>NZ_JAIVLK010000005.1 GCF_020524585.1 Celeribacter naphthalenivorans
AACCAATAAATACCGATAAGTAACAGATAGTTAAGCGCCTCCCCCGGGAGAATTTTGTCGTTTCAAATTGCCGAAACGCACACAGCCAAAATCAAAATCGCATACATAGTGGCAGGCCGACGTGGCGGCACCTGATCGGGCATGGGACGAGACATTGTTCGCCATTGGTTCAAGAACAATGGTCGAGTGATATTACCTACATCAGGACGCACGAAGGTTTCGCCTATCTCGCTGTGGTCATCGATCTGTTTTCGCGGCGCGTGTCGGGTGGACAGTTCACTCCCGCCAAACGTCTGAGCTTGCTGTGCAGGCTCTTCTTATGGCGATCTGGCGGCGCAAACCGGCTCCGGGCTTGCTGGTGCATTCAGATCAAGGCGCTCAGTTCACAAGCCGCGAATGGGCTGCGTTCCTAAGGGCTCACGGATTAGAACACTCGATGAGCCGTCGCGGAAACTGCCACGACAACGCTGTGGCCGAGAGCTTCTTTCAGCTGCTGAAACGGGAAAAAATCAGGCGGCGGACCTACCGAACCCGCGAAGGCGCGCGGCGCAATGTCTTTGAGTACATTGAGATATTCTACAACTCGAAGCGCAAGCACACGAACAACGGCATGCTGTCGCTCGTTGACTTCGAAGAAAGACAGCTCAAACTGGAAAAGGCAGGTGTCTAGGAAACTAGGGGCACCTCACCTCAATGGAACATTGCGCGGTGGTTTCCGCGGACGGAACCGAACCGCGTGAATCAGGCGCTGGAAGCTGTGTCGACGGCAAAATGGAAAAGAACTGTAAGCCGACCTGCAAACGGTCGTACTTTCAAGGAGGCCATGATGACACAAGTGCTTGAAAGTAAATGGAGGCGAGTACCGGAAACGAACCGGTGTACACGGATTTACAATTAGTTTTAAATAAATATTATCAACGTTTTAAATTTTTTTGTGTAAATTTTTGTGTAACTTTCTGGGAGCCAATTTTGACATTTTTAGCCTGTGCGACGACCGCAGGCCTTCTAGGCCGGGGGAACCATCTGGAGCAACCTGCGCCATGGTGAAACGTTGTTCTCCCATTTGATCGCATAGGTGTTCCGGAGTGTGAATTGGGCGGCGCCCGGCGTCTTCGGAGGTAGTGGCTACTCGGACCTTCCGTCTCTAATTCATTGACTTCATAGAGTGGGGCAGGGCGTTCGAATGTGCAAACGACGCCACCGATTGTTGTCGCCGTGCCGTAAAGCACTGTGTGGTAGCTTTGCCGTGGTTGAAGCTGATGCTTCGACGCGATCTCCTAGGTCGACTTGTCACCGCGCAGCGCTTCCAGCGCCACCTTGGCCTTAAACTGATCTGTAAAATTCCGGCGCTTTGCCATTCTCGTACCCCTTCAAAGGCTCGGGATACACCTTAGCTCACTGTCCGATTTCATGGGACCACTTCAAGGTATCTTCGGGGGTGTTGAGTAAACTCGCGTCCCTCGGAGCGTACAGTGGATGTAATAATTGAAGCTGGTTTGTGCCTTTTGGCGCGCCGCGCCGTCTTTCGCGTTCATTGCCGATAGATGCTCCGTCTCGAAGCGGTCAAAGCGTCGATTTTCTGCCTGTGTGTAAAGCATGTCCAGTTCTAGGTGCGGGCGCGTGACTACCCAAGAGCCAGCATCGAGTGCGGGCCTGATGGGGCTGATTGCGTGGTTTGCGCGGCGGATAGCTAAATCCTGTCCGTAGGAGTGTGGGAGCTAACTTGATGATGATTTGGTTTGAGTAAGGTGTGCTCTGATGTTGGTGAATTAATTAATTTTTAGTATAATAATTGCATTTGATGTCGATGCGACCGTCTGACATAGTTTAAGAAACAAAGGTTGAGATGTGTCTGAGATGTCAGAATTGAAAACGCGCCGCAGGCCGGGACGCCCGAAAGAGGGAGCCGAGTTGCGGGATGTCATTCTCGATAATGCGGAGCTGATTTTTTCAGAGGCCGGATTCAACGGTGCCAAGGTGCGGGACATTGCCTCACAAGCTGGCGTTAATCAGGCGCTGGTGCGCTATTATTTTGGCTCCAAACAAGACCTGTTTGACGAGGTCGTGCGCCGCCGCGGTTCCGCCATTTCTGGTGCTCGCCATGTGCTTTTGGATCAACTTCTGGCCGCTCAGGGTGCGCCTACTGTTGAAGTGATTGTCAGAAGTTATCTTAAACCACAATGGGATATGAAATATTCCGGCCCGAATGGCGCTGCGTTTGTTCGTCTTCAGGCCCGGTTGCATTCCGAGTTGGATGAACACGCACTCCATCTCCGCAGTGAGGTCTACGACGCCTCCGTTAAACGCTATATCGCCGCGCTCTGCGATGCGCTGCCAGAGATCCCGAAAAACGTCATCTCGCTCCGCATGGCTTTTCTCGTTGGCACCTACATGTTCATGCTCAATGATCTCGGGCGGCTCAATGACTTGACCGATGATCAGATCGGCGAGGTGGAGCAGGGGGATATGCTCGATCATCTGACGGTTTTCCTGTCCGCGGGTCTGCGGGCGCCGCTTCCCTAAGCGGCTCCGGAATTAAAGTCTGTTCCGCGTGCGGGAGTAATTATTCAGACTTGTAATTATACAGAATTAGAATTACCCCTTGAGAAAACGCACTCTCAAGGACGAGAATCATGAAAAAATTTCGGATCGGGCAAATTGTTCCCAGCTCCAATGTCACCATGGAAACGGAAATCCCCGCGCTCCTGAAGGCACGCGAAGCCGTCGCGCCGGAACGTTTCACCTTTCACTCGGCCCGCATGCGGATGAAGCATGTGACGAAGGAAGAGCTTGAGAAGATGGACGCCGACAGCGATCGTTGCGCATTGGAGCTTTCGGACGCCAAGGTCGATGTGATGGGCTACGCCTGTCTCGTGGCGATCATGTCCATGGGCAAGGGGTATCACTGTGTGTCCGGGCCGCGTCTTGCGGGTGTGGCTGCCGACAACGGTGGGCCCGCTCCGGTGGTGACCTCTGCTGGAGCTCTGATCGAGGGCATTCGCGCGCTCGGCGCCAAAAAAATCGCCCTCGTCGCCCCCTACATGAAACCGCTGACCGAAATGGTTGTGGAGTACATCCGTAACGAAGGCATCGAGGTGAGCGACTACATTGCCCTCGAAATTCAAGACAACCTCGACGTGGCTGCACACGATCCGATGAATCTACCGGAAATCGTCAAGGGTCTGAAAACCGACGATGTCGATGCCGTGGTTCTTTCTGCCTGCGTACAGATGCCTTCGCTTCCGGCTGTGCCGATGGCGGAGGCGGTCACAGGTAAGCCCGTCCTGACGGCGGCAATCGCAACGACGTGGCAGATGCTCAAAGAGCTTGATCTCGACACCCGTGTTCCGGGTGGCGGCACGCTCTTGTCCGGCGCATATTAAGGAGAAAGTTGATGGCCTTCGGATACAACATTCACGCCAACGGCATTCGCAATCATCTGATCCGCTATGAGGGCAAGGGCCCTCAGATGCTCCTGATTCCCGGCATCACGTCTCCGGCGATCACATGGGGCTTTGTCGCCGAACGACTCGCCAAAGCGTTCGACGTCCACGTTCTTGACGTGCGCGGACGCGGTCTCAGTGAGACGGGGGATCTGGATTACACGCTGGATGCCATGGCCGCCGACGCCGTGGCGATTGCGGAGCAAATGGATCAGCCTATCGTCCTCGGTCACTCCATGGGGGCACGCACGGCGATCCGTGCCGTGACGACCAAGCCAGAGATGTTCAAGGGTGCCATTCTGGTCGATCCGCCGGTCTCCGGCCCGAACCGTCGTGCATACCCTTCGGCATGGCCATGGTACGGCGACTCGATCAAGATGGCTGTGAAAGGTTGTTCGGCAGAGGACATGAAAGCCTACTGCCCGACCTGGACTGAGGAACAACGCGCCCTTCGCGCCGAATGGCTTCACACCTGTCACTGGGGCGCGATCCGCGCCGCCTATGACGGCTTTCACACCGATGACATCCACGCAGACGTTCCCAAAATCACAGTACCGACGCGTCTCGTGATTGCGGGCGGCGCACCTGTCATCCAGGCGGAAGATGAGGCTGAACTCAAAGAGCTTTTGCCATCCATGGAAGTCCGCACCGTCGACGGCGCAGGGCACATGATCCCATGGGATGACCTCGAGGGCTTCCTCTGCGCCGTCATGGATTTCTCCGCCTGAAATTACGGCTGAGGCCAAACAAGCATAAATCAACAGGGAATACAGATATGGATCATGCAAGTTTCACGGAAATCTGTCTGCATCAGCTGAAAATGTCAGGTGTGCAAAAAGACGAACGCCTCATCGTTCTCACGCAAGGCAATGAACGCCTCGATTATGCCGATGCGTTTATGGCCGCAGGTCGGATGCTCGGTGCGAACATGTATCACATGCGCCTGCCTGCGCCTGCCGTCATTGGCGAGTGGGCTGTGGGTCAGACCGGTCTCGCGGCGATGCCGGATGCGGTCGAAGCGCTGAAAAACTGCGACATGCTGATCGACTGTATTTTTCTTCTGTTCTCGCCGGAGCAATTCGCGATTCAGGCCGCCGGCACGCGTATCCTCACTGCCGTTGAGCCGCCCGAACTTCTGGCACGGCTGCTGCCGACGCAGGAGATCAAGGAAAAGGTGACCATCGCGGGCGAGATGCTCAGCAAGGCTAAGGTCATGCGCATCACCTCGCCCCACGGCACTGATGTGACCTATAAGCTCAACACCTACCCGACGGTGACAGAATATGCCTGCACTGATGAGCCGGGGCGCTGGGATCACTGGCCGTCGGGCTTTGTCTTTACGGGTGGCGACGACGACGGCGTTGATGGTCAGATTGTGGTCGCTCCGGGCGATGTGCTTTTGCCGCAGAACACCTATGTGAACACCCCGATCACCTACACGATCGAGAAGGGCTGGATCACCGATATGCGCGGCGGTCTCGATACGGAACTGGTGAAATCCTACATGGATGCCTTCAACGATCCGCGCGGGCTCGGCATGAGCCATGTTGGCTGGGGCATGAACCCGAACGCCAGATGGCACAACATGGTGCCGGGTGCTTTCCCGGGCGGCATGGGCATGGAACCGCGTAGCTTCTATGGCAACGTGATGTTCTCCACGGGGCCGAACAATGAATTGGGCGGCCCGAACGATACCGCCTGTCACCTCGACATCCCGATGCGTAATTGTTCGCTCTTCCTTGATGACGAAGCCATCGTGATCGACGGCGATATCGTGGTGAAAGAGATTCAGATGGAGCGCGGCTGAGGCTTCCCCGGTCTCAAGCGCATCCGGGGCGGCCTGTTCCTTACCTCTTTGTGGTCGCCCCATTTTTATTTCAAAGGAGCACAGCATGTCTCAGTCAGACACCTATAAGGCCGCGGGCTTTGGCGTCTCCGTGCCGCGTGGCGCGCGTCCCGGCATTGTGGTCGTGGATTTCTCATACGGGTTCACCGATCTGCTATACCCCACGGCCTCTGATGCTGTTGCGCAGATGGCAAAGACCAAAGAGATTTGCGATGTGGCCCGCGCCAAAGGGTTTCCGGTGATCTTCACCACAATCGCCTATCACCCCGGTGAGTTGGACAAACTGCCCTGGCTCAAAAAAGCCACCGGCATGCGGGCACTGATCGAGGGCACGCGGCTTGTCGAAATTGACGCCGCGACGGGTATTCAACCCGAGGACGCGATTGTCACGAAAAAGGGGGCATCATCCTTCTTTGGGTCGACGTTGAATGCGCTTCTGACCGGTGCCGGAGTTGATACGGTTGTCGTGACCGGTGCGACGACGTCTGGCTGCGTTCGGGCAACCGTCGTCGACGCCGTTCAATCGGGGTACAACGTCTTGGTGCCTCGTGATTGCTGCGCCGACCGGGCGGAGGCTCCGCATACGGCGAACCTCTACGACATGGATCAGAAATACGCGGATGTCACAGACGCGGCTGATATTCTGAGTTGGCTCAAAAGTCTTTGATCTCACTTCGGAGCTGCGAAATGAATGGGGAAGGCGATGGTCTTCCCTTTTTGCATAGGAGAAAGCGATGTTTTACCTGACGAAAGACAGGTCCGGTCTGCCACAAGACCCATTCGCCGCAATTGTGTCGCCGCGTCCAATCGCATGGATTTCGACTCGAGGAGCGACGGGCGCCACGAACCTCGCGCCGTATTCGTTTTTCAACGCCGTGGCCTACACTCCGCCGCAGGTGATCGTCTCCTCCATCGGTGGCAAACCGGATCGCGAAAAGGGCAAGGACAGTTACAGCCACATCGTCGAGACTGGCGTGTTTTGTATCAATATTGCAGGATTTGAAGATCGCGAGGCGCTTAATGCCTCGTCGGCCGGATATCCGGCGGATCAGAGCGAGTTCGAGGCGCTGGGGCTGAAGGCGGCGGAGTGCGAAACGATCGACTGTCCGCGACTGGCGGAGGCTCCGGCGGCGTTGGAATGTCGGATTACACAGACGATTGATCTGGAAGGCGAAGGCAATTTGATGATCCTTGCTCGCGTGGAGGCGATCCATTTGCGCAATGACTGCCTGAGTGAAAAGGGGCGGTTCGATGTCTTGCGTTATAGGCCTCTTACGCGGCTCGGCTATCAGGATTTTGCTAGCATCGGCACGTTGTTCCAGATGCGGCGTCCGAAGCTCTGAGCGGGATCAGGTTGCCAGAAATCCACCCACCGAAAAGGCGACCGTCGTTTCCAAAAGATCATCGGTTGCATCCTCCGACATGGCTAGTTCCTTGAGACGGTTCGTGTCGGAGAACGCATAGAGATAAGCGCCGACCATCAGAGACATTTTCTGGTAGATCAGTTTTTCCGGTTGCTCCGGAAGCAAAGCCACGAGCGCCTCTACATAGGCGCGGGTCGAGGCGTCATACACCTCTCGGCGCAATGAAAAGGACAGGGGCTCCGGCTCCATGTGCAGTCGTCCATGCAGTCGTAAGAATGCACGTCCCTGATTGGTGTGACGCAGATCGGAAGAGGGCTGGAGAAAGGAGCGAACCAGCGTTTCTAGGGACAGGTTGTCGCCCTTTTGCAGCATGTCCAGCTGTTGCATCCTTTGCTCGGCAATTTCGAGGCCGCGACGTGTGAAGACTTCGCGAAACAGGTTCTCCTTGTTTTTGAAATAATATGCCGTCATCGCGGAGGTGACGTCGGCGGCGTCGGCGACCTGACGCAGTGTCGTGCCGGAATAGCCCTGTTCAGCGAACAGAATCTCTGCCTTGTCGAGGATTTTGTCGGCCAGATTTCTCTGGCCTTCCGGTCGTCCGACGCGCTTTTGTTTCGTGTGTGCCATGCAGAGTCGTTATCCCGTTCGTGCCATTTGGGCAATGCTGCGCGATAGGTCTCTTTCAATCGGCTCAAAGACTGATCAAATCAACGCGTCCAATGCTTTATAATGTATCTCATTTATAATGATGGGTTTGGTTTTTCCATAAAAATGAGCATGATGAAAATTAATTACTTGATTAATTAATTGCAGCGATCTTATGGTCATCGCATAAGCACAAACAACAGGGAAACGCCCAATGAAACGCTCTATTCTTGGCGGTCTGACTGCGACCGCCTTGGCCTGCCTCTCTGCGCAGGTCGTTGCCCAAGATATGCCCGAAGTCACCCTTCAGGCTGTCGCGGGAAGTCTCGGCGGTGTGCCGATGATGATCATCGAAGGCGAGGGCCTCGATGAAAAGCACGGCTTTGACGGTACGTTCGAATATCTGCCCCACGAAGGCATTTTTCAAAACTTCCTGATCGGCAATGCCGATGTGTCGATGGACAACGACCTGCTCGGGGTGGCCTTCGCCCGCGAGGAAGGGTTTGACATCACCTCCTTTTATCCGGTCGGAAACCTCTATCTCGGTATCGTTGTGCCGGGCGGGTCCGCGGCACAGACGCCCGAGGATTTGAAAGGCAAAAAGGTTGGCCATTTCGGCGCGGACAGTGGCACCACCATGTTCATCCGCCTGATTGTCGAAGAAATGTACGGCTTTGACGTGCTCGAAGAATATGACCTGTCCCAAGTCGGGCCGGCGGCGCTTGTGTCGCTGCTCAAGGAAGGCGAGGTTGACGCAATTTTCGACTTCGAAAGTTTCGTCTCCGAGGCGATTGTAGCCACCGATGGGCGTTACCTGCTTCAGGCCTATTCCGATTACGCCGATTTCAATGGTGGATTTGCGCCATGGATCACCAATATGGTGGCGCATGGGGATTGGCTGAAAGACAACCCGGACCTGGCCTACGGTGTCCGCGATGCCTATGACGAAGCCGTCGCTCTGCTCGAAGAGACCAATTACGAGATTCTGCGCAAACCCTATATTCGCGAAAAACTCGGGATCACCAGCGATGCCGTGCTTGACGTGCTGATCGAGAACGGTGCCTCCCACAACTACTTTACCACCGATTGGTCCGAGGACAAACGCGCGGCCGCGATGGAGTTTCTGGGCAAGTTGGCCGAGGACGGTGACGTGCTGACCAATGTGCCTGATGGCATGATGGTCTCGCTTGAAGACTATGTCGGGCCTCGGCCGTAATCTGGATGCGCGACATGACTTCTCTTCAAAAGCAGGTTTGGGCCTATCTGGCCCTCCTGCTCCTCATTCCGGCATGGTTTCTGGCGCATCAGAACACCACATTTATTGAAAACCCAGTGACGGTGGCTAAGGCACTGCCGCATTTCCTGTCCGACCCTGCGACCTGGACGAATATCGGCATCACGCTTGCACGTGTCGTTTTCGGCTTACTTATGGGGGTTGCGGCCGGGTTTGTCGCCGCTTTTGCGATGACCCGTTCGCGGCTTTTAGGCGATGTGCTGAGCTACTACGTGACCGCCGCGCTGCGCACGCCAAGTGCCATTGCCGCCATTCTGGCACTGGCCATCTTCAAAGGATCCGAGGCGGGCTATGTGCTTGTTGTGGCGTTCATCACCTTTCCCTATATGGCTGTCGGCCTGCGGGACGGGTTGGCCAGCGCCGATCACGATCTCGACGAAATGGCGCAGGTGTATCACCTCGGGCTTTTGACCAAAATCCAGCATGTGTGGGCCCCTTTCGTGGCGCCTTACATTTTCTCCGCTCTGCGCAATGCCCATGCGCTGGCGTGGAAGGTGATTGTGGTTGCTGAGATATTCGGGGCCGCCAAGACGGGCTTTGGTGCAAAATTCGAACATGCCTGGAGCTACATGATCATGATCGAGGTCCATCTGTGGCTGCTCGTTTTCATGGCCATCGTGTTGTTCGCTGAATACGGCCTGATCCGCACCGCTGAAAAATATGTCTTCCGCTGGCGCTGATCGGCGCCTGTGTGACCAAGACTTCTAAGGAAAGACCATGACCCAAGAAACCCGTCCCTCGGTGCTTAAGGCCGTCAATCTCGGCGTGACCTATGGCCAAAGCGAGGCCGTCGCCCAGCTAGATTTCGATATCAAGCGCGGTGAATTCGTTGCCATTCTCGGCCCGTCCGGCTGTGGCAAATCTTCCATGCTCAATGTCATCTCTGGCCTGCGCGCGCCCTCGAAAGGCCGCGTGCTGGTGGAAGACGAAGAGCTCTTCACCGCTCAATCAAAACCGCCACGCCTAGGCTATGTGTTCCAATCTCATCGGCTGTTGCCTTGGCGCACTGTTCGCCAGAACCTCGAGATCGCGCTGGCCGCCTCTCAGGTGCCGCGTGGCACATGGGAAGCCCGGATCGACGAAATCCTCTCGATCCTGCACATTTCTCAATTCAAGGACGCGTGGCCGATGCGCCTGTCTGGGGGGCAGCGTCAGCGGGTCTCCATTGCTCGCGCCCTGCTGATTGACCCGTCCTACATACTGATGGATGAGCCGCTTTCCACGTTGGATGAGGTGACGGCGCGCTCGCTGCGTCAGGAGTTGACCGGCATTTGTCAGCGCACCAATGCCACCGTCGTCTTTGTGACGCATTCTATTCGCGAGGCGGTGTATCTTGCGGATCGCATCCTGATCCTGACCAAAGGTCCGGCACGGATTTTCGAGGATTACAAAGTCCCCCTGGAGCGACCACGCGACTATGACGATGCCCGCATCGCAGAGGTTGAGGCCGACATCATCCGTCGGGTTCAGGCGCCTTGGGGCCTTGCTATGCGAGAGGAGAGTTCCGTTGCCTGATCTGCCTCTTTCCAATCCTATCGGGTTCGTGCGCAAACGCGACTGGATCGCGGTGGTGCCCGCGCGGGTGCTCAGCGGCGCCATCGCATTGATCTCCATTCTGCTGATCTGGCATATCATGTCGATTGCTTTTCGGCCCTGGGTTCCGACGATCGATGCCACGCTTATGGCCATGGGGCGTGCGTTGCAGAACCATAGTTTCTGGGATGATTTCTTTCTGACACTTGGGCGCGTTCTGGCCTCATTCGCCGCCGCTTCGATTGTCGGAGCCGTGCTCGGTCTGATCATCGGGCTGAATGAAAAAGCCGAAGCGTTTTTCCAGCCGCTTTTGGCCTTGGCTCTGGCTGTGCCGGATCCGGTTTACATCATCTTTTCCATTCTGGCAGTGGGCACAGGGGAAATGGCCGGGTTCCTCGCCTTGACGATCGCGGTGGCACCCTTTGTCACCAATATCGTGCGCTCGAATGTGCATGCCCGTGACAAGAGCCTCGATGAGATGGCGCAAATCTATCATCTGCCGCGCAGTGTCCGGCTGCGATCAGTTCTGATCCCGCAACTCATGCCCGCACTTTTGACCGCGATGCGTTTTTCCTTCGCCTTGTCATGGAAACTCGTCGTTGTGGTCGAAGCCATCGGCCAGCCCGACGGCATTGGCGCGTCGATTTTTAACAGCTTCCGCCTGTTGCGGATGCGCGAAGTGGCCGCCGTGGCGATCATCTTCATCATCGCGATGCAGCTTTTGGAGCGCGGCGTCTTGGGTCGGGTGGAAAAGAAACTCTTGCGCTGGCGTGACTGAGCGCCCGCACACTACGATAAGAAAAGGAGAAACCATGAAGATCGGTATTATTGGCGGTGGCATTGGTGGCACCGCAGCGGCTTATGCTTTGCTGTCGAAAGGCCACGACGTCACCATTTTCGAACAGGCGCCCGCATTTGGTGAAGTGGGGGCCGGGGTCCAGATGACCCCCAATGCAGTGAAGGCGATCAAAGGGCTTGGGCTCTATGAGACTTTCCTTGAAAGCGGCTTTTTTCCGAAGGCCATTGTTGGGCGCAACTGGGAAACCGCCCGCGAAAATTTCCGCATCGACCTTGGGGCGGAATTTCAGGCCCATTACGATGCGCCTTATATCCACATTCACCGCGCGGATTTGCTCGATCTCTTTGCAAAGAAATTGCCGCCTGAGCGCTGTCGCTTTGGCGTAAAATGCACAGGGGTGGAGCTGACCGAAAGCGGCGCGCGCGCCATGTTCGATGACGGCAGTACGTTTGAGGCCGACTTGATCATTGGTGCCGATGGGGTGCGTTCTGTTGTGCGCGGCGCGCTGTTTGGTACGGGCGATCTGCGCTGGACCGGCCATCAATGCTATCGCGCCTTGGTGCCGACCGGCGGCGTGGTGGATTACGTCAATCCCGATAGCACTTTCTGGATGGGGCCGAACGCACATGTGGTGACTTATTATGTCAAGGGTGGCGAGATGGTGAACATCGTGGCCGTGACAGAGGCTTCAGAATGGGTCGACGAAAGCTGGAGCACACGAGCATCTCGCGAAGACATGCTCTCCGATTTCGCGGGATGGCACCCTGATCTTGCCGAACTTTTTGCGAATGTGGAGGATGTTTATAACTGGGGCCTGTTCGACCGCGATCCAATGGACAGCTGGACGAAAGGGGCTGTGACTTTGTTGGGCGATGCGTGCCACCCAATGCTGCCGTTCCTGTCGCAAGGCGCTGCGATGGCCATTGAGGATGGCTATGTTCTGGGGGAGGCTCTGGGGCTTTATCCCGATAATCTGACAGAGGCACTTGCCGCCTATGAGGCTGAGCGCCGACCGCGGACCTCAAAGGTTCAACTTGAAGCTCGCGAGCGTGGCCGGACCTATCACTTGCCTACAGAGGAGGAAATGGCGGCACGAGATGCAGAATATGCCCGCCGCGCCAAGGAAGATCCCCGTACAACGGGGATCAACACGGATTGGGTCTATGATTACGATCCGCGTGACTTTTCCGTCCGAATGCGTGAACCCGCCGAGTGAGTGCGTAAAGCCTCAAAGTGGCATAGTGAGAATTAGGAAATGCCCAGAATATTTCTGGGCGTTTTCATATTTTATCGGCGGCAGCTGAAATGCTCCAAAGCGCATCGTTCGGTTTTTGAATGGTGGGAGAGGACCAATGCCTCGCGCGAATATTTTTCTTTGCTCAAGGTTGTAGCGTCACAAGGGCCGTCGTCACCAGAGGAAACTGTGCCGTTCGAGGTACGGGTTAGACCTAATCTCATGAGGACTAACCCGTCGGAGCCTTTAGTGGATGTAATACTTGAAGCGGGCTTGTGCCTTTTGGCGCGTCGCGTCGTCTTTCGCGCTCATTGTCGACAGATGTTCCGTCTCAAAACGGTCAAAGCGATGATTGGCTGACTGAGCGTAAAGCTTGTCCCGTTCTAGGTGCAAGCGCGTGCGGTACTCAATTTCAACCTTGGCGTGTTCGGGGCGATAGCCGGTGCGAATATCCTCAAGCGGGAAAATCCTGCACTTCGTCAGATCGCCAAAAACATCGAAGTATTTTCGATCAGCCTTGGTCGCGTACAGAATGAGGTGCTGTAAATCGTATTTGTCGAACGCGGCTTTTCTGAGGTCAACAACGACCTCTTCGCGTCCAAGGCGCATCATGTTGAATACCTCTTCAAGCTCGGCGATCACCCTGCGCAGCTCTTCCAAGACGGCTTCCCAATCGTCGTCGTCTTCGGGTGCAAGTGCTTTTGGCAGGATGATGATGCCGTGGACGTGCGGTGCTTCGAAGTCAAAGCAACCAACCGCATTGTTTCGCGTCCCGCGAAAATCGCCTGCGGCGATAAAGGATATCCGTTGGTTGATTGGCCTGTCCTTGAAGCCAAACGCCTTACGAATTTTTGGGTAAATCCCATGTATCGCCGTCTGGATTTCATCTCGTGTCGCGACGTGAACCGTCAAGAAGATCACTCGATTATCAAGGCCATGAAGTTCGTCACTTGGCCAGTGTGCCACTGCCGACGCCAAAACCTGTTGTGCGTGAATTCGGTCGATTTCCGTTTTCTTTAGTTTTTGATTGTTGAGCAAAACCATTTCTCCGTTTTTGCATTTTTAAAACTTGCGTCTGCCGTGGGGCAGCGCAGTTACAAATTTGAGCGTTGTGCTCGATGCGGAACGCACGAAAAACCGCACAGCCAATGCTTCTCAAGCTAGAGGCTGCGTAGGTCGTCTGGATTAGATGTGCTGTACGACTTCAAATCTGAAGTCAGCGTCGATTGCCGGTCGACATAACTATTTATGCTCTGGCGAATTTCCGGAATCCCGAAGTCTAAGCAATTTCAATATATTATAGCACAAGGACATACCCTTTTGCAACATAAATCTGCCTGCCAAGGCCCGTAGCGAAAGGATTGTTCAGCCCCATACGCGACATTATTATCGCTACATAAGCTAATGCGACACTTGGGGAGACGAAAGATGGCGATTATCTTGTATGCGCGGGTCTCGACTGTAGATCAGACGGTAGATCACCAGAAAGATCAGGCACTGGCGGCGGGTTTCCAGATTGATGACGTGGTCGAAGACAATCGGGTCTCGGGATTGTCGGTTCCTCTCAAGGAAAGACCGGGTGGTAGGCGGCTATTCGACAAATTGTGGGCGGGAGACACGTTGGTTGTCCGCTGGGTCGACCGATTGGGCCGCAATTACGAGGATGTCACGTCCAATATTCGGCAATTCGTGGCGATGGGTGTCACGATCCGGACGGTTATCAACAATATGACCTTCGACGGCCAGACAAACGACCCGATGCAGAAGGCAATTCGGGACGCGATGATCTCGTTCATGGCGGCATCTGCCCAAGCGCAGGCCGAAGCCACGAAACTCGCTGCGAAAGCGGGGCATGCTCACCGAAAGCGGGTTGATCCCGAGGCATATAAGGGTCGAAAGCCCTCATATTCCAAGGAGCAGATTGATCGCGTGGTTGAATTGCTCAAGGCAGGAACCGGTGTCAACGAGATCGGCCGGCAAATTGGCCTGACAAAGTTCACGGTTTCGCGGATTAAGGCTGATGTGCCAGCGGCTTATTCGCGCGTCGCTCGGTGGGCGTAAGGTTCTCAAGAAGTTTCCCGTCACGAGTGGTCGGGAAGCTGTTTTCTGATTTCTGCCTGTGCGCAACGAGGAGTCTCGTTGTAGCTGTGGTGGTGATTGCTTTGTATCTAGCCGATCACGGCCCTTAGCCGACCTTCAGCCTTGGAGCAGAATGCTGCAGCTCAGTCTGTGAAAGCTGCCGTTCGTCATGCTTGCGAACTCTGGTCAGGTTTTAAGGTCTGCTGAGCGGGACGTTGCCGTTCGTTGAGTGCGCAATTTGCAAAGAGCCATGTGTCAGCTAATCGCAGTTAGCAGGCTTTGCAAAGGCAAGGCGATCATCTGTGTTGAAACGGTCGATTGACACAGAACTGACGCTGGTGCTTTGTGCTACCGAAAAGCCTATCTGCGCAACGGGATGTTAGATACCCGTACTCGATCCTCCGCGTCTGCAATACCAGAATTGCGCAACTTATCCACAAGAGCATCATATATTGGCCATGGAAATTGAGTTGGGCCAATGATGACTTCAACCAAAAGCTCCGGAAGAGTTGCTCCCAAAAAACCTTCTTCTGGAATGTTCTCCAGTTTCAAAGCGAATATTCTTTGTGGAACACCACCCAAAGAAGTTATTTTGCTTTCCAAGCGAGAAGAGCGCGACCCTGTCAATGAAAACTTGGGCGAGTAAATGACGCGCCATTCCCTCTCTTCTGCGAACCCCGGATGTTTGGTTGAAAGGGATGCAAAGTGCATTGCTGAAAGCATCAAATGAGATGCTATATCCTCCCCAGCAATGCGAAGCACGCCGATGTTTCGCTCGACCATTTCGGCGACTTGTAGGAAGTGCGGCTTAAACGAAACTGAGTCCGCATAAAGAACGGGACTTGTATAAGCGTTCAGGGCATCACTTTCCGAAATGAACGGATCATTCTTGAAAACGAACGCTACGTTCGTATTCCCCCCATAAGCTCTCCACATTGAGAGGCGACCATACAAGTCTTCTCGGCTGCTTTCGTTCCCATGTTCTGAAACGGCAATCATGTAGGTTTCGAGAGAACGAGCTCTTTCTCCGTCAATATAACGTTGCAACACACGTTCTGACAGACCTTCCGAGATTTGGTTCAATGCGCTCCGCAGCTTACCTCCCACGGCGTCATCATTCCATGAGTCGATCAGGCATCGATCGCCATGCTGCACTTCACGATAGTCATTCATGAGGTTGGTATTTCTCAACCAGACCTGTTTGCCGTCAATGATGTTCAGGGCATTTTCTGCACTTGTGTAATGAACGAATCGAGTATTATTCTTCCGCAAATCCTCCATTTTTCGCGTTGCAAAAGGAAAAAACGTCTCTCGAACGATCTTTTGAATGTTCGGATCATTGAAGTTCAATTGTTTCACCTTCCGCCATCACGCCAATTGTGTTCCGCCACTGTATCTTGAGGTTTGATCTCTGTCACCGCTGGATCGACCTCTGCGCATTGCCGCCACTCGTCGAAGACGTAGCGAAGGTTCGTGCTTGCAGCGAAAGACCGCTATCCGCCCAAATTGATTAAAGGCGCAAACGGCCCTTTCCGGACATTCGTTCCAAACGCAAGAGTGGGCAGTTTATAGCTCAATAGCTGTCGATTATGCCAAGCTTGGTGTGCCTTACATCCAGAAA
Organism: Celeribacter naphthalenivorans; assembly: GCF_020524585.1. Lineage (GTDB taxonomy): Bacteria > Pseudomonadota > Alphaproteobacteria > Rhodobacterales > Rhodobacteraceae > Celeribacter > Celeribacter naphthalenivorans. Next base: position 15,859 of record NZ_JAIVLK010000005.1, read on the forward strand.
TTTCCCGCCAATCAAAGTTCGTGACGAAGACTATTGCTAAGCCTTGGGCAGGTGGGCCATAGCGCCTTGTCAACGGCAATGTTCGAGCGTCCTTCGGCGCAGCCGTAAGTGCTCGACAAAGCGTGAATCATGCATGGCTGTTTTCGGCGCGCGCCGCTCGGCGTTGCCACGCACCCCATATTACGCTCAAGCGGTGCCTGGATTGTAGTCGGTGGACACCACTGCGCTCCGACCGCTTGCAATGCGGCGGTCAACACCACACGATGATCTTGAACATCTGTGACTTTTCGCGCAGGTTCACGGAAGTTCATGCATTCAAGGAGCTATCGCGCTACCTTGACTAAAGGCAACTCTGCGACGTCCGTTTTGGTGAAAGAACACAAAATGAAAACTATCTCCTTCTTCAACAACAAGGGCGGCGTGGGAAAGACTACGCTCACTGGTAATATTGCAGCATATCTTTCCCTAGAAGCGAAAAAAAGGGTTCTAGTTATCGACTGCGATCCGCAGTGCAACATCACTCAATTTATATTGGGCGATACAAAAACTATCGATCTATATTGGCCAGTCAATGGCTCCAAAGAAGAAACGAGATCTAAAACAATACTGGACCTTGTCGACCCAATTATCAGTGGCGATGCAGAGATAAACGCTAAAATAAAGCCACTGAGATCAAGTGCTAATAGGTTCAATGTTGACTTGCTACCTGGGCATCCCCGCTTCTCAACTTTTGAAGATGAGCTTTCGTCTGCGTGGGCTGAGCTTCCTACCGGAAAAGCTGGCGGATTTCGGCGCACAAATTGGCTTTATTCTTATCTTAAAAGCATTGAGGATCAGTACGATCTTGTTTTTGTCGACGTCAGCCCCTCACTTGGCGCATTAAATCGATCAGTGTTACTCTCCTCGGACTATTTCATCACGCCGCTAGGCGCAGATGCCTTTAGCGTTCTTGGTATTCGCAACATTTCTCGCTGGATGCAGGGTTGGATCGAGTATTATGAAGTGGGTCTCGAGCAATCAGAGCGTCTCAATCCATCTGGACTTTCCAACTATGACATACGAACAGATCTGGTGATTAAAAAAGGCTTTCTAGGATACACCTTGCAGCAATATATCGCGAAAGCCAAGGCAGGGGTGAAGAGGCCAACAAAAGCGTATGAGCGGATCATCCAAGATATACCGAACGAGATAGCTCAATACCTACAATCCTTTAACGCCCCAACGAACACCGCCCCTCATTTGGGAGACGTTCCCAATCTCTACAGCCTAATCCCGCTCGCTCAGAGCGTGAATGCGCCAATCGTAGCACTAGGGTCCGGGGATGGATTGGTGGGTAATCAATATAGCCAGGCCCGAACGTATAAAGAGATTATTGGATCTCTCGCTAATGCAATATCTGAGAGGATTTGACCTTGGTTACTTGGCCCCCCGCCTTGGTCACCGAAGTTGCGGAACGCCGTGTAGTCATTTTTGTTGGTGCAGGGATATCTAAGGCCGCTCATAACGACATGCCCTCTTGGCCTAGTCTTTTAGAGGAGATGGGCGCGAAGCTTCCCAAGAAGAAGGATAGGGAGTTAGTTAAGCGGCTTATTAGGTACGAGCGCCTTCTTGATGCAGCGGAACTAATTAATAGCCAAGTAATTCCCGCGGATCGCAGGGCTCTTCTCGAGGAAAAGTTCAAACTCGCGCCAGTCCCAGAGGCTGCGCTGTATTCTCATATTCTAGAATTGGACCCGAAGGTTTGCATTACCACGAATTATGATCAATTCATTGAGAAAAACTTCGAACGCTTCAGTGGCGGCATGTCTTCTCATCAGGTCAGATTGTATAATTTTGATGGATTAATTTCCGACCTTCGCTCGCCGGCTAGGATAATTCTAAAAATCCATGGCTGCATAACAGAGCCATCAAACATTGTGCTGGACAAGAAGTCTTACTTTAATGCCAAGAGTCAGAACCCTGGGGTCTATGAAGCGGTAAAGGCACTTTGCACTGTAAATACAGTGTTATTCTTGGGTTACTCAATGGGCGATCCCGATATTCAACTCATTCTAGAGGATATCAATGCCAAGGCAAAATCGGATCATCGCCATTTTGCACTTGTGCCAAAGTTTGAGCATCCGTCTTTGCGCGAAGCCAATCAGCACACTTATAACGTTGAGTTTATTGAATACCCTAGCGGGCGACATGACCTTGTTCCGAAAGCGCTTAAAGAACTTTCCGAAGCGGTTGTGGCAACAAGAGCGTCATCTGGATCCCGAGTATGACTCTATCTCGAAATGTGATCACGAGTTTGCTACTGTTAATCGCGCGATGGCAGTCGCGTACTGCCTAAAAAGCTTTGCGTTTAGACCTTTTTTTTGAGGCCCTAGATATGTGAACGGTAATTCGCGATTGTCTGCAATCTGCGCACAGCTGCCATTCGTCCACCAAGCAGCGAACGACCGCAATCCGCCCAGAGTTACTGACGGCGGATTTCTTAGCCTGCTACCCATTCCGCTGGAACTCGGCAATAATCTCCGATGAGGGCGCCATTCGCTTGAGGTAGAAGCGCTCCAGCATGTCGACGCTGGTCCCGGCGTTCTTCGCTAGTTGGTTCAGGGAAACGTTCCCTTTGGAGTCTCGCACCCGCTTTTGAAGCGCGTAGTGGCGCAGGGAATACATCACCAGACGGTCTTCGTCCCGTTCAAGGCCCGCTTCTCGGATGATGTGAAGAAATATGCGCGGCAGCGCTGTTCGCGCGTAGGAGCGTTTGCGGTACTCCGGCATGAAGACGTACTCGTCCATGTTTGCTTCCCGAAAGGCAACGCCGCGTAGGTCGCCGGGGCGAGAGCAGATGTGCTTATAGATCGAGACCGCAAAGGGCATGGTGAAGCTTTCGCGTAATCCGGTCTTGCCCTTCCGGATGACCATCCAGAGGTGAGCGGGATCAGTCTTGATCTGAATATCGCGGTGCTTGAGGTAAAACAGTTCATTAGTCGTCGGCCGGACAAAGGCATGAACGATGAAGCGGAAGATGTGGATGTGATGCTGGCTCAGCTTTATGCCGCTGACCACGTCTCCGCGTTCTATGCAGCGTCGAGCGGCCCTCATAAAGTCCATGTACTCGCTGTTGGTAAAGGCGACGCGCGGGTTGTCTCTCGCAGCGATTTTTGGAGCGTCCGGCAGGCGATCAATGACCCCATCTTCGAGGGCCATGCGCATCACCGCGCGTGCTGTCATGATCAGCTTCTTTTTTGAACTGCCCGCGAGAGGCTCTTCGCGCTGAATGTCTAGCTCCACGAGGAAGTCACGCATCGTGCCGGTTGTGATCTTGGAGAGCTGCATGCCGCCAAAGTAGTGAACGATGCCAGCATCTTTGCGATACAGTGAGCTGTGGTAGTCCTTGTACTTTCGAGAGGCTGCGCCTTCGACGGCTTTCAGGTGCCGGTCGTACTTGTCCGCGTAGGTTTCGAACCGCGTGGCCTTGGGGTTTGGGTCGACGGTGCCGATGGTCGAGAGGGTCCTATCGGCAAATGAAATCGCGGCGTCGATCGCATCAAGGCGGACAGTCTCTTTCGTGGATTTGGTGATGTAGCGTTTCTGCCGAGGAACCCAGACTTTTGCCTGCCAGTAGGGGGATCGGGGTGTCTGGTAGATGTAGACGCCGCTTCGAATCTGGCTTTGTTTTAAAATTCGGTTTGGGCTGTCGCTCATCGGCTTATGAATGCTCGCGGTGTGTATAACAGTGTGTAACAGTTTATACGGCGAGCGGGCTTTCGCAAGCCGGCGGGCATATTGTTGTATTTTATAGGGAAATTTGGAGGCGAGTACCGGAATCGAACCGGTGTACACGGATTTGCAATCCGCTGCGTCACCACTCCGCCAACTCGCCAAGAGCCTTATTTCGTGTGGCTTTCCGAGCTTCTAATGAAAGCGTTTGAACAGTGCAAGAGGCGATGTTTGAACATTCTGTTTTTGTTCCGTTCCTTTGTTCAGCTATTTTTCTGATTGGTTTCTATTTTTGAATAGATAGCCAGTCCTACGAAAAAGACGGCGCTAGTTGCGGCGCCAGTGTCGCGTGATGGCTCATAATTTATACCGGTTAAGGCCACGATCCACGCTTGAACAATCTCCGTCGAAAGACCGAAAAACATGAATGCAATGACGAGAAATATGCGGCTCATTGGCGCTCCTATTTCTCCCGCTTCAACTGCGCTTTTGACGCCAGTGTGAACTGGTTTGCGCGCGCTGTGTAGTGCCGCACCATCTTCTCAGACATACCGGTCACGGCCATAATCATCGGAACGTCGCATCCGACCTCATAGAGCTCTGTGGCTGCGGCATGTCGAAGGCTGTGAATGTCCCATTTCAGGGCGCCCACGGCCTCTCTGGCGTTCCGTATGGCCTGCGATGCCCCGCGATAGCTCCAAGGCCCGGAGCGGCGCGCGTTGGTCAGAACGAACACGCTCTGCCGACGAGATGCGGCGTTGATCGACCTGTGAGATACGAGGGCGCTTCTGAGGTCAGATGTGAGCGGGACCAACAGCCCCTTGCCGGTTTTGTTCTGCACGACGCGGATCGCATCGCCCTCAATGTCGCCCCATCTCATTTCCAGCACATCCCCGATGCGTTGGCCGGACCCAAGGCATAGCTCGAACAAAAGTCGTTCCCGTGTCTCGAAAGCATAGCGCGCACGGAAAGCTTTGATCTTCTCAGCGGGCCACGGCTCACGGTCCAGCCTCTTAGACTTGGGCATTTTCAGGCTTTTGACGCCCTGCGCCGGGTTGTCCTTGCGCCACCCAAGATCAATTGAATGTTCGAACAGAACCCGGGCCACTTGCATCACATAGTTGGCAAAACGCACTGCGTCCTTGTTGGCGTCCATCGCTGCGATGATGTGCTTGCGCTCGAATTTACGCACGTCGCGGGATCCGGTCTTTTCACCCCAGAAATCTAAGACCTTCTGGTAATCTTTCTGCGTCCGATCTGAGAGGCCATTCCAGCGCTCGCTTTGTCGGTAGCTTTCGATTAGGCCATACATGGTGTACTTTGCGCTCACCTGAGCGATGCCGCGCTTCGCATCTGCAAGTAGGAGCGTGTACTCCTTCTGAAACTCCACCGTTCCAGGCTCCGACTTTATGCGGATCGGGCGCGACGTGCGTGGCCAGCGAAAGTGCGGATGATTTCCGCGTCCCATGCGGTAGACGTATTTCGGCAGTTCTTTTTTCAACGCTTGAAGTCCGTCATGTCTAGGGTTTCGGATTCGTCCAGAATGGCAGTTGACCCAATGGGTTCAAGGATGATTTCTCCATCCGGCAAGATGCGCGTTCGGATGTTCACCCCGGCGCTCAAGTAGACTGAAAGCTGGCGCGCGGCTTTGGTCTCCGGTGATGTTTGAATTTTACCCATTTTTCCCTCCGTCACATCGCCGCGCTGGGCGCTGCTTGTCCTGCCTCGATCATGCTCCATGAGCCAAATTCTTGCATCCACACGAATGGATCAGCGCCCGCTGGAATAAGTTTTGATCGCGGATAATTCCGGCCAAGTTCAGAGACTGAGATTTCGAATCCTCCGCCTATATCTCCGAGATGGACAAGGTCCGCATCACTCAACTCTTTCAGCGCGCGCATAGCGCGTTTCGTCAGTCTGGTTCCTGAGGCTGCAATCAGGCCATTCCCCATCGCAAAGAACATGATGCGCGCATCTGTGGTCAGTTCAGTATTTGTCTGATCAGCCATTGGTCACCTCGTTGCGGTAAAATGGATCAAGATGCAGCGGCGAAATCTCTTCGCATTCGTCGATGTGCTTGATCGTGACGGCGCCGTGGGAGGCTTCTACGTGAGCGGTGGCGTCGGCCTTTGTGAAAAGTCCGGCTTCTGCTGTGCTGGCGGTGTATCCTTTCGCGCCGGGCCGGTAAAAATACCCTCCCTTAATCAGTACAAAGCGCTCTTGTGCGATGCGCAGACCGGCATCCGTCAAAGAGTAGCCGGATCCGCCGGTGTATCCATCTTCTCGGAACAATCCGTTTTTGAACTTGCACAGGCCCTTGTCTGTCAGCTGGCGCAGGATCGCGCGAGTTAGTTCGCGCTCCATGCTCGGGGGCGTGATCATCGCGAGAGAGTAATAGGTGTCTGTCGCGCCAAAATCGGCGCCTAGTTCGGACATGCGGATCAGGGTCAGGCGCTCGATCCATCCGATTGCGGTTTCAATTTTCATGCGAGAACACTCCAAAGTAGATCGCACCGGCCAGCACCATGATCATGACGCCGCCCGCGATGGCGTAAGCGCCAAGGGCCAATAGGGCGGAATGGGTCAGCGCATAGGTGCAGGCCGCGACCAGAGCGCCCATGGCGAGCGCTATGAGGATAATTCCGGCGATCATTGGGTGTCCTTCCGGTTGGTCTCTCCGTTGTGGCATGCGACAATTTCGCGAGCGGAATGCAGAGCAACATTCACCGCGACGATGACGTCGACCGCTTCGCAGATGATGTTCGCATAGTCCTCACTGCCATTGTCCGCGCGCCATAGTTGCCACGGGTTCGTGCTCGGGCAGGGATAGTCTGTATCTTGATCATGCATCGGCATCATCGCGTCCTTCGCGGTTGGTTTGAAATCTTCGTCAGTTTCAGGAAAGCAGCGCGGGCATGGGATCATGGCAAAGCCCATCGGGTCTTCGACGCCGCATCCGTGGCAGACGGGGCAATTGGGGGATGCTTTGCGGGTCATGCCATGCACTCCCCGCCATCGGTCTGGCAGAAGAAATCCTCTGCATCAAAAATCCAGTCGCCTTGTTTCTCGATTGTCTTGCGCATTTCCGGGCGGCTGTATCGCTTCGAGAAGGTGGCGGCAGAGCCGCTGGTGAGAGTGCTCGCGAGGTCTTCCATATCTTCCCACCACGCGGCGCGATCAGGATATTCGCGCATAAAGGCGGCGATGTTCGCTTCACTCTTGAGGAAGCAACCATCGCAGTTGCCAAGCCAGCAGTTTCCATTGACGTTAGGAAGATCGAGATCAAACGCCTGACGCTCCCAGAACTCGGACACGTCACGCTTTGACACTCCGGCATCTACGAGTGGTCGCCAGACTGTCCAGCGGTCCTTCGGCGGATTTGTCGATCTGTGCGCTTCATCTGCCCTTATCCCGACGCAGTTGGTCCAGTAATCCCATCCCAAGGAGCGCAGATATCGCTTGGCTGTGCGGACTTTCATTTCGACGGTGCAGAAGCGGCTTTGCTGGTTCGGAAGATACTTTCGCTTGCGGATCAGTGCTTCGAACGGCTCACCTTTTCTGCTTGCGCCTTGGTGCCCGACAATCTCGAAAAACGGTTTCTCAGCGCGATATTCGAGCCATGTCACCATGACGCCCCATCGTTGACCGACCTCTGCCACGAAGTCGAGTGTCTGAGGCATTTCTCGCCCGGTGTTCTGGAAAGTTACCTCGACGCGATCCGGCAAGTCTCCATTGGCCTCTAGGATGTGGTGTAACATGAATGCGCTTGTGCGCCCGCCGCTGAATGCGATCTGAACGTTGCCTTCGGGTAAGAGGTATGGGGTCATGCCACGTTCTCCGATTCCATAAGATGTGCGCAGTTGGCGCGGACAAGAGTGCCGTCCATTGGTGTCTCCGGGTTAGGTGGACTTGTTCGCGAAGAGCATGATGCGCTCTTCAACGTGCGGGACGGTGCCCTCGTTGAACATTTGCACCGCCTTCTTTGGGTCGCGGTCCATTGCGATCAAAAGCAAGGTTGCGATGGTGTGGTCGAGCGTGATCAAAACCTGCGCTCGATCCTTCACCGGGTCACGCCCGTCTAGGATCAGTTTCGCGGCCTCAATAGCAAGTTGGCTGTCTCGGGATGGCTGTTTCATGCCATGGCCTCATATGCTGCGTCGCGCGGGTCGTACTCAGCCCAATCGGTCGCAGATTTGTCGTTTTCAGGTACGCGCTGATCGAACGGCGTTGGGTGGTTCTTGTTGTATTTCACTGACGGGTTCGACATGCGGTAAATTGCTGATCGAACATGGCAAATCGTTTTAGCTTTTTCGTATGTCATGATTCCTCCGGTCTGTTGTCTGTCACACGGGATGGGGCCGCACTCTGTCGGCCCGCACCGGTGGGTCAGGTGGTTTCGACCACATGCCAATCTTCGGAAAGCATGTCGGTTTGAGATGCGAGCCAACCAATCACCATCGATCCGTCGGCGGCGCGCATGTCGATATGGGGAAGCAGGCGAATTTGCTTCAATCCGTCAGGGTTTTTCTCGTTCTCGGCATCGACCTCGTTGGCGCGATGTTTCGCAGCATGTCCGTCCTTGGCGTGTTTCGCCTCGAACAAAGAGCCGGGCGTGAGGGCGATCCACATTCCTTTGCCATTCCACCCGGATCGCGCAACGCGCTTACCTTCCTTCATTGCTTCAATTGCTTGTCCAAAATTCATTGATCTCTCCTTGGTTGTTTGCCCCACGCTTGCCCAAGGCGTGAGGCTCCGGCTTTCTTGCGGTCTGGGACCGGGGCATGGGTGGTGGGTTTCAGCTTTCCTTGCTCAAAATTTCAGCCAGAAACGCACGGCTTGCGCGGTCCTGCATGTCTCTCAGAAGCGCCTCGGCTTCGTATCGGTCGCCACCCTTCTCCCAGATGTCGAACAAGCGTTGCGCCCATGCGATGTGATCCGGGAAGCCTGCGCGCTCCCAAAAGTCGGCGCGGTTGCGCTCTTCGAAGTGGTGCAGCGCGCGGGCCAGCGGGAGGGAGGTCTGGACCAAAGCCTTGAGGCCCGTCCCCTTCCCTTCGGCAAGCCCGCCCGTGTGCGCGATCTCGATGTCAGGCCGACCGGACAGGCAGCACATGCCGAAGCTATGGAGCCAGCGGAAGTATTTGCGCTCTTCGGCGCTGTATCTCTTAACGCGGGGCTGCTTCTGTCCCATAGGCGGCTTGTTCATGAGGTTCATGCCGCGTCCTCCGTCCAAACAACGCCGCGCTCGCTTCCCCATGCGTAGATGAACTCAATGAGGTCGCTCATTTGCTCTTTGTTCAGGCTAGAGGACCGGAAGCCGACCGGGAACGGTTCACCATTCAAGCCAAGCTCAAAGCGCGTCTCATGTCCAAGAGCGTGCATGAAGAGGCATTTCCACGTCTCAGGTGTGCAAATGCGGCCTTCCGGTCTGGCGCGTGAAACGTCCGACAGCATTGCCCACATTTTCGCATTCTGATCCACAGTGCGCGTTGCCTTGCGGATGTTCACGATTGCGTCCGCCGGGGCCTTGTCCAGAAGTGTGTGGGCGAATTGTCGCTGCGATCGACCGCGCAGGATGATGGTTTGTCCGGCCATGTCACTCACCCCGCGCTTTCAGCATGGCGTCGGCGGCGACATAAGACATTCTCGCGCACCGCTCTAATTGAAACTCATTGAGGTTCGCTTGACCTGATGCGGCAAGTGATGCGAACGTGTCGCGCATGCATTGACCCGCGAACCAGTCGCGCAAAGTCATACCTTCGACCATAGGCTCAAACCCGCGCGGCGTTTGCGTCATCTTCTGCATGTCACCCTCCCATCACAGTCACGAGACGTTCGATCTGAACCCGGCGCGTTGTTTCATGATCAACGCCGTGGTTCTGATGCACGTAATGGCGCACGGCCTCGTGGAATTCCTCGGTGTAAGGCGTTATGCCGCCCTTGATCAGCTTGGCCTCTTCCTGTGCGATGAATGCGGCGATTTCGGCGTCAGTGGTCATTAGAACGCCTCTTTCTCTTGCCAGACGTTCACACCATCGATGGTCGCGGTCTTGTGGTTGCGGCGCACGTACTCTTCGATGAAGGCGGTCATTGCATCGCGGTCGTTCTGGGCAATCCAGTGTAGCGCGGCGCGGTGGTCGGTGATCTCGTATTTGGTTACAGTGCGAAGCCCCTTAACGGTGTCTTTCTTGGCCGCAAGGCGCGCTTCCTCTGCGGCTTTCGCTTCGTCGGCTGCGGCCTGTGCGGCGCGTTGTGCTTCGATGTTTCCAGTGTCAGCCTTGCGAGCGGCTTCCTCCGCCTCTCGGCGCTTGCGGGCGGCTTCTTGCGCCGCGATGCGCTCTGCCTCCGCCTTTTGCTCGGCCAGCTTGCGCTTGAAGTCACTCACCAGAGAGGCGAGGCCCTTCGTCATGCGATCAAGGTCGTCAATCGTAGGCTTGTAGCGGGCCAGCGCAGCTTTCCAAGCGTCATGCAGCGGGGCGCTTTCGCTTTTCTGAGCGTCCGTCACGTCCTTCTTGGCGGCTTTGATTTGCTTCAAGAGGCTGTCCACCTCTTTCATCTGCGCTTCGTTGGATACCGGCTCACCATCAAGCCAGTTTTCGGCCTCGCTGATAAAGTCTCCATATGGGGCGAGAGCATCATCAAGCGGGTCAGGCGGGCAATTGTGGCCTTGCTGCGGCGTCATGTCGTTCATCGGTCTCTCCCTTAGAACATGCGGTCAATGATTTCTGTGAGGTAAGCGGCGTCGACCTTCTCAGGGTCTTTTGCTTTGATCTTCTCGATGACCTCCGCAAAGTAGGCCACATCCACGCCGGTCAATTGTTCCTCAAGAGTGACATGATTTGTCATGTTCAGTTCGGCGATTTGCATAGCCATCTTGAGGTACTGTCCCGCATTTATGCGCCACCCTCGTTTGATGAACTTTCTGGTGCGAATGACGCTGCAAAGTGGATACTTTGACCCCGCGTAGACAAGAGTTCGGCTTAGGAGTGCCTCAAGCGCCTCGGGATTGAGTGTCAGCGCGCCTGTGCCGCTTTCCCAATAGTTCATGCAGTGAATAAAATCGTAGGATTGATGGATTTCGTCAGGGTCTCCGTAGAACCTGAGAATTAGCTGGATTTTCCCGCGTAGGCTGATTGCGTTGCTACTCAGGAACGCGGGTGAATATTTCTCCCCTTCGCCCTCCATGTCGGGTTTTGCAGCGTCAGCAATATCCTTAACGCTGCTCAACGGGTCGAATGCCTCCCCAACATATTCTCCTGCGTCGTGGTCGTTCTGGACACCTTCAAAATACTGGTAGTCTCGTTCCTGACCTTCCCCAATAACGCCAGCGGACTTGACAACAATCCTCACGCGGTCTTTGCCTTCCGTGTCCTTGAGTTCTTCGACGTACACCGAGACTGGCACGCCGCCTTGTGCTAGCCGATGCGCCTCGAACTCCTTGACATAGTAATCCGCCACGGCCTTCACCGTTCGTTTCGTGCGAAAGTAGATGTCGAAATCGTTCACGTCTTCGCCCAAGAGCATGGACGCGATAGAACCGCCCGTGACGATAGCCTCCTTGGCGCATGTCTCGCGAAGCTCTTCGTCTTTGATGGTTTCGATCCATGCGTTGACCTTGTTGCGCAAAACGCTTTTGATGGTCTTGGATTTCAGGCCATGGCGGTCGCCGTGATTTTCCATGTTTCTCTCCTCAATACGGAATCTGGTCGCCGTCGATCAGCGTCGATGCGGCGGGCTTTGCCATGGCTTCAAATGTCGCCTTGCGAGCGTCCTTCTCTTGGCAAAGTTCGGAATATGCTTGATCGTCAGCGGCCTTGATTTCCTTGATAACACTGGCCTCTGATCCCCATGCGTCTTGCAGGTCGGAAAGGCTTTGCGTGCCGCGCAGCTTGCCCATGATGCGACCTGCGGCTGCGCGCGCGTTGAATGCAGGGCGTTGATCCGGTCGCGGTGCTGCGCCTTGGGCGTCGTCGTCAACCTCGGCAGACAGGCCAAGAGCCGCTTTGAGCGTGTAGCGTTGCAAATACGTCACCGCAGAACCAACTGCCTGAAACCCGTTTTTGCTGCCTGACGTGTCGGGCGATCCGCTCAAGGACGTTTCTTCGCTGTGGCCTTGCGCGTGTTCGATGATGCAGGTCACGCGAACGCCGCCGTTTCCTTGATCTGTGCGGAACCGATAGGACAAGCCGTGTGCGGACAAGATCGGGTCGATTTGCTTGGCGATGCCCGCGAGCGTTTCGTGCTTGTAATGGGTGCGCCCCTTCTGCGACGTGAAGTCAACGGTCGCATCCTTGATGATCGGCGGGATTTCGGCGCGCGCGGCGGAGAGGGCGGCGGAAAATGCAACGCGGGCGTTCTGACTGTCCATGCGCTCTTTCATCACCAACATGCGTTCCAGCTTGTCAAGGTCGGCGTCAGGGTTCAGCACAACGCGCTCGATCATACTCACCATAGGATCGGCAGGAAGGTGCTGCACGGCGTCTGTCTGTTCGATTTTCGCGAGTTCGGTCATTGTGTGGCCTCCGCCTTTGCGTTGTCATCGACGAGTCGATCTGTTTCGCGCGCGACATTCAAAAGAGCCACTTTGTCACCGAAATCGTTGTCATTACGCGCAGCCTTGATCGCGGAATATGCGGCGTCGTTCAGGGCCTTGAGGGCCGCGTGAAGTTCGGTCATTGCTCTTGCTCCAATCTCTGGGCGTTGTGTTCGGTCCATGCGCTCTCAAGGCTCTGGGTCGCGATAAGTGCTCCAATGCAGGCGACAGCGACGAGACATCCGCGCAGGACGTCGATTGCATGCTCGCGGCGCAGTTCTGCGTCTGTGGTGTTGATGTGTGTCTGTGGGGTGGTGAAGGTCATTTCTCACCTCGCGCTTTGGCCAGTGCGGCCTCAATCTTTCCGCGAACCATAGGCGGAAGCTCATGACCAAGACCGTCAGTCAGTCGGTCATCTGCTGCATCGAGAACAACAGACAGAGCCTCATACAGATCAGGCGCGGCGGCGATGAGGTTGGCGTTGTGAAACGCCTGTGTCCCGCCCATCCACTCTGGGCTGGTAACTTTTGCTACGCACTTAGCCCATCCATTTGTGGTAAACTTATCGTCGCCGTTGAGACATATTTTCTCCAAATCAGAACCGACACGCCACGGCCCCGGTGTAAATTTCGTATCACTCATTGCATACCTCCAGCTACGACAGGGCGCATCACGTCACGCAGCCAAGCGGCGCGGCGGTAGGTCTCCAGCGTCACGACAGAGTTCAGCGCCACCACAACGGCGTCCACGATGTCGCGGTCTGTATGTGCCGGGTCTTTCCATGTGCTCAGAACCTCTTCGGCCCATTCAACGGCCAAGTCCGAGAAGTGCGAAGAAAGGCCCCCGGCGGGCGTGGAGGAAATCCCACCGGGGTAGGTGCCGCGCCCTAGGTTCACGTTGTGGACGTGTCCGGCTTTCGAGGCAGTGAGCGCGGGGGAATTGGTGTGGTAGGTCATTGGATCACTCCGCCGCCACGGGATACGCGCCATAGGGCGGATCGGTGCGGAGGCTGGATAGGATCGCGTCTGCGGTCAGTCGCTCTTGGCGGTCCAGCTCGTCGCGGCCAATCATTTGCTCGACCTGATCGCGGGTGAGGCGCAAGCCGCCGAGCGTCACATTCAGAACCTCGGCGCGGATGTCGTCGCGGCCGTCCCATTCGACATCAAAGTCAGCATTCGCGTCCTCGATGCAGAAATCATCGTTCTCAAGGATCATGGGCTGTTTGTGCGTATCGCAGTAGCGGTAAGACATTGTGTTTCCCTTTCGAAGTCCGCGATCTGCCCGTTGGCGTCAGCCGGTCGGCGTCTTCTGCGGTGATAGGGAAAGTTGTAGCGCTTATCGCTACAAAGAGCAAGAGAAAAAGTAGCGACTATCGATACTAATTTTCGCCCTCACTGAATCGCCATGCCGCCCAAGCAAAAGAAAACCCCGCACAAGGCGGGGTTGTTTGGAATGTTTGTGCTGGCGTTGCTTATCCGGCTGGAGGCATAAATCGGATCATTAAGCCTACAGCCGTAACGATAAACCCAGCAACAGCAAGAAGTCCTCCCCATCCGGGGAGCATTCCAATTTTACCTTCGATGCGCGAAAGTCGATCCCGAACATCCTTCATGTCCGTTCGGATTTCCTTCACATCATCCTCAAGGCGTAGAACACGAGCTTCGAGCATATCTCCTCCGGGTGGTTCCCCACCATTATCTGGCCCCTTCATGCGACTGATCAAGTTTTTTTCCTCGATCTGCCTCATCCGGTTTAGGGCTTGAGCCAAGCTGGCTTCGTTGTGGATCGGGATAGGAGCGTCTGTCATTCTACATCCACATCCATACTCAGCTTGGTTAGGACATCTACACAGGTCCTCATTAACTTCATTTGACGTTCATGGAAAACCTTCATGTCCGCTCTTGCTGCGTCGTATTCACCGTTCCCAAGGGATAGGGTGATGCTCAACAGTTCGGATGCGTTTTCACCCGATTTAAAAATGGCATCTGCCAATTTTCCAACCAAGAGCTCAAGTTCTTCGATTTTCTCGCTGTCAGTTTTACGCGCCATTGGTTTTTAAAATCCTAACGGTTGACTCGTTGGTAAAATGTTCTCATTTTGTTCTCATTGGTGCGGAGGGATAGATGGAAGGACGCAAGGGTGAATCGTTTGGTGAGCGAGTAATGGCTCTCACCCCGCCAAATCGCGCCGCGATGATGCAGCTAGTTGATCAACTGCTTCTGCTGCCTCAAGGTCAGACAGTGTGTCGAGGAGCCGCTGGCGCCGGGCGTCTGAGAGCTGAGAAAGACGATCATCAAGGCTCAAAGATGCCTGGGACGCCTCGGGCAGAGCATAGCCCGACAACTTCGAAATAATCTGGGCTTCAGCAAGACTGACCTTCCTGCTGACGGTCATTTTTTGAACCTTGGATTTATCATAGACACCGCCAATCTTGGCGGCAGTCATCGCGTCGGCCACTTCATCATATGAAAGTCCGGCGCTTGTATCATCGGCATGGATAAAAGCCTCACGAACCCATTGGTTCATAGGGGATGCTGCCGGTGAGCTGAATGTCTTTTTGCGGGCCATGCCGTAGTGTAGCGATTTTCGCAACGCATTTCTGTTGCTTATATCGCTACTATTTGGTTTGCATTTAGTAGCGATAGGCGCTACTAATGTGCCATGAAACCTGCATCGAAAATCATCAGCAAATTGGGTGGTGCCGCCAAGGTTGCGGCTATCGCCGGTGTTCACCGGACGCGCGTTTATAAATGGATGCGCGCCCAAGAGGATGGCGGGACTGGCGGGATCATCCCCCAGCGGCACATCCCGAAAATCATATCCGCAGCAAAAGAGATGGGCATCGAGTTGACCGGCGATGACTTCCTTCCTGTGGCCTGCGGTGGAGACGTCTCCTAATGTCTGTGCGTTCATATCAAAAACGTTTGCACCGCATCGGCCAAGTTCAAGTGCTGCCCTGCATTTTTTCGCAGGAGGCCCGTCATGCGTGACCACTTCCAAGAGAAAGAACCCATCCGCGGCGCGGGCATCTTCGTCTTCGGCCCTGCCTTGGGTCTCGCCTTCTGGGCCATTTTCATCGGCGGCGCTGTCGTCTTCGCCCGGTTTGTGGGGTGGATGTGATGGAAATGCATGAACTCAAATTCGTCAATTCTGATGCGCGGCCAAAAACGCAAATCGTGCATGTTGGAGCGCCTTCAATTCAGCCAGTCATGGCTTGGTATGCCTCGCACTTCGCCGGTGATCGGTACGCGGTCTATGTGGATGGCGTGAAGGTCGAGAAGGACCGCAACGGCCTGCCGGTCTCTGAGGTGTGCTGATGACCCTCCCCCAGCGCACCCTAGACAAGATCGCCTCTCTCACATCCCTGCGCGAGCTGGCCGGGTTCTCGGACCAGATGTCGCGCGACGGACGCATGACGCCCGAAACATTGCGGGCGCTGGCGATCCGCAAAGCTGAAATCTCAAAGAATGGAGCCTGACAGATGGCAGACCTGAACCGCGCATCCCTCCGTGGCCGCATCGGGCAAGACCCCGAAATCCGCACCACGCAGACAGGCGAGAAAATCGCTAATTTCAGCATCGCCACGGGCGAGCAGTGGGCCGACAAGAATACGGGCGAGAAGCGGGAGCGCACCGAGTGGCACCGCGTCGTGGCCTTCGGTCGGCTGGCTGAATTTGCCGAGAAGTATCTCCGCAAGGGCGCTCGCGTCTGTGTGGAGGGCGCGATCCGCACCCGCAAATGGCAAGACCAGAACGGGCAGGACCGCTGGAGCACGGAAATCGTCCTCTCCGGCTTCGGATCGAGCATTGATCCTATCGACTGGCCGGACAGCGGCGGTGCGGCGCGTGGGCAGGACGACAGCTACGGCGGTGGACAGCTTCCTCCGGGGCCGGATGGCGGCGGATATGATCAGGGCGGAGGCTATGGCGGCGACCAAGGCGGATCGCGGCCCGGCCTCGATGATGACGAAATCCCGTTCTGAGGCCCGCCATGACCATGCCCTTCATCCTCACCAGAGAGCAGCGCCACGCCGCGCTACAGATCGACCGTCAGGCCGCACAGGAAGCATATGACGCCGCCGTGCGCCGCAAGGACACGCAGGGCATCAGCAAGGCGCATGATGAGCTCATGGCGGCGACAACCTGCCTGCTGCGGTTTGAGAACCTGTCTCGTGCCGCTGCGAAAGGTGGTGCGTGATGCCTGCATATAGATCAGAAGCCGAAGCCGCTATTCGTGAGCCTGTAGTCGCTCGCCTTCGCGAACTTATGCCATCTGCTCGCATTATTCACGAAATTCAGTGCGCGACATGGGGGCCGAACCGCATCGACGTTCTTGCCGTGACGCGCAACAGGATTGCAGCGGTGGAAATCAAAAGTTCGAAGGATAAGCTGGATCGACTTCCCAAACAGATTTCATCCATGAACGGATGCGCTCACCACGTCATTGCTGCGCTGCATTCGAAGTTTTTCAGTGTCAAAGACACGCCGAATGCAGGGACTTGGATAAGCGCACCGAAAGAGGCGCGGGCCTGTCAGGTTTGGGGCTTTGATTTGCCTGATGCGCACGGCGCGGATCAGTATCGAGAACATGAGCTTTCAAGCCGATGGGACAAGCCAATGGTCTGTCCGCCTGATGGCGCGATTGACATGCTTTGGCGACAAGAACTTCGCGAAATAGCGTCGCGGCGAAAGCTTCACACTGCAACGTCTCGCCTGACGATCCCGGAGCTTATCGACGTGATCAAGTGGAACATGAACTGGCGCGAGATCACCGAAGAGGTCTGCGCGGCGCTACGAGCGCGTGACTGCATCGAGGCCGATCCTCCTATCATCAATGGAGTCGCATAATGCGTATTGTAGCCCCATGGCCCCACAAAGACCTTTCCCCGAACGCCAGACCGCACCACATGGCTCTGGCACGGGCGAAAAAGGCGTATCGGCGCACTGTCTGGGCGCTTGCCCTTGAGGCTGGCGCACAGGGCCTCACAGGTCCGCTATCCGTGCGTGTGATCTTCTGCCCGAAAGGGAGGGGACCTGTGCCAGACCTCGACAACGCCGTGGCATCATTCAAAGCCGGGCAAGATGGTCTTGCCGACGCTCTCGGCGTCAATGACCGCGACCTTAACGGAAGCATCACTCACCTGATCGGAGACCGATGCAAGGACGGAGCTGTGATTGTCGAGGTGCAAGAAATGCGGGGTGACGTGTCGTGAATGGACTACCGTATTACAAGGCATACCCGCGCGATTTCATCGAAGGCACCATCGGAATGGACTTCGAAACGAAGGGTGCATATCGCCTTGTGATAGACCTGATCTACATGCAGGGAGGTCGGCTACCAGATGACTCCAGATACATCTCAGGTCTTCTCGGATGCTCTGTCAGAAAATGGAATTCGATCCGTGAAAAATTGCTATCATCTGGCAAGCTAGAAATTATCGGCGAGTTTTTGTCGAATTATCGCGCCGATAAAGAGCTTGAAACTTTGAGAAAAGTTCAAGAACAAAACGCTGAAAATAGACGCGGATCAAATAAAAACAAAGACTTACAAAAACGACCGTCAATCCATACAGAACCAGAACCAGATATAGATGATGATGATACGCGCGCGACCATGACGGATCGTGAGCGTCTTCTCGAAGCCATGGGGCACGGCTCTCAGGATTGCACCGCAGGCGGTCGCATCATGGGCAATCAAAACGACATGCTCGAAGCCTCGAAGTGGAGCGATGATCTAGGCCTGACGCTGGACGAGCAGTGCGCCGTGATCCGTGACGTCACCGGGAAAGCCACCTCTCAGATTTCATCGTTCAAATACTTCTCCGGCCCCATGGTGGATTACGCCGGGCGCAAGAAGCAGCGCCTTGAACCAACTGAAATGCGGGTCATTCGCGGTGGAGGACGCCCCCCGCCGGAGGTCGATCAGCAAACAATCATTCGATCCGCAGCGGCGGGAACAACCAACAAATCGCAGGAGTGGTAACGTGACCAATCAAATCTCAACCATCACCGGCTTCAACGCTCTCAGCCCGGCGCAGAAAGAAGCTCACCGCGAAAAAGTTGTCATTCGCGCTTCTGCGATCCTTCGCCAGTTCTGGCGGGATTACGCCACGCCAGCCTCGGAGCAAGTCCTCGAGCTTGAGGGGTGGGCCGATGTTCTTGAAAGCGCTTCTGAGGGCGAAATTCGCCGCGCGTGGGCCGAGTATCAGCGCACCGGGCCGCGCACCCAGAATGGCGTTCTGCGCAAGCCTGACGCGGGTGCAATTTGGGCGATTGTGCGCAAGAGCCGCCCCATGCCGAAGATCGTCAAGGATCAAGATGAAGACCGACCGCGAAACCACATCGACGCGGAGACGCGGGCTAACATCCTCACTGAATGCGGCTTCGGTCATGTCGTGAAGCGCTTTCCGAAAGTGGGAGACGCGCAATGACCCGTATCGAAGCACTGAAAGCGTTGCTGGCGAAGGTCGAGGCTGGTGATTGGTCGTTTGAACTGTCTGCCGCAGCGTTCCCACCTGAAACCGCGTATGGACGATGCACGTTTATGGATGCTGATGAAGCCTACAACGGCTCACTCGACGCCGCCAAGGCTCTGCACGAGGCAGTGTTGCCGGGGTGGGCTTGGTCGATCAAGACACTGGCCACTGGAGCTGTGCAGGTATGGACAGACTACGCGTATGGCCTTCGACAGCAGGGATTCATCGGAACAACAAAGGATAATGCGTCCCGGGCATGGCTCCTCGCGATCCTTAAAGCACTCATTGGACAGGAGGAATCAGCATGACCCTGCACCTCCTGCCGACACAAGCGGATCGCGCATGGCAGCGGCGCACAGCGATCAACACCGCGTCAGCCATCGCCACCCGAGTTGCGGAAAAATACGGTATCACACTTGGCGACCTGAGAGGGCCGGAGCGCACCCGCAACATCGCGCACCCGCGCCAAGAGGCTATGGCCGCGATCCGCGCCGCGCGCCCAGACATGTCGCTCCCGCAGATCGGACGATTTTTCAACCGGGACCACACAACGGTCATTCATGGCATTCGGGCCGTAGAGAAGAGGGCCGCGCAATGAGAAACCGCCACCACACCACCGCAGAGCAGCGCAAGGCGGACCGTGAGCGCACCAAGGCAATGCAAGATGCTCAGAGCAAAGCTGTGAAGGTCTGCCGCGTCCTGATGGAGGCTTGGCATCCTGAGACAGGAACATGGGATAACAACGATCTTCTTATGGCGCGTGTTGCAGCTCAGAGCGTCATTGACCAGATCGACGGGGTAAAGCGATGACCGCACAAACCCGCATCACATTCCCCGAAGAGATGGGCGCCCTTGAGTGCGAAATCTCGGAAATCATCGCAGAAAAGCAGAGGGCCGGAGAGGGGATTGTCCAGTTCATGGATCGGCTGCGTCCGCGCAAGGCCGAGGCTGTATCGAAGTTCCGCGCCTTGGGCGGGGAGATCGCATTCTCAGGTGAGGCTGTGGCCTCACTTGGCGGCATCATCGGCAGGGAGCCTCTGAGGTCCGTCGATGCGCTTCATGAGTGGCTGGCGGTGAGGTCTTGGGCCGACAAATGGAGGTGGTCCAGATTTGACCATGAGGAAGCCACGAGATGACAGCACCAGCCCGCATGATCGACCCGCACGACCACGCTGCCACGCGCAGCCTATGGGCCTCAGTCCTCCAAACTGCGCTGGAGGACGCAATACGATACGGCGATCAAGGCAAGACCGAAAACGCGATCTTCATCAACAACAGCCTGTCGTGGTTTGACAGTCGCGATTGCCGCGCTGTCTGCCACTTCGTCGGGGTCAGTGCGCAATCCGCAAAGGCCGCCGCTCACAGGTGGCGTGAGCAATTCGAAGCGTCAGGCATGACATGGCACAAATTCCGCAAAGAGAAATTCACGCCTGTCGTGGGCGCATAGGAGGGCAGGGACAGTGAGCAGCATCACGCCAGAAGAGCGTAGAATGATCGAAGAGGCGATTTCACAGGGTCGCGTCGAGAAAGTCCCGACCGGCCAGTCAGGCGAGGTTGTGTCGAAGGTCTACGGCCCGGGACGCCGCCGAAACATGGCGCGCATCGCGAAAATCAGGCGCATGGCTCTGGCCTGCATGAATGACGCGCAGATAGCGGAGGCCATCGGAGTTTCGCAAAAGGCAGTGAGCAACACGCGCTATCGATATGGCATCGAGAGCGGGTTGGCGAAGCGCCGCAAGCGCATGGTATAATTCGGGGAACGTCTCCGCAGAGGACACGAGAGCACATGGCAAATCCAAACCCATCACCAGACACGAGGTTCAAGCCGGGGAAGTCTGGAAACCCATCCGGAAAGTCATCCGAGGTCTTGCTTGCTGAGCAAGAGGCAGCGGCAATTTCCGCAAAGCTGCGCCTCAAAGCGCTTTCCTGCCTGCAGGAAAAGATAGGCGATGATGAAGTCAGTGATGAAATGCTCGAATTCCTGATCAGTCCGGCCACCCTCAAGCTGTTCAAAGACAGCGAGGACCGCGCGCACGGAACGCCGCCGCAATCCATCAAGCATGGTGGAAGTGGCGCGAATGGCGAAATTATTTTTCAAACCGTGATCGAATCCAAGTGATCCACGAATTTCGCGTCAGATGGTATCAGGCCGGTTTTTATCGCGCTATGACAGAGGGGCAGGTCAAGCGGGCAATCGCGATCTGGCACCGGCGCGCAGGGAAAGACGAGATTGTCCTGAACGCCACGCGAGAGAACGTATTCAAGCGACCTGGCACATACTGGCACTGCCTGCCTCAATACAAGCAGGCCCGCAAGGCACTCTGGAATGGCGTGAACGCGCACACAGGCAAGCGTCGCATATTCGAAGCCTTCCCTGAGCAGATCATCAAGCGGATGCAAGATGACGACATGTTCATCGAGTTCGTGAACGGCGCGACGTGGCAGCTTCTCGGGTCCGACAATTACGACAGCCACGTAGGCGCAGGCGCGGTGCAGATCACCTATTCAGAATGGGCGCTCTGCAACCCGGCAGCTTGGGCATATCACTCTCCGATGATCCGAGAGACGAACGGGCTTGCAGCATTCATCACAACGCCGCGCGGCAACAACCACGCGAAGACCATGTTTGACACGGCGCAGGCCAGCCCCGATACGTGGTTCTCCGAGCTTCTGCGGGCCGATCAGACGGGCGCTCTGACGGCTGATCAGTTGGCCGAAGCCATGGCAGAGTATCAAGACCTATACGGCATCGACCTTGGCCGCGCGATGTTCGAGCAGGAGTATTTCTGCTCGTTTGCAGGAGCGACGGTTGGCGCGATCTATGGGGCCGAGATGTCCCGCGCCGAGCAACAGGACCGCATGACGCTTGTCCCGATCAATTGGGATTACCCGGTACACACGGTCTGGGACTTGGGCAAGGCGGTCAACAACCCGATCTGGTGCTTTCAGGTGGTCAACGGCGATCTTCGCATCGTGGACTTCTACGTGCCTGAAGAGGACGACTTGGACACGTGGCTGGATTGGCTGGACAACAAGGGCTATCGCGGAAACGATTACGTGCCTCACGACGTTCTGCGCACCGAGTGGGGACAGAAGAAGACCCGCATCGAGCGGCTGCGCGATAAGGGCCGCAAGCCTGTGCGCATTCCAATGGTCTCAGTGGCAGACGGCCAGCAAGCGGGGCGCATGGCTATCAACGCCGCAGTTTTCCACACCGGCGACGACGAGCGCGGGCAGCGCGTGGCGCACGGCGTCGAAGGCCTTAAGTCATATCGCCGCGAATGGGATGACGAGTTGAAGCGGTTCCGCGACACACCGGTTAAGGACTGGTCGGAGCATATCGGGTCAGCTTGGAGATACTTGGGCCTCGTCTGGAAGGATAAGCGCGAGATCGAGGAGCATGATAGGCCGAAAGAACTGGTATACACGGCAAGCGTGGATGGATCGGTTCAAGGCAACATGAGCGTGAAAGACGCAGTTGACGCCATGGTGAAGCGCAGGAATCGCGCGCGGGATTGAGCCTGATTTCTCTGGTATAATTTCGGGGAAGTTCCAAAAAAGGCGACCCCGGCGTGAGCGACGAGCAGGACGATTCACCACAGCACGAAGCGGCAGAACTGAAAGAGCGCGGCAGCAAGTGGATGGAGAAAATCCGCGCTGCGCTCAAGCGCGACGAGGAGTGGCGCAAAGCCGCTGCGGACGCGGAAAAAATCTACGAGTGCAAGGACGACGTGGATTTCAACATCCTGTTTTCGAACGTCGAGACCATCGTCCCGTCGCTCTACAACTCCACAGCCATTCCAGACGTCCGCGCCAAGAACGTCAAGAGGGAAAACCCGGCTTATGGTACGCTGACATCCGCCGCCAAAATCCTCGAGCGCAGCCTTGAGGCGATGGTGGACGACGATGTGCTGGACACGGAGATTGAGGCGTCAGTGCAAAACGCATACGTCGCCGGTCGTGGCGTTGTTCGGGTGCGCTTCGACGCCGATGTTTATGAGGAAACGACCATTGCGCCGGACGAGTTCGGCCAGCCTGTCGAGGCGGTCCAGACCGTGGTCGAAAACGAGCGCGTGATTTACGAAGTTGTGCCGTGGGCTGACTATCTCGAAGGCCCGGGCGCACGCTTTGACAAGCTGCCGTGGGTCGCCTTCCGTCACACTGTCCAAGACGAGGATATGGACGATTTCGACGCCGAGATGATCAAGGCGCAGCAGGAAGCGAATTTCGAGCAGCGCGACGAACACACGATTTGGGAAATCTGGGACAAGTCGCGTAAGTCCGTCTGTTTCGTGCGTGAGAGCGATGGCGTCATCGTCATGGAGAAGGAAGATCCGCTCGGTCTTTCCGGCTTCTTCCCTGTCCCGCATCCCGTCGAGCCGATCCGCGTCACAGGCAAGCGTACGCCTGTCGTACCATACGAGGCCTATCGATCACTCGCCAAAGAGCTTGACCGCACCACGGTTCGGATCAACGCGATTACGAAAGGCCTCAAGGTCAAGGGCGGATTTGTTGGGAATGGCGCTGATCTTGAGAAGCTGGCCGACGCCGACGATAACACGCTTGTTCCGATTGAAGACGCAGAGAGCTTACTTGCGACCGGCGGGCTTGAGAAGGGCATCGTGTGGTGGCCGATTGACAAGGCAATCACGGTTCTGCGTGAACTTTACGTTGCCCGCGACCAGACCAAGCAGGCGATTTACGAGATCACCGGCATTTCCGACATCGTGCGCGGCGCGTCAAAGTCCAGCGAGACAGCCACGGCGCAGCAGATCAAGACGCAGTGGGGCAGCTTGCGCATCAAGCGGCCTCAGAGCCAGATTGAGCGCCAAGTGCGTGACCTCTTCGTGATGACATCTGAACTGATCATGTCGCAATTCTCGGCGCAGCGCCTGCAAGAGTTGAGCGGCGAGCAGGTCACGCCTGAGATTGAGGCTCTGTTCGCTCAAGGCCTGAAACAGTGCCGTGTTGACGTTGAGAGCGACAGCACGGTGCGGGGCGATCTGACGCGCCAGAAAGGCGAAATGGGGCAATTCCTGCAATCGTCCTCTGGGTTCTTCCAAGCCATGGCCCCGGTCGTTCAGCAAGGCGGGCCACAACTCGCAGGGCCGATGATTGCGCTCTATTCGTCTTTCGCCCGCATGTTCAACATCGGATCGCAGGGCGAGGATGCTCTGGATCAGCTTATTGAACTCGCAGAGCAGGCCGCAAGCCAGCCGCAGGACGATCAGAAGAAGCAACTCGCGCAGGCCATGCAGCAGCTTGAAATGATGCTCAAGCAGCTTGAGGCCAAGGAGAAGCAGGCCGGTATCGCCAAGACGCAATCCGACATTCAGATCGACCAGCGCGAACAGCAGTTGAAAGAGGCCGAATTTGCGTCAGGTGAGCGCGACAAGGCGTTGGGGGTCTATTGATGGCCTCATACGTCTACCGCGATGGCCGCATGGTCGACAAAGAGACCGGAGAGCCGATGCTCTCGGATGAAGAGCGTGGCCGAACTCCAGCCGTCCCGATGGTGATGGGGTTCAAGCCGTATTCCTGCCCGATCACAGGCAAGGAAATCCGAACCCTTGGACAGCACAATGAGAACTTGAAGCGCCACAATTGTGTCGAGGCGGCGGAACTCAAAAGCCCGACCGGCGGCGAGATCCGAAACGAGCGCTTCGCGAAAAAGCACGGCCTGACCGTCTCCGAAAAATACAAAGACCAGCCATGGAAGCCGAGGACAAGAGCAGATGGATAACAACGCAGAACTCTCTCCGCAGGAAGAACTCACGCCCGCAGAAACTCCAGAGATCACCGAAGACGACGAAATGGGCGCGGCATTTGACCGCCTGACGTCTGAAGGCATCGAGGAAGAAGGCGAAGAAGCGCAAGAGCCGTCTGGCCGCGATGAAAAAGGCCGGTTCAAGAAGGCCGAAGAGGCATCCGAGGAAGAGCAGCAGGAAGATCCGGAGCAAGTCGAGCGCCCGAAGTATTTCGACAGCCTGCCGCATGAGCTTCGCGAGGCATGGGACCAAATGCCAGACGCGGCCCGCAATGCCGTGGCCGACACCTACATGAAAATGAGCGCGTCTGCGGCTCAGGCAGGGCGCATGGCTAAGGTGCTTGAACCGATCCGCAACACCATGGCACAGGCAGCGAAGGACTTTCCCGAACTGTCGAACATGACACCAGAGCAGGTCGCCGCCGATGCGATGGAACTTGCCAAGACCCGCGCGCAACTCACCCGAGATCCGGTTGGTACGCTCTTGGCCGTTGCTGAGCAGACCGGGGCGATGCCGGGGCTTATCGCGCGGCTGAACGGGCAGCAGGCTCCGCAGGGCGCAGAAACTGAGCGCCAACTGCGCAACCAGATCGCGCAGCTTGAGCAGCAAGTGAAAAACATTTCAAACCCTGATATAATTCGGGGAAGTGTTGAGCAGTATTCGAATGAGCAGCGAGTGCTTGGCGAGATTCAACAATGGTCTGCTGGAAAAGAGCACTACCAGAGAGTCGAACCGCATTTGCCCGCCTTCATTCAGGCAGCACAGCGCACCATGCCGCAAGCCTCCTCGTCGGACTTGCTGGACGCGGCTTATAACATGGCTACCGAGGCCATGGGCTTGAGGACCGCACAAGCAGAGGTAACGCCTCCGCCGCCCGCTCCGCAAAAGACCCGCCGCGTCCTTGATGCCAAATCCGTCAACGTCGCCTCTCGTGGCTCCAAGCAAACCCCGATGTCAGAAGATGAAGAAATGTCGGCAGCTTGGGATCGCGCCATGAAAGGCTAATCCAAAAGGACAAACAGGATGGCAACTCCCTCATCTGTGTTCACGGAAATGGTCACGACCACGGATCGCAACTGGTCCACGAAACTGTCCGACAACGTGAGCAAGCACAACGCGCTTCTTAACCGCATGAAGAAGAAGGGCAACATCAAGACCGAAAGCGGCGGCTACGAGATTGCGCTGCCGCTCGAATATGCGGAAAACGGCACCTACCAGCGCTACGCAGGCTATGAGCAGCTCAACACCGATGCGTCGGACGTGCTGACCACTGCGAAGTTCGAATGGCAGCAGGCCGCGCTTCATGTGACCGCCTCCGGGCGCGAAATCCGCATGAACATGGGTTCCAAGCAGAAGATGATCGACCTCGTGAAAGCCCGCAAGAAAGTGGCGCTCAAAACGGCGGCGAACAACCTCTCCGTTGACCTGTACTCGGATGGCTCCGCAGACAACCAGATCGGCGGTCTGTCGCACATCATTCAAACCGCAGGCACCGGCACCGTCGGCGGCATCAACTCCACCACGTTCAGCTTCTGGCAGAACAAGGTGCGCGAGATGACCGGCACCGATGCTTACACCTCGGCCACGCTCAAAAACGAGATGGGCAAACTCTGGCTCCAGACCGTTCGCGGCCAAGACATGCCGGACCTCATTGTCTTCTCGCATGACATTTACTCGGTATTCGAGGCTGGCATTGAGGATCGCGCGCGCTACGCCGACAAGGATTCTGCGTCTGAGGGATTCGTGTCCCTGAAATACAAGAACGCAGACGTCATTTTTGACGACAACTCCAATTTCGGAACCACCGCCGAGAAGGGCTACTTCCTGAACACGGACTATCTCTATCTGGTCCAGCACAAGGAAGCGCAATGGACGATGGACGACGAGAAAAAACCCACCAATCAGGACGCCGTGGTGATCCCGATGTACTGGATGGGCAACCTCGTGTGCTCCAACCGCTCGCTGCAAGGCCTGCTGATCGACGCGGCATAAGGAGGACAGACAATGATCGGTGCAAACCTTTCCAATCCCGTCTCCACGCTCGAAGAGGGCAAGGGCTTCGGCCTCGGGGATCGCTATTGCGCAACCAACGGCGACGAATACATCTTCGTGCAAGCCGATGGCGCAATTTCTGCCAACGATGTCGTGATCATCAGCGAAGCCTATCAGGCGGACCAGATCGACACGACCAACTCCGACGGCGCTCTTGGTGACCGTGTGGGCGTGGCTCCGGCGGCGTTCTCGGATGATGACTACGGGTGGGTGCAAGTCAAAGGCACCTGCTCCATCAACGTGGCGACCGGCGCAGCGGCCAACACCAAGCTGAACACCACAGCGACCGCTGGCCGCGTGGATGACGATGCAACGGCAGGCGCGGAGACCATTCACGGCCTCTACACGACCGGCGCAGAGTCCAGCAACGTTGCCGCAGGCATCCTCTTGGGTGATCCGCACATCGACGCAACGCTCTGAACAACTTAGGGGGCCAAGCGGCCCCCTTTCCACAACATTAGGGAATCTCCGCAATGGACATCCGCGTTCTTCGCTTCTTCACCAAGATCAACGCCGCCGGAAAATCGGTTGATTGGGTCGAATATGCCGCCGGTCACAGCATCCAGTCTGCGACCAATGTGGCCCGCATCAAAGACCTGACGCCGAACCCCGAGAATACCGACAACGACATTCCCGGCACATCCGGCTTTCACCAGAGCGCCGTTTGGCACTTCATCGAGCCGCATTACAAGGCTTGGAAAGAGGGCAAGGAGCTGCCCGAGAGCGGAACGGCTTTGGAGGCATGGACAGCAATTGGCGAGGCAGAGATTTTCGAACTCAAGCGGGCCAGCATTCGCACTGTCGAGGATGTTGCGACCCTTTCCGAAGCCGGTCTTGGCAAGGTCGCTTTGCCGAACATGCGCCAGCTTCGGACGCAGGCCGGTAAATTCCTTGAAGCGCTGAACGCAGGCGCTGCCAGCGAGAAGATGGCCGCTCTTGAGGCGTCCAACGCCGAAAAAGACGCCATGCTCGCAGAAATGGCCGAACGCCTCGCGAAGCTGGAGGAAGATTTGACCAAGCCCGAGCCAAAGCAAGACACCGAGCCAAAGCCGACGCGCGCATCCCAGAAGAAGGATGAAGCCGCGTGACGCTCATTGTTGACGCCCTGAACCGGATTGCCAGAAAGTGCAGCGTTGCCGCCCCGTCATCGTGGGTGACGGCGACGACGCAAACGCATGTCGAAATCCGCGACGACTTCCTTGTCGAGGCAGTTGACGAGATCACGAAGCGCGTGGACTGGCCCGCACCGGTGTCGGCGTCAACAACTATCACTGGCGACGGTTCCGCTGAATACGATCTGCCAGCAGATTTCCGCCGCCTACAGTTTGGCGATGCCGCTGTTTATGAGACAACATCGACACGGCGCTTCGGGGTGAATGTCCCGAGCGATGGGGCATGGACGCACCTTCTCACTACAGGAACAGGCGGAGGAAACAGGTTTTTCCGCATCAAGGGCTATGACGGTAATTTCTCGATTGAGTTCTATCCCGTTCTCGCCTCTGGCGTAGAGGTGACGATCAACTATGTGTCGACGCTCTGGATGGCGAACGCCGCAGGAACGGCGGGCGGCACATTCTCGTCAGAGACAGACGTTCTGCTTTTCCCGCGCCGCCTCATTGAGCTTGGGACCATCAAGCGCTTTCGGGAGCAAAAGGGGCTTGAACCGGGGCCGGAGGGTCAGGAGTTCGAGGCATGGCTTTTGTCTGAGGAAAAGCGACTTCGTTCGCGCGGCGCGATCTGCTTTAGCGAGAAGTCTGATCGCCACCCGATGAGGCTCCCTGTCCCTGACTACATTACGAGTTCGTGATGCGCGCAAAGACAGCTACATTCTCCTCTCCTCGTCGTGGCTGGATCAGCAATACGCGAATTTTGGATGCTCCAAGCGATGCAGCGGAAGTTCTGGATAACTGCATTCCGACCGCGCAGGGCGCGCGCGTTCGCGGTGGCTCCAAACTCCACGCCACGGTTGGTGATGCTGTCGTTTCCACCTTTGTTCACGCATCTGGTGGCGTTGAGACGATGTTCGCCGCAACGGCGGACGCGATCTATGACGTGACAAGCCCGGCAGACCCAGAGGTTGCGCCAACCGCCGACGTGACCGGCCTTGCCACTGGCGACTGGTCCTCTCAGCATTTCTCCACGGCTGGCGGCGACTTCATCACCATCGTGAACGGAGCGGACGATGCGCGGCAGTTTGACGGGGCAAGCTGGACCACGCCAAGCATCACCGGAGTTGCAAGTTCCGATCTGTCGCACGTCTGGTCCTTCAAGAACCGCCTGTGGTTCATCGAGGAGAATACGACCAGCGCGTGGTATCTCTCAGCCAATGCGATCACAGGCGCGGCGACTGAGTTTCCACTGCGCGGGATTTTCAATCTAGGCGGATCACTTCTGTTCGGGGCAACATGGTCCATTGACGCTGGGGACGGTATCGACGACGTGATTGTCTTCGTCTCCACCCTTGGCGAGATCGCGGTCTACACCGGAACAGACCCGTCATCTGACTTCGCGCTTTCCGGCGTCTACCGGATCGGCAAGCCGCTCGGCAAAAATGCCCATTTCCGCGCCGGTGGTGATTTGGCGATTGCCACCGAGGATGGCATCATATCCGTCGCCGAGGCTCTAAAGAAGGACCGGGCCGCGCTGCAAGCATCGTCTCTGGCGTTTGCCATTGAGGATGAATGGAACGCGGCAATCGCAAACAGAACGTCGACCAACCAGATCAGCGTGACAATGTGGCCGTCTCAAACGCTTCTCATGGTCGGGACGCCAAATTTGGTTGGCGGCAAGAATGTGGTTTTTGTGGCAAATTCGCGGACCGGCGCGTGGTCTCGAATTACCGGCTGGGATGTTCGGTGCGCGACGATTTTTAATGACCGCTTTTTCTTCGGGACGGCGGACGGCAAGGTGGTTGAGGCCGAGACCGGCGGGAATGATCTAGGCATGGAATATTCCGCGCTCTGGGTGCCGAAGTTCCAAGACGGAAATGCGCGGCAAAAGTTCGGGAAGATGGCGCGGTTTCGCGGCAGGGCGTCTGACATCTATGAAATCGGGCTGTCATGTTTCGGTGATTTCGAGGTGGGAAGCATTAATGTCGCGTCAACGACCGCGGAGGACTTATCCAGCGCTTGGGGGACGGGCCTTTGGGGGACGATGACGTGGGGCGGTTCTGGATACAAGTCACACGTCTCGGAGTGGCAGTTCGTCTCAGGAAATGGGGCATCAATCGCTCCTGCCTTCAAGGTCACGGTGAATCGGAACAACGAGCCAGATCTTGAGCTTATCGCGCTCGACCTGATGCTTGAAGAGGGGCGCGTGGTGTGATCGTTTTTGCCAAGGCAGGATCAGACGAAAGCGCCATGATTTGCGGTTTCGTGGCGCGCGAGCTTGGCAATTCTGGATGGGACAGCGCGAAGTGCGCCGCGATGGCTGTCATTCGAGACGGAAAGCTATCCGGCGGCGTTGTGTTCCACGACTGGAATCCAGATGCGCAGGTCATTTGCATGTCTGCGGCAGGTGGTCGTGGGTGGCTCTCGCTCGATGCGATTTACCAAATGCACCGCTATTGCTTTGATGATGCCGGGGCTCAGCTGTCCGTCTTGCAGGTCTCCGAGCATAATTCACTGATGCGCAGAACTGCTGAAAAGTTCGGCTATTCAGGAGTGACAGTTCCGCGCCTCAGAGGTCGCAACGAGGACGAGGTAATTTACACCCTGCCGGAAGAGGTTTGGCGCTCCCATCCGCTCACGAAGAGAGCCGAAAAACGTGCTATAATTTAGGGGAACCAACGCGGCCTGCTCATTGGCACTGCCCGGAAATAATCAATCCGAGAGTGAGCCATGGGAAAACCATCCGCACCAGACGCCCCCGATCCGCAGGAAACATCCGCCGCACAAACCGGCACAAGCGTTGCAACAGCGCTTGCGAACACCATGCTGGGCAACGTCAATCAGATTGGCGCGGACGGATCGACGCTGAATTACGATCAGACTGGGACATACAGCTTCACCGACCCTTACACCGGGATGACCTACGACATTCCGACGTTCACGGCCACCACGTCGCTGTCTGACGCGGCGCAGGGCATCTATGACACCAACCAGATCACGCAGCAGAACCTCGCGAGCCTCGGGGCGGACCAGAGCGCTTTCCTGCAAGACTACATGTCTCAGCCGTTCTCCTACGGCGTGGGTGAGCATGAGGCGTGGGCCGGTGGTCTTTACGACAGCATCAACGGCGACAATCTTGCGCAGCAGCAGAGCCAGCTTGAGACGCGCCTCGCCAATCAGGGCGTTGTGCCGGGGTCTGCGGCATATGACGCGGCCATGAAGAACCTCTACAGCGGCCAGCAGACATCGCGCGACCAGTTCATGTTGGACAGCTACAACACCGGCATGAACACGGCGCTGACGAACCGGACGCAGCCACTGAATGAGATCATCGGCCTTATGAGCGGGACGCAGGTCGCAACGCCGACCTACAGCCAGAACACGCCGTCACAGATCGCGACGACCGACAACGCGGGGCTAATCAACAACGCCTACAACCAAGACATGCAGGCATATCAGAACCAAATGTCGGGATATAACGGCATCATGGGCGGGCTGTTTGGGCTTGGAAAAGCTGCAATCATGGCGTCTGACCGCAGGTTGAAGAAAGACATTTCCCTTGTCCGATCCGGTGACCTGAACGTCTACGAATACCGCTACATCTGGGAGCCTGACACCGCGCCGCTGCGTCGTGGATACATGGCTCAGGAAGTGCTTGAGAAGTTCCCGCATGCCGTGCGCCGGTTCGGTGAGTTCTTCGCTGTGGATTATTCGAAACTGGAGGCGGTGTGATGCAGAACTTCATTTTCGGAGGGGACACGCCTTGGACCTATGAAGAATTGCAGCGCAAGCGCGAAATCGCGGACCAGCTTGCATTTGGCAAGGGCACACCGCGCAACGTTGGCGAAGGCTTGGCCGCGATTGGTGATGCTCTGCTTTATCGATCACTCAGCAAAAAGGCCGACGCGCGAGACGCTGAATTGCGCGGCGAGTTCGATAGCGCATGGGGCGATCTGTGGTCCGGAGGCTCTCAGCCATATGAGGCTGGATTTGGTGAGCCGTATGCGCCCATTGAGCCGATGGAGGACACGCGCGCGCTGAATGATCCGTCGCGGATCGGTGATGACGCAATGGCAGCGATCGGTCAGCCAAGCGGCGACCGCGACCTATTGGCGAAAACGCTCATGGCAGAGGCCGGTGGCGAAGGCGCTCAAGGCATGCTCGCCGCTGGCGCTGTGATCGACAACCGCCGCAAGACGGGCGGGTATGGCGACGGGTTCGATGGCGTTATCATGAAGCCGGGGCAGTTCTCGGCGTGGAACGGCGTGACAGGGTATGCGAACGGGCAGGGCGGGCTTGATATGGCGCGCATGAAGCCGTCAGAGGATGCCTACCGTGTGGCCGATGCGATCCTGTCCGGCCAATACCAAGACCCAACCGGCGGCGCGACCCACTACTACAACCCGGCGGCGGCTAACCCCGCATGGGGCCAAAAGGCTGGCGGAGACTGGCAGCGCATCGGAAATCACGTTTTTGGGTTCGCGGATGCGGGCCGGGGTGGCGCACCTTCGCAACCACGAGCGGCGGGCGGAACACAGGTTGCGCAATCCGGCGGCATGGACCTACAGAGCCTCGCAGACCTTGCATCCAACCCATACGCCAGCCCGGGCCAGAAAGCCGTTCTGAATGCCCTCATTGGCCAGCAGATGAACGCCATGGACCCGATGCGCCAGATCGAAATGCAGAGGGCGCAGCTTGAATTGCAGCAGATGCAGAACCCGACGCCGAAATATCGTCAGGTGCGTGGTGCTGATATTGGCATGACCGGTAATATGGCTGATGCGATGTTCAATGTCGGTCCAGACGGGCGCGTGACACAGATCGGCGGCGGCGGGACGACGATCAACAACAACATGCCCGGAAATAACCCCGGCCTTGGGAAGCTGTCTACCGACTATGGCTATGTCATGGATCAAGACGGAAACCCAGTCATTGACCCTGCAACCGGCCTTCCGCAGGCTGCGGCTGTTCCGGGGTCTCCAGCGGCGATTGAGGCGCAGCAGGCAGAACAGCAACGGGGGATGCGAGACGAGCAGGCCGCGCGGGCGGCAAACATCGTTATCCAAGACATTGATCGCGCAATTGAGCAATCGAACCAAGCCGGAACGACAGGGTTCTTTGGCGGCCTTATGGATAACTTCGGCGGGACCAACGCGCACGATCTACAAAACACGCTTCGCACGGTCCAAGCGAATATCGGATTCGACCGTTTGCAACAGATGCGCGAAGCAAGCCCGACAGGGGGCGCTCTCGGTGCCGTGTCTGAACGCGAATTGACGGAATTGCAGGCCGTTCTTGGCAGCATTCAGCAGAGCCAAAGCAAGGAGCAGTTGCAGCGCAACCTTAACCGACTCAAGGACGTTTATTCTGGCATCATGGAGAAGGCGTCCGCATATCCAAATGCGGCACAATTCGGCTTCGGCGGAGCGCAACAGGACGGGCCGAGCCAAGGCGCTACCGCAACGCACCGCTTCAACCCTGAAACCGGAAAAATCGAGGCAGTTCAATGAATATCGAAATCCCCGGTGTCGGCGTAGTCGAGTTTCCAGACGATATGCCGATGGAGCAAATTGAGGCCGCGCTTTCGCAGTATCGTGCGCCAGACACGCGTAACGCAGATGGCACCTACGGCACACCGCCGGAGGGCATGGTCATGAATCCGAAGACCGGCCAAATGGAGGATATGCGCTCTCCTGCAAACCCGAACATTCCGACAGGCACGGCAAACGCCGCAATGATCGGCGCAGGGCAGGGTCTTGGCTTCGGAATGCTTGACGAGGCTGTGGCGGGTGGCCGCGCACTCATGGGCAATGACTATGATTACGAGCTTGCCGTGATGCGTGAGGCCGACCGGCGGGCGCAGGATGACAACGCGGTCGCCTATTACAGCGGCATGATCCCGGGCGCGGTGGCTTCGTCTGTCTCTGGCTGGAAGGCCGCAGGTGTACCGATGCAGGGCAAGAACCTCATGGGAACCGCCGCGCGAGGCGCTGGCATGGGCGCTGTCGAGGGCGGTTTGTTTGGCTTTGGGCAGGGTGAGGGTGCGGCAGATCGCGTAGGGGACGCAGCCAAGATGGCAGCGACTGGTGGCGCTATTGGCGGGATGGCCCCGCCTGTAGTCCACGGCGCGTCCAAAGCACTTGGCGCTGGCCGCGATGTTGTGACGGGCGGTGTTGATGCGGCTCTTGGTCGGGCAAATCAGAGCAAGGCAGGGCGCGTGGTTCTCGACACCGTGCGCAAAAGCGGGCGATCTGTTGCGGACGTTCAAGATGATGTAGCCCGCGCAATAGCGCAAGGCCAGCCCGAGTTCCGCATGATGGATGCGCTCGGGACGGCGGGTCAGCGCCGGGCATCTGGCATTGCGCGATCCGGCGGCGATGGCGCAGAAGACATTGCGCGATTCTTGCAGCAGAGGCAGCTTGATCAACCGAACCGCGTTGCAGGGTTCGTGGAGGATGCATTTACCGGAACGACCAACCCGCAGAACCTTCCGGTTCAACCCGGAAGCATCCCTGAAATCCTGACACGCCGACAAACGGCCCAGCAGGCAAAAGACGCGCTAACAGCAGCGCGCGGGCAGGCTGCGGATGTGGCGTATGATGCAGCGCGTCAAGGTTCGGGGCCGGTTGATGTGCGTGGCGCTCTGTCGGTCATTGATGACCGTATCGGCGGAATGCGTGGCAGCAACGTGACCGGCGATGGTATCGACGGGGCGCTTGCGAAGTTCCGCAGCCGCTTGGCCGCTGATCCTGCGCCGAATGGTGAGATTGCGCGAGAACTGTCCGACTTTGACCGCGTTCTTGGCGTGAAGCAGGACGTGCAGGATGCAATCGGCGTGGCCGTCCGTGCAGGGCGCA
The DNA here is from genome assembly GCF_020524585.1 of Celeribacter naphthalenivorans. Taxonomy (GTDB): domain Bacteria; phylum Pseudomonadota; class Alphaproteobacteria; order Rhodobacterales; family Rhodobacteraceae; genus Celeribacter; species Celeribacter naphthalenivorans. The sequence continues at coordinate 50,361 of NZ_JAIVLK010000005.1, forward strand.
ACAACGAGGCGCGCGAGCTTACAAAGCTGTCGCAGGCTCTCGACCAAGCGCTTGAGAGCGCGTCTGACGGCTATCGCGCAGCAAATGACAGTTTCCGACAGGCATCGCAGACCATCGGCGCAGTTGACCAAGGCGCGGCTATGTCGCGACCAAGCGCAAGGGCGGCAGACACCATTCCGCAGTTCCAAGCGATGACGCCCGACCAGCAGGCAGCGGCGCGCGTTGGGTATGGTGATAGAGCATTGGCGAAGATCGAGGCCAGCACCTCTCCGACCGCAAACCGCGCAAAGGCGTTCACAAGCACGAAGGCGGCACAGGAAGCTGACGCCATGGCTGTTGACCCGCGCCTGTTCCGCGACCGGATCGCGCGCGAGAATGCTATGTGGGACACGCAGAACCGCGCCCTTGGCGGATCGCGCACGGCTGACAATCTCGAAGATATTCGCGACCTTGGTCCGATGCAAAATATCTTCCGTGCCTTGCGGGATGTCGGAAACTTGGAATTGGGGAGTGCGGTTCAGAATGTCGGCGCTGCTGTCGGACCCATCGCGACCGGGCAGAATGAGGCAACGCGGTCTCTCATTGCCAAGATGCTCATGAGCGGAAACCCTGAGCAGGCGCTGCAAAAGGCGCTGCGAGAGGAAGCCATGTCTCAGGGGCAGAAGCGAGTGGCCGAGGCTCTGATGCGATCTATTGGCCGCGAGGCGGTGCCGGTCAGGTGAGGAAATAAGCGCCGATCCCCATGACCGCGGGCGGCACGATAGCTCCAATAAAGTGAATGAACGGAGCGTTCTTCGGGTCGCCCGTTTCCCTCTCGATTTTTGTGATGCGCCACATAGAGTATGCCCACCATAACGTGAGGGCGTTGGCCGCTAAAACAGCGGAGGCAATTTGCAGGAAAAATAATCCGTCCATCGGCTTAAGATGGTGATTTATGGTCTAGCCGTCAATCACCTTCGTCCTTCGAGTAGCCATTAATGATCATGCAGCGCTCATAATTCTTGTCGATTTTTGCACGATAGCCGATTGCCGCGCCCATGTTGGACATTCCTGCGCCCATTGGGTTCTGAGTTGCCGTGTATGTCGCGCCGTAGTTGCTGGTGACGGTGATCGGGGCCATGGTATGCTGCATCATCGGCATCGGAGTTCCGTTTTCAGCATACATTTCGCAGAGCGCGGAAACCTTAGCGAAGACGCTCATTCGTTCCGGGCTTGCCGTCCAGGCGTCAGGCTCTTTGGAAACACAACCAGCCAGCACCAGCGCCAAAATCACATATCTCATTACGATTCCCCTGCATCAAATATCGCCACCATAACCAGATCACACCTTTCATGCTATAATTTAGGGGAACACAGGCCTGCTCATTCGGCACTGCCTTTCTGACTTTCACAGAGAGAAGTGACGATGGCCCAGAACATCACCCAAACATGCAGCGCAGACACTTGGACGCAGCTCACCGATGCGGACATTACGGCGGCTCGCGTACAAAACGCTGGCGCGCTTGAGGTCTACATCCAAGCGACTTCCGGCACGACACCGCCGACCAGCACAGGCGGTTCGATCACCTTGAAGGCCGGTGAAGTTCTCCCCAGCACATGGACGCTTGCGGAAATTTTCCCCGGCGTCTCCAGCGCGGCGCGACTGTGGGCGAGACCGTCCGGCGGCATTGATGGTCACGTTTCCATCAGCCACGCATAAGGAGGTCTGACCATGCCACGCAATGGAAGCGGCGTTTACACCCTCCCTGTTGGTTATGAGGCTGTCACGGACGAAACGGCCACCGCAGCACAGCACAATACACCGCTCGAAGACCTCGCGTCCGATGCGAACGCCGCGCGCCCTATTGTTGCGGGGGGAACCGGGGCGTCGTCAGAGAGCGCGGCTCGCGCAAACCTCGGGCTTGCTATTGGCACGAACGTTCAGGCCTACAACGCCAACCTTGCGAGCCTGTCAGGACTCACGCTTGAGGCAGGCAAGATGCTGTATGCCACGGCGGCAGATACGCTTGCTCTGACCGACCTCAGCGACCACGTTCGAACGAATATCCTGCCAGCCGCTGACGGTGACGAGCTTTGGGATGCAATTGGGCTTGGCTTGGTTGCACAATCGGCGAAGTCTGACCTGACCGACGCTGACGACATCGACATTGGCGGATTTTACATCCTGACGGCAGGGGCGACCAATGCCCCGTCAGCAAATGACTGCTCGGCAACTGTCGCGCGTGAGGACGCAGACAATATCATCGTGACCGCGACTGATGCAGTGACGGGCGACGTTTACACGCGAAGCAAGGTAGCTGGCGTGTGGGGTGATTGGGGTCGCATGGCGCGGGCGGATGAAGTGCCGGGATTGGGGCAACGATGGGAAGATGCGTCGAGCGAATATTCGAGCGGAATTGCGTATCAAAACACAGAGCCGAGAGAGATTGAGTTTGTGGTGCAGATCGACACGAATGCCGGGTCTGGCAACACCGACATCCGAGCTTCACACGATGGTGTCACTTGGGTGTCGCTCGCCAATATCAGCGGCAATAACGGCAAGTCAATTTCATTCTCTGTCCCGCCGCTTGGGTATTTTAGCTCAAGCAACGCGGGGGCCGTGTTGGGCTGGAAAGTTAAGAGGACCGTGTAAAATGGCACACATTGGATTCTATCACCCCGATCGCGGGTATTGGCAGGCGACATCTAATCCGAGCGAAGAAGTCCGAGCGACTTATCCAGAGGGAACGGTTCAGGTTCCGCTCAAGCCGGGTGCGGATTATCACTGGCAGGATGGCGAATGGGTATTTGTGGTCCCGGCGCCACCGGCACCAGCTGACCTGTCACCGGCTCGCTTTGCGTGGCTCTTGGCATACACTGGCCTTGGCGACGTGTGGGAGGCCATGGAGGCCGCGACCAAGGACACCGACCGGGCGACCTATGCGGCACTTGTGGCGCGCCGTGCATCCAGGTTCTTCACGCTTGCGGACACGCTGGTCGCTGTGACGCTTTTTGCGCCGCTTGCGGCACAAGTGGCCCCAGAGGTTGATCTGTCCGAGGCCGCGATCCGGGCAGCTTGGGCTCAAGCAGAAACGGCGGTGATCTGATGAACTTCGGCTTCGGATTTGACCTTGGCAGCGTAGCCCTCCTCGGTGGCTCCGACGCATTGATGCCGTCCCTTTCCAACGTCAACAGCACCGGCGGCTATGCGCTTAACTGCTCTGGCTCTCTGCTTGCGTATGCGGCCAATGAAATCCGTTACGGCTGTCTTGACGGCCGGCAAGCTATTCTTGTCGAAGCCGGGGCTACGAACCTCATGCCCTACTCTGGTGATTTTGGTGGCTTTGGTATGTCAGAGGACTCTCCCTCCAGAGTAACTATTACCCCAAACTATGCAGAAGCTCCGGACGGGACAATGACTGCCGCTTTGGTTGAAATACTCGCTCAATATGGGGCGGTACAGCTCCTAGATATTATCTCTGCGGCTGCGGCCTCTGGTGTCACTTACACAGGGTCTATTTGGAGCAAATGGATTGGCGGCAATGACAATCTGCACATACGGGGATCTGGTCTTGGTCTGGTGTACCTTACGCCGATTACTGTAACTGACGAGTGGACCAGACACTCGGGAAGTTGGACCGGGAACGGGACTAACGGTATGGGGTTGGTAGTCCAAGACCGCAACAATTCAGGGTGGGGTTCTTTCTTGATTTGGGGTGCTCAACTCGAAGAAGGTCCACTTCCTACCTCCTACATCCCGACTAATGGGGCCGCAGCCTCTCGCGCCGCAGACCTCGTAACCGCGCCTCTGACGGGGGATTATCCCAACGGCGTTCGGGTGCGAGGGACATTCCGCCTTGATGCTATTGCGGGAAATTTCGACCGCCTATTCGCGCTTGATGACGGGACAACCAACAACCGGATATTGTTCTACCGTCACAAAACGGCGGGGAACTTCCAGATGTCTGTGGTTGCTGGTGGGGCGAGCCAAGGCGTCATGAGCTACTCTGGATCGACCCTCGGGGAGACGCTTGAGGTTGACTTGACCATCACGCCGGATGCGATCAGCGGGACGATCAATGGTGATACGGTGAGCGCGGCATTAAGCGGCGCATATACCGCCCCAACGATTGCGCGCCTCGGACACTCACTCGGCGGGGTGAATATTCCGGCGCGCCTCCTATGCTCCAAGCTGCTCGTGTCGGAGGTGGCGGCATGACCGACTTCTACTTGAAATTCGCTGACCGCGAAGAGGCCCTTGCTGCTCTCTCAATCATCACTGCGCAGGACGACGCTGGCGAAACAGTCTGGCGTCAGGATATGGCGTCTGTTGCAGAGGTGGACCCGATCTATGTGGAAACGGGAAACATGCTCACCGATGCGGAGGGCGTCGAGTACCCCGAGCGCGAAATGATCGAAGGTTTTCACTTGAACGTCAGGTCGTGGCGCGCGGATGTGACAGCCTTTCTTGAGGCGCTACCGTCCGAGAATTTGCCTGAACCCGCGACACCGGCTGTCGTGTGGGCTGGGGGTGTGGCGTGAAGAAACCAAACGTAGGTCCACAGACCGCCGGTTTTATCCGCAACGTAGCGGCCACGCTCACGGCGACCGGGTTCGTCATAACGCTGGGGTGGTGGGCATTTGGCCCTCGCATTGAGGTCGAGGTGCGCGCGTGGCTCGCCGATAGCGTGGGTGTGAGCGCCGAAATCATCCAGTCTCAGCAGGCGTCTATCGCGGAGATGGGTGAAACGCTGGTGAACCTCACAAGCACAACGCGCAAGCTCTCAGAAGAGGTAGCGCAGATGCAGGATGACCGGATCGAGCGCACCGCTCCGCCGGTGCAATTTTCGGCCAAGGGAAACTCTGTTTCGACGGGCCGCATTGGCGGCGTGGTCTATCAGTCCTGGCTGATCCGCAAAGAGCGTGACTGCGGCATTCCGCGCTCGCGCGCTTATTTCGTCAATGGCGGTGGTCGAACGCATCTGTTCCGCGACAAGTCGAACGCGGATGAGGTAGGATATGTCGCGCCTCTTCTGGTCGATGGCGACTGGCAGAGGGTGAGCTTTTCGGCCCGCATCCCTGACAACGAGGGCGTCCAGCCTACGAGCGATGCCGATCTTGCCTCTGCCTTCCTCGTGGTCGATTGGCCGGAGAAATGCCCGAACGTGCCGCCCCTTCGCAGTCCTGAAGTTCCCTTTCGCATCTTGGAGTAAAGACCATGTTTAAACTTATCCCTGACGCCGGGCGTGTCGTGAAATTCAGCTACACCTTTTGGCTGTCGATCTTCGGTTTCGTCTGGCTGGTCGCCCCGGAGATTTATTTCGCGACCACCGGCTATGACGTCTCTCCTTTCATTCGCTGGGTGGTCACGGCCATGACCTTTGCGGCCATTGCTGTTCTGCGGTTCATCCAGCAACCCGGCGGCACGATCCGCAACTGGATCAAGATCATCGCTATGGCGCTCGCGCTTCTTTTGGCCGGCGTATTTCTTGGCATCGCGACGGCACAGGCCGGGACGATCTCGGACGCGCAGAAGGCGCAAATTCAGGCAGACACAATTCCGATTGCCACGCCTCTCATCGCCAAGTGGGAGGGCTTCCGTTCCTGCCCCTACATCCCGGTGAAAGGCGATGTGCCGACGATTGGCTTTGGATCGACACGCGGCATCACCATGAACACGCCGTGCATCACGCGGGCAAAGGCGGAGGCAATGCTTGCCGAAGAGGTCCGCGAATACATGGTGAACTTCAACCGTCTCATGCCGCAAGATGCTTGGCTGTATATGGATGAGTTCATCAATTCGGCCTTCACCGATCTGAGCTACAATGTCGGCTGGGGCGCGGCGGCGCGCAGCACGGCGGCAAAGCGGCTGGCGGCTGGCAATGTCGATGGGGCCTGCTATGCGGTCACCTGGTACAACAAAGCCGGGGGGCGGGTGTATCAGGGCCTTGTAAATCGGCGCCAAGATGATCTGGCCGTGTGCCGTGGCGATCTGTCGGGCCTGTCATGAATCGCGCGCTCGCCATAGCCCTCTTTGCCGCTGTAGTGGCCGCTGGCGTCCAGACGTGGCGCTTGGAACGTGTCAGGCTCGCATGGGCGACTGAGCGGGCTGTCACGGCGGAGGGGGCGGTCAAAGACCTGACCGATACCGCCGCAACCATCACGGCCCTGCGCGGCGAATTCGAAGAGATCATGGAGACAGCAAATGCGCTACCCAATGCTGATGCTTGCGGTTTTGATGATGGCCGGGTGCGCGCGCTCGATGCCATCCAGCACCCCGTGCCGCCCGCCCGTTGATCTTCCTGACCGTGCAATAGGCCAAGGCGAGGCGTTCCGGTTCTGGGCGCGCGACCGTCAGGCGCTGGTTGAGTGCGGTGCGGCGAACGGGGTGGTGGAATAGCTGAGCGTTGAAATTCAGGCTTTGATTTCATAGCCTGCGCGCCAAGTTTTACAACGGACAGTCTTAATATGTCAGGCCGAAACGTTACATGGATATATTGTTCCTGTGGTCATAGCGTCACGCTCGACCGACAGGAGGGGACTCGGGAAGAGATATTGCGCCGCTTCGTCTGCTCGAAGTGCGGGGAGCGTCCGGATGACCTGCGGCACGGGTATGTTGCTGCGGAGACTTTGAAGCGCTCAGGCTGTTAGAACATTCTTGCTTTGTTCACGCCGTTTCTGCGGGTGAAAAGTTCAAACGCTTTAAGTGATTCTGATTGATTTCGTTGCGCTTTCTTCGCGCCTTGCTTCGGATTTGCAATCCGCTGCGTCACCACTCCGCCAACTCGCCTGAAATGGTGTGCCGCTGTCTATACCATGCTTGAAACCTACGCAAGCCGCCTTTTGCCAGTTTCCGCAGGTGCATTGATATGTTGCCCCTGCCGGAGGCTTATGGCAAAACGACCAAAGAGATGCCCATGAACGAAAGAGTTCAGCCCATGCCAGATTTCACCCAGCTCCGCACCACTATGGTCGACACGCAGGTTCGCCCCTCCGATGTGACCAAATTCCCGATCATCGAAGCCATGTTGAGCGTGCCGCGCGAAAATTTCGTGCCGACCGCAAAACGTGCAGGTGCCTATGTCGGCGAACATGTCGATCTCGGCAACAACCGTGTGGTGCTCGATCCGCGCGTTCTGGCGAAGATGCTGGATGTGCTGAACATCGAAAACGACGAGCTGGTGCTCGATCTGGGATGTGCCATGGGCTACTCCTCCGCCGTCATCGCGCGCATGGCGCAGGCGGTGGTGGCCGTCGAAGAAGACGAGACACTGGCCACAGAGGCCGCAAGTGCTCTGACCGCCAACGGATCGGACAATGTCATCCTGGAAACCGGGCCGATTGCGAAGGGCGCGGCACAGCATGGACCCTATGATGTTGTGATCTTGCAAGGCGGTGTTGAAGAAATGCCTGATGAAATTCTGTCGCAGGTGAAGGAAAAAGGGCGCATCTGTGCTATTTTTCTCGACGGAGCCCTTGGCATCGTGCGTATTGGGTACAAGATAGACGGTGCAATTACATGGCGAATGGCGTTTAATGCCACCGCGCCGGTACTGCCGGGTTTTGTAAAAGACGCGCAATTCGCGCTATAAGATGCGAACGTAGGATTGGCCGGGAAGGCCCCGGCGTTCGAGATAACAAAGGGGCATGAGGCCAATGAGCAAGAGCAAGACAATCAGGAATGCACTGTATGCCGGTGTGGCATCACTGGGCATGGGCGCGATGCCGGTGGCATCTTGGGCGGAAACGCTTGGGGATGCGCTGGCGTCGGCATATAAGAATTCGGGACTTCTGGAACAGAACCGCGCCACGTTGCGTGCGGCGGATGAGGGGGTAGCCTCTGCGCTGTCCGATCTGCGCCCGTCTCTGTCGTATAACTATCAGGTCGGCAAAGAACGTGGGTTCCAAACCGGCGATGTCTGGTCCGACTGGAGTGACACGCTGTCCTTTATTGCCTCCATGGACATCTACACCTTCGGTCGCAACAAGCTTTCGGTTGATCTGCAAAAAGAGGTCGTGCTGGCGACGCGGGCCTCTTTGGTCAATGTCGAACAGGCCGTTTTGGCCTCTGCGGTCGACGCCTATATGAGCGTGCGTGAGGCGCAGGCGCTGGTCAATCTGCGTCAGAATGCCGTGCGTTTGAACCAACAGAACCTTCGCGCTGCGCAGGACCGGTTCGAAGTCGGTGAAATCACCCGCACCGAAGTCGCACAATTCGAGGCGCAGCTGGCCTCCGTGCGCGCCGATTTGGCCTCCGCGCAGGGCACGCTCTCTGCTGCGCGTGAGACCTATAAGGTCGCCGTGGGGCATTACCCGACGTCGCTGTCGACCCCGCCCAATATCACATTGCCGGTGCCGACGCTTGAGGCTGCGGTCTCGACCGCGCGCCAACGCCATCCGGGCATCATTGCTCTGCAACACCAGGCCACCGCCCAGGACATCGCCGTCGATATCGCCGAGCGCAATATGTTCCCGACCGTGTCCGGCTCTGTGACCCAGAGCTATTCCGACAGTTTCGACGATGACACCACCTCGATCGGTCTCGGTGTTTCTGGCACAATCTATTCCGGTGGGGCCGTGGCCTCCGGCGTGCGGGGGGCGATTGCCAACCGCGATGCGGCGCGGGCTGAATTGCTGCAAACCTCTCGCGAAGTGGAGCAGGGCGTGCGCACGAACTGGGCCATGCTCTCTGTGTTCGCAGCCTCTGAAAGCGCGTCGAACGCCTATGTTCAGGCCCAGCGTGTGGCCTATGACGGTGTGCGCGAAGAGGCCGATCTGGGGGCTGCGACCACGCTCGACGTGCTGGACGCGGAACAGGATCTCCTCGATGCGCAGGTCTCGGCCATTCAGGCCCGTATCGCGCGCGAAACCCAATCCTACGCGGTGCTGCAATCGCTGGGCATGCTGACCGTCGAGCAGTTGAAGCTCAACGTCCCGGTCTATGACCCCGCAGCCTATTACAATGCCGTCAAAAACGCGCCGACCCGCTATGTCAGCCCGCAAGGCGAAAAGCTGGACCGCGTGTTGGAAGGTTTGATGAAAAAATAACAGCCGAAGCCTTCGGTTAGGTGAAAACGCCCCCGCATGTCGGAAACCGACGTGCGGGGGTTTGCGTTTCAGACACGCAGCACCATAAATTCAGTGTAGCAACGTTTTTCGCTCCATCTGAAACAGATTAAACGAAAAACGCTTTATTGTATGTAAAGTGGAAGCTGGCTACCATTGGTGGGAGTGTAAGGGGAGTCGGGATGTCTGATCCGATGACAAATCTTGATGCGGACGAAGTCTTGGCTTCGATCCGCCGTTTGGTGGCGGAAACCCACAGCCATATCCCTAACCATGGGTTTGGGGCCGGGCAGGGTGCGACGCAGGCAAATCCCGCGCAGTCGCCGCTGACCGCAGATGCGCCACGCGAGACGCCTTCCAAAGCAAAAGACACAAGCCCCGCTCCGGCGGCCCTTGTTTTGACGCCCGATTTTCGGGTGGAGAAAACGGCCGTGACGCGGGCCAACACGACCACTCACGAGCCTGTCGCGCCTTTGGTCCTGTCGATGGAGCAGGCCGTGCATGTTCCGCAAGAGGAGCGGGCACCGGAGGCCGAGCTCGAAACCCTCGTCTCAGATGAGGTGCAGGCCGCCGCTCAGCAGCCCACGGAGCCCGAAGGCGAGACCGAGGATTGGAGCGCCGAGCTGGACGACACACCCGACGAGGTTGCCGCGGCCCATGTCGCACGCCTGTCGCTCGAACAGCGCATTGCCGAGTTGGAAGTCGCTGTCGGAGCGCAAGGAAAAGCCTGGGGGATGGAATGGGAGCCGGACGGGTCCGAGGATCTGGAGGCGGAAATCCCGCGCGCGATGCCGCGCGTCTTTACAGAGCCGGGGGCACGGGTGCTTCCTTTCGGGGGGATAGCCCCCATGCCGTTTGAAATGAAGTCTGATGAAACGCCGTCTGAGGACGAGGCGGAGGACGCGTATGAGGCTGACGGAGCTGCGATGACACAGGCGGAAGATCAGGCAAACGATGTGCGGGCCAATGATGAGCAGGCCAATGCTGAATACGTAAGTGACGCGATGGATGAGATCGCCGATGCCGAGGTGATCGAGGAAACCGCGTTTCAGTCTGCGCAAGACGCGGTTGAGGACGCCTCTGTTGAGGATGTGGCGGACATCGAAGACGCAGAGATCGCAGAGGATGAAACGCCCGCGCAAGGCGTTGCGCCCGATCCCGATCCGAGCCTTGAAGAGGAGCTTGCTCTGGCGGGCTACGCCGATGAGGACATCCTCGACGAGGAAGCTTTGCGCGATCTGATCGCTCAGGTGATTCGTGAAGAATTGCAGGGCGAGCTGGGCCAGCGCATCACCCGCAATGTCCGCCGCTTGGTGCGCCGCGAGGTGCAACGCGCGCTGACCCTGCGCGAGTTTGAGTGATCAAAGCATTCCGCTTTATAATCTGACACCTTCTTTTGGAGGACTGCGTTAGACCGCTTTGATCTCTTCGGCCAGCGCGTAAATCTGGTCGAGGTCCAGATGGGCCTCGATATGGTCGGCCAGCGCATCCAGTGTCTGCTCCACCGTGGCGTCGAAATTCATCCCAGTGGTTTCCGCGCCAAACCGTGCCAAATAGGCCGCACGAAACAAATCCGCCGTGAACAATCCATGCAGATAGCATCCCATCACGCGCCCGTCCTCTGACGCGGCGCCTTCGGGACGTCCCTCCACGGTGAGCCAAGCGCGGGCCATGTCGGGACCGTCGGTGCGCCCGATGTGGATTTCATAGGCGCGCAGCTCATGCCCGCTGGCGTGATCTGTCGCCACCACCTCGGCCAACCTTTTGTCGCCGCCCATCGTGGTCTCGATGTTCAAATATCCAAGGCCCGGATGACGTCCTTTTGGCCCTTCGATGCCGTCCGGGTCGTCAATCCACTGGCCAAGCATCTGATATCCGCCGCAAATCCCTAAAACATGACCGCCGCGCCGGAGATGAGCGTGCAGGTCGATGTCCCAGCCCTGCGCCCGGAAAAACGCCAGATCGCCGAGCGTCGATTTCGTGCCGGGGAGCAGCACCAGATCGGCCTCGCCGGGCAGGGGCTGGCCCGGTTCCACAATCTGCACCGTCACATCGGGTTCTGCGGCGAGCGGGTCGAGATCGTCGAAATTCGCGATCCGCGAGAGTTTTGGCACGGCGATCTTGATCTTGCCACCTCCGCGAGAGCTGATCTCCATCACATCCTCTGCGGGCAGGCGATGCGCCTCGGGAAACCACGGCAGCGTGCCAAGATCGGCCCAACCGGTGCGCTGGGCGATGTCTTTCGAACCTTCCTCGAACAGTTTTGGATCACCCCGAAATTTGTTGACGGCAAAGCCCCGGATGCGCGCGCGATCTTCGGACGAGAGCACAGTGTGAGAGCCGACCAGCTGTGCGATCACGCCGCCCCGGTCGATGTCGCCGACCAAAATGACGGGCAGATCGGCAGCCTCGGCAAAGCCCATATTGGCAATGTCGCCTTTTCGCAGATTGGTCTCCGCCGGGCTTCCGGCGCCTTCGATCACCACGAGATCGGCGGGGGCGGCAAGGCGGTGGAAGCTTTCCAACACTTTGGGCATCAGGTTGGGCTTTTCCTGACCATAATCGCGTGCCTTGAGCGTGCCCATGCGTTTGCCTTGCACCACGACCTGCGCGCCGCTTTCGCTTTCAGGCTTTAACAGCACGGGGTTCATGTCGGAATGCGGAGTGAGGCCGCAGGCCCGGGCCTGAAGCGCCTGCGCGCGGCCGATTTCGCCGTCATCTTGGGTCACGGCGGCATTGTTCGACATGTTTTGCGGCTTGAAAGGCGCGACTTTGAGCCCGCGACGGGTGAAGGCCCGGCACAGCCCCGCCACCAACATGGATTTGCCCACGTTAGAGCCCGTGCCCTGGATCATGATCGCCTTGGCCATATACCTCTCCCTTTTGTGCTCCTGAGTATTTGAGCTGCAATGAAGAGGGAAGGGGTTAATCCTCGCCGGGGCCACGGCGGCGGATGCCCGGATAGGGGGTGCCGTCGAGATGGAAATAGAAATTGTCTTTGTCGGTGTCCGCCATCAGATCGAGCCCGGGGTAATAAACCCGCTCGCCGGCTTTGCGCGAGCCGATTTCAAGCACGACCACATCGCTGTCGGTGTCGTTGCGCAGGGCGTGGCCGACCTCAACGCCGGCTTTGAAGCCTGCACAATCTCCCGGCGAAAGGTGTTCTTCGGTCTCGCCGTAGACCAGCGTCGGGTGACCCGCGACGATATAGACAAACTCGTCTTCCTGTTCGTGCCAATGGGGTAGGGCGGAACTGCTGCCGGGCGGCAGAGTGGTCAGGTTGACGCCGAATTGTGTCAGCCCCGCCTGATCGCCAAGCGCGCGTTTGACGCGGTCGCGAGTGCCGAGGTGGTGCGGCGGCGGGTAGAGGGTGCCGATCTTGGGCGAGATAGCGGCTATGTCGATTTTCTTGCTCATGTGGCTCTCCTTTGAAAGATAGCATGCGCGCAAAAGAAAAGACGCGCCAGCAGCTTGGCGCGTCTTGTTCAAAACATCGGCAATTGCGTATTTACGCGGCCTCTGCAGCCTCTTGGGCGTGACGACGTTCGCTTTCCTCGCGCGAGAGCGCGACGGAGGTCCGAATGCCTTTAGAGACGAATTCCATCAGACCGGAGACGACACGTTCACACGGGTCGATGCCGGCACAGGACAGAACTTCACGGCCATCACGAGACCGCGCCCAGCGGGCGATCTGTTCCGGGCCATTGCCATATTTTTTGTCATCGGCGATCGCATCATCGAGCGCAGCCAAAACAACAGCGGCAAAAAGTTTGCGTGCGCGTTGTCCTTGCTCGTAATTGAATGCGGTGCCATCCACGAACTCAGCCATGAGTTATCCTTGTATTATTGCTCTTGTCTTTCTGGCGTGCGGGCCCTTATGGCAGGTTTGTAACGATTCGGATACAACGCAAATGCATATCTAAGTTGCATTTGCTGCATATCTGTTCGCGCCATCATCCTGCCCCGACCCGACGAGACAAAGCGGTACTCCATACACTTGCGCGCCCAAAAGGGCAGACGTCGTGAGCCTTGTCAGCCTGCGACTGGCCAGATATAGGGTGCGCTGAGATATCTTCAACCAAACGCCACGGTTTAGTGACATGCCCAAAATCAACGGTAACGAAATCCGCCCCGGCAATGTGCTGGAACATGACGGGGGCCTTTGGGCCGCTGTGAAAGTCGACCACGTGAAGCCCGGCAAGGGCGGCGCCTTTGCTCAGGTCGAAATGAAAAACCTCCGCGATGGGCGCAAGCTCAACGAGCGCTTCCGTTCCGCCGACAAGGTCGAGCGCGTGCGTCTTGAGCAGAAAGACATGCAGTTCCTTTATGAGAGCGACGGTCTTTTGAACATCATGGACACCGAGACCTATGAACAGGTCACGATCCCCGCTGACATTCTGGGCGAACGCCGCCCGTTCCTTCAGGACGGCATGACCATCGTCGTGGAATTCTATGAGGAAGAGGCGCTGAACGCGACCTTGCCGCAGAAAGTCGTCTGCAAAATCGTCGAAACCGAGCCGGTCGTCAAAGGCCAGACGGCTGCGAACTCCTTCAAACCCGCTATGCTCGACAACGGCGTGCGCGTCATGGTGCCGCCGTTCGTGGGCACCGATGAGGACATCGTGGTGAACACCGAGACCATGGAGTACTCGGAGCGTGCCTGAGGCACGACGGAATACTCGGAGCGCGCCTGACGCTAAGGTCTTTCGCTGAAATTAAAAAAGCCGCTCCTTTCGGGCGGCTTTTTTTTCCAGGGGGGGCGAGGATTACCCCGCCCGAAGGCCAAGGATTTTACGGGCCTGCGACGGGGTCGCGATAGGGCGGTTGTGGCGCTGGGCGGCCAGAGCCGCGAGCTCCACCAAAGCCGCATTCGAGGGCGCAAGGGTGTTTTTGTCGAGGCGGATGTTGTCCTCAAGCCCTGTGCGCAGGTGACCACCTGCGGCTGCGGCCCATTCGTTGACCTCGAGCTGATGCCGCCCGATGCCCGCCGCACACCACGGAATATCATCGCCGAACAGATCATGCACCGTGTCGACATAAATATCGAACACTCGTTTGACCGCTGGCATGGCGTTTTTCACCCCCATGACGAATTGCACATAAGGCCGCGCGCCGATCTGGGCGTGTTCCATCATGTCGTGGGCTTTGTAGATATGCGACAGATCGAAGGCCTCGATCTCCGGTTTGACACCAAAGGTCTTCATTTCCGAGGCGAGCCAATCGACAAGGTCCGGCGGGTTCTCATAGACACGGGTCGGAAAATTGTTCGAGCCCACGGACAGCGAGGCCATCGGCGGGCGCAGGGACAACATGCCACCGCGCGTCTTGCCCGCGCCGGAGCGACCGCCAGTCGACAGCTGAACGATCATGCCGGGACAGTGAAGCTGAATCCCCTCCATCAACCGCCCGAAACGTTCGGGGTCAGAGGTCGGTTTGCCCTCGTCGTCGCGGACATGGCAATGCGCGATGGAAGCCCCCGCCTCATAGGCCTCATGGGTGCTTTCGATCTGTTCGGAAATGGTGATCGGCACAGCCGGGTTGTCGGCCTTGGTCGGCAAGGAGCCGGTGATCGCCACACAAATAATACAGGGTTTGCCCGCGACATCGCTCATGGTCGCCTTTTCCTTTCAATCGGACTGCCGTTACGGCGTACAAATTGCCTCCCGTAGGCGCGCCCATCATGGCGACACCTGCGCGAATTGAACAGAAAAGAGTTTGCGATTTTGTTAAAGCGTGATGAGAGCCTCACCGGCCTTGAGTGTGCCCTTGGCCCGATCATAGCGCAGATAGGCGATGGCGCGTCCGCCGGATTGGGTGAACAGCGTGCCTGCGGTCTTGCCATCCTCGGTCAAAATCTCGGTGCCGACGGGGGCAGCGCCGGTGATCTCGACCTGTTTCAAGCCTTTGCGCAGCTCGGTCTTGTGGTGCATCCGGGCGGTGACTTCCTGGCCGACATAACAGCCTTTCTTGAAGTTCACGCCGTGCAGCTGCGCGAAACCTGCTTCCAAGATGAACGTGTCCGGGGTGAGTTCCACGCCAAACTCCGGCACGCAATGCGCCACGCGGATCGCATCCCAATCGACGTTCTCCGAGGGCCGCCCGTCATAGGCACGCCAGCCCATCTCGGGCGTGCGGGGATCTTGAAAGGCGCCCTCAGGAGCTGTGCCCAAGCCCCGAGACACCACGCGATCCGTCGAGGTCAGCGTGACTTTCGAGCGCAATTTATACATGGTGAGGCGCTTCATCAGGCTCTCTTCTTCAGAGGCCGGGATGTCCATCAGCACCACGTCGCCCTCGGGGACGAGGAAGAAATCGACGAGGAATTTGCCCTGCGGCGTCAAAAGCGCGGCATAGACCGCGCCGGTCTCAAGGCCTTTGACATCATTGGTGATCATGCCTTGCAAGAAGTGCAGCCGGTCTTCACCCGAGATTTCGATCACTTTGCGCGCGTGGTCAGTCATGTGAACCCTTTCCCCTTTTGTTGCCCTTCATATAGGAAGGAGAGAAGCCAAGAGAAGCTGCAACTCTGCCGGGGGGCCTATGCGCGCACCAATTTCTGTCATCATCCCGACGCTGAACGCGACGCCAAAGTTGCGGGAGACGATGCTGTCTCTGATGGAGGGGCTGGATGCCGGGCTGGTGCGCGAGCTGATCCTGACGGATGGCGGCTCCACCGATGGGGTGGAGAAGATGGCGGATTTCGTGGGTGCCGAGTTGGTGATCGGTGCGCCCGGACGCGGCGCGCAGCTCAAACGTGGCGCAGAGGCGGCCCAAGGCGATTGGTTGCTGTTTCTCCATGCCGACACCTGGATGCCGGAGGGCTGGGCCGAGGCGACCGTGCAGCATCTCGCGAAATCCTATGACCGCGCGCTGGTCTACCGGCTGTCGTTTCGCGACGCCCAAGGCGCGGGGCCGAAAATGACCGCAGGCTGGGCCAATCTGCGCACGAAGCTGTTCGATCTGCCCTATGGCGATCAGGCGCTGTTGATCTCGCGCGAGCTTTACGACGAGATCGGCGGCTTTGCCGAGCTGCCTTTGATGGAAGACGTCGATATCGCCCGCCGCCTCAAGGGCAGGATCGCGCTTAGTCCTTTGCGCGTCCAAACAGACCCATCACGTTACCAAACATCCGGCTGGTGGCGGCAAGGAGGCCGGAACCTTTGGCGTCTTCTGCGCTATCGTTGCGGGGCCGCCCCAGAGCGCCTCGCACGGGGCTACCGTCCATAACGGTGCGCCCGTCGGCATATTGCAGGCGATAGAGATCGGCATAGAGACCGCCGCGCGCGAGCAATTCATCATGGGTGCCTTCGTCCACCACGCGGCCTTTGTCCATCACCACGATCTTGTCGGCGTTACGAATGGTCGAGAGCCGGTGGGCGATCACCAAAGTGGTGCGGCCTTTCGACAGCTCTTCGAGCGCGTTCTGCACGATTTTCTCGGATTGCGCATCGAGCGCCGAGGTGGCTTCGTCCAAGAGCAACACAGGCCGGTTGCGCAACACGGCGCGGGCGATGGCGACACGCTGACGCTGGCCGCCCGAGAGGCCCGATCCGCGCGGTCCCACGGGCGTGTCGAGACCATGGTCCAGACGGCTGGCGAAATCCTCGACATGGGCGGCTTTGAGCGCGGCTTTCAGGCGTGCGTCATCGACTTCAGTGCCCATGAGCACGTTGTCCCGCAGGCTTTCGTCGAACAAAAGCGCATCTTGCGAGACCACGGAATAGAGCCCGCGCAAATCCGTCAGGCCCAGTTTCGTGGTCGGCACACCGCCAATGTTGATCTGGCCTTTGATCGGATCCGCGAGGCGCGTCATCAAATGGAACAGCGTCGATTTCCCGGCACCAGACGCGCCCACAAGCGCGGTGGTCTTGCCCGCTTCGGCGGTAAAGGTCGTGCCGCGCAACACGGGCGAGTCGGCATAAGCGAATTCCACATTCTCGAACCGGATGTCGGCCTTTGAGGCCGGCACGGGCAGGGAAACGGGCTTCGCGGGGCTGGTGATGTCCGGGCGTTCGTTGAAAATGGCGTAGATGCGCTCCAAAGAGGCGCGCGCCGCCTGCCATGAGCCGGAGACATTGCCGAGACGGCGCAGGGGTTCGAAGACAACGGCCATGGCGGTGAAAAACGACATGAATTCGCCGACGGTCTTCGTGCCGTCGATGATCTGTTGCCCGCCGTAGAGAAGCACCCCGAAAAAGCCGAGCCCTGCGACCAAGTCCATCAGCGCGGGAATGCCTGCCTGACCGGCGTCAGAGCGAATCTGCGCGCTCACCAGATCGGAGATTTCATCCTCGAACCGATCCGCCTCACGGCGTTCTGTGCCGGAGAGTTTGATCGTCGTTGCGCCGTGGAAAATCTCATCCAAACGGGTCGAAACGCGGGCAGAGGCGGCCCGGGCGCGGCGCGTTGTCCGGCGCACGAGGTTTTGCAGCACAGTGACAGGAACGGCCAAAAGCGGCGCGCCTGCCACTGCGATCAGGGTCCAGCGCCAATCGACAGAGATCGCCACAGCCAGTAGCGAGACCAGCATGATGACATCGCGGAAGGCGGCGGAAAGCACCGTGCTCCATACACCCGCCGCCGCACCGCTGTCGCCGCGGGTGCGTTCGATCAGCGTGCCCGGCGGGTTGTCCTGAAAGAACCGCCCGTCGAGTGTCAGCATATGCGCGACCAGATTGCCCTGAAGTTTGGCCGAGACCTTTTGCCCGACCCGCGACATGAGCACACGCTGACCAAAGGAGGCCAGAGCGCGCAAGGAAAAGACGCCGAAGACCGCGAAAGCGACCCAAAAGAGGGCGTTGGATTCGCCTGCCACCAGCACCTTGTCGAACATCGGTTCGATCAGGGAGGCGAAGACCCCCAACATGGCGCCCTCGATCGACATGAGGATGAGGGCGATGATCACCAGACCGATATGAGAGCTAAGATAGTCCCGCCACATCCAGCGGATCAGCACTTTCGACGGCGTCTCCGGGATGTGTTGCAACCCGCGCCCTTTCGGTTTCGTGGCGTCCGTGGTGGGGGCGGTGGACGGGGGAGGCGTGTGCTTTGGCTCTGTCATGGGAAGGATCGCATTGTCTTGAACCTGCGGGCTTTTTCTCGGTCGTAACGGGTCAGGAACCAGTCACGGATCGGGATCGGCCCGTTTTCTTCCACGTCTTTTTCATAAAGCCGCAGGATGTAATCGAGAATGCCGGTTTTCGTGCTTTTGAGATGCATGAAACGCCAGGACAGCATTTTTTTTGCCTCTTCGATCGAGGCCCCTTCACAATGCATGAGATAAAGCGCCGCCGCCATGCCAGCCCGGTCAGCACCGGATTTGCAATGGATCACAAAGGGTTTTTCGAGCGAGGCCAGAATGTCGATCTGTTCGACATAATCCGCGCCTTTAAGCGCATTGCGGGCGCCCGCCTTTTGCGTGATGACAAGATTGAGACCATGCGCTTCGCAAGCCTGCTTTTCGAGCAAGGTATAAGACACATCCTTGTCGCCTCTGAGCGACAGCACCGTTTTGATCCCCATCTTGGCATATTGGGCGATCCGACGCGGCGAGGGCTGGTTCGAACGCCATGCGCCGGGGGCAAATTCATAGAGATTTGTCCAGAGCCCACGCAGAAACGCATGGTCGAACAAGTGGAAATGCCACATCGCCAGACGCCGGGTGCGCGGGGTCGTGACGTCATTGCCGAACTGACCGACCTCTGCGCGTTCAAGTTTCTTGAACCCTTTTTTCAGCGTTTTGAACATCCGGTCCATTCCCATGAAAGATCGCGTCTCTTTAGCCGTCTTTGGACATTGGAGCAAGCGAGGCGGGGCAGGTGTCATCCCTGCAAGACCGATGTGCCATCAGATGCAATTGACGCAGGCGTGGCCCGGCGTTAGTCGAAAGAGCTTCACAGATTTTCGAGGTTTCTCATGTCTCTTGCCAACGGCCGTCATTATCTCGCCATTCCGGGACCTTCCGTGATCCCCGATCCCGTGTTGCAGGCCATGCATCGCCCGGCGCCGAACATTTACACCGGCGAGTTGGTGGAGCTGACCCACGGTCTGATCCCCGATCTCAAGACCATCGCCGGGACCTCTGGCCATGTGGCGCTTTATATCACCAATGGTCATGGCCTTTGGGAAGCCTCTCTCACCAATATGATTTCGCGCGGGGACAAGGTTCTGGTCTGTGTGACCGGCAATTTCGGCCACGGCTGGGCCGATGTCGCGGCGCGTCTGGGCGCCAATGTGGAAATTCTCGACTTCGGCAAACAGGCCCCGGTCGATCCCGCCCGCCTCGAAGCGGCTTTGAAGGCCGATACCGCACATGAGATCAAGGTGGTGCTCGCCACCCATGTGGACACCGCGACCTCCGTGCGCAACGACATCGCCTCGATCCGCAAGGCCATCGACGCCGCCGGGCACCCTGCTGTCTTTGGGGTCGATTCCATTGCGTCTCTTGGCTGTGACCGGTTCAAAATGGACGCCTGGGGCGTCGATGTGATGATCGCGGCGTCGCAAAAGGGGCTGATGACGCCTCCGGGCATGGGGTTTGTCTGGTTCTCGGAGAAGGCCCGTCAGGAGGGGATGGGCAATGATCTGCGCACGCCCTATTGGGACTGGGAAACGCGGGCCAAGCCGGTGCATCTCTACGAATATTTCGACGGCACGCCGCCGACGCATCACCTGTATGGTCTGCGTCAGGCCGTCACAATGATCTTGGACGAAGGTCTGGAAAACGTCTGGGCGCGGCATGAAACGCTGGCGCGGGCCTATTGGGCCGCCATCGAGACCTGGGGGCAGGGCGGTGAGCTGCGCTTTAACATCGCCGATCCGGCTTACCGCTCGCATGCGGTGTCGACGCTGAGCCTCGGCGCTGGCGACGGCACGCGGTTGCGCTCATGGCTGACCGAGCATCTCGGGATCACCTTGGGGATTTCTTTGGGCTTTGGCGACATCGGCTCGCCCGAGGCTGACGGCTATTTCCGCATCGGTCACATGGGCCATATTAATGCGCATATGGTGCTGGGCATCATTGGCGCGATGGAAACAGGGTTTACGGCGCTCGATATTCCGCATGGCGAAGGCGGCTCTGTTGCAGCGGCCAAGCTCTTGGCCAGCCGAGTGTGATCTTCACTTGTGATCTAGAGGGGCCTTCGGGCCCCTTTTTCTTCTGCTGTGATCAGGCCTTCCAGCATGTGAGGCGCAGGGCTTCGACCTCTCTCCCATGCGTTAACCTTAATCAGATTAACCTTAATGCGAGGCGAGGGGGCGTGGTGCAAAGTCTGGGGCGTTAGTCCAAATCCGCAAGCGCCAGAGGCAGACGCTCCGCGAAAATCTCGATCTCTTCGGGCAGCCCGACAGAGACGCGGATGCAGCGATCCAAGGGCGCCACGCCGGGCATGCGGACAAAGACGCCACGGGCATCGAGTGCCTTGACCAGCGCCCGCGCATACTCGCCATCGCGGCCGCAATCCATCGTGACGAAATTCGTCGCCGACGGCAGTGGTGTCAAACCTGCCGATTGTGCGATTTGTGCAAGTCTTTCGCGGCCCTGTGTCACCTTTTCGTTGGTCTCAGCCAGATAGGCCTGATCCTCAAGCGCCGCCAAAGCCCCTGCCTGCGCCATCCGGTTCACGCCGAAATGGTTGCGGATTTTGTCAAAGCTCATGGCGATGTCACGATGCGCAATGCCATAGCCGACACGGGCGCCTGCCATGCCATAAGCCTTTGAAAAGGTGCGAAAGCGGATCACACGGGCGTTCGAAGTGTCGAGCGCTGGGCGGGTGCTCTCCGGTGCGAACTCGGTATAGGCCTCGTCCAAGATCATCAGACAGCCCTCTGGCACGGCGTCAATCATCGCCTGCACGGTTTCCGCCCGATGCACAGATCCCATCGGATTGTTCGGATTGGACAAGTAAACCAGCTTGGCGCCGACCTCTTTTGCCTTGGCAATCAGCGCCTCGGGGTCCTCAAAGTCGCCCTTATATGGCACGGTGTGCAGCACGCCGCCAAAGCCCGCGACATGGTAGTTGAACGTCGGATAAGAGCCCGCCGAGGTGACCACCGCATCGCCCGGACCGACATAGAGCCGGACAAGGTTGCCCAGAAGGCCGTCGATGCCTTCGCCGACGGTGATCTCATCTGCGTCAATGCCATGGTGCGCGGCCAAAGCCAGTCGCAAATTGCGATTTTCCGGTTCGCCATATTTCCAGACACCGCTCAGACTGTCGGCCATCGCCTCCAAGGCCTTCGGAGAGGGGCCAAAGGACAGCTCATTGGCGCCCAGACGGGCGTCGAAAGCCGTGCCACGCAGCTCTTCCATGCGCTCTGGCGCGACGAAAGGCACGGTGGCGGGCAGGGATTGGGCGAGCGGGGTTTGGCGTGTGTCTGTCATACCGGCTTCCTGCCCCAAAGCGCGGGGGCGCGCAAGCGCCGCAACGTCAGACATGACGGATTTGCGCGTGTTGATAATGTGGGCGCAGGAGGACCCGCCATGACCGTCATGCTCGAGATCAAAGACCACATCGCCCATCTGACCCTCAATCGCCCCGACAAGATGAACGCGGTGACCGAAGGCATGATTGTTGATCTTCTGGCGCATGTGGCGGCGATTGCCTCCTCAAACGCTCGTGTCGTTTTGCTTTCGGGCGCGGGCAAGGCCTTTTGCGCCGGGCTTGATACTTCGAATTTCCAACGCTTCCTGGCCGAAGATCTGGATCAACTCGTGATGGAGCGCACCCATGGCGACGCGAACGCGTTTCAGGCCTTCTCTCTCGCACTCTACGATCTGCCGATCCCGGTGATTGCCGCGATCAACGGTCCCTGTTTCGGCGCGGGCATGCAGTTGGCCATTGCCGCCGACATGCGTGTCGCGTCCCCCGAAGCTCACCTGTCGATCATGGAGATGAAATGGGGGCTGATCCCGGACATGGGCGGGATGATACTTTTCCCGCGCGTGCTGAGATCAGATGTGCTGCGGCTGCTGACCTATACCAATGACATCGTCCCTGCCGACCGCGCGGCAGAACTGGGCCTCGTCACCGAAGTGGCCGAAGACGCGCACAGGCGCGCCTTGGAGATCGCCACCACCATCGCCAGCAAAAGCCCCTCTGCTATGCGCGCCGCCAAGCGGTTGATCGACACGGCGGAAACCTCGCAGGATCGTGCGCATGTCCTCATGGAGGAAAGCCGCGCACAGCGGGCGTTGATCGGCACGAAAGATCAGATGGAAAGCGTCATGGCACAGATGCAGGGCCGCGCGGCCAAATACGACTGAGCCCCGTGTTTCCTTTGCTGCTCTAAATACTCAAAAGGCCCGCCGGTGTGGCGAGCCTTTCATGAGTATTTTGACCAAGAAAAAGATCAGGCGATCTCGGAGAGGCGCGCGAGTGCGGCCTTGAGTTTGCCCTCTTCCTCTTCGCGGGCGGCGAGGTTTTCCTGCGCCTCGGCGACGACCTCTTCGGGCGCGCTGTCCACGAATTTCGGGTTGTTCAGCCGACCGCGCAGACCGCCCAGCTCTTTGGCCAATTTGCCCAAAGCTTTTTCCAGACGCGCCTTTTCCTCGGCGATGTCGATCACGCCTTCGAGGGGTAGGGCGAAGGTGCCGCCCGCCACAGAAATGGTGATCGCGCCTTTCGGCATTGCACCTTCGGAGAGGCTGTCGAGGCGGGCGAGTTTCATGATCATCGCTTCGTTGTTGGCCCAGGCGGTTTTGCCCGCCTCGTTCAGCTCGACCTGCACCATCGGGATTTTGAGACCCGCAGGGACGTGGACCTCGGCGCGCGAGGACCGGATGCTCTCGATCAGGTCGATCACCCAGTTCATTTCCGCATCGGCCTCCGCGTCAATCAGATCGGAGGACAGCTCCGGCCAATCGGTGAGCGCAAGCATGCCACGACCCGGTTTGATCGTGCCCCAAAGCTCTTCGGTGATGAAGGGCATGATCGGGTGCAGCATGACGAGTGCCTGATCGAGGACCCAGCCCATGGTCTGACGGGTCTCGGCCTTGGTCGCCTCATCGCCATCGTAAAACAGCGGCTTCGACAGTTCGACATACCAGTCACAGAGCTTGCCCCAGACAAAGGCATAGAGCGCATTGGCTGCATCGTTAAACCGGTATTCCTCGAAGGCGGTGTTGACCTCAGAGAGCACCTTGGCGGTTTCGCCGATGATCCATTTGTTGACGGTCGCGCTGGGCGTCGGGATGACACCCGGCTCATAGGCCTCAAACACCTCGTTCATCTCGGCAAAGCGCGCGGCGTTCCAGATCTTTGTGGTGAAGTTCCGGTAGCCTTTGATGCGGTCGACGGAGAGTTTGAGCACACCACCGATGGAGGCCATGGAGGCATTGGTAAAGCGCAGCGCATCGGCGCCGTATTCGTCGATGATCTCCAGCGGGTCGATGACGTTGCCGGTGGTTTTCGACATCTTCTTGCCCTTCTCGTCGCGGACGAGCTGGTGCAAATAGATGGTGTGGAACGGGATTTCGTCCACCACGGCAAGTTGCATCATCATCATCCGGGCGACCCAGAAGAACAGGATGTCAAAGCCCGTGACCAAGACATCGGTCGGGAAATATTTCGACGTGCTCTCGTCCCAATTCGGCCAGCCCAGCGTGCCGATCGGCCAGAGGCCGGAAGAGAACCAGGTGTCGAGAACGTCCGGGTCACGCCACACCGGGTAGACCAGTTTGGTCGGGTCCTGGGTGACGTTATATTGCGCGAGGCCTTCGGCGAAGGCTTCGATGCCTGCTTGGCGATCTGCGACCTCAATGACGCGGCAGTGGTTCAGCGGCGTCGGCAGGTTGTCCATATCAGCGAAGAATTTCGCATGCACGGCGTCGAAGTCCGACGCGCAGTGGTGGACGGAACCGGCGTGCAACATGCCGCCCTCCGTCAGAAGTCGCATGAGTTCGACCTCATCCAAAGCGCCATCGCCCTCGTCGTCTTTGAAGTTCGGCGCGGAGAGATCGAGGCCGTACCAGACAGGGATCTGATGCCCCCACCAGAGCTGACGCGAAATACACCAGGGTTCGATGTTCTCGAGCCAGTGGTAGTAGGTCTTCTCGCCGCTTTCCGGCATGATTTTTGTGCGGCCAGAGCGCACAGCGTCCAGCGCGGGGCCGACAACTTTCTCGGCGTCCACATACCATTGATCGGTCAGCATCGGCTCGATCACGACTTTGGAGCGGTCGCCGAAAGGCTGCATGATCGGTTTGTCTTCGACATAGGGGACGGTCTCGGTCACCTCGGACTCATTGCCGTCCTCGTCTTTGACCTTCTTGGTCACCGTGGTCATCACGGCGAGGCCTTCACCGTTGATCTCGGACACAACGGCCTTGCGCGCCTCGAAGCGGTCGAGACCACGCAGGTGATCCGGCACAAGGTTGATCGTGTCGACTTCGGCCTCGGTAAACGGTTTGCCCGCGAGGATTTCCGCGGCCAGAAGGGCGCTGTCCTCATAGGACAACCCGTCGGCGCGCATCGCGCCTTTGGTGTCCATCAGGCGGTACATCGGCAAGTTGCCACGTTTCGCGACCTGATAGTCGTTGAAATCATGCGCACCGGTGATTTTCACTGCACCGGAGCCGAAATTCATATCCGGGTAGTCGTCGGTGATGATCGGGATCAGGCGGCGATGCTCTTTCGGGCCGACCGGGATTTCGCAGAGCTTGCCGACGATGGGCGCATAGCGTTCATCATCCGGGTGCACTGCGACGGCACCGTCGCCCAGCATGGTTTCGGGGCGCGTCGTGGCGATGGAAATGTAGTCGCGCTCCTCTTCGACGATGACATTGCCGTCCTCGTCCTTCTCCACATAGGTGTAGGTCTCACCACCCGCGAGCGGGTATTTGAAGTGCCACATATGGCCCGCAACTTCGATGTTCTCGACTTCGAGATCGGAGATCGCTGTTTCGAAATGCGGGTCCCAGTTCACAAGCCGTTTGCCGCGATAAATCAAGCCCTTGTCGTACATGTCGACAAAGACCTTGATCACGGCGTCATGGAAATTCGGGCTGTTTTCATGGCCGATGCGCGGATCACCCGGCGCGCCGGCCATGGTGAAAGCGTTGCGCGACCAGTCGCACGACGACCCAAGACGTTTGAGCTGGTTGATGATCGTGGCGCCGTATTTGCCCTTCCACTCCCAAACCTTCTCGATGAAGGCGTCGCGGCCCAATTCGGCACGCGACGGCTGGCCGGTTTTGGCAAGCTCTTTTTCAACCATCAACTGCGTGGCGATGCCCGCATGGTCCTGACCCGGCTGCCAGAGTGTGTCAAAGCCGCGCATCCGGTGCCAGCGCACCAAAATATCCTGAATGGTGTTGTTGAACGCGTGTCCGACGTGCAAAGCGCCCGTGACGTTGGGCGGCGGGATCATGATGGTAAAGGTCTCGTCGCGGCTCTTGTTGGCCCCGGCCTTGAAGGCGCCCGCCTTTTCCCATTCCGCATAGATGCGGGCTTCCGCCTCATGTGCGTCGAATGTCTTTTCCATCGCCATTTTATGTCTCGCTCAGTCGGATTTCGTTCGGTTCTTTTCGTCCCGGGATGTTTAGCCTGTGCGCGGATGAAGGAAAAGGGCGAAAGACCGGAGGGGCGGCGGCGAGAAAGCGTCGCAGGCGGGCGAAATTTGACCTGATGTTAACGGCTGTCGTGCAAACAGCTCCTCGGAAGAAGAGAGGAGAGCCCCATGAGCGGGACGCCATCGCGTCTAGAGAGACTGGCCGACCGGATGAGCCGCAGTGCCTGGCATAATGGCGTGGCCTTGTCGCTTTATGATCGCGAAACCGGGCGGGAAACCCATGTCGGCGGCGGCGCGTTGGACAAACGCACGCCCTATTTTGCGACGGGGGTGACCAAACTCTTTGTGACGGCGATCCTCTTGCAGCTCTGCGAAGAGGAGAAAATCGACCTCGATGCGCCTTTTCTGCGTTACATCGGGGATCGGACGCCGTTTCTGGATTTGCACGTGAAAGAGGGCGTGGATCGTACCGATCAGGTCACGATCAAGCATCTGATGTCGCACACCTCCGGATTTGGCGATTATTTTCTTCTGAAATATCAGGCGCGTGCGCTCAAGCATCAGGTCGCCGAGGGGGTCGATAGCTCCTGGGGGTTCGAGGATGTGTTGCTGCGTGCCCGCTCGCACGGCGCTGTTTTCGCACCGGGAGAGGGCACGCGGGCCAGTTACACCGACACGAATTTTCACATCCTCGGGCGTGTGATCGAAGAGATCGAGGGCATGAGCTTTGCCCGCGCCGTGCAAACCCGCATTGCGGACCGGCTCGGGCTTCGGGCCACTTATGTCTATTGCGATCCCTCCGATCATCGGCCCGTAGACCCGATGTCGCGGAGCCGCGAAATCCATGTGCCGCGCACTCTGGCGTCGTTTCAGGCCGATGGCGGCATCGTGACGACCTCGCGCGAGTCCATGGTCTTCGCGCGTGGCTTTTTCGAGGGCTATCTCTTCGACAAACGGGTCTTGCCGCGGCTTTATAGCTGGCGGCCCATCGTGTTTTCGGCGGAATATGGCGCGGGGCTGATGCATATGCAGTTGCCCTGGTGGATGACCGTGCCCTATCGGTTGCGCTATTGCCTCATGGACCTGTTCCGTGCGCCGCCACGTCTGATCGGGCATATCGGTCGGGGCTCGGTCTGTTTCTATGCGCCCGATGAGGGGGTCTATGTGGCGGGGACGGTCAATCAACTCAATGATCCGGCGCGCGGGTTGGTGTTTGCCATGCGTGGCGTCGAAGAGGTGGCGGGGCGTATCCGGTCGCAACAGATGCGTGACGCGCGCCTGCATCCCATGCAAAACACGCCTGCCGCACCGCGCCACTGATCGACGTTCAAAGTGCGATCAAATGGAGCGGTCGAATTTCACCGAGAGATGGATGAGGCTTTCGATGTCCTGCACGCCGGTGATGCCATTGATCTGATCGAGGGTCTGGTCGATCTCTTCTGTTGTCTCGCAGGAGATTTGCGCGATCAGATCGACACGCCCGGTCGAGGTCGCGACCATCTCCACCTCCGGCAATGCCTTGAGTTTCGTCACCACCGAGGCCGAGGTGCGGGGTTCGACCTGGATGAGCACCGTCGCCTTGATCCGCCGTGCCAGCGCCACATCGCCAAGTTTGATCGTATAGCCCGCGATGATGCCCGTGGTCTCCAACCGCTCAAGGCGCGCCTGCACGGTCGAACGCGCCACTTTGAACCGGCGCGCGAGTCGCGACACGGAGGTCGAGGAATCGGCGGCCAGTGCCATCAGAATCTTGTTGTCGAGATCGTCCATAATCGTCTCCCAAGGCGCAGGAGGCGGGCCGGACAGCCCGTCAAATCTGCGCCATGTCAATTTGACCGATCATTTCGTCAGAATGACCGGCATTCCGCATGATTTTACCCTTTCGAACGGCAAAATCAACACGCATATAGCGATCATTGATTTACAGGATCAAAGGGCGGTCGAGACCCCCGGGAGACCCCGGACGACCTGCACCTGGCCTGGTTCGGATTCACCGCGTAAGCGCAATCCCAACCGGACTTTTCCCGGGCAAGATGTGGCTGCGCTCTGTTGGTAAAGGACGACACCAATGGGGCTCTCTAAAACCATCTGGGCAACGCCCAGCGAATTCCTGCGCACTCATGCTCCCGAGCATCCGGTGCTGTTCTTCTCTCCCTCGATCCTGCAAGCGACCGCGCGTCGTTTTCTCAAAGGATTTCCCGGGCTTGTGACCTATGCGGTCAAATCCAACCCGGATGAAGGCGTGCTCGCCAACCTCGTCGCCGCTGGCGTCAAAGGGTTCGACGTGGCCTCGCCCGTCGAGATGGACACCATTGCCCGCATCGCGCCGGGTGCCGCCATGCATTACAACAACCCGGTCCGGTCGCGCACCGAGATCCTGCACGCCGTCAAAATGGGCGTGAAATCCTACTCCGTGGACAGCCACTCCGAGCTGGTGAAGCTTGGCGAATTGGTGCCTGCGGACGGTGTCGAGATTTCCGTGCGCTTCAAACTGCCGGTCGAAGGCGCGGCCTACAACTTTGGCGCCAAATTCGGTGCGACCGTTGAGCTGGCCGCCGAGCTTCTGACGCTTGCCTCTCAGCTCGGCTTCACGCCGTCCTTGACCTTCCACCCGGGCACGCAATGCACCGATCCGCACGCATGGGACAAATACATCCGTGCCGCCGCCGAGATCGCTCGCATGGCCGATGTCAAAATCGCGCGTCTGAACGTGGGCGGCGGTTTCCCGTCTCACCGTTTGAACGAAGTCGTGCCGCAACTCGAGCCGACCTTCGACCTCATCGGTCGTGTGGCGCGTGAGGCCTTTGGCGACGACATGCCGGCGCTGGTCTGTGAGCCGGGCCGTGGTCTTGTGGCCGAAAGCTATAGCCTCGTGACCCGCGTTAAAGCGATCCGTGACGATGCCCATGTGTTCCTGAACGATGGCGTCTACGGCGGTCTGTCCGAGCTGCACCTCGTCGGTGTGATCGACCGCATCGGCGTGTTCGGCCCGCAAGGCGTCAAACGCGAGGGCGAGACCGTGAACCGCACGGTGTTTGGCCCGACCTGCGACAGCCTCGACAAACTGCCGTCCGAGCTGGCTTTCCCGGTGACGATGGAAGAGGAAGATCACGTGATTTTCTACGGCCTCGGCGCCTACTCCTTGGCGACCGCGACGAAGTTCAACGGCTTCGGTCAGATCACCGTGGAAACCGTGCACCGTCATTTGTGATCGGGTCTTTCTGAGATACGCCTGAGAGTCGTTCCTCATGCGAAACCCCTCCTCGAAAACCGGGGAGGGGATTTTTAGCGATTCTATGGTAACTCTCCGGAATGGAAGAGAGAAAAAGCCTGATTGGCCGTCTTGGCCCTTTGTTCAAATTCCGCAAACGCGTCCGCACCTCCGGCGGGCATCATTCGCGTGGGCCGCTGAGCCATGTGATCTTGATGGATGGCACTTTGTCGTCCTTGCAGCCGGGGTTGGAGACCAACGCGGGGCTGGCCTATAAGCTCTGTTCCGAGGCGGCGCAGGGGGCCAATATGCTGGTGCGTTATGAGGCCGGCATCCAGTGGGTCGATTGGCGCGACACGCGCGATGTGATCGAGGGGCGCGGCATCAATCAGCAAATCCGGCGTGTCTACGGCGCGCTCGCGTCACGTTACCGCCCCGGCGACAAGATTTACCTCTTCGGCTATTCGCGCGGCGCCTATGCGGTGCGCTCGCTGTCGGGATTCATCGATATGATCGGGCTTTTGCGCGCCGAAGAGGCGACCGAGCGCAACATCCGCGACGCCTACCGGCACTATCAAATGGCGCCCCACGCCCGCGCGGCGCAGGCGTTTAAAGAGACCCATTGCCACGACAAGGTCGAGATCGAATTCTTAGGCGTCTGGGACACGGTTGCGGCGCTGGGCCTGCATATGCCCTTGGTTTGGCGCTATTCTTCGGTATTTCACGAGTTTCACAACCAAGAACCCGCGCGCTGTGTCAAAGCGGTCTATCACGCGCTAGCCTATCACGAACGCCGCCGCGCCTATGCGCCGGTGCTGTTCGACAGCCCCGATGCTCCGCCTGTGTTCAATGGGCGCAAACAGGTGTTGCAGCAGATGTGGTTCCCCGGCACCCATGGCGATGTCGGCGGACAATTGTCGGGCTATAACCCGGAGCGGCGGCTTTCGAACGCGGCGCTGGTCTGGATGCTCGACAAGGCTGAGCAGGCGGGGCTTGAGCTGCCGGACGGCTGGCGGATGCGCTATCTGGCGGACCCGCATGGGCCGTCGATCGGTCTCAATCGCGGCTGGGGCAAGTTCTTTTGGCTGCGTGACAGGCGTGTGGTGGGGCAGGACCCGTCAGAGATCCTGCACCCGGCTTTGAAGTCAGAGATCGCGCCTTAAATCACGCCCAGATTGGCGCAGACCGCTTTGGTCAGGGTCGGGCGGTTCAGTGTATAGAAATGCAAATCCTCGATGCCCTCGGCCAAAAGCTTTTCGCAAAGCTTGGTGCAGAGATCGATGGAGAGCTGATGGTGGTCCGATGAGTGTTCAAAGGCCGCCTCATAGCTGATCGGGATCGGCGTGCCGCAGGAGGCGGCGAATCTCTGGATGCCTTTCCAGCCGGTGATCGGCAGGATGCCGGGGATCAATTGCCCGGTGATGCCCGCGCGATCACACCGGTCGCGGAAGCGGAAAAAGTTTTCCGGCTCAAAGAAGAACTGCGTGATGGCGGAATCGGCCCCCGCCTCGAATTTCTGTTTCAGCCAGGAGACATCGGCATTCTCATCTGCGGCCTCCGGGTGCGGGTCCGGGTAGGCGCCGACGCGGATTTTGAAATCACCGGTCTCTTTCAGGGCTGTGATCAGCTCGACAGAGTTGGCAAAGCCGCCCTCAGCGGGGGTGAACTTGCCCGCACCTTTCGGCGGATCGCCCCGAAGTGCGACGATTTCATTCACGCCAACCTCTTTGTAACTCTTTGCAATCGCAAGGGTTTCTTCCTTGGTGGCGTTCACGCAGGTCAGGTGGGCGGCGACGTTCCAGCCGTATTCCTTGTTGAGCAGAGAGACCGCATCATGGGTCAACTCCCGCGTGGTGCCACCTGCGCCATAGGTCACGGAGACAAATGTCGGGTCCATGCCCTGAAACGCCTCGACGGTTTCGAACAGGCTGAAACAGGCCTGGATATTCTTCGGCGGGAAGAATTCGAAAGAGATATTGGGCGCTTTGGTCATGATCTTATCCTTGGTCTTTTGCCGTCTTGTGTCATGCCTCGCCATGTGAGACAAATTCATAATTCTCAAGAACAACATGAGCGCTACTCAAGATGCATCTCGAATTTCGCCACCTGCGGACGATCAAGGCCATCTATCAGGAGGGCGGTTTGGCGCGTGCGGCCGAGCGTTTGAACATTACGCAATCCGCGCTCAGCCACCAGGTCAAGGGGCTGGAGGATCAGGCGGGGGTGGAGCTCTTCGTGCGGCGCTCGAAACCGCTCAAGCTCTCGGCGGCGGGGATGCGGCTCTTGGCCTTGGCCGAAGATGTGCTGCCCAAGGTCGAAGCGCTCGAAGACGAGTTTCGCGGCATCGAGGCGGGCACCTTGGGGCGGCTTCACATCGCGATGGAGTGCCACGCCTGTTTCGACTGGCTCTTTCCGGTGCTGCATCAGTTCCGCGAGGCCTGGCCCGAGGTCGACATCGACATTCGCCAACGCCTGGCCTTCGGCGCACTTCCGGCGCTGGAGCGCGAGGAGGTGGATTTCGTCATCTCGTCCGACCCCGAAAACATCCACGGCATCACCTTTGTGCCGCTGTTTGATTACGCGCCCATGTGCGCGATGTCGTCGAAATCGCCGCTGACGCAAAAGGCCTATGTCGAGGCGGAGGATTTCCGCGATCAGACGTTGATCACCTATCCGATGGACCGCACGCGGCTCGATGTGTTCAAAAACTTGCTGATCCCGGCGGGGGTTGAGCCGTTGCAACAGCGTAAGGTCGAGTTGACGGATGTGATCCTGATGCTGGTCGCCGCCGGACGCGGCGTGGCGGTGCTGCCCGATTGGGTGATGCGCGACATTCGCAACATGCCGGATTACGCCGTGCGCCCGCTGACCGCCAAAGGCGTCAAGCGCACGATGTATGCCGCCGTGCGCGACACCGATCTGGAGAAACCCTATATGACCGATGTGCTGCGCATCGCGAAAGCCGAGGCGGCGAAGCTCAGAGGCCTGTGATCAGCGTTTCAGCATCGTCTCAAAGGTGCCGAAAATCATGCGTTTCCCATCGAACGGCATGTCTGCCCCCATCTCGGCAAAGCGCGGGTCGGTTTCCATCGCTTCCATACAGGCCATGGCTTTCTCCGCATCGGGCCATTCGATGAAGGACACCACCACGGTCTCATCCTCCTTCAGTTGAACCGCCATGGGCAGGGAGGTCACCTCGCCCGGCGGCACCATGCTGCCCCAGCCTTCGAACAATTGCAGCGCACCGTATTCCATAAAGAGCGGCGCCATGGTTTCGGCCACGGTTTTATACTGATCACGGTGGGCCGTGGGCACGGGGATGACGGCGATCTGGAAATAGGACATGGTGAACCTCAGCTTGAGTACTCGTTAGTGTTACCGCTGAACGGTACCACGGCTGTGCTGAAATTCGACCGTTTTCTGGCGTCTCGAATGGGATCGGCGGAAAATAGGGGCGTCGCAAAACCGCATCAGCACATTTCTTTGCCCGCAAACCCTTGGCAGACTGGGTTTGGCGGCGTATACGCCCGGTCTGAACATCTTACACATCTACGCCCCGGAGCCCGGACCCATGCAAGGCAGTGCCAATCTCAACGTCATGATCAAAGCTGCGCGCGCCGCAGGTCGTTCGCTGGTGAAAGACTTCCGCGAGGTCGAGAACCTTCAGGTGTCTTCGAAAGGCGCGGGCGATTTTGTGTCCAAGGCCGACATCCGCGCCGAAGAGATCATCCGCGACATGCTGATGGAGGCGCGTCCGAACTACGGTTGGACCGGCGAAGAAAGCAAATCCGTCGAGGGCAAGGACCCGACGCGTCGTTGGATCGTCGATCCCCTCGATGGCACGACGAACTTTCTGCACGGTCTGCCGCATTGGGCGGTGTCCATCGCGCTGGAGCACAAAGGCGAGATCGTCTCCGGTGTTGTCTTCGACCCGGCCAAGGGCGAGCTGTTCTGGGCGGAAAAAGGCAATGGCGCCTGGATGAACGACATGCGCATCCGTGTGTCCGGTCGCACCAAGATGATCGAGTCGATCTTTGCCACCGGCCTGCCGTTTGGCGGTCGTGCCGATCTGCCGGAAACCCTGCGCGATCTGGCCCGGCTTTTGCCCGCCACCGCCGGTGTGCGTCGTTGGGGTTCTGCCGCGCTCGATCTCGCCTATGTGGCGGCGGGGCGTTACGATGGGTTCTGGGAACGTCGCCTCAATGCTTGGGATATGGCTGCAGGCGTGCTTTTGGTGAAAGAGGCCGGCGGTTTCGTCGAGGCGCTCCACCCGGAGGACAATCCGGTCGACAGCGGTGAAGTGATTTGTGGCAACGAGGCGCTGTTCGAGCGTTTCGCAGCGGTGATCCGTTCCGCCTGAGACGCCTCTGACTGGCTGATCAAACATCACATGTGACGCGCCGCCTTCGGGCGGCGTTTTCTGTCCCCACCTTTCATTTGTACGCATTTCGCCTCAGTTTCGGCACTTGTGGGGCGGATAGATGAACCTGGTATCGGAGGGATGAATGTGATGGACGCGATGAAAATCTCTGGGCGGAAATTTCGCAGCAATGACGACGGGGCTGTCACAGTGGATTGGGGCGTGCTCACTTCTGCCGCCGTGGGTCTTTGTATCGCATTGGTCAATGTGGTCTGGGGCGGCGCGTAAGAGCCGATTGTCTCTCAAATAGCCCAGTCTCACCGACGTCTGCGGACGGTCGGTATTGTGCTTTGTGCGAACCGGTAGCGGGCTTCGGCATGAGTTGGATGGCCACGCGTGCGTGACCAGAATGCTGTGCCCCCCAGACGCTTCCACATCGGGTAGGTTACGATTACCCCTGCGATAAAGCCGCCGATATGCGCCAAATGCGCGACGCCACCTGCGCCGGTCGATCCCATTTCTGCGAAAACCTGTAGGCCGAACCAAAGCCCCAGCATGATCCAGGCGGGCATGGGGAAGACTTTGAAAAAGATGATGAAAATGAACAGGACATCGACGCGCGCCTTGGGGAACAGCAAAAGATAGCCGCCCATGACGCCCGCGATCGCGCCCGAGGCGCCCACCATAGGCACGCGCGAGCCGGGGTCGGCCAGATATTGCGCGAGACCCGCCGCGATGCCGCAGATCAGATAAAACCCGAGATAGCGCAGATGCCCCATCTCATCTTCGAGATTGTCGCCAAAGACCCACAAAAACAACATGTTGCCTGCGATATGCAGGATGCCGCCATGCATGAACATGGAGGTGAAAAACGTGTAATAGCCGTCGCCATGGCTGATCCGCGCGGGCAAAAGCGCCCAGTCCGAATAGATCTGCAACAGCGCACGCTCGTTGCCGTAGCTGGGCAGCATGGCCATGAACACCGCGATGTTCACCGCGATCAACGCATAGGTGACAAAGGCGGGGCGGCGGGACGGATTATGGTCGCGGATCGGGAACATATCGCCAATGTGGGCGTCTGCGGCGAGAGGTCAAGCGAAACCCTATGCCGCATCTGCACAAGCACGGCAAGGTGATGTTTTGCGATCCCAGGCGGGTCTCGGCAATCGCCCGCGTGTCGCACACAGATCAAGGCAAGATCGCGCCAAATGTCCGCGCATTGCCACATTCTCGCCCCACTGAGGACGCTGGCCCTTTATAGCCTCGCAAAAAACGACGAGGCTTCGATGCGCAATCTCTTCATATTGGCGGCCCTTATGCTCATGCCCACTGGTGTTTTCGCGGATAAGGCCGGTGTTGGTGCTTGGGAAAACTCCAGCAATTCCATGCTGCGCTGGATCGAAGAGGCGCCCGCGCTCGACTGGTATTACACTTGGCGCCCGACGCAGATGTGGTCGCAAAATCGGTCGCGGCGCTCGGTCGAATTCGTGCCGATGATCCGCGACGCCTCTGACGTGAACAAGAAAATCGTCTCCGACCTGCCGGTGCGGGCGCTCTTGGCCTTTAATGAGCCGGATTCGCGCAAAAGCGAAGGCAGCAATCTCTCCGTCGAGCAGGCTGTCGCGCTCTGGCCGAAACTCGAAGCGCGGGGCCTGCGCCTCGGTAGCCCGGCGGTGACCCAAGGCCAGACGCTCGGCGCATCCTCGTGGCAGGGGCGGTTTATGGCCCAGGCCGAGGCCAAAGGCCTGCGCGTCGATTTCATGGCGGTGCATTACTATTCGACCAACGGCAATGTGAAAGCCTTTGAGACGTGGCTCCGTAAAGTGCATGCCGAATACAAGCGCCCGATCTGGGTCACGGAATTCGCCTTTATCGATTGGCAAAACGTGCGTGGCGTGAGCTACGCCCAAAACGCCGCCTTTGCCGAAGCCGCGATCCTGATGATGGAGCGCTTGCCCTTTGTCGAGCGCCACGCTTGGTTTGCGGCCAATCCTTACCCCTATGGCGGTGCCAAGCCGCAGATCAATCTGGTCTCCAACACTCTGCAACCCACCCCTGTGGGCGTGGCGTTCGACCGGACGCTCAGCCGCATCGGGGCACGTCGCGTGGCGTCGAACAGCGAGTGAACTTGCCTGCAATCTGGTCGGAAATCGACTTGTAACCGCCGGTACATCCTGTAACTGTCTGCCCTGACATGTTTCTTGGTGCGTCCTGGTGCGACCGTGGCGCAGCTGATCAGAAACAGGCCCGCGTGGTGGAATGGTAGACACAGAGGACTTAAAATCCTTAGGCCGTAACTGGCCGTGCCGGTTCGAGTCCGGCCGCGGGTACCACCTTTGACGGCGTTTGAGCAAAAAGGATGCCCCGTGGAGTTCACATCCGAAGTCATCATCGCGACCTATAACAAGCCGGATTATCTGCGCCTGTGTCTCAAGAGCCTTGCAGAGCAAAGCCAGCGTCCGAGCGCGATTTGTCTTGCGGATGACGGGTCCGATGCCCGGATCGCGCCTGTGATCGAGGGGTTTCGTGACGCTTATCCCGATCTGGTGCTGCGGCGTTCGTGGCATGAAGATCAAGGTTTTCGCAAATCCATCGCACTCAACCGGGCGATTGCCAGCTCAACCTGCGACTATCTGGTGTTTCTCGATGATGACGTGATCCTGCATCCGGGTGCGCTGCGGCGGCATCTGGCCTGCGCGGCGCGGGGGCGATACCTCACCGGATCGCTGATCCGCCTCGATGCCGATCTGACCGGGCGGCTTTTGCAGGCGCAGAGCTACGAATGGGCGGGGGGGCGTTTGGCCGGGTGGACCCCGAAAGGGCGCTCTCAATGGCTGAAATCCATGCCGTTCCCTCCGTCTGTCATGGCGCTGTTTGACCGGCTCTCGCCGGTGTCGCCGAATTTCCAGGGCGCCTGCGCCTCGGTTTGGCGCGAGGATGTGGTGCGGGTCAACGGGTTCGAGGGCAATATGTCCTATGGCGGGCTCGACAAGGAGATTGGCGTGCGCCTGCGCAATGCGGGCATTCATGGGCGGCACGTCCGCTATACGGCACCCGCTTATCACCTCGATCACGGGCGCTCCTATGCAGATCCGAAGGTCAAACGCGAGAACCGCGATTACATTCTGGCCCTGCGCAAATCCGGCGAGACGCGCGCGCGGAACGGAATTGCGGAATTGGCGCCCGAATAGAGCATTCGGCCAGTAAAAAGCCCTCCGCGCAGGGGAGGGCTTTTATTGTCTTATTCGAACATTCAGGCCGATGCGCCTCAGCTTCGGGTGCCGGCGAATTTTTCCTGCCAGTCCTCGCGCTGTTCATCGTCGATCTTGGCGAAAAGATTGTCTGGCACGACAAAGCTATGGCCCGGTTTGAGGGTATCCAAGGCACCCGCCACGTCTTCCGGCCAATCGAGATCCGGCAGCGCCAGAGCGGTTTGCAGCTTGCCTGCCGTGTCCGGAATGAAGGGGGCGGAAAGACGTGCGTAGAGGCCGATCAGGTTGAGGCCCAGACGCACCTGCGCCGCTGCTTTCTCCGGGTCTTCTTTGAAGGTCGACCAAGGCGCTGCGGATTGCAGGTATTCGTTGCCCGCGACCCAGATGGCCCGCAATGCGTTGGCGCCTTTGCGCACGTCGATAGCGTCCATATGGCTCTGATATTCCGAAACTTTTGCGGTCAGATCGGCAATCAATGCGACTTCTTGTTCTCCGTACTCACCCCCTTCGGGGACGGCCTCGGAGAATTTCGAACGGCAGAATTTGGTGATGCGAGAGACGAAGTTGCCGAGCACGTCGGCAAGGTCTTTGTTCACGGATTGCTGGAAATTTTCCCAGGTGAATTCCGAGTCCGAGCTTTCGGGGGCATGGCTCAACAGCCACCAGCGCCAGTAGTCCGCCGGCAGGATCGAAAGTGCTTGGTCCATGAACACGCCACGCCCGCGCGAGGTGGAGAATTGCCCGCCGTCATAGTTCAGATAGTTGAAGCTTTTGATGTAATCGACCATCTTCCACGGTTCGCCCGCGCCCAGCATGGTGACCGGGAAGGACAGCGTGTGGAAGGGCACGTTGTCCTTGCCCATGAATTGCACATATCGAACATCGTCCGCACCTTTGTCCGTGCGCCACCAGCGTTCCCAAGCCTCATCGTCCAGCCCCTGTTTCGCGGCCCATTCGGCGCCACAGGCGATGTATTCGATGGGAGCGTCGAACCAGACGTAGAACACCTTGCCGTCCATGCCCTCCCAAGGCGCGCCGTCGAATTGCACCGGCACGCCCCAGCTCAGGTCGCGGGTGATGCCGCGGTCTTGCAACCCGTCGCCGTCGTTCAGCCATTTCTTGGCAATCGAGGTGGTGAGCACCGGCCAATCCGCCTTGCTGTCGATCCACTCATTGAGCGCATCGCGCATGCCCGATTGTTTCAGGTAGAGGTGCTTGGTGACGCGCTGTTCCAGATCGGTTGCACCCGAAATCGTCGAATGCGGCTCGATGAGATCGGTGGGGTCGAGCTGTTTCGTGCAATTGTCGCACTGATCGCCGCGCGCGGAATCGTAACCGCAGTTCGGGCAGGTGCCCTCGATATAGCGATCCGGCAGGAACCGCCCGTCGGTCTCCGAATAAATCTGCGTTTCTTCAACGACTTCGATCAGACCTGCCTCATAAAGCTTGGTCGCGAGGTGCTGGGTCAGCGCGTGGTTAGGTTGCGACGAAGAGCGCCCGAAATGGTCAAAGGACAGCCGGAACCCGGCGGCAATCTCGGCCTGAATGTCATGCAGTTCGGTGCAATATTCCGCCACCGGCTTGCCGGCCTTTTGTGCCGCGATCTCGGCGGGGGTGCCATGTTCATCCGTGGCGCAGAGAAACAGAACCTCATCGCCGCGCGCCCGACGGTAGCGGGCATAGAGATCTGCGGGCAACTGAGAGCCGACGAGATTGCCGAGGTGCTTGATGCCGTTGATATAGGGCAGGGCGGAGGTGATGAGGGTGCGTGCCATGAGGAGAGTGGTCCGGTCGGTTTACATATGTCTTGAGGCTTTCCTATCGCGCTTATGCGCAAAGGGCCAGAGGGCATAGGGTTTCCTGACCAAGTGAGGCCCTGGCTGTGCGGAAAAACCTGTGCTCTCGGGGTTGCTCTGCGGCGCGGCAAAGCTAGTGTAGGCGCAACTCACAAAGAGACAGGATCCTTTCATGAAAATGCGCAAAATCGGTCGCAGTGACCTCTTGGTGTCTGAGATTTGCCTCGGCTCCATGACGTGGGGCAGCCAGAACACCGAAGCCGAAGGTCACGCCCAAATCGATCGTGCCAAAGAGGTCGGCGTCAATTTCATCGACACCGCCGAAATGTACCCGGTGAACCCCGTACGCAAAGAGACCGCTGGCGATACCGAAGAGATCATCGGGCAGTATTTTGCCGCGCGTGGCGGGCGCGAGGACTGGGTGATTGCGTCGAAAATCGCCGGGCCGGGGAGCATCAACGAAGAGGGCATTCAGGCCTCGAACCTTGAGGCGCGACTGGACGAGAGCCTCAAGCGGCTGAAAACCGATTATGTCGATCTCTATCAGTTCCACTGGCCCAACCGCGGCTCTTATGCCTTTCGCCAGAACTGGCATTTCAACCCGGAGAAACAGCCCTCGAAGGCCGAGATCGAGGACAATATGCGCGGCGTTCTCGAAGTCATGGGGGCGCTGCAGAAAAAGGGCAAAGTGCGTGAATTCGGCACCTCGAATGAAAGTGCTTGGGGCATGGCGATGTGGCTCAAACTGGCCGATGAGATGGGCGCGCCGCGGATGCAGTCGATCCAGAACGAATATTCTCTGATGTGCCGTCTCTATGACACCGATCTGGCGGAGCTGGCGGTGCATGAGGATGTCACGCTTTTGGCCTATTCGCCGCTTGCCGCCGGGCTTTTGACCGGCAAATACGAGGGCGGCACGGTGGTGCCGAAAGGCTCGCGGATGGATATCATCGGCGATCTCGGAGGGCGGATCAAAAGCGAGCGGGTCTGGCCGGCGGAGCGCGCCTATGTGGCGCTGGCGGCAGAGCATGGGTTCGATCCGGCGACGCTGGCGGTGGCTTGGACGCTGACGCGGCCCTTCGACTGTATGCCGATCATCGGCGCGACCTCTGTCGATCAGCTTGAGAAATCTCTCGACGCCCGTGATGTGACTTTGTCAGAAGAGCTGTTGAAAGAGATCGAAAAGCTGCACAAACTGCATGCGATGCCGTTCTGAGGACCTTGCGTGATGCGTCGAATTTTGTTGGGCCTGTTGGTCAGTGTGAGCCTTGCGGCCTGTCAGGGCGAGGAGACCGAAACCTCGCCGGGGTACGGGCTTGCGGGGTTTGATCCCCATGCGGTCGAGACCCAGAAGACGGCCTGTGAGGCGCGCGGGGGCAAGTTTCAGCCCGGCGGGCTTGGCGGCTTCATGACCTGTTTCGTGACGCCGAAGGATGCGGGCCAGCGCTGCACAAAGTCGACGGATTGCTCGACGGGCAACTGTCTCGCGCGGTCGCAAAGCTGCGCGCCGATCACGCCGCTCTTCGGCTGTAACGAGATGCTGGACGCCGAAGGGCGCAGGGTGAGCCTGTGCGTGGATTGATCGCGGCTTTGTCTCTTGTCGTTCTGTCAGGCTGTCTGGCACCGCAGGCCTCGGGGCCTGTCACGCGCAATTCTGACGCCTCGATGTCCTCCATCGCCGCGCTCGATCCGGTGCGGTTTTCCGGGCGTTGGTATGAGGTTGCGGCCTTCGTGCCGGAGGGCAAATCTTGTGTCATCGGGGCGGTGACATTCACGGCGCAGAAGTCCGGTGATCTGATGGTGACCGAAGGCCCCTGTGCCGATGGTCGGCCCAAGAGCGGGCTGGCACGCAAGGTGGGACCGGGGCGCTATGCGTTCAAAGGCGATGAGATCTGGGTGCTCTGGGTCGATGCGGAATACCACACTGCGGTGATCGGCTACCCATCGGGCCCCGCGCATGTGCTGTCGCGGGATCTGAGCCTGCCGCCAGATCGCAAACAGGCGGTCGAGGGCATTCTTGAATGGAATGGCTATGATGTCGGGCAGTTGCGTCCGGCGCGGCGTCGCTAAACGCCGGGTAAGCCCCTAAGATATGAGCGGAAATCCCCCCTTCACAGATGGTGATGGGGGGATGCAAAATTTTTGACTAGGCGGTTTGAAAAATCCCGCCTATAGGCCGTGCCATGAAAATGGAACGCACATATCTTGAGCACGCCAAAAAGATTTTGGTGTTGGGGCTGCCTTTGGCGGGCAGTCAAATCGCGCAATTTGCGGTCCATATGACCGATGTGATCATGATGGGGTGGTACGGTCTCGATGAGCTGGCCGCGCTTGTTCTGGCCTCGGGGTCTTGGTTCATCCTCTTTATTCTATTGGCGGGCTTTGCCTTTGCGGTGATGCCTCTGGTCGCCACTGCCTCGGGGCAGGGCGACAGCACCACGGTGCGCCGCGCGACCCGGATGGCGATCTGGCTGTCGGTCCTGGCCGCCGTGTTGATCTATCCGATCTTTGGGTTTTCCGACGATATTCTCATGGCGTTGGGCCAACAGCCGCATATCGCGGCCCAAGCCCGCCCCTATCTGGCCATCGCCGGGATCGAGATGATCCCCGCGCTGATCGTCGCGGTCTTCCGCAGCTATTTCTCTGCGCTCGAACGCACCCGTGTGGTGTTGTTCGCGGTGATCGGCGCGGTGATCCTGAATGCTGGTCTGAACTACATGTTCATTTTCGGCAATCTGGGCGCGCCGGAATTGGGCGTTATGGGCTCGGCCATTGCCTCCTTGATCGTCAACTTCGCGATGCTCGTGGTGCTGGCGATCTATGCCGCCAAGGCGACGCCGGAGAACGATCTGTTCCGCAACCCGTTCAAGCCCGATTGGGCGATGTTTGCCACTGTGTTCAAGATGGGCGTGCCGATTGGCATCACCTCCCTGTCTGAGGTTGGCCTCTTCAATGCCGCAGCCCTGATGATGGGCTGGATCGGCACCGCGACACTTGCGGCCCATGGGATCGTGCTGCAACTCACCGCGATTGCCTTTATGACCCAGATCGGCCTGTCGCAGGCCGGGACGATCCGCGTGGGCAACGCCATGGGGCGCGGCGACGAGGCCGATATGCGCAAGGGTGCTTTGGTCGTCGTCGTGCTGTCGCTGATCATGGCGGCGCTGTCTGCGGCGCTGTTTCTGTTGCTGCCGGATCTTCTGATCGGGTTGTTCATCGCCCCGGATGAGCCCGCGCGCGACGAGGTTCTGGCCATTGGCGGCGTGCTGATCTTCTTTGCGGCGGCGATGCAATTCTCTGACGGTGGTCAGGTCGTGGCGCTTTCCTTGCTCCGTGGTCTGCATGACACGGCTGTGCCGATGTGGCTTGCCGCCATCAGCTATTGGCTGCTCGGCATGCCTGCGGGCTACATCTTTGGCTTCGTGCTGGGGTGGGGCGCAGAGGGCGTCTGGATGGGCTTTTTGTTCGGTCTGACTGCGGCTTGGGTGATGATGAGCTATCGTTTTTGGGCGCAAAAAGCACGGCTGTCGCAGGCCGCGTAAGTCTCAGTCTTTGTTGAGCAAACGGTCGGCTTTCTTGCGCACCAAAACGGTGCGCAAGTCGTGCATCGCCAGCAAAAGCGCGTCGGTGACGTTTTCCAACTGATCGTCCGTGGCGCGCGTCTGCGCCCAATGCGCCGTCAGGTTCAGGTAATCGACGGCGCGGTGGATGTCGTCGATGTCGCGTTGCGCCAAAAGTGCGACGCGTTCGGCCAGCCAGTCTTCGATGACTTTCAAATCATCGGGCGTCAATTCGCGCCCGCCATGCGGTTTGATCTCTCCGTTTTTGACGTTCACCACCGCGATCTGATCCATCTCGATCCGGCGCTGACGGTTCTCCGTGTCCACGCGGAACACAAAAGCGCCGTTCTCACGCACGCGGAAGTAATATTCGGGGAGATCGACGCTCATGCGGTAAGGTCCGTTTCGTCAAGGACGCGCCAAAGCGAGCCATCCTCATCGACGAGGGCGAACATGCGCGGGGCGTTGTCGAGTTTGAAAATCTCTGTGAGGCGGGGTGTGGCGTGCGGATCCTTCGGCAGGCCTGCCTCGGCAAACCGCGCGTGCAGCGTTTCGATTGTGTCTGAGCGCAGACAGGCGGAGAACCAGCTGGCTTTCGGGTCCAGTTCCGGGTGCGGAAAGAATTCCACCTGCGTCTCGCCAAAGCCCATGATCATCCAGCCTTCATTTTTGAAGCGCGTCTCGAACCCGAGGCGCGTGTAGAACGCCTCGGTCTTGTCGAAATCGCGCGCAGGCAGGTTGGCCGTGATCACCTCGGTCATTTCAGCCCTTTGCAAAAGGCCTGAATGCGGGTGCAGGCTTCTTTGAGGGCCTCGTCCGAGGTGGCGTAAGACACGCGGAAGTTCGGCGACAGGCCAAAGGCTGCGCCAAAGACCACGGCGACACCGTTTTCTTCCAAAAGCGCGGTCGCGAACTCTTCGTCATTGGTGATCTTCGCACCGCCTGCGGAGGTCTTGCCCAGACAGCCGGAGATGTCCGGATAGACGTAGAAGGCGCCTTCGGGCGTCGGGCAGGTGATGCCCTCGGCGGCGTTCAGCATCTCGACCACCAGATTGCGACGACGCACAAAGGCCTCGTTGTTCTCGGCGATGAACTCTTGCGGGCCATTGAGCGCTTCGATGGCGGCATATTGCGAGATCGAACAGGGGTTCGAGGTCGATTGCGACTGCACCTTGCGCATCGCGGCGATCAGTTCAACCGGACCCGCCGCATAGCCGATCCGCCAGCCGGTCATCGCATAGGCTTTGGACACGCCGTTGACCGTGAGCGTGCGCTCATAGAGACCCGGCTCGATCTCGGCAGGGGTGCAGAATTCGAAGCCGTCAAAAGCGAGGTGTTCATACATATCGTCTGACATCACCCAGACATGCGGGTGCTTCATCAAGACGTCGGTCAGCGCCTTAAGCTCGGCCTTCGAATAGCCAGCGCCCGTTGGGTTGGATGGCGAGTTGAAGATGAACCATTTGGTCTTCGGCGTGATCGTGGCGTCGAGTTGTTCTGCGGTGATTTTAAAGGCGTTCTCGAGCTTGCCTTCGATCGCGACCGGCGTGCCGCCCGCGAGCAAAACCATATCCGGGTAGGACACCCAATAGGGCGCCGGGATGATCACTTCATCGCCGGGGTTCAGCGTCGCCACCAGCGCGTTGAACAGCACCTGCTTGCCGCCGCCAGAGACGGAGACCTGCGCGGGCGTGTAATCGAGGCTGTTGTCGCGTTTGAACTTCTCGCAGATCGCGGCTTTCAGCTCCGGCAACCCGTCGACGGCGGTGTATTTCGTCTTGCCCTCTTCGATGGCGCGGATGCCTGCGGCTTTGATGTTGGCGGGCGTGTCGAAATCCGGCTCGCCTGCGCCCAGCCCGATCACATCCTTGCCCGCGTCTTTCAACTCGCGCGCCTTATTGGTGACGGCGATGGTGGGGGAGGGTTTCACACGGGAGAGGGTCTCGGAAAGAAAGGGCATGGCATGAGTCCATTTGCGTTAGATCGCCGTAGTGATAACGTCAAAAACCGCCCCGCGCCAAGACGTCCCTTGCGATAATCCTGTCCCCGGTGCAAAAAGCGCGTGATCAAAGGGAGTTTGCCATGACCGAGACCATCGACATTCGCCGCAAGCGTCTGAAAATCCGTGCTTGGCGACGTGGGATCAAAGAGATGGACCTGTTGATCGGCGGCTATGCGGATGCGCATCTGGCGGTGATGGATGAGGCGCAGCTCGATGAGTTCGAGCAACTGATGGACGAGCACGATCAGGATCTCTTGTCCTATGCAACCGGGCTGAAACCCGTGCCGGAGCATTTGAAATCGATGCTCGACAAGGTGATCGCCGATGCGGATCACGCGTCC
The DNA here is from genome assembly GCF_020524585.1 of Celeribacter naphthalenivorans. GTDB lineage: Bacteria > Pseudomonadota > Alphaproteobacteria > Rhodobacterales > Rhodobacteraceae > Celeribacter > Celeribacter naphthalenivorans. The sequence goes on from NZ_JAIVLK010000005.1 coordinate 94,397, forward strand.
TGGGGTGTGAAGGGCTGAGGCCTCTAAAGGTTACCAAACCCTTGCCAGACCATGCGCTCGAGTAAGGCAATTTTTCGATCAATTTGCATCGATTGCAAAAATCTCAGCTGTTTAACTGAATTTTGGGAAATTGCGGTCAATCTCCTCTGTGAAAAAGCCATTGGCGGAGTAACAGATGAGCATGCATTCAGCATTCGTAAAACCGGTCGAGACCCCCTTTATGTCTCAATATCTTGAGGCATTGTCCCTCGTGGAGCGGCTTCATCGCCTGCTTCTCGATGTGATCAAGGATGAATTCGAACGGGTCGGCATTCTTGAAATCAACGCGGTACAGGCGCTTTTGCTCTTTAACGTGGGCGAGAATGAGGTGACCGCCGGTGAATTGAAGACGCGCGGCTATTATCAGGGCTCGAACGTGTCGTATAACCTCAAGAAACTGGTCGATATGGGCTATATGCACCATCAACGCTGTGAGATCGACCGTCGCTCCGTGCGCGTCAAGCTGACCGACAAGGGGAACCATGTGCGCGTGACCGTCGCCGATCTTTTCTCCCGTCATGCCGAGGGGCTTCAGGGCAAAGGTGTGATTTCCTCCGAGGGGATCGAGGACATCAACACCGCGCTGCGCCGGGTAGAACGCTATTGGGCCGATCAGATTCGCTATATTTATTAAGATATTTATCTGGCTTCGCGATGAAAAACGCCTCCCCGATGCGGGAGGCGTTTGGCTCCGGTGTCGGCCTCACCAGTGACCGGTGTTTTCCATCGAGGCCCAGGGTTCAGCGGGGGCAAGGCTTTCGCCCTTTTGCAACAACTCAATCGAGACATTGTCCGGCGACCGCACAAAGGCCATATGTCCGTCGCGCGGCGGTCGGTTGATCACCACGCCCGCGTCCATCAGCTTTTGGCAGAGCGCGTAGATATCCTCGACCTCATAGGCCAGATGCCCGAAATGACGGCTGTCAGAGGGCAGCCCCTCGTCGCCATCCCAATTATACGTCAGTTCGACCGGGCATTCCGGCTGACCCTCCGGTGCCATGAAAATCAGCGAAAACCGCCCGCCTTCATGGTCGATGCGTTTGGTTTCCTTGAGCCCCAAAAGCTCGAAAAACGCCATGGTTTTTTCTAGATCCTTCACGCGGACCATCGTGTGTAAATAGCGCATGCGGCTACCTCCTGTCTGTTTCTCGCCTGAACTCTAGCCCTTTGCAGCATGAAATCCACCTCAGACAGACATGTCTCTTTGCGAATCCCCCGCGGCTCTCATTATAAGAGAGGGAACCACCATATCTTGGGGATAGAACCGTGCAGCAATACCACGACCAGCTTAAAACCATTCTGGCCCATGGGGTCGACACCACCGACCGCACCGGCACGGGCACCCGGTCCTACTTCGGGCTTCAGGCGCGTTACGATTTGGCCGATGGCTTTCCGATGGTGACCACGAAAAAGCTGCATCTGCGCTCGATCATCCATGAACTGCTGTGGTTTCTCTCCGGCGACACCAATATTCGCTACCTGAAAGACAACGGCGTGTCGATCTGGGACGAATGGGCGGATGAGAACGGCGATCTCGGGCCGGTTTACGGTGCGCAATGGCGCAAATGGCCGGGGCATGAACGCGGGCCGATTGATCAGATCGAGAACCTACTGAGTGCGATTCAGAAATCCCCCGATTCCCGTCGCCTCATTGTTTCCGCCTGGAATCCGGCGGAGGTCGATAATATGGCACTGCCGCCGTGCCACACGCTGTGGCAGGTGAAAATCCTCGGCGGCAAGCTGCATCTCCAGCTCTATCAACGCTCTGCCGATATGTTCCTCGGCGTGCCCTTCAACATCGCGTCCTACGCGCTTTTGCTTGCCATGCTGGCGCAGGTCACGGGGTATGAGCCGGGCACTTTCGTGCATTCCATCGGTGATGCGCATATTTACACCAACCACATGGAGCAGGTGGATCTGCAACTGTCGCGCACGCCGAAAGCGCTGCCGACGCTGCGGCTGAACCCCGATGTAAAGAGCCTGTTCGACTTCAAATATGAGGACATCGAAATCCTCGATTACGACCCCGACCCGGCGATCAAAGCGCCGGTGGCCGTGTAAGGAGCGCCGCAGATGATCACGCTTATCGCCGCCCGCGACCACAACGGGGCCATTGGCAAGGACAATACCATCCCTTGGGAGGCGCCGGAGGATTTGAAATTCTTCATGCGCGAAACCATGGGCGGCGCGGTGATCATGGGGCGGCACACCTGGGATAGTCTGCCGTTCAAGCCTTTGAAAAATCGCCTCAATATCGTGGTGTCGAGCCAAGGCGTCGATCACGAGCATGTCTTTGCGACGGTGGAGGAGGCGATTGCTTTTGCCCAAGCTGAGGGCCGCGCGCGCATCTATGCTATGGGCGGCTTTGGAATTTACAAAGCGATGCTGCCGCTGGCCGACCGGCTTGTGATCACCGAGGTCGATACAGAGGTCGAAGGTGCGGACACATGGTTCCCTGAGTTTGCCCCCAAAGACTGGCGCGAGGTCTCTCGCATGGTCTTGCGGGCAGAGGCACCGCGCTGCGAGGTTGTGGAGTGGGTGCGGTAAATACCTCAAATCGGGTGTGATTGTTTGCAATCTGTGAGCAATAGTCGACGGGCACCACGCAGTCCTTGCCGCGCTTCGGCCCCCGGGTTAACTTTGGTGAACCAAGTTTTTCAGGAGTTTAAGCCATGTTGAAGACCGCCATCACAGCCCTCATCGTGACCCTGGGCGCGAGCCCGGTTTTGGCGGCGGACACGCAACCCTATGACCCATTGGTCAAGATTTTTGCCTATGAAAAACAGGTGGATAACTTCTGCCCCGCGGGCACCGAACCGATCCGTTACAACGGTGGGATCAGTTGCGGCACGCCCAATGCAACCGGCTACGGCGATGCGCCTGTGGTGCGGCGCAGTTCCAAACCGACCGTGGCAAACACGACCGACCCGAAATCTCCGAACTATCAGCCCGACACGATCTCCATGTCCGGGAGCTAAACCGGCACTGCATCTGGGCAGAGTTTTCGTAGGGTGAATGTCATCCCTGTGTTACAATGGGTGCATGAGCATCCGACACACAGTCCTTTTCAGCGGCGTGAGTGCGATTTTGGCGGCGGTTGGTCCGAGCGCCAAAGCGCAAAGCCTTATCGGTGAGGTTCTCTGCGGTCCCAAAGCGGAGATTCACGCCAAGCTGACGCGTCAGTTTGGCGCGGTCAAAACCGGCGCGGGCCTGCGTGGGCCCGAGGCGGTGATGGAAATTTGGACCAACCCAAAATCCGGCGACTGGACGCTTGTGCAGACCTATGTCGAAGGCAACAGCTGCATTGTCGCCATGGGCGAATATTGGGAAAATCTCAACCCGACAGAGACGCCGGAGACCGCAGGCTGAGCTTCAGTCCTCAGCAATTTCCGATAGGATAAACCGGGCCACGGCTTGGCCCAAGGCCTCATGGGCCGCAGCATCGAAATGCACGCCGTCCAGATCGGAGACGGAAATCACCTCATTGGCGTCGAAAACGGCGATATCGCGGGCCTCGGCCTCGGCGCGCATGGCGTCCTGAACCGCCTGCGCTTTCTCTGCCGCACCGATATAGGTCTCGGCCAGACAGCCCGCCGCATGGGGGCGGGGCGGCAGGATGAGGAAGGGTTCGAAACCGCCGTGACGGGCCTGCATTTCCTCGGAGAGCGCGACGTCGAGGTGAAAGCCACAGGCGGCGGCGATGTCTTCGGGCGTGGCCTCGAAATGCGCCTTGAGATCGTTGGTGCCCAGCATGATTGTCAACGCGTCAATCGGCCCGTGGCTTTCAAGTGCGGTGAACAACCCGATCCGCCCATCCATATGCGGCCCCATTTCAGGGTCGGGAAAGGCGAATGTGCGCCCCGGCAGACCCTCTTCGACCACATCCCAGCCCAACACGTCGGCCATCACCACAGGCCAGCGGCGTGTGAGGCGCGGAAGATCGGTGGGGCGGGTGCGCATCGGCTGAACGCCGTGGGTGTTGCTGTCGCCGAAGGTCAGGATCAAAGGCATCGGGGTCTCCCAAAAGAAAAGCGGCCCCGAGACTGCGCCCGGAACCGCCGACTTTCAAGATCGAAAAGCGTTAAAGCGCAACAAGTTCAGAGGCGGATGCGCGTCCGTCGCGGCCTTCACGAAGTTCGTAGCCGATCTTCATGTTGTCTGCGAGGCCGGTCATGCCAGCGCGTTCGACCGCAGAAATGTGCACGAACACATCCTTGCCGCCGTCGTCAGGTGCAATAAAGCCGTAGCCTTTGGTGGTGTTGAACCATTTCACGGTGCCAGTGGGCATATCCCCGTATCTCCTTATCGTTTCATCCGCCGCAACGTGCGACGGGCCGGTGCAGCCAGGTCTTCCAAGTCTTCCTGCTGCCCCGTAAGGAGCGGTCGTTCGAAAGTCAGCAGTCACGCTTTCGAGTGTGCAACACATCCGTATAAAGGCAAGCGACAAAATCGTAACAGATGGCCAAGGGCCGAAATTTGGGCAAAATGCCACCAAAACCGCCAATGAGGAGAGCGAAATGACACTGATTTACGGGATCAAGACCTGTGACACCTGCCGAAAAGCGGGGAAATCACTGGGGGTTGAGCTGACGGATATTCGTGCAGAACCACTGTCCAATGAGCAACTTGAGCGATTCTATGCCCAGTTTGGTGAGGCATTGGTCAACACCCGATCGACCACATGGCGCGGCTTGTCCGAGGGCGAACGCACCCGCGCGCCGCTCGATCTTTTGGCGGATCACCCGACGCTGATGAAACGTCCGGTGATCGAGAAAGACGGCCAGCTTTATCTCGGCTGGGGCAAGGATGTGCAGGCGGCGCTTCTTTAATCTGTCTTCAGTAGCACCTATGTGACAGCGACAAGAGAAGGAGAGCGGAGATGCGCAACGCGGCGCTGGTGCTTGGAATTTTGGGCGGCGTGCTCGCCATGTTCGTGGGGTTTTTCAGCTTTGGCTACACCGAGGCGATTGATCGCTGGGGCGAGGTCGAAGGGCTGTTCGAACAGGTGGCGAATGTCGATCTGATCCGGGCGGCGAGTTTTCTGGCTCCGATCCTTGCCATCGCAGGCGGCGCCATGGCCCACGCCCGTGCCCTTTGGGGCGGGGTGTTGATGTGGGCCGCGGCGGGGCTGATCTATGTCGGCTTTGGCTTCAACGTCTTTACCATGTTCCCCTTGGGCTTTTGCGTGTTGGGCGGTTTGTTGGCACTGGCGGCGGGCAAACCGGACGAGGCAAAGGCGCATTTTTAACTCCGGTTCAGGCGGTTGAAGATCAGCCGATCCACTGAGGCCCAACCTCCGCCAAGGCCCACAAGCGTGAGCAAGACCATCCCCCAAAGCGCGCGTTGGTCAAAGATCAGCGCATCGGAATGCCGATCGAACAGCGCGCCAATACTCGCCATGTCGAGACCATGCCCGATCACATCGGTGAGGCTTTGCACAAGGATAAATCCGATCATGCCAAGGGCCGCAAGCCGGGTCGCGAGCCCTAAAACGATGAGCAGAGGCAGGAGAAATTCGGCGTAGGTTCCCGCCATGATCACCAGCCACTCAAAGGCGCCAAAGCCCGAGATGTCATAGCCTGCAGCCTCCATTCTGCGTGGGAAAATCTGGGCATAGGCGTTGAAGGACGGGGTCAGAGGCCCCTCCAGTTTGGTCAGCGCCGAGGCCCAGAAATAGCGCAACAACACGGCGGCAAAGGTGAAACGTGCCAGCAGGGGCAGGGCGTTTATGGCACCCGCGTTGATCCGGTCCAGCTTGGTTGCGAACATATCGTTAATCATCGTGATCCCCCTCCAGAATGTCGATGATGGCGCCGCCTTTCAAAAGCGTGCCGAGAAACTGCGAAAGATCGAGGTCCGAGGGCGCCAGCTCTGCGGCATTCGCCAGCGCCATGCCATCCCGCAAAGCGTCGAGCACCGCGATGGTGCCGGGAGGGAAGGCCGTGGCGATTGGGTCATAGCCCGGACGCGTGATCAGCACATCTTCCGCCCCGCCTGAGGGCCGGTCGCCGTCGAGGGCAAAGCGGCGCAATTTGGTGACGGGATAGGCGCTTGCGAGCCAGATCAGAGTGGGTGCGAGCACGACTTGGCGGGTGAACAACAAGGGATCGGAGAACTCTGCCGCAGGCACCGGGCATGTGTCCTCGGCGTGATAACTTTGGCGCAGCGCATATTCGAGACGCGCCACATCGGCGAGATAGGGCAGGCGAGAGGCCGGGGCAAAGCCGTCGATAAACTCCGCAAAATCAGCACCGTAAAGCGGCAGGATCGGCGTTTTGGGGGGATGCGCGCGGACATAGTCTCCGGTCATCGCCTCGAAAAATGCGTCTCCGACGAGGGATTTGACTGCGGGGTAGGAGGCGGCGATGGCCTCTTTCAATCCGACAATGATGTTGTTGCGATAGACGTCAAAGCGCCGCGTGGCGGGGGCGCCCGAGGGGGTGATGAGACCCGTCGGAACGGGAGCCTCGGGCGCAAGTGCGGCTTGGATGAAGTCCTGCTGTCTCATACCAGCACCTGTTCGAGGCGGAGCGCGGCACGGGCGGCCTCAGAGGCCAGAACCTCCCACTCGGGCACATCCGTGTCCCATTCAATGAGCGTCGGCTTCGGCCCGGCTGTGGCCAGCGCATAGGTGTAAAGATGCCAAACCGGATCGGCGACCTCGCGACCGTGGCTGTCGATCAGTAGCGGCGCGCCGTCTTCGTCCTGATCCTCGTCATGACCGCCAAGATGAATTTCCCCCACGGCCTCATGCGGGAAAGCGTCGATATAGTCATAGGCGTCGATCCGCAGGTTGTTGGCGGAGACGAAAACATTGTTCACATCGAGCAAGAGCCCGCAGCCGGTGCGTTTCACAACGGCCCGGAGGAATTCGACCTCGCCGTAAGTGCTTTCCGCGAAAGCCAGATAGGAGGCGGGGTTTTCCAAGAGCATCTGTCGTCCGAGAGTGCTTTGCACCTCATCGATATGATCGCAGACGCGGGCGAGGGTTTTGGCGGTATAGGGCAGGGGCAGAAGGTCGTTGAAATAGCCACTATGTGGCCCGGTGTCATGCGTTGACCAGGCGAGATGTTCGGAGAAAGAGGCGGGGCTGATCTCGTCGATGAGATGTTTCAGCCGGGCGAGGTGATCCGGGTCAAGTCGCCCCTCGCCGCCAATGGAAAGCCCCACACCATGCACGGAAATCGGAAACCGATCCGAGAGCGCGCGCAGCTGCGCCATCGGGCGACCGCCCGCGGCGCCTTTTTCGCCCATGTAGTTTTCTGCATGGATTTCGAGCCATTTCACCGGGTGTTCCCCCTCGGAAATGTTCGAAAAGTGCTTGGATTTATATCCCACGCCGACGCCCATCGGCAGCTGTTTTGTCTGGTCCAACATCGAAGCCTCCTGCAGGTTTGCGAAAATTGACCCGGCGCATGTGGTCCGTCACGCGCCGGGCCAAACCGGTTAGCTGTCCATCGGCAGGTCGCGTTCGAGCGCTTCGAGCGAGCCCATGCGCGCGGTGCCGTCCATCATGGCCGGAAGCTCGATGTCGGCGCAGGTGCCAGCGGGCACCAGTGTCCAGGCGTTGCCTTGGTAGTCGACTTTCGAGGTGCCGGCACAGGTCGTGCCCGGACCTGCCGCGCAGCCGTTCTCACCGGCCAACGCCACGCCGAAGCATTTTTCCTGTTCTTCCGCGGAGGCGGCGCCTGCGATGGAGAGGGCTGCGGTCATGGCGCCAAGAAGTGCCAGAGTTTTGGAATGGGTTTTGGATTGAGTGCTCATTGGGTGTGTCTCCCGTTAGGTTCATGCGTTTCCGCCGTCAGTGGCGGTGAGCACAGATTGGCCGAGCAAGGTGGTCACAGGCCATTCACGGGGACGTCACCTGACGCGTGTGTCAGGGGCTGAAACAAACGGGATTGTGATTTGATCCGGTGGGGAAACTGGTCCGCGACGCCCGCATTCACACTCTGGAATTTTTATGGGGCATCTATTTTGAGCGTATACTCAATTATTTATCGGCCAAAATCCGCCGATCTGCACCTGTAACAATTCTCACGCAAAACGCCATGTCGCGTGTGCCGCAATGCAAAAGGCCCCCGAAGCGGGGGCCTTTTCGTTTCAGATAGGTCTGAATTATTTCAAGTCCGGCGCGAGCGCGGCGTCTTTCAGCTCAGCCACGATGTCCGCAAGTGACATCATCGCGGTCTGTTTTTCGCCCAAACGGCGTACGGAGACCGTCTTGTCTTCGACCTCGCGGGCCCCGACGGCCAGAATCACCGGCACTTTGGCAAGGCTGTGTTCGCGGACCTTATAGTTGATCTTCTCGTTGCGAATGTCGGCCTCGGCCCGCACACCGGCGGCTTTGAGGGCGGCCACGACCTCGGTGGCGTAGTCATCCGCCTCGGAGACGATGGTGGTGACGACGACCTGACGCGGTGCGAGCCAGAAAGGCAGTTTGCCCGCGTGCTCTTCGATCAGGATGCCGATGAAACGCTCGAAGGAGCCGACAACCGCGCGGTGCAGCATGATCGGGCGGTGTTTCGCCCCGTCCTGACCGATGTAGCTGGCGTCCAGACGTTCTGGCAGGTTCGGGTCCACTTGCAGCGTGCCACATTGCCATTCGCGGCCGATGGCGTCGGTCAGTACGAATTCAAGCTTCGGCCCGTAAAACGCGCCTTCGCCTTCTTGAATCTCATAGTCGTAACCGGCGGCCTTACAGGCGTTGCCGAGGGACTCCTCGGAGTGATCCCAGCTTTCTTCCGAGCCGATGCGTTTTTCGGGACGGGTGGAGAGCTTGATCGACCAGTCGTTGAACCCGAGATCGGCGTAGATTTTCGCGAGGAACTCGATGAATTTCTTGGTTTCCGCTTCGATGTGCTTCTCTTCGCAGAAGATATGCGCATCGTCCTGCGTGAATCCGCGCACCCGCATGATGCCGTGCAGCGCGCCCGAGGGTTCATAGCGGTTGCACGAGCCGAACTCGGCCATGCGCAGCGGCAGGTCGCGGTAGCTTTTGAGACCTTGATTGAACACCTGCACGTGGCACGGGCAGTTCATCGGTTTCAGCGCGTTGACGGTTTTCTCGCGCGCATGTTCCTCGTCCACTTCGACGATGAACATGTTTTCCTGATAGTTGTCCCAGTGCCCCGAGGCTTCCCAGAGCTTGCGGTTTACCACCTGCGGCGTGTTCACCTCGACGTAGCCGTCGCGATCCTGTTGACGGCGCATGTAGTCCTGCAATGTGGTGTAGATTTTCCAGCCGTTCGGATGCCAGAAAATCTGCCCCGGCGCCTCTTCCTGCATGTGGAACAGGTCCATTTCTTTGCCCAGCTTGCGGTGATCGCGCTTGGCGGCCTCTTCCATCATCAATTCCCAGGCCTTCAGATCCTTGCGGTTCTTAAAGGCCACACCATAGATGCGCTGCAACATCGGACGCGAGCTGTCGCCCAGCCAATAGGCCCCCGCCACATGGGTCAGTTTGAACGCATCCGCAGGCACTTGGCCGGTGTGCTGAAGATGCGGACCCCGGCAGAGATCCTGCCAATCGCCATGCCAATACATTCGAAGGTCCTCGCCTTCGGGAATGCGGTTTACCAGCTCGATTTTGAACGGCTCACCCTTGGCATTGTAATAGTCAATCGCCTCATCGCGGCCCCACACTTCGGTCTTCACCGGCTCGCGGGCGTTGATGATGTCCTTCATCTTCGCCTCGATCGCACCCAAATCTTCGGGCGTAAACGGCTCTGCGCGGTCGAAGTCATAGAACCAGCCGTTGTCACGCACCGGGCCAATGGTGACTTTGACATCGGGCCAAAGCTCTTGCACCGCGCGCGCCATGATGTGCGCCAAATCGTGCCGGATCAGTTCAAGCGCAGGCGCATCGTCCTGCATGGTGTGGATGGCGATCTGGGCGTCCGCGTTGATCGGCCACTGGAGGTCCCAGTGTTGACCGTTGACGGACGCGGAGATCGCTTTCTTCGCAAGGCTGTTCGAAATGCTTGCGGCCACATCGGCAGGGGTCACGCCAGCGTTAAACTCGCGCGAATTGCCATCGGGGAATGTGAGAGAAATCGGTGCCATGTTCGGCTCTCCTCGTCGGTTTGGCGCCTACCAAGCGCCCGGTTGCGGGTATATCAGTGCGCCGTTTCTTGCGCGGAGGACGCGTCTTGTCAATTGCAAAGGGGCTGTGCCCTCAGATTGCTATTCAAACGAGCTTGAATGCCGGTCCGTCATCGGGGAAGCTCGGGTAAAATGAGGAGGGCGCGTGGGATGCGGCATTACGATGAAATCCTGGCGATTGCGGCAGAGCGCAAAGGCGGTGTCGAGGCGACCCTGAGCCATGTGCACAGACCGAAATCGCCCGAAGAGCTTGAGACCATTCCCGAGGATCGCTGGCTGTCGGAGATGGCGCGACATATTTTCCAGACCGGGCTGTCTTGGGGCACGGTCGATAAGAAATGGCCGGGGATCGAGGAGGCGTTTCACGGCTTTGACGTGGCTCGTATCGCGCATATGTCTGAGGACTGGTTCGATGATCTGCTGAAAGACACGCGGATCATTCGTTCGGGCGCCAAGGTGCGCGCCATCCAAGAGAACGCCGAATTTATCCTGCGCGTGCATAATGAGCGCGGCGGTTTTGCCCATGTGATCGCCACATGGCCTGCGGAAACCTATATGGATTTGCTGGATTGGTTGAAAAAAGACGGCGCGCGTCTGGGCGGCAATACGGGGGCGTATATGTTGCGGATGATGGGGCGGGATGGCTTCATGTTGACCCATGATGTCGTGGCGCGGTTGATCGCCGAGGGGGTGATCGACAAGGCGCCGACATCAAAAGCGGCGCGGCGTGCGGTGCAGGAGGCGTTCAACACATGGCGCGCGCAATCCGGCGAGACGTTCAACAGGATCTCAAGCGTTCTGGCGCAAAGCATTGACGCCTGAGGGCCGCATGTGGGTGCAGGACAGGCCGGGGGTTGGCATTGCGGCCTCGCGCCTTATGTTAGGCGAAATCTTTGCAGGAGCCCAGCATGACCGATTATCTCGACACCCCCTCCGGCCGCCGCATCGCCTACAATCGTCTTGAGGGCGAGGGCACGGGCGTCGTGTTCCTCGGCGGGTTCATGTCGGATATGGCGGGCACGAAAGCCGTCGCACTCGAACAATGGGCGGCGGCGCAGGGCCGGCCTTTCTTGCGGTTCGATTACTCGGGTCATGGCGAAAGCGCCGGCGCGTTCCGTGACGGCTGCATCGGCGATTGGGCCGAGGATGCGCAGGCGGTCATTGAGACGCTCACGGAAGGCCCACAAATCCTCGTTGGCTCCTCCATGGGCGGCTGGATTTCGCTGTTGATGTGCCAACGCATCCCCGCGCGTGTCGGCGGCCTCGTCACCATCGCGGCAGCTCCCGATTTTACCGAAGACGGGTTCTGGGCCGGGTTCGATGACACACAGCGCAAGGCACTTATCGACGAAGGCGTTGTCATGGTGCCCTCCGACTATGCCGAGCCCTATCCGATCACCCGCCGCCTCATCGAGGACGGGCGCGACCAATTGGTCCTGCGCAGCCCGCTGGCGTTGCCCTTCCCGGTGCGCTTTTTGCAAGGCACGGCGGACACATCGGTGTCGGTCGAGACCGCGATGCAGCTCTTCGATCATGCGGCGGGCGACGATCTTCGCTTCACGCTGGTCAAAGGCGCGGATCATTCTTTCTCCACCGTCGAGTGTCTGAAGGTGATCGAAGCCGCGATCTTTGATGTGCTGGCCCGGATTTGAACGCAGAGTTGATCAGCCCTCCGCTTGACCGCTCGTCCTGCGGTATGTGACAAAAAAGTATAAGTTTTCCTGTGGATTGATCTATGACCGAGAGCCTCGTTCTGCTGCCCGGATTTTTGGCCGATGGCCGTGTGTTCGCCGATCAGATCATCGATCTGAGTCGCCACCATGCGGTGATGGTCGCGCCTTTGTTGGGCGAGAGTCTCACCGAGATGGCCGATGCGGTGCTGGCCGTGGCCCCGCCGAAATTCGCGGTGGCGGGCCATGATCTGGGCGCCTCTGTCGCGACAGAAATTCTGCGCCGGGCGCCCGGACGGGTGAGCCGCATCGCGCTGATCTCCGGTTCAGCTCAGGCCGAGCCGCCCAATGCCGCCGCCGCCCGCGAGCCGCGGATGATCAAGGCCAAGACGGGGCGGTTTGGCGAAGTGCTGTGGGAAGAGTTGCCCACGACTGCGCTGTTCGAGACCCCCCATCGCAACGCCATTCGTGACCATTGGCTCGATATGGCGATGGAGGCGGGGCTTGAGACCTATTTGCGCCAATCGCGCATTATGCAACGTCGCCCGGATCACCAAAACGTCCTGCGTCGCGCCCGCATTCCGGCGCTGGTGATCGGCGGTTCTGCTGACACGATCTGCCCGCCTAGACGTCAGGATTTCATCGCCCAGCTTATGCCGCGTGCGGAGCTTGTGCTGATCGAGAAGGCCGGACACCTGCCGATGCTGGAAGCCCCGCAGAGCGTGTCGCGCGCGCTCAAAACCTGGCTGGAGGCCGAGGCGCCCTTCGTGCTGCGCTGAATTCCTTTGCTGGAGAAATACTCAAAGAAACGGCGCCCTAAGGCGCCGCTTTTTATCCCGCTTTCGCTTGGGTATCTTTCCCGGCCACAACCCGTGGGCCTGAGTTGGCGTCGATGAAATCGAGCACCAGCGGCCGGATGTTGTTGCGCCAGCTTTTGCCTGCGAAAATCCCGTAATGCCCGGCGCCCGGTTCGAGATGCGCGGCCTTCTTGCTGTCCGGCAGGCCTGTGCAGAGATCGAGCGCCGCCACACATTGGCCCGGCGCGGAGATGTCGTCATTCTCGCCTTCGACGGTTTTCACCGCCACATCGGTGATCTTGCCGATATCGACCTGTTTGCCCGCGACCACGAATTCGTTCTTGGCGATCTCGAGACCCTTGAAGATGCGTTCGACGGTCGAGAGGTAAAACTCGGCGGTCATGTCCATGACGGCGAGATATTCGTCGTAGAATTTGTTGTGGCGGTCATGTTCGCTTGCCTCGCCTTTGGCGACGCGCGCGATCTGATCGGCGAAGGCCTGCGAATGGTTGTCCATGTTCATCGCGATGAAAGAGCTGAGCTGCAAAAGGCCCGGATAGACCTTGCGGCCCACACCTTTGTATTTGTAGCCGACTCGCTGGATCATCGAGTTTTCGAGCTGGCCCATGGTGACGCGGTTGCCGAAATCCGTCACTTCGGTCGGTGTCGCGTCCGGGTCGATCGGGCCGCCGATCAGTGTCAGGGACCGCGGCTGCGCCTTCGGGTCTTCTTCCGCGAGATAGGCCGTGGCGGCGAGCGTCAGAGGCGCCGGTTGGCAGACGGCGATCACATGGGTGTTCGGGCCCAGATGTTTCATGAAATCGACGAGGTAGAGGGTGTAATCCTCGACATCGAATTTGCCCTCGGACACGGGGATGTCACGGGCGTTGTGCCAATCGGTGACATAGACCTCGCAATCGGGCAAAAGCGACACGACGGTCGAACGCAACAGCGTGGCGTAGTGGCCCGACATCGGCGCGACCAAAAGCACGCGGCGTTTCATTTCCTGACGGCCCTGCACGTTGAAATGGATCAGATCGCCAAAGGCGCGGGCCACCTCGACATTGATGTCGACCAGATGATCGCGCCCGTCCTCGCCGACCACTGAGCCGATGCCCCAGTCGGGTTTGGTGACCATGCGCGAAAATGCGCGCTCCGTCACCTTGCCCCAGGCGGCGAGCCATTGAATGCCGGGATTGGGCATCATCGCCACCGCCGGATAAGAGCCAAAGGCCTGAGCCGTGGCGCCCAGCCATTGGTTGGTGTTGCGGATCGTTTCCATCAGATCGTAGGTTGCCATGTAGCGCATGTGGGCCTCCTGTGTGTGGTACAGGCCTGACCTCTGGGGGTGCGCGTCGCAATCTGCGGCTTCGTCTTCCCACAGGACAAGTCTGTCGCTATCGTAACTGATATAGTCTTACAGTATTTTAAGATGCTGCAAGTGCAAAAAATTGGGGAGGTTGCGCAATGGCTCGGGATGGAGAGGTCAAAACGCAGGAAAAACAACAGGATTTGGACAAGCTCAACGAGAATATTGTCAAAATCGAAGAGCTTTCCGCGCGACTTGTTGCTGCGCTGGCGCAGAAAAAGCCGATTCCTCCCGCGTTACAGGGCCCCAGTCAGGAGCTTTTTCTCAAGGCCGCAAGCGCCTATATGGCCGAAATGATGAACAACCCGGCCCGGGTGATCGAGCATCAGGTGAGCCATTGGGGCAAGACGCTCAAGCATTACGTCGAGGCGCAACAGAGGCTCAGCCATGGCGATCTGACGCCGCCGTCCGACGAGACGCCGAAAGATCGCCGGTTTCAGAATCCGCTGTGGCAGAGCAACCCCTATTTCAACTTCCTCAAACAGCAATACATGATGAACGCCGAGGCGATGGAAAACGCCGTCACCGATCTCGAGGGGTTGGATGCGCGGGATCGCAGGCGGGTGGATTATTTCACCCGGCAGATCATCGACATGATGTCGCCGACGAATTTTCTGGCGACCAACCCGGACGCCTTGCAGCATGCGCTGGAGACCGATGGCGAGAGCCTTGTGAAGGGCCTTGAGAACCTCGTGCGCGATTTGGAGGATCACCATGGCGAGATGATCGTGAACCTCGCCGACAAGGATGCGTTTGAGGTCGGTCGGAACATCGGCACCTCGAAAGGGTCGGTGGTGTTTCGCAACCGGATGTTCGAGCTGATCCAATATGCGCCCCTGACCGAAGAGGTGCATAAGACGCCGCTTTTGATCTTTCCGCCCTGGATCAACAAATTCTACATCCTCGATCTGCGCGAACAGAACTCGCTGATCAAATGGATCACGGAACAGGGCTACACGGTTTTCATCGTCTCCTGGATCAACCCGAATGAGGGCTATGCCGATGTGGGCATGGATGACTATGTCGAGGAGGGCTTTCTGACCGCCATCGAACAGGTCAAAAAGATCACGGCTGAGCCAAAGATCAACGTGATCGGCTATTGCATCGCGGGGACGACGCTGTCGATCACGCTGGGGCTGATGAAACAGCGCGGCGACACCTCGGTGAAATCTGCGACCTTCTTTACGACGCTCACGGATTTCTCCGATCAGGGCGAGGTGGGTGTTTTCCTCGATGACGATTTCGTCGATGGGATTGAGGCGGAGGCCAAGCGCACCGGCTTGATGAAATCGCTCTACATGAACCGGACGTTTTCCTATCTGCGCTCCAACGACCTGATCTATCAGCCCGCCATTCGCAGCTATATGATGGGCGAAGCGCCGCCGGCCTTTGATCTGTTGTATTGGAACGGCGACGCGACCAATCTTCCGGGCAAGATGGCGGTGCAGTATCTGCGCGGCCTGTGTCAGCGCGATGAGCTGGCTACCACGGGGTTCCCGATTTGCGGCACGAGGGTGCAGTTGTCGGACGTCACCGTGCCGCTTTGCGCCATCGGTTGCGAGACCGATCACATCGCGGCTTGGGACAGTTCCTACAACGGCATTCGCCAGATGGGGTCGAAGAATAAGACCTTTATCCTGTCCGAGAGCGGCCACATCGCGGGGATCGTCAATCCGCCGTCGAAAAAGAAATACGGCCATTACACAAACACGGACCTGAGCCTGCCGCCGCAAGAGTGGAAAGCCGGGGCGCAGTTCCATCAAGGCTCCTGGTGGCCACGGTGGGAGAAATGGCTGCATGCGCGGTCGGGCAAGATGATCCCTGCGCGTATTCCCGGCGATTCGGGGGCGGAGATCCTTGGTCCGGCGCCCGGGAATTACGTCAAATCCCAAGCGACGCCCTGACGTTTCTGGGCTTGCGTCACAGCAAGTGACTGAAATCTCGATATTTCCTGTATTTTGCCGCAGTGCAGCATAAATCACTTGATTTTCTGCGCTGCGGCATGCATATTGTTTGTGCAGACGCGAGCTGAACAGGCGTTCAGAAGCGCAGACCAAAGCGAAAACCCATGCCAGACCGGTAAGGGCCGATTTCGCAAAATGCCAGAAGGACTACGTGATATGGCCAAGACCGACGATTTTTCGAAGATGATGAAAGACATGATGGGCTCTTTCCCGATTGATATGTCTGCGATGCAGGAGAGCTTCAAAACCCAAGCCTCCCTCGCAGAGAAAATGTCCAAAGTGGCGATCGAAGCCGCCGAGAAATCCACCGAGATTTCCTCGAAGTGGACCAAAGACACGCTGAGCAAAGTCTCCGAAATCACCGCCGTGAAAGAAGAGCCGACCGATTACACCAAGGCGATGACCGATTTCGCCTCCGCCCAAGCTGAAATGGCCGCCGAAAACATGGCTGCTTTCGCTGAGGTGGCCAAGAAAGTTCAGATGGAAACCGTCGAACTGATGCTGGCCGCTGGCAAAGACATGGGCGAAGACATGACCGCCGCTGCCAAAAAAGCGACGGATGAAATGACCAAAGCCGCGAAAAAAGCGACGGCGAAGTAAGCGTTAGACGTCAGTACGAGTAACCTCTCCGCATTTTTTCCTCCTCCCTGAAAATGTGGATCGCGAAACGGGCCTCTCTCCTCGGGGGCCCGTTTTTTTATGGTTTGCAGGGCATATGCACGTCCTGGTTGCGTTAACATTTCTGGCCGGATTTCTTTTGCTTTTGCAGCATTGCTCGCTTAGGCTCGCTTCATTGCCAATAAAGGGAGGGGAGCCCAATATGGCCACAGATAAAAAAACTGCGGATACCTCCGGGCCGCTGCTGATCAAACGCTATGCGTCGCGGCGGCTTTATAATACGGAAACCTCGGATTACGTGACGCTCGAAGACATCGCGGGATTTATCCGTGAGGGGCGTGACGTGCAGATCGTCGATCTGAAATCCGGCGATGACCTGACCCGTCAATATCTTTTGCAAATCATCGCGGAACACGAAAGCCGTGGCGAAAACGTGCTGCCTTTGGGCGTTCTGACCGATCTGGTGCGCAGCTACACGACCGACATTCAATCCGTCGTGCCGCAATTTCTGGCGCAAAGTTTCGACATGCTGCGTCAGGGCCAGGAGCAGATGATGCAGAATTTCGGTACGCAAATCCCGGGCTTCGAGGCGCTTCAGGCCCAGCAGGAGGCGTTCATCAAGGCGATGACCGGCGGTATGGCAAGCGGTATGGGCCAAAACTGGTCGGGGCCGAGCGCTGAGCCGGAAGAGACCAAGGAAGACCTGAGCGAGATCAAGAAACAGCTCGCCGATCTTCAGGACAAGCTGTCGAAGATGAAATAAGCGGCCCGCTTTGACACTCATGCAAACCCTGATCCCGAGGATCAGGGTTTTCTTTTTTCTGTGAGCTTTTTTGAGTATTTAGGGCAGCAAAGGAAACGGGAGGTCGTTGGGATGAGTGACAAGGTTGGGCGGTTGACCCTCTGGGGCGTCGAGGTGTTTCTTGCTGTGGCCGAAGAAGGGTCGGTCTCCGCCGCCGCGAAACGTCTTGGGGCCTCGCCATCCGCCGTGTCGCAGCAAATCTCGAACCTGGAAACCGCGCTGGGCACCGAGTTGATCAACCGGCGCGAACGCCCGATGAGCCTGACGCCTGCGGGGCGCGTGTTGCGGCGTCGGGCGCAGAGCATCCTGTTGGAAGCGGCCCGCGCGCGCTCAGAGATTGCCGGGCTGGATCTGAGCCATTTGGGCCAGTTGCGCCTGGGGATGGTCGAGGATTTCGAGGCTTCCGTGACCCCGATGATGATAACGCAGATGGCGGGGCGGCTGACCGAAACGCGGTTCGAATTGGAGACCGGGCCGTCGCACCGCCTGCTGGATCGGTTGGAAAACCGCGCGCTCGATGTGATCGTGGCGGCGGAGCTGGGCGAGAGTGCCGAGTGGTTCGAGCGGCACCCTTTGTTGCAGGACCCCTTTGTGGCGGTGGTGCCGAAGGGCCAACATGACGCGCCGGGAAAACTGCCGCTGATCCAATACACGCGCCGCCATGTGATGGGGCGGATGTTGGCGGACCATTTGAGCAGCGAGGGGATGACGCTGACACATCGCTTCGAGTTGGACAGTTACCGCGCGATTTTGGCGATGGTGGCGGGCGGCTCGGGCTGGACCGTGCTGTCGTCTCTGGGCGTGTTGAACGCCGGGCGCTATGCCGATGAGATCGAGGCCATTCCCTTGCCGGTCGCGCCTTTGTCGCGGAAAATTTCGCTCACCGTGCGGCGCGACGGGATGTCGGAAATGGCCACCGAAATTGCCAAGCAGTTGGAGCCTTTGTTGCAGGACCAGGTCGTCGATCCGGTGGTGGCGCAATATCCGTGGCTGGGCGGTTATCTCAAGCTGTTGTAACGCAAAACGCCTCCCGCGAGGGGAGGCGTTTCGAAGTCATGTGGGGCCGGTTTACTCGGCGGCGACTTTCACCGCTTTGACTTCGGCCGCCGCAGAGATCAGCGCGTCGGCGATGAAATCGCAATCCTCTTCGGTCAACCGCGCAGGCAGGCGGGTGTCGCAGGCCTTGGATAGCATCTCGCGGGTTTTCGGCAGCTCGGGCGTCTCGCCCAGGAATTGCCAGTTCCAAAACGCACGTGCGTTGTCGGTCGAGAGGCCAAAGACCTGCACCGACACACCGCGGGCTTTCGCGGCATTCTGAAACGCAATGGCCTCTTCGCGGCTGAAATCAACGAGGTTGAATTGCAGGCTGTCGGGCGCGCGGACCTCTTTGTCGAGCTTGGCGGGCACGGTCAAAAACGGCGAGCTTTCCAGACGGGCGGCGGTGTAATCGTGGTTGCGGCGACCATCGGCCACACGACGCGCAACCTCACCCAACTGCGGGCGCACGAGGGTCGCGGACATGTTCGACAGGCGCGTGTTGTAGAGCGGCAGCTGGTTCTGCCATTTGGCAAAGGCCTCGGCCAGCGCATTGTCGCGCTGCGGATTGTGCTTGCCCCAATTGTGCTCATAGGCGCCGGACATGATGACGGCGCGGGCCATGACTTCGGGATCATCGGTGATCATGATGCCACCTTCGCCCGCGTTCAACAGCTTGTAGGACTGGAAGGAGAAACAGCCGATCTTGCCGATGGTGCCGATGTTCTGCCCGTCCCAAACGGTGCCCAGCGAATGCGCGGCATCCTCGATCAGCGGGATGTTCTTCGCGTCACAGGCGGCTTTGATCGCATCCATGTCCGACGTGTGACCGCGCATGTGGGAGATCATCACGGCGTCGGCGTCTTCGATCTTGGCATAAAAGTCATCGAGATCAATGCGGTAGTTGTCACCGCATTCCACGAGAACCGGTTTGCAATCGGCGTGCACGATGGAGGAGGGCACAGCGGCAAAGGTGAAGGCGGGGATCAAGACCTTGGCGTCGCGCGGCAGGTTCAGGGCCTTCAAGGACAGGAACAGAGCGGCGGAGCAAGAGGCCACGGCGAGGGCATATTTCGCGCCCAGCATCTCGGCGAATTCCTGTTCCAAAAGCGTCACGGGGGCGTCTTTCGCAGCCGTGTAGCGGAACAGATCGCCGGATTTCAGCAGTTGTTCGACGATGGCGCGTGCCTCTTCCGGGATCGGTTCGGCGTCGTAGACATTGGGCCCGAGACTCATATTTTCACCTTTTTGGAATTCTTCTTTCGGATTTACTGTAAGTGTTCGGTGGTGAAAAATCTAGTGCTGCGCGTCTGGGGCGGCGGAATTTCGCAAAAATTTCACATGCTGCGGTGCGGTGCGAATGGCCATGAAAAAGGGGCCCGAAGGCCCCTGATTTTGAACGCGATACCCTCAGACATTGAGCAAAAGATGCTCGCGCTCCCAGGGGCTGATGACCTGAAGATAGGCATCGTTTTCGGCGCGTTTGACCTGAAGGTAGACGCGGACGAAATCCGGGCCCAAGACATCCTGCATCTGCGTGGAGTTTTCCAAAAGATCGAGCGCGCGGGACAGCGTGTCCGGGATGCCATCGGCGGAGGCGTAGGCGTCCCCGATATATTCCGCGCGCGGTTCGCGGCGCTCAATGAGGCCGAGATAGCCACAGGCCAGAGAGGCCGCGATCGACAGATAGGGGTTCACATCCATGCCCGGCAGACGGTTCTCGATCCGGCGCGCCTCGGGGCCCGAGATCGGCACGCGAAGCCCCGTGGTGCGGTTGTCACGGCCCCATTCGAGGTTAATCGGGGCGGCGAAATCGCGGACGTAGCGGCGATAGCTGTTCACATAGGGCGCATGCATGGCGATGGCGGAGGGCGTGTGATTTTGCAGCCCCGCGATGAAATGCATGAAGGCCTCGGACTCGGAGCCGTCCGGGTTGGAGAAAATATTCTCGCCGGTGTTGATGTCCACCACCGAGTGGTGGATGTGCATCGCGGACCCCGGCTCGTCCTGAATGGGTTTCGCCATGAAGGTCGCGAAACAATCGTGGCGCAGGGCGGCTTCGCGGATCAGCCGTTTGAAATAGAACATCTCATCGGCAAGCTTCACGGGATCGCCGTGCCGCAGGTTCATCTCGATCTGACCGGCGCCGCCTTCCTGAAGGATGCCGTCGATCTCGAGGCCCTGCGCTTCGGCAAAGTCATAGATGTCGTCGATAATGGGCCCGTATTCGTCCACCGCCGACATGGAATAGGCCTGACGCTGGGCCGCACGACGCCCGGTGCGCCCGATGGGGGGCTCGATCGGTTGGTTCGGGTCGGTATTGCGGGCGACGAGGAAGAATTCCATCTCCGGCGCCACAATCGGGTCCCAGCCCTGATCATGGTAGAGCTGAACCACACGTTTCAACACGTTGCGCGGGGCCGTGGGCACCATTTCGCCTTTTTGATCCAGCACATCATGGATGACCTGAAGCGTCAAATCCCCAGTCCAGGGTGCGGCTGTCGCGGTTTCGAAATCCGGGACCAGAACCATGTCGGGTTCGGTAAAGGGCGCATCGGCGTCATCGACCCAATCGCCGTTGATGGCCTGAAGGAAAATCGAGTTCGGCAGGTAGAAATGCGTCTGTTTGGCGAATTTCGCGGCGGGCATGGCCTTGCCACGGGCGATGCCGGACAGATCGGCGACGATGCATTCCACCTCATCGAGCCTGCGCCCGTCGAGATACTCCAAAGCGGCTTCGGGCAGTTGGTCGAGAAACTCCATCAGATCAGGGCCTCCCGCCCTTGTTCGAGAAACGCGGCCATGAGATCCGCGAAGCGTTTGTCATCGGTCGGTTTGTCGTTTTCATCTTTCGCCCGCGCGATGAGATCGGCGGGGTAGGCGGGGTCATTCGCGCGCGCCTTGAGGTAGTCGGCGATGATCGCGGGGCCAAGCTCCGGGTGCGGTTGGATGGTCAGGATGCTGTCATCATAGACCAGCGCCGCGTTGGTGCAAAAATCATTGCCGCCCAGTACTTCGGCGCCTTCGGGCAGGCGAGTCACCTGATCCTGATGCCAGGCGTTCAGGTGAATATGCCCCAAAGGCGGGATGTCATAAGCTTGCCGTCCGACGGCCCAACCGCCCGCGTATTTCTCGACCGTGCCGCCCAGAGCCTTGGCGATGATCTGATGGCCGAAGCAGATGCCCAACATCCGACGGCCAGAGGCATGGATGTCGCGGATCAGTGCTTCGAGCGGTTTGATGAAAGGGTGGTCCTCATAAGCGCCGTGTTTCGAGCCGGTCAACAGCCAGGCGTCGGCGTCCTCGGGGCCTTTCGGGAAGTCCATATGCTCGACGTCCCAATATTCGTAGGAAAAATCCGGGCGATCAAACAGGCGTTTGAACATCAAAGTGAAATCCCCGTGAATTTGCGCGACGGGGTCAGGCGCGTGTCCGCATTGCAGAATGCCGAGTTTCATAAGTCACCAAAAGCGTTGGAATGCCCCGACGCTAGCGCTTCGCCGCAGGCCCGACAAGGGGGCATGCAGTGAAACGCAAGGATTTGATCAAATATCGGGAAGCCCGCTTAAACCGTGTCCAGATACAGCTCGACCTGCTCCTCGGGCGTCAGCTCGGCCCAGTCGCGAAGCTCCTGACGTTTGGTCAGGGTCAGGTTACGCACCAGCTCTTCGGGGAAGATGCGCTTCATCACGGGCGAGGCCGCAAAGGTGTCGATCGCGGTGCCCCAGTCGCCGGGCATCTCCGGCAGACCCTGGGCATAGGCGTTGCCGGTGATCGCAGGGGGCGCTGTCATTTCGTCTTCCATGCCGATGAGCGCGGCGCCCAGAATGGCGGCGATCATCAGATGCGGGTTCACGTCACCGCCCGAGACACGATGTTCGATCCGGCGGGCCTTGTGCGAGCCACCCGGCACACGCACGGCGGCCGTGCGGTTGTCATAGCCCCAACAAATCCGCGTCGGCGCGTGCGCACCCGGCACGAGACGGTCGTAAGAATTGCCATGGGGCGCGAACAGAATGGTCGAATCCGGGATCGCAGAAAGACACCCGGCGATGGCGTGACGCATCATATCGGTGCCCGCCGTCGAGCCATCGTCAAAGATATTGTCGCCGTTCTCATCGAGCATCGAGAAATGGGTGTGCATGCCGTTGCCGGCGTATTCGTCATAGGGTTTCGCCATGAAAGAGGCGGCAAACCCGTGTTTGCGAGCCAGACCCTTGACCATCAGTTTGAAGAGCCAGGCGTCATCGGCGGCTTTCAACGCGTCGGGGGAATGGGCGAGGTTGATCTCGAACTGGCCAAGGCCCGCCTCGGAGATCGCGGTATCCGCCGGGATGTCCATCGCTTCGCAGGCTTCAAAGAGCTCTGAGAAAAAGATGTCGAAGGCGTCGAGTGCACGCAGCGCCAGCGTTTCCGCACCGGGGCGGCGTTTGCCGGAGCGCGGCGAGCGCGGGATGCGCAGCTGACGCGAACTGTCGTCGATCAGGTAGAACTCAAGCTCGGTCGCGACCACGGGGGTCAGGCCCCTGGCCTTGTAGCGCTCCAGCACGCGCGCCAGTGCTTGGCGCGGGTCGCCGTCAAAGGGGCTGCCATCTTCGCGGAACATCCACATAGGCAAAAGCGCGGTCGGCGCGCCCTGAAGCCACGGCAGGGGCAGAAAGCCGCGTTCGGTCGGCAAAAGCACCCCGTCCTGATCGCCGCTCTCGAACACGAGAGGGCTGTCCTCAATGTCCTCGCCCCAGATGTCGAGGTTCAGAACCGACAGCGGGAACCGCGTGCCTTCGGTCTCGACCTTATCGGCATAGCGCGCCGACATGCGTTTGCCTCGGGCCTGACCGTTGAGGTCGGCGGCTGCGACGCGAATGGTTTTGACATGGGGGTTCTGGGCAAGCCAGCCGTGGGGGGAGATCATGAAAGCACACTATCTGAAGATTTGCGACATAAGCCGGGGGCGTTTTGTGCGGCCCTGCGGCAGGTGACGGTTCAGCCGTTTTCCGATCAGGCCAAAGACGGTGATGATGCACAGCGTCACCAGCACGAAATAGCCCGCCAAAATCGGATAGGGGATGAAGGGGTTAAAGGTCTTGTCGGCAAAATAGGAGGCGTAATAGAGCGCGTCGCCTTTTTGCTGCAAGGCCGGGAAGCCGGAGAAGAACACCAGCGTGGTCGAGTGAAAGATAAAGATCGCCTCATTGGTATAGGCGGGCCAGGCAAGCCGCAGCATGGTCGGCCAGACGATGCGACGAAAGCGCGGCCAACCGGAAAACCCATAGGCATCGGCGCTTTCCAGATCGCCTTTCGGCACGGCCATGAGCGCGCCAAAGAAGATCTCGGCGGAATAGGCGGTGGTGTTGAGCCAAAGAACAATCGCGGCACCAAGCCAGGCGTCCGTCAGGTTGTCGAACTGCGGAAAGGCCTGTTTGAGGCTCAGGAAGAGGAAGTAGCCAAAGAAGAACTGGATGAACAAAGGCGAGCCGCGGAACACGAAGATGAACCATTCGGCGGGTTTGCGGACGGCCTTGTTCGAGGAAGCTTTCGCCAAGGCAATCGCTTGGGCGGAGAAAAAGCCCAAAAGGATCGCCAAGAGGCCAAAATAGATATTCCACAACATGCCCGAGCCGATCAGCGTGACCTGATCGCAAAGCGTGATGTCGGTAGTCGGCAAGCGGCGTTCGCCAAAACCCAAAGACCGGAAGGCGTAGCTTGCGATGGTCTCTGAACAGCTCATGCGCCCGCTCCCGCCTTGCGCATGGCTTCGCCTGCGGCGGTGGCTTGGCCGTGAGACAGCTTGCGGGTGATGCGGCTCAGGACCACTTCGGAGACTTTGGTGAACAGCAGGTAGAACACCAGAAGCCCAAAGAAATAATACATTCGCCAGTCGCCATGCGGGTAGTCGGTGAAGCGCGCGGTCTTGGTGCCGCCCAGCTCCTTGGCCCAATAGACCACATCCTCGACACCCAAGAGGAACAGCAAAGGCGTTGCCTTGATCAGAACCATCCAGAGGTTCGACAGACCGGGCAGGGCATAGGTCCACATCTGCGGCACCATGATGCGCCAGAATGTCTGGCGCTTGGTCATGCCATAAGCCTCGGCGGTCTCGATCTGGCCATGGGGCACGGCTTTGAAAGCGCCCGCAATCACATTGCCCGCGAAGGCACCAAAGACGATGGCAAAGGTCAGCACCGCAAGGGCAAAGCCGTAAATCTGGTGATAGACCTCGGGGGCGGAGTTCTGCGGCAGCTTGGCTGCGGCGCAGACGACGAAATCATTGCCCTGACGGATCGGCTGATCCCAGTCAGAACAGAGAACCTGATGGCGCATCCACTCAAGACCTTGGTCGAGTGCGATGACGAAAAACAGGAAAAACGCGATGTCCGGCACGCCGCGCACGATGGCCATATAGAGGTTCGAGAGCCATTTCACGGGAACAAGATGCGAGCGCGATCCGGCCGCGGCGCCAAATCCAAACCCAAGCGCCAGAGGGGCGGTGACCGCCAAAAGCAAAAGCACCGTCCCGAAGGAGGCGTAGAAAGACATGTGCTTTCCGGTCGTCAGGTAACAGCTGAGCCAGGCAAGGCGGTCAAGCGTGTCAGGATCGGCGCAATAGGAAAAGATGGGACACCTGTTTGGCGGGGATCGGGAAAGGGCAGGCCGCGCGTTCGCGCCCCGCCCGAAATGTTACGAGATGGGATTATTCGAAGATCGGGCTGTCATCACCCAGATATTCGAGGATCATCTCGTTGAGCGTGCCGTCTTCCTTCATGGAGGCGATGGCCGTGTCGAATTTGGCGCGCAGTTCCGGGTCGGATTTGCGGAACCCCATGCCGATGCCGATGGACAGGGCGACGTCTTCCCCCACCCACATGGCGGTGCCTTCTTCGACCACGGGCACGAGCGTGTCTTTGTCGGCAAAGACCGCATCCGCTTCGCCTGCGAGCATGGCGGCGAGGCTGTCCTCGAAGGACGGGAATTCCAAAAGGGTGGCGCCGGTGTCGACAACGTGTTGAGACTGGATCGTCGAGGCCTGTGCCGCGATCACGCCACCTTCGAGGTCCACGCCTTCAGACATGGCGGCATAGGAGGAATAGGACGGCGGGGTGTAGTTTTCGGAAAAGTCGATCTTCTCCTTGCGGGCGTCGGTGATCGACATGCCGGCGATGATGGCATCGTAGTTGCCGGACAGGAGGTTCGGGATGATCGAATCCCAGTCGTTGGTCACCCATTCGCATTCCAGCTCGGCGCGGGCGCAAAGCTCGTCGCCCAGCACGCGTTCGAAACCGGCCACTTCGCCGTTGTCGTCGATGTAGTTGTACGGAGGGTAGGCGCCCTCGGTGCCCAGACGGATGGTCTCGGCGGAGGCAGCGCCTGCCAAAAGGGCGAGGGCGGCGGCGGAAAGAAGGATGTTCTTCATGAATGTCTCCCGTAAATAGCGCTTATGATTAGGCCGGAACAGTCGCGCTGAGGAACTGTTTGAGCCGTTCGGATTTGGGCGCGCCAAAGAGGTCGGACGGCTTGCCCTCCTCCTCGATCAGCCCTTTGTGGAGGAACACGACATGGTCGGAAATATCCGCGGCCATGCGCATGTCATGGGTCACGATGATCATCGTGCGGCCCTCTTCGGCCAGCGCCTTGATCACCTTGATCACCTCTTGTTCGAGCTCGGGATCGAGCGCGGAGGTGGGTTCGTCGAACAACAATGCCTGCGGTTCCATGCAGAGCGCGCGGGCAATCGCCGCCCGCTGTTGCTGGCCGCCTGACATCTGCGCCGGGTAAACATCGCATTTGTCGCCGATGCCGACCTTGTCGAGATACATCCGGGCCTTTTCCTCGACCTCCTTGCGGTCACGGCCCATCACCGTGATCGGTGCTTCCATGACGTTTTGCAGGATGGTCATATGGGCCCAGAGGTTGAACTGCTGGAACACCATCGACAGGTTGGTGCGGATGCGGGTGACCTGTTTGCGATCCGCCGGGCGACGGTGCAGGCCTTCGCCCTTCCAACTGATGGGTTCGCCATTGAACAGAATCTCGCCCTTCTGGCTGTCCTCCAACAGGTTGGCACAGCGCAAAAGCGTGGATTTCCCCGACCCCGACGAGCCGATGAGCGAGGTCACATGGCCGCGGGGCGCGGTCATGGAGGCGCCTTTCAACACTTCGAGGTCTCCGTAGGATTTGTGCAAATCACGGATTTCGATGACGGGCGTTTCGGAATTTGAATCTTTGGTCAGCATTGCCAAGAGTTAGGGCTAATCTTTCGGCAGATGCAACAATCATCAGCAGAATGCCGCAGCGTCCCGCCGGGTTTTTGATCAAATCTAGGGCTCTCGCCTAGGGCTTAGGCGGGGTTGGGGGCGATTCAGCGAGGTGATCGCGTGCAGGTTGTTTGGAGTTTCCGGTCGCAGAGGAAGACGATTCCCGCTGGGGACGTCTTTAAAAGCTGGCTTAAAGGCTGGCCTCAACCCGTTGCCGCGCCAAAGCGCTGTCTTGATCCTTGACGCCCAAGAGGTTCGCAACCAGACGCAGCAAAGCATCCTCATCCTGATCGCGCACCCCATCGGCCAGAACGACGGACCACAGCCCCTCGATCACATGGATGCGCTCCTCATAGGGCACGGCCTCTTTCAGCGCGCGGGTAAAGCGCACGGTGTCGGGCGCTTCGGCTTCCAATTGTTCGGCTTCGGCACGTAGGCTCGCGGCCTCAAATGGACCAAGCTGATAGCGGGTCATCAAGAGCTTTTCGATCCGCTGCGCCTCTTCGGGGGCATAGACGCCGTCAGAGCGGGCCACGCGCACCAAAAGCGCGGCCATCGCGCGGCGCGCATCACTGTCTTTGAGTGGCTGAGGCGCCGGTTGCAGCAGGGTTTTGAGAAAATCGCCAAACATAAGAGAGGATATAGGGCAGGGCGCGGGCTTGGGGAAGCCTCTGCGGGCATCACGTTCTCGCGCGTCAAAAGAAACGCCCGCGAGGCTGCGGGCGTTCGATCATAAGGCTCAGTATTTCCGCGGCACGTAAAGCTCCGGCGGCAACACGGCGCGCTCGTAATCTTTCTTGTAAATCCGCTCTGGCAGATGCACGTCCTCATGCGGTATCTCGTCGTAATCGAAGAGCGACAGCAAATGGTCGATGCAATTCAGCCGCGCGCGTTTCTTGTCGTTGCCTTCGACGATATACCACGGCGCCTCGGGGATGTTGGTGCGGAAGAAGGTGTCTTCCTTCGCCTTGGTGTAATCTTCCCACCGGATGCGCGATTGCAGGTCCATCGGCGAGAGTTTCCACTGTTTCATCGGGTCGTGAATGCGCATGAGGAATCGCATCTGCTGTTCCTCGTCGGTGATCGAGAACCAGTATTTGATCACCTTGATCCCGGAGCGCACCAACATGCGTTCGAATTCGGGAACGTCTTGGAAAAATTGTTCGACCTGATCCTCATCGGCAAAGCCCATGACGCGCTCGACGCCCGAACGGTTGTACCATGAGCGGTCAAACAGCACCATTTCGCCTGCCGCCGGCAGGTGCGGCACGTAGCGTTGGAAATACCATTGCGATTTTTCCCGATCAGACGGCGCGGGGAGCGCCACGACGCGCACAACACGCGGATTGAGGCGCTGGGTGATGCGTTTGATCACGCCACCTTTGCCCGCTGAGTCGCGGCCTTCGAACAGCACGACGACCTTCTGACCGGTCTCTTCCACCCAATCGTGCAGCTTGATCAATTCCGCCTGAAGCCGCAGCAGTTCGCGAAAATAGACCGAGCGTTCGAGCATGTCGGGATGCTCTTTCTGGTAAATCTTCTTGATTTCACGCGACAGGATGGAGTCTTCAAGCTCAATCTCCCATTCCTCGTCCAGCGTGTCCGCGAGTTCCGCTTCCAACCAGTCCTGGGCTTCTTTGTCAAAGCTCATGATGCGCTCCTGTCTCCCATGTCTAAAACCGCGTGGCGCGGCACAAATTCTTTGCCGCTTTAACCACTCATATATGACGGTTTCTTAATGGAAAAGGATCGGCAGCAGAGAGGCGACCAAAAGAGCGGCCATTGTCCAGTTAAACGCCACCAAACGGCGCGGATTGGTCAAAATGCGACGCATTTCCTGACCGAGCCGGGCCCAGATGGTGATCGCTGGCACGTTCATGAACATAAACCCGATGGCGACGATCCCCGCCGCGATCCATGTGGTGTCCTGCGCGTAATTGGTCTGCGCGCCGATGGCCATGATCCAGGCTTTTGGATTGACCCATTGAAAGGCGGCGGCTTGCAACAGGGTCATCGGTTTACCGTCCGCTTCGCCCTCCTTGGGCGCGGAGGCATGGGCGATTTTCCACGCCAGCCACAGCATATAGAGCACCGCGACGATCAGCATGACCTGACGCAACAGCGGAAAGGTTTCAAAGGCTTCGGCCAGCCCCAGCCCGACGATGAACACCATCGAGGTGAACCCGAGCGTGATCCCGGCCATATGCGGCAACGACCGTTTCAGGCCAAAGTTGGCGCCCGAGGCCAGGAGCATCAGGTTGTTCGGCCCCGGCGTGACCGAGGTGACGAAGGCGAAGGCCAGAAGGGCGAGGAAGAGTGTCATGTCCATGGCGGCGAGATTAATCTTTCTCTTGTGCAATGGGCGTGCAAATATCCTGTGCGAATAGAGGTTTTTTGCAAGACATCACGGCTATGGATCAAATCGACGAAAAGATATTGCGTGAACTGGCGCGGGAAGGGCGATTGAGCAATCTCGATCTGGCAGACCGTATCGGTCTGTCGCCCTCCGCCACCTCGCGCCGGGTGAGCGAGTTGGAGCGTCTGGGCGTGATCCGGGGCTACCGGGCGGTGATTGATCGCGATCAGGTCGGGCAGGGGTTTCTGGCCTATATCACCGTGGGTCTGTCTGTGCACAACAAGGCCTCGCAAAAAGGCTTTGAGGCGGCGATGGAGACCGCTTTCGAGGTCAAGGAATGTCACAATATCGCGGGGGCGTTCGAATACCTGCTGCGCGTCGAAGCGGCGGATTTGAATGCCTATAAACGATTTCATACCGAGGTTTTGGGCACAGTGCCGAATGTCGCCGCAATCACCTCTTATATCGTGATGGAAAGTCCGAAAGACCTGCGCGGGTGATCCGTTTTTTTGAGTCTTTCTTGCTGCTATGAAGGGACAGGCGTGATAGGGCCGGAGCAACAGGAGGCCGCGCCATGTACCGACCGAACAATTCCGCCATCGACGATCCCGCGATGCTGCGCCATGTGATGGCGGAGATCGGCTTTGCCGCGCTTGTCACGCCACATGACGAAGGCATCGAGATTTCGCATGTGCCGGTGGTGGTCTATGAGGCCGACGGCGAGACCGTGATCGAGACTCATCTGGCGCGGGCCAATGCGCATTGGAAACTGGCGGGTGCGCGATCTGTGCTGATTTTTCAAGGTCCGCAGGCCTACGTCTCGCCGTCGTTTTATCCATCGAAACGGGTGGATGGCAAAGTCGTGCCGACATGGGCCTATATCGTGGTCCATGCCCATGGGGCGTTTGAGGCGTTCAATGACACGGAAGGGTTGGGGGCCCATCTTGAGGCGCTGACCCACCGGCATGAGGCGGGCCGTGCGGAGCCCTGGACCGTGTCGGACGCGCCAGTGCCCTATGTGGCGGCGTTGAAACGTGGCATCGTGGGGTTGCGGTTCCGGCCAGAGCGGCTTGAGGGCAAATGGAAGGTCAACCAGCATAGGAGCGCCGAAGATCGGCAGGGCACCTATCAGGGGCTGATGCAAGCGGGCGAGCAGGGGGTCGATCTGGCGCAGGCTTTGGCGAGCTTTTCGGCGGGGACTGCCCCTGAGTGATCTGGTGCGTAATCTGGCGCGTGATCTGGTGCGCCCTTCGATTTTTGTCGCGACATCGGCGAGAAATCAATTTTATCGCAATCATCCCCGGCTAAGGTGGATCACGTCGTCACGTCAAAGCGAAAGGTGCAGGTCATGCTTCAGGATAAAAAATCCGATCTCGACTCGGAGAAGCAAAAGAAAATTCTGAGCCGTCTGGTGAAGGTGCTCAGCGAGGAGCATCCTGAACTCTATTACCAACCGACAGCAGAGATTGCGGGGCTGGTGATGGGGATGATCGAGGAGGGCAAAAGCCTCAACGGTGAGGAGCGCCATCTGATGCAGCGCCTGTCCTTGCGCGACATTGAGGTGCTTCTGAGCCTGCATTAAAGACGAAAAAAGGCGCCCCGAAGGACGCCTTAGTCTCTTTTCCATTGCGTTTGAGGCTTACACCAAACGCGAATTCTCTTTCGCCGCGCGGATGAAGTCGCGGAACAGCGGCGCGGGCGCGAAGGGCTTCGATTTGAGCTCCGGATGATATTGCACCCCAATGTACCAAGGGTGATCCGTGGCTTCGACAATCTCCGGCAGGCGCCCGTCCGGCGACATGCCAGAGAAGATCAGGCCGCATTTCTCAAGCTGTTCACGGTATTTCGTGTCCACCTCATAGCGGTGACGGTGGCGTTCCTCGATCTTGGTCGATCCGTAAATCTCGGCGACTTTCGAGCCCTCTTTGAGCGAGGCGGTATAGGCGCCCAGACGCATGGTGCCGCCCTTGTCGTCATCGGCCTTGCGCTGCACGGTGTGGTTGCCCTGCACCCATTCTTTGAGGTGGTAAACCACCGGCTCGAAACGCTTTTTCCCGGCTTCATGGTCGAATTCCTCGGAGCCGGCCGTGGGGATGCCCGCGAGGTTCCGCGCTGCTTCGATCACCGCCATTTGCATGCCGAGACAGATGCCGAGGTAGGGCACCTTGCGTTCGCGGGCGAATTGCGCCGCTTTGATCTTGCCTTCCGTGCCGCGCTCGCCAAAACCGCCGGGCACGAGGATGGCGTCAAAGCCTTCGAGATGGGGGGCGGCGTCTTCATGCTCGAAGGTTTCCGCATCGACCCATTCGACATTGACCTTCACCCGGTTGGCCATGCCGCCATGGGTGAGCGCCTCTGCGATGGATTTATAGGCGTCTTCGAGCTGGACGTATTTGCCGACGATGGCGACTTTGACCTCGCCCTCGGGGTTGAAAATCCGGTCTGCGACGTCGTGCCACGTCGAGAGATCGGGCTTCGGCGCGGGCGCGATGTTGAACGCGTCGAGCACCGCCTGATCGAGACCTTCGCGGTGGTATGCGAGCGGCGCCTCATAGATGGATTTCAGATCGGGCGCGGCGATCACGTCCTCTTTGCGGACGTTACAGAACAGCGCGATTTTTTCGCGCTCTTTCTCCGGAATCGGATGTTCGGAGCGGCAGACCAGAACGTTCGGCTGCAACCCGATGGTGCGCAACTCTTTGACGGAGTGCTGCGTCGGTTTGGTTTTCAGTTCGCCGGAGGCCGCGATGTAGGGCAGGAGCGTCAGGTGCATGAAGATACACTGGCCACGCGGGCGGTCTTGGGCGAATTGGCGGATGGCTTCGAAGAAGGGCAGGCCCTCGATGTCACCCACGGTGCCGCCGATCTCGCAGAGCATGAAATCGACCTCATCATCGCCCACGGCGAGGAAGTCTTTGATCTCGTTGGTGACATGCGGAATCACCTGAATCGTCTTGCCGAGGTAATCGCCGCGACGCTCTTTTTCCAACACATTGGTGTAGATGCGGCCGGAGGACACGGAATCGGTCATGCGCGCCGAAACACCGGTGAACCGCTCGTAGTGGCCGAGGTCCAGATCGGTTTCCGCGCCATCGTCGGTGACGAACACCTCGCCATGCTCAAACGGGCTCATCGTGCCGGGGTCGACGTTCAGATAGGGGTCCAGCTTACGCAACCGCACCGAATAGCCACGGGCCTGCAACAAAGCGCCCAAAGCGGCAGAGGCGAGGCCTTTGCCAAGAGAAGAAACCACACCGCCGGTGATGAATACGTAGCGTGCCATGGGCTGGAGATGCTCCCGTGATAGTCCGAATTTTTGGTCTGAACGTTGCTCCAATGACCATTTGCGCCGATCTCTCGACCGGCTGGCCTCTGCTCAAAACAACGGTGTTCACGGGATTTAAGAAGTAACAGATTCGGCCATCCCGCGCAACCAAACCGCAACATGTTGAGGGGAATTTCCCCTCAACTCTCAAGGTCTTGTTAATCTTTGAAGATTAGGCCGCGCGCAGCGCGAGCGTTTCGTCTGCGGATTAGTCGGCGCGCGGTGCGCTCTGCGGCGCGTCCGAGGCGGACGGCGGCAAGAGATCAGCGCCAGACGGCAGAGCCGGTGCATCCGTGGCAGCGGGGTCTTCACCGTCGAGCACAACCCCATCCATCACCGAAGAGCTTGCGGCTTCCTGCCGGGCCAGAACCGTGAGCGTGATTGAGGTGGCGATAAAACCGATGGCGAAAATCCATGTCAGTTTGGCCAAGGCCGTCGCTGCCGCACGGCCGGTCATGACGTCGCCGCCACCGCCCATGCCAAGGCCGCCACCTTCGGATCGCTGCAAAAGCACAATGCCAATGAGGCAGAGCGCGAGGATCAGGTGGATGACGAGGATGACATTTTCCATGGATCAGGCCTTTGGGGTCGTTCGATGGGGCTACTTAAGGGGTCTCATGCCATCGCGCAACCCCGAATGGAGGGGGCAAAGCCGCCTGGGCTTGTCTTTCCCGCGATCCATGACATTTTGAGCGCATGAGCGCCCCTTTTTCGATCCGCCCCGCCACCTTTGAAGATGCCCTGTCGATTGCCAAAACGCAGGTTGCCGTCTGGCATACCGCCTATCGCGACATTCTGCCGGGGGCGCTGATGGATCGTATGACCGTGCCGGATCGTGAAAAGGGCTGGCAGCGCATCCTTGAGGCCTATGAGGCCTCCGGGTGCGGTGCGGTGTTCGTTGCCGAGCAAGAGGGCAAGGTCGTGGGGTTTCTGTCCTGTGGAGATCAGCGCGACGATGCGCTTTTGGGTCGGTTTTCAGGCGAGATTTCTGCAATTTACGTCGAGGCGTCGCGTCAGGGGATCGGCACGGGCTTGATGGCCGCTGGCGCACGGGCTCTTTTGGACATGGGGCATGAGGCCGCCGCACTTTGGGTGCTCTCCGAAAATGCAGTGGCGCGCGCTTTTTATGAGAGCTTGCAGGGGGCGCAGGTGGCGGAACGTTTGGCCGAGGACGGCATGAGTGAGGTGGCTTATGGCTGGGCAAGCCTGTCGGAGTTGGCGCGGGCATAACCCGCCTCGATCTCCAACAGCCTCTGTTTGCGCCAAAGCCCGCCGCCATAGCCGGTCAAAGCCCCATCCGCGCCGATCACCCGATGGCAAGGAATGAGAATCGCGATCTGGTTGGCGCCATTTGCGCGGGCGACCGCGCGCGAGGCCGTGGGACGGGCGATGTCTTGTGCCAGTTGGCCATAACTGCGGGTCTCTCCAGCGGGGATGGCGCGCAGGGCGTCCCAGACTTGGGCGTAAAAGTCGCTGCCGTGATAGGTGAGCGGCACGGTGAACGCGGAGCGCGTGCCGTCGAAGAACTCGGTCAACTCCTGCGCCAGTTGGTCATGCACAGGCGTGCGCCCGAACCCAAGCCGCCCCTTCGCACCCTCGGCCAATTTACGCAGTTCGGTCGGCAGTGCCTTGCGGTCCATGAATTCGAGAAGATGCAGAGTGCGCGTATCCGCCGCCGCGATCATCGGTCCGAGGGCCGTGTCGATCCAGTCGATGGACAAGAGCGGATCAGCACTTAAGGAACCGGGTGCGATGCTCAAAAGCGCGCCGACGCGGGCGCGAAAGGCCGAGGGGGAGGAAAACCCAGCCTCAAGTCCCGCTTCCAACACCGTGCCGCCATCGCCGATCACTTCGAACCCGCGCCGGAGCCGTTCCAGCCGTGCCATCTCCAGAAAGCTCATGCCGAAATGCCGTTTGAACGCGCGGCGCACCGTGCCCCGGTCATATCCCCTCTCGGTCAAATCCGCCTCGCGCCAGCGGTGATCCGGGCGGGCGTTCAGCGCAGTGAGCAGCTCTTCAATCACCGGCTCGGCATCTGTGGCGGCCTTCAGGGGCTGACAGCGTTTGCAGGGGCGAAACCCCGCCTCGATACAGGCGCCGAGACTGTCGAACCAACGGCAATTTTCCGGCTTTGGTTTGCGCGCCGGGCAGGTGAGACGGCAAAACACGCCGGTGGAGGTGACGCCCACCCAGGCGCGGCCTTCAAAGCGCGGGTCGCGCGCCAAAAGCGCCTTATATAAGGTGTCGGCATCGGGCAGTTTGAAATCGGGAAGGTCGAAGAGCGTCATGGAGCATAACCTAGCGCATCAAATCCCCCCTGTCCGCCGGGAAAGCGGCGTCTATTTTTCGCCTCAGCGACAGGGGACGACCCGGCGTTCGATTTAATGGTTTCATCGGCCCGTATGGGTCGCTATACAGCGACGGGTTTTCATCCGATCATAAGGACTCACTATGGCTAACGTCGTCGTTGTCGGCGCCCAATGGGGTGACGAGGGAAAAGGCAAGATCGTGGACTGGCTCTCCGAGCGCGCAGATGTGATCGCGCGCTTTCAGGGCGGTCATAACGCGGGCCACACGCTCGTCATCGACGGCAAGGTCTACAAGCTGAACGCGCTGCCGTCTGGCGTGGTGCGCGGCGGCAAGCTGTCGGTCATCGGCAACGGGGTCGTGCTCGATCCCTGGCATCTCGTGAAAGAGATCGCCGCGATCCGTGAGCAGGGTGTTGAGATCACGCCGGAGACCTTGATGATTGCGGAAAACACGCCGCTCATCCTGCCGATCCACGGCGAGCTGGACCGCGCGCGTGAAGAGGCCGCCTCCAAAGGGACTAAAATTGGCACCACTGGCCGCGGCATCGGCCCGGCCTATGAGGACAAAGTGGGGCGTCGCTCCGTGCGCGTGGCCGATCTGGCCGACGAAGAGACGCTGATCGCCCGCGTCGATCGTGCGCTTCAGCACCATGATCCGCTGCGCAAAGGCCTTGGCATCGAGCCGGTGGACCGCGAGCGTTTGATCAATGATCTCAAAGAGATCGCCAAGGAAATCCTGCCCTACGCGGCGCCCGTTTGGAAAGTGCTCAACGACAAGCGCAAAGAGGGCAAACGCATTCTGTTCGAAGGCGCTCAAGGCGCGCTTTTGGACATCGATTTCGGCACCTATCCCTTTGTGACCTCGTCGAACGTTATTGCCGGTCAGGCGGCGACGGGCGTGGGTCTTGGCCCGAATGCGATCAACTATGTTCTGGGCATCGTCAAAGCCTACACCACCCGCGTGGGCGAAGGCCCGTTCCCGACCGAGCTGAAAGATGCGGATGGGCAGCGTCTGGGCGAACGTGGGCATGAGTTCGGCACTGTCACCGGCCGTCAGCGCCGCTGTGGCTGGTTCGACGCCGCTCTGGTGCGCCAGACCTGTGCGACCTCGGGCGTGACCGGGATTTCGTTCACGAAGCTCGACGTTCTCGACGGCTTTGAGACGCTGAAAATCTGCGTGGGCTATGAGCTGGACGGCAAAACGCTCGATTATCTGCCGACTGCCGCCGAAGAACAGGCGCGCTGCACGCCGATCTACGAGGAAATGCCGGGCTGGTCCGAGTCGACCGAAGGCGCGCGCTCCTGGAACGATCTGCCGGCCAATGCGGTGAAATACGTCCGCCGCGTCGAAGAGCTGATCGAATGCCCGGTGGCTTTGCTGTCCACCAGCCCCGAGCGCGACGACACGATCCTCGTGACCGATCCCTTCGTGGATTGATCCGATGGCGCTGAGCTACAAGGCCCGGCGCCGTCTGGCGCTTTTGGTTCTGGTGCTGGGGCTGCCGGCCTATATCGTGCTGGCGGTCTCGCTCGTGAACCTCTTTGAGCGCCCTTCGATCTGGGTCGAGTTCGGCATCTATGTCGGGCTTGGCGTGCTCTGGGCCTTTCCGCTCAAGGCGGTTTTCAAAGGCATCGGCCAGGCCGACCCGGACGCGCCGCCAAGCGACGATCACACCGATTAAAGCAAAGTAATGCAAAAAGGCCGCCCCGAGGGACGGCCTTTTTCTTTGCTCTGTCTTACGCTCAATGCGGTTTGAACCGGGTGCTTTCAGCGACCGCGAATTGGCCCCGGCTCAGTTTGCGAATCTTGCCCTGACGCAGCAGCTGACCGAAGGAGCGCAGGCGCTCCTCAACCGGCATGCCCTCGGGCATCGCCTCTTGGGCCAGATGCATGATCTGTGGGCGCGTCACAGTTTCGCGGCCTTGCACGAAATTGGAAAACGCCGTGGCGGCTTCCAACAGTTCCGGCAGGCTTTCGGCGCCCAGAGTTTCGGCGAATTCGGCAAAGCTCGTGCCGGTCTCGGGCGCCTCAGACGCGATGGCATCGGCCTCGTCAAAGCTTTCCGTTTCCTGCACGGCCAAAGCGGTGCGCGACACCCGGCGCGGACGCACGGGCGTGATGTTGGCGCCACCGGGAACCTCGGTCGGCGTGTCGATGCGCTGTTCGGAGACCAGCATCAGCGGCGGCAGTTGCCGACGGATCTGATGCGTGCCTTCCGGGCGGCTCGGGCGGACGACGCGGGCCAGATCTTCTTTGTAATCCTGGGCTTCGTCTTCCTCGATGGTCTCGCCTTTGCCAGCTTTTTCAGCGCGAATGGCGCCGACGGCGGCCTTGAGGTGCTGAATCGCGTTGCGGCGGCGGGTGTTTTCGCCCTTGGCCATTTCGCGATCGGTTTCGTCCATCAGACGCGACATGGAAGCGTCGGAGGCGTCGAACACATTGGCGGCATCGGCGCCGTCATCCTCATCGTCGCTGTCGGAGAAGAGCGCCGTGTCTTCCTCGACCTCGGCCTCTTCGGTCTCGTCCGTTTCCGCACCGATGGCGGCGACTTCGGCCAGCTCGCGCATCAGATCGTCTTCGTCCTCGGCGTCGAGGGTGGAAGAGCCCAGCTCGCGGCGCAGTTTGGCGGCGAAATCGTCATCTGTTTCGGCGGTGTCTTCGCTGTCCGCGTCGGCTTGTGCTTCGAAATCGGCACGGCGCATTTTCACGACGCGGGCGCGCACGCGGCGCAGCGGATCGTTGGCGGCCTCTTCCTCTTCTGCGGCGTCCTCTTCGGGGCGGGTGGCCTCGGCAATATCGGCGGCCAGATTCGGGTCCATCTCATGCAGCTCGGTGTCGGCGTCCAGAACGGGCGCCTCTTCCTCTGCGGTTTCTTCGGTCAGGGAGGACAGCACATTGCCAAGGGTTTCGTCCTCATCGGCGACAGCCTCATCCGCGTCGTCCTCGATCTCTTCGAGCGCGATGGTTTCGGCTTCGGCGGCTTCAACTTCGAGGGGTTCGACCTCAGCGGTTTCCCCCTGATCTTCCGCCGCGATCTCGGCGTTCATTTCGGCAAGGATGGCCGCAGCCTCTTGGAACGGTGCAGCTATGCTGGACAGTTCTTCGGCTTCGATCTCTTCGACCGTCTCCTCGATCACGGGGGCTTCCGTGATCTCAAGGACTTCGTCCTCAATCGTCTCAACAGAGATTTCATCAAGGGTCACCTCGACGGGCGCCTCTGCGATGATGTCGTCTTCAACGATGCTTTCGATCAGCTCTTCGGCCTCTTCGACGCTGTCTTCCTCCGGCTCCTGAGCCAGCGGCGCGCTGAAATTCATGGCGTCGTTCTGATCCTCGACGAAATCGGCCTGATTGCGCTGAGCGACGGCGGCGCGGATGCGTTCGAGTTTGTCGGCAATCGAGCTGCCCGCAGCCAGCGCAGGCGCGGCAGAAGGCGTGGCGGCGGGGCGGGTGACAGGCTGAGCAGCGACCGCTTTCACATCTTCTTTGGGGGCTTCCTCGACAGGGGGCTCGGCAGTTTTCTCGACGGTTTTCTGTGCAACCTCTGCGCTCACTGGGGCTTTGGGCGCGGCTCGAGGTGCCAAGGGGGCAGGAGCGGCGTTCACCGCATCTTGGGTTTCACCCATCTGGCGCAGCACAAGGCCGCCCTCCTGCACACGGGCCTCAACCCGGCGCTGGATTTCCTTTTCCGCAATAGAACTCAACATCTGCGGGTCCGGCGTCGGAGGCTCGGCTCCGAAATACCGGTCGTCGGCTGCAAGATCGCGGAAATACTCCGCGATGGACCGCATCGTGTTGAAGGGATCGTCGAATCCCTCCAGCGTACAGGAGAATGTCCCATAGGATACGGTCAGAATTTTACTGTCACTTACCATGCCTAAACTCGCTTTCTGACTTGCTCAGCAGCTCCTTGTTTACCATGAATTGGTTCCAAAATCGGAACAGAACAAGGAAATGGTCGTGATCTTTTCCTGTCCAAAATGTGGCAAAGAGGTTAACCGTTTCTTATGAAAATCAACGAACCCATTCTAATTACTGAGAAAAACGTCACTTTTCTAGGGGGCGGCATAATTTGTGGTACTTTGCTGAAAAAGACACTTTCTCACGCGCCGTGTCTTGTGGCGGCGGATGGTGCGGCGGGGCAGGCGCTTGCGCTGGGGTATCGTCCTGACCGAGTCATCGGCGATTTCGACAGCCTGACGGAGGACATGCGCGCGGCGCTTCCCGAAGAATGCCTGATCCATGTGCCGGAACAGGACAGCACGGATTTCGAGAAATGCCTGACGCGGGTGGAGGCGCCCATGATCTTTGGCGTGGGTTTCACTGGCGCGCGGATCGATCATGAGTTGGCGGTCTATGCGACACTGACCCGTTTCCCGAACCGGCGCTGTATCATCTTGGGGACGGAAGACCTGTGTTTCATGGCGCCGCCTGAACTGATGTTGCCGACAGAGCCGGGGCAGCGCGTGTCGCTTTTCCCGATGGCGACGGTGGCGGGGCGCTCGGAAGGGCTGCGTTGGCCCATCGAAGGACTGGATTTCGCGCCGGATCGCCGGATCGGCACCTCGAATGCGGCGGTGGCGACAGAGGTGCGGCTTGAATTTGATCAGCCGGGGATGATGGTGATTCTGCCACGTGAAAGCTGCGATGCGGAACTGGTGGCGCGGCTGATCGCGGCGCCCAAATGGCCGCTTTAGAACGCGGTCGGATCGCCGGGGACAGCGGGTTTTTGCAGGTTCACGCGCTCGCGATGGATCAGGTAAAGCCCGGCGGCGACAATCACCGCGATGCCGAGCCAGACCACGGGCGAGGGGAAATCGCCAAAGATCAACAGCCCCGCAAGGGTTGAAAACGCCAGTTCCAGATAGGCCAGAGGCGCGATGGTGGCGGAGGGCGCGAGGGTGAGCGCCAGCGTCAACCCCTGATGCGAGAGGGTGGCGGCAATGCCGACGCCGATGAGCCAGAGCCAGAAAATGCCCTTAGGCATCGCCGCATCGAGCGGGCCACCGGAGCCGTCGAAGATGACCAGCAAAGGCAGGGCGACGACCAAGGCGGCGAGCGCCGTGGTGCTTTGCAGCGCGACCGGGTGGTAATGGCGCAGGGCGCGGGTCACCAGCATGTAACAAGAGAAAAAGAACCCGGCGGCGAGCGGCAAAAGTGCGGCGGAGCCGAAGTTCAACAGGCCGGGGCGCACCACGATCAACACGCCGACAAAGCCAACCAGCGCGGCAAGGATACGGCGCGGGCCGACCTCTTCGCCAAAGAGCATCCAGCCGAGGAGGAGGATGATGAAAGGCTCGACAAAGGTGATCGCCAGCGCATCGGCCAAGGGCATGATCGAGACGGCCCAAACAAAGGCGAAAGTCGCCGCCAGCGTGAAAAGCCCACGCAGAAAAATCAGTGCCGCATCGCGGGCCGAGTGCAGCATCGGCAAGCGCATCACCAAGGCGATGGGCAACAACAAAGCGCCTTGCACCAGAAACCGCGCGGCGGTGATCTGGCCGACCGCATGTTCGGCGGCGGCGAGCTTGGCAAAGACGTCGATCACCGGCGCGACGGCGCAGTAGATCAGCATCATCGCCATGCCCAGAAGCGGGCGGTCTTGTTTTGGGGAGGCGCTCTGTGTCATGCGCCCATTTGCTATGCGCGCTGTTGGGGATGCAAGCTTTGTGGCTGTGCGTCGCTGGTTTTGCGGTGAGAGGGAACGCGCATCTCACGCGTCAGGTCGGGTCAGGATGTAGAGCGCGCCAATGCCGATCAAAACGGCCTGAAGCCCGAGATATATCGGCGGGATGCGCAGGATCAGGGTGGGGATAAAGCTTGAGAGCATCATGGTGATCGACAGCACCTTGATCCGGCGGGGGATGGCGCCGGTTTCCTCCCAGGCGCGTATGCTGGGGCCAAAATGGCCGTGATTCAACAACCACGCCCGCAAACGCGGCGAGCCTTTGGTGAAAAAGAATGCGGCCAGGATCAGGAAAATCGTGGTCGGCATCACGGGCAAGAACACACCGATAAAGCCCAGCACCACGCAAAGCGCGCCGAGTGTCAGATGTATGTATTTCACGATCCGGTCCGTCATGGGGAGAGCCTGACATAGGTGTCTTTCGAAATCATCTACGCCAGATGTCGCGGCTGTCCAGTTTTCATCCGGAATTGGGCGCGCCAGACCTTGATTTTATCTGTCAAAACAGCCCGCAGAGGACTATAACTGGGGCCTGTAACGGGGACCTGTAAGCGGCAAGATACCGCCACACCCTCAGTGAGAGACCTCAACCGGAGCCGCACCATGTCCGACACGCTGTCGCCCATCGATACCGCCAAATTCGTCGCCGCGAAAAAGGCGGTGGATTATGTCGAGGACGGCATGAAGATCGGGCTGGGCACCGGATCGACCGCCGCCTGGATGGTGCGCTGTCTGGGCGAGTTGGTGCGTGAAGAGGGGCTCAATATCGTCGGCGTTCCCACGTCGTCGCGCACGGCGGAACTGGCGCGGCAACAGGGGATCAAGGTGATCTCGCTCGATGAGGCGAAATGGCTCGATCTGACGATTGACGGCGCGGATGAATTCGACACCGAGTTGAACCTGATCAAGGGCGGCGGTGGCGCGTTGTTGCAGGAAAAGATCGTCGCGACGGCGTCCGATCAGATGATCGTCATCTCGGATGTCTCGAAAC
Organism: Celeribacter naphthalenivorans; assembly: GCF_020524585.1. Lineage (GTDB taxonomy): Bacteria > Pseudomonadota > Alphaproteobacteria > Rhodobacterales > Rhodobacteraceae > Celeribacter > Celeribacter naphthalenivorans. Next base: position 135,712 of record NZ_JAIVLK010000005.1, read on the forward strand.
AGGTCGATATGCTGGGGGCCTTCCCGCTGCCTGTCGAGGTGATCCCCTTTGGCTGGCAGACGACGAAGGCGCTGGTCGAGGAGGCACTGGTCTCGATGGATGTGCTGGGCCATCAGTCGACATTGAGGATGAATGGCGAGGCGGCCTATGTGACCGATGAGGGCAATCATATCATCGATTTGCACCTGCAACGTATCGGCAACACGCGGCAATTGGCTTTGGTGCTCAACCAAATCCCCGGCGTGGTGGAAAACGGCCTGTTCATCGACATTTGCGACAAGGTGATCATCGGCCATGGCGACGGTCGGGTGACGACGCGGGACATCATCTCCGGTGAGGAGAGCGAGGATCACGTCGAGTTCGAAGAGAGCGAAAACATTTTCGCGGATATCGACTGAGCCCCTTATTGTAGGCCTGCCTGTTCCTGTGATTTTGCAAGGACCCCGTGCAGTCTGCGCGGGGTTTTCCTTTGCGGGCAAACCCCCTACATCTGTCTCAACTTTAGAATTGTTCAAAAGGCGGGACTGATGGATTTCGACTATGATCTCTTTGTGATCGGCGGTGGCTCTGGCGGCGTGCGCGCGGCGCGGTTGACGGCGGCGGACGGCCATAAGGTGGCGATGGCGGAGGAATTCCGCATGGGCGGCACCTGTGTCATTCGTGGCTGTGTGCCGAAGAAACTCATGGTTTTCGCCTCGCAATATTCCGGTCATGCCGAGGACGGCAAGAAATACGGTTGGGACATTCGTATCGGCCAATTCGATTGGCCGCATTTTCAGGGCAAGTTGAAAGCCGAGCTGTCGCGTCTCGAAGGCATCTACACCAAGAACGCTGGCAACGCGGGCGTCGAGATTCTGCATCAGCGCGCCACCGTCAAAGACCCGCACACGGTCGTGCTGGCCGATGGGACGGAGAAGACCGCGAAGCATATCCTGATCGCTGTCGGCGGCACGCCCTTTGTGCCGGACAACGTGCCGGGGATCGAACTGGCGATCACGTCGAATGAGATTTTCGACATTCCCGAGCTGCCAAAACGCATCCTGATCGTTGGCGGCGGCTATATCGCCTGTGAGTTCGCCTGTATTTTCAATGGCCTCGGCTCCGAGGTGACGCAATATTACCGTGGCGCGCAAATCCTGCGCGGCTTTGATGATGAGGCGCGCGGTCATATTGCGGAGTTGATCGACGAGCAGGGCATCAACCTGCATGTCGGCACCGATGTCGAGCGGTTGGAGCAGCGCGACGATGGCATTTGGGTCAAGGCCACGGACGGCCGCGAAGGCACTTTTGACGTGGTGCTTTATGCGACGGGCCGCAAGCCCGCGACGGCGGGGCTTGGTCTCGAAGAGGCGGGCGTCGAAATGGGTCGCTATGGTGAGGTCAAGGTGGATGACTATTCCCAGACCAACATCCCCTCGATCTTTGCCGTGGGCGATGTGACCGACCGCATACAATTGACGCCGGTGGCGATCCGCGAGGCGGTGGCCTTCCACGAGACGGTGTTCAAAGGCAATCCCATGAAGCCGGACCACAGCAACGTGCCCTCCGCGATCTTCACCCAGCCGGAATATGGCACGGTGGGGCTGACCGAGGAGCAGGCCCGCGAAGAGGGGCCCGTTGAGGTCTATTCCGCCGCCTTCCGCCCGATGCAGAACAGCTTTATCGAGAAAAACCACCGGGTGATGTTCAAACTGATCGTCTGCGCGGACACCCGCAAAGTGCTTGGCTGTCACATCATCGCACCGCAGGCGGGCGAGATGATCCAACTCGCGGGTGTGGCGGTGAAAATGGGCGCCACGAAAGAGGATTTCGACGCCACCGTGGCGGTGCACCCGACCATGGCCGAAGAGATTGTCCTCATGAAAGAGCCGATCCGCGTCCATAAGTGAACATTTGCCGGGATTTAAACGGGCTGCGACACCGTCGCCCCCTTGAAACCCGGCCCCAGAACGAACAGGTTACACAGGAGCCTTGGCCCGACAGGATTTTTCTGCCGGGCCAGACCCATACGAGAGAGGACTTGACCTTAATGGCCAGCAACAATGGCGGACCTTGGGGCGGCGGCGGTGGAAATCGCCCGACCGGAGGAGATGACCGTGGAAACGGGCGCGGCGGTGACAACCGCGGCAACAATGGCAATCGCCGTCCGGGCGAACAGCCGCAGATCCCCGAGATTGATGAAATGCTCAACAAGGGCAACGAATACCTGAAGGTGCTGATGGGCGGCAAAGGTGGCGGCAATGGTCGCTCCGGCGGCTCTGGTGGTGGCGAAGGTCCGCATCTGTCCAAGGGCATGATCGGCCTTACTGTGCTGGGCGCCATCGGTCTTTGGGCCTTTTCCTCTTTCTACACCGTGAAGCCCGAAGAACAGTCCGTTGAGCTGTTCCTCGGCGAGTTTTACAAAATCGGTCAACCGGGTCTGAACTTTGCGCCCTGGCCGCTGGTCAGCTACGAAAAAGTCATCGTCACTGGCGAACGTACCGAAAATGTCGGCGCCGCCGGTCAAGGCAGCACGGGCATGATGCTGACGACCGACGCCAATATCGTCGATATTGATTTCCAGGTGGTTTGGAACATCAACGACCCGGCGAAATACCTCTTTAATCTGAGCGATCCGCGTCAAACGGTGCAAGCCGTGTCCGAAGCCTCGATGCGCGAAATCATCGCGGCGTCGACTCTGGCGCCGATTCTCAACCGTGACCGGGGGCTGATCGCCGACAATGCGATGACCCTGATCCAGTCGACGCTCGACAGCTACGACAGCGGCATCACCGTGATCCGCGTCAACCTCGACAAAGCGGATCCGCCCACCGAGGTGATCGACGCTTTCCGCGATGTGCAGGCCGCCGAGCAGGAACGTGACCGTCTCGAACGACAGGCTGATGCCTACGCCAACCGCGTCCTTGCCGGCGCGCGTGGTACGGCCGCACAGATCGTGGAAGAGGCCGAGGGCTATCGCGCTCAGGTGGTCAACGCCGCCGAGGGTGAGGCCAGCCGCTTCAGCGCTGTGCTTGAGGAATATAAGAACGCACCTGATGTGACGCGCAAACGGCTCTATCTCGAAGCGATCGAAGAGGTTTACGGCGGCATGGATAAAATCATCCTGGATGATGCCGCCGGAGGCGGGCAAGGCGTTGTGCCCTATCTTCCGCTCAATGAGCTGCGCCGCAGCACCACGAATGAGGGGTCGAACTGATGAAAAAACTTCCCATTATTTTCGGCCTGATCTTTGTTGCCATCGTTCTGGTGATGTCCTCGCTCTTTATCGTGGACGAACGCCAGAAAGCACTCGTGCTGCAATTCGGTCAGATCAAATCCGTGAAGGAAGACCCGGGTCTCGCCTTCAAAATCCCGTTCATTCAGGAAGTGGTCTATTACGACGACCGTATTCTGTCGCTTGAAACCCCGGAGATCGAGGTCACGCCCTCGGATGACCGTCGCCTTTTGGTCGATGCCTTCGCGCGTTACCGCATCACGGATGTTGTGCGCTTCCGTCAGGCCGTCTCCACCGGTGGTGTGCGTCTGGCCGAAGATCGCCTCAAAGGCATTCTGAACGCCCAGCTTCGCGAAGTCTTGGGTGCGGATTCTGTCACCTCCAACACCGTGATCTCTGCCGACCGTGGCGCTCTGGCGCTTCGCATTCGTGATCAGGCCCGTGCAGAAGCGGCCTCTCTGGGTGTCGATATCGTGGATGTGCGTCTGAAACAGACCTTCCTGCCGGATCAAAACCTTGAAGCCACCTTTGCCCGGATGCGGGCCGAGCGTGAACGCGAGGCCGCCGACGAGCGGGCGCGGGGGGAAGAGGCGGCGCAACGTGTGCGGGCGCAGGCTGACCGGACCGTGGTCGAGCTTGAATCCGATGCGCGTCGTCAGGCCGAGATCACCCGCGGTGAAGCAGATGCGGCGAAGAACAAAATCTATGCCGATGCTTACGGGGCCGACCCGGAATTCTTTGAATTCTATCGCTCTCTCGACGCCTATCGCGCGGGTCTGAAAGGCTCCAATACGACGATGGTGCTGTCGCCCGACAGCGAGTTCTTCGATTATCTGAAGTCCGACGCCGGGCGCTAAGTCTCGCGTGGCAAGCCATTGAAAAGGGGCCTGTTTCGGGCCCCTTTTTCTTTTCTCTCGCTTGTCTCGTCCGGTTTATGGGGGTCTTTCCCTCGCATTAACCTTCATCGGATTAACCTGAATGCCACAGAGGGAGCCGTGAGACGGGGGCTCCACAGGGCCTTGGTCGACAGGGGGGGCTACAAGATCGCGTGAGATGACAGCGCTGCGCCCGAATTCCCCCCGAAATTGCCGCCTTTCTCCTTGTCACACCCCGCTCACATGCTGTTGACTGAACGCGACCGACATTGAGTTGTGTTGCTCAACCCCTATTTGTACCCCTGAGGACAGTCGCCCGCGCTGCACAAGAGAAGCGAGATGCTCTCTAACCGCGCATCATACGGAGGATATTAAACCTATGACACAGGCCGTGACACCGGCTCGCGCCGTCACTTTCACCCCTCAGGACACGCGCGTTGGTTTGCGCATGATGGTTCTGGCGCTGATGGGCGCCCTTGCGATCATGTTCCAAACCATCGCGGCAGAGGCGCGGGGCGCGCCGGAAACTTTTGCCGATCTGGCGGAAAAGGTCAGCCCCGCCGTGGTCAATATCACCACGACCACCGTGGTTGAGGCCTCCACCAATCAACAGCCCATCGTGCCCGAAGGCTCGCCTTTCGAGGATTTCTTCCGCGATTTCATGGACCGCAATGGTCCCGGCGGTCAGGCGCCGCGCCGGTCGCAGGCTCTGGGCTCCGGTTTCGTCATCTCTGAAGACGGCTATATCGTGACCAACAACCACGTGATCGAAGGCGCCGACGAGATCGAGATCGAGTTCTTCGAAGGCTTCACCTTGCCCGCGAAACTCGTGGGCACCGATCCGAAAACCGACATCGCCGTGTTGAAAGTCGAAAGCGACAAGCCCTTGGCTTACGTGCCTTTCGGGGACAGCGATGTCGCCCGCGTCGGCGATTGGGTGATGGCCATGGGCAACCCGCTGGGTCAGGGCTTTTCCGTCTCCGCCGGTATCGTGTCGCAACGTGGCCGGGCTCTGTCGGGGGCTTATGACGATTACATCCAGACCGACGCCGCCATCAACCGTGGCAACTCGGGCGGGCCGCTCTTTAACATGGACGGTCAGGTGATCGGCGTGAACACCGCGATCTTGTCGCCCAACGGTGGCTCCATCGGCATCGGCTTCTCGATGGCGTCGAATGTGGTGTCCAAAGTGGTCGATCAGCTCAAGGAATACGGCGAAACCCGTCGCGGTTGGTTGGGTGTCCGCATTCAACGCGTGACCGATGACGTGGCCGAGGCCATGGGGCTCGAAGAGGTCAAAGGCGCTCTGGTCACCGATGTGCCGGACGGTCCCTCGAAAGATGCAGGCATCGAGAGCGGCGACGTGATCCTGTCCTTTGACGGCAAAGATGTCGCCGACGACCGCGCCCTCGTGCGCACCGTGGGTGAGACCGAGGTCGGCAAGGCCGTGCGCGTCGTGGTGTTCCGCGATGGCAAGACCAAGACGCTGATGGTCACTTTGGGCCGTCGCGAAGAGGCCGAAAACGTGGCCTTCCCGGTCGATGGCGAAGGCATGACCCCGCAAGCGCCGGAAACGGTTCAGATGCTGGGCCTGACGCTTCAGCCTTTGGATGACATGCTGCGCGAAGAGTTGGGCGTTTCTGCCGGCACCACCGGTCTGGCCGTGGTCGAGGTGGATGAGGCTTCCGAGGCCTTCACCAAAGGTCTGCGGGCGGGCGACGTGATCACCGAAGCCGGTCAGCAAAAACTCGCAAGCCTCTCCGATCTCGAGGCCCGTGTCACCGAGGCGCAAGAGGCCGGTCGCAAAACCGTCCTGCTTCTGGTGCGCCGCGCTGGCGAGCCGCGCTTTGTGGCCTTGGGCGTTGGCGAGTAACGCCTCCCATCAAGACATGCGAAAGGCGGCTCCTCGGGGCCGCCTTTTTCGTTTGGGGCTTCTGTGTCAGGCGTCCGACAGCTGTTCTAGAACAAAATCGGCGCGGGTTTCGACATCGGTTTTGGGCAAAATGACCGGCGTGTATCCAAGCGTGCGGTAGGCCTTGAGCAAACGATGATATTCCTCTCGCGCCTCTGTCAGGCTGTGTTGCCGTTCAGCGTCCGCGCGATAAATCTCTGGCCAAGGTGGCGTCAAAAACACCTGCGTCTGAAACCGAGGTGAGGAGGTGAGAGACGTTGCGGCGGGGATCCCCGTTGCGGTCTCCAAGGCCACCGCAGCGTCGATCAAGCCGCGATCGAAAAAGACCCAGTCTGCGTGATCCCAGTCCGCGTGATCCCCCTCGATGTGTGCCTCGTCGATGTGCGCCCCGAGCGCAGCTCTGTCCTGTTCCGCCACATACATCGCGCGTCTGGCAAAGGCTTCGAGATTGACCCATGGCAAAGCCTTGCCGTCGGAACGCAACTCCTCCGCGACGATCCTGCGGCCGGGTTCCTCGACGGTGCGAAAGCCTCTTTGGGCCAATGCGGTCAAAAGTGTCGATTTCCCACCGCCGGAACATCCCGATAAAATCACATGCTGATGTGAGCCTTGGTTCTGCATGACCGCTCCTGAGATCACTCCTCGCGGGCGACTTCCTTAAGCCCCAACTGCCGCGCGGCGGCCAAGGACAGCACCTCGCTGTCCACGCTCTGTTCCACTTGAAAGGCCCGGATCGCGCGCCGGGTGGCGTGGTCCATACGGCCATGGGCCTGCCCCTGATAATAGCCACGCGCGGCCAAGGCACGCTGCACGGAGGCGATGAATTCGGGCGTCCAATCCTCGCGGCAGAGCGTTTCGAACCACAATTCCTTGCGCTCGCGGACGATCTCCTGACGGGTCTCTGTGCGATACACGGCGGGGTAGATCACAGCGCCCGAGGCGTCAATCTGCGGCGGTTGCACCAGCACCTGTTCGGTGACGGTTTCGATGATCGCGGGCGTCACATGGCGGGCGTAACAGGCATTGGGATCGGCCCCGGGAGGCGCGCCGGGGGTTTCAGCGGCGCGCAGGATTTCGGATTCGGATGTATCCATCTGGCAGGCGGCCAGAACGGCAGCGGCCAATAAGAACGCGATCGGCCCGCGTGAAGAATATCCTGACATCTGCTCGCCTGTTTGTTTTGACCCATTCGGGAAAGTTTCTCCCATGCTACCCTGATCTTATGATTTTCCAAAGGTCGAATAAGATGCAGGCGCGGGCACGGGGTTTGCCTAAAAACTGGACAGTATCCGAGGATGAGCCTGAGACAAAGGCCAGACTGATGGTCGCGACGTAATGGCCCTTTTCTCGCGTCCCCCGTCGCGATAAAGCAGGTGTCGAAAAAAACGTCCCCTTGGTCGTATAGGGCCTCTTAGGGCACGTCGGACGAGAACAGGCTTTCAGCCTCAGGCGAGAGCAGCGGAAAGGAATAAGCCCATGGTCAAAATCACCTATGTCGAATTCGGCGGCACCGAGCATGTCGTGGATGTCCCCGTGGGACGCACCGTGATGGAAGGCGCACGCGACAATGGCATTCCGGGCATCGACGCCGATTGTGGCGGGGCCTGCGCCTGTTCCACCTGCCATGTCTATGTGGCGCCTGAATGGGTCGAAAAACTCCCCGAGCGCGATGACATGGAAGAAGATATGCTCGATTTCGCCTTCGAGCCCGATCCCCAGCGCTCGCGTCTGACCTGTCAGATCAAAGTGACCGAGGCGCTCGAAGGCCTCTTGGTCAATATGCCCGAAAAGCAAATCTGATGCTGAGACTGGCCGCTTTCTTTGCCTTGGCGGCCAATCTCTTTGCTGCCCCTCATGCCGCCGCCACGATCAGCGGCGCGCATTATGCGGAGCCGACGGAGGTCTATGGCCACGGAGCCGTCGCGCAGGGAGAATATGCCCGTCTTATTGTCACGCTGGACGACGGCACCACGCGCGAGGCCTCGTTTAAGAAAAGCGTGTTCGAAGACACGGCGCCCCGGCTTCATGATTTCAACGGCGACGGCGCGCCGGAGGTGGTGACGGTCGTCAGCGGATTTGTCACCGGCGCCTGGGTGCAGGTCTGGTTTCTCGATGATCAAGACCGCCTGATCCCGGCCAAGGCCAGCGCCCCCATCGGGCAGCGCCACCGCTGGCTCGCCATTGCAGGCATTGCCGATTTCGATGGCGATGGGGTGGATGAAATCGCATACATCGACCGTCCACACCTCATGAAAGAGCTTGTGCTCCTGCCGGTCGATCTGGCGCGAGAAGGGATGTTGGTGGCCTCGGCGCGGCTTTCTGGTCTGACCAACCATCATCTCGGCGCGGCGGAGATTGAAGGCGGCGTGCGCGGGTGTCCTGATGAGGCACCTGTGATCCTCACAGCGGATGCAGATTGGACAGAAATTGTCGAGACGCGCTGGCAAGCCGGGGAATTGGTGTCAACGCCCGTTGGGCCTTATGAAGACCCTGCGTCTTTCGCGCCGTTCCTGACCTGTCCGTAAAAGGGGCGCTGCCCCTCTGGCCTTCTAGGCCATTCACCCTGGGATACTTGGAGACAAAAGAAGCACGCGCCCTCATCCGATCAGAGGCCTTGGCGTATCCCTCTGTCCCTTGAGATGTCTCATGAGGACAGAGGGCTTCTTCCGTCACGGTCATCGGCGTCCCCGCCTGTACCGTGCTTACAGCATGGCGCGTTAAGGTTAATTGCTGGTGAATGGCGCTTCTTTTGTCTGGAAATATCCCGGGGGCGTGGGGGCTGGCCCCCACAAATAGAGCGTGCGGGGGCTGGTCCCCGCAGAAGCTGTGAATGGGGACTGGCCCCACATGTGCGCTGCCGCAAGAGAAACAAGCAAATGAAAAAAAGGCAAAAGAAAAGGCGCGCCGTTCGAGCGCGCCTCTATTCTGTCGCGACCGCCGCAATCGGGCTTTTACACCGAAGTTTCGAACCGTGAGGGGTTTAAACCAGATGGCCATTCGAGCCGTTGGTGCCTTTCGCAACGTGGTTATGCCACAGGTAAGGTTAACACGGGCTTAACCGACCCATCGAAAAACTGAGAATGAACTCGAAAGGTTGACTGCCATCGCAACCAAAATTGTGGTCAGTTGGAGATCATGGTCGCGAAGGACTGTCGCAGCCAAGCTCGCACAGTCCAATGTCGTGAGGTAGAAAACGAGCAGCGCACACAGCCAGCAGGCACCATATAGCCAAATCTCTATACGGCTTGGCGGCTTTTGTAGACGGGCGATTCTGAGGATCAAAGGAAGCGCAAATATGATCAGCGCGAAAACCATCGCGTCATCATCACCGCCCGAACTCATGAGGTCGCGGCAATAAAAAAGGGGCCCCTCACCGCCCACCTTGCTTCCCGAGACAAATCCGCTTCCATCGATGGGCCAAAGCAACGCATTGACACTGATGACGGCTAGGCTGACCACGTAGATGAGCGAGGCTGGGCGCGCTAAGGACATCCTATTTCAGCGCACGCCAGCCAATGTCGGACCGGTTGAAGCCCTCGGGCCAATCAATCTGATCGATCATCGCATAGGCGCGGTCGCGCGCGTCTTGCAGGCTGTCGCCCCGTGCCGTCACGTTCAGAACCCGCCCGCCGGTCGCGACAATCTGGCCGTCTTTCTCGGCCGTGCCCGCGTGGAACACCATGTTCATGCTGTCCTCGGGAAGCGCGTCCAAGCCCTTGATCACAGTGCCTTTCTCATAGCCGCCGGGATAGCCCGTCGCCGCCATCACAACCGTCATCGCATGATCGTCGGCCCAGTTCACCTTGGCCTCATCAAGCGTGCCTTCGGCAGCCGCGAGCATCAGATCCAAAGCCTGCGCGCCCAGACGCATCATCAGCACCTGACATTCCGGGTCGCCAAAGCGGCAGTTGTATTCGACAAGGCGCGGCTGGCCGTCTTTGATCATGAAGCCTGCATAGAGCACGCCCTGATAGGGCATGCCGCGTTTCGCCATCTCCTTGACGGTCGGTTTGACGATCTCGTCCATGGCCTTTTGAATGACGCTGTCGGTCATCACAGGCGCGGGGGAATAGGCCCCCATGCCGCCGGTGTTCAGCCCCGTATCGCCATCACCAACGCGCTTGTGATCCTGCGCCGTGCCGATGGGCAGAACGTTCTCGCCGTCGCAGAGAATAAACCAAGAGGCCTCTTCGCCCTCCATGAATTCCTCGATCACGACCTCAGCACCCGCCGCGCCAAATTCGCCGCCGAACATGTCGTCGATCGCGTCCAGAGCGGTCGCCTCGTCCATCGCCACGATCACGCCTTTGCCAGCCGCCAGACCGTCGGCCTTAACCACGATGGGGGCGCCTTGAGTGCGGATATAGGCCTTGGCTTTCTCCGCATCATCAAAGCGCGCGTACCCTGCGGTCGGTGCACCCGAGGCGTCACAAATCTCTTTGGTGAAGCCTTTCGAGGCCTCCAATTGCGCGGCCAGTTTCGAGGGCCCAAAGGTCAACACACCGGCTGCGCGCAGATCGTCCGCGACACCGGCGGCCAAGGGCGCTTCCGGGCCGATCACGACGAAATCAATCGCGTTTTCCTCGACAAAAGACACCACAGCCGGGCCGTCGTTGATATCAAAAGACGCGCATTCCGCGATCTTCGCGATGCCTGCATTGCCCGGCGCCACGATCAGCTTGTCACATTTCGGGTTTTGCATCACCGCCCAGGCCAACGCATGTTCGCGCCCGCCGCTGCCGAGGATCAGAATGTTCATCAACGCTCTCCGCTTCACCTTTGCTTGCGCGCGTTCTAAGGTCCCCGAGAGTTTGACACAAGCACGAGCAGCCCCCGGAGGCCAAACATGTCCGATCTTTTCGAGGACGAAAGCCCCAAAACCTCTAACGCACCGGAATTTTCCGTCTCGGAGCTGTCCGGCGCGGTGAAGGCGATGATCGAGGGCGAATTCGGCTATGTGCGGGTGCGCGCCGAGGTGGGCCGCGTGTCGCGACCGCGTTCAGGGCATTTGTATTTCGATCTCAAAGACGAAAAAGCGGTGATCAATGCGGTGAGTTGGAAGGGCCAGGTCGCGCGGATGGAGGTGCAGCCCGAAGAGGGGATGGAGGTCATCGCCACGGGCCGGATGACGACTTTCCCCGGCGGTTCGCGCTATCAGATCATCGTCGACAATGTCGAACCGGCGGGCGCGGGCGCGCTCATGGCGATGCTGGAAAAACGCAAAAAAGCGCTGGCCGCCGAAGGGCTGTTCGACGCCTCGCGTAAAAAGCCGCTTCCGTGGTTGCCGGAGGTGATCGGCGTGGTGACCTCGCCCTCGGGCGCGGTGATCCGCGATATTCTGCACCGGCTGAGCGACCGATTCCCGCGTCATGTGTTGATCTGGCCGGTGGCGGTTCAGGGACAGAAATCAGCCGCAGAAGTTGCGGCGGGCATTCGCGGGTTTAATGCCTTGCCCGAAGGCGGCGCGATCCCACGGCCTGACCTTATTATCGTGGCGCGGGGCGGGGGCTCGGTCGAGGACCTTTGGGGTTTTAACGAAGAAATCGTGGTGCGCGCCGCGGCGGATTCCGTGATCCCGCTGATCTCTGCCGTCGGACACGAGACCGACACGACGCTGATCGATTTCGCCTCCGACAAACGCGCGCCGACACCGACCGCCGCCGCAGAGCTGGCCGTGCCGGTGCGGCGCGAATTGTGGGTCACCATTCAGGAATTGCGCGCGCGGATGGAGCGGGCTTTGAACGGCGGTGTCGAGCTGCGCCGTCAGCGGTTGCGCGATCTGAGCCGGGCATTACCGCAGAAAGACCGCCTGCTCGATGGGCCGCGTCAGCGTGTCGATCAGATCGACCTGCGTCTGACGCAGGCCCTGATCAACGGCGTGCGCAACCGGAGGCTGGCGCTGTCCGAGGCGGCGACCGTGCTGCGGCCCTCGATGCTGCAAGGGCGGATGGCGGCCCAAAAGGACCGATTGTCCACTTTGTCCCTGCGGCTTGCGCCCGCTTTGGCGCGCGGCGCGGGACAACATCGGCGTGATCTTGATCGCTTGGCGGCACGGCTGTCGCCCGCGACGGTGTCGCGCACGACGGCTCAGGCACGTCGCGATCTGACGCAGCTCACCGACCGGTTCGAACGCGCCGCTCAAGGCCAGACTCATCGCTGGCGCGCAGCCTTGGATCAGCGCGCGGGGATGTTGTCGGCTTTGTCTTATCAAGAGACGTTGAAGCGCGGCTATGCCGTGGTGCGCGATGTCGAGGGTGGGGTTATCACCTCGTCGAAGGACGCGGCCCGGATGCATGAGGTGCAATTTGCCGATGGGCGTGTGCGGATCGGTGGGAGCGTGGTCTCGAAGCCAACCAAGCCCTCCGCGAAACCTGCCGCCACGCCCAAAGCCAAGAAAGAGCCGGGGTCAGGTGGCGGGCCTGCTCAGGGCAGTTTGTTCTAAGGTCTGGCGCCGTGCCTCGCGCTGCGGTCCCGGCGCAATCTGTGGCTCCGCGCATTGGTCGCGCATCTTTCCCCTCAGGAGTTCACCTTAACCTGATTAACCTTAATACCGGTTAAGGTGAATGCGGAAGGGATGTGACGAGAGTCCCGCCGAGGCGAAAAGGCGGATGTCGACGCCTGTTCTATGGGATCGGGCGCGGGCTTAAACCCCGACCTGAGGCCCCATGCAGGCCAACGGCCCATCAGAGGCCCAAGCCTCATAAAGCTCCGTGCCACTGTCGCCTTGGAATACGGCCTTGAGCTTGTCGCTTTCGACGAAGAATTGCCAGCATTGCGGCGCAAGGCCGTCTTCGTAGACGAAGCAAATGTCTTGCTCGCGCTCGTACCAAATGCCCTCTTTGCAAGTGTCCTGATCAAAGGCCCATCGCACGCGATTTCCCGGCAGATATTCCTCCGCGCCGTAGGGTTGTCCGTCTTCTGCGAAGGTCAGGGTTTTCCCTGTCGCGTAGGCGTCGAATTCTTCGCCAGTGAGAGGATCGGCAAAGGCCACAGTGGCGCTCAAGAGCGCGCTAGCGAGGGGGAGGAGGCAAGTCTTCATCATTTGGCAACCATGACACAAGGCGACGAGTCGCTCCACTCACTTTCTTAACAGGTGGTTAACTGAACCTTGTGTCCCTGTGGCGGCATGAAGGCGCGCGACGCGCGGGTCCATCACTTTGCGCCACAGGGGCGGGATCAAGGCGAGCGTCGCCATAGCGGGAAGCGAGCGCGGCAGTTGCGGCATCTCCTCTGTCACTGCCAGCGCGGGATAGGGCTTCATCGGATGGGCGTGGTGATCCGAATGCCGAGGGGCGTTGAGCATCAGAAAAGACGTGAACCATTGCGGGCTGTTCCAGCTATGACCTGCGCTCACGGGTTCGAATTTGCCGGGCGCAACCTCTCGACGGCGTAGCCCATAGTGCTGCACATAATCCGACAGCATAAGCTGAGAAGAGGCATAGCCCGCGAGCAGCATGTATTTGAAAACGCCTGTGAAACCACCAATGAGATAGGCCAGCGCGAGACAGACGATCGCGCCGCCGACATAAAGCACGTAAGGGTGCAGATCGGTCGATTTGGCACGTGCTCGCATTGCGTTTTCCTCACGTAGACCGGCCCGGAACGACCCCAGCCAGGCGCGGGGCAGGAACCGGAAATAGCTCATGCCGAGAGGGGCGGAATTCGGGTCTCGGGCGGTGGCCGCATAGCGGTGATGCACACGGACATGCGCGGTGGCGTGATGGCCGAACAACAGCGTGATATAGACCCAAGTGCCCAGACGGCGCAGCGTTCGGTCGGAGCGATGCACCAGCTCATGCGCATTGGAGTTCGACACCTGTCCAAAGAACAATCCCATACCGAAAAATACGAAGAGCCTTTCCCAAAATGCGAGTTGCCCATTGGAGAGCGCCCAGACCGCGAGCGGCAAAAGTGCAAAATGCGAAAGTGCCAGACCCGTCGAGAGGGCGTTGGCGTCCGGAAATTCAGCCTCCGGGTTTTCGGGCGCGCGGGCAAGGATGACGAGCTGATCGAGAGAATAAGCCAGCGCCGTCATATAGAGAAATCCGGCCACGGCCCAAAATCCGCCAAACAACGCGCCCAAGGCCAAAAGCGCCACAGGCGCCAGCGTCGTGACCGCGAAAAAGCGAATGATGTGAGTGGTTTTCTGCGCCATCGTCTGTGTCATGGACGTCCCTTTAAATCTGTGCTGACTATAGGCATGAGCTTGCGGCCTGCAAAAGCGAAACCTGTGGCTCAGACGGCGGGGAGGGGTGATTTTGAACATCATTTTATGGGGTTTGGCGGGGGCAAGTGCCTTGGCTTACCTGCCAATGACCGGACGCGCGCCGACGCTTTGGCGCAGCGGGATCAAGACCATTCCTTTGAGCCTCTTCGCGCTGTTGGCGTTCCTTCATGGCGGGTCATCTTGGTTAATATTCGGACTGGTTTTATCGGCGCTGGGCGATCTGGCGTTGTCGCGTGAGGGCAAACGTCACTTTCTGATCGGCCTCGTCAGCTTTGCGCTGGCGCATCTCTGTTATGTCTTTCTGTTTTGGGCCAAGCTCGACACCCTCTTTTGGCCCGGCATTGTCCTTCTTGCCGGGGTCGCATTGTCGACGGAATTTTGGTTGGCGCCGCATACAGGCGCCTTGCGCGCGCCGGTGCGTGTCTATGTCCTGCTCATCTCTGTGATGACGGTGCTGGCGCTGAGCTTGCCCGAGACCTGGCGCCTGGCGAGCCTCGGTGCCGTCTTGTTCCTGCTCTCCGATCTCATCCTTGCGATCCAACTCTTTCGCATGACGCCCGGCACACGGGCGGCGCGACGGGCGGGGTATCTGCTCTGGACCCTCTATATTTGCGGGCAGGGCGCGATCCTTTTGGCCTTTGTGCCGCGCGTTTGGGGGCTTTCATAAAGGGCAAAGACCCATTAAGTGACGACAGGAACGGAGGCCCCATGTCGCTTTTTTCGAAACTCAAATCCCGTCTGATGAAAACCTCGTCGAAGCTCGACGAAGGGTTGGAAGCCATTGTCGAGGACGGTGGTGAGGAAAGCAGCGCGGAGGAGGCCTATGTCGAAGAGGTCGCGGCAGAACCGGAAGCGCCGGAGCCGCCCGTTGCCCCGGATGTAACACCCGAGCCTTTGCCGACGCCAGAGCCCGAGCCGCAGCCGATCCCGGATCTGACACCTGAACCCGCTCCCACGCCTCTGCCGGAAGAGCTGCCGACGGATGTGCCGCAGGAATTGCCAGCCGATCTTCCGGGCGCGCCCGAGCCGGAGGTCACGCCGCCCTCCGAAGTTGCGCCGCTTGAGATGCCCGTGCAGACACCGGTGGAAGTTCCCCTCGAAATGCCAGTTGAAATCCCTGTTGAAATCCCGGTCGAGACGGTGATCGAAACACCCGCCCAAACCCCGGATGTGTCCGTCAAGCCGGGCTTTCTGGGCCGCCTTTTGGGCCGCAAGGAAACCAAAACCGTTGTTCGCCGCGCGCTGGACGACGATATGCTGGAGCAGCTCGAAGAGCTGTTGATCACCGCCGACATGGGCGTCGAGACCTCCATGCGGGTGACCGCCGCCATGGCCGAAGGGCGTTATGGCAAGAAACTTTCGGTCGAAGAGATCAAACGCCTGATGGCCCAAGAGGTCGCGCGCATCATGGAGCCGGTGGCGAAACCGATGCCGATCTACACCAAGACGCCGCAGGTCGTGCTGGTTGTCGGTGTGAACGGCTCGGGCAAGACGACGACCATCGGCAAACTTGCGAGCCAGTTCCGCGCGGCGGGCAAATCCGTTGTGATCGCGGCGGGGGATACTTTCCGCGCCGCAGCCGTTGAGCAATTGCAGGTCTGGGGCGAACGCGCCGGTGTGCCGGTCCTGACCGCGCCGGAGGGTTCCGATCCGGCGAGCCTGGCCTTTGATGCGATGACCAAGGCGCAGGAGATCGGCGCCGATCTGTTGATGATCGACACCGCGGGCCGGTTGCAAAACCGCGCCGACCTGATGGAAGAGCTGGCCAAGATCGTCCGCGTGATCCGCAAAAAGGACGAAACCGCGCCGCACAACACTTTGCTTGTGCTCGACGCCACGACAGGGCAAAACGCGGTTTCTCAGGTCGAGATTTTCCAGAAGATCGCGGATGTCTCCGGCCTTGTCATGACGAAACTCGATGGGACCGCCAAGGGTGGGGTTCTGGTCAGTCTGGCCGATAAATTCGGCCTTCCGATCCACGCGATTGGCGTGGGCGAACAGATTGACGATCTCGCCCCCTTCGATCCCGAAGAATTTGCCGCGGCCCTGACGGGTCTGGAGGTTTGATGCTCGAAATTCTGCACGCCATTGGCCCGCAATCCTGGGTCTCGGCCGGTAATCCATTGGAGCGCCGCGAAGCCATGCAGGAGCTGTTTTTCGATCATCCGGTCTGCCCGGATGACACGGCGGAGGATTGGCCCGAGGACCGCGAGCTTTACGCCGAAATGGTGGTGGTCAAGGGCGAGCGTCTGGTGGGGACGGCCATGTTGGTGGTGGACCCCGACCGCGAAGATCGCCCGGCCCGCATCTGGGGCATGGGGGTTTTGCCGGAGTTTCGTACGGATTTCGTGATCCGCACGCTGGAAGAAGCGTTGATCACGGCGGGATATCTGGACCCGGCCTATCCGTTCATCGAGGCGACCGACGGGATGCTGGTGCCGAATCCTTATTCCGACATGCCGGGGCTGACGCGGTCCGATCCGCGCGCCGCCTGAGGTCTGCGCTCAGACGCTGTGCATTTTCAGGCTCTGGACCTTTATCGGAGCGAGAGATAGCAGGGGCGCATGAGCGATTTTATCCTTTCCCTTGAGGGCACGGAAACGGGCCACCACGCGGCGCTGATCCTGGCGCTGATGGCGGCGTTTCTGCATGCGCTTTTCGGCGCGCTTCAGAAAGGGCGACACGATCCGTGGCTGTCCCGCGGCGCGATGGATTTCTTTTACTGCATCATGGCCGCGCCTTTCGCGCTTTTCGTCGTGCCCTGGCCAGAACCGCATATGTGGTTGATTTTCCTCGGCATGTTCGTGATCCACATGGGCTATAAAACCGCGCAGGGATTCACCTACACCAAGGGCGCCTATACGGTCGTCTACCCGGTGGTGCGTGGCTCGGGGCCGCTCTTTGCGGTCATCGGCGCGGGGTTTGTGTTCGGCGAACACTTCACTTTGGTGCAGTGGCTCGGTGTCTTGGTTTTGGTGTCCGGCATTTTCGGGCTGGCGCTTTACAACCTGCGGACCATCACGGTTGGGCGCGATACCATGGTGCCCGCCTTGATGTTGGCGGTGCTGACCGGCGCTTTCGTGGCGCTCTACACGACCTATGACGCCTACGGCATCCGCTCGACGGCCGATCCGTTCACCTTCTTGGCGTGGTTCTTTTTTCTCGACGGTTTGGTGATGCCCGTGGTGGCGTTTTTGCGCTATCGGAATATGGTCGAGAAACCGGCGCTCGGGCCCTTGGCGGTCAAAGGATTCTTTGGCGGCATTGTGGCCTATTTTTCCTTTGGCTGTATCATGTTGGCGACCCGTCTTGATAACGTGGGCGAGGCGGCTGTGCTGCGGGAAACCTCCACCGTTTTCGCCGCGCTGATCGGATGGATCGTGTTGGGCGAAAAGGTGGGACCGAGAAGATTGTCCCTCATGGCCTTGATTGCCTTGGGTGCGGTCATAGTTGAGATGGGTGGATAAGGAGCGCGCATGTCGGAAGAGAAAGAGATCAAGCCTTGGGTGAAACCGGTTCTCGAAATGGGGCCGATTCTGGCGTTTTTCGTGGGCTATATCGCGCTGCGGGACCATGTGTTCACCATCGGCGGCACGGAATATTCCGGGTTTATCGTGATGACGGCGGCGTTCATCCCGCTTTTGGCGCTCTCGACGCTGATCCTGTGGCGCCTGACCGGCAAGCTGTCGGCGATGCAGATCATGACGCTGGTGCTGGTCGTCGTCTTCGGGGGGCTCACGATCTGGCTCAACGACGAACGGTTTTTCAAGATGAAGCCGACGATGATTTACATCATGTTCGGGGCCATTCTGGGTGTCGGGCTTTTGCGGTCGAAAAGCTACCTCTCCTTGGTTCTGGGCGAGGTGATGCCTTTGGATGCCGAAGGCTGGCGCAAGCTTGAGTTTCGCATGATGCTGTTTTTCTTCGGGCTGGCCGTCGCCAATGAGGTGATCTGGCGGACCCTGACGACGGACACATGGGTGAAGTTCAAAACCTTTGGCCTGCCAATCGCGATGTTGGCGTTTTTCATGGCGCAAAGCGGGCTGATGGCGCGGCATTCGACCGAAGACGATACGAAAAAGGCGGATAAGGACGCGGCGGAGTAACCGCCTAAGTTCCGGTGATCGTGTAGGGCAGATAGGCAATCGCGAGGGCGGCAGAGCCGGTGAGGCTCAGCCCTTCGATCAGAATATCCTGCCCGGGTGCGCCGCCGACGATGCGGTCGACAAAGCTCCGCGAGGCGATCATCGACAAAAGCTCCGGCGAACTCATGAGGCTTGAATGCCCAAGTGGGCCGGGGCGGGGCGCGATGGAGGTGTCGACGACCAACACGCCAAGCCGCTGCAACTCTTCGATATTTTCCGCCTCTCCGACGCGCGGATGTCCGCCCGTGAGCACCGAGGACAGTTTCAACGCCCGATCCCGGCGCGAGGCGAAGACCGCGAGTTCCACGTCATAGGGGCGCAGATCGGTGATCTGCGTGCGGAACAGATCGATGTCGATGTCAGCCTGCACCAGAACCACGCCGTTAAGCCGGTCCAACGTCTCTCGGTCACCCTCGAGCGCCAGACGTTTGAGCGCCTCCATCGTCAACAGCCCGCCCATGGAATGCGCCAGAATGGTGATCTGTTCGGCCTGACTTTGGGCCAGTTCGCGCAGGGTCTGGGCCAGCGCCTTGCGGGCAAACAAAACGGAATCGCGGTCATAGGCATAGCGTGACAGCCGTCCGGCAGAGGGCCATGAAAACAGCACCATCGGCTGGTCCATCTCGAAATCCGTGGCGATCTGGGCCGCGCGGAACACGGCGCCGGGGTAGGAGACGTTGTAACCGTGGACGAACAAAACGACACCGCGTTCGCCTTTGGGCAGGGCGCGGACGCGTTGGTTCAGGACGTGGCGAAAGTCGGGTTCCGTGTCGAACCGCCGACTATTTGCGACGAAAAACTGACGTTCCGGATCGAGAGGCGTGCGGGGAAAGGAAAATTCGCCGGGATTGCGATCAGATGGCACCGAGATCTGGTAATCGCAAAAGAACCGCATGTCAGACCGGGCTGCTTCAAAGAGCTGCTGCGGGTCCTGCGACACGGCGCGGTTTGTGACGACCAGAAGGTCGCGCGTTTGCGTGGCCTGCGTCTCCGGCGGGGTGTTCATCAAGGGCACGGAGCAGGCGCTTAAAGCCAACGCACTGCTGCCCAGGAGCATCTCCCGCCGGGTGAGGATCACTTCTGTGCTCCGCCTTGCCCAAAGAGAATCTTTTGCGCCTCTTTGTCATGCGCCGTTTCCGTGCGTTTCTCAGCCGCCAAGGCCCGTCCGCGCTGCACGGCCGGGCGCGAAGCAATACGTGCGATCCAGCGTTTCAGATGCGGTTTGTCGTCGAGGCTCTGTTCCTGTTTTTCCCACAAGGACGCCCAGGGCCAGATCGCCATATCGGCGATGGAATAGAAATCGCCCGCGACGAATTCCTCTTCGGCCAGCCGACGGTCAAGCACGCCATACAAACGCGCCACCTCATTGCGATAGCGGTTCTTGGCATAGGGCAGGTCGTTCGGCGGCTCCATATTGGGCGCGTAGCTCAGGAAGTGATGCGCCTGTCCGGCCATGGGACCCAGCCCGCCCATCTGCCACATCAGCCATTGATCGACCGAGACCTGATCGCGTTCGCCACCGCCGTAGAATTTGCCGGATTTGCGCGCGAGATATTGCAGGATCGCGCCGGATTCAAAGATCGAAATGGGCCGCCCGCCGGGGCCTTCGGGGTCGACGATGGCGGGCATGCGGTTGTTCGGGGCGATCTTGAGAAACTCGGGCGCAAACTGTTCGCCCGCGCCGATGTTCACCAGTTTGACCTCATAGGGCAGGTCCATCTCCTCGAGTGCGATGGAGATTTTCCAGCCGTTCGGCGTAGGCCAGTAGTAAAGCGTGATGGGGGTGTCGATCATATGTCTCATCCGTTGTCATCTCCCACCCGCACAGTCGGCGGTGGGATTTGCCTCAGGATGACGCTTTGCGCGAAAAGGACAAGGGCGAAGCGAAGGAAAACGCAGGCCAAAGATGCGAAAACCGGGGCGCATGGGTGGCGGGAAGCGCCTCTTGTAACAATCCCAGCGGCAGGCGTTCGGGATGACGCAGAGCGGTGCGGTAGAATTCAAACACACCCGCACGCAGATAGGGTGACCAATGACAGATTTTCTTGTCGGCTGCGGGTATGTCATAGCCCAAACGGGCAAGTGCGGCGCGGGTTGCGGTGTCGTCGATCTGAATGTCGCACCAATTGCGATGCGATTGTCCCAGGCCTGCGCCCAGCGAGCGGGATGGCGCATGATCGGGGACCAGCGCCATCTCAAAGAGCGCATCGAAGAGATCATTTTCCCGTGAGGTCACGTTCAGCACCTCCGCCGTGCGCCCGGCGGCGCTGTCGAGCGTGTGTTCGGCGGTCGAGCGGAACTCTGCGGCAGAAAGGAGAATCGCGCGGCGCACCGCGCCTTCGGGCAGATGCGGCAGGGCGGAGAGGATCACGCGCGCGCCCAAAGAGTGGCCCATCACATGGACAGGACGGTCGAGCTTCCAGATCAGCCGGGCCAAGGCCTCGCCGGTGGCGCGGGCCTCGGAATAGGCCTGCCAGATCGAGCCACGCGCCTGCCAGCCGAGCGCAATGCAAAGCCCCTCGTCGGAGCGCCCGGTGCCAAAACCAAGCCCGCGCGGCCAACTCAGCGCTTTGCGACAGGTCAGGCCGGGATCGAGCGAGAGGATATGATCATGCGGGTCGTGCTCTGGCACAAGCGGCGAGAATTTGTAGCCGTGGACACAGATCACAATCGGCGCGCCCTTGGGCAGCTTCGCCAGAGCCTCGCGCAGGACCAGAGACGTGCCTGCGGGCAAAAAGGACCCATCTGTGTTGATCTTCAAAAGGGGCATCTGCGCCACCCTCTGTTGCACCCGATTGTCTTCCCTGGCTGTGATATGCGCGAGAAGTGTCACGATGCTGCGACAGGGCGGTGAATCTTTGTTAACGAGAGCGGGCGCATCGGTCATATGCTTGACAGGATGTCGCAGGATTTGTACCCCGCCTATGAGATGACCACGTGGCGATTTGTTCTCCGGATTGCGGGCCACGCTAAAAACACCGCTAAAGAGGTCAGGACGAGACGCCGGGTTGGTCAGAACCCACCGCGCCCCAGCCCTTGATCGAATGGGGATAATGGCGAAAGGGATCACGATGACCAACAAGAACTCGACTGGGAAAGCCTGGAAAACCCAAACCAAACTCATCCACGACGGCGTACGCCGCTCGCAATATGGCGAGGTGTCCGAAGCCTTGTTCCTGACGCAGGGCTTTGTCTATGACACCGCCGAGGCCGCCGAGGCGCGCTTCGTCAACCAAGGCGAGGACGAGTTCATCTACGCCCGCTACGGCAACCCGACGACTCGCATGTTTGAGGATCGGATGGCCGCGATTGAGGGCTGTGAAGACGCTTTTGCGACCGCCTCCGGCATGGCCGCCGTCGCAGGCGCTTTGATGTCAGTGCTGAAAGCGGGCGATCATCTGGTGTCCTCGAAGGCGCTCTTTGGGTCGTGTCTTTACATTGTCACCGAGGTGCTGCCGAAATTCGGCGTCGAGACCACTTTGGTCGATGGCACCAACTTGGACGAGTGGAAGGCCGCGATCCGTCCCGACACCAAAGCCGTGTTCTGCGAAACCATTTCCAACCCGACGCTGGAGGTCATCGACCTCAAAGCCGTCTGTGATCTGGCCCATGCCGTCGGTGCGCTGGTCGTGGTCGACAACGCCATGTGCACGCCGATTTTCTCCTACGCGAAAGAGGCCGGCGCCGATCTGATCATCTATTCCACGACCAAACATGTGGACGGGCAGGGGCGCTGTCTCGGCGGCATCATCGCGGGCGACCGTGAGCTGATCCGGGGTCCGGTCGAGATGTATATCAAACACACCGGCGGGGCGATTTCGCCGTTCAACGCCTGGATTCAACTCAAATCCCTCGACACGCTCGACCTGCGCGTGCGGCGTCAGGCGGAGACGGCGATGAAGCTTTGCGAAGCTTTGGATGGTCATCCGGCGCTCAACTCCGTGCGCTACCCGTCCTACAAATCGCACCCGCAATATGAGCTGGCCAAAACGCAATCTGAGGCCGCCGGCACGGTGATCACCGTCGATCTCAAGGGCGGCAAGGAGGCGGCGTTCAAATTCCTCAACGCGCTTGAAGTCTTTACCTTGTCGAACAATTTCGCCGATGCGAAATCCATCGCGACGCATCCCTGCACCACGACTCACAAGAACGTGCCGGTGGAAAAGCGCCCGGAATTGGGCCTGACCGACGGTCTCGTGCGGCTGTCGATGGGGCTTGAGGACGGTGAGGACATCATCGCGGATATTTTGGGCGCGCTCGAAGCGGTTTGATCCAAACGCAAATCCCCTTCGTAGTGGTAATATCTGTGAAACCTCTTATATGAGGCGCAGCGTTGAAGGGATTTTCGATGAACATGCATCCGAGCGATCTTGAGAAGAAGGACCGGGCGGCCGCCGAGGCCGCTCTTGCGACCCTGCGGGACTGGGCTTCCAAGGCCACGCCGACCGAAGTGGCCGAGCTTGATCCAGCCATCGCGCGGCTTTTGCCCGAGGCCAATGATTTCGCCAACTACCCGGCGTTGCGCCGCGCCTACCCGGAAGATTTCGAGGTGGACGAGGCCTATAAAGAGGGGCTGCCCGATCTGCAAAACGGGCCGGAAAGCCTGATCAAAGGCGCTAAGCGGCAAATCCAGCATGTCGGCATCTCGAACTTCCGCCTGCCGATCCGGTTCAAGACCCGCGATGATGGTGACTTGACGCTCGAGACCTCCGTCACCGGCACTGTGTCTTTGGAGGCGGAGAAAAAGGGCATCAACATGTCCCGCATCATGCGGTCGTTCTACAAACACGCTGAGCGCAGCTTTTCCTTCGATGTGATCCAGGCCGCTCTACGGGATTATCAAAGCGACCTCGACAGTTTCGATGCCCGCATCCAGATGCGGTTTTCCTTTCCGGTGAAACGCCCGTCTCTGCGCTCGGGCCTCGAGGGGTATCAGTATTACGACATCGCGCTGGAGCTGGTGGAGATTGCCGGTAAAATGACAGAAATCATGCATTTGGACTATGTTTATAGCTCCACTTGCCCCTGTTCCCTTGAACTTTCCGAACATGCGCGCCGTACGCGGCACCAACTCGCCACGCCGCATTCGCAACGTTCTGTGGCGCGGATTTCGGTCGAGGTGAAGAACCAGCAAGACACGCTTTGGTTCGAAGATCTCATTGATCTTTGCCGCCAAGCCGTGCCGACCGAGACGCAGGTCATGGTGAAACGCGAAGATGAACAGGCGTTCGCCGAGTTGAACGCCGCCAACCCGATTTTCGTCGAGGACGCGGCGCGTTTGTTCTCAGAAGTCTTGGAAAACGATCCGCGCATCGGGGACTTCCGCGTGGTCGCTTCGCATCAGGAAAGCCTGCACTCCCATGACGCAGTCTCGGTCCTGACCGAGGGGGAGACCTTTGCCGCGCAAAGCCTCGATCCCAAACTGTTTTCGACGCTTTTCCACGTCGGATAAGGGACTGTGATGCCTCTGCCGCAAAGGCGTGCTTGACTTGCGGGCGCAGCCCCGCCAAGCCTTGGCCTCATGACGGATTTAAGACCTGTTGGATATGTGATCGGCACGCTTGTCGCCCTTTTGGGGCTGACGATGGCGATTCCCATGGCGGTGGACCTGCTTATGGGGTCGGGCGAATGGCATGTGTTCTTTCGAGCGGGGGTGATCACCTTCGTGATCGGCGCGGCCTTGTTGTTGTCGACCCAAAATGGCCAGCAACAAGGTCTCACGATCCAACAGATGTTCCTTTTGACGACGCTCATTTGGCTCATCCTGCCGCTGTTCGGTGGCATCCCCTTCATCCTCGGCGCGACCGAGGCCGATCTGACCGACGCGTTTTTCGAGGCGATGTCGGGCATGACCACCACCGGTTCGACGGTCTTCTCTGGCCTTGATGATTTGCCCGAAGGCATCCTCTTGTGGCGCTCCATGTTGCAATGGTTTGGCGGCGTCGGGATCATCGTCGTGGCCATGGTCTTTCTGCCTGAGCTCAAAGTGGGCGGCATGCAGGTGTTTCGCTCCGAAGCCTTTGAGACGGATGGCAAAGTCCTGCCGCGCGCCGGTGAGATTGCCTCGCGCATCTCGGTGATCTACGTGGCGCTGACCTTCCTGTGTTTTCTGGGCTATGTCCTTGTCGGCATGTCGGTTTTTGACGCTCTGAACCATGCGCTCACAACGCTATCAACCGGTGGGTTTTCCACCCGCGACGCCTCTTTCGGCGCCTTTCAGGGCCCGGCGGAATATGTTTCGTCCTTCTTCATGATCCTCGCCTCGCTGCCCTTTGTCCGCTTTGTTCAGCTCATCGCGGGCACCGCAAAGCCGCTCTGGCGCGACACGCAAATCCACGCCTATCTGATCATCATTTTCGGCCTGACCATCGCCTTTGCGGTCTACCGTCTCGTGGTCAACGCCGATCATTTCGAACATTCCTTCCGCGAGGGCCTGTTCAACGTCACCTCGATCATTTCCGGCACCGGCTATGCCTCGACAGATTACCAGCTTTGGGGCGCTTTCCCGGCGGTGGCGTTTTTCTTCATCGGCCTCATTGGCGGCTGCGCCGGTTCGACGGCCTGTTCCGTGAAAGTCTTTCGCTATCAGCTTTTGTGGGCCTCGATGCGGGCACAAATCCGCAAAATCCATAGCCCCAACGGCGTTTTCACGCCCCGCTACCAAGGCCACCCGGTGACCGAGGACGTGCTCTCCTCGGTGATGGCGTTTTTCTCGTTTTTCATCGTCACTTTGGGTGTCACGGCGGTGTTGTTGGCCGCCACGGGGCTTGATTTCATCACCGCTATTTCCGGTGCCGCGACCGCTTTGGCCTGTGTCGGTCCGGGCTTGGGCGACATCATCGGGCCTGCGGGGAATTTCGAGACGCTCAACGATCCGGCGAAATGGATTCTGGCCATCGCCATGCTGATTGGACGGCTCGAGGTCATGTCGGTTTTCGCGCTTTTCACTATCCGGTTCTGGCGGGGGTGATGCTTGGCAGAAGAGATGGCGGAAGAGAATGAGCACGTCCTGAGCTTTTACCGCGTGCGTCAGGCGCTGGGGCTCGTGGCGCTCATCCTGCCGTTTCTGTTGATCGGCGGCGGCTTGCCCCTCGACGATCACCTGCGCGACTCCGTGTCGAACTATTTCTTTTCGCCGCTCAGAGAGGCCTTTGTTGGGTCGCTTTTCGCCATCGGCGTGTTCCTGATTTCCTACAAAGGCTACCCGCGCCGTCGGGGCGAGACCTTTTCGGATCAGGTTCTGTCCAGCGTGGCGGGCGTCTCCGCGCTTTTGGTGGCGGTGTTTCCGTCTTTGGACGATTGCGTGGTGGTGAAGGCGAATGAGAGCGACAGCTGCATTTTGCCCGAGATCACCGTGACGCAAAAACTTGTTGGCGTCGATTTGTCCGCTTGGGTCCATAACCTCTCGGCGGTGGTGTTTTTCCTCTGCCTCGTGGTGTTCTGCCTCGTGCAATTCCCGAAAACCCAAAGCCGCGTGCGCCCCTATATCTACAAGGCCTGCGGCTACGGCATCCTCGTGGCGCTGGCGATGATCGCCGGGTCTTTCGTCTACGCGCGCTGGGGCGGAGGGCAGGCGTTTGTCGCTCGCCATAATCTCGTGTTTTGGGGGGAGGCCATGGGCATCTGGATCTTCGCGCTGGCCTGGTTGACCAAGGGCAAGGCGGATCAGGCGGCGCTGGCGTTGTTCCGGGCCTGAGGCCAAAGAAAAACCCCGCCAGAGCGGGGTTTTTTATGTTTTTTGCACTGAAAAATCAGATCAGTTCCAGCAGCTGACCAGAACCGTCATGTCACGCCCGATGGTGACCAGATCGCTGTCCGAAGCCCCCGCGGCGGCCTCAGAGGCGGACATGGTCACGCCGTTTTCGGACAGGAAACCGGCAATCTTTTCCATGTCATAGGCAAAGGCCACATCTTCGGGCAGGTCACGCCCCTGCGTCATCGCGGCAGAGGAGGCCAGCATGCCGATCACGGCGCCTGTGCTGGACAAAAGCGGACCACCCGCTTCGCCCGGGAGCGTGGTCATTGCGAGGCGCAGGATGTCGTCTTCGCCGGACAGGCCTTTGTGCTCGGCCATCAGACCGTAGTTCAGCGTCGGCGCGCCGAGGCGGCCCTCATAGGCAAAGCCCGACACAGAGACCTCGGATTGCAGACGCGGCAATTGGCTGTCGAATTGGGCGATTTCGAGCGGCGCCAGAGACTGTGCCGGGGTCAAAAGCGCCATGCCGTCAGCCGTCGCGGTGATGGTCGCGTCATAGGTCTCGTCGAGGGTAATCTTGGCGCAGCTTGCGACCAGAGCGGCCTCGGTCAGAACGGTGCCTTTTTCGTCGACATAAAACCCGCTGCCGGCCTTTTCCGGGCGGCGAATGTCGAGACCGGCCATCAGGTCGATGTCCTGCGCGGCACCTTCGCCATAGGCGTCGGGCAAGACGCCGTCGGTGGGCGCGAAAGACGCCTGCATCGCTTCCAAAGCCATCTGGTGACGTTTTTCGTCAGAGGTGTTGCCGGGCGTCGGCCAGATCAGAGTCCAGCCTTTGACCACGCCATTCACCAGTTTGGCTTCGGTGTGGGACGTGATCTGGGCATTGGTGCCGGTGAGGCTAAAGCTGTTCTGATCGCGCGACCGGGGGCCGTCCATCGGCACAATCTCGAGCGTCTGCATGATCTCATAGAGACCGCCCAAAGTGGCCGTATCGCCAGTTTGCGAGATCAAGAGGACCTGTGCGTCGGAGCCATCCTTGGCGGCATACTTCGCGAAAGGCGGCGTGTATTCGGAGAACTCCACAACGCCTGTCGGCAGGGTGATCGCGATGCCCGCAACGTCATCCACAACCGGGCGCAGGCCAAGGCTGTTCACCACGTTTTGGTAAGCGGCCAGCACTTCGGCGCGTTGACGGGTGGTCAGAACGCCGGTGGTCTCATAGCCCTGAAGCGCCTGCCATTCGGCCATGGCGTTGCGGGTGCCGGGGCCAAAGGCGCCGTCGATGCCGGAATTGTACACGCCCGCGAAATGCAGCGCGGTTTGCAGCGCCTCGCGTGCCGGGCGGTCCAATGCGCGCTCAGAGGCACGAGCTTCAGCCGGGGTTTCGTCCAGATCGACCGGCTCCATCGCGGTCTCGATCACCTCTTCGGCGACGGCATCCGTTGCCGGGGATTCCGTGGCTTGCGGGGTCTCAATCGGTGCCAGCGTGGAGACATTCACGCCGACCGGCCAAAACGCGTCCTGAAAGCGGGTGCCGTCGGTCAGATAGCTGTCGCCGGGAATGCGGCCCTGGGCACGGAGCGCCAGACGGGCGGCTTCGGCCTCGGCCTCGGTGGCGTAGGGTCCAAGCGCGATGGCGTGCCAGCGGCCCGGCAGGTTGAAGCCCACGACATTGGGCAGACCATTGGCATAGCCTTGGGCGGCTTCGGTGGCCTGTGTCAGAGAGGGCTGTGCCTCGATCTGAATCCATTGTTCCGCCGAGAGTGCTGTGGTGAGGAACAGCGAAGCGGCAACGCCCAGAGGCGCGACTGCGAAAAACCTAGTCATGAAAACCCTTACTTTTTGTCGAACGGGCCATAGGGGGACCTGTCGCCCTTGTTCGTCGTCTTTTCTTCGGGCGCTAAGAAAACAGGTTTGGGGCCGAGGTCAATATCCGGGCGCTCCGTGAGGGGCAGAAATGGAGGATATGTGATCGAATTGGGCCGGATTTCGGGCGTTCCGCCGCGAAGGGCCGGGATTGACCCATGATTGACCGATGATTGACCCATGGGTGACATTGACGCCCCCGCCGGGCTTGCCTATTGAAGAGCCGCATTCGATGCGTGAAAACACGGCCATCACTTTTGGCGAAACTTCTGGCGAAAGACGTCCCATGTCCGAGACTGTAGATAAACCGCGTTCCTTTCAGGAAATCATCCTGAGGCTTCAGGCCTATTGGGCCGCGAAAGGCTGTGCCGTGTTGCAGCCCTATGACATGGAAGTGGGCGCGGGGACCTTTCACCCGGCGACGACGCTGCGTTCTTTGGGATCGAACTCTTGGGCCGCGGCCTATGTTCAGCCCTCGCGCCGTCCGACCGACGGGCGCTATGGTGAGAACCCGAACCGGTTGCAGCATTACTACCAGTATCAGGTGCTGATCAAACCGTCGCCGCCGGATTTGCAGGATTTGTATCTCGGCTCTCTCAAAGCCATCGGTATCGACACCGAGCTGCACGACATTCGTTTCGTCGAAGACGACTGGGAAAGCCCCACGCTGGGCGCTTGGGGCCTCGGTTGGGAGGTCTGGTGCGACGGGATGGAAGTGTCTCAGTTCACCTATTTCCAACAGGTCGGTGGCCACGATTGCCATCCCGTGTCTGGCGAGCTGACCTACGGGCTCGAGCGTCTGGCGATGTATGTTCTGGGCGTCGATCACGTCATGAACATGCCCTACAACGATCCGCAGGCGCCGATCGCGCTGACCTATGGCGATGTGTTCAAACAGACCGAGGAAGAATATTCCCGGCACAATTTCGACGTGGCCAACACCGAGAAACTTCTGTCGGATTTCTTAAATGCCGAAAAAGAATGCCACGCCATTCTCGACCAAGAGCATATTGATCCCAAGACCGGCAAACGCATTGTCATGGCGCATCCGGCCTATGATCAATGCATCAAGGCCTCGCATATCTTCAACCTGTTGGACGCGCGCGGCGTGATCTCCGTCACCGAGCGTCAGGCCTATATCGGCCGTGTGCGCGCGCTGGCCAAAGCCTGTGCCGATGCCTTCGTTTTGACCGAGGCGGGCGGCTGGAAAGCAGAGACTGAGTCCGCATGAATGGCAAACTGGTCGCAGGTGGTATCGTGATCTCCGCACTCGTGTTCGGCGCTGGCCTCTATTATTCGCAGGTCTACGCCTATTACAAACCGATCCCGGCCAATGCGCCGGCGGCGTCCGTCACGGTGACCACCTTTGAAGGCCTGTCTGAGGACATCTTGGCCGAGAATTTCACAGGCATCGACGCCGACACCTCGCCGATCAAATTCCGCGCCTGTTTCACCACGCCCCTGTCCCTGTCTATGATGACGGAAACCTTTCAGCCCTATGAGGACGCGGCTCCTCTGGTGGCGCAGAAATGGTTCGACTGTTTCGACGCAGGCGTGATTGGCGCCGATCTTGAGGCGGGCCGGGCCGTCGCCTTCTTGGGCGCAGAGAATTCTCCCTATGGCATCGACCGTGTGGTCGCCATCTACCCCGATGGCCGCGGCTTTGCCTGGAACCAGATCAACCGCTGTGGCGATGCCGTGTTCGACGGCGATCCCACACCCGTGGGCTGTCCGCCCGCTGCTGAAGGAAACTGACTATGGCTGACTTGCTGATCGAGCTCTTCTCCGAAGAAATCCCCGCGCGCATGCAGAAACGTGCCGCCGAGGATCTGAAATCTCTGGTGACGAACGGTCTGGTCGAGGCCGGTTTGACCTATGCCTCCGCGGGCGCCTTCGCGACGCCGCGTCGTCTGGCGCTGTCCATCGAGGGTCTTCTGGACGCTTCGCCGACCACCGTCGAAGAGCGCAAAGGCCCGCGCGTCGATGCGCCGGAAAAAGCGCTCGAAGGGTTCCTGCGGGGGGCCGGTGTCACGAAAGACGAGTTGGAAATCCGCGACGAGAAAAAGGGTCAGATCTATTTCGCCAAGATCACCAAGCCGGGCCGTCCGGCCGCCGAGATCGTGGCCGAGGTGCTTGAGGCCACCGTGCGCAATTTCCCCTGGCCGAAATCCATGCGCTGGGGCGCGGGGAGCCTCAAATGGGTGCGTCCGCTGCACTCCATCGTTTGCCTGATGACGCGTGAAGATGGCGCCGAAGTTGTGCCCCTCGACATCGACGGCATCACCTCCGGCAACACGGTCTGGGGGCATCGTTTCATGTCCTCCGGCAGCTTCAAAGTGACGTCTTTTGATGATTACGCGACCAAGCTGAAACAGAATTTCGTCGTCCTTGACGGTGCCGAGCGCGCCGATCACATCTGGCACGACGCCACCAATCAGGCCTTTGCGCAGGGTCTCGAAGTCGTTGAGGACAAAGGTCTTTTGGCCGAGGTTGCGGGGCTGGTCGAATGGCCGGTTGTGCTTTTGGGCGAGATCGGTGCCGATTTCCTCGACCTGCCGCCCGAGGTGTTGCAGACCTCGATGAAGGAACATCAAAAATTCTTCTCCGTGCGCAATCCCAAAACGGGCCGCATCGAGAAATTCGTCACCGTCGCCAACCGCGAGACCAAGGACAACGGCGCGACCATCCTCGCGGGCAACCAAAAGGTTCTGTCTGCGCGTCTGTCGGATGCGAAATTCTTCTGGGAAAACGACGTGCGCACGGTGGAACGCGACGGCATGGAGGCGATGTCCGCGCCCCTTGCCAACGTCACCTTCCACAACAAACTCGGCTCTCAGGCCGCCCGCATCGCCCGTATCGCGACGCTCGCCGAAGAGATTGCGCCCATCGTGGGGGCAGACTCCGCTGAGGCCGGGGTGGCTGCGAAAGTCGCCAAGGCCGATCTCAGCTCTGAAATGGTCTACGAATTCCCGGAGTTGCAAGGCATCATGGGCCGCTATTACGCCCAAAAAGCCGGGTTGTCCGACGCCGTGGCCGACGCCTGCCGTGATCACTATTCTCCGCTTGGCCCCTCCGACGATGTGCCGACCGAAGCGGTTTCTGTCGCGGTCGCTCTGGCCGACAAACTCGACACTTTGACCGGCTTTTGGGCCATCGACGAGAAGCCCACTGGCTCGAAAGACCCCTTTGCTCTGCGTCGTGCGGCCCTCGGTGTGATCCGCCTGTTGATCACCAATGATGTGCGTCTGCACCTCGACCGGTTCATCGACAGCCAGCTCGTGCTGCACAAGATCGCAGAGGCCGATGAGAATGACGGGATCATCGATACGCTGAAAGAAATCCTCGACGAGATTGCTGAACACGGGGTCTTCGGCGCCGCTTTCGATGCGATTGCCGACAAGCTTTCCGACGCGCAAAAAGACGCGGTGAAACAGGCGGCTGGCAATGTTCCTGACACCTCCGAGGACCTTTTGTCCTTCTTCCACGACCGTCTGAAAGTCTTCCTCAAAGACGAAGGCATCCGTCACGACGTGATCGACGCCTGTCTCGCGATGGAGGGCAATGACGACATCACTTTGCTGGTCAAACGTGCCCGCGCCTTGCAGGCGATGCTCGACACCGAAGATGGCACCAACCTGATCCAAGGGTTCAAACGCGCCAACAACATCCTCAGCCAAGCCGAGGAAAAAGACTGTGTCGAATATAGCTTCGGACCCGATTTGAAATTTGCCGAAGTCGCGGAAGAGAAAGCACTTTTTGCCGCTCTCGATGCGGCGGAAGAGGCGATCAAACCGGCGATGAAAGCCGAGGATTTCACCTCCGCCATGTCTGCCATGGCCGCGATGCGCCCGGAAGTCGATGCGTTTTTCGAGGCGGTTCAGGTCAATGCCGACAACGACATCGTGCGTCGCAATCGTTTGAACCTCTTGGGCCGTATTCGCGACATCTGTCTCTCGGTCGCGGACCTGACCCGGATCGAAAGCTGACCTGAGACCGTTGCTGTGTTACCTTAGCGGCAACGGTTTCGGACGAAATCTCCGCGCCGTTACGGTTAACGGTTGCGCTCACGCGGCCTAGAGGCGTAGCGTGCCGCAACAGGGAGGTGCCGCAGTGCAGCAAGAGAGTGATATCCTTGGGTTCACCCGCATCCGCCGCGTCGCTCCGATCGCGGTAGATACCCATGGCGGGCGGGCGAAATGCCTGCAGCGCCTGATCCGTCTTGATCTGCCTGTGCCGGAAACCGTTGCCCTGTCTTTTGACGCCGTGCATCGCCTCGCCGAGGGGTATCGCTTCGACAAAAAGGCGCTGTTGCGTGTGTTTGGCGATGCGCCTTTGCTCACTGTTCGGCCCTCGTCCGAGGACCCCGATTGGGGCGGACCGGGCGCCATTCTCAACATCGGCATGAACGATGAGCGTCACGCGGCGTTGACGCAGAGCCATGGCTCTGAGGCGGCAGACACGCTGTACTTGCGATTTGTGCAATCTTTCGCGGTGCATGTCGAACGTCTTGACCCGGAATTGTTCGAATTTGACACGTCTATGCCCGTGGCGGAGGCGCTGAAAGCGGCGCTCGATGCCCATGAGGACGAGACCGGCGAGCCGTTTCCGCAAGATCCCGCAGATCAGCTGGGTCAGGTCCTGCGCTCCATGGCGCGGGCTTGGGAGGGCACAACGGCGCGGCTGTTGCGTCAGGCCAAAGGCGCGCCTGCGGACGCCGGGCTTGGGCTGATCGTGCAGGCCATGTCCTTGGGGCTGGGGCCGGGCGAAAGCGGGGCAGGGGTGATGCAGTTGGTGGATTCGAACACCGGCGCGTCGCTGATCAAAGGCCGTTACAAACGCCAGTCGCAAGGCCGCGAGGCGGTCAACACTGGTGAGTTTGACGCAGATGAAGCGCTCTATCTGACCCGTGACAAACGCGGGCCTTCCCTTGAGGAGGCGCAGCCAGAGCTGTTTGAGGCGCTCGTCGAGATGTCGAAACTCTGCCGCGTGCGCCTGCGCGAAGAGATGCAGGTCGAGTTCACCATCGAAAACGGCAGGCTTTCGGTGCTGGACGCCGTGCGGGTGCAACGCAGTTCGCGTGCGGCCCTCCGCATCGCGGTGCAATTGGCCGAGGATGGCATCATCCCGCGCGAAGAGGCGATCACCCGCGTGCCCGCCCGCTCTCTGACCGAATTGTTGCACCAACAGGTTGATCCTAAAGGAAAACGTGACGTCGTGGCGAAAGGCATCGCTGCCTCGCCGGGCGGTGCCGTGGGTCGGATCGTGTTCAATTCCAGCGTGGCGCAGAGCTATGAATCGCGTGGCGAGCCCTGTATCCTCGTGCGGCGAGAGACCACGCCCGAGGACATTCGCGGCATGCATTCTTCCGTCGGTATTCTGACCGAACGCGGCGGGGTCACTTCGCATGCGGCGGTGATCGCGCGTGGCATGGGGGTGCCCTGTGTGGTCGGGGCCTCGATGCGGATCAACGCGCGCGAACGCACGCTGACGCTGTCTGATGGGCGCACGCTCGAAGAGGGCGATATTCTGACGCTCGACGGCTCTGCTGGCGAGGCGCTTATGGGCGCGGTCAAAATGCTGCCGCCGGTGAAGGATCACTGGTATCTGCAACTGATGGAATGGGCCGATGCGATCCGTGACATCGGGGTGCGCGCCAATGCCGACACGCCCGCAGATGCCGCCATGGCGCGGGACTTCAAGGCGCAAGGGATCGGTCTGTGCCGCACCGAACATATGTTCTTTGAGGGTGACCGGCTAACGGTGATGCGCGAGATGATTTTCGCCTCGCGCCACGAAGATCGGGCCGAGGCAATCGCGCGGCTTTTGCCGATGCAAAGATCTGACTTTATTGAGCTTTTCCGCATTATGGAAGGTCTTCCGGTCTGTATCCGCCTGTTCGATCCGCCGCTTCACGAATTCCTGCCCTCGGACCGTGAAGGTGCGAAGGAACTGGCCGAGGCGCTTGATCTGCCGCTCTCCGATGTGACCCGTCGGATCGAATGGCTGTCGGAATTCAACCCGATGCTGGGGATGCGCGGCGTGCGGCTGGGCATCACCTTCCCTGAGATTTACGAGATGCAGGCCCGCGCGATTTTCGAAGCCACCATTGAGGCCTCGAAACACGGTGCGCCGGTGGTGCCGGAGATCATGATCCCGCTGGTCTCGGCCAAACGGGAGGTCGAACTGGTCAAAACCCAGATCGACGGCGTGGCGGCGGCGGTGCGCAACCAGACGGGGGCGGATTTCACCTATCGTCTGGGCGTGATGGTGGAAACGCCGCGCGCGGCCTTGCGCGCGGGCGACATCGCGCAAAGCGCGGCTTTCCTGTCCTTTGGCACGAACGACCTGACCCAGATGGCCTATGGCCTGTCGCGCGACGACGCGGGGCGGTTCATGAACTCTTATGTGCAACAGGGCGTTTTCCCCGAAGACCCCTTCCACATGCTCGATTTCGAAGGCGTAGGGGAGTTGTTGAAAATCGGCGCTGAGCGGGGGCGCAAGGCGCGGCCTGAACTGACGGTTGCGGTTTGTGGTGAACACGGCGGTAACCCCGAATCTATCGCCTTTTGTCGGGCCGCTGGGTTCGATTACGTGTCCTGTTCGCCCTTCCGTGTGCCCGTGGCGCGCCTCGCCGCTGCGCAGCTTGTCGCCTACGGTGCAAAATAGTCACATTCTTATGACAAGGCGCTGAAAATAAAGGCGGATGATGGCCTGTTTGCAGGTGTTTTCCGGCGCTTTGCTGCTTATCTCTTGACTGTCCAGAAAGGGGGCTTGGGGCCCTGGGCTGGACCTTTTGGGACATTTGACCTATCCCCCCGCTCCGAAAACACCCGTGAGGCCCCGCAATCTGGGGCGCAATGGAGGGGCAACCCTATGCAAATCCCAGCTAAGCTCAAGGCGCTCGCGCTTGTGGTTACGCTCGGCGTATCGACACTTCCGGGCCAGTCCCGTGCAGAGGTGACGGTGAGCCACTCGAACGATCCGAACCCGGTGCTTGGGCTCGAGTTGAACGCGCTGTTGAACCAGGAGCGCGACGGTCTTGAAAACGTCGATGCAGATGCGATCGAGCGTCTCTTGGCCAGCTTCAAGCCGAAATCCAACACGCCGACGATCTCCTACACGCAGGACTTCCTCGCCAGCCAACCCGCCGCCGAAGGCGGTGAGCAATGGCAGTGCCTCGCAGAAGCGCTCTATTTCGAAGCGCGCGGCGAAAGCGTCAAAGGCCAGTTTGCCGTGGCCGAGGTGATCCTCAACCGCGTCTCTTCTCCCGCCTTCCCGAACACGGTCTGCGGTGTGGTGCATCAGGGCACGGGCCGCAAATATCAGTGTCAGTTCACCTATACCTGCGATGGCTATGCCGATGTCGTGCGCGAAAAGGGCGCATGGGATCAGGTCGCCAAAGTGGCCAAGCTGATGATCGACGGCGCACCGCGCACGCTGACGCAGGGGGCAACCCATTATCACACCCGCGCCGTAAACCCGCGTTGGGCGCGCGCTTTCGCGAAAACCGCGCAGATCGGCGTTCACATGTTCTACCGGATGCCGCAGGCCTAACGCCTCAGATCACGGAATTGTTTCAGGCCCCGCCGGGAAAACGGCGGGGTTTTGCCATTTCAGCGGTGGGCCTGTGCGCCGGGCGATTGGGTCTTGGCCCATCGTCGCCAAAGCTGTAGCAAAGGCCAAAGTTTCAAGAAGGGACCGTCAATGTCCGAGATCAGACAGGCCTTTGAGCACCCCGAAGCGCGCGCGCTTGCGACCTCGGATGCCATGCCGCTCGACCGGATTTCATTGCGCGACCATGTGGTCGATGTCGAAATCGGCGCTTTTCAGGCCGAGCGCGGCGTGCGCCAGCGCGTGTCTTTCAACATCGTTGTGGAATTGACCCCGGTGACCGGCCCGATTGATGACGATGTCGACCGCATCCTGTCCTATGACCGGCTGACCGAGGCGATCCATATCGAGTTGGAGGCCGAGCGGCTCAACCTGCTGGAAACCCTTGCTGAGCGCATTGCTGAACGCATTCTGGCTGAGCCACGTGCTTTCCGGGTCTTTGTGCGGGTCGAAAAGCTCGACCGGGGACCCGGCGCGCTTGGTGTCGAGATCGTGCGCAGCGCGGATCAGATCGGACATGCTGAGACGATGGAGGCCCCCGTGCCGCATCCGCTGATCGTGCATCTGGGGCCGGAGGCTTTGGCGAGCGCGCAGCTCACCGCCTGGATCGACGCGCTTGAGGCCGATCCGCGGCCTGTCATTCTGACCGTTGGCTTGCCCTCTGGCGACTGGCCCGAGGCGGGGCATAAGGCAGCGCAGCGGCGGATCGATCTTTTGGCGATTGAGCAAAACGCCTGGGTTCTGGCCGGGCGTGACCCCCGCTGTGTCGTGCGTGCGACCCGGACCGAGTTGGATTGGGCGATGAAACACGATCAGATCTCCGTCTGGGCGCCGTCGAAAATGGTGCTCGACGCGGTGCATGGCCCGAAAGGCGACATCGCCGAAATGGTGGCTTGGCTGGCGCAAGAGCTCTCCGCGACAAAGATTCTAAGTCTCGGTGCGGTGGAAATCAAAGGCGCCGAGTGCCGCGACGCGCATACGGCAGTGGAGCTGTCCTGAGATGGTGCAGCCCTTCTATGACCGTCCGATCCCGAGCTGCGATCTGGCGCGGCCCGAGGGCGCGTTGACGCTGGCGGGCGGCTGGTGCTGGTTCACCCATGTCGAACGCCTGCGTCGCGACGCGCCGCCGGAGATTTTGCCTGTTTCTGCGCTGTCCGATGAGACCCGCACGCGGTTGACCTCCACCCGCGCCCCGATGGCGGGGCTCGATCTCCACACGCCTTCGGTGATGAGCATTCTCAACGTCACGCCGGACAGTTTCTCCGATGGCGGCAAATTCGACCGCCCCGAGGCCGCGCTGGCCGAAATCAAAGAGATGATCGCGGCGGGGGTCGAGATCATCGACATCGGCGGCGAAAGCACCCGTC
Source organism: Celeribacter naphthalenivorans (assembly GCF_020524585.1). Lineage (GTDB taxonomy): Bacteria > Pseudomonadota > Alphaproteobacteria > Rhodobacterales > Rhodobacteraceae > Celeribacter > Celeribacter naphthalenivorans. The sequence goes on from NZ_JAIVLK010000005.1 coordinate 172,628, forward strand.
CGGGCGCGGATTACATTGCCATCGACGAAGAGATCACCCGCACCGCGCCGGTGATTGCGGCGATCCGTGAGATCAGCGCTGTGCCGATCTCCATCGACACACGGAAAGCCCCGGTGGCCGAAGCCGCGCTCAAAGCGGGCGCAAGTCTCGTGAATGACGTTTACGCCTTTACCCATGACCCCGATCTGGCGCGTGTGAGCGCGGAAGCGGGCGCGCCGGTCTGTCTGATGCATGCGCAGGGCGATCCCGAGGTGATGCAGCTTGAGCCGCGCTACGACAACGTGTTGCTCGATGTGTATGATTTCCTCGAAGAGCGTATCAAACTGGCCGAGGCGGCGGGCATTTCGCGTGCGCAGATCCTCGTCGATCCCGGCATCGGTTTTGGCAAAACGGTCGAGCATAATCTGGAGCTTTTGGTGCGGATTTCGCTGTTCCATGCTCTGGGCTGCGGCATCCTGTTGGGCGTGTCGCGCAAAGGCTTTATCGGCAAAATCGGCAAGGCCCCCGTGGCCCAAGACCGCGCGCCGGGCACTTTGGCGGTGACCATGGCGGCGCTTGGGCAGGGTGTGCAAATCCACCGGGTGCATGATTTTAAAGAGGCAAAACAGGCGCTTGCTCTGTGGCAGGCGGTAATGGGTTTGAGGAGAGACAGTCATGACGCGTAAATTCTTTGGCACGGATGGGGTGCGCGGGCGCGCCAACAGCCATCCGATGACCGCTGAAATGGCGTTGAAACTCGGGGCCGCTGCCGGACGCTATTTTCGGCGCGACGGCTCGCGCGAGCACCGTGTGGTGATCGGCAAGGACACGCGGCTGTCGGGCTATATGTTCGAAACTGCGATGACGGCGGGTTTCACCTCGACGGGCATGAATGTGTTTCTTTTGGGGCCTGTGCCAACGCCGGCCGTGGGCATGCTCACGACCTCCATGCGCGCGGATGTGGGGGTGATGATTTCCGCCTCGCACAACCCAGCCGAGGACAATGGCATCAAGTTTTTCGGCCCCGACGGCTTCAAACTGTCGGATGAGGCGGAAAGCGAGATCGAGCGGCTGATGGAAGAGGGTGTCGAACCCGCGCAGGCGCAAAATATCGGTCGGGCGAAACGCATCGACGACGGACGCTTCCGCTACAATGAGCGGGTGAAATCGACCCTGCCGCGGGGGATGAATTTCCAAGGGCTGAAAGTGGTGATCGACTGTGCCAATGGCGCGGCCTATCGCACCGCGCCCGAGGTGCTTTGGGAGCTGGGCGCAGAGGTGATCCCGGTGGGCACGGCGCCCAACGGCAAGAATATCAACGATCATTGCGGCTCGACCTATGTCCAGACCGCCGCCGAGGCGGTGGTGGCCCATGGTGCGGATGTCGGCATCTGTCTCGATGGCGATGCGGATCGGGTGATGATCTTGGATGAGACGGGCCGTGTGGCCGATGGCGATCAGCTTATGGGCTTGATGGCCAAGGCCTGGGCCGATCAGGGGCGTCTGTCTGGCGGGGCCTTGGTCGCGACTGTGATGTCGAACCTCGGGCTGGAACGGTTTCTGGAGGCGGAAGGCCTGCGGTTGGAGCGCACCGCCGTGGGCGACCGCTATGTGGTGGAGCGGATGCGGGCAGGGGGCTTTAACCTTGGCGGCGAACAATCCGGTCATATCGTGATGAGTGATTACGCGACCACGGGCGATGGTTTGCTGGCGGGGCTTCAGTTCCTAGCGGCCATGGTGGAGACCGGCAAAAAAGCCTCCGAGCTGACGCAGGTCTTCGAGCCGGTGCCGCAGCTTTTGCAGAACGTGCGGTATGGCACGGGGCAAAAGCCCTTGGATGATGCGGGCGTCAAAGCGGCGATTGCGGCGGCGGAAGCCAAGCTCAACGGCAACGGGCGGTTGCTGATCCGCAAGTCCGGCACAGAACCTCTGATCCGGGTGATGGCCGAAAGCGTGAGCGAGAGCGTTTTGAATACGGCGGTCGCGGATGTCGTGGCGGCAGTGAAGGCCGCAACGCAGTAAACCCTGAAAATGTTCGAAAGAGACAAGAAAGGCGGCTTTTAGGGCCGCCTTTTGTGCTTCGTGACAAGGATTCTACGCGTTTAGCGACCCAGCGGAATGATGAAACCGGTCGAGATGACGCCATAGATATCGTCGTCATAGCCTGTCGCGGCGTTGAGGAAGAGGGATTTGTAATTCAGTTGCACTGAGGGCGCAAAGCCGGTGTAACCCTCGCCAAAGGAGTGGATATAGGCGCCGACAATCCCGGCCTGTGCATGCTCGCCAATGTTCCACATTTTCGCCGCCGATACATGCAGGGACGTGTCCGAACGGCTGTCGCGATAGGCGCCGACGGTATAATTCAGCCCATAGGCACGCTCCGCCCAGGTGAACATCAGCCCCGGATTGAATTCGTTGAAATCATCGCCGTTGTCCTCGCCCCAGTCGCCATAATGATGCGACGCCAGCGGGAGAACGGCGTAATCGGGGGCCAGACCGTCCGCGAAAACAGGCGTGGCGGTCAGGAGAAGGGCGGCAAGAAGGGCTTTGATCTGCATTGGTCTCATGGATTTGGCGTGTCTCTCGGCGTTTTGAACAAAAAACGGCTCCGAATTAAGGCCCTGTCAGGGCAATTGCGAGATCATGCACCGCCGGTGAATGGCGCGTAGGCCAAGGACATGCCGGCGTTCATCAGGGTCCAGATGACGCCCACGATCCTCCACCCGAGACCTGTGTCACCTTTGGGCTTGGCGAGCCAAACGGCGCGGGCGACGAACAGGAAATAGACCCCCAAGGCCACGAAAGACGTTGATAACAGGAAGGAGAGAGACGGAAGAAAAGAGGCAATGGTGAAGAGGAGCACCATCAGGGGCAAGAAAAACAGCGCAGCGAGGTAATTCCCGGCCCAAAACGTGTCGCCCAGCCCTTCGCGCCCGGCCAAGAGGCTTTTCCAGAAGCCAAGGGTGAACATCCGCGCGCGCTCATCGAGGACTTCGTGTTCGTTCTCTGGTGTCAGATCGGCGGGGATGTGGTCGTCATGCTCGGGGTTGGTCATGGGGCACTCCTTTGCGCGCATCCTGCGCATGAAAAAGGGCGCCCCGCAAGGCGCCCTTTCATCGCAGTCCGTCAACCGCGCAATTTGTGGTGCAAGATGATCGGCACCACCAGATCTTCCTCATCCGTCAGATGTCGATTGAGGATCGCGCCGATGTCCTCGGCGTGACGCAGCACCGTGCCGGTCTCGTCATACATGTCGGGCGGGGAGAGCTGCGCAAGTTGCACAACCCGATTGGAGACACGTTTGAAATCGTCCAGCGTGCCATCCAGCTCCTCGTGATCCGTCTCCAACATATCGAGCCCGGTGATCAGACGGCTTTCCGCCGCTCCAAGCTCGGGAAAGAACCGACGGTCTTCCCACGTATGATGCCCGTGCAGGCTCTGGAGCAGGATGTGCCCGTATTTCGCGAGCTTTTGCGCATAAATTTGGTCCTCCATCTTTTTGTCCAGAAAGGCCTCGCTGTCCTCCCGGATATAGGAGGACAAGGCCCGGAATGTGTCATGAGCGCCCATCCATTTCTGGACAGAGCGGGCGAAGTTCGGGTGATCCGGCCAGGTCACGCGCGGATACTCCCGAAGCAGGAGCTGCATCTCTTCGGGCAACCCCTGTCTTTCGTGTGCAGGGTAAGTCATGGCGGGGATATGGGGAGGGCGGGAGGTGTTACAATGGAACATTCTCGCAGGGGCGGTCATCTATCTGCGCACAAAGAGCCGCTTGATCACAGGCCATTGCGAGATGGCGACACCGCCCAGGATCAGCGCCAGTGCAAGGATCAGAGCGGGCGGCAAAGGCTCTCGCAGCACCCAAGCGCCCAACACCACCGACCAGACCGGCACCTGATAATTCACCAGCGTCATGAATGTCGGCCCGGCGGAGCGGATCACCAGCACGCGCAGCTGGTTCATCGCTGCGGTGGAGACGACGCCGAGGAAGATCACGGCGATAAAGGCTTTGAGCGGAGGTACGGTCGGCGCACCTTCCGCGAGGACGGAAAACGGCAGGGTGATCAGCGCGCCCGTGGCCATCATGATCGTGGTCAGAGCGGTCGGATTGATTGGTGGAATGCGGCGGATCGTGATCGAATTGAGCGCGTAACAGAAGGCCACGGTGAGGCAGGCGAGGCGGCCCCAAAGCTCGAGATCTGCGCCGGAGCTGTGCAGCGCGTCTTGGCCGACCAGAAGGAAAACCCCAATGAAGCCAAGGGTGACACCGATGAGGGCGCGCAAGGACAGCCGCTCGCCTGCCACCATGAAATGCGCCATGGGCAAAACGACCAGGGGCACGGCGGCCATGGAGGTGCCGGCAAAACCGGAGGTGACATATTGCTGGCCCCAGTTCAGCAACAGGAATGGAATGGCGGAGGAGACCGCACCGGCCCAGATCAACGCGAGAAGATGCGGTTTGTTGTCGGGATCGCTGCCCATCTTGAACCCGTCGCGGCCCCAAAAGGCGGCCATGACGATGGCGGCGATGGTGAGCCGAAAGGTTGCGAGCCAAAAAGGCGTCACGCCGCGCAAAGCGACCTCGATCAGCATGAAGGTCGAGCCCCAGACAAAGCCCAGAATGCCGACCATGATCCAGGAGGCGGGGGTGATGTTTGGAAGCGGTGTCATTTGACCGAATTTTTCTCTAATGTCCAAAAGCTTTCTGGAGCGCGCATTTTTTGGTGTGATCGTTCATCAAAGGTTTGCTCGATCAAAGAAAGCACTTCTTCAGTTAGAGGGAAGATCCACTCGCAGTCCTGGCGCACTTTTTGGTTTAGAGCATTCAGGCGCGAGTTGAAAAGTTCCTGTAAAGAAACTTCCTCATTTTCAGACCTCATGACACGGATTTCATGACCCTGTTCTCGCCATAAACTCGCAATTTCGAAGCCCTGATCGTGCTCGTCGAAGCTCCTTTCGATCCCCCCGTGAAACCTGATGTTTCTTTCAGTTTTTCTTTGATGTTCTGGGGCCGTTAATTTGCCTAATGGGGCCAGTAGGTTTTTCTGACTCAGCTTTTTCGAAATTTCAAAAAATGAACAATTTTTCTCTCCAAGTCCCAACTCAAAGACTTCGTTTGTAAGTAGTAAACAAATATCTCCAATCGAGATTGCTCGCATCACCGCAGAATCATCTAGAGCGTCTATTAGGCCTTGGAGGTTGAAGTTAAGCGCCTGAATACTTTGAGTTGTCTCTGATATTCTTAGCAAACGTTGGATGCCGCGCAGGCGTCTAATCAAGCTCTGTGTGCGATAGTGCGTCCAAAGGATATATTTCGCATCTGGGTAACGATCGAAATCCTGTTCGCTAGAAAAATTCATTCCAACGATGGCAAGTTCGCTGACGCGAATTACAAACGGATGTTCGCAAATTTTATCTATTTGTAGTTCGAGAGATTCCGGCATTTTTGAAATCCTGCTACAAAAAAGCCCCGACGCAGGAACGCCGGGGCCAATCGTCTTGGATCAAAGAACGCTTAGTTGCGCGATTTGTCCACCATTTTACCGGCGGTGATCCACGGCATCATGCCGCGCAGTTTGTTGCCGGTTTCTTCGATGAGGTGCTCATCGTTGGCACGACGGGAGGCTTTGAGCGTCGGCTGACCAACGGCATTTTCGAGCATGAAGTCACGCACGAATTTGCCCTGTTGGATGTCGGCGAGGACTTCTTTCATGGCTTTCTTGGTCTGCTCGTAGGGCAGGATGCGCGGGCCGGTGACGTACTGGCCGTACTCAGCGGTGTTGGAGATGGAGTAATCCATGTTCGCGATGCCGCCTTCGTAGATCAGGTCCACGATGAGTTTCACTTCGTGCAGACATTCGAAATAGGCCATTTCCGGCGCGTAACCGGCTTCGACCAGGGTTTCGAAACCACAACGGATCAGCTCGACGAGACCGCCGCAGAGCACGGCCTGCTCGCCGAAGAGGTCGGTTTCGCACTCTTCGCGGAAGTTGGTCTCGATGATGCCGGAGCGGCCGCCACCGATGGCGGAGCAATAGGACAGACCGATTTCAAGCGCTTTGCCGGTCGCATCGGTGTCCACAGCCACGAGGCAGGGCACGCCGCCGCCTTTGGTGTATTCGCCGCGTACGGTGTGACCCGGGCCTTTCGGCGCCATCATGATCACGTCGACGCCTTCTTTCGGCTCGATGAGGCCGAAGTGGACGTTCAGACCGTGAGCGAAGGCAATCGCTGCGCCCGGCTTGAGGTTGTCGTGGACGTATTTCTTGTAGGTTTCGGCCTGAAGCTCGTCGGGCATGGTGAACATGATCACGTCACACCAAGCGGCAGCTTCTGCGATGCCCATGACTTTGAGGCCTTCGGCTTCGGCTTTTTTGGCGGACGGGGAGCCTTCGCGCAGAGCCACGACCACGTTTTTCGCGCCGGAGTCACGCAGGTTCAGCGCGTGGGCGTGACCTTGCGAGCCGTAGCCCAGAATGGCAACTTTGGCTTCTTTGATGATGTTCACATCGCAATCGCGATCGTAATAAACGCGCATGTTGGGCGCTCCTTTGTTGTCTTGTCTTCAGGCACGGGCATTTTGCCCTAATGTCTGGGGCGGTTATCGCGCATAGAACATGCTTTTTCGTGACAAAGTTTGACCTATTTTGCATTTTGTGAAATGAAATCATTCGTCATAATTCAAAAATACGAAAATTTCATGCAAGTCGATGACACGGACCGCAGAATCCTGCGTCAAATTCAGGCCGAACCTGAGGCGCAGGCCGCCGATCTGGCCGAACGTGCGGGCGTGACGCCTGCCACATTCGCGCGCCGGTTGGAGCGGATGCGTGAGGGCGGCGTGGTGAAATCCATCCGCGAAGAGGTTGACTGGCGCGCCATGGGCTATGGCGTCGAAGTCAGCCTGCGGATCACGCTCGACAAGACCGAACCGCGCGCCTTTGACGAATTCATCCAAGCCGCGCGCGAGGTGCCGGAGGTGATTTCCATCGGGACCTTTCTGGGCCGCGTGGATGCGCGGCTTTTGGTCATCGCGCGGGATATGGCGGAGTATCAGCGGGTGTACCGCGAGAAAATCCTGACCCTGCCGCATATGACCGACATCGAGGCGTTGATGCAGGTGGCGACGATCAAAGACAGCCAGTCGGTGCCGCTATGAGTGAAGATTGGGAAAAAGACAGCCCCATCGCGCCGCAAGCTCCGCTTTGGCGTGCCTGTGCAGAGGCTGGATTGCCGTATCGCGAAGATCTTCAAAATCTCGCCCGCCTGTCCAGCGCGGCCCATCGGCCTGAAACCAATGACTATGTGACGATCTCTTGCGGTCTCGACATTCCCGCTCTCTCGTTCGCCGGTGTCGGGCTTTGGAATTTTCGCTTCAGTCAGTCGTGGTATCGCGGGCACGTCAGTGGAGACGGGGCACGGGAGGATTGGGCGGACATCACCCTGTTGGCCAATGTCTCTTCTGAGAGCGCGGGGCCTTGGGGGCCACCTCGGGGCGTGGAGGTCGCGCTCAAGGAGATCGAAGAGATTTGGCACGCCTGTTTTGGTCCGCCTGCAAAATTTGGGTCCAGATCAGTTTGGTCTTTCGGCAATGCGTCGTTGGAAATCCTTGTGCAAAATGGTCACGTGATTGCGATGATCTGTCCGCGTTGGCGGCGCCCTGTTCCCGAGACGCTTGTGACATGTTTTCGCGATCCGGAACCTTTGTTCGGGGGAGAGGACCTGGAGGCCTTGGGGCTTGGGGTTCCGCGCTACGCCTGTCAGCCCCATCAAAATATGCCACCTGTCGGCACCTGGCTGAGCCGTGACGGAACATTTATGATCTTGGTGCCCAAGCGTGGCGACTATGTGCATATCGCGCGCGCGTCAGAATTTCTCCGTGTGAAGTGCACTTATATGTGGCCGGCAAAGGGCGGAGGATTTTGCGAAATTTCGCTTGAGAACGACACGCCGTACCGGTTCACACTGTTGGCGCGACGGCCTCCGCAAGATCATGATGTTTCACAATATGATGCGGCAGGAGCGGCGTTGGCACGTCGTCTCGGGATCGCCTTTGAAACCAACTCAAACAATGTCGCCTATGATTGCTGAGGGTTAATCATGATTGAACTCGATGACATCGACCGGCACCTCATCCGCGCGCTTTGCGAGGATGCGACGCAATCGGCGGGGGCTTTGGGGCGCGCGCTTGGCCTCAGTCAACCGGCGACATGGCGGCGGATCAAGCGTCTGCGTGAATCGGGCATCTTCGGGCCGCGTCGCGTGGATTTGAACCTTGAGGCGCTGGGTTTTGGCGTCACCGTGTTCTTGGGGGTCAAACTCGCCACGAAAGGCCGTGTCAGCCTCGAGGATTTCGAACGCGCGGTGCGGGCGATCCCGGAGGTGCAGACGGTGCAGCACGTTTTGGGGCTCTTCGACTATCGTCTCCGCGTCGTGGCGCAGGATTTGCCGGATTTCGAACGCGTGCTGCGGCGACGGATCATGACGCTGCCGGGGGTGGGCAATGTCGAGGCCAATGTGGTCTTGTCCGAGGAGCGCCGTCCCGGGCCCTTGTAGCCGGCCCACTGTAGCCAGCCCGCTGTAGGAGGTCACGGGCATGTTATGCCAATGTTATCGGTTGGGCGACGAAAACCGCCTGTGCGTGCGTTATATATTAACATGTTCAACGACGGAGACACGCCGATGCCACATCAGGACGACCACGCCGACCACGGATTCCGCCACGATTTCCCCCATCTTCTGGGCCGCCGCCGCTTTTTGACTGTCTTGAGCGGGCTGGGGCTCTCGGCCTCTGCGGGGCTTCCCGCCGCCGCGCTCGATTGCGTTGCCATTCCACGCGAAACCGCGGGGCCGTTTCCGGCGGATGGCACCAATCGGCGAGCGGGTCAGATTGTCGATGTTTTGACACAAAACGGCGTGCTGCGCCGTGATATCACATCGTCTTTTGGCGAGGCCAAAGGACAGGCCGAAGGTGTGCCGATCTCTTTGGAACTGACCCTGCAAGACCACGCAGGCTGCACGCCGCTGGAGGGCTATGCGATTTACATCTGGCACTGCGATGCGGGCGGGGCCTATTCGATGTACAACGTGCCGGAGGCCAACTGGCTGCGCGGCCTTGCTGTGGCGGATGCCTCGGGCAAGGTGGCTTTTGACACTGTGGTGCCCGGCTGTTACCCGCGCCGCTGGCCGCATATTCACTTCGAAGTCTTCGAGAGTGCCGAGGCCGCCGTCTCCGGTGCGCGCCCGGTGCTGATCTCGCAATTGGCCTTTCCCGAAGGGCAGATCGGCGACATCTACCAATCGGACCAAGGGCGTTACGCGCACTCGATCCGCAATCTCGCGGGCATCCCGTTGTCGCGCGACAGCATTTTTCGCGACAACAGCGCAGCGGAACTGGCGCAACAGACTGTGGAGGTGGCTTCCGGGACGGGTGTCCTCACTGGGCGTGCAACGATTCCGATTGCGTTGTGAGTCCCTAAGAAAATAAAAAAGGGCGCCGCTTTGGCGCCCTTTTGTTATGTCATTCCGCCGGGGTTTCGCGCGGCGGCAACTGGGCATACCCCGTCACCATCGGTGTCACGAGGTTTTCGCCCTTGCGTTTTTTGTACCAGAAAATCGCGCCGATATGGCCGATCACCATCAGCAGGAGCAGAAACGACAGCGGTTCGTGATAGGACAGCGCCTTACGTGTCACATCGCTCGATACATATTGCGCCAGAGGGCCGACGTTGACGTAATCTTCCGGGTCGGCCAAAAGCCCGCTCGTCACCTGCATCGCCAAGACGATCAGCACGCCGACGACGAAAATTGCCCCCACCGGGTTGTGCCCATAGGAGCGCGACGGCTTGGAGGACGGCAGCGTCCGGGCATAAGCGAAAACCTTGCCCGGACCTTTGACGAACGTGGCGAAACGTGCGGTGGTAAAGCCGACAAAGCCCCAGATCACCCGCAGCACGACGATTACGGCCACGGCATAGCCCGCGTAGAAATGCAGCGTCATCTGGTCGGGGCCGAATTTGCCAAGCCCGAAGGCGGTGAAGAAGGCGATCACCAGCGCCCAGTGCAGCACACGCACCACCGGGTCCCAGAGATAGGTCTTTTCAAGCTGTTCCGTCATGTTTCGCCGAGCCTCGATCAGAAATCAGCGGCGCGGTAGTCGTCGTGGCAGGCTTTGCAGGTGCCGCCCACTTTGCCGACCGCCGGACGCAGCGCGTCCAGACCGGTGCCCGCGACGTCGTTCAGTTCGGCGACGGCTTGGTAAAAGGCCATGCTGGTTTCCTGAAGACCTTCCATGTCGTCCCAGATATTGGCCTTGGCGCGGGTTTCGCCCGGCAGGTCCTCGTTCGAGGTGCCCGGCGCGAAGTAATCGGCGGTGTGGAGGCTGGCGAGCGACAGAAGATCGCCGGCGGATTGGCTGGCAAGATCGGCATCATAGTCGATTTTGCCCTGCGCGATGCCGCCCAAGGTGGACATTTCAAAGCCGACGAGCGTGAAGAATGCGCGACGGGCCTTGGCGACGTCGGAGGGGGATTGAGCAAAGGCGCCGGTGGCAACCGTGGTGGCCGCAGTGGCCGCGATCACGGTGGAGAGGATGAGTTTACGCATTGGATAGGGATTCCCTGTCTGTTTACTGAAATAAAAAGGCGTGTCGCTCGCGCGGTAAAAACGATAATGGCACAAGTCTCATGAAATTGAATGTGACAATCTAACGTTGCGCTGCCGCAAGCTGCGGAAACGGTTCAATTTTTTGTTATGGCGCTTGTGATGTTTGCGCAAACGAAAGGTGTTTGCGCAAACATCTTTTGCGGGAAACAGGGGCAGAGCGGTGTCAGGCCGACAGAATCCGTGTGACCATTTCCGTGGTGTCCCGCGACAGGTTCGGCGTCGCGAGAATGCGCTCCAATTCGGTGCGGATCATGGCCTGACGGTCGGCGTCATAGCGTTTCCATGTCTCGAAGGCCCCGCTCATCCGCGCGGTGGTTTGCGGGTTGAGCGCATCGAGCGCGACCAGTTGATCCGCCAAGAGCCGGTAGGCCGCGCCGCTGGCGTGGTGGAACCCTGCATGGTTGGCCGTCAGGGCGCCAAAGACTGCGCGGAAACGGTTCGGGTTCTTGTTGGTAAACGCCGGATGTTGGCTGAGTGCGGCGGCCACGTCGGCGGCGTTTTCGGGAGCGGCGAAGGCCACCTGCATCATGAACCATTTGTCCATCACGAGGCGGTCATCTTTCCATTGTGCTTCAAAGGCTTGCAGCTCGTCCGCGCCAAGGCCTGCGGAGAGCAGGGCCTGAAGGCTGCCCGCCTGTTCGGTCATATTGTCTGCACGTTTAAACAGGGCCTTGGCCGTCACGCCGCTGTCTTGCAGGCTCAAAAGCCCCAGCACGGCAAGCCGCAGGCTGCGTTTGCCCGAGCCTTCGGCATCCGGGACGAAACCGCCTGTTTCGTTTTCCTTATACAGGGCGGGCAACAGGTCGTGCAGGTGATCGGCCAAGATATGACGTAGCTTTTCGCGGGCCTCATAGATGCGCTGTGGATCGGGGACGACACCGGCATCGACCAAGGTCTGCGCCAGATCGTCCTGCGACGGCAGGCCCAGAGACAGGGCGCGGAAGGCCGGATCGAGGCCGTCATCGATGAGCACCGATTTGATCGCGTCGAGATAGGCAAAGCTTGGTTCCGTGCCGTTGACGATCATCGACAGCAGCGTGTCCTTGGCCAGCGCCCGGCCCATTTCCCATTTCTGGAACGGGTCGGTGTCATGCGCCAAAAGGAAGGCGCGGGTGTCGTTGTCGATCTCGCGCTCCAAAATCACAGGCGCGGAGAAATCGCGCAGTACGGAGGCCACCGGCCGCGCGCCGAGACCCTCGAAGGTAAAGCTCTGCGTGACTTCGGTCATCTCCAAAACGGTGGTTGGAACCACCTCATCACCGTTCGGGCCGATGAGGCCGGTGGCGATGGGGATGACTTGCGGGTTTTTCTCGCTTTGACCGGGGGTAGGAGGCGTGGTCTGGGTGAAGGTCAGCGTCAAGGTGCCGTCCTCCCAATGCTCCTCCATCTTCAGGCGCGGCGTGCCCGCTTGGGCGTACCATTGCTTGAATTGTGCAAGATTACGCCCCGTGACCTCCTCGAAAGAGGCCAGCCAATCCTCGATGGTCACAGCCTCGCCGTCGTGGCGGTCGAAATAGAGATCGCAGCCTTTGCGGTAAGCCTCATCGCCAATCAGACGGCGCAGCATGCCGATGATCTCGGCGCCTTTCTCATAGACGGTGGCGGTGTAGAAATTGTTGATCTCGACAAAGCTTTCGGGCCGCACAGGGTGGGCCAGAGGGCCGTTGTCTTCGCGGAACTGTCGGGCGCGCAGAGTGAGAACTTCTTCAATCCTTTTCACGGCATGGCTCCGCATGTCGCCGGAGAACATCTGGTCGCGGTAAACCGTCAGACCCTCTTTCAGGCACAGCTGGAACCAGTCGCGGCAGGTGATGCGGTTGCCGGTCCAGTTGTGGAAATACTCATGCGCGATGATGCCTTCGATCCGCTCGAAATTGGCATCCGTCGAGGTCTCTTTCGAGGCCAGCACACAAGAGGAGTTGAAGATGTTCAGCCCCTTGTTCTCCATCGCACCCATGTTGAAATCGTCCACGGCCACAATGTTGAAAATGTCCAAGTCGTATTCGCGCCCGTAGGTGTCCTCGTCCCACTTCATCGAATCCTTGAGCGCCTGCATCCCGAAGGCACATTTGCCCTCGTCGCCGGGACGGACCCAGATGTTCAGCTCGACCTCTTTGCCGGATTTCGTGGTGAAGGCGCCGGGGTGATTGACCAAATCGCCCGCGACCAAAGCAAAGAGATAGGATGGTTTAGGCCAGGGATCGTGCCAGACGGCAAAGCCCTCGCCATGCTCGACCGGGTTGCCGTTCGACAAAAGCACCGGCAGATCGCCCTCGACCCGCACGGTAAAAGTCGCCATCACATCGGGGCGGTCGGGGTAATAGGTGATCTTGCGAAAGCCTTCGGCCTCACATTGGGTGCAATACATGCCGTTTGACATGTAAAGGCCTTCGAGCGCGGTGTTGGTCTCGGGCGAAATCTCCACCTCGGCCTCCCACACAAAGGGCGCGTCGGGCACGTCCACCTCGATGCCGCCCGCGACCTCGCGGGGTGTGACAGGGGCGCCGTCAACGGTCGCAGAGATCAGGATAAGCTCCTCACCATGCAGGAAAAATCGCTTTTCTCTTGCCTCAGGATTCGGTGCGAAAGTGATCTTCGAGAGCACGCGCGTCGCCGTCGGATGAAGTTTAAAGGTCAGTTCGACACCATCGATCCGATAGCCGAAGGGGGTGTAGTCCTTGAGGTAAATGGTCTGCGGGGCGGTGTCTTTCATCGGGCGACTCTTTCTAACTGTGATCTTCGAAAGGTAGGCCTGAGCACGCGGGGCTGCAACGGCAGACACGGGAAATTGCGGCCAGTCTCGGACATGTCGGTACAGCGGGATCGCGGCCTTTGGCTTGTGTCCCGGGGGCAGCCGGGTAGTCTGCGCGGTGAAATCCGACAAAATCAGGTGATTCCCATAATGACGCACGTCGACAAATCCGGCCTCAAGGTCGCCCAAGAGCTTGCCCAATTCATCGAAACAGAGGCCCTGCCGGGCACGGGTGTGACGGCGGAGGCGTTTTGGGACGGTCTGGCGGGGATGGTGCGCGATCTGGGGCCGAAGAACCGCGCGCTGCTGAACAAACGCGAAGAGATTCAGACCCAGATCGACGACTGGCATCTGGTCCGCAAAGGGCAGGATTTTGATGCCGCAGACTATACGGCGTTTCTGAAAGAGATCGGCTATCTCGTCCCGGAAGGTCCTGATTTTCAGATCGAAACCAGCAAAATCGACCCGGAATTCGCCACCAAGCCGGGGCCGCAGCTTGTCGTGCCGATCACCAATGCGCGCTACGCGTTGAACGCCGCGAATGCCCGCTGGGGTTCGCTTTACGATGCGCTTTACGGCACGGACGCGCTGGGCGATCTGCCCGGCCAAAATGGGGGTGGCAAGGGCTATGACGCCGAGCGTGGCGCGCGGGTGATTGCCTGGGCCAAGGCGCATCTGGACGCGGTCACGCCGCTCGCGGGGGGCTCCTGGGCCGATGTGACCAAGCTCACCGTGACCAACGGGATGTTGCTGGTCGATGGCACGATGGGCGAGACCGGTCTGGCCGATCCGGCGCAATTTGCGGGCGCCTCTGAGGGCCATGTGCTTCTTGAGCAAAACGGCCTCTACATCGACATCGTGATTGATCCTTCGACGCCCGTGGGGGCGCAGGATAAGGCCGGGATTTCCGACATTCTGCTTGAGGCCGCCGTCTCCGCGATCATGGATTGCGAGGATTCTGTCGCGGCCGTGGATGCCGAGGAAAAAGTTGGCGCCTACCGCAACTGGCTTGGCCTGATGAAGGGTGATCTGACCGAAGAGGTCGCGAAAGGCGGCAAGACGTTCACCCGTGCGCTTCATGGTGATCGTCTGTTCACGGCGCCGGACGGATCGGAGGTCACCCTGCAAGGCCGTGCCATGATGTTGGTGCGCAATGTGGGCCATCTGATGACCAACCCGGCGATCCTCTACGCGGAAGGGTTGGAGATCGGCGAGGGCATCATGGACGCGCTTGTGACCGCGATGATCGCCATGCACGACCTGCAAAAAACCACAGGCCCGCGCAACTCGCGCGAAGGCTCCGTCTATGTCGTGAAACCGAAGATGCACGGGCCGGAAGAGGTGGCTTTCGCGGATGAGATTTTCACCCGTGTCGAAGAGATATTGGGCCTCGAGCCCAACACCGTCAAACTCGGCATCATGGACGAAGAACGCCGCACCTCGGTGAACCTCAAAGAGTGTATCCGCGCCGCCAAACACCGCGTCGCCTTTATCAACACCGGCTTTCTGGACCGCACCGGCGACGAGATTCACACCTCGATGGAAGCCGGGCCGATGATCCGCAAAGGCGAGATGAAGGATCAGCCGTGGATCAAATCTTATGAGGAGCGCAACGTCGATATTGGCCTTGCCTGTGGTCTCAAAGGACGCGCGCAGATCGGCAAGGGCATGTGGGCCATGCCGGACCTGATGCATGCGATGCTGGAGACGAAAATCGGCCATCCAAAAGCGGGCGCGACCTGTGCCTGGGTGCCGTCGCCCACTGCGGCCACGCTGCACGCGACGCATTATCACAAGGTCGATGTCTTCGCCGTTCAGGATGAGATCGCCAAAGGCGGGGCGCGCGGCACGCTCGACGACCTTTTGACCATTCCGGTGGCGAAAGGCGTCAACTGGTCCGACGATGAAATCACCGCTGAGATTGAAAACAATGCCCAAGGCATCCTTGGATATGTGGTGCGCTGGATCGACCAAGGCGTCGGCTGTTCGAAGGTGCCGGACATCCATGACGTCGGTCTGATGGAAGACCGCGCCACCTGCCGGATTTCTTCGCAGGGCCTCGCCAACTGGCTGCATCACGGCGTTGTCTCCGAGGCGCACGTCATGGAGGCCATGAAGAAAATGGCCGCCGTCGTGGATCGTCAGAACGCGCATGATCCGCTCTATAAACCGATGGCGCCGGGGTTTGACGGCATCGCCTTCAAAGCGGCCTGTGATCTCGTGTTCAAGGGGCGTGTGCAGCCCTCGGGCTATACCGAGCCGGTGCTGCACGCGCGGCGGCTGGAACTTAAGGCGCAGGGGTGAACCATGGCGCCGATCTCGCTGGAGCAAGCCCAGTGCATCATTGCGACGGCGATGGCCTTGGGCCAAGCACAGGGCTGGAACCCTTTGAGCGTCGTGGTGGTGGATGCGGGCGGGCATGTTCAGGCCTTCGCCCGCGCCGACACCGCGCCGCCGGGGCGGTTCGATCTGGCCTATGCTAAGGCCAAAGGCGCGGTGCTCATGGGGCTCAATGGCGCTGAATTGGCGGATCGTGCGGAGCGGATGCCTCAGTTGATTTCGGGCGTGCAGTCGGCCTTTGGTCAACTTGTGGCGCTGCCGGGAAGCGTGTTGGTCCTGTCCGAGGCAGGTATTGTGATCGGCGCCGTGGGCGTCGCGGGCGACACGCCCGAACATGACGCCGAGGCGGCGCGCGCGGGCATCAAGGCGGCGGGTCTCGCAGCGCGTCCCTAAGTGATTTCGTGTTTGATCAAAAAACGGGCGGATCAGCCTTGCGCACACCCCGCGCACAACCGTTGTGCTTTCGCCAACGGTACTCCGGGCCGCTCCCCCCTTTTTTCTCCTCTCAAAGCGCCTATTGTAATGTCAAAAGGGGAGTAGAATATGACACGACCAGTCGTCGGCATCATCGGCAACACGGACCTGCTGAACGGGAGCTACCCGGCCTATACGGGCGGGCGGATGAATGCCGAAGCCGTGGCGGAAGTGTCGAACTGCATGCCGCTTTTGATCCCGCCGCATCCGAATTTCGTCTCTGTCGCGGAGTTGATGGAGGCCTGTGACGGCTTTCTCTTCACCGGCGGGCGTCCGAATGTGCACCCCGAGGAATACGGCGAACAGGAGACCGAAGCACATGGCGATTTCGACCGCTGTCGCGATGCTGTGGCTCTGCCGCTCATTCGCGCCTGTGTCGAGGTGGGCCAGCCGATTCTGGGCATTTGCCGCGGATTTCAGGAGGTCAACGTCGCCATGGGCGGTACGCTTTACCCGGAAATTCGCGATCTGCCGGGGCGGATGAATCACCGCATGCCGCCGGATGGGACGTTGGAGGAAAAATTCGCGCTGCGTCACCCGGTGCGCCTGTCGGAAGAGGGCGTGTTCCACAAGCTTCTGGGCGCCGATGAGGTGATGACCAATACGTTGCACGGGCAGGGGATCAAGAAACCCGGTGCCCGCATCGTGATCGACGGCTATGCGCCCGATGGCACGCCCGAGGCGATCTATGTGAAGGATGCGCCGGGGTTCACCTTGTCGGTGCAATGGCATCCGGAGTATCGCGCGGGCGAAGACCCGGTGTCCCGGCCGCTGTTCGAGGCCTTCGGTCAGGCGGTCTATAAATTCGCCGAAGCGCGACGCGGCAAGGTGACCGAGGACGCGTGAGGCGCAGGCCCTATGTGACGCCTGTCTGAAAAATCGTTTATTCGGAGCGATGCGGAGAAAGTCTTTCTCCGTCAAAGGTATGGCGTTTACGTGCCGGTGACCTATCTCTCTATATGACTGCCGCTTTTGTGCCTGAGGACAGAGTTGGCGCAGCCCAAAAACTTGGAGACAGACATGAAGATCGACCTTTCTGGAAAAACCGCCATCGTGACCGGCTCGACCGGTGGTATCGGGCTTGCCATTGCCCAAGGGCTGGCGGAGGCAGGGGCCGAAGTTGTTATCACCGGGCGGTCGCAGGAAAATGTCGATGCAGCCCTGTCTACGATCACAGGCGCCGCGCGCGGCGTCGTGGCCGATCTCGGCATGGCGGAGGGCTGTGCGGCCTTGATCGCGGCGGAGCAAGAGGCGGATATTCTCGTCAACAATCTGGGCGTCTACGGCCGTCAGGATTACTTCGACATTTCGGATGACGAATGGGAGCGCTATTTTCAGATCAACATCATGAGCGGCGTGCGCCTGTCGCGGCATTATGCCCAAGGCATGCGGGATCGCGGTTGGGGTCGGATTCAATTTATCTCCAGCGAATCCGCTCTGAACATTCCGGCGGATATGGTGCAGTACGGCGTGTCGAAATCGGCACTTCAGGGTGTGTCGCGCGGCCTCGCCAAAGTGCTGGCCGGGACGGGGGTGACCGTCAACACCATCCTGCCGGGGCCGACGCGCACCGAGGGTGCGGTCTCGATGATCAAGGGCATGGCCGACGATCGCGGGGTGACGCCTGAGGAAATGGAAGCGCTGTTCTTGCAGGAAAAACGCCCCTCTGGCCTTTTGGGCCGGTTCGCGGCGCCCGAAGAGGTGGCCGCCATGTGCGTCTATGCCGCCTCGCCTCAGGCCAGCGCCACGACGGGGGCGGCGCTCAAGGTCGAAGGCGGGATTGTCGAAAGCATCTCTTAAAACTTAAGGGCGCGGCGTGCGCCATGTCGCGCCCTTAAAGCTGTTTCTGCATTCGAAAATTCTCGATCGCGACGCTGTCGCGGATCACGCTTTGCCGGGCCACCATCTGCCAGCCGCGTTTTTCAAAGAAACGACGCGCAAGGTGGCTGGCTTCTGTGTCCATCTGGGTGAGGCCGAGACGGCGCGCTTCCGTTTCGCAGGCGTCATAAAGTCGGGCAGCGGTGCCTTTGCCCATCTCTTCCAGCGCGACATAGGCAAAATCGATGTGGCCGTCGTGCCCCATGGTGAAAAAGCCCCGGATTTTGCCCCAGCGCGTGGCGCAGATCGCAAAGCCGCTGGTCAGACGGTCTGGCCAGCTGTCGGGGGCATGGTCGCGTGCGGGCGCCCAAGCGGCGCGCTGTTCCGGCCCATAAAAGCCGCCCGTGCCGCCATGGACGGTGCGGTGAAAGAGCGCATAGCAGGCATCTGCATCTTTTGGGGTCAAAGGGCGAAGTTTCATGGAGGCGCTTCTAAAGCGTTTTTCTTTTTATCTGAAACAGGAAAAAAGAAAAACGCAGTGCAACGTATGAGCGTTGCGAGCGCTTCACATTAAATCTGTGATTCAGATTTTATGCGAAACGCTTTAGCGACTGTCGCAAACGGGGGCTAGGCTGAAGCCATGAAAAGACTCGATTATCCACCGATCTGGCTTTTGGGGTTTATGGGGCTCGCTTGGGCGCTCAACTGGCCTTTGACCAAAGCCGGGCTTGGCTTTGAAGTGCCTGACGCGCTCAAGATTCTGGGCGGGGGACTGATCGCCGTGGGGTTTTTGCTCATGGCGCTGGCGGTTTTTGGCATGTTGCGGCATCGCACCACTGTGGTGCCGCATCGGGTGCCTTCTGTTCTTGTGACGGACGGCGTTTACAGATTGACAAGAAACCCGATTTATCTGGGCGACGCCTTTACACTTGTGGGCTTTTCTCTACTGTTCGCCAATTCGGCAGGCATGCTTTTGGTCCCCGTTTTTATGGCGGTGATCCAAAGACGTTTCATTGTCGAGGAAGAATCCTGGCTCAGGACGAAATTTCCGGCGGAATTTCAAACCTGGGCAGAACAAACGCGGCGTTGGCTCTGACTTTACGTCCTACTTTTTGGCGATGTTTGCGCAATAATGTTGCGCTGCACTGCTGCAATTAGGTAAGGAAGAGGTCAACGAAGGACTATGACTGGGGAAAAGAGGATCAACACGTGAAATTCGGTGTTCCTAAGGAAGTCTTTGAGGGGGAAGCGCGTGTCGCGCTGACGCCTGAAAGCGCCAAGCAATTACAAAAGCTTGGGTATGACTGTGCCATCGAGACCGGAGCGGGTGCGCTCGCCGGGTTCTCGGACAAGGATTATGAAGAGGCCGGCGTCGAGATCGTCAAGACCGCGCCTGCTTTGTGGAAGGATTGCGACATCGTCGCCAAGGTCCGCCAGCCCAACGAGACGGAAATGAAACGTCTCAAAAAGGGCCAGACGCTGATTTCCTTCTTCAACCCTGGCGGCAATGCCGAGGGGATGGAGGCGGCGAAGGCCAAGGGTGCCAATGTCATCGCCATGGAAATGGTGCCGCGGATTTCGCGGGCGCAGAAGATGGACGCGCTGTCGTCGATGGCCAACATCGCGGGCTACCGCGCGGTCATTGAAGCGGGCAACAACTTCGGCCGTTTCTTCACCGGTCAGATCACCGCTGCGGGGAAAGTGCCCCCGGCGAAGGTTCTGGTCGTGGGCGCCGGTGTGGCCGGTCTTGCCGCCATCGGCACCTCGACCTCTTTGGGCGCTGTGACCTACGCCTTCGACGTGCGGCCCGAAGTGGCCGAGCAGGTCGAGTCCATGGGTGCCGAATTCGTCTATCTCGACTTCGAAGAAGAGCAACAGGACGGTGCAGCCACGGGCGGGTACGCCTCTGTGTCCTCCCCTGAGTTCCGCGACGCGCAGCTGGCGAAGTTCCGTGAATTGGCGCCTGAGATGGACATCGTGATCACCACGGCGCTCATCCCGAACCGCGAAGCGCCGGAGCTTTGGACCAAGGATATGGTCGAGGCGATGAAGCCGGGCTCGGTGATCGTCGATCTGGCGGCGGAAAAAGGCGGCAACTGTAAGCTGACCGTCAAGGACGAGAAAATCGTCACCGAGAATGGCGTAACCATCATTGGCTACACCGATTTCCCGTCCCGCATGGCCACACAGGCCTCGACGCTCTACGCCACCAACATCCGTCACATGATGACCGACCTGACCCCTGAAAAAGATGGTCAGATCAACCACAACATGGAAGACGACGTGATCCGTGGCGCGACCGTGGCCTATGAGGGCGAGATCACCTTCCCGCCGCCGCCGCCGAAAGTGGCTGCGATTGCCGCGAAGCCCAAGGAAAAGGTCAAGGAAAAGACCCCCGAAGAGAAACGCGCCGAAGAGGTCGCCGCCTTCAAGGCGCAGACCAAGCAACAGGTGACGCTGATCGCCGTGGGGGCCGTGCTTTTGCTGGGCGTGGGCCTTGTCGCGCCTGCATCTTTCATGCAGCACTTCATCGTTTTCGTCCTCTCGGTGTTCATCGGCTTCCAGGTGATCTGGAACGTGTCGCATTCGCTGCACACGCCCTTGATGGCCGTGACCAACGCGATCTCCTCCATCATCATCCTGGGCGCCTTGCTGCAAATCGGCTCGGGCAACTGGTTGGTGATCCTCTTGGCCGCGCTCTCTGTCTTTATGGCGGGGATCAACATTTTCGGCGGCTTCCTCGTGACACGGCGCATGCTCGCCATGTTCCAGAAATCGTAAAGGAGCAGAGGCAATGGATTTCGGATTTACGACGGCGGCCTATGTGGTCGCGGCGGTTCTCTTCATCCTCTCCCTGGGCGGTTTGTCTGGGCAGGAAAGCGCCAAACGCGCGGTGTGGTACGGCATTGCCGGCATGGCTTTGGCGGTGTTCGCAACGCTGATCGGGCCGGGCGCGGGGCTTTGGCTCCTGTCGCTCATCCTGATCGCGGCAGGGGGCATCATCGGCTGGTATGTGGCGAACAAGGTCGAGATGACCGAGATGCCGCAGCTGGTCGCGGCGATGCACTCGCTCGTTGGTCTGGCGGCAGTCTTCGTTGGCTTCAACGCGCATTTCGTGATGCATCATGTGGCGGGGTATCATGGTGGTGAAGAGCTTGGCACTTTCGCAGCACTTGTGGCGCATAAGTCGCCGGTTGAGCTGAACATTCTCAAGGTCGAGCTGTTCTTGGGCATCTTCATCGGGGCGGTGACCTTCACCGGCTCCGTGATCGCCTACGGCAAGCTTGCGGGCAAAGTGTCTTCGGCGGCGAAAAAGCTTCCGGGTGGGCATATGCTGAACGCGGGTGCAGCTGCGCTCTCGCTGATCTGTCTGATCTGGTACTTCAACACCGGCGGGCTGTTCCCGGTCATCCTGATGACGCTGGCGGCTCTGTTCATCGGCTACCACCTGATCATGGGCATCGGCGGCGCCGACATGCCGGTCGTGGTCTCCATGCTCAACTCCTACTCGGGCTGGGCGGCTGCTGCGATTGGTTTCTCGCTGTCGAACGACCTGCTGATCGTGGTCGGCGCGCTGGTCGGCTCCTCTGGTGCGATCCTCTCCTACATCATGTGTAAGGCGATGAACCGCAGCTTTGTCTCCGTGATCTTGGGCGGCTTCGGCGGCACGGCAGGTCCGGCGATGGAGGTCGAGGGCGAACAAGTCGCGATCGACGCCGACGGCGTGGCCACGGCTTTGAACGAGGCTGACTCCGTGATCATCGTTCCGGGCTACGGCATGGCGGTGGCGCAGGCGCAGGGGGCTGTGTCCGAGCTGACCAACAAGCTGCGCGCCAAGGGCAAGAACGTCCGCTTCGCGATCCACCCGGTCGCAGGCCGCCTGCCGGGGCACATGAACGTGCTCCTGGCCGAAGCCAAGGTGCCCTACGACATCGTGCTGGAAATGGACGAGATCAACGAGGACTTCCCGGACACCGACGTGGTGATCGTGATCGGCTCGAACGACATCGTGAACCCCGCCGCGCAAGAAGACCCGAACTCCCCCATCGCGGGCATGCCGGTTCTCGAGGTGTGGAAGGCGAAACAAGTGTTCGTGTCGAAACGCGGTCAGGGCACGGGCTACTCGGGCATCGAGAACCCGCTGTTCTACAAAGAAAACACGCGGATGTTCTATGGTGATGCGAAAGCGTCCATGAATGCGCTTTTGCCGAAGATTGAGTGATCTTCATTGCAGGATCACTACTCAGGAAGGGCGGTCTTCGGGCCGCCCTTTTTGTGTCTTTTCGGCTGCCATGAAGATGCACAGGCGGGATGCGCCGAGACTGCTTTCCATTTGATCTTATGAGCGGCATGCTGACGTCACAGGAGATCCCCATGCAGCACACCCGCCCCGAAGACATTCAGACCGATCTGGCTTTCATCGAAAAAATGACCGCCATGCGTCACGACATCCACGCCCACCCCGAAACAGCTTATGAAGAGGTGCGGACTTCCGCCATCGTTGCGGCCTATCTCGAAGGCTTAGGGATTGCGGTGCATCGCGGGCTTGGCAAGACCGGCGTGGTGGGGACGCTGAAAGGCACGCGTCCGGGGCAGAAAACCATCGCGCTGCGCGCCGATATGGATGCGCTTCATATCACCGAGGAGACGGGCGTGCCCTATAGCTCAACGGTGCCGGGCAAGATGCATGCCTGCGGACATGACGGCCACACCACGATGCTTTTGGGCGCGGCAGAAAAACTGGCCGCCAACCCGGATTTTGCGGGCACCGTACATTTCGTGTTCCAACCCGCCGAAGAAGGCGGCGGTGGGGCCGATGCGATGATCAAGGACGGTTTGTTCGAGCTGTTTCCGACGGATGCGATTTACGGCGTGCACAATGGGCCGATGGATCCTCTGGGGCTTTTGACCACGCGTGTGGGGCCCTACACCTCCGCCTCTGACGATTGGGAGATCGTGTTCGAAGGCACCGGCGGGCACGGTGCGGCCCCGGAAAAATCCACCGATCCGACAGTGGCCGCGGGGCAATTCATGGCGACGCTCGGCAATGTCGTCTCCCGCCATGTGGCGCTGACCGATTGGGCGGTGGTGTCCATTGGCCATGTCGCAGGCGGCGAGCGTGAAAGCGCCAATATCATCCCGGCCAAAGTCATGGTCGCAGGGACGGCGCGCAGCTATGCGCCCGAGGTGCGTGACACGTTGGAACGCGAGATCACGCGGCTGGCCGAGGGCTGTGCCATGGCTTGTGGGGTGGCGGCGCATGTGGACTATGCGCGGGGCTATCCGCCGCTGGTGAACACCAGTGATGAGGTCGCCGTGACGGGGCGTGCGCATATGGCCTCGGTGGGCGAAGCATTGACGATGACGGAGGCCCCGGCCATCGGAGCCAGTGAGGATTTCGCCTATTATCTGGAAAAGATTCCAGGGGCTTACGTTTCCATCGGCAATGGCGACGGGCCGGGAGCGGCCTTTGTCCACACGCCGAAATTCGATTTCAACGATGCGCTGATCCCGATCGGGGTGGCCTATTGGATGAATGTCGTGGCTGAGGAGTTGGGGGCGACATGAGACGAAAGTATACCATGGCATTCCGATAAGTCTTTGAAATGGAATGAAAATATTATTTGCTTTGAAGGGCGCGCGCAGGCTATAGGCGTAAAACAACGCTGAATAAGAGACGCATATGGCCCCTTTGCAAGACCACCCGCGCCGCTATGAGCTGGCCAATGAACTGCACGCCCGCCCTTTCCCGGAGGTGAGCACCAATGCGCGCGCCGCCTATCTGGCGATCCGGGCGGCAGGCGATGCGGCGCGCCGGGACCGCGAGTTGGACCGGGCACATCTTTTGGCGCTTTTGGACCGCTATGGGGCCGCCCATCCGGCGCCGGGGGCGACGCATTACATCGGGCCTTTGGGCAAGTACCGTCTCAAATGGGAAAGCCACACGGAATTCGTGACCTATACGATTTTCGCCGATGGCGTGGCGGATCGGGCATTTGACAAAGGCACCTTCGATCTCTTCCCGGAAGAGTGGCTGAATGACGCGCCGGGGCAGCGGATCACTTCTGCGCTCATCCGTGTGGAAACCGTGGAAACGGAGGCCCAAATCGTCGAGCGGATCGACAGCTGGTTCGAGCGCGAAAGCCTCGCCGTGGCTCATGTCCTCGATGGGGCTCTGACGGTGGCGGGAGATTTTCGGATCGATGAGGCCGGGCATATGCGCTTTGCGATTTTCCCGGAACCCGATTGTGGCCGCCGCCGGATCGGGCGCGTGTTGCAGCGTCTCTGCGAGATCGAGACCTATAAGGCGATGTCGATGCTGGGCCTCGTGCAGGCGCGCAAAGTGGTGCGGGAACTCGCGGATATTGAACAGGAATTGGCGGAGCTGATGGCGACGCTGACCTCGAAACAGGACGTTCCCACTGAGGCGCTATTGGAGGATATTCTGGGCCTCTCGACCCGGATCGAGGGCATTGTGACGCGCACGAATTTCCGCTTTGGCGCGACCGGGGCCTATGAGGCCATCGTCAATCAAAGGATCGAAGTGCTGCGCGAAAGCCGGTTCATGGCGCGTCAGCTCTTTGGCGAGTTCATGATGCGGCGCTACGACCCGGCGATGCGCACGGTGCAGGCGGCCAAGTCGCAGCTTGAAAGTCTTGCCGAACGGACCGCGCGGGCGGCGAACCTGTTGCGCACCAAGGTCGATGTCGGGCGTCAGGCGCAGAACCAATCTCTGTTGGAGAGCATGAACAAACGTGCCGATCTGCAACTGCGCTTGCAGGAGACGGTCGAGGGGCTGTCGGTGGTGGCGATCAGCTATTATGCCGTGAGCCTCGTGGGCTATCTGGTCTACCCAGTCCTCGAACCGTTGCACCTGTCGAAAGGGCTGGCGCTGGCGCTGATCACTCCGCTGGTTGTGCTTGCGGTCTGGCTTGGCCTGCGGCGGATAAAGAAGCACCATCTCGGATGATCCGGGCGGCGAGAACGCCCCCCAGAGCAATCGAGACAAGGGCAAGGATGGCAGCGAGCGAGAGGCTCGGCACGCCCGCGAGACCCGCGCCCACGGTGCAGCCACCGGCCAACACACCGCCCAGACCCATCAGGGCTGCACCGGCCATGTAACGCCCGGTTTGACGGGGGCTCTCGAAACTCTGCCACCGGAAGCGGTCAGACAACAGGGACGAGGCGAGAGCCCCCAAAATGACACCACCGATAAGGCCGGTGCCAAATCCCGCAGGGATAGAAGACGCCGCGATGGACCAGAACATGGTCTCGGCGGAGGGCGAGGTGAAGGATAGGCTTTCCATCGCGATCGGGTCGAATTCGTCGAAAAGAACAAAACCCGTGCCGATCCATGCGGCGGGCACCAAAAGGCCGATCAAGGCGCCGAGGGCGAGATCGCGTTTGGAGGTGGCGAGACGCCACGCTGCGATGCCCGCTGCACCGGCAATCAGAGCGGTCCAGATCAGCGCAGAGCCGGGCAGGGCGGCATTGTCCAGCGACAGCGTGACGCCGCCCAATGTGGTGCGGATGGGGGCGAGCACGCCTTTGAGTGTGGCATGGGCCACGACGGCGAAGACCACGAGCACGAGGGCCGCACGCAGGTTGCCGGAGCCGGACAGAACGGTGAGACGCGAGACGCAGCCACGGGTCAAGACCATGCCGACGCCGAACATCACCCCGCCGATCACAATGGCAAGCCACGGCAGATCGGGTGTCAGGAAACGGTGGTCGGCAAAGGAGATCAGACCCTGCGCGACGGCGAGCTGCGTGCCGAGGACGGCGGTGGTGAGGCCCGCAAGCCAGACACCCGCCGCGGCGCCGCGCTCGCCCTTTGGACCGGCGACGGAGCGACGGAAACAAAAGCGCGACACTTCGGCCAACGCGCCGAACAGCACACCGATCACAAGGCCAAGGATCACCGCCGCTTGTCGGGGCGCAAGGTCCAGTCCGAGAGATTCATACATGTCGCGTCCTTCCGTGAAGGTGGAATTTTATCCCTCATATGCAGAAAAATAGATGCGATGCAATCTTGTGAGGGCGCGACCATGCCCGTGGGTTTGGGAAAATGTTCCGATCCACACATCTGCGCGAAACGCGCGTTCGGAGCCTGTGCCGCGCCACGGAATTAAAGAAAAACGCGCCGGGGGAGCGGCGCGCTTTTTGTTTTTATTTGGCTGTTCCGGCTCACCGCCCGCGAATACGGGGATCGAGCGCATCGCGCAGCCCGTCGCCGATGTAGTTCACGGCCAAAACGGTCAAGGAGATCGCCAGACCGGGCCAGATCACGCGTTCGGGGTACTGCTGAATGAAATCCTTCGAATCGTAGAGCAGGCGCCCCCAGGTCGGGTAATCCGGCGGAAAGCCGAGGCCCAGAAACGAGAGCGCGGACTCCGTGATGATCGCATTGGCGATGCCCAAAGTGGCCGAGACCATGATCGGCGACATGATGTTCGGCAGGATATGCCGCGTGACGATCCGGTCCGAGGGCGTGCCGATGGAGCGGGCGGCCAGCACATATTCGCGCTCTTTCAGAGCCAGAACATCCCCGCGCACGATGCGGGCGGTCTGCATCCAGCTGGTGATGCCGATGACGAAAACGATCAGGATGAAAATCCCGCTCTCAAGGCCAAAGACCGACCGCAAAGGATCGCGGAACAGCATGATGATCACCAGCAAGAGCGGTAAAAGCGGCAGGGCCAGAAACAGATCGGTGAGACGCATCAAGACGCCGTCGAGTTTCTTCCAATAGCCCGCGAGGACGCCCACGAAGGTGCCCAAAACCAAGGATAGGAACATGGCGGTGAGGCCGACGGAGATCGAGACCTGACCGCCTTGCAGCATCCGGGCAAGGATGTCGCGGCCCAGCTGGTCGGCGCCGAAGGGATGCGCCAGCGAGGGCCCCTGATTGCGGGCGCGGATGTCGATATGGGTCGGGTCGATGGTCCAAATGAACGGGCCGAGATAGACGGCCAGCACGATGAAGACAAAGAAAACCAGCCCGGCCATGGCGCCTTTGTGGGTCTTGAACTGGTCCCAGACGTCCCACCATTGGTTGCGGGGCTTTTCCTCGTGGAGGGGGAGGGTCGTTGTATCGGTCATTCTCTGCCTCCCTTAATCGTAGCGAATGCGCGGATCGAGCATGCCGTAGATGATGTCCGCAATGAGGTTGAAAAGCACGATGAGCACCGCGAAGATAAAGGTCAGCGTCTGCACCATCGGCGCGTCGGAGGCGTAGATCGCGGTGATCAGCATCTGGCCGAGACCGTTCACCTGGAACACCTGCTCGGTGATGATGGCGCCGCCAAAGATGTTCGGCACGCCAAGCGCGATGACGGTCACCACCGGGATCATCGAGTTGCGCAGCACATGCATGAGGACGACGACACGCTCGGACAGGCCCTTGGCCCGCGCGGTGCGGACGTAATCCTGATTGAGATTGTCGAGCATGGAGGCGCGCATGAAGCGGCTGACTTGGGCCGCGTTATAGAGCGTCAAAACAAACACCGGCATCGCCATCTGACGCACCTGGAACCAGAACGACGGCCAATCGGTGATCCTATGCGTGGTGTCGTAGATCGACGGGAACCAGCCCAAGGTCACGGAGAAGACGACAATCAACAGCACGCCGGAGAAGAACGTTGGGATCGAGAAGCCGACCATGGAAATGAACGTGCCGAGCTGGTCGAACCAGCTATACTGACGATAGGCGGAGATGATGCCGATGGGGACGGCGATCAGCGTCGCGAAAATGTAGGACAGACCCACGACCCAGAGCGTCTGCGGCATGCGTTCGGCGACGACGGACATCACCGGGGAACGGGATTGGAAAGAGATAATCCGTTGCTTTCCCTCGGCAAAATTGGTGCCGAAGATATGGTCAAAGGCAACCTGAGGTTCGACGACGAAGAACTGGTAAAGCCAGTTCAGAAACCGGATGTGCACGGGTTCGCCAAGGCCCAGAGCCTCGCGCATTTTCTCTTTCACCTCGGGCGGCACGGTGAGCGGGATCGAGGCCATCGGATCGCCCGGGGCCAGATCGAGCAGCAAAAAGATCACCAATGAGATGAACAACAGCGTCGGCACGGCGAGAACCAGACGA
The DNA here is from genome assembly GCF_020524585.1 of Celeribacter naphthalenivorans. Lineage (GTDB taxonomy): Bacteria > Pseudomonadota > Alphaproteobacteria > Rhodobacterales > Rhodobacteraceae > Celeribacter > Celeribacter naphthalenivorans. Next base: position 200,758 of record NZ_JAIVLK010000005.1, read on the forward strand.
CGGATCGTGAAATGAAGCATGAAGGCTGCCTTGCGGTCTTATGTCATTGAAGCGGGCGCCCCTTTCGGGACGCCCCACAAGAGATCACTCTGTAATGCGATACCAATCGGCCGCATTCCAGAGCTCGGAATCCCAGGTGTTCAGGATGACACCGCCCAGCGAATTGGCGTGTGCCGACAGGCGGCCACGGTCGACGAGCGGGATGATGACATATTCCTGCATCAGCATGTCGTTCATGGATTTCGCCAATTCCGCACGCTCGTTGATGTCACCGGTTTCGGCCATTTCGGCCACAAGCGCGTCATACTCTTCGGCGCAGAAACGCGGCATGTTGTTGCCCTGCCATTGGGTTTCCGGGCGTGGCGCCTGAACGCATTCCCAGTTGGCCATATAGGCTTCGGGGTCGGTGCCGTCGAAGTTGTTGGCGTACATTTCCACGTCCGCGTAGAACTTTTGGAACGTGTCGGGCGACCCCGCGTCACCGCCAAAGAACACCGAGGCGTCGATGTTGCGCAACTCGGTTTCAACACCGATTTCTTCCCACCACTGTTTGATGATGGCCTGGAAATCCTGACGGATCGCGTTGGTCGAGGATTGGAACAACAAAGACAGCTTCACGCCGTCTTTTTCGCGGATGCCATCGCCATCGCTGTCGACCCAACCGGCCTCTTCGAGCACGGCTTTCGCGCCTTCGATGTCCTGCGTCAGACAGGCGTCGTTGGCGGTGGATTTGTAAATTTCCGGTGCCGGCAACACGTTACAGGTCGGACGACCCGCATCGCCATAGCCAATCTCGGTCAAAAGTGCGCGGTCGATGGCCATGGAAAGCGCTTTGCGCACCGCGATGTCGGAGAGGAAGGGGTGCGGATGCGCGGCGGTGGCGCGTTCGTCGCCCAAAGCGGGGTTCGGGTCGGTCAGGTTGACCATGATCCGCTCGACGAGCGTGCCATAGGCGCTGACAAGCTGGCCTTGGCCCTTGGCGAGCATGGCTTCGAGCAGGTCAGGCGCCACCTGGGTGTTCCAGGCGTAATCGAATTCGCCGGTCTCAAGCACAGAACGGGCCGCAGATTGCGCATCACCGCCGCCTTTCAACGTGGCGGTGGCAAAGGCCGGTTTGGCCGGATCGCGGTAGTTCGGGTTGGCGGAGAGGGAGACCACGTCGTTGGTCTTGAACTCATCCACGACAAACGGGCCGGTGCCGATGGGGGCAAAGTTCTGATCGGTACAGGAGGCCATGGCTTCGCCGGTGCAATTTGCGAATTGGGCTTTTTGCACGATCGGGGCCTGCGCGCCCACGAAGGGACCGTAGGGGAAGGGTTTCGGCACGCCGAAGGTGACAATAACCGTCAAGGCATCCGGGGTCTCGACGGAGACAACGTCATTGTATTTCTCGGACTGGGAACAGCCGCCGCCCTCGGAGGTACAATATTCCCAGGTGAATTTCACATCTTCGGACGTCAGATCGGAGCCGTCGGACCACTTGAGGCCTTCTTTGAGTTTCCACGTGATCGTGGTCAGATCTTCGCTCACGCCACCGTTTTCAACGGTGGGCACGGATTCGGCCAGAAACGGCACAATCGCGCCGGTTTCGTCGTAGCGCGCGAGCGGTTCCAGCACGAGAGACGCGGATTCAAGCTCTTTGGTGCCGCCCGACAGATAGGGGTTCATCGTCGACGGGGCCTGATAATAGATGATGTTCACATGGCCGTCGGCGCCGCGTTCCGCGAAAGCGGCGGGCGCCATCGACAATGTGGCAACTGTGCCCAGAACTGTGCCCATCAGGGCAGTCTTGAGTTTCATTATAACAACCTCTCCTTGTTGAACCGGCATCGGGCCTCTGCCTGAACTTCATTGTTTCAGAGCTTGGACCAGTGCGTGAACCGCACATTTTAAGATTTCCCGCCGGACGTGTTGTAACTCATTCCTCTTTATCGAACCTGACGCAACCTGTGCGGGTGGTCTTGCTGAGGGCAAGACGACTCGCCGGGTTGCGCGGCTATAAATTTATCGAATGATAAAAACTTAGGCGAAGCAAGGCGGTTTCTCTGAGAAAATCGGCAGACCGCCCATATCGTTACGTTATCCTTGCATGCGGTTTCAGCGAATGCTCGTATTTCAGACAAACCGATTTGACAGTGCCAGCGCGGCAGGCATAGCGTCGAGGGAAAGGTCCTCATGACAGCTCCATGAGACCGGCTCTTGTCGCTTTGAGCCGCGCGAGGACCGATCTCAATCCACCAAGACCCGAAAGGCGATCCATGCTCGATACCACTCCCGATACGCCGCCAGAAACGCCGAGAGACACGCCCGAAACCCGTGCCCTGATCGACGTTTCGCATCTCAGGGTCGAATTTCCGACCCGGGGCGGAACGGTTGTCGGCGTCAAGGATGTGTCCTTCACCATCGCGCCGGGGGAGACGCTCTGCGTGGTCGGAGAATCGGGGTCGGGCAAATCCGTGTCCTCTCTGGCGATCATGCGGCTCATCGAATTCGGCGGCGGCAAGATCGCCGAGGGCGACATCAAGCTGCGCAAAGAGGACCAGATCATCGACCTGACGGCGATGAACCCGGAAAAGATGCGGGCGCTCAGAGGCAATGAAATCGGCATGATCTTTCAGGAGCCGATGACCTCGCTGAACCCGGTGTTCACCATCGAACGCCAGCTTTGCGAGGGTCTGCGGCTGCACAAGGGCATGACCAAGGATCAGGCCCGTGCGCGCGCCATTGAGCTGATGAAAGATGTGCGAATCCCTGAGCCGGAGCGCCGTTTGAGCCAGTACCCGCACGAGCTGTCCGGCGGCATGCGGCAACGTGTGATGATCGCCATGGCGATGGCCTGCGAGCCGAAACTCTTGATCTGCGACGAACCCACCACGGCGCTCGATGTGACGATTCAGGCCGAAATTCTGGCGCTCATCGACCGGCTGAAACGCGAACATGGCACGGCCGTTTTGTTCATCACCCACGACATGGCGGTGGTGGCGCAAATGGCCGACCGCGTTTTGGTGATGTTCCGCGGCGATATCGTCGAAGAGGGCACAGTCGAAGAGATTTTCGAGGCACCGAAAGAGGAATACACCAAGGCGCTTTTGGCCGCCGTGCCGAAACTTGGCGAGATGACCGGCAAGCCCGCGCCCGAACCGATGCGCCTGATCGGTGTGCCGCAGGGTGAAATCAAACCTGTGCCCTATGCGCCCGAAGACGCGAAGCCGGTGTTGGAGGTCAAGAACCTCGTCACGCGCTTCCCGGTCAAGGCGGGGCTGCTGCGCAAGACGGTTGCCAATGTGCATGCCGTCGAGGATGTGTCTTTCGCGATCAAACCCGGCGAAACCCTGTCTCTCGTGGGCGAAAGTGGATGTGGCAAATCGACCTGCGGGCGCTCCGTGTTGCGACTGGTCGAACCGCAATCTGGCTCCGTGCTGTTGGAGGGCAAAGAGGTGCTCGACCAAAGCCCGGGCGATTTGCGTCGCTTGCGTCAAGACATGCAGATGATCTTTCAGGACCCTTTCGCGTCCTTGAACCCGCAGGTGCGCCTCGTGGATCAGGTCGCCGAACCGCTGCGCAACTATGGTTTGGCCCATGGCTCAGAGATCACCGACCGCGTCGCCAATCTCTTCGACCGGGTCGAACTGCCGCGCTCCTTCATGAAACGCTACCCGCATGAGCTTTCGGGCGGCCAACGTCAACGGATCGCCATTGCGCGGGCGCTCTCGATCAACCCGAAACTTGTGATCGCGGACGAGGCGGTTTCCGCCCTCGATGTGTCGGTGCAGGCGCAGGTGGTGAACCTCTTGATGGAGCTTCAGGCAGAGCTTGGCATCGCGATGCTCTTTATCAGCCACGACATGGCCGTGGTCGAACGTGTCAGCCACCACACGGCTGTGATGTATCTGGGCCGGATCGTCGAGATCGGTCCGCGTCAGGCCGTCTTCGAGAATCCGCAGCACGACTACACCAAATCGCTGATGTCCGCTGTGCCGATCGCCGATCCGCGCAACAAAAAGATCAGTTCGAATCTCTCGTTCAAACCGATCCCGTCCCCGATCTTCCCGGCGGATCACACGCCCGCCAAATCCACCTACCGCGAGGTGGCGAAAGACCACTTCGTTTTGGAGCCCATCGAAGGCTTTGCATATTGAACGCAGCTTTGCCTGCGTTCGGACTTGACCAGAAAAGAGACTGAAATGCCCATCAAGAACCGCCTTGCCGAATTGTTGCCGGAAATCACCGCATGGCGACGCGACATTCACGAAAACCCCGAACTGATGTTCGAGCTGCCGCGCACCTCGAAAAAGGTCGCCGACCTGCTGCGCGAGTTTGGCTGTGACGAGGTGGTCGAAGGCATGGCCAAGACCGGCGTCGTGGGCGTGATCAAGGGCAAATCGGATAGCAAAGGCCGCACCATCGGGCTTCGCGCCGATATGGATGCGCTGCCGATCCTGGAGGAAACCGGTTCGGAATTTGCCTCGAAAAATCCGGGTGTGATGCATGCCTGCGGCCATGATGGTCACACCGCGATGCTCTTGGGTGCCGCGAAATACCTCTGCGAGACCCGCAATTTCGACGGCACCGCCGTGGTGATTTTCCAACCCGCCGAAGAGGGCGGCGGCGGCGGTCGTGTGATGTGCGAAGAGGGGCTGATGGAGCGCTTTGGCATCGACGAGGTCTACGGCATGCACAATTGGCCGAACCTGCCGACGGGAACCTTCGCGATCCGTCCGGGTCCGTTCTTTGCCGCCGCCGACGAGTTCGAGATCTACGTGAAAGGCAAGGGCGGCCACGCCGCGAAGCCGCATGAAACGGTCGACAGCACCGTGACGGCGGCGCATTTGATCCTGGCGCTTCAGACCATCGCCTCGCGCAATGTGGACCCGACGAAACAGGTGGTGGTCTCGGTCTGTACGGTAGAATCTTCGTCCAAGGCGCATAACGTGTTGCCCGCGCAGGTTCTGTTGAAGGGCACGGTGCGGACGCTGGATGCCGAGGTGCGCAAACAGGCCGAAGAGCGCCTGAAAGAAATTTGCGCGGGCGTCGGCGCCACCTATGGCGCGGAAATCGTTGTGGATTATCACCTCGGCTACCCGGTCATGGTGAACCACGATCAGGAAACCGAATACGCCATCGAGGCGGCCACGAAGGTGGCGGGCGGATGCGAAGAATACCCGCTCGTCATGGGCGGTGAAGATTTCGCCTATATGCTCGAGGAACGTCCCGGCGCCTATATCATCGTCGGCAACGGCCCCGGCGCGCCGGTGCACCACCCGAAATACATGTTCAACGACGAGGCGCTGCCTGCGGGCTGTTCGTGGTACGCCGAAATGGTGGAAAGCCGTCTGCCGGCGGCGTGAGCCTGAGTATTTGGACTGCAATGAAGAGAGGGCGCTCCCGGTTGGGGGCGCTTTTCTTTTGTCCTTTAAGTATCCCGGGGGTGAGCCGCAGGCGAGGGGGCAGAGCCCCTTCTATCCGGCCCGAACAGGCGTATTCGGGCGTTCGGCTCTGACAACAGTCCACTGGACTGTTGTCCGGGCGCGCCTCACCCCCCAGTGTGGCTCATGTGTCGAGACACCTGACCGTCCGGCTTTTGCCGCGAATAGTCGAAATCATGGCCTTTGGGTTTGCGCAGAATGGCCGCTTCGATGGCATGGATCAGAGGCGCATTGTCGTCGGGAGACGCGCGCAGGACGTCGCGGAGCGAGGCGTTGTCTTCTTGCCCCAAACACATGAACAGCTCGCCCGTACAGGTCATCCGCACGCGGTTGCAGCTTTCGCAGAATTCATGTGAGAGCGGCGTGATAAAGCCGATCTTTTGCCCGGTTTCTTCAAGACGGACATAGCGCGCGGGGCCGCCCGTGCTCTCGGGCAGGTCGGTGAGGGTAAAGCGCTCCGCCAGGGTGCTGCGCATATCCTTAAGCGACCAATATTGCCCGACGCGGTCCTCGTTGCCGATGTCGCCCATCGGCATGACCTCGATAAAGGTTTGATCCATATCCTCGCGTGCGCACCAGTCGATCAGCGTGAACAATTCGTCTTCGTTGAACCCCTTGAGCGCGACCGTGTTGATCTTGACCCGAAGCCCTGCGTTGCGCGCGGCCTCGATGCCACGCAGCACCTGATCGAGGCGACCCCACCGGGTCACGCGTTGGAATTTTGCCGCATCCAGCGTATCGAGCGAGACGTTGATCCGGCGCACGCCCGTCGCATAGAGGTCGCTGGCAAAGCGCTCCAATTGCGAGCCGTTTGTCGTCAGCGTCAGTTCGCGCAAAGCGCCGCTGTCGAGATGGCGCGACATGGCGTCGAAGAAGGTCATAATCCCGCGCCGCACCAAGGGTTCGCCGCCGGTGATCCGCAGTTTCTCGACGCCGAGCCCGATGAAGGTCGAACACATACGGTCCAACTCTTCGAGCGTCAGCAATTCCTTTTTCGGCAGGAACGTCATGTTCTCCGCCATGCAATAGACACAGCGGAAATCGCAGCGATCCGTCACCGACACACGCAGGTAGGTGATCGGACGGGCGAAAGGGTCGATGAGGCGGGGTGCGTTGGACATGACCAGTAATTTAGGGCGTCAGGGTCGGACTGCCAAGCGATTCAGCGGTCATTTGTGCGCGATTGGACCACGCGTCGCACCATGCTGGCGCGTTTGCGATCATGTTTGCCGAGGCTCTTGAGCCAGCTGTCGGCCATCCGCGAGACGTCCTTGTCCGGGTCTTGCAACGCATAGGTCAGCCAGTAGAGCACATCGTCGATGGCGCTCACCTCATCCTCGGTCGGATGTGCGAGTTTCGCCAAGGGCAGGGACAGGCCCAAAGCCGCACGACGGTCCAGCGCGCGTTCGGATTTGGCGAGATCATGCACCACAGCCATGCGCGACAGATCGACAGCAATGCGACGCGCACCGGCGCCCGCAAGCACATCCAATTCGGCCCAGGTTTCGGCCTCGGAAATCCAGGTGCAAATCTGGTCCCACACGGCGGTGTCGTCAGAAATGCGGGCCTGTGTCAGGAGTTTCGCGGCCATGAGGCTGGCTTCGAACACCGGCTCGGCCCAAAGCGCGCGTGCCAGATCGAGACGATCGGGAAACCCAACCTCCTGACGCCATTCGCGCGCAAAATTCTCCAGCACTTGAGGCGGAACCCCCAGAGCCTCCGAACGGCCAGCGCGGTCACTGAGCGCAGACGCCTTTTCCGGGTCGGCGGAGCGCCGCAGGGTTTCCAGGACCGTTTCGGGAGTGATCGACATCTTTTTGCCCTTTTGATGAGGTATCGCTTGATCAGCCAAAACCACAAGAGAGCCAAAGGGACAATGAAAAACCTTATCAAACTGTTGTTGACCGCCTCCGCTTTTGCCTATGCGATGCCGATTGTGACGGCCGATTTCGCGGGCCTGAATACCGCAGAGGCGCGCAGTGAGAATGCGAATGGCGGCAATTCCGGGAACTCCGGAGGGCATGGAAATTCGGGAGAGCGCGGCAATTCTGGCAATTCCGGCAACCGGGGACAGTCGACGGGCGGCAGCCATGGGAATGCCGGGAATGCGGGGAACCCGGGTGGCAAACCGTTGGCCTCCGCACTCAAGTCTCTGAATTCATTGGGACGCAACCCGAATGGCATCCTGAATTCCTCGGACCCGAAAATGGCGCCGATCAAGGAGTATCTCAGCGCCGTGGCCGAGTATGAGAACGCCGAGGATGCTCTGAATGCGGCCAATTCGGCCTATGGGGACAGCTATGCCGATCTCGCGGCCGCCGCGGCAGCGCTTGGTCTGTCGTCCGATCCGGCGAGCTGGGGCTCTGAGATTGAACAAATGAGTGCCGATCTTGCTGCAAATCCTGTTGCGGAAGGCGAGCCCGGCTATCAGGATTATCTCGATCAACTGGCCGCCGTAGAGCAGGCGCAGGCGGATTATGAACAGGCTTTGGCGGACAAAGCCGTTCTCGATGCGGCGGCGCAAGATGTGGCTGATGCAGAAGGCGCGATTTCAGATGAGGCGCTGGTCGACGCGATTGTGGCGGCTCAGAATGCCACCGGCAATGCGCCGATCACTGCGGATGATGTGACGCCGGAGATGCTGGATTACGCGAAATCCAAACTCGGGGTCTGAGGCTTTTCCCCGGGCCAGAAATCCACGTCGAAGCCGCCCCGCATTTGGGGCGGTTTCTTTTTAAGCGTTATTCGACCGTCACCGATTTCGCCAGATTGCGCGGCTGGTCCACATCCGTGCCTTTTGCGACCGCCGTGTGATAGGCGATGAGCTGCGCGGGGATAGCGTAGAGCAGGGGCGCGAAGAAATCCGGCACCTCGGGCATTTGAACCGCTTGCCAAACCCCGTCGGAGGCCACGTCGAGGCCCTTTTTGTCCGACACCAAAAGCACCTTGCCGCCGCGTGCCATGACCTCTTGCATATTCGACACGGTCTTGTCGAACAGCGCGTCATGCGGCGCGAAGACGATCACGGGCGTGTGGCTGTCGATCAGAGCGATGGGGCCGTGTTTCAACTCGCCGGATGCGTAACCTTCGGCGTGGATGTAGCTGATTTCCTTTAGCTTTAATGCACCCTCAAGAGCCAGTGGATACATCGGGCCACGGCCCAGGAAAAGCACATCGGTGGCTTCGGACAGCTCGTTGGAGACAGCGTTGAGATGTTCGTCGAGATCGAGCGCGCGGGTTAAAAGCCCCGGCAGCGTGCGCAGCTCAGCGAGGCGCTGAGCCAGTGTCGCATCGTCAATCTGACCGCGTTGATGCGCGGCCTCCAAAGCCAAAAGGGCGAGCACCGTCAGCTGGCAGGAGAAGGCCTTGGTCGAGGCCACGCCGACCTCGACACCTGCCAGGATCGGCAGGGCGATGTCGCTTTCGCGCGCGATGGAGCTTTCTGCGACGTTGACGACGGAGACGATCTTGTCGGCCTTGCCGGACATGTATCGCAGCGCTGCCAAAGTGTCGGCAGTCTCGCCCGATTGGCTCACGAAAATCGCCAGCGTTCGGGGGGCGACCGGCGGTTCGCGGTAGCGGAACTCGGAGGCCACGTCGATTTCGACCGGAATGCGCGCCACCTGTTCGAGCCAGTATTTCGCCGTGTAACAGGCGTAATAGGCCGTGCCGCAGGCGACCATGATGATCCGGTCAAAGGCGGTGAAATCTATCCCTGGATCGGGCAACACGATGCCGGTGTCATCGGCGTTGAGATAATAGGCCAAAGCCTCGGAAATCACCGTCGGCTGTTCGGCGATTTCTTTCGCCATGAAATGTTTGTGCCCGGCTTTTTCAATGCGGGCGGCGTTCAAGGCGATGGTGCGGCGGGCGCGTTGCACCTGCGCGCCGGTCTCGTCGAAAATCTCGAGGCTGTCGCGGGTGATCACCGCGCGGTCACCTTCGTCGAGATAGGTGACCTGATCGGTCATGGGGGCAAGCGCGATGGCGTCGGAGCCCACGAACATCTCGCCCTTGCCGTGCCCGATGGCCAGTGGCGAGCCCTTGCGCGCGGCGACCAAAAGGTCCTCCTCGCCGTCGAACAGGAAACAGAGCGCAAAGGCGCCTTCGAGCGTATCGATGGTCGCCATGGCGGCCTCCACCGGGGCCTTGCCCGCATCCATGAAGCTTTGGCACAAAAGCACGACAGTTTCCGTGTCCGTCTGGGTCACAAAGTCATAGCCCTTTTGGCCAAGCTCTTCGCGCAGCTCGCGGAAATTTTCGATGATGCCGTTGTGGACCACGGCCACAGGACCGGCCTTGTGCGGGTGGGCGTTGACCACGGAGGGGGCGCCGTGCGTGGCCCAGCGGGTGTGACCGATGCCGGATTTGCCCGCGAGCGGCTCATGCACCAACAAATCGGACAGGTTCACCAACTTGCCGACCGCACGACGCCGGTCCAGCTTGCCGTTCGACACAGTGGCGATCCCGGCGCTGTCATAGCCGCGATATTCCAGCCGTTTGAGCGCCTCAACGAGGATCGGCGCCGCTTCGTGATTTCCCAAAACCCCTACAATACCGCACATTTTACTGCCCTTTTTGCTTTTTAGCCTTCAAAGACTTTAACTTTTCGAACATTCGCACCGCGAGCATCGGTTTGTTCACCTGTTTCGCCCGCGCAATCGCCAAAGCCCCCGGCTCGATGTCGGAGGTGATCACAGAACCGCTGGCGGTCATGGCTTCGTCCCCCACCGTCACCGGCGCGACCAGCATGGTGTTCGACCCGATGAAAGCATTGCGGCCCACGATGGTGCGATGTTTGAAGACGCCGTCGTAGTTACAGGTGATCGTGCCCGCGCCCACATTCGTGCCGTCGCCGATGTCGGCATCGCCGATGTAACTCAGGTGGTTCACCTTGGTGCCTTCGCCGATCTGGGCGTTTTTCACCTCGACGAAATTGCCGATATGCGCGTTGTTCGCCAGCTCTGCACCGGGGCGCAGGCGGGCAAAGGGACCGACGGTCGATCCCATCGACACATGGCAGCCCTCGAAGTGGCTGAACGCACGGATGCGGGTCAGGGACTCCACGGTCACACCGGGGCCAAAGATCACGTTGGGCTCCACCACCGTGTCGCGGCCGATATAGGTGTCGAGCGAGAAGAACACGGTCTCGGGGGCCATGAGGGTGACGCCGTTCTCAAGCGCTTCTGCGCGTTTGGCCGTTTGAAAAATGCCCTCGGCACGGGCCAGCTCCGCACGGGTGTTGACGCCAAGCGTCTCAGATTCGTCACAGGCAACAGCGGTCGCCGTCTTGCCGGTTTTCCAAGCAATTTCAACGATGTCCGGCAGGTAATATTCCCCCGCCGCATTGTCATTTCCGACCTGTTCAAGCAAATCGAAGAGCACGGCAGCGTCGGCGGCCACTAGGCCTGAGTTGCAAAAGGTGATCGCGCGCTCGGTCTCGGTCGCGTCCTTGAATTCCACGATGCGGGTGAGCTTGTCACCCTCCATCACCAGACGTCCATACCGCGCCGGGTCTTTGGCCTCAAAGCCAAGCACGACCACGTCGGCGGACTTGCGCGCCTCTGCCATGCGCAGGATTGTGTCTTCGGAAATGAATGGCGTGTCGCCATAAAGCACGATGGCGTCGCCTTCGAAGCCCTCAAGTGCCGCTTTCGCCTGCAACACCGCATGTGCCGTGCCGAGTTGCTCTTCCTGACGGGCGATGACGATCTCTTTGTCGATCTTCGCGGCCTCTGCCGCCACCTGATCGCCACCGTGACCCACGACCAGAACCGTGCGCTCAGGTTCCAAGGCCGCGCCCGAGGCCAGCGCATGGGCAAACATCGGCGCGTTGCCGATCGGGTGCAGGACCTTGGGCAGGTCGGAATTCATCCGTGTGCCTTGGCCGGCGGCCAAAAGAATGAGGGCTGTTGCCATGGTGTTCGTCCCGATCTGCTCTTTTCTTTATCTGTTTGCCGTTTTACCCATGACACGCAGCACCGCAAGGTCCGACAGGGCCGGGGGGCTTCACTTATTCTGACGTCAGATTACATCGTTCAGCGGGAGTTTGCCCAAAACAGACCCGTCGTTGTCGAAAAAGGACCAGTACATGCGCACAGTGATTTTCGATCTCGATGGCACGCTTGCGGACACCTCCGCCGATTTGATCGCGGCGGCCAATGCCTGTTTTCGGGGCTTGGGCTACGGCGATGTGTTGGACGCGCAAGCCGATGCGCATACGGCCTTTCGCGGCGGGCGGGCGATGCTGACGCTTGGGTTTTCTCGTGTGAAACCGGGGTTCTCCGACGACGATGTGATGGCGCAATATCCGGTGTTGCTGGAGGCCTACGCCGAAGACATCGACACCCACACGCGGCTCTACGAGGGCGCAGTGGAGGCCATTGAGGCGCTGCGCAGCGGCGGCTATGCGGTGGGCGTCTGCACCAACAAGCCCGAGGATCTGGCGGACCGGCTGCTCACGCGGCTGGGGGTGCGCGATCTGTTCGGATCGATGATTGGCGCGAAGACCGTGGGTGTCTCAAAGCCCGATCCGAAACCTTATCTGGCGGCGGTTGAAGAGGCTGGCGGGGTGGTTTCGCAGTCTTTCCTCGTGGGCGATACCGAAACGGATCGGTCCACCGCGAAGGCGGCGGGCGTGCCCTGTGTCTTGGTGACTTTCGGACCCGATGGCGATGGGGTGAAACGGTTGGAGCCGGAGGCGTTGCTGACGCATTACAATGACTTGGGTCGTCTGACACGGGAGCTGATCGGATGAGCGAGGTCTTTAAAGGCAATTTCACCCAACAGGAACCGATCCCGGAAGAGGCCATCGAGGCCGCTGTTGCGGTGATGCGCTCCGGGCGGTTGCACCGCTATAACACCGCGCCGAATGAGGCGGGGGAGGTGGCCCTGCTTGAACAGGAATTCGCCGCCTACACGGGCGCGAAATATTGCTTGGCGGTGGCCTCGGGGGGCTATGCTCTGGGCTGCGCCCTGCGGGCGCTGGAGGTTCAGCCCGGTGCGCCGGTTCTGACCAACGCCTTCACGCTCGCGCCCGTGCCCGGCGCGATTGCGAGTGTCGGTGCCAAGCCGGTGTTCGTCGGCGTGACCGAAGGGCTGGTGATTGATCTCGATGATCTTCAGGTGAAGATCGCGGAGACGGGCGCCAAGGTTCTGATGCTGTCGCATATGCGCGGTCATATCGTCGATATGGATGCGCTGATGTATATCTGTAACGGCGCGGGCGTGGCGGTCATTGAGGATTGCGCGCATACCATGGGCGCGCATTGGGACGGGGTGCCGTCCGGGCGGCATGGCGTCATCGGCTGCTACTCGACGCAGACCTACAAACATATCAATTCGGGCGAGGGCGGCTTTCTGATCACCGATGATGAAGAGATCGCGGCGCGGGCGATCATGTTGTCGGGATCGTACATGTTATATGGCAAGCACCTCGCCGGTCCGGCCCCAGATGTGTTCGAAAAGGTCAAATATACCACGCCGAATGTCTCCGGTCGGATGGACCATTTGCGGGCCGCGATCCTGCGGGTACAGCTGCGGAGTCTCGACACACAGGTCGAAAATTGGAACGCGCGCTATCGTGTGGTCGAGGAGGGGCTGCGGGACACGCCCGGTGTCACGCTCGTCGACCGACCGCAGCAGGAACATTACGTCGGCTCTTCGTTTCAGTTCCTGCTGATGGATTGGCCGGATGCCAAGATCGAAGCGCTGGTCGCGGCCTGTCTCAAACGCGGGGTCGAGCTGAAATGGTTCGGGGCAAAGGAGCCCACGGCCTTTACCTCGCGTTACGAGAGCTGGCGCTATGCCGAGCCGCAGAGTCTGCCCGACAGCGACCGGGTTTTGCGCGCGATCATGGATATGCGCTTGCCGCTGACCTTTAGCCTTGAAGATTGCGCGATGTTGGCGCGGATCATTCGCGATGAGGTGACGCGTTTGGCGCACTGATCCCGTCGGGAAGTCGCCATTCTCCTAGTTTTTTTGTCGGAATAGGCTTTCGAATCGCGGCATGGAAATATTTGCCGCGCTGCGGCTGAGAAAACAGGCGTCACGGGTGAAAAAACTTCGCAGCCCCCTTGAAACATGGGGCTTTCTCACGCTGGCGTTGGTTGACCATAGTGTCGCAGAGGGCTAAACCACGACAAGCTAGCAAAGCAGCGCGCCTGTGATCGCCTGACACCCGTCCCGCGAAGAAGCGCGCCTATCAAGGAGCCGCTCGTGGAAGACTTGCTTCGGGAATATCTCCCCATCGTCATTTTCCTCGGCCTTGCCATCGCGCTGGGTCTTGTGTTCATCTTCGCAGCTCTCATCCTCGCCGTTCGCAATCCCGACCCTGAAAAAGTGTCGGCCTATGAGTGCGGGTTCAACGCATTCGACGACGCGCGGATGAAATTCGACGTGCGGTTCTACCTCGTGTCGATCCTGTTCATCATTTTCGATCTCGAAATCGCTTTCCTCTTCCCTTGGGCCGTGGCGTTCAAGGACATCGGGATCGTGGGCTTTTGGTCGATGATGGTGTTCCTCGCTGTGCTGACCGTGGGCTTTGCCTATGAATGGAAGAAAGGGGCGCTGGAATGGGCGTGACGACCGGAGCCAACACCGCAGGTGTGGACAAGGAACATTCCACGCAGGTTCTCAACAAGGAACTGCAGGACAAGGGCTTTTTGCTGACGTCCACGGAAGACATCATCAACTGGGCGCGCACCGGCTCTTTGCACTGGATGACCTTTGGTCTCGCCTGCTGCGCCGTCGAGATGATGCACACCTCCATGCCGCGCTATGACCTTGAGCGGTACGGCACCGCCCCGCGCGCGTCTCCGCGTCAGTCCGACCTGATGATCGTCGCGGGCACGCTCACGAACAAAATGGCCCCGGCGCTGCGCAAGGTTTACGACCAGATGCCGGAGCCGCGCTACGTGATCTCCATGGGGTCCTGCGCCAACGGTGGCGGCTATTATCACTACAGCTATTCGGTGGTGCGCGGCTGTGACCGCATCGTGCCCGTGGACGTCTATGTCCCCGGCTGCCCGCCGACCGCAGAGGCGCTGATGTATGGCATCCTGCAACTGCAACGCAAAATCCGCCGCACCGGCACGATTGCCCGCTAAGGAGAGCATGAGATGAGCGAAGCCCTCCAAGAACTTGCTGCGCATATCGAGATCAAGCGTCCGAATGATGTGCTGAAAACCGAGGTCGCTTTTGGCGAGCTGACCGTCACGGTCACCTCCGCAGGCATCGTCGATTTCATCGAGTTTCTGAAGACCGACAGCACCTGTAAATTCTCCTCGCTGGTGGACATCACGGCGGTCGATCACCCGAGCCGCGATCAGCGGTTCGATGTGGTCTACCACTTCCTGTCGATGTACCAAAACCAACGCATCCGGGTCGTCGCCCCTGTGCGCGAAGAGGAAACCATCCCGTCGATCATCGCGGTCCACCCCTCTGCGGGCTGGTTCGAACGTGAAGTGTTCGACATGTTCGGGATCATCTTCTCCGGTCACCCGGACCTGCGTCGCCTGCTGACGGATTATGGTTTCCGTGGCTACCCGCTGCGCAAGGACTTCCCGGCGACGGGCTACACCGAAGTGCGCTATGACGAAGAGCTGAAGCGCGTCGTCTATGAGCCGGTGAGCCTCGTTCAGGAATACCGCCAGTTCGACAACCTCTCCCCGTGGGAAGGCGCGAAATACATCCTTCCCGGCGACGAGAAGGGGGCCTGATGTGAGCGGCGATCCGGCCATCATGATCTGCGTTGGCGCGACCAAAGCGGGCACCAGCTCGCTTTACCGCTATTTGCACGATCACCCGGATTGCCACCTGCGCTCGATCAAGGAAATCCACTATTTCGACACCGTTGAAAACAACGATTACGAGTTTCAATTCGACGTCTTCTCGCGGCTGCGCGCGGATTTGATCCAGCGGCAGGACATCGCAAAGAAGAACGCGAACAAGTGGAAGACCGAGAACCTGCAACGCCAGATCGACGATGTCGATGAGATGGTGCGCATTCTGGAACTGGGCGAGGAGGGGGTCTCTGACTATCTCTTCTACCTTCTGGACGGGATCGGCACGCGCAAACTCGCGGGTGACATCACGCCGGGCTACGGATTGCTCTCTGAGGAGCGGCTGCGCGACATGGCCCATATGGCGCCGGACGTGCGGTTCGTTTTCATGATGCGCGATCCGGTGGACCGGCTTTGGTCGCATGTGCGGATGCAGGCCACGCGCCAGCGCCGCCCCGGCGAAGAGGTTGCGGTCAAGGCCAAGCGGATCATGAACCGCGTGGTCAACCGCGAGCTGGAAAAACACATTGCGCCGCGTGGCGACTACGAAGGCATCGTGGAAAAGCTCAAACGCGCGGTGCCCGAAGACAAGCTTTTGGTGGGCTTCACCGAGGATCTTTTGACGGGCGAGGGGCTCAAGACGCTCTGCGCCTTTCTAGGGATCGCGGAAAAACCCGTGGACCGAGAACCGCACGCTCATGAGGGCGTGAAACTGCAACTGAGTGACAAACAACGGCATGAGGCGGCGCGCTTTCTGGCCCCGCAATATGCCTATGTGGAAAAGACCTTTGGCGAGCTGCCCGCGCGGTGGCAAGCGAATATGGCGAGGATCTGAATGATGGACGGCGACATCCGGCAAAACACCTATGACGATGGGTCTCAGGACGCGGGCAGCGGCGAACAGAAGATCCGGAATTTCAACATCAACTTCGGGCCCCAGCACCCTGCGGCCCACGGTGTGTTGCGGATGGTTCTGGAGCTCGATGGCGAGATCGTGGAACGGGCCGACCCGCACATCGGGCTGTTGCACCGCGGCACCGAAAAGCTGATGGAAAACCGCACCTACCTGCAAAACCTGCCGTATCTCGACCGTCTCGACTACGTGGCGCCGATGAACCAGGAACATGCCTGGTGTCTGGCGATCGAACGTCTGGCCGGTGTCGAGATTCCGCGTCGCGCGTCCCTGATCCGCGTGCTCTATTCCGAGATCGGCCGTGTGCTGAACCACCTCCTGAACGTCACCACCGGCGCGATGGACGTGGGCGCTTTGACGCCGCCGCTTTGGGGCTTTGAAGAGCGTGAAAAGCTCATGATCTTCTACGAGCGCGCCTGCGGTGCCCGTCTTCACTCCGCTTATTTCCGTCCGGGTGGCGTCCATCAGGACCTGCCGCCGGAGCTGATCGACGACATCGAGGCTTGGGCCGATGCCTTCCCGAAGGTCTTGGACGACATTCATTACCTGATCTCCGACAACCGCATCTTCAAACAGCGGACCGTCGACATCGGCCTGATCACCGAACAGGAAGCGCTCGACTGGGGCTTCTCCGGCGTGATGGTGCGGGGCTCCGGCATGGCTTGGGACCTGCGTCGCAGCCAGCCCTACGAGTGCTACGACGAGTTCGACTTCCAGATCCCCGTCGGCACCAATGGCGACTGCTACGACCGCTATATGGTGCGGATGCAGGAGATGACCGAGGCGACGAAGATCATCAAACAATGTGTGGCCAAGCTGCGTGAGCCGGAAAATCAGGGCGACGTTCTGGCCCGTGGCAAACTCACGCCGCCGAAGCGTAAGGATATGAAGACCTCGATGGAGGCGCTTATCCACCACTTCAAACTCTACACCGAAGGGTTCAAACTGCCCGAGGGCGAGGTCTACGCCGCAGTCGAAGCGCCGAAAGGCGAATTCGGCGTCTACCTCAACTCGGACGGCTCGAACAAACCCTACCGCGCCAAGTTGCGCGCGCCGGGCTTCCTTCACTTGCAGGCGATGGATCACATGGCGAAAGGTCACCAGCTGGCCGACGTCTCCGCCCTCATCGCCACCATGGACATCGTTTTCGGGGAGGTCGACCGCTAATGCTGCGCCGTCTTTATTCTGAACAACCCGCCTCTTTCGAATTTACGCCGGCGAACCTCGCCTGGGCGGAGGGGCAGATCGCGAAATATCCCGAAGGGCGTCAGCAATCGGCAGTGATCCCGTTGTTGTGGCGCGCGCAAGAGCAAGAGGGTTGGCTCACCAAACCTGCCATCGAATATGTCGCGGGCATGCTGGGCATGGCCGATATTCGCGTGCTCGAAGTCGCGACCTTCTACTTTATGTTCCAACTGCAACCGGTTGGCTCCGTGGCCCATATTCAGGTCTGCGGCACCACGACCTGCATGATCTGCGGCTCGGGCGACATCATTTCGGTCTGCAAAGAGAAAATCGCGCCGAAGCCGCATATGCTGTCGGCGGATGGCAAGTTCTCTTGGGAAGAGGTCGAATGCCTTGGCGCCTGCGCCAACGCACCGATGGCCCAGATCGGCAAGGACTATTACGAAGACCTGACCGCCGAGAATTTCTCGAAACTTCTGGACGATATGGCCGCAGGCAATGTGCCGGTGCCGGGGTCGCAACAGGGGCGCTATTCCTCTGAGCCCGCCGGTGGTCCGGTGGTTCTGGCCGAGTACAAAGGCACGGGCGCGCAGTATAACGGCTCTGTGCAGCGCGCGGTCGACATTGGCGACGGTTTGAAACGCATCGACGGCACCGAAGTGCCGCTGTTGACGCCTTGGATTTCCAAAGGCGCGGGGCATGGTGGCGCGGGCAAATCCGTGCCGAAACCGGTGCCGACGCCGAAATCCGCTGTGCAACAGGCGGCGGAAAAGAAAGCAGCGGCAAAGGCAGAGGCGAAACCTGCGGCTCCGAAAGCCGAGGCCGCTCCGGTTGCGGGCGAGGTCGCGGAGAAGAAACCGCGCACCATGAAAGCGCCGCGCAAAGCGGGCGCCGACGATCTGAAAAAGCTCAAAGGTGTTGGGCCGAAGCTTGAGCAGACGCTCAATGAGTTGGGCTTCTGGCACTACGATCAGGTGGCAAAATGGACGGCGGAAGAGATCGCTTGGGTCGACAGCCGCTTGAAGTTCAAAGGCCGGATCGAACGCGATGGCTGGATCGACCAAGCTAAAACCCTTGCCGAAGGCGGCGAGACCGAATTCTCTAAACGTGCGAAATACTGAGACTTAAAACTCGAGAGGCCCCAAAAAAACGGCCCGAATGAGTGACCAACAGGGACAGTTCAGGAGTACCACATGACGGACGCACAGCAGGGCAAAACGCCTAAAATCGGATTGATCGCCGCGATTTGCGGTGTGATCGCCTTTTTGGCTCTGATGTTGATCGCGGGCTACTCGACGGGCGCTTCGGTGATCGTCGGCGTCCTCGTGGCGTTTTTGGTCGCGATCCTGCTGTGGATCGGTTGGTACGAAGAGACGACGGAGGCTCCTGAGGCCAGCGTCGGTCACCCGGAAGCCGATGTCAGCGCCTCTGGCCTGATGGCAACCTCGGGCATCGGCGATGAGCCGGTGTCGGCGGCGGATGAGATCGCGGTGGAGCCGCACGCAGCGGATACCCGCGAGGTGCGTTCGGCAGCTGCGGCGGCAACGCCGGAGGCCGATCCGGTCGCGGAACCGGTCGCAGAGGTCGAAGAAAAAACGGAGGCAGCCCCGGTTGCCTTCGCGGACGTTCCAGAAGCTGCCGTTGTGGCTGAGCCCGATGATCTGAAGTCGATCAAAGGCGTGGGGCCGAAAATCGAAGTGCAGCTGCACGAGCGGGGGATCACCACCTTCGCACAGGTGGCCGCGCTGAGCGCAGATGAGATCGAAGCCTTGGGGGCCGCCCTCAAAGGCACCTCGGCGGCGCAGCTGACGAAATGGGCCGAACAGGCCAAAATCCTCGCCACGGGCGGGGACACGGAATTCTCGAAACGCGTCAAGGATGGCGACGTTTATTGAGGAGTAAGGAAATGGTGCCTGACAAGGACCAGCATTTGGCGAAAAAGGCGCGCATGGTCGCCGTCGTGATCGCCGTGACGATGTTGGTCTGGTTGGGGGCTCAATGGTTGGGTGGGAAACTCGGAGTGCCGACGCGCTACGCGTTTCTCCTCGATCTTGCCGCTTTGGCCGGGTTCGTCTGGTCGTTTGTGGTGATGTATCAGATTTGGCGTGACACGCGCCGGAAAGACTGAAGGGACAAGAGCGATGCTCAAGGATCAGGATCGGATCTTTACCAACCTCTACGGCATGCATGACCGTAGCCTTGCGGGCGCCAAAAAGCGCGGGCATTGGGATGGCACGGCGGGCATTCTCGCCAATGGACGTGACTGGATCATCGACCAGATGAAGGCCTCCGGTCTGCGTGGTCGTGGCGGCGCGGGCTTCCCGACGGGTCTCAAATGGTCCTTCATGCCGAAAGAAAGCGACGGTCGCCCGGCCTATCTGGTGATCAACGCCGACGAATCCGAGCCCGCGACCTGTAAGGACCGCGAAATCATGCGCCACGACCCGCACACGCTGGTCGAAGGGGCGTTGATCGCCGGGTTCGCGATGAACGCTGTCGCTGCTTATATCTACATTCGCGGCGAATATATCCGCGAAAAAGAGGCGCTTCAGGCCGCGATCGATGAGGCTTATGACGCCGGTCTCATTGGCCGCAACGCCTGCAAATCCGGTTATGATTTCGACATCTACCTGCACCACGGGGCAGGGGCCTATATCTGTGGCGAGGAAACCGCGCTCATCGAGTCTCTCGAAGGCAAAAAGGGCATGCCCCGGATGAAGCCGCCCTTCCCGGCAGGTGCGGGTCTTTACGGTTGCCCGACCACGGTGAACAACGTCGAATCTATCGCTGTCGTGCCGACGATCCTGCGGCGCGGCGCGGAGTGGTTTGCCTCTTTTGGGCGTCCGAACAACGCGGGCACCAAACTCATGGCGCTCACCGGCCACGTCAACACGCCCTGCGTGTTCGAGGAAGAAATGTCGATGTCCGTGCGCGAGATCATCGAGAAACACGGTGGCGGCATTCGCGGCGGCTGGGACAACCTCAAGGCCATCATTCCGGGGGGCGCGTCTTGTCCGGTGCTGCCGAAAGAGGCGTTGGAAGACGCGATTTTCGACTTCGACTGGATGCGGGAGAACAAGTCCTCCTTTGGCACCGGCTGTATGATCGTGATGGACAACTCCGTCGATGTGGTCAAAGCCGTGTGGCGTCTGTCGGCGTTCTTCAAACACGAGAGCTGTGGTCAATGTACGCCGTGCCGTGAAGGCACCGGCTGGATGATGCGCGTGATGGACCGTCTGGTGACGGGCGACGCGGAGATCGAAGAGATCGACATGCTCTTGGACGTGACCAAACAGGTCGAAGGCCACACCATCTGTGCTTTGGGTGACGCGGCGGCCTGGCCGATCCAGGGCCTGATCCGTCACTTCCGCGATGACATCGAAGAGCGCATCAAGATCAAGAAAACCGGCCGCGTGTCGGCGGCGTTTGCGGCGGAGTGATAGAGTGTTTTCGGCGTATAGCTTTTTTCAAATCCTGATCCTCGCGGTTTTCGTGGTCTTTGGCTATGCCGGTTTCCGCGTTTCTCGCCGGATGGGGTTTGGAGTTGGGGCATCTGTTGCTCTTGGAGCTGCGACGTTTTTCTTGTCCACCTTCATCGCCCTGATTTGGTGGGCCTTGGATTGGCCGAATGAGCGTAACGTCGATCAAGCTGAGGAAGAACTCTGAGCGATGACCCTAACTCGCAAACATATCGCGGAGCTCAACATCGGGCGGCTTGTGGCCGAACCCGGTGACCCGCGCGTGGCCGAGTTCATGGGCGCCTTGGATCGGATCAACGGCATGGGCAAACGCATGCCGGGGTTTGTCTGGATGGCCGAGGGCTCGGGCGAGCCGGGAACTGGCAATACCGAAAACAACATCGGTGACGATCCGAAATTCGTCGCCAATCTCACCGTGTGGGAAGACGTTGAAAGCCTTGAGCATTTCGTTTTCAACACGGTGCACAAGAAATTCTACGACCGCCGCGCGGAGTGGTTCGAGCTGATGGCCGACCAGCATTTCGTGATGTGGTACGTGGAACCCGGGCACAAGCCCACCTTGGACGAGGCGCTCGAACGTCTCGCCACCAAAGAAAAACATGGGGACAGCGATCAGGCCTTTGGCTGGTCGTACATCAAAGAGGCCCGGCTTTTCCGTGAGAAAAGCTGTCGGCCCATTGCTGCGGAGTAGTCCCATGACATTGACCAAACATATCGCCCCCCCCATTGCCCTCGCTCTTGCCTTGATCGCCGGGGCTGCCGCTGCGGCGGAGCTGCCGCCCCTGCGCGAGGTGAAAGAGATCGACCAGAACATGCTCTGGGCGGGGCTCGCCGTCGAAGTGTCCGACGAATGCCCGACGATCGACGTGCGCAAGCTCAAAGGCGTTTCCTTCCTCTGGGGCCTGAAAAACAAGGCCTCCGCGTTGGGCTACACGGATGAACAGATCCGCGCCTATGTCGAAAGTGATAAGGAAGAAGCCCGCATTCGCCGTCTGGGCGAGGCCTATGTGCGTCGTGCCGGTTTCGATCCGAAAACGCCCGAAGGTCTCTGTGCCTTTGGCGAAGCGGAAATCAACCGCGGGTCGATCATCGGCTCTTTCCTGAGGAGCACGAAATGATCCGCACCACGACATATGCCGCGCTGATTGCCCTGATCGCCACGCCGGTACTCGCACAGGACATCACGACGGATGAGGACATCACCGCCGTGCTCGTCGACAATATGATTGTCACGGAACTGACGACGATCTGCCCCACACTGGCCCCGCGCCCCGCACGCGTGAACCAGCAGGCGAAGGACATGATGGGCGTGATCACGGCCAAGGGCTATGGGCCAGAAGACATTCAATCGCTGCAAGACCCGGCGTTTCTCGCCACGCTTGCTGCGAAATCGGAAAGCTTCTTTGCCGCCAACGGCATTGAAAAACGGGATACGGAGGCGATGTGCGCCTTCGGCAAAGCGCAGATTGCGAAGCGGACGCCGCTTGGCAAACTCATGAAGAACAGGTGATGCAGAATGGCAGACAAGCGCAAAATCATCATTGACGGGACCGAGGTCGAAGTCGATCCGGCCATGACGATCCTTCAGGCCTGTGAAGTGGCCGGGATCGAAGTGCCGCGGTTCTGCTATCACGAACGGCTGTCCATCGCGGGCAACTGCCGTATGTGTCTCGTCGAGGTCGTGGGCGGCCCGCCGAAACCGGCGGCGTCTTGCGCGATGCAGGTCAAAGACATGCGTCCGGGGCCGGAAGGCCAGCCGCCGGTGGTCAAGACCAACTCCCCGATGGTGAAAAAAGCGCGCGAGGGCGTGATGGAGTTCCTCCTGATCAACCACCCTCTCGATTGCCCGATCTGTGACCAAGGCGGCGAATGCGACCTGCAAGACCAAGCCATGGCTTACGGCGTCGATTTCTCGCGTTACCGCGAACCGAAACGCGCCTCTGAGGAGTTGAACCTCGGGCCGCTCGTCGGCACCGCAATGACGCGCTGTATCTCCTGCACCCGCTGCGTGCGCTTCACGACCGAGGTCGCGGGCATCACCCAGATGGGCCAAACGGGCCGTGGCGAAGACAGCGAGATCACCAGCTATCTGAACGAAACACTGGCCTCGAACCTTCAGGGCAACATCATCGATCTCTGCCCGGTCGGCGCGCTGACCTCGAAACCTTATGCCTTCACCGCCCGCCCGTGGGAATTGACCAAGACCGAGACCATCGACGTGATGGACGCGCTTGGGTCCAATATTCGCGTCGATACGAAGGGCCGCGAAGTGATGCGCATTCTGCCGCGCAACCATGACGACGTGAACGAAGAGTGGATTTCCGACAAAACCCGCTTCATCTGGGACGGTCTGAAACGCCAGCGCATCGACACGCCGTATATCCGCAAAAATGGCAAGCTGACCAAGGCCACCTGGGCCGAGGCGCTGTCCGCTGCGGCTGCGGCGATGAAGGGCAAAAAGGTTGCGGGTCTCGTCGGCGATCTCGCCCCGGTCGAGGCGATCTATGCTTTGAAAGGCCTCGTTGAAGGTCTGGGCGGCAACGTTGAGGCCCGTGTGGATGGTGCGAAACTGCCCGCTGGCAACCGCGGCGTTTACGCGGGCACCGCGACCATCGCCGACATTGACGACGCGAAATATATTCAGCTGATCGGCACCAACCCGCGCGAGGAAGCGCCGGTGTTGAACGCCCGTATCCGCAAGGCTTGGGCCAATGGCGCCAAGGTTGGTCTCGTCGGTCAAGCTGTTGATCTGACCTACGATTACGCCCATGTCGGCACCGACCGCGCGGCGCTCGAAAGCCTTCTGGGTCATAACTATGGCGACGTGTTGAACCAGCCCTCGCTGGTCATCGTCGGCGCTGGCGCGATCAACGAAGCCGATGGCGAAGCGGTTCTGGCGACAGCTCAGAAACTTTGCGAAGCCACCGGTTCGAAACTCATGGTGCTCCACACCGCCGCTTCCCGCGTCGGCGCGATGGATGTGAATGCCGTGACCGAAGGCGGTCTGGACGCGGCGACCAACGGGGCAGAGGTGATCTACAACCTCGGTGCCGACGAGGTCGAAATTGCCGACGGTCCTTTCGTGATCTACCAGGGCTCGCACGGCGATCTGGGCGCGCACCGCGCCGATGTGATCCTGCCGGGCGCCGCCTATACGGAAGAAAACGGTCTCTTTGTGAACCTCGAAGGCCGCCCGCAGCTGGCGCTCCGTGCCGCCTTCCCGCCGGGCGAGGCGAAAGAGAACTGGGCGATCCTGCGCGCCCTGTCCGCTGAGCTTGACGCGACGCTGCCCTACGACTCGCTGGCGCAACTGCGCAACGCGTTGATTGCCGAGGTGCCGCATCTGGCGCAGATCGACGAGGTGCCGGAGAACGCGGTCGTGGCTCTGCCGGAGAAATCGTTGGGTAAGGCCTCTTTCCGCAACGCGGTCAAGGATTTCTACCTGACGAACCCGATCGCGCGCGCCTCTGTGCTGATGGCGGAACTGTCCGCCATGGCAAAAGCCCGCGCCGAGACGCCGGTGGCCGCTGAGTGATGGCGCTGAGCGGGGCACATATGGCCGCTCTCGGGCTGGTGGCGGTGGGCTTGTCCGGTTGTGACAAGACCTGCTGCGCAGCACCCGAGGCACATGTGTCGCGCGCGGCGGCCTCCGAATATCTCGGGGTCGAGACCCGTCTTTTGGACGGTGATCTGGTTAATTTTCTCGTCTCCGCCAAGGGAGAAGAGGCGAAAACAAATGTGGTGGCCTATGCCGATTGCGCGGCCGCCCAATATGCGCTGATCCGAGGCTTCGGGTTTGCGCGACATGTGCGGACAAATGTCGCACAAGAGGCTGGAATTTGGCGCGCGGATGCTGTTTACACCATCTCGCCAGCGCTCCCCGAAGGTTTGCGCAAGCTCGACGCAGAAGTCGTCGTCGCAAACTGTCGGGACAACGGAATACCGACGGTGTGAAAGGCTGAAAAATGGTCGAATTTTTCACGACAACTAATCTGGGGATCTTCCTGCTCACCCTTGGGCAGATTTTGTTGGTCCTCGTGCCACTCTTCGTGGCGCTCGCCTTCCTGATGTATGGCGACCGTAAAATCTGGGCGGCAGTCCAGATGCGCAAAGGCCCCAACATCGTTGGCGTTTTCGGCCTCTTGCAGTCCTTCGCGGACTTCTTGAAATACCTCGTCAAAGAGGTGGTCGTGCCCGCAGGCGCTGACAAATTCGTCTTTTACCTCGCGCCGATGATCACCTTCATCACCGCAGCCATCGCCTGGGCGGTGATCCCGTGGAATGACGGCTGGGTGATCTCGGATCTGAACATCGCGATCCTCTATATCTTCGCTGTCTCCTCTTTGGAGGTTTACGGCGTGATCATGGGCGGTTGGGCGTCGAACTCGAAGTATCCGTTCTTGGGCTCGCTTCGTTCCGCAGCTCAGATGATTTCCTACGAGGTTTCGATCGGCCTCATCATCATCGGCGTGGTTCTGTCCTCGGGCTCCATGAACTTTGGCGACATCGTCGCGGCGCAAGACGGCAACGGCATCTTCTCCTGGTACTGGCTGCCGCATTTCCCGATGGTCTTCTTGTTCTTCGTCTCGGCCTTGGCGGAAACCAACCGCCCGCCGTTCGATTTGCCCGAAGCGGAATCGGAACTCGTGGCCGGGTATCAGGTGGAATACTCCTCGACGCCGTTTTTGCTCTTCATGATGGGCGAGCTGATGGCCGTCGTTCTGATGTGCGCGCTGGTGTCGATCCTGTTCTTCGGCGGCTGGAACTCCCCGGTCGAATTCCTGCCCGACGGCATCCTGTGGCTGATCCTCAAGATGCTGATCGCGTTCTTCGTCTTCTCGATGGTGAAAGCCATCGTGCCCCGCTATCGCTACGACCAGCTGATGCGCATCGGTTGGAAAGTCTTCCTGCCGCTCTCGCTGGGCTGGGTCGTTCTGGTCGCGTTCTTTGCTCAATACGGTGCGTTCTGGGGAACCTATGCGCGCTGGACGGTAGGAGGCTGACATGTTGCGAAAGAGCATTTTGGCTTTGACGCTTAGTCTGTTGGGCGCAGGGGCGGTCAGTGCAGGCGAAAGCGAAGGCATGGCTTGCTACAAGCAGAAAGACTATCTCTGCGCGTTCGATCAGTTGCTTGCGCATTTCGAGGGAAACGGCGGGAAATACATGATCAAGTCCCAAAGCGGTCCGCAAACGAGTGCGAAAGCTCTGATGGAGTCTCTCATTCGTATTACGGATGCCAGCGCGCCGGGGGCGACGATCAGCCGTATCAAAGCATATAACGCATTTACGACTGGAACTCTCGGGTCTCAACCGTGGATGCATATCACTGGCCATGTGTTGGCGGTTGAGGAGTGTGGCAAGACCGGCGACACCAAATGCCACGACGCCGCACTGAAGACTTTTTGCAGCAATACCGAGAATTGGCTTTCGACCCAATTCTTGGATCGAAAGCTGAACAAAGACTTTAGAACCCGCATGTTTGCCGTAATGAAGAAGTGTTGAGGAACCCATGGCTCTCGATTACACCCGCGCCGCCAAGTACTTCCTGATGATGGACATCTGGGCCGGCTTTAAAATCGGTCTGCGGTATTTCTTCGCGCCCAAGGCGACGATCAATTACCCGCATGAAAAGGGGCCGCTTTCCCCGCGTTTCCGGGGCGAGCACGCGCTGCGTCGTTATCCGAACGGCGAGGAACGCTGCATTGCCTGTAAGCTTTGCGAAGCGATCTGCCCGGCGCAGGCCATCACCATTGATGCCGAACCGCGTGAAGACGGCTCGCGCCGCACCACGCGTTACGACATCGACATGACGAAATGCATCTATTGCGGCTTCTGTCAGGAAGCCTGCCCGGTGGACGCCATCGTCGAAGGCCCGAATTTCGAATTCTCCACCGAGACGCGTGAGGAACTGTTCTACGACAAGGAGAAACTCCTTGAGAACGGCGCGCGTTGGGAGGCGGAGATCGCCCGCAACCTCGAATTGGACGCGCCCTACCGTTAAACTTGGACCGCTAAGGAACCGAACCCTTGAACGATTTCACCAAACTTTTCGCAGAGATGATCGAGCAGAGCCACAAGATGGCCGCCTCGTTCAACCCGGCGCTGGAGAGCTTCCAGATGCCGGCTCTCGACAAGCTGTTCCCGACGATGACGAAGGAACAAATGGAGATGTTCTGGGGCAATACGTTCAATCGCGACGGTCTGGACGCCAAGACGCGCTTGCTGGTCGTTCTGGCTGGTCAGACCGTGTTGGGCGCACAGGCCGAAGCGCCTTTCAAACTGACGGTCCGCCACGCTTTGGAGGCGGGGGCCACGCAAAAAGAGATCGCGGAAGTGATCTATCAAATGTCAATGCTGGGCGGAGTTCCGGCGATGTCAAAGGCACTGGAGTTGGCGCAGGCCGTCTTCTCCGAGACGCAGGAGGGCAGTGAATGACTGTCGCAGATTACGCATTTTACCTTTTCGCCATCGTGATGCTGGTGGCCGGGGTGTTCACGGTTGTGTCGCGCAACCCAGTGCACTCCGTGCTCTGGCTGATCGTCACCTTCCTGACCGCCTCCGGTCTCTTCGTGCTTTTGGGCGCGGAATTCGTCGCGATGCTTTTGGTCATCGTCTACGTCGGCGCGGTGATGGTGCTGTTCCTCTTCGTCGTCATGATGCTCGACGTCGATTTCGCCGAGCTTAAGGCGGGCATGGCGAAATACCTGCCGTTTGCGCTTTTGATCGGTGTGGTGCTGTTGCTTCAGATGGGCTTTGCCTTTGGCGACTGGCACTCGGCAGAGGGTGCCGAGGCGCTGCGCCGCTCCGTCACGCCGGACGCCACAGAAGTGCACAACACCGCCGCTCTGGGCCAGCTCATGTATGACGATTACCTGATGCTATTCCAACTGGCGGGTCTGATCCTTTTGGTCGCCATGATCGGCGCCATCGTCCTGACGCTGCGCCACCGCTCGGATGTCAAACGTCAGAATGTGCTGAAACAGATGTATCGCAAGCCCGAAGAGTCTTTCGAAATGAAAGACGTGAAACCGGGGCAGGGGCTTTAAGCCTCAGATGAATGACCGGGGCGAGGTCTTCCCGCGCCCCGAACCAAAGGCCGCAAAAGCGGCGAGACAGAAAGAACTGAGGGACGACATGGTCGGACTTGAACATTACCTGACAGTGGCCGCGGCGCTGTTTGTCATCGGCATCTTCGGGCTCTTTTTGAACCGGAAGAACATCATCATCATCCTGATGTCGATCGAGATGATCCTGCTGTCGGTCAATATCAACCTTGTCGCCTTCTCCTCCTTCCTGGGGGATCTGACGGGACAGATTTTCACGATGCTGGTTCTGACCGTGGCCGCCGCCGAGGCCGCCATCGGGCTTGCTATCCTCGTGAGCTTCTTCCGCAACCGCGGCACGATCGACGTCGAAGACGTCAACGTGATGAAAGGGTAAGGGCACATGGAAACGATCATCCTCTTCGCGCCGCTGGTCGGCGCCCTCGTCGGCGGCTTTGGCTGGCGTGTGATCGGCGAGAAGCCCGCGCAATATCTGACCACGGGCCTGTTGTTTCTGGCGGCCATCCTGTCCTGGATCGTGTTCCTGACGTTCGATGGCACGACCGAGCATGTGACCATCCTGCGCTGGATCGAAAGCGGGTCTTTGTCCGTCGATTGGGGCATTCGCCTCGACCGTCTGACGACGATCATGCTGATCGTGGTGAACACGGTTTCTGCGCTGGTGCACCTCTACTCTCTGGGCTACATGGCGCATGACGAGAACTTCGGTGACGACGAACCCTACCGCGCACGCTTTTTTGCCTATCTCTCTCTCTTCACCTTTACCATGTTGATGCTGGTGACCTCCGACAACCTGATCCAGATGTTCTTTGGCTGGGAAGGTGTGGGTCTGGCGTCCTACCTGCTGATCGGTTTCTACATCAAGAAACCTTCCGCCGGTGCCGCGTCGATGAAGGCTTTCATCGTCAACCGTGTCGGTGACTTCGGCTTTATCCTCGGCATGGCCGGTCTGTTCCTTTTGACCGACAGCGTGCGGTTTGACGATGTGTTTGCCTCCGGGCCGATGCTGGCGGATACGACGCTGCATTTCCTCTGGACTGAGTGGAACGCCGCCAACCTTCTGGCTTTCCTCTTGTTCGTCGGTGCGATGGGCAAATCGGCGCAGCTGTTCCTGCACACTTGGTTGCCGGACGCGATGGAAGGCCCGACGCCTGTGTCGGCGCTCATTCACGCCGCGACCATGGTGACCGCGGGCGTCTTCCTCGTCTGCCGCATGTCGCCGATCTTTGAATATGCGCCGCAAACCCAGATGTTCATCATCTACATCGGTGCGACCACGGCGTTTTTCGCCGCCACCGTCGGTCTGGTGCAAAACGACATCAAACGCGTGATCGCTTATTCGACCTGTTCGCAGCTTGGCTATATGTTCGTGGCCGCAGGGGCGGGCGCTTACGGTCCGGCGATGTTCCATCTTTTGACGCACGCCTTCTTCAAAGCCATGCTCTTCTTGGGCGCGGGCTCGGTCATCACCGCGATGCACCACGAACAGGACATGCGCAACTACGGCGCGCTGCGTAAAAAGATCCCCTTCACCTTCTGGATGATGATCATCGGCACGCTGGCGATCACCGGCGTTGGCATCCCGCTCACGCATTTCGGTTTCGCGGGCTTCCTGTCGAAAGACGCCATCATCGAGAGCGCCTATGCCTCGGGTGTTGGCTACGCTTTCTGGATGCTCGTGATCGCGGCGCTGTTCACGTCCTTCTATTCGTGGCGTCTCATTTTCCTGACCTTCTTCGGCAAGGCGCGCGGCGATCATCATGCGCATGATCATGCGCACGAAAGCCCGCTTGTCATGCTGGTGCCGATTGGGACGCTGTCCTTGGGCGCGATCTTTGGCGGCATGATCTGGTACAACAGCTTCTTCGGCGATCATGATAAATTCGTTGAGTTTTTCGCTCTGCCGCATCACGCGGAAGTCGAGATGGCTGAGGGTCATGGCGACGCTGCTGCGGATACGCACGGTGAAGCGGCGGACACTCATGCGGTGGCGGCTGATACGCATGGCGAAGAGGCCGCGCACGGCGAGGCCGGTATGGCTCCGCAGGGCGCGATCTTCCTCGCCGCTGACAACACCGTTCTGGACGACGCGCACCACGCGCCGACCTGGGTCAAGGTCTCGCCCTTCATCGCCATGGTGCTCGGCTTCCTGATCGCCCTTTGGTTCTACATCTGGAAACCGGAAACGCCCGCGAAACTGGCGAAAAGCCAACCCGTCGCCTATCAGTTCCTGCTGAACAAATGGTATTTCGACGAGCTTTATAACGCGATCTTCGTGCGTCCCGTTCTGGCCCTTGGCCGCTTCCTCTGGAAACGCGGCGACGAAGGCACCATTGATGGCGGGATCAACGGTCTTGCGCTTGGCATCGTGCCCTTCTTCACCCGCCTTGCTGGCCGGGCGCAGTCGGGCTTCATCTTCACTTACGCTTTTAGCATGGTTCTGGGGATTGTGATCTTGGTAACCTGGATGTCGATCGGCGGGGGGGCACACTGATGGATAACGTGCTTTCTATCGTCACCTTCCTTCCGACAATGGCCGCCCTCGTGCTCGCGCTGATCCTGCGCGGCGAGGATGCGGTGGCTCAACTCAACGCAAAACGCGTGGCGCTTTTGGCGACCGTGGTCACCTTTGTGATCTCTCTGTTCGTTCTCTTTGGCTTTGATCCCGACAACACCGGATTCCAGATGGTCGAAGAGGCCGACTGGATCATGGGCCTCAAATACAAGATGGGCGTCGATGGCATTTCGGTGCTTTTCGTGATGCTCACCACCGCGCTCATGCCGCTGGTGATCTGGTCCGCATGGGATGTGAAAACCCGCGTCAAGGAATACATGATCGCGTTCCTTCTCTTGGAAACGCTCATGCTCGGCGTGTTCTGTGCGCTCGATCTGATGCTCTTCTACCTCTTCTTCGAGGCAGGCCTCATTCCGATGTTCCTGATCATCGGCATCTGGGGCGGCAAGAACCGCATCTACGCCGCGTTCAAGTTCTTCCTCTACACCTTCCTGGGCTCCGTTCTGATGCTCGTTGCCATGGTCGCGATGTATATCGACGCAGGCACCACCGACATCGTGCAGCTCATGGCGCATGACTTCTCCTCCGAGACGATCCAGGTGCTGGGCTTCAACATCATCGGCGGGTTCCAGACCCTGGCCTTCCTTGCCTTCTTCGCCTCTTTCGCGGTGAAGATGCCGATGTGGCCGGTGCACACCTGGTTGCCCGACGCCCACGTTCAGGCGCCGACCGCAGGCTCCGTGGTTCTGGCTGCGATCCTCTTGAAGATGGGCGGCTACGGCTTCCTGCGTTTCTCGCTTCCGATGTTCCCGGTGGCCTCCGCCAACCTCGCGGATTTCATCCTGATCCTCTCGGTCATCGCCGTGGTCTACGCCTCGCTCGTCGCCTTGGTGCAGAGCGATATGAAAAAGCTGATCGCTTATTCCTCGGTCGCCCACATGGGCTACGTCACCGCAGGTATCTTTACCTTCAACCAACAGGGTCTCGATGGCGCGATCTTCCAGATGATCTCCCACGGGTTCGTCTCCGGCGCGCTCTTCCTCTGCGTCGGCGTGATCTACGACCGGATGCACACCCGTGAGATCGACGCCTTCGGCGGTCTCGTGAACAAGATGCCGGCTTATGCGCTTGTCTTCCTGTTCTTCACCATGGCGAACGTCGGCCTTCCGGGCACCTCCGGCTTCATCGGCGAATTCCTGACGATCATCGGCATGTTCCAGGCCAACACCTGGATCGCTCTGGTCGCCGCCTCCGGTGTGATCTTCTCCGCTTGCTACGCGCTCTGGCTCTACCGCCGCGTCGTTCTGGGCGATCTGATCAAGGAAAGCCTCAAGACGATCAAGGACATGACCCCGCGCGAGAAATGGATCTTTGCGCCGCTCGTGGCGATGACGCTTCTGTTGGGGGTCTACCCGGCGCTGGTGCTCGATCTGATCGGGCCGTCGGTCTCCGCATTGATTGACAACTATCACGCTGCTCTGCCGATGATGGCAGACGTTGCCACCCACTAAAGGACACCGGGATATGACCTCTACTGACTTTTCCACCGTCCTGCCGGAAGTTCTCCTCGCCATCTACGGCATGGCGGCGCTCTTGTTCGCCGTCTACACCGGCAAGGACAAACTCGCGGCTCTGATCACTTGGGTGACCGCCGCTGTCTTCGTCATCATCGCTTTGATGATCGGCTTGGGCGGCGAGGGTTCGCGCGCAGCCTTTGGTGGCATGTTCATCGACGATGCGTTTTCGCGTTTCGGCAAAGTGGGCATCTTGCTTTCGGGCGCTGCTGTGCTGGTGATGTCCTACGACTTCTTGGACAAACGCGGTTTCGCGAAGTTCGAATACCCGATCCTCGTGCTGTTCTCCACGATTGGCATGATGGTGATGGTCTCCGCGGGCGATCTGATGGCGCTGTATCTGGGCCTCGAGCTGATGTCTCTGGCGCTCTATGTCATCGCATCCTTCCGCCGCGACAGCGTGAAATCCACCGAAGCGGGCCTCAAGTATTTCGTGCTGGGCTCTCTGTCCTCGGGCCTTTTGCTTTACGGCTCGTCCTTGGTTTACGGCTTCTCCGGCACCACCTCTTTCGCGGGCATCATCTCTGTCGTGCAGAACGACGTGCCGGTGGGCGTGCTCTTTGGCCTCGTCTTCGTGATGACCGGCCTTGCGTTCAAAGTCTCCGCCGTGCCGTTCCACATGTGGACCCCGGACGTTTACGAAGGCGCTCCGACGCCGACCACCGCCTTCTTTGCCACCGCACCGAAACTCGCCGCCATGGGCCTCTTCGCCCGCGTGCTGCATGACGCGTTCGGCGGCATCGTTGGCGATTGGCAACAGGTTCTGGCCGTCATCGCCGTGGCCTCCATGTTCTTGGGTGCCATCGCAGGGATCGGTCAGAAGAACATCAAACGTCTGATGGCCTATTCTTCGATCTCCCACATGGGTTTCGCGCTCATGGGACTCGCGGCGGGCAATGCCGAAGGCGTGCAATCCGCGCTGATTTACATGGCGATCTACGTGACGATGAACATCGGCACCTTCGCCTTCATCATGACGATGGAGCGGGACGGCAAACCTGTCACCGACATCTCCGCGCTGAACCTCTACTGGCGCAATTCGCCGACGAAGGCTCTGGCCCTTTTGGTCCTGATGTTCTCGCTCGCAGGTGTGCCGCCGATGCTCGGCTTCTTCGGCAAACTGGCGGTGCTTCAGGCCGCATGGGGCGCGGGGCTTGTCTATCTCGCCGTCTTCGGCGTGATCGCCTCCGTGATCGGCGCTTTCTACTACCTGCGCATCGTCTACTACATGTATTTCGGTGCCGAGACCGATCCGCTCGACAAAGTGTCAAGCCCGGTCACCTTCGCGCTTCTGACTCTTTCCGCTCTGATCATGCTTGTCGGTATCGTCAACATGTTCGGTGTCGAGGGGATGGCGGCGCTTGCGGCGGATGCGCTGGTCAAGTGAGCCCCGCAGACAGTCATACATGGCCCGCAGGCTTAGGACGCACCGTCCTCGCCTCCGTGGACAGCACCATGTCGGAGGCCGCGCGTGTCGCGGCCTCTTCCACATTTCCGCAATGGATCATGGCCCAGACCCAGACGGCGGCGCACGGACGTCGCGGACGCCCTTGGACCATGCCGGAGGGCAACTTCGCAGCGACCCTGTTGATGTTCCCGCAGGAACGGCCCGAGCTGATCGCGCTGCGCAGTTTCGTCGCCTCTCTGGCGCTCTATGACGCCTTCGTCGCCGTTACCGGGCGGCCTGATCCGTTTTCGCTTAAATGGCCCAACGACGTGCTTTTGAACGGCGGCAAGGTCGCGGGCATTCTGTTGGAGCGCGGCACCTCACATCTGGCCATCGGCATCGGCATCAACCTCGCCGAAGCGCCGCCACTGTCCATGGTCGAAGAGGGGGCAACACCGCCCGTCTCCTTGGCGCATGAGACCGGCGCCTTGGTGGCGCCCGAGGAGTTTCTGGACCTGCTTGCGCCGTCCTATGCCCATTGGGAGGCGCAATTCACCACCTACGGCTTTGCCCCGATCCGCGAGGCTTGGCTCGCGCGTGCGGCGCGTTTGGGCACCGAAATCCGGGCCCGCACCATGCGGGAGACCCATCACGGCACGTTCGAAACCGTGGACGCCTTTGGCAATCTCGTGCTGGCCACCTCCAAGGGCAAGCTCACCATCCCAGCCGCAGAGGTCTATTTCTGATGCTTCTCTGTATCGACACCGGCAACACCAACACGGTCTTTTCCATCTGGAACGGTCGTGAGTTCATCGCCACATGGCGCACCTCGACCGAGCACCAGCGCACCGCGGATCAGTATTACGTCTGGCTCTCGACCCTGATGAATTTTCAGAAGATCGAGGCGGATATTTCCGAGGTGATCATCTCATCTACGGTGCCGCGCGTGGTGTTCAACCTGCGGGTTTTGGCGAACCGCTATTTCAACTGTCGTCCCCTCGTGGTCGGCAAACCCGAATGCCTCCTGCCGCATATGCCGCGCGTCGATGAGGGCACCACTGTGGGCCCCGACCGTCTGGTGAACTCCGCAGGCGCCTTTGACCGCTTTGGCGGCGATCTCATCGTGGTGGATTTCGGCACGGCGACCACCTTCGACGTGGTGGCCGAGGATGGCGCTTATGTCGGCGGCGTGATCTCTCCCGGTGTGAACACCTCGCTCGAAAGTCTCCACCTCAAGGCCGCCGCTCTGCCGCATGTCGATGTAACCATGCCGGAGAAGGTCATCGGCACCAACACGGTCGCCTGTATGCAATCGGGGGTGTTTTGGGGCTATATCGGCCTCGTGCGCGAGACATGTAACCGCATCAAGGCCGAATATGGCCGTCCGATGCAGGTGATTTCGACCGGAGGCCTTGCGCCGCTCTTCGATCAGGGTCACAAACTCTTTGACCATTTCGACGAATTTCTGACGATCCACGGCCTTGTCGTGATCCACAACTATAACAAGGACATGGGCAACACATGAGCGAACGTCTTCTCTATCTCCCTCTGGGGGGCGCCGGCGAGATCGGCATGAACTGCTATGTCTATGGCTACGGGCCTGCGGATCAGGAACGTTTCATCGTCATCGATTTGGGCGTCACCTTCCCCTCGATGGATGGCACGCCTGGCGTCGATCTGATCTTCGCCGATGTCGCCTGGCTCGAAGAGCGCAAGGACCGCATCGACGGCATTTTCATCACCCATGCGCACGAAGATCACGTCGGTGCCGTCGGCCATCTCTGGCCGCGCCTCGACGCGCCGATCTATGCCCGCGCTTTCACCGCCCATCTGGCGCGTCTGAAATTCGAAGAGCACGGCCATGACGAGTTGCAGATCAAAACCGTCTCCGCCTGGCCCGAACAGATCAACGTCGGCCCCTTCACGGTGGGCTTTGTGCCGATTTCGCACTCGATCCCGGAATCCTCCGCGCTTGTGATCGACAGCCCGGCAGGCCGCGTGATCCATACCGGCGACTTCAAAACCGACGAAAACCCGGTGGTGGGCGAGCCTTTCGACCGCGCCCTGTTTGAAGAGATTGCCAAGAACGGCGTCAAAGCGCTGGTCTGTGATTCCACCAATGTGTTCTCGCCCAATCCGGGCCGCTCCGAGTCCGAGGTCATCGGCCCGCTGACCGATTTGATTTCCTCGCTCGACGGCATGGTGGCGGCGACCACATTTGCCTCGAACATCGCGCGGGTGAAGACGCTGGCCGAAGCCGGGTCCAAAGCCGGGCGTTCCGTGGTCCTTCTGGGCCGCGCCATGCGTCGGATGATCACGGCGGCGATCGAGACCGGCATCATCTCCGATTTCCCGAAAACCGTCTCGCCGGAAAATGCCGCCGATATTCCGCATGAAAATCTCATGCTGCTCACGACCGGGTCGCAAGGTGAACATCGTGCGGCCACCGCACAGCTGTCGCGCGGCAAATACCTTGGCCTCAAGATGGCCGAGGGCGACACGATGATTTTCTCCTCGAAAACCATCCCCGGCAATGAGGTCTCCGTCGGGCGTATTCTCAATGCGTTCTCGGAAATGGGTGTCGATACGATCTCTGGCCGCGATGACATTCACGTCTCTGGTCACGCCAACCGCCCCGATTTGGCGCTGATGCATGAGATCGTCAAGCCGCAGGTCGTGATCCCGATGCATGGCGAACACCGCCACCTGCGCGAACATGCGAAACTCGCGGAAAGCAATGGATTCACCGCCATCGTGGCGCCCAACGGCGTCGGCGTGGATCTGTCCGGCAACGCGCCCCGCGTGGTCGAATATATCGAAACCGGGCGCACCTATCTCGATGGCTCGATCCAGATCGGGGCGCTCGATGGCATCGTGCGCGACCGTATCCGCATGGCCCTCAATGGCCTCGTCGTGGCCACTGTGATCATTGAGGATGACGAGCCGCTGGGCGATTGCTGGTGTGAGCTGCGCGGCCTGCCGGAAACCGGCCTGTCGCGCGCACCTCTGGTCGATGTGCTCGAAGAGGATGTGAACCAGTTCCTGATGCGGGCGAAACCCAAGACGCTGTCGGATGATGACAAGATCGAAGAGGAAATGCGCCGTATCATTCGTCGCACAACGCAAGAGGAAGTCGGCAAAAAGCCCGAGGTCCAGATCATCATTTCGCGCCTGTCGAGCTGATTTGAGCGCCTTTACAGCCATGTTTTGGACGGCAGAGGTCTCTCCTCTGCCTTCTTCTTTTCTTCGGCGTTAAGGTTAATCTGATTAAGGTTAACGCCGAGGAGAGCGCGACATGCGCCGGTGTTTCCTTTGCTGCAGCAAATACTCAAAAGAAAACCCGCGCTTTCAGGCGCGGGTTTTTCAATTCGGGTTCCGGTCGGCCAGACTTATCCCGCCTGACGTTCCTCAAAGCTCAGCGCGATGAAAGAGGGCAGGTGGTCGCCAAGGCCCACGACCTTGTCATCCTCTTTGCGGCCACGGCCACGACGATGTTGCGGCTTTTGATCTGAGCTGTGGTCGGATTTGTGCTCCGGTTTGGTCTCAGATTTCGGCGGCGTGGTGCTGCGATCCTGGTGAGATTCGTCTGCCTGATCCGCGGTTTTGACCTCATCCGATTTGTCCGACCGACGACGACGCGAGCGCGTGCGTTTCGGTTTTTCGGAGATGGTCTCATCGCTCTCAGGCGTCTCATCCGCCACGGTCCCAAGCGGGTTCTCCAGACGCGGAATTTCCTTGGCGATCAGCGCTTCGACATCGGCGAAATTCTTTTCGTCGCGCGGCTCGCAGATCATGATCGCCTTGCCATCCCGCCCGGCGCGGCCCGTGCGGCCGATGCGGTGCACATAGTCCTCGGCATGGCCGGGCACGTCAAAGTTGAACACATGGGTCACGGAGGCCACGTCAAGCCCGCGTGCGGCGACGTCAGAGGCCACAAGGATCTTGATCTCGCCATTGCGGAATTTCTCCAGCGTAGCGTTCCGTTGGCTCTGGTCCAGATCACCGTGAATCGGCGAAGCCTGATAACCGTATTTGTTCAAAGACTTGGAGACGATATCGACATCCGTCTTGCGGTTGCAAAAGATGATGCCGTTTTGCAGCTTTTCACCCTCGGCGTCGATCAACGCGCGCAGAAGTTTGCGTTTTTCACTGGCCGCACGGTCGCGGCGCGAGCCTTTGAACATCACCACGCTTTGCGCGATATTTTCGCCAGAGGTCGCCTGACGCGCCACTTCAATGCGGGCAGGGGCCGAGAGGAAGGTGTTGGTGATCCGCTCAATCTCCGGTGCCATCGTGGCGGAGAAGAATAGGGTCTGACGGGTGAAGGGGGTGAGGCCAAAGATGCGTTCGATGTCGGGGATGAACCCCATGTCGAGCATCCGGTCGGCCTCGTCCACCACCATGACTTTCACGTCGGAAAGGATCAGCTTGCCGCGCTCGAAATGGTCGAGCAAACGACCGGGCGTGGCGATCAGCACGTCGACGCCTTTGTCGATCAGCGCGTCTTGTTCCTTAAAGCTCACGCCACCGATCAACAGCGCCTTCGTCAGCTTCATGTATTTGGTATATTGATCGAAATTCTCGGCCACCTGAGCCGCCAGCTCGCGCGTCGGGCAGAGCACCAGAGAGCGCGGCATCCGCGCACGTGCCCGGCCACGGGCCAGGTTGGTGATCATCGGCAAAACGAAGGAGGCGGTTTTGCCCGTCCCGGTCTGGGCGATGCCCAAGACGTCTTTGCCTTCAAGCGCGGGCGGAATGGCGCCAGCTTGAATCGGGGTCGGGCTCTCGTAACCAGCATCTTCGATGGCTTTGAGAACTTTGGGGGCGAGATTGAGATCGGTGAACTTGGTCAAATTGTACCTTTCGCGATGTTGCGGCTGTGAAGTGGCCGCAAAACCCCGCGCGGCCCGCCCGGCCATATTGCCGAGGCGTCTTTGGGCGCTCTCATACGCTTCAATCACAAAAAGGTCAAGGAATGCTGAATTTTCGGAGTTAAAGCCCCTCAAGGAACCTTTCGGCTGGGCATTTCGTTATCCAAGACACCCACATCACCGTCTCAGGAAAAGGAGCCGCGATATGATTAAGAAATACGGGACCGCCGAATGGCGTGGAGGTTTGAAAGAAGGCAAGGGGGTGATTTCGACCCAAAGCGGTGCGCTCTCTGAGCAGCCCTATGGCTTCAACACGCGCTTCGAGGATAAGCCGGGCACCAATCCGGAGGAGTTGATCGGCGCCGCGCATGCCGGGTGTTTCTCGATGGCTCTGTCCAATATTTTGGGCGAGGACGGCATCGTGCCCGATAAAATCGAAACGCGCTCGACCATCTTTCTCTCGATGGAGGATGGCCCGAAAGTGGTTCGCGCCCATCTCGATGTAAAACTCTCGGCAGAGGCGGATGAGGCCGCGCTCAAAGCGGCCGCCGAGAAGGCCGAAAAAGGGTGCCCGATCTCGCAACTTCTGGATTGTGAGATCACCATGGATTTGGACATTCTCTGACGTTCGACGACAAAACGCCGCCTCTTGCGGGGCGGCGTTTTTCGAATAATATCAATGGATTGGAGGGGCTTCAGGAGCCGGTAATGACGGCATTCTGAAGCACGGCCGCTTGCCAGGTTTCCGGGTCCAGAACCGGCATCATATCGCCCTTGATGGTGACGCGTGCGCCTTCTTCGAGGCCTTGGATCGGGCTGTTCAGGCTGACTTGAACAGAGGCGCCGTGTTCGCCGCTGCCGCAGAACGGGCAGAGCCCCATGTCGGAGACAAGGATCAGCTCGCTGATGTCGGCCCCCGGTGTCAGAGGCACGGCATAGCCCGTCAGCTCCATGCCCTTCACGCCGTTTTTCAGCCGCTCGGGAAAGCCCTTTTTGACCTCATAGGTGGTCTCGGTGACCACCTCGTCAATCGTGATGCCTTGCAAAAGATCCCAGCCGGACGCCTCCGCGAAGACGGGGAGGGCCGTGGAGGTCAGGCTGGCGGTCATGCCTGCAGTCAAGGCGAGGCGGCTTACAGGGCTCATCACTATTACTTTCATAGTTGTGCGTTTGGGCGAGAGGCTACCCGACCCGCCAGAGGATGGGAATCCCCATCTGGCAGGTCGGCAAAAAATCGCAGCTGATTACACCATCATCTCTTTTGTCGCGGACAAGGTCAGCTCCGGGTAATCGCGCTCAATCCGGTCGATGTCCCATTGCAGGCGTGTCAAAAACACCGGATCGCCGTCGTGGTCATAGGAAATATGCTGTTTGTTCGCGTTGATAAACTTGTCCAATTCCAACTTCGGACCGGTCACCCAGCGCGCAGATGTGAATTGAGATGCATCAAATCGAACAGGCAGCCCGTATTCCAACTCGATCCGGCTGGCCAGCACTTCGAACTGAAGCGCGCCGACAACGCCGACGATGAAGCCGGAGCCAATGGCCGGTTTGAACACTTTCGCGGCGCCTTCTTCGGCGAATTGCATGAGGGCTTTCTCGAGATGTTTCGCTTTCATCGGATCGCCCGCGCGCACACCTTGCAAAAGCTCAGGCGCAAAGCTCGGAATGCCGGTCACGCGAATGTCCTCGCCCTCGGTCAGCGTATCACCGATGCGCAATTGCCCATGGTTCGGAATGCCGATGATGTCGCCCGCCCAGGCCTCTTCGGCCAGCTCCCGGTCGGAGGCCAGAAACAGCACCGGGTTCGAGATCGCCATCGGCTTTTTCGAGCGCACATGGGTCAGTTTCATCCCGCGTTTGAAATGCCCGGCGGCCAAACGCACGAACGCCACGCGGTCGCGGTGTTTCGGGTCCATATTGGCCTGAACCTTGAACACATAGCCCATGACTTTTTTCTCATCGGGGCTGATCGCGCGCGGTGTGGCCTTTTGTGGCTGCGGCACGGGACCGAATTTTGCGATGCCGTCCATCAGTTCCTGCACACCAAAGGAGTTGATCGCGGAGCCGAACCAGATCGGCGTCAATGTCCCGTCGAGGAACGCCTGACGGTCAAACGGCGGCAACAGCTCGCGCGCCATTTCCAGCTCTTCCTTGAGCTGCTCCAGCAGATGCGCGGGCACATGCTCGGCCAGTTTCGGGTCGTCCAATCCTTCGATCTTGATGCTCTCGGCCACCTTGTTGCGGTCGGCCCGGTCCATCAGTTCGAGACGGTCGTTCAACACGTCATAACAGCCCAAGAAATCCCGCCCGACACCGATCGGCCAAGAGGCGGGCGTCACGTCAATCGCAAGGTTTTCCTGAATTTCGTCAATGATCTCAATCGTATCGCGGCTTTCGCGGTCCATCTTGTTACAAAACGTCAGGATCGGCAGATCGCGCATCCGGCAGACTTCAAAGAGTTTCTGCGTCTGGCTTTCCACGCCCTTCGCGCCGTCGATCACCATGATTGCCGCATCCACTGCGGTGAGCGTGCGGTAGGTGTCCTCGGAAAAATCCGAGTGACCGGGGGTGTCGACAAGGTTGAACCGATAGCCCGAAAAATCAAAAGACATCGCAGAGGCCGACACGGAAATCCCGCGGTCCTTTTCCATCTGCATGAAGTCCGAGCGCGTGCGCCGCGCTTCGCCTTTGGCGCGCACCTGACCGGCCATCTGGATCGCGCCCCCGTACAACAGGAATTTCTCCGTCAACGTCGTCTTACCGGCGTCCGGGTGCGAGATGATGGCGAAGGTCCGGCGACGAGCAATCTCCGGCGGCAATTCGGGGGCGTTATGCGAGCGATCCAACATGCGCGTTCATATACGCGCGGGCGGCATTCCCGGCAATGGGCAAAGACGCATGACACAGAACCTGTGCGATGTGCGGTGCCCTGTTTCCTTTGCTGTCAGAAATACTCAATTCCCCGACGCAGACCGCAACACATCCGCCGCCACAGAGGGTTCCAGCATGCCGTCCCGCAGCTCAAACGCGCGCGGCGTTTCGGCATAGCTATGCTCAGGCGAAAGTGTCGCCTGAATATCCGCAGGAAGGAAGGACTTCACCCGCCCATCCACAAACATGCTTTCGGCGGCGATGCCCTCGGCATAGATGATCTCGTGGCTGTCGAAGAGGATTTGGAAATAATCCACGAAGCCGCCTTCGGCCTGGATCACATTCTGGCCGTTCACGAGGAGCTTGGCCTTGACCAGAACCTCGGCCCGTCCGGCGCGCACCGCGTCGCGGCGCTGGTAGATGAAAATCCGGTGGTGCGGCGAGACGACGAGATCGTGGGCGTTGTTCAACGCGCCCTTTTTGATCACGATGGGGGCAAAGGCGCCGGTCGCCCGCACCGTTTGCGCGCCGATCCAGCGGACTTCTTTTGGGCCATGGTCGCGGGTCAGGACCCTATCGCCGACGGCCAGCTCTTCGATCGGTTTTTGCATCCCGTTGGCCAGCGTGATCCGCGTACCGCGGGTGAAGGCGACACAGGCCACATCCGACAGGCGGGTGCGCGCGGTGTCTTCGTCGATCTTGACCAGCGCATATTCGAGATCCGGGTTGAGCGGCGCGAAGGGCAGGAAAAATGTCTCTTCGATCAAGCCGTTCGCATCGGTTTCCACGATCACGAGCACTTCGATTGTGCCCCCGGAGGCGGCCATGAAGGTTGCGACGCAATCGAGATGCAAAGCATGCGAGACGTGACCAAGCTCAGAGCCCTCAGCGATGCTCAGCTTGTCATTTTCGACCATGACGGACAGGCGTCCACGCGCGGCAGTTATGCGCAGTTGGTAATTGTCGGCCAGTTCCATTTCGGAGGCATGAGACAGGCCGTCTCCGAGGTTCACCCCGTTGGTGACACGAAAATCCCGACCGCAGTAGACCGCAAGGCTTTGAAGCGGCAGGCCGGTCTGACCATCCGCTTGTCGGGACATGGAAATGCCGTTCCCCATCGTTGTCATTCTGCGCTCCGACCCCCCGTGACGCTTGACCTACCACCCCTGTTCCGACGCTCTGGCATAGGGCGCGTATTCAGGTCTCTCGAGGCGCTCAATATGCCGGACCTCACGGTCAATGTACATAGAGTCAACCGACAAGCACGCATCACAGGGTGTTGATCTTTAACATTTCTAATCTCCTTTGAAACAATGGCATGATTTGGGCGGGACTGGTGTAATTTCTGGCAAAGCGGTGAGGCGACATGCTCGGTGCGGGCCTCTCACGCAAGGATGAACAAGACGAGGCTGGTTCTTGAAAAACAGGAACGCTACAAACGTGATCAAAGACAGATTGCGACAGCGCGAAGGAGACGGGAATGGATCTTGGTATCAAAGGCAAAAAGGCGCTGGTGTGCGCGTCCTCCAAGGGGCTTGGCCTCGGCTGTGCGCGGGCGCTCGCTGAGGCCGGTGTCGATCTGGTGATGAACGCC
Source organism: Celeribacter naphthalenivorans (assembly GCF_020524585.1). Classification (GTDB taxonomy): domain Bacteria; phylum Pseudomonadota; class Alphaproteobacteria; order Rhodobacterales; family Rhodobacteraceae; genus Celeribacter; species Celeribacter naphthalenivorans. The sequence goes on from NZ_JAIVLK010000005.1 coordinate 243,422, forward strand.
CGGGGGGCCGAATTGCTTGAGGTCGAGGCCCAGAAGATTCGCGACGAATTTGGCGTCACCGTGGTCACGGTCGCCGCCGATGTGAGCACGGATGAAGGTCGCGCCGCCATCCTCAAAGCGGCCGAGGGAGCAGATATTTTGGTCAACAACGCAGGCGGCCCGCCCGCCGGGATGTGGACCGATTGGGACCGCGACGATTTCATCAGCGCGCTCGATTCGAACATGCTGGCCCCCATCGCGCTGATCAAGGCACTGGTGCCGGGCATGATCGATCGCGGCTGGGGCCGGGTGGTCAACATCACCTCTGTTGCGGTGAAATCGCCTTTGGGTCACTTGGGTCTGTCGAATTCGGCGCGCGCAGGGCTGACGGGCTACGTCGCGGGCACGTCGCGCCAGATCGCGGCCTCTGGCGTTGTCATGAACAACCTTCTGCCCGGTTTCCACGCCACGGATCGCATGACAGGCATGGACAAGACGCTGGCAGAGGGGCGCGGCATCACGCCCGAAGAGGTCACCGCCGAGCGCGCCAAATCCGTGCCCGCAGGGCGCTATGGCACCATCGAGGAATTCGGCGCCACTTGTGCCTTCATGTGTTCGCAATATGCGGGCTTTATGGTCGGCCAAAACGTGCTTTTGGATGGCGGTCAGTTCAATTCGACCTTCTGAGACGAGATAGGGGAGAGGGCCATGAGCCACGCGGATGTTCAGGACTATTACGGCAAGGTGTTGCAGGGATCTGAGGACCTGAAAACCAACGCCTGTTGCTCGCCCGATGATCTGTCGGCGTCGCTCAAATCGGCTCTTTCCAACGTCCACGACGAGGTGCTGAGCCGCTATTACGGTTGCGGGTTGATCGCGCCGGATGTGTTGGAGGGTGCGCGGATTCTGGACCTTGGCTCCGGCTCGGGCCGCGATGTCTATGCCTTGGCGCAGTTTGTTGGCGAGGACGGCTTTGTCGTCGGTGTCGATATGACCGAGGAACAACTTTCTGTGGCCCGCCGTCATCAGGATTGGCATGCCGAGCGCTTTGGATATGCGAAGTCCAATGTCGCGTTTCATCAGGGCTATATCGAAAAGCTCGATGATCTGCCGTTGGACGACGCCAGTTTCGATGTGATCGTGTCCAACTGTGTGCTCAATCTGGCGATGGACAAGCCCGCAGTGCTGCGCGAGGCCTATCGCCTGTTGAAACCGGGGGGCGAGATGTATTTCTCCGACGTCTACGCCGACCGCAGGGTGCCGGAGGTGCTTCGCGCCGATCCGGTGCTCTATGGCGAATGCCTCTCCGGCGCGCTCTATTGGAATGATTTCGAATATATGGCCCGTGCGGCGGGGTTCGCCGATCCGCGTCTGGTGACGCATCGCGCCTTGACGGTCGAGAACCCGGAGTTGGAGGCCAAAGTCGCCCCGATCAAGTTCATTTCCGCCACCTATCGCCTGTTCAAACTCGATCTCGAACCGGAATGCGAGGACTACGGGCAGGCGGTGATCTACAAGGGCACCGTGCCCGGCGCGCCGCATGAATTTGTGTTGGATGGTGGCCATGTCATTGAAACGGGACGGGTTTTCCCGGTCTGCGGCAACACCTTCAAAATGCTGGCCGACACACGCTTTGCGTCGCATTTCGAGTTTATCGGCGATTTTTCCACCCATTACGGCATTTTTGCGGGCTGCGGCGGGACCAGCCCCTTCGACACGCTGACGGACAGCGGCGCGCCTGCCGCCTCCGGTGGCTGTTGCTAAGGGGCCGCGTGCCTGCTAGGGAAGTTGAGAATTTTCGTCAGACAAAGCTCCCGCCCGTGACCGATCCGCGCCTGGAAATCCGCAACATTCGCCGCCGTTTTCAGGGCCGCGATGTGGTGTCCGATGTTTCGCTCACGGTGATGCCGGGGCAGGTGACCTGTCTTTTGGGGCCGTCGGGCTGTGGCAAATCCACGACTTTGCGCATCATCGCGGGCGTCGATATGCAGGACGAAGGCGAGATTTATGTCGATGGGCAGCTGGTCTGTGACACCGTGTTTCGGGTTCCGCCGGAACAGCGCTCCATCGGTTTGATGTTCCAAGATTTTGCACTTTTCCCACATTTGAGCGTCTCGGAGAACGTGAGCTTTGGCTTAAAGGGGCACAAATCCGACAAACGCGCGCGTGTCGAGGAATTGCTGGAAAAGGTCGGGCTTTTGTCCGCCATCAACAAATTCCCGCATGAGCTGTCAGGCGGTGAGCAACAGCGGATCGCGCTCGCCCGCGCCTTGGCGCCGCGCCCGTCGATTATGTTGATGGACGAGCCCTTTTCCGGCCTCGACGAACGCCTCAAAGACGACATCCGCGACAGCACTTTGGACGTGTTGAAATCCGAAAACACCGCCGTTTTGCTGGTCACACACGAGCCGCATGAAGCCATGCGTATGGCCGATGAGATCGCTCTGATGCGCGACGGAAAAATCGTTCAGCAAGGCGCGCCCTACAATATCTACAACGCCCCCGTGGACCGCAAAGCGGCGGCATTTTTCAGCGATATCAATGTGATCCGGGGCAGGGTTCAGAACCTTGCCGTGACCACCGCCTTCGGCGAATTCCTCTGTCCGGGGCAGCCCGATGGTGCGGAGGTCGAGATCGTCATCCGCCCGCAACACTTGCGCATCGACTTCGACCGCGAGGGTCGTGGCCCCAATCCGACGCCGCAATTTGGCACACCCGCGCGCGCGGTGGTGCAGCGGGCGCGGTTCATGGGGCGCGAGAGCCTTGTGGAGTTTAAAATGGAGTTCGACGGATCGGTTTTGAAAGCCACGGTGCCCTCCGTGTTCCTGCCGAAAACCGGCACGGCAATGTGGCTGATGATGCGCCGGGATCGGTGTTTCGTGTTTCCATCCAAAGGCGCTTAAGTCTTTCCCTCAAAAGGTTTATTGGCTTTTTGATAGACGATGAACTCGGCCAATGTCTTGCCCGGTTCGTCTTTGAAACGCGCGCCTGTGTCGATCACGGTCTCGATCCGGTCGACCCGAAAGGTGCGAAAGCCCGCGCGCTTTTCGCACCAGGCACTCATGGTCCAGACCCGTCCCCAATAGTCCAGCTGTAAAGGTCGTACGAGCCGGGTCGAGCTGTCGCCCGTGAGCGAAAGATAGGTGATGCGGAGCACTTTGCGTTCGCGCACCGCCTGGCGCAACAGCGGCATGTGACGAAAGCCCGCGCGGGCGTCCGCGAAGGCAAAGGGATGCACCGCATGGCCCCAACCGGCGGCGGGCGGGCCGGTGTTTTCCGGCAGAACCGCGTCAATCTTCGTGGCCAAACTTTGCGCGTTTTCAGACAGTTCCGGGTCCGTCGCCTCGCCCAGAATGGCCACAGCGAGATGCAGCGCCTCCAATTCGCCCATGGTCAGGTTCATCGGCGGCAAGGTGATCGGCGCGGTGATCATATAGCCGACGCCACGTTCGCCCTCGACCGGCACACCGGAGGCCTTGAGCGTCGCCATATCGCGCCAAATCGTGCGCTCGGAGATCTCGACACGCTCGGCCAGTTCGCGCGCCTTGTGCAGCTTGCCGTCACGCAAAATCTGGATGAGATCGAACAGGCGGTCGCTGCGCCGGATGCCGGTTTGTTTGCGACCGCCTGCCATGACTTACGCCGCCATCTGCGCCACGCTGCGATGGAGCGCGACTTTTGCATGGGCCATTTTCACGCTCTCGCGGGTGACCAGAGCCATGAAAGCCTGCGCCTCAGGCGCGGCCATAAAGCCTGCATCGGCGGATTTGGCGGCGGCCTCATTGGCCCAGACGTAATCCTCGCGCCAAAGGCCGGTCTCATCGCAGGACAGCGTGCGCGCGCAGAGCCCCTCGCAGCGGTCGAGGTAGCCTTCAAGGCCACGGGCCACGGTCATGAACTCTGCGTCACTCACGCCATTGTTCAGGCGAAAGGTAACAGTTTCAAGGATTTGAATGTCAGTCATCGTTTCTCTCCGATTCGGTTTCGATGATCTGAGAATGGGGCTGTACAACTGACATAAACCTGTCAGTTGAAGATTTCCAGCCCACCAACTCGCGCCAATGTTGTGCAACGGGGCCGCAAGCGCGATTTTGCGCTTTTCCTCCCCGAAGCTCCGTCCTAATCCTAGTTCCCGAGAGTTGTGACGGGCCCGATGCGTCCGTGAAAAATGGAGAGACACATGCTCAACAACATCGGCCTTCCGGGCCTTCTGCTCATCGCCGTCGTGGTTCTGGTTCTCTTTGGCCGCGGCAAAATCTCCGGCCTCATGGGCGAGGTCGGCAAAGGCATCACGTCCTTCAAAAAAGGCGTGGCCGAGGGCACCAAAGAGATCGAAGACGAAGCCGCTCAAGTCGCCAAGGACGTCACGCCTGAGGACGAAAAAGACAAGGTCTGAGGCCTGTTTTTCTCTTTTGGGTTGGGGCGTTGGCCCCTAAGACGTGGCATTTAGACAAGGCGGTGCGAGATGTTTGACATCGGCATGTCAGAACTATTGATCATCGGGGTCGTGGCGTTGATCGTCGTCGGTCCCAAAGATTTGCCGGGCATGTTCCGCACGCTCGGGCGGTTTACGGCGCGGGCGAAATCCATGGCGCGCGAGTTCTCCCGCGCGATGGAAGCGGCGGCGGACGAGAGCGGCATGAAAGAGGCGTCCGAGGCGCTTAAAGGGGCCGCGAATCCGAAGAAATTCGGCCTCGATAAGCTCAACGAAGCGGCAGACACCTTTGAAAAATGGGATCCGATGAAGGCCGCTGACGGCAAGGCAGCCCCGAAAACCAGCACGTTGCAAAAAGACGAGCTGAGCCCGGAACGCGCCGAGGCGGCCAAGAAAATTTCTGATGCGGCGGCGCAAAAGGCGACCGAGCGGCTTCAGGCCGAATTGGACGCGGAAGCGGGCGATAAGAAGGACGGCGACGCATGAGCGACAGCGATATCGAAGACAGCAGCGCGCCCTTGATCGAACATCTGGCGGAGCTGCGCACGCGGATCATTCGTGCCGTGCTGGCCTTTGTCGTCGGCATGGTGATCTGTTTCGCCGTGGCCAGCCCGATCCTCGATTTCCTTCTGGTGCCAATCGAAAAGTCGATGCGCGCCTTGGGCAATCCGAACCCGGTGATGCAATACACCGCGCCGCAGGAATATTTCTTTACGTTGATCCGCATTTCTATGGTCGGCGGTCTGGCGATCTCCTTTCCGGTCATTGCCTATCAGCTGTGGCGCTTTGTGGCGCCGGGGCTCTATCGCAATGAAAAGAATGCGTTTTTGCCCTTCCTGATCGCCTCTCCGGTGCTCTTCCTGATGGGCGCGGCTTTTGCGCAATATGTGGTTGTGCCTCTGGCGATGACCTTTTTCCTTGGTTTCGCCGACCTGCCGTCTTTCGTCGGCGCCTTGGTGACCAATGGGGGGGATGTGGCGGCGGCTTCGACCGACACGGGCATCGACATCGTGTTCAACGGCAAGGTCAACGAAAGCCTTGATATCACGTTGAAAATGATCGTGGCCTTCGGGCTGTGTTTCCAGCTTCCGGTGCTTTTGACCTTGATGGGCAAGGCCGGTCTTGCGACGGCGCGGGGCCTGCGGGCGACGCGGAAATACGCTGTCGTGGGCATTCTGACCGTCGCCGCTCTGGTGACGCCGCCGGATGTGACGACGCAGCTGATCCTCTTCGTTGTGGTTTACGGCCTCTACGAAGTCTCGATCTTCCTCGTGGCGCGCGTGGAAAAGAAACGCACCGAAGAGCTGCGCGCCGCTGGCGTGTTGGACGAAGACGAAGACCTGTTTGCCGAGTTTGACGAAGATGACAAGTAAGACCCTGAAACGCATTGCCGCGGCCCTCGAACGGATGGCCCCGGCGCCGATGGATGCGCCCGATTTCGACAGCGCCGAGGCCTATGTCTGGCACACCGAACCGGATGCGCTGCAACCGGTCAAAACGGTGTCGCGGGTCGATATTTCACTGCTCGTCGGCGTGGATCGCTCTCGGGACACGCTTCTGGAAAACACCCTGCAATTTGCGCGTGGCCTTCCGGCCAACAACGCGCTGTTGTGGGGGGCGCGCGGGATGGGGAAATCCTCTCTGGTCAAGTCCGTCCATGCGGCGGTGAATGCCCAAGGCCTGCCGCTCAAGATCGTCGAGATGCAGCGCGAAGACCTGCCCACCGTGGCCCGTCTTTTGAACCTCTTGCGCGGCTCCGAGCATCGCTTTCTCTTGTTCTGCGACGACCTGTCGTTCAGCCATGACGACCAGCATTACAAGTCGCTCAAAGCTGTGCTGGACGGTGGTATCGAAGGACGTCCGGACAATGTGCTGTTCTATGCCACCTCCAATCGCCGCCACCTGATGCCGCGCGACATGATCGAAAACGAGCGCAGCTCCGCGATCAACCCGTCGGAGGCGACCGAGGAAAAGGTCTCGCTGTCGGATCGCTTCGGGCTTTGGCTTGGCTTCCACCCCTGTTCTCAGGACGAATATCTCGAGATGATCCGGGGCTATTGCAGGGAATATGGTGTCGAGATCGATGAGGAAAAGCTCCGCGCCGAGGCCATCGAATGGCAGGCGACGCGCGGCTCGCGCTCGGGCCGTGTGGCGTGGCAGTTCTTCACCGATCTGGCGGGGCGCAAGGGCGTCAAACTGGGCTGAACCGACGGCTCTAAATAGCGAAAACGGGAAGGCAAAACCTCCCCGTTTCCTTTGCTGTCTAAATACTCAAAAAGTCCGTCAGTTCAGGTAAGGCGTCGGGTCGACCGTCTGGGTGCCTTTGAACACCATGAACTGCAAGGCGTTGAATTCGTTGGCCGTCACCTTGGCAATCGTCTGGCCGCGTTTCACGCTATCGCCTTTCTTCACCGCGATGTCGTCGATGAAGCTATAGGCCGTTTGCAAGCCGCCACCGTGATCCACGACCATGATTTTCACGCCGTCTGCGTTGGTGGAAATCAGCTTCACTGTGCCGTCTTTCGCGGCTTTCACCGGCGTGCCGGAGGTGGCGGCGAAGAGGATGAATTTGGATTTCGTCTTGTCGTAATCGCGGATGATCGCGCCCGAGACGGGCTTGGCCATTTCCGAGGTGGTCGAAGTTTGCGTCGCGCCGAGATCCGCCGCCGGTTTGGTCGTCGCGGGGGCGGGTTTCGCGGCATCCGGGTCGGGCAGGGGCTCGGAGGCCGAAGGCGGTGTGGGCGTCGGTGTGCCTTGGCCCGGCTGCGTCTCGGACGCTTGCGCGGTCACTTCGGAGGCTTTCACCGGGATCAGCAGGTAGCGGCCTTCCTCGACGGAGAGATCGGAATCGAGACCGTTCCAATCCGCCAGCGCACGCACGGAGATGCCGTAGGTGCGGGCGATGGAATAGGCGGTTTCGCCGCGTTTCACCTGGTGCCGCACCGGTTCCATGCCCTCAATCGGGTCGGAGGGGTTGGCCTGCGTCATCGTGGTGGTGGTCGTCGTAGTCGTCTGGCCGCTTCCGGCGTTGCTCAGCCCTTCTTCGGCCAGCGCAGTGATGTCGATCCGCTCGCCCGAGGCGATGGTGCCTGCGCGGGTGGCCGCAGAGGTGCCGTCAACGCGGCGCGGAAGTGCGATCACTTCGCCTTCGCGCAGGGTGACGTCATCGGTGATGCCATTGTAGCGCGCCAACTCGTTCACAGACAGGCCGGTGCGGTTCGCGACATCGGCGATGCTGTCACCCCGTTTGGCGACAGCGACCTGATAATTCGGATAAGAGATGATGCCCTGCGCGTTGGGCGTCGGTTTCGAGATGGTCTTGGCTTCCGAGGCGGCGGGCGCTGTGGAAAACGCATCCGTCATGCCCCGCAGATCGAAATCGATCGGCTTGTCACAGGCGCTCAGCGCCAGAACGGCACAGCCCATCATCGCAAATCCGGCACGGCGGGTCTCAAACGTCGAAAAAATCGTCATCTCACTCTGTCCTCAATGGCGGGGGCATCGGTTCTCCGATCCCCGGTGCGCCTCTCTTTGCTGGAGGCCTGTATATGTCACTCCTGACCCATCCCCTCGACGAGGGGCACGAAACGCACGGCGCGCAGTTCTTCGTAATCGAAACCATCCTCGAGCCGCGTCACCTTGATCAGGCTTTGCACGGCGTCGGACTGACCGACCGGCAGGACCATGATACCGCCTGTTTTCAACTGCGCCAAGAGGGGCCCGGGAGGGTCCTCTGCGGCAGCAGTCACAAGAATGCGATCAAAAGGCGCCTGATCGGGCAGGCCGAATGAGCCGTCCGCCGACATCGAGGTGATGTTGACGATGCCCAGACGGTTAAAGATGTTCTGCGCCTCGCGCACCAGACGGGCATAGCGATCCACCGTGTAGACCCGGCGGGCAAGCTGGCTCAGAACGGCGGCCTGATAGCCCGATCCTGTGCCGACCTCGAGCACCTTGTCGCGTGGCTGCACGTTCAAAGCCTGGGTCATCAGCCCCACCACGGAGGGTTGCGAAATGGTCTGGCCGCAGGCGATGGGCAGCGGCATGTCCTCATAAGCGCGTTCCGCAAAGAGGCCTTTGACGAAATCGCCCCGGTCGATCTTTTCCATGGCCTGAAGCGTGCGCTGATCCATCACGCCCTTGGAGCGGAGCGTGAAGAGATATTGCATTTTGGCTTCAGGGGTCATGACCATCAGAGGGCGCGCTCCAGATCCGCAATCATGTCATGCGCGGTCAGATCGGCGCGCATCGGCGTCACCGAGATATGGCCTTCGAGATTGGCGGTCACATCGGTGCCCTGGCCTGTATCCACAGATTGCTCGGAGCCGCGCACCCACAAAAAACGCCGCCCGGTGGGGGAAACCTGGCCCTCCATCACGAAGCCTGCGGTTTTGCGGCGGCCCTGGCGGGCGACCGTGATGTCTTTCACGTCAGAGGCCGGGATCGGCGGGAAATTCACGTTATAAAACAGGCGGTAAACGTCGTCTTCTCCCCAAGGTGCATTGTCCAGAAGATGCCGGATCACGCGGGCGCCGTGTTGGGCCGCGGCCTCGAACGGGTCTTCGGCCTCATAGTTGCGCGGGCCGAGGAACTGCGACAGGGCGATAGCTTTCACACCTTGCAACGCAGCCTCCATGGCGCCGCCGATTGTGCCGGAATACATGACGTTTTCGCCCGCGTTGTTGCCACGATTGACGCCGGAGAGCACCAGATCGGGACGCGCGGGCAGGATGTCGTGCAGCCCCGCCAGAACGCAATCCGCAGGCGAGCCCTCGGCGGCCCAGCGGCGCGGGCCCAGTTCGGAAATCATCGTGGGGCTGGCGTAGGAAATGCAATGACCGACGCCGGATTGCTCAAACGCCGGCGCGACCACCCAGACCTCGCCCTCGGGGCCGGAGATCTCTGCCGCGATGGCCTCTAAGGTTTTCAGACCCGGCGCGTTGATGCCGTCGTCATTGGTGATCAGGATGCGCATGGGCTCGCTTTCTCTTGTGTTGCCTATGTCCTTAAAGCAGGCTGGGAATCGCGGCAAGTCGCCCGCCCGATCTGAGAGGAAAAACCTATGGGAAAACCTGTTTTGGACGCTGTTGCGGTCACCGCGACCGATATGGAGCGGGCGATGGCGTTCTATACGCTCTTGGGGTTCGATTTCGAGGGCGGCTTTGTCACAGAGGATCACGTCGAGCCGGTGCGGGCGCCGGGAGAGCCGCGTTTGATGATCGATCATGCCAGTCTGATGGAAAAACTGACGGGCGAAGCGCCGCGCGCGCCGAACCATTCCTGCTTTGCGCTATTGTGCGACAATCCGGCGGAGGTGGATGCTCTGGCGGCCCAGATCAAAGAGGCGGGGTTTGCGGTGCTGACCCAGCCTTGGGATGCGTTTTGGGGGCAACGATATGCGACTGTGGCCGACCCGGATGGCTACCGCGTGGATTTGTTTGCGCCTCTGTGAGGGAAGGCTTGGGGTCCAGAGGGGACAGCCCGCGCATGCTTCAACAGGCGAAAATTTCTGGGTCGAACTCCATGGTTGCACCTGAGAACCGCATTTTGGCGCATTCAGCATGAGATGCGATGGTTTGGGATGCGTCGGAATTACACATCAGATTTTCCAGTGTAATTTTAACTGCATGGACATCGCTTAATTGAATAGTCTCGCCGCAAAACCAACAAGTATTTTCCAATATTTGATTACCTCTCAACACCTAAGTTCGAAATGATATCCACTTCGAGGTCGGATACAATCGTCCGCCACTATCTGAGGGCTTTAGAGTAGCCCCGCCTCTTTCAACAGCCGTGGGGCCTCGTCGCGCGGGTGGGTGAGTGTCGCTCTGTCCTCGCCCGGAAAGAACCGTGCGCGGGTGGCGGTGGGCATGGGGTTGGGCGACAGGATGTGGACGCGGGGGGCCTTGTCCATGGCCGCCGTCTCGGCCTGCCAGCTTTTCGCCATGGCGATCTGCGCGGCTTTCGAGGCACCGTAGGCGCCAAAGAATTTTTCGCCCGCGTGGTTGTCCTCGAAAAACAGCGCGTCACCCGGCGTATCGCCCATCGTCAACAGAGGCGAGATCATCGGGATCAGCTTGCCGGTCGCGATGACATTGGTGTTCATCGTGCGGTCGAAATCTTTCGGATCCATGTGATCGGCAGGGGACAAAAGTTGTGCATAAACAGCGGTATGCGCCCAGAGGTCCAAGTGACCCCAACGGTCGTAAATGCCGCGACAGAGATGCGCCATGGCGTCCGGGTTGGTGACATCCATCGGCGCCAAAGTGGCCTGACCGCCCTTGGCCTTGATCAGGTCATCGAGCTCTTCGAGCGCGCCGGTCGTCTTGGCGACGGCGACGATGTGATAGTCGGGGGCCAGAGCCTCGGCGAGGAAAAAGCCAAGGCCGCGCGAGGCGCCGGTGATGAGGGCGATTTTTGGGATCTCTGTCATGGGATTTGTGTGGCGCTTGCCAGAAGCCGCGTCAAGAGGATTTGAGCGCAGTGCGCGCGAGTGTCCCGGTGGCCTCGTAGAGATCAATGAGCTGATCGAGGGAAATGTCTTTCGCATCGGCGCTGATTGCCGCGGGCCGTGCCGTGCCATCGCCGAAATCGAGCGTCACCTGACTGCCCTGAGCTGCCAGCGGCGACAGGTCGTTGGCCAGTGTCGCGGGCGTCGTCTCGGGCACAGCGCCGCCGTCCAGAAGCTCGAGATAGGCATAGAACACCGCATGCGGCACCTCGGCCCAAAGCGCCACCATCAATGCCTCCTCGGAGCCGCGCACGGGCAGGGAGAGCGTCGCCCGCAGGAACCGCCGATCCCCGAGCCGGCACAGCTCAGAGGCCAGTTGATCGTCGCCCGCTTTGACAAAGGGGGCCTCTGCGCGCGCCTCATGCGGCCAGTCGGAGGGGTGATCGAAACCGATGTCGATCAGCCCGCCAAACGGTCCATCAGGGTCCATGAGCGCGCGCCAACGCGGGTCGAGATCGAGAAGGGAGGCCAAAGGTTCAGCTCGCCAGCGAGGTGGTGGCTTTCTCGACGCCCTTGTCCTTCATCTTTTCGCTCACGCGCGAAGAGGACTCCAGAGAGGCGAGGTATTCCTTTGAGACGCCCGTCACGTATTCGCCGTTGAAACAAGAGCAATCAAAGGCCTCAATGTCGGGGTTGCCCTCTTTGGCGGCCCAGATCAGGTCTTCGAGCTTTTGATAGATCAGCCCGTCCGCGTCGAGATACTCGCAAATCTGCTCAACGCTGCGGTTGTTGGCGATCAGCTCGTGTTTCGTCGGCATGTCGATGCCGTAGACATTGGCGTATTTCACCGGCGGGGAGGCGGAGGCGATGTAGACTTTCTTGGCGCCGGCTTCGCGACACATCTGGACGATTTTCTTGATCGTATTGCCGCGCACGATGCTGTCGTCGACCAAGAGGATGTTGCGCCCCTTCATCTCCAATTCCATGGCGTTCAACTTGCGGCGCACGGATTTCTGACGTTCGCTTTGTCCCGGCATGATGAAGGTCCGGCCCACATAGCGGTTTTTCACCAGACCCTCACGGTAGCGGATGCCGGTGATGTTGGAGACCTCAAGCGCGGCAGGGCGCGCGCTGTCCGGCACCGGGATGATCGCGTCGATCTCGAACCCGCTCTCCATGATCTGTTGCGCCAGCGTCTGGCCCATGCGGAGCTGGGTTTTATAGACGGAGATGCCGTCGAGCATGCTGTCGGGACGGGCGAGATAGACATATTCAAAGATACAGGGCGTCAGCTTGCCCTCGACACATTGACGCGTGTGCATGTTGCCGTCGAGGTCGATCAGGATCGCTTCGCCCGGGGCCATGTCGCGAATTTTCTCAAAGCCGTTGATGCCAAAAGCCACGTCCTCAGACGCAAAGGAATATTCGTCACCCGCATCGGTTTCACGTTTCGCAACGGAAAGCGGACGGATGCCATGCGGGTCGCGGAAGGCCAAAAGGCCGACGCCTGCGATCAGGCAGATCACGGAATAGGCGCCCTGCACCCGCTCCATGGTCATTTTGACACCGGCCAGAATGTTGCGCACCGGATCGTCGGTGCCGTTCACCTTGATGGCGTCGGAAACCTTGTCGGCCAGCACGTTCAACAGGATTTCACTGTCCGACGTGGTGCGCAGATGGCGGGAATATTTGCCGACCACCTTGGCGCGCTGCTCTTCGGTGTTGGTGATATTGCCGTTGTGCACGAGGTAGATGCCGTAAGGCGCGTTGACGAAGAACGGTTGGGCCTCGGCAGCGGAAAGCGAGCCCGCGGTGGGATAGCGCACATGGCCAAGCCCGAGGCGGCCCAGAAGGTTCGGCGCATCCTGCGGGCCGAACACGTCTTTCACGAGGCCGGAGCCTTTGCGTTCGCGAAAGAACTCGCCGTCATAGGTCACGATGCCCGAGGCGTCCTGGCCCCGATGCTGAAGCATCAAAAGCCCGTCGTAGAGCTCCGCAAAGACATCGTTCGTCCGGCTCGCGATCCCAAAAATCCCGCACATATCAGTCGCTCCAATTCGTCGTCGCTGCGATCTCTGCCGTCATGGTCAGAGAGGCCAATGGGGCAGGGCCCCGGTCATGGTGAGTTGAGAAGGTCTCAGTTGAGAGGGTGCACCTGTTCCGACGCAATCCAATACGCCAAGCTCAAAGGTATAGGTCTGGGGCGAAAGGCGCATCCAGCCGGGCTCCGAATCCTGTCACGGGTGTCTTGCCCCTCCTTTAAGGCCTATCAAAGCCAGTGTCACGAAAGGATCACATAAAGCGTTTCTTAAAAATTGCAGGGGCGTGTTGATCGTGGAGGCACAAAGAAAAAGGCGACCCGAAAGGCCGCCTTTGCAGATTTTGTGTCGCCGCGTTTACTGCGTGCAGGTGGAAACCAGTGCCTCGTAACGCTGCGTGATCCAATCCGGCGCATCGTCCGGCAGGCTCTCGTCGATCTTGTCTTGGGAACGGGCAAAGACCTTGGCCGTGCGGGAGTTTTCCAAGACCTCGATCGGATCACCGGTCGACACACGGTCCACCACGACCAGAGCGATGGCGACCAGAACGATGCCTCTGAGCACTCCGAACAGGAACCCAAGCCCCTGATCGATGCCACCAAGGGCAGAGCGTTGCACGGCGGAAGAAAACAGCGGCGTGAAGACCGATACAACGATCAGCGCCAGCGCGAAAACCGCGAAGAAGCCGGTGATCACCGACAATTCGCAAGAGCCGGTGATGTAATCGCCTAAGTACGGCACTTCTTTCACCAGCGGCACGGCTTTGGGCGCAAACATATAGCCCAGAATCGCCGCCACGATCCAACCGGCAATCGCCATGCCTTCGCGGACAAAACCGCGGCTATAGGCGAGAATGGCCGACACGATGATGACCAGCGCCACGATGCCGTCGATGATAGTAAAGCCTTCCATGGCACGTCCTTCGTCAAAACTCACTCGCCCTCCCGTCAGGAAAGGCTCGCCGGTGAAGAACCAAGTTTTGAGAATTTGTTCAACCTTTTTCCCACCTTTTTCGCCGGGTTGCGGTAAAAAAGCTGGCATGTGGGGAGGTGGCGCCCGTTTGATCCGCTTCAGAGTGTGGTTTTACCCGGCGTTTTATCCGGCGCCTCACCCGGCACCAAAGACCTCGCCGACAAAGCCCACGAGATCGCTCATCAACCGCATTTCCATGCCGCTTTTCTCGCCCGCTTTCGATTGCGCAGGTGCGATGGCGGAGGCAAAGCCAAGCTTCTTGGCCTCTTTCAACCGGTTCTCGGTCTGGCCCACCGGGCGGAGGCTCCCGGACAGCGACAACTCGCCGAAAACGACGCAATCCTTTGGCAAAGCCGCATCCTCACGCGCGGACAAAAGGGCTGCGGCCACGGCAAGATCGGCGGCGGGCTCCGACACCTTCATGCCGCCCGCCACGTTGAGATAGACATCCAGCCCCGCGAAGGGGATGCCACAGCGCGCTTCCAACACGGCGAGGATCATCGCCAGGCGCGATCCGTCCCAGCCCACCACCGTGCGCCGCGCCTGCGCGTGGGGTGAGGGGGCGACAAGCGCCTGAAATTCCACCAAAACCGGCCTTGTGCCCTCGATGCCCGCAAAGACCACCGAGCCGGGCGCCGGTTGATCGCGTTCGGACAGAAACAGCGCCGAAGGATTCGTCACCTCGGACAACCCGTCGCCGGTCATCTCGAACACACCGATCTCATGCGCCGGACCGAAACGGTTCTTCACCGCGCGCAAAAGCCGGAACTGATGCCCGCGCTCGCCTTCGAAATACAAAACCGTGTCGACCATGTGCTCGACCACGCGCGGCCCGGCGAGCTGGCCCTCTTTGGTGACATGGCCCACAAGCACGACGGAGACGCCCCGTGTCTTCGCGAATGTGGTCAATTCATGCGCCGCCGCGCGCACCTGCGACACCGATCCCGGCGCGCTTTCGACGTTGTCGGCCCACATGGTCTGGATCGAGTCGATGATCACCAGATCCGGCTCTTCCTTCTCCAAGGTCGTCAAAATATCGCGCAGATTGGTTTCGGCACCCAGTTGCACATTGGCCTCGGCCAGCCCCAGCCGCTGCGCCCGCATCCGCACCTGCGCGCTGGCTTCCTCGCCGGAAATATAGATGACCTTAAGACCTGCGCCCGCAAACCGTGCCGCCGCCTGCAACAAAAGCGTCGATTTGCCGATCCCCGGATCGCCGCCGACCAAAATGGCCGAGGCAGGCACAAGGCCGCCGCCCAGCACCCGGTCGAATTCCTCAAGACCCGAAGAGGTGCGCGGCGGCGGGCTTTCCTTGGTCGAAAGCTTCGAGAGCGGAATTTCCTTGCCCCGCATCCCGCCCAGCGTCTTTTTTGCAGGCCCCGCAGCAGAAAGCGGCTGTTCCTCGACAATCGTGTTCCACTCTCCACAGCCATCACAGCGCCCCGACCATTTGGTCGTCACCGCCCCGCAATTGGAGCACACGAAATTCTTCTGCGCCTTGGCCATTCTGCTGCCTCTAAGTTGTTCTTGCTTCGTTCTAGTCTGCCGCGCGGGGTCTCCGCAAGCACTCAGATCTTCTTCTTGGCCAAAATACTCAAGCCCAAGCTCACAAGCACGCAAAACGTAAACAGATAAAGCCCCCAGCCCACCTCAAGCCGTCCAACCCCGATGCCCTTCGCGACCGTGATATAGATCGCGATCAGGAACACATCGGTCATCGCCAACCGCCCAAGGTGATAGAGCCAAGGTTTCACGCGTTCTGGCAGGCGGCCAGACAGCAGGCCCTCCATCGCCAAAACTTTCCCAATTGGTGCCAAAATCGCGAAAAATACCACGATAAGGGCCAAAAACTTGTCCTTTTCCCACAATGCCCCGATGCCGGAGAGAACCGAGATTTCCGACAGGGAAAACAGCGGCAAAAGCCCCGCTTTCATCAACGGTGCAGCCCAGGCGATGGGGAAGAGGATCACGAGCGACAGGTTGAGAAGGCGCAGCTTGCTCATCGCAGCGTTTCAATCGGCCCCTCTGCGGAGCCGGTGATGAACTGTTTGAGATAGGGATCGTCCGCGCTGTCCATCTCGGCGACGGGCCCGAACCAGCGGATTTTGCCCCGGTGCAGCATCGCGACCTTGTCGGCAATCGCGCGCACGGAGGTCATGTCATGGGTGATCGTCACGGCGGTTGCGCCCATTTCGACGACGATCTCGCGGATCAATTCGTTGATCACACCCGCCATGATCGGGTCGAGGCCCGTTGTCGGTTCGTCAAAGAAGATGATCTCAGGATCGGCGGCGATGGCACGCGCCAGCCCCACACGTTTCTGCATCCCGCCCGACAGTTCGGCGGGGAAAAGATCGGCCACATCTGGGCCAAGCCCCACGCGGCGTAGCTTTTCGATGGCGATCTCGCGGGCCTCAGATTTCGGACGCTTGAGCGAGCCGCGTAAGAGGCGAAAGGCGACGTTCTGCCAGACCGGAAGACTGTCGAACAACGCAGCCCCTTGGAACAACATGCCGAACCGGGCCAAAAAAGCATCGCGGTCGCCGGTGGCGGTGATGTCTTCGCCGCCCACTTTGATCGTGCCTTGATCCGGCGAGATCAGCCCGAGGATACATTTCAGCGTCACCGATTTTCCGGTGCCCGAGCCGCCGATGATGACACAGCTTTCGCCACGCGCGACATTCAGGTCAACACCGCGCAAAATCTCTTTGGAGCCAAAGGCTTTATGGACATTCTCTAAGCTGATCATGTGCTGAAAAACGCCTGCGTCAAAAGGAAGTTGGCCGCGAGGATCAGGACGGCTGCGGCCACCACGGAGGATTTCGTCGCCCGCCCCACGCCTTGTGCGCCTCGGCCCGAGTTCATGCCGAAATAGCACCCCATCAGGGTCGCGATCACGCCAAAGGCTGCGCCCTTGACGAGCGAGGAGATGATGTCGGAGGCCTCAAGAAAATCTATGGTGTTCTTGAGGTAGGTCGCCGGATTGAACCCCAGCGATTGCGTCGAGACGAACCAGCCGCCGAAGACGCCGATGGTGTCGCCCACGGCCACGAGCAAAGGCACGGTGACCAGACCGGCAAAGACGCGCGGCGCGGTGAGATATTTCATCGGATCGGTCGAGAGCGTGACCAATGCGTCGATCTGTTCGGTGACCTTCATCGTGGCGATCTCGGCGGCAATCGACGAGGTCACGCGCGCAGCCATCATCAGGCCGACCATGACGGGACCAAGCTCGCGGACAACACCCAAGGCGACGATCTGCGGCACGACCTGTTCGGCGGAGAAGCGCGAACCACCTGCATAGATTTGCAACGCCAGAGCCCCGCCGGTGAAAATCGCGGTCAGCCCCACGACGGGCAGCGACAGATAGCCCACAGTCATCAAAGCATGCAGGAATTCGCGGCCGTAGAACGGCGGCGTGATGATGTGGCGAAAGGCCGAAAGCGCAAACATGGCCACCCGCCCGACGCTGGCCAATGCGGCCAGCACCATAGCCCCGAGCGCGGCCAGAGGGCGGGTCACAAGCGCGGTCATCCGATGTAGCGGCGCTGATACCGCGCGCCCAGAGAGGTCAGGATTTCATAGCCGATGGTCTGTCCGATGGTGGCCAGATCGTCCGGCGTCTGATGCGCGCACAACAGATCGAGCGCGCGCGGTACATGATCGAGATGGGTGATGTCCACGGTGATCAGGTCCATCGACACACGGCCCACGAGCGGGCAGGGGATCGATCCGTCAAACAGAACCGCCTTGTTGGAAATCAACCGGGTGATGCCGTCGGCATAGCCCGCCGAGACGGTGGCGATGCGCGAGGGCACGTCTGCGGTCCAGCTGTTCGAATAGCCGACCGTTTCACCGGGCATGACGTCACGGGTCTGGATCACCGGGCATTCAAGTTTCACGACCGGTTTGCCGTCCTCATAGGGAAAGCCGCCATAAAGCCCGATGCCGGGGCGCACGAGGTCGAAATGATAGTCAGGCCCCAACAACAACCCGCCGGTCGCGGAGAGCGCACGGGGCACCTTGACCCCGTCGGTCATCTCGCGAAATGCCGCCAATTGCTGGGCATTCATCGGATGATCTGGTTCGTCGGAGCAGGCCAGATGGCTCATGATCAGATCGGGATTTGCCTTGAGGACCAATGCTTTGACCGCATCCCATTCGGCGGATTCAAGACCAAGCCGGTTCATGCCTGTGTCGAGCTGAATGCCGAAAGGCGCGCCGGGCAGGGCCTCGAAATGGCGGGTGATCTGGTCGAGCGAGTTGAGCATCGGCACCAGACTCATGTCGCCGATCATGTCGGTGTCGCCCGCCATATGGCCGGAGAAAACGCCGATCCACGGCGTTGGTCCTACGGCCTGACGCAGAGTCACGCCTTCTTCAGCGGCGGCCACGAAAAACTTTTTCACGCCGGCTTTCATCAAGGCCCGCGCGGCCTTCGCGACACCCAATCCATAGGCGTCGGCCTTCACGACGGCGGCGGTTTCCACCGCGTCGGAGGAGAGCTTGTCGAGGGCGCGCCAATTGTCGGCCAGAGCCCCGAGATCGATTTGTAGAACTGAAGTACCCATGTCGATGTATTTGACGGCGTGCGCCGAGAGTCGCAAGGCGAAAGGACGCGAGCCTAACCTTTTACACGTTGAATTTATTCGTAATCGTAGTTGTTGTAGCGGTCGGCGGCGAGGTTGCCAAAGCGGGTGAACTCCGCCTCGAAACTCAATTCGACCGTGCCGATCGGACCGTGACGCTGCTTGCCGAGGATGACCTCGGCCTTGGCGTGCAGGCGCTCCATATCGGCCATCCACTTTTCCATCGCCTCGAGGTTGTCGTCATCGGGCTTTTCGCGCTCTTTATAATATTCGCCACGGTAGACGAACATCACCACGTCGGCGTCCTGCTCGATGGAGCCGGATTCGCGCAAATCCGACAGCTGCGGGCGTTTGTCGTCGCGGGATTCCACCGTCCGCGAGAGCTGTGACAGCGCGATCACCGGGATGTTCAACTCTTTCGCGATGGCCTTGAGGCCCATGGAAATCTCGCCGATCTCCTGCACCCGGTTGCCCTCGGTCCGCGAGGTGCCGCGCACAAGTTGCAGATAGTCGACGATCAACAGATCAAGCCCATGGGTTCGCTGCAAACGGCGGGCGCGGGCCGCGAGCTGCGAGATCGGGATCGAAGGCGTGTCATCAATATAAAGCGGGCAGCTTTCCAGCGTCTTGGCGGCATCGACGAAGCGGCGGAATTCCTCCTCGGTCATGTCACCTTGGCGGATCTTGTGCGAGGAAATCTCGGAGGCCTCGGCGAGAATACGCGCCGCCAACTGTTCGGCGCTCATCTCGAGCGAGTAGAAGCCCACAACGCCGCCCTCGACGGCGCCTTGGCGACCGTCGGGCAGTTGCCCCTTTTTGTAGGACTTGGCGATGTTGAAGGCGATGTTGGTCGCCAGCGAGGTTTTCCCCATCGAGGGACGCCCCGCAAGAATGATCAAGTCGGAAGGGTGAAGGCCCCCCATTTTCTTATCGAGATCAACGAGTTTCGTCGCGACCCCGGCCATGCCGCCGCCGCGCTCATAGGCGGCGTTGGCGTTCAAAACGGCCTGGGTGACAGCGGAGAGGAAGGAGGTAAATCCGGTCTCGCCCTTGCCCTGTTCGGCGAGGCCGTAGAGCTTTTGTTCGGCGGCGACGATCTGTTCACTCGGGTCGCGTGTGTCAGAACCTGAAGAGGCCGCGCCCGCGATTTCATTGCCGAGCTCAATGAGCTGACGGCGCAGGAACAGATCGTAGATCAGCTGGGCATAGTCGCGCACCGCATAGGTCGAGATAGCCGAAGCGGCGAGACGTGCGAGATAGGCTGTGCCGCCCAGCTCCTGAAGGCCGACGTGGTCCTCCATATAGGCCTTGAGCGTCACCGGCGAGGCGAGCATGTTTTTCGAAATGCGCTCGGAGGCTTTATCGAAAATATCTTTGTGGACCGGGTCGTAGAAATGATCCGGCGCGATGATCGACACGATCTTGTCGAAAACATCGTTGTTGGTCAGAAGCGCACCCAGAAGCTGTTGTTCCGCCTCGATATTATGTGGTGCGGCACCCGCGTAAGAGGTGATCAAAGAGGCGCCATTGCCGCCAGTCTCCGTGCCCGATGCGGCCTCGGCATCGGCGGATTTCTCACCGCGATGGCTGTCGAGTTTGGCGATTTCACTCATTTTGTTCTGCCCTCTTTTATGACCCGCGAGTCGCGTGTTGCTCTCGGATTTGAGTGTCTTAGACCACTCGGGCGGGGCATCGCAAAGTGTATATTTTGTGGATAACTCCGCGGGTCGGGCTAAGCCTGCGGGATGCAAAGAAAAACGCCGCCCTCTCGAGCGGCGTTCAAATTTTGGGCATGAGGTCTAGGGCTCTTCGAGCTCAGTCTTTCTTGTGCTTTTCCTGCCAGGCGCGCGGTGCGCCGAGGAAATGTTCGACCTCGGCCAGCGTGCCGGCGTCGAAGATTTTCTGTTTCTTCGCCTCGGCCAGAACGTCCCACCAGGTGCACAGGCTGATGAGGTTCACCCCATGATCGCCCAGTGTCTTTTCCGTCTCCGGGAAGATGCCGTAGTAGAAAATCACAGCGGTCCAGCCACAGCTCGCGCCGGTTTCACGGATCGCATCGACGAAGGACAGTTTCGAGCCGCCGTCGGTGGTCAGATCCTCGACCAAAAGCACGCGCTCGCCCTCAGACATTGCGCCTTCGATCCGGGCGTTGCGGCCGTAGCCTTTCGGTTTTTTGCGCACGTAAGACATCGGCAGGCCAAGACGTTCGGCCACCATGGCGGCGAACGGAATGCCAGCGGTTTCGCCCCCGGCGATGTTGTCAAAGGCCTCGAAACCGGCCTGACGCATGATCTGCACCGCCATGAAATCCATCAGCGTCGAGCGGATGCGCGGGTAGGAGATCAGTTTGCGGCAGTCGATATAGGTGGGCGAGGGCAGGCCGGAGGCGAGGATATAGGGGTCCTCGGGGCGGAAATTCACCGCGCCGATTTCCAACAGCATGCGCGCCGTCAGCCGGGCGATTTCGGTCTCATCGGGGAAGGACGAAGGGATCATGGTCAGTCTCTCTTTAGGCCTCTACGCTCCAGTGGAGCGGCATTTGCGGGTCGAACACCGTCACCGGCCCGTTGGGGGTGTCGATTTTCGTGGGATATTGCACCGGCGTGCCTTTGCGCAGGGTGATCGTCGCCTCATTGAGCGGCAGCCCGTAGAAATTCGGCCCGTTCATCGAGGTGAAGGCCTCAAGCTTGTCCAGCGCGCCCTCGGCCTCAAACACTTCGGCGAGGATCGACATGGTGTTGGTCGCGGTGAAACAACCGGCACAGCCGCAGGCGCTCTCTTTGTCGCCATCGAGATGCGGCGCGCTGTCGGTGCCCAGGAAATAGCTCGGATCACCCGAGGTCGCGGCCTCGACCAGCGCCAGACGATGGGTCTCGCGTTTCGCCACCGGCAGGCAGTAGTAATGCGGCTTGATCCCGCCCACGAGGATGTGGTTGCGGTTGATCACCAGATGGTGCGTCGTGATCGTCGCGCCAAGGTTTGCGCCGCCTTCGCGGGCATAGTCCGCGCCCTCTTTCGTGGTGATATGCTCCATCACCACCTTGAGGCCGGGGGTCGAGGTGCGGATCGGGTCCAGCACCGTGTCGATGAAGACTTTCTCGCGGTCGAAAATATCCACGTCGCCATGCACCACCTCGCCGTGAACGCAAAGCGGCAGGCCGATCTCCGCCATTTTTTCCAACACAGGCCGCACCTTATCGAAATGCGTGACGCCAGAGGCGGAGTTGGTCGTGGCGCCTGCCGGATAAAGCTTCACCGCTTTCACCAGACCCGAGGCATGCGCCAAAGCCACGTCGTCGGGGTCGGTTTGTTCGGTGAGATAGAGCGTCATCAGCGGGTCGAACTGGCCCTTGCGCGGGTTCGCCTTGAGGATGCGTTCGCGGTAGGCGCTTGCATCATCCATGGTGACCACCGGCGGCACGAGGTTCGGCATCACGATGGCGCGGGCGAAATGGCGCGTGGTTTCGGGCAGGACGGCCTCCAGCATCGCGCCATCGCGCAGATGCAGGTGCCAGTCGTCGGGGCGGCGGATGGTGAGAGTCTCGGTCATGCGCTTGGATTACCTCTTTCCGAAGAAAAGCGCCAGAGAGAGCGATGGTCTGGCATGCGCTTATTTTTTGAGCGTTTGGTTGGTTTTTGGGAGCTTTCATTTGTGAAGCGCCGGTTGTGGGATTGAAGCTGGTCGCCGGGTGCCGCTAGTCTCGGCACGACTTGGAGGACCCGAATGCTGGACACGCGGCGCACAGATGAGACTTTGCAGGCGGCGGCGACGCCCGTCGCGACGCAGGTCGAGCACCCTGTGATGCAGCGGGTTCGGGGCCGTGCCCATGTGGTGATGGGGCCGAAAGGTCTGCGCGATCTGCACCAATCCGGCTCCGCGAAAGCGATGATGCCAAAGGTGCATTCCGCTGTGCCCGAAGTGGTTTTTCTCAATACATCCGGGGGGTTGACCGCTGGAGACCGGTTGGACTACCGGCTTGAGGTTCAATGTGGCGGGCGCCTCATCGGCACCACGCAAACCGCCGAACGGGCTTATGCTTCGGTTGAGGGCGGCGCCGATGCGGAGGTGTCCGTGTCCTTGATTGCGGGGGCAGGGGCGTCTTTGGAGTGGTTGCCGCAGGAAACCATTCTGTTCGAAAAATCCCGCCTGTCGCGCCGGACATCTGCCGAGATCGCGGGCGACGCGCGGTTTCTTTTTGTCGAGAGCCTCGTGTTGGGCCGCGCTGCCATGGGCGAGGTGATTGAGACGCTGCATCTGACGGATCGTCGCGACATTCGTCGCGCCGGGCGGCTGGAATTTCTTGAGCCCTTGGAAATCGACGCGGGGCTTTTGGCGACCCGCGACCATGCCGCCACGCTTGGCGGCGCGCGCGCCATTGCCACCATCGGGCTCTTTGCCCAAGGTGCGGAGGCGCAGGCCGAGCTGATCAAACAGATCACCCAAGACGGCGTCACGGCAGGGGTCTCCGGCTGGAACGGCAAGCTGGTGATCCGGGCGATGGCCGGGGATGGCTATCCATTGCGCCGCTATGTGGCGCAGGTTTTGAAGACGATCAGACAGGCGGATGTGCCGCGAGTCTGGCAAATGTGAATGAGGGACGACGATGAACCTGACGCCCAGGGAAAAAGACAAGCTTTTGGTCTCGCTCGCCGCCATGGTGGCGCGGGGCCGGTTGGAGCGGGGTGTGAAACTGAACCACCCGGAGGCGATCGCGCTGATCACCGATTTCGTGGTCGAGGGCGCGCGTGACGGCAAAATGGTGTCCGAATTGATGCAAACGGCGGCGCATGTGGTGACGAAAGACATGTGCATGGAGGGGATCGCGGAGATGATCCACGAGGTGCAGGTCGAGGCGACGTTCCCCGATGGCACCAAGCTTGTCACCGTTCACCATCCCATTCGCTAAGGAGCAGGTCATGATACCCGGAGAATATTTCATCCAAGATGGTGAGATCGAGCTGAATGCAGGCGCCGAAGTGACGACGCTGACCGTGTCCAATACCGGCGATCGTCCGGTGCAGGTCGGCTCGCATTATCATTTCTACGAAACGAACGTGGGGCTCGCATTCGACCGTGAGGCGGCAAAGGGCAAACGTCTCGATATCGCCGCGGGGACTGCGGTGCGGTTCGAGCCGGGTCAGACGCGGGAGGTCGACCTCGTGCCTTTGTCGGGCGCGCGTGAGGTTTACGGCTTCAACCAGAAAGTGATGGGTCAGCTGTGATGCGCAAGGCCCTCTTATCTTTGGCCTTTATTGTGCCATTCGGGGCATCTGCGCAGGCGCTCGATTGCGACGATGCGATGACGCAATCCGCCATGAATGCATGTGCCCAAGAGGCTTGGGTGAAGGCGGATGAGGATCTGAATGACACCTACGCTTGGGCCATGGATCGGGCGAAAAGCATGAGCGAAGAGACCGCCGAGGCGCTGCGGACGGCGCAGCGCGCGTGGATTCCGTATCGCGATGCCGCCTGCGAGGCTGAGGGCATCCTGTTCGAGGGCGGCTCGATCCAGCCGCTGATCGTCTACACCTGTTTGGAACATTTGACGCGCCAGCGCACCGAAGAGATGCGCGCCGTCTACGAGATGAATTGAGAGGGTTAACACATGCCTGCAAAGATTTCCCGCGCGACCTATGCCGATATGTTCGGGCCGACCACCGGCGACAGGGTGCGTCTGGCGGACACCGATTTGATCATCGAGGTCGAGCGCGACCTGACCTCCGAGCTGGCCGGAGCGGGCCGCAACGCACCGCTTTACGGCGAAGAGGTCAAATTCGGCGGCGGCAAGGTGATCCGCGACGGCATGGGCCAGTCGCAGAAAAGCCGCGCCGAGGGCGCCGTTGATACGGTGATCACCAATGCGCTGATCCTCGATGTGACGGGCATCTACAAGGCCGACATCGGTCTCAAGGACGGGCGCATCGCGGGCATTGGCAAGGCGGGCAATCCCGACACGCAGCCGGGCGTGGACATCATTGTCGGGCCGGGGACCGAGGCGATTGCGGGTGAGGGCCGGATCATCACGGCGGGCGGTTTTGACAGCCACATCCACTTTATTTGCCCGCAACAGATTGAAGATGCTCTACATTCTGGCCTGACCACGATGCTGGGCGGCGGCACGGGGCCGGCGCATGGCACGCTTGCGACCACCTGTACGCCGGGGCCTTGGCACATCGGACGGATGTTGCAGGCGCTGGACGGCGTGCCGATGAACATCGCACTCGCGGGCAAAGGCAACGCCAGCCAGCCGCAGGCTCTGGTCGAGATGATCAAGGCGGGCGCCGCCGCGATGAAGCTGCACGAGGATTGGGGCACGACGCCGGGGGCGATTGATTGCTGTCTGTCGGTGGCCGATGACATGGATGTGCAGGTGATGATCCACACGGATACGCTCAATGAGAGCGGCTTTGTGGAAAACACGCTGGCCGCCATCAAAGGCCGCACGATCCATGCCTATCACACCGAAGGCGCAGGCGGCGGTCACGCGCCGGACATCATCAAGGTGGTCGGCCATGAGAACATCCTGCCGTCCTCCACCAACCCGACGCGGCCTTTCACGCAAAACACGCTCGAAGAACACCTCGACATGTTGATGGTCTGTCACCACCTCGACAAATCGATCCCCGAGGACGTGGCCTTCGCCGAAAGCCGCATTCGTAAGGAAACCATTGCCGCCGAAGACATCCTGCATGACATGGGCGCGTTTTCTGTCATCTCGTCGGACAGTCAGGCGATGGGCCGTGTGGGTGAGGTGATCATTCGCACCTGGCAGACCGCCGATAAGATGAAGAAACAGCGCGGACGTCTGTCGGATGAGACCGGCGACAATGACAATGTGCGGGTCAAACGTTATGTGGCGAAATACACGATCAACCCGGCGATTGCGCATGGGATGAGCCAGCATATTGGCTCCGTCGAGGTCGGAAAACGCGCCGATCTGGTCGTCTGGTCACCTGCGTTTTTCGGGGTGAAACCGGAGATGGTTTTGCTGGGCGGCTCGATTGCCGTGGCGCAGATGGGCGATCCGAACGCGTCCATTCCGACGCCGCAGCCGGTCTATAGCCGTCCGATGTTTGCCTCCATGGGCCGTGCGGTCGAGAATTCCGCCGTGCTCTTTGTCAGCCAAGCCGCGCAGGCCGAGGGCGTGGGCAAGGCGCTTGGTCTCGCCAAAACGACGGTTGCGGTGGAGAACACCCGCAGGATCGGCAAATCCTCGATGGTGATGAACAATGCGACGCCGGAGATCGAAGTGAACCCCGAGACTTACGAGGTGCGGGCGAATGGCGAATTGCTGACCTGTGAACCCGCCACAGAGCTTCCGATGGCGCAGCGCTACTTCTTGTTCTGATGGTTCTGCGAGCAGACGACCTGTACGATGCGGCTTTTCGCGGCGTCGTGCGGGCTTTGGCGTGAGTGAAGCGGGTGTTGCATTGTGTGTTCACCCCTTTGGTCTACCCTGAAATTATAGGGAGGAAACCGTCCATCAGAGAGGTTTCCAGACATGCAGCATGTCGCCAATATCGCCATTCTCACGCCAAGCCTCAGAGCGCGGCTCGATCTGTTCTTTGCCACATTGGGGCAAGGGGTGAACGCCTATGCCGTCCGGCGCAAACGTTTGGGCGAACTTGCGCGCCTCGACGCGATGAGCGATGCCGAGTTGTTGAAGCTCGGGATCACCCGCGACCGCATCCCGCATTACGTGTTTCGCGACCTGTTTTCCGTCTAGCGGGCGCTGATACGCGGCGCATCGGTTCGGCGCGTCGGGCGGCGCAGGTTGCTCCGCGTTCAAAGGTGTTCGAGCACTTGAAACTCGTCCGGCCCGCCGAGCATGATCACGGCGTCGCTTTCATCGCGGTCTTCGATGCGGATCGAGGTGACATGTTTGGTTGCGTAATAGCGGTCGTCGTTCAGGATGTGCTGCGGCAGTTTGGAAATGTCGAAGACCTGATAGGCGGTGCGAGACACGACAACATCACAACTGTAGCCGGGAAAACGGCCCGTGTCGTTGCCTTCGATAAAGCGGGCTTCAAGGGCAGCCTCGCGGGCGCGCAGCTCGGCGATTTTTGCGCGGAGCCGGGCAAGTTCGTCAACGGGCGAGCGGGTCATGTACATTGTGTCTCTCCTTCTGGATCGAATTGGGCGCAATTGATGTCTTTGGGACCCGAGGGTCAGGTTTCTCCACCCACGGCGATGCGACGGGATGAAAAGGCGGTGGCTGGCATGAGGTCGTTGCCCTCGAAATCGGTGGTGACGGAGGCGCGCGGGGGCTGTGCGACATCTGAGGGCAGATCGGCAAGCTGGTCCGCCTGGGCTTCCAGAGCCTGTGCGATGTCCAAGGCGTCCGGCAGGGTCGCGGGCGCGAGCATGTCTTCGGTTTCAGGGGTCATTTGCGCCACATCTTCGTCCGGCAAACCGGCAAGCGGTTGCAAATGGGCATGTTCGGTCGGGCGCAAATCCTTTGGCGTTTCGCCTTCTACGGCACCATGGGCATCGATCAGTGGCATGTCCGCTGCCATGACGGCCTCCTGTGAAGAGGCCGCTTTCAAACCGAAAGGATCATCGGCATTGACGAAGGCGTCTGGGGCAACGTTGACCTCGGGCATTGCGGGATCGACAGGGGGGCTGTCGTCCGATGCGGCCAAGACCGTCTCTTCGACGTCGTACATCTCTGTGACCGGATCATCCTTCTCCTCAAGCGGAACGCCGATGGTGCGCATCTCCACAGCGGTGGTGTCTGTGACATCCTTAAGGGGTATTTCGACCGGGTCAGGTTCGGCGACGCCCAGAGAAATATCTTTACTCGGAAAGGCTTCCTCGTGGTCTGGACCCTCGAATGCTTCGGTTTCATCCGCCATGATGTCTGGGGCGGTCGCCTCAATCTCTTGGGGAGATTGGATTGCAGACTCCTCCTTTATCGGCACAGACGGCACCACAGGCGCGGAGATCGCTGCCTGCGCCACCGCGGGCCGTGGCCAGAGCAGCACGACGGTTTCCTCTTCGGTGGCAAAAAAATGCGGATCACTCAGAATTGCATGCGGCAGCTTGGCGGGATCGACCCGCGTCGGTGTCCGGGTTTCGATCACGGCGACACGGGTTGCTCCAAAAATCTTTTCCTCACCGTTTTCTGTCGCAAAGCTGCGGATTTCATCGCAAAGTTCGGCCTCGAGATCGCGCAGCCGCGCCATTTGCGCGCGCAGCTCAAAGAGCGCATCGACAGCATCGAGTGGGGTGTGATCATGCATGGACGTCATGGGCAGGGTCTCCTTGCCTTCCATTTGGGGGCGAGTCGGTTAAGAAAGTCCCAATTCCTGACAGGAGGAGTAAAATGAGCAAAAAAGCCTATGAAATTTGCAAGGGCTGTGGCGCGAAAGCCAAGGATTTTGTGGCGCTGACCTATGATCAGCGGCTGCTGCGGCGCAAGAAACTGACGAGTGAGGCGGGCGTGTCGATCTTTGTCGATTTGCCGCAGACGGTTTCTATTGCCGAGGGCGACGGGTTTGCCTGCGATGACGGCACGGTGATCGGGGTGCGCGCCGCCGAGGAAGAGCTTTTTGCCATCACGGGCGAGACGGTGACGCGCTATGCCTGGCATATCGGCAACCGGCACACGCCCTGTGAAATCGCGGCCGACCGGCTTGTGATCCAACGCGATCCGGTGCTCAAGGCGATGCTGGAACAGCTTGGCGCAGAGGTAACCGCGATCATGGCGCCGTTCAGCCCCGAAGGTGGGGCATATGGCCATGGCCGCACGATGGGGCATGATCATGGGGGACATGATCACGGGGGGCACGATCATGGACATAGCCATGACCACAGCCATGATCACGGGCACAGCCAGGAACATGATCATTCCCATGATCACGACCAGGGGCACTCTCACCACCACCATCACCATGACTGATCCGCACGCGCTTTTGACCCTGACTCAATGGCTCTCGCCCTCCTTTCCCTTGGGCGCCTTTGCCTATTCGCATGGGCTGGAACTGGCGATTTCCGACGGCCATGTCCGCGATGCGGCGGGGCTTGAAAGCTGGCTCCGTGTGATCCTGACGCGGGGTGGCGGGCAAGTGGACGCCTGCCTTTTGGCGATGGTCCTTCAAGGTGCCGATGCGCAAGAGATGGGCGATCTGGCGGAGGCTCTGGCGGGCTCGAAAGAGCGCTGGGCGGAGACCTTTGAGCAGGGGCAGGCCTTTGTCGCGACTGTGGCGCAGATGGGCGGCCCCGCACGACCCGCGCGCGCCTTGCCGGTCGCGGTGGGGGAGGCAGCGCGGGATCTGGACCTGCCTGCGAAAACTGTGATTGCGCTTTATCTTCATAGCTTTACCTCGAATCTTGTGTCGGCTGGCGTGCGGTTCATCCCGCTGGGCCAAGCGGCGGGGCAGACGGTGTTGTCGCAGCTTCACACAGAGATCGAACAGGTGGCCGAGGTGGCCCTGACCGCCACGCCCGAGAGCCTCACAACCGGCGCCTTTGCCGCCGATTTGAACGCGGCGCGCCATGAGGATATGGACGTCAGAATTTTCAAGACCTGAGCAAAGCGTTTCTCAAAAAACTTGAGGCACTCAATTTTGAGAAATGCTGCAATATCAATTCAGTGTGGCAACGTTTTTCGCTCAGTCTGATTCAGATGAAACGAAAAGCGCTTTAGACAGGAGACAAAAATGGCATCACCAAACGGACCTTTGCGTGTGGGGATCGGTGGCCCGGTGGGCGCCGGGAAAACCACGCTAACGGGGGTGCTGGCCAAGGCGCTGTCGGAAAAATACTCCATCGCGGTCATCACCAATGACATCTACACGCGCGAGGATGCCGAGGCCCTGATGCGCCAGCAAATCCTGCCGATGGAGCGCATTCGCGGCGTCGAAACCGGGGGCTGTCCGCATACGGCGATCCGCGAAGATGCCTCGATCAACCTCGCGGCTGTGGCCGATCTGTCCGAAAAATTTCCCGATCTCGATGTGATCCTGATCGAGAGCGGTGGCGACAATCTGGCCGCGACGTTTTCGCCGGAATTGGCCGACCTGACAATCTATGTGATCGACACAGCGGCCGGTCAGGACATCCCGCGCAAACGTGGCCCCGGCGTGACGCGTTCGGATATGTTGGTGGTCAATAAGGTCGATCTGGCGCCTTATGTGGGGGTCGATCCGGTGCTCTTGGAAGAGGACACGAAACGCGCGCGCGGCACCAATGCCTATGTCATGGCGGCGCTGCGCCACGGCAAGGGCGTCGAAGAGGTCGTGCGCTTTGTCGAGGAAGAGGGCGGGCTCGCCTGAGCCCCCCTTTTATCTCACGCGGTCTTTCAAGCCGTCTCGTTTTTGGCCTTTGCCGCCGGTTGTGCGGGCGGCAGGGCCTTGCCCTCACCTTCGAGCACTTCCATCGCCAAATCGTAAGCCCGGCGGAAACGCGGGGCATTGCGGCGCTGGCGCAGCACGTAGCGACAGAACAGCGCTGTCTGATAGGGGCGAGAACTGGGGGCCAGTTCCGCCAACAGACGGCGCTGATAGCCCATGTGCGACCGGCGCTTGCGCAGGGCCTGAGTGATCACGCGCTGGGTGAGGCGGCTCTGCATCGCGGCCTCGAGGATCGGCGCCAGCGCGTTGATCTCCATGATCTCATATTCCGGATCGATGCCGAACAGGCGGCAGGGCACGCGGGTGATATGCGGCGCGTTGAACAGCGCGGCATGCATGGCGTCGGCCTCGACCTTGGGGTCGTAGAGCACATAGGCCTTTTCCGCGCCCTCCAACATGTCGGGCGCGAACCCGTAGCGCGTGGTGAAATCCATGCGCCGGGTTTTCGGAAAACGCGCGTCCCAAGACGCCAGACGTCCGTTCAGCGTGGCCTGAGGCGCGACGGCGATCACCGTGGCGCCGGGGGCCACGACGGAATAGGCCGCCGCCGCATAGCCACAGGCGCCCGCGCCGTAGAACACCACCTGGTCGAAATCTTCGAAAAAGCCTTCGTCCACGAGGCGGTCGAAATAGCGGTAGATATGTTTCGAGCGGAACCAATCGCCGGTCTCGTCGGGGCCGTGGGAGATCAGCGTCAGAGACGACCAGCCGTGCTCACCCGCCAAAGACATGCCGATGGGATAGCCTTTTTCGGTGCGCTCCGTGGTGCGCTCATAGCTTTCGAAAGTGACGAGCAGCCGGGGTTTTTCGTCGAGAAAGGCCACGCTGTGATGCTCGCCCAGCGGTTCGAAATAGCCAAGCTCTTCGCTTAAGCCTTCGATCGCTTCGCACCATTCATCACGCGGGAAATCGGAAATATCCTCGATCCCCTTCATGGCCTTTTGCAGTTCAGTCTCCTGCTCACTCATCTGACATCTCCCCAAGTCATTGTGCGTCACGCTCCGACACCGGCCTTCTCGTCTTGCGCGCTTGTTGTCACCGCGCTGAGACCAAGTAGGCGTAAAATGGTTAATCGCCTGTGATCCAGATAGGGCTTTTGCGCGGCGGGCAAAAGGATTTCCAGCTTTTCTTTTGTCACTGTCTCTGGAGGGGAAACGATGCGCGTATCTTTGCCGGTTTGATGTGAAATTGCCGTGAGAATGCGCAAAATGAAACGGGCCGAAAGGGCCCGTTTGAGTGGTGGGACGCGCGCGCCGCGAGTCGGGATGTCCACGGGTGGGGCAATCAGCCGAGAATGATTCCGATCGTGACGGCGCCCAAGCCCATGGCGGAGATCAGAAGCGCAACGAGATTGAGCGCCACGACCTTTTGCAGACGCGCGCGGATGTCTTCATCCGTGCCGCCGGCTTTCTTGGCCTTCAACGCGGCCATGATGCAATAGCCCAACAAAGCCACCCCCGCCAAAGTCAGCGCCACACCGCCCCAGATCAATGCGTCCATCGTCAGTCCCTCGTTTTTCATTTCGCCTGCTTGATACAGAACTGGCCCGCGCAAGCAAGCATTTGCGCGTATGAATGGCTTTCCTGGAGGCCAAGTCATTGAAAAAAGGGCCAGGGTTTGGGATGAGTTTGGAATGAGTAACGGACGCATGATCCCAACAGGCCCAAAATGACCGTCGATCAGATGAACCAGCTTTCGACTTCGCAGGACGGCGGACCAGAGATTTTGCCTTTGGGACGTGACGGTTGGCTGGTGCGCTTTGCCTTGACGCCTGAGCCTTGGGCGATGGCGGCGGTGCAAAGGCTGCATGCTTTGGGCAGGGCTTCTGTGCTTCCGGGCGTGACGCGTGTGGCGCCGAGCCTGACGTCCGTGCTGTTTTCCTATGATCCCGATGGCACCGACCGTTCGGTCCTGCGGGCACAGATCGCGCGGCTTCTGGAGGGCGAAGACTGGCACCACGCCACGCCTGAACCTGCCACGCGGGTCTGGCAGGTGCCGGTGAGTTTTGGCGGGGATCATGGCCCTGATCTGGCGGAGGTGGCGGGGATGACGGGGCTGAGCCCCGAGCAGGTGATCCGTGAGATCACCCAAACGCCCCTCAGGGTTCTGGCCATCGGCTTTGCTCCCGGTCAGCCCTATCTCGGCCTCTTGCCCGAAGCCTTCGATCTGCCGCGGATGACATCGCTCAACCCGCAGGTGCCGCAGGGCGCGATCGCTTTGGCGGTGCGCCAGATCGTGCTCTTTGCCAATGCGTCGCCGACCGGCTGGCGTCAGGTCGCGCGCACGGCGTTTCGGGTGTTTCGACCTGACAGCGACACGCCCTTGCCGCTGAGCGCGAGCGATGAAATGCGGCTGGTGCCGGTGTCTGGGGCGGAGATGGACGGGCTATTGGCCTCGGGCGACCCGAGCGGTGGTGCCAAGCTGGAGCTGCGGTCATGAGTGAAGTGATCGTCCTGAAGGCAGGGCCGGGTCTGACCGTGCAAGACCTCGGCCGCCCCGGCAGGGCCCATCTGGGTCTGTCGCGTGGCGGCGCGGCTGATCCCGTGGCACTTTATGAAGCGGCGGCGTTACTGTCGCAGAGCACCCCGCAAGCCGCCATGGAGATGGCCGGGATGGGCGGCACGTTTGAAGTCACGGCGCCCACGCGCATCGCACTCACCGGCGCGCCGATGCGGGCCAGTGTCGGTACGCAGGCGTTGCGTTGGAACGCCACACATCTCTTGTCCCCCGGTGAGCACCTGACCATCGGCGCGGCGGAGCGCGGAAACTATGGCTATCTGAGTTTCGCGGGTGGGATCGAGACGCCGGAGGTGCTGTCGAGTCGCGCAACCCATGTGACGGCGGGCCTCGGCGCGGCGCTCAAAGAGGGCACGCGCCTATCCTTGGGGGCGGACCCTGATCCGGGCGCGGCCTCGGTCGGCCTGCCGCTCGACACACGCTTTTCTGGCGGTGACATTCGCTACATAGCCGGGCCGCAGACGGCGCTCTTCGCACCCGAGGTTCTGGCCGAATTCGAGGCCACGCGGTTCACCCGCTCCGCCACCGCCAACCGCCAAGGTGTGCGGCTCGAGGCCGAGGCGCGGTTTCCGTCGCAGGCGCCTTCCGGGCTGGCCTCTGATTTCATCCTTGAGGGCGACCTTCAGATGACCGGCGACGGCTTGCCCTATGTGCTTTTGTGCGAATGCCAGACCATCGGCGGCTATCCCCGGATCGGGACGGTGATTGCGGCGGACCTGCCCGTGGTGGCGCAGGCGGGGCAGGGGGCGGAGCTTCGGTTTCGGCAGATTTCTTTGGATGAGGCGGATCGGATTGCGCGCGCCCATGACGCGCGGCTCAAGGCGTTGCGCACGGCGGTTCAGCCGCTCATTCGCGACCCGTCCTTGATCCACGATCTATTGAGCTATCAACTGATCAGCGGCGTGACAGCCGGTGATGAATTGGAAGGATAAAACATGCTGAAAGCCGATCTGAATTCCGACATTGGCGAGGGCTTTGGCGATTGGACCAAGGGCGACGATGCCGCGCTGATGCAGGTGATCACCTCGGCCAATGTCGCCTGTGGCTTTCATGCGGGCGACCCGGACGTCATGGCGCGTACGATGAAATTGGCGGTGCAGAATGGCGTTGGCATCGGCGCGCATCCGGGCTTTGCCGATCTCAAAGGCTTCGGGCGGCGTCGCTTGCCCCTGAGCCATGAGGAAATCGCCAATCTCGTGACTTACCAACTGGGCGCGGCGCAGGCGATGGCGCGGGCGGCGGGCGGTCAGGTCCGGCATCTGAAACTGCACGGGGCGCTGGCGAATATGGCCTCCGAGGATGCTGATCTCGCGCGGGTCTGTTTCGAGGCGGCGCTCAAGGTCCAGCCCGACATCGTGATCATGGTGCTCGCCGCCACCGCGATGGAAAAGGCCGCGCGGGATTTGAACTGTGCTTGGGCAGGGGAGATTTTCGCGGATCGCGCCTATAATGACGACGCCACGCTGGTGGATCGCCGCCAACCCGGCGCGGTGCTGCATGATCCGGCGGTGATCTCCACGCGCATTCTTGAGATGCTCAAAGTGGGGGCGATCATCACGGAAAGTGGCAAACATATTCCGTGCAAAATCGACACGATTTGCGTGCATGGCGACACGGAGGGCGCGCTGGCCATGACCACGGCGCTCAAGACCGGGTTGCAGGCGGCGGGGGTCGAGATTGCCAAGCTCTGAGCCCGCAATCATATCGGCGAAATCCGTCGCATTGGGCTGGGTCCGAGGCTTGCCATGACGTCGCTTGCCGGGTAGGGATCGGGGCTTGAGAAGAGCAAAAATATCCCACTACCCCTGAGGAAGGTTTCCCCATGATGGACGACGATATCGAATCCGGCCACAGCTCCGGCCCCGACGCCTCCTACCGCGTGACTGCCGACGAGCTGCGCCAGTTCGTGGAGCGCTTTGAGCGGCTGGAACTTGAGAAAAAAGACATCGCGGATCAGCAAAAAGAGGTGATGGCCGAGGCGAAAGGCCGTGGCTACGACACCAAAGCGATGCGCAAACTCATCGCGCTGCGTAAGAAAACCGCCGATGAGATCGCCGAAGAAGAGGCGATTTTGGACATGTATAAGGAAGCTCTGGGCATGCGCTGAGGCGCCTGTTCTGAGCTTGCCGGATGAGCCGTCGCACCCGTCATCGCCTTGCCGTATCTGCCCTCGCGCTCGCTTTGGGCTTTGGCCTTGGGCTGATGCTTTTGGGCCTGTCGCCGGTTCTGGCGGGCGTTTGCCCCGGTTGTTTCGGGTTTAAAAAAGTGGCGCCGCAGGTCTATTCCGAACTGCGGGGCCCGACCACCTCGAAAGAGATGCTGCGCCGACTGGCCTTGGCCGAAGAACGCGTCGAGGCCGTGTTCGGGCCTCAGGAGCGTCCGCGCATTCTGATTTGCTACACGGCGACCTGTAACAGTGTCATGGGCGGCATGACGGCGCGGGCGATGACCTATGGCACTCATCTGTTTTATCTGACGCCGCGTGGCCATGACACAGAGATCATCGCCCATGAGCTGACCCATGTGGCGCTGCACCGCCAGATCGGGCTCAGCGCCCAGCGGCAGTTTCCGGCCTGGCTCGATGAGGGCATTGCAACCTATGTATCGCGCGATCCGCGGTTCGATCTCAATCCTGACACCTGTGATCCGGGGGCGGGGGATTTGCCGATGCAGGCCCACGACTGGCGCCATTCCGAGGCCGCCCGCAACGCCAGCGCCTATGCGCAGGCTGGCTGCCGTGTGGCGCAATGGGCCAAGGCGCATCCGGTGAGCGGCATCGAGGGGCTGATTGCGGGGGCTTTGGAGTGAGGGAAGCGTTTGGTTAAACGCAATAATTTTTGAGAACAGAATTTTACTCTGCTGGCCAAGGTAAGCCGAAGTCTTGTTCTTTCATTGAATTCCAAAGGGCTTCAGGAGTGTGTTTTGCTTCTTCTTCATCCATTGCATTCATTCGATACCTATAGATCAGGCCCGTCAGGTTAGCTTTTGTAAGGCCTCCTGTTTCCTTGCTGCCGACTTGAGCAATGTATGTAGCTGTATATAAGGACCAGTCTTCATAGACTTGGCCTTCAAATGCATAGTTGCTGTAAATTACGAGGGGTATTTCACCCTCGGATATGCTTACATATCCGTCTAACGCAGGGGTGTTTTTCCAAATGTGTTGTTCAATATTGGCCATAATAGACCCCATCCATCGTACATGGCCCTTGGAATCAATGGGGACCGCCCTATCGATAATTTCATTTGGGAAATATGCGTATCCTTGTAGAAACCTCATTCCTTGTTGGAGTGGTGCGATGGTGAGGCTATCCTCCTGAGAACCCGTATCGCCTTCTAAAACAATGGAGCGGCGACTGTTTTCGAGGTTTTCTGTGTAAGTTTGTGCTCGGTCTGCGATCGAAACCCCAAATGCAGAGAACACGAATGAAAAAATTGCGATAATCAAAGAAAGAACGTTAAGAATTCGATCGCCGTTCAATTTTGGAAAGAACTTAAATTTCCTATTCATGAATTATTTATTCGCCTTCATTTTTGTAATCTAAAAGTTCCAATTTGTCGGTCTCTTTAATCTATTACTAACTTCTCGCATTCGAACTAAAGAAGAATTTTACGGGGTGTACGCAACACTTGGATTTGTATTGATTGACAATGGAGGGCTAAATGGGCGTCAGATTACTCGATCCCCTCCATTCTAAAAAGCTTGTATACCAGCATTCGTGCACTGCGTGTGACGGCTATGCAAATGAGACTTTGAATAGGGAAGCGTGATTGATTTTCGATCTAAATGTCGTCCTCAAGGCGCGATAAACCGCACGCCCTCCATCTCTTCGATCTTTTCCAAGTCCTCTTCATAGGCCTCGGTCAACCGCTCCACCAAGGCGTCGTCCCAGCCGGGCAGGTCGATCTCTTCTTCCAACGCGTCTTCGTCGACATATTTATCGAGAAAGGCCTGGAGAATGCGGCGGCGCTGTTCTTCGGTCTGGGGGCGGTGGGTGTGCAGATAGGTGCGCAGCCGCTTCATCCCCTCGCGTTTCATGATCGTCGCCAGAATGTCGAGCCCGCCGGACATCGGCACCATCTGCCCGACCCCGGTCATGTCACGCATCACCTGCGACCAGGTCAGCGGCGTGTCCTCATAGGCGAAACAGGTGAGACGCGCGTCGGGGCAGACCGTGCGGATGCGCAGCAAAAGCTCAGACCAGCGAAGGGCCTCAACGTCGACCCCATGGAGAAACCCCTCGAAACTCACGCTCGGCCCACAAAAGGAAAAGGCCTCCGGCACAAAGGTCGCCGGGTTGCGGATGCCGATGAAGAATTCCATCTCGTGATCGGCGAAAACATTGCGCAGCCACGGCAGTTTGAAATTCGCCTTCTCGTAGAACCCGCCCTTTTCGAAGATGAACGGATGCATGCAGATCACGTCTTCGTAGCTCAAGACCATGCGCGCGCAGTCGTCGATGTCGAGCATATGATCGAGCAACATTTCCTGCGTCTCGGGGGTGGCGCGTTCGCTTTTCACCTTTTTCATGATCTGCGGCAGCATATCGCGATAATACGCGAGGGGCGGCACCGCGACGCCTTGTTCGGCCAGCACGGCCTTATTCTTCAAAAGCCCGCGCATGAGCTGCGCGCCATTGGTGCAATGGGCGCCGATATGCATTGAGATGATCATGGTCGGGTCTTTCTCTGGCCTGGCGACGGTCTGGCAGCGGTCTTCTTGTCTCTTGGTGCCCCACTTATGCCTCTGTGAGACAAGAAGGTTAAGGGGGGATTTACCATATGTGCTTTTGACAGCTGGGCAAGCCTGCTTTGATCGCGCGGGTTTCTCTTCACCTCGCTTGCAAAAGCCTCTATGTCGGATGAATGACCGACCAAATCTCTCAGACACCGGCCTGCGAGGCCTCTGGCGGCTCAAGTGCCGCGCGCCGTCATGGCGGTTTGGCCCGCGTGTCGCGTCTGTCGCCCTGGTCGGCGGGGGCCTTTGTGATCGCGGGGCTGGTGTTGATGCCACTGATCGCCGTGGTCTGGATCGCCTTTCACCCAAGCGAAAACATCTGGCCGCATCTCATGGCCACCACCTTGCCACGCTACATGAAAACCACCGCGTTTCTGGCCTTTGGCGTCGCGGGATTGGCGGCCTGTGTCGGCACCGGATCGGCCTGGCTCGTCACCATGTACCGCTTTCCCTTGTCGAAGGCGCTGGAGTGGCTTTTGCTTTTGCCTTTGGCGATCCCGGCCTATGTCGGCGCCTATGCTTTGGTCGATTTTCTGGAATATGCCGGACCGGTGCAGGGCGGCTTGCGGCAGGTTTTCGGCTGGCAGAGCGCGCGCGACTATTGGTTCCCGGAAATCCGCTCTCTCGGCTCCGCCATCGTCGTTCTGGCCGCCGCGCTCACGCCCTATGTCTTCCTTTTGACCCGCGCCGCCTTTCGCGAACAATCCGGTTCCGTCTATGAGACCGCCCGCGCGCTGGGCGCCGGACCTTTTGAGCGGTTTTGGCGCGTCGGCCTGCCGCTCGCGCGCCCTGCCATTGCGGCGGGTACGGCGATTGTGATGATGGAAGCCGTCTCGGATTATGGCACCGTGTCCTATTTCGCGGTCCAGACCCTCACCACCGGCATTTTCTCCACCTGGCTCGAAGGCGGCAACGCCGGCGGCGCGGCGCAGATCGCCTCCGTCGTTCTGGTCGTGGTGCTCCTCTTGGTGGCCTTCGAAAAAGCCTCGCGCGGCCGCGCCCGGTTCCACCAGAGCGCGCGCCAAACCCGCCCGATCGCGCCCATTCGCCTCACCGGCTGGCAGGGGCTTTTAGCGCTGGCTTTATGCGCGGTGCCCTTCCTCGTGGGCTTTGTCTTGCCGGTCTCGGTGATCTCCTACCACGCCTTGGGTGAGCCGGAGCAATGGGCCGTTCCCGGTCTGATCACAGCGTTGAAAAACACACTCACTGTGGCGGGAATGGC
The DNA here is from genome assembly GCF_020524585.1 of Celeribacter naphthalenivorans. Taxonomy (GTDB): domain Bacteria; phylum Pseudomonadota; class Alphaproteobacteria; order Rhodobacterales; family Rhodobacteraceae; genus Celeribacter; species Celeribacter naphthalenivorans. The sequence continues at coordinate 281,716 of NZ_JAIVLK010000005.1, forward strand.
GGCGATTTTTACGGTTCTGGCCGCACTCTTCATGGTCTACGGCGTGCGTCTCACGGGCCGCAAGCTGCCGCGTCTGATCCTGCCCTTCACGACCTTGGGCTATGCTGCGCCAGGCGCCGTTTTGGGCCTCGGCATCCTGTTTCCTCTGGCTGGTCTCGACCATGTTCTGGCCGATGCCATCGCGGCGCTGACCGGCTCTGATCCGGGTCTTTTGCTCACCGGATCTGCCTTCGCCATCATCCTGGCCTACGTGGTCCGCTTCTTCGCCATCGCCCAAGGCGCGACCGACGCCGCATTGGGCCGCGTTTCCCCGTCGCTGCCCATGGCGGCGCGCTCCTTGGGGCAAAGCTTGGGCGGCACACTGCGCCGGGTCTATGTCCCTCTGATCCGCGGCTCTGTTGGAACGGCGCTTTTGCTGGTCTTTGTGGATTGCGTGAAGGAACTGCCCGCGACCCTGCTGCTTCGCCCGTTCAACTACAACACGCTGGCGACACGGGTCTACGACAAGGCCTCGCTCGAACAGCTCGAACAGGCCTCCCCGGCAGCGCTTCTGGTGATCGGCGTCGGCCTCGTGGCCGTGATCCTCATGGCCCGCTCCGAGAATGCGGCAGACCTGAGCTAAGTCTCAACGCCTCGCTGTCGAAGGCTTTCCGGATTTGACATCCCTCTACGATAAACCACTTGCGCACAAGTCCGTCACCGCGTAAACGACGCCCGAGTGCCCCTATAGCTCAGCTGGTAGAGCAACTGATTTGTAATCAGTAGGTCCGCGGTTCGAGTCCGTGTGGGGGCACCATAAAATCAATAAAATCAAAAAATGCACGATTTTCCGCGTTTGCGTTTGTTCCGTTTTGAAAAACGGAAGCAATACGGAAGCACACGGAGGGAAGAACCTGTGTGTGCTTTGTCGGCAATAAACGCGCAAAAGCAGCGGCGCGCTCTGCGATACGTTACGTCAGGAAAGTTAAGCAATTTCGCTGTGCTGAAACGTAGCAATAATCGCGTGTCTCATAGGGTCAATGTCTCCGAGGATCATTCGTAGGGTTGCCACAGTTGCGCATATCCTGAATGTTGCGCGAAAGGCATTTAAAGGGGATGACGATGTTACGGGCTATCGGGTTGGCAGGGATGTTTTCGCTTGCTGCAATATCTGTTCAGGCAGATGATCTTTCATTCTTATTTTGCGAATATGAAAGCCTTGCCGACGATCCGATTTCAAAAAGCCAGTCCATCCCATTATATTATGAAGATGGACAGTTGGTTGCTGCTGGTAAACGATCGCATTGCGTCGATGAACCACAGTTTTACATCACTGATACACATGCCACGTGGCACTGCGTCACTGCGCTGAATGCAGACAAAACACCGGCTCGCTCGGTCTATGTCGAAATACATCGCTTTACTGGACGATATCACCGCAATGATTTTGACGGCGTCCTCGATATGGGAAATGTTACGGAAAGCTGGCATGGGGTCTGCACGGCCCATAGTGAGCCGCAGTTCTGATTGTGTTGGGGCGCACCGAATTGGGTAGGCCCTTTTGGGGTAGATGACATGAAGTGGGGGCTCATCAGAGCACTGAGATGCCCGCGATATAGCTGTGGGTCAAAACCAGACCGCAATAGGCCAAACCTCCTAAGACGCAGCGTTTCAGATCGCCTCTTTGCAGCACCGTAAGCAACGGCGCGCGCCGAGTTTGGGCGCGTAGAGCCTGCCACGCTTCGCGTCCGATCTCTTTTTGCCGCCGCCGGTCGATCAGGCGCATACCCAAAAGCGCAAAGCCGCCCAGCGGGCCAAATAGAACCACATGCGCCAAATCGCCATTGGGCAGCAGATGCAGCCCGGCCCAAAGTGCCAGCCCCAGCAAAAGCGGATGGCGATGGAGCCGTACGATGCCAGGCTGTGCCGGATCGAACCGCTCATTCTTGGCCCCGCCGAAGGAGAACGGGTTTGGCCGCCCGATCGCCAGCGCGAAAATCAGACAGACACCCAGCATGCCGATCCGTGTGACAGTTCGTGTCAGCGCGGTCTGAGGCCAGAGAAAAATCGGCTCCGGCCATGTGGCCGCGCGGATCAGCATGAGCAGCATGGCCAGCGACAGGAGCGAATAGAGCATGGTAAAACCGCGTGTTCCGATCCTTGCCACCGCCCGGCGTTTGATCCCCGGGCGTGTCGGCAGGGAATGGCTGATGAGAAACAGCCCGAACATCGCCGCATATGCAAACCAGCTCATTTTGTTCGTCCTCAATTGGGTCGTTTCGCGGACCAAAGCATCGGGCCATATACTGCGGCAAAGCCGAGAAACGCCATGATCCAGAAGCCACCAGAGAGATGATAGAGCACGCTCAGCGGCACAAATCCGGCCGACAGGCGCACCGCCGTCGCGGTGAAAATCGCGCCATAGATCGCCACGGTCCCGCGACCGGCATGGAGCGCGCGTCCGGTATGCCCCAAAGAAGCACGGCTCATCACCGCCAATGTCATCCCGCCGACCACGCCTGCGGTCCACAGATGCAGGGCCGCGGGGGGCGCAAGCAGTTCCGGCCAAAGGATCGACAGGCTCACAGCCAAGGCGCCGAGAGGCAGGCACAGATAGCTCACATGCAGCACCAAAAGCAGCGGCTCACGGCGCGTCAGCCCGCCTTTCCACCGCGCCAGACGGATCAGGTGCAAAACGCCAGCCATGGCCAGCATTCCCGCCGTGAGCCGATGCGTCGGAGATGCGGCCCATGCCAAAAGAGCCAGAGCGACGATGACCAATGCCGCCTTGTCAAAGCGCTGCATCGGTGGGGCCGGGCGAGCGCTTTGGCCTGTTTTCACCAACCAATTCCGGGTGAAAGACGGGATGATCCGCCCGCCGATCAGCGCCACCATCATCACGGCGGAACCAAGCCCCAGCCGCAACCCGAGACCGCCTGCGGCATAGCCTCCGCGCCCGGCGTCTAAAAGGAACAGCAGGTCTGAAAGGGTAAAGATCGCGAGCAGCACCAGCACCGGCAGATTGCGCCAGTTCTTGCCCGACAAAATCTCGCGCAACAGAAAGGCGCCGAGGAGGAGAGGAAAGGCGAGATCCATCGTTGCGGCCAAGGCAAAAGGAATGATTCCGGAGATCAGCAAGGCGATGCGCCCGGCCCCCCAAAGTGCAAAAAGCCCGATCAATTGCGTGCCAACAACCGGCAGGCGTCCGGTCCAATTCGGCACGGCGGTGAGCAGAAAGCCTGCGATGGCGGCTCCGAGGTAGCCGAAGAGGAAAGCATGGGTGTGCCAGCTCACTGGATCGAGCCGCGAAGGCAGGCTGATCTGCCCGGACAGTGCCAGAATCCACAGCACCATCGCCACCCCGGCCCACACCGCGCCAAAGAAAAAGAACGGGCGAAAGCCGTAGGAAAACAGGGCAGGGCCGGTCCAACGGCGCATCTGTTCGGTCGAGGAGAGGGTCATGTTCAATATCCTTTCACGCGTCGGCCTGATCCATCAGACGGCGGATATGGCGGGCAAAGGCATAGGTGGCAGGCACCGCGATCAGGGCGCCAAGCCCAAGTGCAACCGGCGTCGTTGCGACGGGAAAACCGACCCATGAGCCGATGAGCGAGGCGAAAAACACATTCACAGCAAAAGCGCCCCAGCCAAAGGGGTAGAGGAGCACCGCGATCCGGGTCGCGGACCACTGTCTGCCTGTGACGCTCATCGCCGGGCCACAACGCGGGCCACCACGGCCAAGGCGGCGATCAACGCCAGCGTTGCCAGAAAGAACCAGAATTCGGCGGTGGCGGATTGGGCCTGTGGGATCGGGCGGTCGAAAGTTTCGGCGACGGCGGGCGAGGCCAAAAAGAGCGGAAGAAGGGGGAGAAAACGCATATCAACTCTCCTGTGTGAGGCTGCGGTAAATATCGGGAAGCGCGCGCAAAAGGCGCTCGGGATGGGGCAAAAGCGTAAATCCGCCCCGGCCAAAGATGCGGGCGAACCAATCCTGCCCATCCTCATCGATGATCACGCCATGAAGCGTCAGTCCGGCGCGTCGGGCCTCGCGGACGGCCATGTGGCTGTCTTCGATGCCGTGCTGGCCTTCGTAATGATCGAGATCGTTGGGCTTGCCATCGGTGAGCACGATCAACAGCTTTCGGCTGGCGGTCTGCTCGGCCAGTTGCGTCGTGACATGGCGGATGGCGGCGCCCAGCCGGGTGAAATGGCCGGGTTTCAAGGCGGCGATATTCTCTTCGATCTTATGGTCCATCGGGTCGGCAAAGCTTTTGATCCGCGACACGAACACCCGGTCCCGGCGCAGCGAGGAAAAGCCCCAGATGCCAAAGCGGTCGCCAGCGGCATCAATCCCGGCGCTGAGCGCCAGCATGGCCTCGCGCGCCACGTTGATCACGGAGGTGTCGCCAATCGCGGCCTCGGTCGAACGCGAGGTGTCGATCAGAAAGGCCACGGCCAGATCGCGATCCACCTTGCGGGCCTGTTGCCAGATCCGGTCCGATCCGCGCCCGGTGGCGATGAGATCGGCGCGGGTGCAGATCACCGCTTCGAGATCGAGCTCTTCGCCATCCACCTGACGCGGGCGCAGCAGGCGTTTCGGGCGCAGCGCCTCGAATTGCCGCCGCACGGCACGGATATGACGGGGATCGGGACGAAACCCATCGCCCGCGCCGGGCACCACAGGGGCCTCAAGCACCCGGCAATGCCCCTCCATATAGCTGCGGGTGCGGTGGTTCCATTCGGGATAGACATGCGTGCCCGCGAGGCGTTCATGTTCGGCGTCACTGGGCGAGAGATCGAGATGCAGACGCAGGCGCGTGGCGGCTTTGCGGTTGTGTTTGCTGAGCGTGATCCGGTCCTGATCGTCTGCGGCCTTGGCGGCGTTTTCGTCGTCGTCATCGACGGAACGGTTGATGTTCATCGCCTCGACCCAGGACAGGATCGATTCAAAACGGTGAATGATAAAGCTGTCGCGCCGCTGGGTCTGATCGAGATCGCGCCGCTCGCCAAGCTTGCGTTTCGATTGTGCGGCGGCGGGGGCGGGGGCGCTTTGTGGCTCTTGCATGTCGCTGGCGCCTTGCCCCGATCTGGGGCGTTCGAACCGAAGCCAGATCGGCACAGGCGCGAGCGGCATGTAGCCGTTTGCGGCCTCCGGCAGCACGAGGTTTTGCGTCTCTCCGCCAAGCTGATCGCGCACCGCCTGTTCCAGAATGGTCTCCGCCTGCGGGCGCATAAGATTGCCGCGCCGCGCCGCGCAAAGAGCCGCCAATTCACGATAGGCGGGGCGCAAACCGGGACAGGTCAGATAGGCCTGATCGCAGGCCCGGGCATTGGCGCGGATTTGGGCACAGTCCATCTCCGGGCCGTCTTCTGCGGCAGGCAACTCAGGGGCTGCGTCGCCCTGACTGGCCGCCAGAGCGATCAGCCAGAAATAGGCAGCCCGGTTGAGCCGGGCCTCCGGGAAAACCTCCATCACCGGCGGCAGGCGCAGGTGTTCCGTGTCGAAACTGGCCACATGTTCCGTCTCGCGCGCCGCCCCGAGCCTGCGCCGCAGCGCGGTGCGGTGACGGACCGGCGTGGGGGCCGCTTCGACGATCTCGACGCCTGCGCCACCGCCCAAGGCCCGAAAGAGCAACGAGAGCGAGGGACGCAGATCGGCAAGCGTGACGGCGGCCTCGGGAAAGCGGCTGTCGGCGCCGATGTCCTTGGCCAGATCGTGCCAGAGATTGCCCACCGTTTCCTCGGGTTCCATCAGGTCCATCAAGCGCATGGTGGGTCTCCTAACCGTAGATCGTCGAGACCAGATCGCGCAGCGCTTGCTGCACGTCGGGCTCGTCGGTGAGCGGTTCGATGATGGCGACCTGAAGCGCCTGATCGACGCCCATCCCCCCCGCCATGAGCCGCGCGGCATAGGTCAGAAGGCGGGTGGAGACGCCTTCTTCGAGGTCCATGCCGGAAAGCGCGCGGATGTGCCCGGCCAGCCGCACCAGAGGCGCCACGCGGCCCGGCTCCAGCCCGCTTTCCTGACTGACCACGGCGATCTCAAGATCGGGTTTCGGGAAGTCGAAGGAGAGCGACAGGAAGCGTTGCCGGGTCGAAGGTTTCAGCCGTTTGAGCACGTTTTGATAGCCGGGGTTGTAGGAGGCGACGAGCATAAATCCCGGCGGCGCGACAAGCTCCTCGCCGGTGCGGTCGATCATCAGGGTACGGCGACTGTCGGTGAGCGGGTGCAGCACCACCGTGACGTCCTTGCGCGCTTCGACCACCTCATCGAGGTAACAGATCGCGCCCTCGCGCACGGCACGGGTCAGCGGCCCGTCCACCCATTCGGTTTCGCCGCCTTTCAACAGGTAACGTCCGATGAGATCGGCGGCGGACAGGTCATCGTGACAGGCCACCGTATAGAGCGGTTTGCCGAGACGCGCCGCCATATGTTCGACAAAGCGGGTTTTGCCGCAGCCGGTCGGCCCCTTCAAAAGAAGGGGCAAACCGTTGTCATGGGCCGTCTCGAACAGATCGCATTCCAGGCCCGTGGGCTGATAGAATGGCAGGTCGGCTGCGAGATCGGGAGAGAGATCGAGGGTCATGGTCATTCTCCTGCGATGGGCTGGGCCGGGCCGGGTTCGATGACTTCGCGTTTGCGCACCACCACCAGCGAATAGATGAAGATGAGTGCGCCCACGACCACCGCCGCACCTGCGCCGAACCGCATCAGGTAGAAGACGGAGAGGCTGTCCTGGACCTCCATGTAATAGGAGCCGAGCACGCGTTGCATATGGGTCTGGATGGTGCCCGCGAAGGTCAGAACAAAGGTCATGAAGGCCATGCCGCCGGTCATCAGCCAGAAAGAGGTCATGTTGAGCACTTGGTTGTAGGGATCACGTCCGCGCAGCATCGGCATGGCATAGGTGAAGACCGCGAGATTCAGGGCGACATAGGCGCCGTAGAAGGCGAGGTGGCCGTGGGCGGCGGTGATTTGGGTGCCATGGGAGTAGAAGTTCACCCCATGCAGCGTGTGCAGGAAACCCCAGACGCCCGCGCCGAAGAAAGCCACCGTGGAGGAGCCCAAGGACCACAGGAGCGCGGCCTTGTTCGGGTGGTTCTTGCGGCCCTTCCAGACCATGACGAAGGCGAAGGACATCATCAGGAAGAAGGGGATAACCTCAAAGGTCGAGAAAACGGAGCCGATCCACTGCCAGTAGCCCGGCGTGCCGATCCAGTAGAAATGGTGGCCGGTGCCGAGGATGCCGGAGAACAGCGCGGTGGCGACGATGACATAGAGCCATTTTTCCACCACCTCGCGGTCGACGCCCGTGAGTTTCAGCATCAGGTAGCCAAGGATTGCCGCCATCACGAGTTCCCATGTGGCCTCGACCCAAAGGTGCACGACCATCCACCAGTACATTTTATCCAGGCTGAGGTTTTCCGGGTTGATGAAGGCGAAAACCCACAAAAGGCACAAAAGCCAGAGCCCCATCAACAGCACATTGGTGATCGCGGTTTTGCGCCCCGCGAGCACGGTCATCGAGATGTTCACAAGGAAAATCACCGCCGCGACGAGAATGCCGAATTTGACCCAGAGCGGTTGTTCGAGGAATTCGCGCCCGCCGTGGATGCCCACGAGGTAGGAGCCGACCGCGCCGAGCGTGCCGACCATCAGAAGGATCAATTGCAGATAGGCCAGTTTGACCGAGAACAGCTCGCGCTCCGCCTCTTCGGGCACAAGGAAATAGGCGGCGCCGAAAAAGCCCAAGAGGAGCCAGACGATCAGCGCATTGGTGTGGATCATGCGGATCACGTTGAAGGGCAGGATCTCGGAGAGCGTGTTGGGCGAGACATAGATCCACCCGGCCAGAAGCCCGCCCAGCACCTGAACGCCGAACAGCGCCATCGCGCAGTAGAAATAGGCTTTCGCCACGGATTGGGATTGGTATTTCATCTGAATATCTCCTTAGCCCGCGTCGTTCGGCGGCCAGCCTTGGGTGTCGGTTTGATCGGCCCAGCGCAGAAACTCCGCGAGGGCGCGCATCTCTTCCTCGGTGATCTCGAAATGCGGCATCTGGCGACGGCCTTCGATGCCGGAGGGCTGCGCCTGCATCCAGCCGTCGAGCACCTCATAGGCGCCCTCAGGATCGTCTGCGACGCCCCAGCGGGTCATGACATTGCCCAGTTCGGGCGCGAAATAGGCGCCTTCGCCATGCAGCGTGTGACAGTTGATGCAGGAATTTCTCTCCCAGACATGTTTGCCCAGCGCGACCTCTTCGGTCAGCGGCATGCCTGCGGTGGAGCTGTCGACAATATAACGGTGGCTTTGTGCGGTCAGCGCGATGAACACCACGACGAAGAAGATGGATCCTCCGTAAAAGATGTTGCGCGCCCGCGTCTTGGTCAGAATTTCAGCCATGGTGGGCCTCTCTTTGGGGTCACTTGATGTCCCCAGAGCTAGCCGCCCTGAAATGCCCGAAGTTTGCGCCAGCGCAACGTTCAGACATATTCAGCGATTTAGATTGATCGTCGAAAGGACATGCCATGCCCCTGACACGTATTTCCGATCCCGATTTGACATTGAATGATCTTATGACCACCTGGCCTGCGACGATCGACGTCTTTCTGCGCCATAAGATGCTATGCGTTGGCTGTCTCGTGACGCCGTTTCACACCGTCGAAGATGCCTGTGCGGAATACCGTCTCGATCAGGACAGTTTCTTAGGCGAATTGCGCGCCGCGATTAATTCGCCGCCACACCCCGGCACAGCAGCACCAGACGATGTGGGTCGGTCACTGTGATCCGCTTGCGCTTGCTGGACACAAGGCCCTGTTTTTCCCAGGCGCTCAACAGGCGCGAGACGGTGTGCAACGTGGTGGCGGTCATTTCCGACAGGTCCTGACGGGTGATCGGAAAGTCGATCTCGATGCCGCCCTCGACCTTGCGCCCGGTCTGGTTGATCAGCCGTAACAGCGCATTCGCCACCCGTTGTTCGACCTGCTGTGTCGCCATTTCGACGATCCGGTTGTTCATCTCACCGATCCGCTGCCCCACGGTCTTATAGGTCTCGGAGGCAAAGCCGTCATAGCGCACGGCGAATTCGTCCCAGACCCGCATCGGCCAGCTCAGGATGATCGCCTCTGAGGCGGTGACAGATGTGGCCGGATAGGTGTCCCGTCCGATGGCTTTGGCGATGCCGAACAATTGGCCCGAGGGAATATGGAGCGCGATCACCTGCTCGCCGGCCGGCGTGATCCGCATCACCCGGATATACCCGTCGAGCAACATGAAGAATCGCTCCGCAGGCGCGCCCTCTTCGAACACGGCCACGCCTTCGCCGAGGCGGCGCACGCTGGCGACATCGAGAATCTCGCGAATCTGCCGTTTGTCCAGCTTTGAAAAGGGCGGAACATGGCTCAGCAAGCTCTCGTCGAGGCGCGGCATTGTTTTGGGTGTGTCCTCCATTGGGCCTTCTAAGCACAGGTTTGTGCTTTAATCCAAGTGCTGTTGTTCGAATTGTTTTTTGTCCCGCCGGTCCGAAAATTTCTCAGAAGTTTGCGCCATCGCAAATTCCGGTCACGAAACCGTGTCTACAAGGAGGGCGAAAACAGACAAACCGAAAGGACAGACAATGTTTCGCCCCCTGATCTCCGCTTTGGCCCTCGCTGCGCTGTTTGGAACAGCGGCCCACGCCGAAGTGTTCGAGGTGCACATGCTCAACAAAAATGGCGATGAACGCATGGTTTTTGAGCCTGATTTTGTACAAATCGCACCTGGTGACACGGTGAAGTTCATCCCCACGGACAAAAGCCACAACGCCCAAAGCATCGACGAAATGATGCCTGAAGGCGCGGCCTCCTTTGTCGGCAAGATCAATCAAGAACTGGATGTCACCTTCGACGTCGAAGGGCTCTATGCCGTGAAATGCAACCCGCATTACGCCATGGGCATGGTGATGACCGTCGCCGTGGGCGAGACCACGGTTCCCGAAGGCTTCCTCGAAGGCCGTGTGCCGAAAAAAGCCAAAGAGCGGTTCGAAGCCCAGCTCGGCAATCTCTGAAATATCAACGATAACAAAGAATAACGACCCGACGCACAAGACAACAAAAAAACTCTAAAAATTCTTGGAGGGTCACATGACCAATTACATCAACCCCGGTCTCGTCAAAACCAACCGTCGCAACGTGCTGCGCGGCTCGCTTCTTGCTGGTGCTGCTGCCGCTGTCGGCGGAGCTGCCGCCGCCACGCCTGTGCGCAAATCCGCACCGCTGGCCGCGCCGCGCGCCGCCGCGCCGAAATTCATTCAGGCCGAGGCTCAGGCGCAGGCCGCCGCTCCGAAAGTCGATCTCTCCGGCTACACTCGCGTGAAACAGGAGCTTGTCGCCCCGCCGTTTGCCCCCGAACACGAACAGGTCGCCACGGGTGGACCGAAGATTGTCGAGATCACGATGGAGACCAAAGAGATGCTTCTGACGGTGGACGAAGACACGGGCGCGGAAATCTGGGCGCTGACCTATAACGGTTCCGTCCCCGGCCCGCTGATCATCGTGCATGAGGGCGATTATGTCGAACTCACTCTGCGCAACCCGACGGATTCGATGATGGAACACAACATCGACTTCCACGCCTCCACGGGCGCGCTGGGCGGCGGTGGCCTGACCCATGTCTTCCCGGGCGAGGAAACCGTGCTGCGCTGGAAAGCCACGAAACCGGGCTGCTTCACCTATCACTGTGCGCCGGGCGGGGCGATGATCCCCTATCACGTGACCCATGGCATGAACGGTGCGGTGATGGTCTTGCCGCGGGACGGTCTGAAAGACCGCGATGGAAATCCGCTGAAATACGACAGCATCGCCTATATCGGCGAACAGGATTTCTATCTGCCGGTCGACGACAATGGCGACTACAAAACCTATGAGGCCGCCGGGGACGATTACGCCGACAGTCTTGACGCTATGCGGACGCTGGTTCCGACCCATGAGGTGTTCAACGGCTCCGTTGGTGCGCTGACCGGTGAGAATGCGCTGAAGGCGAAAGTCGGCGACACGGTTCTGATGATCCACAACCAGGCGAACCGCGACACCCGTCCGCACCTCATTGGCGGCCATGGCGATTATGTCTGGGAGGCAGGGTCCTTCTCTGACGCGCCGCAAACCGGTCTTGAGAGCTGGTTCATCCGGGGCGGCTCGGCGGGCGCTGCGATGTATACTTTCATGCAGCCGGGGGTCTACGCCTATGTGAACCACAACCTGATCGAAGCTGCTTTGCTCGGGGCCACCGCTCACTTCGTGGTGGAAGGGGAGTGGAACAACGCCCTGATGGAACAGGTCGTCGCCCCGAAAAGCATTGAGGCCTGACGGAGGCTGAACCGATGACCGGCACCACATCTCATACGATCTGGACGTCCCTTCCAAAGATCATGGCAGGTGTAGTGACGGTCGCGATTATCGGGGGCGCGTGGGGAATGCTGCGCGGCCCCGATCTGACCTATGTGCCTGAAATGGCCGAACATCCGGTGGTGTTGCCGGACCACCGCAACCTGTACGTTCAGAAATTCGAAGTCACCGTGGCGGAATGGAATGCGTGCCATGCCGATGGGGCCTGTGATCTGGAACTGCGTGCACCTGCAGGCGAAGACCCGACACTTATTCCCGCCACCGGCCTCAATTTTGTCGATGTGAGCCAGTATCTCGACTGGATCAATCGCCGTGCCCGGCACGAGTTTCGCCTGCCCACGATGGAAGAATGGGAATTCATGGCGAAGGATGTCCTGCCCGAGGAACCCGATCCGATTTTCACCGATCCGGAGCTGAGCTGGGCCTCGGCCTATCTGACCGAAGGCCTCGCCCCCCGGCGCCTGATGCAGCGGGGCAGTTTTTCGGTCAGCGCAGAAGGCATTGTCGATCTCGATGGCTCGGTCTGGGAATGGACCGAGGATTGTTACGCGGGCGACGGCGGTGTGCCCATCGACCGCGACCGCTGCCCGGCGTTTTTTGCCGCGGGCGAACATATCGCCGCCATCCCTTACCTCGTCCGCGACCCGGCGCGCGGCGGCTGCGCCGTAGGAAGCCCGCCCGCGCATCTGGGACTCAGACTGGTGTCGGAGAAGGGCGTCGCAACGCGCTTTTTGAGGCGTTGGTGAGAGGCGGCGCGTGTCTTAGGGGCTTTGATGCCGATCCGCTCTTGCCAGGACAAAAGGTAAAAGGCGCAGGCCATCTGCGATAGAGAAGGGGCCGAAGAGGTGAACTTGCACCGCCCAGCTGTTTGGCCGAAGTGTCAAATTCCGCGCGCCTGCACGCTGCGCATCTCGAAGGCTACGCCGTCGTGCCCTCGTCTGTCCGACCGGAGGACGGGGCGTCAGAGGCGGCTTTGGCGCTATTGTATGGCTCTGCCGGTTGCCGATCTGTCCGAAGTCGAAGATCGCCCGCTGTCCTATGCGCGGTCTCTGTTCGATCACTTCGGCTATTTTCCGCCCGGGCGTGATGGCGGCTCAGCAAGCCTGTTCAACGCCCGTTTGCTCAACAAGGTCGAACTGGCGACAGATGCGGCGGCTGATCTGATCTATTCCTTCGCCTCCGACCCGCAAACGGCGGAAGGTGCGCTGCGACAACATGCTCAAACGCCGCAAGAGAAAGGACATTTGCGGCACTTGAGGCGGCGGGCTAGGGCGGTGCACGTCACATGAATTTTGTGTTTCATCTGTCGTGAAAAAGGCTTTTAAAATGGGCCTATGAGCATGGCTTTTTCTTCTGTGACGGATGTTTTGAACGCGGGTTTCGACACGGTCATTGACGTGCGCGCGCCCTCGGAATTTGCCGAGGATCACATTCCCGGCGCGATCAACCTGCCGGTGCTGAGTGACGTGGAACGCGCGCGTGTCGGCACGATCTACACGCAGCAATCGCCCTTTCTGGCGCGCAAGCTCGGCGCCGCTTTGGTGGCGCGCAATGCCGCCACGCATATCGAGGGGCCTCTGGCCGAGAAAGAGGGCGGCTGGCGGCCTTTGGTCTATTGCTGGCGGGGCGGGCAGCGGTCGAATTCCTTCGCGATCATCCTGCGGCAGATCGGCTGGCGGGTGGAGGTTCTGGACGGCGGCTATAAGACGTGGCGGCGGCTGGTGATCGGCATGTTGCATGACACGCCCTTGCCGCATCGGCTCGTTTTGCTCGACGGCAACACCGGCACGGCGAAGACCGATCTTTTGCAGCGGGTGCGGGCGCTGGGTGGGCAGGTGCTCGATCTCGAAGGTCTGGCGCAGCATCGCGGATCTATTTTCGGCCCGATGGGCGATCAACCGGCGCAGAAGGGGTTCGAAAGCAAGTTGGCGGAGGCTTTGAGCCGTCTCGACCCCGCGCGGCCCGTTTTGGTGGAGGCGGAAAGCTCGCGCATCGGCGAGGTCACGATCCCGGCGCGGCTTTGGCAGGCGATGTGTGCCGCGCCTCGGATTGACGTGACGGCCGGTTTGCCCGCGCGGGCGCGCTATCTGGCGGAGGCCTATGCCGATCTGACCGAGGATGTCCCAAAGATGCAGGCGCGTCTGGATCAGCTGATCCCGCTTCAGGGCCATGAGCGGGTCAAGACTTGGCGCGAGATGGCCGAAGAGGGGGCTTTTGCTGCGCTGGCCGAGGCGCTGATGGGCCAGCATTACGACCCGCGCTACGAGAAAGCCCGCGCCCGCCATGCGCCTGATGTGATTGCAGGGTTTGATCTTGGCGATCTGAGCGTCGGCGCGCGTGACGATGTGGTAGGACGGATCGTCAGCCTGTTGAAAACGCGCTGAAATTACGTTTCGACGGTCAAATGCGGCGGGCCTTCGGTGATCTCTCCAATGATGGCCGCCTCATACCCTGCCTCACGGAGCGCCGTCAGACATTTTTCCGCCCGCATCGGCGAGACAGCGGCCAAAAGCCCGCCCGCCGTTTGCGGGTCGAACAACAGGTCGGTCTCTGGCGTCTCCGGTCCGTCGAATTCGGCGGCATAGGCGCGGTTGGCCGGGAAAATCGTCGAGCGCAGGCCAGTTTCGGCAAGCGCCAGAGCGCCTGGCAAAATGGGCACATCTTTCGGGCGGATCACGGCCCCCACCTCAGAGGCGCGGCATATCCCCAAGAGATGCCCGGCCAATCCGAAGCCCGTGACATCGGTCATCGCATGCGTAGTGTTCAAAATCCGCGCCGCCTCGCCGGAGCTTTGCACCATAAAGGCATAGGCCCGTTCCAGATCACGTCCGTTGGCCTTCATCTCCATCTCGCCCGCCAGCATCACGCCGGCGCCGATGGGTTTTGTGAGTAAAATTCGATCCCCGGCCCGCGCGCCCTTGAGCGTGATCGGCTGATCCAACAGCCCGGTGACCGTAAACCCTATGGCCAGTTCCGCCCCCATCGCGGTGTGCCCGCCGATGATCTCCGCGCCTTCGGCCTCAAAGACGTCGCGGGCGGCCTCCATGATCTCCGTGAGCCAGCTTTCCTGCAGGGCTTCGCTCATGTTCGGGAGCGTCACGGTGGCGAGTGCGGCTTGGGGTGCCGCGCCCATTGCCCAGATGTCGCCAAGCGCGTGAATGGCGGTGATCCGTGTCATCAACACGGGGTCTTCGACAAAGGCGCGCAGGTGATCGACAGAGGCCACCTGCCAGGTGTCGCCATGGGTCAAAAGCGCCGCGTCATCGCCCGCGAGATGCAGCACATCGCGCCGCTTCGGGCCGGGATGCGCGCTCAACACCCGGTGGAGAATATCGCCGCCGACCTTGGCGCCGCAGCCCCCGCACATGGGCTTTTTGCCCTCGACCTCCTCGCGCAGCCCTTCGGCCACGGTGTCCGGCAAGGGCGGCGGTGGCATGGCGGGCAAGTCCTTGAGTTTGCGCATGAAGGCCCGGTCGATGTGGTCTTTCCAACGCCACATGAGCGGACCTTTGAGGCGCAGGCCGGATTTGTCCGCGAGCGCCGCCTTACCGCCCAGAGAGATCAGTTTGAGGTAGTCCTTTTGCGGATGATAAGTGCGCAGCCTTGCGGCTGATCCTGCGCTCAGGCTCCGACGCAGATTGTCGAACAACACGGGCGCTTCGCGCACCGCATAGACCCCGGCTTTCGGACGTGGATCATGGGACAGATGGGCGCAATCGCCGGCGGCAAAAATGCGCGGGTCGGAGCATTGCAGCGTCTCAGTCACGGTGATGAACCCTTCGGTCAGGTCCAACCCGGTGTCTTTCAGCCAGCCATAAGGCCGCGCCCCTGCCGCGCCCAAGGTGAAGTGCGACGACAGGGTGGTGCCATCGGCAAAAAGCACCTCATCGGCGCGGACCTCGATAACCTGCGACTGCGGGCGCAGTTTGACACCAGCCTCCGCCAGCGCGCCCATCACCGCATCGCGCGTGGCGGGGCGCATCTCGGTGAGGATCTCGCCATGATCAATGAGAGAGACCTGCGTGTTCGGGATCGTCTTGAGGCTCTGCGCCATGGCCATCGCCAGTTCTGCCCCCGCGACCCCGCCGCCGATCACGGCCACCTCGGGCGCGATCTCTCCGGCCAAGGCCTCTTTGCGAAACTGGTCCCAGCGACTGGCAAAGGCCTCGAGCGGCTTGGCGGGGATGCCGTGCTCCGTGAAGCCTGTGAGATCCGGCATGGCGGAGGTGATGCCGATGTCGATGGAGGCGATGTCATAGCGGACCGGCGGGCGGCCTTCGACATGGATCAGCCGCGCCTCCCGGTCGATCCCCGTGGCGCGTCCCAAGACCGCCCGCGCGCCCGCGAAACGTGCCAGCCGCAGGAGGTCCAATTCCAAGTCTTCGCGGACATAATGCCCCGCCACAAATCCCGGCAGCATCCCGGAATAGGCGGCTACGGCACCCGGGTTGATCACCGTCACCCGCACACCCGGCAGATGCCGCATGCCCCAGCGTTTCAGGATCAGCGCATGGCTGTGCCCACCGCCGATCAGGACAAGCTCTCGGGTCAGGGGCAGGGGGTGCATCGGCTCAGTCCTGTTGCGGCAAAAGGATATTGGCGAAAACCTGACCCGAAGTCCGCCAGTTGGCAAGGGGGGGCAAGGGTGCTGGACGCCGCATGCTGCACATGCCAAGATTGCGACCATGTTACGCACATCCTCCCCGTTTGAAGCGATGCGTGCCCAAGCGCGTCAGATTTTCCTCCAAGGCGTCGAGGCTGCCGATCCGGCCCATGCGGTCGAGGCGGCCTTGAAAGGGCGCCAATTCACCGATCCGCTGATCATCGCCGTCGGCAAAGCCGCGCGCACCATGGCAGAGGCGGCGATGAAACATGTGCCTGCTGAAACCGTGATCGTGGTCACCAATTACGAAAACGCCAAACCCTTGGAGGGCGCCGAAGTCCGCGCCGCGGGTCACCCTGTGCCCGATGCCGAAGGGGCGCGCGCAGCACTCCGTGTCGAAGAGGCGCTGTCGCACGCCAAGGGCGATGTGATCGCGTTGATTTCGGGCGGCGGCTCCGCGCTTTTGCCTGCGCCGGTGGTGGGTGTTTCCTTGGAGGACAAGGCTGAGGTCAACCGGCTTTTGCTTGCCTCGGGGGCCGACATCGTGACGATGAATCTCGTGCGCCAACAGCTCTCGCGCCTCAAGGGCGGCGGGTTGTTGCGGGCGGCCGCACCCGCGAAAGTGACGGCTTTGCTTTTGTCCGATGTGGTCTCTGACGATCTGCGCGCGATTGCCTCCGGGCCGACGGTTTCACCCATCGGCACCCGCGAAGAGGCCGCGAAGGTGCTGCAAGACCTCGGGCTTTGGGAGAAACTGCCGCATTCCGTCTCCGCCTATCTGGCGCGCCCGCAGGCCGATCTGGGCGCATTGCCCGACAGCGATGTCGCTCTCATCGGCTCGAACAAAATTTCCGTTGCGGCCATGGCCCGTACGGCGGGGCCTGAGGCGCAGGTCGATGAAACGCCTTTGGAGGGCGATGTGGCCGAGGCCGCGCAGTTTATTATGGATCGCGCACTTGCGGGCGGCGCGGGGACCTATCTGTTCGGGGGCGAAACCACGGTGAAACTCGTGGGCGACGGCATGGGCGGGCGTAATCAGGAGTTGGCGCTGCGTGTTGCGATGCTGGCCGAAAAGGCCGGGCTCACGGAGTTCGCCTTCCTCTCGGGTGGCACCGACGGGCGCGATGGGCCGACGGATGCGGCGGGTGGTCTGGTCGACCCCGGCACGCTGGACCGGATGCGCGCCGTGGGGCTTGACCCCAATGAGGTGGTGGGGCGCAACGACAGCTATCACGGGCTTCAGGCCGCCGGAGATTTGCTCCAGATCGGCGCGACGGGGACGAATGTGGCGGACCTTCAGGTCTTGATCCGCGCCTAAAGCTGTTTCCTTTGCTGCGAAAAATACTCACATTTCACCGCACGAATTCAACGCGCGAATGAGAAGCCGTAGATCAGTTGACGCAGGCCCAAGGCGGCGCCTGCGATGATCGCGGCCACGGTCACCGGCGCCGAATAGGCGAGGAGGGAAAAAGCCGACAGTCCCTGTCCGACCGTGCAGCCAAAGGCCACCACGGCGCCGACGCCCATAAGCGCGGCGCCCATGATCTGACGTTTCAATTCGCGCGGGTCTTCGCAGGCTTCCCAACGAAAATGGCCTTTGATCAGCGAGCCGATCGCTGCGCCCGCAAGCACGCCAATGACGGAGCCGACGCCAAAGCCGGGCGAGGTGGCAGAGGAGGTCATGAGGTAGAAAAGCGTGTCTCCGATGGGCGCCGCGAAGGTGTGGGAGGCGACCTGCGTGGCCTCGAATGTCGCCTCGGACAACCACGCCGTGCCCGCCCAGCCGGAGGTGACGGCGAGGCCGACGGCCACGCCCCAGAGGATGAGTTTGCGTTCTGCGCGAAAGGCGCGGGACGACAGCGCCACGGCCAGAAAGAGCACACCGAAGCCGAGGCCGGTGGCGACGATGGGTAGGCCGAGGCTTTGGCCCAAACCATGCGCCAGACCGGGTAGGGGGCCTTCGGCGGGACGGGGCGGGAAGAGTGTGACGCGCAGCGCGGCCAGTGGGCCGTTCAGTGTGATGTATGAGGTGAGGCCCAAGACGAGAACGATGACGAAATTGCGCAGGTCACCACCGCCCAGACGCGCCAGCGCGCCAAAGCCGCAATTGCCCGCGAGCGCCATGCCGTAGCCGAACACAAGCCCGCCGAAGATCGAGGCCATGGGCGACCATGCCAGCGCGAGGTAGGGCGTTTTGGTCGGATCGAAAAGGCCAAATCCCATGAGGCTGAAACTGCCAATGAGCGCCACGCCCAAGGCCACGCCCCATTGCCGGGCGCGCAGATCAGAGCCTTGATAGAGCGCGTCTTCGATGGCGCCCATGGAGCAAAACCGCCCCAGACGGGCGGCAAGTCCGAGGACCAGACCTCCAAACAGACCGATCAGGGCCGCAAGCAGCCCCGGTGCAACTGTGTCGAGCATGTCTCCTCCCCTGATGCCCGGCGCGTCTCTGTCTTGGGGGTCAGGCTTTTTTCGGGCCACCATTCCCCGAACAGAACATGTCGTAGATCACTTCGAGGATGCGTTTCGGGCGGTCATCCGTCAAAGAGTAGTAGATTGCCTTGCCTTCGCGGCGCGGCGTCACAAGACCCTCAAGGCGTAGCCGGGCGAGCTGTTGGCTCACCGCGGCCTGACGCGCGGACAGAAGGTCTTCGAGTTCCGTGACGGATTTCTCGCCGGTCACCAGATGACACAGGATCATCAGCCGCCCCTCATGCGAGAGGGCTTTCAAAAGCTGCGATGCGTCGCAGGCGCTTGACATCATCACATCCAGGTCCTCTTCGGACATGTTTTCCGTGACGATTGGTAAAGGCGAATTCACTTTGTCCACCCCATGTTCCTCAAAGATATGACTCCCGTCTCTAAAAGGCGATTTGATCCATGATGGCGTCGATGCCTGCCTGCGCGCAGTCGGCATCGAGGTCCGGTCCGGGAGCGCCTGAGACTCCGATACCTGCTACTATAGAGCCTGACGCCTCAATCACAAGACCGCCTCCAAGGGCCAGAGGTTCGCTCAGCTCCCGGATGCCTGCCATCATCTCGCCCGGCGCGGTCAATTCGCCCAAGGACAGCGTGTCGGTGCGAAATGACACAGCGGTCCAGGCCTTGCGACGGGCGGTCTCGAAGACGTGAAGCCCGGCGAAGCGGTCGCGCACATAGACCTGCGGGATGCCGAAGCGGTCGACCACCATGACGCCGACCTGATAGCCCGCCTCGCGGCAGCTTTCCATTGCGGCGATGGCGGCGGTTTGGGCCACTTCGGGTTTCAGCACCTGAAAGGTGACGAAGGCATCGTCGTCTTGTGCGACGGCGGGTGTTGCCAAAGCTGCGGCGCCCATAGTGGCGCTTAGCGCCATGATTTTAAACAGTTTCATTTTTTCCTCCCTTGAATGTCCCTTATGTCCTGTCACCCGCCCGGCTGGACCTCCTGCACCGGGGCACCCGTCGTGATCTCTTTGAAATCCGAATGATCGCGCAGCACCATGGTCAGCATGGTCCAGAACAATTCATCACCCGCGTAGCCTTCGATCCGGCCCTGTTCCATCCCGTCCTCCACGAGAATGAAGGTGGGCGTAAAGATCACCGGGCCTTTGAACGACAAGTCCTCCGGCATCGGCGCGCGCAGGTCCACCCGGCGCAGGGGCGCATAGGCGCCCTCCGGCGTTTTCGGGTAAATCTCCGCGATCTCCGCGTTCCAGCGGGCGCAATAGGCACAGCCGTCTTGTTCCACCATCACCAGTTCCATCGAAGGCTCACAGGCGGAGGCGGGGAGAATCAGGGCAAAGAGGGTGGCCAGTGTGACCAGGATTCGTGTCAACATATCTCTACCGATTGACGGGTGCGACATAATCTACATAATTTGAATATATGAATGACA
This sequence comes from Celeribacter naphthalenivorans, assembly GCF_020524585.1. Taxonomy (GTDB): domain Bacteria; phylum Pseudomonadota; class Alphaproteobacteria; order Rhodobacterales; family Rhodobacteraceae; genus Celeribacter; species Celeribacter naphthalenivorans. The sequence goes on from NZ_JAIVLK010000005.1 coordinate 301,557, forward strand.
CAAGCTTTGAGGCAATCACCAGAGGGTGACAGGCGCAAAGCTTGCGGGGAAGAGGAGCCCCGTCCGGAGGCGCAGGGATGCGCACACTGGGGGTCGATTTGGGAGGACCATATGCTGGACGTGACTTTTATTTCTGCCCTTTTGGGCGGGTTGGTGGTATTTTTCTCCCCCTGCATTTTGCCGATCGTGCCGTTTTACCTGTCCTATATGGCGGGCACCTCGATGGCCGACATCAACGCCGAGGGCGAATTGGCGCCGGGCGCGCGCAAACGGGCGGTGATCTCGTCGGTGATGTTCTCTTTGGGGATCATCACAGTGTTTGTCCTTCTGGGCGCGGCGGCGTTTTCGCTGTCTCAGGCGTTCCGCAGCCATCAGGACATCTTTCGCATCGCGTCGGCCGCCATCGTCTTTGTCATGGGGCTGCATTTTCTGGGCGTGATCCGCATTGGCTTTCTCAATCGCCAGTTCCAGATGCAGGCGGGCGACACGCGCAATATGACCGTGTGGTCGTCCTACATCGTCGGCCTCGCCTTCGCCGCCGGATGGACGCCCTGCGTCGGCGGCGTCTTGGTCGGCGTGGTGATGATGGCGTCGAATGAGGCGACCGCGATGCGCGGGCTGATCATGATGGTGGTCTTCGGCATCGGCATGACCGCGCCCTTCGTGGTGGCCGCCGTGTTTATCAAACCCTTCCTCAAATTTGCGGCCAAATTCCGCCGCCATTTGCCGAAGGTCGAAAAGGTGATGGGGCTTTTCCTCATCCTCTTCGCTATATTGATCGTCACCAATTCGGTGAACGTGATTGCGGCGTGGATGTTGGAGACCTTCCCCTCTTTCGCGAACATCGGATCAAACGGGAGCCTGTAAAAATGTTTAAACTCGCACGACGTACGCTTTTGTCTCTGGGTCTCGCTGCCTTTGCCTTTCCCGCGCTGGCGGTGGAAATGGGCGATGACGGGCTACATAAAACCGCCTGGCAGCGCGACACCTTCAAGGACCTGCGCGAGGATTTGGCCGAGGCCAATGCAGAAGGGAAGCGCTTGCTCGTGATGGTCGAGCAGCGCGGCTGTATCTATTGCACCAAGATGCACGAAGAGGTCTATCCGGATCCGGAGATCACAAAGATGATCGAAGACAATTTCTTTGTCATCCAGATCAACATGTTCGGCGATGTCGAGGTGACGGATTTCGATGGCGAGAGCCTGCCGGAAAAAGACATGGTGCAGAAATGGGGCGCGCTGTTCACGCCGACGAATCTCTATTTCCCCGAAGAGGTGGCCGAAGATGTCTCCGCCAAGGACGCAGCAGTGGCCACAGTGCCCGGCGCCTTTGGAAAGCTGACGACCTACAACATGATGCAATGGGTGTTGGGGCATGGCTATGAGGGCGAGGAGCCGTTTCAAAAATACCATGCGCGCCAAGTGGTTATGCAGCAAGAGCAGGGGAAGCTTAAGGTTGGCGAGTGATATATGTTCGCGTATAGGTAACGCTGCGGTGCAGAAAAATTCAAGTATTTGAATTTGTCTCTTGCTCTGCGACATAATGGCGCGCTACGCTCTTTAAAACAAACACCGCAGATATGCGGAAATGTAAGCACAGTCTTTTAGGGAGGAGACATGAAACGCATCGCAACCTGTCTTGTTGCACTCGGTCTGAGCACCGGCGCAGCATTGGCCGAAACGGCTCCGGGCGACGTTCAGTTCGACGACTACGGCGCGATTGAGGCCTCTCTGACCGGCACGCCGGGCAACGCGGAAGAAGGGCGCAAGATCCTGACCACGAAATCCATGGGCAACTGTGTGTCCTGCCATGCCGCCGACGCCTATGCCGATGTGCCGTTCCACGGCGAGGTCGGCCCTTGGCTCGATGGCGCGGGCTCGCGCTGGTCTGCGGCCGAGTTGCGTGGCCTTGTGGTCAACGCCAAGATGACCTTTGAGGGCACTGTGATGCCGGCCTTTTACAAGGTCGACGGTTTCACCCGTCCGGGTGATGCTTACACGGGCAAGGCCGCGCCGGCCGATCTGCCGCCGATCCTCTCGGCCCAGCAGGTCGAGGATGTGGTCGCCTATCTTATGACGCTGACGGACGAGTGATCTCCCGTCGGATCCTGACACTTAGAACTTAGGAGCAAACCATGAATCTCACACGACGTGACGCTCTGGCTCTGGGCCTTGGTGCGACTGCGGCGGCGTTTATGCCGCTGAGTGCGACCGCCGCTGCCGAAGACGCCATCGCCGCATTCACCGGGGGTGCCGAGGCGGGCGCGGGCGATCTAAGCCTGACCGCGCCGGAGATCGCCGAAAACGGCAACACCGTGCCGATCGCTGTCAATGCGCCGGGCGCCACGGCCATCGCGGTGTTCGCCACCGGCAACCCGACGCCTGAAGTGGTGGTGTTCAACTTCGGTCCGCTGGCAGGCAGCCAGGCGGCCTCCACCCGCATCCGTCTCGCTGGCACGCAAGACGTTGTGGCGGTTGCGAAAATGGCCGATGGCTCTTTCGTCCAAACCTCCGCCACGGTCAAAGTGACTATCGGCGGCTGCGGCGGCTAACCCGATTTTTTAGGAGACAAAGACAATGGCATCTGGTGTCAAACCCCGCGTGAAAGTCCCTAAATCGGCCTCTGCCGGTGAGGTGATCACGATCAAAACCCTCATTTCCCACCCGATGGAATCCGGCCAGCGCAAAGACAGCGACGGCAACGTCATTCCGCGCTCGATCATCAACCGTTTCACCTGTGAATTTAATGGGCAGAGCGTGGTCGATGTGACGCTGGAACCGTCGATTTCGACCAACCCCTATATCGAATTCGATGCGACTGTGCCCGAGGCCGGTGAATTCAAATTCACCTGGTACGATGACGACGGCTCCGTCTACGAGGATGCAAAAGCGATCGAAATCGCCTGATCCAAGACCGCAAGCGCGTCCCGCCAAAGATGCGGGGCGCGCCAGCCAACTCTAGGGAGGAGATAACGCATGAAAATCAATAAAATGCTCAGCACTGCGGCGGCTTTGACGGCGTTTGTGATCGCAACACCTGTGCTGGCGGATGAAGACGCAGAGCTGGTGATCAACGGCGAGATCGAGATCGTGACCAAGACGGCTGCGCCCGCGCATCTCGACGGTCACCTGAGCGAGATCATGTCCGGCTGGCGCTTCCGTTCGGATGACACGCAGGCCATGGAGATGGACGATTTCGACAATCCCGGGATGCTGGGGGCCGAAGCCGGGTTCGAACAGTTCGAGACCGTGATGGGGTCCGAGGGCAAATCCTGCATGGATTGCCACGACGGCGTCGAAAGCCTCGCGAATGTGCGTCCGACCTATCCGAAATGGAACGACGACAAAGAACAGGTTTACACCATCCAGATGCAGATCAACGACTGTCTGACAGAGCGGATGGGGGCCGATGCGCAGAAATACGACAACAGCACCATGCTGAACTTCGAGGCGGCTTTGGCCTCTGTGTCGCGTGGCATGCCGGTGAATGTCGCCATCGACGGTCCCGCCCAATCCACTTGGGAGCAGGGCAAGGAGATGTATTACACCCGCTACGGTCAGCTCGATCTGTCCTGTGCCAACTGCCACGAGCAAAACTACGGCAACATGATCCGCGCAGATCACCTGTCTCAGGGTCAGATCAACGCCTTCCCGGCCTACCGTCTGAAGAACGCGCAACTGAATGGCGCGCATAGCCGGTTCAAGGGCTGTATCCGCGATACCCGTGGTGAGACGTTCAACGCGGGCTCGCCGGAATTTGTGGCGCTTGAGCTTTATGTGGCGTCGCGTGGCAACGGCCTCTCGGTCGAGGGCCCCTCTGTCCGCAACTGATCTTTGACGGGGCCCCGCTTGGCGACGAGCGGGGCTTTGTTCCTCTCAATACATTCAAATTTGCGCATGAAACCTTTGGAAATGCTCAGGTTTTCTGCGTCCGACAACGGAGTTTCCGCATGATTTCACGTCGTGATTTCCTTCAGGTGTCCATGGCTGCTTCGGCTATGGTGGGCGCCTCCGGCTTTGGCAACTGGGCGCGTCTCGCGGCGCAACAGGCGCTGACGCAGGACCAGCTTTTGGAGTTCGACACGTTCGGCAACGTCTCTCTGATCCATGTCACCGACATTCATGCGCAATTGAAACCGATCTATTTCCGCGAGCCGGAGATCAACATTGGCGTGGGCGACAACAAGGGCGCAGTGCCGCATGTGACGGGCGCGGAGTTCCGCAAACTTTACGGTATCGAGGACAATTCCCCTTCGGCTTATGCGTTGAGCTACAATGATTTTTCCGCCTTGGGAAAAGCTTACGGCAAGGTTGGGGGCCTCGACCGGGTCGCCACCGTGATCAACTCGATCCGCGCCGCACGCCCCGATGCGCTTTTGCTCGATGGCGGCGACACATGGCACGGCTCCTACACCTGCTACCACACGCAGGGTCAGGACATGGTCAATGTGATGAACGCACTGAAACCCGATGCAATGACCTTCCACTGGGAGTTCACGCTTGGCTCTGATCGGGTGCGCGAAGTGGTGGCCGATCTGCCCTTTGCGGCTCTGGGCGCCAATATCTATGACGCCGAATGGGACGAACCGGCGGAGGATTTCGCGCCCTATAAGTTCTTTGAACGTGGCGGGGTGAAGATCGCCGTCATCGGCCAAGCCTTCCCATATATGCCCATCGCCAACCCCGGCTGGATGTTCCCGGAATACTCCTTTGGCATTCGCACCGAGCGGATGCAGGAGGTCGTCGACGAGGTGCGCGGCATGGGCGCAGAACTGGTCGTTTTGCTGTCGCACAACGGGTTCGACGTCGACAAGAAGATGGCGTCGCTGGTGAGTGGCATCGACGTTGTGCTTTCCGGCCACACCCATGACGCGCTGCCGGAACCTGTGCTGGTGGGCGAGACGATCATCATTGCCTCGGGGTCCAACGGCAAATTTGTTTCGCGTGTGGATTTGGACGTGCGCGATGGCCGCATGATGGGCTTCCGCCACAAATTGATCCCCATCTTCTCCGACGTAATCGAGCCAGACAAAGAGGTCTCGGCGCTGATCAACGAACAACGCGCGCCTTACGAGGAGGCGATGGGCGAGGTGATCGGTCAGACCGACAGCCTCTTGTACCGTCGCGGCAACTTCAACGGCACTTGGGATGATCTGATCTGTGACGCGCTGTTGAGCGAGCGTGAGGCGGATATCGCGATGTCGCCGGGCGTGCGTTGGGGGCCGAGCCTCCTGCCGGGGGACAATATCACCCGCGAGGACATCTGGAACGCCACCTCGATGACCTACGGCAAGGCGTATCGGAGCGAGATGACCGGCGAGTTCATCCATACGATTATGGAAGACGTGGCCGACAACATCTTTAACCCCGATCCCTATTACCAGCAGGGCGGCGACATGGTGCGGATGGGCGGTCTTGGCTATCGCATCGACATCACCAAGCCGCAGGGCGAGCGGATTTCGGAGCTGACGCTTTTGAAAACCGGCGAAAAACTCGACCCGGCGAAAAACTACGTCGTGGCGGGCTGGGCCTCTGTGAATGAGGGCACCGAAGGGCCGCAGATCTGGGATGTGGTGGAGGATCACATCCGCAAACAAGGCACCGTCACGGTCGCGCCGAACACCTCGGTCGAGGTCATCGGCGCCTGAAATCGGGCCTGACATCTGCCGCTCTGACCCTCGTTGGAGCGGTTTTTCTACAATGAATTCATTCACATAAGAGAATGAAAGAATTCATGCAAAGCATGCACATCGGAAGGGAGACACGAGAGATGAGTGAGACCCAAAACGACAATCGGAGCACCGGTCAGGGAACAAGCCGTCGCGCGTTTCTACGCGGCGCGGCTGCCACGGGCGTGGGACTGGCGGCGAGTCAGGCTGCCGCCGATGGCCCCGATCCGCTGATCACGGAAAAGCAAGATTGGGCGATGAGCCTCGGCGAAGGGGTCGATGAAACGCCCTATGGTCTGCCGATCAAATACGAGAGCGATGTCATTCGCCGCAATGTGCCGTGGCTGACCGCCGATCCGATCTCTTCGATCAACTTCACGCCGATCCATGCGCTCGACGGGACGATCACGCCGCAGGGCTGTGCCTTTGAGCGGCACCACTCCGGCGCGATTGAGTTGAAAAAGGAAGACTACCGCCTGATGATCAACGGGCTGGTCGATACGCCGCTGGTCTTCACCTACGAAGACCTCGAACGCTTCCCGCGGGTGAACAAGACCTTTTTCCTCGAATGTGCGGCCAACACCGGCATGGAATGGGCTGGCGCGCAGCTCAATGGCTCGCAATTCACCCATGGCATGATCCACAACATGGAATACACCGGCGTCACGCTGCGCACTCTGTTGGAAGAGGCGGGGCTGGGGGCTGCGGGAGATCTCGCGGACAAATGGGTCTATGTCGAGGGCGCGGATGCGTCTTCAAACGGGCGGTCTATTCCGATGGAAAAGGCGCTCGATGATTGCATGATTGCGTTTAAGGCCAATGGCGAAGCGCTGCGCATGGAGCATGGCTATCCGGTGCGTCTGGTCGTGCCCGGTTGGGAAGGCAACATGTGGGTGAAATGGCTGCGCCGTATCGAAGTGACCGCGCAAGCCATTGAATCGCGTGAAGAAACATCGAAATACACCGACACTTTGGCGGATGGCACCTCGCGCAAATGGACCTGGGTCATGGATGCGAAATCGGTGGTGACCTCGCCCAGCCCGCAGATGCCGATCACGCATGGCAAGGGGCCTTTGGTGATCACAGGTCTGGCTTGGTCGGGACGTGGCGCCATCACCGGCGTCGATGTGTCGAAAGACGGTGGCAAGACTTGGGAGAAGGCCCGTCTGGCCAATCCGGGCGCACCGATGGCGCTGACGCGGTTCTATCTTGATATCACTTGGGACGGTGAGGAAATGCTCCTGCAGAGCCGTGCCCATGATGACACGGGCTATGTTCAGCCGACCAAAGCGCAGCTCAGAGAGGTGCGCGGCGAGAACTCCGTTTATCACAACAACTGTATCCAAACCTGGCATGTCAAATCGAACGGGGAGGCGGAAAATGTCGAAGTTTCTTCCTAAACTGATCCTCACCACGGCTCTCTCCGCGACATTGGCGATGCCGGCTTTCGCGGAGAAATTCGGTCTCGGTCGCGCGGCTCTGCCCGAAGAAATCGCCGCCTGGAACCACGATATTTCGCCCAATGGTGACGGCTTGCCGATTGGCTCCGGCTCGGTCGAAGATGGCGAGATGATCTTTTCCGAGAACTGCGCCGTCTGTCACGGCGAATTCGCGGAAGGTGTTGATAACTGGCCCAAATTGGCGGGTGGCGATGGCACTCTGGCCGACAAAGATCCGCTCAAGACCGTGGGCTCTTACTGGCCCTATCTGTCCACTGTTTACGACTATGTGCGTCGCTCCATGCCCTTCGGCGCGGCGCAGACCATGACGGATGACGATGTCTACGCGATCACGGCCTATATCCTCTATTCGAACTACATCGTTGAGGATGATTTCGTGCTCTCGAACGAGAATTTCCTCGAGGTCGAGATGCCGAATGCCGAGGGCTTCATCACCGATGATCGCGCCGAGACGGAATACACGATCTTTACTGAAGAAAACGCCTGTTACGAGAACTGTAAGGAGGTGGTCGAGATCACCAAACGGGCGACCGTTCTGGATGTGACGCCGGAGGAGACGACGGAAGCTGCCGCCGAGCCTGTCGCGGAAGAGACAGTTCAGGTCGCGGTGGCGGAAGAGGCCCCCGCAGAGGAAGCACCGGTTGAGGTCGCAGCAGCCGCATTTGACGAGGCGCTGGCCGCCGAGGGCGAGAGCGTGTTCAAGAAGTGCAAAGCCTGTCACCAAGTGGGCGAGGGCGCCAAGAACCGCACCGGTCCGGTCCTCAACGGGGTGCTCGGAGCCACCATCGGTCATGTGGAAGATTTCAAATATTCCAATGACTTCCTGGATGCGCGTGAGGAAGGGTTCACCTGGACCGAAGAGAACCTGATTGCCTATTTGCATAGGCCGAAGGCGATGTTCCCGCGGACCAAAATGTCCTTCGCCGGTTTGAAAAGCGACGACGATATTGCGGCGGTGATCGAATATCTGAAGGCCACGACGCAGTAGGCGCGACCAAGTCTCAAAGAGGGCGGCTATCGGGCCGCCCTTTTCTCGGGTAGGATGAAAACCGGGAGGATGTTCACTATGAAAACATTGTTCAAAACTGTCGCGCTCGCCTTGGTTTGTGCCACGCCAGCCTTGGCAAACGATCAGGCGATCACCTTTGACTATGACGGCACCTTCGAGGATGCGACCTTCGCGGTCGAGGATGCCATCGTCTCCAAAGGCCTCGTGATCGACTACCGCTCGCACACTGGCGAGATGCTGGAGCGCACGAAAGCGGATGTCGGCTCCGAGGTGACGATTTTCGACGCGGCGGATGTGTTTCTGTTCTGCTCGGCGGTTGTGTCGCGGCAAGTGATGGAGGCTGATCCCGGCAATATCGTGCATTGCCCCTATTCGATCTACGTCGCGGATCGTGAAGGCAAGGTCACGATCGGGTTCCGCGATTATCCCGACGGCCCGATGCAGGCGGTCGAAGATTTGCTGACAGAGATTGTCGAAGAGGCCACGAGCTTTTAAATATTCCTTCGGACGATGGAAGGGATAAAAGATGGATTGGATCGACCGGTTTGCGGGGCTCTCGACACTTGAGCCCAAGGTGCGCGCGCGTCTCGTGGCGCAGTCGCAGATCATTCATCTGCCCGCTGGAACAATTTTGTTCGGCCCCGGAAAAAGCCCCGAAAACCTTTTGATGCTGATCGAGGGCACGGTGCGGGTGCAGCAGACCACCGAAGCGGGGCGCGAGATTGTGCTTTACCGGGTGCATGCTGGGGAGAGCTGTGTGATGACCACGGCCTGCCTGCTGGCCTATGAAGATTATAGCGCCGAGGGTATTGCCGAGACTGAAATCGACGCCGTCGCCATCCCGCGCCGGGTGTTCGACGATCTGGTCGCCACCTCGCAGAGCTTTCGCAATTTCGTGTTCTCCGCCTATTCGCGCCGGATCACCGATCTGTTCCATGTGATCGAAGAGATTGCGTTTCAAAAGATCGATATTCGGCTGGCGCAGAAGCTGTTGGAGCTGACCAACGGCGGGCCTGTGCTTAAGGCGACGCATGCGCAACTGGCCGCAGAACTGGGGTCAGCGCGCGAGGTGATTTCGCGTCAGTTGCAGGAATTCCAACGCCGCGGATGGGTTCAAACCGCCCGCGGCGAGGTCAAGCTGACGGATCGCGAGGCGCTGGACGCGCTCGCGCATTCCGCCTGATTATTTCATCTTGCAGGTGTTGATTCCGAAGATCGAATAGAGCGGGCAAGAGGACATCAGCCCGGTCACCAGCGGGATGATCCCGATCAAATAGAGCCAGCGCAGCGAGGCGTCGGCGTTCAGGAAGAACCCGAGGATGAGCGCAAGGCCGACAACGATGCGCAGGATGCGGTCAAGGCCGCCGACATTTTTTTTGAGCATGGAACCCTCCATTGGTGAACCTATGGGTAAGCTACGGCTCCGCGCGCCCGCCTGTCTGTAACAAACTCACATCCAGCGCATAGGCTCGACGGTTTTTCTCATAAGAAAGAGAAGCGGGGTAAATGTTCGATTTGTACAAAAAGAAAGCGGGGCCTCGTGTGAGACCCCGCCAAATGGTTCGAAAAGAGATGGTTTAGTCCATCGCTTTGAAGTTCAAAGCAACCCCGTCCTTGATGCCGGAGAACCAGCGGGCGGTGACTTTTTTCGTCTTGGTGTAGAATTTGAACGCGTCGGGCCCGTATTGGTCGAGATCGCCAAAGGCGGATTTTTTCCAGCCGCCGAAGGAGAAATAGGACAGCGGCACAGGGATCGGGAAGTTGATGCCGACCATGCCCACATCGACACGGGCGGCAAAATCCCGCGCGGTGTCGCCATCGGCGGTGTAGATCGCGGTGCCGTTGCCATATTGGTTGTCGAGAATGAGGTTGAGCGCGTCCTCATAGCTGTCCATCCGCACGGTGGAGAGCACCGGGCCGAAGACCTCTTCCTTATAGATGTCCATGTCCGGGGTGACGTTGTCAAAGAGCGTCGGGCCGACGAAATAGCCATTCTCATAGCCCTGGATTTTCATGCCGCGGCCATCGGTCAAAAGCGTCGCGCCCTGATCGACACCGGCGGTGATGAGGCTCTCGATGCGCTCTTTGGCCTGCGCGGTGATCACCGGGCCGTAGTCCGTGTCCTCGCCTGCGGTGTAGGGGGCCACTTTGAGCTTTTCGATCTTCGGCACCAGCTTTTCGATCAGGCGATCTGCGGTTTCCTTGCCCACCGGCACGGCGACGGACACGGCCATGCAGCGTTCGCCAGCGGCACCAAACCCGGCCCCGACCAGCGCGTCGGCGGCCTTATCGAGATCGGCGTCGGGCATGATGATCATGTGGTTCTTCGCCCCACCGAAACATTGCGCGCGCTTGCCGTTGGTGGCGGCGCGACCGTAGATATATTGCGCAATCGGGGTAGAGCCGACAAAGCCCACGGCCTGGATGGTTTCGTTGTCGAGGATCGCGTCGACGGCCTCTTTGTCGCCATGGACGACCTGAAGAACGCCATCCGGCAGACCGGCCTGTTGGATCAGCTCAGCGAGCATCAGGGAGGTCATCGGCGTGCGCTCGGACGGTTTCAGGATCATCGCGTTGCCCGAAGCAATCGCAGGCGCCATTTTCCAGAGCGGGATCATCGCCGGGAAGTTGAACGGCGTGATGCCAGCCACGACGCCAAGCGGTTGGCGGATGGAGTAGAGATCAATGCCCGGACCCGCGTCGCCGACGAATTCGCCTTTGAGCAAAGCCGGCGCGCCCATGCAGACCTCGACCACTTCGAGGCCACGTTGCACGTCACCCTTGGCATCCGGCAGCGTCTTGCCGTGTTCGCGCGACAGGCATTCGGCCAGCGCATCCATGTTCTCGTTGATCAACTGACCGAATTTCATGAAGACTCGCGCGCGGCGCTGCGGGTTCACCTTGGCCCATTCTTTTTGGGCGACAGCGGCTTTTTCGACCGCATCGGCCAGCTCGGCAGGCGTGGCGAGCGGCACTTTGGCGATGACTTCGCCGGTGGCCGGGTTGCGCACTTCGGAGAAGCGGCCGGACGTGCCTGCGACATAGGTGCCGTTGATGAAATGTTTGAGCTCTTGCATGGAAACCTCCTGATCTTTGAGGGGAGTTTAACTTTGCGTTTTTGTCTCTAAAAGAGAGAAGATTTCAAAAACATTTTGCATTTTCGCAATGGTGGAGCTTTGTTGAGCTGCAATTGCGCAGGGTGCGGATCGCATGAAGAACTGACGAGGCGAAGGTGATGAATTGGGATGATTTGCGGGTGTTTCTGGCGGTGGCGCGCACGGAAAGCCTGTCGGGGGCGGGGCGACAGCTCAAGATCGACCCGGCCACGGTGGGGCGGCGCATTGCGCGGCTCGAAGAGGGGCTGGGCGCGCCTCTGTTCGCCAAATCGCCGCAGGGCTATGAATTGACGCGCGATGGCGGGCGGCTTTTGGCCCATGCGGAGGCGGCGGAGCAGGCGGTGTCCTTAGGGCTCGATGACCTGTCCGGTGACGGGGATGAGCAGCTCAAGGGCGTGATCCGCATCGGCGCGCCGGATGGCTGTGCGAACTATGTGCTGCCGCGCGTTGTGGCGCGAATCGCTGAGGAACACCCGGAGCTGGAGGTGCAGATCATCGCGCAGCCACGGCTGTTCAGCCTGTCGAAACGCGAGGTCGACCTTTATGTCAGCGTGTCTCCGCCAAGTTCCGGGCGTTTGCTGGTGCAGAAGATCACCGACTATCACCTCTCGCTCGCGGGGATGCGCTGGTATCTGCGCCAGCATGAGGACATTACCACGCGAGAGGACCTGAAACGGCACAAATTGGTCGGCTATGTGCCCGATCTGATTTTCGACAAGGAACTCGACTATCTTGAGGAAATCGGCGCCAGCGAGGCGGATTATACGTCGAATTCCGTCTCTGTGCAGCTCAACATGATCCGCGCGGGGCTGGGCGTGGGGGTCGTGCACGACTTTTGCCTGCCCTATGTGAACCGTATGGAGCGGGTTTTGCCCGAGGACGTGCGGCTCAAACGCGCCTTCTATCTGGTGCGCCATGCGGATGACCGCAAAGTCGAACGCCTGTCGCGGTTTTCCGAGGTTTTGTGCCAAAGCATGCGGGAGGTGGTCGAACACCTTGAACGCGAAGCTTGACAGATTGTCGCAGGCAGTGAACGCTAACATCAGGGAGAGACAGGGAAAACGCGCGACGGCGCATCAGATATTTTAGGGAGGACACATGATCGTAGGACAGATTCTGAAAGCCAAGGCCATCGACGAAACCATCACCATTCGGCCGGATATGACCGTGGGCGAGGCGGCAAATCTTTTGTCGAGCCGCAAGATCGGTGCGGTGATCGTCGCGACGGACCCGAAGCACCCCGAAGGCATTCTGTCGGAGCGCGACATCGTGCGTGAGCTGGGCAAGACCGGCAGTGAGGTTCTGGCCCATAAGGTGTCGGATTTCATGACGCGCAAACTTGTGTCCTGCCGGCCCGACGATACGGCGCTGGCCGTGTTGGAGCGGATGAGCAATGGGCGATTCCGCCACATGCCGGTGATGAGCGATGGCGAGATGATCGGCCTCGTGTCCATCGGCGATGTGGTCAAGGCGCGGCTCGAACAGCTTGCGATGGAGAACAAATCGCTCGAAGGCATGATCATGGGGCATTAAGGCCCTGAGAGTCATGGTGTTTGCCGGGGTTGCAAAGAAATTATGACACGTATCGGGGCGTTCGCGCCCCAATGCGCCTCAACCCTCTTGATTTCGCACCTGCAATATTGTTGCGTGCGCAGAACGAAGAGGAGGAGATCACCCCATGCGTATCGGTTTGTACCCCGGCACATTCGACCCGGTGACCCACGGCCATGGCGACATCATTCGCCGGGCCTGTGCTTTGGTGGATCGTCTGGTGATCGGCGTCGCGATCAACCGCGACAAGGGGCCTTTGTTCAGCCTCGAAGAGCGGGTCGAGATGCTCGCAGAGTACACAACAGGTCTGGCGTCGGACACCGGATGCGAGATCGTGGTGCATCCGTTCGAGAACCTGTTGATCCAATGCGCGCGCGATGTGAACGCCTCGATTATCATTCGCGGCCTGCGCGCCGTGGCGGATTTTGAATACGAATATCAGATGGTTGGCATGAACCGCGCGCTCGACAGCAAGATCGAGACCGTGTTCCTCATGGCCGATGCGCGGCATCAGGCGATTGCCTCGAAATTGGTGAAAGAGATCGCGCGTCTGGACGGCGACATCTCCAAATTCGTCGCGCCCGAGGTCGAAGCGCGGCTTTTGGCCAAGTTCAAAGCCTGAAGGTTTGAAACACGAGACATGAAAACGCCCCGCAGGAGGAGGACTGCGGGGCGTTTTTCGTGCGTGATGTCTAAATCTTATCCGTAGATCGCGTCATGGGCCATTTGGCGAGCGCGGATCTCGTCGATGTTCAGATCGGCTTTGACCTTGGCGGAAAGACGGTTCAGCTCGGCGAGTGTGCGGCGATAAGCGGCCCGTTTGCGGGCGGCGGTGGCGAGGGAGACGAGCGTTTTCATAATGCCGATCCTTTGGGTCCAGTCTGCGTTTTCTGGCCCCTATATGCGCTCGAATTAGCGCTAACACCAATGCCGGTTCGCCAAGATCGTTATGCGCTTTGTGCATGGGTTTTCCGGAAATGCATGGCGTTCTGCGTGGTCTGACGAGCGCCATCCTTATTTATGTCAAAATGATCTGATTTGCTCTGTGTATTGATTTTAGAGAGGAATGCATTTGTGAAACCGCTGATATTGTTTGCCGTTATATTTTGCACAGCACTTTCCTGCGTCACGCCCTTACGGGCCGGGCCACAAGACGATGTGGAACGGATTTCAGAGCATCTTTTGCAGGCGGGGATCGGTCAGATGGTGCAGGCCTCTGTTGCGCAAAGCTATGCGGATCATATGACTGTCGCGTTGCGGCCCTATAGGGTGCGGATCGCGGATCCGGATCTTTTTGCGGAGCCGTTGCCTGATGAGGTGACTGCTGAAAACGTCACGTATTTCAGGCAGACCCTTGAAGAGGAATTGCTGCGAAAAGCGAGTGCTCAACAGCTGTCAGATCTTCTGCGTCTTCTGCAGCAACCGCCTGAAATGTCACCGCAGGAGCAACCCAGCTCGATCGAAGATATTAAGGACCGTCTGGACGAAATGATTGAGAATAAACAGATTGAATCCGATGTCATTCCTCCAATCATTTTGATGGGGGCGATCACCAAGGCTATCCTGCGTTTGCCCACACCGGAGGTCGATCCGATTCCTCTCTTCATGAGTGACATGTTGGAGGTGGACGGTGTTTTCGAATTTCCAAACCGGATTGTGAAGCAGGACCTTCGCCGCAAGATCGAGGCTGCGCACCGCTGATACGCGGATCAGAACGCCGGGATCACCCCGATCGCGACGAAGCCGTTGAGCACCGCATCCACGGCGACGGCGGCCAAAATCATCCCCATGACGCGGGACACGATGGCCGCCCCGGTTTCGCCAATGGCCCGCAGGATCGGTTGCGCGGCCAGGAGGATCACGAGGGTGATCAAAAGCACGACGACCATGATCGCGGCGGTCATGGCCTGATGGGCAACGGAAAAGCGGTCGTTGTCGGTGAGCATGACCACGGCCAGCATCGCACCGGGCGAGGCGATGGAGGGCATGGCGAGCGGAAAGACGGAGACGCGGCGGGCCTGAGCCTGTTGATCGCTGCGGGGCTTTTCGACTTGTGCGGTTTCGAGCGAGGGTTTGCCGTCGCCGAAGATCATCGTGAGTGCAAAGAGGAACAGGACCAGCCCGCCTGCGATCTGGAAGGACGGGAGGCCGAGGCCTAGGGCTTCGAGTACCGCCTGTCCAAGGAGCACGAAGGCCAGCAGGATGACAAAAGCGATGACCACGGCACGCGCCGCCGCCATGCGCGACAGGCGCGGCGCGAGGCCTGCTGTTGCGGCGATAAAGACGGGCAGGGTGCCGATCGGGTCGATGACGACCCAAAGCGTGATGAACTCGCTGAGAATGGTGGAAAAGCTGGGCATGGATACTTTGGCTGAGCGGGTGGGGGTAGGGCGTGATAGACAGCAGATAACATGCGTTCGGGCGGGAACAAGAGGCTCTCTGCCTGTACAGCGCGAAAGCAGACAGAATGCCTAAAAAAACGCCCCGGAATTCTCCGGGGCGTCTCCTTCTCCCGTTCGCGCGGGATAACTTATGGCGTTTTTAGAGGAACTTGCTCATGGCGATAGCCGTGTCTGCCATACGGTTCAAAAGCTCCGACGCAGGCGGAGCTTTCCCCCCGCCGCGTCAGCGTGCCTCAGAGGAACTTGCTCATGGCGACAGCCGTATCGGCCATACGGTTCGAGAAGCCCCATTCGTTGTCATACCAAGTCAGAATGCGGCACATGGTGCCTTCCATGACTTTGGTCTGATCGGTGTGGAAGATCGAGCTGTGCGGATCGTGGTTGAAATCCGAAGACACGAGCTTGCGGTCGGTGAAGCCGAGGATGCCTTTGAGCGGGCCATTTGCGGCGGCGCGGATTTTCTCGTTGATCTCTTCGACGGTCGTGTCGCGGGCGGCCTCGAAGGTCAGGTCGACGACAGAGACGTTCGGGGTCGGCACGCGGATCGCGACACCGTCTAGCTTGCCGGCGAGTTCCGGAAGCACCAGACCCACGGCTTTTGCGGCACCGGTGGAGGTCGGGATCATCGACAGGGCGGCGGCGCGGGCGCGATACAGGTCTTTGTGCATCGTGTCGAGCGTCGGCTGGTCACCGGTGTAGCTGTGGATCGTGGTCATGAAACCTTTGACAATGCCAATCTCGTCGTTCAGCACTTTGACGACCGGTGAGAGGCAGTTGGTGGTGCAGGAGGCGTTGGACACAACGATGTCATCGGCGGTCAGCACGTCGTCGTTCACGCCGAAGACGACGGTCTTGTCGGCGCCAGCGGCGGGGGCGGAGACCAGAACGCGTTTGGACCCGTTCTTGAGGTGCAGGGCAGCTTTTTCCTTAGCGGTGAAAATGCCGGTGCACTCCAGCGCAATGTCCACATCCCCCCAAGGCAGATCTTCGGGGTTGCGGATGGCGGTTACCTTGATCGGGCCACGACCGGCGTCGATGGTGTCTTCGGTGAATTTCACCTCGACCGGGAAACGGCCATGCACGCTATCGAACTGCAACAGGTGGGCGTTGGTTTCCACCGGGCCCAGATCGTTGATCGCCACCACCTCGACATCGGTCCGGCCCGATTCGATGATGGCGCGCAATACGTTACGCCCGATACGCCCAAATCCATTGATTGCAACTTTCACGGCCATGTCAGCACCTCCTTGACGCGATGGCTGGTGAGAGAACGGGGAGGGTGTTCTCTCGCTCATAATATCTTTGGGCCGGTTTTCAGCCCTCTGATTGACATCAGTTCCACACTGTTAGCGCTACCTGAGAGGGAACGCCATGAAAAACCTTAAATCAGCGCCAGAACGCCATCCAATGGATCAACCGCAGGATTTCTTTTGCCAGAAAGAGCGATCCCGCCCCTCCCGTGAGGCCAAAATCCAAGCCGAGCGCGATCACGATTACGATGGCAAGCCCGACGGCGATTGAGTTGGTCATGTTCTACGCTTTTGTCTGTCTTGCAGGCACAATGCGTCAGGGGTGTGAAGAAAAAAAGGGGGCAGATCAAAAAAAGCGGAAAAGGGCCCAAAGGTTGCCCTTTGGACCTCAAAGCGGTGTTGAAAAAAGAGACAGGACGGAGGCTCCTCTTCCTCCGCCCCGTATTGGGCCTTGTCCTTAGGACAGGCGGCCCATGGCGGCGGCGACATCGGCCATACGTGCCGAGAAGCCCCATTCGTTGTCGTACCAAGCGAGCACGCGCACGGTGCGGCCAACGACTTTGGTCTGGTCGGGGGCGAAGATCGACGACTCGGTGGTGTGGTTGAAGTCGATGGAGACCTTCGGCTCCGGGTCATAGCCCAGCACGGCGCCCATGTGACCGGCGGCGGCTTCGCGCACGACCTCGTTCACATCGGCGACGGTGACGTCTTTGGAGGCCTGGAAGGTCAGATCGACACAGGAGACGTTCGGGGTCGGCACGCGAATCGAGGTGCCGTCCAGCTTGCCTTTGAGTTCCGGCAGAACGAGCCCCAGTGCTTTGGCGGCACCCGTCGAGGTCGGGATCATCGCCATGGAGGCGGCGCGGGCGCGATACAGATCCTTGTGGCGGCGGTCATGGGTGGACTGGTCGCCGGTGTAGGAGTGGATCGTGGTCATGATGCCGCTCTCGATGCCGATGCCATCGTTCAGCACTTTCGCCAGCGGCGCGAGGCAGTTGGTGGTGCACGACCCGTTGGAGATGATTTTATCTTCGGCCAGAATATCGCGGTGGTTCACGCCAAAGACCACGGTGCGCGCGACATTGGTCGCGGGCGCGGAAATCAGCACTTTTTTGGCGCCATTGCGCAGGTGAATGGCGGATTTTTCGCCATCGTTGAACTTGCCGGAGCATTCGAGCACGACATCGACACCTTCCCAATCCAGCTCTTCGGGATTGTAGGTGGACATCACTTCGATCGGGCCCTGGCCCAGATCCATGGTGTTGCCCGCCACTTTGACGGAGCCGTTGAAGCGACCATGGACCGAATCGTATTTCAAGAGGTGCGCGTTGGTCTCGATGGGGCCGGTGGCGTTGATCTTGACCACTTCCACTTCATTGAGTCCGGCTTCGGAGATATGCGCCAGAGTACAGCGCCCGATGCGGCCAAAGCCATTGATCCCGAGTTTGATGGTCATGATGAGTCTCCAAGCTTGATCTGGTTGGCGTGGGTCTTTGAGGGGCGTATACAAAGGTGTGCGATTTCAGAAAAGTGTTTAACGCCAACATGTTAGCGAAAACATTTTCGTTAACGCAAACATTCATGAGGTTTTCAGCGCCAAAACGAGGGGCCAGCCCCTCGTGCTCCCCGGGATATTTCAGGACAAAAGAAGGGTGGCTTCGCGACTGCGATTAGATTTGTGACTTTGGGGGGAGCGTCTTGGCGAAGGCGTTGAGAAAGGCCCGCGTCTTGTGTCGGGTGTCGGGCTGTTCGAATAGGGCGGTAATCTCTTCCGGGGATTGGCCCATCAGAGGCAAGCGTAAGAAAACGTCCGGCTGAAACGCCGAGGTCACGGTCGTCAGAACCCGGCGCAAATCCGCGAGCATGTCGTCGCCACGATGTGAGGCATGGGCCAAGGCGACGGGTTTGGCGATCAGCTCTTCGCCGGAGACCAGCCAATCGAGCGCATTCTTGAGCCCGCCGGGCAGCGCACGGGCATATTCCGGGACGCAGAGGATGAGCCCGTCGGCGCCTGCGATAAGATCGGCAAAGGCGGCGACGGAGGCCGGGCGCGGATGTTCGAGGTCGGGGGAAAACACCGGAAGCTCGGCGATGCGGTCAAAGACCGTGATGTCGATCCCATCGGGCGCGACATCGGCGAGATTGCGGAGCAGGGCGGTGTTGGTTGAGGCGCGGCGGGCGCTGCCGGAGAGGGCGAGGATGTTCATGCGCGCAGATCACGACAGCGGCCCGTCCGGGTCAAGGTCATCTGGGAATGCCTTTATAAGAAAAGGAAAAAGCCCGCGCTGGGGCGGGCTTTTTGTGTCTTTGTCCTGCGAGCGCGCCCGAAGGAGGGGCGTTCGCGTTAGCCCAGAAGTGCTTTGACCTGAGCCACGATGTTTTCGGCGGTGATACCGAATTTTTCGTAAAGCTCGTCGGCCGGTGCGGAGGCACCAAAGCGGGTCATGCCGACAAAGGCCTGTTTCGCTTCGCGGCCACGCTCGCCCAAAAGCCAACGGTCCCAGCCGCCGTCACGCACAGCGGCCTCGACGCCAACGCGCACCGGACCTGCGGGCAGGACCTTGCGACGGTAGGCTTCGTCTTGCTCTGCGAACAACTCCATACAGGGCATGGAGACGACGCGGGTGCCGATGCCGTTGTCTTGCAGGATTTTGCGAGCTTCCATGGCGATGGCCACTTCGGACCCGGTGGCGATCAGGATCGCTTCACGCTTACCTTCGGCTTCGGCCAGCACATAGGCGCCTTTGGACACGAGGTTGTTGATCTTGTGCTCGGTGCGCAGCGTCGGGACATTCTGGCGGGTCAGAACGAGGACGGAGGGCGTTTTTTGCGAGGTGAGTGCGATTTCCCAAGCCTCGGCGGTCTCGACCGTGTCACAGGGACGGATCGTCAGCGTGTTCGGCGTCGCACGGCAGATGGCGAGATGCTCGACCGGCTGGTGAGTCGGGCCGTCTTCGCCCAGACCGATGGAGTCGTGGGTCATCACATAGGTCACCGGAATCTGCATCAGAGCCGAGAGACGCATCGCCGGGCGCGCGTAATCGGTGAAGCAGAAGAAGGTGCCGGAGTAGGGGCGGATACCGCCGTGCAGAGCCATGCCGTTCATCGCGGCGGCCATGCCGTGCTCGCGGATGCCGTAATAGACATAGCGGCCCTTGCGGTTGGTCTCGTCAAAGACCCCCATGTCGCCGGTCAACGTGTTGTTCGAGCCGGTGAGGTCAGCGGAGCCGCCGATGGTCTCGGGCATGATCGGGTTGATCACTTCGAGCACTTTTTGCGAGGACGACCGGGTGGCCAGCTTCGGCTGCTCTTCGGAGATCTGTTTCTTGAACGCCTTGATCGTGGCGGAGAGTTTCTTCGGAGCCTCAAGCGCGAAGACGCGGTTGAACTCGGCCTGACGGCGCTCGGATTGCTCTTCGAAACGGGCTTCCCAGGCGACGCGGTCTTCGCGGCCTTTCGCGCCGATCTCTTCCCACTGGGATTTGACGTCGTCGGCAACCTGATAGGCGCCCCAGTTGACGCCATAAGCGGCTTTGGCGGCGGCCAGCTGGTCGGCATCGGTCAAGGCGCCGTGGCCTTTGGAGGTGTCCTGTGCGGCGTGACCCAGCGCGATGTGGGTTTTGCAGGCGATCATCGACGGTTTCTTGGACTTCTTCGCAGCCTCGATGGCGGCGTCGATCTGTTCCGGGTCATGACCATCGATGCTCTGCACATGCCAGCCAGCGGATTTGAAACGCATCACCTGATCGGTGCGGTCGGCGATGTCCACCGTGCCGTCGATAGTGATGTTGTTGTTGTCCCAGAAGACGATCAGCTTGCCGAGTTTCTGACGGCCGGCGAGCGCGATAGCTTCTTGCGACACACCTTCCATGAGACAGCCGTCACCGGCCATCACATAGGTGTGGTGGTTCTGGAGCTTGGACCCGAAACGGGCGCGGAGCGATTCCTCAGCCATGGCGAAACCGACGGCGTTGGAGATGCCTTGGCCCAGCGGACCGGTGGTGGTTTCAACACCATCCAGCAGGAAGTTCTCCGGGTGACCGGCGGTTTTCGCGCCCATCTGGCGGAAGTTCTTGATCTGCTCGAGCGGCATCTCTTTGTAGCCGGTCAAATAGAGCAGGGAGTAGATCAGCATGGAGCCGTGGCCCGCCGACAGGATGAAGCGGTCACGATCCGGCCAAAGCGGTGCTGCGGCATCGAATTTCAGGTGCTTTTCAAACAGCACGGTGGCCACATCGGCCATGCCCATCGGCATGCCAGAGTGACCGGAATTGGCACCGGCGACGGCATCGAGCGTCAGGGTGCGGATGGCGGCGGCACGCATCCAGTGATCGGGGTGCGCCTCGCGCAGGGTTGCGATGTCCACGGGCGGATCTCCTCATAGCTCCGGTATGAGGCCGAAATCGGTGCGGAACGCCACGATGTCTGGCCTTTCGGGCCTTCTGATAACGATACTGGCCCAAAGTGCAAGCCGCGAGGCGGTAGATTGGGGGCTTGCGGCGCTTTCAAGACGGTGTGACGCGGGCCGGGCGGGCGGTTTTTGCCGGTTTTGCCTTCGCATATTGGTAAATCCTGCCCTATAGGCTAGGCTCACGAATCAAGAGAAAACAGATGTGCCCGCGGATGAGCTTTTTGCGCTTCGCCCTTGAGGACAAAGGAAGTTTCGAGTTTCCTGTTCCAAAGTCGGGGCCGCATGAAGATGCAGGCGAGGCGTTGCAACAGAGACTGAGCAGAGTGTGAGTAGACGGCAATGAGCGAGATTTCCGATTTCGAAGCCCGGATCACGGCGGCGCTGGAGCGGATCGGGCGCGCGGTGGCGGTGGCCGAAGAGCGTGCCGAGGCGGCCACAGAAGCGGCCAATGGCGCCCCTGTTGGAGGAATCGCCAGCGAGGCGGCAGAGGCCGAGATTGCCCGCCTGCACGATGCTCTGGAGGAAGAAAAATCCGTCAACAGCCAGCTTGAAGAGCGGGTGAAGGCGATTCACGACCGTCAGGAAAGCCATGTGGCGGCCCTTGAAGTGGAGGTCGAAACCCTGCGTCGCCAGTTGATGGATCATGACCGCGAGATGCAGAAACTGCGCCATGTGAACACCCAGCTGCGCGACAACAACGCGGCGCTCAGGGCGGCCAATGCCGAAGGCGTCGGCGATGCCGGTCTGATCGATGCGGGGCTTCATGCCGAAGTGGAGGCGCTGCGAGTGGCGCGCGAATCCGATGTCACGGAACTGGATGCGATCCTGACCGAGCTGCGCGCTGTGGTGTCGCGCCATGGGGCAGATGCGCCCGGACCGGACCAATCCCCGCGCGAGGAGTATTAAGAGATGCCTGAAGTGAAAATCTCCATTGGCGGACGCGATTTCGATGTGGCCTGTCAGGTCGGCGAAGAGCATTTCCTGAAATCCGCCGCCGAGCTTTTGGACAATGAGGCCTCTGTGCTGTCGAGCCAGATCGGACGTCTGCCGGCTGAGCGGATGCTGTTGATGGCGGGCTTGATGCTTGCGGATAAGACCGCGGGCATGGAAGAGCAGATGCGCAACCTCGAGGCCAAACTTGGCGCGCAGGAAGCCTTGATCGAGGAAATGCGCGCGCGGCCTGAACCCGAGCCGCAAAAGGTCGAGGTGCCTGTGGTGCCCAATGAGGTCATGGACACGCTGGCCGAAATGGCGGCGCGGACCGAGGCGATGGCGGCGGCGTTTGAGGAGCGTCTGGGCGTGACGGATCGTTTCGAGGCCTGAGGAGGCCTGAAAGCTCAAGCAGAAGACAGCAAAAAGGCGCACAGACGTGCGCCTTTTGTATTTTGCAGACTAAAGCGTTTTTCAAAAAACTTGAGGCACTCAATTTTTGAAAAATGCAGCAAGATCAATTCAGTGTCGCAACGTTTTTCGCTCAATCTGATTCAGATTAAACGAAAAACGCTTTAAGAAGCGGCTCAGACGTTCGCGGCGCGAATCTGGTCGGCTTTTTCGGTGTCGAAGGCCACGCCTTTGTCGGCCAGCATCTGGTCCAGCTCGCCAGACAGCGTCATTTCGATCACGATGTCACAGCCGCCGACGAATTCGCCTTTGACGTAAAGCTGCGGGATGGTCGGCCAGTCGGAGAAGTCCTTGATCCCTTGACGAATGTCCTGATCGGCCAGCACGTTGACGTCGAGATACTCGACGCCCATGAAGTTCAAGATGCCCGCCACTTTCGACGAGAACCCGCATTGCGGCATCTGCGAGGTGCCTTTCATGAAGAGCACGACATCATTGTCGTCGACGGTTTTCTGGATGGTTTCCTGAGCGGACATGGGCGTTTTCCTTTCGGGTGTCGGTGCAGTCTGGGCCGACATGAGATTAGGGCTTCGGCGCGGAGTGGCCAGTAAGCGGTATTTACTCGGGGGCGCGGGTGGTCAGAGCCAGCGCATGCAACTCGCCGCTGGCGAGCTTTTCTTTCAGCGTCGCATTCACGGCGCGTTGTTGCTGCACCCGGTTCATGCCTTTGAACGAAGCGTCGATCACTTCGGCGGCGAAATGCTGACCGTCATCTCCCTGAACGATGATCTGGGCGTCGGGGAAGCCTGCGCGGATCAGGTGTTCGATATCGGTGGCGGTGATGGCCATGTAGGGCGCTCCTTGGTTGGTCGTCGGAATGAAATGTAAGCTCTGCTGCGCGGGCCTGCAAGCATTCAGGCGCGGGTCTGCTGTGCAAGGTCGCTCAGGAACTGCTCGTAGTCAGATGTAAGCGTGGGGGTGTCGGCCCAAAGACGCGCGCATTTGCGCAGGAGACGCTGGCGCTCTGCTTCCAAGTTCTCGGTCAACGCAAGGCTTTCGGCCTCGATCAACTGTTTCATGCGTTCGTGCAGCGGTTTGAGCCGCTCGAAATCCCGGATCATTGCGGGCAAAAGTGTCGGGTCATCGCGCCAGCTTTCGCCGTTGAAGCGCAGCTGCGTGACGCGTTGCCCGGCGCCTGCGCAGTCATAAAGAACACAGCCATGATTGCCGATCTCGTCGAGCTGGTCGTGGCACGAACAGAGATGCCTATCGAGATTGGGGCAGGGCGTGCCTGCCGGTTTGTCGAAGGAAAACAGATCGCCCTTGTCGAGCGTCAGCCCGACGCAGCAGAGGGCTGCGCATTGGGAACAATCGGAGGTGAGGTCGGGGAGGGTGGTCATGAGGCTCTTATAAGGCAAAAGGCCCGCCAGATCAGCGGGCCTTTGAATGAGTATTTGTCCAGCAAAGGAAACTTAGCCGAAAATCTCGCCGAAGGTGCCGCGGTAGAGGGCGGAAAGCTCGGAGAGAGGTGCGCTGGAGCTGCCGAAGCTGACCGTGTCACCGGTGAACTTGCCGACGGTGGCCAGCGGCACACCGGCTTGGGCGGCGGCGGCCATGAGGGCTTCGGCTTGGTCGAAGGAGCAGGCGACGAGGTAGCGGGCCTGATCTTCGCCAAAGAGCGTCGCGGTGTCGCTTGCGTCGAGATGCACGCCGACACCGGCCTCTTCGGCCATTTCAAAGGCGGCAAGCGCGAGGCCGCCGTCGGACAAATCGGTCACGGCGTTGAACAGCGCGCCGTTGGCACGGATGAACTCGCCGTTGCGTTTCTCGGCGGCCAGATCCACATGCGGGGCGTCGCCGTCTTGGCGGTTGAACACCTCATAGAGGAGCGCGGATTGACCCAGCAGACCTTTGGTCTCGCCGATGAGCACAGCGACGTCGCCGTCCTGCGCCAGACCGGAAATAAGGTCGTCCTCGGAGGCGATGAGGCCCACGGCGCCGATGGTCGGGGTCGGCAGGATGCCTTCGCCGTCGGTCTCGTTGTAGAGCGACACGTTGCCAGACACGATCGGCATGTCGAGGAAGGCGACGGCTTGGCCGATGCCGTCCAGAGCGCCGACGAATTGGCCCATGATTTCAGGCTTTTCGGGGTTGCCGAAGTTCAGGTTGTCGGTGGTCGCGAGAGGTTTCGCGCCGACAGCGGAAAGGTTGCGGTAGGCTTCGGCCACCGCCTGTTTGCCGCCCTCGATGGGGTTCGCCTTGACGTAGCGCGGGGTCACGTCAGAGGTGAAGGCCAGCATTTTGCCGGTGTCATGCACGCGGATCACGCCCGCGCCGAGGCCCGGTTTGCGCACCGTGTCGGCCATGACCTGGGTGTCATATTGCTCATAGACCCAGGCTTTGGAGGCGTAGTTCGGCGAGGCGAGCAGGCCTTTGAGACCGTCAATGCCGTCGATCTGCGGCACGTCGGCGACTTGCTCTGCGGCAGGTGTCGGCACCCACGGACGGTCGTATTCCGGCGCGGAGGACGCGAGTGTCGAGAGCGGCAGGTCGGCCATGCAGGTGCCGTTGTGCATGATGAGGAAGCGGTCCTCGGAGATGGTTTCGCCGACGATGGCAAAATCCAGATCCCATTTCTCAAACACGGCGCGGGCCTCGGCCTCTTTCTCGGGCTTCAGCACCATGAGCATGCGTTCCTGAGACTCGGAGAGCATCATCTCATAGGCGGTCATGTTCTCTTCGCGCTGCGGCACGTTTTCGAGATCAAGGCGGATGCCGAGTTGGCCTTTGTCGCCCATTTCGACGGCGGAACAGGTCAGGCCCGCGGCCCCCATGTCTTGGATCGAGATCACGGCGCCGGTGGCCATCAACTCAAGGGTGGCTTCCATCAGGCATTTCTCGGTGAACGGATCGCCGACCTGAACGGTGGGGCGTTTGTCCTCGATGGTGTCGTCGAATTCGGCAGACGCCATGGTCGCGCCGCCGACGCCATCACGGCCGGTTTTTGCGCCCAAGTAGACGACGGGCATGCCGACGCCAGAGGCCGCCGAGTAGAAAATCTTGTCGGTGTCTGCCAGACCTGCCGCGAAAGCGTTCACAAGGCAGTTGCCGTTATAGGCTTCATGGAAGCGGACTTCGCCGCCCACGGTCGGCACGCCGAAACAGTTGCCGTAGCCGCCGACGCCTTCGACGACGCCGTGGACGAGCTGTTTGGTTTTCTTGTGGTCTTTGACGCCGAAGGAGAGCGAGTTCATCGCCGCGATGGGGCGTGCCCCCATGGTGAAGACGTCGCGCAGAATGCCGCCCACGCCGGTGGCAGCACCTTGATAGGGCTCAATGTAGGAGGGGTGGTTGTGGCTTTCCATTTTGAAGACCACGCATTGGCCGTCGCCGATGTCGACGATGCCTGCGTTCTCGCCCGGGCCACAGATGACTTGCGGACCAGAGGTCGGCAGGCCGCGCAGGTGTTTCTTGGAGGACTTATAGGAACAGTGCTCGTTCCACATCGCGGAAAAGATGCCAAGCTCCGTGAAGGACGGCTCCCGGTTCAGAATGCGCAGGATCTCGGCGTATTCGTCGGGTTTGAGGCCATGGGCGGCGATGATCTCTTCGGTGATGGTGGGCTCGGTCATGTGGGTCCCCTAAACGGCAGCTTCGCTTTGGCGTCCTATTAGGCTGTTTGTGGCTTTGGGGGAAGGGGGTATGGCGTCGGAAAGGGTGTGCTTTGCCCGCGCGGTGCCGAAAGCATTCATTTATATGCGAGAGCAAAAAAAAGGCCGAGCAAAGCTCGGCCTAAGTCCAACAGGGAGGTAAAACCGCCGAGAGTTTCCTCAATTGGCGGCCTCATTGCTGCATTTAGGGGCAGTTTATGAATCGTTCAAGGGATTTTCTGCGATTGCAGTGCAATGCTGTCATGCAGAAAACGCATAGCGCTCAAGGCGCAACTGCGCCTTGAGGTCAAAGGGCGGGCAAAGGAGCAGCGCGTGGCTTAGGCGGTCTCGTCCTCGTCGCGCATGTTGCGACGGTGGGCGTTGATCTCTTCGGTGATGAAATCCCGGAACACTTCGATCCGTTTCGAATGCCGCAATTCCTCGGGGTAGGCGAGGAACACGGGCACTTCGCCACTTTCCAAATTGGGCAGCACCCGCACCAGATGCGGCGCGCTTTCCACGAGGTAATCGGGCAGGACGCCAATGCCGAGGTGGTTCAGCACGGCTTGCAACACGCCGAAATAGTTGTTCACAAAGAGTTTCGAGCGAATGTCATGTTCGTTCAACTCTTCGACCAGACGCGCGCCGGCGGCGACCTGATGCGCATTCGGGTTCTGACAGATCAGGCGATGGCTCGAGAGGTCGTCGACAGTCGCGGGGGTGCCGTTCTTTTCGAGATATTCCTCAGTGGCAAACAGGCGCATGCGAATGTTCATCAGGCGTTTGCGGATCAGATCGGCCTGCGACGGCTCTTTCATCCGAATGGCAACGTCGGCCTCGCGCATTGGCAGGTCGAGCACGCGCTCTTCGAGCATCAGGTCGATCTTGAGATCGGGGTATTTGTCATAAAGCTTGGACAGGCGCGGCGCGAGCCAGAGCGTGCCAAAGCCGGTCGCGGAGGTCACCCGCAACTCGCCGTAAACCTCTTCCTCGCTGTCGCGAATGCGCGCGGCGGCGGCGTCGAGACGTTTCGCCATCGAACGGGTGGCCTCAAAGAGCAATTCGCCCTGTTCGGTCAGAATCAGCCCGCGGGCGTGACGGTGAAACAGGGTGGTGGAGAGCGATTCTTCGAGCGCGCGAATTTGGCGCGACACGGCGGACTGGCTCAAATGCAGGGTATCCCCCGCATGCGTGAGCGATCCTGCGTCCGCAACCGCGTGAAAAATTCTCAGTTTGTCCCAATCCATACCCATCACCTGCTTCGATTTACCGTCATTTTACACAATATAGGGGCTGACGGCGCGTTTTGGCCGCTTCTTTCGTTTTTTTTGTCCGGATCGCAAGCAAAATGCTTTGCGCCAACACAAATTACCGCAGGAAAGTTGAGCATTTGCAAATTTTTCGGGCGACGTGCTTTGTGCGGCTCCGGCTTGGCCTTGATGCGGATTTTTCATATCGTTTTCGTGACGATCGGGGAGGATCAAAGCATGGATGTCAAAGCTCAGGAGGTCGGCCCTTCGCCAGAGCACGCGACGGGCAAGCGCGCGGTTTTCGACGCTGGACGGGCGACGCGCGACATTTCCTATGCCAGTTCTGCGGCGACGCGATCAGGCCGTGTTTTGATCCGGGTGATGGAGAACGCCACCGGGCGGTTGGGGGTGATCCGACGCGCAGAGGGCTACGATGCAGAGGTCGCCGCGGGGCGTGATTTCTGGGCGGTGATGGCGGAACGCTACGGGCTAAGCCTTGAGGTCATTCGGGGCAGTTTGGGCAATATCCCGGCGCAAGGCCCGCTGATCGTGGTCGCAAATCACCCCTACGGCATTCTCGATGGGCTGATGCTGGGGCATATCCTGTCGCTGGCACGCGGCGATTTTCGCATTCTGGCGCATCGGGTGTTCAAGAAGGCCGAGGACATCGACCGGGTGATTTTACCGATTTCTTTCGAGGAGACCAAAGAGGCGGTGGCGCTCAATCTGGAGACCCGCAAGGAGGCGTTGCGCTATCTCAGCGACGGCGGTTGTATCGGCATTTTCCCGGGGGGCACGGTGTCGACCTCGGCGAAGCCTTTGGGGCCGCCGCTGGATCCTGGTTGGCGGGCGTTTACCGCGAAAATGGTGGCGAAATCAGGCGCCACGGTGGTGCCGATCTTTTTCGACGGGGCCAATTCGCGACTGTTCCAATTGGCAAGCCATCTGCACGCGACTTTGCGGATGGGGTTGTTGATCCGGGAGTTCCGCCGCAGCCTCGGCGCGCCGGTGCGGGTGGCGATTGGCGCGCCCATCGGGCCGGAGCGTCTGGCCGAATTCCGCGGGGATGCGAAAAAGTTGATGGATTTTCTGCGCGCCGAGACCTATTCACTATCGTCAAAGCCTTTGGTGAAGGCCGGGCTGGGCTTTGAATTCGAAGCGAAACATGGCGCAAAGGTCCGACAGGGCCTGAAGGATCGGTATTGAGATGGCAGTCGGTATTTTTGACAGTGGTTTGGGCGGGTTGACGGTCTATGACGCGGTGTCGAAACGTCTGCCGGACGTGCCGCTCGTCTATTTCGGTGACAATGCGCATGCGCCTTATGGGGTGCGCACAGCGGATGACATTTACAATCTGACGACGGCTGCCGTGGAGCGGCTTTGGGAGGCAGGCTGTGATCTCGTGATCCTCGCGTGTAATACCGCCTCTGCGGCGGCTTTGCGGAGGATGCAGGAAAGCTGGATCCCGCGCGATAAACGTGTGCTGGGGGTTTTCGTGCCGCTGATCGAGGCGCTGACCGAACGGCAGTGGGGTGACAATTCGCCGCCGCGTGAGGTCGATGTGAAACATGTGGCGCTGTTTGCGACTCCTGCCACGGTTGCCTCGCGGGCGTTTCAGCGCGAATTGGCGTTTCGCGCCATCGGCGTGGATGTCGAGGCGCAAGCTTGTGGCGGTGTGGTTGACGCGATCGAAGACGGCGACATGATCCTCGCCGATGCGCTGGTGCGCTCGCACGTTGACGCGCTCAAACGCAAGATGCCGACGCCCGACGCGGCCATTCTGGGCTGTACCCATTATCCGATGATGGAGGAGGCGTTTCAGGATGCTTTGGGCACGGATGTGAAGGTGTTCAGTCAGGCAAATCTGGTGGCCTCGTCACTGGATGATTACCTGAAACGTCACCCGCAGATGATCGGGTCGGGCACCGAGTCGATGTTCCTGACCACGGGCGATCCGGCGAAAGTGTCCCGAGGAGCCACGCAATTCCTGCGACGAAAAGTCGAGTTCATCAAAGCGTGATGGGCAGTTTGCCCTGCGGTGACCCGTCGCAATTGCGATAAAATCAGAATTCTTCTAAATTAAGCGCTCAGGCTTGCGCCCGATCAAAGGCAGTGCCGAGCTCATATGAGAGACGACCGACATGACCTATAAAATCGCCATTCTGGGTGCCTCCGGCTATACGGGCGCCGAACTTGTCCGCTTGATCGCGACCCATCCGATGATGGAGATCGTGGCGCTTTCGGGTGACCGCAAGGCAGGCATGGACATGAGCGAGGTCTATCCGCATCTGCGTCACATGGACCTGCCTGCGCTCTGCAAGATCGAAGACATTGATTTCGCGACGGTCGATCTGGCGTTCTGCGCGCTGCCGCATGCGACCTCGCAAGCGGTGATTAAGGATTTGCCGCCGACGACCAAAGTGGTGGACCTCTCCGCCGACTTCCGTCTGCGCGATCCTGCCGAGTACGAAAAATGGTACGGCAAGCCGCATTCGGCGGTCGAATTGCAGGGCGAGGCGGTCTATGGCCTGACCGAATTCTACCGCGAAGACATCAAAGCCGCGCGTCTGGTCGCGGGCACCGGCTGTAACGCCGCGACGGGGCAGTTCGTTTTGCGGCCTCTGATTGCCGCCGGTGTGATTGATCTCGACCAGATCATTCTGGATCTGAAGGTGGCCGTCTCCGGCGCCGGTCGGTCTTTGAAAGAACATCTTTTGTACGGCGAGTTGGAAGACAACGCTTTCGGTTACTCTGTCGGCGGCAAGCACCGGCATTTGGGCGAATTCGATCAGGAATTCTCTAAAGTGGCCGGACGCGATGTCCGCATCCAGTTCACGCCGCACCTCGTGCCCGCCACCCGCGGCATCCTCGCCACGGCTTACGTGCAGGGCGAGGCCGCAGCCGTGCATTACGCGCTGGCCGATGCCTATATGAACGAGCCCTTCATCCAAGTGCTGCCCTATGGCCAAGTGCCCGCGATGAAACAGGTGCGCGGTTCGAATTTCTGTCACATCGGCGTGGTGGAAGACCGCATTCCGGGGCGCACCATAGTGATCGCCGCGCTTGATAACCTGACCAAAGGCTCGTCCGGTCAGGCGATCCAGAACGCCAACCTGATGCTGGGCCTTGATGAGACCATGGGCCTCATGAACGTGCCCATGTATCCGTAAGCTGCAATTCAGGGACCTGAGGAGGAGACCCCATGGCCGGTTTGAAGAACCTTAAAAAGAAACGCCGCATTCAGGTGTTCGCCATCGCCACTGTGGCGTTGTTGGTCTCCGTTTCTCTGATCGGCTACGCGTTCCGCGACGGGATCAACCTCTACCGCGACCCGTCAGAGGTTTTAGCCGAGCCGCCAAGCGAGCGAGAGTTTTTTCAGCTCGGCGGGTTGGTTGCTGAAGATTCCATAGGGCCCGTGAATGGGGTGCAATTTTCGTTTGTTATCACTGATACTGTTGCTTCCATTCCAGTGAACTATGTTGGCAAAGACCCTGCACCTGATCTTTTCTCTGAAGGACAGGGGACAATCGCCAAAGGTAGATATCGGGATGGCGTATTCTACGCAGAGACGATTTTGGCAAAGCACGATGAAACTTATATGCCGAAAGAAGTAATAGATACTTTGAAGGAGAGAGGCGTTTATGAGGAGTCTGAGAGCTAACGCCTTCTGAATAAATCGTAAATCCAGACGCGCGCGGTGATTTCCACGCGCGTTAACCTTTTTGCGTCAGCTTCAATCCATCAATTTGGTGGGATTGAGGCACATGAAAACAGTACAGCAAATCGCGATGGAGATCGTCGCCCGCGAGGGCGGCTACGTCAACGACCCGGACGATCCGGGCGGGGCCACGAACTACGGGGTCACGCTCGGGACGTTGCAGCGTCTGGGGATTGATCTGGACGGCAATGGCCGGGTGAATGAGGTCGATGTGAAACGGCTGACCCGGGCCAAAGCGCGCGACATCTTTGTCGAACATTACTTTCACAGACCCCGGATCGACGAGTTGCCGCCGGTGCTGCAGGCGAGCGTTTTCGACATGTATGTCAACGCGGGCGCCAATGCGGTGCGGATTTTGCAGCGGCTTTTGAACGAGATGGGGCAACGCATCGCCATTGACGGTGGCATCGGGCCGCAGACGATCGAAGCGTCCTTTATCGCGCAATCTCTGGCCCCGGCCTATCTGGCGGACGCTTACGGCATTGCGCGGCGCAATTACTACTACGCCTTGGCGGATCGTCGTCCGAGTTCGCGCAAATATGCCCGGCGGCGGGATGGCGGCAAGGGCGGCTGGATCACCCGCGCCGAAGAGTTCATTTCCCCGCGCTATCACCTGACGGAGGCCGAGCATGCCGCCCGGGTGGCGACATGGGGTTGATTGGAAAACTGTTCGAACTGCTCTTTGGCGACGGGCGCAATATGATCCGCGACACGGCGGAGGTGTTTTTCGAGAACTCGGAAAACTCTGCCGACCGGGAAGCGAAGACACGCGCGGCGGCTTTGCAGCAATTCGCCTCCGAATTCGCCATGGAGCGCAAAGGCTATTTCGACCGCTTCATGGATGCGCTCAATCGCGTACCGCGCCCGCTGATGGCTTTTGGCACCATCGGGCTTTGCATTTCGGCCATGGTCGATCCGATCTGGTTCGCGTCGCGGATGCAGGGCATCGCGCTTGTCCCGGAGCCTCTGTGGTGGCTGTTGGGCACCATCGTGTCGTTCTATTTCGGCGCGCGCTATCAGGTGAAGTCGCAGGAATTTCAACGCTCTGTCGCCGCGACTGTGGCGCAGGCGCCGAAGGTCACGGCGAATATCGCAGCGCTCAAGGCGCTGGAGGCCGGGGCAAATGGCGCCGGTGTGTCGGGGGCAACACCCTGGGATGCGGCGCCGGTGGAGCCCATTGAGGTGCCGGGGGCAGAGGCGCCCAATCCTGCGCTTTTGGCGTGGAGGGAGGGCCGTGATGAGTGATGTTCTGGTGCGCGCGCTCTCTGAGCATGGGCCTTGGGTCCTGATGGTGTTCTTCCTGCTTTACCGGGATGTGCAAAAGGATCTGGCGACCCGCGCGGTGCTCGACAAGAACACGCAGATCCTTGTGGAGATGACCACGATGATCCGCGAGCGGCTGCCGCGAGGGACATGGGGATGACGGAAATGACGTGTCTCATGCGGCGGCTTTGGCAGAAATTGCGGGAGCTTTGGCTCGGCGAGGCGCTGAGCAAGGCTTTGAAACGGAACCGGGAGGCGGCGGCCGCTTTGGACGCTGTCGTCAAGGAGATGTTGGAACAATGAAACAGGTGATGACACTTTACGGCCTTGTCTTGGCGGCGGCCGGGATGGCGGTGGCGGCCCTCGGGTTGGAGCAGGCGCTGTTGCTGGCCTATGGGGCGATTGCGCTCATGGCCTTGATGATCTCGGCCACATTTCTCTGGCTGTGGCAGGTGCGGGCGACGCCTTTGGCGCTGGGCATGTCTTTGTCCTGGGCGGGATCGGGTCTGACGATTGGCTGGTGGTGGGCCATGCAGATCGCGCAGAGCCCCTTTTGGGGCATGGAGGCGGCGATGCTTTTCGTGTTTCTGTCCTTGTTGATTGCGGGAGCGGTGCTTCACTTTTCGGTGATACAGGGCAGTTTCGGCCTCTCGGGGCTGAGTTTCCTCTGGCCGGTTCTGGGCGCGTTGCTTGTCTCTTTTGGGGTCCTGTTGCTGCTGTAAGGCACGCGGGGTGGTGGGAAGAGACGGGGAAGGGGGCCGCACTGGCCCCTTTCCTTTATGTGCTGCCTTCTGCACCGACCCTACGACCTTCGTTCATTTCCTTGCGACATCGGCGCGCAGCCCATTGGCGCAGCCTTTCCAACCGGGTAGAACTAAGCCCAACAGGGAGGCGCCTATGCTTGTAGAACTCGGACATTTCGCTCTGGTCATGGCCTTTATCGTGGCCATCGCCCAAACCGTTTTGCCGCTTTGGGGCGCACAGACCCGCAACCGGGCGTTGATGGCCGTGGGGGAACCTGCGGCGATGATCCAGCTTGTGCTGATCGCCTTTTCCTTTGGCGCGCTGACCTATGCCTTCGTGACCTCGGATTTCTCGCTGAAGGTCGTGGTCGAGAACTCTCACACCCTCAAACCGATGCTCTACAAGGTCTCCGGCGTTTGGGGCAACCACGAGGGGTCGATGCTGTTGTGGGTGTTGATCCTGGCGCTTTTCGGGGGTGCTGCGGCACTTTTCGGCCAGAACATTCCCGCCACGCTCCGGGCCCGTGTGATCGGCATTCAGGGCTCCATCGGGGTGGCGTTTCTGGCATTTATCCTCTTCACCTCGAACCCGTTTCTGCGTCTTGAATGGCCGCCGATGGATGGGCAGGATCTCAATCCTCTGCTGCAAGACCCCGGTCTCGCCTTCCACCCGCCGTTTCTCTACCTCGGCTACGTCGGCCTCTCGATGACTTTCTCCTTCGCTGTCGCTGCCCTGCTTGAGGGCCGTGTGGACGCGGCTTGGGGACGCTGGGTGCGGCCCTGGACCTTGGCGGCATGGGTGTTTTTGACCATCGGTATCGGTCTTGGCTCTTGGTGGGCCTATTACGAGCTGGGCTGGGGCGGCTTCTGGTTCTGGGATCCGGTGGAAAACGCCTCCTTCATGCCTTGGCTCTTTGCTGCCGCGCTTTTGCACTCCGCCATTGTGGTCGAGAAACGAGAGACGCTCAAAAGCTGGACCATACTCTTGGCAATCATGGCCTTCGGCTTCTCGCTGATCGGCACCTTCCTCGTGCGCTCGGGCGTGATCACCTCCGTCCACGCCTTCGCCAACGACCCGGAGCGCGGCGTGTTCATCCTCTTGATCCTCGCCATCTTCATGGGCGGCGCTTTGACGCTCTTTTCCTTCCGCGCCAGCGTGATGCAGGCCAAGGGCGTCTTCTCCGTCGTCTCGCGTGAAAGCGCCTTGGTGATCAACAACATCCTTCTGGCTGTGTCGTCGCTTGTGGTCTTCATCGGCACCATCTGGCCGCTCGTGGCCGAAGCCTTTTGGGAGCGGAAACTCTCCGTCGGCCCGCCGTTCTTCGACGCCGCCTTCACGCCCTTCTTCGTGGTGCTGGCGGTGCTCTTGCCGATTGGTACGATCCTGCCGTGGAAGCGCGCGAAACTGGGGGCGACTGTCAAAAAACTCATCCCCTCGATTATCCTCGCCGTTGCGGTCATGGGCCTCGTTTGGTCGATCCAGACCGAGAAATCTCTCCTTGGTCCCATTGGTCTTGCCCTTGGCACATGGCTTGTCGCGGGCGCTATTCAGGACATTCTCCTGCGCACCGGCAAGACCATGAACCTTGGCCGTCTTACACGTCTGCCGCGCGCTGATTGGGGGCGTCTTTTGGCCCATGGCGGGCTTGGCGTCACCATGGCAGGCATCGCGGGTCTGACCGCCTGGACCGTCGAAGACATCCGCGTCGTGCAGGTCGGCGAGACCTTTGAGGTGGCGGGCTACACCATCGCGCTCGAGAGTGTCGACCGCGCCCAAGGCCCGAACTACATCACCACCATGGCGACCATGGGCGTCTTCGAAGGCGACAAGAAAGTCGCCACGCTCCACCCCGAAAAACGCTCCTACCCGGTGGCGCAAATGCCGACCACTGAGGCCGGGATCGACAATGGTTTCCTGCGCGACGTCTACCTTGTGATCGGGGATGTGCAATCCAACGGCGGCTGGGCGGTGCGCACCTATATCAAACCTCTGGCGAACTGGATTTGGGGCGGCACGATCATCATGGCCATCGGCGGTTTCCTGTCGCTCACCGACCGTCGCTACCGCGTCGCCGTAGGTGCGCGCAAAGCCGAAACCGCGCCCAAGGGAGTGCCCGCAGAATGAAATACCTGCTCCTCGTCCTCGCCCTTCTGACCGCCACGCCAACGCTTGCGGTGCAACCCGACGAAGTCCTCCAGGACCCTGCCATGGAGTCCCGCGCGCGTGACATTTCCCAGGGCCTGCGCTGCCTCGTCTGCCGCAATGAAAACATCGACGAATCCAACGCCGAATTGGCCAAAGACCTGCGCCTTCTGGTGCGCGAACGCCTTGTGGCGGGGGACACGAACGACGAGGTGGTGGACTATGTGGTGGATCGTTACGGCGAATTCGTCCTGCTGAAACCGACCCTCACCGGTGCAAACAAACTCCTGTGGATCGCCGGGCCGGTCATGCTGATCCTCGCGCTGATCATCGGCCTCACCTTCATCCGTCGTCGCGGCAAAGAACCCGAGGTCGCCGATCTGACCGAGGATGAAGAGGCCCGCCTCGCGCGGCTGATGAACGATTAGCGTTTCCTTTGCTGCCAAAAATACTCAAAAACCCCGCCGCTGGACAGACCTCGGCGGGTTTTCTATATCTGGATCAACGGTCCACAGTTCACCGAGTCGCTGCCAGCCTTCGGGCCATGCTGAACCTGCTTTGATATATCACCATCCGGTAATTTCCGCGCGTCACCCGCGTGGCAAGGGCAGCTCCCCGCAAGTTTCGAGACGCGATCAACGGAGAAAACCGATGACTCGTGAGTGTATTTCCCTCACCCTTCCCGATGTGTCCGCCTTCGCGCGTGCGCTGAAATCCGAATTTGGCGAGGGCCATCCCGAGGCCCCCGGCCACCAAAGCCTCTTGAACGCCATCGCGCGCGCCGGCGGCTATCGCAATTTTCAACACCTCAAAGCCACTCAAACCGGCGCGGGTCCCGTGACGCCCGCCGAAGGCCGCGCCGTCACGCGGGCCTTGGCGCGGTTTGATGAGGCCGGTCTGATGACCTCTTGGTCGACCAAACGCAAAGTGCGTCAGCATTGTCTTTGGGCGCTCTGGGCGCAGGTGCCGTCACGCAAAGAGTTCACCGAGCGTGAAATCTCGGCGCTTTTCGACAGCATGACGGTGTTTCGCGACCCTGCGCAAATCCGGCGCTCTTTGATCGAGGACGGGTTGTTGGAGCGCACGCTTGATGGCTCTGTCTACCGCCGTCTTGAGGCCGAGCCGGACGAGACCGCAAAGGCCGTGATCCGCGCCGTCACACGTCGTCGCGAGGCAAACCCAGAGGTGCCAGAGCGCGCCTCTGCTGTCTTGGGGCTTTAAGTCGACAGACAAATTCCCGCTGTGACGGGGCGTCTCTCTTCCTTTCTGCGCGGGGCTCCTTATCTTGAGCGCAACCGAGAGGGAGAGAGACGCATGCATTACGAGACCATCCGCTTTGAGCAAACCCATGACGTCGCCGTGGTGACGCTCAATCGCCCGGAGGTGATGAATGCGCTCAACACCCAGATGCGGGCGGAGATCACCCATGCGGTGCGCGATGCCTCGAAATCCGCCCGCGTGATCGTTCTGACCGGTGAGGGCCGCGCCTTTTGTTCGGGGCAGGATTTGGGCGACGGGGTCGATGCCGCGACCGCCGATCTCGAACGCACGCTGCGCGATGAATATGAACCGATGGTGCATGCGATTCACGACAGCCCGGTGCCTACCATCGCTGCCGTCAATGGCACGGCGGCAGGCGCAGGGGCCTCTCTGGCGCTCTCTTGCGATGTGGTGATCGCCACGCAGTCCGCCGTCTTCCTTCAGGCTTTCTCCCGCATCGGTCTCATCCCTGACGCAGGCGGCACCTATATGTTGCCGCGTCTCGTCGGGCTGGCCCGCGCCATGGGCGCCTCGCTCTTCGCCGATGAAATCACCGCCGCACAGGCCGCGCAGTGGGGCATGATTTATGAGGCCGTCGAGGATGCCGATTTCGAGGCCCATTGGCGCGCGCGGGCGGGGTATCTCGCCAAAGGTCCGACGGTCTCCTACCGTCATCTCAAAGAGGCTATGCATGCCTCCTATGACAACACATTGAAAGACCAACTGGCGCTGGAGGCCAAGCTGCAAAACCGCTGCGGTCAGACCCGCGATTTCAAAGAGGGCGTCATGGCCTTCCTTGAAAAACGCAAGCCTCACTACGAAGGGCGTTAAGCCTCTGACAGATTTGCGATCACCTGTGCCATCAGCGTGGTGAAATCGTCCCGCTGCTGCTCGCTCATGCCTTGGGTCGCCAGATCGTTGACCTCTGTGGCGGCGCGGATCGCGGGGTCTCTCAGTCCGCGTGCGCGTTCCGTCAGCCAGACGGTCTGCACCCGCGCGTCCGCCTCATGGGCGCGCCGGATTACCAAACCGTCGCGCTCCATCCGCGACAGCGTGTTGGCCATGGTCGCCTGTTCGACGCCCAGTTCCTGCACCAGCTCGCGCTGGGTTTGCCCTTCTTTTTCCCAAAGCGCCAGCATCACCGGAAAGGTCCCCGTGGAGAGGCCCAGCGGTTTGATCCGATCCTGAATGGCGCGGATAAAAAGCCGGGCCATGTGGTTGACCTGATAGCCTTCGGACTGAATGCGGGAGAAGTTGGTCTCTGTCATGCAACTTGTTTTTCACAATATAGCTTGCTATGCAAATATATATAGCAAGCTATCCATGTGGAGACTCACCATGCTGCCAAAACTTCACGCCGCCTTCGGCGCGGCCGCCCTTTTGATCATCGCCACCTTCTGGACCGCCACTGTCACCACCATCGTGATCGGGGATAAATACCTGATCGTCATGGCAAAAACCGGCATCGCCTGGGGGCTTCTGGCGCTCATTCCAATGCTGATCCTGACCGGGGTGTCCGGCAGCCAGCTCGGCCAAAACATGCGCGGGGCCCTGATCGGCGCCAAACAAAAGCGCATGAAGCTCATCGCCTTCAACGGCATTGTCTTCCTAGTGCCCGCCGCGCTGATCCTCCTGCCGCTCGCGATGCAGGGGCAGGGTGGGCCGCTCTATTGGGCCGTCCAAACCCTCGAACTTTTGGCCGGCGCCGCCAATATCACGCTTCTGGGCCTCAACATGAGGGACGGCCTGCGCCTCACGCGCCGCCGCGCGCTCACGGCATAACCCGTTTCCTTTGTTGCCATAAATACTCAAAGAAAAACCCGCCTCAAAAGAGGCGGGTTTCGGATTTTCTAAAATATCGAGAACGACTTAGCGGTCTTCGACATTCACATAGGGACGTTCGGTTGCGCCGGTGTAGAGCTGACGCGGACGGCCGATTTTCATGCCCGGATCCTCGATCTGCTCTTTCCACTGGGAGATCCAGCCGACTGTGCGCGACAGGGCAAAGATCGGGGTGAACATCGAGGTCGGGAAGCCCATGGCCTCCAGGATGATGCCGGAATAGAAGTCGACGTTCGGGAAGAGTTTCTTCTCCGCGAAATACGGATCGGCCAGCGCTTGTTTCTCAAGCTCTTTGGCGACCTGCAGCGTCGGGTTGTTTTCCACGCCGAGAAGCTCAAGCACCTCGTCGGCGGACTGTTTCATCACGGTCGCGCGCGGGTCGAAGTTCTTGTAAACGCGGTGGCCGAAGCCCATCAGACGGAACGGATCGTTCTTGTCTTTCGCGCGGGCGATGAATTCCGGGATGCGATCCACAGAACCGATTTCACGCAGCATCTCGAGACAGGCTTGGTTCGCACCACCGTGTGCCGGACCCCAGAGACAGGCGATACCAGCGGCGATACAGGCGAACGGGTTGGCGCCCGAGCTTGATGCCAGACGCACGGTCGAGGTGGAGGCGTTCTGTTCATGGTCGGCATGGAGCGTGAAGATACGGTCCATGGCGCGCGACAGGATCGGGTTGACCTCATAGTCTTCTGCCGGAACGGAGAAACACATGTTGAGGAAGTTCGACGCGTAGTCGAGGTTGTTGCGCGGATACACGAAGGGCTGACCGATGGTGTATTTATAGGCCATCGCGGCGATCGTCGGCATTTTCGCGATCAGGCGGATGGTCGCCACTTCGCGCTGATGCGCGTCCGAAATGTCGATGGAATCGTGGTAGAAAGCGGACATGGCGCCAACCACACCGACCATGATCGCCATCGGGTGGGCGTCACGACGGAAACCGGTGAAGAATTTGAGCATCTGCTCGTGCACCATCGTGTGATGGGTCACGGTGGTCTCGAATTTCTCCATTTCAGCGGCGGTCGGCAGTTCCCCGTAGAGCAGCAGGTAGCAAACCTCGAGGAAATGCGATTTCTCGGCCAGATCTCCGATGGTGTAGCCACGGTGCAAAAGCACGCCTTCGCCGCCATCGATAAAGGTGATTGCGCTTTCACAGGCGGCGGTGGAGGTGAAGCCCGGGTCGTAGGTGAATACATTCGCCTGGCCATAAAGCTTACGGATATCAAGAACATCCGGCCCCGCAGTGGGGGAATAAACGGGAAGATCGTAGGTCTGTCCGTCAAGCGTAAGGGTCGCGGTTTTCTGAGTATCTGCCATCGTCGTTCCTTCGGTTGTCAGCGGTGCCTCCATCGCGATCAATGCGCGATGCGGTCGCTGGTGGTCTGGCGGGCGCCCGGGCATATCCCGGACATCCTTTGGGCTTTGGACCCGTATCTGGGTCCTGATCTGGCCGCGGGGCCGGGGCATCGTTCGCGCATCGCGTCCACCCCGGACCCTTAATGGCCCGTCCCGAAACGCAATCGTTTCGGTCAGAATGTCTCACCCCGCGCCGTTGAGGACGCGCCGGCCCGAACCTGTGCCCGTGACCGATCTCGGTACTATCGCTTTGGCAAAGTCGGTTGCGCGACCTCGACCTTTATTCCTGCGTTTCCTGCTCTGAAATCAAAGCCCGGAAATCGTCGATCCGCGCCAGGGTTTCGTCTCTGCCGAGGACCAACATCATATCGAGGACGCTGGGCGTGACTGCGCGACCTGCGAGGGCGGATCTCAAAGGCCCGGCGACTTTCCCGAACCCAAGCTCCAGCGTCTCCATCACGCGGCCAACCGCCTCCTCCAATGCGTTGCGCTCCCAGCTAGCATTTTGCAGGTGCGGCGTCAATTCTTCCAGTATACCGTTGGATACAGAAACCACTTGTTTTTGCGCTTTCTCATCCATGTCCAAGGGACGGGACACCAGTGCAAATTGTGCTTTTTCAATGAGTTGCGGGTAGGTTTTGGCCGATCCTTTCAGGAAGGAAAGGGACTCGGAAAGACGCGATTTTTGCTCCGGACGCAGCGCATCCGACCCCGAGGCCGCAAGGTAACCATCGATTTCGCTCAAGATTTCATCGTCCGCCAGAATTGCGATATGCTGACCACAGATATTCTCGAGTTTCTTGGTGTCAAATCGGGCAGGGGCCTTGTTGATTCCATCGAGATCGAACCATTCCATCGCCTGCGCATCGGTGAAGAATTCGTCATCGCCATGGGACCAGCCCAAACGCGCCAGATAGTTGCGCATGCCAGAGGCCGGATAGCCCATGGCCTGATATTCCTTCACGCCGACCGCGCCGTGACGTTTCGACATTTTCTTACCGTCTGGCCCGAAAATCAGCGGAATATGCGCGTAAACCGGCAGCGGCCAGCCCATCGCCTCATAGATCGTCATTTGGCGTGCGGCATTGGCCAGGTGGTCATCGCCCCGGATCACATGGGTCACGCCCATATCATGGTCATCGACAACAACAGCCAGCATGTAGGTCGGTGTGCCATCCGAGCGTAACAGGATCATGTCATCGAGCTGATCGTTTTGGAACGTCACGTCACCTTGCACTTTGTCCGCCACCACGGTCGCGCCGTCGCGCGGCGCCTTGACGCGGATCACATAGGGGGCGTCCGGGTAGGACGACGGGTCCGCATCGCGCCAGGGCGAGCGATAGAGCGTGCTTTCCTTCTTGGCGCGGGCCGCTTCGCGGAAGGCTTCGATCTCGTCTTGCGTGGCAAAGCATTTGTAGGCCTTGCCGTTCGCCAACATCTCGCGGGCCACCTCGGCGTGACGCTCGGCGCGTTCGAACTGGCTCACCGCCTCGCCGTCGTAATCCAGCCCAAGCCAAGCCATGCCATCGAGAATCCCCTGCGTCGCCTCGGGCGTCGAGCGCGCGCGGTCGGTGTCTTCGATCCGCAAAAGGAACTTGCCGCCGCGACCGCGGGCATAGAGCCAGGAGAACAGCGCCGTGCGGGCGGTGCCGATGTGCATGTCGCCGGTGGGCGAGGGGGCGATGCGGGTGACGACGGGCGTTTGGGAAGCGGCTTCGGACATGGGGAAATTAACCCTTTAGTAACCATGTTGGCAGATGATTTTCGTCACCGGGCATAAGCGAAGGCGGAAGGGGAAACAAGGGTGCGCGCCCTCACGAGACCGAGTCACACAAGACTGGCACAGATCCCCCTCGACATCGTCGATGGACAGCACGGGCGGTTGTTCCTGTGGCTGCCCGTGTGTTTCGGCACGGGCGTGGGGCTGTTCTTTGCCCAGTCGCTGGAACCCTCGCGCATGTTCCTTTGGACACTCGCCGGGTTGAGCCTTTTGGCGGGGCTGCTCCTGCTCAAGATACCGCCACGCGTGGCGCCCTTATTGGTCGCGGCATTGGCCGTCACCTTGGGCTTTCTCTCCGCCGGTCTGCGCACGCAACTGGTGGCCGAACCTGTCCTCACGTTCCGCTATTACGGCCCCGTCGAGGGTCGGGTGATCAAGATCGATCGCTCCGCCTCCGACGCCCTGCGCCTCACGCTCGACCAAGTCACCCTGCGCGATTTCTCGCCCTCGCGCACTCCTGCACGGGTCCGCGTCTCACTCCATGGTTCGCAAGATTTCGTGACACCCGAGCCGGGGTTGCGCCTCGCCATGACGGCGCATCTCTCGCCGCCGCCCGGACCCACGGAACCCGGCGGCTTCGATTTTCAGCGCATGGCCTGGTTCGACCGTCTGGGCGCGGTGGGCTACACCCGCACGCCCGTCCTGCGCGCCGCCGAGGTCGATCCCTCGCCGCTTTTGTGGGTGCATCGCCTGCGCCAGACGCTCTCAATCGCGCTGCAATCTCAGCTCCCCGGCGAGACCGGCGCCTTTGCTGCCGCCATCCTTACGGGAGACCGCTCCGGCATTTCGCAAGAGACCGCCGAGCATCTCAGGGGCGCGAACCTCTCTCATCTTCTCGCCATTTCGGGCCTGCACATGGGGCTTTTGACTGGCGCCGTGTTCTTTGCGCTGCGGCTTATGCTGGCACTGATCCCCGGTGCCGCGCTCAAATGGCCCCTCAAGAAACTCGCGGCGGGCGGCGCGCTGGCTGCGGGGGCCTTCTACCTCGCTTTGTCCGGTTTCAACGTCGCAACCGAGCGCGCCTTTGTCATGGTCTCCGTCATGCTCGTGGCTGTGCTTTTGGACCGTCAGGCCATTTCCTTGCGCGCCGTCGCCATCGCCGCGCTCATCCTTTTGGTGCTGCAACCCGAAGTCCTCCCCGAGCCCGGTTTCCAGATGTCCTTCGCCGCCACCACGGCTCTCGTCGCCGTCTTCACCATCGTGCGGCGGATGCATCTCATGGGGCGCTGGCCGAACTGGCTCAGAGGGATTGCCACGGTCATCCTGTCCTCCGCCGTTGCGGGCATCGCCACGGCGCCAGTCGCCGCCGCGCATTTCAATCGGATCGCGGATTTCGGCCTGATCGCCAATGTCACCGCCGTGCCGATCATGGGCGCGCTCGTCATGCCCGCCGCCATCGTGGCCGTGCTGCTCACGCCCTTGGGGCTTCAGGGCATTGCCTTGTCCGTCATGGGCCTGGGCATTCGCTGGATTCTCTTTGTCGCAGAAACCGTTTCGTCCTGGGACGGCGCCGTGAGTCGCATCGTTTCGCCGCCGCCCGCCACTTTGCCGCTCATCGCCTTGGGCGCTTTGTTCGTCATTTTGTGGCGCGGGCGCTGGCAAAATCTCGGGCTTTTTCCGGTTTTCGCGGGGTTCCTGCTCTGGGCGACGCATGAGAGGCCCGCGCTTTTGATTTCTGATGATGGCTCTCTGGTTGGTCGCATGACGGCTGAGGGCCGTGCGCTTTCCAAGCCCAAGGGGGCAGGGTTCGCCGCCACCGTTTGGCTTGAAAACGACGGCGATGTCCCGGATCAGGCCATGGCCGCCGCGCGTCATATGCCGCCTTTGGATGTCGGGCCGGTGCATGTGGCGCAGGTCACGGGGCGTGGTTGGCAAGACGTCGCGCGAGAGGTTTGCGGGCTTGCGGATGTCGTGATCGTCAACAAGTTTTGGGAAGAGGAGATGCCAAAAGGTTGTCTTCTGGTCGATCTCGGATTCCTGCGGCAAAGCGGGGCTTTGGCGCTGAGTGAGGCAGGCGGCGAGGTGCGTCTGATCACCGCCTATGCCGCCTCCGGTGTGCGCTATTGGAACACGCCAGATTTGCGGGGCGCGTGGGGCGTGACGGCGCGGGTGGCCCGCGCCGACCGCGCGCCCGCCGCCATGGGGCTGCGGTTCGGTCAGACTGACGCGCAAGCGACGCGCTTCGCATTTGCCACGCGCTAAAAGAAAAGCACCGCACGGGAATGTGCGGCGCTTTCCGAGCGAACTCATTGAGGTGTGTCAGTAGCTGCGGATCAAACCGACCAGCTTGCCCTGAACCTCGACCATATCCGCAGGCAATACGCGGGTCTCAAACGCCGGGTTGGCGGCCTCGAGCGCGATCATATCGCCTTGGCGCTTGTAGCGTTTCAGCGTGGTTTCATAGCCTTCGACCATGGCGACGACGATGTCACCGTCTTTGGCCTGGCTGGTTTCGCGAATGACCACGATGTCGCCGTGGTTGATCCCGGCTTCGATC
Source organism: Celeribacter naphthalenivorans (assembly GCF_020524585.1). GTDB lineage: Bacteria > Pseudomonadota > Alphaproteobacteria > Rhodobacterales > Rhodobacteraceae > Celeribacter > Celeribacter naphthalenivorans. The sequence continues at coordinate 345,273 of NZ_JAIVLK010000005.1, forward strand.
ATGGATTCGCCCTTGACCTCAAGCGCATAGTGATTGCCGCGCCCTGAAAGCATTGATCCCGGAACGGCAACGTTCACGGCTCCATCGGAGACGGCTTCGATCGGCACACCAGCGGCGATCTTGCCCATGATCGGCAGGTTGATCGCGGTGACGGTCTCGATATCGAGCGCGGCTGCGGGCGGGGGCGCGTCCGGGCGGTCGCCGTCGATGACACGCGGGCTAAAGCCGCCGGAAGCCCCACCAGCGGTTGGTGCAGAGGGCACGCCGCCGAGGCTTTCGGGCAGCTTCACGATTTCGATGGCGCGTGCACGATGCGCGAGACGCCGGATAAACCCGCGTTCTTCGAGCGCGGTGATCAGTCGGTGAATGCCGGATTTGGAGCGCAGATCGAGCGCCTCTTTCATTTCGTCGAAAGACGGCGGCACCCCGTCACGCTGCATCCGTGTGTTGATGAACTCCAAAAGCTGGAGTTGTTTTTTCGTCAGCATCGGCTCGTTCCTCTTGTCGCCCCGGCTTTGTGTCGCGGGGGAGTTTTGCACTGCAATCGGTGTCTGACCCCCGGTTTGCGGATGGGCGCGCTGGCGATCTGAGGCCACCCAATGCACAGGCACGGGAGGAATCGCCCCCGATAGCCGCATTTTCAACGGTCCGCCCGTCACCACATGCCCGTTTGGCCGGTCCTGCACCTCGTCGCTTGCGCGACGAAACCGCACGGGGCCGCCGGAATGGGTCAAACCCCAGATGGGTTTTGCTCTTTGTTCTGATAATGTTCTACCGCTGTTCTCGTATTGTGTCAATTGCCGAGTCCCTAATCCAACCTGTCCCTCAACCCGCCCCTTAAGGGTGTCGTTGCGCATGCGCCGTTTTGGCGGTGCGCTGAGCTTGGTGGGAAGTTGGTTAAGGCAAGGTTAAAGGGTGCAGGCGCGGGCGTAGAAATATCCACGCCCGTCCTTGAGCAAGCAATCGAGCAACACTGTGGGGCTCAGAGCCGGATCACATCGACCGTTTCGCCTGCTTCACGCGCCGGATCATGCGGTGGACGCACCAAAAGCGCGTTGGCGTTAGAAAGGATCGACAGAAGCGAGCTGTCCTGACGCGCGAAGGGCTGAACACCCTCTGCTGTCAAAATGGCGCGCATGTAATGTTCGCGCGGGCCGTTCTCGGTCACGGGCTGCAACAGTACGGCGTTCTGGCGCGGCGCGGCTTGGGGCGGCAGACCTTGCAGCGCGTCAAGCACGGGCAGCATGAACAGACGCGCGGTGATCATCGCGGAGACCGGATTGCCGGGCAGGCCCAGCATCACGGTGTCGCCCAGACGTCCGGCCATCAGAGGTTTGCCGGGGCGCATGGCGACTTTGTAAAAGGCGCGCTCCATGCCCAGCTCTTCGACCACCTTGCCGACCAGATCGTGATCGCCCACCGAGGCGCCGCCGATCGAGACGATCACATCCGCCTCCATCGCCATCTCAAAAGTCGCGCGCAGCAGGGTCATGTCATCGGGGGCGATTGGCAACATCCGTGCGATGCCGCCCGCTTGCTCGACCATGGCGGCCAATCCGAACGCGTTGGAAGCGATGATTTGCGAGGGGCCGGGTGTTTCGCCGGGCAGCACCAGTTCATCACCCGTCGAGATGATCGCCACCACGGGACGACGCCCGACGGAGACCTCGGCATGGTTCATCGCGGCCAAAAGCGCGACATCCTGCGGTGAGAGGCGGCGGGGGGCGGTGAGGCCATCGGTGGGGCTGAAATCATTGCCAGCGGGGCGGATGTTGCGATTGTCAGAGGGCGTGCAGGTGAGCGTGATGCGGTCGCCGTCGCGGCTGACGTCCTCTTGGATGATCACGCGATCTGCGCCTGCGGGCAGGGGGGCACCGGTGAAAATCCGCACGGCGGTGCCTTGGCTTACCGTGCCGGAAAACCCATGTCCGGCGGCGCTTTCACCGATCACCTCAAAACCCGCGCCCGCGGTGGTATCGGCATCGCGCACCGCATAGCCGTCCATCGCGGAGGCATCGAAAGGCGGCTGCACCAGACGGGCCATCGCGGTCTCCGCCAGAACCCGGCCAGAGGCCGCGCGCAAAGGCACGGTCTCGCGGTCCAATGGCGTGCAAAGCGCAAACAAATGCGCGAGGGCGTCCTGAACGGAAATCATGTCAGTCTCTTTCGTAGATGCCGGATTTGCCGCCTTCTTTGCGCAACAGACGGGTGTGGACGATCTCCATGCCCTTTTCGGCGGCTTTGAGCATGTCATAGACGGTGAGTGCTGCGACACTGGCGGCGGTGAGCGCCTCCATCTCGACACCCGTCTGACCAGAGGTCTTGACGGTGGCGCGAATGCGAATGCCCGGCAAGGTGGCGTCCGGTTCGAGATCGAGCGTCACCTTGGTGATCGGCAGCGGGTGGCACAGCGGGATCAGATCGGAGGTGCGTTTCGCGCCCATGATGCCCGCGAGCCGCGCGACGCCCAGAACATCGCCCTTTTTCGCCGTGCCTTCGGTGACGAGCGCCAGCGTTTCCGGCGTCATCTTCACGGCGCTCTCGGCGGTGGCGAGGCGGTCGGTGACGGCTTTGCCGGAGACATCGACCATATGGGCGTTGCCGTCCCCGTCGAAATGCGTGAGCTCCGCCATCAGGCTGGCACCGGATTGGCGAGCAGGGCCTTGGTCGCGGCCTCGACATCGTCTTGGCGCATCAGGCTTTCGCCGATGAGGAAGCACCGCGCGCCATAGTCGGCCATATCGGCGAGATCTTCGGGCGTGAACAGCCCGCTTTCGCACACCAGAGTCCGATCCGCTGGCGACAGTTTCGACAGCTCGCGCGTGGTGTCGAGCGTGGTCTCGAAGGTCTTCAGATTGCGGTTGTTGACGCCCAGCAGCGGGGATTTGAGCTTCAGAGCGCGCTCCAACTCCTCGGCATCATGCACCTCGATCAGCACATCTATGCCATAGCCAAAGGCCGCATCTTCCAGCTCGGCGGCCAGCGCGTCCTCGACGGAGGCCATGATGATCAGGATCGCGTCGGCACCCCAAGCGCGGGCCTCGGCCACCTGATAGGTGTCATACATGAAGTCCTTGCGCAGCACCGGAAGCGAGACCTCGGCGCGGGCCTGTTTCAAAAACTCCGGCGAGCCTTGGAACGACGGCGTGTCGGTCAGGACGGACAAGCACGTCGCACCACCGGCCTCATAGGCGCGGGCGATGGCGGGCGGGTTGAAATCCGGGCGGATGAGGCCCTTTGACGGGGAGGCCTTTTTGACCTCCGCGATCAGGCCGTAGCCGGTTTGCGCAGCGGATTGCAATGCGGTGGCAAAGCCTCGCGTGGGGCTTTGCTCGGCGGCCTGCGCCTCAAGGTCGGAAAGCGCCACGGCGGCTTTGGCGGCGGCGACTTCTTCGAGCTTATAGGCTTTGATTTTATCGAGAACATTGGACATGCGCCTGTGATACAGGGCGGCGCGGACTAAGGGAAGACGGCAGAGGCGCGGCGGCGCGGGAATTATTGAGAACATTTTGAGGGTAGTCATTCAACAATAAGATCATTTTGTTGTCAGTGGCGGTTTCGTAATCTCTGGTCATCGAAGGGGCGCAATACCGCAGACCTTTCGCAACCACTTGTAAACGTTACGAAATACAGCTTGGAGATCACCCATGTTCCGCATCAAAACGCTCACCTCCGCTCTGGCGCTCGGTTTTGCTCTGGCAACGCCCTCTTTCGCACAAGGTGTTCAGGAAGCCCCCTCGACCGTCGGCGCCACCTATGTGCCCGAATCCGCCACAAAGGCCCTTGCGCCGGGCGAGAAAATCGAAAACCTCTTCAACAAAAACGTCTCTCAGGACTACATCCTGCAAAAGCTGACGGACCGGGTGTATTTCTACCAGCACCAGTTCTACGGCACGATCTTTTACGTCGGTGACGAAGGCGTGTTTATGATCGACGCGCTCGAAGGCAGCGCCGACACGCTTAAGGCCGCCGTGGCTGAGGTCACCGACCTGCCGATCACCGCGATCCTCTATTCTCACGACCACGCCGACCACATCGCCGATGCGGCCAAACTGTTGGAAAGCTTCCCGGATGCGCGTGTCATCGCGACTGAGGCCACCGTGCATGTGATGGACGAGACCGGCTCCAACCTGCCGCGCCCGACCGAGGTGATCTCGCCGGACGTCAACAGCTTTGCCTTCGAGGATTTGACCGTCCGCGTCGTGCCCTTCGCCGAGACCGCCCACGCCCATGACCACGCGATCTATGTGCTCGAAGGCACCGGCGTCGTGCATGTGCCGGACGTGATCAACCCGGATCAGCCGCCGTTCTGGTCCTTTGCGGGCGCCGAAGGCTACATGGGCTATTCCGACATGATCGACCACATTGGCGATCTGGAGTGGGACTACCTGTCGGGCGGTCACGGCAACGTCGGCTCGCGCGCCGATGTGGAGTTCTATCAGACCTTCCTCGATGATCTCGAAGCCGCCGTTGGCGAAGCGCTCGGCAACGTGCCGTGGGGCGCAGGTCTCGAGCACCCCGAAGAGCTGAACGCCCACACCGCCTATCTGTCGAACTGGATCGCAGAGATCGGCAAATACGCCACCAACGTGCTGCGTCCGAAATACGGTGAGTATTACGGCTTTGAATACGCCACGCCGAAAAACGCCGAACTGGTGGGCATGTATATGTTCTCCTACCGCTAAAGCGTTTCTCAAAAAACTTGAGGCACTCAATTTTTGAGAAACGGAGCAATATCAATTCAGTGTGGCAAGGTTTTTCGCTCAATCTGATTCAGATTAAACGAAAAACGCTTTAAAGCGGGCAACTTATCAGGCCCCTTTCTGGTCACGGACCAGGGCCAGAGAGGGTAAAACAAAGACGCACCGGGAGTATGTCTCGGTGCGTTTTTTTGCGTTTTATTTTACAGGAGTTCAGGCCGTGACCATGAGCTTTGCCAGCCCATGGAAATGCCAGGTGTCGGCATATCTGGGCGTCTCGGTCAGGCGCAGATTGGGGTAACGTTCGAACAACCGGGGCAGGGCGACACGCATCTCCAGACGGGCCAAAGGCGCGCCGACACAGAAATGGATGCCCGCGCCGAAAGCGGCGTTCTGTTTTGCCTTGCGGCTCGGATCGAACCGGTTGGGATCGTCCCAAGTGTCATCATCGCGGCCCGCAGCGGCCAGCAAAAGCCCGATCTTGTCGCCGCGTTTCAGCGCCTCGCCCAGAAAGACCGTGTCCTCATAGACCCAACGCTGAAACAGATGCAGCGGCGGGTCATAGCGCAAAAGCTCCTCGATGGTGCCGTCGATCTTTTCGTCTGAGAGAAATTCCCGCGGCGTCTCCTGCTCCAACAGTGTCTTTACCGCAAGGCCAAGGCTGTGCACGGTCGCCTCATGGCCCGCGTTCAACAGCAGGATACAGGTGGTGATCAGCTCATCCGTGGTCAGTTTCTCGCCCTCGGATTCCGCAGCGATCAGCGAGGTGATCAGATCGTCTGCCGCTTGCGAGCGGCGCGTTTCGACGTAAGAGCGCATGAAATCTGAGAACTCGGTGGCGGCCTGTGAGGCGGCCTCTTCGATCTGCCGCGTGCGGTTGGGCGTGTAGACCGCGACCATGGCGTTGGACCAGGTGAGCAATTGCTCAGACATCTCCTCTGGCACGCCCAAAAGGCGACAGATGATCCGCACCGGCACCATTTTGGCAAACGTGGGCATGAGGTCGAACGCGCCGTCCGGAAAACGATCCATCAGGTCGTTCACGATCTCTTCGAGATCGGGCACCAGCGCCCGGATTCGCCGCGAGGTAAAGGCGCGCAGCACCAGAGACCGCAGCCGCTTGTGCCTGTCACCTTCGAGTTCGAGCATCGAGTGATCTTCAATGTCGTAAAAGGCGCGCAGATGGTCGGGAATGTCGGGCGCGAATCCCTCCGGCGCCTCGCGGCCAAAGCGGTTGTCCCGAAGCGCCATCGACACCCCATCATAGCCCGCAATCACCGGCAGATTGAGGTCCTCCCAGAACACCATTTTGCCGCCCACACGCAAGCGGTCGTAAAACGGGTAGGGGTTCTGGACAAAGGCGGGATCGTTCGGGGCGCAGGAAAAACGTTTCATAGCCCCTGTTTGACTGCGAAGTGCTTTTATTTGCAAGCGGGGTTTTCTACTCTCTCTTTTATGACGACCAAGACCGCTCTCCCGGAGGATACCCCCGCGTCCCTGCGCCATCGCCTGTTCTGGGCGCTGGGCGGGGTGTTGGCCGTGGCGCTCTTGGGGCTGGTGGTCTTTGCCTTGAGCGTTCGCGCCGAATTGGATCAGGCCAGCGCGCGCGGCTCTTCCGATCTGGCGTTGGCTGCCGACCGTTTGACCACGGGGTTGCAACGGTATCGCGAGTTGGCGGTGTTTCTCTCGGATCATCCGACGGTTCTGGCACTGGTCTTTGCGCAATCGCCGGGCGAAAGCCCGAGGCAAGCGACCTCGGATCTGTTGCAGGGGCTCGCTGACAAGACCGGCGCGCATTCTCTTATGGTGGTTGGCGGAGACGGAGGGCTTTTGGCCGCCGCCGGAGAGGACCGCCTGCCCAAAGGCACCCGCGCCGCGGTGACGCGCGCGATGGACGGCGCTTTGGGGGTCGCGCATTTCGTCGATCTCGAAGGCCGCAGGCGCTATGTCTTCGCCGCCCCCGTGTTCTCTCCCGGCGGTCCGGCAGAGGGCGCCGTGGTGGTCAATGTCGACATCGGGCTCTTGGAATGGGGCTGGCCGACGGAGGCCTCCGCGATCTATTTCACCGATCAATATGGCGTGGTCTTTGTGTCCAACCGCTCGGAACTCGTGCTGCGCGGAGGCAGTGCCGGGCCTTTGCCCGTCACTCATACATATAATGTCTCCGGCCATGACCTCTGGCGCCATGAGGCCGGGCCCTATATCCCGTCGCCCGCGCTGCATCTGACCCGGCCCTTGCCGGTTGTGGGGCTTGAGGCGGAGCTGTTGATGGACCTGCGCCCTGTGCTTGGGATTGCGGGGTTGCAAGCCGGGATGGCCTCGGCGCTCGCACTGGTCTTCGCGGCCTTTCTGTTTTTCGCGATGGAGCGGCGGCGGACCTTGGCGGAGGCCAACGCGCGGCTGGAGGCCCGTGTCGCGGCCCGCACCGAGGCCTTGGAATTGGCGAACCGCGAGTTGCAACATGAGGTCCACGAGCGTCACGAGGCCGAAGCCCGTCTCAAACGCGCGCAGGCCGATTTGGTGCAGGCCGGCAAGCTGTCTGCGCTGGGCGAAATGTCGGCGGGGATCAGCCATGAGCTGAACCAGCCTTTGATGGCGATCCGATCCTTTGCCGAAAATGCCCAGGCCTTTCTGGAACGCGAGAACCCCGCGAAGGCCGCCGACAATCTCGGCCGCATCTCCGAACTTGCCCGCCGGATGGGGCGTATTATCAAGAACTTGCGTGCCTTTGCCCGGCAAGAACCCGAGACGATCACCGATGTCGAACTGACCAGCGTGATTGAGGCCGCGCTAGAGATGACGCAGGCGAAAATCTCCAACGCGGGTGTGACGCTCGACTGGACGCCAGAGAAACAGATCTGGGTGCGCGGCGGCGAGGTGCGCTTGCAGCAGGTGGTGATGAACCTTCTGTCCAACGCGGTCGATGCGATGAAGATCTCCTCTGAGACGGAAGAGGACGACAAACGCATCGAGATTCGCCTCACTCCCGGCGAGCCGACGCGCCTCACCATCGCGGACACTGGCCCTGGCATTTCCGAGCCTGAGAAAATCTTTGACCCGTTCTACACCACCAAAGAGGTCGGCGCCTCGGAAGGCATGGGGCTTGGCCTGTCGATTTCCTACGGGCTTGTGCAGAGTTTTGGCGGGCGTATTCGCGGCGAGAACCGATCTGGTGGCGGGGCCGTCTTCACCATAGAATTGCAGCCCGCCCAACGGGGTGAGCTGCAACCGAAAACACCGGGGGAGAGCCTTGATGCCACATATTGATCGCGTGCTTTTGGTCGATGACGACGCCTCCGTGCGCGAGGCTTTGGGGCAGACGCTTGAGCTCGCGGACCTGACGGCCACGCTGGCGGGCAGCTATATCGAGGCCAAGGGCCACATTTCGCGCGATTTTCCCGGCGTGGTGATCTCCGACATTCGCATGCCGGGCAAGGACGGTTTCGCGCTTTTGGCCTATGCACAATCCGTGGACCAGGAGCTCCCCGTGATCCTCTTGACCGGTGAGGGCGATGTGCCCATGGCGGTGCGCGGCATCTCGGAAGGGGCCTTTGATTTTCTCGAAAAACCCTGCGCGCCCAAGGATTTGATCGCCGTGGTCGAGAAGGCGTTGAAGACCCGTTCTTTGGTGTTGGAAAACCGCCGCCTCAAACGACAGGTCGAACAGGGCGACGCCGCCGCGCGGCTCTTGCGCGGCTCTTCCGATCTGTCGAAACGCATGCGCGAAGAGGCCCGCGCGGTGGCGCGTTCTGCCGCCGATGTTCTGGTCACCGGCGAGCCGGGGGTGGGGACCGCGAAAATGGCCGAGGTCGTGCATCTTTTGTCCGCGGGTTCGATGGCGCCTTTCGTCAAATATCCGGCCTCCGTCATGACGGCCGAGACCCTGTCGCAGGCTTTCGCGGCCGCGAAAGGCGGGTCTGTGTTTCTCGATGAGATCGCAGGTCTGTCGTCGCCCGCGCAATTCGCGCTGTTGGAAGAGTTGGAACCCCACGACCGCCCGCGCCTCATTGCCGGGACCTATGCCGATCTCGGGGCCGCAGCCCGCGAGGGGCGGTTTTCGCCCGATCTCTTCTACCGGCTCGAGGCCGCCGTGATCCGCATCCCGCCCCTGCGCGAGCGCCGCGAGGACATCCCGGTGCTGTTCCGCCACTACGTCAACATCGCCTGCGAACAATCCGACCTGCCGGTGCCGGAGATCACCTCAGAGGTGATTTCCAATCTCTTGGCGCAGGACTGGCCGGGCAACGCGCGCTCGCTGATGAACGCGGCGATGCGTTTTGCGATGGGGCTGACGGAAGGCGAGGCGCAGGAGGAGCTGGGCCTCTCGGAACAATTGGCGCAGGTCGAGCGCTCGCTTTTGATTGCGGCTTTGCAACGGCATCACGGCAATGCCACCGAGGCCGCGAAGGGCCTGAAACTGCCGCGCAAGACCTTCTACGACAAGCTGACGCGGCATGGGGTGAAGGCGGAGGTGTATCGGTAAGGGGGGGCACCACTGCGTTGAGCCTGATCGCGGTGCATGTTGCAAACTGCAAAAGTATCGCCTGATACCTTGCTTCAGTGTGATGCAATCGGTCACCTGTCGCCAACCTCGGATGGTAGCAATCCGGGGTGGACTTTTGGGAGGTACATCATGAAATTTCTGACTTGCGCGCTGGTTTCCAGCGCCCTCATTTCGTCTGCCGGAACGGCCTTTGCGGCTTGCGATCCGGGCGAGATCGTCATCAAGTTCAGCCATATCGTCAACACGGACAAACACCCGAAAGGCATCGCGGCCTCTCTGTTGATGGAGAGGGTGAATGCCGAGATGGACGGCAAGGCCTGTATGGAGATGTATCCGAACGCCACGCTCTACAATGACGATCAGGTGCTCGAAGCCATGTTGCAAGGCGATGTGCAACTGGCCGCGCCGAGTCTGTCGAAGTTTGAGACCTTCACCAAGCAATTCCGCATTTTCGACCTGCCCTTCATGTTCAAGAACATCGAGGCTGTCGACGAGTTCCAAAACTCGGAGACCGGGCAAGCGATGAAAGAGGGCATGGCGCGGCGCGGCCTTTTGGGGCTGGAGTTCTGGCACAATGGGCTGAAACAGATCACGGCGGACCGTCCGGTTGAAATGCCGGAGGACCTCGAAGGTCTCAAAATGCGGGTGCAGCCCGCCGAGGTGATCATCGAACAGATGCGTGCGCTTAAGGCCAATCCGCAGCCGATGGCCTTCCCGGAGGTCTATGGCGCGCTGCAGACTGGCGTGGTCGACGGCCAGCAGAACACCTATTCCAACATTTATGGTCAGAAATTCTTTGAGGTTCAGGACGGGGTGACGGAAACCAACCACCTGCTGCTTGACTATATGGTCGTGACCTCGGTCGATTGGTGGGACAGCCTGCCCGAGGATGTGCGCACGCAATTCGGCACCATCCTGCATGAGGTGACTGTGGCCCGTAACGGCGAGTCCGAGCGTGTAAACATGGAGGCGAAACAGGGCATCCTCGATGCCGGTGGTGTGGTGCGCGAACTGACCGAAGACCAGCGTGCGGCCTGGGTCGAGGCGATGAAACCCGTCTGGGCGATCTTCGAAGAAGAGGTCGGCGCCGAAAACATTGCTGCAGCTCAGGAGATCAATGCGCGGCATTGATCGCAGGACGGCCTTCTGAGTCGATCTGTGCGATTTTCCGCACATGCGCAATTTTCTTGCGTGCGGAAAATCGCACACTTGCACGAGATGCATGGCCGCTATGCGTTTCTTCTGTCTTGCAACACTCTGACACAAAACAATTTTCAAGAAAATTTCAACATTTCTTCACCTCCCCTTGATGCAAAGTGAAGGGCTTTGTTTTCTCTCCCTCAGAGCGCGTCGGGGCCAAACCGTCCCGATCTGCGCCTGATATTTCGATTTCATGTCAGGGAGGACATCCATGAAATTTCTCGCAACCGCTGCCACCGCCCTTGCGCTTTCCGTGACCGCAACCACCGCTTTTGCCGCCTGCGACGACGGCGAAATGGTGATCAAATTCAGCCACGTGACCAACACCGACAAGCACCCGAAAGGCATCGCCGCCAACCTGTTCATGGAGCGCGTGAACGCCGAGATGGACGGCAAGGTCTGTGTCGAGGTCTACCCGAACTCCACGCTTTACAACGACGATCAGGTGCTCGAGGCCATGCTTCAGGGCGACGTCCAGATGGCGGCTCCGTCGCTGTCGAAATTCGAAACCTTCTCCAAAGTCTACCGCATCTTCGATCTGCCCTTCATGTTCAAAAACATGGACGCCGTGGAAGAGTTCCAATCCTCCGAGGCCGGTCAGAACATGAAAGAGGCCATGGTGCGTCGCGGTCTTTTGGGTCTTGGCTTCTGGCACAACGGTCTGAAACAATTCTCCGCCAACAAACCGCTTCTGGAGCCGGGTGACGCAGCGGGTCTCAAGTTCCGCGTCCAGCCGTCTGACGTGCTCGTCGCGCAGATGAATGCGCTGAAAGCAAGCCCGCAGCCGATGGCCTTCTCCGAGGTTTACGGCGCGCTGCAAACCGGCGTTGTGGACGGTCAGGAAAACACCTGGTCCAACATCTACGGCCAGAAATTCTTTGAGGTGCAGGACGGCATCACCGAGACCAACCACGGGCTTCTCGACTATATGGTCGTGACCTCTGTGGACTGGTGGGAAGGCCTCGACGCCGACATCCGCGACCAGCTCGCCACCATCATGAATGAAGTCACCGCCGACCGGAACGCTGCCATCGCAGAAGTCGACGCCGACAACCGTCAGGCCGTGCTGGACGCGGGCGGTGTGATCCGTGAGCTGACCGATGAGCAGCGTCAGGCTTGGGTCGATGTGATGAAACCGGTGTGGGCCCAGTTCGAGGGCGACGTGGGCGCCGACAACATCGCAGCCGCACAAGAAATCAACGCCAAACATTAAGCGCGTTTCATACGATTGACGGGGCCCTGTCAGGACGACGGGGCCTTGTCCGCACCCTTTCGGGGGAACGGGCCTCGCGCTGCGCGGGCCAGAGGGGCAAAAGGGGTCACTCATCATGACACAATATCAAGACAATCAGCCGCAAACGGCGACAGCGCGGTTCTTTGACGGGCTCGAAGAGAACATCATCGCCTTCATCCTTGGCGCGATGACACTCATCACCTTCGTCAACGTGGTGCTGCGCTACGTGTTCAACCATTCCCTGATCTGGGGCCTCGAAGTGGTGCTGATCCTCTTCGCATGGCTCGTGCTTTTGGGGATTTCCTACGGGTTCAAAAAGACTTCGCATCTGGGCGTCGACGCGGTGATCAACATCCTGCCGTCGCGCGGTCAGCGGATCATGGCAATCATCTCCGCCATCGCCTGTCTGGCCTACGCCGGGCTGTTGATGAAAGGCGCTTGGGACTACTGGGCGCCCTTTGCGGCGTTGCAACCGACCGAAGGCCGCTGGTTCCCGCTGGGCTTCACCGAGAATGTGCGTGACCGGGCGTTCTACGTCACCGATCAGGTGCCGATGCTGGGGATTTTCCGCTGGCTCGAAGGCGCGATCAACTATGGCGACAGCTATGACAAGCTGCCCCGCGTGGTGCCCTATGTCATCATTCCCTTCTCGGCAGCGCTGATCCTTCTGCGCGTGGTGCAGGCCACGATCCGCATTCTGCAAGGCAAACAGCACTCCCTGATCGTCTCTCACGAGGCCGAAGACGAAGTCGAGCGCGTCGCGCACGGCGAATACGAGGAATAACCCCAATGGATGTCGTCTTTCTCTTTGTCATGGTCGTGGGCCTGTTGCTGATCGGTGTGCCGATCGCGGTCTCTCTCGGTCTCTCCTCCATGATCTTCCTTCTGGTGTTCTCCGACACCTCGCTGGCCTCCGTGGCGCAGTCGCTCTACCAAGCCATGGCTGGGCACTACACGCTTCTGGCCATCCCTTTCTTCATCCTTGCGTCGTCTTTCATGTCGACAGGCGGCGTGGCGAAACGCATCGTGCGCTTTGCCATCGCTTGCGTCGGTCACTTTCACGGCGGTCTGGCGATTGCGGGCGTTTTTGCCTGTATGATCTTCGCCGCACTTTCCGGCTCGTCGCCCGCGACCGTGGTTGCCATCGGCTCCATCGTCATCGCCGCGATGCGCCAAATGGGCTATACCAAGGACTTCGCCGCCGGCGTCATCGCCAACGCAGGCACCTTGGGCATCCTGATCCCGCCCTCCATCGTGATGGTGGTCTATGCCTCCGCCACTGACGTCTCCGTTGGTCGGATGTTCCTCGCGGGTGTCATTCCTGGCCTTCTGGCGGGCACCATGCTGATGCTGGCGATCTACGTGATCGCACGGATCAAAAAACTGCCGAAAGGCGACTGGGCCGGTTGGGGCGAGATCGGGCGCGCCTTCCGCGAAGCCTTCTGGGGCCTCATGCTCATCGTCATCATCATGGTCGGCATCTACGGTGTGCCGGGGGTGACGGGCGCGATCTTCACGCCGACCGAAGCCGCCGCCGTGGCCTCGATCTACGCCTTCCTCGTGGCGTCCTTTGTCTATCGCGACATGGGCCCTCTGGCGGATCGCGATGGCACCGGGCCGACCTCCTTGCTGGCGAAACCCCATGCGCTTGTGACGGCGTTCTTCCACAAGGACACTCGCCACACGCTGTTCGATGCGGGCAAGCTGACGATCATGCTGATGTTCATCATCGCCAACGCGCTGATCCTGAAACACGTGCTGACCGACGAACAAATCCCGCAGCAAATCGCGCAAGCCATGCTGTCCGCGGGCTTCGGCAAGATCATGTTCCTGATCATGGTCAACGTGATCCTCTTGATCGGGGGCCAGTTCATGGAACCCTCGGGCCTCATCGTGATCGTCGCACCGCTGGTGTTTCCGATTGCCATCGAACTGGGCGTCGATCCGATCCACCTCGGCATCATCATGGTGGTGAACATGGAGATCGGCATGATCACGCCGCCTGTGGGCCTCAACCTCTTCGTCACCTCGGGCGTTGCCGGGATGCCGATGATGGCCGTGGTCCGCGCCGCCCTGCCGTTCCTCGCGATCCTCTTCGTCTTCCTGATCCTTGTCACCTATGTGCCAGCGATCTCGACCTATCTGCCCACGACCTTGATGGGGCCGGAGATCATCACGAACTGACGACATGTTCGATACGTGAAAGAAAAGGGGCCTTCGGGCCCCTTTTTGCGTCTCCTTTGTGCGGGAAATACTCAAATAAAAACGGCGCGCCCTGTTGAGTGGACGCGCCGCCAGTGTCTTGATGAGTATTTTGACAGCAAAGGAAACTCAGGCGTTTGAGGTCAGAGCTGCCAGCGCGTCGAGTTTCTTGAGCGCTTCACCGGAGGCGATGCTTTCAGAGGCGATCTCGACGCCTTCTTTGAGGGTGGCGGCCTTGTCCGCGACCACCAAAGCGGCGGCGGCGTTCATTAGAACGGCGTCACGGTAAGCGCCGGTCTCGCCTTTCATCAGGTTTCGCAGCGCCTTGCCGTTCTCTTCGGGCGTGCCGCCGAGGATGTCCTTGAGCGGATGCACCGGAAGGCCTGCGTCCTCGGGGTGAAGTTCCATCGAGCGGATGTCACCATTCTCCAGAGCCGCCACAGAGGTCGCGCCGGTGATCGACACTTCGTCCATGCCCTCGTGACCGTAGACCAGCCAAGCCTTTTCGGAGCCGAGCATCTGGAGCACCTCGGCCATCGGCCAGATCAGATCGGGGGCGAAGGCGCCGGTGAGCTGGCGTTTGACACCCGCCGGATTGGTCAGCGGGCCTAAGATGTTGAAGATGGTTTTGCAGCCCAGCTCGACGCGCACAGGACCCACGTATTTCATCGCCGGGTGGTGCATCGGCGCCATCATGAAACCGATGCCGATCTCGGCCAGCGCCTTTTCGACCACGTCCTGGCCGACCATGACATTGATGCCGTTGACGGACATGGCGTCCGCAGCACCCGATTTGGACGAGAGGTTGCGGTTGCCGTGTTTGGCGACCGGCACGCCTGCGCCCGCGACGACAAAGGCGGTGGCGGTGGAGATATTGAGCGTGCCAAGTCCGTCACCGCCGGTGCCGACGATGTCCATCGCGCCCTCGGGGGCTTTCACCGGGATGCAGTGATCGCGCATGACCTTGGCGGCGGCGGCATATTCGGAGACCGCTTCGCCGCGCGCCCGCAGCGCCATCAAAAGGCCGCCCATCTGCGCGGGCGTGGCCTCGCCCTTGAACAAAAGCTCAAAGGCCTGTTCGGCCTGCGCACGGCTCAGAGGGCCTTCGGAGGCGGCGAAAATCAGGGGTTTCATCGCGTCGCTCATGCCGGTTCGTCCTCTTTCAGCTGGCTCAGGAAGGTTTTGAACATGTCGTGGCCATGTTCAGACCGGATGCTTTCCGGGTGGAATTGCACGCCTTCGATCGGCAGGGTTTTGTGCCGCATGCCCATGATGGTGCCGTCTTTCAGCTCGGCTGTGACTTCGAGACAGTCGGGCAGGGTGGCACGATCCACCACCAGCGAGTGATAGCGCGTGCCCTGAAGCGGCGAGGGCAGACCGGCAAAGACGCCTTTGCCCTCGTGGTAAATCTCGCCCATTTTGCCGTGGACGATCTCATGACAACGGACCACATCGCCGCCAAAGGCCTCACCGATGGACTGATGCCCGAGACAGACGCCAAAGAGCGGAATGCCCGCGTCGGCGGCGGCATGGATGAGCGGCACACAGATGCCCGCCTCTTTCGGCGTGCAAGGCCCGGGCGAGAGCACGATGCCGGAGGGTTTCAGAGCCATGGCTTCCTGCACGTTCAACGCGTCGTTGCGGACCACATTGGCTTGCCACCCCAGCTCGCCGATATAATGGACGAGATTATAGGTGAAACTGTCGTAATTATCGATCAGCAGCAGCATCTTGGCGATCCTTTCGGCGCGTTTGCGCAAGGGGGTGATATGAGCCTCAAAGGGGGATGATCCCGCCTTGAAGCCGGGTTATACATGTTCACAAGGGCCGCATAGGGTCAAGAGGCCGGACGGGGTCTGATCTGATTGAACGCCCCTGTTGAACGGGCTCTTGTGGCGTGATCGGAAAAACACTGATCCGGCGTGGCACGGCTTAGGCGTTGAGACTGACCACAGCCCGGCATATGATCGGGCAAATCCGGGTCGTCCCGGAGACAACAGGGGCCAATGGTCCGAATGAGCAGGCGAAGGAGCACCGAATGGGGCGCGGAATTCTCACAGGGTTGATCTGGGGCACGATTGTCGGGTTCGGCATCCTGATGGTGGCCAATGAGGTTGTGGCCCCGGTGACTGTGACCTCGTCGCTACCGGCTGAGGCGGAGGTCGAGATGGCGCCTGAGATGACAGGTGAGCCGACCGAACCCGAGATGACGCACCCGGAGGCGCCGGAGGCCGCTGACACGTCGGGCGTCTCAGCCGAAAGCCCCGCCGCCGAGCCCGACCGGTCCGGTGCGCAGCCCGAGGTTGCCATGCCCGAGACCGAAGCCGATGCGACACCTGAGGCCGCGACAGAGGCCGCCACGGCGCCCGAGATCGAAACCCCGACCGGGCCGCAGACGCCTGACACGGAGGAGGCGCTGGACGGTGTCGAGACGCCGGAGACCAGCCCGGTCCTGACCCCGCCGCAAGCCATGACACCCGAGGCCAGCGAAGCTGACAGCCTGCCCACCACCGAGGAGGTTTTGCCGGGGACGGCCATGCCCGAGGGGGTGGACGAGACGCCCGCCGCCCCTCAGATGCCACGACCACTCGACATGGATTCAGCGCGGATCGAGGCCGCTCCGGGGGCCACGCTGGACACCGGACCAGATGCCGATACGCTCGCGCCGGATGCCTCCGAAGGTGAGGCGCTTCCCGGTCAAAAAGTCGGGTCTTTCACCGACCGTCAGGACAACCGTGTCTCCTCGCGCCTGCCGTCGATTTCCACCGCCCCCGATACTGGCGCGCCGGTCGTGGTTGCCGAGGATCTGCCCGCGCTTTTGGCTTATTCCGCCGATTTCAACCAAACGCCCGCCGGTCCGGTGATGAGCGTGATCCTCGTCGATATTGCCCAGCTTGGGCCCGAGGATGCCGCGCTCTCGAACTTGCCGTTCCCGGTGACCTTTGCCGTCGATGCGCTGGCGACGCGGGCGGGCGAGCGTGCGATGTCGTATCGGGATAAGGGGCTCGAAGTTCTCTCCATGGTGTCTTTGCCCGAAGGCGCCACACCGCAAGACGCCGCCGTGACGCTCACGCAGGCCGCCAATCTGGTGCCCGTGTCCATCGGGTTCCTCGATGTCCCCTCCGGCACCTTCCAAAGCTCGCGTCAGGTCGCGGCACAGGTCGTGGCGACGGCGCAGGAAAGTGGGCGGGGCCTTGTGACTTTCCCGCGTGGGCTGAATGCGCTGGAACAGGAAGCCCAGCGGGTCAAAGCGCCTGCGGGGCTGGTGTTCCGCGATTTCGACGGGCGCTCGCAAGACGTGGAGGCGATGAAACGCTTCCTCGATCAGGCGGCGTTTCAGGCCGGGACAGGCAAGACTGTGATCCTTTTGGGGCGCTCGAAACCCGATACGATTCAGGCGCTGGCGGAATGGTCGCTTGGCAACCGCGCCGCGACCGTGACCATGGTGCCGCTGTCCTACCTCCTGAGCCGCTCGCAGCTTTGATCCGATCTGCTTTGCGCTGCGGGAAGTCCCGCCGCGCTTGACAGGGTGCGACATTTTGTCATCCAATCTCTCCCAAGGACCGGCCTAAGCCGGCAGGGAGGGAATTATGACAGAAATGACTGCGGCGGCAGCGCCGTTGCCCGATGTGGCACGTTTGAGCCTTGCGGATTTGCGCGCGGCTTTGGCGGCGGGGTGGCGGGATTACCGACGCGCGCCGATGTTTGGCGGGTTTTTCTCCGCCGTTTACGTGTTGATCGGCCTTGGCTTTGTGATCTTCGGCGCGGGCACCGTGCTTTGGACCTTTGCTTTCTCTCTCGCGTTTCCGCTCTTCGCCCCTTTCGCCGCCGTCGGCCTCTATGAGGTGTCGCGCAGACTCGACCGGGGCGGGGCGATGGATTGGTATAAAATCTTGGGCGTGGTGATGGCCGAGCGCGACCGGCAAATCCCCTGGATGGGGGCGATCATCGTCATCTATGTGCTGTTCTGGTCCTTCCTCGCCCATATGATTTTCGCGCTTTTCATGGGGCTGTCGGTGATGACCAATGTGTCTTCGTCCTATGATGTGTTCCTGACCGCAAACGGGGTGACCATGATCGCGGTCGAACTCGTGGTCGGAGGCGTTCTGGCCTTTATCCTGTTTTCGCTGACGGTGACGTCCCTGCCGCATCTCTTGGACAAGGAGGTCGATTTCGTCACCGCCATGTTGTTCTCGCTGCGGGTGGTGCGGGAGAACCTCTTTGTCATGCTGGTCTGGGCAGGCCTGATCGCCGTGGTGACGTTATTGTCGATGGTGCCGCTGTTCTTGGGGCTTTTTGTGACACTGCCGGTCTTTGGCCACGCGACATGGCATCTTTATCGCCGCGTTCTCACTTAGGAGTTCGACGCCCGCGAGAGGCCCGTGAGGCCCGTGAGGTCAGCATCAACAGAACACCGGCGCCGACAATCACCGCGCCGCCCAACAGCTCAAGCGCATCGGGGCGCTCGCCAAAGACCAGCGCGCCGAGGATCATCGCAAACAGCAACCGCGAGTAGCGAAACGGGGTGACGACCGACAGCTCGCCCATCCGCATCGCCATGGTGAGCGCCGTATAGGCGGCGACACCGACGGCAGAGGCCAAAGCGACAAAGGCAAGATCCTTGAGATCGGGCCAAATCCAATAGCCGTCCCAGATCGACAGCAAGAGCCCGGAGAGGATCAGCGCGGCAAAGCCTGTGACGCCAAGCTGCGCATAGGACAGCACAGGGGAGGCGGCCCGGGTGGCGAGGTCACGCCCCGCAAAGCCGATCATGCCCAAAATGGCGAGAATGGACAGCGGAGAGAACCCGTCGAGGCCCGGACGGATCACCAAAAGCACGCCGATAAACCCCAGAGCGATGAGCGCCCAGCGAGTGAGGCTGACGGGCTCGCGAAAGATCACCACGGCGGCGGCGGCGACCATGAGGGGCGTGGCCTGCAAGATCGCCGAGGTGGTGGAGAGCGCGGTGAGCGCGAGCGAGAGGGTGAAGAACACCCGGCCTAACACCTCGAACCCCGCGCGGATCACCATGACGCGCTCGGCCATCACCGGATGCACCACCCGCTCGCGGCGCCGCAATGTCAGCAGGGCAAAGACCAAGGTGCCGATGAGGCCGAAAATCGTGAGAATCTGCCCCACCGGCAAATGCGTGGCGGCCTGTTTGATCGCCATATCCTCAAGCGAAAACAGCGCCATGGACAGCACCATCAAAAGCGCACCTTTGAGATTGCCAGCGTTCACGGCGGTGTGGTTAGACGTGGGCATCAGGGGTTATTCCGAAAAATCCGCCTCGGTCAGCACCTGCATCTCCACCAGCGGCGGCACGGTGGTGACGACTTCGAGCACATGGTTGAGTGCGGCGACGCAGTAGTGGTGCATCTTGTCGGCGTGGTAATCCTCGTAGATCGTCCACTCTTTGACGTGACGCAGGAACACGGCGGAGGGGTTTTCGCGAAAGAGCGAGGCCGGGGTTTTCTCGTCCAGCGCCGGGGCGTCTTCGGGTTTCGAGAATGTCTCATCGGTGATCTTGAAAGAGACGTAATCCTCGAACCGCAGCGTGAAGCGACGCGATCCGGGGCGGACCTCGATCACCTTGGCCTTGCCCAGAAGATCGTCGATCACCGAATTGCCGCTCTTGATCTGATCCGGCTCGCCCTCGATGCCTTCGTCGAAAATCACCGTCAGGCGACGTTCGTTCATCCGCCCCATGCGGAAATCCGACAAATAAAGATTTTTGACTTTTTCAAGCTGGCGCAGGGCTTCGGCGGGCATGGGAACTCCGGGGCTATGTGGATGCACGATGGCGGAGGGAGAGGCGGCGTTCAAGAGAGAAGAAAGAGCAAACCGAAGAGAAATGTGATGCCCAGGCTCCAGAGATCGAACAGCCACAGAGGGTAGCGGGCTGAGAGCCGGTTGATGAACCAAAGGCTGCGGTCGCGCCCCTGATGTTTCATGGCCTGTCTGATCGACAGACCGCCAGCCGCAGAAATCACTGGGGCTGACCAAAGAACTAAGGGCAGCTTTGCGAAGCTTGCAGCCAAGAGAATGACGACAAGACACAGGAATGAAACCAGTCCCCAGAGGGGCATGGCGGGACGTGTCTTTGTGACGAAAGGGCCGGATTTTTGCGAGACTTTTTGCTCATAGAAGGGCGGGGACCCAAAATAGAGCTGTAGGCTCAGCACAAGATAGATAACGGATAGAAACATCCAAGGCATGACGGTTCTGAATACGATAGCTTAAAAGAGAAAAGGCGGCCCCGAGGACCGCCTTTCGCATTGAGATGCCAGCTAGGCTTATTCGCCTTTGGCGGCCGCGGTCGCTTGGGACACGGCGGCAGAGGTCTGCGGCGCGGCAGAGGCCGAGGCGGCGGGCTTGGAGCCGTTGGCCAGCGGATCGTCCGCGCGTTGCACGGAGCCTTCGAAATGCGCACCGCTCTCGATGGCGATGGTTTTGTGGATGATGTCGCCTTCGACCTTTGCGGTCGAGGTCAGGCGGACTTTCAAGCCACGCACGCGGCCCACGATGCGACCGTTGACGACCACGTCATCGGCCATCACTTCGCCTTTGATCATCGCGGTCTCGCCCACGGTCAAAAGATGCGCGCGGATGTCGCCCTCGACGGTGCCTTCGATCTGGATGTCACCGGTGGTTTTCAGATTGCCGGTCACGGTCAGATCAGACGACAGCACGGAGGCCGGCGGTTTCGGCTTCGACGCAGGGGCGGCGAAATCGGGGGCCGGAGACTTCGGCATGGCGGGCTTGGCAGCCGCCGCTTCGGGTTTCTTCACGTCCTCGCCCTGTTT
This sequence comes from Celeribacter naphthalenivorans, assembly GCF_020524585.1. Lineage (GTDB taxonomy): Bacteria > Pseudomonadota > Alphaproteobacteria > Rhodobacterales > Rhodobacteraceae > Celeribacter > Celeribacter naphthalenivorans. Next base: position 365,919 of record NZ_JAIVLK010000005.1, read on the forward strand.
CGGGCCCGGTTCGTTGATCCTGCTTTTAGAAAACATCGTTGGCAGCCTTAATATAGATCATCGGATTGACGGCCTTGCCACCCACGCGCACTTCATAGTGCAAATGCGTGCCGGTGGACCGGCCAGAATTTCCCATAGCACCGATTTGCTCGCCACGCGAGACCCTTTGCCCGACTTTCACCATTATTTGCGATTGGTGGGCATAGCGGGTTTCGATGCCGAACTCGTGCTGGATTTTCACCAGACGCCCATAGCCCGACTGCCAACCGGCGAATGTCACGACCCCGTCGGCGGTGGCATAGAGCGGCGTGCCATAGGCGGCGGCAAAGTCCTGACCCTCATGCATCCGACCCCAGCGCGGGCCGTAGGGAGAGGTCATGCGGAAGGCACCTTTGATCGGTAGGGCAAAGGGCGCCTTTTGGGCGGCGATGCGGTAGAGGTTCAGCCGATCCATCTTGTCGATGATCGCATTGGCGCGCATCGAATCCGGGTCGACCATGCCGCCCTTGGTGGAAAAGGTGATCGGCGTGAGCGGGCCGCCCTGACCGGAATAGCCCTTTTTCACGGTCGCGATCAGGTTTTCCGGGTCCATGCCGGCAGATTTGAACATCTTGTCGAGAGGGGCGACAGAGATCGTCACAGCGTCTTCGAGCTGCGAGAAAATCCGGTCGTTCTTTTCTTCCATCAGGCGCAGGTCAATTTCGAGAGCATCGGCCATCCGCAGGGCTTCGCTGGCGGAAATGACCATGTCGTCGCGCTCGGCGGCGGTATCGGCAAGAGCGGAGGTCAGCACGTCGACCGTGGCCTCGACTTCCTGCGCGCTCATGCCGTTCTGCGCGCCGTTCTCGCCGTTGATCTGGGCCACAAGCTGGGCTTTGTCGGCCTCGGCTTCGTCGCGGGCTTTCAAGGCCTTGCGCAGATTGGCCTGCACCACCTCGACGCCGGTTTCCAATTCGCGCACACGTTCTTCGGAGGCCAGCAATTGCGATTGCATCACGGAAATCTGTTCGAGCGCGGTGTTGAACCGAGCCTGCGCGGCGGCGGCCTCTTCGGCGCGCATGTCGCGCTCATTGGCCAGTTCGGCCACGCGGTTTTCAAACAGAACGAGATCGCGCCCGGATTGTTCGCGCAGATTGCCGGACCCGATGCTGTCCATCAACAGGATCGAAGTCGCTATGATCAGCCAGCCGGCGAAGACAGTGGTGCCGGTAAAGGCCACCAGTTGCGTCAGCGGGCTGATCCGAAGATAGCGGGTATCGTTGTCCGAACGCAGAAACACCCGGCGTTCCGGGAAGCTGCGCTCAAGCATGTGGTTGAGCTTATAAATCATGGTGTTGTTCGTTGTGGCCGTGCCAAACCGTCCTCAATGTCCATCCCTCATCCGCTTTGCAGCCTCATAGCTCTGTGCCGCTCCAAAGAGCTTGCGCAGATCTGACTTTACCCCGTAGGTCGATCCCCGTCTGAAGCGGACATTCGACCCTTCCTGCAAGCGGTTGCACTTCTGTTAGCGAAGCTTTCCCCATGGGGCAACGTTTTTGCCCTTTTGTTTGGCTGATGCGCGGGAGATCAGCGGGAAATGACAAATTGTTGGCGGTTTCTCGCCTATGTTGGCGCTCGCGGGCTGTGTCCGTCCCGCCCGACTGCGACCGCCCGTCGCAACACCCGATGCAGCATGGCGGCCAGAGCGGGGGCGGGCTTTCAGCTCCAGGCAGGCGGCAATTCCTCAGCCAGAGGCCAGTAGAAATCCGGCGGCATGCCCGCTTCGGCACGTTTTTCCTCGTTGAAGGGCGCTTTGGTGCCACCCGGGAAATAACGGCGCACGAGGGCGTGGAATTCCTCTTTCGGATCAATGCCCTGTCGCCCGCAGAGAAAGTTGAACCATTTCGCACCATAGGCGACATGGCCGACCTCTTCAGCGTAGATCACGTCGAGCGCGGCGACTGTCTCGGGGTCCTTGGCGTTCTGGAAAATCTTGATCATGCCCGGCGTCACGTCGAGTCCTCGCGCCTCGAGAACCATCGGCACGACCGCAAGCCGCCCCATGATGTCCTCCGCCGTGTCCTCGGCGGCGCGCCACATCCCGGCATGTGCGGGCATGTCGCCGTAGAAAGACCCCATCGCCTCCAACCGGTCACAGACCAGATTGAAATGCTTGCTTTCCTCATCCGCCGATTTCACCCAATCGTCGTAGAACCCGAGCGGCATGTCGATATGTGTAAAGCGCGCGACGATATCCCAGTGCAAATCCACCGCATTCAGTTCGATATGTGCAATGGCATGCAGGATCGCCTTGCGGCCTTCGGGGCTTCCGGGTTTGCGCTTCGGCACATCGCGCGGGTTCAAAAGCTCCGGACGCGCAGGCCGTGCGGGTTGCATCGGCGGATTGGCCGTGCCGAGCGGAATCGGTGTTCCTCCCGCGCGGCTTTCACGCCAAAGTGCGGCGTATTTATGCGACAGGGCGGTCTTTTCACGACCGTCGGCGGTGCGCAGCACCGCCTCGGCCATTTCAGCCAGAGTAAGGCTCATGCTTTTGCGGCTTCAAGCACCTCGCTCGCGTGGCCCGCGACTTTCACCTTTGGCCAGATATGTGCAACTTTGCCTTCTTCATCAATGAGATAGGTCGCGCGCACAATGCCCCAAAAGGTCTTGCCATACATGTTTTTCTCCGCCCAAACGCCGTAGTCCTCACAGACCGTGCCGTTCTCATCGGACAAAAGCGGGATGCCCAAAGAATGCTTGGCGCAGAAATTGTCGTGCTTTTTGACCGAGTCCTTCGAAATGCCAAAGACCGCGACACCCGCCGCCTCGAACTCGGATTTCAGCGCGGTGAAATCCAGCGCCTCGGTGGTGCAGCCGGGGGTGTTGTCTTTCGGATAGAAATAGAGAACCACCTTTTGACCTTTGAGATCGGAGAGCGTCACATCGCTGCCGCCGTCGCGGGGCAGGGTAAAGTCGGGGGCTGTCGTGCCAAGATCAAGCATATTTGTCTCCTCATATCTGCTGACATAGTGCTTTACGCGTTGCAGAGGCTTTCGGTTTCGTTTTAGGCCGCTTTGCGACAAGATGAAACCGATCCCGTCAAAGAGGATACCGAGAGCAGACGCATGCGTGAGCCGATCTCACAGGACAAAGGTGATGTGACCGAAGAGGCCCCGGAGGCCGCTGCGGAGCAGGTCTCTGTGCCGGAATCGGAGGTCAAACCTGTGCCCGGACCGGAGCGCAAGAAGCGCCCGACTCATCACATCATCGGGTTCTGGACGCTGGCGTTTCTCATGGCGTTGGTGATTTTCGCGGCCCTTGCGGTGCTGGCCATCACCGGGCGCGAGATCACCTTTCCCGAGGCGATCACCAGTCGGATCGAGCGCAAGATCAACAGCGAACTCAATGGCCCCGAGGTCTCCATCGGCGAGATCATCGCCATTGTCGACAGCCATTTCGTGCCGCGTGTCACGGCGCGCAACGTGGGTCTGATCGACGGCACCGGCGCCGAGATTGCCCGGCTCAATGAGCTGCGCGCGGTGCTGTCGAAAGAGGCGCTCAAAGCCCGCCAGCTTCGCCCCGATACGCTCAGACTGTCGGGGGCGCAGATCACCGTGCGGCGCAGTCAGGACGGCGCTTTCGCGCTGGATTTCGGCGGCACGCAGCGGGTGACGGGGTCTGGGGTCGAAGTGCTTGAGGCCATCGATCGCGCCTTTTCCACCGATCCGCTCTCTGGCATTTCCCGGATCGAGGCGCGCGAGTTGACCGTGTCCTTGGAAGACGCGCGGTCTGGCCGGATCTGGCAGGCGACGGATGCGGGCGTGACCCTGGTCAATACGGATCAGGACATTGATATCACGATGAATTTCGAGATTTTCAATGGCACCGAAGACTTGGCGAAAATCGAGCTTGGTTTTGGCTCGAAGAAGGGCTCACTGGCCTCGTCGATCTCGCTCAATATGGACAATGCGCCCGCACGCGATTTCGCGCTGCAAAGCCCGACGCTTTCGTTTCTCTCCGTCGTGGATGCGCCGATTTCGGCGGCGATGCGCGCCGAGATCGGGCCGGACGGGCAATTGGCGCAATACACCGGTTCGCTCGAGATCGAGGCCGGCCAGATCGTTGCCGCCGAGGGGGCCGAACCGCTCGATTTCGAAGGTGCCAAGGGGTATTTCGACTACGACCCTGTTGGCAAACGCATCCTCTTTCCCGAACTGCGGCTCGCGACCGACGCGCTCGACATCACCAGTCAGGGCCAAGTGTTGCTTCGGGATTTCGAGGGCAGCTGGCCGCAGAGTTTCACCGGGCAGTGGCGCATTTCGGAGCTGCGCGTGGCCCCCGAGGGGCTGTTCCCGGAGCCGCTGGTGTTCGATCAGGCGCTGATCACGGCCAAGCTGAGGCTCGATCCATTTGTGCTCGATTTCGGCCAGATCGACCTGGCGCAGGGCGATCTTTGGCTGCGCGGCAAGGGGCGCGCCGAGGCGGGGCCAGACGGCTGGTCCGCCGCGCTCGATCTGTCGGTCGATGAGATGACACAGGCCGAGCTGATGGCGCTCTGGCCGCCCGCTGCCGCCACCAACACGCGAAGCTGGATGGCGGAGAATATCTTTGACGCGACCTACCGCGATCTCGATCTGGCGCTGCGGTTTGCGCCGGGACTGAGCCAGCCGACGCTTGCCATGGATTGGGATTTCGAGGGTCTCGACATGCGCTACATGGCCGCGTTGCCGCCTGTGTCCGAGGGGCATGGCTACGGTGCGCTCTTTGGTTCGGCCATGACCATCACCATGAACGGCGGCACCATCGAGGCGCCTTCTGGCGGGCCGGTGGAGGTTGCGGGCACGGTGCTGCGCATCCCGGATATTTTCGTGAAACCTGCGCGACTTGAGATCGGGTTGAAAACGCAATCCTCGGTCGAGGCCGGGCTGGCGCTGGTCGCTGGACCGCCCTTCAATGCGCTGCGCGAGTCCACCTTTGGCCCGGATGTGGCCGAAGGGCAGGCGGCACTTACCGGTCAGATCGGCTTTCCACTGATCAAGAAGGTGATGTTCGAGGACGTGAATTTCCTGTTGAACGGCACTCTGACGGAGGTTTCGACCGATCAATTGATGCCGGGGCAGGTGCTGAGTGCGGATCGGCTGGCGCTGACCATGGATCCTTCGGGCCTGTCGATTGCGGGGGCGGCCCGGATCGGCACGGCGCAGATGTCCGGCCAGTGGCGCAAGAATTTCGGCCCCGATCACAAAGGCCGCTCCGACATGGTCGGTCAGGCGCGGATCAATCAGGCGCTTTTGGACACGTTCAACATTGCGCTGCCCAAGGGCATGATCGCGGGCGAGACCGAGGGCGCTCTGTCTGTGGCGCTCAGAAAAGGCCAGCCGCCCGCGTTCGAAGTCACCTCCGATCTCTCCGGCCTGCGCCTGTCGTTCGCGCCGGTGGGCTATGGCAAACCGGCGGGCACCCGTGGGCAATTGGTGCTCAAAGGCACGGCAGGGCCGCAGCCTGAGATCACCACATTTGAGCTGTCCGGCGCGGGGCTTTCGGCGCGTGAGGGGCGGGTGGAGATTGCGCCGGGCGGGCAATTCGAACGGCTGAGCTTTGGCCGTGTCACTTTGGGCGATTGGTTCGATGCGCCGCTGTCCATCGTGGGGCAGGGGGCGGGCAAACCCGTGAAAGTCGAGATCACCGGCGGGCGGCTCAATCTGGCGCGGGCGACATTTGGCGGCTCGGGCGGTGGCGGCACCACAGGACCCGTGCCCATCGAGGTGCAACTCGATCGGCTGACCCTCAGCGAGGGGCTGGCGCTCCATGGCTTTTCCGCGCGGTTGTCCTCGGGGGCGGGCGTCACCGGGTCGTTCAGTGGACGGCTGAATGGCACGGGCGCCCTGACCGGCACGATCCGTCCCGGCGTGCATGGCCCGACCATCACCGCCACCTCGCAGGACGCGGGCGCTGTGGTCTCCGCCACCGGCGTGCTGGAACGCGCCTCGGGTGGGGTGTTGAATCTCGGGCTGACCGCCTTGCCGGAAGAGGGTAGTTTTGATGGGCGGGTCACCATCGACGACATCCGCGTGCAATCCGCACCCTCTTTGGCCGAGCTTTTGTCGGCGATTTCCGTGGTCGGTCTGATCGAACAAATGACCGGGGGCGGCGGGATTCTCTTTACCCATACGCAAAGCGATTTCACCCTGCGGCCCGGGCGGTTGACTGTCAAAGGGGCAACGGCCGAGGGGCCGTCCCTTGGCATCACCATCGAAGGGCTTTATGACACCGCGGCCAAGACCGTGGACATGCAGGGTGTGGTCTCGCCGATCTATTTCGTCAACGCGCTGGGCCAGATCGTGTCGCGCAAGGGCGAGGGGTTGTTCGGCTTCACCTACACGTTGACGGGCGCGGCCAAATCCCCCTCCGTGGGCGTCAATCCGCTGTCTCTGCTCACGCCGGGGGCGTTGCGCAATATTTTCCGCAAGGCACCGGCGGGCGATCAGTGAAACCAAATCTGAGGCACATATGAAACTTTCCGACTTCGATTTCGACCTGCCCGAGGCGCTGATTGCCACGCGTCCGGCCAAACCGCGCTCGTCGGCGCGGCTCTTGGTGGCGACGCCTTCGCGGATTGTGGACGGGCATGTCACCGATCTCTTGGACTGGTTTCAGCCCGGCGACCGGTTGGTTTTGAATGACACGAAAGTGCTGCCCGCGCGGCTCACGGGCAAGCGTGGCCGTGACACGGCGCAGGGCTATCAGGAGGCGAAGATCGAGGTCACGCTTTTGGAGCCACAGGCCGAGGCAGGGCAGTGGCGGGCGCTGATCAAGCCCTTGAAAAAGATCAAGGAAGGCGAGGAGGTGCGGTTCTCCGATGATCTCTCCGCCACCCTGATTGCGAAAGAAGACGGCGAGGCCGTGGTCGCGTTCAACCTCTCGGGCGAGGATTTCGACAAGGCGCTGGCGGAGGCCGGGTCCATGCCCTTGCCGCCTTATATCGAGGCCAAACGCAAGGCCGACGCGCAGGATAAGGAAGACTACCAAACCGTCTGGGCGCGCAACATGGGCGCGGTGGCCGCCCCCACGGCGTCATTGCATTTCGATGAGCCGCTGTTGAAGGCGCTCGCGGAAAAGGGCGTCGAGTTCACCTATGTGACGTTGCATGTCGGCGCGGGGACGTTCCTGCCGGTGAAGGTCGACGATGTGTCTGACCATAAGATGCATTCGGAGTGGGGCGAGGTGTCCGAGGGCGCGGCCCTCGAGATCAACACCACGAAACAAAAGGGCGGGCGGGTGATCCCGGTCGGCACCACGGCGCTGCGCCTCATTGAAAGTGCCGCGCCCGCGCCGGGTGTGATTGCGCCCTTCCTGGGGGAGACCGATATTTTCATCAAGCCGGGCTATGACTTCCGTGTGGCCGATGCGCTTATGACCAATTTCCACTTGCCGAAAAGCACGTTGTTGATGCTGGTCTCCGCGCTCATGGGGCGTGAGCGGATGCGGGCGGTCTATGATCATGCCGTGGCGGAGGGCTATCGGTTTTTCTCCTATGGCGATGCGTCTTTGTTGTTGCCGCATGCGGAGTGAGGTCTGAAATCTGCGGCATATGGCGGTACGTCTAGCGCGTTAACCTTAACATCCGGGTAAGATGTGCGGTGTAAAAGGCGCGGGGCAATGGTGGTTCTGCGCGGCAGTCTGCTTTCCCTCTCAACCCGAATCTCCTAGGGTCCCGCCATGAATAAAGTGATCTCTTCCTCCGCGCCCCTCCTTTTGGGGATCATGCTTCTGATGATTGGCAACGGCCTGCAGGGCACGCTTTTGGGTGTGCGCGGCGTGGCTGAAGGGTTCTCCACCTTCGAGATTTCCATGGTCATGTCGGCCTATTTCGCGGGCTTCCTCGGCGGCTCTCAGGTCGCGCCGCGTCTCATTCGGCGCGTCGGCCATGTGCGGGTCTTTGCCGCGCTGGCCTCTTTCATTTCGGCGGCGCTCATCCTGTTTCCGGTGGTGGCGAACCCCTGGGTCTGGACCGCGCTGCGGGTGGTTTTGGGGTTCTGTTTCTCGGGCGTTTACGTGACGGCGGAAAGCTGGCTCAACAATTCCACCACCAACGAACAGCGCGGCAAGGTGCTTTCTGCCTATATGCTGGTGCAAACTGTGGGCATCATCGCCGCGCAGTGGATTCTGGCCAAGGGTGATCCTTCGGGCTTTGTGCTCTTCATCATCCCCTCCGTTCTCGTGTCGATCTCCTTCGCGCCGATCCTTTTGTCGATCTCGCCAACCCCTGCGTTTGAGACTTCGAAACCGCTCTCTCTCGTCGAGTTGTTCCGCATTTCGCCTCTGGGCTGCATCGGCATGTTCTTGATGGGCGGCGTCTTTGCCTCGCAAATGGCTATGGCTGCGGTGTACGGCGGGCAGGCTGGCTTCACGCTTGGCCAAATCTCCGCTTTCGTGGCGGCAATCTATATGGGGGCGCTGTTCTTTCAGCTGCCGATCGGCTGGATTTCGGACCGCTCCGACCGCCGCAAAGTGATTTTCGGTGCCGCAGGTGTCGGCGCTTTCGCCTGTATTCTAGGGGCGATTTTCGCGCAGAGCTATGTCTTCGTGCTCGCAGCGGGCTTTATTGCCGGGGGCATGGCCACCCCGCTGTATTCGCTGCTCATCGCCCACACCAATGACTATCTCGAACCCGAAGACATGGCCGCCTCCTCGGGGGGGCTGATTTTCATCAATGGCGTCGGTGCCGTCGGCGGTCCTTTGATTGCCGGTTACATGATGACGGGCTTCGGGCCGCAGGGCTATTGGGTGTTCCAGATTTTTCTCTTGGGTGGCATCGCGCTTTATGCGCTTTGGCGGATGACGCGGCGCGCGGCGGTGGAGGACACATCCTCCTATGTGGCGGTGATGCCCTCGACGACCACGGTGGTGGCCGAGCTCGCGCAGGAGGTCGCCAACGACATGAACGACATGGCGGAGGAGGCCGAGGCCCATCAAGAGGCCGAGGCTCAGGTGGAGGATCGTGCGTGAAATGCTGTAAATGCGCAACAATAGGAAAAGTGACGCGGTGTTAGCGATAATTAACTTGTGCCGCACCTTGGGCTTTGTAACGCTTCTGTAAAGTTTTGCCCCAGGAGCGACGACACATGCACAGCGCTGAGAAAACCCCCGAGGACATTTTGGCCTTTTGGCTTGATGAGCTGGATCCGTCGCAATGGTATGTGGCCGATGAGGCGCTCGATCAGCGGATTCGTGACGCGTTTCTGCCGACCTGGCAGAAGGCGCAGGAGGGGGCCTATTCGCTTTGGCTCACGTACCCGTCGGGCGCTTTGGCCTACATCATCCTCAACGACCAAATGCCGCGCAACATGTTCCGCGGCGAGGCCAAGGCCTTTGCCTCCGACGCGATGTCTCTGGCCGCAGCGAAAGCGGCAGTGGACAAGGGCTGGGACATGCGGATCGATGCGCCCGCGCGCCAGTTCTTTTACCTGCCGATGATGCACAGCGAAAACCTCTCCGATCAGGAACGCTGCGTGCGGCTGATCTGTGAACGGTTGAAAGGCGAAGAGAGCAATCTTTTGCACGCCAAGGCGCATCGCGAGGTCATTCGCATGTTCGGGCGTTTCCCCTATCGCAATGCGGCACTGGCACGGGCCACGACGCAAAGCGAGGCGCGGTTCCTCGCCGAAGGTGGCTACGCGGAGATTTTGCGCGGGCTTCAACCCATCGCGGCCTGACTTTTTCACATAATCTAAGCTATGCGCATCCCGTCCGAGCTATGCATTGGGCGGGATGCAGCATTTCATGTGGAATGTGTAGAGCTTCATTGCTCCGTTTTTCCAGATAGTTTAGTGTCAAACTAATTTCTGGTTTCGGGAGGACCCACCATGTCTGACACATCTTTCGACCTCATCGTGATCGGCGCAGGCCCCGGTGGCTATGTGGCCGCCATTCGTGCGGCGCAGTTGGGGCTTAAGGTCGCCTGTGTCGAGCGCGAGAATCTGGGCGGGATTTGTCTGAACTGGGGCTGTATTCCGACGAAGGCGCTGTTGCGCTCGGCGGAGGTCTATCACCAGATGCACCGCGCCAAGGAATTCGGCCTCTCGGCGGGCGACATCGGGTTTGATCTCGACGCCATCGTCAAGCGCTCGCGCGGGGTCGCGGCGCAGATGAATGGCGGGATCAAGGGATTGTTTAAAAAGAACAAAATCACCGCGATCATGGGCGAGGCCAAGCTCGCGGGCAAAGGCAAGGTCGCGGTCAAAACCGACAAGGGCACCGAGACTTTGACCGCCAAAAACATCATCGTCGCCACGGGCGCGCGGGCGCGTGAGCTGCCGGGGCTGGAGGCCGACGGCGATCTCGTTTGGACCTACCGCCATGCTTTGGTGCCGACGCGGATGCCGAAGAAGCTTTTGGTCATCGGATCGGGCGCTATCGGCATTGAATTCGCGAGCTTTTACAACACGTTGGGCGCCGACACGACGGTCGTCGAGGTGATGGATCGCGTGCTGCCAGTCGAAGACAAAGACATCTCTGCCTTCGCCAAAAAACAGTTCGAAAAGCAGGGGATGAAGATCCTGCAAAAGACGACCGTGAAGAAACTCGACCGCGCTAAAGGCAAGGTGACGGCGCATTTTGAAGCGGACGGCAAAGTCACCACCGAAGAGTTCGACACGGTGATTTCGGCGGTCGGTATCGTCGGCAATGTCGAGGGGCTGGGCCTCGAGGAGGCGGGCGTGAAAATCGACCGGACGCATGTCGTGACGGACGAATTCTGCCGCACGGGCGTCGACGGATTGTTCGC
>NZ_JAIVLK010000006.1 GCF_020524585.1 Celeribacter naphthalenivorans
TCGTCCGGCTCGAAAATGATCGCGGTTTGCAGGGATTTTTTCGACAGATGACGGTCGATGCAGTTGGCGGAGACGTTCAAGACGCCGTCGGCATACCATTTGATGTCCACGCGCCCGAAATCGAAACAGGTCTTCTTGACCTGCGTGTAGGGCTCCATCCAGTCGAGAACCTTGCCTTGCTCCGCCCAGAAGGAAACGGGGTCCTCGATGGATTGTTTGTACAGCTCCTCGTATTTCTCCTCGGAAATCAAGGCGTTCGCTGCGAAAGCGTCGGATGGGGAATAGGATGTGTCGGTCATGCTGGCTCCTCCCAAAGCTGGCCCGGCCCGGCGCTTCGGGAGGGGCGTTGTCTCAGATGGCCAGATATTCGGCTCTGAGCGCTTCATTCTCAAGCACTTCTTTAGCACTACCATCGTAGACCACCCGCCCGGTGTCCAAAATCACCGCGCGATCCGCGAGATTGAGGGCGCGTACGGCGTTTTGTTCGACCAGAACGGTGGTGATGCCTTGCTCTTTGATGATGCGCAGCGTCTTTTCGATCTCGTCCACAATGACGGGCGCGAGGCCTTCGTAAGGTTCATCCAAAAGCAGCACCTTGATGTCACGGGCCAGCGCGCGGGCGATGGCGAGCATCTGTTGTTCGCCGCCCGAGAGCGTGATGCCCTCCTGTTTGCGCCGCTCGCGGAGGCGCGGAAAAAGATCATAGAGCCGATCCAGAGACCAGCCGACGGGTTCCACGATCTGCGCCAGTTGCAGGTTTTCTTCGACCGTCAGGCCGGGGATGATGCGGCGGTCTTCCGGCACCAAAGCGATGCCTTCGACGGCGGCCTCATAGGAGGTCTTGGTATGAAGATGCTTGTGATCGAGCCAGATCTCACCATGGGTCACCGCCGGGCTGTCGAGCCGGGCCAGCGCACGAAGTGTCGAGGTCTTGCCCGCACCGTTGCGGCCCAGAAGGGCGAGGATTTCGCCCTCGTGGATGTTAAAGGTGACGCCCTGCACGATGTAGCTTTCGCCATAATACGCATGCACATCCCAAGCGGAGAAAAACGCGGGCGCGTTCTGGGCGTGGTTGGCGTTCGGGTTGAAAGTATCGCTCATCTTTTACACCTGCTGCGTTTCGCCCAGATAGGCTTCTTTGACTTTGGGGTTGCCCTTGATGTTGTCGGGGGTGTCTTCAACGAGAGGCGTGCCCTGCGCCAGAACGGTGATCCGGTCGGCCAAGGAAAACACCACATGCATATCGTGTTCGATGATCGCGATGGTGATGTCGCGGGTCTCTTTGATCTCTTTCAAAAGCGCGATGGTGTTGTTGGTGTCGGCCCGCGCCATGCCCGCCGTGGGCTCGTCCAGCAACAGAAGTTTCGGCTCCTGCACCAGACACATGGCGATCTCCAACCGCCGCTTGTCGCCGCGCGACATCGACGATGCGATCATCTCGCGTTTCTCCAACATGCCGACATCGGCGAGCATGGCTTCGGCCTTGGCGATCAGCTCAGCCTCTTGCTCCATGCTCTCGATGGCATGCATCCGAAAGGCGCCGTCGCGTTTGGCAAAACAGGGGATCATCATGTTTTCCATCACCGTGAGATCGCCAAAGATTTCAGGGGTTTGGAAGACGCGAGAAATGCCCAACTGGTTGATCTCATGCGGTTTGCGGCCCAGAACCGAAGTGCCTGCGAAGGTGACAGAACCCTCATCCGGGATGAGTTTGCCGACGAGACAATTGAGCAGCGTCGATTTCCCCGCTCCATTCGGGCCGATGATGGCGTGGACGGTGTTTTCCTCGATGGAGAGGGTGACGTCGCCTAAGGCCTGAAGGCCGCCGAAGCGTTTGCCGACGCCTTTGACTTCAAGAATTCCCATGGGTGGTCCTCCTTATGTTTCGATGTGCAAGCCGTGCGGTCGGCTGACCGGGGGCTGGCGATAAGAGGTTTCAGCGGCGTGCTTTATGTTGGCAAAATCCGGGTAACACTGCATCGGTGTGGGGCTTTGCAAATCGCCAGACCGAGGGACGGTCAGGCGATGGCGCGGCGGCCTGCGGCCTTTGCTCCGCGCCGGGATCGGGAGTGAGGTCATGTTCATTCTCCTGCAACGCGTTTGCCGGGGTCGGGGCGGTGCTCCGGGTCCGGGTCATCGTATTTGTCGCGCTTTTGCGAGCCGTGTTTGATCCGTTTCGACAGCCGCCGCAGCCCTTCGATCAGACCGCCCGGCAGGAAGGTCACGACCAGCATGAAGGTCACGCCAAGGGTCAGGTGCCAGCCCTCGCCGGTGAACCGCGCAAAGATCCAGATCACCACATCTTCGACGCCGTCGGGCAGGAAAGAGAACCAGCCATGCAGCACGCCTTCGTTGATCTTCGAGAAGATGTTCTCGAGATATTTGATCACACCCGCGCCCAGAACCGGCCCCATCAGGGTGCCTGCGCCGCCAAGGATGGTCATGATCACAACTTCACCGCTTGCGGTCCAAAGCATCCGATCCGCGCCCGCGAGCGGGTCCATCGCCGCCAAAAGCCCGCCCGCAAGCCCCGCATACATGCCCGAGATCACAAAGGCCGCCAAAGTGTAGGGTTTCGGATCGAGGCCGGTGTAGGTCATGCGCTGCTGGTTGGATTTCACCGCGCGGAGCATCATGCCAAAGGGAGACCGGAACAGCCGGATGGCCACGTAAAAGGCCAGGATCGCGATGAAAGCGCAGAAATAATAGCCGACATTAAAGGTGAACACCCGGCCCAAAGCCTCCAGTTTATAAGAGGAATTCATCGCCAGACCGAAGATGTTGGTCACGGGCAAGGAACTGCCCTCTGCTGCGCCATCGAGGATGCGTGGATCGTCGAGGGCAAGCTGCAACCCGGTCTCGCCATTGGTCAGAGGGGTCAGCACCGAATAGGCCATCTTGTAGGACATCTGCGCGAAGGCCAGTGTCAGGATCGAAAAGTAGATGCCCGACCGGCGCAGCGAGACATAGCCGATGGCGGCGGCGAAGAGGCCGGAGACCACCATGGCGAGCATGATTGCGGGGATCACATTCATGGTCAAAAGCTTCATCATCCAGACAGCGGCATAGGAGCCGATGCCAAGGAAGGCCGCGTGGCCAAAGCTGAGATAGCCGGTGAGGCCAAAGAGGATGTTGAACCCGACCGCGAAGATGCCGAAAATCGCGATTTTCTGCATCAGATCGGGATAGCCGCCGTTGAACTGTGCCAGTTCCGATCCCGCCGGAAAGGGTTGCAACAGGATCGGCGTTAGCAAAGTGAGTGCAATCACGATCAGCAGGAAAGACCTGTCTTTTTTGTTAAGCCCGAACATAAGTTACTCCTCCATCACGCCTTTTTTGCCCATCAGACCGCGCGGACGGGTCAGAAGGATCACGATGGCGACGACATAGATGATGATCTGGTCGATGCCGGGAAGCACCGATTTGACGGCATTCATCGAGGAGAAACTCTCAAGAATGCCCAAGAGGAACCCCGCAGCCACAGCGCCGGGCAGGGAGCCCATGCCGCCGACCACCACGACGACAAAGCAAAGTACCAGAAAATCCATCCCCATGTGATAGTTGGGCGAGAGGATCGGCGCATACATCACGCCCGCGACGCCCGCGACGGCCGAGGCCAGCCCGAACATGATGGTGAACCGCCGGTCGATGTTGATGCCCAATAGTCCCACGGTCTCGCGATCCGCCATGCCGGCGCGCACGACCATGCCAAAGGTGGTGAATTGCAAGAATGAGAACACCGCCCCGATGACGACCGCGGCAAAGCCGAAATAGATCAGCCGCCAGTAGGGGTAGATGATCAGATTGGGATCGAACCCCAGCATCGCGCCGAAATCAAAAGAGCCTTTGAAGGCATCGGGAGCAGGGGTCGAGATCGGGTTGGCACCGTAGAAATACTTGATGATCTCCTGCAAGACGATCGCCAGACCAAAGGTCACGAGAATCTGGTCGGCATGTGGGCGTTTGTAGAAATGCTTGATCAGCCCGCGTTCCATGGCAAAGCCCACCACGATCATGATCGGGATGGAAAACAGGATCGCCAGAGGCACCGACCAGTCGATCAAAGCATGACCGAATTCAGGTCCGAACCAGGCCTCGACATAGGGTGTTTTGATCTTGGCCGGATTGCCGAGGAAATCGACCTTGTCGGGATCAATCGTCTCAAATGACAGGTTCAACAGCTTGGACAGCGTCACGGCACAAAAGGCGCCAATCATGAAAATCGCGCCATGGGCGAAATTGACCACGCCCAAAGTGCCGAAAATCAGCGTCAGCCCCAGCGCAATGAGCGCATAGGCCGAGCCCTTGTCCAGCCCGTTGAGCAATTGCAGAAGGATGGTTTCCATGGTTTCCCCCAGTTGCGCCAAACCTCTCCCGGTCTCGCGGGTGAAATCCGCAAGGGGCCTTGGTTTGACTGTCGTGTGGAATATGGCCGGCCCGCCGCTCTTACGGTTCGGGCCGCCTCTTGCCTTTAGGGTGTTACCCCCTCGCGTGGAACGGCTTAGCCCGCGTTACAGGCCCCGAGCGCGCCGCCCGCGAACATCGGGTGATCTGGAGCGTAGGTGACCTGAGACGCAGGCGTCACTTCGACCACTTCCAAGAGGTCGAACTCGGACGTCGGGTTCTCTTTGCCGCGCACCACGAGCACGTCTTTGAAGCACTGGTGATCCTCGGCGCGGTAGAGCGTCGGCCCGTTGCCCAGCCCGTCGAACTCAAAGCCTTCGAGCGCTTCGACCACGGCACAGGGGTTGAACGATCCAGCACGCGCCACGGCATCGGCATACAAAAGCGTCTGCACATAACAGGTGTGCGCGGCCTGCGACGGCGGGAAGCCGTATTTGGTGCCAAAGCTCCGCACAAAGGCCTGCGACCCCTCATCGGTCAAAGACCAATGCCAGTTGGTGGAGCCCAAAATGCCTTTGATATTCTCGCCCGCACCGCGCGCCATCAGACGCGAGAACAGCGGCACGACGATCTCGAATTGCTTGCCGTTGACCATCTTTTCGCGCAGCCCGAATTGCACCGCGTTGGTCAGCGAGTTGACCATATCGCCGCCGTAGTGGTTCAGGATCAGAACATCCGCATCCGTTTGCAACACCGGCGTGATGTAGGACGAGAAATCGCCAGCGCCCAAGGGAGTGCGGACCTTGTTCACGGTCTGCCAACCCAAGGCTTCGGTGGCTGCCGCGATGCTTTCTTCTTGCGTCCAGCCCCAGGTGTAATCGGCGGTCAGGTGATAGGCCTTGCGATCCGCACCATAGCGCGCGGCCAGCACCGGCGCGAGGGCTGCCCCCGACATATAGGCGTTAAAGAAGTGGCGGAAGCCATTGGCTTTCTTGTCTTTTCCGGTTGTGTCGTTGGAATGCGTCAGCCCCGCCATAAAGATCACGCCTGCCTCTTGGCACAGGCCTTGCACCGCCACGGCCACGCCCGAGCTTGATCCGCCGGTGATCATCACCGCGCCGTCTTTTTCGATCATGGATTTCGCCGAGGCCCGTGCCGCATCGGATTTGGTCTGGGTGTCGCCGGTCACATATTCGACCTTCTTGCCCATGATGCCGTTGCCTTCCAAGACCTTCGAGCTGAAGGTGTTGAGCATGCCGCCGTCGCCCTCGCCATTGAGGTGCTCAACCGCCAATTGATAGGCGCGCAGCTCATCGGCGCCCTCGTCGGCATAGGCGCCCGATTGCGGCACGTTGAAGCCGAGCGTCACGGTGCCGCCCATCGGTTCGTTGGTAAAGGCGCGGGCGCCAGAGGTGAAAATCGTCGGCAGCGCCAGACCGGCGCCGGCAATGGCTCCGGTTCTTAGCACCGTGCGGCGTGTTGTGTGGCGTGTCAGATCGGTTTTGGACATCTATATTCCTCCCAGATATTCGGCCCATCAATTCGGCGCAGGCATGTGGCCCAGATTTGGCCCGGACATTCGGACCAGATCGGTCGCCTGCGGTCTTCGGTGCATCGCCCGGAGTTCCTCCCCGAAGCCCAGGCGATGCACAGATCCCGTTCGTGCCGAGGTGTGAGGCACTCAAGTTATGGCTGTAAACGAGATGGGAGTAGTATTGGGCGACCTTCGAAAACCCATCAACAAGTGCTTTGTATTTAACACTTTTTTTGTTAATGATTACACAATACTATTGTATGCATTGTAAATCCGTTTTCCCGCATTCGCAGAATACTGTGCTTTGCGCGCGCGGAAAAGCCTTGAGAAGGCGTCGGAATTTTGTGCTGCGTTTGAAAAACGAGTTTTATAGCGAAGGACGGTCAAAGGCGATCCGCGCAGCGGATTACACGGGAAGAGGGGGGCAAACATGCCGAGATCAGCGTTAACGGGCACGCGCATTCGGGAAAGACGCACGCTCAAAGGCGTGAAACAGGCCGATTTGGCGCGCGCCGTGGGCATCTCTCCGGCCTATTTGAACCTCATCGAACACAACCGGCGTAGAATCGGCGGCAAGTTGTTGATCGATCTGGCGCGCGAGCTGGGCGTCGAGCCGACGGCTCTGTCTGAGGGGGCCGAACTGCCGCTGATGGAAGGCCTGCAAGAGGCTGCCAGCACCAGCGGGCTGCGGCCACAGGAGGGCAAGCCCGTCAGCCTGCCGGAAACCCAACGCGCCGAGGAATTCGCCGGGCGTTTTCCCGGCTGGGCGGCGCTTGTGGTGGCGCAGCGCAACCGGATCACCGCGCTCGAACGCCGGGTCGAGGCGCTGAACGACCGTCTCGCGCATGACCCGTTTCTCTCCGACAGTCTGCACGAGGTGCTCTCCACCGTGACCGCGATCCGCTCGACCGCGGGCATTCTCAACAACGCGGGCGAGATCGACCGCGATTGGCAGGCGCGCTTTCACCGCAACCTCTATGAGGACAGTCAACGCCTCGCAGACGGCTCGCAGGCGCTGGTGAGCTATCTCGATACGGTGGGCAAATCCGAGGACACGCTGGCCTCGCCGCTCGAAGAGGTGGAGGCCTGGCTGGCGGCGCGCGATTTCGTCCTGCCGGAGCTGGAGCAGGGCAAGATGCCCGATCTGTCAGGCGAGGGCGGGTTGCGCACCCCCGCCGCGCGCAGTCTCGCGCGCAAATGGGTGCTGCGCGCCCGCGCCGAGGCCGAGAAAATGCCGCAAGCTATGGTGGAGGCGATCATTTCGCGCCACGGTCCCGACCCTTCAGCGCTGGCGCAGGCCATGGGGGTGGAGTTGTCGGCGGCGATGCGGCGTCTGGCGAGCCTTCCGGCCTCTGAGACGCGCCCGCCGATGGGCTTGGCGATCTGCGATGGTTCCGGCGCGCTGACCCACCGCAAACCGCTCGATGGCTTTGCGCCGCCGCGTTTTGGTGCCGCATGCCCGCTCTGGCCGCTCTATCAAGCGCTCTTGCGCCCCATGGTGCCGGTCAGACGCGTGGTCGAACAGCATAGCCAACCGCCACGCCGCTACCTCGCCTATGCGATTGCGCAGCCGCAACGCCCGGAAAGCTTCGACGCGCCGGAGGTGATCGAGGCGACGATGCTTTTCATGCCTTTGGATCAGCTCGACATGGAGGTACGCGACGGCGAAGTGCATGGCATCGGCACGTCCTGTCGTGTCTGCGCCCGCATCGAGTGCCCGGCGCGGCGCGAACCCTCGATGGTGCTTGAGGTGCCGGAAGACGACTGAGCAGGTTAGGACGTCACAGGTGTGAGTGGAATGTCTGCGCCGATCTGGGCCAGCATCTTGCGGAAAGTGGCAAGGTCATAATCGGGCGTTTCGGTGACCAGCCCCTGTATCTGGCCGGTTCCTGAGGCGTTTGTGCCCTCAATCCGGGTGCAGAGCGCCGTGACAATGTCCGCCGCCGGATCGAGAAAGCGACAGGTCGGGCGGGCACGTTCGAAAAATGGGCGCAGCCATGGCAGGTGCGTGCTTGACAGGGTGAGCGTGTCAATATCCGGATGCCGGGCGAAGACATCCTCCATAAAGACCGAGACCGCCTGTTGTGTGGCATCGGGATCGAATAGGAACGCCCCGCTTTCGACCAAACGGACCATTGCGGACGCATTGATCCGGGCAACGTTTTGCGGCTGATCGGTTCGGGCTGCGATGAAACGTGTCAGCATTTCGCTTTCGGTCAGGGAAGCGACCCCCATAATGCCAACATGGCCTGTCACCGAGAGATCCAGCGCCTGCTCCAGCGGTGGAAAAACGCCGTAGAGAGGCACATTGCAGAAGGCGCGGATGTCGTCGAGCACCATGATCGAGGGTGCGTTGGAGGCCATGACAATGGCGACCGGGTCGTAGCTTTGAAGGCGCGACAGGGTGCTTTGCATGACGGCACGCAATTGTGCCGGGGATTTTTGGCCGTAGGGAAAACTGGCGCGATCCGCGAAATAGAGAATGTCCTGTTGTGGCAGGCGTTTGTGGATTTCATCGACAATGGCATAGCTGCCGATACCGGCGTCAAACACGGCAATGGGGTTTTGCATGAGGCGCTCCTTTGGCGGGGCAAGGCAGATCGCGGCTTCGGCCCCCCCCCCGTGGTTTTGAATGTGCGATGGGCAACCTAGACTGTGCGGGGGCCCGGGCAAAGTTCGGAAGACGGCGAAAGGGGGTTGCAGATTTGATCTTCCTGGATCGGCCCGTACCCTTGGTCTTATTGGCGGATCGTGTGGGCGTTGCCGCGGGAGGGCAAAGCACAGGATTTTTTGACATAAGCATGACAAAGCGCCATAAACTGCATCAACCAGGGGGAGAGATGCAATTATGGGACAGCGCGTGCTCTTGATCGAGGACGAGCCGAACATCATCGAGGCGATCCGGTTCATCCTGTCGCGCGATGGTTGGACGGTGGAGACCCATGCGGATGGGGCGACGGCTGTGGCCGCGGTCGAGCGCAAGCGGCCGGATGTGATCATTCTCGACGTGATGTTGCCGAACAAATCCGGTTTCGAGATCCTGCGCGAGCTGCGCGAGATGGCGGATCACGCCGCGCGGCCCGTGTTGATGCTCACCGCGCGCGGCCAGAAAAAGGACCGTGAGATGGCCGAGGCCGCCGGCGTGTCGCATTTCATGACCAAGCCGTTCTCCAACACCGAAATGCTTGAGGTCGTGCGGCGTTTGGCGTCTGGGGCGTCGGGCGCGGGGGCGGATGAGGCCCATGTCTGATGGCCGGGCTGAGGGCCGCGCGCCGCTCTATCTGGCCCGCGCGTCTTACCGGCGCAGGCGTCTGATCGACGCGCTCAGGCTCTTGCCCTTTCTCATGTTCGGGCTGTGGCTTTTGCCGCTTTTGTGGGGCGGCGAGGGCACGGATCGCCCCGTGGGCGCGGGGGCGCGGGCGTTTTTGCATGTTTTCGTGGTCTGGGCTTTGGGCCTTTTGGCGACGATCTGGCTGTCGCGCGCTTTGCGCCGGGCGGAAGGGCCTGTTGAGGCACTGAAGACCCCGGAAAAAACCGGCGACCTACCGAATGAGGACGCAGGCTGATGCTGCGGTTCAACATTCTCGTTCTCGCCTGCCTGTCCTATGCGACCCTGTTGTTTGTCGTGGCCTTCTGGGCCGAGAAACGCGCCGAAGCCGGGCGTTTGGGCTGGCTGCGCTCGCCCTGGGTCTACACGTTGTCCTTGTCCGTCTATTGCACCGCCTGGACCTTTTACGGCGCCGTGGGTTACGCGGTGCGCTCGGGGCTCGAGTTCGTGACGATCTACCTCGGGCCCTCGCTGATGATGATCGGCTGGTGGTGGATTTTGCGCAAACTCGTGCGGATCGGGCGGGTGCAGCGGATCACCTCCGTGGCCGATCTGATCTCGTCGCGGTACGGCAAATCCACCACTTTGGGCGTCTTGGTGACGCTTTTGGCGGTCATCGGCACGACGCCCTATATTGCGCTGCAATTGCAATCCGTGGCGCTGTCTTTCGCGGTCTTTGGCGCCAATGATCCGACGGGGGCGGTGCTGCCCGATCTCGACAAAACCGCGCTTTGGGTGGCCACCGGTCTGGCGTTGTTCACCACGCTTTTCGGCACCCGCAACCTCGACGCCAACGAACGCCATCACGGCGTGGTGACCGCCATCGCTTTGGAGGCCATCGTCAAATTCATGGCGCTGGTGGCGGTCGGGGTCTTTGTCGTCTGGGGGCTGTCCGACGGGGTCGGGGACCTGATGGCGCGCATCGACGCCTCGCCCGTGTCGCAGCATCCGATCATGGGCACGCGCTGGATCGCGCTCACGATGTTGTCGGCGGCCGCCCTCATCACTTTGCCGCGAATGTTTCAGGTTTTGGTCGTCGAAAACTCCGACGAAAACCATGTGTTCACAGCAGGTTGGGCCTTTCCGCTCTACCTCTTCGGCATGTCGCTTTTCGTGATCCCGATCGCGGTCGTGGGGCTTGAGGTCCTCCCCCAAGGCTCGAACCCTGACATGTTCGTCCTGACCCTGCCGCTGCACTATGACCACCGTGTCTTGGCGACGCTGTCTTTCTTAGGTGGCTTTTCTTCGGCCACCTCCATGGTCATCGTCGCCGCCATTGCGCTTTCGACCATGGTGTCGAACCACATTGTCATGCCGATCTGGCTGTCGTCGCGCTCGGGCGGCGCGATGGTTTCGGGCGATGTGCGCCGGGTTGTGCTTTACGCCCGCCGCCTGTCGATTTTTGGCGTGCTGGCGTTGGGCTACCTCTATTTCCATTTCTCCGGCGGCTCAGAGGCGCTGGCCTCCATCGGCATGATCTCGTTTACCGGCGTGGCGCAGGTTCTGCCCGCCATGCTGGGCGGCATTTTCTGGCGCGGCGCCACGCGGATCGGCGCCATCGGTGGCGTGGTCTTGGGCTTTATTGTCTGGGCCTACACGATGTTTCTGCCGTCTTTCGGTGCGGCCTCCGGATTTACGCCGGAGCTTTTGGCAAATGGACCCTTCGGCCTCACCTTCCTGCGCCCGCAGGCCTTGTTCGGCGTCGAGGGGGTGGACCCCGTGGTGCATGCGATTTGCTGGTCTCTGGCGCTCAACACGGTCCTCTTTATCCTCGGCTCGCTCTTGTCCTTCCCGCGTCCCGTCGAACGGCTGCAAGGCGCGCAATTCGTCAATGTTTTCGAGCATTCCGGCTCGACACGCGGCTGGTCGCATGGCTTTGCCGAGGCCGAGGACCTTTTGGTCATGGCGCAGCGCATTCTGGGCCCCGCCGAGGCGCAAAACCTGTTCCAATCGGAGGCCGAAGCCCAGGGCAAGGAGGGCTATCTCCCCGATACCACGCCCGCTTTCATCGAGCGGTTGGAGCGTGAAATGGCGGGCTCTGTCGGGGCCGCCACGGCGCATGCGATGCTGGGCCAGATTGCGGGCGGGGTCTTGGTTTCGGTCGAGGACCTGATGGCCGTGGCCGATGAGACCGCGCAGATGATGGAGCATTCCAGCCAGCTCGAAATGAAATCCGACGAATTGGCCCGCACCGCGCGGCAATTGCGCGAGGCCAACGAAAAACTTACGGCGCTCTCCATTCAAAAGGACGCGTTTCTGTCGCAAATTTCGCATGAATTGCGCACGCCGATGACCTCGATCCGGGCGTTTTCCGAGATTTTGCGCGAGGCCGGGCACTCGGGCGAGATGGACGCCGAAAGCCTTGAGCGGTTCTCCACGATCATCCATGACGAGGCCCAGCGTCTCACGCGATTGTTGGATGATTTGCTCGATCTGTCGGTCTTGGAAAACGGTCAGGTCAGCCTCAACTGGGCGCGGGCGAACCTGCACGATGTGATCGACCGAGCGCTACATGCAAGCTCCGAGGCGGGCGGTGGCGTGCGGCTGCTGATCCGGCGCACTGAATTGTCTGAACATATCGCGATTGAGACCGACCCGGATCGTCTGGCGCAGGTCTTCATCAATCTGATCGCCAATGTGCGCAAATATTGTGATGCGCCCCGGCCTGAGTTGACGATCCATGTCCGGCGCAAAAACGACGACCGCCTCCAGATCGATTTTATCGACAATGGATTCGGCATTCCCAAGGACAAACAGGCGGTGATTTTCGAGAAATTCTCGCGTTTGACCGATCACGCCAAGGCGGGCGGCGCGGGGCTTGGCCTTGCGATTTGTCGCGAGATCATGGCCAATCTGGGCGGCACGATTGCCTATCTGCCGGGGCAGGGTGGTGCCGCGTTTCGCCTGGAACTGCCGCGCGTGCGGCTGCGGGATTGAGGTTGTGCCTGAGATGCGACGATCCGGCGAATTTTTATCCCGCTTCAATGATTTGTTTACTTTAAGCGTTGAAAAGGGATCGGGAGTCCATTTGAGCGAAACCCCTGAAAGCCTGCCGTTCCCATGTCAGACGCCGACATCATTTCCGCGATGCGCCGCAAGGCGGGCGTGGGCCGTCCGCCCCCGGATGTCCAGCCCATGTCACCCGCAAAGGCGCTGCGCCTCGCCATGGCGAAAGCGGCGGAGGACACGATTGGTCTCGTGCTTCAGGTTTTGGATGTCACCGAGGAACGCTCCGCCATCTCGCGCCTGCCCGGGCAGGTGCCCGACAATGCGCTTTTGTCGCTTCTGGAGGGGCCGAACAACGCCTATGGGCTGGCTGTCTGGGACAAGAATGCCGTCTCCGCCATCGTAGAACAACAGACCACCGGCAAGGTGTTGAACCTACCGCCTGAGGACCGCCCGCCGACCGCCACCGATGCGGTGATGTGTTCTGAGCTGTGCAACCGCGTGCTGCGTCAGTTCGAAACCCATGTCGCCGAGGTCGCCGATCCGCCGGAGGTCGCGGGGTTTCACGTTGCCGCCCAGTTGCGTGAGGCGCGCTCCATCGCGATTGCCTTCGACGACGTGCCTTACCGGCTTTACCGCGTGTCTGTGAAGCTCGGGCGCGGCGGACGTGAGGGCGAGGTGTTCTTTGTCTTCCCCTATGCGGCGCCGAAGCCGAAAACCATGGACGAGGGCGCGGGCGATTTCAGCAGCACGTTCCAGAATGTCGTGCTGAAATCCGAGGCCCGGCTCGACACGGTGTTGCACCGGGTGCGCCTGACGCTTGCCGATGTCACCTCGCTGACCGAGGGCATGATGATCCCGATCCCGCGCGAGGCCCTGTCGCGGGTCGAATTGCGCGCCGACGATCGTCTGGTCAGCCGCGCGCGCCTGGGCCAGATCAATGGCAAACGCGCCGTGCGGGTTGTCCTCTGCGTCGAAGGCGATGAGGAGGATTTGGGCGACGATATGTTCGGCGCGGGCGATTTGGGCGGGCTCTCTGGTCCCTCCGATTTCCCGGCCTTGTCGGGGATGGGGGATATGGCGGGCGGGCCCGATGACCTGCCTGATCTGGGCGGCTTGCCACCTCTGGGGGCCATGGGCGATTTGCCCGCGATGGGGGACTTGCCGTCACTTGGCGGGGGGGATCTCCCTCCGCTGGGCGACCTGCCTCCGCTTGGCGATGGCGAGGGCTTCCCGGCCATGGGCGATCTGCCGCCGCTTGAGTAACTCGCTCAGATTTCGCACCGGATTTCGCGCCTGCTGTTGATGTGAATCAAGGCTTTTCCCATGATTTGGGTTGATCTTAATACTCAGGGAGAAGCCATCATGAGCACCTATGACAAAAGACGCGCGCAATTGTTGGACCGCAAGGCGGAGCTGACAGACCGTTTGGAAGAGATCGATGCGGAGCTGGAGTCTCATCAGTCGAAGGACTGGGAAGAGCTGGCCACCGAACGCGAGGGCGATGAAGTCCTCGAAGGCATGGGCGCCTCTGGCAAGGCCGAGATCGCGATGATCAACGCCGCCCTTGAGCGGATGGACGCCGGAGACTACGGAATTTGCGCCGTCTGCGGCGAAGACATCAGCGCCGAACGCCTCGATGTGCTACCCTATACCCCAGTGTGCCGGGAGTGCGCGGCGCGGAACGCCGCGCGTCACTGATCTGCGACACGTCTGCTGCGAGAGGGGGCAGAAGGCGTGACCATGACTTCAGGGAGGAAAGACATGACCAAAGTGACGAAGACCGAAGCGGAAATCGACCGGATCGTCGATGATCTCGTAAAAGACGAAAAGACGGCAGAGGCCCTGAAAGGCAAGCTGCATCAATCCTTTGCGGAACCTGAGGCGCATTTTGCCCGCCCAGAGGCCACGAAGGACGACGATGACGACATGTGGGACAATATGCCGGTCTGAGCGCTGCAAAGGCCCGCAAATGTCGTAGGAAAGGAGGGCGCCATGGCGTTCGAAGCCCTGAAAACTCAGGTCTATATGATTCTGGACGAAATCGCGGCGCGCCCGGCGGATCGCCATATCTTGCAGGAGAGCCTGCGCGAAAAACTGGCGGAGCTTTCCGCCTTGGGTCTGCCGCTGCCCGAAGATCTCGTGCGTCTGGAGGCGGAATTAGAAGAAAGCGTCGCCGACAGGATTTATCCGCCGACCTAGGCCGCAACGCCCCGGAGCCATCTCGCGTGGTGCGGTCCACGCTCAAATCATCTTGCCTTAAGGGCATGCCCTCCGCCATTATGTGGAAAACCTGTGGGGAACCTGTGGATAACTCCGGCTGAGCCGTCGGCGTGTGATCCTAGGCACCTCCCCGCGACACGTCAGGGGGCGGTTGCGTATGAGTGAAACAAAGGCGGTCGGGCAGGACCAGATGGGACAACCAAGCGCGGCGCATGATGCCGCCGTGGTTTTCGAGCGCAACGGCGAGATCGCGCTTTTGCGCCTGTCGCGCCCGCCCGTCAATCTGTTGACCCAAGAGCTGCGTCAAGCGCTATGGGACAGTCTGGCCGAGGCGGAGGCAGACCCCGCGGTGAAAGCCCTCGTGCTCATGGGCACCGGCGCCTCCTTTTGTACCGGTTTTGCGCCGGACACACTTCTGGCCCAAGACGCCGCCCCCAGCCTCACCGCGCTCTGCGACAGAATTTCCTCCTGCCCCAAACCCGTCATCGCCTCATTGCATGGCTCGACCCTTGAGGGCGGATTGGCGCTCGCGCTGGCGGCGCATTACCGCGTCATGGGGCGCGCCGCGCGTCTGGGTGCCCCTGAGATTACCTTTGGCCTCGTGCCCACCGGTGGGGTGACGCAACTCTTGCCGCGTCTCATCGGGGCGGGGCCTGCCTTGGAATTGCTGCTCTCTGGACGACCTGTGTCCGGCCCACAAGCCGCCAAACTTGGGCTGGTGGATGAGCTGGCGCCAAAGCGCACGGGCGAAGCGGCGGTGGAGTTCGCAAAACGCCTCATCGCCACTGGGCAAGGCCCGCGCCCGAGCCGGGATCGCAGCGAGGGGCTGCGCGATGGGGCCCGTTATTTCAAGGAAATCGCAGCACGGCGCGAAGAAATTCACGGCGCGCGGATCATTGCGCCGGCAAGGATCATCGACTGTGTCGAAGCCGCTGTGATGTTGCCTTTTGACGCCGGGGTGCGCCGCGAAATGGTCGCCCGTGAAGAGTGTTTCGCGACCGAAGAGTCGAAAGCCCTGCGCCATGCGTTTTTCTCCGAACGCCGTGCCGCGCGTCTGATCGGGGCGGAGGCGGCCGCGCCCCGCGAGGTCAAGACGCTGGGCCTTGTGGGATCGGGCAATTTCACCCTCGGCATCGCGATGGCCGCCCTCGATCACGACATCGAGGTTCGGCTTTTGGGCAATTCTGCCGATCAGCTTGTGATCGATGAACAGCGGATCAAGTCCGTCTACACCCGTGCCGTGCAACAGGGCCAGATGACGTCAGAGCAGCGTGATTCACGTCTCAAATCCCTGATCGCGACCACACAAATCAACACTCTGGCCGAGGCCGATCTGGTGCTCGACGCCACCTCTAGCTCGATTGAGGCGCGCGCGCGCCTTTTGTCCAGGATCGAGGAATTCCTGCCGGAAAACACGGTGTTGGCCACCGTCGCGGACCGCGGCTTTGTCCGGATTGCACAGGACCTGGCGCATCCCGAACGCTTTGTCGGGCTGCATTTCTTTGCGCCGCCCCAAGCCATGCGTGTGGTCGAACTGGCCCGCTGCGAAGGCGTTGACCTCACGGCGCTGGCAACGGCCCACGGGTTTGCCCGCCGCATCGGCAAGGTGCCGGTGACCGTGCGCGCCCGCGACGGGTTGATCGCCAATGTTGTGCAGG
Organism: Celeribacter naphthalenivorans; assembly: GCF_020524585.1. GTDB lineage: Bacteria > Pseudomonadota > Alphaproteobacteria > Rhodobacterales > Rhodobacteraceae > Celeribacter > Celeribacter naphthalenivorans. The sequence continues at coordinate 16,034 of NZ_JAIVLK010000006.1, forward strand.
AGGCAGGCTGGTCCGCCGTTGACGTGCTTTTGCTCATGGGGGCGCGGCCCGCGCGGATTGATGCGGTGATGCGGAGCTATGGGTTTGCGGCGGGGCCCTGCGAAGTCATGGACGCGATGGGTCTCACCTCTATGTCGGGCGCCGTGGCGCAGTTTTTGGTCAGCGAAGGCCGCAAAGGCAAAGCCGTGGGACAGGGGTTTTACGACTATCCTGAGGATGGCGGGCGCGATGACACGACGTCCGAAGCCATTTTGGCCGATCTGCGGCGTCAGGGCGGCGTGCCCGATCTGCGGCTGTCGGATCAGGACATCTACGAGCGGATCGTTCTGGCCGAAGCCAACGCGGGCGCGCGGCTTTTGCAATCGGGGCGGGTCGCGCATCCGGTCGACATCGATGTGGTGATGATGCTGGCCAAGGGCTATCCGCGCTATCGCGGTGGCCCGATGAAGGCGGCGGATCTCATGGGGCTTTTGCATGCCGAGATTCGGCTGCGCAATTTTACCGATCAGGCGCCGGATATTTGGGAGCCTGCGACAATTTGGCGTGAATTGGTCAAAAATGGCGATAATTTTGAAAGTTTGAACCTTATCTGAGGGTTAGGGTTCTAATCGAGACGGATTTTGCGGCTCAAAAGGTCGAATCACGCCGATTTTTGCCGCTCTGCAGCGTGGTCAATATGCCCTTCGGACATGCGGTTGATCGAGATCAATGTTTTCGCGATTCCCCTGACATATTCCTTATCTCGAGCGCAGGGCTCCGGTGTCAGCAGTCAGACAAGGAGCCTTGCATTCCTCCCGCGGACTCTCCTTCCGATCGTCCGCGCCGTATCCTGCCTTTTGTGCGTGGGCAGAATACCATACTGGCGTCACAGGGTTTGCGTTTCTCCTGTGACGCCTTTTTTTTGCCCGCCTCTCGATTTGATCTTCCGCTGTGCCGTTAAGTGTCTGGTAAGCATTGTCATGCCTCATGGAGCGTGCACAGTGAGCGCAGGAGGAGAGGTGTAGATGATTTTCGACACACGATCGCTGCGACACTCGAAAGGGGCTTTGCTGGCACGGGACATCACGCTGGCCTCTGGCGCGAAGATTGTGCGTGGGCGCCAGATCGGCCCGGAAGACATTGCGGCGCTGACCATGGCGGGGATTGCGGAGATCCCGGTGGTGGAGGTCGAGCCTCACGATGTGCCTGCCGATGAGGCGGTGGCGCGGTTGGCCAAGGCACTTGTGCCCAATCTGGGCGATGCGTCTGTGCGGCGCGAGGAGGGGCCGTTCGGCTGTCTCGATCTGATCGCCACAGCGCCCGGTGTCGTTGGTCTCGACACGGAGGGCATCACCCGGATGAACCGGGTTGATGAGGGAATTGCGGTGATCACCATGCGGCAATTCCAAAGGGCCTGCGCGGGCGAGGTGATCGCCAAACTGCGGATCACGCCCTTGGCGGTGAAGCGATCTGCCCTGTCGCGGGTGCTGAGCGAGGGCGAGGATATGATCCGCCTGCGACCCGTTCTGGCAGAGACAGTGACGCTGATCCAGACCGTCGAGGGCGGCGAGGCGGGGCAGGGTGCCGAGGCGGCGATTCGTGCGCGGCTCGCGCCTTTGGGGCTCAAAATGGCCAATAGCCTCGTGGTCGCCCATCGCGAAGAGGCCCTGGCTGAGGTGCTTTTGTCGGTCACCGGAGATGTCGTCCTGATCCTGCCCGCGCGCGCCACGGTGGATCGCCATGACGTCGCCCCCGAAGCCGTCCGGCGCGCCGGGGGCGTGATCACGCGCTTTGGCATTCCGGTCGATCCCGGCGCCTCGATGTTCGCAGGCGGGCTGGGCTCTGTGCCCATTTTGGGCCTGCCGGACTGTGCCCGTCTGACGGCTTTGAATGGCACGGATTGGGTCTTTGAGCGGCTGGTTTGCGGGGTTAGCATTTCGGATGACGACTTGGCCAACCTGGGCGTCGGGGGTCTTTTGCCGCGCGGGTAAGTCTTGGGCGAAAGGCGTTTTCTAAGGCAAGCGCCGGGAATTCTCCTTGCATGACCGTTATGCATTTGCAGAAAATTGACACATATCACTTACCTCTGTGGGTGAAGCGCGCACAATCGCGCCAAATTTGACTTTACGACAGCCGGGTCTCCTCCCCCAGAAAGCGGTCTCATGTCTTTGCCTCTCTCCGATATCGCCGTGACCACCATGGCGCTCTGCCTCGCAGGCGCTTTGGGACTTTTGCTGGGTAAAATCCAAATCCGAAAGGTTGGGCTGGGCATCGGTGGCGTGTTGTTTTCCGGCATTCTTATCGGCCATATCGCCTCGCGTGCAGGGATAGAGTTCGATGGCGAGGTGATGCATTTCATCCGGGAACTGGGCCTGATCCTGTTTGTCTACACGATTGGCATTCAGGTCGGCCCGAGTTTCTTCTCATCGTTTGCCAAATCTGGCCTTAAATTCAATCTTGCGGCTATTGGCATCGTCTTGGGTGGGGTTGTGATGACCTTGATGATCTATGCGCTGGCCGATCTGCCTTTGCCGGTGCTCGTGGGCGTCATGTCGGGCGCTGTGACCAACACGCCGGGGCTGGGGGCGGCGCAACAGGTGCTGGGGGACGCGGGCTTTTCTGCCTCTGAAGTGGCGAATTCCGGCATGGGCTACGCGATGGCCTATCCCTTTGGCATCCTTGGGATTTTGACCTCTATGTTCGTTATTCGCGCTGTGTTCAAAATCGTCTTGGAGCGCGAAGAGGCCGCCTATAAGGCCGAGACCCAAAGCGGTGAAGAGGCGCTGCCCTCGATGAACATTGCGGTGGCCAATGCCAATCTCGATGGCCTCAAATTGGGCGATGTGCCGGACCTTTTCGACCATGGTGTCGTGGCCTCAAGGATGAAACAGGGCGACGAATTGGTGGTGCCGACCCGTGACGTGATCCTGCATCTGGGCGATTGCCTGCACCTCGTGGGGCCGAAAGAGAAATTGCAGGCGATGAAGCTTATTCTGGGGCGTGAGATTGACGCCGCGATGACGACGAAAGGCACGCGGCTCACATGGTCCCGTCTTGTGGTGACCAAAGAGCGGGTCTTGGGTAAATCCTTGCGTCAGCTTGCGTTTTTGGAAGGCAACGGCGTCACCGTCTCGCGGATCAACCGCGCGGGCGTCGAGCTTCCGGCGCAGGCCTCTTCGACTTTGGCTTTCGGCGACATCGTGACCGTGGTCGGCTCGCAACCCGACATCGACGCGGTGGCGCATCAATTGGGCAATGAGAACGCGCGGTTGCAGGAGGTGCAATTCCCGGCGCTGTTTTTCGGCATCGCCTTGGGTGTGCTTTTGGGCTCCATCCCCTTGGCCGTGCCGGGGCTTCCGGCGCCTTTGAAACTGGGTCTTGCGGGCGGACCGTTGATGGCCGCGATCCTCTTGGGGCGGCTTGGCCATTGGGGGCCGTTCACGTGGTACATGCCCCCCGCTGCCAACCATGCGTTGCGTGAATTCGGCATCGTGTTGTTTCTGGCTGTTGTGGGGATCGTCGCAGGGGACCGGTTCTTTGACACGCTTTTCCACGGCGACGGGCTTAGTTGGATGGGCTACGGCATCCTGATCACGCTGGTGCCTTTGCTGGTCGTCGGCGTGATCGCGCGGGTCGTTGGCAAGTTCAACTACCTGAGCCTTTGCGGGGTCTTGGCCGGTTCCATGACCGATCCGCCAGCGCTGGCCTTTGCCGTTTCGATGAGCAAAACGGGCGCGGCCTCTGTGGCCTATGTCTCGGTCTACCCGTTGGTGATGTTCCTGCGCATTCTGGCGCCACAGGTGTTGGTGCTCGTGCTGGCAGGTCTGGGAGCAGGGGCGTTCTAAGCGAAACCCAAAGAAAAACCCCGGCACCCAAAAGGCCCGGGGTTCGACTGTTCTAAATCTGAAAGGCTTAGCCTTTCGAGGGAAGCGGCCCGATCATCATGACCATCTGGCGGCCTTCCATCTTCGGCATGTTTTCGACCTTGCCGATTTCTTTGGTGTCCTCGGCCACACGTTCCAAAAGCTGACGGCCCAGATCCTGGTGCGCCATCTCACGACCGCGGAACCGCAGGGTGACCTTCACCTTGTCGCCATTCTCAAGGAACTTGACCACATTGCGCATCTTGACTTGATAGTCGTGCACATCGGTGCCCGGACGGAATTTGACTTCCTTGATCTCGATGATCTTCTGTTTTTTGCGGGCTTCGGATTCACGCTTTTGCTGTTCGTATTTGAACTTGCCGTAATCCATGATCTTGCACACAGGCGGAGTGGCATTCGGAGAAATCTCGACGAGATCCAATCCGGCCTCTGCGGCCATATCCATGGCTTTCGCGGGGTGAACAACCCCCACGTTTTCACCCTCGGCGCCGATCAGGCGAATTTCCGGTGCGCGGATGCGTTCGTTGATACGCGGTCCGGTGTCACGGGTCGGCGGGGCGTTATGCGGTCTGCGGGCTATGGTAAGCTCCTGTCTGTCATTGCATTTGTGTTGCGGAAAAATAAGGCCTAATGCGCCTGTTTTCAACCCGAATTCGGCGAGTTCTCGCACATCGCCGCTCGCGGGGAAAAAACCAGAGATGCGGCCCTTACATTCCTGTAACACGCATGTCATATGCCGCAGTGGAGGGGGAGCGTAGACTGCCCCCAATTCCGGCCACATCCTTCGTGGCTTATGTATTTGGTGAGGAAGACACACAAATGACCAAACGTTTTTTGACCGGCGCTCTGATGACCAGCCTCGCGCTTTCCCTGGCAGCTTGTAAAGAAGAAGAGAAAGCCGCTGAGACGGAAACCACCACGGGCACCGTGATGGAACAGGCCGCCGAAGCCGTGACCGACGCCGCCGATACCGCGTCTGAAGCCGCCGAAGACGCAGCCGAAGCTGCCTCCGACGCCGTTGAGGCCGCCACCGATGCCGTAGAATCCGCTGCTGAAGGCGCTGTCGAAGCTGCATCTGACGCGGCTGAATCCGCTGTAGAGGCCGCCACCGACGCCGCCGATGCAGCTGCTGACGCCACCGAAGCGGCGACTGAAGCCGCAACGGATGCCGCATCTGACGCGACCGACGCTGCGACCGACACTGCAGCAGACATGGCCGAAGAGGCCGCCGACACCGCTGAAGCCGCTGCCGATGTCGCAACCGACGCCGCCGCCGATGCCGTCGAAACCGCAACCGATGCGGCAGAAACCGCCACCGACATGGTGACCGAACCCGCCGCCGAAGAAGGCACCTCCTCCTTCGACATGGCGACCGCTGCCGAAGTGCTGACCGTCGACGGTTTCGATCTCGACAAAGCCACCGAAGTTGTGAACTCTTCCAGCCTCTCCGAGACCGCGAAATCGACCATCATCACCGGCATGACGCAGGCTCAGAACAACCCGGAAATCCTGACCGCGATCCTGGAAAAGGCCCGCACCCTTCTGGGCATGTAAGTCTCAGGATATCCTGAACAAAATGGAAGCCGCGCAAGATCATCTTGCGCGGCTTTTGTCTTTTTCTTGGGGCAAATACTCAAAAGAAAACCCCGCGAATTGCGGGGTTTGTCTTGTTTCGAGTGAGTGGGACATCAGTCCACAAAGGCCTTTTCGACCACATATTCCTTGGGTTCGGAATTGGCACCTTCGCGCAGGCCGAAGCCGTCGAGAATGGCCATGATGTCCTTGTTGAACGCCAGGTTGCCGCAGACCATGCCACGGTCGGTTTCCGGGTTCATCGGCGCGATGCCCAGATCCTCGAACACCTTGCCGGAGCTGAGGTTGTCGGTCACGCGGCCCATATGGTGGAACTCTTCGCGGGTCGTGGTCGGATAGTAGCGCAGCTTGCCCTGTTCGATCTCCGACAGAATCTCATCCGATTTGATATGCTCGACCAGTTGCCGCCCGTATTCCAGCTCGGAGACCTCACGACAGGTGTGCATCAGGATCACCTCGTCGAATTTCTCGAAGACTTCCGGCTCGCGCATCAGCGAGGCGAAAGGCGCAATGCCGGTGCCGGTCGCGAAGAACCAAAGGCGTTTGCCCGGCAAAAGCGCGTCAACAACGAGCGTGCCGACGGGTTTCGGCCGCAGGATAATTTCATCGCCTGCTTCGATATGCTGCAACCGCGAGGTCAGCGGACCGTCCTGCACCTTGATCGAGTAGAACTCGAGATGCTCTTCCCACGACGGCGAGGCGATGGAATAGGCGCGCAAAAGCGGTTTCGCTTTGCCCGTCGCCGGGTTCACATCGCCCATCAAGCCGATCATGACGAATTCGCCAGAGCGGAACCGCAGGCTCGCCGGGCGCTCGACCTTGAAGGAAAACAGCCGGTCGTTCCAGTGCTTGACCTCCAGAACCTTGGCGGCATCGGGCAGGGTGGGGACGGGTTTGGATTTTGCTTCGGTCACTTGGGTCAACTCGGTCATCTCTTTTGTCTCGCGCAGAATGAGTAGTGAATATGCGATTTCGATGTCAGTCACATTGATGTGAGGCAAAAAGGCACAGTCCCCTCATCGCGCCGGGAATGTGCCCTTTCTGACCGCTTAGGCCCCGGTATGCAAGCCGCCGCGCACCCGCGACTGATAGTCATGCGCCCGCCAATCGGCGCGCGTCAGCCATAGGTCTTCGGGCTGGCGTGCCGCCAGATCGTCGCTGATCTCTACCTCGTCAAAGCCCGAACGCCGCGCCATGGCATATTGTTCGCAAATCACATGACCCTCGGCGCGCAAACGGCCCTGAAAGCCCTGAAGCCGCAGAAGGCGCGCGAGCGTAAAGCCACGGCCATCGCTAAACGCCGGAAAGGCGATGCGGATCGCCGCCGCATTGCCGTGTTGGGCAAGGCTTTCGGGATCGGTGTCGGAGGGCAGGTCAACCCACTCTCCGGCATAGTCCTCGGCCACAAACCCAGTGTCGCGTACAATCACGCTCATGATGCATCTCCTGTAATCGGGCCGCGCACGATCTTGCCGTTGACGAAGTGAATCCCGCATTCCGTTTTGTCTTCGCCCCGCCAGCGGCCCGCCCGCGGGTCTTCGCCCTCTTTGACCGGGCTGGTGCAGGGTGCACAGCCGATCGACGGGTAGCCCTTCGCAACCAAAGGATGGCGCGGCAGGCGGTTGTTGATCATGTAGTCTTTCAGATCCTCAGGCGCCCAATAGGCGAGAGGATTGATCTTGATCCGCGTGTCATCCTCATTCTCGAAGAAATCGAGACTGGCGCGGGTCGACCCCTGAAAGCGTTTGCGTCCGGTGATCCAGGCGTCGAAATTGCCCAGAGCCTGTTGCAGCGGCACGGTCTTGCGCAGATCGCAGCAGGCGTCCTTGTTCGACAGGTGCAACAACCCGTCGGGATCATGCGCGGCCACGCGCGCGGGCGAGGGCGAAATGCGCCGCACATCGCGCAGGTCGAGCTTGTCGATCAACTCGAGCTGATATTGGATCGTCTCTTCGAACAGCATTTCCGTGTCGATGAAAATCACCGGCGTGTCCGGTTTCATCACCGAAATCATGTGCAAGAGCACGACGCTTTCGGCGCCAAAAGACGACACAAGCGCGATCCGCCCCAACTCCCGATCCCTCAGCGCCAGTTCAAGCACCGAGGTCGCGGAATGGTTGGCGTAGCGCGCGTTGAGGCGCGCGACCCGGTCGTCGACCGAGCCGAACTCCTCGCGCAAAGAGATGGCTTCCGCCAGATTATGCTGCATTCGCTTTTTCCTCTTTCGGAGGATAGAGCGCGTCCTTGAACGGCGCCATGCCGAGGCGGCGATAAGCCTCGAGGAAGGTTTCCTCAGGGGCCTCGCGCAGCTCCAGATAGGTCGCAAGAATGCGCTCAATCGCGGGGATGATCTCGTCATAGGCAAAGCCTGGTCCGGTGCGCTCGCCGATCACCATGTCTTCGGTGCCGTCGCCGCCCAGCGTGATCTGGTAGTTCTCCACACCCGCGCGGTCGAGGCCCAAAATGCCGATGTGACCGACATGGTGGTGCCCACAGGCGTTGATGCAGCCGGAGATCTTGATCTTGAGCGGGCCGATCTCATGTTCGAGTTTCAGCTCGTCGAAGCGCGTCGCAATGCCTTGTGCCACGGGGATCGAGCGGGCGGTGGCCAGCGCGCAGTAATCCATGCCGGGGCAGGCGATGATGTCGCTCACCAGACCGATGTTTGCGGCCGCAAGCCCGGCCTCTTTGAGTGCTGCGTGGATCGCCGGCAGGTCGGATTTATGGACATGCGGCAGGATGACGTTCTGCTCATGCGAGATGCGCAGCTCGTCGTGGCCATAATCGCGTGCGAGTTGCGCCAGCACCCGCATTTGATCGGCGCTTGCGTCGCCCGGCGTCTGGCCCGGCGTTTTGATTGACACGGTCGCGATGGCATAGCCCGGCGCGCGGTGCGCGGACAGGTTGGTGTCAGCCCAGGCGCGGAACACCGCATCGGTGGCATACGCGCGGTCATAGGCCTCGGTCGCGGCCTCAACGAAGGCGGGCGGGGCGAAGGCGGCTTTGATTTCTTCGAGCATCGCCATGTCGATGCCGCCGAACAGCGGTTTGACTTGGGCAAAGCGTGCTTCGACACGGGCGCGGATGTCCTCGATGCCATGCTCATGCACGGTGATCTTGATCCGGGCTTTGTATTTGTTGTCGCGGCGGCCCAAGAGGTTCCATACCGATACGGTGGCCTCGAGATAGGGCAGGAGGTCTGCGAGAGACACGAAGTCTTTCAGCACCTTGCCCACCATCGGCGTGCGGCCCAGGCCGCCACCGACGATGATTTGAGCGCCGATCTCGCCGTCCTGCTCGCGCAGGTAGAGCCCGATGTCATGCGCCTTGATCACCGCACGGTCGGCTTTGGCGCCGGAGACGGCGATTTTGAATTTGCGGGGCAGGAACTGGAATTCCGGGTGATCGGTGGACCACTGACGCACCAGCTCGGCGACGGGGCGCGGATCGGCGACCTCATCGGCGGCCGCACCCGCGAAATGGTCGGCGGTGACGTTGCGGATCGTGTTGCCCGAGGTCTGGATCGCATGCATTTCGACATCCGCCAGATCCGTGAGGATCGCGGGCACATCGGGCAGCTTCGGCCAGTTGTACTGAATGTTCTGCCGCGTGGTGAAATGGCCGTAACCACGATCATAGGTTTCGGCAATATGAGCAAGCTGATCCATCTGGCCGCTGTTGAGCGTGCCATAGGGGATCGCGACCCGCAGCATATAGGCGTGCAGTTGCAGGTAGAGGCCGTTCATCAGGCGCAGCGGGCGGAACTCTTCCTCCGTCAGGCTGCCGTCGATGCGGCGGGCCACCTGAGCGGAGAACTGAGCGACGCGCTCGCGGACAAAGGCTTCGTCGAAGTCGTTGTACTTATACATGGGCTTCGGCCTCCTGTTTGCCGTGGAAGTAGTTGGACGGTCCGGTGCGGCGGAACTCCTCGCGGAAGTGCGTGGGCTCGGGGCCGTTTTCGCCCAGCTTGATGTCGGTCAGATAGGCGCCGACCACCATGCCGTCTTTCGCGGCCTCGGCCAGAGCGGCGTCGGCGACCTCGGCTTCGGTGAAGGCACGGGCCTGACGCAGGTCGCGGACCCACTGGCCTTGATCATCGAGATAGATCACATCGCCCTCTAAAAGGGCGTTGGCGGTGATGGCTTTGGGCGTAAACGGGCGCGGCATGGCTTTTTCCAACTTGCGATTTCTTGCCATTAATTTAGAACATTGTCCCAATATCTGGCCAGATGCGCGGAGAGATAAGGATGATTGTTCCTTTCCCTAGCGGCAGAGAGGCCGGAATTCCGATATGGAAAGGAAAATCGAAATGGTGGACCAGATCGACGCGATGGACCGGAAAATTCTGGCCGAGCTGCAACGCGATGCAAGCCAGTCTCTGGACGAAATTGCCCGCAAAGTCGGCTCTTCGAAGACGCCGGTGTGGAATCGCATTCGCAAAATGAAGGATGCGGGCGTCATCGGACAGCAGACGGTGATTTTGGACCCGGAAAGCCTCGGTCTTGAGGCCTGTTTCTTTGTCCTCGTGCGCACCAGCGCCCATGAGGCGGGGTGGCAGGAGAAATTCCTCAAGGTGCTGCAAAAGCGCCCCGAGGTCTTGGAGGCGCACCGGCTGGCGGGGGAGATCGACTATATCCTCAAGGTTCGGGTGAAGAACGCCAAGGCCTACGACGAGTTTTACCAGGCGCTGATAGGGGAGGTGTCGATCTATAATGTGACGGCGCTTTTGTCGATGGAAGAGATCAAATCGACGACGATGTTGCCGCTTTGAGAGAATGCCGGGGGTTTTGCACCCCCGGACCCCCGCAGGATATTTCAGGACAAAAGAAGGTCTGGCAAAAGAAAGGGCGCAGCGGGTGACCGATGCGCCCTTGGTCCTAAGTGGCGGTCAGCTCAGCGATTGCCGGAGCGTGTGAACAGGCCCGCATCCTCGGCCGCTTTGCGCAGCGCGTTGGATTTGTTGACGGTTTCTTGGTATTCGCCCTCGGGCGAGCTGTCGTAGACCACGCCGCCGCCGGCTTGGATATAGAGCTTTTCGTCTTTCAAAACGGCGGTGCGCAACGCGATGCACATGTCCATGTCGCCACCTGCGGAAAAGTAGCCCACGCCGCCGCCATAGACGCCGCGTTTCTCGGGCTCCAGCTCGTCGATGATCTCCATGGCGCGGACTTTCGGCGCGCCGGAGACGGTGCCTGCGGGCAGGCCTGCGAGCAGGGCGGAGAGCGCGTCCTCGTCCTCGCGCAGTTCGCCCACCACGTTGGAGACGATGTGCATGACGTGCGAATAGCGTTCGATGATGAACTCTTCGGTCGGATGCACCGTGCCGATTTTCGAGACCTTGCCGGTGTCATTGCGGCCCAGATCGAGAAGCATCAGGTGCTCGGCCAGTTCCTTTTCATCGGACAACAGATCTTCTTCGAGCGCTTTGTCCTCGGCGGGCGTCGCGCCACGTTTGCGGGTGCCAGCGATCGGGCGGATGGTGACCTCGCCATCGAAGACGCGCACGAGGATTTCGGGCGAGGCGCCGATGATCTGGAAGCCGCCGAAGTTGAAGAAGAACATGAAGGGCGACGGGTTGGTGCGGCGCAGGCTCCGGTAGAGCGAGAAGGGCGGCAGCGGGAAGTCTTGCGTCCAGCGCTGCGCGGGCACGACTTGGAAGATGTCGCCTGCGGTGATGTATTCTTTCGCTTTCTCGACGGCGGCTTTGTAGCCCTCGTGGGTAAAGTTCGAGGTGGCGGGGGGCGCCACGTAAGCTTCGCCCATTTCGTGGCTGGCCTCAGACGGCGCGCGTTCGAGATCGCGCAGGGCATCCATCACGCGTTCGGCGGCCTGCGCATAGGCGGCTTTGGCCGACAGTCCAGAGGAGGCCCAAGCGGGGGAGACGAGGATCACATCGCCTTTGACCCCATCGAGGATCGCCACCAGAGAGGGCCGCATCAGGACCGCATCCGGAAGGCCGATCGGGTCGGGGTTCACATTGGGCAGATGTTCCACGAGCCGGATCATATCGTAGCCCAAGTAGCCAAAGAGACCGGCAGCAGCGCCCGGCAATTCATCGGGAATGTCGATGCGGCTCTCGTCAATCAACGCGCGGATCGAGGACAAAGGGTCCTTGTCGTCAACGACATAGCTGTCGTCGTCAAAGCGCGCATTGCGGTTGATCGAGGCTTTCGCCTCACCGCCCGTACCTTCGCATTTCCAGATCAGATCGGGCTTCATGCCGATGATGGAATAGCGCCCGCGCACCTCGCCGCCGGTGACGGATTCGAGGATGAAACTGTCGGTGCGGGCGCCCGCGAGTTTGAGCATGATCGACACCGGCGTGTCGAGATCGGCGGCCACTTTGGCGTAGACCAACTGGTTTTTGCCTTGGGCAAAGCCGGTTTCAAACTCGGAATAGGTCGGGATGAGCGTGGCCATGAGTGTCTCTTATTGCATCTGGCTGTGAATGGCGGTGAGTGCCGTCTGGTTGATCGTCACCCCTTCGCGGGTCCGAAGCGCTTCTGTGAAAGCGTCGATCACATCCGTGGCAGCGCCCTGCGCGGCGGAGGTGATATAGCTCTCTGCGATGGTGGTGTTCTCATCGGTGCTTGCGGGCGGCTCGATCGTGTCGATCTTGGCGATGACAACGCGGTTGTCGCCCGGGATCAAGGTGGTGCCACCGGCCTGAAGACCCGGCGCAAAGACCGCATCCATGAAGCCCTCGGGCATGGTGGACAGGAAATCCTGACGCGTGATCGCCGAGAAGGTCTCGGACGGCAGGCCCAGATCGGTGATCAGCTTGCCGGTGGCGACCTCGGTTTCAAATGCTTCGGCGCGCTCGGTCAGACGTTGTTGTAGCGCGTCGGCTTCCCAATCGGCGGTCACCTGATCACGCACCTCGTCCAGCGGCATCCGTGTCGCGGACACGATTTCGTCGAGGCGCAGCGCGAAAATGCCACCATCGGACAATTCGATGATCTCGGGGTAATCGTCCAAAGTCACCTCAGAGGCGGCTTGTTTGAACGCGGTATAGGCGGCGATGCCCCCCTCGCTCGACGGCGTCCAATCCATCGTGTCAAGCTCCATTTTGGTCTCGTTGGCGAGGTCTTCGAGCGTGTAGCCTTCGGCCAAATCGTTGTCGAATTCTTCCAGCAGACCGGAGATCAGACGCGCGGCGGCATCGGTGCTCATCACGGCGGCCAATTCCTCACGCGCCTCTTCAAAGGACACTTCAGACCCCGCCAGAGTTCCGTTGACGCGGTAAAGCGCCGGGCCGAGATCGGACATCACGGGGCCGACGACGCCGGTGCCGTCCAACGCAAAGACCGCAGGGCCCGCCGCGGTGGATAGATCCCCCTCGGAAACATCGCCCATATCGACGTCAATGAGATCGAGCCCACGCGCGGTGACCTCGTCTTCATAGCTCGTCTCGCCTGCCGCGATGCGGTCGGCGGCGGCCTGAGCCTCGTCCTCGGAACCATAGACCAGACGCTCGACCAGACGGCGCTCCGGCTGGATGTAGCTGGTGATGTTCTCGTCATAGAGTTTGCGCAGCGCCTCCTCGTCGAGATCGACCTCATCCATGATCATCGCGGGCGTGAGCCATGCGTAGGTGATGCGACGGGCCTCGGGCGCGGTGTAGGCGTCGGGGTGGGCGTCATACCAAGCCTGAATGTCGCTCTCGGAGGCAATCGGTGCGCCGGTTTCAAGCGCGTCGGCTTCGAGCGTGGCGACGGACACGGTGCGGCGTTCGCCCAGCCAATCGACCACAACCTGGCCGTAAGAGGGCGGCATGGTGATGCCGGTGGCCAAAGCGCCGGTCAAAAGCGACCGCGCGGCTTCCTTGCGCAGATTGTCCTCAAAGCCCTTGTCGGTCATGTTGTTGCGCGACAGGGCCTGACGATAGGCCTCGGCATCGAACTTGCCGTCGAGACCTTTGAACGCGTCGATGTTCAACAGCTCGCGGCGCACGGCATCGTCGCCCACGGAGAGGCCGACGCGCGCGGTTTCCGCATCCAAGGCGGCCTGCGAAAAAAGCTGGTCGAGCACCTGTTGCGACAGGCCGAATTCCAGCGCCTGTGCCACGGAAAACGGCTGGCCGGTTTGGGCCTCGATGGCGCGCATCTGGTTTTGCAACGCGGACGCATAGGCATTGGTGGAGACACCTTCATCGCCAACCGCGCCAACGCGGGTCACGGAACCGCCAAAATTTGCCGTACCAAAACCGCCCAAACCGACGATCAGGAGGCCCATCAGGCCCCACACCACCATTTTCGTGCCAGAACCCTTGCCGCTCGCCATGTTTTTAGTCTCCTTCAAGGTTGGGAAACTGTGTAGGGGCAAGCGAAACCGAGGGCAAGGCAGATCAGGGTGTGATTTGGGCCAATCTGGTGAAAAGCTCCGTGATCCCGGCTTGATCGATATTGGCGAATGCAATGCGGAGCTGATGCTCGGCGCGTTTGTCGCCTTCGGGCATGAATGTCGTGCCCGGCAACAAGAGTACACCGGCCTCGCGCACCAGCCAAGGGGCCAGTTCCGACGACGGCATCTCGAAGGGGTGGCTGACATAGGCGAAGAACGCGCCGCAGCCCAAAAGGCGCCAGCCTTTGGCCTCAAGTTGCGGGAAACCATCGATGATGGCCTGACGCCGCGACAGAATTTCGGCGCGCTCGCCCGCGACCCAGTCGCTGAGGTTTTGCAGCCCCCAAAGCGCCGCCTTCTGGCCGATTTGATTGGGACAGATCGACACGGTGTCGAGGTATTTCTCCACCTGTTCGAGCCGTTCCGCGGAGCTGATCACGGCGCCCACGCGGTGGCCGGTGAGGCGAAACGCTTTCGAGAAGGAATAAAGATGCACCAACGTATCCTGCCAGCCCTTTTGCCGGAACAGGTAATGCGGCACCTCCGTGCGGCTGTCGAAATCGCGATAGGTCTCATCCAAGATCAACATGATGCCACGATCACGGGCCAGCGCGTAGAATTTCGTCAAAAGCTCCGGCGGATATTCCACGCCGCCCGGATTGTTCGGCGTGATCAACACCATGGCGCGGGTGCGTGGGCTGATCAGACGCGCGGCCTCTTCGAGATCGGGCAAAAGATCGTCGCCTGCGACCAAAGGCACGGCGGTGACGCCCGACATATCGCACCACATTTTATGGTTGAAATACCATGGCGCGACCAGAATGACCTCGTCGCCCGGCGCGGCAATCGTGCTCATCACAGAGGTGAACGCCTGATTGCAACCGGCGGTGATGGCGACCTGATCGACGGTGATGTCTGCGTGATAGGCTTTTGTCCAATCCTTGGCGATCTGGCTGCGCAGCTCCGGCAGGCCCAGAACCGGTCCGTAAAGATGAGCGCTGGTGTCGTCCATCGCCATGCGGGCGATCTCTTGGCGCAGGGGCAGCGGCGGCGCCTCCATCGGCGCGGCCTGGCTCACGTTGATCAACGGGCGCTCGGGCGGAAAGGTGACACCTTCGGCCCATTTACGAGAGGCCACGATGGGCGAGGCAAAGGTGCGGGCCATGGGGGCGGCAAGAGGTGTCAGCATTTGGAAATCCTCGGTCTTGAAGTTGCTCTGAGAGTAGGGGGCGGCTGCGGGGGATGCAATCGCCTCTCGTGCAGAGCGCAGGCTGCCTGCAATCGGATCAAAACGCAGGCAAGTTGCTGAAAAAAAAGACGTTCACTCTGGTTGTGCGGTTTTGATCAGGCGTCTTCAAGGTTTGTTTACCTCTTTTGTCTCACTCTTGGATGACTTTGAAGAAAAACGCCCCCAAGTGCCTCTTCACAAGAGGCGCATCCGAATTTGAAACGGGGGCGCGTGCGAGAGGACAAAAGCAGACAGGCTCCGGGGATCAACCCGGCGCCACAACAGGATAAATGAGGTTACAGATATGGCATATGGTTTCGCCGCACCGAACGGATATGACACATTGATTGACGCGCTTCGGGCCGCTTTGACGGCTGCGCGCGAGGGCGATCAGGCGCGCGAAGAGGAGATGACGGAGGACATCCGCGATGCCTCTTATGAGATGATGCCGCGCCAGGCGGGCTATCTGGTGCGCTCGGCCTGTGGTGCGATTGACGCGGCGATGCGTGGGTTTGATCGCGAAAACAGTCTCGCTTTCGCCGAACATGCGATTGAAAACGTTCAGGATATGCTCTGGCGCTCGCAAGGCGCGGCCTCTGCGGCCTGAACCGACTTACTTCGGACAGAGCCAGGCGTCGAGATAGCTCTCCAGCCGGCTCTCCAACGCCTGACGGCTGTTCAGCGCGCAGAAATTCAATGCGATGGCCTGAATGAAAAACGCGCTGATGCCTTCGCCGACCAATTCCGGCGCGATGTCGGGGCGGTAGGGAGCCTCGCGCGCCCAGCGGGCGAAGAGGGCGATTTGTTCATCGAACTGCGTAGCAATCGGCCCGATGTCCGAAATCGCCGCCGCGCCCGAGTGGCGGATGATCACATCGAAGACATAGCGCTCCGATGTCATGAAATGGATCAGCGGCAGGAGCCGTTCGACCATCTCCCGAATATCCTTCGGCGTTTGCGCGTCTGCCGTTTCTGCGATCAAATCGGCCATACGCGCGCCGATGATCTGCTCCATCAACGCGTCTTTATCTTTGAAATGCGCGAAAAACGTGCCCTTGGCGACACCCGCCGCGCGCACCACGTCCTCGACGCGCAGGGCCTCGAAACTTTCTTTTGAAATCAGATATTTCGCGGCTGTGAGCAGCTTGTCTCGGGTTGCGAGCGCGCGTTTCTGGATCGGTTTGGTCATGGGGTTCGTCATGCGGGGAGTGTGCATGTTTTTTGACTGTGGTCAAATTTAATTATTGACCGTGGTCACTTTTAGAATCTATGAAAATGACCGTGGTCAATTTAGTCTGGGGGACATCATGTCCAAAACGCGTATCTACATCCTGAA
This sequence comes from Celeribacter naphthalenivorans, assembly GCF_020524585.1. GTDB lineage: Bacteria > Pseudomonadota > Alphaproteobacteria > Rhodobacterales > Rhodobacteraceae > Celeribacter > Celeribacter naphthalenivorans. The sequence goes on from NZ_JAIVLK010000006.1 coordinate 32,397, forward strand.
TGGTCATCCGGCCGAGACGTCTCTGTCGAAAACACTCGCTGAAACCTACACGAAGGCCGCGAAATCCGCAGGGTTCGAGACGCGTCTTCAGCATTTGAACAGCCTGAAGTTCGACATGGATTTCGAACGCGCGGGCTACAAAGACGTCAAGCCGCTGGAGACCGATCTCGAAGAGGTCATGGCGAATATCGCGTGGGCGGAGCATGTGGTGATCGTCGCGCCGATGTGGTGGGGCGGGCTGCCCGCCAAACTCAAGGGGCTCTTTGATCGCGCGTTCTTGCCGGGGCGGACGTTTGACACGCGCAATCCGAACCGCTTCGGCATGCCTGCGCCGATGCTGACGGGGCGCAGCGCGCGGGTGGTACTGACGTCAGATACGCCGACGTGGTTTCTCTGGCTGGCCTATCGCAATCCGATTGCGTCGACGCTCAAAGGCCATATCTTGGGATTTGTCGGCATCAAACCGGTGCGGCTGACGCAATTCGCGGGCGCCACCGATGCGACGCCCAAAACCGTGTCGCGCTGGCTCAAAAAGGTCGAGGCTCTGGGGGTGAAGGGCGCATGAACAAGGGGCCGCTTGGCCCCTTAGTTATGTGTCTTAGTCGCGACCGCGATAGGGTTTGACGTATTGCATCGCCATATCCCATGGAAAGAAAATCCACGTGTCCTGAGACACTTCGGTGATGTAGCTGTCGACTTGCGGCCGGCCTTTCGGCTTGGCGTAGACGGTGGCGAAATGCGCGTTGGGATACATCGAGCGGACCAGCTCAAGCGTCTTGCCGCTGTCCACCAGATCGTCGATCACCAGAATGCCGGTGCCGTCGCCCATCATCTCGTCATTCGGCGCGTTGAGCACCACGGCGTCGGATTGATTTTGGTGGTCGTAGGATTTCACCGAAATCGTATCGACCGTGCGGATGTCCAGCTCACGCGCAATGATCATCGCGGGCGCCATGCCGCCGCGGGTGATCGCCACGATGGCACGCCACGCGCCGTCATCCGGCCCTTTGCCGTCGAGCCGCCACGCCAGCGCCCGGCTGTCGCGGTGAATCTGATCCCAGCTGATGTGAAAGCCTTTTTCATGGGGCAGGCGGTCGGACATCTCTTTTGATCCTTTCAACAAGTTGGGCGGCTTATTGGGTTGCGATCCGGACCCCGAACAGGGCGATCATACCGCCAAGGGCGCGGTCGGTCCAAAGCTTGGCCCGGCCATAGGCTTGTCGTGCTTTTTGCCGTGAAAAAAGCCGCGCGACAATCACATACCACAGTGTTTCGTCAAAAAAGACGAAAAACAACAACAAGCCCTTAACGGCCAAAGAGGTCTCGGGCGGGATCAGCCCGGCAAAGACCGCACCGAAAAACACCGCAGGCTTCGGGTTCGACAATTGCGTCATGAGGCCGAGGCGAAAGGCATTGGCGAGCGAACGCGGGCTGGCGAGCAACGTGGTTTCGGGCAGCGGATCATGTGCATGGCGGAAGGTCTTATAGCCGATCCAGATTAGGAAAAGCCCGCCCGCGAGTTTGAAGGCGAGATAGGCGCGGGGGAAAATTTCGAACAGGATCGAGAGGCCGGACATGGCGGCCAGCGCCCAGATCACCGCCCCCAATCCAAAGGCCACGGCAAGCCCGAAGGCGGGGCGAAAGCCTTCGGAGGCGGCAGTGCGCACGGAGACCACGAAAGAGGGGCCGGGCGACATGGCGGCGACGAGATGCAGGCTCAAAATGGATAGAAAAATCGCGAGGGTCATGTCTCCTCCCAAAGACATCTGTAAACCAAAACGGGAGCCGAAGCCCCCGTTTTCAAAGCGTTTATGGTGCAGATCAGCCCTTGGAGATGTCCGGGGCGTCGACGGCCTTCATGCCGACGACATGGTAGCCCGCATCCACATGGTGGGTCTCGCCGGTCACGCCCGCGCCCAGATCGGAGAGCAGGTACAGCGCGGAATTGCCCACATCGTCGATGGTCACATTGCGACGCAGCGGCGAGTTGTATTCGTTCCACTTCATGATGTAGCGGAAGTCGCCGATGCCGGAGGCGGCAAGCGTCTTGATCGGACCGGCGGAGATCGAGTTGACGCGGATGCCGTCTTTGCCCAGATCTTCGGCGAGGTAGCGCACGGAGGCCTCCAGAGCAGCCTTGGCGACGCCCATCACATTGTAATGCGGCATCACGCGCTCAGCACCGTAATAGGTCATGGTCAGCATCGAGCCGCCCTCGGTCATCAGCTTAGCGGCGCGCTGTGCGACGGCGGTGAAGGAGAAGACGGAGATATCCATGGTCAGATTGAAGTTGGCGCGCGTGGTGTCAACGTAACGACCGCGCAGCTCGTTTTTGTCAGAGAAGCCGATGGCATGCACGATAAAGTCGAGCTTGCCCCATTTCGCTTCGATTTCGGCAAAAAGCGCATCCATCGAGGCTTCGTCGGAGACGTCGCATTCCAGAACGAAATCGGACCCCAGACGTTCGGCCAGCGGATCGACCCGTTTCTTAAGCTGTTCACCTTGATAAGAAAAACACAGCTCGGCGCCATGATCGGAGAGCGCTTTGGCAATGCCCCAGGCGATTGATTTGTCGTTGGCAAGGCCCATGATCAGCCCGCGTTTGCCGTCCATCAGTTTCGTCATGGCGTGTCTTGTTCCGCTTATTATTTGATGTTGAAACGTGCTTTAGGGGTTTTGCGCAAAGCGATCAAGTCTGGCCCCGGCAAATTCACGACGTAGGGTCATTTGGCCGCTGCAAACCGCTTGTGCGTCGCTGTTTAAACCGGGGACAGGCGGGGTGTGCGTGGGGTTTGTCTTGTCGCTCGGGCGCAATAGGACTATCCCGAAAACAACTAAGAACGCCGCCAGAGGAGAGCCGCCATGGTGTCAGCAGATGTCCCCCGCAAAGGCATTTTCGCCGGAGACGACCCGTTCGAGATTTCGCGACGTTGGTTGACCGAAGCCGAGGCCAAGGAGATCAACGATCCTAATGCCATCGCGATCGCCACGGTGGACGAGGGAGGCCTGCCGAATGTGCGGATGGTGCTCTTGAAAGAGATCGCTGACGACGCCTTTGTGTTTTTCACCAACTATGAGAGTGCCAAGGGGCAAGAGATTGAAAGTGCAGGAAAAGCAGCCTTTGTCATGCATTGGAAATCGCTGCGCCGTCAGGTCCGTGTGCGCGGCCTGATTGCCCGTGAAACGCCGGAGGCCTCGGACGCCTATTACCAATCCCGCGCGCTCGGATCGCGCATCGGCGCCTGGGCCAGCCAACAATCGCGACCGCTCGCGTCAAAGACCGCACTGATGGAAGCCGTGGCCAAAGAGGGCCTCAAACACGGCCCCAAACCGAAACGCCCGCCGTTCTGGGGCGGCTATCGGATCACGCCTTTGGAGATCGAGTTCTGGGCCGATGGTGAGTTCCGTTTGCACGACCGCTTCCGCTGGCGTCGCGAGAGCCCGGACGCGGCGTGGAACATTCTGCGCCTGAACCCTTGAGAGTTTGGTTTACGTTAGGTCAGCTTTGCAACTGATCAAAAAGACAGGGGGAAGGGGGCTTGCACCTTCCGCTCGATTGTCTCAGGTTCAGAGCGGGATGAGGGGTGCGTACCCCCTGTTATGGGCCAGTCGAAATGCGCATTGGCCCTTATGAGTAAATGAGAGAATGAACGACACAGACTTGGGGAAGGTCGTTTCGGGCCATGTAAAATGGTTCGATCCGACTCGCGGTTTTGGTTTTGTGATCGCCGATGACGGCGGTCCGGATATTTTGTTGCATGCAAATGTTCTGCGCAACTTCGGGCAAAGCTCCGTAGCGGATGCCGCTATGGTGCGGCTGGTGGTGCAAAGCACGGATCGCGGTGTGCAGGCGGTCGAGGTGCTTGAGATTGCACCCCCGGCGCCGGGCACCGGGACGATGCTGGAAGACCTCGAAGAGATCGATGAGGAAAGCCTGTCCTTGCCGCTCGAACCCGCGCGTGTGAAATGGTTCGACAAGGGCAAAGGCTTTGGGTTTGCCAATGTTTTTGGGCGCCCTGAGGATGTTTTCATCCATATCGAAGTGCTGCGCCGTTCCGGTCTGGCCGATTTGATGCCGGGCGAGGCCGTCGGGCTGCGCGTCATCGACGGGCGTCGGGGCCGGATGGCCGCGCATGTCACCGCCTGGGATGTGGCTCTGCGTGAGGCGCAAGAGGCGGAGGCCTGAGATGCGCCACCTGTCGCGTGTCCCGACACTTTTGACCGCGATCTTTTGCGTCGCCGCCATGCCTGCGCTGGCGCAAAACACCTGCCGCATGGATGAGGTGGTGATCTCTGGGCCAGAGACGCAGGCGCGTTTTTCGGTCGAGATTGCCGACGACGCCGGTGAACGGGCGCTTGGCCTGATGAACCGGCCCGAGATGCCGCGCTCGCATGGCATGTTGTTCGTCTATGAAAAGCCGCAGCCGGTGTCGTTTTGGATGGCCAACACCTTGATCCCGCTGGATATGATCTTTGTTGATCAGCGTGGCGTGGTGACCCGTGTGCATGACGAGGCCGTGCCTTTGGACCGGACCCCGATTGCGGGGGGCGATGCCGTCTATGCGGTGCTTGAAATCAATGGCGGTCTGGCGCGTGCTTTGGGCATTCGTCCCGGCGATCATCTCCGCCATCCTGCCTTTGGGGCCGAGGCGGCGGATCCCTGTCTCACCGACTGAGACGCAAATAAGTGCTTTTCAACCGCGCGTTTGCACGGTAGGAGAGGCGCACGGTCGGGGCGTGGCGCAGTCTGGTAGCGCACCTGTTTTGGGTACAGGGGGTCGTGAGTTCGAATCTCGCCGCCCCGACCACTTTCTCCTCTCAGCATGATGTCCGGCTCCGTGCCCGTTTATATGACGGTTTGCTGCGCGCGTCCTGTTTTGGTCGATCTGAAACCGGTGCCGGGCGGGACAACTTGTGAGTGCGTCATAAAAATGATTCGAGCGTGGCTGCCTTGGTCGCATATATGTGCGATGACGGTATATATGCGCCGATTTGGTGGCTAACCCCGCTGGTTTTCAGGGTTTTTCCTGAGAAAACTGGCGTTTTTGAGCCATCCTTCGCATCGCTTGGTCCACTAGATGTAGTATGCTGATGAATTGTGCAAACGTGCCACACAGGGGGCAGGCCGAGCGTTTTTTTGTCGCGGTCACTTATCCACATCTGCTTGTGCAAAATCTTAACGAATTTTGCGAAACCCATAGGAAACAAAGAAAAAAGTATTAACGCGAGGGGCTTCGAATCGTAGGGGGCTGTGGGCAATTTTCGTCAAACGTTTTTTGCGTTTCAAAAGGGTAAATTTTGCGTTGACCACAAGGGCTCAGCCGCTGCACATTGTGGAGGCCGGATGAGGGACACACTACATTTAGTTGTTTTTCGACGGCGAGAGACAAGGGTCTCGGGGGACATATCCGCGTAGGGATCGCACCGGCTTTCAGGTCGAAAGGCTTGAAAATAAAGGGTGCGGCCGGGGTGAGAACGGATATGCCACCGAGGATCAGCTTGAGGACCTAAGACGAATCTCTGTCGCATCCGGGCGCTATGGCCGCACCGGGATGGCTTAGATTTGTCTGTGAGCCGGGCTTGTTTCTTGCCGAAGAGAAAACACAAGATGTGGAGGAGGTCGTGGGGTCGCCGGTGACGGAAATTTGGCGGTAAAGCAAAACAACGCGAGAGTTGAGCAGATGAAAATCGAACGCAAATTCACGACGGCAGGCAAAGACGCATATGCGGAACTGGAGTTCACCAAGACCTCCTCGGAAATCCGCAACCCGGACGGCACGGTGGTGTTTCATCTCGACGATTGCGAAGTGCCCGCCAAGTGGTCGCAGGTCGCCTCCGACGTCATCGCGCAGAAATATTTCCGCAAGGCGGGCGTGCCGGCGGCGCTGAAGAAAGTTCGTGAAAAAGGCGTTCCGTCTTTCCTCTGGCGGTCTGTTCCTGACGAAGACAAGCTCGCGAAGTTGCCCGAAGTGGCCCGTTTCGGCGGCGAGACCTCCGCGAAACAGGTGTTTGACCGTCTCGCAGGCGCCTGGGCCTATTGGGGTTGGAAGGGCGGCTATTTCTCCTCCGAAGAAGACGCCAAAGCCTATTACGACGAGATGCGGTTCACGCTGGCGGCTCAAATGGGTGCGCCGAACTCTCCGCAGTGGTTCAACACCGGCCTGCATTGGGCCTATGGCATCGACGGTCCGGGGCAGGGGCATTATTATGTGGATTATCAATCCGGTGAGCTGACGCGCTCGGCCTCGGCCTATGAGCATCCGCAGCCGCACGCGTGCTTTATCCAATCCGTCGCCGACGATCTCGTGTCCGATGGCGGCATCATGGATCTCTGGGTGCGTGAGGCGCGTCTGTTCAAATATGGTTCCGGCACCGGCACCAACTTTTCCTCGCTGCGTGCGGCCAATGAGAGCCTTTCGGGCGGTGGCAAATCCTCCGGCCTCATGGGCTTTTTGAAAATCGGTGACCGGGCGGCAGGCGCGATCAAATCCGGCGGCACCACGCGCCGCGCGGCGAAAATGGTGATCTGCGACATGGATCACCCGGACATCGAGGATTTCATCAACTGGAAGGTGATCGAAGAGCAGAAAGTGGCGTCCATCGTCGCGGGCTCCAAGATGCACGAACGCCAGCTCAATGCGATTTTCGATGCGATTGGCACTTGGGATGGCGCGGAAGTCGATGCCTTTGATCCGGCTAAGAACCCGGCTCTGAAAGCGGCTGTGAAATCCGCGAAACAGGTCGCGATCCCGGAAACCTATGTCAAACGCGTGCTGGATTACGCGAAACAGGGCTATTCCTCGATCGAATTCCCGACCTACGACACGGATTGGGATTCTGAGGCCTATGCGTCGGTCTCCGGACAGAATTCCAACAACTCCGTGCGCGTCACCGACGCCTTCCTCAAGGCCGTGAAAGACGATGCCGAATGGGAACTGCTGCGCCGCACCGACGGGAAGGTCGCCAAGACTGTCAAGGCTCGCGATCTCTGGGAGCAAGTCGGCCATGCCGCCTGGGCCTGTGCCGATCCCGGCATCCAGTTCCACGACACGATCAATGCCTGGCACACCTGCCCGGAAGACGGCGAAATTCGCGGCTCCAACCCGTGCTCGGAATACATGTTCCTCGATGACACGGCTTGTAACCTTGCCTCGATGAACCTGCTGACCTTCTTGCTCGACGGCGTGTTCGATGCGGAAAGCTACATGCACGCGACCCGCATCTGGACGCTGACGCTCGAGATTTCCGTGATGATGGCGCAGTTCCCCTCAAAAGAGATCGCGCAGCGCTCTTATGATTTCCGCACGCTGGGGCTGGGTTACGCCAACATCGGCGGGCTTTTGATGAACATGGGCTTTGGCTATGACAGCGATGAAGGTCGCGCGCTGGCCGGTGCCCTGACCGCGATCATGACCGGCGTGTCCTATGCGACCTCCGCTGAGATCGCCGGTGAGCTGGGGGCCTTCGACAAGTTCGAGAAGAACCGCGAGCACATGCTGCGCGTCATCCGCAATCACCGCACCGCCGCCTATGGCAAGACCACGGGCTATGAGGGCCTGGAGGTCAAACCGGTCGCTTTGGATCACGCCAATTGCCCCGATGCGCATCTTGTCGAGTTGGCAAAATCCGCTTGGGACGAGGCTTTGTCCCTTGGCGAGAAACATGGCTATCGCAACGCGCAGGTCTCTGTGATCGCGCCCACCGGCACCATCGGTCTGGTGATGGATTGCGACACGACGGGGATTGAGCCGGACTTTGCGCTGGTGAAATTCAAGAAACTCGCAGGCGGTGGTTACTTCAAGATCATCAACCGCTCCGTGCCCGCAGCCCTTGAAAAGCTGGGCTATTCCTCGTCTGAGATTGAGGAGATTGTGTCCTACGCCGTGGGTCATGGCACCATCGGCAACGCGCCGGGGATCAACCACACGGCTCTGATCGGCCACGGCTTCGGCCCCGCGCAGATCGACAAGATCGAGGCCGCTCTGCCGTCCGCCTTCGACATCCGCTTCGTGTTCAACCAATGGACGCTGGGCGAAGAGTTCTGCACCGGCACGCTCGGCATTCCGGCGGCGAAGCTCAATGATCCGTCTTTCGACCTGCTGCGCAGCCTCGGCTTTACCGCCAAAGACATCGCGGCGGCCAATGATCACGTCTGTGGCACGATGACCCTCGAAGGTGCGCCTTTCCTCAAGGAAGAGCATTACAACGTCTTCGATTGCGCCAATGCCTGCGGCAAAAAAGGCAAGCGTTATCTGTCGGTTGAGAGCCACATCACCATGATGGCGGCGGCGCAGTCCTTTATCTCCGGCGCGATCTCCAAGACGATCAACATGCCGAATGACGCCACCATCGAGGATTGTCAGGCCGCTTACGAGCTGTCCTGGTCCTTGGGCACCAAAGCCAACGCGCTTTACCGTGACGGCTCGAAACTGTCGCAGCCGTTGGCCACCGCTTTGATCGAGGATGACGAAGAGGCCGAGGAAATCCTTGCCTCCGGCACCGCGCAGGAAAAAGCTGCTGTGCTGGCCGAGAAGATCGTCGAGAAGGTCATCATCAAAGAGGTCGCTCGTGGCCGCGAAAAGATGCCCGATCGCCGTAAAGGCTACACCCAGAAATCCGTCGTCGGCGGGCATAAGGTCTATCTGCGCACCGGCGAATATGAGGACGGCTCTCTGGGCGAGATCTTCATCGACATGCACAAAGAGGGTGCGGGTTTCCGGGCGATGATGAACAACTTCGCCATCGCGGTTTCCGTGGGTCTCCAGTATGGCGTGCCGCTGGAAGAGTTCGTCGATGCCTTCACCTTCACCAAATTCGAACCGGCAGGCATGGTGCAGGGCAATGACTCGATCAAGAACGCCACCTCGATCCTCGACTATATCTTCCGCGAGCTGGCCGTCAGCTACCTCGACCGCACCGATCTGGCGCATGTCAAACCGCAGGGCGCGGCCTTTGACGATCTCGACAAGGACGCCGCCGAAGGCGTGTCCAACATCAAAACCCCGTCGGAAAGTGCCTCAGCGAAATCCATCGAGGTGCTGAAACAGATTTCTTCGACCGGCTATCTGCGCAAGCGCTTGCCGCAGGAACTCGTTGTTTTGCAAGGCGGAATGCAGTCGGGTGCCGTGGCGCTTGATGGCTCCATCGATCCGGAAGTCGCGCTTCAGACGCTGGTGCCGGAAGTGAAGCCGACGGCTGAAACGGCGCTCTCCACCGGCACCGTGTCGATGACCGCGCGCGATAAGGCAAAGATGCAAGGCTACGAGGGCGAGGCTTGTGGCGAATGCGGCAACTACACGCTGGTGCGCAACGGCACCTGCATGAAATGCAACACCTGCGGCGGCACGTCCGGCTGTAGCTGAGGAGCATGAGAATGGAATTGGTTTTCGACATCGCCGGTCAATTGTGCGCGGCAGATCGCGTGACGATGCGCGGCAACACTTTGGAGGCGGAGTTCGACCGCAACGTCGTGGGCGCGCTGGCCGATGCCTATGACGGCAGTCACGCGGTCTCTGTCCTCGGCGTACCGTCTCTGTCGGTGACCTATTCGGTGCAAACCTACCGCACCGAGGGCGAACACGGATGCCGCGCGACGTTTTCGGTCAACAGCTCTGCGGGGCAGGTGCTGCATTGAAGGAATACGGTTCAGCCCCTCACGGCTGAACCCGCCGCAAGGGCACGAAAAGTGGGAGCCGGTTTTCGTTTTTCGCCCTGAGGCAACGATGGGATACGGTTCAGCCCCTCACGGCAGAACCCGCCGCAAGGGCACGAAAAGTGGGAACCGGTTTTCGTTTTTCGCCCTGAGGCAATGAAGAGATACGGTTCAGCCCCTCACGGCTGAACCGGGGTGGGGATGCTCTATCGACCATATGCGTCAGGAGCATCCGAGTGAGGGGTTCTTGAGAGAATTCCTTTTCCGGGGCGGATGCGTTCGCCCCTGACGCGGATCAGGCCGCAGGCAAAAAAACTTACCGGGCGGTATCAATGATGAGCCTGATCAGCGAACCTCAGGGGGGCCAGTTTGGTCCCCCTTTTTTCTTGTCTTTGTCGGATTTATGTCGATCTGTCGCGTGAAAACGCTGTGTCTATCGACCTGTCAAAAGGGCTAGGCCGCAATCAGGCTTGCCGCAAAGTCGCGCAAAGCCTTGGCCAGTTCAGGGGCCACATCGCGCTGAAGCGGGGTCAAATGGGTGCAGATGCGGACCCCGTTTGCCATGCGTGTTTTGAAAGAAACCATGGTCCCGGCCTCTGGCATGGCAAAGGAGCCAAGCATGGCATCTGCACCGGACGCGTACACCAAATCGGCGTGGTCACTGCACCAAATCACGGCCTTATGCGTGTCAGGGTTGGACCAAATAACAATTCCATCCATCTGAATACTCTCAACACTCGACATTCACTGTGAGCATTCACTTATAACACGAGCAGATATCGAGAAATATTCCGATTTATGTGTCACAACCGAACGCGAAGTGACGCTAAACCGCGTCAAATCATGAGAGTTGTCGAGAAGTGAAACAAAACTGTATCAAAAAACGGCTCTAGGGCGCATAATCTCCCTATTCAATTGATGGAAAACCTTTGCAGGGGCCATGATCAGCCATCCTACCGGTTCCATTTTGGGGCGATGGACGATCCGTTTTACTGATCAATTGGAATATAGCGGACGGGATGTCCGAAAAGACCCGACGTGTTTTGAGGGGGCTCAGAGGAGGGGGGACGCGTGCAGCAAGGAGAATTATCTCCCGCGCAGTTGCGCCATATTTTTGGAACGAATTTGAGGCAGCTCTCGAAACGGGCGGGCTCTATTTCTCAGCTGTGCCGCGATCTTGACATCAATCGCACCCAGTTCAACCGCTACCTGAAAGGCGAGGCTTTCCCGCGCCCTGATGTGCTTTACAAGATTTGCACGCATTTCGACGTCGATGCGCGCATTCTTTTGGAACCTCTGGACTGTCTGCGGGATCAGGCGATGAAAGAGCGCACCTCGCGTGTGCTGTCCTCCTTTCTCTTCGACGTCGACGCGCTTAAAATTGCGCCCGAGGCCTTTCCCGCCGGCTGTTACCTGCACCACCGCGTGTCCTATTTTGTGCCCGATCACATCAGCACGACGCTGTTAAAATTCTATTACGACGGCAACGGAAATCTGCGCATTCGGGGCTATATGCCCTATACCTCCGGCGCCCGGATCGGTCTGCCGCGCGCTGCGCAACCCCGCCTGTTTCGCGGGCTGGTGTTTCGTCAACTGGTGGGCTTTGCCTTCATGGTGACGATGGATCAGGTGCCGCTCATGGTGCTGGGGGGCTTTGAACCCAATTACATCGGCAATCCGAAGTTCTATTTCGGCAGTTCGGTCTCGACGCAGGACGTCATCGCACCGTCGCCGATCCTTTTGGAACGCCTGGAGCCGACCTTGTCCGCGCTCATCGCCTCGCGACACCAACTCGGCATTCGCGAGCGTAGAATCTACTCGCCTCTGGTGCGCGGTTTCTTCGACAAATTCGCGCCGATCCGTTAACTCACAGAGAGTCGCAAAAGGGCCCGCGAGGGGCCCTTTGGTTTCGTCTTGGGGGCTTGAGCTCAGACGTGGCTGCCCCGCGCCAGAGCGGCGACACCCGTGCGGGCGGTTTCCACCAGACCCAGCGGCCGCATCAGCTCGGCAAAGGCATCGATTTTCTCCGACGTGCCGGTCATCTCGAAGACAAAGCTCTCAAGCGTCGAGTCCACCACATTGGCGCGGAAAATCTCCGCCAGACGCAGCGCTTCGATGCGGTTGTTGCCGGTGCCTTCGACCTTAAAGAGCGCCAGTTCGCGTTCGATCGAGGGGCCTTCGACGGTCAGGTCGTGGACCTCGTGGACGGGCACGATACGGCCCACCTGCGCCTTGATCTGTTCGATCACGTCGCGGGTGCCGGTGGTCACGACCGTGATGCGCGACAGATGGCTGTCGTGGTTCACCTCAGCGACGGTCAGGCTTTCGATGTTATAGCCGCGGCCGGAAAACAACCCGATGACACGGGCCAGAACGCCCGCTTCGTTGTCGACCAGAACGGCCAGCGTGTGTTTCTCGATCACTTCGGCGTGGTAGTCGCGAAGGTCATAGGCGGAATGGCTGGTGGAGCCTTGTTGGATACGTAGGGCGGACATGGTTTTCTCCCTTATGACGCGCAGGTCAAAGTGGCGTCGAATGTGTTGATCTCACCGCGTTTCACAAGCGTGCGCACGGCACAGCCGGAGGCGGTTTCAATGGCGGAGCGGGCGGCCTCTTCGAGTTCGGCGAAGTTGAGGCGACCCGTATGATAATTGCGCGCGACGGCGGTGTTGCCCGTGACCTCGACCGCAAAGTCGAAGCCACCGGAGGACACTTCGACGGCATCCGGGGACATGCAGCCCGCAAGACCCCAGGTCGCGATCAATGCGACCAGAGCCGTGCGGAGTGCTTTCCCGACCCGTTTCATCAGACCAGCACCGCGCCGTCGGATTTGATCGCACCTTCGACGGAGGCATCGCCCAACAGCATCTCATTGTGTGCCTTGCCCGAGGGGATCATCGGGAAGCAGTTTTCGTGCTTCTCGACGAGGCAGTCAAAGATCACCGGACCGTCGTAGTTGATCATCTCCATGATCGCGTCGTCCAAATCTTTGGGATCAGAGCATTGAATGCCCTTGGCGCCAAAGGCTTCGGCGAGTTTCACAAAGTCAGGCAGGCTTTCCGACCAGCTCGACGAATAGCGCTCGCCGTGCAGCAGTTGCTGCCACTGGCGCACCATGCCGAGGCGTTCGTTGTTCAGGATGAACTGTTTCACCGGCGCGCGGTACTGCATCGCTGTGCCCATTTCCTGCATGTTCATCAGCCACGAGGCCTCACCAGCCACGTTGATCACGAGGCTCTCCGGGTGCGCCAGTTGCACACCGATGGAGGCCGGGAAACCGTAGCCCATGGTGCCCAAGCCCCCGGAGGTCATCCAGCGGTTCGGGTCCTCGAAGTTCAGAAACTGCGCGGCCCACATCTGGTGCTGGCCCACTTCAGTGGTGACGTAACGGTCCATGCCCTTGGTCAGCGCTTCGAGACGCTCCAGCGCATATTGCGGTTTGATCACCGTCTCGGAGGGTTTGTAGGTCAGGCAGCGCACCTCACGCCATTCCTCGATCTGTTTCCACCACGCAGAGGTGTCGGCGGTTTTGCGACCACGCGATTTCCAGACCTTAAGCACGTCTTCCAACACATGGCCCACATCGCCGATCACCGGCAGGTCAACGCGGATGATCTTGTTGATCGAGGAGGGGTCGATGTCGACATGCACCTTGGTGGAATTCGGCGAGAAATCCTGAATGCGGCCGGTGATCCGGTCATCAAACCGCGCGCCGATGTTGATCATCAGATCGCAACCATGCATCGCCATATTGGCCTCATAGAGACCATGCATGCCCAGCATGCCCAGCCAGCCTTTGCCCGACGCCGGGTAGGCGCCCAGACCCATCAGGGTCGAGGTGATCGGGAAGCCGGTCGCATCGACCAGCTCGCGCAACAGTTGCGATGCGCCGGGGCCGGAGTTGATCACACCGCCGCCGGTATAGAACACCGGGCGCTCGGCCTTCTCGATGAGAGCGACGAGGTTGTTGATGTCCTCGATCGAGGCCTTCACGCGCGGCTGGTAATGGCTCACCTTGGCTTTCGCGGGGGGCGTATATTCGCCATCGGCGAATTGCACGTCTTTCGGCAGGTCGATCAGCACCGGGCCGGGACGACCGGTGGTGGCGACATGAAACGCCTGATGGATCGTCTCCGACAGCTTGTCGGTGTCCTTCACCAGCCAGTTGTGTTTCGTGCAGGGCCGGGTGATGCCGATGGTGTCGGCCTCTTGGAACCCGTCCGTGCCGATCATGAAAGTCGGCACCTGACCGGAGAACACCACCAGCGGGATCGAATCCAACAGCGCGTCCGTCAGGCCGGTCACCGCATTGGTCGCGCCGGGACCAGAGGTCACCAGCGCCACACCGGGCTTGCCGGTCGAGCGCGCATAGCCTTCGGCGGCGTGGATCGCGGCCTGCTCATGGCGCACCAGAACGTGTTTGATGTCGTTCTGCTGGAAAATTTCGTCGTAGACCGGAAGGACAGCGCCCCCCGGGTAGCCAAATACCGTGTCCACACCCTGATCCTTCAGGGCTTGAACCACCATTTTTGCTCCGGTCATCTGACGTGTCATGTTTCTCTCCGTCTCACGCGTCACTTACGTTTTTGGCAATAAAAAAGCCCCCGGTTTCAATCGGGGGCGCATGGGTTCCATTCTGGTTAACCGTCACCGGCCCATGCGCGTTTTCCCTACGACTACAAGAATAATGCCTGACATGGCTTGGGGTCCTTCATTGCGTGCGGCGACATTATGTGCACCCGCAGCAGGCGTCAACTGCAAAACCGCCGTTTCGTGAATAAAATGTCGCGGGGCGGGGTGTGCGCGAAATAATGTTAAAAGAGCTGACCTATTTCGCCAGCCCGTTTTGGTGCGTTATGGCTGGGCGTTATGGCTGTGTGAGGCGCGCAGTTGTACTGCGCGTCTCTGAGGGGTTGAGGGTTAGCGCGTGGCTTGCATCAGCCTGAGCGTGGCGGCGCCAAAGGCCGATTTCAGAACGGCGCCGATCAGGAAGGGCAGGACCCCTGCGGTCACGGCTTTTTGCACCCCGATCAAGGTCGAGAGCCAGGCCGCGCCGAGCGACAGGCACAGCACCGTCCCCAAAAGCATGGCCGCAAAGGCGCGGAACGGGCGATGTCCATTCCAGCCGCGTTCGGCCAGCCAGCCGACCAGCATCGCGGATATTGGAAAGGCGAAAAGGTAACCGCCGGTGGCGCCAAGGAAGTGCTGAACCCCGGAGGCCCCACCTGCCAGAACCGGCAGGCCCGCAGCGCCTTCGATCAGCCAGGTGAGAACCGTGAGGCCACCGAGTTTCCAGCCATAAAGCGCGCCCACAAGCATGATCGCATAGGTTTGCAGGGTGACCGGGACGGGGATCATCGGCACTTCGATATAGGAAGAGGTCGCCAGAAACAGGCTGCCTAAGAAAATCGCGGCAAGCTTGATCGGCAGGGAGCGGCTTTGCAGATCCAGCGGGCTAAAGCGGTCCGGCGTTCGTGTTTGGGTGGTCGGGGTGGCGGTCATGTGGTGGTCCTTTTGTAAATTATAGATTATTTTAAGAATCTATATCTAAAACTCGCCACATTTCGAGATAAAGCACAAGTGATCCCTGCGCGCGCGCTGCGCGCAGGGAGGCAATCTGTTGTTTTTGAGGGAAAGAATTCTAAATCAGCGCGCGGCTTGATTGAGGCGTTTGGAGGCCCCCGTGGGCTTTTTGCCGCTCCAGCGGATATGGCGCGACAGGCGCTGTGCGGCGCCATCGACATCGCCCGCGCGCAGGGCGACCAGAATGGCGCGGTGGTCGCGGTCGGTGGGGCTTTCCCATTCGGCATGCCAGCCGCGAAACAGGAATCTTGCGCTGGCAATATGCAGCTCGTCGATGCTGCGCAACAGGCGCGGCATGCTGCAGGGCGCCAGGATCAAGCGGTGAAAGCGACGGTTTTCCCGTTCCCAGGTTTCGACATCGGGGGCGCGATCCCCTGCTTTTGTGGCCTCTTCGGCCTCATCGAGAATGGCTTTGGTCAAATGCGGGGCGGCATGGCGGAGCGCCAGCGCTTCGAGGACTGCGCGCATTTCGGCGATCTCTTGCGCCTCGTCAGGCCCGAGCCGCGTGACCCGGACACCGCGCCGGGGTTCGCTTTCGACCAGTCCTTGCGCTTCGAGTTGACGGAAGGCTTCGCGCACCGGCACATGGCTGGCGCCGAATTCCTCGGCGATGTGATCTTGGCGCAGCCGCTCGCCGGCGTCGATCCGGCCGGAGATGATGCGCTCTGCCAGAGCGCGGGCGATGCGGGTGGCGATGGGTTCGGATTTGGCTGTGCTCATATTTTATAGATAATTCGCAATCGGCCAGCCGTCGAGAGCGGAAAGTGCGGGGGCGTCAGTTTTTCGGCAACCCCTGTGCGCACCGCGATGCGCACAGGGGCAGGGTCTGAGGCCTGCTCTGGGGCAGGGGCTATACTTACTCCTGAAGCACAAGCTCCACCCGACGGTTCTTGGCGCGTCCGGCGTCCGTGGCATTGCTTGTGACCGGCGCCACAGGCCCTGCGCCGTAGGGCGTCAGCCGTGCGCCGTCGATGCCATATTGCCCCGCGAGGGCCGTGCTGACCGCCTCGGCGCGCGCCTCGCTCAAGTCGCGATTGTAGGCCAGAGCGCCTTTGCTGTCGGTGTGGCCCACAACGTAAAAGCGCTTGTCGGGATGATTGCCGAGATAGTCCGCGATGACCTCAAGCGCTGGCGCGGACTCTGCGGTCAGGGTCGCTTTGTCGAAATCGAAAAACAGCCCGTCGAGTACCACATGGCCGTCTTTTTCCATGTCGTCGGTCAGACCTTCGAGATTGATGCTGATCCGTTCGTCGTTCAACGCCTCGGTCTGGCTGATGTCGAGCACGATGCTGGCCGGGAAGGTCATCGCCGTTTGTTGGGCCACCAGAAGCGAGATGATATAGGTGCCCCCCTCGGCTTCGCCGGTGCCGGACCAGTAGAAATAGGTTTCGTCGTCGCCATGCCGGTTCGGCGCCCCCAGATAGGGGTTCTGCCCATGACGCTGCGGATCGCCGTACCAATAAAGTTGCCGCACAAAGCGATCACCACATTCGGCGTCGGATTTGCAGGTGAACACCGGCTCGAACCCGGCCTGCTCAAAGGCTTTCTCGAAGTTGCGAAAGATCGCCAGTGCCGAGAGAGACTTTTCCTGCGCGCGGTAGGTCAGGCTGGTCGATGTGCCCTCGAACCGGTCCACCGGCGGAAGGTTTTCTCCCGGTGTGAGCCGCCCGGTGGCGATCATGAATTCCTGATATTCCGAAGTGTGGTAGCCGACAATGTCGGTGCCGGGCATGCGCGAAATCAGCGGGTGGTCATGAGCGCCTTTGATGTCGTTTTGTGCCAAAATGGGCTGAGCAAGGCAGAGGCAAAGAGCGGTGGCGAGAGAGAGGGGTTTCAACATGGGAATCCTTGACGCGTGTGGTCGTGAATCGAAAAATATGTTTGGAAGCATGGCTTTAGGCTTTGCAAAAACGCGCGGACCCTAGGCGGGTGAGGCATGGGCGTCAATGGCCGGGGCGGCAGGATTAAGCAAGATTTTGCCCAGATTTGCCCAAGTTTGCCCGCGCAGAGACGTCGGTAAGTGATGCGCGCTGCGATGATGGCGCTTGTGCAAGACGACGCGGCGCGGCACAGTCCGTTTATGCAGGATAATCAAACACCGCCCGCCCCAGAAATGTCCCCGGCAATGTCCCCTGACAAACCCGAAAAGTCGCCCCGATCCGCCGCCCCGATCCGCCTTCGGCTCAGGCTGCATTTTGGCGATCTCTTGATGCTTGGGCCGGGGAAGGCCGATCTGTTGGAGGGCATTCGCGACACCGGCTCCATCGCTGCCGCAGGGCGCGGCATGTCGATGAGCTACAAACGCGCTTGGTCTCTGGTCGAGGAGATGAACGCTGCATTTCGCGCGCCCTTGGTGCACTCAAGCCGTGGCGGGGCCCATGGTGGTGGAGCGTCTTTGACGGAGATGGGGGAGCTGGTGCTGACGCATTACCGCCAGCTTGAAGAGATCACCTTGCAGGCCGGACAGGACGAGATTGCCGCGCTTGAGGCGCTTTTGGCGCCGTAGATTTTCGATATTTCCGGTCGGGAATATCGCTTGCCTTTGAGGGCCTGCTTTGCAATATGTTTGTGTAAACATATCGAATAGACTGGACCCACCATGCTCACCCGTTCCTTGACCGCCGCCTGCCTCGCGGCGCTCCTTTCCGCGCCTGCCACGCTTTACGCCGATCAGATCACCGTCTTCGCCGCCGCCAGCATGACCAATGCTCTGGGCGAGATCGAAACCGCGTTTGAGGCCGAGACCGGCCATGATCTGGCAATCTCCTACGCGGGCTCTTCGGCGCTCGCGCGGCAAATTCAACAGGGCGCGCCCGCCGACATCTTTATCTCCGCCAATCCCGGCTGGATGGATGCACTCGACGAGGACGGTTTGTTGGCTGAGGGCACGCGTCGCGATCTGCTGACCAATGCCATCGTCCTCATCGCAACAGGGGACGCCGAGGCGATGGAGATCGACAGCTTGCCCGAGGCTTTGGGTGAGGATCGCCTGGCCATGGCGCTGATCGATGCGGTGCCTGCGGGCATCTATGGCAAGGCCTCTCTGACGCATCTTGGCCTTTGGGACACACTTGCCCCGCAGGTGGCCCAGGCCGACAACGTCCGTGCCGCACTGGCCCTCGTCGCCTTGGGCGAGGCCCCCTACGGCATCGTCTACGCCACGGATGCCGTCGCCGAAGAGCGTGTCAGCGTCGTCGCCACGTTCCCGGCCGACAGCCACCCGCCCATCGTCTACCCGATGGCCATGATCGCAGGCCACGATACAGAGGCGGCGGCAGAATTCATGAGCTATCTGGGCGGCGAGACCGCGCGAGAGGCTTTTGCCGCGCAGGGGTTTGGCATCGAGTGAGCTGACCCTCATTGTTGGAACGGTTGCTCTTGAGTGTGCCGCTCTTTTCGGGAATGTTCTGTGAAGGATAATCCCCGAAAGCGTTCCGCCAAAAACCTGAGACACAGATTTTGGCGGAGCGCAGTACAAAATATAAGCGTTGCACGCGCCTCGCCTTTATTTGATGTCTCACGTTAAAGGCGTGACGCTTTAAAAGGGCGGCATATGTTTTTGAAATGGTCTTTATTGGGGCTTCTGGTGAGCGCCCCTGCTTTGGCACAAGAGATGACGCCGAAAGCGGAATATTCAGCTCAGATGCTCGCGCTTGAAGCCTCTCTGGATCGGCAGGGGACGGTTGATCGCGGCTGGCGCGCGCATGGCGAACCTGTTCTCTACGGTGCGCTCAGTGCCGTGACACACACCGTCCATTACCGTGCCTATTTCGAAGATTGTGCGGCGCAGACGGACTGTCAGCGGGTCGATTTCCTCGCAAAATACGATGCGGCCTCTTACACCAAGGACCCGGACCGCCTTGAGCGATTTATGGCGGAGCATCCGGGGGCCGGTGTTGCATATCATGTGAGCGAGCCCGTCTTGATTGTGCAAATGTCGGCCTCGCTTGATCCGGCGCTGTCCAAGAGGGACATCCGACAGAGTGTGACCTCGTGGAGCGCGCTGCTTTACGATGTGAATAACGACCTCTATTTGCCCAATATCACCTCAAATTAACGCCCCCAAAGAGAAAGGGCGCCCCGGTGAGGACGCCCTTTTTAACCATTCAAAGCCGTGTTTCGCTTATTCGAAATGCTCTTCGGCTTCTTCCAAAATCACCCGCCACCAATCGAAGGTGTCGTCCAGAGCGACCCGCGTGATGCCGCCTTTGAAGGCGAAGGAATAGTTGATCTCCAGATCGCCGTCGCTGTCGACGGAGGCTTTGCCGAAGCGGTAGCTGTTGTTGTAATCGTTGATCACATCCGCATCGGTGGAATAGTCGTTACCGTCGAAATAGGCCACGAAGGTGCCGTTGTTGCAGTCCTTGTGGTTGTCGCAGCCGTAGAAGTAGAGCGCGTAACGCGTGCCGCTCATGCGGCCGCGGAACATCGGGTCGTCTTCGCCATCGGTGTCGGCCTCGACCGAACCAAAGCCGCTCAGCAGCTCTTCGAAGACATCGAGATCGTCAAAAGTCAAAATCTCCGGCTCGGCGGCGGCGGGCAGGGCGGTCAGGCCCAGAACGGCGGCGGTGGCCAGCGGGCGCAAGAAGGTGGTCACGGCATTTTTCGGCGACGACATCGGAAGATCCTTTTCGTTTCGGGGCGCTAAAGCCCCGGTAGTCATAATCGCGGGGACTGTGACCCGTGTCGTCCGGAGGCGAAAGGGGTAAAGAAAGAGAAATCTTCCCTGTTGTCAGATTTTTGCCGAAAACAACCGCCGGGGCCATGGGGATGGCTCCGACGGTCTTGATCTTGGCGGGGCTCAGGCGGTCAGAATGATCTTCATCGCCTTCTCGCGTGCAGCATTGCCGAAGATCTCATAGGCCTCCATGATCTCATCCAGCTTGAGCCTGTGGGTCACAAGTTTTGCCGGATCGACCTTACCCGAGTTCAGGGTTTTCAACAGCATCGGCGTGGTGTTGGTGCTGACCAAACCCATGGAAATGTTGATGTTCTTAATCCAGAGCTCTTCGATATGCAGCTCGACGGGTTTGCCGTGCACGCCCACATTGGCGATGGAGCCGCCGGCGGAGACGATCTTTTGACAGGTGTCGAAGGTGGCGGGCACGCCGACCGCCTCGATCGCGACATCGACGCCAAGCCCGCCGGTCATCTTCATGATTTCCTCGACCACATCGACCGAACCGACCTCAAGCGTATCGGTGGCGCCGAATTGTTTCGCAAGCTCCAACCGCGCCGGGTCCATATCGATCATCACGATCCGCCCCGGCGAATAGAATTGCGCGGTCAAAAGCACTGACATGCCCACGGGGCCGGCGCCGACGATGGCCACCGTGTCGCCGGGTTTCACGCGCCCATATTGCACGCCGATCTCAAGCCCCGTCGGCATGATGTCGGAGAGCATCACGAGAGCCTCCTCATCGGCGCCTTCGGGGATCGGGTAGAGTGAATTGTCGCCATGTGGGATGCGCACGTATTCGGCCTGAGTGCCGTCGATCAGGTGGCCCAAAATCCAGCCGCCATCATCGCAATGGGCGTAGAGCTGACGTTTGCAATTCGGACATTTGCCACAGGAGGTGACGCAGGACATCAACACCGGATCGCCCGGTTTGAAATTGGCGACAGCTTCGCCCACGGCCTCGACCACGCCGACACCTTCATGGCCCAGCGTGCGGCCCGGGGTGACGGCGGGCACGTCGCCCTTGAGAATGTGCAAATCCGTGCCGCAGATCGTCGTCTTGGTGACTTTGACGATCACGTCGGTGGGGTTCTCGATGCCGGGTTTGTCTTTCTCGACCCAGTCCTTTTGACCGGGGCCTTGGTATACGAGCGCTTTCATTCTGGGTCTCCTCCTCATGGGGTTGGGTGAGGCGAGGGCAGGGCCTCGCGTCGGGGGAGAGCCTAATCTTCTCAACGACAGAGGGTAGACCGCCGCATACCGTCGCCCGATCCAAATCGGAAATTCGCGCTCGATTGCGGAAGGAAAGCGTGCTGCGGTGCGGAGATTGGGTTGTAAGGGCGTGTAATGTTATATCATGTATAATGTTTGCCGAAATGACGCGTAACGGGTATGCGGATGCTTTGGCACAGCTTTGGTCCAAATCTGGCATTTGGT
Organism: Celeribacter naphthalenivorans; assembly: GCF_020524585.1. GTDB lineage: Bacteria > Pseudomonadota > Alphaproteobacteria > Rhodobacterales > Rhodobacteraceae > Celeribacter > Celeribacter naphthalenivorans. Next base: position 53,747 of record NZ_JAIVLK010000006.1, read on the forward strand.
GCGGTAAAGTCTGCTATTGCGGGCAAAGTGGGCATTCGATCATGAAGGCGTAACTGTGGGAGGAAGAGAACCAATCACAGTTTCAACCCTATGTTCAACAGCAGTGGCAAACATCATCGTAATGTGTAGAAACGCTTGCATCAGCTCGCGATAAAGTTCGGCATCAGCGTCTTTTTCTCCTGGGCCAATAACGAATTGAGCAATCAAAGTCCCATCCTCACACTCTTCAATTGCCGATGCTTGCTGAAATAACTGTTGGATGTGGAATGCCGAGAAGTGTATCGCCCCCGAAGTCCGTTTGTAGACCTCTGGAATCCAGTCTCCTAAACCGGCGATTTGGTCAATCAGCCATCGATCAGTAGCTTTTTGCTTAGCCCCCCGGAGCTTCATGTCTCTAATGCTTTTACCTTCGGAAATGGCTTTAGAGAACGTTTCAGCAGACATTCCGTGAGTTTCGTCGGCCCAGTACAGCGCATAGGTTCTGGCGACCGTATCCAAGTTTAGCCGGACAAGAGTATACGCCATTTGCCCATTCTTGCTCTCTATGGCCTGTCTAAACGCCTTATTTAAGGACAGCGTACGCCGAATTGCGGCAAGCAAATAGTGCCGTTAATTTTCGTTGTTGTTTGGAAATTGGAGTAACTGAGAAACAAGACCATAAAGTTTTTCACAGATGCGATCATGTTGCGAAAGGTCACCGAATGTTTCGTTTTTTTGATTTTGATCCATAAAGTTTTTAGTATTCCTGAGGCCTCTGGCGTACGAGTTTTCATTGTCGGAGTGCCTTATATTCAAGTCAAGATACTGTCCTGAGGACTCAACCGGATTGGTGCTGTTAGCAGCAAAAGCGACGTATTTCTGATTGTGACGCCCTCACCCTCAATGCCGCCCCCGTCGCAAAGTCTGCGCCGGGCTTTCACCGAACCTCTCCCGATAGCGCGCCGTCATCGCGCCCATGTTCACATAGCCGCGTGCCCGCGCGATGGCGGCGACGGTGTCTCCGGGGCGCGCCTGTTTCAAAGCGCGGTGCAGGCCGTCAAGCCGTTCCTGGGTCAGGAATTCATGCGGGGTGAGGCCGCGAAAGCGGCGAAAACCTTCGGAGAGGCTGCGGGCGGTGATGCCCAGTTGCGTGGCGATCTCGGCAATGGTGGGTGCGTCTTCGGCGGTGCGGCGCATCAGCCGTTCGGCCTCGCGCACGTAATGCGGTGCCGCGGCCCTCGCGCCGGTGTCCAGATTGAGCCCCGCGCTCGCGGCCCAGTTGCGCAGGAGATCGAGGCAGATCATCTCTTCGATCCGTTTTTCCGTCAAAGCGTCGCTCACCCGATCATTTCTCGCGTCAATCGAGCGGGTGGCATAGTCCAGTAGCGACAGCCAGGCTGACTGACCCGCGCCAAAGATCAGGCGTTTCTTCCAGAGATCGTCCTCCGGCACAAAGCCGTACCACCGCGCGGCGGTCTCCTCCATTAGCTTGTGCGGAATGGTGAGGTTGAGTTGCAGGTCATGCCCGTCGGCAAGGTTCCAATAGTCGGTGCGGCTGCAATCGACGACGTAGCTGTCGCCCGGGCGGGTGTCGATGGCGTCATTGCCGCCCAGAGGATGCCGCACGGAGCCGCGCAGGGTGTTCACGACGATGATATTGCCGCTGTCCGGGTCGAACTCATCGGCCCGCGTCGGCGTGCCGAAGCAAAAGCGACTAAAGGTGATCCGCCCGATGCCCAGCATACGGATCTTGGCATTGGGGTCGGTGCCCGCAACCAAGGGCCGGGTCGAGAGCGGCATATAGGCCCGGTGGCAAAACTCATTCACCACGGACCATTCGCGCGTGCTGTTCAATTTGTCCTGCAACAGGGGGGCGCCTTGGCCGTCTTGCAAAAGTGCGGTTTCCAACATCGCGGGCCCTCCCGATCCTCGCCATAGGTGACATTATGACTGTGCCGAATGACTGTGCCGAACTCCTGCCGCCCCGGCAAGAGGGTGGGCAGGCTGTGGGGAAATGCATGGTCTCATGAAGAGATGCGAAAGCCCTATAGTTTTTGCGCACAGAGGGCTGATCCCAAAGGGTTTTCACTGGCAAAGATCGGCCAGATGAAGCGGCTTCATGGAGCCGTCATATAGCCGTCACAGAACTGTTGCGAAGACTTGGCACTTGTCGCCGCGAAGGGACGGGCCTCCGCACGGGGGCTGCACCTTAATCTTTTCAGCAACGCACAAAAGCGATGGAGCTAAAAATGAAAGATCAGGATTTCACCGACCTGTCTTGGGATGATTTCGATGAGATGCGCGACCCGCGTCCGAACACCAATGAGTTCGACGCGGTCGTCGAACGTGCGATTTCGCGTCGTGGGTTTTTGGGCGGCGCTCTGGCCTTTGGTTCCGGCGCTCTGGCCATGGGCACCGCCGGGTTGATGTCCTCCACCACGGCGGCTCGCGCTCAAAGCGCAGGCTTCAACTTCACGCCGATCGGCATTTCCACCGACCACGAGATCCACGTGCCGGAAGGCTACCAGTGGAAAGTCCTCGTCCGTTGGGGCGACGCTCTGTTCTCCGACGCCGAAGGCGCCTATTCCGCCGAGACCGGCGTGCCGGTCGCGATGTCCGACAAGGTTTTCGGCGAGAACACCGACGGCATGGAGACCTTTGTCGATGGCGACAAAACGATCCTCGCGATCAACTCCGAATATGTGAACCCGAAAATCAACCTGCCTGCCGCCTCCGAGGGCATGCCTCAGAATGCCGACGAAGTGACGCTTCTGAAGAACATGCAGGGCGTGACCGTTCTGGAAGTTGCCGACAATGGCAACGGCTTCGAGGTTGTCGTCGACAGCCCCTACAACCGCCGCATCACCCATGAGACCCAGATGACCATGGACGGCCCGGCGGCTGGCTCCGATCTGGTGAAAACCAATGCCGATCCGGAAGGCATGTCGCCCAAAGGCACGATGAACAACTGCGGCTCCGGCAAGACGCTTTGGGGCACCTATCTGACCTGCGAAGAAAACTTCAACGGCTACTTTGGCGCCACCGGCGACTACACCGAGACCGAAGGCCACACCCGCTACGGCATCGGTGGCGAAGGCCGCTACGCCTACGAGAAATTCGATGTGCGTTACGACCTGAGCCAAGAGCCGAACGAGCCGAACCGTCACGGCTGGGTCACCGAGATCAACCCTCTCGATGCCACCTCGACCCCGGTGAAACACACCGCTCTGGGCCGTTTCAAACACGAAAACGCCGAGATGGTGCAGGCCGCTGACGGTCGTGTCGTGGTCTATATGGGCGACGACGAGCGCGGCGAATTCATGTATAAATTCGTCTCCAACGGCGTGTACACCGAAGGCGGCTCGACCGAGGGTCTCTTGTCCGACGGCACGCTCTACGTGGCCAAGTTCAACGACGACATGACCGGTGAGTGGCTGCCGCTCACGCCCGAAACCACCGGCATGGCGATGGACGAGATCCTCGTGTTCTCCCGTATGGCAGGCTCCAAAGTGGGCGCGACCACCATGGATCGCCCGGAATGGATCGCCGCCAACCCGTTGAAATGCGAGGCCTATTGCGCGCTGACCAACAACAAGAACCGTGGCGTGAAACCGAACGCCGGTGGCGACGCGACGCCTGCGACCGGCCCGAACCCGCGTGAGACCAACAACTACGGTCAAATCGTGCGCTGGCGCCCGGAAGGTGAAGATCACGGTGCGGACACGTTCGCCTGGGATCTCTACGTCATGGCCGGCAATCCGACCGTCTACGACAACGCATACGCCGGTTCCGAGAACGTCAACGAAGGCAACATGTTCAACTCGCCTGATGGCATGGCCTTCTCGTCCGACGGCTACCTCTGGATCCAGACCGACGGCGACGACAGCAACGAAGGCGAGTTCGCTGGCCAAGGCAACAACCAGATGCTGATCGGCAACACCGACACCGGCGAGATCGCCCGCTTCCTGACCGCGCCGAACGGCGCCGAGGTCACGGGCCTCACCTGGTCTGCGGACAAGAAAGTGGCCTTCGTCGGCATCCAGCACCCGGGCGGCTCCTGGCCGGACGGCAACGGCAAACCGCGCTCGTCCGTGATTGCCGTGTGGCGTGAAGATGGCGCGCTGATCGGCTAAGCCGATCCCGCCAAGGGATTTCATCCCGAGATTTTATCAGGCGAGGGGTGCGGTGAAAGCTGCGCCCCTTATTTTGTGGAAGGAGATTGTTTCCCGTTTCCTATCGTTGAAAAAGGCTGGAACGAGTCTGTCTGAGTAGTTAGCTGGAGGCACGTCTAGCTATGTTGGAGATTGGGTAGTGAACGATCATGACGCGGATATTTGGCTATATCATTTCGACAGAACGGAAAATTTTTACCTATGTAAAACCAAAGCTGAAATTGACCCAAGAAGTGGCAAGCCCATGAAGCCGCAGGCTTCAACATTGGTCGCACCTCCCCCTCAATGGTCCAAAGGCTGCATTCCCGTTTTCAATGGATCAGCATGGGAAATTCATAAAGACGAGTTTTGGAGGCCACGTGAAGAGGAAGTCAATTATGACGCCGGTCGCAAGGCAGAAACTTACAAGCCAAAAGTGATCGCGCTAAAAAATTTTCCGAGCTATCCGAGTCTGGATCGCCTTGCGAATTCGGGGCTCGTTGTTTTGCGGCTCATTGACAATATTCGATTTATTGATGCGAAATTTCAACAGCTTCTGCGGATGGATTTTAGTCCTGTAGAAAATATGACCGACGATGCCGCTGGTGGTGTAACCTTGTGTGCCCAGCCAACCTCGTATGGCACGTATAAATTTGAAAGCGAGGCATTGGTTTTTCAAATGCGCCATTGCCTGGATACTCTGTGCAGATTAACTGAACTGCTTTGTGATGCGGAGCGCGTGAACAGGGAAAAGCGCTTTCGTTGTGATAGCGTAGGGGCTTTATTCGGGACGCAGAAGAACAGCCGAGCTGCTAACATTGTGAGAGGTCTGTCTCGTTCTTACGAAAGTGACCAGACAGATTTTTTAAAAATATCGAACGATCTATTCAATGCGATGAAGCATACGCATATGAACGCGGAAACTCAGGTGTTATTAGGTGCTGATGTTCCCACAATTGTTGCCTATGGAAATCCGACGGGAAAGCAGAGGGATATTATTCCCTACCATAATCACAATACATATCATCTGATGATGGGGTTTCACGATACGATTGACCGCATCCTAAGAAATCAGAGAGCTTTTCTTACTTCTTAATGCGCGAAGTAATTTAGTGCGCGAAAGTAATGTCGTTCCACAATCCCCCTCCGCAATAAACCGTCCCCCCCTCTGCATCCCCGCGCAAGATTTGCGCGAAATGTCGCGTCTTCCCCCCTTCAATCTTCCGCAGCCGCTCTCTATGGTGCGCGCGATTTGACGCGGGGGGCCGACCCCTGCGCGCTTTTTGGAGGATAGACCATGGACCGCCGCTCTTTTCTGAAAACTTCCGCTCTGGGGGGCTCCGCCGCTGCCGCCTCGACGCTTGCTGCGCCGATGTATGCGCAGGGCAACCGGACGCTGACCATGGTCTGTTCCTGGCCGCGTGGTCTGGCGGGCGTGTGGGACGCCGTCGAACGCTTTGTCGATGCCGTGAACGTCATGTCCGACGGTCAGATCACCATCGAGGCCCGCGCGGCTGGCGAATTGGTCGGTGGCCTCGAGGTCTTTGACGCCGTGACCTCCGGCCAGGCCGACATCTACCACTCCGCCGATTACTATTTCACCGGTCAGCACCCGGCTTTGGCCTTCTTCACCACCTCGCCCTTCGGCATGACCGCACCGGAACTGATGGTGTGGTATTACGGCATGGGCGGTCAGCAGCTTCACCGCAACCTCGGTGAGATCTTTGGCCTGCACACCAACATCGGCGGTCAGACCGGCGCGCAGGGTGGCGGCTGGTATCGCAAGGAAATCACCTCTGTCTCCGACTTCCAGGGCCTCAAACTGCGGATGCCGGGTCTCGGCGGCGAAGTGGTCGGCAAGCTGGGCGCGTCTGTTCAGGTGATGCCGGCGGGCGACATCTATCAGGCGCTGTCCTCCGGCGCGCTCGATGGCACCGAATGGGTCGGCCCGTGGTCGGACGAACGTCTCGGTCTGCAAGAGGTCTGTGACTACTACTACCCGGCTGGCTTCCACGAGCCGGGCTCTGCGCTCACCGTCAACACCAACCTCGAGGTGTTCCAGTCGCTGACGCCTGCGCAACAGCGGATCATCGACACCGCCGCCGCAGAGTGCAACCAGTTCGACTACGCGCTCTTCCTCGCCAACAACGGCCCGGCGCTTCAGCGCCTGATCGCAGGCGGCACCCAGATCAAGCAATTCCCGGATGATGTCTGGGAGGCCTTCGGTCGCGCTTCGAAAGAGGTTCTGGACCAATATATGGACGACGATCTCTTTGTCGAAATTCGAAAATCCGTCGAGGACTCGATGAAAGCCACCTCCCAGTGGATGGGTCAATCCGACAGCTTCTACTCCGAACAGCGGAACCGCGTTCTGGCGATGATTTCCGAATAAGCGACGGATTTGTAAGGTGATTTGAAACGCGCGGGAGGCAGATTTCGCGCGTTTTTCTATGCCGTCACCTGCGGGTGATTTTGCCCAGCCGGAGGCGCGCGCCTGCAGGCGCACTGGAAGCGCTCCGTTTAAAACCGACCCGTGCCCTGCAACACGCCATGCTCCATGGCATAGCGCGTGAGGCCGGCGGTCGAGGAAATCCCCAGCTTGCGTTTGATGTTCTTGCGGTGGGTTTCGACCGTGCGCACGGAAATATCCAGGGCTGCGGCGACTTCCTTGTTCGATTTGCCCTGCGCAAGTTCCAACAGGATGGTTTGTTCGCGTTCGGTCAAAGGTTCGCGCCCATCGCGGATTTTCGGCCCGATTGCGGCCTGCGCCCCGTTGCAGAGGAACTGCTCGCCGCGCATCACCGCGTCAATCGCCTCTTTCACATCTTCTGTCGGCACGTCCTTCAACACATATCCCATGGCGCCATGCGACAGAGCTGCACCGATATATTCCGGGCTGTCATGCATCGAGAGGATTAGAATGCGGGTCTCCGGGCGACGCTCCAAAAGCAATTCGGTGGCGGTCAACCCGCCCATCTGCGGCATGTTCAAATCCAACAGAACGACATCAGGGGCCAGCTCTTCGATCTGATCCACCGCCTCGCGCCCGTTGCACAATGTGCCGACCACGTCGAGATCATCGAAACTTTCCAACAGCGCGCGAATGCCCTCGGCGACCATCGGGTGGTCGTCCACGATCAGGACACGCGTCGGTTTTTGTGTCATCGGGCATTTCCTATCTCGGAGCGGGGGCGGTTGGAGCCTGCGGGCGGCAGGATATGCTTTAACGGCACTGTGGCGTCAATGGAGGTGCCGGGGGAACGTTGCGTGATCTTTAAAGTGCCGTCCAATTGTTCCATCCGTTCCGCCATATTGCGCAGCCCGATGCCGCGTCCGGCTTTGCCCTGTGTCGCAGGGTCGAAACCTCGCCCGTTGTCGCAAATCAAAAGCGTCGCCCCGGTGCGGTGCCCGGCGAGTTTGATCGACACTTCAGTGGCGTCCGCGTGGCGTTCGATGTTGGTCAGCGCCTCTTGCGCGATGCGGAACAAGGCGATCCGCGCCTCCTCATCCAGACGGTTGCGGAACACCACGGTTTCCAGCTCCGTCTTGATCCCGGTGCGTTTCTCGAACTCTTCCGCCAGCGCCTGAAGTGCGGGGCCCAGGCCCAGATCGTCCAACACCCCCGGCCGCAGATCGCGCGAAATGCGCCGCACCTCGGTCAAGGCGCCGCCCAGCATGTCGAAACTGCGATCCAGACTGGCGGGGGCCTTTGGGTCCCCGGCTTTCAACTGCCGCCGGGCCAGCTCCATCGCATAGCGCACGCCGACCAAAATCTGGCTGATCCCGTCGTGCAATTCGCGCGCGACGCGGCCGCGCTCTTCTTCTTGTGTGTCGAAAATCCGCTGGGTCAGCTCCTTGAGTTTGGCGTCGGCCAGTCGGCGTTCGCGGATGGTGATCGTCACCCCGGACATGAACACCAAAAGCACCGCCGCCATGGTGATCGCGCCGATATAGGCAAATGTCCGGTGCACGCGGGTCTGGACCTCGGCACGGGCGGCGGCCACGGATCTCAGCACATCGTCGATGAAGACGCCGGTGCCGATCGCCCATTGCCAGTCCTGCAAGCCGATCACATAGCTGATCATCTGGGCCTCCTCATTGGTCGAGGGTTTCGGCCAGAGAAATTCGTGATAGCCGCCGCCCTGACGCGCGAGCCGGATCAGCTCATCGACGACAGGCGTGCCCTCACTGTCGGTGAGACCGGCCCAATTGCGGGTAATCAAGTCGGTCTGACGGGGGGCGACGAGATTGGTGCCGTCATATTCATAGACGAAAAAATAGCCCTCCGTGCCATAGGTCATCGCCGCGAGCGTTTGCGTGACCTTGAGCTTGGCCGCTTCGTCGTCGGGGGGCGCGGGGCTATAGTCGGCGGTGATCGAGTTGCGTGCCAGTTGCAGGTAATTCTGTAGCTCCTGACGCTTGGCGGTCAGGATTTGCTCCTCCAGCTCGGCGATCTCGCGGTCGGACATGCTGTTCGAGTGATGCGCCACCACAGCCGCGATGGCCGCGACTGAGAGGATCAGCGGCAGGGTGGCGAGCAGGAACAATTTGCGCGCGTAGGTCAACTCGGGTCGCAGTCGCATCATCAGGTCAGTGTCGGCTTTCGGGGCTTGAAGACTGAGGCGTGTCAGGGATTGTCTGTGCGAAGGATACCGGAGGCCGGGGCAGCGTCAATCGCAGGATGTCTTGCGCGGGGCGTCGTTGTCTCAGCAGTAAAGTTGCGATGTTGCCCGCTAACGGAACATAAAAAATGCGGGACTGCGTAGTGTTGGGTATTTCCTCGCGGGATCGTGAGCGGTAACGTGACTTCACGATCTGGTCCGGTTTTGGCCTGTCCTTTGACGTCTGCATGCTGATTTGCCCAAGTATTTCCAAGGGTTCTGTCTCTGCCGACGTCGTGTTCGTGTCGAAAAGCGAAAGATGCAGGAGGCGTCTTCCGCTTTTGAGATCGCGTGAGGGGGGAAGGGGCTGCGGGATCGGTATAAGAAAACCATAGACCATCTTGGGAGGAAATTATCTATGGATCGTCGTTCTTTTCTGAAAACGTCCGCTCTGGGCGGGGCCTCTGCCGCTGCTGCATCCACGCTGGCGGCGCCGATGTATGCGCAGGGCAAGCGGACCCTGACCATGGTCACCACCTGGCCGCGCGGTCTGGCGGGCGTTTGGGATTCCGTTGAGCGTTTTGCGTCCAATGTCGATGCGCTGACCGATGGCCAGCTGACCATCGATGCGAAGGCAGCGGGCGAGCTTGTCGGCGGGCTTGAAGTGTTTGACGCCGTGACTTCCGGTCAGGCTGATATTTATCACGGCTGCGAATATTACTTCACCGGGCAACACCCGGCACTGGCCTATTTCACCACCGTGCCCTTCGGCATGACCGCGCCTGAGATGATGGTGTGGTACTATTCCATGGGCGGCATGGAGCTTCACCACAAACTCGGCGAAATCTTTGGTCTCAAAGGCTTTATTGCCGGTCAGACCGGCGGTCAGGGTGGCGGTTGGTTCCGCAAGGAGATCACCTCTCCCTCCGATTTCCAGGGTTTGAAATTCCGCATGCCGGGGCTCGGCGGCGAGACCGTGTCGAAACTCGGCGCTTCCGTGCAGGTGCTTCCGGGTGGCGAGATTTACCAAGCGCTGTCCTCCGGCGCGCTCGACGGCACCGAGTGGATCGGCCCGTGGTCGGATGAAAAACTCGGCCTGCAAGAGGTCTGTGACTTCTACTATCCGGCGGGCTTCCACGAGCCGGGCGCGGCGCTCTGTGTGACCACCAACCTCGAGGTCTTCGAAAGCCTGAGCCCGATGCAGCAAAAAGCCATCGAGATTGCCGCGGGCGAGTGCCATCAGCACAACTACGCGCTTTTCGTGGCCAACAACGGCCCGGCGTTGCAGCGCCTGATCCAAGGCGGCACCCAGCTCAAGGAATTCTCCGACGATGTCTGGTCCGCCTTCGGCAATGCCGCCAAAGAGGTGCTCGACGGCTATATGGACGACGAGATCTTCGCGGAAATCCGGACCTCCTATGAGAGCGCAATGGCGCAGACCTCCGCATGGATCGGTCGCTCCGACGGCAACTACACGCCGCAACGCGACCGCGTCATGGCGGCTCAGGCCGAGTGATCTTTTTGCAAGATCGGTAAAACACGAAATGCGCGCGGATATCGCGCGCATTTTCGGCCTTAGCAAAGGGGTGTCCGGGGTTGTCGTCCGGGGCGCAGGGGCGTAAAGCAGCGCCACAACAAAATACACGAAAACAACACATTCTGGGAACGGACCGCAGACCTCGCGGGCCGGGAAGGGGACAGACGAGATGGAAGAACAGACCGGCACGTCTTTCTTCGGGCTCATGGTGGACGCGGTGGTGAGCCTCGTCGTGAACCTCGGGCTCGGGTTCTGGCATATCATCTATGCGCTCACGCATCCGGGGCTTTGGCTCGATTGGTCGAACAAGGAAAGCCTGTTGCGCTTTGTCTATTACGGCGGCTCGAAGGAGCTTTTGTTCGTGTTCTTCGATCTGGTGATCGTGGTCACCGTGATCGGCTTTGTGCATCGGCCTTTCCTTTGGGCGCTGGTGCGCGGGCTTGAGAAAATCGCCAACACCATGGGGCGTGTCGCCGCCTGGGCCGGTCTTTTGATGGTGCTGCAACAGATCATGGTGGTGTTCTTGCAGTCGATCTTCCGTCAGGGCGAGATCAGCATTTCGCCCTTTGGTGGCGGCTTTACCCAATCCGTTGGCTGGTTCTCCGAGAGCCTCAAATTCGAAAACGCCCTCGTTGTGGCGCTCTGTGTCTCCTACGCCTTTGTGCAGGGCAGCCACGTGCGCGTAGACCTCGTTTACGCGGGCGTCAAACACCGCACCAAACGCGCGATCGACATGTTCGGCGCGCTGTTCTTCATGCTGCCGGTGGCTTTGCTGACCTGGATGTACGCCTGGTTCTTCCTCTGGCGGCACCTGATCACGCCGAAGGTCTCGGCCTCCGACGCGCTCGACCGCATGTTGATGAAGGCCCGGATCGTGAAGTGGAACGTCGAAACCGTGTCCTTCTCGGCCAACGGGTTCAACGCATATTTTCTCTTTAAAGTCCTGCTGTTGTGCTTCCTTGTGCTGGTGATCCTTCAGGCGCTGGCCTTCTTTTACCGCTCCTTTTTGGAGTTCGTCGAAGGCGAAGACAGCGCGGGTAAATATCTCGACAAAGACACGCTCGGCGAAGGCGAAGAAGCCTTTGAAGGCACGCATTAATTCGGGCGAAGGATCAGACACATGCTTTTCGGACTTGATGGCGTAGAAATTGGCCTCATCATCGTATTCCTGTGCCTCTTCGGCGGCATTCTCACCGGCTTTCCCGTGGCCTTTGCCATCGGTGGTGCGGGTCTCATGGCCTTTGGCATCATCGCCGCTTTGGACAGCGCGGGCATCCTCGTGCATGAGGCCATCGACACCGGCTCGCAGGCCTACCGCGACCTTGTGAACTCCGGCGTCAACCCCGCCAACATATCGCATTTCAGGTATCCCGAATTGCCGGTCTACCCCGAAGCGCTCTTCCCCGGCGGTTGGGAACAGGCGGTGGATCGCAACCTGTCCTTCATCGTCAACCGCATGAACGAACGCGTCTTTGCGGGCGCCTCCATCGAGACGCTTCTGGCGGTTCTGATGTTCGTGATGATGGGCATCGTTTTGGAACGCTCCAAGATTGCCAACGACCTTTTGACCACCATGGCGCGCGTCTTTGGCCCGCTTCCGGGCGGTCTGGCGGTCTCCGTTGTGATCGTCGGCGCCTTCCTCGCGGCCTCCACCGGCATCGTTGGCGCCACCGTGGTGACCATGGGGCTTTTGTCCCTGCCGACCATGTTGCGCCACGGCTATTCGCCGCAGCTCGCCACCGGTGTGATCGCCGCCTCGGGCACCTTGGGTCAGATCATCCCGCCCTCCATCGTCATCGTGCTTTTGGGCACTTTGGCGGGCGACATCTATTCCGCCGCCCAAGAAGCCCGCGCGCAGGCCGCTGGCTGTACAGATGCGCTGACCTTCCTTGGTGAGCCTGCCGTGGTCTCCGTCGGTACGCTGTTTCAGGCCGCGATGTTGCCGGGTGTGTTCCTCGCCGGTCTCTATGCGCTCTATGCCTTCGGCTACGCGATGTTCAACCCGTCGAAAGCCCCGCCCGTGCATCTGGAGCACACCAGCCACGAGACCATGACCCGTCGTGACGGTCTGTTGTGGATGGTCGCTGTGCCGGTGCTTTTGATCGGTGCGGCTGTCTTCTCCGGCCAGTTCGGTCTTGCTGGGTCTCAGAACATTCTGGTCTCCGAGTTCACCGAAGCGGGCGCGACCGCGAGCCTGCGCACCAATGTCTCCGCGCAATGTCAGGCCGCGATGATCGAGCTGCATGGTCAACCCGCATGGGATACCGCCATAGCCGAGCAAGCCGCGATCGAAGCCTCAGGCGGCGCGCAGGTCTCTGTCCTGCGCACGCCGGAACAGATCGAAGCGCTCACACTCGACGCCATTGCCAATGCACCTCTGCTGGGCTCCGGCCTGTTGACCGTCATGGTGCTTCTGGCGATCACGCTGGCCTTTGGTCGTGGCGTCGCACCGCTCGCCAACCCGGCGCCGCTTTTGATCGGGGCAGGGGGCATTGCGGCTGTTTTGATCTTGGATGCGCTTCTGGTTGGGCCGATGACCTCATCTGGCACCGCCTTCGTGATCTATCTGATCCCCTTCCTCGCACTGGCCTACGGGGTGAAACACGCGGCTCAGCATCTCGCCAAAAACGAGCTGTTCCGCGTCGTCTTCCCGCCGCTGGTGCTGATCGTTGCCGTGCTCGGATCGATCCTGGGCGGCGTGACCAACCCGACGCCTGCGGCTGGGTTGGGCGCGGGCGGAGCGCTGCTCTTGGCAGCCTACCGCAAACTCGCCGATCATCACAAAACCAGCAAGATCATCCTCGGCGCCGCTTTTGCCGTCATCGTGATGATCCTGATCGGGTCGAATTTCGACCTGCGTCTGGGGCGTGGCGATGTGCCCTTCGAGGATTGGGTCGCCTATATCGTGGCCCTCGGCGCCTATTACTTTGCCATGTTCGGCATTCTCTATGCCTGCTGGGTGCTGTTCTCCGATGGCACTTTGGGCATCGTGGTGCGCGAAACGGCCAAGGTCACGTCGATGGTCTTCACCATCCTCATCGGCTCTCAGCTTTTGAACCTTGTGGTGATTTCCTTTGGCGGTGAGCATTACATCCAGAGCTTCCTGCGCAGCTTCGACAATGAATTCACCGTCTTCTTGCTGGTGATGTTGGTGCTGTTCATTCTGGGCTTTGTGCTCGATTTCCTTGAGATCATCTACATCGTCGTGCCCATCGTCGGCCCGGTGATCTACGGTGGCACGATGGACCCGAAATGGGTGACGATCATGATCGCCGTGAACCTCCAGACCTCCTTCCTGACGCCGCCCTTCGGCTTTGCGCTCTTCTACCTGCGCGGTGTCGCGCCGCCGTCGGTCACCACCGGGCACATCTACAAGGGCATCATTCCCTTCGTGCTCATTCAGGTGATCGGGCTCGGTATCCTCTGGACCTTCCCGGATATCGTCACCATCGTGCCGAACCTTCTGGCGAAATAAAGCCTCTCAAAACCCCGCCCCATCGGCGGGGTTTTTCTTTGGCAAAAAAGAATCCCTTGCGTCAAATGAAATGTCTTATAAAAAGACTAAGGTATTTAGCCATCGCCCCACTGTCGTCTCTTTGAGGAGCCCCCATGTCTTTCCAATCCGCCCGCGCCATCGACCAGATCACTGAAGACGCCGTTGAGGGCGCGCAGCCGGTGGGGAAGCTGTCGCACTTGAATGAACAGGGCCGGGTGGTCGTCACCCTGTTTCGCAGCACAGAGGCCATGCGGGGCAAGGGTGATCTGGGCAAGATTTTTTCGCAGATGATGCTGGTGTTCGAACGCCACGCCCGCCGTCCGCTGGTGAGCCACGGCATGTCCTGCGATTGTTTGGGCGCCGATGAAGCCGTGCTGGCGCAATTCGTTCGCCTCGCCGCGCGCGGCAAACGCGAGGACGCGACGCTCATGTCGATGCTGATGCTGCGCGCCGATATTGCCCCCTTGGCCGTTTCCATGGCCGAACAACTGGGCCTGTTGATCGACGCCACACTCCGAACCGACCCGCGGGCGATGATGGGGACGGTGCAGGTGCATTAAGCCGATCCGGTGATCTCAAAAACAAACGCGGCCAGATCGTCCGCGTTTCTGTTTTAAAACTCCGTCGTCCCACGTCCCGAGCCCGGCATGTTGGGTCCCTGCATGTCCGGCAGATCGATCTTCGCCACCTGCTGTGCGATTGGCTCGCTCTCCAGCGGATGCGAGTCTTGGGCAAATTCTTCGGGGTCTATCAGGTCGATCCATTGCCCACCCTGATAGACCTCAAGCGCAGAGAACCGCGCCTTGTAGCCCATTTTCGGCGAGCCCGGCACCCAATAGCCGAGGTAGACATAGGGCAGACCCGCCTCACGCGCGATCTCTATGTGGTCGAGGATCACATAGGTGCCAAGGCTGTCTTTGATCAAATCGGGTTTGTAGAAGGAATAGACCATCGACAACCCGTCATCGAGCAAGTCCGTCAGACAGGTCGCGGCCAGCTCGCGCGGGCGGCCAGACTCGCCGGGGATGTAATATTCGATGACGCGGGTGCGGATCGGGGTTTCCTCGATCATCGCGGCGAATTCGAACACATCCATATCCGCCATGCCGCCATCGGCGTGACGCGTTTCGAGATATTCGCGGAACAGGTCATATTGCGCCTCGGTGGCCCAAGGCGAGGTGGCGCCGCGTTTCAGGTATTTGTTCTTGTTGATCGTCCGGCGTTGCGATTTCGAGGGTTTGAAATCGGCGACTCGAATGCGCGCAGAGAGGCACGCACTGCAATCGGCACAGGTTGGGCGGTAGAGCACATTTTGCGACCGACGAAACCCCTGTTTTGACAGGCTGTCATTCAACTGATTGGCATTCTCGCCCTGCAAGGAGGTGAACAGCTTTCGCTCCATCCGACCCTCGAGATAGGGGCAGGGCTGAGGGGCCGTCACGTAGAACTGCGGCGCTAGGGGGAGGGAGTGACGCATGGGATGGACTTACGATGAATTCACGAAGGACGGGTTAACAGCTTGATCAAAAAGGTAGCAACTCAACCGCCATTCGCCAAGGGGGACATGTGGAAAAGCCACATTGATGCGACAAAGGGGACCAAATGGCCCCCATTTGCCTGAAATTTGAAACTCTTTGGGCGCTATCAGATGCGCTTTAGTAGCTCGACGGGCGGTTGATCGCCGCGGACCCCAGCACCAGATCCGACAGGCCTTGGCCGCGGGCCGTGGTGGCCATCAAGACGACGGAGACGACTTGCAAAATGCCGGTCGAACACCAGACCGTGAAGAGCAGCGTGTGCAAAACCGCCATGCCAAGATCGAAGCGCGCACCATTGCGGTCGCGAAATTCGATCCCCATGAGCCGCATCCCCCAGGTCGCCGATCCGTTGGCAATGGTGATCACGCGGTAGGCGAAACTCACCACGGCGACGAGGAAGGGGAAAAAGAAGATGCCGGTGAAGGCGGTGAACGGCACGATCAGCGCGGCGATGATCACGATCAGGATGAAATCGACCACAAAGGCCAAGGCGCGTTTGGTCGCCACCATATCGTAAAAGGCGGGCTGGCGATCGGGGTCGGGCAGGCCCCAATGGGCCTCGTCGCGGCTGTCAGTATATCTGTCGCTATATCTGTCTTCGGGCATCATCATACTCATTGTCCTGTCTCCTATGTGGGCCAGCCCCGCCTGCGTTGCAAGGGGACTGGCCGGAGGATTGCCTGAGGATTACGCGTCCTCTTTTTTGTCCGTTGTATCGTCTTCGACGCGCTCTTCTGCGGCGCGTTTGGCGCGGTCGTCCATGAATTGATCGAACTCGGCCTTGTCCTTCGCGGCGCGCAGACGCTCGAGGAAGCTTTCGAACTGATCCTGTTCCTCTTCGAGACGACGCAGGGTTTCTTCTTTGTAGGCGTCAAAGGCACTGTTTCCGGAGGACCGCGTTGCGGCATGCGCCGTGCGGAAGCGGTTGCGGGACATGTGGCGGCCACGCGGGCCGAATTCAGAACGGTGTTTGCAAGCGAACATTCTTTTGCTCCAGATCATATAGGCGAGAAGGGCGAGGCCGACGGGCCAGACAAAGATAAAGCCAAGGACCATAGCCGCGATCCAGGCGCCTTTGCCCTTGTCGTCGAGCCAGGCCTCAGCGCGGCGAAACCAGCTCTGGCCGGTCCCGTCGGGGGCGTAAGTGGAGGCGACATGGGTCATTTGGGGTTCCCTTTCGAAGAAGTAAGGTGTGTGTTTCGTTTGATGTGAATGCTTTTCACATTACCAAGATGGGAGGGGCACCCGCGCCGTGCAAGGGCTGATGTGAATGTTTTTTACATTATTTTAAAAATTCAATAAGAACAGTTTTTTGGTCGTGTTTCTTGCAGCAGATGTCACAAGTTCACCGTATCCGTGAGGCTGGATTTATCTCTTTGGATGTGCCAGAAGGGCCGGGGCAGATGCAAAGGATGGCACCAATGACACTCAAAACTTCCATCCAAACCGGCACTTGCCGCTGTGGCGCTGTCGAGATTGAGGTGTCAAAAGCACCGGTGATGACCGCCGCGTGCCATTGCTCGGGCTGTCAGAAAATGAGCGCCAGCGCTTTTTCCCTGACTGCGATGGTGCCCGCCGAAGGGGTGCGCGTTGCAAAGGGAGAGGTGGTCAAAGGCGGCGCCAAAGGGCCCGATCTTGACCACTATTGCTGTCCGAACTGCATGACATGGATGTTCACCCGCATCACCGGGTTGGAGGCGCTCGTCAACATTCGTCCGACGATGTTCGATCTGAAGGACGCCGAGGTGGCGGGCTGGGCCACGCCCTTTATCGAGACCATGGTGGCGAACAAGCTGCCCTGGGCCGACACGCCCGCGCCGCATAAATTCGACGCCATGCCGGAGATGGACAGCTTTCCCACATTGCTCGCCGCCTTCGCTCAGCGGGCCCTCTGACAGGGGCAGGTAAAGGCGCGAGGCGTTTCGGGATCAGCCTTTCACAGCCAATCCCACCAGCTCAAGACAGAGCTCGGTCGCCAGCGCCATATCCTGCACCGAAATCCACTCCAAAGGCCCGTGGATGTTCTGCATCCCGGTGAAAAGGTTCGGCGTCGGCACGCCCATTTCGGTCAGACGCGAGCCATCCGTGCCGCCTCGGATCGGCACCGACATCGGCGCGATCCCAAGCTTGCGACAGGCATCCCGCGCCAGATCGACCGGGGTCATATCCTCCTCCAGCCAATAGCGCATGTTGCGATACTGCGGCGTGATGGTACAGGTGATCTCCGCGCGCGGTTCGGTGGCGGCGACGGCCTCGCAGACCTTGCGCACGATCTCGCCTTTCTCGGCCAAACCCTCCCGTTCGAAATCGCGCAGGATCAGTTTAATCTTCATCTCCGACGAGCCGCCCACCATATCGGTGGCATGGATGAACCCCTCGTGGCCGTCCGTGGTCTCCGGCACCATGACCGATTGCGGCAGGGTCTGGATGATTTTGGACGCGAGGTGAATGGCGTTCACCAGTTTGTCCTTGGCGTGTCCCGGATGGATCGAGACACCTTTGACAATGATCTCGGCCCCATCGGCGGAGAAGGTTTCATAGACAATCTCGCCCACCTCGCCACCGTCAAACGTATAGGCGAAATCGGCGGCGAGATCTTTCGGAAGCGCCGCATTCACCCCGCGCCCGATCTCCTCGTCGGGGGTAAAGGCAATGCGCAGCGGCGGGTGTTTGATTTCGGGGTTTTCCAAAAGATGTCGGGCCGCCGTCATGATGATCGCCACGCCCGCCTTGTCGTCGCCACCCAACAGCGTGGTGCCGGAGGCGGTGATGATGTCATGGCCTTGCTTTTGCGCGAGATAGGGGAACTCTGCGGGCGAGAGGATCAGATCGGCATTGTCGGGATAGGTGATGTCGCCGCCGTTATAGCCCTTGATCACGCGGGGTTTGACGCCCGTCGCGTTGAACTGCGGTGCGGTGTCGACATGGGCCAGAAACCCGACGGTCGGACCAGAGGCCGTGCCGGGGATCGTCGCCAAAACCGTGCCATAGTCGGTGATCACGACATCCTCGGCGCCGATCTCTTTCAACTCTGCCTCCAACAGCCGCAGCATGTCATATTGCCGCGCGGTGCTCGGAGAGGTGGGGGAATCCGCATCGCTCTGACTGTCGATCGCGGCATAGCGCATCAGACGGGTTTCAAGTTCTTGATCGAAGCGGGGTTTGCTGTCCTGTGGCATCAACTGTCCTCTGTCTTTGCGACCAGAGGGCGCCTCTCAAAGCAAAGAGTCAAGACACACCCCAAGGACCAGCCCCTGTGCAGGTCCTTTGCGCTTGGGGCAGCGGTCGAATGCGCTTGCACTTCGGGTGAAAAATCCGCTCTTTTAAGGCAGTTGGAGGAGCTATTATGACGTTTGAATCCCGGATCACCCGAAGCCCGCGCCCCTATGAACCAGAGCGCGGCGCCGAAGCCCGCGCGGCTTTGCCGGAGCTCTCGGGCGCCGTGGCAGAGGTGATCGAAGGCGCGGCCGGATCGGCGCCTTACCTGCATGGTTTGATCCTGAAAGAGACGGACTGGCTGACGGGCGCGTTGGACGACCCGGAGGCGGCGCTCAAGGCCGAAATGTCTCGCATCGAGGCGTTGCCCTTCGATCAGATCGACGCAGGGCTGCGACAGGCCAAACGCCGCATCGCGCTCTTGTCGGCGCTTTGTGATCTGGGCGGCGTCTGGGGCCTGTTCGAGGTCACCGGCGCGCTGTCTCTTCTGGCCGACCGTGCCACCCATGTGGCGATCCGGGCGCATGTGGCGCGCGAGATCACCCGCGGCAAAATCCCCGGCCAGACCGAAGACGACATCGAGAGTTGCGGCGGCATGTTCGCGCTCGCCATGGGCAAGCATGGGGCAGGGGAATTGAATTATTCCTCCGACATTGACCTGATTTGCCTGTTTGATGAGAGCCGTTTCGACGGGGTGGATCAGATGGAGGCCCGCGCGGGGTTCATTCGCGCCACGCGCAAGGCGATGGCCTCTTTGTCGGACCTGACCGGCGAGGGCTATGTCTTTCGCACCGACCTGCGCCTGCGGCCTGACCCGTCCGTGACGCCCGTCTGTTTCGCCATGGAAGCCGCCGAACGTTATTATGAAAGCGTCGGGCGCACATGGGAGCGCGCGGCCTATATCAAGGCCCGTTCCTGCGCCGGGGACATGGAGGCAGGCGCGCGGTTTCTCAAGGGCATGACACCCTTCGTCTGGCGCAAGCACCTCGATTTCAACGCCATTCGTGAGACCCACGACATGCGGCTGAAAATCCGCGCCCACAAAGGACTTGGCGGCGCGCTTTGCCTCGAAGGTCACAACATGAAACTGGGCTATGGCGGCATTCGTGAGATCGAATTTTTCGCCCAAACCCGGCAGTTGATCGCAGGCGGGCGCGATCCCGATTTGCGGCTGCGCGAAACCGTGCCCGCGCTCAAGGTGCTGGCGGAAAAGGGCTGGGTGGAGGCCGAGGCGGCTGCGGCGCTCAGCACGGATTACATCGCGCATCGTGAGGTCGAACACCGGCTCCAGATGCTGCGCGATCAACAGACCCACAGCCTGCCGACGGCACCCGAAGAATTCGACCGCTTGGCCGCGCTCATGGGCACCGGCGTGGCAAAGATGCGCGCCGAGATTGCCGAGCGCTGTGAACGGGTCAATGCGCTGACCGAGGATTTCTTTGCCCCCGGCGAAGCCGCCCCCGCGCCTGAGCTCACCGCCGAAGAGGCCGAGATCACCGCGCGCTGGTCGACCTATCCCTGTCTGCGGACCACGCGGGCGCAGGATATTTTCACCCGCCTCAAACCCGAACTTTTGCACCGAATCCAAAACCTCGACAAACCCTCCGAGGCGCTGTCGCATCTCGACGGGTTCCTCAAAGGCCTGCCGGCAGGTGTGCAGCTTTTCGCGCTCTTCGAGGCCAATCCGCAGCTCATCGACCTGATCCTCGACATCGTCTCCACTGCCCCCCATCTGGCGCGCTACCTGTCGCGCAACGCGAGTGTGCTGGATGCGGTGATCGGTGGCGGGTTCTTTGCCCCATGGCCGGGGCGCGCGGCGCTGACCGAGGAGTTGGCGGCGCATCTGGAGGCCGCAGGCGACTATGAACGCCAGCTCGACGCCTGCCGTCGTTGGGCCAAGGAATGGCATTTCCGTGTTGGCGTTCATCAGCTGCGCGATCTGATCACCGCCGATCAGGCGGGCGCGCAATATTGCGATGTTGCGGCGGCCTGTGTGGCGGCGCTTTACCCGCCGGTCGTGGCGGAATTTGCCCGCAAACATGGCACACCGCCGGGCCGTGGCGCGATGGTTCTGGGCATGGGGTCTCTGGGCGCAGGGCGGCTCACGGCGGCCTCCGATCTCGATATGATCGTGATCTATGACGCGAGCGGTGTGGAGGCCTCGGAGGGGCGTAAACCCTTGCCGTCGCGGACTTATTACGCGCGTCTCACCCAGGCGCTGATCACCGCGATCACCGCCCAGACCGCCGAAGGACGGCTCTATGAGGTCGATATGCGGCTCCGCCCGTCGGGCAAACAGGGGCCGGTTGCGACCTCCTTCGAGAGCTTCATGCGCTATCAGATGGGCGAGGCTTGGGTCTGGGAACATCTGGCGCTCACGCGGGGGCATCCGATTGCGGGCGATCCGGATCTCTGCCGCGCGGTGGATGATTTCCGCAGTGATCTGATCGCAGGGCCCAAAGACGAAGCCCGCATTCGCCAAGAAACCCGCGAGATGCGCGCGCGTCTGGCGACGGCGAAACCCGGCAGCGATTGGGATCCGAAAAACGGCCCCGGTCGGATGATGGACATTGAACTTCTGGCCGAAACAGCCGCGCTTTTGGCGGGCAGCGCGGAGCAGGACATCTATGCGCAACTCGGTGCGGCGCGCGCGACGGAGTGGCTGTCGGGCGATGAATATGCGCTTTTGGTGGAAACCTATCGGTTGATGTGGCGGCTGCAATCGGCGGCCCGGCTGTTGACCGGCGAAAAGCTCGACCCGGAGGCCATTGGTGCAGGTGGGCGCGAGTTCCTGCGTCGCTCGAATGGGGCGGTGTCGATGGAGGCCTTGTCCGAAGAGCTGCGCAGCCGCTCCGAGGCCGCCGCCCGCGCGATTGCGGAGATTTTGGAGCGTCCGGTGTCGGGGCTTTGAGCGAGATGACAGAGACGAACCCGTTTCCCCCTGATTTTCCCGCAGTGGACCCGGCCATTGATCCCGGTGGCATGATCCTTGCCGCCTATCGCATGGTTGACATGGGGATCGATGAGGCGCGGGCGATCTATCTCGACTGGGCGTTCCGGCTTGGGCCGCGCGTCTCGACGGGGACGGCGATCCGGCGGCTTTTGGCGCTCTATGCGCCTCAGACCGGGCCGGAGCATCCGATGACCCATGTGCTGCGCGAAGGGTTGAAGCGCACGCAGCAGCCTGTGCCGCGCGTCTGGGAAGGGTAAAGATCGGCGCGGCAATCGTTCGATTTGTCTGGATTTGTCACATGCGGTGCCAGCTTCGTTCAGAAACTGTTCACCTTTGCCAAGGAGTATTCGGGGCAAAACGCCTGTCAACGCACAAGTCCAAAGGATACTCGCATGAGGATCAAACGTCTGAACGGTATGTTCACGGTGGCCACGCAGCTTGAGCTGTCGAAAATCCAAAAACTGGCCGAGAAAGGCTATAAGACGATCATTTGCAACCGCCCGAACGGGGAGGGCGCGGATCAGCCAGACTTTGATGAGATCACCCGCATCGCGTCGAATTTTGGGCTGAAAACCGTTTACATCCCCATTCAACTGGGCGGTGCCAGTGCCGCCGATCACACCGCCTTTGCCCGCGCCATCGAGGAGATGCCGAAACCCATTCTGGCCTATTGCCGGTCGGGCACGCGCTCCGCGACGCTTTGGTCGCATTGGGAGCAGGAAATGTCAGAACATCAGGGGCAGGAGCGCCGGGTCTCTGCGATGCAGGCCGGAGGCTTGGCCCCCGGCAATACCTCGATTGAGGGCAGGCGCGCCCTGGCTCCGACACGCGGCGGTGCGCCACAGGCGCCGCGCGAGGGCGACGTCACCGAGATGCGCCGCCGGGCGTGACGGGGGCTATGCTGACTTAGCGGGGCAGGGCCGCCGCCTCGCGGGCCAGCTCTTCGATGGCTTTCCAATCGCCTTTTTCCACCAAATCGGCGGGTGCGACCCAGCTTCCGCCCACGCAAAGCGTGTTGGACAGCGACAGGTAATCATTGGCGTTTTTGAGCGACACACCGCCGGTCGGGCAGAATTTCATCTGCGGCAGGGGCGCGCCGATGGCCTTGAGTGCGGGCGCACCGCCATTGGATTCTGCCGGAAAGAATTTCGCGACCGTGTAGCCGCGCTCCAACAGGCGCATGACGTCTGAGGCGGTCGAGGTGCCGGCCAAAAGCGGCAAATCAGCGGCTTCGCATGCGTCCAAAAGCGTATCTGTCGCACCGGGGGAGACGCCAAAGGTCGCGCCCGCCGCGATGGCGTTTTTGACATCCTCGGGCGTCAAAAGCGTACCGGCACCGACCACGCCGCCCTCGACCTTGGCCATCTCGCGGATCACGTCCAAAGCCACCGGCGTGCGCAACGTGACCTCGAGCGCAGGCAAGCCGCCCGCGACCAAAGCCTCGGCCAAGGGGCGGGCGTGGGCTACGTCTTTGACGACGAGCACGGGGATGACGGGGGCGAGGCCACAGACCTCTGCGGATTTCAGGCTGGCGTCCTGCGGGGTCATGGGGGCTCCTGTCGGTTGTTTGCGGTATCTACGTATGTTAGCGCTAAAATCGCTGCGGTGAAAGACCTAACACGGGCGGTCTTGCCGCAAAGCCTCTCAGCCTGAGCGATTTTGTCAAGCCACCCCCGCGGGGCTTGTCACCTGTTTGCCCCCGCTTACATCAGCGCGACACTCTGTTCACCATCAGAGACCAAAGGCGACACATCCACGTCCCCCTCCACAACGCTCAGGAGCGCAGATATGACTGCACCAACACCCACAGCGACCGATACGCTCTTTCGCCCCTTTACCCACAAAGGCCTCACCCTCAAAAACCGCATCGTCATGGCGCCGATGACGCGAAGCATGACCGACGCGGGCATTCCGGGGCCGGAAAATGCCGCCTATTACGCGCGCCGCGCATCTCATGAGGTCGGGTTGATCCTCTCTGAAGGGACCGTGATCGACCGCCCGGCCTCGCGCAACGATCCGGGCATTCCGTTTTTTCACGGCCCCGAGGCCTTGTCGGGCTGGAACCGGGTGATCGAGGCGGTCCATGCCGAGGGTGGCAAGATGGGACCGCAGATTTGGCACACTGGCTCGACCCGCGCGGGCAAATGGGAGCCAGAGGCACCGGTGGAGAGCCCCTCCGCTTTGGTCGGTCCCGATGATCCGCGCGGCGTCGCAATGTCCGAGGCCGACATCGAGGCCGCGATTGCCGCCTATGCAGAGGCCGCCAAAGCGGCGAAAGACCTGGGCTTTGATGTGGCTGAGCTGCACGGCGCGCATGGCTATCTGATTGATCAGTTCTTCTGGGCGGGCACCAACCTGCGCGAGGATCACTGGGGTGGGGCCACGATTGAAGAGCGGTCGCGCTTTGCCGTCGCCGTTGTGAAAGCGGTGCGCGCCGCCGTGGGGCCGGATTTCCCGATCATCCTGCGTCTGAGCCAATGGAAACAACAGGATTACGGCGTGAAACTCGCCGCCGATCCGGCGGAGATGGAGCGCTGGCTTGCGCCTCTGGTCGAGGCCGGTGTCGACATTTTGCACTGTTCACAGCGTCGGTTCTGGGAGCCGGAATTCCCCGAGATCGACGGCGAAGAGGGGCTGAACTTTGCCGGTTGGGCCAAGAAAATCACCGGCGCGCCGACAATTTCCGTCGGTTCTGTGGGGTTGTCGGGAGAGTTCCTCGCGGCCTTTGGCGGCGAAAGCTCAAAGGTGACGCCGCTCGACAATCTGGTGAAACGGATGGAGGCGGAAGAGTTCGATCTGATCGCCGTGGGCCGCGCGCTTTTGTCGGATTACGCCTGGGCCGAAAAGGTCAAACGCGGCGCGACGGAGGAGCTGAGCGGGTTTAATCCGGCGGCTTTGGCGCAGTTGCTGTAATCCCACGTTGTCCTAAGCCTCCCCGGTGCTGATCTCATCGGGGAGGCTTTTCTTTGCCGCAATTTCCTGCGACACTCAGCCTCTCAGGATAAGGAGATTTATGCGCAGAAAATCAGCACCGCCTTTTAGGGCATGACGCGTGACCCACTTCACGAAATACAGTGGGTCGCATGATTTTCTATGCGCATATGCGCTTTTTCTGAGAGTTTCTCATGACACAATTTATCACACAGACCGACATCACCCTCCGCCCATTTGAGGCCGGAGACACCATGGCTTTGTCCGACATCTGGCGCAGAGCGTCTGAACAGGCTCATCCGTTTTTCACGTCCTCCCAGCTCGACGAACAACAGGTTCTGGTGGAGCACATCTACCTGCCCAAGGCCGAAATCTGGGTTGCGCTGCGTGGGGCGAGGCCGCTTGGCTTTATTGGTCTGTTGCCGGACCCGGAGTGTACGGCGAAGGGCGCCACTATTGGCGGGCTGTTCGTCGCGCCGGAGGCGCAGGGGCAGGGCATCGGGCGGCTCCTTGTCGGCCATGCGCGCGGGCTGAAACATCACCTGAGCCTTGAGGTCTACGAGACCAATCTGGCGGCGCGTGGGTTTTATGCCCGGCTCGGTTTTCACCAAGTCGGGCGTCGGGAGAGGGATGACAATGGTCTGCCTTTCCCGCTTTTAAAACTCGTGCTGTAACGCGGGGTCGGGCGTGCGCTCAGAACAGAGAGCACGCCCCTTCGGTCGCGGGACCTGCGTTGCGGCGGAAGGTTTCGAACAGCTCGCGGCCCATGCCGACAGTGTTGGCGGTTAGATCGACGGTCACCGCCTCGCGGGCGTCAAAGCCGTCTTCGAGCACAGTCAAAACGCCAGTGGTGGCATCGACGCGGACCAGATCGCCGTCGCGCAGCTTTGCAATCGGACCGCCGGTGACGGCCTCGGGCGAGACATGGATACAGGCGGGCACTTTGCCGGAGGCGCCGGACATCCGCCCGTCGGTGACCAGCGCCACTTTGAGGCCCCGGTCCTGCAACACCGCAAGCGTCGGTGTCAGCGAATGCAGCTCCGGCATGCCATTGGCGCGCGGGCCTTGGAAACGGACGACAACCACGGTGTCCTCGGTAAATTCGCCCTTTTGAAAGGCGGTTTTGACGTCATGCTGATCGTGGAATATCCGCGCTTTCGCCTCGACCACATGGTGTTCGGGCTTGACGGCGGAGACCTTCATCACGCCACGTCCCAGATTGCCTTTCAACTCCTTGAGACCGCCTGATTTTTGGAACGGATCAGAGGCAGGGCGGACGATTTTGTCGTTCACCGTCTCATGGTCTGGCTGCTCGAAGGTCAGCACCCCCTCGCGCAATTTCGGCTCTTTGGTGTAAAGCGACAGGCCGGTGCCGGCGACGGTTTTGACGTCTTCGTGCAAGAGGCCCGCGGAGAGCAATTCCCCCACCAGATAGCCAAGGCCGCCTGCGGCATGGAAATGGTTCACATCGGCGAGGCCGTTCGGGTAGACCTTGGCGAGAAGAGGCACTGCATCGGAGATTTGAGAGAAATCTTCCAGATCCAGAATGATCCCGGCGGCGCGGGCCATGGCGGGCAGGTGTAGCACGAGGTTCGTGGATCCGCCCGTCGCCATCAACCCGACGATGCCATTCACAAAGGCTTTCTCGTCCAAAATGGCGCCCACTGGCGTGTATTCATTGCCAAACGCGGTGATCTGAAGCGCGCGTTTGGTGGCTTCACGGGTCAGCGCATCGCGCAGCTCCGTGCCCGGATTGACGAAAGACGCGCCGGGCAGGTGCAGCCCCATGATCTCCATCAGCATCTGGTTCGAATTCGCCGTGCCGTAGAAGGTGCAAGTGCCCTGACCGTGATAGGCCTTCATTTCGCTGTCCATCAGTTCTCGGCGGGTGATCTCTCCGG
Organism: Celeribacter naphthalenivorans; assembly: GCF_020524585.1. Classification (GTDB taxonomy): domain Bacteria; phylum Pseudomonadota; class Alphaproteobacteria; order Rhodobacterales; family Rhodobacteraceae; genus Celeribacter; species Celeribacter naphthalenivorans. The sequence continues at coordinate 80,050 of NZ_JAIVLK010000006.1, forward strand.
TGGCGAACTTCTGGCGGACCTTGGCTTTCTCGTCATTGGTGATGCCGGAGGTCATCGGCCCCGCCGGGATGAACACGGTGGGCACATGGCCATAAGCGGCGGCGGCCATGATCAGCCCCGGCACGATCTTGTCGCAGACGCCCATATAGAGAGCCGCGTCAAAACAATTGTGCGACATGCCGATGGAGGCCGAGAGCGCGATGGTGTCGCGGGAAAAGAGCGACAATTCCATGCCCGTTTGCCCCTGAGTCACGCCGTCACACATGGCGGGAACACCGCCTGCGACCTGCGCCGTGGCGCCCGACGCGCGGGCAACCTCGCGGACAATCTCGGGATAGTGCTCATAGGGCTTATGCGCCGAGAGCATGTCGTTATAGGCGGTGATGATGCCGATATTGGGCGCGCGCCCGTCGGCCAGCACGTCCTTGTCATCGCCCATGGCGGCATAGGCGTGGGCCTGATTGCCGCAGGACAAATGCGCGCGCACCGGGCCCTGATCGGCGGCCTCATGGATGCGGGCGAGATAGGCCTCGCGGGTGGGTTTCGACCGTTCGATGATACGTTGGGTGACGTCTGCGATCTGGGGGGCGATCTGGCTGTTCACGGGTCTGGCCTTTTGCTGGTTTGGCGGTCTGATCTGGGAAAATCTTATGCGAAAATGACGTTTAAGGTTTGGCATCCTCACCGCATTTTGTGCGGTGCGCCTGTGAGGGTCTGTTTAAGTTAGCGCTAACCTATCCGCTCTCCCCGAAAATGTCCACCTTCGACGCGCTGATCCGCGCGAAAGTTCCACTGAGCGCGCCTGCCACAATGCTGCACACGCATGGGGGTTGCTGCAAGTGCATAACGGGTCTTCTGCATTGGCACTCGTCTGCGTCAGATGTTTTGACCTATATTCAAGTCATCGGGAGGATCAACGCAACCGGCTTTGTCACGACAGGCCAAAACAGAACGCGGCACTTACAGCTGCTCAAAAGCCGACATGACAGGCAGACAACGCAAAGGTGATCCTATGACCAACACGAAGATTTACACGACCGAAGGCTTTATCGACATGAGCGCTATCGAAAAAGAAGCTCGCCAAATGCGCGCAGAAGCCATGCGCTCTGTGATGCGCAACGCTGGCCAATGGCTGCGCGCACGTTTTCACGGCCACCGTGCCGGTGAACTGGCCTGATCCGGCCTCTGATTGCGGCCCGTATTCCGTTACGGTAAGACATTGCGAACGCGTGTAAAATCCCGGAAATGCTCCGGGATTTTCGTATTTTGGCCTCATTTGCATGGGATATTAACCATGAATTGAGGGGAGAACCCCGGAGGCCGTCATGAAAAACATCGCTACAAAAAAGACACTTAAAATCGCAGCAGCCCTTCTGATCGCAGCCGCCACCAGTGCCTGTACGACAGAGACCACGTCCCGCGCCACGCCTTTGGGTGCCACCTTCGGCGGCGCCGCTCCTGCGGATGCGGTGATGATCGCGCCGGACTTTCGCGTCACCAAGGTGAACGTGGCGGTGCCGGATACGCTCACCGTCTCGGAAGCCAATGGCATTAAACCGCGCGCGGACATCGTTTGGCGCGAAGATCCCTTTGGCAACCGCTACGAACAGGTCAAAGCGGTGATGGAGGCCGGGCTGACGTCGGGCACCCGCGCGCTCAAAGGGCAAAGGCCGGTCGTGCTCGATGTGCAAATGGTGCGGTTCCACGCGCAAACCGAACGTGTGCGCTATTCCAGCCTGCCGTCGAAACATGAGATCGAATTCCTGCTGACCGTGCGTGACGCCAACACCGGCGCCGTTCTCGTGCCGTCCCATATGGTCAACGCCACTTTCGATGCGCTTGGCGGCGATGCGGCTGTTGCGGCGGATCGCGCGGGCATCACCCAGAAACAGCGGATCGGCGAGCATCTCGCGGGCGTCATCGTTTCCGAATTGTCGAAACCGATGGCTTTGTAATCCGCATCGCGATCCCTCTTTCTAAGAGGCCAGAACAACGCTAAGAGGGCTCTCATGACAGAGCCCTCTTTTTCTTTTCCGACCATCCGACTCAAACCCAAAGCCAACGCGCGGGCCATTCGCCACGGCGCGCCTTGGGTCTATGACAACGAATTGGTCACCGATCGCCGCACCAAATCCATCGCGCCGGGCACCATCGCCCGGCTCGAAGACAATGAACGCAATTTCCTTGCCCTCGTGGCGGTCAATCCGAACTCGCGCATCTTTGCCCGTGTGTTGGATCGTGCCGAGGAGGCCGAGATCAACACGGCCTGGTTCGCGGCCCGGATCGCCACCGCGCTTGCGCATCGCGAAACGCTGTTCGATCAGCCGTTCTATCGCCTGATCCATGCCGAGGCCGATGGCCTGCCGGGTGTGGTGGTCGACCGCTTTGGCGACACCTGCGTGGTGCAACCCAACGCCGCCTGGGCCGATGTTTTGATCGATGCGCTGGCCGAAGCGCTGCGACAGGTGACCGGCGTCACCACCGTGGTGATGAACGGGACGGGCCGCGCTCGTGGCCTCGAAGGTCTTGAAGAGACAGTGGAAATTCTCTGCGGTGGGGTCGAGGATTTGATCCCCGTGCCGATGAATGGCGCGACCTATATGGCGGACCTCATGGGCGGCCAGAAAACTGGGTTGTTTTACGACCAGCGCCCGAACCATGCCTTCACCCAGCGACTGGTCGCGGGCAAAAAGGTTTTGGACGTGTTCTCTCATGTGGGCGGTTTTGCTCTGGTGTCGCTCGCAGGCGGCGCGGCCTCGGCCCTGTCGGTCGACAGCTCTGCTGCCGCTTTGGAGCTGGCCGAAAAAGGCGCTGCGGCCATGAGTAAGTCCGACGTCTTCGCGACCCGCAAAGGCGATGCCTTCGACGTGCTGGCCGCTTTGGCCGAAGAAGGCGAAACCTTCGATGTGGTGATCTGCGATCCGCCTGCCTTTGCGCCCTCGAAACCGGCCTTGGAAAAGGGTCTGCGCGCCTATGAACGCGTCGCCCGGATGGCGGCACCTCTGGTGCGCGAAGGTGGTTACCTCGGGCTGTGTTCCTGTTCGCATGCCGCCGATCTTGATAGCTTCCGCACCGCGTGTAACCGCGGGATCGGGCGCGGTGTCGGTCATCTCGGCCGCTCGGCACAGCTCATCCACACGGGCTTTGCCGGCGCCGATCATCCGCTCATGCCGCAGCTCGCGGAAAGCGGCTACCTCAAGGCGCTGTTCTACCGGGTCCTGCCGTGAAAGTTCTGTTAGATGCCTGCGTGCTTTACCCGACGGTGATGCGCGAGGTGCTTTTGGGCGTCGCCAAACGTGGGCTCTACACACCTTTGTGGTCGGCGCGCATCTTGGAAGAATGGGCGCGCGCGGCCCGCAAACTTGGGCCCCAAGGCGAGGCGCAGGCACGCGGCGAAGTGGCGCTCACGCGTGCGGCCTTTCCGAAAGCAGAAGTCAAAGAACACAAAGGTTTGGAAGCGCGTCTTTACCTAAAAGACGAGAATGACATTCACGTGCTCTCCGCCGCAATCGCAGGTGGGGCTGAGGCGATTGTCACGATGAATGCGCAGGATTTTCCCCGCCATGTTCTGGCCGAGGAAGGGCTTGAGCGTTGGGACCCGGACGGGTTTCTCTGGCGGCTTTGGTCGGATCATCCCGAGGCTGTGGCTGAATCTGTCGAAGAGGTGCGCCAAGAGGCGGAGCGCCTGTCGGGTGAGGCGTGGGATGTGCGGCGTTTGATGAAAAAGGCGCGGCTTCCGAGGCTGGGCAAGGCGCTCAGCTGAGTCGCTTCACGACCATTTCGCCTCATTGGCCTCAATGGCTTTGATCCGCTCCTCGGTCTTCGGGTGGCTCATCAGCCAAGCAGGCGTCGAGGCGCCATGCGCGCCGGTCAGCTTGGGAAGTTTTTCGAATAGAGATTTCTGCGGTCCGGTGCCAATCCCGGCCTTTATCAAAAGCGCTGTGGCATAGGCGTCGGCTTCATATTCGTCGGAGCGCGACAGTTTCGCGGCCAGCATCTGGGTCAACCACATGGCGATATAGCCGCCGATGACGGGGATAAAGCGCGACAGGATCATCGCAAGCGCGGTGCGCAGCGCATTTTGGCCGGAAAAGTCGATCATTCGACGTTTTGAATGGCCCAGTGCGACATGGCCCAGCTCATGCGCGATGACGGAGGCCATCTCCGTGTCGGTGATCTGTCCACTGCGGAATTTTTCGTAAAATCCGCGGGTGATGTAGACTTTGCCATCGGGGGCGGCGAGGCCGTTCACCGGGTCGATCTCGTAGAGAAACACCCGCACACGGGGCAGATCGAGCGCTCGCGCCAGCTGCGCGAACACTTTGGACAGCGCCGGATCGGCCAGCTCGGAGGACTTCGCTTCCAGTTCCCGCACGGTGCGACGGGCGGAAAAATGGTACATCGCGAAGCCCAGCAGGAGGGCGAGGAGGATGGGAGTAAATCTCAACATGGTGTGAATATGGGGGCTGGTGAGAGCTGCGCCAAGGCTTAACGGCCGAGGAGTTTCATGCCACGATCCAGACCTTCGAGCGTCATCGGCACCATGCGATCTTCGAAAATCTCGCGGATCATGGCGATGGATTGTGTGTAATTCCAATGGGTCTCCGGCACCGGATTGAGCCAAAGATGATCGGGCCAGGTCTCCCGCGCGCGGGTCAGCCAAGTCGCGCCCGCTTCCTCGTTCCAATGCTCGTTGGCGCCGCCGGGAATGGCGATTTCATAGGGTGACATCGAAGCGTCGCCGACGAAAATCACTTTATAATCCTTGCCATAGGTGTTCATCACCTCGCGAGTCGGGATTTTCTCGCCCCAGCGCCGGATGTTGTCGCGCCACACACCTTCGTAAAGACAATTGTGGAAATAGTAATATTCGAGATGCTTAAACTCACTGCGCGCGGCGGAAAACAGTTCCTCGACCACTTTGATATGATCGTCCATCGAGCCGCCGACATCGAAAAACATCAGGACTTTCACCGCATTGTGCCGCTCGGGTCGGGTTTTGACGTCGAGATAGCCGTGTTCGGCGGTGGAGCGGATCGTGCCGTCGAGATCGAGTTCCTCATGCGCGCTGGTGCGCGCCCATTTGCGCAGGCGTTTCATCGCCAGTTTGATGTTGCGCGTGCCGATCTCGACCGTGTCATCGAGATTGCGAAATTCCCTTTTGTCCCAGACTTTTACGGCGCGACGGTGACGTGACTCTTTTTGCCCGATGCGCACGCCTTCGGGATTGTAACCATAGGCGCCGAAGGGCGAGGTGCCGCCCGTACCGATCCATTTGTTGCCGCCTTGATGCCGGCCTTTTTGTTCTTCGAGCCGCTGTTTGAGCGTCTCCATCAGCTTGTCAAAGCCGCCGAAGGCTTCGATTTCGGCCATTTCTTCGGGGCTGAGATGCTTCTCCATTTCCTTGCGCAGCCAGTCCTCTGGCAGGTCGAGCGCGTTTAACACTTCGTCTGAGGAAATCTCATCAAGGCCTTGGAAGGACTTGGAAAAGGCGCGATCAAAGCGGTCGAGGTGACGCTCGTCCTTGACCATGGTGACCCGCGCGAGCAGGTAGAAGTCTTCGATGTCGTAGGTCGCAAGACCGGCCTGCATCGCCTCCAAAAATGACAAAAACTCCCTCAAAGAGACCGGCACGCCTTCGTGGCGCAATGTCTCGAAGAAGGGCAGGAACATGGTTACACCATACGGTCGAAGAGGACGCCGAAGAACAGGCCGAGAATACCGAAGATCAACGCGTAAACGACCATATATTGTAGCTTGTCGGCCCGGTTGCCGCCGCGTTTGCTGGCCAGTCGCCAGCCCCAAATGCCCCCTAGAAGGGTTAATACCACCCCGATCATGTCTCGCTCCCTCGCTTTCGGGGTCCGGTGCGCCGTTATTGCGCCAGGGAGGCGATTTCGGCGGCGCGGGTTCGGACCACGTCATCAGAGCCAAAGCCATAGCGTGCCCAGCCCAGACTGTCGAGACGGACGCTACGGGCTTCGCTGACGCGGCCCAGTTTGTCGAGGGCTTCGGCCTCTGTCATCATGAGAGAAGCGAGGAGGGCGGCGTTTTCGGCGTCGCGGGCCGCCGAGATGGCGCTGGCGGAGATCTCATAGGCGGCCTCATAGCGGCCTTCGGAGAGCGCCAGCGCGGAGAGCTGCATGGCCACATGGGCGGAATGAAAGCGGGTTTCCGGACGGGCGTCGTAGATGCGTTTGGCCTCTGTCAGAGCGAGCTGGGCGCTGGCGCGGTCCGTGGCAATCGAAAGCCGCCCCAAAAGGAACCACGAGAACCCGGCGCGCGTGTCGCTCCAACCCTCAGCGCGCGCAATGGCGACAGCGGTTTTGGCGGCGTGCAGGCGCGACGTCAGAGAGCCGCTGCCCATTGCGTCCATGGCGGCCTCGGTCCAGGCGCGCGGCGTGATTTGCACGGGTGGCGTGGCCCCCGTGGCGCCAGCGGGGTTGATCCGGGCGAGAATGCCGGGCAGGGCGCGGGCGACCTCCGCGCGGCTCATGCCGGAGCGCAGCTCGGGCGCATAGGTGGCGCGCAGGATCAGCATGTCGAAAGGCGTCAGCACCGAATGGATGTTGTCGTCGTTGTAAACCGAATCCGGCAGGCGGTAGAGATCGTTCAGCGGCCCCAGCGCCTGCGCCAGTTCCTCGTGCAGGCAATCGCGGATTTCCTGCGGCGCGGTGTTGGTCGGGATGAAAATCGACAGGCGCTCGCGGGTCGTGACCTGCGTCCAACTCAGCGCGGCACGGCGGGCATGTTTGAATTCATCCCAGCTGGAGACATTGGGCACGACGATACAGGCGGTGTTGGGGGCGCGCCGCGACAGCTCTGCTTGGGTCAGCGTTTCGATGGTGATCGCGGCCGGTTGAGTGGCGGGTACGCGGGTGATCGATATTCCGGCCTCGCGGTCGAGCCGGGTCAAAAGCCGGGACAGATCGTGGGTCAAGGAGACAGGCACAGAGTCGCCCGTGATGCGCAGCGTGATCGGGCCTTCGAACCGGGTGAAGCGATCCAGCGTGGCGCCGGTTTCAAGCGCGAAGCTCAAATCAAGAAAATCCCGCGCAATCGAGGCGTTAGAGCGCGATGTTGGCGCAGGTCGGCCGTCAGAAAACACCTTCATCGGTGGCAGGTCGAGCATGTCAGAAGATGCGCGCGCAGAGGCGGCTGCTGCGCTTTGCGGCGGGCTCATACAGGCGCTCAACACGGTCAGGCTGCACATCAGGGCGGCAAGCGGACGAAGTTGGCCCTTGGTTTTCTTGCTGTGCACAGCAATGGCGTGACGCGTCAACATCCGGACCCTTTTCATCTGTCTCAATCAGGTCTGAGTAACCTGTGAACTGTGGCAATTCTAAGGCAGCGCCCCGAGGCCGCCAAGACCTTTCAAGGCGTAAATCAGCCGCGTTGATATTTGATGAAGGGCGTCAAATCCCCGATCCGGTCGTAGAGTTTGCGCGCGGTTTCGTTGAAATGCTGGGTCGTCCAATAGACACTCGGGGTGCCGTTTTCATCGGCGACTTTATAGACGCCTTCGATCAGCGCCCGTCCCGCACCGGTGCCGCGGGCGGCCTCGCTGACGTAAAGGTCCTGAAGGTAGCAGACATCTTCGATACGCCAGTTGTGGGCATGGAAAATGTAATGCACCAGACCGATCAGCTGCCCGTCTTTCTCTGCCACCAAAGCGCCGCGCTCTTTGGCTTCCGGGTCGGTCAGGCGCGCGAATGTGGCGTCATAAATCTCCGGGCCCAGCTCGCTTTCGTAAAACGTCAGATAGGCGCGCCAAAGCACGTCCCATTGCGCGCGGTCTTCGGGGGTGAGGGGGCGGATGGTCAGCATGATCGGTCTCCTTGACGTTGATTATGAGCTACGGCGAAGGGCGCATGTGTGCAAGGTGCCACCTTCCTTGGTGAAAAACGATTTGCCGATTTCCTGTCCGTTTGCCGTCTGGCGCGCCTAAATTTCAGGCGCGTGGCGGGCAGGGTTGTGACGCTTTGCCCCTCTGCGGGTGATTTCAGAAGACGCGGCAATTCATCAAACTGTTAGATTTGAAAGAGAAGATACGCGAACGACTGCAACGGAGTTCAAGATGACCCAAACCACCCCCAGTGACGCCCATATCAGCGAAGCGGCCTATTTCATGTGGCTCGAAGAGGGTATGCCCGAGGGGCGCGATGAAGCCCATTGGTTGAAAGCGATTGAGGTGCTGAGCGTGCCGGAAGCGGCCCCCGCGAAGGCGCCGCGCAAGCGTGCTTCGCCCAAAGCCGCCCCCAAAACCGCCGCGGCCAAGAAAACGGCCGCGAAAAAGCCCGCCGCCAAGGCCACCACAGCGGCGAAGAAGCCGCGTGCAAAGGCGGTTCCCAAAGCGGAGTAAGACTAAAGCGTTTTTCGTTTAATCTGAATCAGATTGAGCGAAAAACGTTGCCACACTGAATTGATATTGCTGCGTTTCCCAAAAATTGAGTGCCTCAAGTTTTTTGAGAAACGCTTTAGCGTCTCTGCCCGCGCGCCAGAAACGCCAGACGTTCGAACAGGGCGACGTCCTGTTCGTTCTTCAAGAGCGCGCCGTGAAGTTTCGGCAGGGCATTCACCCCATCGCGTTTCAAATCCTCGGGCGACAGGTCTTCGGCCAGCAAAAGCTTGAGCCAATCCAGAACCTCGGAGGTCGAGGGCTTCTTTTTCAGCCCCTGCGTGTCGCGGATCTCGTAGAATTGCGTCAATGCAGCCGTCAAAAGCTCTGATTTCAGCCCCGGAAAATGCACTTCGACGATCTGTTTCATCACCTCTTGATCGGGGAAACGGATGTAGTGAAAGAAACAGCGGCGCAGGAAGGCGTCCGGCAGTTCTTTTTCATTGTTCGAGGTGATGATCACAACGGGGCGTTGACGCGCAGAAATCGTCTCGCCTGTCTCGTAGACATGAAACGCCATCTTATCGAGCTCCTGCAAGAGATCGTTCGGAAACTCGATGTCCGCCTTGTCGATCTCGTCGATCAGCAAAACCACCTTCTGATCCGCCTCGAAGGCCTGCCAAAGCTTGCCCTTCTTGATGTAATGGCGCACGTCCTCGACGCGCGGATCACCCAATTGGCTGTCTCTGAGACGCGACACCGCGTCGTATTCGTAAAGGCCTTGCTGGGCGCGGGTGGTGGATTTGATGTTCCACTCGATCATCTCAAGCCCCAAAGAGCTTGCGACCTGCCGCGCCAACTCGGTCTTGCCGGTGCCCGGCTCGCCTTTCACCAGCAAAGGCCGCTCAAGGGCGATGGCGGCATTGACCGCGACGGTCAGATCATTCGGGGCGACATAACTGTCAGTGGATGCGAATTTCATCGGGAAATAACCCCTGTTGTTCTGAGATTGAGCGAGATCATAACGCGAGGGGGGAAAGGTGCAATACGACAGAGATTGTGACGTGACATCCCCGATCAAACGGGGTAAACGGACCCCAATTGGAGGGCGCCTGATGGCTGACAATACTGAGACTGCGGCCGAAGGCACGACAGAGGTGAGCACGATGAAGGCTGAGGTTTTTCTGGCTGATGATTATCGTCCCGCAGAGGACGAACCGTTTATGAACGAGCGTCAGCTCGAATATTTCCGTCGCAAACTTTTGGCCTGGAAAGCGGAGCTTTTGGACGAAAGCCGCCATACCATCGAAGGTCTGCAAGACAGCACCCGCAACATCCCGGACATCACCGACCGCGCGTCGGAGGAAACCGACCGGGCGCTGGAGTTGCGCACCCGGGATCGTCAACGCAAACTGGTGACGAAAATCGACGCCGCGCTGCGCCGGATCGACGAGGGCGAATATGGCTATTGCGAAGTGACCGGCGAGCCGATCTCTCTCAAACGCCTCGATGCCCGCCCGATCGCCACGATGACGCTGGAGGCGCAGGAGCGTCACGAGCGTCGTGAAAAGGTCCATCGCGACGACTAATCCCTTCGGGATCGTGCGACGACTGAAGCGGGTTCGCCTCGCGGCAATTTGGCCCCGTGAGCCTGATGCAGAAATGTGAGAAACACCGGGGGCAACTCTGGTGTTTTTTGTTTGGAGGGATATGCCGGTGAAGGGGAACAGATCATGCTGATCGGTCAGGATATTGCGGTTTTGGGCGCCGGTGTGGCCGGTCTTGCGGTGGCGCAGGCCTTGGCGCTGCGTGGCGCCTCTGTCACGCTCTATGAACAGGCCCCCGAGATCACCGAAGTGGGCGCGGGGCTCCAGATCAGCCCCAATGGCGCGCGGGTGCTCAAGGCGTTAGGCTTAGACGCCCCGTCCCGCGCGATGCGCGCCGAGGGTGTGCGGCTGATGGACGGCTATTCCGGTCGCGCGGTGCTGCACCTCGATTTCACCGCCACGCGTCCCGATGCCGATTTTCTCCTGATGCACCGTGCCGATCTGATCGGACTTTTGGAGGAGGGCGTCCGCGCGCTCGACATCGACATCCGCCTGTCTCACACCATCGACAGCATCCATGGCGATGCCGATGGCGTGACCTTGCAGTTTGCCGATGGCACTGAGGCGCGGCACGCGATTGTGCTGGGCGCCGATGGGCTGCATTCGAAACTCCGCCCGATGCTCAACGGCCCCGCAAAGCCGTTCTTCACCGGTCAGACTGCCTGGCGCGCCACGGTGCCGGCGCTTGGGAATGAAGAGCCCGTCGCGATGGTCCATATGGCGGCGGGGCGGCATGTGGTGAGCTATCCTTTGCGCGGCGGAAGTTTGGTTAATATCGTCGCCGTCGAGGAGCGCTCCGATTGGGTCGAAGAGGGCTGGCACCATGCGGGCGATCCGGCGGAGCTGATGCGCAATTTCGCCAATTTCGGCCCCGGTGTGAAAGGGCTTCTGAGCCGCGTCGAAGAGGTCTCGCGTTGGGGGCTGTTTCGCCATCCGGTGGCGCTGCACTGGCATTCGGAGCGGACGGCTTTGCTGGGAGATGCAGCCCATCCGACCCTGCCGTTTCTGGCGCAGGGCGCGAATATGGCGCTCGAAGATGCTTGGGTCTTGGCCGACTGCCTCGCGACCCTGCCGCTTGATCAGGCATTGCCGGCCTATCAGGCGCTCCGCCGCCCTCGCGTCACTCGCGTGATCGAGGCCGCGAATGCCAATGCGAAGAACTACCACCTGAAAGGCCCGAAGCGGTTTTTGGGCCATGCTGCGTTGCGGGTGGCCGGAAAAGTCGCTCCGAAACAGGCGGTGGAGCGGTTCTCCTGGCTCTATGATTTCGATGTGACCAAGGGCGTGTGAGCGCCTCCGGCGGGAGTATTTTCCGCAGCAAAGGAAACGAAAACGCCGCGCTCTCAAGGGGGCGCGGCGTTTGGAGTGTTGGGGGCTTAGGCCTCTTCGAGGGCTTTCACGATGCCGGAGAAATCCGCGGCCTTGAGAGAGGCGCCGCCCACCAGCGCGCCGTCGACGTTGGAAGTGGCGAAAATCTCTGCCGCGTTGGCGGGTTTCACGGAGCCGCCGTACAAAAGCGGAATGCCGTTGGCGCCGTCGCCGTAGCGGGCGATCAGAGTGGCGCGCATGTCGTCATGAACCTCGGCGATCTGTTCCAGCGTGGGAATTTTCCCGGTGCCGATGGCCCAGACCGGCTCATAGGCGATGACGAGTTTGGCCAGATCCACGGCGTCGGGTAGGGAGCCGGAGAGCTGTTTGCGGATCACGGCGAGGGTGTCGCCCGCCTCGCGTTGCGCCAGCGTTTCGCCGACGCAGACCACAGGCGCGAGCCCGGCCATGGTGGCAGCGATGGTTTTCTCAGCGACGATGTGATCGGTTTCGCCATGATCGGCGCGGCGCTCGGAATGGCCGAGAATGACGTAATCGGCGCCCGCATCCACGAGCATTTCTGCGGAAATGTCACCGGTGTGCGCGCCCGAGGTCTTCATGTGGCAATCCTGTCCACCGACATCGACTTTCGAGCCAAAGAGGGCTGCGGCCATCGGCGCGACCAGCGTTGAGGGCGGGCAGAGGAGGATGTCGACTTTCGGCCCGGGGAACATCTCGGCCAGCGCAGTGGCCTCCGCGAGGCTGGCCTTGACGCCGTTCATTTTCCAATTGCCTGCCGCCAGTTTGCGTGCCTTTTGAGCGCCCATGCGGAATCCTCCTTATGCAAATTCCCCCGCATCATTGCAGCCTTACGGGTGCAGTCAAGCGCGGGTTGACCGCTCAGGCCGGTGGTTGCGCAAAAGGTTCGGTCTGGCTGCATTTAAAGCGCATCCAAGGCCTGGCGCGCCCAAGCGCAGGCCTCTTGCGGATCATCCAACGCGGCCTCGGGCAGGGTCCAATAGTTAATGCCACGTCCGTTCTCCATTTCGAACTTCACGCTGCCCTCTGCGGCCAGATCTTTGGCAAAATCGCCTGCGGCCTTGAGGTAAACGCGTCCATCTGTGGAGAGGATCGCAAAGATTTGTCCGTCCGAATAGATCGACAGCCCGCCCATCATTTTGCGATGGGTGAGGTGGCCCAGAGAGCAATATCATAGACAAAGGCGATGTCGTCTTCGGTGACGGCCATTATTTGCTGGCGAGGCTTTCGTCGAATTTGATCGATTCACCACAGCCGCATTCATCGACCACATTCGGGTTCTTGAACTTGAACCCGGATTCCAACAGCGACACCTGATAGTCGATCTCGGTGCCAAAGAGGAACATCTGCGCCATGGGGGCGATCATCACCCGCGCGCCGTCCTGTTCGACCAGCTCGTCCAGAGGGTCGATCTCGGAGACGTAGTCCATGGTGTATTCCATGCCCGCACAGCCGCCCTTTTTGACGCCGATGCGCAGGCCCATGGAGCCGTCTTTCTCCATCAGTTTCGCGATTTGCGTGGCCGCGGCCGGGGTGATGGTCACCGCTTGTTTTCCGGGGATGCCGAACATGTGCGTGTCTCCTTTGAGAGCAATCTAGTCGTTCAGGGCCGAAATTCCAAGCGGGGGAAGCTGTGCGGCGATGAACAGCACGGCCAGCGTCACCGCGATGGCCCATCCGAAGGATGCGAGTGTACCGATGAAAATCAGTTCATACCGCTTTTCATTTGTCTTGCCCGTCTGAAATCGCATGACTGCTTTCGCTGCAAACAGGAAGCCGACAAGTTCGGGAAAGCCAGCGAGCATTCCGAGAAACGTGATGGAGCGCTCCAAATGTCCGATGATACGCCCGCTTTGAGCGTAGCCTTTGGATTTAGCTGCCGGCTGCAATTCTGCGATCAGTTTTTCGACGGCGATCCCTCCGGCCAAAATTGTGTAAATCGCGCCTGCGGTGAAAAGCATCGCTTTCGGCAGCCATGGGAGCGCGGCATAGGGGCCAGAGGTGAAGAGATCGGGGGCGATCAGGGCAATGAGAGCAAGGAGTGTGAGGTGCAGTGCCTGATCTGAGATGTGGGGGAGGAAGGTGTCGGAGAAGAACCGGGTCTTGATCGTGTCGATCACGATATGGATCAGGGCGAGGGCATAGATCATCGGAGAGGCGACCTGCCCGGTGGTGGCCATGGCGGTCAGAAGTACGATGAGAGCATGGAGGAAGAGGGTCTCGGGACGCGACTTTTCCTCGACCATCCATTCGGGCTGGAAGACGTAATCGGCGAGCACATGGGCAAGGAAGAGGGCGGCGAGGGTTTCAGCCATTATAATTACTTTCAAAGTTTTTAAGGGCTTCTAGTGTTTCGAAATGCCATGCCGCTGATAGAGATTTCGAAATCGCTTGCCGGGTTTTTCCGAGGCGTTGCGCAATCTCAGAGAGCGTAACATCTTGTTCTGGTTCAATTGCCAGAGCAAGAGCCTGAGCCTGTGTCGGGGTCCATTCTCTGGAGATCCGGTCGAGCAAAATTGAAGCCCCGTTTGCGTAGGCGTGTTCATTAAAGACCATCCGATGTTTCCATGACTTAGCGTGATCAAGAGCGCGCCCTGATGACACGAAAACAGGAAAATTAGCGCCATTCAGATTGACAGAAATTGGCTTTGCAACGATGCCTTCAGCCATACCGATATAGCTATCAAAATCGCGGCCCAATGCGCGAATAGAAGCCCTGAAGAACAACGCGGATCGCAGGGTATATTTCGGCTCGGCTAAGGCCACTTGCCAACCATCACCGCGATGTCGCGTGAAGTGGAGGCTTTGGCCACCCATCCAATCGGCTTGCATCTCGGCGCAGTCTTCCAGTGCGCGGAAGGCGCGTTCCACGTTTTCGGGACCGAGCCCGGTGGAATTGACCAGATCGCCAGTAAGGACGGAAATGGGGCGTGTTTCATCCATCATGATGCAGCCATTATAGGCTGCTTTTGTATAAATTGCACCCCAAATAGGTTGCATCTATCCAAAGCGCGCGCGCGTGGTCAGGGTTTCGGCCAGCGCCTCCAGCGCTGCGCGCACGGGTGGATCATGGCGGGCGTCGTGGTGGCTGACCAGCCATTCGTCATGGGTGAGCGCCTCGATCACGGGGGAGACCTGCATCAGCCCCATGATCTCGCGCCCGGAAAAGCACGGCAGGATCGCGCGGCCCACACCCGCCACGGCCATGTCTGTTGCGGAGCGGGCATCAGACGCGGTGGCGATGATTGCGTCGGGATAATTGGCGCGCAGCCAGCGTTCCGAGGGCGTGGTCGCTTGCCCCGCGTTCAGCGTGACATAGCCCGAGATGCGCGGATGGGCGGCGTATTCGGCGTAGGTGATCTGCGCCAGCTTGCGCCCGGCGAGCCAGCTTTGTTCGGGGCGGCGGTTGCGGATACCGATGTCGGCCTCGCGCCGCGCGATGTCGACATTTGAATTCGAGGCCAAAAGCGCGGGGCGCCAAGGGCTTGCGGGCGTCCAAATCTCCGACAGGTGCCGCGCCACGTAGCGCGTGGTCCAGCGCCCGGCGGTGATGCGGACTTCTGGGGCGTGATCGCGGTGCTGAAACCGGTGCAGCCGCGAGGCGGCCTCGCGCAGCGGCTCGGCTTCTTGCAACAGCGCCCGGCCTTCGGCGGTCAGCGTGTAGCCCCTGTTGCCACGTTCAAACAGGCGCTTGCCGAGGCTGCGCTCCAGCTCCGCCATCCGCCGCGATAGGGTCGGAAGCGACGCGCCGGTCACCTGTTCCGCGCCTGACAACCCGCCTGCATCAGCCACCGCCAGAAACAGCGCATAGTCGTCAAGTTTTGGCGTATCTTTCATTTTTGAAAATACCCTTGCGCAGTCGATCAGTATTTTGGCCCGTTTTCAAAAGGTATTCTGCTCTTGTTTTTCAATATTGCAAGAGGGATGTCGCGGTGCCGTTCTTTCCGATCAACCTGCCAAGGGTCGACCCGCAGGCCAAAAGCCTCTATCGAGACGAGTGCGACCATTATGAGGCGGCGTTGCAATGCCTCCGCGCCGAACGTCCACCGTGGTGGCGACGGTTGAGGCTATGGTTGAGGCCGGAAGGGGCGTCACAAAAAGAAAAGCGGCCCGAGTGAGCCGCTTTCAACATCGTTTATGAGGTGATCTTACATAAAGCCAAGCTCAAGCCGGGCTTCGTCCGACATCATCTCCATGCCCCAAGGCGGGTTCCAGGTCAGTTCGACATCGACCTGTTTGACGCCGGGCAGGGGCTCGATCGCATCGGCCAGCCAGCCGGGCATTTCGCCCGCCACAGGGCAACCGGGCGCGGTCAGTGTCAAAAGCACGCGCACCTCGTTTTCGTCATTGATTTCAATCGTGTAGACGAGACCGAGATCATAAATATTCACCGGAATTTCCGGGTCATAGACGGTGCGACAGGCTTCGACGACCGCTTCGTGCAGCGGGTGATCGGTGCTCGACGGTTTGATCAGCGGCGCCCCTTCGACGGGGCCATCCTGGGAGTGTGCTTCTTCGCTCATGCGCGCTTCCTCTATTTCTGAGGGAACATATAAGGAATGCGGCACAAAACGTCCAGTGCTTGACTTATAAACTCAGAGATCCACGCCACGACCGCAGCGGAGCGAGCCGCGCGGATTTTTTCGACATATGGCGATCCATCCGCCCGAGAATGCGCGACAGAAAGCGAATGGTCTCCAAGACATAAGGCCCTTTGTTGAGCATCACGCAATCGGCACGCTGCGCCATGGCGGCGTCGGTGGTCTCGGCACGGGTGGCGAGGCCTTGTTTCATCAAGCCTTCGAGCACCTGCGTGGCCCAGACCACCGGCGTATGGGCCGCTTCGCAGAGCCAAAGCACCTCTTCCTGAATTTCGCTCATCCGCTCCAGCCCGATCTCGACGGCCAAATCGCCCCGCGCAATCATCACGGCGGTCTCGGTCAGAGCGCCCGCCTGCACGATCAGCCGCGGCAGGTTGCGCACGGCGAGGCCGGTTTCGATCTTGAGCACGAGAGCAGGGCGCGCGCCGTCAGGGGCGAGGCGTTTGTCGACCTCTTCGATCAAAAGCCGGATGTCTTCCGGGGTCTGCACAAAGGAATAGCCGATCATATCGGCGCGTCCGACGACGAAATCGAGCGCGACGCGATCCTCTTCGGTCAGGGCCGGAATGTCGATCTCGACAGCGGGCAGGTTAAAGCCTTTTTCGGGCTTGACCTTCACCCCCTCCGGCCCCGCGCGGATGACGCGCAGTTTGGCACCTTTCTTTGTGATTTCAACAACCTCCGCGCCAATCTTTCCGTCGTCGATAAAGACCTGCATGCCGGGGGTCAGCCGGTCGATCAGTTCGGGATGGCTGAGCGTGGTGGTCACATGTTTGACCTTTGGGCCCGGGGCGTCGCGGCGAATGTCGAGGCGATCGCCGACAAAAACGCGCTGTTTGTTCGGCCCCGCGACAGGTCCCGTGCGCAGTTTCGGACCCGCGAGATCCATCAGCACCGGCACATACCGTCCGACCTCCTCGCCCGCCGCCCGAATGCGGTCGATCATCGCCTGCCAAACTTCCTGCCCGTCATGGGCGCAGTTGATGCGCATGGCGTCGGCGCCCGCGCGGATCATGCCGGGGATGAGATCGGGATCTGTGGCGGCTTCGGTCGGCAGGGTCAGAAGGATGCGCGAGCGTGGCGCACCTGACGCGCCAGTGCCAAAGAGCGTGTCGCGCCGGGCGGCGAGGCGGGCGGGGCCTTCGGCAAAGGCCTTGGGGTCCGGATACTCTTCGGAGACCTTGCCGGACAGCCGGGACAGCGTCGCCACCACCGCATCGAGAGAGGCGCGGGCATGGGGTTCGGCGCGGCCCAAAGTGGAGAGGCCCAGCGCGGCGAGGTCGGGCTGGATGGCGCTCAGATCGGCGTGGCGCAGGGCCAGATAATTGGCCAGATTTTCCGCCGAAGGACGAAAGGCCGGGCGCAGTTCAGCGGTCTCTGCCCAGGCAGTGGTGATCGCCTCGGCCTCTCGCGTGATCTTGTCGCGCAGGAGGGACAATTCAATCGACAGGCGGGTCGGATCGGGGGGCAGCGGGCAAAAGGACATGGGAGCACCTGAAAAGCTTGTGTCCCCTGTCTTTCCACGGGCTTTGTAACAGCGCTATGGCAGAGATCAAATCTGGCTCAAAATGCCACAGTTTCGTCGGAGAATGGCCGACAAGGGCGGTTAAAGGTTGCTTTGCAAAAACAGGACCCTACAGGGTCGATCCGTGATTTAAGCCTGCGGGGAGTGAGATGTTTCGCGACAGCCAAGCCATTTTCGAATTTCGCGGTCCCTGGGGCGTGCCGGTCCGTATCGGGGCCAGCATTCTTTTGATGTTTCTCCTGTTCGTGTCGACCTCTGGCTCGGGGACGGACATTCTCTACGATCTGGGCTTTGTGGCGATGCTGATCGTCTCGGTGTTTTTGCATGAAATGGGCCATGCCTGGGGCGCTTTGATCCAAAAAATCCCTGTGCGCGGTGTCATGATCCACGGTTTTGGCGGCTATTGCCAACAGGCACGCACCTCGACGCCACGCGAAAGCGAGTTGATCGTCGCCATGGGGCCGATTGTGACGCTTACGCTCTGGGCGGTCAGCCGTTTGATCGCCAATGCGATGTGGGACGCAGGGCATGAGTATAACACGGTGCTGTGGTTCTTCGAGACCATGGCCTGGCTCAACGGCTATCTGGCGATTTTCAACCTTTTGCCCGTCGCGCCGCTCGATGGGGGCAAGCTGTTCGAGCTGATCCTTCTGCGCTTCATGCGCGGCAAAAACGCGTCGATCGTGACGGGCTATATCGGTCTTGCGGTGCTGGCGCTTTTGATCCCCTATCTCATTTTTGGGGCGCATATGTATATTTTCGTGCTGTTTTTCCTGCCTGCCGTGGTGGAAAACTGGAACCGGATGCGCGGGCAGACCTATTGATCTGCCCTTTATGCGTCAGGCTTTGGCGCGGGCCTTGCGCGCAGGCGTCGGGCGCACGCGTTTTTCGATGGTGTCAAACAGAGCGCCCGCAAGGTCTTTGCCGGTTGCGGTTTCCGCGCCCTCAAACCCCGGCGAGGAGTTGACCTCCAGGACCTTCGGCCCGTCCTCGGCGCGCAACAGGTCCACGCCCGCCATCCGAAGCCCAAAGGCCTTGGCCGAGCGCAGCGCGGTTTCGCGTTCTGCCTTGGTGATCCGCACGGGGCTTGCGGTGCCGCCCAGATGCAGATTCGACCGGAAATCGCCGCCCGAGGAGGTGCGCTTGATCGCCGCAACCACCTTGCCATCGATCACCACACAGCGGATGTCGACACCGGCTGCTTCTTTGACGAAATGCTGGACGAGGAAATTGGCCTTCAGCCCGCGAAAGGCGGAAATCACCGATTGCGCGGCTTTCTTGGTCTCGGCCAAAACGACACCACGGCCTTGGGTCGACTCCAAAAGCTTGACGATCAGCGGCGCCTGACCCGCGAGTGCGATCAGGTTGTCGGTGTCCTTGGGCGAGGCGGCAAAGGCGGTTGTCGGCATCCCGATGCGGTGACGCGCCAGCACCTGATGCGCCTGCAATTTGTCACGCGATTTGGTGATGCCCTCTGAGCCGTTGACGCAGAACGTGCCGATGGTCTCGAACTGGCGAATGACAGCGGTGCCGTAGGAGGTCACGGAGGCGCCGATCCGGGGGATCACCGCATCATAGCGGGGCAGGCGCTTGCCGTCGTAGTAAATCTCCGGCGCCATGGCATTGATCGCCATATAGCACCGCGTGGTGTCGATCACTTCGACCACATGGCCGCGCGCTTCGCCCTCGTCGATCAGGCGACGGGTGGAATAATTGTCGGGCTCGCGCGACAGAACCGCGACGCGCAGAGGCCGCGCGGGCGTCGCCGTGCGGATGGCGGTGGTGAAATAGACCGTTTCGTCGCGTTCCGGCTGGCAAAAGCTTTCCGTCGGCTGCACGATCATGTCGTCCTGAATGGCCTGACGCCCCAGAAGCATCCGATAAGCCATATTGGTGCGATTGGTCAGAGTGATTTCGATGGGCCAGCTGCGGTCGCCGATCTCGATCTCGGTCGCGATCACATATCGCAGCTCGGTCTCGCCATTCGACGAGGTCACCTCGCGGCGGTCCACCACATCGGCGGAGCAGGAGATTGTGATGTCCTCACGCCCCGGCACAGGGTTGATGTTGAACCGCACCTTGGGCGCGTCCGCCTTGCCGAAAGGCTCGATGTCAAAGGCATGCAGCGCCGAGGTCTTGGCGCCTGTGTCCACCTTGACCTTGAGCGCCGGCAGGCCCAGCGCCGGCAGCGCCGCCCATTCTTCCCAGCCCAGTGCGAAGCCAAAATTCTGGCCAGAAGCCATACCGCCGTTCGTGCCCGTCATATCCGTGCCCGTCCTCTTTTGTCGTCTCTTATGTTGGAGGAAAAGGCGGCGCGAAGAAACGCTTAACTCCGCCTTTGCGCGCCCAATGTCATTGTTGCGTGAGTCTCGCAAGGGGATTTGTGGGTTTTATGACAAGCGGCAAGATGTCTCCCGGTTTCGACACTCATCTGGCCACTCACTGCCGTTCACTCGGTTATTTCCTGTCCTCAGTCGGGGCGAAGCCGGGAAAAGTGCATGTTTCTTGGGCGTTTTGCGCCCTCTGCGCGGGGCGGGCCCCACGGCAAGCTCAGGTAAAGCTTTCGTTACAGGACGCGCCGCCGCAGGCTTGGGGCAGGGACACAAGACCCGGACAGGCCAATCAGGCGTGCATCCGGGCCATCATTTCAGGGGAAGATAGCAATGAGCCAAGAAGAGTTTATGCCACTGGTTTATAAATTGGACGATGTGCCGCCGCCGCCCAAGGCCGCGCTGGCCGCGGTCCAGCATGTTTTGGCCTCCATCGTCGGCATCGCCACGCCCTCGTTGATCATCGGCGGGGCTTTGGGGTTGGGGGCCTATATCCCCTACCTCATCGCCATGGCATTTTTCGTCTCAGGCGTGGCGACCTTTATCCAGTGTAAAACCATCGGCCCGGTGGGGTCGGGGCTTTTGTCGCTGCAAGGGACGTCCTTTGCCTTCCTCGGCGCTATTCTGGCCGCAGGATTCGCGGTCAAGGGTCGGGGCGGCAGCGAAGAGGACATTCTGGCGATGATCTTCGGGCTGTGCCTTGTTGGCTCTCTGGTGGAAATCATCCTGTCGCAATTCCTCGACAAGCTGAAACGCATCATCACGCCCACGGTGACGGGCATCGTGATCACGGTCATCGGCCTGTCGTTGATCAAGGCGGGGTTCACCGATTTCGCGGGGGGCGCCATGGCGGGCGAGGACCTCGGCAAGCCGCTGTATCTTTTGCTGGGCACTTTGGTGGTGGCGATCATTTTGGTCATGACCTTCATCGGCAAACCGATGCTGCGCATCTCCGCGATCATGATCGGCCTCATTGTCGGCACCATCGTGGCGAGTTTCTTTGGTCTGGTGAATTTCGGCGTGCTCAGTTCGGCACAGCTTTTTGCCCTGCCGGTGCCGTTCAAATACGGGTTTGATTTTGACCTCGGCCTCTTCATCCCGCTGGCCTTTCTCTACCTCGTCACCGCCATCGAGACCTCGGGCGATCTGACCGCCAATTCGGTGATCTCCGGCGAGCCGGTCGAGGGCCCGCTCTATATGAAGCGCATCAAGGGCGGGGTTCTGGGCGATGGCGTCAATTCGGCGCTGGCCGCCGTGTTCAACACCTTCCCCAACACCACGTTTTCGCAAAACAACGGCGTGATCCAGATGACCGGCGTCGCCTCGCGCCATGTCGGCCTCTATATGGGCGGGTTTCTGGTGCTTTTGGGTCTGTTTCCCATCATCGGGACCTTCTTTCTGATCATCCCGAAACCGGTTCTGGGCGGCGCGACCCTGGTGCTCTTCTCGACCATCGCGGTTGCGGGCATTCGCATCCTGTCGTCAGAGGAAATGACCCTGCGCCGGGTTTACATCATGGCCGTGTCCTTTGGTTTGGCGCTTGGGGTCACGCTGGTGCCCGACGCGACGCAGAACTTGCCGACCTTTCTGAAACAGGTCTTCGCCGCGCCCATCACCCTCGCGGGGCTTTCGGCGATCATCCTGTCGCTGGCGATCCCCGAAGACGCCAAGGCGACCATCGAGGCGGCGGAGTAATCTCTAAAGCCGGGCGCGAAGAGGGGCAGAGGCAAACTCTTGCCCCTTGAGCACCCAGCCCGTTCCGCCTTTCTCATAGCTCAGGGGCGGGCCGGGCAGAAACCCATCGCCTTCGGTCGCGCTCCAGACCGTCACGGACAGGGTACCATCAGGTTTCAGGTCAATCTGATTGAACGTATTTGGCGTGCCGCGTGTGCGGGTCGACAGAGCCGTGCCCGCCTGCACAAACAAGACACCGGGGACCTGCGTAAAGGGCACGGCCTGCGCATTGTGCAAATGACCTGAGAGCACAAGATCGGCGCCCGCCGCCGAAAGCGCGGTGAGCGCCGCCTTTGCGCCACGGGTTTTCGGCTTGTCCAGAGTGGGCGGCTGTTGCAACGGGTGGTGCAACACAGCGACGCGCAGCCGCCCGTCATCTTCGCCGAAATGCTCCATCGCGCGGGTGATGTGGCGGGCAGAGAGCTTGCCGCTTTGCCAGGCAAAGGGATTGACGGTGTTGATGCCCACGACGCGCAAATCCGGCGTCTCAAACGTGGGTTCCAGATCGCGCGAAATCGCCCGTTTGTAGCGCGCGTAAGGCATGAGCCAGCGCATGAAGAGGTTATAAAGTGGTGTGTCGTGATTGCCGGGGACCGAAAGCACAGGTGTCTCAGTCGCCTCGATGGCCTCGACAAAGGCCTTGGCTTTCTCGAACTGACCGGGCCGCGCGCGCTGGGTGAAATCGCCGGAAATCACCACCAAAGTTGGCTCTTGCCGGGCAATGGTGCGTAATAATGGCCCCGCCAGCGCCGGGTCGGTGCGGCCGAAATGCAGATCGGAGAGATGGATCAGTCGGGTCATGCGGCGATGTGGTCCTCCGTCGCTTTTGGAGTGAGAATGCGCAGCGGCGCCTCGCTCATCGACAGGCGCAGCGGCGCCGACAGCCGCGCCTTTTCGCCGTCGAAGGCGGTCAAAAACGGTGGCTGCGCCTTGCCTTGATGTTCGATCACCAAGTCATGCGCGCGAATGAGGGTGAAATCCTGTCGCGGCGGCATCTTACGCGCCGCGAGCGTGACGGCGAGGCGCAACAGGTCCATGCGAGAGCGCGCGTGAATGACGAAGGTCGCAAAGCCATCTTCCGAGATGGTCTCCGCGCCATTGAGGCCGAAGACCTCAAGCTGATAGGCCGAGCGCGCGATAAAGACCAAAGGCGTCTTCACCTCATGCGTCGTACCATCCGCCGTGATCGACAATTTCATCCGGTGCTGGGTCTGAAGAATGGTTTTGATCACCGACCAATAGGCCACCACGCGATGCCGCCCCCAACGGTCGTAAATCGCCTCGCGTTTCTTGAGGATCGCGGGATAGACGCCCAGAGAGGCGTTGTTGAGAAAGGCGCGGCCATTGACCTGTCCGATCCGAATGTCGCGGGGCTCGCCGTCGCGCAGTTGGGCGGCGGCCTCTTCGGGCACCTCCGAGAGGCCCAGCCCGCGCGTGAAATAGTTGAAGGTGCCCATCGGCAGAACCCCCATCGGCACCTCGCGGCCCAGCATCGCGTTGGCAATCGCCATGGCCGTCCCATCGCCGCCCGCAGAGATCACCGCCTCGGCGCCCTCGTTGATTTTATGATCGATCAGGTCGCTCAAATCGGTGTCCGGATCGAGCGCAATGACCTCGCAGCCTTCGCCAAAAGCGGCACAGGCGCGGTCTAAGGCCTCCGCATCTTGGCGGTTGGTGCCGGACTGGCGATTGGCAAGGATGACGGCGCGCATGGGACCTCCAAAGCAACAGATGCACCGTTTAACACCCGAGGCCCAGAATGGTTGCATCTGGCCTGAAAGCGCGTTTGGCGCTAAAGCCTCCGCCATGACCCAGAACACCACGCCCGAACGATTCTCATTCTCCCTCAATGCCACCGACGGCAAGGCCCGCACCGGCGTGATCTCGACGCCGCGGGGCGAGATCCGCACGCCGGCCTTCATGCCGGTGGGGACGGCCGCGACTGTCAAGGCGATGATGCCCGAAAGCGTGCGCGCGACCGGCGCCGACATCCTCTTGGGCAACACTTATCACCTGATGCTGCGCCCAACGGCGGAACGGATTGCGAATTTGGGCGGGCTGCACAAGTTCATGAATTGGGAACGGCCCATTCTGACCGACAGCGGCGGGTTTCAGGTCATGAGCCTCGCCGATCTGCGCAAGCTGACCGAAAAGGGCGTGACATTTCGCTCGCATGTCGATGGCTCCAAGCATGAGTTGACGCCAGAGCGCTCAATGGAGATTCAAAAACTCCTCGGCTCCGACATTGTGATGTGTTTCGACGAATGCCCCGCGCTGCCCGCAGATCGCGACCGGATCGCGGAGTCGATGCGGCTGTCGATGCGGTGGGCGGCCCGGTCCAAGGAGGCGTTCGGCGACCGTCCGGGGCATGCGCTGTTCGGTATTCAACAGGGCGGCTTGGAACAGGATTTCCGCGAAGAAAGCGCCGAGGCCTTGAAAGAGATCGGGTTCGATGGTTACGCATTGGGCGGTCTGGCCGTGGGCGAGGGGCAGGAGGCCATGTTCGCCACGCTGGATTTCGCGCCGGATATGTTGCCGACGGACAAGCCGCGTTACCTGATGGGCGTGGGCAAACCCGATGACATCGTCGGCGCCGTCAAACGCGGTATCGACATGATGGACTGTGTGCTGCCCTCGCGGTCTGGTCGCACGGGCCAAGCCTGGACCCGGCGCGGGCAGGTCAACATCAAGAACGCGCGCCACGCCGACGATCCGCGTCCGCTGGATGAACAGTGCACCTGTCCGGCCTGCTCGAACTATTCGCGCGCCTATCTGCACCACGTCTTCCGCAGCCACGAGATGATCTCCGGCATGCTTTTGACCTGGCACAACCTGCATTATTTTCAGGAAATCATGCAGGGCATGCGCGATGCGATTGCGGGCGGCACATTTGAGGCTTGGGAAACTGAGTTCCACGCCAAACGCGCCGAAGGCGATATCGAGCCGATTTGAAGGAATCAACCCTAGGTTGTTTTTTGGGGGCTGTGGGGGTGTCCACAGCATCTTGATCGCCTGTGATCTGTGTTGTGATCTGTCTTGCGGGAAAAACAGGCAGGAAAACGGCTAAGGGTAACCCCTCCATTTTCTTGCGTTTTCTGTAAAACAGGGGCTTTTAATCCCATTTTTGCGCATTTTGATGCGAAAAACCCGCGCTTTGGGGGCAATTCTGCCCTTGCGAGAGGCGCAGATGAGGGGCAAACTCGATATCAGCCGCAACTTGACTTGGTTGAAATCCCGGGGACAGGCCCCCAGATATAGTCACCAAGACAGGAAAGAGCCAATGGCTGCCATTATGGGGTCCGGCTCTTTTGCCAAGATAAGGAATGACAATGCACGAGCAACTCCAATCCTATCCCGTCCTGCCGCTGCGCGACATTGTGGTGTTTCCGCATATGGTCGTGCCGCTGTTTGTGGGACGCGAAAAATCCGTGAAAGCGCTCGAAGAGGTCATGGCGCAGGACAAGCAAATTCTGTTGTCCGCCCAGATCGATCCGGCCGTGGACGACCCGGACACCGACGGCATCTACCGCGTCGGCGTGCTGGCCAATGTGCTGCAACTTCTGAAGCTGCCCGATGGCACCGTCAAAGTGCTGGTCGAGGGCGAGCGCCGGGTGAAACTGACCCGTTTTCTCGACAATGACAGCCATTTCGAGGCCGAAATCTCGCCGCTCGACGAAAGCGAAGGCGATGCGGAAGCCGTGGCGGCTTTGTTGCGCTCGGTCCGTGAGGAATTCGAACATTACGCCAAGGTGAAAAAGAACGTCCCCGAGGAAGCTCTGGTCGCCGTCTCCGAGACGCGCGAACCGGCGAAGCTTGCCGATCTCGTGGCCGGTCATCTGGGCGTTGAGGTCGAACAGAAACAGAAACTTCTGGAAACGCTGGCGGTCGATGAGCGCCTCGAGGCGGTTTACGGCCTGATGCAGGGCGAAATGTCCGTGTTGCAGGTCGAGAAAAAGATCAAGACCCGCGTCAAATCCCAGATGGAGCGCACCCAGCGCGAGTACTATCTGAATGAGCAGATGAAGGCCATTCAGAAGGAGTTGGGCGATGGCGAGGACGGGGCCGGCGAGATCGCCGAGCTCGAAGAGAAAATCGCTGCGACCAAACTGTCGAAAGAGGCCGCCGAGAAGGCCGAGGCCGAGCTTAAAAAGCTCAAGAATATGTCGCCGATGTCGGCGGAGGCCACGGTGGTGCGCAACTATCTCGACTGGATGTTGTCGATCCCGTGGGGCACGAAATCGCGCGTCAAAAAGGACCTTGGCCGGGCTGAGGAAATCTTGGACGCCGATCACTACGGGCTTGAAAAGGTCAAGGAACGCATCGTCGAATATCTCGCGGTGCAGCAGCGTTCGAAAAAGCTGAAAGGCCCGATCATGTGCCTCGTCGGCCCGCCGGGCGTGGGTAAGACCTCTTTGGGCAAATCGGTCGCCAAGGCCACTGGGCGCGAGTTCATTCGCATCTCTCTGGGCGGTGTGCGCGATGAATCCGAGATCCGCGGTCACCGTCGGACCTATATCGGCTCCATGCCGGGCAAGATCATCCAAGCCTTGAAAAAGGCGAAGACGACGAACCCGCTCATCTTGCTCGACGAGATCGACAAGATGGGGCAGGACTTCCGTGGCGACCCTGCATCGGCCATGCTCGAAGTGCTTGATCCGGAACAGAACTCCACCTTTGTGGATCACTATATGGAGGTCGAATACGATCTCTCCAACGTGATGTTCCTGACCACGTCGAACAGCTACAACATGCCGGGGCCGCTTCTCGACCGGATGGAGATCATTCCGCTCTCGGGCTATACCGAAGAGGAAAAGGCCGAGATCGCGAAACAGCATTTGCTGCCGAAACAGGTGAAGAACCATGGCCTCAAAGCCAAGGAATTCTCTGTCACGGATGGGGCGATCATGGATGTGATCCGCTACTACACCCGTGAGGCTGGCGTGCGGAATCTGGAGCGTGAATTCGCCAAGATCGCCCGTAAGGCGGTGACGAAGATCATCAAGAAAGAGGTCGAGAGCGTGCAGGTCACGCCGGAGAACCTCGAAGAGTTCTTGGGGGTCAAAAAGTTCCGCTACGGTCTGGCCGAGAAAGAGGATCAGATCGGTGTTGTGACCGGCTTGGCCTACACGTCGGTCGGCGGCGATCTGTTGCAGATCGAGGCGCTGAAACTGCCGGGTAAAGGCCGGATGAAGACCACTGGGAAACTGGGCGATGTGATGAAGGAATCCATCGATGCGGCCAGTTCCTATGTGCGCTCCATCGCGCCTTCGATCGGGGTGAAACCGCCGCTCTTTGACACGATGGACATCCACGTCCACGTGCCCGATGGCGCGACGCCGAAGGACGGGCCCTCTGCGGGTCTGGCGATGGTCACCACCATTGTCTCCGTTCTGACGCAAATCCCGGTGCGCAAAGACATCGCCATGACCGGCGAGGTGTCCTTGCGTGGCAATGCGACGGCCATCGGTGGGCTCAAGGAGAAACTGCTGGCGGCGCTGCGGGGCGGGATCAAAACCGTGCTCATCCCGGAGGAGAACGTCAAGGATTTGGCGGACATCCCGGACAATGTCAAAGAGGGGCTGGAAATCATCCCCGTGACGCATGTGTCCGAGGTGCTCAAACACGCGCTGGTGCGTCAACCTGAGCCGATTGAATGGGACGATGCCGCAGAAGAAGCTGCGCGTCTGGCCAAGATTTCCTCGACCGGTGAGGGGCAGGGCGCAGTCGCGCATTGATCCTGATCTGGAAACAATGACTTTGCGAAAGCCGGCCTTCGGGTCGGCTTTTGTCGTTCTGAGATGTATGAATTTTCTTTTTGATGGCTTAGGTTTAAGCATCTTTTCCGAAGGCCTGTCTTCGGCGCGCCAAAGATGTATTTGCCCGTTGCGCGCCAAGTGGTTCGAGCGCTAAGGTTTCCGCAAGTGCAATAATGTCGACGAGCAAGACAACAAGGACAATTCCTGTGACAACGACCACCAAAAAGACCGCCTCTGCGAAAAAGACCGTGCCCGCAACGACCGAACCCGCCCCGGTCGAGGCGCCCGAAACCACTCTGGTGACCGCCATGAAGAAAAAGGACCTCTTCGCAAAGGTGGCAGAGGCCTCGGGCGTGAAACGCTCTGATGTCAAGAAGGTGGTCGAAGCGACGCTGAAAGAGCTGGGCGATGCGCTCCAGCGCGAGGAGGAGCTGAACCTGCCGCCTCTGGGCAAAATGAGCGTGAACCGCGTGCGAGAGGCCTCGGGCGCGCATATCATCGTCGCAAAATTGCGCCGTCCCAAAGCGATGTTGGAAGAGAAGGGCAGCGAAGATATGGCCGCAGAAAACGACAGCGACGACGCGTCCTGACAGACATTTACGGTCAGAGGAATTTTCTCGGAAAAACCTCTTGCATCGGGCTGGGGCAGAGGCTAAACACCGCGCCACGGCGGGTGATTAGCTCAGTGGTAGAGCGCTTCGTTCACATCGAAGATGTCAGGAGTTCAAATCTCTTATCACCCACCATTAAATTCCCTTGGAAAATCAGAGCGTTATATTGGGTTTGGCAAGGTTAAGCCCTTGAGGCAATTTTGTGTGCCAATTTTGTGACAAAGCCTTGCCATTTGTAGTCTGAATCACCGCTGTAAAAGTGATCTTGCTGTTTCAAGGACATCACTACTCTCAAGGTGGGCATACTTTGCAGACATTGCCGCAGTAGTGTGTCCTAGGAGGACAGCAATATCGCTTAAGGGCATTCCCCTTTTTCGCAGGCGTGTCGCATAAGTGTCTCTCAAGGAGTGTATGGTTGCTTTGCCCCGCTGAGCGGTCTTCTGAGGGCTGTTGTTGCAGACACTATCGATCACTCTGTTCAGGTGCTTAATTGCCCATTCCATCTTCTCGAAGGGCTGCTCCTGACCCTTTAGGGCTTCGAACACCTTGAGGACCCGCTGGGTTATTGGGACTAGGGAGAGGCTTTCAGTCTTGGAGCGGTAGACCTCGATTGTAGAGCGCTTCGTGTCGATGTCTTCCCAAGCTAAATTAGTGGCTTCTCGTAGTCGCATCCCAGTATCAATCAGGACCAAAAAGAGGTTGAGGGCTTTCTGGTCTGTGATGGTGTTCTCTGTACTGAGGCGAGTGACGATTTTGGCCTCCTCGGTGTCGGTGAGGTAGCGTGTTTTTACAAAACCTTTGAGTTTCGGCATTTCCAAATCTCGATTGGTTTTATGGGTTTTTGTCACTCGGTTTGCGGCGCGAAAGAGGGCCTTGAGTTCCCCACGGATCGTGTTCGCTTTCTTTCCCAGTCGTTTGCGCTCTGACACATACTGCTCAATGTCGATGTCTGTGAGTGACGACAGGAGCTTATCTTTGCCAAAGAAGTCGAAGAGGTGATTTGAGGCCGAGGTGTAGAGCCGCTTGGTTTGGCCTGACACTTCGCCCAGCGTTACCTTGAAGGCATCCTCCAGAGCGATTTCTGCCTTCTCTCCAAACTGGCTACAATTAAGGGCGTTATTGTATTCTTCTGACAAAAAGCGTTTCGCCCCTTGATGATCTGCGAGTTGCCGTTTGGTTGAGCCCCGAAAGCGCTTGCCGTTCGCCGTGAATGAGTACCACCAATAGGGGGACCCGGTACGTTTATAGAGTTTCATTGGATATCTCCGTAGAAAGCCCCGAGCACGTCTTTACGGCCCGATTGCTAAAGGCAATGAGGCGGATGGTTTTCGTGATGTCCGGGGAATTTGATTTTAAGAGCGGTTCAGCCTTTGAGGCTTCGCTGCTCCAATATGGGGCTATTGCTCCACAAAACTGTCACGGGAGGGGTAGGGAGTTGATGGCGGTGTAAAATCTAGGCTGTCTAGCAGTTTCAATGAATTTGGAGGCGTCGAATTTTTTTTGCACACAATAGCGGCCACCTGAGGCATGGCTTGAAGTGTGCTTGATTGGTAAAGGCCGTATGTTTTGTTTCAAAAAGGCATGCATGCACGGTCGATAGGCTTTTCGGAGTTTGCACAGCACTACCTTTAGGCAATGGGCGGAAAGTGTGAATTCGCTGCAGTCGCAAAGCAGTGGGCTTTAAGCGCAAAAGCCTGATCTAGTGTGCTGCACTGCTGCTATAAGACAAGTCTCGCACCGAACGACCCAAGTGGCACAACGTACCTGCTGCACCAACCCCGATTTGAGGCTTTGATAGCGAACAGTACAATTCTACGGCAAAAAGGCGGGGGAGACAGCAAGCCACCTCCCCCTTTGTAGACGCTTTTACAGAGTATGCGCCTAACTCTACCTACAAGCAAAGCACGGCAGCTCCCAAGTGTCAATCTTTGGCATCGCCTCGATGCCGTCGGTAGTCCAACCGTATCACCGCGAAAACGGCACTCAGATTTATAAGAGCCATAGATGCGACGCCTACGGCGAGCCACCCATCATTCACATCGATTAAAACCCAGAGGACTATCGCTGCGACGAAGAGAAAAGAAAGCGCCGTAAGAACTAATTTCATCCATCCAGATATTTCACTCTTGAAGCTTGCTCGATGCATTCTGGCTTCGCTTAGCTTTCCAGATGCTACCGATTGGTAAATAACTGCCATGGAAAATGGATCATTAAAGTACCCAGAGTGTGCGGCGAGTGGGAAAGGGGTTCCGATTGGCGCAACCTCAATGTTATCCACTCCAATAGCGTCCCCTTCGTCGCCATTCGACTCTATGGCTTGAAGTAGGCAGTTGATCTCTGAACTCACAAGATCGTACCTGCTCCAAAAATTGACTATTCGCGGTCCACCATGTTCACCCCAAGCTGGCTGATCCAAAAGGTAAGGATTGCTATGCCGAACTCTATGATAGCGATGGTTCTCACCGCTATCTGCATAGAAGAGACTTGCAATCTTTTGAATTGGGCTGCCGATTGTGAAGATGTGACTAACCTTTCTCACTTCGGCAATAGATTTCTCACGGTCAGTTTTGGAAATATTTGTGGCTCTGCAGTGGGAATTGAGGCGAAGAAAAGCATCCAGAATTATCGCCGACCCCAAGCTGTGACCAACCAAGACGCAGCGACTACAGTTACTGTCCGACAAGACATCCTGAATCAAGTCTTTGGCTAAATTCACTCTTCGCTCGCGTGTCAAAAACCTTTCATGGCCTTCATGCATGGTTGTCCACGCCATGACGTCTGATATCAATCTTCGGGAAAGGACCCAAGCGCCAGAGGCCGCCAGAAGCGTTGCAAGGAAAGCTACAATTTGGGAAGCCACTTCGATTTTCAGGAAGTCAAATTCGATCGCCCCAACAAGCTTGCTGGATGCAAAGAAAAAAAGTGAATACACGAATACCAAAAGCGCCAGAAGTGGTGTGGAGACCGCCACGGCCTTCAAAAAAGCTTCCAAATTATTTTTCTTCAACCCTCTCCGCCAAGCCGAAGCCAGCTCCTGAAGGTCAACCCTTTCTTGGTCACTTGATCTCTCCGACAAATACTCTTGAAAATCGCGGAACCGGCCTTTCGGAAATCTCCCCCTATTGTCACTGTTGTCAAATTCAGAGTACCTCTTCTCCATCTTTCTTCTGAGGTCGCCACTTACCTTTATCTTGTTCAAGATGCGCCGCTTGTGGGTGGGGTACTTCCGCCAGCGCGAAGCAGAGGTAAAAAAAAATTTGAACGCAATTTTGAGAAGCCACAGAAAAACGCCAAATATTCCAGAGTTCTTGTGCTGATCGCCAGCCCAATATGCCTCATAGACACGGTATTTCTTTACAGGCCGGGGCTTTTCCTTGATGTGTTGAAATCTCGTAAATTCTACATAGTTCCGGAATGATCCTTTGTCTTTTGATGATGCCTCAATTTCGCTACTGATGTCTCTTATGTATCCAAGCTCAGATGGATTCTCGCGGTTGCCTTGTCGATCCAGTGCGTCTATAAAATTAGCCGCACTAAGGTATTCTCGCGGACTTCCAATTCCGTGACAGAAAATAATAGATGTGTATTTGGTCAAAGCGCCCTCATACTGTACTTTGTTTTACAAACACCCCCCGCGTGCTTCGATAGATTTAGATTCCAATGCCACGAAAACCGCAAGGTGGTGATGGTATCTTTCGTCATGTGGCATATCCCTCTCTCTTCGAGAATTGACGGCGTATTCAACACCGCCATGATATGCCGCCCCTCAGTGTCATCACCAACTTTCAGCTATTTCTCTTCTTACGCCGCGCTGCAGCCACTTTCACGTTGACGAATGTCCGGTATGGGCCGTTTGCGACCTTCCGTCATTATTTGGGCGGGAAGCTGCCATTCGCTGTGCATACAACAGGGTCAACATGCATGACCAAAAGCAGCCAATCACCAAACCCGCACCAACAATATTTTTACGTTCTTCCAATGGTGGTTTGCGGCTTTGTTTAGCCGACCAATCTTGCCAGATTTGATTTCAAGGTATTTTTTGTCTCTGCGGTATCCATGCGCCAAACGTTCGAAAGTCCACGAGTTGCCTTGCTCAATGATGAAAGTACATCGTTGCTTGCAAACGGTGCATCGGTTTCAGTCAAGATACGCTCTCTTGGCATCAAAGACACGGCAGCTCTACCTTTCGCACTTCGCAGCATTGGCGCACCTACTGAGAACCAGCATCCAAGTTTGATCGCTCGCTCCAGTTCAGCACGGCTTCCCGTGAACCAATGTAGAACTGGAATACCACAACCAGGATGCTCTTCAATTTTATCAAGCACTGCATCCGCAGCATGGCGACTGTGAATGGAGATGATTTTGGTTCTTTCAGTTCGGCATAATGAAAGAATCTCAGCGAAAACCTTGGCCTGAGCTTCTTTCGAACCAACAAACTCTTTCCCCCCGTCTAAGCCGACTTCACCGACATATCGGGTTTCCCGAAGTAATCTTTCAAACAGCGGCATCTCGTTGGGTCGTTCACCAACAAGCTGTGGGTGATAGCCGAGAGCGGTTCTAATTCGACTATTCTTTTTCACCAACCGGGATGTCTTCGGATACGCCTTAGGAATGGTCGTCACTGATAACACGTAAGCTTGTGCAGCCTCCAGTTTCTGAATGGTACTGGTCCGGTCTTCCATCAAATCGAGGTGGCAATGAAAATCGATCACAGTATCACACTAGATGCATTGGCTTTTGAGAAAATCGCCGAGTTCCTTAAGACCGCGCTCGTAGACGGCGAGCCATTGGTCTCGCTCGGCGACATCGATTGGAAGAGGGCCGGATTTCAGTGCATTTTTTAGACGTTGTTTCTTTGACTTTGGTTGGACAGCCCTTAGCACTGCCATCAGGTCGTCTTTTTTAGTGCCATCATACTCAGCGAAGTTTTGCGGTATTGAATAGGTATACGGTGTGTTGTCGGCAATACCCGCTTTGAGGAAAGAAGCCCTTCGGATGAGACAAGGTAAACAGCGACCACATTGCTCACTCTTTCGTTTCCACTTACCACAGGACACGGTTTGGCTGGCGTATCGCTGATCACTCGCGTTTAGAGATGCTCCGACCATCATTTCGCCTTTGGTCATGGTCCAGAAAGGGTTTTCGATAATCGCTTTGATGCCCACGCGTGAAAACAACTCTTGCATCTGCGACAAATAGTTTGGATGGGCTGTACGAGTACTATGCGACCCTATCCGTCGTGGTGTTAAAGGTGCATTCAAAGCAATAAAGCCATTTTCCGGTATGTATAAAGGTACATTACCTAGCCCGTTGAGTTCGGCCACAGCATCCGCACAAACCGCTCCCATCGCCAGAAAATTGAAACTTCTTCCACGCATCGTTGTGTCGTTTGAGCTTCCCGACTGTCGTGGGCTTGCGTTGAAAGCAAACCGCTGAAGAGGTTGCCCTAAGCGATCATAAAGATAGTTCTGTCGTTGCGCGTCTTGAGGATAAGAGTGACTGACTAGGATGGGGTTGTTTCCGTTTGCAATCAGGTATTTTGCGCCAAGCCAACTGTCCAAACCGCCCGAGTACAAACAAACACTATCAACGCCCAGCAAATTTGACTTTTTTCTAAGTCGACCACCAATGGCGTTTGGTTTGGGAGGGCCATTCTGTAGAAACGTAAACTGCCAGTGATCGCCTGTCAGGAAGTTCAGGATTCTCTGTAGCAACGGTCTTGCCGCTGTCCATTTGTCTGGCTGCACAACAGGAACATGTAGATCGAAATCTCGCGCCCAACCATTGTCAGAAGCATCTTCTCTGCGGAAGAAAGTATCCGCAGCAGTGACGGCCATCGAAATCGTGAGAAAATCGAACGCGGCGGTGCTGGTCGGTGCCCCTAAACGTTCGACCCTGTCCGGTAGGGTTTTGCCAATGTAGCCTGCCCTATCAATATTGTGGCAAGTTCCATAAAGCCTGACTATGCGGCAGTTGTTCGCAATGGTCACTGTTGGCGAGATTTCTTCGGTTTGAAAGTGAAGAATGCACTTAGTCATCAAAGCGCTCCCAAGTTTGCCAAACATGTCGAGCTGCTGTGCGCATGTATCTTTCGACTGCATCTGAGCCAAGTTTGATGCCCGCTTGCTGCACTTGTGATGCAAATGACTGCTCAACATGCTCTCTTGTCAGGTCCAAAATCTCAGTCTCACATTTGGCAGTCGTCACCACATCATCAGATCGGTTCCACGAGTTTCCGGCTTCATTGACAATAATCTGAAATATCGACTGAGCGAGGTACTCAATCATGATTTGTGAAATGTTATCGTCGGTTAGCGAGTTCGGGTCAAAGTTGGCATCAAAATCAAGCACATGTTCAATAGCTTCCTGAACTGCCACGTTGATGGCGTCGGCGTCCGGACTATCCCCACTTACGTGTTCGGCGATAGCTTGAGCAAATTGATCTACTGTTTTGCCTGTGTAGCGATCGGTATCAAGTCCTGCGACGTCGTTGCCATCGGCAATTGCTTTCAGGGTCTCCCCGAATGTGCCACCTGATGTAATAACTTGACCAAGACGTCTCGGGCCAACCGCAGCTCCTCCCGAAGCTTGCCGTGCGAATTTACCTAAAGATTTCTGAAGAGGGGCTTTTCCGCCGCCGCCAGAAACATAGTCACCAAAGCTTTTTCGAAAGGATCGGTATCGGTTGGGATCAGATGGAGGAAGTGGAGCTCTAGGTTGATCGTCTGCCCAGTCAGGAACCAATGAATTGCGGCCACGGCCGCCTTTGGAAGATGCAGAAGTTCCCATCATTGACCTCCTTTCTGCAATGTCTCGATCAGGCTTCTGAGCCATGCCGCAGGCTGTTGAACACTTGATAGGAAGCGCAACAGATCATCTTTTGTTTCCGGGTGCTTGGTTGCAAGGATGACAGCGCCGTTGACATCTGCCCGCTTGCGAGACCAATCACCGTCTTGGCGCAGTGTATTGATTAGCTCACTCATCGCCGCCGACCTTTCGTCCGCCGGTATTGTATCTATTGCATTCCCCGCAGCCTTAGATACTCGAGTGGAAATCTGGAGAAGCGCTGCAATTGCCTTGATCGTTTCTGGGGAAAGGGTCGCATTCTTAATTTGAAGGGGTAAAGTTTCCCGTGCCAAGTAAACTGCCGCGCGCAAGTCTACTTTTGAAAGCTCTGGAGATAACTGTCCCCACTCGGCGATAAATTCTCTGTGGTCATGCCAACTCTCAGGAAATCCAGTTGTGGATGTGCCAATTTTTTCCAAGTCGGTCGATGAAAGTTTCTTGACCTTTCCTTTCGGAGAAGCATTCACCATCTTTAGCAGATCACCGAAAGCTCGGTCGCTTGTGCACCTTTCGAACAGCGAAATTTTTGCGATCACAGCCTCGTCCAAGTTCATCTTTCGTCTTTTAGCAAGACCATGACGCATACGAACGGTGTTCATCATCCTTTTAATTATCCGAGGGTTCCCTAAGACCGCTTTTGATTGAGCAAGCGTTGGTGCTATTCGCAGGACGTTTTCGAGCTGCGTTTTCAGATCTGCATTCGCAGAAACTATCTTAGACAGTTCATCCAGCGAGAACTCTCCGCTTTCTGACCAAGAGTTTTGAATTGTCTCCAGTAAGTAAGTGCGGGCACTTTCCAAAGCCGCTGCATTCACAGCCGAGGAGCGAGATAAGACTAACATACAAAGGAAAGCTTGCACTTCTTGTAGGCCAAGCCTCGGAACAGCCACGGGGAATTGGACCAGTTTATCCAGATAGTCTTCGACATGCTTCTTCGAGGCTCCCGAAAAATGGGTGGCGACAGCGTGGCGAACCATATCTACATCTGCGGCAACGACGAATGCGGTGTTCGGGAGGGAAAGGAACAGTCGCATTGCCTCTAGGTTTTCGATTGCAGTTTTCGGAAGGCAGCGGTCAAGGTTATCTACAAAGACAACCAAACGTTTATCTAGGCCATCCAACAGAGCCGAAAACTCTGCCTTAAATGCGGCGATTTCTTCTGGCGGAGATTGAACCTCTTTGGGATCAATCAGTCCTTTCAACTTCCCGGTTGCAGTATCTACGCCATCCTGAATGGCTTTTAAATCCTCCGCGTCTCCTTTGCCGGCAATTGCATCACCGCCAGATTCAATAGCTTTTGACACAAAACCGAACGTGGGCAAACCGAGAGCTGCCATCCCTGCTTCTGCGCCAAGGCCTAGGAGTCTGAGTTTGTTCACTCGTCGGAAAAGCCCTTTTGCTTGCTCTTTCAGGTCTTCGGGCGCTTCCGTTATCAGGGCTTGAGAAATGACGGTCATTAAGGCCGATTTTGCTTCGTCAAAACCTTGGTACAACCATGCGTCGAACTCGATTACGATTGTATTCCCATCGTCGGTAAGACGTTTGTTTACCAACTGTAAAATGCTGGATTTTCCAACACCCCATCCGCCGTAAACCCCAACGGATAATGGTAGCAACGTATCATCTGAGATCATGTCGCAGATCATTTCGGCGACTTCAGAATGGTTCAAATAATCGATGTCAGTTTCGTTGTCGGACCACATGGAAATACCTTTTTTAAACTCTCCGAACGTTCGCTTAAAAATTGTGCCTATGAAAGTGGGAATATTGTGAGATGCAGTTATTTCTGAGGAGATGTATCAATAGCCCCTCCAGGAGACCTAGGCTACATGTGTGTACGGATCGCGAAAAAGATGTCCCGGGTGAACTGGTGTCAGTGGCTGCTGCAGGAAAGCTGCGGCGTAGCACTTGACGACACCAGCAAGGTCCGGTTTGGGCCGAAATAGGGCTTTTCAAAACTCTACCAGTATAGAAGTCTGGCAGCCCAACTCTTTGGACCGCCTCAAGTCACCGTTTGGGGTCACTCTAGAATCCGATACACGGACCTTTCCGAAACCCCTATCTCCTTGGCGATGTCCCTCTTGGTCATACCCTGAGCCAGTAGGCGTTGAGCCTCTTTGGCCTTGAGGCGGGCTGTGGGCTTCCTCCCTCGGTACTTGCCTTCCTCTT
Organism: Celeribacter naphthalenivorans; assembly: GCF_020524585.1. Classification (GTDB taxonomy): domain Bacteria; phylum Pseudomonadota; class Alphaproteobacteria; order Rhodobacterales; family Rhodobacteraceae; genus Celeribacter; species Celeribacter naphthalenivorans. The sequence continues at coordinate 116,914 of NZ_JAIVLK010000006.1, forward strand.
TCGCCTTTCGGATGCCTTCACGTTGCCGCTCCAGCATCATCTCTCGTTCGAACTGCGCTACAGACCCTAAGACGTTGAGCATGAGTTTCCCTGTGGCGTTGGTGGTGTCCAAGCCCAAGTTCAGAATTCGAAGCCCTACGTTTTTCGCCTCCAGTTCCTCTACGATTTCCCCAAGGTGGCGCACAGAGCGGGCCAAACGGTCCAGCTTTGTAACGACAATGGTGTCTCCCTCTCGTGCATAGTCCAGAGCGGCCCTGAGGGCGTCCCTGAGGCCCACAGAGCTTGTTTGTTCCTCCCATAGCCTTTCGCATCCAATGGCCGTTAGGGACTCTCTCTGAGCCTCTAGGCCTGCCTTCTGTTCTAGTGTCGATGTGCGAGCGTATCCGATGAGCATGTGTCTGCCCTCCTATATCTGCCAATGAAATCTTAGGAGCGGGGGCAGGGTGTCTGCCAAAAGTCGAAACCCACTCCATATTCAGGCCATTCCGCCACAAAACCGACACGCCATAGGGGCACGGTCTATTGGCAGGCTAGGTTGGGCCGTGAAAACAAGGCAGATCGTTTTTGGTGTGGTTTCAGAAGGGGTGGGGGGATGCGGAAAGCGAACTCAAAAAGAGGGGGTTAATATTGTTCTTATTGTTGTTTGGGGGGCGATGTCGGCTGTTTGCCAAGCGGAGCTTACGGGCCTTAGGTCATTCTCCTAGGTCGTTGCATGTTGCGTTGCGCCTAAGAAATGCAACGGTGCAACTCTAATGTCCTATACGAGAGCCGATGGCTCTCTCGTATCCTCTAGGCAAAAGGAGAGATGCCCCTAAGGGCACCCCAGTGTTTCTCTCTCGTTGGGCGTCTAGAACGCTTCGTCTTCATCCCCGTACAGGTCACTTCTTTGCCATTCCGTTTCAAGCTCGCTTGCTTTGGAAAAGAGTTCGTCCGCTTCTCCTTCCTTGAGAATACCAAGTTTCTCCCATTGCTGGATGCGTCGTGTTACGGTGGATTTGTTGACGCCGAGTTCTTCCGCAATCTGTGCTCGGGAGGTGAACTGAAGGGACTTCAGGGCTGCAAGAGTTGGGTCGTCAGAGGGGTCCTCAGGATTGGCCTCAGACACCAACCAGCCATCGTCTCCCAAGGACCACGTTCGGTCGGCTAGGCGTTCATCGCCTTTCCCTCGAAATTTGTTGAATTTGGCAACGAACTTGGCTTGTCCGGGCGACGAAATGCGTGGTTTTTCCAACCCGATGATGGCCTCAAAGGTCGCCGCTAGGGCGGTTGAGCCTCTCATTGCCTTTCCCTGTTTGTTCGAGTGATGAACCAGAACGGTGGCGATGCCCGCTCGTTTCAGTTGCAGGAAAAAGTCTTGGACCTGTTTGAAGCTGGTAGAGTCATTTTCGTCGTCCAGCCCTTCTGAAAGGGTTGTGAAGTTGTCCAAGATAAGCAACTCCACTTTGTCACGCACCACCCGGTTGATGAGGACCTTCTGGCTCTCTTTGGATGTCAGGTCGAAGAATGGAGCTCCTATGGTTTGGTCTTGACGAGCTAGGATTTCGAGGTTCGCAAGCGCATCCTTCTTCTGTTTCTCGCGTTGCAGAATGTTTGGGCTGTCAAACAGTATTTCGAGGCGCTCTTTCATGTCTTGGAGATGCATCTCGCCGTCAATGTAGAGTACTTTCCGTGGCTCTGAGGTGGTCCAGTCTGCGACACTGCCTCCTCCAGCCACGGCTAAGGCAACGCTAAGGCACAGCATGGTCTTGCCAACGCCTGTGTCGGCCCAAATCACGGCTGTTTCTTCGGTGCGAAGCCAAGGCTCTATGATTATTTGGCGTGGTTTGAAGTCCCTTTCAAAAAGGGCCTGTGCCGTTGTGGATTTGAGATTTTCAAGTCGATCTTTGGCTGAGGTGCCTTTGGTCGTGGCATTCTTCATCACATTTTCTCTTCATTAGATGATGCGTGATGCCCCACGGTAGGGCGTAGGCGGAGCCTCAAGGAGGCCGCCGGTGCGCTCTGCTAATGACGAAGACCCGTCAGTCTTTGATGTGATGAAGCGGTTTAGCTCATGATCGGATAGTCCATTTTTGTGATGACATCTTCCATCACCATGAGGGATGCACTGCCGGAGTACAAGCCATAGGTGATCGTCTGTTTTCATGTCCTACACTGTCTGATGAGGTGTTCCACGTGGGCCTCGAGAGGACGTGCATTTTCAATCAGATTTAGCTTCAATGCAGTGTGCCAAGTTTGTGCCAAAAATGAGGGGCTGTCGCAATTTTGTCGCACTACATACTGTGTTTTTGGTATGGTGGTGCGAAACAGGAAGTCACTAAGTCTTTGATTTCATTTCATATGGATTTCCTAAACTAGCTATATCTAGTTATTAAAATACATATCGAAGATGTCAGGAGTTCAAATCTCGTATCACCCACCATCCAGTTTCCGAGGGCGTCTCTTCAGAGACGCCCTTTTTCTATGGTGATCGGGGGACTGGTCTCAGGTGCCGGACAGCATGACATCCGAAATGCGCTGTGCATACAATCTGTTGGACTGATCCATGTCGATCCGCTCGGTGATCGCAGCCTCGCAAATATCGATGACGATGTCGTGTTGATATACCGCCAACGCTCCGAAACTGCGCAGTAATTTCAGCACAGCACCACGATTTGCCCATCCTCCCGTTCCCAGCGCATCAAAGCCAATCACCCGGTGCTGTGCTGCATCAAAAATCGGCTGCACATATTTCTTGATTTCGTTCTTCTCCAAAGCCTGCACGATGTCTTGGTGGCGTGTGAGCTCGCCTTTAAGGCGCAGGTTCTCGGAAAAGCGCTCATCGGCCATGACCACTGTGTTGCGGCCGTTTTCCTTGGCCGAACGTATCGTCCAATCGGCCCATTTGACTGCCGTTTCAAGCCGGTCCGAACGGTTCAGCTGCGTCAGGCCCACCGAGATCGTGCGCGAGACGGGCCCGGAGGGCATGTGCAGCACCGAGCGCCGCAAAGATCAACACGTGGATCCAGGCCCCGGCGGGGCGAAGTCGACCGAGTATCGGCACCAGAGACAAAAGCAGAAAGCCGCTCAATGTCATGAGGCTGATCGAAAGTGTGACCCTTCTGGCATCCACAAGAGTGAGAGCATGGCCAATCGGTTTTCCATGGGGTTCGGCCAGCCGCAGAATGATGAAAACAACGAGCAGAGGCGCGCCATAGGAGAAATATGACGTATGGCGGAGGCGTGCGTTTCTTAGGTTCAGGAGCCGTTGCAACAGATCAATCGCGATCGCGGTCGTGACGATCAACACAATCGGATGCACGCGCCCGCGACTCGGAGGCGGCGCAGGAAAATTTGGCACAAGGGACAGGGCCTGGATCAGTAAAAGCATCCCCATCAGGGCAATATTCCCCCAGAGAGCTTGCTGTGCTTTGGTCTTCCATCTCGAACCTGTCACGCGGTTTTTTTGACCCTTTCAATGTGAATGTCTGCTTGTTTTTCGTGCCAAATCCTATGTCAGGCCGGTCATTTTGTGCGGTCCGTGAAGGCGGGGTCATCGGCTCATGAAAATGGTTAATGTCTTTCAGAATGGTTAACGCCACAGCGAAACGGTTCATAATTGAGGGGGATGCGAAAACTTGCGCGTTTTGCCTGACATAACGGCATCCATCCGGGCGCGAGCAGGGCAAGAGCAACGGCGGAAGAGAGGCGCGTGGCACGGCTTGCGTAAGGTATGGCTCAAATTTTAGCTATCCGACGCCTCAACCTGAGACCATTTCGAACCGACTTAAACGAATCTTCATTCCTTGGCGGCATGGATCAATGCGTACTGGGTTTTCACCCGAATGCTGATCATCGCCCGGAGCCGCGTTTCCAGACTGCGACTTGACCGAGAGGCCAGGAGAGACAAATGAACTTTTTTAGCAGGATTAAGCTGGCAAAGAAACTGCCCGTGATCATGATCGGTTTGACAATCGTCACCATCGCGATTGCAAACCTTGTTTCTTACCGAAATGCGTCGCAATCATTGCTGGTCGAGGCGGAAGAGGCCTTGATGACTGTCGCTGAAGCGCGGTCGCTTGAGCTTGAGGGCTGGCTTGAAGGTGTAGACATCGATCTGCGCAGTCAGGCGGAAAACCCGACGGTGCTTTCCGCTCTTCGTGGCTTTGGCGAAGCCTGGGAGATGATCAACACCGACAAGACCCGCTATCTGAAAAAGTGGTATATCGATGACAATCCCAATGAGTTGGGCAGCAAGCAAGATCTCGATTATGCGCTCGATGGCTCGGCCTACAGTCAGGTTCACAAACTCTACCATAGCTATTTCCGCAAACTTGTGGATGAAAAGGGCTATTACGATGTCTTTGTGTTCTCCCTCGAAGGCGATCTAATTTACTCCGTGTTCAAGGAACAGGATTACGCCACCAATTTCCTTGAGGGCGAATATGCCCAAACCGGTCTGGGACAAGTGCTGCGCCACTCTTTGGAAGCCACACAAAGTGGCGAGGTTTCTTTTGCGGACTTCGAAACTTATGCGCCGTCTCACGGAGCGCCCGCCGCCTTTATCGGTGCGCCAGTTTTTGATCGCAGCGGCACGTTGCGCGGCGTGATTGCGTTCCAGATGCCCATCGGCAAAATCGACGCGATCACGACCCGGGGGACAGGACTTGGTCGAACCGGGGATTCCTATCTTGTCGGTCAGGATCTGAAACTGCGCTCTGATCGTATTCACGGCACGGATGATGAGGTGCTGCAGGTCGAAATCACGACTGAATCCGCAAAAAGAGCCATCGCCGGCGAAAGCGGGTTCCTGCGAGAAGCGGAGTCCGAAGAGGGCACCGGCCATATGCACGAACACCTCGCAGCCTATTCCCCGATCCATTATCACGGTGCGCAGTGGGGTCTCATTGCAGAGCAGAGCATCGAAGAAATTCTCGAACCTGCGACAGAATTGGCCAACACGATGCTGTGGCAAGGCGCTTTGATGACCGCACTCGTTGCTCTGATTGCGTTCCTGATTGCACGTGCAATCTCTCGCCCGCTGACGCAGGTGGAAGGGGCGATGCGGACGGTTTCCGACGGCAATTATGCGGCGACTGTTCCGGGCACGGAACGCGGGGACGAAATCGGTCAGATTGCGCAAGCTCTGGACGATTTCCGCCATGCTTTGGGACGTGCAGAACAAGCAACACGCGATGGTCTGTTCAAAGGTGCTGCCTTCGAGGGCTCCTCGGCGGCCTTGATGATGATCGACCAGGATTTCAACATCACTTACATGAACTCTGCCGTCCATAGTCTTTTGAAAGGTCACGAAAAAGATTTTCGTGAAATGTTTGGCAGCTTCAGTGCAGATGAAATTGTCGGCAAAAATATCGATATCTTCCATCATGATCCGGGACGCATCCGGGCTATTCTGTCCGACACCAGCAAGATGCCGTTTTCGACCGATATGAAAGTGGGCAGCGTGCATTTTGCGCTGGACGTCAATGCCGTGGCGGATCTCGACGGGACCCAAATCGGTTGCGTCATGGAATGGAAAGACGTGACGAGTATTCGCACCAACGAAGCCGTCATTGAGGCTTTGGACAGCCATCAGGCCAAGGTTGAATTCGATGTGAATGGCCATTTGCTCAAGGCCAATACCAACTTCTCCAATATGCTCGGTGTGGACAAAGCGGAACTTGTCGGCAAGCGGTATGACGAACTCTTTGTTTTCGACCCGCAACTCGCTCAGGAACGCGGCGCAATTTGGGATCGCCTCGGACGCGGGGAAAGTGTTCTTGGTCGGTTCAAGCTCTTGGACAAAGAAGGTAACACGTCGCTTCTCGAAGGCACGTTTAGCCCCGTCAAAGATGCCTCGGGGCGCCCCTTCCGGATCATTCTGCTTGGCACCGACATCACCGAAAATCAGGCAGCACTCGTCACCGCGGAGGCTGAGCGAGAACGGATGAAGGCTGAACAGGACCGCGTGGTCGAAGGGCTTCGCGTGGGTCTCAAGAAGCTCGCGTCTGGCGATCTCACCTCGCGTCTGGACGTTGCCTTCTCTGACGAATACGAAACCCTGCGCGGGGACTTCAACCAGGCGATCGACAACTTGCTGTCTGCAATGCGCAACGTGGTCGAGAATGCGGATATGATCCGTGGCGAAGCCTCTGAAATCTCCAATGCGGCAGATGATTTGTCCCGCCGCACGGAAAAACAGGCCGCCACGCTTGAGGAAACCGCAACGGCTTTGGATCAATTGACCTCCTCGGTTCGCTCTGCGGCAGATGGGGCCAATCAAGCGTCCGATATGGTGGAAACCGCAAAGGCCAACGCCGAAGCTTCTGGTAAAGTTGTGCAAGAAGCCGTCGAAGCCATGAGTCAGATTGAAACCTCTTCGAACCAGATCTCCAAGATCACCTCTGTCATTGATGACATCGCCTTCCAGACCAATTTGCTGGCCTTGAACGCCGGGGTGGAAGCCGCACGTGCGGGCGAAGCGGGGCGTGGTTTTGCTGTCGTGGCCTCTGAAGTGCGTGCCTTGGCACAGCGTTCTTCGGAGGCGGCTCGTGAGATCAATGATCTGATCTCGAAATCGGGCACTCTGGTGAAGCGGGGCGTGAGTCTGGTTGGGGAAACGGGCGAGGCTCTGCGTGGCATCGTGGGCTCTGTGTCAGAGATTTCTCACAATGTCTCCGAAATTGCCGTGTCGGCGCGTGAGCAGTCCTCGGGTCTCGCCGAGATCAACGCAGCGGTCAATCAGCTGGATCAAGTCACACAGCAAAACGCCGCCATGTTCGAACAGACCACGGCAGCCAGCCACGCCCTGACACGCGAAGCGGAAAACCTGAATGTCACGACCTCAAGGTTCTCGATCGGTGCTGTTCAGTCTGCAAAAGCGCCCGCATCCGTTGCGCCGGTCGATTTCAAAGAGGCACGCAAAGCACCCGCAGCCGCGCCCAAGGCGCCCATCAAAACCAGTCCTCCCAAACCTGAGCCCCAAGCGCCTGTCAAAAAGGTTGTGAATGCGCCACTGCCTGTTTTGAGTGCAGCTGAAGATGATTGGGAAGATTTCTGAAGTGGGCATGGCAACGCGACCAAGACTTCGGAAGGGGATGTTTAGGAAAGGGAGCTCGGTGTGAACCCGTTACGTGTTTTGATTGTTGACGACTCCGCCACGATGCGACGACTTATCCGGTCCATTCTGGATGCGGATCACCGCTTGGAGGTGGTGGCCGAAGCCGGCACCGCGCGCGACGCCCGCGATGCTGTGAATACCCATCGTCCGGATGTGATGACGCTCGATGTGGAAATGCCCAATATGAGCGGTCTTGAGTTTCTGAAGAGGCTCATGAAACATCGCCCGATGCCTGTGGTGATGGTGTCGACGCTCACCCAAAAAGGCAGCGATGTGGCGGTCGAGGCCATGGCGCTGGGGGCCGTGGATTGTGTCGAAAAGCCAAAACTGGGCGGCGGAACCGACAATTTCGCCAAATTGGCCGATACGGTTGCTTTGGCGGCGCGCGCGCGCGTCACTGTCGCCCGCCCCGTGCGAAGCAGCATTGCCCCGCAACAGAACAGAAGATTCCGCCGCATTTGTTTGATCGGGGGATCGACTGGAGCCGTGGATGCGATCGAACGCATTTTGCAGAGCTTTCCGGTCGATTGCCCGCCCACTTTGATCACACAGCATATGCCGGAACCTTTCTTGGTCAGCTTCGCGGCCCGTCTGGATCCTCTGGTGCAGCCAAAAGTGTGTCTGGCTCAGGACGGTGCGGTTTTGCGCCCAGGGCTGGTGATGATCGCCCCCGGAGGGGAGTATCATCTCAATGTGACGGGCAAAACTGAGCTCAGGGCCAAGTTGTACAAAGGGCCTCTCGTCTCCGGGCATCGCCCCTCCGTGGATTCGATGTTTCTTTCCGCAGTGGAGCATGCTCCCAAGATTGTGGCTGGAATTTTGACCGGGATGGGGGGCGACGGCGCGGCGGGCATGAAGGCCCTTCGGGATGCCGGTGCGAAAACACTAGGCCAGAGTCAACAAACCTGCGTTGTTTTTGGCATGCCGCGCGTGGCCGCAGAGATGGGCGGCGTCGAACAATGGGCGGATTTGGATAAGGTCGGCGAAGAATTGCTGCGTCTCTGTGAAGCGCCTGTACAAATGAGGGTCACATGACAGCCATGCTTCAACAACGCAGCGGCGGACTGCGCACCTATATCGCTCAGGGCGAATATGCGATTGCCAATGTGGAAGAGGCCGTGATCTCGACCATCCTCGGGTCATGTGTGGCAACTTGCCTTTGGGATCCCGTGGCGAAAATTGGTGGTATGAACCATTTCCTCTTGCCGGAAGGGCCGCCATCTCGAAGCGATGTGAGTTCTTTCGGGGCCAATGCCATGGAGCTTTTGATCAATGCGCTCATTCGATCGGGCGCGGTTCGGGAACGTTTGCGGGCCAAAGTTTTTGGCGGTGCGGAAATGTACAAAGGGCTGACCAACGCCGGCAATCAAAACGGGTTGTTCGTGCTGTCCTATCTCGAACGTGAGAACATTCCCTGCGATGGTCAAAGTCTTGGCGGCGGTCAGGCACGGCGGGTTGAGTTTTTTCCGGCGCAGGGCAAAGCACGTCAGAAACTTGTGGAGGATCCGCATATCGTTGAAAAACGGCCGGTTCCGGAAAAGACCAGCGATCTCGAGCTGTTTTAGTCCGTTGTGATCATTCCTGTATGCGATCCTGTGGCAGGCTCTGGGCTTTTTCCAAAGTGCCATTCAGGGGTGGCAAAGCGGTCGGCATATGCGGCCGAAGTGATGCCGACTTTTGGGCGCCAGCCTCGTTTCGATGCGGGCGCCTCTGAGGGGAAAATCTCTGGATGAAATCCTTGGTCTCCGCTGGCGGAAAAGAAAGGCACTCAGTGATTTGATCAGTCGAAAAGGTCTCACGAAAAGCCCCGCGCGAGACCGCACGGGGCATCAGAATTCTGAAAAAACGGAACTCAGGCTTTAGAGACCGCATCCAAAATGCGGGCCCAGGAGCGGATGCCTTTGTGGAAATTCTTAAGGCCGTATTTCTCGTTGGGCGAATGGATGCGGTCGTCGTCATCGGCATAGCCGACCAGCATGGAATCCAGCCCCAAGATGGTGGTGAAGAACCCGGCAATCGGGATCGAGCCGCCCATGCCGGCAAACACCGCCTCACGGTCCCATTCGGCAGAGAGCGCCTGACGCGCGGCTTCGAATTCCGGGCGCGCGGTGTTCATCACGGCGGCGGGGGAGCCGTCCAGATCCTGGTTCCAAGTGACTTTCGCATCCACCGGCAGACGGCTTTCGACATGGGCGCGCAGGTTTTCGCGGATCGCATCCGGGTCTTGCGTGCCGACCAGACGGCAGGTGATTTTGCAATGCGCCTCCGACGGGATCACGGTTTTCGTGCCGGGGCCCTGATAGCCGCCCCACATGCCGTTGATCTCCAAGGTCGGGCGGGCCCATTGCTGTTCCAAGGTGGAATAGCCCGCTTCGCCGTGCGACTCCGTCATGCCGACGCCGGAGAGATAGTCCTCCTCGTCAAAGCCGCAGCCCTTCCACTGTTCGAGGATATCGGCAGGCACGTCTTGGACACCGTCGTAGAAATCCTTGATCGTCACGCGGCCTTGCTCGTTGTGAAAACTCGCGACAATTTTAGAGATTTCGCGCAGCGGGTTGAGCGCCGGGCCACCATAGTGACCAGAGTGCAAGTCCATCGTCGGGCCGGTCAGCGTGAATTCGTCCTTCAACATGCCGCGCAGTTGCGAACAGATCGACGGCACGCCGGGCGCCACCATGGACGTGTCGCAGATCAAGGCCAGATCGGCGGAGAGCTTGTCCTTATTGGCCTCCATGAAGGGGATGAGCGAGGGCGACCCGCTTTCCTCTTCGCCCTCGAAGAAGAAGGTGATGGTGCAGGGCAGGGTGCCATGTTCGGCAATCCAGGCGCGACAGGCCTCGACAAAGGTCATGAGCTGGCCCTTGTCATCAGAGGCGCCGCGGCCACGGATCACCTTGCCGCTTTCGCGGTCTTCAATGAAAGGCGCAAAGGGATCGTGGTCCCACAGCGACAGCGGATCGACCGGTTGCACATCGTAATGGCCGTAAAACAACAGATGCGGACCACCGGAGCCGATCTTGCCATAGACCATCGGATGTCCTGGGGTCTCGCAAAGTTCGGCCTCGGCGCCCAGAGATTTCAGATCCTCCACAAGCCACGCGGCCGCCTTCAAACAATCGTCCTTATGGGCAGGGTCGGTGGAGATCGACGGAATGCGCAGCAGGTCCATCAAACGGTCGAGTGACGCGTCGAGATCGGCATCGATGCGCGACAGCACCGGGGCGAGGCGGGAGTTCATTATAGGAAACCTTTGATCGTAGAGGGATGTTTTGTCGCAGCTTACGCCGATCACATCTGGTGTCCAGAGCCTGTTGGCGGGTTGACATAGATCATACTGAAAGGGTTTTTAGTCATTCTAAAAGGGCAGGGCATAATGCTCGCGATCACAGAGGTGGTCACCCCCGGGCTCTTGCGAAAGGTGGTCTAGCCAAAAGGTATTATCTTGCGAATTGTGAATATGAGTCGCAATTTTCGTTTGATGCCGCTAAAACAGGCAGACCTGAGACGCGCGAAAGGACAAAAAGTGGACTACACGGCGAAGCTTGACGAGGCGATCCAACGTTTGCATGACGAAGGCCGCTACCGCACCTTCATCGACATCGAGCGTAAGCGCGGGCAATTCCCCCACGCCACATGGACGCGCCCGGACGGCACAGAGCAACCCGTGACGGTCTGGTGCGGCAACGACTATCTCGGCATGGGGCAGAACCCGGTTGTTCTGGCCGCCATGAAAGAGGCTGTCGATGCGACGGGCGCCGGTTCGGGCGGGACGCGCAATATCTCAGGCACGACCGTGTACCACAAACGTCTCGAAGCCGAGCTGGCCGATCTGCACGGCAAAGAAGGCGCGCTGGTGTTCTCCTCGGCCTATATCGCCAATGACGCCACGCTTTCGACCCTGCCGACGCTGTTTCCGGGGCTGATCATCTACTCCGACGAGTTGAACCACGCCTCCATGATCGAAGGCATCCGTCGCAATGGCGGCTCCAAGCGCATCTTCCGCCACAACGATCTCGATCACCTGCGCGAGCTTTTGGCCGCCGACGATCCTGAGGCGCCAAAGCTGATCGCTTTTGAATCCGTCTATTCGATGGACGGTGATTTCGGCCCGATCAAGGAATTGTGCGACCTTGCCGAGGAATTCAACGCGCTGACCTATCTCGACGAGGTGCACGCGGTCGGCATGTACGGCCCGCGCGGCGGCGGTGTGGCCGAGCGTGACGGTCTGATGGGCCGGATCGACATCATCAACGGCACTTTGGGCAAAGCCTTCGGCGTGTTCGGCGGCTATATCGCGGCAAGCGCGAAAATGTGTGACGCCGTGCGTTCTTACGCGCCGGGCTTCATCTTCACGACCTCGATCCCGCCGGCGGTGGCTGCGGGCGCTGCGGCCTCCATCGCATTCCTGAAAGGCGAGGGCGGCGTGACGCTGCGCGAACAGCATCAGACTCAGGCGAAAATCCTCAAAACCCGGCTCAAAGGTCTCGGTCTGCCGATCACCGACAACGGCTCGCACATCGTGCCGCTGATCGTGGGCGATCCGAAACACACGAAATTGATGTCGGACATGATGCTGGAGCACTATGGTATCTACGTGCAGCCGGTGAATTTCCCGACCGTGCCGCGTGGCACCGAGCGTTTGCGGTTTACACCGTCGCCGGTGCACGGGCCCAATGAAATGGACCACCTGATCAAGGCGCTGGACGCGCTCTGGAGCCATTGTGCGCTGAATCGTGCCGAAATGGCCGGATGACGCGCATAACCCCTGTGCGCCCGGTTTGAGCATGTGGTAACACTGTTTCCAAGAGCTTAAGACGAATCGTCTATAAGCTCATGGGGACAGGACCAACTTAGGGCGGCACACAGGCATGATCAGGCGGTGGAGCAAACCACCCGTCGAGGAACAGGAACAACCTCGCGGGTTTGATGACTTTGAGTTGCGGCTCGGAGATGTCATGCGTGGTGAACGTGCGACCATCGGCAAATCCCTTTTGGATGTCCAGCGCGAGCTGAAGATCAAGGCGACCTACATCGCCGCGATCGAGAATGCCGATCCTGCCGTGTTCGAAACCCAAGGCTTTATTGCCGGTTATGTGCGCTCCTATGCGCGCTACCTCGATCTCGATCCCGATTGGGCGTTTTCGCGCTTTTGTCAGGAAAGCGGCTTTGCCGTGGCTCACGGCATGTCGCCGCAGGCCTCGACCAAACGCAGCCCGGCGACCGCGCAAAAGCAATCCCCCGTCAAAGACCCCTTTGCCGATCCGAACGCCTCTTTTGTGCCGCGCGGCCAAGGTTTTATGACCCGCATCGAACCCGGCGCTCTGGGCTCGACGGCGGTGTTGCTCGCGCTTTTGGGTGTGATTGGCTATGGCGGTTGGTCGGTGTTGCAAGAGGTGCAAAAGGTCAAACTGGCGCCCATCGATCAGGCGCCCGGCATGATCTCCGAAGTGTCGCCGCTTGAGAGTGAGACCACCACAATGGCCGCCTTGGACGAGAGCGTCGGCCTTGCCACGCCCTCTGCCGAAGCTCTGGACCGTCTCTATCGTCCGCAGGCCCTCGATGTGCCTGTGCTCGTGCCGCGCGATGGTCCGATTGCGACCCTCGATCCGCGCACGGTCGGCGCCTTGACGGCGGAAAGTCAGGCCGAGGATCGCGAAGATATTCTCAACGATATGTCCAACCTGATCGCCCAGGCTGCGCTCTCCGAGGATGGCGACTCGCCCATTCAGGTGACCGCAGAGGGCGCGCCGGAACTGGCTGTTGTCGCTGTGCTGCCGTCTTGGGTCCGGGTGCAGGCCGCTGATGGCTCCGTTTTGTTTGAGAAAATTCTCGATGCGGGCGAACGCTATGTCGTGCCCGCGATGGACAAGGCCCCCGTGCTGCGCACCGGCAATGCGGGCGGCGTCTATTTCGCTGTGAACGGTCAGGCCTATGGCCCGGTCGGGTCTTCCGGCTCCGTGGTGAAAAACGTGGCGCTGTCCGTGGCCGATGTCTCTGACGTCTTTGCGCCGGTCGATCTGGCCGCGAACACCTCGGTGGCGGAATTGTTCCGTGTGGCGCAAAACACCGAATAATTCGGTTGAGAAGATCGCGCGTGATCTTGTCACAGGCCCCTTTTGGCTCACGCGGGCTTCGTTTGACGCAAGCGGGGTCTGACCGCTTGCCCCGCGCGCACCATAGGCCTATCTAGGGCAGGACCGCGTATCGCACCAAAGAGGCTCCCATGTCCCACAATCCCATCCGTCCCTGGCGCAACATCGACCGTCGTGTGAGCCGCAAGATTTGGGTCGGGAATGTGCCCGTGGGCGGCGACGCACCGATCTCCGTGCAGACGATGACCAACACGCTGACCCATGACGTGAAGGGCACGCTGGATCAGATCATCCGCGCCGCCGAGGCCGGTGCCGACATCGTACGGGTGTCCGTGCCGGACAAGGAAAGCTCTGCGGCCCTGAAAGAAATCTGCCGTGAAAGCCCGGTGCCGATTGTCGCCGACATCCATTTCCACTACATGCGCGGCATCGAGGCGGCAGAGGCGGGCGCTGCCTGCCTGCGCATCAACCCCGGCAACATCGGCGATGAGACGCGGGTCAAAGAGGTGCTCAAGGCGGCGCGCGATCACAATTGTTCGATCCGCATCGGCGTGAATGCCGGCTCTTTGGAAAAGCACCTCTTGGAGAAATACGGCGAACCGTGCCCCGACGCGATGGTCGAGAGCGGCATGGATCACATCAAAATTCTCGAAGATAACGACTTCCACAATTTCAAAATCTCGGTGAAGGCCTCCGACGTCTTCATGGCCTCCGCCGCCTATCAGCAACTCGCGGAGGCCACCGACGCCCCCATTCACCTCGGCATCACCGAGGCGGGCGGGCTGATGTCCGGCACGATCAAATCGGCGATTGGCATGGGCCAGCTTCTGTGGATGGGCATCGGCGACACTCTGCGCGTGTCTCTCTCCGCCGATCCGGTCGAAGAGGTCAAAGTGGGCTATGAAATCCTCAAATCCCTCGGCCTGCGCCACCGCGGCGTGAATATCATTTCCTGTCCCTCCTGTGCGCGTCAGGGCTTTGATGTGATCAAAACAGTGGAGGAATTGGAAAAACGTCTTGAGCATATCAAGACGCCGATGAGCCTCTCCATTATTGGCTGCGTGGTGAACGGGCCGGGCGAGGCCTTGATGACCGATGTCGGCTGGACCGGCGGCGGTGCGGGGCACGGTATGGTCTATCTGGGCGGCAAACAGGACCATAAAATGTCAAACGACCACATGGTCGAGCACATCGTCGAACAGGTCGAAAAGAAAGCCGCCGAGATCGAAGCCGCCGCCGCTCAGGATGCCGCGGAATAAACGCGACCGGCGTGCGTTTCCTTTGCTGCCACAACGTTTTTCACTGAATCTGCCACAGATTGAGTGAAAAACGTTACTACATCTATTCGGTGTTGCGACGCTTCTCAAAATTGAGTGCCTCAAATTTTTGAGAAACGCTTTAAATACTCAAATAAAAACCCCGCCGATTGGGCGGGGTTTGTCGTTTCAGGCCTTCAAATGGCCTCAGCGGTTCGCACGCACCTCGGCGACGATCTCCACCATACCGTCATAGGGCACATAGCCGCGCAGCATCTGGTCGCCCAAGATGAACCCCGGCGTGCCGGAGATTTGCAACTCCTGCGCCAGCTGATGGTTCAGCGCCAGAATGGCCGTGACCTCATCGCTCTCCATCTCCGCGACCACCGCATCGGCGTCAATCTCAAGATCCTTGGCCAAACGGCGCAGCATGCCCTCGGAGACGTCGCCACGGGCCTGCATCAATTCGTCGTGCAGTTTGAGATAGGCCTCATTGCCCGCCACAATTTTCGTCGCCACGGCAAAACGAGAGGCCAGAACGGAGGCCTCGCCCAGAATGGGGAACTCCTTGACGATCAGCTTGATATTGCCATCTTTTTCCAGCAAAGCCTGCACGTCCGGATAGGCTTTTTTGCAATAGCCACAACGATAGTCGGAGAACTCGACCAGCACGATGTCACCGTCCGGGTTGCCGTAAACCGCGTCGTTTTCGTCATTGTAGATCACTTCGGAATAGGCCGCGATCAGATCGGCGTCATTGGCGACCTGCGCCTCGCTTTGTTGCTGCTGATAGACCTCATAGGCCTCTTCCATGATCATCTCGGGGTTTTCCATGATGAACGCCCGGACCTCGGCGCGAAATGCCTCGCGTTCGGCGTCCGACATGTTGGTGATGTCAAAGGCCTGCGCGGCCAGCGTGGTGGTCGCGGTCAAAAGGGCTGCGGTGCCGATACGCGTGCCGGATCGGATAAGGGGGCGCGCGAGGGCTTTGGCAAAATTCATCGGGTGTCTCTCCGTCTCAAACCTGTTCCGTCGCATGTATCACATCTTCGTGCCGGGGCCACCCAACAGTTGCGTGACCCAAGGCCGCATCCCCCGGCGTGGCGTGGCGCCGCACAAGTTCTATGCACAGGCCATATGCAGCCACTTCACCGCATTGCATTTCCCCCGTCTCGCTGGCATGGGAGGGCAGACTTTCAGGACAGGAGCCTCCCCATGAAAACCTCGAAACGATCCGTGGTCGATCCCTTCATCGTGATGGATGTCATGGAGGCGGCGCGTGCGGCCGAGGAGGCGGGGCGGCACATCATTCATATGGAGGTCGGCCAGCCCTCGACCGGCGCACCCGCCAAGGCGCGTGCACGGGTGGAACAGGCGATGGAGGCCGACCCTTTGGGCTATACGGTCGCGCTTGGCCTGCCGGAGCTGCGCAAAGGCATCGCGGCGCTTTATAAGGATTGGTACGGGGTCGATCTCGACTGGCACCGCGTGGTGATCACGCCCGGCTCTTCGGGCGCTTTCATCCTCGCGTTTACTGCGCTGTTTGACGCGGGCGCCAAGGTGGGTATGGGCGAGCCGGGCTACCCGTCTTATCGCCAAATTTTGAGCGGGTTGGACATCACCCCCGTGGGCCTGCCGACCAAGATGGAGAACCGCCTGCAACCGGTGCCCTCCGACATTCCCGATGGGCTGGATGGTTTGATCGTGGCCTCTCCCGGCAACCCCTCCGGCACCATGTTGGACCATGAGGCCATGGGCGCGCTGATCAAAACCTGTCAGGACAAAGGCATCGCCTATATCTCCGACGAGATTTACCACGGCATCCAATATGAGGGCCGGGCGGTGACCGCGCTGGAACTCTCCGACGATGTCTATGTCATCAATTCGTTCTCGAAATTCTTCTCGATGACCGGCTGGCGCATCGGCTGGATGGTGGTGCCCGAAGATCATGTGCGGGTGATCGAACGCATCGCGCAAAACTTTTTCCTCTGCCCGCCGCATGCCTCGCAGGTCGCGGCTTTGGGCGCATTGGAGGCCCGGCAGGAATGCCAGGAAATGGTCGATGTCTATGCCGAGAACCGTTGTCTCATGCTCGAAGAGCTGCCGAAAATCGGCTTTGACAAAATCGCGCCGCCGGACGGGGCGTTTTACATCTACGCCGATGTGTCGGAGTATACCGAGGACAGCAAGGCGTTCTGCAATGAAATCCTCGCCGAAGCGGGCGTCGCCGTGACGCCGGGGCTGGATTTCGATCCGCTGCGCGGCGCGCAAACATTGCGGTTTTCCTACGCGCGCTCGACCGAGGACATTCGCGAAGGTCTGGTGCGGCTCAAGGCGTTTATGGCCAATCGGTAACGTATCGCTTCACGCTTTGGTCAAACCGGCGATCCGTCATGGGCAAAGCGGGCGGGGCAGGGTAGGTATCGGTGAAATGTTTTTGAGGATGTCATGGTCAAGCTTTTCAAACCGCTGGTTTTCGCCACTCTTCTGGGCCTGTCTGCGAGCTTGCCTGTGGGCGGTTCCGCCTCGGCGCAGAGCGGTCTGACGGCGCTTGCGCGGGCCGACAGCGGGGCGTCGGCGCTTGTGGATCAGGGCGAGCGCGTCGAGATGATGCTGCGCCTGAGCCAGCCGGTGCCGTTTCGCATTTTCACCCTCGACGAGCCGCGTCGCATGGTCATCGATTTCGCCGAGGTCGATTGGACCGGCTTTGACACCGAGCAATTCGACACTGCCGAGGGCATCACCGGCCTGCGCGTGGGCGGGTTCGTTCCCGGCTGGTCGCGGATGGTGTTGGATTTGGCAGGACCTTTCCGTCTGGTCCACGCCCAGATGTCGCGCGACGACAAAGGCGCGGTCCTGACGCTGACGCTCGATCCCACGGCCTCGGACGAATTCGCTTTGGGGGCGGGCACGCCGCCAGATGCGCAGCTTGTGCGCCCCTCCACGGACGATGCGCCCAAAGCCGCGCCTGCGCGCAAATTGGGGGAGGGGCCGCTGCGCGTGGTGCTCGATCCCGGCCATGGCGGCATCGATCCGGGCGCGGAACGGGACGGGGTGGTGGAAAAAGAGCTGACCCTGACCTTCGCCCGCGAATTGCAGGACGTGCTCAATCGTGCGGGCGGGTTCGAGGTCACTCTGACCCGCGCCGAGGACCTCTTTGTGCCGCTGGAAACCCGACTGACGCTGGCGCGGGAGGCGGGGGCCGATGTGTTCCTGTCGATCCACGCCGACGCGATTGCCGAGGGCCGGGCCGAAGGCGCGACGATCTACACTTTGGCGGCACGCGCCTCGGATACGGCGTCGCAAAAGCTTGCGGAGCGTCACGATCGGTCGGATTTGCTGTCTGGTGTCGATTTGACCGGGCAGGATGACGTGATCGCCACCGTGCTCATGGATATGGCGCGCACGGAAACCACGCCGCGCACGGATCGTCTGGCGGATGCCTTGGTGGAACAGCTCGACGAGAGCGTCGGCATGCACAAACGTCCGCGTCTGGAGGCCGGGTTTTCGGTCCTGAAAGCGCCTGACATGCCCTCTGTTCTGATCGAATTGGGCTTCCTGTCCTCGGCCAAGGACCGTGCAAAGCTTGCCGATCCGGCCTGGCGGACCAAAGCCGCCTGGGCGATCCGAGATGCTTTATCTGCTTGGGAAGACGAGGAAATCTCGCTTCGGGATAAGCTTAGAAAGTGAGGGCGGCCTAGGGTCTCTGGCCGCCCCGGAAAGCGCTTAATGCGCGATCATATCCTCGGCGATTTGCTCCGCCGTCAGATCGACCGGGAAATAGGTCGGCCAGTTGGTCAGCTCTTCGAGCACGGCGGCGCGGTCGTTGCCCCAATAGAGATGGTAGTGATCCGATTTCGACGGGAAGATGCGGTGGTCGCTGAATTGGATGAACTGCGGCGCCGCGTCGTCGCCTGAGACCTTTTCAAACACAAAGCGCACACCACGGTTGCCTCGTGCGTAGGTCAGAACCTCATAGCCATCGTCTTCGTAGACACCGGAGATAGCGCCGTCCGGCTGATGGAAGGTGACGGTGTCGCCCGTGATCTCGATCCGGTCGACATCGGTGGCATAGCCGGTGGCGTAATAGGCGGTATAGGCCGCGGCGGATTTGTCGCCATGTTCGGCCTTATATTCCATCACCGCGTCGAGTTTGCCGTCGTTCAGCAGCGGGTAGACGGATTGCCAGTCGCCGGCCCAATCGGAGAGCGGGCGCGGGGCGATTTGGCTGTCTTCGAAATAGCCTTCGTAGATAGAGTTGTCATGATCGTGGTCATGATTATGTGCGTGCTCTTCGGCATGATCGTGGTCGTGATCATGGGACTCGGCTTGCGCCTGAGCCGTAAAGCTCAGCGTGGCGGCGAGGGCGGTCGCGAGGGCGAGAGATGTTTTTTGCATCCGGGTCTTTCCTTGTTGTTCCGTCCTGTGGATCTGTGATCCTCATATGGATACGTTATGAAATAACATAACAAAACGGACTTAGAAAAATGACGCCGAATTGGCAAGCCTGAAAATTTTTGAAAACCACTTCGCCTCAGGGATCACCTCAGGGGAGGGCCGTTCAGCCGCTCTTGCGCGCCAACCAGACGGAATGCCCGGTGCAACCGGGGTCTTCGGGGGTAAACGCGATCACCTCGATGCCCTCATTTGCCATCAACTGGCGGTATTCTTCGGGCGCAAGCGAGGCGTGGTAGACGGTCTCATGTTCGACATTGCCGATGGCTTCGCCCGCGTCGGGGCCGGAGGTGAAGAGCAACACGCCACGCGGGGCGAGGTGTTTGGCGAAGGTCGTAAACATCGCCCGCTGGTCTTCGGCGGTGAGGTGAAAAAAACTGTCCCAGGCCACGACCGCATCGAAGGTCTCGCCCAGATCAAGCCCCCGCATGTCGGCGCGAATGGCGCGCGCGCGGGGCAGGTTTTGTTGGAACAGCGCGACCATGGCGGCGGCACCATCCACACCCGTCACCTCGCAGCGGCGGTCATAAAGATACTGTGCAATCGGCCGACCCGAGCCGCACCCCAGATCAAGCACATGGCGCTTGCCCTCGGTCTGCGGCGTATAGCCCAGCATCCGGTCAAGCCAGGGGCGCTCGAACAGGGTCTTGGACCGCGCGATGTCGAAAGCGCGGGCCTGACGTTCATAGGTCGGAAGGATGTCTTCAGGTCTCATGCCTCGCAGATAGGCGGGACGCGCACCTAGAGCAAGCGGCTCTGTTCACATCCACCTCACGAGCGGCGCCTTTCTGCTCACATTTGCGCGCGAACTGGCCGGGGATGTTTTGACCACGGCCTCCACGCTGTATAAGGAGGGGCAAACCCGGGCGGTTCCGATGCGAGTCAGCGCGGGTGTTGTGGTGTGGGAAAGGCTCTTCAGTGCTCAGATTTATCTTTTCGTTTTTTGGCACAATCTTCTCGTGGATCACCACGGGGCTGTTTTTGCTGGCGCTTGTCGTTGGCGGCATCTTCTGGATGTACGGTCGCGATTTGCCCAATCACGAAGCTCTGGCCCAATATCAACCGCCGACGATTTCGCGGATTTATTCCAACGAAGGCCGTATCATCGACGAATTCGCCAGAGAGCGTCGCCTCTACACACCGCCCGAGGAAATCCCCGATCTGGTGAAAAACGCCTTTATTTCCGCCGAGGATAAGAACTTTTACCACCACAGGGGCTATGACCTGCGCGGCATGGTGGCGGCGGCTTTGACCGCAGCACAGGGTGGTCCTCTGCGCGGCGCCTCGACGATCACCCAGCAGGTGATGAAGAACTTCCTGCTCGACGGTTCGCGCTCCGCCGAGCGCAAGATCAAGGAATTGATCCTGGCGACGCGTCTCGAACAGACCCTGACCAAAGACGAAATCCTCGGGCTTTATCTCAACGAGATCGATTTGGGTGTGCGCTCTTTCGGGGTGACGGCGGCGGCGCAGAGCTATTTCAACAAAAGCCTGTCGGAACTTGCGCCGGAAGAGGCGGCGTTTCTCGCGATCCACCCGAAGGCGCCTTATTCCTACAACCCGGCGAAGAATTACGACGCCGCACTGACGCGCCGCAACTACGTGCTGCGCGAGATGTATGAGAACGGCTATCTGACGCAGGAGGCCTATGAAACGGCCCGCGAAAAGCCGATCAAATCGGTGCAGACCGGGGATTATCCGAGCTACCGCGAGAGCCTGCCGACGCGCGATTACTTCACCGACGAAATCCGTCGCCAACTGTCGAAGAACTTCGGCGAAGAGGAGTTCTTCGAAGGCGGTCTGTCGATCCGTGCCACCATCGATCCCGAGATGCAGACCAACGCGGCACATGCGCTGCAAAAGCGGCTCGAAGCTCTGGATCGCGGTATGGGCCAATGGCGCGGCACCGGCAAAACCATCGACGCGGCCACATTGGACAATGGCACATGGGAGACGGCGCTCTCTGAGATCCGTGTGGCGCGCGACGTGACGCTCGACGGCAAATGGTATGTCGGCGCGGTGAACGAGGTGGGCGACAGCGCCATTTCGGTGATGGTCGAGGACGGCGTCGGCGAGGTCTCCGTGCCGCGCGAGGACATCAAATGGATGCGCGGCTCGTTTAGGGACAATTTCACCCGCGGCGACGTGGTGCACATCCGCCGCATGACCACGGGCAACAATGGTGAGGGTGATCTGATCCGCTGGTCGCTGCGTCAGGTGCCGGAAGTGCAGGGCGCTTTCATGGCGATGGACGTCAACACCGGCCGTGTGATCGCGATGCAGGGCGGGTTCTCCTATCAGAACTCGGTCTTCAACCGCGCCACGCAGGCCACGCGCCAGCCGGGCTCAAGCTTCAAGCCCTTCGTCTACGCCGCAGCGCTCGACAGTGGGTTTACCCCCGCGACCATCGTCGTCGACGCGCCGATCGAGATCAACACGCCCCAAGGCGTCTGGCGCCCGAAAAACGCCTCGCGTCAATTCTACGGCCCGACGCCCTTGCGGACCGGGATCGAGCAATCGCGAAACCTGATGACCATCCGCCTCGCGCAAGAGGTCGGCATGGACACGGTGGCGCGCTATGCCGAACGCTTTGGCGTCTATGACCACATGGGGCAATATCTCGCCTCCTCTCTCGGCGCCGAGGAAACCACCGTGTTCAAAATGGTCTCTGCCTACGCCATGTTCGCCAATGGCGGCGAACGCGTCGAGCCGACGCTCGTTGACCGGGTGCAGGACCGTTACGGGCGGACGATCTATCGCCATGACCAGCGGGTCTGCGAAGAATGCGAAGTGGCCTCTCTGGCCCCCGGCGTCGCGCCCAAAATCGTGACGAACCGCGAGCGCATGATCAACGCGATCACCGCCTATCAGCTGACGTCGATGATGCAGGGCGTGGTCCAACGCGGTACGGCCGCCGGTCAGGTCAACCTGCCGGTGCCGGTGGCGGGCAAGACGGGCACCACGAACGACGGTAAAGACGCATGGTTCATGGGCTTTACCTCGAACATCGTCGCGGGCTGTTACATCGGCTACGACACGCCGCGCGCAATGCGGGGCGCCTCGGGCGGCGGTTTCTGCGGTCCGGTGTTCAACGATTTCATGCAGGACGCGGTGAAGAAATACGGCGGCGGCAAATTCAAAGTGCCCCCGGGCGGCCATTTCATCAAAATCGACCGCTATACCGGCGCGCGTCTGAACGACAGCGCCTCTGGTCCGAATGTCGTGGCGGAATATTTTCGCGATGGCGAAGAGCCGATCTTTGGCCTGATGTATGACGGTGGCTTTGCCATGGGCGCCGACCTGCCATTGTTCGAAGGTCAAACCAGCTCATCGGGCGAGCGTGAGGTGCAAACCTCGACAGGTCGAACGATCAGGGTGCCCGAGAAAGCGACGATCAACTCGCTCTCGTCGGGCGGCTTGTACTAAGGTTCAGATCGGATCGAAAAAAAAGAGGCCCAGAGATGGGCCTCTTTTTATGTGTCCATGCGTCAGGACAGACGAAGCCGAAATTTCTGAAACCGCTCCCCGTGAAGCTCCACATCCCCTTCTTGCACCGCCCCCAGACGGAGGAGCGCGCCCGTGTGACGTCGGGTGGGGGGCAAGAGAAAGGTCACACTGTCGATGCGCGGGTCTTGTCGCGCGGTGTCCAGAGCCAGCTTTGTGATGGCGCGCCCGAGGCCGACCGCCTCGCGGGTGAGGACCAGACCGAAATCCCAGTCTTCGCCTTCGCGCTCGAACCCGCCCCAGCCGACATAGGTGCCGTGGTCGAGAAACGCCCAATGCCCAAGGCCATGCGTCGCCCAATGCGCCTCTTTGGCGGCCACCCAGTCCCGTGTCATCGCATCGGTCCAGGTGCCGGTCAAAAGCGGCATATGCGCGGCCACAAAAGGATCGCTCATATGGGCGGTGAGGCGTTCGGTGGGAATGTCGCTCAGGCGGGCAAATTGGATATTATGTGCTGTCATGACGCGAAAAGGGCCAGAACGCCGCGCCACGGTCAAGGCAACAAGAGGCAGAACACGGAAGAGTGACGCCCCTTGCCTCCGGGCGCTGCAACGCGTATCTCTCGGCAAACGTTCAAAAGACCGATAAGGTGACCTGCCGTGCGCGCTGAAATTCAGAATACCGTTGCGAAAATCGAAAAATCCGTGGCCCTGCTCAAACAGCGCATGGATTGGGACACCGCGCCGCATCGCCTCGAAGAGTTCAACGCGATGATCGAGGACCCGACGCTTTGGGACGACCCGGAGCGCGCCCAGAAACTCATGCGCGATCGCCAGATGTTGATGGATGCGTTCAAAACCGCGACCTCCATTGAGCAGGACATGAAGGACAACATCGAGCTGATCGAATTGGGCGAGATGGAAGAGGACGAAGAGGTCGTCACCGAGGCCGAAGACACGCTCAAGGCGCTGGCGGAAACGGCGGCGGCGAAAGAGCTTGAGGCTTTGCTGGATGGCGAAGCGGACTCCAACGACACCTTCCTCGAGATCAACGCGGGCGCGGGCGGCACGGAGGCCTGCGACTGGGCCTCGATGTTGCAGCGCATGTATGTGCGGTGGGCTGAGAAGAAAGGCTACACCGTCGAATTGCAATCCGAAGAAGCGGGCTCCGAGGCGGGGATCAAATCCGTCTCCTATAAGATCTCCGGCCACAATGCCTATGGCTGGCTGAAGTCTGAGAGCGGCGTTCACCGTCTGGTGCGCATCTCGCCCTTCGGCAAGGGCACGCGCGAGACCTCTTTTGCTTCCGTCTGGGTCTATCCGGTGGTCGATGACAACATCGAGATCGAGGTGAACCCCGCCGACATCCGCATCGACACCTATCGCTCGTCTGGCGCGGGCGGGCAGCACGTGAACACCACCGACTCCGCCGTGCGGATCACCCACGCGCCGACGGGCATCGTGGTGACCAGCTCCGAGAAGTCGCAGCACCAAAACCGTGACATCGCCATGAAGGCGCTGAAATCGCGGCTTTACCAGTTGGAGCTGGACCGTCGCAACGCGGCGATCAACGAGGCGCATGAAAGCAAAGGCTCGGCAGGTTGGGGCAACCAGATCCGCTCTTACGTGATGCAGCCCTATCAGATGGTCAAAGACCTGCGCACCAATTACGAGACCTCCGACACCCAAGGCGTACTTGATGGCGATCTCGACAAATTCATGGCGGCGACGCTGGCGATGAATGTCGCGGGCAAATCGCGCGCAGATGCGCAAGGCGAGTGATCCGGAAGAGTATTCCGGGTGTATCATTCGGGATCGGAAAAGACATCAAAGGCCCCTGATCGGGGCCTTTTTTCATGAGGTGATCCGCTCTTCGTGTAAGACTTGCCGTAAGGTCGCTTTGCGCCAATGTGACAAACTCACCGACAGGCCCGCGCATGCTGGCATAAAGTGAGGGCCAAGCGGGGCAACCTGCACAAAACAAGGAAACGCACATGACAAATCGGACCCAAGCTCGGGAGCTTCCTCAGGCTTTTCGCGGAGGGCAGGCGACATGATGACCGAAATCGCGCCCACGGAGTTCACCCCCTTTGTCTCGCTCATCGGTGGCATGCTGATCGGCACCGCCGCTGTACTCTTGATGGCCTTTCAGGGGCGTATCTTTGGCGCCACCGGCATTCTTGCGGGATTTCTGACGCCTGTGAACTCGTCTGATTGGGCCTGGCGCGCCGTGCTTTTGGCAGGCATGGTTACCGGTCCGCTCGTCTACGCGCTGTTCACCGGCCATTTTCCCGCAGTGGATGTGCCCGTGACCAAAGGCGCGCTTTTGATTGGCGGCTTCATTGTCGGCATCGGCGTGAGCTATGGCTCCGGCTGCACCTCCGGCCACGGGGTCTGCGGCATGGCGCGTTTGTCGCCGCGCTCCATCGTGGCAACGCTGTCCTTCATGGCTTCGACCGCAGTGACGGTCTTCGTCATTCGCCACATCTTTGGAGGGGCATAAGATGAAGCTGATCGTGACCTATGTGATCGGGCTGATCTTTGGCCTCGGCATCTCGATGTCTGGCATGGCCAATCCGGCAAAAGTTCTGAATTTCTTCGACTTTTTCGGCGTTTGGGATCCATCCTTGATGTTTGTGATGGGCGGCGCAGTGGTGGTGTCCTTCTTTGGTTACCGCTTCGTTTTCAAACGCTACGAGACCCCGGCCTTCGAGCCGAAATTCACCGTGCCGACCTCGCGCGTCATCGACGCCAAGCTGGTGGGCGGCTCTTTGGTGTTTGGCGTCGGCTGGGGCATCGCGGGCTTTTGTCCGGGCGGCGCTTTGCCGGCTTTGGGCACGTTCAACCCGCAGGTCTGGCTGTTCTTTGTGGCCCTCGTGGCAGGCATCTTCGCGGCCAAAGTCCTGATGAAATACACCGCGGCCCGTGCCGCAAGGCGTGCGGCCTGACAGGTCCGCGCCAGAGATGAGAGGAGAACATAACATGGCATCCAACTACCCCGTCGATCTGTCGGTCAAACCTGAGGTCAAAGCCTTTTTCGATCCGGCCACATGGACGATTTCCTATGTGGTGAAAGACCCGGCCTCGGACGCCTGCGCCATCGTCGACAGTGTGATGGACATCGACTACGCCGCCGGTCGTATCACCTACGAATCCGCCGACGAGATCATCGCCTATGTGAAAGAGCAGGGGCTTAAGGTCGAATGGCTGATCGAGACCCATGTCCACGCCGACCACCTCTCTGCCGCGCCCTATATCCAAGATGCGCTCGGCGGTAAAATCGGCATCGGCGAGCATATCGTCACGGTGCAGGAAACCTTTGGCAAGGTCTTCAACGAAGGCACCGAATTCCAGCGCGACGGCTCGCAATTCGACCGATTGTTCAAGGATGGCGACACATATTCCGTCGGCTCGATGCACTGTTTCGCCATGCACACGCCGGGCCACACGCCCGCCTGTATGGTGCATGTGATGGGCGATGCGACCTTTACCGGCGACACGCTGTTCATGCCCGATGGTGGCTCTGCGCGCGCCGACTTCCCGGGGGGTGACGCGGGCGTCCTGTACGACTCGATCCAGAAAGTGCTGGCTCTGCCGGACGACATGCGTCTCTTCATGTGCCACGACTACGGTCCGAACGGGCGCGACATCGCGTGGGAAACCACCGTGGGCGCCGAGAAGCAACACAACATCCACGTCGGCGGCGGCAAATCCAAAGAGGAATTCGTCAAATTCCGCGAGGAGCGCGATGCTCAACTGGCCATGCCGCGTCTGATTATTCCCTCTTTGCAGGTGAATATGCGCGCAGGTGAATTGCCGCCAGCGGATCAGGACGGTAAGACTTTCCTCAAAGTTCCGGTGAACGGCCTCTGATCGCATCTCTTGTTGCGTGGGGCCAGACCGGTTCCACGCACAGGAGACGCGACAATGGAATTCAACAAGATCAACGATCAGATCACGGTCAGCGGCCAAATCACCCCCGAGGAGGTGACGATCCTCAAGGAGAAGGGGTTCAAGACGCTGATCTGCAATCGCCCGGACATGGAGGTGGAGCCGGGTCTGGCGTCAGACGTTCTGGAACAGGCGGCGAAAGAGGCGGGGCTGAGCTTTGCCTATCTGCCAATCTTCCCCGGCCAGTTCACCGAGGAGCTGATTTCTGAGACCGCCCGGGCGCTGTCTGAGCTGCCCGCTCCGGTCTACGCCTATTGCCGCTCCGGCACCCGCTCGACCACCGCTTGGGCCTTGGCGCAATCCGGTCAGATGGAGCCGGAGACGATCATTAGCCAGGCCGCAGAGGCGGGCTATGACATGACGGGTCTGAGACCCTATCTGGCGGGATAACAAGCCAACTCGTGCCTGTCCCGTCAACCACAACGGTTTTCGGGACATCTCGCCTGAGGGGGCGGACACGTCCCCACATGAGCGAGGAGACGCACGCAATGGAGATCAAACGGATCACGGACGGCCTGTCCGTCTCTGGGCAGGTTCAGCCCGAAGACATGGCCAAACTCAAACGCCGCGGCTTTCGCGCAGTGGTCTGCAATCGCCCCGACGGCGAGGCCGCCGACCAGCCGACGCATGAGGAAATGGCGCGCGCCGCCGAGGCCGAGGGCCTTGAGTTTCTCTACCTGCCGGTGACGCCCGGCATGGTGACCGAAGAGACCGCCACCGCCTTTCGCCAAGCTTTGACGGAACTTCCGGGGCCGGTCTTTGGCTATTGCCGCACAGGCACGCGCACCACGACGCTTTGGTCCCTGGCGATGGCCAAGGAGAAATCCGTGGTCGACATTTTGGCCGCCACCAATGCCGCAGGCTACGACATGACCGGCGTGGCGCGCCGCATCGCCAATGGCGGCGTGACGCCCACTGATAGCGTCGAAGACGCGAAACATGACGTGGTGATCGTCGGCGGGGGCGCGGCTGGTGTGGCCGTCGCGGCGTCTCTGAAGACGCGCAAACCGGACCTCGACATCGCGATCATCGACCCGGCGGACATCCACTATTACCAACCCGGCTGGACGATGGTCGGCGCAGGCGTGTTTGAACCTTCCACCACGGCGAAAACCATGGGGTCGCTCATTCCGCGCGGGGTGCATTGGCTCAAATCCGCAGTCGCGGCTTTTGAACCAAAGAACAACGCGGTGATCCTCGACGGTTGCCGGGTGGTGAAATACGACCGTCTGATCGTCTGTCCGGGGTTAAAGCTTGATTGGGATAAGATCGAGGGCCTCGTGGAGACGCTCGGCAAGAACGGCGTGACCTCGAATTATCGTTACGATCTGGCCCCTTACACGTGGGAGTTGGTCAAAGGGCTGAAAGGCGGAAAGGCCGTCTTCACCCAGCCTCCGATGCCGATCAAATGCGCCGGAGCGCCGCAAAAGGCGATGTATCTCTCGGCCAACACTTGGGAAGAGGTCGGAGTTCTCGGCAACATCGACATTCAGTTCATGAACGCGGGCGGGGTGCTCTTTGGCGTCAAAGATTACGTCCCGGCGCTGGAAAGCTATGTCGAACGCTACGGCGCCAATCTGAACTTCTTCCACACCCTCAAATCCATCGACGGTGCGGCGAAGAAAGCCACCTTCACCGTCGCGAAACCCGACGGCGCGCCCACCGAGGTGACCGTCGATTTCGACATGATCCATGTGGTGCCGCCGCAAAGCGCGCCAGATTTCATCAAGGTCTCGCCCTTGTCTGACGCGAGCGGCTGGGTCGATGTGGATCAGGTCACGCTGCGCCACAAGGAGTTCGACAACATCTGGTCTCTGGGCGATGTGATGAACGCGCCCAATGCGAAAACTGCCGCCGCCGCCCGGATGCAGGCGCCGATCGTGGCGATGAACGTCGCCGCCGACATCGACGGCAAAGGCCCGCAGGCGGGGTACAACGGCTACGGCTCCTGTCCGCTGACGGTGGAGAAGGGCAAGATCGTTCTCGCGGAATTCGGCTACGGCGGGGTGCTGTTGCCCTCTTTCCCGAAATGGGTGCTCGACGGCACAAAACCGACGCGCAAGGCCTGGTGGCTCAAGGAACAGATCCTGCCGCCCATCTATTGGAAGGCCATGCTGCGCGGCAAGGAATGGATGATCAAGCCTGAGAAAGTCTCGGCGAAATAAGTGCGAAGGGCGGGCCGTGGTCCGCCCTTTATGACCAATCTGAAAGGACACCGCCCGTGTCATCTAAACTGTCGTTCGACCCGCGTCTTTTGAAGCGCTACCTCCCCATTCTTGACTGGGGCTCGAAGTATAACGCCAACGCCTTTGCCAATGACGGGGTGGCCGCGATCATCGTGACCATCATGCTGATCCCGCAATCTCTGGCCTACGCTCTGCTCGCGGGCCTGCCGCCCGAGGCGGGGCTTTATGCCTCCATCGTGCCGATCATGCTCTATACGGTGTTCGGCACCTCGCGCGCTTTGGCGGTCGGGCCTGTTGCCGTGGTCTCTTTGATGACCGCCGCGGCTGTCGGGCAGGTGGCCGAACAGGGCACGGCGGGCTATGCCACCGCCGCCATCACGCTGGCCTTCATGTCGGGCGCGATGTTGGTGACCTTGGGCGTGTTCCGGCTGGGCTTTCTGGCGAATTTCCTGTCGCATCCGGTCATCGCGGGGTTCATCACCGCCTCGGGTATCCTGATCGCCGCCTCTCAGCTCAAACACATCTTCGGCGTCAGCGCGGGCGGGCACACGCTTTTGCACCTGTTGGAGAGCCTCTGGGCGCATCTCTCCGAGATGAATTTCATCACTTTGGTGATTGGTGTTCTGGCCACCGCTTTCCTGTTCTGGGTCCGCAAGGGATTGAAACCCCTGTTGAAAAAACTCGGCCTCGGCCCGCGACTGGCCGATGTGATCACCAAAGCTGGCCCCGTCGCGGCGGTTTTCGTCACCACGCTTGTGGTCGGGGTCTTCCGCCTCGACGAACACGGCGTGCGCATCGTCGGCGAGGTGCCGCAAAGCCTGCCGCCCTTCACCTGGCCGATCAGCTCTTTGGCGCTGTTGAAACAGCTTTTCATCCCGGCGCTTCTGATTTCGATCATCGGTTTCGTGGAATCCATCTCGGTCGCGCAAACCTTGGCCGCCAAAAAACGTCAACGCGTCGATCCCGATCAGGAATTGATCGGTCTGGGCGCCGCCAACCTTGGTGCGGCCTTCACCGGTGGTTTTCCGGTCACGGGCGGGTTCTCGCGCTCTGTCGTGAACTTTGATGCGGGCGCCGAGACGCCTGCCGCTGGCGCCTTCACAGCCATCGGTCTCGCCATCGCAGCGCTGTTTTTGACGCCCCTGATCTATTTTCTGCCGCAGGCCACATTGGCCGCAACCATCATCGTCGCCGTACTCTCGCTGGTGGATTTCAAAATCCTAAAGACCACTTGGGACTACTCGAAAGCCGATTTCACCGCCGTGATGGCAACCATCGTTCTGACACTGGTCTCAGGTGTAGAGGTGGGTGTGTCTGCGGGGGTGATCCTGTCGATCGCGCTGCATCTCTATAAGACCTCGAAACCGCATATTGCAGAAGTCGGCCTTGTTCCGGGCACCGAGCATTTCCGCAACATCAACCGGCATGACGTGTTGACGACCCCTGAGGTGGTGACGATCCGGGTCGATGAGAGCCTGTATTTTGCCAATGCGCGGTTCCTTGAAGACTATATCCTCGATCGGGTTGCTGGCGATGAAGCGCTCAAACATATCGTGCTGATGTGTCCTGCGGTCAACGAGATCGACACCTCGGCCTTGGAAGCGCTCGAAGAAATCAACCGGCGCCTGGCCGACGGCGGCATTCAGCTGCATCTCTCGGAGGTCAAAGGCCCGGTGATGGACCGCCTGCAGAAATCGCATTTCCTGCACGATCTGACGGGGCAGGTCTTCCTCAGCCAGTTCGCGGCGATGAAGGCTCTAGGCGATGTGACCTCTCCCACACCCGCCAGCGACGCGGCCTAAACGGATGCGCCCTCCCAGATCGGGAGGGCGTTTTTCATTCGGCGGGCTGGACCTTGGCCGCCATCACAGGGCGCGATTGCGCATATTGCCCAAGCCAGACCGCGAAGAACACCAGCGCCATGCCGAGGCTTTGCAACAGCGACAGGCTCTCTCCCGCAAAGATCAGTCCCAAAGCCACCGCCGTCACCGGGCTGAGAAAGCCCAGAGGCGCGACCGTTGCTGGCCCAAGGCGGGCAATGCCCCGGAAGAAAAAGTAATAAGTCAAAGCGCCGCCGATCAGCCCGAGATAGGCGATGCCGGCCATGTTCGTCGCGGTAAAGGCGGGTGTGGGCGGATCAAGCCAGATCGCCAGCGGCACAAGCAACAGCCCGCCCGCCACCAACTGCCAGGCCGTGAAGGTGAGCGGCGGCACGGGCGGCGTCCATTTGCGACTGAGCACGGTGCCAAGCGCCATGGAGACCGCGCCTCCGAAAGCGGCCAAAAGGCCAAAGCCATCAAGCTGGGCATTGGGCGAGAGCACCAGCGCGCCCACGCCCGCAACGCCGATCAGCCCGGCGAGCACCGCCAAGGGCCGCATTGGCGTGCCAAGGAGCACTCTGGAAAGTCCCAGAATGATCAGCATCTGCGTCGCGCCCAAAGTGGCGGCCACGCCGCCGGGCAGGCGATAGGCGGCGACGAAGAGGCAGATCCAGAACAGGGTGAAATTCAGCGCGCCGAGCACCAGAAGTTTCGGCACCCAGCTGAGAGGCGGCAGTTGCCGCAGGATCACCAAAAGCAAAATCCCGGCCGGAAGCGCGCGCAACAGCGCGATGGTGACGGGGATGCCCTCAGGCAAAAAACGCGTGGTGACGAGGTAGCTCGACCCCCAGATGGCGGGGGCGAGGCCGGTGAGGATCAGATCCGTTGTGCGGGATGTCGTGCGGGACACTTGGGGATTCTCCATTTATCTTGACGTCAAGATAGGTGGAGGCGCCTTGACGTCAAGATAAAATTTTGAGACTCCAGAACCATGAGTGAAAAGACCCTTTCTCCCGACGATATTCGTGCGCAATGGGCCGTTGAGCGCCCCGATCTGGCCACCGAACCCATGGCGCTCATTGGGCGGATGGGGCGGCTTGCACGTGTGCTGAGTGAGGCGATGGAGGCCACCTTTGCCCGCCATGGCCTTAATTATGCAAGCTTCGATCTTTTGGCGACCCTGCGCCGCTCGGGCGATCCCTATGCGCTCACGGCGGGCGATTTGATGGCGCAGATGATGATCACCTCGGGTACGGTGACAAACCGGATCAACCGGCTTGAGGCGCAGGGGCTGGTTGTGCGGCGCAGCGACAAAAACGATGCGCGCCGGGCGATTGTGGCGCTGACCGAGGCTGGGTTTGCCGTGATCGACCGCGCGGTCGAGGATCACGTTGCGACGCAGAAACGGCTGACGGAAATGTTGAGCGCCGAGGAATTCGTGCAGCTCGATGGCTTGCTCAGGAGCTGGTTAGACAGGCTATAGTGGCGTTAAAGCCGGCTTTTCAACACGCGGGCGACGAGGGCGGCGTGCTCTGGTTCGACCTGCCAGCGACAGGCCACTTCCCACGCCAGTGCGGCGGTTTTCTCAGCGGCCGTTGCCGCCTCAGGCCGGGTGCGCAGCATATCAAACGCCAGATCATCCACCCGCGCCTCATCCCAATCGATCAGGGCCGGGCCTTCTTCCGTATGGATCAGATTGCCTGCGGTCAGATCGCCATGAATGATGCCGATCTCGCCCCTCATAGCGCCCCAAGCCTTGCGGCACAGCGCTAGCAGATCGGCGGGCAGGGCGCAAAGATCGACATCGCCGCCGGAGGTCTCATGGAGCAAATCGGAAGACGATCGGAAGTCGGGTCTTTGCGGTAAGTTACTGGTATTTCGATGAAAGGCATCGATCTTGTCGGCAATTCGCGGCAGGTCTTCTGGCTGAAATGGACGGCCATCGATCAGCGGCTCACAGGTCCAGCCATTCGGTCCCAATCGTCCGTCCTGCGCGGGCATCAAGCGGGGCACAGTAAAGCCCGCCGCTTCGGCGGCGTCATGGACGGGGGCCAGCCATCGGAGCTGCGCCTCAGAGCGGCGTGTGGATTTGAACACCACATCCTGCGCCAGTTCGGAGGTGCGAAAGACCGCATTGCGAGGACCGCCGCCAAGCGGTTCGAGAGGGGCGGAAAGACCCCAAAGATGAATGGGCGGCAACATCAATAGATCAGCCGCACGAGACCGAGCGTGAGCACCGGAAAAGCCACAAGGATCGCCACCCGGATCAGGTCGGTGAGGACGAAAGGCAACGTGCCTTTGAAGGTTTCCGAGATCGGAACGTCGGGGTCCAAAGCATTGATGATGAAGAGATTCATGCCAACCGGTGGCGTGATCAACCCGACCTCGACGACGATCAAGACGATGACCCCGAACCAGAGGCCGAACTCGCCGGGTGTGAGGCCGAAATCAAGCCCCGCCATGATCGGGTAAAGGATCGGGATGGTGAGGAAAATCATCGAGAGACTGTCCATCACACAGCCAAAAGCGAGATACATCAACAGCACCGCGGCGAGGATCAGCCAGGGCGAAAGCGTCAGCCCCTCGGCCCAACCGGCGGCGGCCATGGGCAAGCCGGAGAGTGCCAGAAAATTGTTGAACATCTTGGCGCCCAGAAGGATCAGGTAGATCATGCCGGTCGAGGCGGCGGTCTCGAAAATCGCTTCTGCGACGCCGCGCCAGGTGAGGCTGCCGGACAAAAGGGCCACGAGGCCGGTGCCTGCGGCCCCCACGGCGGCGCCTTCCGTGGGGGTGAAGATGCCCAAGTAGATGCCGCCCACGACAGCGCCGAAAATTGCGATCACCGGCCAGACGTTGATGAGCGCGGTGAAGCGCTCCGCCCAGCTTGCAGGCGCGCGGGAACTGCAACAATCGGGGCGGAGGCGGACGTAGATCGAAATGCAGATCATGTAACCGAGGGCGGCGAGCAAGCCGGGAACGAAGGCGGCGAGGAACAGTTTGGCGATGTTTTCCTCGGCCAGCATGGCGTAGATCACGAGGATCAGCGAGGGCGGGATGAGGATGCCCAGAGTGCCGCCCGCCGCGAGCGAGGCGGTGGCGAGGCGGCCCGAGTAGCCGTTGCGTTTCAACTCAGGAAGCGCGGTTTTGCCCATGGTCGCAGCCGTTGCCAGAGAAGATCCGCAAATCGCACCAAAGCCTGCGCAGGCACCGACGGCCGCCATAGCGACGCCGCCTTTGCGATGGCCAAGCCAGGTCTCAGCCGCTTTAAACAGCCCGGTCGACATGCCGCCCAACGTGGCGAAATGGCCCATCAGGAGAAACAGCGGGATGATCGAAAAGGAATAGGAGGAGAACTCACCATAGGTCAGATGTTTGAGCTGGCTCAGCATCATGATGGAATTGCCGTTGAGCAAATAGGCGCCGCCAAAGCCGACCACCGCCATCGACACCCCGATCGGAATGCGCAGGAACAGCAAGAGGAGAAGGACGGGGAAGGACCAGAGGCCGATCTCGATGCGGCTCATGATGGGGCCTCCATCTGCGGTTCGGGCAGGATGAGCGCACGGATCGCGCGCAGCACAGAAAACAGCGCCACGAGACAGGCCACCACCATCACCGCCATCGCAGCGCGGTAGCCCCAAACGAGCGGAATTTGCAGGATAAAAGTGGTCTCGTGATAGGCGGCCTTGTCGAGCATGCCGAACCAAAGCCGCCAGCTCAGCCCCAGCGTGAGTGCGCACATCAACAGCTCTCCGATCACATCGAGCACCCGGTTTGGCCGCGCACCAAAGGCCGGTTTGAAGAGATCGACGCGGGCATGGGTACGGAAAAACTGCGCGTAGGGCAGGGTGGAGAAGACCGCAAACCCGATGCCCAGCTCCACGAGTTCGATGTCGCCCGGCACGGGACCCAGCCCCAAGCCATCGAGCGCCCGGCCCGCGACGGAGACACAGGTGACTATGATCACCGCGAACAACCCGATGCCGCCCAGAAGCGCCGTGATCTGCGCCAATTGGCCGATCCGCTTCGACACTGTGGTATACATATGTCCTGCCCTCAAAACCTATGTCGGGTTTAGCGGCTGCGCCTTTCCGGTCAACCGAAAATCATCGCTCTTATGCGTCTCCAATCGCTTTGAAAGAGGTTTGACCGGGAGTGAAATTTGCTTGTCGTGGGAGAGAGGAACAGGTGTCGACCCCCTCTGTTTCGCATGAGAGAGCCAGAATGAAATGCGCCACCGACAATATCTTTCGCAACCCCAACGGGCGGTTTTTCGAGATTGAGGAAGGGGAGGCGCAGCGGCGTCTTTTGGTCAGCGAATATGAGCGTCGGCTTTGAGAGGATGGTTTGAGGTGATTGTCGACACTCAAACCAAGGTGTAGCGTGGCTTTGAAAGAAGTGCCGGGAGGGGTGATATGTCGGGCTGGGTCTCACGTGTGATGATTTACGATCTCGAGGAGCAGGCGGCCTTTCCGGTCCTTGAAACCGACATGGAAATTGCCGCGCCCAATTGGGTGCCGGACGGTTCGGCGCTGATCGTGAATGGCGATGGAAGCCTGTTCTGGATCGATCTCGACCAGCCGGAATTGCTCGAGATTGACACCGGGCTCTGCATCAATCTGAACAACGATCACGGCCTGTCGCCCGACGGCGAAACGCTTTATTTCACCGATCATTCCTTTGGCGGCGCGGCGCGCATTTGGCGGCAGGACCTAGACACGGATGACGATCCTGTCGAGGTCAGCCGCAAAGAACCGTCCTGGTTTCACGGCATCTCGCCAGACGGAGCCACGATCTGTTACACGGCCGTGCGTGAGGGGCTGTTCGGCATCTACACGGCGCAGGCGGATGGCGGACATGAGACCTGCGTGATCGCGGGCGCCCATCATTACGACGGACCGGATTTCTCCGCCGACGGCCAATGGATCTGGTTCAATTCCGACCGCACTGGGGCCTCTGAGCTGTGGCGTGTGCGTCCCGATGGCTCTGGTTTGGAGCGGATGACCGAGGACGCCATGGTCAATTGGTTCCCGCATCCCTCGCCGGATGGCGACAGCGTGGTCTATCTTGCCTATCCCGAGGGCACGGTCGGCCATCCGCCGGGGATGCATGTGGAGCTGCGGCTCTGGACTGGGACAGATCGGCCGACGGAAACTCTGGTGCAGCTGACCGGTGGGCAGGGCACGATCAATTCGCCCTCATGGTCGCCCGATGGACAGGCCTTTGCCTATGTCGAATATGCACCGTGAAAATATGCCCTGTGAGTATATGTGCCGTTATCTGATCCTCCTCGCCCTCTGTTTGGCGAGCCCAGCTGTGGCGGACGGGTTTGATCGTACCCTGCTGCCCGATCCGATCACGGACGCAGATTACGTAACTGTAAACCCGGCGGAGGCGGCATTGGGCCAGCTGTTGTTCTTCGATCCGATCCTGTCGGGCAACGACAATATCTCCTGTTCGACCTGTCATCACCCGCGTCTGGGAACCTCCGATGGGCTGTCATTGGGCATGGGCGAGGGCGGTGTGGGATTGGCCCCGAGCCGTGTCGCCAACCCTGATAATCTTCCAGAGGATCGCATCCCGCGAAACGCGCCGGTGCTCTACAATCTCGGTGCGCGCGAATACACGGTGATGTTTCATGACGGCCGCGTGGAGATGACTGGGGATGAGCTGCGTGTGCCCATCGAGGACGATTTCTTTGCCCGCGTCTCAGGTGTGCTGGCGACGCAGGCCGCTTTCCCGGTGCTCTCGCCCGATGAAATGGGCGGGCAGGTGAGTGAGAATCCGCTGTCGAAAGCCATCCGTCAGGGTCGGTTTTCGGGCGAGGGCGGCGCTTGGGACATGATCGCGGAAAAAGTCGCCGCGATCCCCGACTATCAAGCCCGGTTCGAGCAAGTCTATCCGGAAATTGCCTTTGGTCGCAGGGTCCATTTTGCCGATATTTCCAACGCCATTGCCGCCTTCATGGCGTTTGAATTCCGCGCTGATGACAGTGCCTTTGACCGTTACCTGCGCGGTGATGACGCGGCTCTCTCTGAGGCGGCGCAAAAGGGCATGGCGCTGTTTTACGGCGAGGCGGAATGCGCCACCTGTCACAGCGGTAAGTTCCAGACAGATCACGATTTTCACGCCATGGGACAGCCGCAGCTTGGCCCCGGAAAGACGCTCGATTTCGAACGCGGCAACCGCGACGAAGGCCGCTACCGGGTGACGGGGCAGGCCGAGGATCTCTACGCCTTCCGCACGCCCGCGCTGCGCAATGTCACCCTGAGCGCGCCCTATGGCCACGCTGGAGCCTATAGCGATTTGCGGTCTTTTGTGGTGGCCCATCTCGCCCCCGCCGACAGCCTCGCGCATTACGAGAGATTTCACGCCACGCTGCCGGAGGTGCCGGGGCTTGAGGACGATTGGAATGTGATGAACAGCGAGACAGACCGCGCGGCGATCCTGGCCGCCATCGAGGTCGAAGATCGCATTCTGCCCGGCGAAGACATCGACGCTCTCATGGCATTTTTGGCGGCACTTGAAGATGATCCGCGCCGGTTGGGTATTCCCGACACCGTGCCCTCAGGCCTCACCTTCGAGAAATAACCTTAGCGGGCCAACTCGACCCAGCGGTCGAACTGCGTGATCTCCACCCAGCCGGTTTCTTCGCCATCGGGCCATGTCACCTTGACCTGCGCCACTTCGGCATCCGCCAGTCCGAAATGCAAAGGCACCGCTTTACCCGAAGCATGTCCGCCGCCCACAGTAACATCCTGCCGCTGCAACCCGCGATTGGTCAAAATCTCCACCGTGGCGCCCACGGCCGCCGGGTTCAGCCCCGGCTGGCGCAGGCTGACGGCCAGAGAGTGCCCCGCACCCGGCGTCACGTTCTGATACAACTCCATCGCGCTTTGCCGGTTGACCACCACCAAATCGAGCAAACCGTCGCCGTTGAGATCGACCAGATGCCCCCCGCGCGATTTCTCCATCGAGGCGACACCCGCCGCAATCGAGACCTCGCGAAATGTGCCGTCGGGCTTTTGCTGCAACAGGTTGTTGGGGTCGTGGGCGGCGTTGTTGGGCATCTGTTCGACATTGCCCTTGGCGATGAACAGATCGGCGCGGGCGTCATTGTCGACATCGCCCCAATCCGCCGACCAGCCGGTCGAGGGCCGCCCATCACCGCCCAGATGCGGCCGATGCGCATAGGTGCCGATCTCATAGGGCGCCGCTTTGTAATGACCGTCCTCTTGGCCGAATTGCAAAAGCTGATCGCCCATGGAGGTCAGCATCACGTCCGGGATGGTGTCGCCGTCGATGTCACGTTCGGCAATGCCCATGCCCCAAAGCGAAACCTTTTCCCAACCGTCCGCATCATTCAGAAACCGGTTTTCTTGCAGGTCGTACAACTGCTCATAGCCGCCTTTGACATAGTAATGCCGATCATTCGACAGGCGCAGGCTCTGCGTGCCTCGCGCGCCTTTCGAGATCAGTGCTGAGAGCGTGCAAAACCCCGGCTCCAAGACGGTCTTCTCATAGCCGCCCGCGACAGGTCGGTGCAGCTCGTTCACGTCACAGGCCTCGAACGGCCCGTCCGGGTTGTCGCGATCCACGTAATTGCCGAAAAACAGCGTTGGGCGCGCGGCTCCGTCTTCCCATCCGGCCGTAAATGCCGTGGTCCAGCGATCGCCACCGTCAAAGCCCCAATCCTCATTGGCGCGCTCGAACGCACAGTCGCCCAAGCCCCGCAGCAAAAGGTTTTCACCCACGCGCAGCACCGCCAGATCGGTCACGCCGTTGCTGTCAATGTCCAAAGGATAGGCGCCGGTGACGCCGGTCATCTCCATGATTTCGCCCGGCTCAAAGGACAGGTCTTCGCCCTGAAAAGACCGGTTCAACATCAGGCTGGCCGGGTTTTCCCCACCGGCTGCGAAAATCTCCGGCATGCCGTCGCCGTTACAGTCGAAAACCGCCAAGCCGCCGCCAACAAAATGTTCCCAGCCGCCACCGTAAATATGTGCGGGCAGGGCATCGGAACGGTTCTGAAACTGCGGGATCGACTGTGCCCAAAGCGGCAGTGGCACAAGGCTCAAACTGGCAATCAAGGCTTTGGTATTCAACACAACCGGGCGGCTCATCCCACACGCATCTCCGTCGCAAAATCAAGCGCCAAGGCCCCGGCACCGCGCGCCCAGACCAGATCGCCCCAGGCATGGATTTCCACCGGGGTCGGCGGGCGTCCGGGGCGATAGGTCAAGGCATGAGTCTCGCTGAGCACATCCTCGGCATAGAGATAGTCGTAGCGCAAGCGGTCTCCGGAGAGAAGGATCAATGCGGGGTCATAAAGCGTCACCACATTCGCGAGCCCCGCCGCCAGATAGCGTCCGGCGCGGGCAAAGATCGTGCGCGCAAGCGCGTTGCCGTCCTTGGCCTGCGCATAGAGCGTTTCCAGCATCACATCGGCACAGGTGCTTTGATGTCCGAGATTGAGCGCGGTATGGGCCTCACGCACCAGCGCATAGTCGGCCACATAGGCCTCAAGACAGCCACGTTGCCCACAGCGACAGAGCGCGCCGTCGAGTTGCACCTTGGTGTGGCCCAATTCCATCCCGTGGCCCATGCCGCCGCGATGAAGCTGATTGCGGATCACCAACCCCATCCCCAAGCCATGCTCAATCGAGACCACGGCAAAGTTGTCGAGCGCGCGGCCTTCGCCAAACCAAAGCTCGGCCAGCGCCAAAAGGTTGGCGTCATTGTCGATCCGCACGGGCCGGTGCAGCCGGTTTTGCAACAGATCGCGCAGAGGCACGTCGGTCTCTTCCATAAAGGGACACCAAAGCACGCGCCCGGTGATGAAATCGACCATGCCCGGCAGGCCGAGCGCGATGGTCTGCGGTTCGATGCCCGGTCCTGCGTCGTCCAAAGCGGCCTGAATGATGGCTTCGGCCTCTGACAAAACCTCTTCCGTGCTGCGCGCGGTGGGCGGTGCGGGCAGGGTGGCTGAGCCCAAAAGATTGCCCGCCATGTCCAGCACGACGGCGGAGTTTGACCGATCCGAGATTTTGATGCCCACGACCGTTGCCGCCGTGGCCTGCACCCGAAGCCCCACAGGCGGGCGCCCGCGCGGACTGTCGCCTTCGCGCGGCAATTCGCTTTCCTGAATGAGGCCTGCCTCGATCAGCTCCGTGGTGATCTGGGTCACCGTTGCGGGCGAGAGCGCGAGTTGGCGGGCCAATTCGACGCGGGGGATGATGCCGCTGGCCCGCACCGCCTCGAAGACCTGGCGCCGGTTGGATTTTGCCTGACTGTCCTGCTCGGGCAGCAGCGGGCCGCAGCCGTCCAAATCTTCGGTTTTGAGGTCCGTGTCGGGCATGGCACCTGCCTTTTTGTATAGTTTGACTGCCTAATTAAATGCCGCCCTGCAGCATAAAATCAGAGGAATTATATGACGTTAATCATGGGTTTTCGATTCATTTACACCCAATATTTGAGCAAAAGCGAGATTATTTTTTTGACAGCCGAAATAAATATGCCATGATTTGAGCAGCCGACGATGAGTCGGCCCCGCCCTGCGCAGCTCTTGAGGAGGAGAGGCGGCATCGGCGTGGAGATTTGGGAGGATATTCATGCGTAAATCCATGTTGATGGCGGCCACGATCGTGGCGGCCGGTTTCACGACATCTGCGATGGCAGAGGGTCTCACGGTCGGCGTCAGCTGGTCCAATTTCCAAGAAGAACGCTGGAAAACCGACGAGGGCGCCATCAAGGCCGCGCTCGATGCGGCGGGCGCCACCTATGTCTCGGCGGACGCTCAGTCGTCCTCCGCCAAACAGCTTTCCGACATCGAAAGCCTGATCGCTCAGGGCGTCGATGCGCTCATCGTTCTGGCCCAAGACACTCAGGCGGTGATCCCGGCGGTGCAAATGGCCGCTGACGAAGACATCCCGGTGATCGCCTATGACCGCCTGATCGAAGACCCGCGCGCCTTCTATCTGACCTTCGACAACGTCGAAGTGGGCCGTCTTCAGGCGCAGGCCGTGTTCGACGCCCAGCCGACCGGAAATTACGTCATGATCAAAGGCTCGCCGACCGACCCGAACGCCGATTTCCTGCGCGGCGGTCAACAAGAGGTTCTGCAAGCGGCGATTGACGCGGGTGACATCACCATCGTGGGCGAGGCCTATACCGACGGTTGGCTTCCGGCCAATGCGCAGCGCAACATGGAATCGATCCTGACCGCCAATGACAACAATGTGGACGCGGTCGTGGCCTCCAACGATGGCACTGCCGGTGGCGCTGTGGCCGCACTCGCGGCGCAGGGCATGGCGGGCATTCCGGTCTCCGGTCAGGACGGCGACCACGCCGCTTTGAACCGTATCGCGCTTGGCACGCAAACCGTGTCGGTGTGGAAAGACTCTCGCGAGCTGGGCAAAAACGCTGCCGAGATCGCGCTGCAATTGGCCGGTGGAGATATGGCCTCTGACGTCGCGGATACGGTGAAATTTACCACGCCGGGCGGTCAGGAGATGGATGCGAAATTCCTCGGGCCCATTCCGATCACCGCCGCCAATCTCGACGTGGTGGTAGACGCCGGCTGGATCACCAAGGATGCGCTGTGCCAAGGCGTCACCGACGGTCCGTCGCCCTGTAACTGATCTGATCCGAAATCGGATTTTTCGCACGACCCGAACCATTCAACGGGCGCGGGTCGTGCCCCAGGAAAAAGGCAAATCTCATGTCAGATCAGGCAGATAGCAACCGGATCGAAACGGGTCAAAGCGGCAAGAGTCTGTTTGGCCAGCTCGAACTTGACATGCGGCTCATGGGGATGGTGGGGGCCTTCATCGCCATCGCGCTGGTGTTCAACTTTTTCACCGACGGGCGGTTCATCACGCCGCGCAACACCTTCAATCTGACGGTTCAAACCGTCTCCGTGGCGATCATGGCGACCGGCATGGTCTTTGTCATCGTCACGCGTCACATCGACCTTTCTGTCGGCGCCGTGCTGGCCATCGCCTCCGCCATGGGCGCTATGATGCAGGCGCGTTGGCTACCGCAGGTGGTGGGTCTTGAGTATGGCAACCCGATGATTGCGCCGCTGGCGATTGTGACCTGTCTTGTTGTCGGCACCCTCATAGGTGCCTTCAACGGCTGGCTGATCGGCTATCAGGGCATCCCGGCCTTCATCGTCACCCTTGGCGGTCTGCTGATCTGGCGCTTTGTCGGCTGGTATGTCACCGATGGCCAGACGATTGCGCCTTTGGATCAGAACTTTCTCGTCTTG
Organism: Celeribacter naphthalenivorans; assembly: GCF_020524585.1. Classification (GTDB taxonomy): domain Bacteria; phylum Pseudomonadota; class Alphaproteobacteria; order Rhodobacterales; family Rhodobacteraceae; genus Celeribacter; species Celeribacter naphthalenivorans. The sequence goes on from NZ_JAIVLK010000006.1 coordinate 158,482, forward strand.
GGTGGGGCGGAAGGCACCATTGGCGCCACCCTGTCCTGGATCATCTGCGCACTGGCCGTCGCAGGCGCGATCTTTGCCCTCTACAATGCCCGCAAGGCCAAGAAAAATCACGGTTTTCCGACAAAGCCGCTCTGGGCCGAATTCACCGTCGGCGGGCTAATTGTCGCCGTCATCATCGGCTATGTCGCGACACTCAACGCCTATGACATCCCGACCGGCAAGCTGCGCCGCCTGTTCGAAGCCCGCGGTGACGTCTTGCCCGATGGCTATACCGAAGCCTACGGCCTGCCGATCTCGGTTCTCGTGCTGATCGTCGTGGCGATTGCCATGACCATGGTCGCCAAGAAGACGCGGCTGGGCAAATATATCTTCGCCACCGGGGGCAACCCGGATGCGGCGGAATTGTCGGGGATCAACACCAAACTTCTGACGGTCAAAATCTTCGCGCTGATGGGCTTTCTGTCTGGTCTCTCTGCAGTGATCGCCTCGGCGCGTCTGTCGGTGCACTCCAATGACATCGGCACTTTGGACGAGCTGCGCGTGATTGCGGCGGCGGTGATCGGGGGGACGGCTTTGTCCGGCGGGATCGGCACCATTCACGGGGCCATTCTAGGCGCGCTGATCATGCAGTCGCTGCAATCCGGCATGGCGATGGTGGGCGTCGATGCGCCGCTTCAGAACATCGTCGTCGGGTCTGTTCTGGTCTTCGCGGTCTGGATCGACATCCAATATCGCAAACGCCTCGGCATCAAAGTGTAAGGAGAGATGATCATGAGCAGCAATCCGAACACCGGCACGCCTCTTGTCGAACTCAAGGATATTTCCATCGCCTTCGGCGGCGTCAAGGCGGTGGATCACGTGAGCATCGACCTCTATCCCGGCGAAGTTGTTGGACTTTTGGGGCACAATGGCGCGGGAAAGTCGACGCTGATCAAATGCCTCTCCGGTGCTTATCAAAAGGACGCGGGCGAGATCGTGATCAACGGCGAGCATGCCGAGATCCGCAACACCCGAGACGCGCGGCGCTACAATGTCGAGACGATCTACCAGACGCTGGCGCTGGCGGACAATCTCGATGCGGCTTCGAACCTCTTTCTGGGCCGCGAATTGGTGACGCCTCTTGGTTTTGTCGACGAACCCGCGATGGAGGCCGAAACCCGCAAGATCATGGGACGGCTCAATCCGAACTTCAAAAAATTCAAAGTGCCGGTTTCCGCGCTTTCTGGTGGTCAGCGTCAGTCCGTCGCCATCGCCCGCGCGGTCTATTTCAACGCCAAAATCCTGATCATGGACGAACCGACCGCCGCGTTGGGGCCGCATGAGACCCAGATGGTCGCGGAGCTGATCGAGGAGCTGAAAGCCCAAGGCCTTGGCATCTTCCTGATCGAGCATGACATCCACAACGTCATGCGGCTGTGCGACCGGGCGATGGTGATGAAGAACGGCCAGAAAGTCGGGACGGTGAACGTGAATGAGGTCACGGACGAGGACATTCTCGGCATGATCATCATGGGAAAAAAGCCGCCTCAGGCCTATTGAAACGGATGACACATGTATATCGGACTTGATCTCGGGACCTCCGGTCTCAAAGCCTTGCTGATGGACGCGGATCAGAGCGTCGTTGCGGAGGCCAATGCAGCTCTCACCAATGAGCGTCCACATGACGGGTGGTCTGAACAGGACCCGGCCAGTTGGCTTGCGGCCTGCGACACCGTCATGGCGGCGTTGAAAGTGCAGGCGGATCTGTCGGGCGTGACGGGCATCGGCTTGTCGGGGCAGATGCATGGCGCGACGCTTTTGGATGCTTCCGATCAGGTGTTGCGCCCCTGCATCCTGTGGAATGACACGCGGTCTTATCGCGAAGCGGCGGCGCTCGATGCCGATCCTCAGTTCCGGGCGATTACCGGCAACATCGTCTTTCCGGGCTTCACTGCGCCAAAGCTCGTTTGGGTCAAACATCATGAGCCGGAGACCTTCAAAGCGACCGCCAAGGTCTTGCTTCCCAAAGATTATCTGCGCCTCTACCTGACCGGAGAGTTCGTCGGTGAGATGTCCGACAGCGCGGGCACCGCCTGGTTCGACACATCGGCGCGGGATTGGTCGGATTCGCTTTTGGCAGCCACCGATATGGACCGTAGCTACATGCCGCGTCTGGTCGAGGGCTCCGAAGTCTCCGGCCAATTGCGCCCGGAGCTTGCGGCCCAATGGGGCCTGTCCCCATCTTGTGTGATCGCGGGCGGCGGCGGCGACAATGCCGCTTCGGCCATCGGTGTGGGCGTCGTCAAAGCAGGGCAGGCTTTTGTCTCGCTCGGCACCTCCGGCGTGTTGTTCGCGGCCAACGATGGCTATCAACCCGACGCCGACACGGCTGTTCACACCTTTTGCCACGCCCTGCCTGAGACTTGGCACCAGATGGGCGTGATCCTGGCCGCCACCGATGCGCTCAATTGGTACGGGCGGTTCGTGGGCAAGGGTGCGGCGGAGCTGACCGCCAACCTCGGCGCACTCAAAGCGCCCACCAAGACGCAATTCCTGCCTTATCTTGGCGGCGAACGCACGCCTTTGAACGATGCTGCCATCCGCGGCGCCTTTACGGGCCTCGAACACGCCACAGACACGGTGGCGGGCACCCGCGCGGTGCTCGAAGGCGTCACTTTCGCCATCAAGGACTGCGCCGAGGCACTGGCCGCCACCGGCACCAAGATCGACCGGCTTTTGGCCGTCGGCGGCGGCTCGAAATCGCACTATTGGCTGGAGGCCATCGCCACCGCTTTGGGCGTGCCGGTGGACCTTCCGGTCGCTGGTGATTTTGGCGGTGCCTTTGGCGCTGCGCGTCTGGGCATGATGGCCGCGACAGGTGGCGGGGCAGAGATCGCCACCGCACCGCGCATTCAGGCCACCATCGACCCGATTTCCGATTTGACGGCGGCATATGAGGACGGGTTCGCTCGTTTTAAATCCGCACAACATGCACTCAAGAGGCTGACATGACAGAGTTTTTCAAAAACATTCCGCAGATCAAATATGAAGGCCCAACGAGTGCCAATGAATTTGCTTTCAAACATTACAACCCCGATGAGGTGGTGATGGGCAAGCGGATGGAGGACCATCTGCGCTTTGCCGTGGCCTATTGGCACAGCTTTGCCTATGAGGGCGGCGATCCGTTCGGCGGGCGGACCTTTGATCGTCCGTGGTTCGGCGAGGGCATGGACAAGGCCAAAATGAAGGCCGATGTGGCCTTCGAGATGTTCGACATCCTGCAAGCGCCGTTCTTTTGTTTCCACGACCTCGATGTGCGGCCCGAAGGCGCGAGTTTTGCCGAAAACAAACGCAATCTCGAGGAAATTGTCGATTATTTTGCGGAAAAGATGGAAGGCTCGAAAACCAAGCTTCTGTGGGGCACCGCGAACCTCTTTACCCATCGCCGGTTCATGGCCGGATCGGCCACCAACCCGGACCCGGACGTGTTTGCCTACAGCGCCGCGACGATCAAATCCTGCATGGATGCGACGATCAAACTCGGCGGCCAGAACTATGTGCTTTGGGGCGGGCGCGAAGGCTATGAGACGCTGCTCAATACCGACCTCGGCAAAGAGGCGGATCAGGCGGCGAAGATGCTCGAAATGGTGGTCGAGTATAAGCACAAAATGGGCTGGGACGGTGCCATTCTGGTCGAGCCGAAGCCGCAGGAGCCGTCGAAGCACCAATATGATTTCGACGTGGCGACGGTTTATGGCTTTCTCAAGCGTTACGGGCTTGAGAATGAAGTCAAAATGAACATCGAACAGGGACACGCCATTCTGGCCGGGCATTCGTTTGAGCATGAGTTGGCGCTTGCGGGCTCTTTGGGCATCCTCGGCTCCATCGACATGAACCGCAACGATTACCAATCCGGCTGGGACACCGATCAATTCCCGAACGCGCCGCATGAGGTGGCGCTGGCCTATTACGAGGTACTGAAAGCGGGCGGCTTCACCACTGGCGGCACCAATTTCGATGCGCGCATCCGGCGGCAATCCTTGGACGCGGAAGACCTTATTTTGGCCCATGTCGGCGGCATGGATATGTGCGCGCGGGGGCTGAAAGCGGCGGCGGCCATGCTGGAAGACGGGCGTTTGGAGGACGCGCGGACGGCGCGCTATGGCGATTGGGACAAGCCGGAAAACGCAGAAATGCTGAAAAAAGGCGATTTGGACAGCATTCATGCGCGGGTACTGGCCGAGGACATCAACCCTGAGCCGCGCTCGGGGCGGCAGGAGCGGTTGGAAAATCTGGTCAGTTCATTCGTCTGAAACAGAGTATCAGAAAGAAGGCGGGGAAATTCCCCGCCTTTTTGAGTATTTGACCAGCGAAACGCCCTGTCCAAAACAAAGGCGCACCGTGCGGTCCGCCTTACCGGCATCACGCATTTGGTGATGGCGTGGTTTTCATGCTTCGACAAGCAGAGGCACGTTTTGGCGCATCCAGTCGTCGATGGCGGCGATCTCGGCGGCGGTGAGGCGCAGACCCAATTTGGTGCGCCGCCAGATCACATCTTCGACCTCGCGGGCGAATTCTTCGCGGATCAGATAGCGCAGCTCCGCCTCGGTCAGCCCATGGCCGAAATCCCGCCCCATGTCGGAAGCGCCGACCACATCCTCGAAAATCCCCGCCGCATTGCGCCCGTAGAGATGGACGAGGCGTTCGGCGGCCTCAAAGCTCAGAAACGGGAATTGCAGGATGAGCGAGGTCGCCTGTTCTTTGTCCCGACCATAGGTGAAACCACCGGGCAGGGCGGCGCCTTTGGTCCAGGGGTGGGACATGGTGAAATGCCCGCTGAGCTTGTCCAGAGCGGCCTCGGCCAATTTGCGGTAGGTGGTGATTTTGCCGCCGAAAACATTAAGCAAAGGCGGGCCGTTTTCATCGAGCGAAAGGACGTATTCGCGGGTGGCGGCGGTGGCCGTCGAGGCGCCGTCCTCATAGAGCGGGCGGACACCGGCGAAGGAATGTACCACATCGGCTTGGGTCAGCGGTGTCTTGAGATATTGGTTCGCGAAATCAAGGAGGTAGCGTTTCTCTTCAAAGGTTGCCTCGGCCACGAGAGGATCGGCCTCATGCGGGGCTTCGGTGGTGCCGATCATGGTGAAATCGCGCTGATACGGCAGGAAAAAGATGATGCGCCCGTCGGAGCCTTGCAGGAAATAGGCCTTGTCGTGCTCATAGAGGCGGTTGACGACGATATGTGAGCCGCGCACGAGGCGGATGCGCTCGGATGAGTTGATGCCGATCACGCCGGTAACAATGTCGGCGACCCAAGGCCCACCGGCGTTCACGAGCGCTTTGGCGCGGAAGTTTCCTTGGCCCTCGACCTCAATCACCCAATGATCCACCTCACGCCGGGCCGAGGTGACCTTGGCCCGCGTCATGATCCGGGCGCCCAGATCGCGCGCATCCATGGCGTTTAAAACCACAAGGCGGGCGTCATTCACCCAGACGTCGGAATATTCAAAAGCGTGTTTGAACATGTCCTTCAAGGGCGCGCCCTCGGGCCGCCCGGCAAGGTTATAGCCCGTGGTGCCGGGCAAAATTTTGCGCTTGCCCAGATGGTCATACATCCAAAGCCCGACGCGGATGATCCAGCCGGGGCGCTGGCCTTTGAGCCAGGGCATGGTGTATTTCAACAGCTTCGAGATTGGCGTGTCGGCGTCGAAGCGCATCTCTTTCGAAAGCGGCAGGACAAAGCGCATTGGGAAGGAGATATGCGGCATGGCCTGAAGCAGCACTTCGCGCTCTTCCAAAGCCTCGCGCACCAGACGGACTTCGCCATATTCGAGATAGCGAAGCCCGCCGTGGAAGAGTTTCGAGGAGGCCGAAGAAGTCGCCTGCGCCAGATCGCCCATCTCAGCCAGCGCGACCTCAAGTCCGCGCCCCGCCGCATCGCGGGCGATGCCACAGCCATTGACCCCGCCGCCGATGATGAACAGGTCGAGGAGGTCGTCGTTTTCAGGTTCGATTTTCTGAGCTTGGGTCATGGGGAGGTCATGTCACGCTTTGCAAAATGAAACTTTCTTCTGTTGACGGTGACCCTGCACTGAAAATTGTCAAGAAAAGGTTTTTTGACCAAATATTTAGGCGGGAGCCCCAAAAAGGCTGCGTAAAGGCAAAGTTAACGCCGGTTGGGGAGCCAGACAGTCCTGTCATTTCAGGTTGTCATTTCCGGGCTGATCGGAGACCCTGCGAGAAAGTCCACAAAGAGGCGGTGCTTATGAAATTCTTCCCCATGTTCTTGCGCATGATCGAGCGCGATGTCGTCATCATTGGTGGCGGTGAAACGGCGGCACAAAAGGCCCGCCTGATGCTCAAGACCGAGGCGCGGATCGTCTTGGTGGCGCCGGAGCTGGAGCCGGAACTGGCCGCTTTGGTGGCCGAAGGCCGCGCCGTTCAGCATGCGGGCGAGATCACCGATGACCTTTTTGCCAATGCCGCGCTGGTGTTCGTTTGCACCGAGGATGACGCGCGCGATTCCGAGCTTTATCATGTGGTGCGGGCGGCGGGCGCCTTGGTCAATGTCGTCGACAGGCCGGATCTCTGCGAGGCGAACACGCCCTCTCTGGTGGACCGCGATCCCTTGGTGGTGGCGATCGGCACCGAAGGGGCCGCGCCGGTTTTGGCGCGTCAGATCAAGACCCGTCTGGAGGAGATGCTCGAGCCGCGTTTGGGCGATCTCGTGGCGCTTGGCGGGCGACTGCGGGACCATGTGGCCGAAGAAGTGCCGCGCGCCAAACGTCGGGCGTTTTGGCGCTGGGTCTATGCAGAGACGCCGCGACGGCTCTTTGCCAAAGGCGCCGAGCGCGAGGCCGCAAAAGTGATCAAGGCCGCGATTGCCGAGGGCGGTGCGCCGGAGAGTGGCACAAAGGGCGGGCAGGGCGCCATTACGCTTTTGCCGGTCGGAAGCCTCGAGCCCGACCTGATGACGTTGCGGGCCGTGCAGCGGCTTCAAGAGGCCGATCTGGTGATCTGCGCCGAGGCCGAGTTTGCGCCCATGCTGGAGCTTGCCCGCCGCGATGCGGAGCGGGTCATCGTGGGCCAAAGTTACGGCACAGAAGATTGGCTTTTGTCGGATCAGCGCAAGGTGATCACGGCGAAATGCGAGGCGGGCGGGCGCGTGGTCTGGCTGGTCAGTCGCCGGGACGCTGAACGCGCGGCTTTGGGCCTGCCGGAAGACATTGAACGCGTTCCCGCAGTCCGGGTTTAAGGCGTGAGTTTAAGGAGAAGATCATGAGCGATTTGGAACATCGAATTGCCGTGGCGCGCGGCGAGGCGCCTGCGGATATTGTGCTCAAGAACGGCTCGATCTTTGATCTCATGACCGGTGAGTTGATCGTCGGCGATGTCGCCATCGTGGGGGACAGGATCGCGGGCGTTTACGAGCGTTACGAGGGGAAACGCGAGATCGACGTGACCGGCAAGGTGATCGTGCCCGGCTTTATCGACACACATCTTCATATCGAAAGCTCTCTGGTGACGCCCTTTGAGTTCGACCGCTGCGTCTTGCCGCGCGGCGTGACGACGGCGATCTGCGACCCGCATGAGATTGCCAATGTGATCGGCCTGCCGGGCATTCGTTATTTCCAACAGGCCTCCGAGCATACGCTGATGTCGATCCGCGTGCAGCTGTCGTCCTGTGTGCCGTCCACGCATATGGAGACGGCAGGGGCCGAGCTTTTGGCGGAGGATTTGCAAGAGGTTATGGGGCATCCCTCGGGCATCGGTCTGGCGGAATTCATGAATTATCCCGGCGTGATTTTCCGCGACCCGGAGGCGATGAAGAAACTTCGCCTTTTTGAGGACGCCCATATCGACGGCCACTGTCCGCAGCTCTCCGGCATGGATTTGAACGCCTATATCGCCGCCGGCATTCGCACCGAACATGAGGCGACCACCGTCGAGGAAGCGCGTGAGAAATTGCGCAAAGGCATGCGGGTGCTGATCCGCGAAGGCTCTGTGTCCAAAGACATGCACGCGTTGCAACCGCTTTTGACCCAACTGAGCGCGCCCTACATGTGCCTCTGCACCGATGATCGCAACCCGCTGGACATCGGCGAGCATGGTCATCTGGATTACGTGATCCGCACATTGATTGCGCTTGGAAGCCCGGCTCTGGCGGTTTACCGCGCGGCCACTTTGTCGGCGGCTGAGGCCTTTGGGCTCAAGGATCGCGGCATGATCGCGCCGGGCAAACGCGCCGATATTGTGGTGCTCGACAGTCTGGAAAACTGCAATGCATCCATGGTCTTCGCGGGCGGAGTTGAGGTGACGGACGCGGCCTTCGCCGCGCGTGGTCATGTGGCGCCCGTGGGGCGTGGTTCGGTCAAAGCGCCCAAGGTCACGCCGGAGCAGTTCCGCACCTCCGGCAACCGCGAAGAGGTTGATGTGATCGGCATCATCGAGGGCAAAATCATCACCGAACACCTGCGCGAGACCGTGCCCATCGTCGATGGCGATAAGGCGCCGGACCCCGCGCGCGATCTGTCGCGGATCACCGTCATCGAACGCCACGGCAAGAACGGCAATATCGCGAGCGGTTTTGTCAAAGGCTTTGGCCTCAAAGCAGGCGCGATTGCCTCGACCGTTTGTCACGATCACCACAATATCGCCTGCGTTGGGGTCGATTACGCCGATATGGCGCTGGCCGCGAACCGCCTGTCGGAGATCGAAGGCGGCTTTGTCGTGGTGAAAGACGGCCAGGTTCTCGCCGAGTTGGCGCTGCCGGTCGCGGGGCTGATGAGCCTTGAGCCTTTTGAGGTGGTGCGCGATGATCTGGTCGATCTGCGCGCGGCGGCGGCCTCTCTTGGGGTCACGCTGGAAGAGCCGTTTTTGCAACTGGCCTTTCTGGCGCTTCCGGTCATTCCGGCGCTCAAAATCACCGACCGGGGTATGGTCGATGTGACGAAATTCGAGATCATTGCCTGACACTGTTTGATGCCTGAAAAACAGCCCGCCCTTTGCAAAGAGGGGCGGGTTTTGGCTTTGTCACAATAAGTGAACTAATCAGTTCACTTTTAGGCATTCTACATATTGACGAAGCCGTCAAAACGACCGCATTAGAGGCAAGACAGAACGCTTTCGAAAGGAGAGAGTCATGAAAAAGCTGATACTGCCCGCACTGCTTCCCGTGGTGGTCCTGCTGACGCTTTCGGGCTGCGCAGACGGCAAATACCCGGTGTCGCAATGCACCACCGCCGACCATTATCCGGTGGCCTGCCAAAACATCGAAGAGGGTGAAAGCCCGGCCGATCTCGAACCGATGCAAGTGCCCGCTTTTACAGGCGCTTAGGCCTCAATAGCCGCGTGCCAGATTGACCACATCTGACAGCGGCGCGCCGGCGAGCAGGGCGCTCAGATTGTTGAGCGTCTTTTGCTCGAAGCGTCCGCGTTCCGCCGTGCCGCCTTTGTAGGATTCATGCGGGGTCAAAAGCACCTTCGGATGGGTCCATATTGGATCATCGGCCTCGGGCGGTTCGGGATGGGTGACGTCGAGCGTCGCCTTGCTCAGCTGCCCCGCATCCAACGCCCGCAATAGTGCTGGCTGATCCACCAACGCCCCGCGCGCCACATTGATCAGATGCAGCCCCGGCTTTGCGTGGGACAACAGAGCGTCATTGACCATCGCCTCGGTTTCCGGCGTGTGCGGCATCGCCAAAACGACGTGATCGGAGCCCGCCATGACCTCCTCGGCGCTGGCACAGGGGGTGATCTCTTCTGGCACCGCCTCCCAAACGCCACGCCGCGCGGCCAGCACCCGCATATCAAAAGCCCGCGCGCGCTTTGCCACCGCATCGCCGATGGCGCCATAGCCGATGAGGCCCAGCGTCTTGCCCTCTAGAGTGCCAAATTCCCGGGCCCCCCAATCCGCAAGAGAGGTGGTGCGCGCCGCGAAAATATCCTTTTCCACCAAGAGCATCGCCGCCAAGACATATTCGGCAATCTGCGGCGCGGTCAGGCCGCGACCGTTGGTGACGATCGGGGCGCGCATCAGCCACTCGGGATAGATCTCGATCCCGGCGGAAAAGGTTTGCACCCATTTGAGATGCGGATACGCCATTTGCGGCGCCTCGGCCCAAGTGCGAAACGCCCGCGTCACCAAGACCTCCGCCTCCTGCGGCAACTCCCAAGGGCGCTCGCGGTCGAAATGATCGATCACCCGCGGCGCGCTTGGATGCGCGGCGAGGATGCGGCCAAAGTCTTCGTCGATTTGGTTGACGATCACGGGGGAGGACATGCGAGGCTCTTTCTGTCGAGGTTTCAAAGCCTTGGTAGCGAGCCTTGCCCCAGATTTCCAGCCTCTCAGAGTTCAAACACCGCCGCAGAGGCCAAAATGTCGCCTGTCGGTTGGCCTGTGGGCGAGCCGCCCGGAGGCTCATCCGAGACGGCCATGGTGGCGCCTTCGACCTGTGCCAAAAGCGCGGGCGGGATGGTCACACGAATCTCGCCGATCTCTGAGGGCACGAGGCCCAAGGAGACGGGCGTCTCAGACCCATCTGCGATGAGCCAAAGTTCGAGCACTCGACCGGGGCGCGGCGCGCCTTGGTTCAACTGCACGATCATCACATCGGTTTCAGGGATAAACCCTGCGGCGACCACCAGATCGCCGCTCACCAGATCGACGTGGAATTTCGGACCGGGAGCGTTCAGCACTGGGGCGAAGGCGAGAAAACCGATCATGGCGACGGCGGCCGCCCCCGAGACCCAAAGCCCGAAGATCGAGCGTTTCGGGCCAGTGGGCGCGGGGGCGATCTGGGCCATGATCCGGGATTTCAGCGCTTTCGAAGGCCGCACTTCGGCCAGATCGCCCGCGAAAACCGCCAATTCGCGCTCCCATTCATGCACCATGCGCTGAAGCTCCGGGTCGTCTTTCAGACGCGCTTTGAACCGGGCCTCCTCGACCGCATCGAGCAGGCGCAGCACATATTCCCCGGCAAGTGCTGGGTCGTTGCTTTCCGTGTGATCCATGTGATCGCTCTCATCGGTCATTGGGCCATCCTCGGTTAGAGGTTCAGGTTAAGCATTCAGGCAGTCGCGCAAGGAGATCAGGCTGCGCCGCAGCCAAGTGCGCATGGTGTTCAGCGGCACGCGAAATTTCTCGGCCAGATCGGCGTAGCTATGGCCCTCAAGATAGGCGCCGCGCACGGCGTCTTTGCGGTCGGGTTCCAGCGCGTCGAGGCAAACGTTCAGCCGGGCATTTTCCGAGGCTGCGATGCTTTGCGCCTCAGGGCTCGGGCCGGGATCGGCGAGATCGGACATCTCGCTCACGTCGCGCGGATGGCCCTGTCGCTGTTTCGCGCGGAGCCGGTCGATCGCCAGATTGCGCGCCACGGTGACGAGCCAGGTGATCGGACTGTGACCCGTCACGGCATAGCGGTCCGCCTTGTGCCAGACGCGCAGATAGACCTCCTGCAACACATCCTCTGCCTCTGCGCGGTTGTTCAAGACGCGCAGCACGACGCCGAACAGCTTGCCATTCGTGGCGTCATAAAGCTCTGAAAAGGCGTGACGATCCTTGAGCGCGATCCGTGCGATCATCTCTTCGATCTCTGCCCGTGTGCGCATCTTTGAATCCTGTACCAAACACCAGTTTCAGAAAGCATATAGCGTCCGGACACATAAAAACACCCGGCACGGATCACGCGCCGGGTGTTGTCACCGTTTGGCGCGGATTACATCGCGGTGATGGTGGTCATCACCAGCTTGTCGTCGACGCGGATCGGGCCGTCTTCCTTGGCGCCCAGCGTGTATTCGAACACGCCGGTATGCATGCCGCCTTCTTCGGCGTGGATCATCAGCATAAGCATCTCGCCCGGCTTGACCTCTTCGGTCAGGATCGCGGCGACGTCTTTCGTTTCGCCCGCACGCAGCGGCGCATAGGCGACGACCGGGCCCGGTTTCATGGTCTCATCGGTGCGATGCACGACGAGCCAGCCGTTTTGCGCAGCGGTGATGCTGTCGGCGCTGACGATGCCGTTGGCGACGGACTGATCGGCGGCCTCGACCTTTTGCATCATGTCGTCGCTTGCGAAAGCGGCGGTGGCGGTCAGGCTCATCGTCATGGCGGCGGCGGTCATCAGAAATTTCATGGGTCGTCTCCGTATAAAGTGCGTTTGTTTCGCGTTTCGAGCCAGCTCGTGAGCCGCTCTTGCCCAGAGTCACGACGGCGTTTCGGGAAAGTTTCAAAAAAAATTCAGACGGGGTGATTTTTTCGAATGGTGCCGGGCCAATGCCTCCCATCAAGTCGATTTCAAAGAAGCATTTGCGATAAATCAAAGTCGGTTCGACAATCCGGGCAATATACGAAACTCGCGACCGGGGCAGGGCACCCGCCTCTGGGCGACATCTCCGGCCTGCCGGTCAAGGGGCAGACGATCACAGGTGCCGACGCTTGGGCGGTCGATCTCATGAAATCGGCGCAATCGGTGGGCCTGCCGACGCGCGAGAATTGCGGCCAGTGCCATTTCTTCGGTGGCGGCGGCGACAATGTGAAACACGGCGATCTGAGTTCTGTGCTTTATGACCCGGACATCCACACCGATGTACATATGTCAAAAGACAGCGCCAATATGGTCTGCTCCGATTGCCACCGGGAAGAGAGCCACAGCTGGGCCGGATCGCGTTACCTTATGGACGCGAAGGACACAGTGGGCCTCGGTCATCCGGGAGAGGAGCGGTTCTCGGCCTCTTGCGAAAGCTGTCACAGCGACAACCCGCATGAGGGCGATCTCATGGCGATCAAGCTCAATGATCACGTCGATAAAGTTGCCTGTCAGACCTGTCACATCCCGGAGTTCGCGCGCGGTGGCGTGGCGACTAAGACCTATTGGGACTGGTCCACGGCAGGGCGTCATCGGCCACGGCATTTTGCGGCTCGTCACACGCAAATGAGGGACACACCGATGACCAAACGGATCGTCAAGGTTTGCCCCCGGTTTGAACGGCTCTGGCATTGGACGCAGGCGCTGTTGATTGCGGTGCTGATGTTCACCGGCCTTCGCGTGAGCGGCGTACATGCGCTCATTCCCTTCGGGTCTGCCGTCATGCTCCACACATTGGCCGCGCTTACGCTTCTGGTCGTGTGGATTTTCGCCACGTTTTGGCTTTTCACCACAGGCACATGGCGGCAATTCCTGCCGAAGGTCGAAGGTATGCTCGCCACCGCGCGCTACTATGCTTACGGCATTTTCAAAGGCGAAGAGGCGCCCTACCAAAAGCAATATTGGCGCAAACACAATCCGCTTCAGGCCGCGACCTATTTCGGGCTGAAGTGGTTTGTCTTCCCGGCGATCTGGGTCACCGGCATTCTCTACCTGACCTATAATTTTTGGGATAGCGGGTCTGACAGCACCCTTGTGCTCGCCGTGGTGCGAAACATTCACCTCTTGGCGGCCTATGTGATCTTCGCCTTCGTCATCGCGCATGTCTATCTTTTGACGACGGGCCACGGTTTTCGGAACCATGTCCGTCCGATGGTGACCGGTTATGAAGAGATCGACCTGACCCCGGAGCAAGAAGCCTATTTCGAGGCCAACACGCCGGATCGGTTGAAGCCTCTGGAGCCTGCGCAATAGCCCCCGTCAGTCGAAAACACGAAACGGCGCCGCAATCGGGCGCCGTTTTCATATTCTGCCATCAAAAAAGCCGCCCACATTGGGCGGCCTTTACGCTGTTCGGGATCAGCAAATCTCTTAACCGTTCCAGCTGCGAACCACGCCGCAATCCATGTGAACGAAGTTGGAGCCACGGTAAGTGCCCACGCCACCAGCGGAGCAGGCTTGTGCGGCAGAGGCCATTTGCGTCACAGAACGCGACTTGAGACGCAGGTCTGCGGCTTGGGCTTTCATGTGAAGCGAGTTCTTGGCAACACCGCGCGAGCGCGAACGCAGCATGGCGTTGGTCTCGGGCGAGCGATAGCCGGAGAGGAGCATATAGGGCTCGTCGGTTTCCATCAGGCGGTGCGCGGCGGTCATGATGTCGACGGTGCGCGCATCCACGGCCTTGACCTGCGAGTTGCGCCAGTCGCGGAAGAAGTATGTCACTTCCTTGAGCGCCTCAGGGATGTATTCGCCTTCGATCCAATAGATGGTGTCGATGCTTTCGCCCGTGCGGCCCGAATACATGTTGATCCGACGAATGTCGCCGGAGCCGCGCAGGAAGCCTGCTGCATTGGCATATACTGGAGCTGCGCTGATTGCGGTTGCTGCAAAACCGCGAAGAAGTCCACGGCGTGTGAGCACGCCCGTTGCTTTCGTTGTCATTCTTTAAAGCGTCCCGTCGCTTACCTGTTCCCGCCTCACGCGGCTGTTTATGGATGTGCCGCCATTTGCGGCTTGTGCCGCTTGTTCCGGCATTCTTAACCAAGATTCTCAACAGAACAATGACTTAGATCAGACAAACTTGCCTTTTCGCGGTCTTTTGCCTTCTTTTTCAGCATTTTGATCCAAACACGCTCCCAAATCCTCCGATCGTCACAAACATGTGATCCGGCAGTTTCGGGTGTTTCTGGACGCAAGCTGACGTCGAAACCTGTTAAAACCTCTCGGGTGAGCCACATCCCTGTCGCTCTGATGGGGTTATGGCATATTGTGATTCTTGGGCCAAGCACCGGTTTTGGCGCAGAGCTTAACAAAGGGTGAAATCGGCGGGTTTTTGCGCAAAATATGATGTAAGACCTTACCTGCGGGAACAATTTCCAAGGCTTCGAGTTGCGCGCGTCGGCCTGTCAGTGGCTCTCAAGTCTGCGTCCGTGGAACTGATGCCAAGGCCGCCTGAGCGTTTTGGGTCTTTTGGGAAGCCCCCGGTTTTAAGGGGAAAAATCCGATTTCCTTCCCTTTTGCGTCAACTGTTGTGCATATGGCACAGGGGCGCCTCACTGCGTTCTTCCCCCCTGACGCTGCGCTCGGAACTCCTGTAACCTTTTCCGAACGACTGCTGAGCCATTCCGGGCCTATTCTGGCCTTTCCACCCCAAGTTTCCCGAGGACCGATATGTTTTTTTCACCGGTTTCCCCTGCTGCACATCGCGCCGCACATCATACTGACACCCCGCAAGCCGCGCCTTTGCGCCGGAAAGCGCCCCTGTTGAAGGCCGGTCTCGTTGCCCTGAGTCTCGCCCTGACAAGCGCACCTCTGGCGCTTATGCCCGTGACCGCTCAGGCCCAGCAGGTCAGCGCTTTCATGCAATCGGTGGCTGAAGCGGCGTCCTCGTCCAAGGTTCTGTCGGACTTCTACCGCTCCAATGGCTACAAACCGGTCTTCGCCGATCAAAGCGCCAGTGCGAAAGCGCGGCGTCAGGCGCTCCTGCGCGCGGTTCAATCCGCGCCGGACAAAGGTCTCGCGCCCTATGACACCTCGCTCCTCGAGGCCAACCTGCGGGCGATCAAATCCGACCGCGATCTGGGCCGCGCCGAAGTCGCTCTGGCGCAGCTCTTTCTCGATTATGCCCGCGACGTGCAGACCGGCCAGCTGATCCCGTCCCGCATCGACGCAGGCCTCGTGCGTCAGGTGCCCTACCGCGACGGCCTTGAGGTGCTCACCAATTTCACCCAATCCAACCCTCAGGCCTATCTGCGCAAGCTCGAACCCAGCTCGCCGGAATATGCCCGCCTGTTGAAAGAAAAAGCCAAGCTCGAAGAGCTGATCGCTCATGGCGGCTGGGGCCAGACGGTGCCGGGCGGCAAATACGAACCCGGCGCGACGGGCAATGGCGTGATCCTTCTGCGCAACCGTCTGATGGCCATGGGCTATCTGCCGCGCTCGGCGGCGACCGGCTATGACGCGAAGATGGAAAAGGCTGTCCAGCAGTTCCAGATGGACCACGGTCTGACCTCTGACGGTGTGGCCGGGCAGGCGACGATTGACGAGATCAACCTCAGCCCGGAAAAACGCATGGCCTCCATTTTGGTCGCGCTGGAGCGTGAGCGCTGGATCAACATGCCTTTGGGCGAGCGTCACATCTGGGTCAATCTGACGGATTTCTCCGCCAAGATCGTCGATCATGGCCGCGTGACCTTTGAAACCCGTTCGGTGATCGGTCAAAATTCCGGTGATCGCCGCAGCCCGGAGTTTTCCGACGAGATGGAGCATATGGTCATCAACCCGACCTGGCACGTGCCGCGCTCGATCGCCGTCAAAGAATACCTGCCGATGATGCAGCGGAACCCGAATGCCGCCGGTCACCTGCGTCTTGTGGACAGCCGCGGTCGCACGGTGAACCGCGCCAATGTGGACTTCTCGCAATACACGACCCGCAGCTTCCCGTTCAACCTCAAGCAACCGCCGTCGAACAGCAACGCCTTGGGTCTCGTGAAGTTCATGTTCCCGAACAAATACAACATCTACCTGCATGACACGCCCTCGAAGAGCCTCTTTGGTCGTGAGGTGCGCGCCTTCTCGCATGGCTGTATCCGTCTGCAGCAACCCTTTGACTTCGCTTACGCTTTGCTCTCGAAACAGACCTCCGATCCGGAAGGTTTTTTCCAAGCCAAACTGCGCACCGGCGTTGAGACCCTCGTGCCGTTGGAGCAACATGTGCCGGTTCACCTGATCTATCGCACCGCCGTGACCCTGCCGAAAGGCGGCATGGAATATCGTCGCGATGTCTATGGTCGGGACGCGAAAATCTGGGCCGCGCTACAAGACAGAGGTGTGCAACTCTATTCTGTCGGCGGTTGAGTGCCACTTTCTTCAAGAGTTTGAAACAGAGCTGAAATATTGAGGCGTTCGGGGGAAACTTCGGACGCCTTCGCTTTGCAAAGCGGCGCAAAACACCTATGTCACCTGCAAGACTGACGGAGATTTCAAATGCCTATCACCATTGCCGAGCTTGCCGCCTCATTGAATGCCCCTTTCGAGGGGGACGGGGGGCTGGTCGTCGCGGCCGCACGTGAACCGCAGGACGCGGGCAAAGGCGATCTGGCGCTGGCGATGGACCCGCGTTTTGCCAAGAATATCGCTAAGGGCGCGGCTCAGGCGGCTGTGCTCTGGGAGGGTGCGGATTGGCAGGCGCTGGGTCTGAAAGCCGCCATTCTCGTCAAACGCGCACGTCTGGCGATGGCGGGGATCACCGCAAGTTTCGATGCGGGGCTGGGGCTTGAGCCTGGGATTCATCCCACGGCGGTGATCCATGAAAGCGCCGAGATCGGCGAGGGTGCGGCCATCGGCCCGCTCGTCGTGATTGGCAAAGGGGCCAAGATTGGCAAGAACGCCAAAATCGCCCAGCATGTCTCAATCGGTGCCGGTGTCACCATCGGCGACGATGCCCTCATTCATCCCGGCGTGAAAGTCGGCGCGCAAGCCACCATTGGCGACCGGCTGATCGCCCAGCCCGGTGGTGTGGTCGGGGCGGATGGGTTCTCTTTCGTGACGCAGCAAAAATCTGCTGTCGAGGAAGCCCGCGAAAGCCTTGGCGAAACGGTCGAGGCGGCGGGGCAAGAGTGGCTGCGCATCGCCTCCATCGGCTCTGTGGTGATCGGCGACGATGTTGAACTGGGCGCCAATGTCACGATTGACCAGGGCACGATCCGGGCGACGCGCATCGGCCACGGCACGAAACTCGACAATCAGGTCCACATCGGCCACAACGTCGTGGTCGGCAATCACTGTCTTTTGTGCGGCCAGGTCGGCATCGCGGGCTCGACCGTGATCGGCGATTATTGCGTTATGGGCGGGCAGGCGGGCGCCGCCGACAACCTGACCATCGGCGCGGGCGCGATCATCGGGGCGGGCACGGGCGTCTTGTCCAACGTGCCGAAAGGCAAAGCGATGATGGGCTATCCGGCGGTCGCGATGCAGACCCATGTCGAGATGTACAAGGCGCTCCGCCGTCTGCCGCGCATGCTCTCAAAGCTCAAATCAAAGGGCTGACCCGGCCCTGACGCGTGCAATTCGCAGCGTCACATCATACCAAACTGTCACAAAAACCTGTTTCCTAGGCGGGAAATTCAGATTAAGTCAGGCCAGAAACCTGTATCGGAGGGGATCACATGTCGGATGTGAAAGAGAAAATCATCGAGATCATCGCGGAACAGGCCGTTCTGGACCCAAGCGATGTGGCGATGGATCAATCTCTCGAAGAGCTGGGCATCGACAGCCTTGGCCTTGTCGAAAGCATTTTCGCCATCGAGGAAACCTTTGATATTTCCGTGCCGTTCAACGCCAATGAGCCGGACCAGTCGGATTTCGACATCTCTTCCGTCTCCGCCATCGTCAAAGCGGTCGAAGCCCTGATCGCAGACCAGAAATCATGAAGCGCGTCGTCATCACCGGCGCGGGCACGGTCAACGCGCTTGGCCTTGATGTGCCTGCGACGCTTGCGGCCATGGCCGAGGGCAAGAATGGCATTTCCGATCTGGAATTCCGTGATGTCGACCGTCTGGCGATCACCATTGGCGGGCAGATCCACGACTGGAACACCGAAGGCCGGTTCAACCGTCAACAAATGGCGCTTTATGACCGGTTCACCCAATTCACGCTGGCGGCGGCGCAGCAGGCGATCGGGCAATCCGGCCTCGAATTCGTCGGCGATCTGGCGCTGCGCTCGGGCGTGGTTTTGGGCACTTCCGGCGGCGGTCTGACGACCCAAGACGACAATTACCGCATGGTCTATGAGGAGGGCAAAAACCGCGTTCACCCCTTTGTCGTGCCGAAGCTGATGAACAACGCGGCGACCAGCCACGTCTCGATGGAATACAACCTCAAAGGCCCGTGTTTCACCGTGGCGACCGCCTGTGCGTCGTCGAACCACGCCATGGGGCAGGCGTTCAACATGATCCGTTCGGGCATGGCCACGGCCATGGTCACCGGCGGCTCTGAATCGATGCTCTGCTTTGGCGGTGTGAAAGCCTGGGAAGGGCTGCGCGTCATGTCGAAAGACGCCTGCCGCCCGTTCTCGATAAACCGCAACGGCATGGTGCAGGGCGAGGGCGCGGCCGTCTTTGTGTTCGAAGATTATGACCACGCCAAAGCGCGCGGTGCGGAAATCCTCGCCGAAGTCATCGGGTTCGCCATGACCTCGGACGCCTCCGACATTGTCATGCCCTCGAAACAGGGCGCGGCGCGGGCCATTTCCGGCGCCATTCAAGACGCACGGATCAACGCCTCCGAGATCGGCTATATCAACGCTCATGGCACTGGCACGGCGGCCAATGACAAAACCGAATGCGCGGCGGTCGCCGACGCCTTGGGATCGCACGCCGACAACATCATGATTTCGTCGACGAAGAGCATGCACGGTCACCTGATCGGCGGCACGGGGGCGGTCGAATTGCTGGCCTGTATCATGGCCTTGAAGGACGGCATCATCGCGCCGACCATCAATTACGAAGAGCCCGATCCGGAATGCGCCCTTGACGTGGTGCCCAACGAGGCGCGCGACGCCAAGGTCGATGTGGTGCTGTCGAACGCCTTTGCCTTTGGCGGGTTGAACGCGGTTCTGGCGCTGCGCAAGGTGCCGTAAGACTTTCACATCTCAAAAGAAAAACGCCGCATCGGTTTGATGCGGCGTTTTTTTGTTCGTGGGTTTTGCAGCGGATTATTCCGCAGGTGCCTCAGCCGGGGCTTCTTCAGGTGCGGACGGGCCTTCGCCATTCTTGGCGGCTTCATTCAGCTCGGTCACGTTGGTGTAGGCGGCGGTAAAGCCCGTGAGCGACAGCGTCAAACGCACCGGCTCATCGGTGCGGCCCAGCGGCACGATGCCAACCATGCCTTCAGAACCTTTTTTCAACAGATCGACATCGGCGGTGGTCAGACCGGCACGCACGAAACAGCCCACGCGGTTGCAGAATTGGAACGGATAGCGACGGCCGTTTTCGCCATCGACGAACAGCGCCAGCTGTGCGGTCAACAGCGTCTCAAGCGGCGTGGTAAAGGTCGCGGCGGCCTCGACCTCTTCGCTTCCGACGTGGAACAGCGCCACTTCGGCGACTTCGGTGCCGTCTTCGTCCTTCAACAGTTGATACATGCTGCACGGATCGACCTGACCCTCAGGCGCGTTGATGCAGCGCACTTCCCAATCGCCATGGGTCTCAAGCGTGTAGGCACGCCCGACATTGCTCTCCGGCGTGATCGGAGTGCCTGCGGAGAGGCCGGAATCCTGTGCCGCCAGCGGCAGGGCAGCAGCCAGCGTCAGAACGGTTGCAGAGGCGAGGGTCGTGATCTTGCGAGAGATGGAAAACATCATCTGTCCATATATTGTTGGTGTCTGTGCTCAATTCCCCCAACGATCTATCACGGGCAATTGGCTCTGTCAGGGGGGAGGAGAGAATATTTTCGTGAGAGATGAACGCGGGCGGCAAAGGATGGCCGAGAGGTCGCAAAGGTGTTTGCACTCAGGCGCAATCTCAGGCGCAATCTGGGAGACAAAATGCTGGCTATAAAATGACGAAAGCCCCGGCTGAACCGAGGCTTTCGCGGATCTCTTGGATCGCTCGAAATCTTATGATTTCTCTGATTGTCTCCCTGCCGGACTTGGCCGACTTATTGCGACGACGGTATGACAGGTCATTTCGACCGTCAACGGGAATTTTGCGCCGAAAACCCGTATTCTACTCCAAAAAGCAACAGGATGTGCGACTGGTTGCGACAAGCTTGCACAGGTGGCGCGATCTTTGAATCTTAGGTCAAAAAAATGACCGCACCGGGAATGCCCCGGGCGGCCAGTCTGACAGGGAGGAAGTCAATCCGAACCGAAGAAGTGGTTCGGATAGCAATAGACTGGCACGAAGTGGTTAATTAAGTATTGTAGCGGCATACGGGATTGAATTGTCAGGGTTTTGAGCGAGAATCATGCGCGCGCAATCTGACATAAACGACAGGGATGGCTGAGATGGACCGGATTTTCGTGGGCGGCGGCGGAGAGGCCTATGGCGAGGCGCAGGAGCTTTTGCTTAAATACGGCAACCGCCACGGGTTGATCGCGGGCGCCACCGGGACGGGCAAGACCGTCACACTGCAAATCCTCGCCGAAGGTTTTGCAGCGGCGGGTGTGCCGGTGTTTCTGTCGGACGTCAAAGGCGACCTGTCTGGCTTGGCGAAATCCGGCAGTGCGGAGAGCAAATTGCACGAGGCCTTCACCTCGCGCGCCGAGACCATCGGGTTGGGCGAGCGCTATAGCTACGAGGCTTTCCCGGTCACATTCTGGGATCTGTTCGGCGAACAGGGCCACCCGATCCGCACCACGGTGGCGGAGATGGGGCCGCTGCTGATCTCGCGGCTTTTAGGGCTTTCCGAGGCGCAGGAAGGCGTGGTCAACGTCGCGTTTCGCGTGGCGGACGAACAGGGCCTGCCGCTTTTGGATCTCAAGGACCTTCAGGCGCTTCTGGTCTGGTGCGGTGAGAATGCCGACGATCTGACCCTGCGCTACGGCAATATCTCGAAATCCTCCATCGGCGCGATTCAGCGCGATCTTTTGGTGCTGGAAAATCAGGGCGGGGACAAGCTGTTCGGCGAACCGGCGCTGGAGCTGTCGGATATTATTCGCTCCGACGTTGACGGTCGCGGCCGGGTGAACATCCTTGCCGCTGACACGTTGATGTCCTCGCCGGGGCTCTACGCGACCTTCCTTCTGTGGCTGTTGTCCGAATTGTTCGAAGAACTGCCGGAGATCGGCAATCCGGACAAACCGAAGTTGGTGTTCTTCTTCGACGAAGCGCACCTCTTGTTCGATGACGCCCCGAAAGCGCTGGTCGACAAGGTGGAACAGGTCGCGCGTCTCATCCGGTCGAAAGGCGTGGGCGTCTATTTCGTGACGCAAAACCCGGACGACATCCCCGAGGACATCTTGGGCCAGCTTGGCAACCGGGTGCAACACGCGCTGCGGGCCTTTACCGCCCGCGATCAAAAGGCGCTGTCGCGTGCTGCCGAGACCTATCGCCCGAACCCGACCTTCGAGGTGGAAACCGCGATCAAAGAGGTCGGCACCGGCGAGGCGGTGACCTCGTTTCTGGAGGACAAAGGCGTGCCCGGCATTTCCCAACGCACGCTGATCCGTCCGCCGTCGTCGCAGCTTGGGCCGATCACGGCGGAGGAACGCGCTGGGGTCATTGCCGCCTCGCCGATTGCCGGGAAATACGAGGCGGTACTGGACCGCGAAAGCGCCTTTGAGATGCTCAAAGCCCGCGCCGAAGCGGCGGCCAAGGCGGCTGAAGTGCTTGAGGCGAAAGAGGAAGAGGTGGCAGGACGTGAGGCTTTGGAGCGCGAATTTTCCAAGGCGCGACGCTATGACGGCACGCACTATAGCCGCACATCCGCGCCCAAGCCGCCCAAAACATCGACGCGCACGCGCTCAACCGCGGATCAAACCATCACCGAACAGCTCGGCAAAATGGTGATGAAAGAACTGACGGGCACCACCGGAAAACGTATCGTGCGGGGCATTTTGGGCGGGTTGTTCAAAGCGCGTTGATAAAAAGACCGCCGGAGAAACATCCCCGGCGGTCCATGTCGCAGCCTTGATGCATCACATGTGCGACGCGCTGACATATTGGATCACAATGTCGCTTGCTGTGAGGGTCTCTGCGCTGGCCGTCACGCCCTCTGCCAGATGGATCACGAAGGGGGTGTCTTCCGCCCCGTCCTCGTAACTCAGATGGACCGTGTAGCTTCCTGCGTCGCTGTCGTAGGTCATATCGATGGCGCTGACAGGGGTGTCTTCGTCCACGTTGATTTGCAGCAGGTCTTCGCCGGGCGTAAAATCCGTCACCGTCGCCAAAACCGGATCAGCGCTCTCCTCTGTGCCGGTGAGGTCGGAGATGAAGGTGTCTGCGCCTTCGCCACCTTCAAGCGTGTCTTGGCCGTCGGTGACGATCAAAAGATCATCGCCAAAGCCTCCGACGAGCGTATCGTTGCCTGCGCCGCCAGAAAGTTCGTCGTTGCCGCTGCCGCCAGCGAGGTAGTCGTCGCCTTCACCGCCGTCCAGAGTGTCGTTGCCGCCACCGCCGCTGATGATATCCGCACCGGCATCGCCGGAGAGGAGACTGTCGCCATCGCCGTCCCAGATGCGGTCGTCGCCGTCGCCACCCGAAATGACATTTTCTCCGCCATAGTCGCGAATTGTGTCATCCCCCGCGCCTGCAAAGATTGCGTCATTGCCGGCGCTGTCCCAGATTTTGTCATCCCCGTCACCGCCGTCGAGAAAATCATCGCCGTAGCCGCCCTGCAAAATATCCGCGCCGTCCCCGCCGTAGAGCAGGTCATCGCCTTCGCCACCGTTGAGCGTGTCGTCGTCATCGCCACCGGACAATGTGTCGTCGCCCGCGTCCCCGAAGAGGGTGTCGGCACCGGCATTGCCATAGAGAATATCGTTGCCCGCGTTGCCTTCGATGGTGTCGTTTCCGCCCCAGCCGAACAGCGTATCGTTGCCGTCCTGCCCATAGATCAGATCGTCTCCGGCGCCGCCGATCACGCTGTCGTCGCCGGCACCGCCATAGATCCGATCGTCGCCGCCGTTGCCGTTGAGCCTGTCATCCCCCGCATTGCCGTAGATCAGATCATTGCCCGCACCGCCGCCGATCACATCGTCACCGCCCAAACCGGCAAGGGTGTCATCGCCAGCATTGCCCCAGAGACGATCCGCCAAAGCGCCGCCATGAGTGTTGTCGTCGCCTTCTTCGCCAACGAAAACGGTGGCCGTGTCGGGCGCTTCGGGCTCGGGTGCATCGGGTTGCGATTGAGAGTGATCGTCGTCCGAGTCAAAAATCTCGGTAAAGGCGTACACCATGGCCGATCCGGCCAGGACAGAGAAAAGAGACAGCATAATAAAACCCCACACATGGTCCGCGAAATAGCGGTTAACTTTTCGTTAACATATTTGTGTGTGGAACAGCGTCAACCTGAGAGAGCCCCGTCTGTGACAACGCGGCTGTGCGGATACATGTTCTTATACATCAATAGGTTGCGCAACATCTGCTTTTGTTGCGCAGGGGTTGAAACTCAGAGCCGTTTGAACAACCCGCTCAGCCGGTTCGCCTCATCCGACAACCCAAAAGGCGCGTTGATCACGAACATGCCCGAGCCGAACATGCCATGGCCTTTCTGCGCCGGTTTGAACCGCACTTCGTGGTGCAAACACCCGGGGAAATTGGCATAGAGCATGCCCTCGACCAGCGGCAGATGCGTGCCGTTTTTCAGGATCGGATACCAGAGCGCAATGATGCCCACGTTCCATTTGCGGTGCAGCTTGTAAATCTGGCTCGGCAGCGTTTCGAAATCCGATTTGATCTCATAGGAGGGATCGATCAGCATCAGGCCGCGTTTCGGCTCCGGCGGACAGATCGACTGGGCGAATTGGATGCCATCCTGTTGCTTGAGATGCAGTCCGGCAAAGCTGGACGAGGCCTTGGTGTTCGCGGTCAGCTCCTCAAACTCGGTCGGGTGCAATTCGGCCAGATGCAGCTGATCGGTGTCGCGCAAGAGCGCCTGCGCAATCGCCGGAGAGCCGGGGTAGATGTTTTTGCCATGCGCCTCGGCAATCGCCTTGCGCGCGCGGGCATAGGGGTGCGAGGGCTTGAACCAGTCATCGACCGCCTTGATCCCCTTCGTGGCCTCGCCGGTCTTTTGCGCCTGGGAGCCTTCCAGATCGTAAAGCGCGCGCCCCGCGTGGGTCTCGATATAAGAGATCGGCTTGTCCTTGCGGGTCATGTAATCGAGCATCACCGACAAAAGCGCGTGTTTTTGCACATCGGCGAGGTTTCCGGCGTGGAAACCGTGTTGGTAGGACAGCATCAGAGATCTCCCAGCGGGCGGATTTTGAGTTTCGTGATCCGGTTGTCTTTGCGCTCAACGACTTCGAACCGATAGCCGTGGAAGGAAAACACCTGGCCCGGATTGGGGATGGTTTGCGCTTCGTGGATCACCAGACCGGCCATGGTGTTGGCCTCTTCATCGGACAGGTTGCACTCGGTCCAGCGGTTGAAGTCGCGGATCGTCATGCCGCCGTCGACCTCCCATTCACCGGTCTCGCCAGATTGTTTCGGTGCATCTTCGGAGCGGTCGAATTCGTCGGTGATCTCGCCCACGATCTCTTCGAGAATATCTTCGAGCGTGATCAGACCCTGAAGTGAGCCATATTCATCGACCACCAGCGCGAAATGCGTGTGGCGTTTCAAAAACTGCCGCATCTGGTCGTCGAGCGTGGTGGTTTCCGGCACGAAATAGGGTTTCATCGCCACGGTCATCACGTCGAAATCGTGGAAATCCACCATCATATGCGGGTCTTCGCTCTCGTGTTCGACGCGTTTGGCATGCATGCCACGCAGCAAATCTTTGGAGTGCAAGACGCCGACGATGTTTTCAGGATCATCGCGAAACATCGGCAGGCGCGTGTGCGGACTTTTCAAAGACAGCTCAAGGATCTCAGAGGCCGGAAGGTCGGCATCGAGCATCTCGATCTGCGAGCGGTGCAGCATGATCTCCTCGACCGTGCGGTCGCCCAGATCGAGCGCGCCCAGCAACCGGTCGCGGTCCTCTTTCTCCACCACACCCTCGACATGGCCCAGAGCAATCGCGCCTGCGATCTCGTCGCGCACCGCCAAAACATCGGCCTCGGGGTCGGTCTGAACACCAAACAGCCGCAAAATCCCGCGCACCAAAAGACGCACAAATCCCACGACCGGGGCAAAGACCGTCACGACAATGGAAATCGGTCCGGCGACACGAGAGGCGGCGGATTCCGGGTTGGTGATCGCGTAGGTCTTCGGCAGCACCTCGGCAAAAATCAGCACCAGCACGGTCATGATCAACGTCGCCAAAGCCACGCCATTCTGGCCGAACAATTTGGTGAACATCGCAGTCGCCAAAGAGGTCGCCAGAATGTTCACAAGGTTGTTGCCCAAAAGCACCGAGCCGATCAGCCGCTCGCTGTCATCGGTCACGCTCAACGCGCGTTCGGCGCCTTTGTCGCCCTTATCGGCCTGAGAGCGCAGCTTGCCGCGCGAGGCGGCGGTCAAAGCGGTCTCGGAGCCCGAGAAAAAGCCGGACATCACCAAGAGCGCCACAATCGCGACGGCGGTGATCCAAAAGGCGGCATCAAGAAGGGTGGGATCGGTCATGGTCTCTGTCATACCCGTGGTTATGGGCACGCTCAGGGGGCTGCGCAAGAGGCACAGCCGCCCAAGTGCCGTAAATCTAAGAGGTAGGAGTTCTAATTCTCTGCCAGAGGGTGATGCGTGAGCACCAGTTCCCTCAGCCGCTCGTCCAGAACATGGGTGTAAATCTCGGTCGTCGACAGGTCGGCATGGCCCAAAAGCGTTTGGATCGCCCGCAAATCCGCACCGTGCGCCAAAAGATGCGTCGCAAAAGCGTGGCGCAACGTGTGGGGCGTCACTTTAGACGGGCTGACACCGGCGCGCACCGCGATGTCTTTGATGAGTTGGTAGAATCGAATGCGGGTGAAATGCCCGGTCTTGCCGCGTGAGGGAAAGAGATACGCCGAAGGTTTTTCGCCTTTCTCGCGCTTGGCCAAATCCTCTGCGGCGTCACGGGTTTCCAGCCAGCGTTTGAGCGCGGCGCGCGCAGGATCGGAGAGCGGCACCATGCGCTCCTTGCCGCCTTTGCCAAGGATCAACAGCATCCTCGGGTCGCCCCGTGTGGCCGAGACGGGCAGGGACACAAGCTCCGAGACCCGCATGCCGGTGGCGTACAAAAGCTCCATCAGGCAAATGTTGCGCTGCCGGTCGGCCTCGGTGCGGCCCACCTCTTGCACGGCCTCCAAAAGCCGCGAGACCTCCTCCTCGGAGAGGGTTTTCGGCAGGCGTTTCGCGCGTCCCGGTCCTTTGATCTGGATCGCCGGATTGTCCTCGCGCCAGCCCTCTTCAAAGGCAAAACGGTAGAGCTGTTTGATCGACGACAGCCGCCGCGCGCGGGTCGATTGCGCCAGCCCTTCGGCCTCGCAGGCCACGAGATAGGCCTCGATCTCGGCGCGCTCGGCCGCTGCGAAATCCTTGCCGCGCCGCGCAAGCCATTCGGAAAACCCTAATAAATCGCGCCCGTAGGACAAGCGCGTGTTCTCGGCGGCGCCCAATTCGGCCAGCTGCGCCTCGGCAAAGCGCGAAATCCAGCCGTGATCGCTCATCCGCGCCGCTCCAAAAGCAACAACTCCAGCGCCGCGCGGCGCGCCGTGGCCTCAAGCCCGATGGCGCGGAAGAATTGGATCGCATCCGACAGCTCGTCGAGATCGCCCGCCGCGCCGCCTTCGAGCAACTCAATCGCCCGCAGGATGGCTTCGCCCAGTCGTTTTTCACTCACCAGAGACGACAGACGCACGGGAATGCCGGTGCCCCGGAACCCCTGTGCAATCGCGCGGGCCTGCGCCTCGTTTTGCCGCTGCGTCGGCAGATCGCCCACGGCAATCCCATGCAGCAGCAATTGATCTTTTGTCAGCGCCGGGCTCCATTTCAACGCGATCCGCTCATAATCCGGCGACAAAAGCGCGACTTCAAAAGCGATCTCGGAGGCCTTGCCCGTCAGGGGCAGGGTCGAAAGTGGCGTGGCGAAAAGTTCGGCGAAGACGCTTTGCAGACCGGAGGCGCGCATCGCATCCCAAACCGGCGGTAGCGTGCGGTTGAGACCGCCAACATCCTTGGCCAAAAGGGTTTTCTCGAAGTCCTGCAACACGTCGATCCGGTCCCAGATGCCGCCAGAGGCCGCCGGAAGGTGTTCCGACCAGATGCCAAGCCAGCGGTTCGGCGAGAGCGCCCCCACGCGGGCCAGCCGTTCGGCGGCGGTGGCGCGGGCCTTCCAGCCGGAGCTGGCGCGCAGATCGCTTTGCGCAAAGGCCAGCGGCAGCGCGGTCGTCGGCAGCGGCTCACCGATGGCCTCCATCAGGCGAAATGTCAGTGGTGTCGGATGCTCAGGCGTCGGCAGATGCGGCTCGCCCTCGAACAGCTCGGGATCCAAAAAACGTGCCAAAAGCTCGCCCTGATTGTCGCGAATGAGCCCAAGCGCCTCGCCGGTTTCCAAGGTGAGCGCCGCCGCGTCCCAATCGCCACTGCGCGCCAGACAGAAAATCCGCGCCTGCAACGTGGGCGATAACCCCGGCGTGTGGGTCAACCGTCCGCAGGCTTCGTCCTCAGTGCCGAGCAGGAGTTTGGTGTCGAAAGACCGGCGGAAAATCTCAGGCGTGCTGAGCCCGGCCAGCGACATCAGCGAATCCGCCTCGTCCAACAGGCCCTGCGACAAGAGCGCATCGATCCGGGCGAGGAACAGCCGCCCGTCTCGATCCGACAGAACCGGCGGGTCGAGCTCCGCCAGGACCAGCGTATTGAGCAGACGCCGCGAGGCGGGCAAAAGGTCCGGCCGTGTGGAAATCGTCCTGATCCGCCGCGCGATGTCGCTGGCGGTCGAGGCGCCCCAAAGCCCGCGAGGGAGGCCTGTGACCGAACTGGGCAACAGCCCGGCCTGATCGGGGTCGGGCGCGTCCAGGGGCAGGACGCTGACGTCTTCGGGCAGGGCGCTCAACGCGATATCACCGGCCGTCGGCGGGGCCACAGGGCGGGGAGCGTCCAACGTGTCGGACAGCCAATCGATGGCGGAAAGCGGCCGGTCGTCACCGTTTGTTTGTGCGACACTCGGCTCTGCTGTGAGCACGAAAGCCAAACACAACGGCGCGCAACTGATGAAAAACCGGGAAGAACCTGGGCGTTTGCTCACTTCAGTTCGATCTCCGTGGGCACCACCTGCTCGGACCGTTCGGGCGACAAATCGCCGACATAGGCAAAGCCGATAAAGCCGATGAAGCCCAACAAAATAAGGATGGCCAAAAGGCGAAAGAGAAATTTACGCAAGGTCGACTGCCTCCAATCGCGCCCATTGTGGGCGGTTTTATTCCCGATCTTTGCCGGAGTTTGCCTCCGAACCGGGTTTCTTTGGCTTTATATATGGCATTTTTCGTGAGATCACGCCATTGAGAGAACGAAAATTTGATAAGCGGGATTTTGCCGTGCCGGCGTGTTTGGGCCAGTCCTTTGGCCATAGCTTGGGGCAGGGCATGTCCCACGGCAAAGGCAGTTGCGCGCAGGGCCGTGGCAGGGTAGGCGAAGGCGGTGAGACAAGAGGGATGGCACAGGTGGCTGGAGGGGCCGGGGCATTGAAGAAAACCGTTGCACTGGTCGGCATGATGGGCGCCGGAAAAACCGCTGTGGGCAAGGCCTTGGCCGCGCGTCTTGGCGTGCCGTTTCTGGATTCGGATGCCGAGATCGAAAAAGCCGCCGACCGCACCATCGCGGAGATTTTCACTGAGCATGGCGAGGCGTTTTTCCGCAGCCGCGAGACCGAGGTGATCGGGCGTTTGCTGGAAAACCACCGCGCGATCCTCTCGACCGGCGGCGGCGCGTTTCTGTCTCAGACCAACCGCGAGATGATCGCCGAAAAAGGCGTGGCGGTTTGGCTGAAGGCCGATCTCGATTTGCTGTGGAACCGCGTGAAACACAAAAGCACCCGGCCGCTTTTGCGCACTGAAAACCCTTACGAGACCTTGAAAGAGCTGGTCGCGGCGCGCGAGCCGCTTTACGCGCAGGCCGGGATCGTGGTGGAGGCAGAGCCGAAGCTTTCGATCGAGGGCATGGCCGATAAGGTCGTCGAGGCGCTTAGGGCGCGCGGCGGTATTCTGGAGGAAGATCAATGACCTATCAGGCTCAATTCGAGGCCGTCCACGTGCCTTTGGGAGATCGCGCCTACGATGTGCGGATCGGTGAGGGGCTTGTGGCCGAGGCGGGCGCCCATATCGCACCGCTTTTGGGCAAGAAGAAAAAGGTCTTTGTGCTGACCGATGAAACCGTCGCGGGGTTGCATCTCGAGGCTCTGCGCGCGGGGCTTGCAAACGCGGGCATCGACATGGTCGCGCTGGCGCTTCCGGCGGGCGAAAGCTCCAAGGCCTGGCCGCAATTCACCCGCGCGGTCGAATGGCTTTTGGAAGAGAAATGCGAGCGTCGCGACATCGTTGTGGCCTTTGGTGGCGGTGTGATCGGCGATCTGGCGGGGTTTGCGGCCTCCGTGCTGCGCCGGGGCGTGCGGTTTGTGCAGGTCCCGACGACGCTCTTGGCGCAGGTCGACAGTTCGGTCGGCGGCAAAACCGGCATCAACGCGCCGCAGGGCAAGAACCTGATTGGCGCCTTTCACCAGCCTTCTCTGGTGCTCGCCGATATTTCGATCCTCGGCACGCTGACCGCGCGCGATTTCCTTGCGGGCTATGGCGAGGTGCAGAAATACGGGCTTTTGGGCGACGAGGCGTTCTTTGAATGGCTCGAAGAGAACGGCCCCGCGCTGGCCGCCGGTGATCTGGCGCTGCGGGCCGAGGCCGTGCGTCGGTCGGTGCAGATGAAGGCCGACATTGTCGAACGTGACGAGACCGAACAGGGCGACCGCGCGCTTTTGAACCTCGGGCACACGTTCTGTCACGTGCTGGAATCCGCGACCGGCTATTCCGACCGGCTATTGCATGGCGAAGGCGTGGCCATCGGCTGTGCTCTGGCGTTTGAACTGTCGGCGCGTTTGGGGCTTTGTTCGCAAGAGGCGCCTTCGCGGGTGCGCGCACACCTCAAAGCCATGGGGATGAAATGCGATCTCTCTGACATTGAGGGCGATTTGCCCTCCGCCGAAGAGCTTGTCGATCTCATGGCGCAGGACAAGAAAGTCGTTGATGGCCAGCTGCGTTTCATCCTGGCCCGCGGCATCGGGTCGGCTTTTGTGACCGCAGATGTTCCGCGTGAGGCGGTTCTCAAGCTGCTGAAAGATGCGCTTTAATATTCGGAAAAGACATTTTATTGCGCCTTGTCGCCGGTATGGTCGGGAAACGGCCAACGGTTAGCGCTATAGGCTTTGGCCGCGTCGCACCTTGGACCATAGTGATCTTGTGGTTAAAGATTTGGGCGATTCTATGCGCGGGCAACGTCGTATCAAAACGGGCTTTTCCGTCCCGACAGATTTGGGTGCGCCGAGGATCGCCAAGTTCATGGCGACGGTCAGCCTGCTGATCCTGCCGATTGCCATCGTGAAATATGCGATGAGCGGGAATTCTTGGCTTGCAGGCTATTACCTCTTTCTCTGTGGGCTCATCCTGTTTGATTTGCGCGCGTATTTGAGTGGCAAGCGCTTGCCGATCAATGCCGCCATTCTCTTGATCGCCGTCCAGATCGGTGACCTGATTCTGATCCGACATCATGGCACCTCTGCGGCCTTTTGGCTGTTTCCGATCACCGTGGCCGGGTTCTTTTACTGCGCGCTCTGGGTGGCAACCAGCATCGGGGTGGTCGCCATGGTGCTTGGCCCCGTCCTGAGCTATCTGGCGTCGCAAGACCCTTGGTTCGCCTTTCGTTTGGGGGTGGCACTTGGCACAGTGATCCTCTTTGTGCGGTTCATGTTGACCACGATGTGGGCCATGCAGGCCAATCTCGAACATGCGCTGGAGCGTGACGCCTTGACCGGTTGCTACAATCGCCGGGCCTTCATGCGGCTGATCCGGGGCGATGTGCCGGTGAGCAGCGGCGCCTTATTGTTCGTCGACATCGATCATTTCAAAAAGATCAACGACCGCCATGGCCATATCGTCGGGGACAAGGTGTTGGTCGTCGTGGTCGAGGCGATGCGCGAGGTGTTGAAGGGGCAGGGCCATATCTACCGCATCGGCGGCGAGGAATTCGCCCTTTTGATGCCCAACACGCCCATCGAACTGGCCGCGATGATCGCGGAACGCATGCGGCGTCATATCAGCCAACAGGCCATGCCGGGCGAGGCGGGTGAGGCAGACCGGGAGGCGCAAGGCACGGTGAAGACCCGGGTCACTGTCTCAATCGGGGTCGAAAAATTCAGTTCCGGCGAAGAGATTGAAGCCGCCCTGTCACGGGCGGACAATCATCTCTACCGGGCCAAACACGCCGGGCGGGACCGCGTGATGTCGTCCATGTCCGCCAGTGATGACGGTCCCGCGCGCGGAGAGCCGTCGCGCTTTAGCCGCGAACGACCAGAAGATCACAGCGCGGATCGCGAATCTGTGCTTCGGTAAATCCACCAAGCAGGCTGGGCGACAAAGGCATGCGGCCATGGGCGCCAAGCGCGAAAAGATCGGCTCCGCTGTCTGCCAGAGCGGTGGTGAACACATCGTTCACACTTGCGGCGCTGATCTCGGGTTTCGGCAGACCTTCTGGAAGCTCGGCCACCTCCCACCAACCGTCGAGATGGGCCTGAGCCTCTTTGACAAAAGGCGCGAGGTGTTTTGCGCTCTCATCGCGCGCAATCAGGCCGCGATAGGGCACGTGGACCGCGTGAAACGTGGTGATCTTGGCCTCCGGCGCAAGCGCCATGGCCGTCCGCCCCGCCTCAAGACAGGACGGAGACAAATCGATACCACAGAGGACCGAGCCATAGGGGGCCGTCACCGGGTCACGCACCAAAAGCACGGGGCAATTCAAGGCGCGCACCAGACGTTCCATCGTGGTGCCTGCAAACATGTCCCAAAACGGCCGCGGACGGTGGACACCCAAGACCACCAGATCGGCACCGATCGTGTCAGTCATCTCGGCGATGGTGCGCACCGGCTCGCCAGTCTCCACCGTGATCTCCGCATCCTCGGGCGCATGGGCCGAGGTGAGCACGGCGCGCATCGTTTCTTCTGCCGTCTGGCGCATTTGCGCCACGACCGTCGAGGGCAAATCGTCGTCGATCACAGTCATGACCACGATTTTCGCCCCATGTTGGCCTGCCAATTGCACCGCGCGCTCCACGGCACGGTCAGACCGCGATGACAGGTCGCTGGCCACGAGAATACGTTTGATCATGATGGTCTCCTCTTTCGTTGTCACGTGAGGCCGCTCCTCTGCGGGCCTCATCGTATATGTAGGAATTCTAAACACATTTTCGAGAGTGGTGAGACGAGTGGTCGCAGGTGAAATATCGTTTGCAGCTCAGAGTGTGCCGCCAGAACCAAAAATGCCCCGCACAGGGCAGGGCATTTTATCAAGTCTGGTCTGTAATCGTTTGGATTAGAACGGGATTTCGTCGTCATCCAGGGACGGACGCGAGCCGCCGCCAGAGCCACCGCCCTGCGAGCCGCCGCCGTAACCGCCGTCATCGTAGCCCCCCGACGGGCCTTGGTCATAGCCACCGCCGTAGCCGCCACCGCCGCCTTGGCCGCCGCCATAGCCGCCGCCGTCACCGCCGCCCGAGCGGCCGTCGAGCATCACCATGGTCGAGGTGTAGGGGCGCAGAACGACTTCGGTCGAATAGCGGTCCTGACCGTTTTGATCCTGCCATTTGCGGGTCTCGAGCTGGCCTTCGAGATAGACCTTGGAGCCTTTGCGCAGATATTGCTCTGCGGTGCGCGCCAGAGGTTCGGAGAAAATCGCCACCGTGTGCCACTGCGTGCGGTCGCGGCGTTCGCCGGTGTTGCGGTCTTTCCAGCTCTCGGAGGTGGCAATCCGCAGGTTGCAGACCTTGCCGCCGTTCTGGAACGTGCGCACTTCCGGGTCGGCGCCCAGATTGCCCACGAGGATGACTTTGTTCACGGACCCGGCCATGCGATTTACTCCCTGAGATTCTAAAACTTGAGCGCACCTTACACCAAACCATCGTGCGAGAGGAAAGGCCAAAAACCGCCTGTGACACGCATGGGCTTTGAAACTTTGGCTTTTGCCCCTATATTGCGCGCGAAGAATAGCGGTGATTGGATTTTCATATGCGTGCAGGGCTTGGGGTTTCGGCGGTCAAA
Organism: Celeribacter naphthalenivorans; assembly: GCF_020524585.1. Lineage (GTDB taxonomy): Bacteria > Pseudomonadota > Alphaproteobacteria > Rhodobacterales > Rhodobacteraceae > Celeribacter > Celeribacter naphthalenivorans. The sequence continues at coordinate 192,202 of NZ_JAIVLK010000006.1, forward strand.
CGCCGGGAGAGCGGTGTTCGTCTGGGCTTTATGACATTTGGGGTAATCGCGGGGCTTTTGGGATCTGCGGTTTTGACGCCCACAGAAGTCGGGGCCGAGGATATTTTCTCCACCCGCAACCGTATGGCGATCTTTGACTCACAGCTTTCCGTCCTCGATGGCCGTGCCGCCGATCAATATTCCAACTCCGTGACCTATCAGCCCGAACGTTTTGGTGGCGACACCGGCACCGCCCGCTACTCTGGCGCTTACAAAGGTCAATGGCTGCCCGTCGCCGAGAAAATGGCCAACAAACACGGCATTCCGTCCGATCTTTTCCTGCGCCTTGTGCAGCAGGAGAGCGGCTGGAACCCGACGGCGCGCAGCCCGAAAGGCGCCACAGGTCTCGCCCAGCTCATGCCTGACACCGCGCGGCAACTGGGCGTGAACATCAACGATCCGCATCAGAACCTCGAAGGCGGCGCGCGCTATTTGCGGATGATGTACAACCGGTTCGGCAACTGGCGCCTGGCGCTTGCGGCCTATAACGCCGGGCCTCTGGCGGTCGAGAAATACGACGGCATTCCGCCCTACAAAGAAACGATGAATTACGTGCGGATCATCTACGGGTCGTAGGCCCAATAGGTCTTATTCGGAACTTTTCGCTCGGTGCCGGGTTGTCCTTTCAATGCATCGCGACGCCCCGCGTCGCTGATTGGAAAGGATAAGACCATGATGAACTCTGCGAAACTGACTGCGAAACGTACCGCTCTGTTGTCCCTGCTGGCTTCTGCGTCTTTGGCTGCGACGCCTCTGATGGCCGAACCGCTCGACATTTCCTCGGTTGAGGTGACCGCCAATCTCGAAGCCGTCGATTCCAACGCGCTCGACCGCTGGCCCGACATCGCCGAAGACCTGACGTTGATGATTTCCGCCGGTCTCGACGAGCAGATGTCCGAGGATGGCCCCTATGACGTCCGCGTCGATGTGACCGAGATTTCCAACCTCGGCACCACCTATCTCAGCGATGAAGGCGAGTTCAACACGCTCGAAGGTTGGGTCTATATCGACGGGCCGGACTCTGATGAGGCGCTGAAGAAAATGCATGTCATGCTCAAGGCCGAAGAGCTGGACGGTGTGACCGCGATCAACGCCACCATGGTGCCGCCGGACCGCGCCGCGTTCTATGATGCTCTGGTGATGGGTTTTGCGACACAGGTCGTGGGCGAGGTCACGGAGCTTCAGACCCAATGGCTTGAACCGGATCAGGCCGAAGACAATTCGTAAGACAAAGAAGGCGGGGACATTCCCCGCCTTTTTCTTTTTGGTTTTAGCGATGCTTTACGTTGCGCGCCGGAAATCGCGTGGCGAAATGCCGGTGTGTTTGTGAAAGGCCCGGCTGAAATAGGCCGCCGAATGAAAGCCCAGTTTCTCGGCGATCTGGTTGATCGGCAGATCGGTCTCCCGCAGCATCCGTCGGGCTTCATAATGCACCCGGTCGCTCAAAATGGCCGAGGCCGACCGCCCACAGGCCACATTGCAGGCCCGCGTCAGATGGGTCGGGCTGACGCCCAGCTCGGCGGCGAAATGCGCCACCGTGCGCCCGTCGCGCAACTCATTTTCCACCAGCGCCGTGTAGGCGGCGGCTAGTCGGCGCGAGGCATCTGGCGTCAGGTCATACTCGGGCATGATCGACATTTGCCGCTCCAACCAGACCGCAATCATCCCGGCCTGAAACGCCATGGCGCGGTCACGCCCCGGGCGATCGCCCTCGATCTCGCGTTGCAATCCTTCGATCAGGCCGGTGATTTCATTTTGCTGGATCACCTCGCGAAACCGCATGTGCAGCGGCTCCTCGGGCAGGGCGAGCGTCGGATCGTCGGGCAGGTGAACGGCAAAGCCCATGACCTGACCGACGGGTTCAAAAGCGTACATGGTGCGGGTCGGCAGGTAGACCAGATTGTGCGGTCCAAAGCCGCGCGTCACGCCCGCGACTGTGATCCGGCCTTGCCCTCGGGTGAACCACAACAGCGTCGGTGTGCGGTGGCTGCGCATTGCTTCGGTGCGCCATTTGTTTTCCGTCGACAGCGTGCCGGAACCGCGGCCCAGAGTGGTGACGCGATAGGCGTTTTGTAGAGGAATATCTGGAATGCTCGCCTCGCGACGTTTGCGCGGCTTGGCGGGTTTCGCGGTTTTGTCTTTCGTGGTGTCGCCAGCGGCATTGGCAGGCTTTGAGAGACCTTGCGCGGGCTGACCCATTTCCCCCAGCGGTAAGGTTTGAAAAATTCTAAGGGGTTTGGACTCGGGCATGGCGGCACATTCTGTTCGGTTTGTACAATTCTGACCGAGACTAGCCATGGTTTGGAGTGAGTCAAAGAAAACATTGTGTTTTCAATGAGATATGCCCTTCCCTTGGCGATTCCGCAAAGGCTGCTCAGGGCAGCGATATCTTGTGGTAGGCTTTCATGCGCGCTCTAAACCAAGTGCGTTGCCGCTTGGCATATTGCCGTGTGGCGATGGTAGCGGCCTCTTTTGCCTCTTCAAGCGTCAGTTTGCCTTGCAGATAGGCAATCAATTCCGGCGCGCCGATGGCTTTTGAGGCGGGCGCGGCGGGGTCCCAAGTGGCCAGATTGGCCTCCGCCTCCTCCAAAGCGCCCTTTTTGATCATGATCTCGAATCGCCGTGCGATCCGGTCGTTGAGCCATTCCTTGTGGGCATCGAGCACCACGGGGAATGTCTTCGCGAGCGGCAAAAGCGGCGGCGGCGTGTCGGCCTGCCAGGCGGCCAGACCCCGCCCCGTGGCCCGCAGCACCTCCCAGGCGCGTTGCACCCGCATCGGGTTCAGCCGGTCGATCTTTTGCGCGGTCTCGGGGTCTTCGGCATCGAGATCGGCCAACAGACCGGCGTGCCCGCCCTCATCGGAACGCCTCTGGTCGGCCTCTGCGCGAAGCTCCGCCGGTGTCTCGGGAATTTCGACCAACCCTTCGGTCAGTGCCGCAAAATATAGCCCCGTGCCGCCGACGATGATCGGCCGATCCGGGCCGGTGAGATGAGGTGCGACATCGCGCAGCCAATGGCCGACGGAATAGGCCTCGGTTCCGGGCACATGGCCGTAAAGCACATGCGGCGCACGGGATTCGTCGACACAGGAGGGGCGCGCGGTCAAAACCCGCCAATTGTCAAAGACTTGAAGCGCATCCGCATTGATGATCACACCGCCCTGACGCTCCGCAATCTCGAGCGCGAGAGCGGATTTACCGGAGGCGGTGGGGCCCGCGATCAACACGGGCTGATGAGGGGCAATATCAAAGGGCACGACCATGAAACTGCGGTGGCAAAGACTGCGGCATTTGTCCAGAGGGCAAAGGGGAAAAATATCTTGCTGCGTCCATTGATCCCAGCCCGGTTTTGGCCCATTTTGCCGACAATCACATTTCAGTTCGGGGACATCTGATGAGCGACGCAGAGCTTGACACGGGCACGGGACATCCGGCCACGAAATATAAACGTGTGCTGTTGAAAATCTCGGGCGAGGCGCTGATGGGCGACCAGGGCTTTGGCCTGCACCCGCCGACGGTGGAGCGGATCGCCCGCGAGGTGAAATCCGTGCATGACCTCGGTGTCGAGATTTGTATGGTGATCGGGGGCGGCAACATCTTTCGCGGGCTTCAGGGCTCGGCGCAGGGGATGGAACGCACCACCGCCGACTATATGGGCATGCTCGCCACCGTGATGAACGCGCTCGGTATGCAGGCCGCTTTGGAGGCGCTCGGCATCCACACGCGGGTGATCTCCGCGATCACGATGAACGAAGTGGCAGAGCCCTACATCCGCCGCCGCGCCGTGCGTCACCTTGAAAAAGGCCGGATCTGCATCTTTGCGGCGGGCACGGGCAACCCCTATTTCACCACCGACACGGCGGCCACGCTGCGCGCCAACGAGATGAATTGCGAAGCGATTTTCATGGGCAAGAACGGGGTGGACGGGGTCTATGACAAAGACCCGAAAACCAATCCGGATGCGAAACGCTACGACGAGGTCAGCTATGACGAGGTGCTGCGCAAGAACCTCAAAGTCATGGACGCCTCCGCCATCGCTCTGGCGCGCGACAACTCCTTGCCGCTGATCGTTTTCCCGCTCGATGCAGCGGGTGGGTTCCAGTCGATCCTCGCGGGTGAAGGCACCTATACATTGGTGAAATGATGCGCTTTGCGCCGAGAGGGGCGATCAGGGTGTCGTCGTTGGGAGCCTGTGCGGTCCTGATTGGGGCCGCGTCACCCGCGCTCTCTGACACCTCTGTCTATACCGGATTTCTGGAGACCCATGGCTGCACCTATGGGCCAATGCTCGATGCGGAGGTTCGTGCCGCCGGGTTGACGCCCGAAGGCTTGGCCAGCCATGCCCGAACGGCGGTGCAGTCCGGCGCGGCGGAGCAGAATGGCGATTGGGTGGTGTTTGACGCCTCTGTTTGCACGATCAAACTGCCGGAGATCACCAGCCCCTATGAGATCGCCGACGATGTCCTCGCGCCCTACATCAATAGGGTGAGCGATCCTGCCTATGAGGCGGGGTGTTATCTGAGGGATTGGCAGAAGGCATTTGAGGCGATCGGACTCGACGCCGATGCGGCCTTTGCCGACGGGGTGGAGTTTCTCGCCGCCGAAATCACCGCTGGCCGGATGTCGTTCTATAGCGATAGCCCGCTCAGAACGCCCTTCGGTTTCCAGACCATAGTGCTGGAAGGATGCGACCAGGGCGCGCGGGCCGAGGCCATCAAGGCGTCTTCCGGCGATCTGGCCCAACTGTTCGACACCTATGTCCGCATGTCCTATGCGGCAAACACCTGTGGTGATGGGCAAAGTGGCGATATGGCTTTTTCTGAAGCTGTGCAGGACAGCACCGACAATGCCTGGATGTTAATGGACGCGATGATGCTCACCATGGCTGCCGGATGGCACGAGGGGATGACGGCGCAGAACAAGGGCCTGCCACGCCCGCCTCTGTGTCACATCACGCCATAAGCGGAGCCGCGCCTAAACACTGGCAGCCCGAAACCAAACCCGCTATAGCGGGGCAAAGACGATACAAAGGGGAAGACCCATGTCCGAAGATTTCGAACTCGACACCGCCGATCTGTCCAAACGCATGGACGGCTCGCTGAGCAACCTGCGCACGGAATTTGCCTCGCTGCGCACGGGCCGGGCCTCGGGCTCGATGCTGGAGCCGATCATGGTGGACGCCTACGGCTCGATGACGCCGATCAACCAGGTTGGCACCGTCAACGTGCCGGAGCCGCGCATGGTGACGATCAACGTCTGGGACAAAGGTCTGGTGAATAAGGTCGAAAAAGCGATCCGCGAATCCGGCCTCGGCATCAACCCGCAGCTGAACGGCACGATTATTATGCTGCCGATCCCGGAGCTGAACGAAGAGCGTCGTCGCGAGTTGACGAAAGTGGCCGGCCAATATGCCGAACACGCCCGCGTCGCCGTGCGCAACGTGCGTCAGGACGGCATGCAGCAGATCAAGAAGAACAAGGACGGCATGTCCGACGACGACCAGAAATTCTGGGAATCCGAGGTGCAGGAGCTGACCGACAAGCACATCAAGCTGATCGACGACCTTCTGGCGCATAAGCAAGAAGAGATCATGCAGGTCTGAGCGGGGCTTGGGCCTTTTACGGCCCTTTACCAACCCTGTGCGAGTGATTTGAAAGGGTTGCAGACGGAAACAAGAGCGTGTTTCATGAAGCAACCTGTTACGAGAGGCCCTATGAGCGACATGAGTCCAGCCACACCCGATGAGGTCAATTCCGGCGGACCGACCCATGTCGCGATGATCATGGATGGCAACGGTCGTTGGGCGCAGTCGCGGGGCAAACCGCGGCTGTTCGGCCATCACGCGGGCGCCAAAAGGGTCAAGGAAATCGTCCGGGCCTGTCCCGATCTGGGCGTCAAATATCTGACGATCTTTGCCTTTTCGACCGAGAACTGGAAACGCACCCAGACCGAAGTGTCGGGCCTCATGAGCCTGTTTCGTCGCTATATCCAGAACGAGATGCGCGGCCTTGTGGCGGAGGGCGTGCGGGTGCGCTTTATCGGCGACCGGGTGCGGCTCGACAAAAAACTGATCGCGTTGATGGACGATCTCGAAGAGGTCACGCAAGAGAACACCAAGGTGCATCTCACCATCGCGATCAACTACGGTGGGCGCGATGAGGTGTCGCGGGCTGTGAAAGATCTGGCCTGTGACGTGGCGCGCGGCGAGTTGGACCCGGAGACGGTCGATGAGACCACGCTCACGCGCTATCTCGACACCAAAGTTTTGCCCGACCCCGATCTGGTGATCCGCACCTCGGGCGAGGCGCGGATTTCGAACTTTCTTCTGTGGCAATCCGCCTATGCCGAATATGAATTCATCGACACGCTCTGGCCGGATTTCACCGCAGAGGTCTTTGCCCAATGCGTATCCCGCTACGCCGGGCGCGACCGTCGGTTTGGCGGGGTGAAAAAGTGACCTCCAAGACATCTAAAAACGGCAAGTGGCGCGATCTGATGCCGCGTCTGCTCTCGGCTGTTGTGATGGTGGCGGTGGGGCTTGGCGCCGTGCTGTCCTCGCATCTGGCCTTCACAACGCTGGTCGTCGTGGTCGGCTGTGTCGGGCTTTGGGAACTGTGGCGCATGCGTCAGGTGAAACTGGCCGCATCGGGCCTGAACACCGCAGACAGCCTCAACCTCGCCGCCTATCTCGCCGTTCTGGTTCTGGGCTGTCTTGGCCTCATCACACTTTCTGCCGAGGGCGGCCGCGCGCTTTTGCTCTATGTCATCGGCCTCGTGGTGGTGACGGACAGTATGGGCTATCTGGTTGGCAAAACCCTTGGCGGCCCGAAATTTTGGGCGCGGATCAGCCCGAACAAGACATGGTCCGGCGTCCTTGGCGGCTGGGTCGGGGCAGGGGTTCTGGCCTATTTCTGTCACCCCTTCATGCCCGACGGCTTCGTGCGTCTGTGGTTCTTTGTGTCCTCCTCGATGGTGCTGTCTTTCGCCTCGCAACTGGGCGATATGGCGGAAAGCGGCCTCAAGCGCCGGATGGGGGTCAAGGACAGCTCCAACATCATCCCCGGCCACGGCGGCGTGCTCGACCGGTTTGACGCGCTCTTGGCCTTGGGCGCGCTGGCCTATGTGCTCAATCTGATTTTCGGCTGAGGCAGACATGCGACGCATTTCCATTTTCGGCGCGACGGGCTCCATCGGGCAATCGACCATCGACCTGATCCGCCGGGATCGCGAGGCTTACGATGTGGTGGCGCTCACCGGGGGCGGCAATATCGATTTGCTGGCGAAAGACGCGATTGATCTCGGTGCGAAAGTCGCCGTCACTGCCTATGAGGATCGCCTCGCGGAGCTCAAATCCGCCCTCGCAGGTTCTGGCATTCAGGCCGCCGCGGGCGAACACGCGCTGATCGAAGCGGCGGATCGCGAGGCGGATTGGATCATGTCGGCCATCGTCGGCTCCGCAGGCCTCGCGCCGGGTCTTCACGCGTTGCGCCACGGCACCACGCTGGCGCTGGCCAATAAAGAAAGCCTTGTCACCGCCGGGCCGCTTTTGATGCAATCGGCACAAAGCCATGGCGCGCGGGTTCTGCCCGTCGACAGCGAACATTCCGCCGTTTTCCAAGGCCTCGTGGGCGAGGATCAATCGGAGGTCGAGCGCGTCATCATCACCGCTTCCGGCGGGCCGTTCCGCGACTGGTCGCTGGACCAGTTGAAAGGCGCGACACTGGCGCAGGCCTGCAAACACCCATCTTGGGATATGGGCCAACGGATCACGATTGATTCCGCCTCAATGTTCAATAAGGCGCTGGAAATCATTGAGACCAAAGAATATTTCGGGTTTTCTCCCGATCAGATCGAAGTGCTCGTGCATCCCGGGTCCTACGTCCACGCCCTTGTGGGCTTTCGCGACGGGGCCTTGATGGCCCATCTCGGCGCGCCGGATATGCGCCATGCCATCGGCTATGCGCTGCACTGGCCGGAGCGGCGCGATTTGCCGGTCGAACGTTTGGACCTCGCCAAAGTAGGTCAGTTGCGCTTTGAAGCGCCCGATGAGACCCGTTTCCCGCCGCTGCGCCTTGCGCGTCAGGTGATGGAGATGGGCGGTTTGGCCGGAGCTGTTTTCAATGCCGCGAAAGAGGCCGCTTTGGACCTTTTCATCGCCCAAAAGATCGGGTTTCTCGACATGGCGCGCCTCACCGAAGAGGTGCTCAATCAGATGTCAACGGATGTGAGCCAGCCCCAGACCAACATGAGCTTGGACACGGTGCTCGCAGCCGATAAAGAAGCGCGGGCGCGTGTGATGGCGCTGCAAACGAAGCAATAAGGACGATCTCGAATGGATGTAACCAGCCTTCTCAGCAGCCTCGGCGGTACGGCCTTTACGCTGGTGTTTTTCATTGTCGCCCTGTCGATCATCGTCACGGTGCATGAATATGGCCATTACATCGTCGGGCGCTGGTCGGGGATCCGGGCGGATGTCTTCTCTTTGGGCTTCGGCAAACCGCTGTGGCAGCGCACCGACAAACGCGGCACGGTCTGGCAGATTGCGGCGCTTCCCTTTGGCGGCTATGTGAAATTCGCAGGCGACGCCAACGCGGCGTCGGCGCCCGATGCCCATGCTGTCGAAGGCATGAGCGCGGAAGAGGCCCGCCACACCATGCCGGGCGCGCCTTTGTGGGCCCGGACCGCGACGGTGGCCGCCGGTCCGATCTTCAATTTCGTGTTTTCTTTCATCGTCTTCACCATCTTTGTGTTGATCGCAGGCAAGGCCGCGGACACCTTGGTGGTCGATGAGGTCGCGCCTGTGCCCTATGAGATTGGCCTGATGCCCGGCGATGAAATCACAGCCATCGCAGGGCAGGAGGTGCCGGAACCGGGCGCGCTTTTGGGCTTTTTGCAAGAACTGCCGCGCGAAGGCGCCGTGTCCTACACTGTCGCGCGCGAGGGGCAGGAACTGACCGTCACGGGGCCCTATCCCTATCCGGTGATCGTCGCAGGCGTGTCGCCGAAATCCGCCGCACGCGATGCGGGGATCAAGACCGGCGACGTGATCACCCAGATCGATGGCGCGCCGATCACCACGTTTTGGGACCTTCAGGACTATGTCACCAGCCATGATGGCGCGCCGATGACGCTGACCGTTTGGCGGCCCAATGGCGAGACATCTGCGGAGGGCGGCGAGACCTTTGAGACCACGCTTGAGCCGCGTCGCCGCGATCTTCCGACCGATGATGGCGGGTTCGAGACCCGTTGGTTGATCGGCATCACTGGCGGTCTGCTGTTCTCGGTCGGCACCGAACCGGTTGGCCTCGGCGCAGCGCTGTTGGCCGGTATCCAAGGCGTGTGGCAAATCATCACCATGTCGCTCTCGGGCATGGCGCATATGATCACCGGCGCGATCTCTGCCTGCAACCTCTCGGGTCCCGTGGGCATCGCCGAGGTGGTGTCGACCTCTGCCTCCGATGGTGTGGCGAGTTTCCTGTCCACCGTGGCGCTTCTGTCGACCGCGATTGGCCTGATGAACCTCTTCCCGATCCCGGTTCTGGATGGCGGGCATCTGGTGTTCTACGCCTATGAGGCGGTGCGCGGCAAACCCCTGCCGGATCGGGCGGTGAATGTCATGATGACCATCGGTTTGGCTGTGATCCTGGGCTTTATGGTGCTGGGACTGGGATCGGATTTGTTCTGTAAATAATCCGCCGTTTTCTCGGAGACTGTTGCCAAAACCCCGGCAAAATCCCCGCGTATTTTGCGGAATTACGCAGTCTTAGTCCAAATCTCGCCACAATCACGGCGTATCTCCTGAACTCAGAGCGGTCGGCTTTTGCGGACCGCAGAGGGTATGTGTGGCAGGGTAAGCCTGTCGATGACTGAGGAGGGCCTCGATGACCGCAATCCGTGCTGGCTACCAAAGCCTGTCGCAACTGGCCGATCTCAACTGGGATCGTCTGCTCTATGCCGCAACCATCGTCGTCGCACTGGTGGCCGGGTCCTTTTTCGGACAGCTTTTCCTCTAAGGGACGCGACGTCGTGTTTGGACCCGTAGAGGTCTGAGCCACGAGTCTTTCGACCTGCCTTTCAAACGGTCGGTTCAACACCGAAAAAAGGCGAGGGCGGAAATCCGCTAAACACCTGACAAACGCTACAAGTAGGGCTTTCGCTTTCGGCGAAGGCCCTTATGCTGTGTCTCAAAGCCGTTTTTATGGTCGATCGCTTTTGACAAGGGGCGGTATTGCCGTTACTCAGCTAGGAACAAGTGGGGAATATCGAGAAAGCTGCCATGTTGCCATTGAATCACCGTTCGATCCGCGTGAAACCACGTTTTGTAGCACGTGCCTTTGCGCTGTCTTTTGCGGCTTTCGCAGTCACAACCGTCTCTTACACCGCATTTCCGGCGCCAGCCGAGGCGCAATCCTTCAATTTCACCAATGTGGTGGTCGAAGGCGCGCAGCGGGTGTCGGCAGGCACAATCCTGTCCTACGCGGGAATCACACGCGGTCAGACGGTGTCCGGCGGCGAGCTGAACGACGCCTATCAGAACGTCTTGGGCACCGGATTGTTCGAGACGGTGGAATTCACCCCGCGTGGCAACACGCTTGTGATCAAGGTCGCTGAATTCCCGGTCGTGTCGCGCATCGCCATCGAAGGCAACCGCAAGGTCAGCGATGACGCGCTGATGCCCGCGCTCACCACCAAGGTCCGTCAGGTCTATTCGCCCTCTGTCGCCGAAGCCGACGCCGCCACGCTGACGCAGATTTACGAGACCAGAGGCCAGTTGGTCGCCACCGTGACGCCGAAGATCATTCGCCGGTCCGACAACCGCGTCGATGTGGTGTTTGAGGTGACCGAGGGCAAAGGCGTCGAAATCGAGCGTCTCAGCTTTGTTGGCAACCGTGAATATTCGGATTCGCGTCTGCGTCGCGTGCTTGAAACCAAACAGGCAGGCGCGCTGCGCTTTATCATCGGGCGTGACACCTACACCGAGGATCGTCTCCAGTTCGACAAACGCGTGCTGACGGATTTCTACACCTCGCGCGGCTATATCGATTTTCAGGTGCTCAACGTCGCCGCCGAGTTTTCGCGTGAGCGCAACGCCTATTTCCTGACCTTCAACGTGCGTGAGGGCCAGAAATACGACTTTGGCAAAATCTCCATCTCTTCCGAGATGGCAGGTGTCGACGCCGCCGACTTTGCCAAGGTGACCAATATCCGCGCCGGCCAGACCTATTCGCCGCTGGCGGTGGACAATATGATCGACCGCATCGAAACGCTGGCGACCAAAAAAGGCATCGATTTCCTGCGCGCCGAGCCGCGTGTGACGCGCAATCCCCGCACGCAGACGCTTGATGTTGATTTCGTGCTGGTGCGCGGGCCGCGCATCTTTGTCGAACGCATCGACATTGAGGGCAATGCCACGACGCTCGACCGTGTGGTGCGTCAGAAATTCAAAACCGTCGAAGGCGACCCGTTCAACCCGCGCGAGATTCGCGCTGCCGCGGACCGCATCCGGGCGCTCGGGTTCTTCTCGAACGCCGATGTGAGCACGCGTCAGGGCTCCGCAGCCGATCAAATGATCGTCGATGTGAACGTCACCGAAAAACCGACCGGGTCGTTCACCTTCGGCGGCAACTACTCCGTGTCCGAAGGGGTCAACCTGATTGCCTCCTTCAGCGAAGCCAACTTCCTGGGCCGGGGCCAGCGCCTGTCCTTCAGCCTGACCACGGACGTCGAAGACGGCAGCCTGTCGTTCAATTTCGTCGAACCAGCTTTCCTGGGGCGCGATGTCGCCTTTGGTCTGAGCGCGGGTCTCGGGACGTCGCAACCGTCTTATGCCGAGCATGAGCTGCGTCGCGCCTATATTTCGCCGCGCCTGACTTTCCCGGTCTCTGAAAACGGCGCCTTGACGATCAATTATCGCGGTGAGATCGCCGAGATTGTCGAAGATGGCGATTATACCGATGCTGGCTACAGTTACCCTGTGCAAATTCAGAACGACATCGACGAAGGCCGCTATTCGACCCATTCTCTGGGCTATTCCTATAGCTACGACACGCGTCGCAACGGGTTGAACCCGAACGCGGGCATGTTGTTCAAGTTCGGTCAGGATTTCGCGGGTCTCATTGGCGGCGATTCAGAGTATATCAAAACCTCCGCCGAGGTGACCGGCGAGATGAAGGTCTGGAACGAAGAGGTGACCCTGCGCGCCACCGTCGAAGGCGGCGTGATCGACGCCGATGGCGACAGCCGCGTCTCCGAGCGGTATTTCAACAGCACCTCGATCATGCGCGGCTTTGAGCCGGGCGGTATCGGTCCGCGTTCGAACAACAACGATCTGGCGCTTGGCGGCAACATGTATGCCGTGGCCCGTCTTGAGGCGAATTTCCCGCTGGGTCTGCCCGAAGAATACGGTCTCTCCGGGGGCCTGTTCTTTGACTACGGCTCGGTCTGGGGGCTCGACGACACCACGAATATCATCGCCGGCTCCGACGATCCGAACTGGCGCTCTGTCATTGGGGCGTCCGTCTTCTGGACCACGCCTCTGGGTCCGCTGCGCTTTAACTTCACCAAGGCGCTCGACAAAGAAGACTACGACAAGGAACAGAGTTTCGACCTGACCATCTCGTCGAGCTTCTGAGATGTCGCTTTTGCGCCCCCTTTGGATGGCAGGCCTGTTCAGCCTTTGTGCGACAGGCCTGTTCTCCCAAGATGCAACACAAGACCAGCCGACCTCGCAAGAGGCCGCGCCCGCTGCGCAACCGGGCCAACGGACGTCTGAGCCGAAACTGGTGTTTCCGGTTCTCGTGTTCGACCGCGCCCGCGTGTTGAACCAAAGTCAGGTGGGCGCCGCCCTTGAGGCGGAGATCGACGACGCCCGCGCAGCGCTTTTGACGGAAAACGACCAGATCTACGCCGATCTCGAGGCCGAGGAGCAAGAGATCTCCGACGCCAAACCCACGATGACCGAGGCGGACTTTCGCGCCCGCGCGCAGGCCTTTGACGAAAAAGTGACTCAGGTTCGCCAACGTCAGGACGAGAAGGCGGGCGAGATTCAGACACTTTATGACGACGGTCTGGCCGAGATTGAACAACAGATGAACACGATCCTTGCCCAGATCGCCCGCGATCTCGGGGCCGTCGTGGTCTTTGAACGCAACCAGGTTTATCTGATGAACGGCGCAATCGACATTTCGCGCATCGCGATCGAGAAGCTCGATGCGCAAGAGGGTGTGCAGAGCGGCGAGACGATGCAGCCGTTGGACGGCGAAGGCACGCCGGAGACACCGCCCACGCAGGAGTGAGCTGGCGCGCCATTGCCTTGTCACCTCGGGCGACGGTTGATAGGAAGGTGGCCAGAGATTTTGCGCCTCATGTGGGGCATTGGATCGCATGGGCTTTAAGGGCCCATCGGTCCACAATATAAAGAAGACCAAAAGGCCCAGGGACAAGATATGACCGAGACCACCAAACCCAGCATCGCCGACATCGACCTGATCCAGCGCATCCTGCCGCATCGCTATCCATTCCTTTTGGTGGACCGCGTGGTGGATATCGTCTGCCCCGAAAGCTGCACCGGCATCAAGAATGTGACCTATAATGAGCCGCATTTTCAGGGGCACTTCCCCGGCGAGCCTGTGATGCCCGGCGTGACCATCGTCGAAGCGATGGCCCAGACAGCGGCGGTCATGGTCGGCGTTCACATGGACTTGGCGGATAAGGAATTCAACGTCTATTTCATGAACATCGACGGCGTGAAGTTCCGCCGCAAGGTGGTCCCCGGCGACCAGCTCAAGATGCATGTCACGGTGAAACGCGGTGGCGGCAAGGTCTGGAAATTCGACGGTCGCGCTGAGGTCGATGGCGAATTGGCCTGTCAGGCGGAATTCACCGCGATGATGGATCTGACGCCGAAATCCTGAGAGGATTGACACGATGAGCACAATTGATCCGAGCGCCAAAATCCACCCGTCTTCGGTGATCGAAGAGGGCGCCGTCATCGGTGCGGGCTGCGAGATTGGCCCGTTCTGCCTTGTCGGCCCGAAGGTGCGGCTTGCGGATCGCGTGACGCTCAAATCACACGTTGTCGTCACCGGCGTGACCGAGATCGGCGAAGACACCATGGTGTTCCAATTCGCCTCCATCGGGGAGATCCCGCAGGATCTCAAATTCCGCGGCGAAGAGACCAAACTGATCATCGGCAAGCGCAACCGCATCCGTGAGTATGTCACCATGAACACCGGCACCGAGGGCGGTGGCGGGGTGACGCGCGTCGGCGATGACGGGCTGTTCATGTCGTCTTGTCACGTGGCGCATGACGCCCAGATCGGCGACCGGGTGATTTTGGTGAACTCTGTGGCCGTGGCCGGCCATTGTCACATCGAAGACGACGTGATCATCGGTGGGCTGTCGGGCATTCACCAATGGGTGCGGATCGGGCAGGGCGCCATCGTGGGGGCGCTGTCCATGGTCACCGCCGATGTCCTGCCCCACGCTTTGGTGCAAGGGCCGCGCGCGGAACTCGATGGTCTCAACCTCGTGGGCCTCAAACGCAAAGGCGTCGCCCGCGACGACATCAATCAGCTCCGCGCCGCCTTCCAGATGCTCAAACAGGGCGAAGGTGCTTTCAAAGATCGCGCCGAGCGCCTCAAGGACGATTTTAACAGCGATTACGTCGCCCGCATGGTCGATTTCGTCATGGGCGACAGCGACCGCGGCTTTCTGACGCCGAAATAGCGCCATGACCCGGACCGCGATTATCGCCGGATCGGGCGCGCTGCCCCGGCTTTTGGCGGAGGCGCTTAACGATCCCGTCTATGTCACCTTTGACGACACGCCGGTGCCGGGCGGTCTGACGCATGTTCCTGCGCGGATCGAGAAACTCGGGCGGTTGTTCAAGGAGCTGAAATTCCATGACGTGGGTGCGGTCACTTTTGCAGGCGCGATGAGCCGCCCGAAAGTGAACCCGGTGCTGATGGACCGCCATGCGCTGCGCCTCGCGATGGCGTTGAAAAAAGGTGATGACGGCTTGCTGCGCGAGGTGCTGGCGCTCTTCGAGGATCAGGGCTTTCTCATTCGCGGCGCGACCGAAATTCGTCCCGATCTGGTGCTGGAGCCCGGAACGCTTTGGGGCCGCAAACCAACGCGCGAAGATTTGGACGATGCCGCCCGCGCGCAAGCCGTGCTGGACGTCTTGGGGCCGCTCGACGTGGGCCAGGGCGCGGTCTGTGCGGGCGGGCAGGTGCTGGGAATCGAGACGCTTCAGGGCACGGATGCGATGCTGAATTTTGTCAAAGCCACGCCGGACCGCCTGCGCCGCGCCAAGGGCGTTTTCGTCAAAGCGCCCAAGCCCGGACAAGACATGCGTATCGACGTGCCGACCATTGGTATGGCCACCATCGAGGCGGTGATCACCGCAGGTCTCGGCGGGCTAGTGATCCCGGCGGGCGAGGTGATCGTGCTGGACCGTAACGCCGTGGAAGCGCGCATCAAGGAGGCAGGTCTCTTCCTGAAAGCGCAATGAGCCTCTCCACGAGACTTAAGGTCTTTGTCATCGCGGGTGAACCCTCCGGCGACCGGTTGGGTGGCGCGGCGATGGCGGGTCTCAAAGCCCTCACCGATGTCGAATTTCGCGGCGTCGGTGGCGCGGCCATGGCGGAGCAGGGGCTCACCTCGCAATTCCCGATGTCCGAACTGTCGCTCATGGGGATTGCGGAAATCCTGCCGAAATATTTTCACCTCAAACGCCGCATTCGCGAGGTGGCCGAGGCGATATTGGACTGGAAGCCGGACGTGGTTCTGACCATCGACAGCCCGGATTTTTGCCTGCGCGTCGCGGATATTGTCAAAGCGCGAAGTGACATCCGCATGTGCCACTACGTCGCGCCGACGGTTTGGGCTTGGCGGCCCGAACGGGCGGCCAAGCTCGCAAAGCGCGTGGATCAGGTGCTGGCGCTTTTTCCTTTTGAGCCGCCGTATTTCGAGAAAGAGGGCTTGCGCTGTGATTTCGTCGGTCATCCGGTGGTGACCGAAGATGTCGCCACAGAGTCCGAGGTCGCGGCCTTCCGCGCGGCGCATGACATTGGCGACGCGCCTTTGATGCTGGTCCTTCCGGGGTCACGCCGAGGCGAGGTCACGCGCCTTGCGCCGATCTTTGGCGAGACGCTTGGGCATTTTGCCAAACATCACCCGGAGGCGCGTTACGTCCTGCCCATGGCGCAGAATGTCGAGCCGCTGGTGCGTGAGGTGACGCGAGAGTGGAAGGTCGCGCCGATCCTGATCGAGGCGACGGACAAAGCGGGCAAAGCCGCCGCTTTCCGCGCCGCCGATGTGGCGCTGGCGGCCTCGGGAACGGTGTCTCTTGAGCTTGCGGCCAACGACACACCGATGGTGGTGGCCTATCGCATGGCCTGGCTCACCGAGCAGATCGTCAAACGCAAGCTGTTGATCGACACGGTGACACTGGTCAATCTGGTCTCTGAAACCCGTGTGGTGCCGGAATTTCTGGGCGCCGACTGTATCCCACAAAAGATCGCGGCAAGCCTGTCGCATGTGTTGAACGCGGGCGCGGATCAACATGCCGCCCTCGCTTTGACCATGGGGCGTCTGGGCCGGGGCGAAGAACCACCGGGTCTGCGGGCGGCGCGGGCTGTGTTGGATGGGTTGGCCAAGTGAGTATTTTCACTGCAATGAAGACGGCGGCGCTCTTAGTCGTGATGGGCGCGCCTCTTTTTGCAGGGGATGTAACAGGGGACGCCGAAAACGGCGCTGTGCTCTATGCGGAAAGCTGCGCGCGCTGTCATGGGGTGTCGATCGATATGGTGGTGTCGCCAGAGGACGCGCCGCGTTTGGCTTCGTTTCTGGCCAGCCATAAAATCCGTTTTGACCCGAGCCGCAGTGATCAGGACAACGCCGATCTTGCGGCCTATCTGGTCAGCCTCTCACCGCTTCAACGCAACTGAGATTCGATCTCTTTGGTCCGCGCTCGGGTCAGCTCGACCTTGCACGAGCGGATCGCGATTCCGGTGCCGGAGCCGCCGCCAAAGCCTGCGCCGACATAATCGCATTGCGCATCGCGGTAGGTCTCCCAAGCGGTTTGCGAGGCCTCCAAGGCGGGCAGGGCAACCACGCGCCCGGTCATCTCATCAAGCTCCTGCGCCGAGCTTTTGGCGAATTCGAGCATCATCTCCATCGCACGGGTGGCTTTGATCTCGGTGGCCGCCACGCAATCCGCGATCTCCACCTGAGAGCCAAGATCCAGTGCGCATTCCGAAGAGGCGTCGGCGACGGCCGAGACCGGAGACAGGGTCAAAAGCGCGACGAGGACAAAGCGGTTCATCTCAGTTCCCTTTCCAAATCCACCCGCCGCCATAGATGCGCGGGCTCTCCGGATCGTAGAACACACAGGCCTGTCCTGGCGAGACCCCTTCTTCGGCGACGATGAGTTCGACCTCGGCTTCGGTCTCCGAAATCGGGCGCACGATGGCTTCGCGCGGCGGGCGGGTGGAGCGGACTTTGACGTCCAGCACCCATTCGTCGCGCGAGGTGAACGGTTCATCCCCCAGCCAGTTGATCTCACGCACCGGGATTTTGCGGGTGGCAAGCATGTCTTTCGGGCCGACCACCACTTGGCGGTTGTCGACATCGAGTTTCACCACATAGAGCGGATCGGCAAGCCCACCGATACCAAGCCCGCGGCGTTGGCCGATGGTGTAATGAATGACGCCTTTGTGTTTGCCCAGCACATTGCCATTGTGATCGACGATCTCGCCGGGTTCGGCGGCGCCGGGGCGCAGTTTCTCGATGACTTGCGCATAATTGCCGTTGGGCACGAAACAGATGTCCTGGCTGTCGGGTTTATCCGCCACCGAGAGACCGTATTTCGCGGCCAGCGCGCGGGTGGCGTCTTTCGACGGCAGGTGCCCGAGCGGGAAACGCAGGTAAGACAGCTGTTCGGGCGTGGTGGAGAACAGGAAATAGCTCTGATCGCGGTTTGCATCGGCCGCCGAATGCAGCTCAGGGCCGGTGTCGCCCATCACGCGCTGAATATAATGCCCGGTCGCCATGCAATCGGCGTCGAGATCCTTGGCGGTGTTCAACAGGTCTTTGAATTTCACCCGCTCGTTGCAGCGGATGCAAGGAACGGGCGTCGCGCCCGCGAGATAGCTGTCGGCAAATTCATCAATCACTGCGTCTTGGAAAATGTTCTCGTAATCCAGAACATAATGCGGGAAGCCCATTTCCTCGGCCACGCGGCGTGCGTCGTGAATGTCACGCCCGGCACAACAGGCGCCTTTCTTGGCCAGAGCCGCGCCGTGGTCGTAGAGCTGAAGCGTCACGCCGACCACGTCATAGCCCTCTTCGGCCAGCATGGCCGCGACGACAGACGAGTCGACGCCCCCCGACATGGCCACAACCACGCGGGTGTCTTTCGGGGCTTTCGCAAAGCCCAGGGAGTTCAGCGGGTGTGCGCCGTCGTCAAACATGAACAAATCCTTTCGGGAACAGACCCGCTATATAAGAAAATTCGACCTATTCTCAAGGCCCGGCTTCACCCCCCATTAAGAGGATTGAGTCACAAAGGCTGTGCAATTCAAGACGAGGGTGAGCCCATGTATCTCAAAAAAGTCGATGGCCCGCGTGCCGTTACGCTTCCCGACGGATCAATCATGACCCGTGCCGACCTTCCGCCAAAGGAAACCCGCCGCTGGGTGGCCTCTCGCAAGGCTCTGGTGGTCAAGGGTGTGGTCTTCGGACTGATTCCCCTGACGGAAGCTCTGAAAATGTACGGATTGTCCGAAGAAGAGTTCAATTCGTGGAAAAATGCCATTTCCGAGCATGGTGAAGCGGCTCTTAAGGCCACTGCGGTGCAAAAATATAGACAACCTTGAGTTGAAAATGCGAAAAGGTTAAAACTGGTAACGTGTAGTTAACCATTTTTGACCATCTTCCTAATGAGCGAACGCAACAAGAACACATTTGGAAGATAGCAACGGAGACCCACGGTTATGCGAATTTTGCTGGTCGAAGACGATCCCACCACCTCGAAAAGCATCGAGTTGATGCTGTCTCACGCCAACCTGAACGTCTATACGACGGATCTTGGCGAAGAGGGGATCGATCTCGCGAAACTTTATGATTACGATTTGATCCTTCTGGACCTCGGTCTGCCGGATATGAACGGACACGACGTGCTGCGCCAATTGCGCCTGGCCCGTGTCGACACGCCGATCCTGATCCTCTCGGGCGCCGATGACACCGAGAACAAGATCAAAGGATTCGGCTTTGGTGCCGATGACTATCTGACGAAACCCTTCCACCGCGAAGAGCTTGTGGCGCGTATTCACGCCATCATTCGCCGCTCCAAAGGGCATTCCCAATCCATCATCCGCACCGGCAAGATCGAGGTCAATCTCGATGCCAAAACCGTCTCCGTCGGCGGCAAGCCTGTGCATCTGACCGGCAAGGAATACCAGATGCTGGAGCTTCTCTCCCTGCGCAAGGGCACGACGCTCACCAAGGAGATGTTCCTCAACCACCTCTATGGCGGCATGGACGAACCGGAACTCAAGATCATCGACGTGTTTATCTGTAAACTTCGCAAGAAGCTCGCCAATGCGACTGACGGTGAAAACTACATCGAAACCGTCTGGGGCCGTGGCTACGTGCTGCGCGATCCGGAGCCGGGCAGCGGTCATGGCGACGAACAGATTGCGATCGGTGCCTGACGCTGGCTTGAAATTTCTGTAGCCGGCGACCTCTGCGCCGCCGGTCTGTACCCCGTCGAGGTGTTTTTTCCTCTCACTTTTCCGACCCGTGGATATCTGACTGGACCTCCCCGTGCGCCTCTCCTAAACCAAGGAGAAGCAACTGCGGGGAGGTATTTTTATGGCTGACGCTCTGGACAACGCAAACCACGCCACATTTGACGTCGACGCGCTGACAGAGGCGCAGGCGCGTGCGGAGCTTGCCCGACTGGCGGAGCTTTTGGACGGGGCCAACACCGCCTATCACACCGAAGATGCCCCGGTGATGTCGGATGCCGACTATGACGCGCTCAAGCGCCGCAACATGGCCATCGAGGCGCGGTTTCCCGAACTGAAACGCAGCGACAGCCCGACGGATCAGGTCGGCGCGACACCCGCCGAGGGCTTTGGAAAAATCACCCATGCGGTGCGGATGATGTCACTCGCGAATGCCTTTGACGACGAAGACGTCCGCGAATTCGACCGATCCGTGCGCAAATATCTCGGCGCTCCGGGGGAGATTGCCTATACGGCCGAGCCGAAAATCGACGGTCTCTCCCTGTCTTTGCGCTATGAACAGGGCCAGCTGGTGTCTGCCGCCACGCGCGGCGATGGCCAGATCGGCGAAAACGTCACCGCCAATGCCCGGACTATCGACGACATTCCGCAAGAACTGACTGGCGCGCCGGATGTGCTGGAAGTGCGCGGAGAGGTCTATATGTCCCACGCCGATTTCGAAGCCTTGAATGCCCGCCATGCCGAGCGCGGCGGCAAGACCTTTGCCAATCCGCGCAACGCCGCCGCCGGGTCCCTGCGCCAACTCGATGCCGAGATCACCCGCGCGCGTCCGCTCAAATTCTTTGCCTACGCCTGGGGCGAGATTTCCGAACCACTGTCGGACACGCAAATGGGTGCGATTCAACGTCTCGCGGCGCTGGGATTCCAAACCAACCCGCTGACCGAGCGCTTCACCGAGATCGACGCTCTCATCGCGCATTATCGTGAAATCGAAACTCAGCGTGCGACACTGGGCTATGACATCGACGGCGTGGTTTACAAGGTCGACAATCTCGAATTGCAACGCCGCCTGGGCTTTCGCTCGACCACGCCGCGTTGGGCCATCGCCCATAAATTCCCCGCCGAATTGGCCTGGACCCGCCTGGAAGCCATCGACATTCAGGTCGGCCGCACCGGGGCCTTGTCGCCGGTCGCGCGGCTGACGCCCGTGACCGTCGGCGGCGTCGTCGTCTCCAACGCCACGCTGCACAATGAGGATTACATTAAGGGCCTCGATAGCAAAGGCGAAGACATCCGGGACGGCAAAGACATCCGTGTCGGCGACTGGGTGCAGGTCTACCGCGCGGGCGATGTGATCCCGAAAGTGGCCGATGTCGATCTGAGCAAACGCACGGCTGACAGCACCCCCTATGTTTTTCCGACCACCTGTCCCGAATGCGGCTCCGAGGCGATCCGCGAAGAGGGCGATGCGGTGCGCCGCTGTTCCGGCGGATTGATTTGCCCGGCGCAGGCGGTTGAAAAACTCAAACATCTCGTCTCGCGCGGCGCCTTCGACATCGAAGGCCTTGGTGCGAAACAGGTTGAGCAATTTTACAAAGATGGATGGATTAAAGAACCCGTTGACATCTTTGATCTCAAAGAAAACTTTGGCCCCGGTAAACTGCAACAGCTCAAAAACCGCGAAGGTTGGGGCGAGAAATCCGCGCTCAATCTTTTCGATGCCATCGATGCTCGGCGCGACATTCCGCTTGCCAAGCTCATCTTTGGCCTCGGCATCCGCCACGTCGGCGACAGCTCCGCCAATCTTTTGGCGACGCATTACGGCACGTGGGAGGCTTTCGAGACCGCCATGGCCTCAATGACCATCGGCGCGGGCGAAGCCTGGGACGATCTTTTGTCTATCGATGGCGTGGGCGAGGTCATGGCGACCTCCTTGGTCACTGCCTTTCATCAGGAGGCCGAACGCGAAAGCATCGCGAAACTCGTCGAGAGACTGCGCCCGATCGAAGCCGAAAAACCCAAAAATGACAGTCCGGTCAGTGGCAAAACTGTGGTGTTTACGGGCACATTGGAAAAAATGAGCCGATCCGAGGCCAAAGCCCGCGCCGAGGCGCTTGGCGCCAAGGTTTCGGGTTCGGTTTCTGCCAAAACCGATCTCGTCGTGGCGGGGCCCGGCGCGGGCTCGAAAGAGAAGAAAGCCCGCGAGTTGGGCATCGCGCTTTTGGACGAAGACGGCTGGCTCGCCCTGATCGGAGACGCATGAGCGCATGAGCACGGGCCGCCCGGATATCCTCTTTCCGCTCTTTGCCGGACTTGAAACTCTGGCTGGCATCGGTCCGAAAACCGCTAAGCTCATGCCTGCGCTCGCGGTGGAACGCCCGCGCGATCTTTTGTTCACCCTGCCCAATGCCGTGGTGGATCGGCGGCGACGCGACAGCCTGCGCGAGGTCTCACCCGGGATGATCGCCACGGTCGAAGTCACCGTGCTGCGTCACCAACCGCCCGCGCGCAAAGGGCTGCCGTATCGTGTGATCGTCGAGGATCGAGAGATCGCCTTTCAGGTCGTGTTCTTTCGCGGGTCCCCGAAATGGATCGAGGCGCAATTGCCCGTGGGCGAGCGGCGTTTGCTGTCGGGCAAGGTCGAAATATATGACGGCCAATATCAGATGCCGCACCCGGATTATGTTCTGACGCTTGAGGAGTCTGACGATTTGCCGGGCTATGAGCCGGTCTATCCGTTGACAGCGGGGGTGACCCAGAAAACCATGGCCAAGGCGAGTGCGGCGGCGTTGGAATTGGTTCCTGATCTCGAGGAATGGATCGATCCGGCGTTGAAGGCACGCGAAGGTTGGCCCGATTTCAACGCAGCTTTGGCGCAGGCGCATCGCCCGCTGTCGCAAAATGAAATCACCCCCACCAGTGCCGCGCGGCAAAGGTTGGCCTATGACGAACTCTTCGCACATCAGGTGACGCTGGCTCTGGCGCGGGCGCGGGTGCGGCGGGGCAAGGGACGGGTGAACGAAGGCGACGGGAATTTGCGCGGTAAGGTGTTGAAAAAGCTGCCCTATCGCCCGACCGGCGCGCAGGCCCGCGCGATGGATGAAATCGCCACGGATATGGCCGCCCCGCAGCGGATGAACCGGCTGTTGATGGGCGATGTGGGGTCGGGAAAGACCTTGGTCGCGCTCTTTGCGTTGCTGGTGGCCGTCGAAACGGGCGGGCAGGGTGTTATGATGGCGCCGACGGAAATCCTTGCGCGTCAACATCTTGAGGGACTTAAACCTCTGGCTGAGGCTGCCGGTGTGGTGTTGGAGCTCTTGACCGGGCGCGATAAAGGTCGCGCACGGGCGGAGAAATTGGCGGCTTTGAAACGCGGGGACATTCACATTCTTGTCGGCACCCATGCGGTGTTTCAGGACGATGTCGAATTCCATGATTTGCGCCTGTCGATCATCGACGAACAGCACCGTTTCGGCGTCACGCAGCGTCTGGCGCTGGCGCAAAAGGGCGAGGCGGTGGATGTTCTGGTGATGACCGCGACGCCGATCCCCCGGTCGCTTTCGCTGGCGCATTACGGCGATATGGATGTCTCCGTGTTGGACGAAAAACCGCCCGGGCGCACACCCGTCAAGACGGCGCTGAGTTCTATTGAGCGGATCGATGAGGTCGTCGCGCATCTCAAAGGTGCGATTGCGCAGGGGCGGCAGGCCTATTGGGTCTGTCCGCTGGTCGAAGAGAGCGAAGTCGTCGATATGATGGCCGCCGAAGAGCGGTTCAAAACGCTGCGCGCAGCCTTTGGCGAGGGTCATGTCGGCTTGGTGCACGGTCAGATGGCGGCCGAGGACAAGGATCGCACCATGGCGGATTTCGCCGCCGGTCGGCTGTCTGTTCTGGTCGCCACGACGGTGATCGAGGTGGGGGTCAATGTGCCCAACGCCTCGATTATGGTGATCGAACGGGCGGAACATTTTGGTTTGGCGCAGCTGCACCAGTTGCGGGGCCGGGTGGGGCGCGGCGATATCGCCTCGACCTGTTTGCTGTTGTACAAACCGCCTCTAACAGAAACCGGTCGGCGGCGGTTGGAGATTTTGCGCGAGACCGAAGACGGGTTTCGTATTGCCGAGGAAGATTTGGCGATGCGCGGCGCGGGCGATGTCTTGGGTACGGCGCAATCGGGGCTGCCTCGGTTCCGTGTTGCCGACCTGGAACGGCAATCGGCCCTCATGGCGCTGGCGCAATCGGATGCGCGAAAACTGCTACATGACGATCCGAAACTAGAAACGGAACGAGGAGACCATGTGCGTGTTCTTCTTTGGCTCATGGGCAAAGATGAAGCAATCCGTTTGATTTCAGTGGGTTAAGATCAGGCTCAGATTCTGCTCCTACTTTTGTTCACAAATGTTCTTAAAAAGTTCTTTACAGGTCGCGTGCAATATGAGAACAAATTAGCAACAAGTCATTAACCATACTGGTGAGGATGCTATGATCAAAGACCTGAAATCTATTGTTGCCCGCTCCCAAGCGACGCTGTTCGAAGATATGTTGGGTGCCCTTGCTCTCTTGGTGATCCTTGTCGGTGGGCTAACACTGCCCGCTCTGGTTTGAGCCCCCCCCAGTCTCTGACTTTTCTTTCTGCCTCCGATCTGACCCCGACACACTTGGCTTTCTATGAGCTTGTTCTGACGCTTTACCTGTTCCTGTCAGATGTGGCGCCCTCAACCGCCATTGCCTCTTGCCTATCCCCTGTGACATCAGATCATGCCTGCCGCCGCCTTCTTTTGAAGTGCGGCGGTTTTTTTTAAAACGTATAGCCGAGGCGCAAGCCGCCCCAATGTTGACCATCGACGAAGATCGGCGCCGAGAGATCTTTCATCATCACGAATGTCCCGGCGCCCATGTCCCGGCGATAGACCTGCAACAGAAAAGGCTCCTTGTTGCGCCCGGCCTTTAGCCCCACGCGATCATCGAACATCCGACGGTTGCGGGAATTGGCGGCGTTCCAGACAGGATCCTTGCCCTGCGGTTGCGAGAATTTCTTGTTGTGGGTCGGTAAATAGCCGTTCGGGTCAATCGCGACACAGAACACGACTTTCGGATCGAAGGTGAGCATGGCTTCTTGCACGCCCGGCAAGACCTCATCCGTGAAACTGGTGAACCGCGCCATATGCTGCGCCGGGTCGGTGCCCGCAAGTGGTGTATAGCTCCGGTCGAAGAGATCGCCACGACTGATCCGCCCACTGGCAATCCCGGAACTGAACAGCTCAGAAATTTGCGATGCCGCCTCTTGCACTCGGGTAATGAACCCCTGATCCTCGCTCGCCCCGCCCAAAGCCACGGTGGTTTGAAAGATTGTCTCAGAGGTGTCGATAAGGTCCTCCACACGGGTATTGGCGACATGGATGCCTTCCGCCGTGCCGCGCGCAGATTTTCCGATCTCGTCAAACGCCGGTTGAAAGGCCTCGACAGCCTGTTGCACCTTATCTGCCTCCGCCGCCACCACTCGGGTTGCGCCATGGGATTCCTGAACGCCCTGCGCGATTTCCGTCAGCGCCCGGTCGGCCTCAACGGAGGATTCGATCACATGGCTTGCGTCATTGGACACGCCAGAGGCCTCTTCACGCAGGCGCCCGACCCAGGACGAGAGGGTTTCGATGTTTTCCTCGATGCCCTCTGCGGCGCGGGCGGTCTTTTGCGACAGCTCATTGATCGCTTCGGCCACGACACCAAAGCCGCGGCCACTGTCGCCCGCACGCGCGGCCTCGATTTTGGCATTGATCGCGAGGATGTTCACCTGACGGGCAATGTCGGCGATATTGGCATTGTTGGCCTCGACCGCCTCGAGAGAGGTCGCGACACGCTCCATCCGCGCCGCAAGCTCCTTGACCCATGAGGCGACGGTTTGCGATTTTTGCCCGGTTTCGCGCACGAAAGCGACCGATCCCTCGACACGTTGCAAAGTCCGGTTCGTGATGTCCGTCACACGGCCAAGCGCATCTCGCACGGCGCCATTGGCGATCATCACCTCGGAGGCAGAGGTTTGGACGCGCCCGAGGACGGAAATCTGATGCTGTGACTGTTGATCGACACTGTCGAGAAAGCCCGCAATATCTACCACTTCAAACCCAAGACGGCCGGCATATTCGGCCAGTTTCGTCATACGCGGGTCGGTGGACTGAGATGTAGACTGCGCGTCGGTAAATTCAGGATTTGGAATCATGCGCTCCTCCGATATGGCCGCCAGTTTTACGCAGCGGGTCTTACGGGAGAGTTAAGCAAAGCCTCGAAAATCGCCTATGCGCGTTGGCTTGCGAGCTCTTCAAAGCCGCGACAGGTGGCCCGGAGCGCCAAGAGGATGGAATCGTGCCGGTTCTTGAAATCGCGGGCGGGCAGGAGGGCCTCGAACCCCTCAAAGGGCGCAGAGGGCACGGGGCCGCTGTCTTTCAGAAACGCGGTCATTTCATCGCGCGCGCGGATCATTTCGGCCTCTGTCCGACCGAGGACATGACGCCCGAGCACAGAGGCCGCAGCCTGACCCAGAGCGCAGGCTTTCACATCCTGCGCAAACCGCGTGATGCGCCCGTCCTCGACATCCATCTCGACCGTCACGGTGGAGCCACAGAGCGGCGCGCGCTCCTTGATCGACACCATGGGGTCCTCCAGCCGTCCGGTCAGCGGAATATCGGCGGCCAGCGCCAGAAGCTTGCCGGAGTAGAGCTGTGCGAGGTCCGTGGTGGAGGGCGGCGGCGATTGCGTGGACATGGTTTGCCTTTCGAGATCGGAGCTCATAGATAGGGCAAACACCCGCGCTTGGAAAGGACGGACCATGTGTTCCGAAGAGAGTTTTGGCACATTCGATGCCGCCCAGCTGAAATACGATGACAAGGGGCTGATCCCGGTGATCGCGCAGGACCATGCGACCCACGAGGTGCTCATGATGGCCTGGATGAACGAAGAGGCGGTGAATAAGACGCTGGAGAGCGGCAAGGTGACCTATTGGTCGCGGTCGCGTCAGGCATTCTGGGTCAAGGGCGAGACCTCTGGCCATCTGCAAAAGCTGGTCGATTTCCGCTATGATTGCGACAGCGATTGCATTCTCGTTCTGGTCGATCAAACCGGCCCCGCGTGTCACACCAACCGTCGGTCGTGCTTTTACCGTGCGGTGCGAGATGGCGGGTCGGTGGAGCTTATGACGCCAATGGGCTGACAGGATTGAGTATTTTTCCAGCAAAGGAGACGCGTTTCGTTTCCTTTGCTGCCTCAAATACTCATAAGCCAATGAGGGCTTTGACCTCTTTAGGGCTCAGGCCTTCTTCGCGAAATTTCGAGATTGCCTTGGCGTCCGCGCGTTTGGCAAGACGTTTTCCGTCGTCGTCGCGGATCAGGCGGTGGTGGTGATAGGCGATCTCCGGCAGGTCCAGAAGCGCCTGCAACAGCCGGTGGATTTGTGTGGCTTCCATGAGATCCGCGCCGCGCACGGCCTCTGTGACGCCTTGGGCCGCGTCATCAATCACGACGGAGAGGTGATAGGCGGCGGTGCCGATGTCCTTGCGTGCGATCACGATGTCACCGACGCCATGGACCAGTTGATCGGCGTCGAGGCGATGCGTTCCGGTCTCATAGGGGCCGGTTTCCTGCCATGAGAAACGGCTGACATCGCCCAGAAACTCAACGGCTTTTTGCATATTGAGGCGAATGGCCTCGCCGGGCCCAAAGCTCTTCATCTCACGGTGCCGACAGGTGCCGGGATAAATCACGCCATCGGGGCCCATCGGGGCGCCTTCTTGCGGGGCGGAAAGCGCATTTATCACGTCGCGGCGGGTGCAGGAACAGGGATACATGAGGCCCAGTTCTCCCAGTAATTCCAAAGCACTTGCGTAGATATCTTCACGTACCGTGACGTGCAAAACCGGGTCGGGCCAGGTGATCCCGAGCCACCTGAGATCGGCATAGATCAGCGCCTCCCACTCGGGACGACAGCGGCTGATGTCACCGTCTTCGATGCGGAGAAGGAACGTGCCGTTTTGGGCCTGCGCGCGGGCATAGGCGGTGAGCGCGGAAAAAGCGTGACCCAGATGCAGAGGCCCTGTGGGGCTGGGCGCAAACCGGGTCACGTAGGGCATTAGGATTGCCCCTCAAGCCATTGATTAAAATCTTCTTTGGCGCGATCCGTGTAGCCTTTGTAGCGCTCTTTTCGGCCCTTGCGACCACCGCGCAGACCGTCCAGCGGCGGGAAGAGACCGAAGTTCACATTCATCGGCTGGAACGTCTTGGCCTCCGCGCCGCCGGTGATGTGGTTGATCAGCGCGCCCATGGCGGTGGTGAAGGGCGGCGGTGGCAGGTCGCGGCCCAGCAGTTCGGCAGCGGCCATCCGGCCCGCGAGCAACCCCATGGCGGCGCTTTCGACATAGCCCTCAACGCCCGTCACCTGACCGGCAAAGCGAATGTTCGGCCGCGATTTCAACCGCATCTGATCGTCCAAAAGTGTGGGCGAATTCAGGAAAGTGTTGCGATGAATGCCGCCCAGACGGGCAAAGGAGGCGTTCTCAAGACCGGGGATCATTTTGAACACCTCAGTCTGCGCTCCGTATTTCATTTTTGTCTGAAATCCGACGATGTTATAAAGCGTTCCTAACGCATTATCGCGGCGCAATTGCACCACCGCATAAGCCTTATCCTCGGGCTTATGCGCATTGGTCAGGCCGATGGGTTTCATCGGTCCGTGGCGCAGAGTTTCGCGGCCGCGTTCGGCCATGACCTCGATCGGCAGGCAACCGTCGAAATATTTCGCCGTCTCGCCCTCGTGGAACTCGGTCTTATCCGCGGCCAAAAGCGCGTCGATGAAGGCTTCGTATTGGTCCTTCGTCATCGGGCAGTTGAGATAGGCTTTCTGCTCTTCCTCGGTCTCGCCCTTGTCGTAGCGGGACTGCAACCAAGCCACGTCCATATTGACGCTCTCGGCATAGACAATCGGCGCGATGGCGTCGAAGAACGCCAGCCGGTCAGCGCCAGTTTCCTTCGCGATGGCCTCGCCGAGCGCCGGAGAGGTCAGCGGGCCGGTGGCGAAAATCCACATGCCGTCTGAGGGCAGTTCGGTGATTTCGCCGTACTCAACGGAAATGTTCGGATGCGCCTCAAGCGTGGCGGTGACGTGATCGGCGAAGGCCTCGCGATCCACCGCCAAGGCACCGCCCGCAGGCAGTTTATGCTTGTCCGCCGTCGCCATGATCAATCCGTTCGCGGCGCGCATTTCCCAATGCAGCAAGCCCACGGCATTCTGTTCGTCATCGTCCGAGCGGAAGGAGTTGGAGCACACCATCTCGCCGAATTTACCGCTTTGATGCGCGAATGTTTCGACCTCGGGCCGCATCTCATGCAGCACGACGTTGAGGCCCAGATTTGCGGCCTGCCAGGCGGCTTCGGAGCCCGCCATGCCGCCGCCGACGATGTGAAGTGTGTTCTGTGTCATGTGCCGGGATGTAGCTTTTGTGGGGCAGGGAGGAAAGAGAAAAAGCTGAACATTGACCTTCATGCGAGTCCGTTTGAGCGCGGTGGGAGCACCGCTGCATAGAGGGTCACTTTTTTGCAAAGTGGTATTGCATCAGTGGGACACAGTCCTCTATGACTGAAATATTACTCGCGCTCGCTTTGCCTCAATGCTCATCGCATTTTGAGCAGATGACCAAAGCCGGGCATGACGCCTGACACTGTTAAGTCTCGCGTTGATAAACAATTTTACCCTATGTGAAAATGTACAAGTACGGCCCATGCGTAGCAGGTTGTGGCCTTACTGTTTTGTCATACATGGTTAAGGTTTCAACCGGAGATTGAGTCCTTAGGGAGGTGAAGGCGCAGACATGGATCGTTGGGATGATCTGAGATTCTTACTGGCCATCGACAAATACGGGACGATGGCGGCGGCGGCACGTATGCTTGGGACGAATCCTGCAACAGTGTCGCGCCGTATGGAGCGTATGGCGGATGAACTCGGGATGAACCCTGTCATCAAGACGTCTATGGGGTGGGGACTCAACCCAGAGATGCACGAATTGATCAAGGCTTCTGAGACCTTTGATGAGATTATTCGCGGGGAGCAGAACCGGTTGCGGATGCGTGCGGGGATGAAAAGCAGCGAGATCCGTGTTGCCTGCTCGCCAATGATGTTGCGCCGCATCCTTGCGCCAAACATGAAACATTATGCGACAGAATTGGCACATATCCGTCTGAGTTTTTCCAACCGGTCGCTGATCACAACATTGTCTGGGCACGATATCATCATCTCGGCGGCGCCACCCGAAAGCGGGCGGATCCTGTCGCGGAAAATTGGCGTGTTCGCCCTGGAGGCCTATGTCCCGAGTGATGATAAGGACTGCCGTGAATGGGTGGGGTTGTCCGCCGATTTCAAAGATTTTCCCATTATGAGAAAATGTGAGCAGCACTTCAAAGGGCCTGCAAGGATCGAAGTGGATACCTTGAGTCAGCTGTACGACGTGATGACCTCCGCCCGTATAGGGGGATTTATTCCGGTGATGGCAGCGCAAAATCTTGAGGGATTTGATGCCGTCGAGGACAGCTATAGCACCACGGATATTTTCATGAGCTATCATGAAAGTCGTCGCAGCGATCCGGCGCTCACGGCTGTGACGGCATTTATAGTCGAGAGCTTCGCCCAATCCCCGTGGGCTCAGGCACGTGCGAAGGTTTGACGTCTTTGCCTGATCAGTGGCCACAAATCGAGCCGCGAGACGCCGTCTGGACACGATAAAATGGTTCATTCGGCACGAGTTTATATTTTTGCAAATCCGCAACGTCGAAAACAACTATAGGTAATACGCAAAGTCTTCGTCATGGTTGCCAAAAGACTTGAAAAACTTGAGGCACATCATGATCAAATCCCCCTCAGTGGCGCGGTACCTGTCCGACGTTTGCTGTCTAGGGTTGCGTCTGGCACTTGCGGGCACACTTCTTCTTCATCCGGTGACGCTGGCCTTGCGTCTGGATGAACCGATGCGGGCCAATGCCAGCACCTTCACCCCACGACCTTCGGTCTTCCTCCTGCAATTGAGCGACATCCGAAATCTTGTCGTGGCAATGTTGTTCGTGCTGATCGGGGTATGGATCATGTTTGGCATTCACACCCGCGTCATGGCACTGATCTCGGCGGCTCTTCTCGTCACCTTCCATTTCGCAGTATCTCGCAACCCGATGATGCTGACACCTGAAACCCTGCAAGTGATGATCGCCGTTCTCTTCGCCATTCCACTTATTTTCCTTGGCGGCGGGAAGTTTTCGCTTTTGCGCGCGGGCTGGTCAAGATTGATCTGACTGGCAGGAAACCATGCCGTTTTTCAGTTCAAAGAATATAAAAGGCCCGCATTTGCGGGCCTTCCATTTCTTTTCTAGAATAGTGCATCGACTTAGTAGTCGAAGGTCAGTGCCGTTTTGAGCACATTAGTCACGCGGTCGATCTGAGTTTCATAGGAGCCTGGTTTGTCGCCGAAATCCATTGAAACACCAAAGGAGAACCCGTCAATGTTGCCCGATACACCATCTGCATCTGCATAAGTGTAATCGGCAAACAGCTTATATGTGTCGTTCATCGCGTAAGAAGCGCCGATGCGCATCAGGTTCGCATCAATTCCGAGATCGGCAAAGGTGTAAGCACCGTAGACGGACCACTCATTTGTGAAGTCATAGCTACCACCAAGAGTTGCAATGGTCAGATCTGTACCAGAAATCTTAGTGGACAAGGCTTCCAGTTCAGCATCCCAATTTCCCGCATCGTAGCTGCCGGACAGAATAAAGATCGGATTTACGCCTGAGACATCACCATCGACGCCATGTACGGAGAGAGAGATTTCCGCAGCATCAGAGAAGTTATAGCCTGCGGTCAAGCCATATAGGCCATCGAATTGACCACCTGTGTCCTGATTGAGAGCAGCATAGGCAAGGCGTCCGTAGTATGTGCCGTTGTCGTAGGCGATCCCGAACTCATCGACGCCGATATTGATTCCAAAAATAGCGCCGGCGCTCAAATCCGTCGAAGAAGCGTCAACACGGAAGCCGTTTCCGAAGGAATAGCCCGCGCCGATGGTCAGCAAGTCGGCATTCAAGTTGGCAGCTAGGCCATCCACATCTGCCGAGATCTGAGTTCCGGATACCCAGAAATCAAACGCATCAATCGCCACGCCGAGCTCTGCATCGAGAATGGAGGCGTCGAAGTCTGCGCCAGGCGTCGAAAAAGTACCGTAGCTTGCCATCAAACCACCGTAGGTAATTTCCTGAGCCGATACGCCGGTTGCTGCACCGCAGACCAGTGCAGTAGTAAGCATGAGATTTTTCATATTTCCCCCTTTGTCGCCATTGCAACGATTACATTTAGATTACTTATTAGTATTACGGAGCGCATACAAATAGATTTTTGGGGCTCCATATTAACGCTTTATTAACTATATCGAAGTTATGCTTTGTGTGCGATGCACCTGCTTCTTATGCATTGTATTTTTTGATCTACGATCGACAGAACTGTCACATCTCTGCAACCATTTCTGTTATAGGTTGTATACTTTTTGTCTTTATTCTTGCTTTGGTAGATGAGGGTCGACAGGTTTCGGGGCTAAAATGAGAATCTTGTCACGATGAGTTCTTATTTATTTCCGCCACGTGCCTGGATGTATTAATCAGCGCACAAGTGTCCAATATCCGCGCTCTGAAGCAGGCTTTCTGCCTATGACCTGAGACATCATATCAAAGAAAGGCGTGTGCGATGTTTAGGTGTTGCTCTTCGTTCGACCAAAAGCTGTGATCCAAGTATGTTGTCGAACGTTTGAAAATACAAATTTTGATCAAATGCTGCGTTAAACCCTCTGTATGTTGCTCAGGCTATGGCAGTCCCTGATATCACAAGTGAAAGTCAGCTTAACATGATAAAACTTGGTACAAACTCGAGATGCATGATGCCAGATTAAGTGAAGCGACAAAAAAGGCCCCGCGATTGCGGGGCCTTTTCTTTTTATGCCTGATATTTAACGAGAGAAGGTTGGATTAGAGCGAGCCGCCCAGATTCAGACCGTAGAGCGGGGAAACGTCGCTCACATAGTCTTCGACCTGATCGATCACGCGCAGACGACGGGAACCGTTTTCCCATTTCAGAGCGACGGTGAAACCATCTTGATCGTTGTCATAGCCAAAGGACTCACCGTAGTTGGCTTCGAGAGAAACGGTGTCGGTGAAGTTGTAGGTGCCGCCGATGGTGGCGATGCCGTAATCCCCGAAATCCTCGTTCTCGGTCATCAGAGAGACGCCAAAGGTGAAGGTGTCGTTGAAGTCATAGGTGGAGGCGATGTAGGTTTGACCATCATCGAAATCGTCGCCCCATTCGCTGGCCAGATCGACGTCCCAGTTGGAGGCCTCGTAGGTGTAACCCAGGAGGTATTCATCTTCGTCGCCGGCAGCGGCGTCGATGTTGGAATAGCGGGCGTAGACCGTGGAGGCACCGAAGCCGTAGAAACCGGCGAGGGTTGCGACATCTACGTCGCTGTCGTCCCAGGAACGATAGTCGACGGCGACACCGTAGTTGGCGGCTTGGTATTCGAGGCCGAGACCCAGAGCGGTATCGTCACCGTTATTGTCGGAGTCGTAATAGTCGACAGCACCGTAAACGGTCAGGCCGGGGATGATGGCGTAGCCGACGGTCAGGTCAAGTGCGCTCGCATCGTCGAAATCAGAGGTCACGTAACCAGCAGCGCCGGTGAAGGAGAAGTTGCCGGTCACATAGTCGAAAGCGCCGGTCAGAGCTTGCGCGTCGTTGCCGTCGATGTCGTAGTAGGTGCCTTCAACGGTGCTGTAGGTCAGACCGTTTGCGGAGGCTGCACCAGCGGCTGCCAAAAGAGCCAACGTGATTGCGGAAGTATGTTTCAGCATGGGGAGTTGCCTTTAATAAGTTGCTATAGCGCTGATCTAGATCCGCACATGAAAGAGTTAAAGTTGTGCGGTTTGAGAAAAATTATCGCGTTACTTTTTTGTCACAAAACTTTTTGTGATGCTCTGTGAGGTAAAGAAAAACCGGATGACGAAATTTCGCCATCCGGTTGATTTTTAAGCCTAAATTTAACCTCAGGCGATCACGAAATGAGGAGCGATCAGCTCTCTGCCTCATCCTCATCTTCACTTTCCGCGATCCAAGCGACGGAAACGACCTCCTCGCCCTTGCCAGTGTTGAACACCTTCACACCACCCGCGCCACGCGAGCGGAAAGAGATGCCATCGACAGGGCAGCGGATCGACTGGCCTTTCGAGGTGGCGAGCATGATCTGATCCTCCATGCCGACCGGGAAGCAGGCGACGATCGGACCGCCGCGCATGGTTTTCTCCATCGCGGTTACGCCCTGACCGCCACGGCCACGGACCGGGTAATCATGCGAGGAGGACAGCTTGCCGATGCCGCCCTTGGTGATGGTCACCAAAAGCTCCTCGGCGGCTTTCATCTCTTCGAACCGCTCCATGGAGATCGAGCCTTCTGCGACCTCTTCGTCCTCATCCGACACCTCGGCCTCATCTGCGCCGACCTGTTGGCGACGCATTTTGAGATAGGCCTGACGCTCATAGCTTTCCGCGTCGAAGTGACGGATCACGGACATAGAGACGACCTCGTCGCCCTCATTCACAAGTTTGATGCCGCGCACACCGGTGGAAGAGCGCGAGTTGAACACCCGCACATCCGGCACGGGGAAACGGATCGCGCGACCGCTGGACGTCACCAGCATCACGTCATCGTTTTCATCGCAAATCCGAGCGTTGATCAGGCGGGTGCCTTCGTCTTCGCCTTCGAATTTCATCGCGATCTTGCCGTTCGACTTCACATTGGTGAAATCCGACAGGCGGTTGCGGCGGACGGAGCCTTTCGAAGTGGCGAAAACGATCTGGAGATCGTCCCAATCCTTCTCGTCACGGTCCACGGGCAGGATCGCCGCGATGGACACGCCCTGCGGGATCGGCAGGATTTGCAAGAGCGGCTTGCCCTTCGCCGTCCGGCCGCCTTGGGGCAGGCGCCAAGTCTTCATCTTGTAGGCCATGCCATCGTCGGTGAAGACCAGAAGCTGGGTGTGGGTGTTCGCCACAAACAAGGTCGTGATCACATCCTCATCCTTGGTCGACATGCCCGACAGGCCTTTGCCGCCGCGTTTTTGCGCGCGGTAGTCGGCCAGAGGCGTACGTTTGGCCCAACCGGATTGAGTCACGGTCACCACCATGTCCTCTTTCTCGATCAGATCCTCGTCGTCCATATCGCCGGACCAGTCGACAATCTCGGTGCGACGCGGCACGGCGAATTGCGCTTTCACGTCGATCAGCTCGTTCGAGATGATCTCCATGATCCGCTCGCGGGAGGCGAGAATTTCGAGGAATTCCTTGATCTTGGCAGCCAACTCTTGCAGCTCGTCGGTGACTTCTTTGACACCGATTTGTGTGAGGCGTTGCAGACGCAGATCGAGGATCGCGCGGGCCTGAACTTCGGACAGGTTATAAGTGCCGTCCTCGTTGGCCTTGTGGTTCGGATCGTCGATGAGCAGGATGTAGGGCAGGATCTCCTGCGCCGGCCAGCGCCGCTCCATCAATTTGATCCGCGCCTCGGAGGCATCGGCAGAGGAGCGAATGGTCGCGACCACTTCGTCCACGTTCGACACAGCCACGGCCAGACCACAGAGGATATGCGCCCGGTCACGTGCTTTGCGCAGCTCAAACGCCGTGCGGCGCGCCACCACTTCCTCGCGGAAGGTGATGAAATGCTCAAGGAAGTCGCGCAGCGTCAGCTGCTCCGGGCGACCGCCGTTCAAAGCCAGCATGTTGCAGCCGAAAGAGGTCTGAAGCGGCGTGAATCGGAAGAGTTGGTTCAGCACCACCTCAGCGGTCGCATCGCGTTTCAGCTCGACCACGACACGCACACCGTTGCGGTCGGATTCGTCTTGGATATGCGCGATACCCTCGACGCGTTTCTCGCGCACCAGCTCCGCGATCTTCTCGATCATCGTGGATTTGTTCACCTGATAGGGAATTTCCTCGACGATAATGGCGTAGCGATCCTTGCGGATTTCCTCGATCTTGGTCTTGGCGCGCATCACCACGGAGCCGCGGCTTTCCAGATAGGCTTTGCGAATGCCAGAGCGTCCAAGAATGGTCGCACCGGTCGGGAAGTCCGGCCCCGGGATGATTTCCATCAACCGCTCGGTCGACACGTCCGGGTTCTCAATGAGCGCCAGCGTCGCGTCCACGACCTCGCCCAAGTTGTGTGGCGGAATATTCGTCGCCATACCGACCGCGATCCCGCCCGCGCCGTTGACCAGCATGTTCGGGAATTTCGCAGGCAGAACAGTGGGTTCGCGTTCCTTGCCGTCGTAGTTGTCCTGGAAATCGACGGTGTCCTTGTCGAGATCGTCCAGAAGCGCGCGCGCCGCCTTGGCCAGACGCGATTCCGTATAACGCATGGCCGCAGGCGGATCGCCATCCATCGAGCCAAAGTTGCCCTGACCGTCGATCAGCATCAAAGACATCGAAAACGGCTGCGCCATCCGCACAAGCGCGTCATAGATCGCGCTATCGCCATGCGGGTGATAGCTGCCCATCACATCGCCCACGGATTTCGCGGATTTGCGGTAGGGTTTGTCGTGGGTGTAGCCGCCTTCTTGCATCGCAAAGAGAATGCGGCGGTGCACCGGCTTGAGCCCGTCGCGCAGATCGGGGATCGCGCGGGACACGATCACGGACATCGCGTAATCGAGGTAGGAGGTTTTCATCTCCTGTGTGATGGAGATTTTCGGCCCATCCCAAGCCATCGGTTGGCGCGGGTTTTCTTGTTCGTTTTCAGGGGTTTCGGGTGTATCGCTCACGTTGTCCGCCTGTTGTCTTTCATGTGACGGGGAAGCCCCCCGTATCTCGTTGTGTCACACTCTACCCCATACCGGATATGGGGTGCAATGGCGGATACTCTCGCGCGGTGGCAGCCAGCGGACAAGAGTGACAACATACTGTTTTTATTGACAGTTAACCAATCTGTGGCAGGATTTTTATGGGAGGCGCAAAAAAGGCCGAAAAACGGCCCCACCAACAGGAGACATGCACATGACACACACCACGTCGCAGGACATGAGCGAAATGGAGATGATGCTCTCGGGTTACGGGCTCACACTTGCGGAATTCACCTATCGAATGCCGGATCACCAAAGTGTGCTGAACACGTTTTCATGGCAACTGTTCGATCTGGCCCCGGATTACCCGAAGCTCTTTAAATTCATCGAATTCTGGCAGGAGAACATCGAAGGTCCGCTGCACCATGTCCGATTCACCCACCGCAAACTGATCGCGCCGGGTGAATGGCGCAATTGCGTGGGCGAATTTACGGTGCATTGAGAAGAGTTAAAACCGCTTCAACAGCTTTTTGAGCGGCGTTGTCGCATCGCCCGTTTGGCTGTCTTGCGACACTTTTTTAAAGCGTTGGCGCAGCGCCTCCGCGCGGGTGTCTGCCAATGTGCCGCCAACCCGCTTGCGCGCGCGGCGCGCGGTGGGAAAGGGGATGACGGATTTGATTTTACGCTGTGTCATGAACAAAAGATGGGGTGGATTTTCCCAAATCTCAAGCCTGTCTCACATCTGTTTTGCAGCTTTTCTCCAGGCGATGAACCAAAGTGCTGCAAAAACCAGCGAAAACACGAAGTTCCAGCCCGCCATGGTGATGCCAAGACCCCAGGTGTCCCAAACGATCTGATCGCAAAGCACCAAGCCCGGATCGCCTGCGCCACCGGGCAAAAGATCCATGCCGGACAGGCCAGACAGCGCGTCACCGGAGCCGGTGCAAGACGTAGGACCCGGCCACCATTTTTGCTCGACGCCCGCGTGGTAAAGGCCGAGGCCTGCGGAGACCAGCATGGTGAGCATCCCCAAAAGCGTCAGAACCCTGAGCCGCACCACCGCAAACAGAACCCCGATCGCAATGGCGATGGCATGGGGCCAGCGCTGCCATATGCACATGGGGCAGGGCGCAAAGCCAAAGGCCTGAAACACGAAGGCGCCCGAGAGGATCGCCAAGGACCCGACAGAGGCGGCGAGGGCAGGTTGGAGCGCGGCAAAATCGGAGGAATCTTTGGTCATAGGTATTTCACGGCATAGAAGCCGCCCAGGAAGATGACGATGAGAAGGGTGAAGACGAGGCCGAGACGGCGCTCGATAAAGTCGCGGATCGGGTCGCCGAATTTCCACAAAAGCGCCGCGACAACAAAGAACCGAAGCGCGCGTGCGGTGATCGAGGCGACGATGAAGACCGGCAAAGACAGGCCCGTGGTGCCCGACAAGATGGTGATCACCTTATAGGGGAAGGGCGTCACCCCCGCGATCAACACGGCCCAGGCGCCATATTCGTTATATTTCACGGCGAAGTCGTCGAAATAGGCATCTTTGCCATAGAATTCCAACACCGGGCGGCCCAGCGTTTCAAAGGCACTTGCGCCGATCCAATAACCCAACATGCCGCCCAAAACAGAGGCCACGGTGGCGATACCCGCGATTTTGAAGGCCTCGCGCGGGCGGGCGACGATCAGCGGGATCATCAGGATGTCGGGCGGGATCGGAAAGACGGAGCTTTCGATAAAGGCCACCAGAGCCAGCGCCCAAAGCGCATGCGGGCTTTCGGCCAGGGACATGGTCCAGTTGTAAAGCCGTCTGATCATCGCTGTCCCTATGTGCTGACGCGTCTTTGGCTCTTTAGGCCCCATTCCTGTCGCGGGGTCAAGCATACCCCGGGTCGGACGTGGCGCTTTGACCTTGTCCCGTCGGTTCCTGACGATATTGTGAGCACAGGTTTATTTTGGAATGGGGTGGTTGCGATGAAATGGCAAGGGCGGCGCGGCTCGCGCAATATCGAGGATCGGCGGCGCGCTGGTGGCGGTGTGAGAGGCGGCAAGGCCGTCGGCGGTGTCGGCGGCGTCGGGCTTTTGGCCATTGTCGTGATCGGCTATTTCCTCGGTATCGATGTGACACCTTTGCTCGAACGCGCGGGGGATATCTCCAGCTCCTCGCAAACGGTTGAAATCACACAGGCCGATGAGCAGGCGGCGCAATTCGTCTCCGTCACCTTGGCGGACACCGAAGAGATCTGGACCGACGTGTTCGACACCCAATTGGGCGGCGAATATATCCCGCCCATTCTCGTGCTCTATAAAGGTGTGACGCAAAGCCCCTGTGGTTCGGCCTCGGGGGCCACTGGGCCGTTCTATTGTCCCGGCGATCAAAAGGTCTATCTCGACACCGCGTTTTTCACCACCATGTCCCGGCAGTTGGGCGCAGGCGGCGATTTCGCGCAGGCCTATGTCGTGGCCCATGAGGTCGCACACCATGTGCAAAACGAGTTGGGCATCCTCGGTCAAGCCAACGCCTATCGCGCCAAGGCCTCTCAGGCCGAAAGCAACGCCGTCTCCGTGATGATCGAGCTTCAGGCCGATTGCTTTTCTGGCATCTGGGCGAAAATGGCCGATGAGAAATTCGGTTCCGTCGAGCATGGCGATATTCGCGAGGCTCTGAACGCGGCGAAACAGATCGGCGACGACACATTGCAAAAGAACGCCGGTCGCGTACCGCAGCCGCACACCTTTACCCATGGCTCCGCCGAGCAGCGCCAACGCTGGTTTGCGACAGGGTATAAGACGGGATCCGTCGAGGCCTGCGACACGTTTTCCGCCGACAGGCTTTAAGTCGGCAGACGCGCACAGGGGTAACGCAGGGGGAAGCGCGTGGGAGAAGCGCGGATTTTTTCAAAAACCGTGACGATCCCTCTGGACGTCGCCCGCGCGCTTCGCTAAACGCCTTGTACTGCGCAGCTTTTGCGGCGCTCTGCCCGTGTGGTGGAATTGGTAGACACAGGGGATTCAAAATCCCCCGGCTTTGCGGCCTTGCCGGTTCGAGTCCGGCCACGGGTACCAATTAAATCAAGGAGCTATCCACCAAGCTCCTGATCTGTGAAGGGTGTGTGTGAAAGTTGCTCACACACCTTACTCACACTTTCCCGTTTCATTTCCCGTCTGTTCTGCTTGATGATTTTCTTGGGGGTTGAGTTGAGGGCGGGGAGCGGACATTCGCTGCGCCTTGAATAAACGGCAGCAGTGTGCAGATTGCGGACGCGCACTGAGCGAAACGCGCAAAGCCTGTAGATATGCCATTACTCGCAGGATATTTTCTTGTACCTCCCGGATTTAGGAAACGGAAGATGTCCATGACCAAAGATCAACGCGAAATCCAACGTAAATTTCGGATAATTCGATCCGCGGAAGAGATCGGCGGGTCAAACTCTTACCGATGACGCCAAGCCTAGGCTGTACACCGCGAAGCTGGCCTAATCAATGGCGCCACCGATCCCAAATGGCACGCCAACAGGACGTCGCCTGAGCGCGAGGAAAAGGTTCTCTATTGACGCCGCAAATATCATCTGGGGCCCATACGGATCGTTTGGTAGATGGAGCGTTACCATAACGTTAAGAGGTCTGACGTGACGGTTTCCCTCATTTTGCGCCGTCATCGACTGTAACCGTCTCGATCTCTTCGCCGGTAGGGATCTGCATCAGCAGTTCCGGCAGGATCGGGCTGTCACCATGCCTGCTGGAAGTGAATTC
This sequence comes from Celeribacter naphthalenivorans, assembly GCF_020524585.1. GTDB lineage: Bacteria > Pseudomonadota > Alphaproteobacteria > Rhodobacterales > Rhodobacteraceae > Celeribacter > Celeribacter naphthalenivorans. Next base: position 232,642 of record NZ_JAIVLK010000006.1, read on the forward strand.
GGTCGTGCGGATATCTCCAGTGGTTCTGTCCATCGCAAGATGCACCTTGTGCCAGTCACGTTGGCGCGTCGTGCCATGTTTACGGGCGAGACATTCGCCCGGTGCCACGAAAGCAGATGCCGGTGCTGTCGATCAGCAGTTTCAGCGGCGCACCAGAGCGCCGAAACGGGATATGCACCGAGATACACGCCTGACGCCGACACAATGTCGAATAGTCGAGCTCGGATCGAAGCAGAAGCAAAACGATCCTCGCAGCTTCTCAATGAAAGTGACGTTGTACGCGGGCGTTTGCCTCATCATGCACACGCCAGAGCCACAGCATCAACATTACGCCAACGAAACATATTACGATCGGGAAATACGGCCAAATCACCGATTCTGCGCGCTTCAATTTATCGTATCTTACGCGGAATTCCGCGACCTGCTCGGTCGTGGCAATCTGGATTTTGTTGGCATATCTGAAGAAGGCGAGCTGCTGAAATCTCGCGTGGCTCTCGGGCGCAACAAACTGGGCGTCGAGCGGCACGCAGTCAGCGCTGAAATACCAATCCCTGCCGAGAAGAGCGACTGTGTCGTTCCATTTCCTGTCAGTACGAAACATGGGGACTTCGGACCAATTTCTGTCGAGATAGGACGCGATCGCACGGCAATATTGCAAAGTCTGGAAGTCCATGCTGGCCTCTGACGTAGATATTCCGCACACGATGGGGGCCGGATCAGGATGGAGGCCCCTCATGCCGCAGCCCTCGAACATTGATACCGGCAATTCGCCTTGGATATCAAAAATCTCTTTGATCTCGTAATTCAGAGATTTCAGATAGTCCTTATAGACGACGATAAAGGCGCCGCTGAAGAGCACCCCAAGTCCCAGCAAATAAACGCCGTTGGCCGCCAGTTTAAAGACGCGGGAATGGGCTCGCAAAATGGGCAGCCGTGCTTTGACGTCTGCGGTGACGGAATAGTCTCCCAATCGCACGATATGGCTGCCGAAATCCGTGATGACAGCATCGGCTCGCGAAAGCATATCGCCGGTATTCTTGTGGGCTGTCTTCTGCCAGTAGATAGCGTCCGTCGCACCCGGAATGTAGGCGATTTCGAAATCTTGCTTGCTTTCCGCGCGCTCAACATCCTCGCGAAAAGACTTCATCCAATGGTCTGGCAGATCGACATAAATCGGGTGTCCGTAGAATGTATATATATCGTTGTTCAGGGACCAGTGCAGATGCTGCATTGCAAGAGTGTCGGATACGCCAAAAACCTCAATCTCGTCGGGGACCCGCAGAATCGGCCTGACTTTCAGAAATTGTGGGAATACCTGCCTCAGCCAGAGGCCGGTTACAAAAATCATAAATGCGGCGATCGAGCCCATGAACAAGCGAAGCCCCAGATCCTGGCTATCGTCTAGCGAAATACCCACCAGGAGCCCGACGGGGGCCACAAAGGCAACAGTAAGAACCACCTGATAAAACCAGAACATCGCATAGCTTAGCAGCCTGATCCGGTTGAAACGGCGCAGATAAACGACTTCCTCCAACGTTGCCAGCCTGTGAGTGGTGGCAACCTTGCGCAAGAGCTGTTCGACGGGTTGATCGGGCGTGATGACGGGCATAATTGGGGGAAATGAATGAGACTAGAAATGAATTGATATCTTTCGTCCTAAGGCAGGGCTGATCAGAATTCAACTTTGGGCATTGGTGTCAAATGGCTCTGATGCTGGTCGCGGCGAGGATCAGTTAATGCGAAGGAACAAAGGCCTTCGATGCATGAGTACGCAAACCAGATCATTATCTTGAGCGCCTTCTGTTGCGCTCGACCGGACAACAAAGGGCTGATGGGGGCCTGTGCCGCCATCCTGTCTGAAAACGACTAAAAATGTGCGAGCGCAAACGGTTAAAGTCTCGATTCGGCTCAGCAATTTAGATTGTTCGTAAAACTTCCAAAATTTGCCCGAAAAGCCCCGATTGGTTCCACCTCACAGGGAGTGCCTTCATTTTGCCACATTTTAGGACGGTTCCTTAAGGCGCGCGCGGCGGAAACTTAACCCATGGTAAACAGCCACTCTAATGACCCTCAAAAGAGACATTAAGGTTTTGTTATTAATGTATTTTTTGTTAAAATAATGACGCTGAAAATTGCCCTGAAAGCTGTAAGATCACAGTATTTTCCTGTGATGAAGGACACTTCATTGCCATATTTGATCACAATCCCGCCTTTTTTCCTGTTGTTTGGTCGCAATTTTGACTTATCCAGTAGGAGCCCACTGGGGGGCATTTAAAAGGCCACGGGGGCGGCCGCGTGAATCGAGTTCCGGGAAGGAGCCGACTTGTGCGTCCGTTGTGGAAATGGATTGACCTGCTGCGGGTCTGTCTGCTGCTGCATATTGAGACGATTGCGAGTGTTGCCACTGGCCTCTTAGGTCGTTTCTTTCCCTCACATATTCGGTCTGTGCGGACGTTTGTTTGGCCTCAAAAGGGTTGAGCCGTTCGGGCGTATCCCGGGCAAATGGTTACCGTTGCACGGGGGGATGTATGCCCGCGTTAACGAGGTGTGAAGGAGAGAGACGATGACATATAATCACCATGATCATGATGGTTGCGATCCTTCCGATCCGACCGATTCGGCGCTGGACGGGGTCGTTTCGGGGACATCCGGCGACGATCTGATCGACACCGCCTATACGGGTGATCCCGAAGGCGACATGATCGACGCGGGCGACAATGCGGCTGGCAATGACGACGACGTCGTGATTGCAGGCGGCGGAGATGATACTGTTTTTGCAGGCAACGGTGACGATATTGTCTATGGCGACGGCGGCGCGGGGTCCTCTTATGAGGCACAAGACGCTGATCCGCTGGTTCTGTCTTACAACAACTACCTCTACGGCAGCGACACCTCTTGGGGCAATAACAATGCCAAGCCGGGTGACAGCGCCATCTATAAGAATGTCACCACGCTCGAAGACGGCACCGTGGTCAACGCGCGTCTGGTCTTGGTCGAGACCTCTGATCCGAACCTCGATGTTGATCTTTCCGGCGGCAATGGCTCCGAGATCCTGTTGAATGGCTACAACTATTCCAGCCAGGGCGGCATGACCGCGACCTTCCGCATGGAATTCTACAACGCCGAAACCGGCGAGCCGGTCACGATCAACTCCACGGCGACTTTCAACGACATCGACAGCACCCGCAGCGATGGGCTCGATCCCGAATCCGTCACCGTGGATGGGTCCTCCTTCACCAACTTCGGCGTGAGCGGCGACAGCTCGCTGATCGTTACAAATGAGGACGGCACGGTCTCTGCGACCGGCACCGAACCCAACAGCCCAAGCGACCAGGACGCCTGGTTCTCCGCCTCTTTCGAAGGTCAAAGCTCGATCACCTTCACGCTCACCTCGCGTGATGTGAATTCCGGCTATTCCATGAATGGCGATCTGATCGACGATGCGGTCGTGACCCCGATTGTCGAGGGCAACGATTACATCGATGGCGGCGCCGGCAATGACACGCTCTACGGCGAAGGCGGCGACGACACTTTGGTCGGCGGCACCGGCACGAACTACCTTTCGGGCGGTTCGGGCGACGACACTTTCATCGGGGGTGCGGGGGCGGACACCTTCAACGGTGGCACAGGTCAGGACAACATCGACTACTCTGCCTCTGACTCTGCGGTGAACGTCAACCTCTCCACCGGTGAGCTTTCCGGCGGTGATGCAGACAATGACACCATTGAGAGCGGCATCGACGGTGTGATCGGTTCCGAATATGACGACACGCTCATTGGCTTCGACCATCAGGGCACCCATCCGGATGACACCTACACCAACGAATTCTGGGGCATGGGCGGTGACGACACCATCATCGGCGGTGGCGGTGACGACTACCTCAACGGCGGTGACGGTCAGGATTATATCGAAGGCGGTGACGGCGACGATGTCATCTACGGCGGGCCGATCGGCAGCCCGGATCGCGGCTATGGCCCCTATATCCCCGGCGATTCCGACACGGAGAACGACAAGGATACGATCTTTGGCGGCGCGGGCAATGACACCATCTATGGTGGCGACGACGATGACTACATCGACGGCGGCGAGGGTAACGACTTTATCGACGGCGGCTTCGATGATGACACCATCTTCGGCGGCGGCGGCAACGATACGATCATCGGCGGCGAAGGCTCCGACACCATCTACGGTGGGGACGGCGACGACATCATCTACGGCGGCCTGCATCCGGATTATCCCGATGCGCTGAACGTGCCGGATGACGAAGGCGATCTCGAGGTCGAAAACGGCAAGGACATCATCTACGGCGGCGCTGGCAACGACATCATCTATGGTCAGGACGACGACGACCTGATCTTTGGCGGCGACGGCAACGACATCATTTACGGTGGCATCGACAACGATACCATCCATGCAGGTGCCGGAACCGACTATGTCTATGGCGGTGAAGACAATGACACCATCTATGGTGGCGGCGACAACGACGTTTTGGATGGCGGTGACGATCAGGATACGTTCTATATCACCTTCAGCGATGTCACCTCGGGCGTCTATAACACCACCGTCCACGGCGGTTCGGGTGGCGTCGATTGGGACACGCTGAACCTCTCCGAGCTTTTGTCCAACGGCTGGGTGATCACCCACCACGTGCAGAACCCGGACAGCGATGGCAATGGCTATGACGGCCAGATCCAGCTCTACAACGCTGACACCAATGAATATGCCAACATCAACTACACCAACATCGAAGAGATCATTCCCTGCTTCACGCCGGGCACTTTGATTGCGACGCCGAAAGGCGAGATGAAGGTCGAGGAGCTGAAGATCGGCGATCGCGTCATCACCCGTGACAATGGCATTCAGGAAATCCGCTGGATCGGTCACAAGGTGCTCACCGGCGCCGAATTGGCCGCTCGCCGCGCATTGATGCCGGTTCTGATCCGTCAGGGCGCGCTTGGCGCCGGTCTGCCGGAGCGTGACATGGTCGTCTCTCCGAACCACCGGATGCTGGTCTCCAACGAGAAAGCCGCGCTTTTGTTCGAAGAGCACGAAGTTCTCGTGGCCGCCAAACACCTGACCCGTATGGAAGGTGTGGATGTGGTCGAGGCCTCTGGCGTGACCTACATCCACGTGATGTTCGACCGCCACGAAGTGGTTCTGTCGGACGGCACCTGGTCGGAAAGCTTCCAGCCGGGCGACTACACGCTCTCCGGCATCGGCGATGAGGCCCGCGAAGAACTCTTCGCGATCTTCCCGGAACTGGCCGAAGTGTCGACCCGTGGCGGGTTCTCCGCCGCACGTCGCATCCTGCGCAAACATGAGGCGGAGCTTTTGGTCTCCTGATCCTCAAAGGTTCGCTCTGATCGACGCGGTGGGGGTGCTTGGGCACAAAGCGTCGATCCTGATCGTCCCCCTCGGGAGTTTCCGGGGGAGACGGTTTCGAGCATTGTTACGAGTTGTTTGCTTTTCAGAACATAGAAACACCGCTCAGGGGGGCCTGGGCGGTGTTTTTCTTTCCAAAGTGGGCTCACATCTGGCGCCAATCCTCCGGCGTATTCACATGCCAACAGGGCGCCTCCGACGGCATCTCGACCCGTTTCGCGCCGTGCCGTTCGACCAGGACCTGCACGCCCTCGTCCCCCGTCAAATCCTCGAATTCCGGCAAGACCGACGCCGGGAAAATCACTGGATAACCTTCGCGCCCGCTTTGACATTGCGCACGCACGATCCGTGTGCCGCCGAAGGTCTCGAACAGAATGACCAAGGTTTCCAAATGGCTGGCGGTGATAAACGGCATATCGGCCATGATCACCGCAAGCCCATCCGCTTGTCGCGCCATGGCTTCGCGGGCGAGGGCTTTGAGCGTTTCGGACATCCCCAGATCGCTGTGATCCACCGTGATGAAATCGTCATGCGACCGCAACACATCGCGTCGGTTCTGGTGATAGGGATGGCTTTGGGCGGGCAGGGCGACGACAAAGGGCTGGCCCCGCGCCGCCGACACCGCCCGGCTCAACAACGTGTCCGGGGAATGCAAGGAGGGCGCGGTCGAGAGTTTATCGAACCCCATCCGCGCCGAATTTCCAGCGGCACAAATGCCTGCGAGAAGTTTCATGTCGAATGCCTCATGGTGTGCGGCTTGGGCGCCGCTGTAGAGTAGGAGAGAGAGACGGGGACGCCGAAAGGTTTTTCAGCACAACGCCGTTTCATATCTGCGCGCATCAGCGCAACGTCGGGCAACCACCCACACCATTACGGAAAAAAGACCCGCGCGCATGGGGGGGCACGCGCGGGTCTTTTGCTTATTTCTCGGGCAACAAACCACGCGGCGAGAACCGCAGCACGACCAACAAAATCACGCCCATGGTCAGGTAGCGCATATAGGCCACGCGGTCCATCAGCCCGGCCTTGAGCGCGGAGTCATCGGCCAGACCAGAGGTCAGCACACTCACGATCCAGGCGCCGATGGGTTCGACCTCGACCCAAAGGAACCAGATCAACATCCCCCCCAGAACCGCACCCCAGTTGTTGCCGGAGCCGCCAACGATCACCATGACCCAGACCAGAAACGTGTACCGCAATGGCTGGTAGGTGGTGGGCGTCAACTGGCCGTCGAGCGTGGTCATCATCGCGCCGGCAAAGCCGATGATCGCCGCCCCCAGAACGAAAATCTGAAGGTGCCGCCCGGTAACATCCTTGCCCATGGCCTCGGAGGCCACTTCATTGTCGCGGATCGCGCGCATCATCCGGCCCCAGGGGCTTTTGAGCGCCAGCTCCATCGCCAGAACGATGATCCCGATGACCGCCAAAAAGAACCCGGCATAGAGCAGTTTCACGAAAATCGATGAGCCAATGACCGGATCAGCGCCGATCTTGGCCATCAGGGACAGGAACCACTCGCTCTGCTGAAGGTCGATCTCATAGGGCACCGGACGCGGCAGGCCGTTGACGTTCTTCACGCCGCGCGACAGCCAATCCTCGTTTTTGAGCACAGCGAGGATGATTTCCGCGATGCCCAAAGTGGCGATGGCAAGATAATCTGAACGCAGGCCCAGAGCCGTCTTGGCCACGATCCACGCCGCTCCCGCAGCCAAAAGCGCACCGACCGGCCATGCCAGCATAACCGGAAGCCCCAACCCACCGAGATAGCCCGCCGTGGAGGCATCCACCGCCTCGATCGCAGCAACCGCCGGATCAAAGAGCGTGCGGTAGATGAAAAATCCCACGACAAGAAACGCGGTGAGAAACAGCCCGCGCACACGGGTTTTCGGAAGACGCGGATAGATCAGAACCGCACCGATGATGGTGCCAAGCCCGACGAGCAGCGCAACGATCATGCGGCCGCCACCGGCAGCCCAAGCGGCTGGCACAGGCGGCATGGAGGTCAAGACCACGGCCAAACCACCCAGCGCGGTAAAGCCCATGATGCCGACGTTGAACAGACCCGCATAGCCCCATTGCAGGTTCACGCCCAAGGCCATGATGGCCGAGATCAGCCCCATGTTGAGAATGGCAAGCGCCGAGTTCCACGATTGCAAAACCCCGACCGCAATGATGAGCGCCGCCATGGCCGCAAAATAAAGAGGTGCGCGGGGTAGGGGTTTGGCGGAATGTGTCGATGTATGGGTCATATGTTTTGCCCCTTGAAGAGACCTGTCGGTTTGAACAGCAGGACGATGATCAGGATGGCGAAGGAGACGGCGAATTTGTAATCCGTCGACAGAAGCTGCACCAACCCGTCCGGCACCCAGCTGTCAGGGCCGAGATAGGTCACGACTTTTTTGAAGGCGTAGGTCAGGGTCACTTCCGAGAAGGCAATGACAAAGCCGCCCGCGATGGCGCCCAGCGGATTGCCGATGCCACCGACGATGGCCGCGGCGAAGACCGGCAGGAGAAGCTGCTGGAAAATGAAAGGTTTGAACGATTTGTCGAGGCCATAAAGAGCGCCTGCGATGGTCGCCAAAGCCGCCACCAAAAGCCAGGTGATCGTCACGACGCGCTCCGGGTTGATGCCCGAGAGTAGCGCGAGATCCTCGTTGTCGGAATAGGCCCGCATCGACTTGCCGGTGCGGGTTTTGTTCAGGAACCAAAACAGCGCGGCCACGGTGATCATCGCGACGACCACGGTGATGACCTGCGTCGTGCGGATCGCGAGCCCTTCGGAGAGGCCCGACCATTCCTTGAAATCGCGGGCATTGACCACGAACCGCGCGCCATCGGCAAAGCGACGGTCGTCGGTGCCGACGATCATCCGCACCACGCCGTTGAGCACGAACATCACGCCGGTGGAAACGATCACGAGCATCACCGGCGCGGCTTTGACTTTGCGGTAGAACTTGTAGACCACCTTGTCGGTCGCCAAGAGCAAAAGCGCCGTCACCAAGATACCAAAGGGCAGGGCCAAAAGCGCGGTGGGCAGGACGCCCAGCGAAATCCCCCAGCTTTGGAACAGCCCCGTGACCAGCACCACAACCATGGCCCCGAAGGACATGGTTTCACCGTGAGCAAAGTTCGAGAACCGCAACACGCCGTAGATCAGCGTGACGCCCAACGCGCCAAGCGCGAGCTGCGCGCCATAGGTCGTGGCCGGAACCACGACGAAATTTGTGAACGCAACCAATGCGTTGAGAATATCCATCAGACAACCTCCTGACAGATGCCACCAAAGGGCAGCATTTCTACCCCCGGCGTCGGATCTTGGATGACAACATCGACATAGCCGGTCATCAGACCGTCTTCGCGCAGGTCCCAGAACCCCTTGCTGTCGATATGTTGATAACGGTGGGTGGCGGGGGCCTCGGCCGTTGTCTCGACGAGACAGGTGGCCTCCTGAGCGCCTTCTTCGCGCAGATATTTCGCGCAGCTCACGCCGTTGCCTTCCTCAAAGGAAAACCGCCAAGGCGCGCCGCCGCCTTGGACTATGACGGTACATTGCTCTGCGGCCATTGCGGTCGCGGGCAGGGCGGCGATCACGAGCGCGGCGCATGTCTTTTTCTTGGGAAAAATACTCATGCCCTCATCCCCCCAAGAACGTCCGGCGCACGTCCGGGTTCGCCAAAAGGTTCGCGCCGGTGTCGGTATAGGCATTGGCGCCCTGAACCAGAACATAGCCTTTGTCTGCAATCTCAAGCGCTTGGCGGGCGTTCTGTTCCACCATGAGGATCGAAATGCCGGTCTTGGCGACCTCGATGATGCGGTCGAACAGCTCGTCCATCACGATGGGCGACACGCCCGCGGTCGGCTCATCGAGCATCAACAACTTCGGCTTGGTCATCAGCGCGCGCCCTACGGCGACCTGTTGGCGTTGCCCGCCGGACAGCTCGCCCGCATTCTGGTTGCGTTTCTCATAGACCGCCGGGAAAAGCTCGTAGACCTGTTCAATCGTGGGTTCGATGTCGTCCTTGCGGATAAACGCCCCCATCTCAAGGTTCTCGCGCACCGTCATGGTCGGGAAAATATTGTGGGTCTGCGGCACAAAGCCCATGCCCTTGTAGACACGTTCCTGTGGGCTGAGGCGGGTGATGTCCTCACCATCGAGATGCACATGCCCCTCGCGCAGGTTCAGCATGCCGAAGACCGCCTTCATCGCGGTCGATTTCCCCGCACCATTCGGCCCGACAATCACGGCAATCTCGCCCTTTTGCACGGTCAGCGTACAGCCGTGCAGAATATCCGCGCCTGAGCCGTAGCCGCCGCGCATTTCATTGGCATGGAGGAAACTCATTCGCTCGCCTCCTCGGTTTTCTTGTTCTTCACACCAGTGCCGAGATAGGCCTCGATCACCGCTTCGTTTTGCATGATTTCGTCAGCGGTGCCGGTCGCCATGACCTGACCCTGCGCCATGACGATCACCGGATCGCAAAGCTGTTTGATGAACTCCATGTCGTGCTCGATCATGCAGAATGTGTAGCCGCGCTCGACGTTCAGGCGTTTGATCGCGTCGCCAATCGTGTACAAAAGCGTGCGGTTCACACCTGCGCCGACCTCGTCGAGAAACACCATTTTGGCATCGACCATCATCGTACGGCCCAGTTCCAAAAGCTTTTTCTGGCCGCCGGAAATCTCGCCCGCTTTCAAATCCGCGATATGGGAAATCGTCAGGAACTCAAGCACTTCGTCGGCTTTGGCCCGCAGAGCCCGCTCCTCATTGGCGATGCGCTTGCGCCCGAACCATGTGTTCCACAACGTCTCGCCCGATTGGCCCGACGGCACCATCATCAGGTTCTCGCGACATGTCATAGAGCCGAATTCATGCGCGATCTGAAAGGTGCGCAGAATGCCCTTGTGAAACAGCTCATGCGGTTTGAGCCCCGTGATGTCCTCACCGTCGAACAGCACTTGCCCCGAGGTCGGTGTCAAGACCCCCGCGATACAGTTGAAAAGCGACGTTTTCCCCGCGCCATTGGGCCCGATGAGCCCCGTGATCGAGCCTTGCTCAAGCGTGAGCGAGGCGCCGTCAACCGCGCGAAAACCGCCGAAATGCATGTGCAAATCACGCACTTCGATCATTTTATCTGTCCCCTAGATGTTTCGGCCAAAGTGCAAGCTGGCCGAAAAAGTCAGCCCGGGGAGCCTGTTACCCCCCGGGCCATATCATGTGACCTCCGGCTTAGCGGATGTCGATGGTCTCATAGGCCCCATCGGTGATCGTGTAGTAGCGGTAAGATCCCGCAGCTTCACCCGGCCCGATCAGTTCCACATTGGTGGCGCCGACATAGTCGATGTCACCGCCTGCGGCGAGAATATCGAGCGCTTTCTCGAAGTCACCCGGAAGGATTTTTTCGCCCGGCGCATTGGCCACATCGAGAAGGTTGGCCGCCACGGCCTCTTTGGTCGCTTCGCCGCCTTTGGCCATCGCAAGAGCGATCAGAGCGCCCGCGTCATAGCTTTCGCGCGTGTAGGTGCTGTCGACCAGAATGCCGGCTTCGGTGCCCAGCTCGGTGAAACGATCAGTGCCTTCGCCCTCGGCCCAGGGAACGACGCCCAGCGAACCTTCAACCATATCGGCAAGCCCCAGAAGGCTCTGACCATACATACCGTCGCCCACGAGGAAGGTGTCAAACGCGCCGGTGTCGATCGAAGATTGCAGAATGTTCTTGCCGCCCTGATCGATGTAGCCCAGCACCACAAGCATTTCACCGCCTGCGGAGGCCAGTGCAGCCACCTCTGCGGAATAATCTGCCTTGCCATCTTCATGCGAGGCGCTCAGCGTGATTTCACCATCGTAATTGGCGGCGAAAGCATCGGCGAGGCCTTTGCCGTAGTCGGAGTTGTTGTAGGTCACGGCCACGGAGGTGATGCCTTTTTCTTCCAGCACATCGGCCAGAATTTCGCCCTGACGCGCGTCAGAGGGCGAGGTGCGGAAGAACAGACCGTTGTCTTCGATCGAGCTCAGGCCCGGCGAAGTTGCGGAGGGGGACACCATGACCACGCCGTTCGGCACGGCCACATTGGACAGCACAGCCCCCGTCACGCCGGAACAATCCGCGCCGACAATCGCGAGTACGCCATCGGAGGTCACCAAACGCTCCGCCGCCGCCGTGGCCGCAGAGGCATCCACACAGGTGCTGTCCGCGCGCACGGAGGTGATGGTCGAGCCATCGAGGAATTTGCCCGTCTCGGAAATTTCCTTGAAGGCCAATTCGGCGCTGTCCGCCATATGCGGCATGATGGTTTCAAGAGGCCCGGTGAACCCGAGCAGGATACCAATCTTGACATCTTCGGCAGAGCCCGCGCCCGCCATGAGGGTCGCAGCGGTGGAAGCCAGAAGCAGCTTTTTCATATGGAAATACTCCCTGTTTTGGATCTTGTCCTAGGGCGGAGACTAGACGGGCTTTGATCGGATGGAAAGATATGCCGCGGCGTTTCGCGCTCGGATTTGGGGCATTTGCTCAAATTCTTCCGGGCCTGCGGGTCTGGTGGGTGCCGTTGCTGCGGGTTTTTGCCGTTCGAAGGGCTTGGGGCCCTGACCGACTCGGGCAGGCCTCGCCACCGCACCTTTCATTTGAAACCGGCAAAATTCGTATTACGTCAGACAAAACACCGAAAACCAAACACTGAGACCTTCCCCCCGACCTGAGAAAGGCCTTTTTCGATGTCTCTCATCCTCTCCCGTCTTGTCACGCCGCTTATTGCCAGTGTGTCTCTCGTTCTTCCCACGTCGTCATTGGCCGCAGATCGCATGGCCGGGACCACGCCCGTTGCCGTCACCGAGGTTGTGAGCGGTCTGGACGAGCCTTGGGCGATTGCGTTCCTGCCTGAAGGCGGCGTGTTGATCAGCGAGATCGATGGGCGGCTTTTGCATGTCCAAAACGGCGCGGTCACCGTGGTCAAAGGCACGCCGGAGGTCTGGGAAAGTGGGCAGGGTGGTCTTTTGGACATCATGATCCCGCGTGATTTCTCTGAGAGCCGTGAGGTGTTTCTCAGCTATTCCAAACCGATGCGCGGCGGTGCAGGCACCGCGCTTGGTGTCGGGCGGCTCGAAGACGACCGGCTTGTTGATTTTCAGGATCTCTTTGTGATGGCGGAGGGCAGCCGTAAAGGCCAGCATTTCGGCTCCCGCATTGTCGAGGCGACGGATGGCACGATCTACCTCACTGTCGGCGAACGTGGCGAGCGTGAGGCGGCGCAGGACAAGAGCCGCGCCAATGGATCGGTGCTGCGGATCAATCGTGACGGCACCATTCCGGCGGACAATCCGTTTCTGGGCGATGACGTCCTCCCCGCGCTCTGGTCCTACGGCCACCGCAACCCGCAAGGCGCGGCGCTTGACGGGCAGGGCCAGCTTTGGGTCAACGAACACGGGCCACAGGGCGGTGACGAGATCAATCTGGTCGCCAAAGGTGCCAACTATGGCTGGCCTCTGACGAGCTACGGCGAGAATTACGGCGGCGGGCGTTTCGCGCCTCAGACGCTTGACGGCACAGAGCCGCCCGCCCATCAATGGACCCCCTCCATCGCGCCCTCGGGCTATGCGATCTACGAGGGCGATCTTTTCCCGGAGCTCAAAGGCAAGCATCTGATCGGGTCGCTGAAATTCGACTATATTTCGGTGATGGACCCGGCCAGCTGGCAAGAGGAGCAATGGTCCTGGCCCGAAACAGGCCGCGTGCGCGACATCGCCTTGGCGCCGGATGGGGCGATCTGGTTTCTCTCGGTCGGGGAGGGTGCCGCCTACCGGATTGCACCGCGCGATTGACGTTTCCGCGCAGGAATTAGGCGTTTGCATGGGATTTCTACGCCCACTCCCGATTGTTTTGGGTTTTCTCGCAGGCGTCTCGCCTCTATAAGTCTTCAGACTTCGTGCGCGCTACCGCTAACACTGGCGGATTTGGGCACATGAGGGAGGAGAATAAATAACCGTTTTGGAGAAAAGACGATGACGGATTGGGTGAAAACCGCATGGCGCAACAAACCGCGTGTGCAAATGCCCGACTATACGGACGAGGCCGCGCTGAACGCTGTTGAGGCGCAGCTTGCCAAATATCCGCCGCTCGTCTTTGCAGGCGAGGCGCGCACCCTCAAGCGGGATCTGGCGAAAGCGTCGCGTGGCGAGGCCTTCCTTTTGCAAGGCGGCGATTGCGCCGAAAGCTTTGCCGAATTCGGTGGCGATCAGATCCGCGACACCTTCAAAGTCATGCTGCAAATGGCGATGGTTTTGACCTTTGGCGCGAAAGTGCCGGTGATCAAGGTGGGTCGCATGGCCGGCCAATTCGCCAAACCGCGCTCGGCGCCGACCGAGACCGTGGGAGGCGTGGAACTGCCGTCTTACCGGGGCGACATCATCAATGGATTCGAATTCGATGAGGCCTCGCGCATCCCCGATCCGAACCGTATGCTGCAGGCCTACACACAGGCGGCGGCCTCGCTGAACCTGCTGCGCGCCTTCTCCAAAGGTGGTTTTGCCGACATTCACCGGGTGCACTCCTGGACGCTGGGCTTCACCGAATCCGATGAGGCCGAGAAATACCGCGACATGGCGAACCGCATTCAAGATGCGCTCGACTTCATGAAAGCGGCGGGCATGACGGCGGAACACAACCCCGATCTGCAAACCGTGGATTTCTACACCTCGCATGAGGCGCTTTTGCTGGAATACGAAGAGGCGCTGACCCGTGTGGACAGCACCACCGGCGCTACGATTGCGGGCTCCGGTCACATGATCTGGATCGGCGACCGCACGCGTCAGCCGGACGGCGCGCATGTCGAATTCTGCCGCGGCGTTCAGAACCCGATCGGCCTAAAATGCGGTCCCTCGACCACGGCCGAAGACCTCAAGGTGCTGATGGGCAAACTCAACCCCGAAAACGAGGCCGGGCGTCTGACGCTCATCGCGCGTTTCGGTGCGGGCAAAGTGGCCGATCACCTGCCGCGTCTCATTGAGACGGTGAAAGCGGAAGGCGCCAATGTCGTCTGGTCCTGTGACCCGATGCATGGCAACACGATCAAATCCGAGAGCGGCTATAAAACCCGCCCCTTCGAACAGGTGCTTTCCGAGGTGCAGGAATTCTTCGCCGTGCACCGCGATCAGGGCACCATCCCGGGTGGCGTGCATTTCGAGATGACCGGCAAAGATGTGACCGAATGCACCGGCGGCCTGCGCGCGGTGACCGACGAGAACCTCGCCGACCGTTACCACACCGCTTGCGATCCGCGTTTGAACGCCTCTCAGTCGCTGGAACTGGCGTTCCTTGTGGCCGAAGAGCTGCAAAAAGGTCAGACCCCGGAGACGGTGGCGGCAACCGCCTAAGGTCTTGCAAAATCAAGATGTTGAAAGCCGGGCTTTATGTCCGGCTTTTTTTATTTTCCGCGCTGTCAGTCGCCGCGATGGAAGATGAAGCAATTCTCAACCAACTCATATCCCGCCGCCTCATAGAACGACATCGCGCCGGGCGCGGAGAGCAGCAGATGCGTTTTGACCTCCGGCGCCGCTTTGACGGTTTCGCGCAACAAAGCCTTGCCGATGCCGCGCCCCTGAACCCGCGCGTCCACCGCGAGGTCGGAGCAATAGAGGCAATAGGAGAAATCGGTGACAGAGCGTGCCACGCCCACCAAATGCCCCGCCGTATCGCGTGCGGTGACGATCAGGTCGGAGTTCGCCAACATCTTGGCAATCCACTGCGGCTGATCGACCGGACGGCGTTCGGCCAATGTTGAGGCGGCCAGCAGCGAGAGAAATTCAGAGGCGGAGAGGTCGGGCTCGATGGCGTAGGTGATCATGGGCGCTCCTTTATGTCCCCGAGAGGAGCATGTGCCCGGCGAATTGAAAAGCAAAAAGGCGCGGCTCTCCGCCCCCCAATTGTCGGAGTGTGCCGCGCCAGATGACCGTTGCCCTCACGGGGCAGGTCATATGAAATCCTGTTGCTTACTCGTCCGTTTTGACCAGACGCAGCACCGGCTTTGCGGGGCGCGGGGTCTCTTCCACCTTGTCCTGCGTCTCAGAGGTGGTGGATTTGCTGTCCTCATAGGCTTTTTTGGCCTCGGCGAAACCGGCAGGCACCGGCGTGCCTTTCGGCGTGGTGTCAAAGCTCTGATCCGCCGGATTGCCCAAGAGCGGGCGAGGCTGGATGTCCACCACTTCAAAACGGCGCGGCTGACGGCCAATCTCACCTTTGGACTGCAAGCACCCCAACACGCGGTTCACATCGCCCAAATCGGATTTCAGCGGGCAGAGCAAAAGCTGCGCATCCATCGCGCCGCGCCCGATGCCGCGTTCAGCCTTAAGCGTGATAACGGTGATTTGCGGGGTCTCGAACACGGCTTCAAGCGCCTCGGAGAGTTTCGCGCGGCTTTCCGGCACGAACATCGCCGTCAACGGCATGCCGCGCACTTCCATCCCCATGAGATCGGTCAAATGCATGCCAGCAAGGCGGAACCGGGCCACGCCGGGGGCAATGCGTTCGAGGATGAAAGCGAATTCCAGCGCCGATTGCATGCCGCGCGGGTCCACTTCGGAACGCGCCGGAACCGGACGCCCGTTACGCAGACCTTCCCAATAGGCCTCGACGGTTTTCAACGCCGGGAAATGCATCTCATTGCGGCGGGGCATGAGGGAGACGACGTTGGAGCCACTGATATATTCAATTTTCATCTCAACACCTATTCAACTGTGCGATCCGGGGCCCGTGCCGGGTCCTCAAGCGGGTCTTATTATGGGGTCGGGCGGGCGTTCTGCCGCTGGCGAAAGGGGCACTGGACCGCTTTGGCTCCCGACGTTGTTTTGTGCGACGATCTCTCATCGCTGGCTTGACCTGAATATGCCACGAGATTGCCTAAATTGGTGGAAAATCCTAACCATTGGTTAACATCTCGCAACAAAGCCTCGACAATACGGGGGTAAATCTTAGGAAACTGTAAAGGGTAACACCTCTGACGCGATACATTATCATTACATATCAATGCATTAAGATTTTTACGTCAGAAAAGATCGTTATCAGAGTTTTAACGTGATGCAGTTTTCTAAAATTTTATAGAACTCTCACAAAGCTGACAAAATAAGAAAGCCTGCCGCAAAAAAGGCAGAAATGTGACGCTGCATCTGCAAAGTGAGTCTCTTTGCGGCGGTCTAAAATCCAACGTTGCCACATTTGCCGCCCGTGCCGATGCTGGTCATGCCGCCAACGGGCGGCTATAGACGAGACAAGAGCGCCGCCATAGAGCCATGGCAGGCACCAAACATGCGAAGGGTTCACTATGCGCAGTGCAAACACGTCAGCCGAGCGACGCGGTCTTCTCATCATCCTGTCGTCGCCCTCGGGCGCCGGAAAATCGACGCTGGCGCGGCGTTTGATGGATTGGGACGAGACGCTGAGCTTTTCGGTCTCCGCCACCACACGCGCGCCGCGCGCGGGCGAAGAGGACGGCGTGCATTACCATTTCGTCGACGAGCCGCGTTTCAAACAGATGGTCGCCGAGGGCGAAATGCTGGAGCACGCCCATGTGTTCGGCAATTTCTACGGCTCTCCCGCCGCACCAGTGCGCAAGGCCATAGAAGAGGGGCGCGATGTGCTCTTTGATGTCGATTGGCAGGGCGCGCAGCAAATCGCCAATTCCGTGCTGCGCGATCACGTGTTGTCGATCTTCGTGCTGCCGCCCTCGATCAAGGAGCTGCGGCGTCGGTTGGAAACCCGCGGTCAGGACAGTGCCGAGACCATCGGCAAGCGGATGGAGAAAAGCTGGGACGAGATCAGCCATTGGGATGGCTATGATTACGTGCTGGTGAATGACGATCTTGAGGTCAGTTTCGAGCGCCTCAAGACGATCATCGCCGCCGAACGCCTGCGTCGGGTGCAACAGCCCGGTCTTATGGGGTTCGTGCGCGGACTTCAGTCGGAATTCGAGGAGGTGGAAGGATGACGCTTTATTCATTGAACGATCACGCGCCGGTTTTGCCGGAGAATGGCGACTATTGGGTCGCGCCGGGGGCGCATGTCATTGGCAAGGTGATCCTGGAGGAGGGCGCCAACATCTGGTTCGGCGCCACGCTGCGCGGCGACAACGAGGCGATTGTCGTGGGCGAGGGCACGAATATTCAGGAAAACGCGGTGCTGCACACCGATATGGGTTATCCGCTGAGCATCGGCGCGGGCTGTACCATCGGGCATAAGGCGATGCTGCACGGCTGTACTGTCGGGGAGAATTCCCTGATCGGCATGGATGCGACGGTTTTGAACGGCGCCAAGATTGGCAAGAACTGTTTGATCGGGGCAGGCGCGCTGATCACCGAAGGCAAGGAAATCCCGGACGGCTCACTGGTGATGGGCAGCCCCGGTCGTGTGGTGCGCGAGCTGACCGAAGCGCAGATCAAAGGGCTCAAAGCCTCCGCGCTGCACTATCAACAGAATGCGCAACGGTTCCGGGATGGGTTGAAAGCGCTCGACTGACGCCTGTCGCGACAGGCATCAGAAAGCCGTTCTGGCGGCGCTCAGTGCAACACCGCCTGAAGCCGCACCGGCTCCGGGCTCAGCATGTCGAAATCAAGCTCCGGGAACTGGCCGCGCACCTCATTGCGAACGATCTCCGGACGCGGCAGACCCTTGGTGATTGCCCGAAACGTGCCTTTGAACCCGGCCTGATGCAAAAACGCCGCCAGATCGAGGCAATCGAAATGCGCTGACATCACGGGGGACACGACACTGTCGGGGTTGATGCTGTGCAGGATATCTGCGGTGAGATCGGAAAATTCTATGAAAAACACACCGGTACGCTCCGGAAAGTGTCGCTTCAGCGTTTGCATGCGCTGAGGTTCACCCACCATCAGGATCATACCCTTGGGTTTGCTCTGCGCTCCGTCGAGATGCGCAAGGAGATCACCGAATATATTTTGACTTATGGTTCCCATGGTGGGGCGGGTTCCCATCTCTTTCCTCATTCCACTTTCGAGGAAACGGGTAAAGTATCGAAAATGCAATAATATTTTTGCCGAAAACGAAAAAATTTGCAAAATGAAAATCTTTCGATGGGTTTTGCAGCGCCCTTGTCAACGTGCCGCCCCCTTGTCATGAGAAAGTTACACCGCGCCAGTACACAGCCGCGAAGTTTGGATAAGCCATGCAGAAAAGTTTGAAACGGGTCAGATACGGCGAAGAGATGATGGGGGCGATGGCGGATGCCATGCCTTTGCCCGTCGTCGTGATCGGACGAGACGAGCGTATCATGGCCGCCAATGCCCCCGCGCGGCATCTGTTCAACGAGGCGATGGTGGGGCGGCATTACATTACGGTGCTGCGTCAACCCATGTTGTTGGACGCGATCGAGAATGTGTTGCGGCTCTCGGAGCCCGCCGAGGCGATCTATCGTATCACCGAAAGCCAGCGCGATCTGGTCTATAATGTGGCGCTGCGCCCGGTGATCGTCGAGGATTTCGCCTGTGTCTCGGTCGCCTTCGAGGACAAGACGGAGCTGCACGAAGCGGGCCAGATGCGCCGCGATTTCGTCGCCAACGTCAGCCACGAATTGCGCACGCCTCTGACCGCTGTGCTGGGCTTTATCGAAACGCTTTTGGGACCGGCCGCCGATGACGGCGTCGCCCGCAAGCGGTTTCTCGAAATCATGAACCGCGAGGCGCAGCGGATGAACCGCATCGTCGGCGATCTTCTGTCGCTGTCGCGCGTCGAAGCGGAACGCCGGGTGCGTCCGACCGACCGGGTCGATATTCCCGCCATTTTGCGCTCTGTCGTCAGCAGCCTCCAACCGGTGGCCGGAGCGCAGAAGGTGAAACTGATCCTCGAAGGCGCCGAAGGCACCGAAGAGGTGCCCGGCGATCACGACCAACTCACCCAAGTTTTCACCAATCTGATCGAGAATGCGATCAAATACGGTGGGCGTGAGAAAGAGGTGCGAATCTGTCTGACCTCGCACACGGTCGAACCGACGATGCGCAGTTCGGCGATCCGGGTCGATGTTTCGGATCAGGGCGAGGGAATCGCCACGCAGCATATTCCGCGCCTCACCGAGCGATTCTACCGCGTGGATTCGCATCGCTCTCGCGAGATGGGGGGAACGGGACTTGGGCTGGCGATTGTGAAGCATATTCTCAACCGCCACCGCGGACGTCTGCGAGTCGAAAGCCACACGGGGCAGGGCAGCTGTTTTTCTGTCATATTGCCATATGAATAAGAACCAGTGACGGCTTATAGTGCCCCTCTTTCGAGGCCCCCCAAAGGTTAACGCACTGTCACAGTCCTTAATTTGCCGTCACAGTTCTTAATTTCTTGTCACAAATGAACGTCGAAAAACCCGTTTTGGAACGGCTTTCGCGCGAAAACCACAGGAATATGACGGAAAAACATGGTCAAATCGGCAAGATGTCTAGGGTTTTCACCCCATCTGTCATGAAACCGTTACATTACTTTCACAAAAGCATTGCAGCTGCCCCCTAAACCGCCCCCAAGAGAGCAATACCGCTCTCGGACATAAGCAAATTCAGGAGCAACTCATGTCCTTTGTGAAACTGACCGCTTCCGCGATCGCGATCGCTGCCGTCTCTGCCACTGCCGCCTCTGCCCGTGATCAGGTGCAGGTTGCCGGGTCTTCGACCGTTCTTCCCTACGCCTCCATCGTCGCTGAAGCCTTCGGTGAAAACTTTGACTTCCCGACCCCGGTCGTGGAATCCGGCGGCTCCTCCGCTGGCCTCAAGCGCTTCTGCGAAGGTGTTGGCGAAAACACCATCGACGTGGCCAACGCTTCGCGCGCCATCAAATCCTCCGAAATCGAAGCCTGTGCTGCCGCTGGCGTGACCGACATCATCGAAGTCCGCATTGGCTACGATGGCATCGTCTTCGCCTCCCAGCTCAACGGCCCGGCCTTCACCGCGTTCGAGCCGGCTGACATCTTCAACGCTCTGGGCGCCAAAGTCCTGAAAGACGGCGAGCTGGTCGACAACACCTACGCTCAGTGGTCCGAATTCAACGCCGATCTCCCGGCGGCTGACATCATGGCCTTCATCCCGGGCACCAAGCACGGCACCCGTGAAGTCTTCGAAGAAAAAGTTATGATGGCTGGCTGTGAAGCCACCGGCGCCATGGAAGCCATGATCGCCTCCGGCATGTCCGAAGACGACGCCGAAGACGCCTGTATGGCGGTTCGCACGGATGGTAAGTCTGTCGACATCGACGGTGACTACACCGAGACGCTCGCCTCCATCGACGCCAACCCGAACGGCATCGGCGTGTTCGGTCTCGCTTTCTACGAAAACAACACCGACAAGCTGAAAACCGCGACCATGTCCGGCGTTGAAGCCACCACCGACAGCATCGCTTCCGGCGACTACCCGGTCTCCCGTCCGCTCTACTTCTACGTGAAGAAAGCCCACATCGGCGTGATCCCGGGTCTGAAAGAATATGCTGAGTTCTTCATCTCCGACGACATGGCTGGCCCGGACGGCCCGCTCTCCGAGTACGGCCTCGTGTCCGACCCGGAACTGGCTGCGACGCAAGCTGGCGTGTCTGCTGAAGACACCATGCAGTAAGCCTTAAGGCTTGCGACATATTGAGGCGGCGCGGGCGATCTCGCGCCGCCTCTCTCGCCGGGACGCCGTCCCGCGATCTGAAATTTCCAGCCTCCGGACCCTGATCACAGGTGTCCCGCAAAGGAGCGGCCCATGCCTCTGTTGTGGCTTTTCATTCTTATTCTGGCCCTTGGCCTTCTCGGTTTCATTCTGGGGCGCACCCGCGCGCTCAAGGATGCGCATGGCGACATCCGCCTGTTGCATTCGCTTCCGAACTACTATGGCTCCAACGTCCTTTTGGCGGTGCTGATCCCGGGGCTTGCCGTCCTGTTGCTCTGGCTGATCCTTCAGCCGATGCTGATCCAGGGGCAGGTCTCCTCAATGATCCCGAACACGGCCTATACCGACAAAGGTTCTCTGAACCTCGTGATGTCGGATGTGCGCCGCGTTGCCGAAGGGCTTGATATCGCCGTCGAGCAGGGCTCGTTGACCCGCGAACAGGCCCGCGACATCCGCACGGAACTGACGGACATTCGCGCCCGTCTCGGCGCTGTCGGTGTGGCGCTTGGCTCCAATGTGGAAAGCTATGTGCTCAAGGCCGCTCAGAAATATCGCACGATGAATGCGGTGGGCAACTGGATGATGACCGTCGCCGTTCTGGGCGCGGCTCTGGCGGGCTTTGCCGTCTCCATGCTGCGCACCAACAAGGACATGCGCGCGCGCAATTCCGTGGAGAAAGTGATCCTCGGGCTTTTGATCGGGGCCGCCTCCATCGCGATCCTGACGACGCTGGGCATCGTCTTGTCGCTGATCTTCAACACCATCGAGTTCTTCAAACTCTACCCGGCGCTGGATTTCTTTTTCGGCACCACATGGTCGCCGTCCTTTGGCGGGGGTTCGGAGCTTGGCATTCTGCCGCTCTTTTGGGGTACGCTCTACGTCTCGATCATTGCGCTTCTGGTGGCTGTGCCGATCGGGCTGTTCGCCGCGATCTACCTGTCGGAATACGCCGGGCCGAAGGTGCGCGCGATTGCCAAACCGCTCCTCGAAGTCTTGGCCGGCATCCCGACCATCGTCTACGGTCTCTTCGCTTTGCTGACCGTCGGCCCGATGCTTATGACGGTGTTTGGCTCAGACGGGGGCCTTGGCTGGATGCAGGGCGGTCGCTCTGTGATGACCGCAGGTCTGGTGATGGGCGTGATGCTCATTCCCTTCGTGTCCTCGCTGTCTGACGACATCATCAACGCAGTGCCGCAAGCGATGCGGGATGGCTCTCTGGGCCTCGGCGCCACCAAATCCGAAACCGTGCGTCAGGTCGTGCTGCCCGCCGCTTTGCCGGGTATTGTGGGCGCCATCCTCTTGGCCGCCTCGCGCGCCATCGGTGAGACCATGATCGTGGTGTTGGGGGCAGGGGCCGCGGCCAAGCTGAACCTCAACCCCTTCGAAGCGATGACCACCGTGACCACGCGGATCGTCTCGCAGCTTACCGGGGACGCCGATTTCGCCTCCGCCGAAGCGCTTGTCGCCTTTGCCTTGGGGATGACGCTTTTCGTGATCACCCTCTGCCTCAACATCTTCGCGCTCGTGATCGTGCGCAAATACCGGGAGCAGTATGACTGATGTCCGATTTTACCGCTGATAACGGCCCCGCTAAGGGGGATGCCAAGTCGTCTCTCTTCCATGAGACCACCCGCACCAAACGCCGCAACGCCGCCGAGGCCCGGTTCAAAGCCTATGGCATCGCAGCCATCGCCACGGGCCTGTTCTTTCTGGTCGCGCTTCTGGTGGCCATTCTGGGCAACGGCTTGCCGGCCTTCAAACAGACCTTTGTCACCATTCCGGTGGAACTGACCGAGGCGAAACTCGACAAGAACGGCAACCGCAACCCTGAAGATCTCGCGAAGGTCTCGACCTTTGGCTACAAGCCGGTGGTCACCGATGCGCTGGTCGCCGCGCTCAAGGCCGAGAGCATCGAAATTCCCTTTGCCAAGGAGAAAGACGTCGAGGACATTCTCTCGGCCTCTGTCGCCGCACAAGTGCGTGACACGGTTCTGGCCAACCCCGAGCTGATCGGGGAGACGGTTGACTTCCGCCTTCTGGCCTCGTCGCGTGTGGATGGCTATTTCAAAGGCCGCGTGACCCGTGAGGCACTGGCGCGCGATAAGAACCTCGATGCCGAACACCTCGACATCGCCGATGCCATGGTGGCTGCGGGCCTGATGAAAACCACCTTCAACGCTGATTTCATCTTTGGCGCCGACGCCTCCGAGAGCCGTCCGGAACAAGCCGGGATCGGTGTGTCGATGGTGGGCTCGCTGTTCATGATGATCGTGGTGCTGGCTCTGGCGCTGCCGATCGGTGTGGCCGCCTCGATCTACCTCGAAGAATTCGCGCCACAGAACAAATGGACCGATCTCATCGAGGTGAACATCTCGAACCTCGCCGCTGTGCCCTCCATCGTCTTCGGTATTTTGGGCCTGGCGGTGTTTATCCAGATCGCGCATCTGCCGCAATCTGCGCCGCTGGTGGGTGGTCTCGTGCTGACGCTGATGACGCTTCCGACGATCATCATCTCGACGCGGGCCTCTCTCAAGGCTGTGCCGCCCTCGATCCGTGACGCCGCTCTGGGGGTTGGCGCCTCCAAGATGCAGTCGGTGTTCCACCATGTGCTGCCCTTGGCCATGCCGGGCATCCTGACCGGGACCATCATCGGTCTGGCGCAGGCTCTGGGCGAAACCGCACCGCTTCTTCTGATCGGTATGGTGGGCTTTATCGCCTCCAACATGCCCGATGGGATCGCCTCCGGCTTTATCGACCCGAACTCCGCCATGCCTGCGCAGATTTACGAATGGGCAAAACGGGCCGATCCGGCGTACTATGAGCGCGCCTGGGGCGGGATCATCATTCTTCTTGTTTTCCTGATGACGATGAACATCATCGCCGTCCTCCTGCGCCGCCGCTTTGAGCGGCGTTGGTAAGAGTTGAGGTTAGACCTATGAACGATATGCGAATTGTGAGAAAAGACGTGGACATGAACGACACCAAAATCTCCGCCAAAAAAGTGCAGGTTTTCTACGGCGACACCCATGCCATCAAGGACGTGGATGTCGAGATCAAAGACAAGACCGTCACTGCCTTCATCGGCCCGTCGGGCTGTGGCAAGTCGACCTTCCTGCGCTGTCTGAACCGCATGAACGACACGATTGATATCTGCCGCGTCGAGGGGAACATCCTCTTGGACGGCGAAGACATCTACGACAAACGCGTCGATCCGGTGCAGTTGCGGGCGAAAGTCGGCATGGTGTTCCAGCGTCCGAACCCCTTCCCGAAGTCGATCTACGACAACATCGCTTATGGCCCGCGGATTCATGGCCTCGCGAAAAACAAAGCCGATCTGGACGAGATCGTCGAGAAGGCCCTGCGCCGTGGGGCGATCTGGGACGAGGTCAAAGACCGTCTCGATGCGCCGGGCACCGGTCTTTCCGGTGGTCAGCAACAGCGTCTCTGTATCGCCCGCGCCGTGGCGACCGAGCCGGAAGTGTTGTTGATGGACGAGCCGTGTTCCGCGCTCGACCCGATTGCCACGCTGCAAGTCGAGGAATTGATTGACGAGTTGCGCGAGAATTTCTCCGTCGTCATCGTCACCCACTCGATGCAACAGGCCGCCCGTGTCAGCCAGAAAACCGCGTTCTTCCACCTCGGCAACCTGGTGGAATATGGCGATACGGAACAGATTTTCACCAACCCGCAAGATGAGCGCACCGAGAGCTACATCACCGGTCGGATTGGCTAAGGAGCAAATTGATGCACAACGATTCCAAACATATCGCCTCGGCGTTTGATCGTGATCTCGAAGCCATTCAGGCAATGATCATGAAGATGGGGGGCCTCGTCGAGGTCGCCATCAAAGACGCCGCCCAAGCGCTCGAAGAGCGGGATGTTGAGCTGTCGGAAAAGGTTCGTCTGTCCGACAAGGCCATCGACCAGCTCGAAGAAAGCGTCAACGAGGAGGCCGCCCGCCTCATCGCGCTGCGCTCGCCGACCGCCTCCGATCTGCGCACGGTTCTGACCGTGATGAAGATCTCCACCAACCTCGAACGCTGTGGCGATTACGCGAAAAACCTCGCGAAACGCACCGGCGTTCTGGTCAACATGTCGCCGATCGAAGGTGCTGCGCCCTCGATCCGTCGCATGGCGCGCGAGGTCGAGGAAATGCTGCGTCTGGCACTCGATGCCTATATCCAGCGCGACACCGGGCTCGCCAATGAGGTGCGTCACCGCGATCTTGACGTCGATCAGATGTATAATGCGCTGTTCCGCGAATTCCTGACCTATATGATGGAAGACCCGCGCAACATCACCGCCTGCATGCACCTGCATTTCATCGCCAAGAACATCGAGCGCATGGGCGATCACGCCACCTCGATTGCCGAGCAGGTGATCTACCTGACCACCGGCGAAATGCCCGAAGATGCGCGTCCGAAAGGCGATGTCACCTCGCAAACCGCTCTGGGAGCGGAGGACCTCTGATGGCTGCCGACCAACCCCGTGTTCTTGTTGTCGAGGATGAACCCGCCCAGCGGGAAGTCCTCGCCTACAATCTCGAAGCCGAAGGCTTTGCCGTCTCCAAGGCGGAAAACGGCGACGACGCGCTGTTGTATGTCGACGAGGACAGCCCGGACATCATCGTCCTCGATTGGATGCTGCCCGGCGTCTCCGGCATCGAGATTTGTCGTCGCCTGAAAACCCGGCCCGACACCCGCGAGATCCCGATCATCATGCTCTCGGCCCGTTCCGAAGAGGTGGATCGGGTGCGCGGCCTCGAGACCGGCGCGGATGACTATGTGGTGAAACCTTACTCCGTCATCGAACTGATGGCCCGTGTGCGCACGCAATTGCGCCGCGTGCGTCCGGCCTCGACGGGGCAAGTGCTTGAATTCGAAGACATTCGTCTCGACAGCGAAACCCACCGCGTGACCCGTGGCGACGACTCCCTGAAACTCGGGCCGACGGAATTCCGTCTTTTGTCCACCTTCATGGAAAAGCCGGGCCGGGTCTGGTCGCGCGAGCAATTGCTCGACCGCGTCTGGGGCCGCGACATCTATGTCGACACCCGCACCGTCGATGTCCACATCGGTCGTCTGCGCAAGGCGCTGTGTCAGCATGGCGGCGAGGACCCGGTGCGCACGGTGCGCGGCGCGGGCTACGCTCTGGGCTAACCCTCGAACAAAAGATCAGAAAATGCGCCAAGCCTCTTCGCTTTCGGCGCATTTTCGCATTTCTGTCATAGAGGGACGCACCACGGCTTGCCCAACTCTTGGAATATATGCTCAAATCATTTGAGCAAATTCCCGTTGTGCCAGAGGTCGTGCCGTGTCCCCGATGTCAGAGATTTTCACCAAAGAACCGGCGCATCTGCGGACCTATCGCGGCATCCGGGATCTGATCCTGTCGGGCGATCTGGTGCCGGGGGAGCCGGTGACGATCCAGGGCCTCACGGATCGGCTGAACGCTGGCATGACCCCGGTGCGCGAGGCGATCCGGCGACTGACGTCTGAGGGCGCTTTGGTGTTTCACGGCAACCGGCGGGTGACGGTGCCGGTCCTGAGCCTCTCGGAGGTGGATGAGCTGATCTTTGCCCGTCTGGCTTTGGAGCCTGAGCTGGCCAAGCGTGGAGCGGAGCAGATGAGCGAGGCGGAAATCGCAGCGCTCACGCTGGTGGACAATGAGATCGACGAGGCCATGCGCAAAGGCGACATGCGCGGCTACATGATCCACAACCACCGCTTTCACATGCTGCTCTACCGTGCGGCGCACACAGAGGTAATTGGCCCCATGGTCGATACGCTTTGGCTGCGCTCGGGGCCTGCGCTTCGGGTGATGTGCACGCGGTTCGGATCGCAAAACCTGCCCGACATGCATCAGGTCGCAATCAAGGCGCTGCGGGCGGGTGACGGTGACGGCGTGGCCGAGGCCATCCGTCGCGACATCCTGCAAGGGATGGAAAACATCCGCGCCATCGTGGCCGAGAGCGCGGAAGAGACTGCGGAAAACGCGTGAGCTTAAACCGATATCGCCTTGATTTCGCAGAAATCTTCTATGCCGTATTGGCCGCCCTCGCGGCCATTTCCCGAAAGCTTATAGCCGCCAAACGGCGAGCCATAGGAAATATCCGAACCGTTCAAATGCACCATGCCCGCGCGGATGTCCCGCGCCATGGCGAGGCCGCGGTCTTGGCTTTCCTCTGAGGCCCCGGTCTGGATGTAAGCGGCGAGGCCGTAGGGCGTATCATTGGCGATCTGCACCGCGTTTTCGTCGTCCTGATAGGAGATCATCACCAGAACCGGACCAAAGACCTCTTCTTGCGCGATGCGCATGTCGTTGGTCACATCGCCAAACACGGTCGGTCGCACGAAATAGCCGCGATTGAAGCCTTCGGGCCGCCCGAGACCACCGGCCACCAGCCGCGCACCATCTTCGATCCCGGCCTGAATGAGGCTCTGCACCCGGTCGTATTGCATCTGCGACACCAACGGGCCGATGTGGTTGCCGGTCTGCGAGGGCAGGCCAACTTCGGTGGCTTCGGCCACTTCCTTGGCGATCTCCATCGCGGTCTCGTAATGGCTCTCCGGGATCAACATTCGCGTCGGCGCGTTACAGCTTTGCCCGGTGTTTTGGAAGCAATGGCGCACACCGCGTTTCACCGCCTCCTCGAAATCGCAATCGTCCAACAGCACATTCGGGGATTTCCCGCCCAGCTCCAGCGTCACGCGTTTCACCGTGGGAGCTGCGGCTTTGGAAATCTCGACCCCTGCGCGGGTGGAGCCGGTGAAGGAGACCATGGCGACGTCGGGGTGAGACGAGATTGCAGCGCCCACGCCGGGACCGTCACCGTTCACGAGGTTGAACACGCCCTTCGGCACGCCCGCCTCATGCAGAATCTCGGCATATAAAAGCGCGTTCATCGGGGTCAGTTCCGAGGGTTTCAACACCATGGTGCAGCCTGCGGCCAGCGCTGGAATGACCTTCAACGCGATCTGGTTGATCGGCCAGTTCCAGGGCGTGATGAACCCGCAAACGCCGATGGCCTCATGCACGATCAGATCGCCGGGGCCGTTTTTATGTTCGAAATCAAAGGCCTCAAGCGCCTTCACCACACCGTCCAGATGCCCGATCCCCACGGCGGCCTGCGCCCGGTCGGACAGAGAAATCGGCGCGCCCATTTCCTCGGTGATCAGCGCGGACATTTCGTCATAGCGGCTCTGATAGACCTCGCGGATCGACGCCAAAAGATCGAGACGCTCGGGTTTGGTTGTGCGGGAAAATGACGGGAAGGCAGCTTTGGCGGCGGCGACAGCGGCATCGACATCTTTGGCCGTGCCCATGGCGACCTGGGCAAAGACTTCTTCAGTCGCCGGGTTGATCACGTCCATCATGGCATCGCCAAGCGGTTTGACCCACTCGCCGTTGATATAGAACCGGTCGGTTTTCAACTCCGTCATGCCTCTTATCCTTTTGAAACTTTATAATTTGTCACGCAAAGCATACCACGTCATCGCAAGCGCCAGAAGCGGCG
This sequence comes from Celeribacter naphthalenivorans, assembly GCF_020524585.1. Lineage (GTDB taxonomy): Bacteria > Pseudomonadota > Alphaproteobacteria > Rhodobacterales > Rhodobacteraceae > Celeribacter > Celeribacter naphthalenivorans. The sequence continues at coordinate 261,166 of NZ_JAIVLK010000006.1, forward strand.
TCCGAAGCTTTGGGCCGCCGGGAAAGCGCGGGCTTGGCAGCGATTGCATGAGATCGAAACGGCTGGCGTGGCCCTCGACCGCCTCCGCCGCGATCTGGCCTGCCAGTGTGGCCAAAGCCACGCCTTGGCCGGAGAATCCAGCGATGGACATGGCGTTCGGCCCAAGCCGCGCGAAATGCGGCAGGCGGGACATGGTGATGCCCAAGGTGCCGCCCCAAGCGTAGTCGAGTTTGGCGTCTTTCAACTCCGGGTAAACGCCCAGCATCGGCCCGCGCACCTTGGCGCGCAGGTCACTTGGGAACTTATAGCCGTAACTCTCGCCACCGCCGAAAATCATCCGATTGTCGGGCGACATGCGATAGTAATTTATCACAAAACGACTGTCCGCGACGGCATGGCGGTTCGGGATCAGTCGCGCCGCGAGATCGGAGGGCAGGGGCTCTGTCACCGCGATGAAATTGTTGATCGGCATGACGTGATGCGCGACGTCGTGGTCGAGATTGTTGTGATAGCCATTGAGCGCGAGGATCAGGTGATCGGTCTCCACCACGGCTTGGTCGGTGTGGACACGCGGTTTGGCTTTGGTCTCGATTTTGGTCACGCGCGACAGCTCATGGATGCGCACGCCAGCGGCCTCGGCCAGACGTGCAATCGCGAAGGCATAGCGCAGCGGGTGCAGGTGGCCGGAGCCCATGTCCAAAGTGCCGGAGTGGTAATCCTCGGAGCCGGTCTCATGGCGCACCGCGTCGCGGTCGAGGTAGCGGATTTTGTCGTAACCGTAGACCGTATGCATGTGATCCACATGCTTTTGCGAATGGTCGGAAAACCGCGCGCGGTGATTGGCGTGGATCACGCCATCGCGCCAGTCGCAGTCATCCCCGCTCTCGGACAGGATCGCCTTGACCAGACCCACGGCCTCGGCACCCAGATCCCAAAGCATCCGCGCATCATCCATGCTGACATGGGTTTCCAACTCGTCCTGTTCGAGCCGTTGCCCCATCGACACCTGACCGCCATTGCGCCCGGAGGCGCCAGAGCCGACGCGGGAGGCCTCCAAAAGCACCACGTCCAATCCGCGCCGCGCCATATGAAGCGCCGCCGAGAGGCCCGCATAGCCGCCGCCGACGACGCAGACATCGGCCTTGAGCGTGCCGGTGGCAGTCGGGTAGGGACCGGGGGTTTGCGCTGTCGCGGCGTACCACGATTGCGCGTGGTCGCCGGGCCGGTCGTTGATGGTCAGGATGTCCATAAGATCAGACGTTTAGCCCCTCCGCCTCGATCCGCTCCAGCGCCTCGTCGAGAGATTTGCGGGCGCGCTCGATCAGGATGTCGACCTCTGCTTTGGTGATGGTCAGCGGCGGGGAGATGATCATCCGGTCGCCCACATGGCGCATCACAAGATTGTTGGCAAAACAGCGCTCACGACAGATGTAGCCGACGGTGCCACCGGGGGCCTTGAACTTGGCGCGCGTGGCCTTGTTCGGCGTGAGCGCAATGGAGCCCATGAGGCCGACGATCTTGGCCTCGCCGACCATGGGATGATCGACCAGCGCCTCCCATTTTTCCTTGAGATAGGGTGCGATCTCTTTGCCGGCGCGCTCAACGATGCCTTCCTCTTCGAGCAGGCGGATGTTCTCCAAAGCCACCGCACAGGCCACCGGATGACCCGCGTAGGTGTAGCCATGGGCAAATTCGCTGCCGTTGATCACGGAGGCGATCTCGTCCGAGACGATGGAGGCGCCGAGCGGGATGTAGCCCGAGGTGATACCCTTGGCGCAGGTCATGATGTCGGGCGTGATGCCCATGGTCTCGGACCCAAACCAGTTGCCGGTGCGGCCAAAGCCGGTGATGACCTCGTCGACAATCAAAAGAATGCCGTATTTCTCGATGATGAGGTTGATTTCCGGCCAGTAGGTTTCCGGCGGGACGATCACGCCACCGGCGCCTTGCACCGGCTCGGCGATAAAGGCGGCGACCGTTTCCGGGCCAAGTTCGAGGATTTTCGCCTCAAGCTCCTGCGCACGTTTGAGGCCGAACTCTTCGGGGGTCAAATTCCCGCCTTCGGACCACCAGTCGGGCTGGTCGATGTGATGAATGCCGGGGATGGGCAGGCCGCCTTGCGCGTGGATGCCCTTCATCCCGCCAAGGGAACCGCCGCCCATGGTCGAGCCGTGATAGCCGTTCCAGCGCGAGATCACATTGAAACGTTCCGGCTGGCCTTTCAGCTCCCAGTAATGCCGCACCATCCGCAGGTTGGTGTCATTGGAATCCGAGCCGGAGCCGTTGAAAAACACATGGTTCAGATCCCCCGGCGCGATCTCGGCGAGTTTTTTGGCCAGCATGATCGCAGGCACATGCGAGGTCTGGAAAAACGTATTGTAATAGGGCAGTTGCTTCATCTGCCGCGCGGCCACATCGGCCAGTTCTTCGCGCCCGTAGCCGACATTCACACACCACAGACCGGCCATGGCGTCGAGAATTTCCTCGCCCTCGCTGTCGGTCAGCCAGACGCCATTTGCCTTGGTGATGATCCGCGCGCCTTTTTTCGCCAATTCATCGCCGTCGGTGAACGGGTGCATGTGATGGGCGGCGTCGAGCGCTTGCAGTTCGGCGGTGGGCAGGTGGTTGTCGCTCATGCGTTTGGTCCTTTGTGCCATCTGACCGCCAGGCGCCCTGCAATAAAACGCAGTGCAGAAAAGGGGGATGCGATGGTCGAAGTTGTGAGGACGGAGGCGGGCCTCCGGGAAGTATCTGTTGTCTCGAAAAATATGATCAAATTTTTAAAGCGTCAAGTGAGCGCCCTGTAACAGGACGGCAAGAGGGGCCTGACGTTTTCGCAAATGCAGACAAGATCAGGTCCATGCGAGCCCCAAAACCTCGCAACGATAAGGCGACATCAGTCAAAACCTGCCTCTATTTTCACCAATAGGGCGATCCGCACGCAGTTTTCTATGGAATTTCAACATACGCGCGAAGTCTTTTGGCGCTCTGGCATATGAAACTGCGAAAGCCATGATAAACCAAGAAGGCAAAAATCGGTGTGGGCCGATTGATGCGGCTGAACATGGCTGAAAATGTTTGGTCCACGGGGGGACATCATGAAACTGCTTTTCCATATGGGAAGCCATAAAACCGGCACGACATCTCTGCAGAACTATCTGAGCGAGATTGCGCCACAGCTTTCCGAAACGGGCATTCTATATCCGCGGCCTAAAACGGAAATGCCGCCACATTCCATCTTGTTGTCCGGGTTGATGCCGGAAGACGAGCTGCCGCGCATCGTCCGATTTTCGGGCAGTGAAGATCAACGCAAAGCGCGCAAGACACGGGCCTTGGAGGTGCTGCGCAATTTGGCGCAGAGATCGCCTGAGGCCACGCTTTTGCTGTCCTCCGAGGAATTCTTCACGCCAATCCCGGAGCAGGGGCTTTCAACGTTCAAACAAGAACTCATGGATGCCGGCATCAGCTCTTTTTCTTTCATTGCCTACCTGCGTCGTCCGTCGGCCTTTTATGTTTCGTGGCTGCAACAAGTGCTCAAGGCGTCTTTCCTGCCCCCGAAAATCGCACCGCCGCCTTATGAGGAGATTTTCACGCCCTATCTCAAGGTGTTCGGAGAAAAGGCCGTGCAATTGCGTCTGTACCCTGAGGTCTGGCCTCAAGGAGACGACACGGTTCAGGATTTTTTCCGCGAGGTTCTCGGGCGCGAGGATTTGGCACAAAACAGGGCAGGGAGGCCGAAGGTCAATCAAAGCCTAAGCGCGGAATCCATCGCACTCATGCAAAGCTATCGTTTTGCCTTTCTGCGAGAACAACAGGACCGCTACACCTCGGATAGCCGCAGTCTCGGGGGGGCGCTGACGCGACTTGAGACAGAAACGGAAACGACAAAAATTCAATTGAAACAAAATATTGCGAAATATATCGACCTCGACATAGAGGCGCTCTTATGGGTGCGCGATCATTTGTCTTTTGTCGCCCCTGATGTCGATTACAGCCATCTGGAAAAGACCGCAGAGGCGTTAGAAACCCCGTCTGACCTGCGTGAATTGATCGACATCGAGCCCGAGGCCTATCGTGCTTTGGCTCAGAAATTGCTGGCACAGGGCTGGGCGAATTCTGCGCGACTGGAATCCCGGCTGGCCTTTGGACTGGACCCAAAATCCCGCCGTCGTCGCATGTGGTTGAAAGATCAAATCCAGCATGGATATGCACCGCCAAACATATCTGCTACGAACATCTGAACCGACAAACACAGTTGAAATGACACTTTTCTTGCCTCCCAAACGCCCTCTATTGTTGCATATCCCCAAAACCGGGGGCACGTGGCTCAATGATATGATCCGCACGCAAAACCCCGTGCTGCGCAAGTTGCGTCTCCGGCGCCTTAGCCATGACTACACGCTGGACGAGATCGATGCGCAATTCGGCCCCGAGACCCGATTTGGATTTGTGTTCCGCGATCCCGTCGCGCGGCTGCATTCCGCCTTCGACAGTCGCCGCAATTGCAGCCAGCCAACGCGTTACATCCCTTGGCGCGAGGCGGAAGTTCGGTGTTTTTCCACATTCGAGACCTTCGACACCTTTGCCCGAGCCTTTGACGGAGGTGATCCGCAACGGGCAGAGGAGGCGGCTCTGGCACTCAAAACCGTGCGGCATTTCTATCGTGGCTACGTGCATTATTTCGGCAGTGTTGAGCGCCTGTCTGACGCCTCACACCAGATCGTCATGTGTCTGAACACGTCAAACCTGTCCTCACATCTTGAGGAAGTCGCCAAAGCCTACCGTTTGCCAGCCTTCAAACAAACAAAAACCGCCCGCAGCCATTCCTCCGCAAACTTCCGCACGCCGCTTACCGCTGAAGGGCGTGACATTCTGGCCGCGCAACTGCCTGAAGAATATGAGCTTTATCGCCTATGCCAGCAGTTGGAGCAACGCTTGCACCCCGGGGTTCTCGACGACACAGGGGGCACAACACGCAAAGCGAGCAGCCCATGACGATATATTCCATGTGGTATCAAGGGTTTGAGAACGCTCCTGATTTTGTGAAACGCATTCATGAGATCTGGTGTCAATTGAACCCGGACCACGTTGCGCATGTGATCGGGGGCGAAGAGGCCGATGAGTTGCTCTTTGCCGAAGGCATTGAGCCCGGCAAACTCACCATGCAGGTCCGAGCGAACATTGTGCGCGCCGTCCTTTTGGCCGACCGTGGCGGTGTGTGGCGCGATGTCTCCCTGATCCCGGCCGTGCCTTTGGCGGACTGGTTGCCGCAGGCGCTTGACCAAGAAGCGTTCTTTGCCTTCCGGAACCCCGGCGAGGATCGGATATTGTCGAACTGGTTTCTGGCCTCAGAGGCGGGACATCCATTGATGGCGGCGTGGCGCGAGGCCTATGTCAGCTATTTCAGAACTGATCGTACCGTCGCCAGAGAGGCGCCATATTGGGTGCGCTTTAAAAACCGTCGACGCATCCGGCGCGATCCGGCGTCTTTCGCAAGTCCTGAAATGGCCCGAAAAACAAAATACTATCCGTATTTCATAATGCATTACCACTTTGCATGGCTGATCCAAACCCAACCGGAATTGGCAGCACTTTGGGCGCGTGTCCCGAACCATCCAGCCACAGAGGCATTGCGACTGCGGCCGGTGGTTGAGGCGCAGCAGGGACAGTTGGATGATCCGACACTTGACGCGTTGCTCCGCACAGCTCCGGTCCATAAAATCCGATGGAAGAAGAACGCGGAGCTTTACGACAATGTCCTCACGCAGATCGAACGAGGGCTGTCAGAACGCGAGATCTAGGCTGTGTCGAGGCATTTTAAATATCCGATAATCTGTCTTATGTATAATTAATGACTAGCATAACTGCAAAAGACATAGATAAAGCTCTGTTTTAACTCACATTTAGAAACTCGGCGGCGTTGAAGCGCTGACCACCTCACTCGGTTCTGGCCCGATCTGTCGAAAGCGATGCGGTGTGCGGCTCTCGAAATAATACGCGTCTCCCGGACCAAGGATCTTACGTTGTTCACCCACAGTGACCTCAATGCGCCCGGAAATCACGATTCCGGCTTCTTCGCCTTCGTGACCATACATCACGCGCCCCGTGTCGGCGCCGATCTCATAGCGCTCGCGCAGCATCATCAAGGCACGCCCAAAGAGCGACTTGCCGACCTGTTTCAACGACAACTTGCCTTTGCCGATCTCTGTGAGTTCCTCGGCGGCGTAAAACACCTGTTGTTCGGTCACCGGCTCGAAGGCAAAGAACTCCGACAGGCTGATCGGAACGCCCGCGAGAATTTTGTGGAGCGCGCCGACGGATGGATTCATCTTGCCGGATTCAATGAGAGAAATCGTAGAGTTCGGAATGCCAACTTTCTTGGCCAAAGCGCGCTGAGAATGCCCGGCGCGCTCCCGCACAGCGCGCAGCCTTTGACCCAGAGCCAAATCATCGAAGTCATCCTTCGGAGTGTTTGATCCGTTCATTATTCACCAAACCCTAGATAATTTTTACATAATTATAATGCATTACAAAGAATAAGAAACAGAGTTTTTAAAGATCGGGAAACCGCGTAGCGTCACCTCAATCACGAACTGCACTCTCGCACTTCATCTGACAGGATAGCAAAAATGACCAACGCAGATCTCGCCGCCCGCCGCGTAGATGCCATGGCCCGTGGCGTCGGCGTCATGACCGACCACTTCATCACCCGCGCCGAAAATGCCGAAGTTTGGGACGAAGACGGCAATCGCCTGATCGACTTCGCCGCAGGCATCGCCGTGGTCAACACCGGCCACCGTCACCCGAAAGTCATGGCCGCTGTCAAAGCCCAGCTCGACGGTTTTACCCACACCTGCCACCAAGTTTTGCCCTATGCGCCCTATGTGATGCTCGCCGAACGGCTGAACGCCAAGGTTCCGGGCGCCTTTGACAAGAAAACCGTCTTTGTTACAACCGGCGCAGAAGCCGTTGAAAACGCTGTGAAATGCGCGCGCGCCTATACTGGACGTCCGGCGGTGATCGCCTTTGGCGGCGGTTTCCATGGCCGGACCTTTATGGGCATGTCCTTGACCGGCAAGGTCGTGCCTTACAAGGTCGGTTTCGGCGCCATGATGCCCGATGTGTTCCACGTCCCCTACCCCTGTGCGCTGCATGGCGTCTCTGTCGACGACAGCTTTGCCGCCTTGGACGCGCTGTTCAAAGCCGATGTCGATCCGGCCCGCGTCGCAGCCGTGATTTTCGAACCCGTGCAAGGCGAAGGCGGTTTCTACCCGGCGCCCGCCGACTTCGTCACCCGTCTTCGCGCGCTTTGCGACGCCCACGGCATGGTGATGATCGCCGATGAGGTGCAAACCGGCTTTGGCCGCACCGGCAAACTCTTTGCCATGGAGCATTACGACGTGGCCGCTGACATCACCACCATGGCCAAAGGTCTGGGGGGCGGTCTGCCGATCTCTGCGGTCACCGGCAAGGCCGAGATCATGGATGCGGCGGCACCGGGCGGTCTGGGCGGCACTTATGGCGGCAACCCTCTGGGGATTGCGGCGGGCAACGCCGTTCTGGACGTGATCGAAGAGGAAGACCTCTGTGCACGCGCCGAGGAATTTGGCAACAAACTCAAAGCCGTGTTGAGCGACATTCAATCGACCACGCCGGAGCTTGCCGACATTCGCGGACCCGGCTTCATGGTCGCCGCCGAGTTCATGACCACGGAGGGCAAACCCAACGCCGAGCTGACCGGCAAAATCCGCGTCGAAGCGCTCAAACGCGGTCTCGTGCTTTTGACTTGCGGCGTCTATGGCAATGTGATCCGGTTCCTCGCGCCTCTGACCATCGACGAGCCGGTGTTCAATGAGGCGATGGACATTCTGAAAGATGCGGTGAATGCCGCGCGGGAGAGCTAACATGCGGGCTTTGAACGATCCCAGCCTGATGGAAACACGCGCCTATGTGAATGGCGTTTGGGTTGAGGGGAGAAAGACATTTCCGGTGGAGAATCCGGCCACGGGCGAGGTAATCGCCCATGTCGCCGATCTCTCTGCCGAAGATGTCGCCATGGCGATTGATGCGGCCTATGTGGCGCAACGGGCCTGGGCGCGCGCGGATGTGAAAACCCGCGCGAACACCCTGCGCAAACTCTTTGATCTCATGGTGGAAAATGCCGATGATCTGGCGACCATCCTGACCGCTGAAATGGGCAAACCCTGGGCTGAGGCGCGCGGTGAAATCCTCTATGGCGCGTCCTACATCGAATGGTTCGCGGAAGAGGCCAAACGCGTCTACGGCGATATGATCCCCGGTCCGCAAAACGACAAGCGCATGGTCATCGTCAAGCAAGCCGTAGGTGTCGTCGGCGCGATCACGCCGTGGAACTTCCCCAACGCCATGCTGGCGCGCAAGATGGCCCCTGCCCTTGCCGTTGGCTGTTCCATGGTGGCGCGGCCCTCCGAGTTCACACCCTTGTCCGCGCTGGCTCTGGCGGTTCTGGCCGAACGTGCGGGCATTCCGGCGGGTGTGTTCAACGTGCTCACGGGGCTTGATGCCGCTGGCATGGGCGTCGAGATGTGTGCCAACCCGAAAGTGGCCAAGATCACCTTTACCGGCTCGACCCGGGTGGGCAAAATCCTGTTGTCGCAGGGCGCCGAGACGGTCAAGAAAATGTCGATGGAGCTGGGCGGCAACGCGCCATTCATCGTCTTTGACGACGCCGATGTGGATGCCGCAGTCGAGGGCGCCATGCTCGCCAAATTCCGCAACAACGGCCAGACCTGTGTCTGCGCGAACCGGATTTATGTGCAAGCGGGCGTTTATGAAGAGTTCTCCGAGAAACTCGCCACGGCTTTGGGATCGCTCAAACTGGGCGACGGCTTTGCCGAGGGCGTCAACACCGGCCCGCTGATCAACGCAGCCGCCGTGGCCAAGGTCGAGGATCACATCAAGGATGCGGTCGAAAAAGGCGCCGAAGTGGTTGTCGGCGGCACGCGCTCGAACCTTGGGCAGACCTTCTTTGAGCCGACCGTGCTCAAGGGCGTGACGCAGGCGATGAAAGTCGCCAGTGAGGAAACCTTTGGCCCGCTCGCGCCGCTGGTGAAATTCGACACCGAAGACGAGGCGCTGGAGTTTGCCAATGCCACGGAATTCGGTCTGGCGTCGTATTTCTACACCAACGATCTGAAACGCGCTTGGCGTGTGGGCGAAGCCTTGGAAACCGGCATGGTCGGCATCAACACCGGCGCAATCTCGACGGAAATGGCACCCTTTGGCGGGGTCAAACAGTCCGGTATGGGCCGCGAAGGTTCGAAATACGGCTGTGACGACTATCTCGAGATCAAGAACCTCTGCTTCGGCGGGTTGAACTGATCTTTTTCACGGATAACATGGAAAAGCCTCCCGAAATGGGAGGCTTTTTTATCCTTTGGCCCGCTCCACCATCCCGAAAAGATCGCGCGGATCGTCCGGATCGGCCAGCATATCGAGCGGCTCGCAAAAGTCGGTCCCAGCCACCTTGTCATGCACAAAGCGCAGGGCGGAGAAATCCTCGATCGCGAACCCGACGCTATCAAACAGCGTGATCTGCGCCGCGTCCCGCCGCCCCGACACCTCGCCGCGCATCACCTGCCAAAGCTCAGTGACCGGATGGTCTTCGGCGAGTTGTTGAATCTCGCCCTCGATGCGGGTTTGCTCCGGGTATTCGACGAAAATATCGGCACGCAAAAGGATGTCTTTGTGTAGCTCCGTCTTACCCGGACAGTCGCCGCCGATAGCGTTGATATGCTGGCCGCGGCCGATCATATTGTCGGTCAGGATCGTGGCATATTGCTTGTCGGCGGTGCAGGTGGTGACGATCTGCGCGCCTTCGACGGCCTCTTGCGCCGAAGAACAGGTCGTGATGTCAAAGCCTTGCGCCTCCAAGTTGCGTTTGGCCTTTTCCGTCGCCGCCGGGTCGATGTCATAGAGGCGCAGAGTGTTGATGCCGCAGAGCGCCCGGAACGCCAGCGCCTGAAACTCGCATTGCGCGCCATTGCCGATCATCGCCATGACCTCGGCCCCTTTCGGCGCGAGATATGTTCCAACGAGTGCCGAGGTCGCCGCCGTGCGGAGCGCGGTCAGCACCGTCATTTCCGTCAACAACACCGGATAGCCATTTGAAACAGCGGACAAAACGCCAAAGGCCGTGACGGTCTGGTAGCCCTCTTTCATGTTCTTCGGATGGCCGTTGACGTATTTGAAACCATAAAGCTCCGCATCCGCCGTGGGCATCAGCTCAATCACCCCCTCATGGGAATGCGAGGCGACGCGCGGGGTCTTGTCGAACTCCGGCCAGCGTTTGAAATCCGCCTCGATATAGCCCGCGAGTTCTGTCATGAAAGCCTCCGCCCCCATGGAATTCACCAGCCGCATCATGTTGTGCACGGAGACAAAGGGCACGAAGGCCAGTTTCGAGGGCGAAAGGTCCATCATCCGAAACTCCGGGTCATACGGTCGAGCACGCGACGGCCAAAGAGGCTGGCCGTCAGGTCGCACAAGAGCTTCGCCGTGCGGCCGCGTTCGTCGAGAAAGGGATTGAGTTCCACAAGATCGAGCGAGCCAACCAGCCCGCTGTCACAGAGCGTTTCCATGATCAGATGCGCCTCGCGGAAGGTGGCTCCTCCCGGAACGGTGGTGCCCACGGCGGGCGCGATGCCGGGATCGAGGAAATCGACATCGAAACTGACATGCAAACGCCCGTTGGCGGCCTTCACCCGCTCCAAAAACGCCCGAAGCGGCGCCAGAACGCCGGTTTCATCGAGCGCGCGCATGTCATGGACCTCCATGTTCAAATCCTTGATCCGCGCATGTTCCGCCGGATCGACGGAGCGAATGCCCATGAAACAAACATGCGCCGGATCGACCGCCTGCGCGAGCGCGGGATAGGCCTCGCACTCGCCCTGTCCCGTGAAATATGCGACCGGCGTGCCATGCAGGTTGCCGCTTTCTGTCGTCGCCAGCGTGTGCAAATCCGGATGCGCGTCGAGCCAGAGGACAAAGAGCGGACGCCCCTCTTCGGCGGCGACGCGCGCGACACCGGGCACGGTGCCCGCAGACATCGAATGATCGCCGCCCATGAAAATCGGCAAATCGCTGGTCCGGGCCGCCTCATAGGCCATGGGCTCCAGCGCCTCAATCCAAGCGCGTGTCTCCGCCAGATTGTGCACCGCCGGATTGGCATGGGGCGTCTCGGCCTGTGGCGCGATCTGGACATCGCCCAGATCCGCGACCTGCCATCCGAGGCTCATCAGCACTTCCATAAGCCCCGCGGTGCGAAGGCTCGCGGGCCCCATAAGACAGCCGCGCTGAGACGCGCCGGTCTCAATCGCGGCACCAAGGATGTGGCAGGATTTGCGCATATGGATGAGTCCCTGAAGAAACTGCGTTGCCTTAAGTATGCACGGGCTTTCAGCGGCTTTCATGCTTTTAAATTGCGCATTTCGACATTAAATTTGCGCAAAATGGTAATATGATTGATCAAAACGATAGAGAATTCATGGCCCACACAGAGTTGAACCAAAGCGACCACGCCATTCTCGCCGCCCTGCGCGACAATGCCCGCATGTCGATCACCGAGCTGGCGCAGCACACCGGGCTGTCGCGCAACACCGCGCGGGCGCGGCTTGATGCGCTGGTGGCCGACGGCAGAATCAGACGCTTCACCATCGAGACCGATGTGGATGTCGAAGGCGAGGTACGCGCCATCACTCTGATCGCGTTACAAGGCAAAATGTCGCGGCAGGTGATCCGCGCGCTCAATCGCATTCCAGGGATCAGCACCATCTATGCCACCAATGGCGCCTGGGATCTCGTGGTCGACATCCGCACCGACAGTCTGGTGCAATTTGATCGAATTTTACGGGAAATTCGCGAAGTTCCGGGGGTGGTGAACTCGGAAAGCTGTCTGCTTTTGGCCCATGTCGTGGGGTGATACACCCGTACCAAGCTGCCAAAACAGGCACAGACTCTTGAGCTATGCAAAAACGCGCTGCCCGGTTAATCGATGGGACATCTTGCGTTGCGGGGTCGTTCTTTTTACGTTCAACTTATGGGGGACACACACTTGAAAGATAAAATTCAAGACATTCTCTCCGCCACGACCGTTGCGGAGGTCTGGGACCATTTGCTCTCCTGCCTGATGGAGGTCGGCTTTAACCACGCCCTCTACGGGTTCACCCGTTTTCACACCTCCTCCGGCTTTGGCGACGACAAGGACCATTTGTTCCTGACCAATTTCAACGCGGAGTACATGCAGGGCTATTTCCTCGAAGGCCGCTATCGCCATGGTCCCATGGTGCGTTGGTCTGTCGAAAATACCGGCGCCTGCCCTTGGAGTTGGATCAGAGACAACCTCGAAAACCTCACCGAAGAAGAGCGCGACGTCGTGGCCTTCAATCAGGCCTCTGGCGTCACCAGCGGCTACACCATCGCCTTTCCACACTCGCTGAAACGCGCCAAGGGTGCGATTGGCTTGTCTCTCGAGCCGCATGTGGGCACACAGGCTGAGGCTGATGAGATTTGGGCGCGTCACGGCAGTGAGCTTGAAGTGATCTGCGGTGTTGCGCATCTCAAATTGATCAGCCTTCCTTTGCCGAAACGCATTTTGACCAAGCGCCAGCGCGAGGTGTTGGAATGGATCGGCGACGGAAAAACCGTGGCGGACACGGCGCAGATCATGGGGCTGAACAAGGCCACCGTGGAAAAGCACCTGCGGCTCGCACGCGAATCTCTGGGCGTGGAAACCACCGCTCAGGCTGTGCTGAAAGCGGCGATGCACAATCAAATTTTCACATTCTGATCCGGTCACACGGCCCTTTCTGAGCGCGCGCCCAAGATGACCTTACGTAACCCATAGGTAACATTGGTTAATTTTTAGCCAAAGGTAAGGATGTGCGTAGTTGCACAAATACGATCAGGACGAGACATTGGGCCCGTTCCGGCTTTCTGAGGCTTGGCCTTTTGGGACAGGGGTGACGGGATCGCCAGAGTCATTGGGCTTACCGATACTTCATGAGGGTCGCGGGTTTATAGTCAACTTTGCGGCCCTTAATTCTTCTCTTTCAACAGCTTACACACCTTCGCGGGCTGGCCCTTTCTGGATCGCGCGGCCTTTCAGCACAGAGCTCTCAGGCAACAAAAAAGGGCCGCCCAAAGGCAGCCCCCTCAAACTCATCAGACCTGAAACAGATCAGCCCTGCATCGCTTTCGCGACTTCAGCAGCGAAATCTTCGGTCTCTTTTTCGATGCCTTCGCCAACTTCGAGACGCACGAAACCGGTGATTTCAACACCTGCTTCTGCTGCGGCTTTCTCGACGGTCAGATCGGGGTTCACCACGAAAGCCTGACCCAGAAGGGTGGATTCGGCGATGAATTTCGCCATCCGGCCTTTGATCATGTTCTCGATGATGTTTTCCGGTTTGCCGGACTCGCGGGCGATGTCCATCTGGATCTGCTTTTCTTTCTCAACCACAGCCGGGTCGAGATCAGCTTCGCCAAGACCCTGCGGGTTGGCCGCTGCGATGTGCATCGCAACCTGCTTGCCGAAAGCTTCGTTGTCGCCTTTGAGGCCAACGAGCACACCGATTTTGCCGAGACCGTCAGCCGCTGCGTTGTGGACATAGGTCACAACGGTTTCAGCTTCGATTTTCGCCATGCGACGCACGGACATGTTCTCGCCGATGGTGGCGATCTTGTCGGTGATCAGCTCGGAGACCGGCTTGGAGCCGACTTTGGCGTCTTTGAGGGCTTCGACGTCGGACACGCCCAGAGCGGCCGCGGCGATGTCGTTCACCATGGTCTGGAATTCGGCGTTTTTCGCAACGAAGTCGGTTTCGGAGTTCACTTCGACAGCGACCCCCACGCCACCGTTCACAGCAACGGCCACGAGGCCTTCTGCGGCGGTACGGCCGGATTTCTTGGCGGCTTTCGCCAGACCTTTGGTGCGCAGCCAGTCAACGGCGGCTTCCATGTCGCCATCGGTTTCGACCAACGCTTTTTTCGCGTCCATCATGCCCGCGCCAGTGGATTCGCGCAGTTCTTTCACCTGAGCAGCAGTGATTGCCATGTCGGCTCTCCTCGAATTCTAAGATACACGTATCGGGGGCGGGATACCCTGCCCCCGTATCAATTTTGTAACGACCGCGTCGGGTTTAGCCCGTCACGGTCGAAAAAATCAGGCCTCAGCGGACTCTTCTGCGACGGCTTCTTCAGCGATCGCTTCTTCGAAGGCACCGATGTCCACGCCGGCTGCGCCCATTTGAGCGGTCATGCCGTCAAGCGCCGCACGTGCGACGAGATCGGTGTAGAGCGAGATCGCGCGGGACGCGTCGTCGTTGCCCGGAATGATGTAGTCCACGCCCGCCGGGGAGCAGTTGGAGTCCACAACAGCCACAACCGGGATGCCCAGTTTCTTGGCTTCGAGGATGGCGAGGTCTTCTTTTTTCACGTCGATGACGAAGAGAAGATCCGGCACGCCGCCCATTTCACGGATGCCGCCCAAAGAAGCCTGAAGCTTCTGCTGGTCGCGTTCCATGTTCAGACGCTCTTTCTTGGTGAGGCCTTCTGCGCCGGAGGCGAGGGTCTCATCAATGGCGTTCAGACGCTGGATCGACTGGGACACGGTTTTCCAGTTGGTCAGCGTGCCGCCGAGCCAACGGTGGTTCATGTAGTACTGCGCACATTTCTCAGCGGATTCAGCGATCGCGCCAGCAGCCTGACGTTTGGTGCCGACGAAGAGAATACGGCCGCCTTTGGCAGCAACGTCGCGCACGACCTGCAGAGCCTGGTCCAGCATCGGGACGGTCTGGGTCAGGTCGAAAATGTGGATGCCGTTGCGCTCACCGTAGATGAACTCCTGCATACGCGGGTTCCAACGCTGAGTTTGGTGGCCATAGTGGACGCCAGCTTCCAAGAGCTGACGAATGGAGAAATCGGGAAGCGCCATTCGTGTTTCCTTTCCGGTTTAACGCCTGAGCGGAGGGTCTCAGGGCATATGCCCCAACCGGTGGATCTTTCAGGGATGTCTCCCCCGAGGACCCGCCTCCGCCTGTGAAGTGTTCGCGCATATAGAGAGGAATGTGGGGCTTGGCAACCCCTGCGCCTTGATCAGGGTCGGCCTTGAGTATTTTTTACAGCAAAGGAGACGCAAAGCCCAGTCGACCCCGCATAGCATCTCTTGCCATTTGGTCAAAAACAGGCGCAATAGTCCTATGGACAAATCACATGACATTCTTTGCATCGGCTCGGTGCTTTGGGACGTGATCGGCCGCACGGATCGTTCGATGCGTGTGGGCTCTGACGTACCGGGACGCATCGTGCGGGTGCCGGGCGGTGTGGCGATGAACATCGCCATGGCTCTGGCGCGGTTCGGCATGGTGCCCGATCTCTTGACCGCCATCGGACGCGATCCGGCAGGCGCCGAGTTGATCGAGGCGGCCCGTGTGCGCGGCATTGGCACGGATCACGTCTATCTCTCTGAGGACCTGCCGACAGACATCTATATGGCTGTCGAAGGCGCCAACGGGTTGATCGCCGCCATCGCCGATGCGCACTCCTTGGAGCGCGCGGGCGATAAAATCCTGCGGCCTCTGGCCGATGGGCGTCTGGGCACGGTCAACGCACCTTACGAGGGCCCGGTGGCGCTCGATGGCAATCTGACCACCCAGTTGTTGCGGGAGATTGCGCAGTCGCCCTTGTTTGCCAGAGCCGATCTGCGCGTCGCGCCCGCCTCGCCGGGCAAGGCCGAGCGGTTGGTGCCGCTGTTGGATCACCCGCGGGCAACGCTTTATGTCAATCTCGAAGAGGCCGGGCTTTTGGCCCAGACCCAGTTCGAGACCTCGGCGGAGGCTGCGAAGGTTCTTGTCGAAGACCGTGGTGCGCATCGGGTCTTGGTCACCAATGGTGGCAAAGATGCCTCGATGGCCTGCAATGGAGAGGTCCTGACCCAAACCCCGCCCGAAGTTCTGGTCGCACGTGTGACCGGCGCGGGCGATACCTTCATGGCGGCGCATATTGCCGCCGAAATGCGTGGCGCGAATGCCGCCGACGCTTTGACTGCGGCGCTAGAAGCGGCCGCTCACTATGTTTCCGGAGATACCCCCCTATGACCCTGCCGATGATGTATGCCCCCGAAGTTGCCGACGCGCTGGAGGCGGGCCGTCCCGTCGTGGCGCTCGAGTCCACGATCATCACCCATGGCATGCCCTACCCGCAAAACGTCGAAACCGCCCAGACGGTCGAAGAAGACATCCGGGCCGCAGGCGCCGTTCCTGCGACCATCGCGGTGCTCGACGGTGTGCTCCATATCGGCCTGACCGAGACACAGCTCAAAGCGCTTGGTCAGGCGACGGGCGTGATGAAAGTGTCCCGCGCTGACCTTCCGGTCTGTATTGCGCGCGGCGCGACAGGTGCGACCACCGTGGCCGCCACTATGATTGCGGCTGAGATTGCCGGGATCAAAGTCTTTGCCACCGGCGGCATCGGCGGCGTGCATCGCGGTGCCGAAGAGACCTTTGACATCTCCGCCGACCTTTTGGAGCTGGGCGAAACCGCCGTCACCGTTGTGGCTGCCGGGCCGAAAGCCATCCTCGACATTCCGAAGACGCTCGAAGTTCTGGAAACCCATGGCGTGCCGGTGATCGCCTATGGACAAGACGAGATCCCGGCGTTTTGGTCGCGGGCCTCTGGCCTGCCCGCGCCGTTGCGCATGGACAGCGCCGGTGAGATCGCGCGCGCCATGGAGATGCGCGCCGCGATGGGGCTTAAGGGCGGTCAACTGGTGGCCAACCCGATCCCCGAAGCGGATGAGATTCCGCGCGAGGTGATCATGCCCTATGTCGAAACCGCCCTCAAAGAGGCCGAGGACAAGGGCATTGCCGCGAAAGAGGTCACGCCCTTCCTGTTGCAGCGCATGTTCGAGCTGACCGAGGGCAAATCTCTGGTCGCCAATATCGCATTGGTGCGCAACAACGCGCGGCTTGCGGCCCAAATAGCCTCTGAATTGACCGCCAAATAACCGAAGAGACATGCAAATCGCGATTGAGAACGGAAAATCGACCAGCGGCTTATTGTGTCTTAACACATGCCCCCCTAAGTTCCCTCTCAATCGCGCCTCTTACACGGTCAGTCCCCTAGAATGAACAACCCCTTCGAAGACGAAACCCACCCGCCCCAACCGCGCAAGCCGGGGCTTTTCGCGCATTTGCGTGCGGCGTTTCTCACGGGGCTTGTCGTGGTCGCGCCCATCGGGCTGACGGCCTATGTGATCTGGACCGTGATCGGCTGGGTCGATGGCTGGGTTTTGACCTTTGTGCCCTCGAGCTACCACCCGGATGCGCTGATCAACCGCTTCCTGGGCTACACCGAGCCGGGCGAGCAAATTCACATCAACCTGCGCGGCGCGGGTGTGGTGATTTTCCTGATCTTCACCGTGGTGGTCGGCTGGATCGCCAAGGGCCTCGTGGGCCGCTCGCTCATTCGCTGGGCGGAGAACCTTGTGGACCGCACGCCCGTGGTGCGGTCGATCTACAATGGCGTGAAACAGATCGCGGAAACCGTGTTTTCGCAATCCGGCACCTCTTTCGACAAGGCCTGTCTGATCGAATATCCCCGTCGCGGGATTTGGGCCATCGGGTTCGTGTCCACCAAAGCCAAGGGCGAAGTGGCGCGGCGCACGCCCGAGGATGAGAAATACCTGTCGGTCTTTGTGCCGACCACGCCGAACCCGACCTCGGGCTTTTTGCTGTTCTTCCCGGAGAGCGATGTGATCCTGCTCGACATGACGGTCGAGGATGCCGCGAAACTGGTGATCTCTGCCGGACTGGTCTACCCGAACCCAAAGGACCCGACGCAGCCGCCGGCTGAGCAGCTCCCGGATACGCCCCAGTAAGGTATCCGTAAGGTTTCAGGCGAACATCTCATGCAAATCGACGCTGGCGCGTTCGCCCAGATCGTCGAAATGCTCCGCCAGAAACGTATCGCAGGCCGCCCTGCCCGCCGCTTTCAACCGTGACAGGATCAGAGGCGATGGCACCAGTTTGGTGCGCGCCGACAGCTCCTGCATCAGCGTGTCATCGGCGATCATATGCACCAGAAC
This sequence comes from Celeribacter naphthalenivorans, assembly GCF_020524585.1. Taxonomy (GTDB): domain Bacteria; phylum Pseudomonadota; class Alphaproteobacteria; order Rhodobacterales; family Rhodobacteraceae; genus Celeribacter; species Celeribacter naphthalenivorans. Next base: position 279,287 of record NZ_JAIVLK010000006.1, read on the forward strand.
ATCCTTCATCGTGCCATGTGGCAGGCGTTCGGCGGCAATCAATTCGCGCACGAATTGCACCGCGCGCAGCTCGCGCAACAGCGAGGAATTAAACGAAATCTCGTTGATCCGGTTCTGAATCTCCTCGGGTGTTTTCGGCGTGCCGGGGCGCTCCAGAGGGTTGATGTTGACGATCACCACATCCGACGGAAAATCTTTTTCGAACAACGGAAACAGCGCCGGGTTGCCGGTATAGCCGCCGTCCCAGTAAGGATCTGTCACGCCGGTCACCGGGTCAGTGATCTGCACCGCTTGGAACAGCTCTGGCAGACATGCAGAGGCAAGGATCACATCCGTGTTCACCTCATCGCCGGAAAACACCCGGATTTTTCCGGTACGCACATTGGTGGTGGAGATGAACAGCGCCGGGCCGTCTTCGGCGCCCAAAACACTGCAATTCAGCTCTTCGACCACATCGTTCAAAGGGTTCTGATAAAAGGCGCCGTAGACATAGGGGCTGGTCACCGTGGCAATGGAATCGAGAAAGGCAAAAGGCACGGTGTATTGCATCATCTTGGTGAAGAGCTCGGTCGTGGGACCGAATTGCGACATCCAGGCGTTGAGCCGCATGTCCGACACCGCGCCCATCTGCGCCCAGACGCCGTCGAGCGCCGCCTTGGCGCCCGCACGCCCGCCCTGCACGAGGCCGGATTTCAATGCCGCGCCGTTCAAGGCCCCCGCCGAGGTGCCGGAAATCGCGGCGATTTCCACCTCCTCATGCTCCAGCATGCGATCCAACACGCCCCAGGTGAAGGCGCCATGCGCGCCTCCGCCCTGAAGCGCGAGGTTGATCTTTTTGACAGTTTTGGGCGCCTTCTTTGCCATCAGAGCGCGGTCCAGCCGCCATCCACGGAGATCGTCGTGCCGGTGATCTGATTGGCCGCCGAAGAGGCGAGGAAGACGCAGGTGCCGCCCAGTTCTTCGACCGTGGCGAATTGTTTCGACGGCTGACGGTCGAGCAGAACCTCGCGGATCACCGTCTCGCGGTCCATGCCGTATTTCTCCATCGTATCCGGGATTTGCGCCTCCACCAGCGGGGTCAGAACATAGCCCGGACAGATCGCATTGCAGGTGATCGGTTCCTCAGCGGTCTCAAGTGCGGTCACCTTGGTCAGCCCCACCACGCCATGTTTCGCGGCCACGTAAGCGGATTTATAGGGCGAGGCGGTCAGGCCATGCGCGGAGGCGATGTTGATCACCCGGCCCCAGCCCGCCGCGCGCATCATCGGCAGAGCCGCCGCCGTGGTGTGAAAGGCGGAACTGAGGTTGATCGCGATGATCGCATCCCATTTCGCCGCCGGAAATTCGTCGATCCCCGCGACGTGTTGAATGCCCGCATTGTTGACGAGAATATCGCAGGTCCCGGCCTTCTCAATGAGTGCCCGACATTCGTCGCCCTTCGACATATCCGCCTTGATATAGCGCGCGGTGACGCCGAACTCTTTGCCGATCTCCTCGGCCAGCGCGTGATCCTCGTCGCGATCGGTGAAGGAATTGAGCACCACATGCGCGCCCGCTTTCGCCAATTCGCGCGCCACACCAAGCCCGATTCCCGAATTCGACCCGGTGATCACAGCGGTTTTACCTTGAACAGTCATTTATCTCTCCCATGTCTTTGCTCACGACTTTAGATGCTGCATCTGCAAATCAAAGGGGAGAATCGCCGTAACCGTATGAGAATCGGTAAATTCGGCGACAGATTTGCGGGAAGATGCTGACGGATAAGATTTTTATCTGCCTGTTCAAAAGGCGCTTTTGACCAAGCCCGCTTGGAAATACAGCCAATTTTGAACCAAAAAAAACGCCCGCACGAGGCGGGCGCTGAGTTATTGAGGCAGGTTTCATACAGGCAAGAAACCTATCGAGCAGTGACTTCTTTATACGCGGTTCCACGCCGTACTCCAAGCTAAAAGTTTGAAAACACATTCGCGGCGGCATAGTTTGGTGCACAACGACAAAACGAGCGAAGGCACCCATGGCACAGCAGTATCTTCATCTGGTCAAGACCGGCGCAGCCGCATTGACCCTGATCCCCATGCTCAGCACCACGGCGCTGGCGGAGCCCTCGCATGGGCTGGCCATGTATGGCGCCCCTGAGCTTCCCGCCGACTTCACCGCCCTGCCCTATGTCCGTGCCGACGCACCCAAGGGCGGCAAGATCGTCACCGGCGAAGGCGGCACATTTGATAGCCTCAATCCCTTTATCGACAAAGGCAATGTGCCCTGGCAGCTGCGCTACATGATGGCCGAAAGCCTGATGATTCAGGCCTATTCCGAACCTTTCTCGCTCTACTGTCTGCTCTGTGAGACGGTCGATACGGATGAAGATCGCACCTGGGTCGAGTTTACGCTCCGGCCCGAGGCGAAGTTCTCCGACGGCACGCCGGTAACGGTCGAGGATGTGATGTGGTCTTTTGAGACGCTGGGCACCGTTGGCCATGACCGCTACGGCTTGCTCTGGAATCAGATCGACAGCGTCGAGCAGACCGGCGACAGATCCGTGAAATTCACCTTCAACACGGAAAACCGCGAATTGGCGCTTTTGGTCGCCACCCGTCCGATCCTGAAAAAGGCCTATTGGGACGACAAGGAGTTCACCAAATCCGGCATGGACCAGATCCCGGTGACCTCCGCGCCCTATGTGGTGACCAACGCCAATCCCGGCATGTTCATCGAGATGACCCGCAACCCGGACTATTGGGGCAAGGACCTGCCGGTGATGCAGGGTCAGGCAAATTTCAACACCATCCGGTTTGAGTTTTTCGCCGATCCCTCGCTGGTGATCGAGGCCTTCAAAGCCGGAGAGCTGAACGCGCACCGCGAATTCAATGTGCAGACCTGGCAGGATCAATACGACTTCCCCGCCGTGACCCGCGGCGATGTGATCAAATCAGAAATTCCGCACCAACGCCCCACCGGCATGACCGGATTTGCGATGAACACCCGCCTGCCGCAATTTGCCGATTGGCGCGTCCGGCAAGCGATGATCGAGGCCTTCAACTTTAACTATATCAACGAGGCCCAGACCGAGAACCAGCAGACCCGCATCACCTCTTACTTCTCCAACTCGCCTCTGGGCATGCGGCCGGGGCCTGCCGAGGGACGTGTCAAAGAGCTGTTGGAGCCCTATCAGGACGATCTTTTGCCGGGCGTGATGGAGGGCTACACCCTGCCCGAGACCTCGGGCCGCGAGATCGACCGGGGCGCGATGCGCCGCGCGCTTGGACTGATGGAAGAGGCGGGCTGGACCATCGACAATGGCCAGATGAAGAACGCCAATGGTGATCTCTTCACCTTTGAAATCTTGCTCATGGTGGGCGACGATGAAAACCAATCGATCATCGACACCTACACGCAGATGCTCAACCAGTTGGGTATTCAGCCGAAAATTTCCGTGGTTGATAAACCGCAATATATCCAGCGCACGGGCAACTTCGATTTCGGCATGACGCCGGTGCGCTACGGCACGTCGCTCAGCCCTGGCAACGAACAATATGCCTATTTCGGTCAGGCCGCCGCCGATCAATCCGGCTCGCGCAACATCGCGGGCGTCAAGGACCCGGTGGTGGACGCGATGATCGCCAAGATGCTCGACGCCAGCGACCGCGAAGACAGCCTCGCCGCCACCCGCGCGCTCGACCGCCTCTTGACCGCAGGGCGCTACGCCATCCCGCTCTACGCCTGGAACGAAAGCTTCAACGCACATGTGAAGGAGTTGCACTATCCTGAGCCCTTGCCTTTGTACGGCGATTGGATCATGTGGCGGGAAATGACGTGGTACTGGGAAGAATAATCCTTCAGGCCCGAAGAAAATAACCCTTTAGAGACATGGGAAGAATGAACATGAAAAAAGCAGCAGTCGCCCTCCTCCTCACCCTCACGCTCACCTCCACGTTGACCGCCTGCGGCACCGTCGCAGGTGTCGGCGAAGACATCACAGGCGCCTCGCGCACGGTTCAGGGCTGGTTCTGATCGGTGATTTTACGTTGGACTGTCACGGTTCTGGTGATCGCCAGCCTCTCCGGCTGTGCGGTCGCCCGCGTCGGCGCCAAAGCCACGAAAGCGACGGTCAAGACAACTGCCCGCGTGATCAGCTGAGCGATGTCACCCAGAGGATCGTCGCATCTTCCGGGCTGACCGAAATCACATTGTGCCCCATCGAGGCGTCGTAATAGGCGCTGTCGCCGCGGCGCATTTCGACCGGCTCATAGAACTCAGTGATCAGCTTGATGACGCCCGTCAGCACGTAGAGGAATTCCTCGCCGTCGTGGCGCACCCAGCCGTCGAATTCCTCGAAACTGCGTGCGCGAATGGTGGCGCGATAGGGCAGCATGGACTTCTTGGTCAGCGCGCCTGCCAGCATTTCGTGCTCATAAGTCGCCGTCGGATGGGCGGCACCCTCGCCCGATTTCGTCACCGCCATCCGGCCCGAAATCTGCGCCTTCTGCGGCGGGGTGAAAAGCTGCGGCACGGAAATCTCCAGCCCCACGGCGAGCTTTTTGAGCGCGTCATAAGTGGGGGACATCTGGCCGTTTTCGATCTTCGACAGCGTAGATCGCGCGAGACCCGCCTGCGTTGCCGCCTGCTCTAAAGTCCAGCCACGCGCTTTGCGCAGATCGCGCACCCGCAATCCCAAATCCAAAGGCCGCGCCTCATCGGGGGCGCCTTCGACGCCCTCGCGGGCCAAACGGATGAGGCTGGGTGTATGATCGTCTTGCATGGCGGTCTTTTAGCGCGCCAAAGAGAAAAAGGAAAAGGCAAAAGAAAGCCCCCGGATGCTGTTACCGCATCTTCGGGGGCTCTTTAAACGCCCCACTCAAACCTTCATGGGCCATGAGATGAGACGCTTTGGGCAGGGTCAGTTGGGGGGACTGCTCGTGAGGTTTTTTACCTGCCCTAATCTGAAAGGATCACTCGAGATCCGGCAGGGGGGCGATGAGGAACTCGACATCCGTCAAACCGCCCGTCACCTGATGCGCGACCAGCGTATCAAGAGCGCCAGCGGCAATCGCAACCGCGGCGATAAAGCCCAGCACCAGCGTGGCCACCGGCACCTGAAATCGACGATGTTTCGCGGAGAGCGTCGCCTGAAGCGAACGGCCCTGGAATGTGGTGAAGTGATTGGTGTCCTGCGCTGCCATGAGAGAACCCTCGATACCCGGAGAAACTTATATGTTGCAACGACTTAATCACGATTCTCAGGGCACTGTCATGCGATCTAAAATGTCACATTTGCCGCCCCAAAATGCCGCCCGCAGGTGGGAATAAAACATGAACAAAACAGGAATTCGCACAGTTTGCAAAGTTGCAAACCCACCCCAAACACAAGATATAGGTCAATGAGAACATCCGATCTGGCGCGAATTGTGAGGTGGAGGAATATTTTCCTTTTCGCACCCCCTCCCCTCCGCCGCGCGGATCGGCTAAAACCACACAACTCAAAATCCTTCACCCGAAATTCCTACGAGGCCCCGATGATCACGCTCGACATTTTCCACGACCCGATCTGCCCCTGGTGCTACATCGGCAAAACCCGCCTCGATCGCGCCTTGGAGGCCCGCCCGGATCATCCCTTCGCGATCCAATGGCATCCCTTCCAGCTCAACCCGACGATGCCGAAAGAGGGCCTCGATCGCCTCACCTACCTTGAGATGAAATTCCACGGCACCGAAGGCGCGATGAAAGCCTATCGTCCGGTGATCGACATCCTCCACAAGGAGATGCCGCAGGTCGATTTGGGAAAGATCAAACGCACACCGAACACGCTCGACGCGCATCGCCTCGTGCATTGGGCCGGGATCGACGGGCGCCAGACCGCCGCCGTCTCCGCCCTCTTCCGCGCCTATTTCAAGGAAGGCCGCGACATCGGGTCCCGCGCCGTGCTGGCCGAGATTGCCGGCGAGATCGAGATGGACCCGGATGCCATCACCCGCCTTCTGGACACGGACGCAGATGTCGAAGAGATCACCGCCCGCGACAGCCACGCCCGCGAACGTGGGATCAAGGCTGTGCCGACATTCATCATCGACAACCTGCACGCGGTCGAAGGCGCACAACCGACCGAGCTGTGGCTTGAGGTGATCGACGAGCTGACCGAGCGCAACGCGCTCTAGAAAATCCAAACAGCTTGGGCCTCATCTGTGCATTCCCGCAGAGCCGCCCCGCCAAGTCGCAGACTGTTCAAACGCCCCGATGCCCAATAGGGTCCCGGGGCGTTTCCCTATTGAAAGAGTCCCCCTATGCCGCGTCGCCTGCCGCAACTCGAATTTACCATCCTGCTTGCCATGTTGTTTGCGACCGTGGCCTTTTCCATCGACGCCATGTTGCCCGGCCTGCCGCAGATCGCCGCAGATCTGTCGCCCGGCGACGTGAACCGTGCGCAGCTTGTGCTCACCGCTTTCGTCTTCGGCATGGGGGGCGGCACGTTGATCTCCGGTCCGATTTCGGACCATTTCGGGCGCAAACCGGTGATCCTTTTCGGCCTCGGCCTCTATATTGTCGGCGCCGTGATCGCAGGACTTTCCAACACGATGGAAATGATGCTGATCGGCCGCGCCATTCAGGGCGTCGGCGGCGCCTTTCCCCGCACCGTCGGGATCGCCATGGTGCGCGACCTCTATGAGGGCCGCGAAATGGCCAAGATCACCTCTTTCGTCATGACCATCTTCATGGTCGTGCCCGCCGCAGCCCCGTCGATTGGCGCGATGATAATGGCGGACTTTGGCTGGCACGGCATTTTCGCCGCCTTCGTTCTGGTCGCCGTGATCGGGGCCACATGGATGAGCCTGCGCCAAGGCGAAACACTGGAGCCGGAAAACCGCCGGCACCTCAATTTCAAGGACCTGAAATCCGGCACCAAAGAAATTGTGGGCAATTACAATGTCCGCATCTACACCGTGATCTTGATGCTGGGCTTCGGCCAGATGTTCTCCATCCTCTCCTCGGTCCAGCAAATCTATGCGGACACCTTCGATCTCGAAGAGGTCTTCCCCTATTTCTTCGGCGCGACCGCTTTGATCTCCGCCGTCGGCGCAATCATGAACGGACGGCTCGTCGGTGAAAAAGGCATGCACTTCCTGATCCGTCTGGGCTACGGCATTGCGCTCACCGCCTCCGTCATTGCGTTGGCCCTGAACCTCTTCGGTCTCGGCTCCGGCACCTTCGGCTTTGTGGTCTTCTTCCTCTGGACCGTGGCGATGTTCTCGATCAACGCCTTCACCTTTGGCAACCTGAACGCTTTGGCCTTGGTGCCTCTGGGGCGTCTCGCAGGCCTTGCCAACTCGCTGATCGGCGCGGTTTTCACCATGGGCTCCGTCCTGATCGCCGCCCCTGTGGGCCTTGCGTTCAACGGCACCCCGATCCCGGTGATGGCTGCGGGCGTGATCTGTTCGGCGCTGGCGCTCATCCTGTTCCGCTTTGAGGACAGCGCCACGGCTCCGCATGGCGCGCCTACGAAGCCTGCGGAATAAGCCTTATTTCTTCGCCGGTTGCGCAGCGCCCTTCGCGAACTTCGCGAGGTCCTGCGCAATCGCATAGGCGCCTTTGATCTTGTCGCTGTCTTTCTTCCAGTCACGGCGAATGATGATCTTATTATCCTTGACCTTCGCCTGCCCCTTTTGCGCATGGATGAATTCCACAAGCCCCGCCGGGTTGGCGTATTTGTCATTGTGGAACTGAAGCGTTGCGCCCTTCGGCCCGCCGTCCAGACGCGCAATCCCCGCCTCACGGCATTTTTCCTTGATCCGAACAACGAGCAGCAAAGTATTGACCTCTTTGGGCAATTTCCCAAAGCGGTCGATCAGTTCTGCGGCAAATCCTTCCAACTCAACCTTGGTCTTGAGGCCAGAGAGACGCCGGTAAAGCCCCAAGCGCACATCGAGATCGGGCACATAGGTCTCCGGGATCAACACCGGCACGCCAAGGTTGATCTGCGGCGCCCATTGGCCGTCGTCCTCAAGGCTCACCGCCTCTTCGCCGGACTTGATCCGCGCAATCGCCTCTTCCAGCATGGATTGATAGAGCTCGAACCCAACCTCTTTGACGTGACCGGATTGCTCCTCACCCACCAAGTTACCTGCACCCCGGATATCAAGATCTTGAGATGCAAGGGTAAATCCGGCCCCGAGCGTATCCAGAGAGCCAAGCACACGCAGCCGTTTTTCGGCCTGCGGCGTCAAGGGCGCGCGGGGTTTCGTGGTCAGATAGGCATAGGCGCGGGTTTTCGCCCGGCCCACCCGGCCCCGGATTTGGTACAGCTGAGCCAAGCCAAACATATCGGCGCGGTGCACCACCATCGTGTTCGCGGTCGGAATGTCGATGCCGCTTTCGACAATCGTGGTCGCCAAAAGCACGTCATATTTGCCGTCGTAAAAGGCGTTCATCCGGTCGTCCAACTCGCCCGCCGCCATCTGGCCATGGGCGACCACATGGGTCAGCTCCGGCACATGGTTTTTGAGAAAGTCCTCGATGTCCGGAATGTCACTGACGCGCGGCACAACGAAAAAGCTCTGCCCGCCGCGATAATGTTCACGCAACAAGGCCTCACGCACCGTCACCGTGTCGAACTCCGACACATAGGTGCGGATCGACAGCCGGTCGACCGGCGGCGTGCCAATAATGGAGAGGTCCCGTACACCTGTGAGTGACATTTGCAGCGTACGCGGGATCGGCGTTGCCGAAAGCGTCAGCACATGAATGTTGGATTTCAAGGACTTAAGGCGCTCTTTGTGTGTAACACCAAAGCGTTGTTCCTCGTCCACGATGAGCAACCCGAGATTGGCGAACTTCACCGATTTCGCCAGCAAAGCATGGGTCCCGACGACGATCTCGACCGTGCCCTCGGCCAGTTCCTCGCGGGTTTTTGCCATATCTTTCGCAGACACAAAGCGCGACATCGGTCTGATATTGATGGGAAAACCCCGGAACCGCTCGGCAAAGCTGCGGAAGTGTTGCCGCGCCAAAAGCGTCGTCGGCGCGATCACCGCGACCTGCGCGCCCGAGAGTGCTGCGACAAAGGCCGCACGCATCGCCACCTCGGTCTTGCCAAAGCCCACGTCGCCGCAGACAAGCCGATCCATCGGCATCCCGCGTTCCAGATCGTCGAGGCAATCCTCGATGGCTTTGAGCTGATCTTCCGTCTCCGAATAAGGGAAGCGCGCGCAGAAGGCCTCCCACATATCGGCGGGCGGCTCCATGATCGGCGCTTTGCGGATGTGACGCTCTGCGGCGATGCGGATGAGCTTTTCCGCCACCTCCCGGATGCGTTCCTTCATCCGCGCTTTCTTGGCCTGCCACGCGCCGCCGCCGAGCTTGTCCAAAAGCCCTTCGTCATGACCATAGCGGCTTAGAAGCTCAATGTTTTCAACGGGAAGGTAAAGCCGATCCCCGCCCGCATATTCGAGCAAAAGACACTCATGTGCGGCGCCCAAGGCGGTGACCACCTCAAGCCCGCGGAAAATCCCAACGCCATGTTCGACATGGACAATCAGATCGCCGGGGCTGAGCGAGCTGTGTTCGGTGAGGAAGTTCTCGGCCTTTTTTCGTCGCCCCGGACGGCGGACCAAGCGGTCGCCCAAGACGTCCTGTTCGGAGATCACCGTGACGGATTGGCCCTCGCCCACAGGCGCCTCGAAGCCCTGTTCCAGCGCCCACACCGACAGGAAAACCCCGCCCGTGCCCTCGGGCACATCGCGCCAGTCGGAGATCTCCTTGCCCGCGACATCCTGATCTTCCAAGAGAGATTTCAGACGATCCCGCGCCCCTTCGGACCAGCTGGCCAGCACCACTTGACCAAGGCTTCGACGCTTTTGGATATGCTCCGCCAGCTCCTCGAACAGATTGACGCCTTCCATCTGGCGTTCAGGCGAGAAATTGCGCCCGATCCGCCCGCCCGCGTCGATCACACCGGGGCCTGTCGCCTGTGGCAACGGATGGAAATGGATCACACGGCGGCCTTCGGTCGCGACCTCCCAAGCCGCATCATCGAGGTACAACAACCCCGGCGGACAGGGTTTATAGACCGAGTCCATCCGACCCTTGGCATTCAGTGCCTCGCGCCGGGTTTGGTATTGGTCCTCAATCCCCTCCCAACGCGAAAGACGCGCCGCAGTCGATTGATCGTCAAGGGAAATCACCGCATCCGGCAGGTAGTCGAACAGCGTCTCCAGCCGCTCGTGAAAATAGGGCAGCCAATGCTCCATCCCCGCATGTTTGCGCCCGGCGGAGACCGCCTCGTAAAGCGGATCGTCCGTGCCCGCCGCGCCGAATTCGATGCGGTAGTTTTGCCGAAACCGCGTGATCGCGGCCTCGTCGAGAATGACCTCGGAGACCGGCGTGAAGCTCACCTCCTTGAGACTGTCGACGGTCTTTTGCGTCGCCGGATCGAACCGCCGGATGCCGTCCAACTCATCGCCAAAGAAGTCCAGCCGCACCGGCAGAACCTGCCCCGGAGGAAAGACGTCGATGATGCCGCCCCGAATTGCGTAATCGCCATGCTCGACCACGGTCGGGGCCTGTGTGAACCCCATACGCACGAAAAACGCCCGCAGCTCCGCTTCATTGACGCGCTGGCCTTTCGCGAGCGTGAAGGCCGCGCCTGCCAATGTGTCGCGCGCGGGCAGCTTTTGCGTCGCGGCCGAAAGCGTGGTCAAAAGCACAAACCGCGAGGGCACCGATCCATGCGCCAGCGCCGCCAGGGTCGCCATCCGCTGCGCCGAAAGATCGGCATTGGGCGACATGCGGTCAAAGGGCAAACAGTCCCAGGCCGGAAATTCAATCACCGGCAGGTCGGGCGCAAAGAATTTCAACCCTTCGCGCAGCGCCGCCAACCGTTTGTCATCGCGCGCCACATGGATCACCGGCCCATTTGCACGGGTGACCTCGCGCGCCAAAAGATGCGCGTCGAACCCTTCGGGCGCGCCCCCGACGGTCAGATGAGTGGATTTGCTCATGGGTTAGCCCCCCAACGGCCCGATGGCGATGTTCTGATACATGCCCCACATGGCGGTGACGAAGATCGAACACATGCCGATCAACTGGACATAAAACCGATGCCGACGCAGCACGGCGACGAGGGCCTCGCCCTTGGTCTCTTCCTTGATGATCTTTTGCGCCGTGCGAATGTTGAGCGCGCCGACGAAAATCATCGGGAACGCCATCATGAACACGGCCTGTGAGAATTGCAGCCCATAGCCAAAGCCGGTGATCGCCAGAATGACGATCAAGGCGCTGCCCAAAGCCGTGAGCACCAGCCCCGACACCTCAGCAATGTTCGACAACCGACCGCAGTTGATCCGCACGAGGTCTTCGAGATCGCGCATCCGGTCGCCGCCCTGACGTTTGGCCTTGAGCGCCAGATCGAAGGGCACGCCCAAGACGAAATGCGAAGCCGTGGACCAGAGCACCGCCAAAGCGATCCAGTACCACATATTCGAAAAGGACCGCACATCGATCACTTCGAAGATGGTTGCGTAGAAATCCAAGGCGCTGCTCTTTTCTGTCGTGTTATCTGTATCGTGGCGCGCAAATGTCGCAGGGTTTTCGGACCGCTCCCACACTTTTGAACAGGTTAGAGGTCCCGATCCCCGATTCCTACCCTTGAAGCGCCGGAAAATCCATGCCACCCCAAAGGAAATATCGCAACCTGAGGCTGTCCCATGACCCGCACCACCGCCCCCTTCCCGCTGACCCGCCTGCGGCGCACACGTAAGATGGAGGCGCTGCGCGGTCTCGTGCGGGAGAACCACCTGTCGGTCGAAGATCTGATCTGGCCGGTGTTTGTGCGCGAAGGCGTGAATGAGGCCACGCCAATTGCCTCGATGCCCGGCGTCGAACGCCTCACCATCGACCGGCTGGTGAAGGCCGCAGCCGAGGCCTATGCGCTTGGAATCCCTGCGATTTGCCTCTTTCCCTACATCGAGCCGGAACTGAAGACCGAAGATTGCGCCGGCGCCTGGGACCCGGACAACCTTGTGAACCGGGCCATTCGCGCGGTGAAGGCCGAGGTGCCGGAGCTGGCGATCATGACGGACGTGGCATTGGACCCCTACAATATCAACGGCCACGACGGCTATGTGGTGGATGGCGAGATCGTCAACGACATGACCGTCGAAGCTTTGGTGAAAATGTCGGTCGCTCAGGCCGAGGCGGGCGCCGACATCATCGGGCCGTCGGACATGATGGACGGGCGCATCGGCGCCATTCGCCGTGCTTTGGAGACCGAAGGCTTTGATAAGGTCTCGATCATGTCCTATGCCGCGAAATATGCCTCCGGCTTTTACGGGCCTTTCCGCGATGCGGTCGGGGCCTCCGGTGCGCTCAAAGGCGACAAAAAGACCTATCAGATGGACCCCGCCAACACGGACGAAGCCCTGCGCCTCGTCGAGCGCGATCTGTTGGAAGGTGCCGATATGGTCATGGTGAAACCCGGCATGCCCTATCTCGATGTCTGCCGCCGTGTGCAAGACACGTTCAAAGTGCCGACCTTCGCCTATCAGGTCTCCGGCGAATATGCGATGCTGGCCGCCGCTTTTCAGAACGGCTGGCTCGATCGCGACAAGATCGTGCTGGAGAGCCTCATGTGCTTCAAACGCGCGGGCTGCAACGGGATTTTGACCTATTTCGCGCCCGAAGCCGCAAAACTGCTCGCAAAATAACGGCTACAGATCGGCAAAACCTCACCGAAGCACACCATAGGTGGTGTTTTGCCGATGACATAGGCGAAAGATTGCGGTTATAGTATTCGCAATCGGGCCGATCAGAGCCCATCAGAGGCATAGCAGCAAAGGGATACCCCTCATGACGATTTCCAATCGCCGGACCTTTATGATCGGTCTGGGCAGCGCCGGTCTTTTGGCCGCCTGCGACAACTCCATGCGGTCGAACGGATCGGCCACGATCGACGCCCGCGTCGACAGCACGCTCACCTATCTCTATTCCGACTACCCCGGCACCCAGACCCTGCGCGACAAATCCGTCGGCATGCTGGTGATGCCGCTGATCACCAAGGCGGGCTTTGGTGTGGGCGGCTCTTACGGGCGCGGTGCGCTGCGTGTGGGTGGCGCGACGGTGGATTACTATTCCTCCACGCAGGCCACATTCGGGTTGCAGATCGGCGCCCAGCAATATGCTCATGTGCTGTTCTTCATGACCAACGAAGCGCTGGCCGATTTCCGCAATTCCCCGGGCTGGTCCGCCGGTGCCGATATGGAATATGCGATCTCCAACCGCGGCGAGAACCTCTCTGCGGAAACCATGACCTCGCTGTCGCCGGTGATTGCGGTGGTCTTCGGGCAAGCAGGCCTGATCGCGGGCGCGACGGTCGAGGGCACGAAATACACCCGGATCATTCCCTGACCTCGCAGCTAAAGTATTGCATGAAAAAAGCGGGCCAAGGCCCGCTTTTTATTTGAGTATTTTCACCAGGAAAAATGGCGGAGACATTAGGGCACCGCTTCTTCCAGCACGCCGTCCGCAGACATCTGGGCATAGAGCAGACCCTCGCGCAGGCCACGGTCAGCCACGGAAAGACGGTCCGTCGGCCAGATGCGCAGCAAAGCCTGAAGGATCGCGGAGCCGGACATGATCAATTCCTGCCGGTCGCGCCCGATGCGCGGGTCACGTTTGCGCCCTTCCGGGCCAAGTTCGAGGTAATCACGGATCACCCTGTCGATCTGTTCCGAGGTCATGCGCAACCCATCGACCTTATTGCGGTCATAGCGTTTCAGCCCCAGATGCGAGGCGGCCACCGTGGTCACCGTCCCAGAGGTGCCGATGATCTGAAAGCCTTCGCGGCAGGCCTCATTGGCATAGGGCGCGAAATCGGCCAGCTTTTCTTCGAAATACCAAGACATGAGCGCAAAGCGCGCGGCGTCGTCTTCGACGTCTGAGAATTGCTCCATCAGGGTTGCGACGCCCAGAGGCACGGAAATCCAGTCCACGACTTTGGCATGGGGAAACCGGCTGTCGGAATTCTGAAACCCGGTGTGCAGCCGCATAATCGACCGCGGACGCTCGGCGCGCGGCACATTGGTCAGGTCGATCCAGACAAGCTCGGTCGAGCCGCCACCGATGTCGACCACCAAAAGCTGTTCGGTTTTCGTCGAGACCAAAGGCGCACAGGAAATCACCGCCAGACGTGCCTCTTCCTCCGGCTTGATGATCTCAAGCTTCAGACCGGTCTCGCGTTGCACCCGGCGCAGGAAGTCGCGGGTGTTCCGTGCGCGACGACAGGCCTCTGTCGCCACGAGGCGCATATGTTTGACATCGTGTTTCTCAAGTTTCTTGCGACAGACCCTGAGAGCCTGGATCGTGCGCGAGATCGACGTGCGGCACAGCCGACCAGAGGCCTCTAACCCGTTGCCGAGCTGGACCGATTTCGAGAAACTGTCGACCACATGAAACTGGCTGCCCTTCGGCTGGGCAATCAACATGCGGCACGAATTTGTGCCGAGATCCAGCGCGGCATAAAGCTCGGCCGGATCGGCGGGTTTGGGTGCGAGAGGCTCGACCGCTTTCGGGAACGCGCCCGCACCATTGGGACGCTTGGGCGTCATTGGTCACGCCCTCCATATCAAGTTATCCCCACCATAAGCGAAATTTCGCGCGTCGGGCAAGTGTTCTGATGACTGCACATTATCACAATGTTCTGAGACTAAGTGTGCGCATTGGCACATTGGCTTTCTTTTGTCGGGGCTTTCTTTTATGTCCTGCGCCAAACCCCGTCTTTTCACCGTTTAAATGTCAGGACCTCGACATGGCGCGACTGATTGCCTTTAACAAACCTTTCGACGTGCTGTCGCAGTTCACAGATAAGGGCACCGAGGGTACGACGCGTCAAACCCTGTCGAATTTCATCAATGTGCCAAAGGTTTACCCGGCAGGTCGTCTGGATCGCGACAGCGAGGGGCTTTTGTTGCTCACGGATGACGGCAAACTTCAGGCCCGGATTTCAAACCCGCGCCACAAGATGGAAAAGACCTATCTGGCGCAGGTCGAGGGCGATCTGACGGAGGAGGCTTTGGCGCAGCTCAAACGGGGTGTCGAGTTAAAAGACGGTATGACGCGCCCTGCCCGTGCCAAGCGCGTCTCAGAACCCGACTGGCTCTGGCCGCGCACGCCGCCGGTGCGCTACCGCAAATCCGTGCCTGACAGCTGGCTTGAATTGACCATCTCCGAAGGCCGCAATCGTCAGGTGCGCCGGATGACCGCCGCCGTGGGGTTTCCAACATTGCGGCTTATTCGCCTGTCCATCGGGCCGTGGCATTTGAATGATCTCGCCACAGGCGCCTGGCGTGACGAGGACCCGAAGGCAGCCCCCTTCACACGCTAAAAGCGCCCGCCGCTTAGACAAAACATCGCAAAAGGTTCCGAAACTTATGTTGAAAAACATGTGAACGGAAACCGCGAAACTTTTCAAAGCCTCCCTGAGTTGATCCCCCAGAAGGCCAGCGGGACCGCCGCTTGTGCCACATGTGACGAACAACGAATTGGAGTTTCTTATGAAAACCTCTGGTAAACTTCTCGCCCTGTCGACCGCCGCTTTGATGGCTGCCGCCCCGATGGCATCCTTTGCCCAAGAGGCCGTGAATGGCGCAGAGATCATCAACGAACAGGCTCTCGACGAAAACGCCACCATCGCCGACAACGCGATGAAGGTGCAGAACCTCACCACACTGATCGCCGCTGTGCAGGCCGCTGGTCTGGCTGATGAGCTGATGGGCGAAGGCCCGTACACACTGTTTGCGCCGACCAACGACGCCTTTGCCGCTCTTCCTGCCGGTGCCGTGGATGAGCTTTTGTTGCCGGAAAACCGTGAGATGCTTCAGGACGTGATCAACGCCCATCTGATCGAAGGCGAGTTCACGCCGCAGATGATCGACGACCTTCTGGCGTCGGATGATACTCCGGAACGCTTCGCAATCCCCGCCAACGTTCAGGTTGATTACGACAACAACATCGTGACCCTGACCACCGTGTCCGGCGACCCGATCCGCGTCGAAAAAGGCACTGGCGAACAGCTGGTCCTGCGTGACGCAGCCGGCAACATCGTGACCACCCTCGCGAAGGACGTCGCGCAGTCCAACGGCGTGATGTACTTTGTCGATGGCGTGTTGATGCCCGTTTCGTAAGGCGCGCAGCGCAAGCCATAAGTCTCAGGTCTGGTCCAACTCCTGAGCATGAGGGCCGTCCCTTCGGGGATGGCCCTTTTTCCTCTTTGGTGGCTGCAAATTCCCTTGACCGCCCCCTTGGCTTTGCTTAGGTAAACCGTCACCGCGGGTATGGTGAAAAGGTATCACGGCAGCTTCCCAAGCTTTAGTTACGGGTTCGATTCCCGTTACCCGCTCCAATCAATCCAATAAGCGTTTGTTTTATATAAATAAAATTACGGATTGATTTGCGCGCTAGCCAACGCGCTACCCATTTTCAAAAATACGGAATGCAACACGAATTTACGGCGTGTTCAGCCTCTTTGGCCGCTCTTCGTCTTCGAAAAGGATCGCCGTTCGGCTTGCGCACCTTCTGGATTTAGAGATCATGGGCGAAAAATGAGACCTTTGCGACCAAAGCCATGATCACCCCACCCATTTCCTCTGCCAGCATCACAGCGGCCACGACAGGCCGCTCTATGCCCTTCCAGCGCCTTGAGCCTCGCCTGCCTCCCTCATGGCCGTCCTCAGCGTCTCTGCGCGCATAGGCGGCCTCATCAAAGTCAAAACCTTTACCGTAGCGAGCGTCGCCCGTAGAAAGACGAGAGCTTTGCGCTCTGATTTGATTCTATTCTGAGTTTATTGGTTGCGAGATGAGAACAGCATGGATTGGTGTCTGCCATTTGCGGCAGACCGACGGTGGAGAATATCGCTGTCAATTTGCGGTTTGGGCGCATTATGAGAGTCTCCGGGCAACGCTTGAGGCACATGTCACGCCTCGGGGCTATGCGCTGATCTGGCTCGAAGACGTCCTCCCCGCCGCGCACCACCTCTCGCATCAGACATCGCAGCATCCGCAGGTTGGTGCACTTGTGCAGGCCGTGCATCCCGGCAACACCGTTGAACTGGGCCCCATGCAGGCCACGGCGCGCGGCACGCCAGCAGCGGAGGAAAGCTATCTGACCATCGAAGACCATGCTTTCGCGCCGCTCCCCGATCAAACTGGCATTCCGTTCTGGGATCGGGATTGGATCGCGCCTGAGCTGAAAGAGATTGTGTTCGGTCAGCCGGAAGATGGGACCAAGATGTGCACCTATCTCATCGTGGATGCCACGCTGCGCAAGACCGTCATCGGGACGTTCGATCTCGACAATGTCGATGTGCCGGTTCAGTGCCTGTTCAAAGGCGCCGCCGCCGAGGAGCTTAAGGAAAGTGCGCCGTATCTCATCGACATGACCCTGCCCGATGGCGCCTGGGACGACGGCGGCCTCGTACCAGCCTTCCACAAGAGCTTTTTCGCGAAGCATTGGGGGCACAACACCGGTATTTTCATCCGCACAACGGCGCGCATGAGCGAGGTCTGGGGGCATTTCAGGAAATTTACCCTCGTGCCGCGCGAAGGACAGCAAACTCCTGTCTTTGTCCGCTTTTGGGATGAGCAATATATGCGGCTTTACTTCCCGCATATCGCCAGCCATCGAGAGCGCGTTGAGCGCTGGTTCATGCGCAACGGGTTCTATGTTCACGCCCTTCTGGCCGATCAGGATAGCGGAAAAACCGTCCGGGAAATTGTATTGCAACATGCGCTGTTGCGCGCAAAAAACACTCCCTTGAAGCCCTTTGAAATCACCGAATACGACCTTGCCCCCTTTTCCAAAGAGCGTGAGCGCAAGGACCTTTGGACGCTTGCGGAAGCTCTGAAAAAAGGCTTCCCGAAAGATCTTAAAAGCTATTCCGAAGAGACGATCCTCGCCCTGATCGAAGATCCCGTAAATCGCATGGTCGGCTACGGGTTCAGGCAACAAAAACACCTTTATATTCTGGCGGCATGGTCGTTGTTCTTTGGCCAGAGCTTTGAACAGAAAGACCCCTCTGGCCGCCTGTCCGATATTTGCAAAAGTCCTTTAAGTGAGATCGACAAAATGAGCGCCCTCAAAGCCCGTATGGAGCACCTTTCCGCCCCGAAGAAAGCAGCATCATGACCGAGATGACCCCCGCAGAGGTGACCGCGCAGGCCGAACCGGTCGCGAATACCATGTCCGGCACATATGGCGGCGTGACACAAAGCTGCACCGCTCCGCGCAGTGTCCTCTTTCTGTATGATGACCCGTACAAAACACCAGCCACTGCCGTGTTGACACGTTTTCTGGACAAAGATGTCGTCCTTGCAGAAACGCGCAGCTACCATGTTCAGAATTATGGTGCGCAATGCAGCACAGAGGACGTCCCCCCTGTTCGATCAAATCTGGGGGTTTCTGAACAACCCGATCTGCCGCGCACCCCTCTCGATATTGACACGGGCGACGAGGAAACGCTGAACGCTCTGGAACAAGAGGCCTGGGAGCTTGAAAAACAGATTGTTGCTGATCTCAGAACCTTTGAAGTCACGATGGCAGGTGTCTTTGCCCCTTATGTCACGGAGTGGAATAGCGACGGTTGGCTGGGCGCCGGCGGTGACTTCATCACCGGTGTCGGCAGCGGAATGTCGAGTTGGTGGGACGGAGAAAAGGATTTTTGGGGGTCGGTTTCCGGAGCGCTTAAAAGCTCTGCAGCGAAGGTGGGAAATGCAGTCTGGGATCGTGTGTCGAACCCGATAGACACATTGCAAGGCATCGCTCAGGCACATGCCAAAGCGATCACGACCGGCGTGGACGTCGTCAAAGCTTTGACCGAATTCATGCGAGGACTGCTGTCCGGCGACGTTGACAAGCTATTTGCGGCACTTGATCCATTGGCGGCTCTCAAAACCGCAGAAGGAGTTATCGGCGAGTTCGGCACCCTCATGAGCGATCTCTTCGCCAAAGGATCTGAGTTTCTGAACGGATTGTTGGAAGTCTTCCGCCGCACACCGGTTCTGGGCCTCATCGCCAATAGCATCATGCGCGTCATCACGCTGATGACACCGAATTTCTGGGCAGAAATTCTCGGTCAGGGCGTCGGCTTCATTCTGCCGGAAGTCTTGATGTGGGTGATCAGCCTGATCGTGTCCGCGCTTATTGCGGCAACAGGTGTCGGCGCCGCCGGTGCGGTGGTGATCATCGCGGGCAAGATCGCGTCTCTGGCCAGCAAGCTGCGCAAAATGATCAGTGCGAATAGCAAGATTTATGCGTTTGTTGCCTTCCTGAGAACAACCGAGCCGATCATAGCCAGGGTTGGCCCGCTTGGCCAAAAATTGCGACAAAGCATGTATATTCGGGAAACGAAAAGTCTCGAGCCTGTTAAAAGAGTCATCATTCCGACCCGGCACTGGATCCAGAAACTCGATGATCTGGCCCGACAGGGGCATGGTCCCCAAAGGCACGAAGGAGCCGTGACCGACAAACAGCTTCTGGACCGCGTTCTGCATGGTTTGGACCCCATGACAGGCTCCGTCGTGGACCATGACAAGTTTTTCAAGAAATACGGCGTGCACTACGACCCGATCAAACACGGCACCCCACCGGATTTTGGCGGGACGATGATCCATGTTCCGGGCAAGGGTGACTTGCCGATTACGATGAGCAAGAAAATCCAGCATGTAAGTGGAGCACATGCGACGAAGTTCAACACGCCTGAGGACTATGTGAAAGCTTATGAGTGGGTAATAAAAGATCCCAGAGTTAAAGCGTTTGAAGGCAATTCAAAACCTACACTGCGTATTCCTGATATCAAAATGTCAGATATATTTGGTCCTGACTTTGAGGTCAGGATTAAGGGCTACGATGCGTTTGGAAATCGAACCGTTTTCGGTTCAGACACGAACCTAATTGCGATATTTGAAAAAGATTCAAACGGAATACTGCAACTTAAAACAATGTACCCAGACCCTTAGGTGAAGCATGGAATATAACGCCACTGAAACAGATTTTTTAACGCTTGTCGGCCACTTTGATGTCAATGTGGCCATGTCTGACGACGTACCAATCTATATTCGATCTTTATCTGAAGAAGAGTATGCAAGACTAAAAGAGAGGTACAAATATAATCTTCAACATAAACTATTGGGCGTGACAGATTTTAGGCGAGCAACTGCCTGCACGGCCCGCGACGAACAATCTGCCCGCCGGTTCTTCGAAGACGTCTACAAATACGCCTTTGAGGGTGGCGAAGAGCCAGACGTGACCGACTATTGGGATCGTCCCAAACCGGCAGATTGGTGAGCAATCTGGCTCGAAGCGCCCCTGCACCAAGCAGATTCTAGATCGCGTCCTGCATGGTCTGGCCCCCATGACAGGTTCCATTGTGGACCATGACAAGTTCTTCAAGAAATACGGCGTGCCCTACGACCCGATCAAACAGGGCACACCCACGGATTTCGGCGGGACGATGATCCATGTTCCGGGCAAGAGAGATGTCCCGGTCATAGTGAGCAGTAAAATCAAGCATATAAGAGGGGAGCACGCGACGAAGTTCAACACGCCAGAGGATTATGTGAAAGCTTACGAGTGGATAAAAAATAGTCCCGCACATAAAGCGTTTGAAAGTGGATCAAAAGCACACGAACCTAATTCATTAACCAAAATGTCAGATGTCTTTGGTCCGCACTTTCAAGCAAGAATTAAGGGATATGGAAATCAACAAAATCGACAATAATATACAAACCATCGCATTTCTTTTTAATGTGAATGCGGCTTTGTCAGATGAATTACCTGAATACATTATGTCGTTATCTGAGCTCGAAAGGGAAAAAAACGCGCTCAGAGTTCAAAAGACGGATCAGCGAGGGAAGCCTTGGGGCTGAGTTGTTTCTCTTTACAACCGCATGCAAAGCCCGCGACGAACAATCCGCCCGCCGGTTTTTCGAAGACGTCTACAAATACGCCTTCGAGGGTGGCGAAGAGCCAGACGTGACCGACTATTGGGATCGTCCGAAGCCGACATACTGATCACGAGATTACCCCCACGACCACCATTTGCGGCGCTTTAAAAAACCCAAAGGCGCAGGGAGAAGCATCGGCGGCCTAAGCCAAGCATCACGCGACCTAGGACTATCGCGCCACCAGCTATCCCGCGCCGTCAAGGTTGCCTCCCTATCACCGGAGGCCAAGGAGGCAGCTAAGAAGCTGGGGCGATTAGGTGACCTCTACCGGCACCCCGGCTTGGTCCAACGCCCGCGAAATGATCGACAGTCCACGGTCACGCAACTGATAGGCCGCGCTCCGATCCACGCCACGGGCCTTACACGCCCCGTTGAATGATCGCTTCGAGATTTCACAGGCGGCCCAAAGGCCCAGCATCCGGGCGCTCCCTTTGTGGTCAGTCAGGAGGTGATCAGCGGGCCATTGCAGCGCCATCTCATGGCGCGTGATCTGCTCCGGGCTTGGCATGGCGTGGCGGCGGCGCTCGTCCGGCTCGTCGTCCCCGGCGATCTCCGGCAGGCCCCAGCCTTCGGCAAGATGGTCGTCAAAGGTTGCCACGAACAAGGATCGGGAACCGACAAAGCCACCCGGACCAACTCGCCCTGCGTTGTGCTTGGCCCATCTCAGGGCCGTGCAAAGCTGCTCCCCGACAAGATCGGGCGTCCATGTTGGGACCTGAGGCGCATCGGGAAGCGCTCCCGACCTCAGATATTCGTCCAGCCAGTCGCCGCCGTCCTCGATCACTTCGTGTTTCATACCGTGCCCTCGCTGTCAGATTGTCGCCCATCCACCTATGCCCGATCCGCCCCTATATTTCTACAAAAGAGAGCTAACGTCTTTCTTTAGGTTTTGGCCGTAAGGATTTAATCCAACAAAGATTATTACATCACCCAATACTCTTTCGGCGAGGCCTATGCCCGACCAAGTTCACCACGACGCTCGTGGCAAAACGGTCCCTCTCTATGGTGCGCGCAGACAGGCTTAGACGGGCAGCTTTGTTCACCTGACGCAGAGTTCGGTGCAAGGCAGCAATCAAGGCCCCAGACGTGGGCAGCGTCTCGTCAGGGACGCCGAGAATAGCGCGGAGATCGTCCAACATGATGACCGATTGCTGCTGTTTTTGGCTCCGGTGGAGCGCGGCCAAAGCGTAAAGCCTTGTGCCGTAACGCCCCGGCAATTTCGCCAACGCTTCACGCCTCATCACCGCCCATCCGTCCGGGCTGGCATAGGCCGCCCGGACCGCATCGGACCACCGCCAGCGCAGGAAGCGCGAGCCGTCATGCGTCAAGACCGAAGCCCACGCGACAAGGCCGAAGGCTTCTCCGCCGCTATAGGTCAGGGAGGCGCGACGTAATTGGACCATGAGCCGCAACAGATCGGGGCCGGACTCAAAATGGACGCCATGCACCGCCCGGAGATCATCAAAGGAAATGACGTGCGCCTTGTCCATGCCGTTCTCTGGTCCGGCGTGGGCCACCAGAGCGCAGAACAGCCTCCACGATCTAGAAGACGGCGGAGACGCAAGTGAGGGGCCGCAGAAGCGCGCGGCGGCTATCTGCCCCGGTAGGCCGAAAGTGCGCTCATGGACGATAGCTGCCGCGTCAGTACGCATGAACCACCACCTGCACATCTTCACCCTCAGCCCGCAGATAGATGATGTCGGCCTCAGGAGAGAGGCTCGCAAACTCTTTCGCGCCGTGGATGGGCTGGAAATCGGTCGCTCCCGGCGCAGGGAGCGCCGTCGCGCCGATCAGCCGGAGCGTTCCGGTCGTGAGAGGCTGAATGTGAACCGTGCCGACGCCTGCCGCCACGGCCACATAGGCCGCGCTTGTGATCGTAAATTTGGTAGTCGAGATTGCCATAGGCTACGTCTTTCTTTTCGGATTTCGGGGTTTCGTGGGCACATCTGTCTCAGCGTCGGTGAAGGTGGCGGCAAGGGCGGTCTGGGCCTCGTGCAATGCCGCTTCGATGGTCCGGCGAGATGGAAGGTCGCGGGTGATACGGGCGGGGATGCTGTGGAATTCGCGCAAGATTGCGCCGCAGACGTTCGCAACCGCGATCTGGGCCGCGTCATCGTCAACTAGGCGGTTTTCATCGAGGTCGAGGTCAAGCTCTACCGCTTCGGCACGGGCCTCTTGCGCTTCTTGACGGGCGGCTGCGAGGGACGCATTGCGGGCCTCCGAACGCACGAGGTCCAAGAACGCCCGCACCCCCGCCACAAGCGGCACTTTGCCCGACTTGGCCGTGATCTGACGGGATTGAACGAGCCGTCTGATAACGCCTTCATCATCGCCACAAACCCGCTTCAGGGCCGTGACGGGGATCATCATGGGGGCTGGTTGGTCATTCATCATCGCCCTCCTCTTCTCCCCTCAAAGCCGCGACAGCGCGGGCCTTTGCAGCTTCGACTCGTTGACACGCCCCCTCGACTTCATCAGCAAAAGCGGCAGCGATCTTCCCATCGACCAGCCCGACGACATCGACCGAGCGAAGACGGTTGCAAGCCGTCTTCGCCACTGTCACGACGATCTCTTCGACCTCCTCCCGAACAGACAATGCCGCGCGGCGGCGCTCGGTCTCACGGCGGATGCGGGCGGCCTTGGCGCGATGACTTCGCGCCTGCGCCTCGTTGCCCTCAGACCTCGCGCCATCATCGCGGAGAAACCGGGCGTATCCTTGAACCGCACTTGAAACGGTTGTCTTTCCTCGCGCGTGGCGTTCAATGTATCCCGCCGCAGCGACACGGCGGAACATTGCACCGGAGATACCGAGGAGCGTGGCGGCGCTGGAAACGTCGATCTCGTCGGAAGGCGTCGAGGTCATTGGCCGTTACCTCCCGGCATCTGAGACGCGAGGCCAAAGGCTTCATCGTCAGCGGCGCTATATGGTTGGCCGGACGGGCGCTGCTTCTCACCAGTCGCGCCGATCATCGCATTGGCCTCGGAGACGGCGCGGCCCCAAGCTGCGGCGGTCTTTTCACCCTTCGTCATTGGACCGGAGCCATCATCCGCACCAAAGCTTGCCAATTCGGCGTCCCTTTCTTCGAGTGAGAGAAAGCGAGGTGCGGGCTGGTCAATCGGCAACGAGGCCAGCAGCGTGGCAATGGCGCTGGCCGGGATCGGATTGTCGCCATCAAGGGTGAGGGCAACGGCGCTGCGGAAACGGCCTTTCGCGCCCGGATGGCTGAAGGCTGAGGCGATACGGCGGCGCTCTTGCTGGGCGGCTTCAGAGCCGAAGGCACCCGGCGCCGGCAAGGTCAGCGCCGGTTCACTGAGGTCTTCGTCGCGAGGAAGGTTGCCAAGGATTGCCTGAGCCTGACCGGCGCTGATCGGGCCAGAAAGGCCGAGTTTCAAAGCTTGCCGAGCGCGGCCCATATCGGTTCCGGCACGAACAATAGCCGCGATCCGCCCCCGCTCGTTAGCGGCTTCGGACAGCGCGGCCTCAGCCTCAAGCGCGGCGATTTCTTCGCGCTCCACGTCCTGCTCGATCTGTTTGCGGGCCTCCCGGCGGGCATCGCCGGAGGCCGCAACGGAGTTCATGCGGGCCTCCACTTCATTTGAGCGGCGTTGGCGGGCAGCGGGGGACAGGTCAAGTTTGACGGTCATTTTCGGTATCCTTTCTGTTCGGATCAATCAGCTTGGCCGCGCGGCGCAGGAGCATCTTCGTCGCCTTCGGCAGCGGGGTCTCGTCTTCGGTCGTTTCGGGTTGAGCCATGGGATTTCCTTTCGATTTGGAGGGCCGGAACGCAACGCAACAGCAAATTTCGGAGTTGTGAAAATAGGCAAATCTCGGGCGGCGGCGGCCCCGCCCCTAGGGGGCAAAAGAACGGTCCCTAGGGGGGAGGGGGCCTATGCTATGGCCCGCTGACGGGCCGCTCCGTGGCCCTGCGTGGGTTGGTGGTGGCGGGCACCCAACACCCTGTCGAACCCGCCACCCGCCGCCGAGAAACGGGAGAGAAACCGGCGGCAAAGTCATTGATCAGGCGGGCAGCGAGGCGTCCGAGGCGAGGACGGCTTGCGGGTCCGCGTCCGCACGCCGCTGCACATCTAGACCACTGGCCTCTAGTGCTCGCACAATGCCCTCTTCGACAAGCTCGATCTCAAGCAGTTCTACTTGAGCACGTTCGATCTTCTCGGCCCGCTCCTGACGCGACAGGCATTCACGCCCCAGAACAGCCGCCTCGACTTTTTCCTCCACGATTGAGCGAACGGACGGCAGTGCCGTCGCGATGATCAAGCCCCACAAAACCTCATCAGCGCGGTGGTGAGCGCGACCGCTTTTGCCATCAAGGACATAAGTGAAATCAGGCAGGCTCAATTCTCCAGCGCGGAGGCCGGGGTCAAGAAGCAACTCCGGGCGCAGGCTTTGAAATGCCTCTTCGGCCTGTTTTTCAGCCCAGTTGTCGAACAATTCCAGAGCTTCACCGACCGGCAGCGGGGCGACCTCAAGGCGGCGAATTTCCGATTGAATGTCCGCGTTTTTTGCTCTGATAACATCGAGCTGGTCCATGGCATCCGTGACAGCGGAGCGGGACGCAGTAAGTTTCTTCAAAAGGCTCATTCGGCTACCCTCTGAGCGATCTTCCGCGCTTCCTCGGCCAACTGATCCGGGATTTGCAGGCCGTTTTCGACGGCGAACGACAGGCATTTACGGAACAACGAATTTGCTTTCCCCGCAGTTGTACTGTGGGTGTTTTGTTCCGTCTGCATTTCTGCCATTTGGCGGGTCAGTTTTTCAATTTCCTTTTCGATCTCCTCCGCCTGTTCAAGGGCGGCGTGTCGTCCAGATGCATCGCCATGTTCAGATTTCCAACGGAGATTTCCTGCCCGCTGCTTGGCGTCTTCGCGGCGCTCACGGAGGTCTTGATAATGGTCGCTTGCGTCACGCTGAAGGGCGCGGGCGGTCCTCCGTTTTTGGTCGAGGACCAGCAGTCGGTCGGCGTCGAATTCAATGGTTTCGGTAGTGGTCATTTCGGGTGATCTCCTTCTGGTCCAGAAGATCACCGCTGACTTTCAATCGCACTATAGGTGCGGTGCAATTATTTTCGCCGCATCCTCATGGCGCGGATGTGCTCTGCGACAGATTGCGCGGATGGGCATGCGCCCGTGGCCGCGATCTCTCGCAACACCGCCTTGTGCGCCTCTGTGATGCGCGGCGGTTGATCATCGCCATGCCATGACCAGCGCGAACCGTGGGTGCGCTCATACATCCATTTTATGACCTTAGCTGCCTGTGTGGGCTGCATATGCGTGAACGGCTCCATCTGAGCCAATTCCCGCACCCCCCTGTTCCGCTCGAATATGGCTATCTCTCTGGCCAGCGAAGGCCGCCCGCCATCGGGTCGAAGGCCGATGAACACGTCAAGGCTCACGCCTTCGCGAAAGTGGCCTTCGGAGAAATACTGGCCGATCAGCGCATAGACCTCGCGAACCCGCTGGTTCGGATGAAGCCGGAGCCAATCCGTGCCCACGCCCAACGCCTTCGCCACCTCACGCGCACCCGCCTCGCGCACGGCATCAGGGTCATCGTCCTGAATTTCCGATGATCCGACCATCTCCCAAATCGGGCGCTCATCGGACCATGTCGCGGAAAAGGGTTCCGGCATCTCTGATCCAATGATCTCGACCATATCGACCTCCGCCCCCGGCCCGTCAGGAGCCGGGGTGTCATGATCAGTCTCAGGCGCGGGGTAAATAATCCAATCGCGGTCGTCGTCATCTCTGATCATCGCCGCGCTCCTCTTTGATACGTTTACGGTGCAATTCCCTGACCCGATTGAAATGGTCCGACAAGATCGCCTCAACAGCTTCTCGGGACATGCCGCGATCCAAAAAAGCAGAGCCGAGGATGTGAACATGTTCGCGCCAGAATTCGGCGCGGGCTGATTTGCTTGGCAGCGCGGCCATCTCCCGCTCGACTATCGAATGATCCAGTTCGATCACAGCCGGATGCGCCATGACCTGCGCGGGTTCGTCCCGCGCTGGTCCCGGCTTCCGGCCAATGCTCTTCGTTGCGAGAACGTGGAATTCACAGCTCATGGCGGGCCTCCATCCTCTGCAACGGGCAACAGGAAACATACGCCCCCCTCCTATAAGGGAGGGGGGTGCGTGTGTTTCCCTGTATTGCGGCATGGAAACAGACGGTGGAAACAGACGTAAATTCGCGTGTGTTTCCGTGTGTTGCGTCTGTTTCCAAAACCGGAAACACACGGTCTGTTTCCGATGGCCGTTTTTCGCAGCGTGTGTTTCCCGCTTTTTTGGCGTCATTCTGCATGATCGCCTCCATCTCTGATGGTCGAAAATTTCCCATCTTCGGACCGTGTAACAAGCCCTTCGGCTTCGAGATTTTCCAATATGCGAGTTGTAGTTGTGCGCTCTGACTTCACCGCATTCTTGGCGGTGCTGCGCTTCACAATTCCAGCCTCGACAAGTATGCGGCGGGCGTCTTCTACGGTGAATGGATCGGATGGGAGGAGGCGACATGCCGCGATAGCGCGGCCTTTCGCCTCCGCCTGCTTTTTCTCGTTACCAGCCAACGCGCCTCGGCTATTCTTAGGAGCTTCTGTTGCCTCCTCAATAACCGCCGATGTCACTGGCTCGCCGTCTTCATCAGTTCCGATCTCAATGGCCTTCAAGGTGAAATGAAGCGGAGCCGCGTAGCCATTATCCCGCTGCTTTGTGAATTCAGCCGACGCACGTTTCATATTCTTGTCCTCGACTTTTAACTCTATCTCGCTGTCGAGTGAGGCATGGAACGAATAATGACCGCGAGCACCTTTGGCCGCATCCTTTCCGGTATGATGAACCAACATGACATGCGCTTCGGTTGCCGTCTGAATACGGCCACAATTCGCGGCCACCGCGCCCATATCCCTACCGTCATTCTCATTGCCCTGACCCATTGACCGCGCAAGCGTATCCACGATCACCAACGAAGGAGGCATTGCCATCTGCTCTTTGATAAGCTGGATGATCTCAGCCGCATCGTCTGGGCCGCAAAGATCAATGGACGAGCGCAGGACACCCATGCCAGCCGCCTCAGCCTGAGCGGCCACATCCGGCTTGGTAAGCCTAAGCGCAGCAGCCCTATTCCCGAACACCGCACCGCCTTCGGCGGAAATATATACCGCAGGGCCAGCGCCTACAGAGACCCGATGCCCGAACCACGGAATGCCCGCCGAAACGTGTGCCGCTAGGTCGAGGGCCAAGAAGCTCTTGCCGACATTGCTGGGTCCGAACATGCATGAAAACGCGCCACGATCCAAAACACCTTTGACGAGGTATCTGCCTTGGAGCACAGGCTTAATCTGATCCAGAGGCTCAAAAGCGCTCACAAGTTCCGCCTGTCTGCGTCCTATATTTGTGTTTGCGCGCACCGCTTCAGCCATGACGCCCACCCTCATCACGGCGCACGGCAACCCGCACCGACCAAGCAAGGGCGCGGAGGTCGATAGCGGCTCCCAAAAGGGCCAGAAAGCAGGCAGTCGCGGTGAATATTGATTGATCCAAAAACAGTCCGAAGGTATCCTCTCGGGGAAGGGTTTTGGTGGACCCCCAAGCATGGTTTAAGGCCCCGGCACGCTCCGCGTAGCCGGGGTTTTCCTTTTCTCGGATCATGCCGCGCCCTCCGCTTTCGACGCTTCCCAATTTTCAATATCGGAAAGACGGAAACGCGAGCAGCCCGGAGAAAGCATGATCGGTTTCGGGAATGTGGGATCAGTCTTGGACCAGCGCCAAATTGTGACCCGATGGACCCCATAGCGTTCTGCAACCTGCACATCAGACAAGAAAATTGCACTCATTTCTGGTCCTCCCGTTGCGCCAAGAACATGGACCGAGAGGGAACATGGGACAGCCCCAGCGAACGCTGAGAAGTAAAATGTGCGTCATGCGACGCGTATGTGAAAGGCATGGATTGCCCCCTTGATTGACACTCTCCCTTTGCAGAGAGAGGATGAGCGCTCCATGGCCAGCGGCCAGCATGCTATCAATCAAATGTTCCCGGCTTTTTGCGGGGAGGGTCTTTTCGTACCGGCACGGAGCTTCAAGCCGGTGCTTGTATATTTGGTATTCACGTTGCGGATTGCAAGCGGAGATATATGCGTGCAAGAGATTTTCTCTTTCGCAAGAAAATGCCCACGCTTTCAACCGAAGCGCGGGCCAGATTTTGCCCTAACAGATCAGGCCGTTGTCGGAAACTGCACCACGGTTTTGGCCTCTTTTCCATTGAGAAAATCCGACCATTGAACCATGAGCGCCCTCCTCCGCTCAAACATATCTGTCCGTCGATACGCGCGCTCGACCTTGTTCCCAACAGTGTGCGCGAGCGCGAGTTCAGCCAAATCACGATCCACGCCACGCTCGGCACACCAATCCCGGAAGCTGGACCTGAGGCCGTGAGGCACGGCGGGCTTTCCTGAACGGGCATCCAGCCATCCGGGCTGACCGGCTTTCTCGGCATCCGCCTGCATCCGCCTCATAACCGCTGAGACCGACATGTCCGACAACATGCCACCTCTCACAGCCGGGAACATGAAATCGCTTCCTTCCATTCGAGGCAGGTTTTGCAGAAGCTCCACAGCGGCAGGCGACAATGCGACACGATGCTCGGCCCCCGCCTTCATCCGCGACGCCGGTATCGTCCAGACCCCCGCCTCTAGGTCGATCTCTCCCCATGTCGCTCCCCTCACCTCGCCGGATCGGCTGGCGCAAAGCGTTGCAAAGCGGAGAGCCGCCGCCCCCATTCCTTCCCGCTCGGAAACCTCCGCCCACCATTCGGGCAAACGATCCACAGGCACCGCAGGGTAATTGCCCTTTACGCCCTTTGACGCCTTCGCCTGAGAGGGCAGAAGCTCCTGCAAATTTCCCTTCCATGTGACAGGGTTATCTCCCTGCCGATGACCTGCCACCGTCGCCCACGCGAATATACCTTCGAGGTAGCCTTTGAGTTTACCGGCAGTATCAATTTTTACGGTCCAGATCGGCTCCAAAACCCGAAGAATGTCCTGAGTTCGGACATCTTGTAAGGACATAGCCCCAATCATTGGGTAGGCGTATCTCGCCAAAGTGGACCGCACAGCCTTCTGCGATTTCTCGGGGCGGTCTTTGAGCTTGGCGGCCATCCACTTATCCGCAGCAACTTCGAAGGTCATACTCCGCGCCCGAGCCGCCACGAGAGCGGCACGGGCCGCCTTGCGCTCCTCTATCGGGTCGATGCCTGCGGCAATTTTCTCTTTTGCTTCCTTGGCCCTTTTGCGGGCATCAGCTAGAGAAACCTCGGGATAGGCACCAAGACCAATGGCTCGTCGCGAGCCGCCGATCACAGTTCGTAAAATCCAGCTCTTTGCCTCGTTTGGCGTGATCTGCAATTGGAGACCCGCAACACCGCCGACGGCATGCCATTCGTTCCTGTCTCGCTCCCCCGAATGCATCGCGCGTTTAACATCAAGCGCCCCCCATTCCCGTGCCCTCTTCGGCATCATGCCCTCCATTCAATCAAAGCGGGTGCGAAAACAGGAATATAACCCCATCAAGTCGCCAAGCCGCTAGCCATCAAAGCGGGACGAAAATACACGAAATAGAAAAGGCCTATTTACGCGTATGCGCCATGCCGCTAGCCATAATTTTTGCTACAATGTGCAATTTTGTGCAAGGGGTTGTTTCTATAAATTCTTGCAAGTATTTGTTTTATTTTAGGTTATTTTACAAATTGCAACAAACAACAACTACCCAAAGGCGCCCGTTACCCGCTCCAAATTTCCACAGATTGTTTTGTAGGCTTTGCCCTCTGCTAACCGATCAGGGATCAATCTCTTGTCGGACGTTTTTCTGTCCCGGTTTATGGCGGCGGGCGGCGCGCAACATGCGTTGAAATTCCGGGCAGGAAAAATGATCCCGCTCTGGGCAATGCGCTGTGTGACGCACCATTTGTGCCAACGACATCAATCGCTTGGCGTGAACCTCGATCTCTTCGGCACGCTGTGTAAGCTCGGCTCTCTTCACCTGAATCTGACCGTCAGGTGTCATCCAATCACGGATATCATCAAGTGAGAACCCGGCCCAACGTGCCAAGCTGATCGCATCCAGTGTCTCAAGCACCTGCGCCTCGAACAATCGCCGCAATCCGCGCCGCCCGACAGATGAAATCAGTCCTTTTTCCTCATAATATCTGAGTGTTGACGCGGGGTATCCGCTGCGTTTCGCAACCTCTGAAATATCCAAAACCATGCTCTTGACCTCAAGTCGACTTGAAGTGGCAGGATAGGTTCTTCTGACATTAAAAGAAAGCATCGCACATGACAGATCTGAGTTTCTGGGCGCAGTCCCTATATATACAGGCCGCCGCTCTCGGGGTCGGTGCCACCCTGTTCATGGATGCCGTAGCTCTGCTGCGGCACCGATTTTGGGCGATCCCCTCGCTCGACTACGCCTTAGTCGGCCGATGGTCGCTTGGACTGGTTCGCGGGCAGCTGATCCATCATCCGATCCAAGCCAGCGTGTCCCTGCGTGGCGAAACAAGTGTCGGATGGACATTGCATTATCTCATCGGCATTGGCTTCGCCGCGCTTTGGCTGTGGGTGCTCGGCGCTGAATGGATCGCCCTGCCCGCCGCGCCCCTCTTTGGGGCGGCGATGATGATGGGGGCAGTCACGGTGCTGGCGCCCTATCTGATCCTGCACCCGGCCTTTGGCTTTGGCCTCGCCGCAAGACACACACCCAATCCGGCCTTGGTTCGCTGGCGCAGTTTCGTGGCGCATTTGTCCTTCGGTCTCGGATTGTTTGTGGTCGCTCAGATCTGGCGCATGATCCCCCCGCCGATGTGACGCAGGGTTTCGCTTTGCGCAGGCGCCTCTCCCGGCTACGGCTGATGTCAGAGGGAGAACGCAATATGACAACTGATTTTCTGGACACGGCCAAGGCCGCACTTTTGGAGCGGCTCAAAGGCGAGAATTTCGAGAAATCCGTGTCGCTCAGGATCAAGGAGATCGGCAATTTGATCATCAAGGGCGATACGGCGGAGATTTCCGACGACCGCGCCGACTGTGCGATCATCGCGGATCAACCGACGTTTGAGAAGATCCTCAAAGGTGAGCTGAACCCGATGAAAGCCGCGATGTTCGGCAAGCTCAAGATCGCGGGCGACGCCAAAACAGCGATGAAATTTGGCGCGCTCTTTGGCTGAGCGCGCCTAGACTTAAAACATCAATATCTGACCCTTACGAGTTCATCTTGAGGTAATCGACAAGCTGAAGCGTGGAGCCATCCTTGCCCGCGCCATCGGCCTCTCCGGCCAGTACCGGTTGCAGCGCCAGAGCCAGCTCTTTGCCCAGTTCCACGCCCCATTGATCGAAAGAGTTGATGCCGAGGATCACGCCTTCGACAAACACGCGGTGCTCATAAAGCGCCACGATTTGACCCAAGACGTAGGGCGTCAGCTTTTCATAGGCGAGTGTCGTCGTCGGCCGGTTGCCGGGGAACACGCGATGCCGCGCCTGACGGTCGAGCTCCGCGCCTTCGAAACCCTTTTTCTTCATGATCTCAGTGGCTTCTTCCAAAGACCTGCCACGAAGCAAGGCCTCGGATTGCGCCAGACAGTTGGAGACCAGCAACTCGTGCTGATGCGCCAGACCCGGCTCATGACCCAAGCGGCCGACCATGAATTCACAAGGGATCACCCGCGTGCCCTGATGGATCAGCTGATAGAACGCGTGCTGACCGTTGGTGCCCGGCTCGCCCCAAACCACGGGGCCACTGTCAAACGGCAAGGTCGATCCATCCATCGCCACGCGTTTGCCGTTCGACTCCATCTCGAGCTGCTGCAAATAGGCTGGAAGCCGCAACAGACGTTGCTCATAGGGCAGAACCGCGCGGGTGGCATAGCCGCAGACCTGATTGTGCCAGACACCGACCAGCGCCAAAAGCACCGGCAGGTTGTCGATCCAATCGGCGCTCTGGAAATGCACATCCATCGCCTGCCCGCCGCGCAGGAAGTCAGCGAATTTCTGCGGCCCGATGGCGATCATCAAAGACAGCCCGATCGGCCCCCAAACGGAATAGCGCCCGCCGACCCAATCTTCGAACCCGAAGACAAGATCGGGATCGATGCCGAACTCCGCCGTCTTGTCGCGCGCGGTGGAAAGAGCTGCAAAATGTTTCGCCACACCCTCTTCGCCCACGGATTTCACCAACCACTCGCGCGCGGTCTGCGCGTTGGTCATGGTCTCGATGGTGGTAAAGGTTTTCGACGCCACGATGATCAGCGTGGTCTGCGGATTGAGGCCAGACAGCACGTCATGGATATGCGCGCCATCGACATTGGACACGAAGTGACAGCGCGGGCCATCGACATAGGGTTGAAGCGCCTCATAGGCCATCACTGGCCCCAGATCGGAGCCGCCGATGCCGATGTTGACGATATGCTCAAACGGAACCCCCGACACAGAGGCAATCGAGCCACGCCGCACCCGGTCCGCGAAATCATCCATCCGCGCCAGCGTATGGCGCACGCCCGGCACGACATCCTTGCCATCGACGATCACAGGCCCGCCATCGAGGTTGCGCAGCGCGGTATGAAGCACGGCGCGGCCCTCTGTGTCATTGATCTTCGCGCCCTCGAACATCGCGGCACGTTTGTCTTTGAGACCGGATTGCTCCAACAGATCGAAGAGGGCCTCACGCGTCTCCGCGTCGATATTCGTCTTGGAATAATCGAACAAAAGACCGTCGCTCAATGCCGAGAACCCGGCGGCGCGCTCACCATCTGCGGCAAAAAGATCGAGGATATGACGCGCCTCCGCCGCCTCTGCCTTGGATTTGAGAGCGGAAAAATCAACGGTCATATCGTCTCCTTCTTGGGTCCAGTCAAACCCATGCAAGTCTTTGGTGTTTTTCACTTATAGCGAAAGTATTACAGTCTCGCTAAAGCTTCCTGAATTCCACAGGGGATTTTTGCGCATCACGCGTCACTCTGCCCAATGTACAGTCGCTTGCGACAAGACGGCCTTCACCGGCGCGTCCATTTCGTCAAGCTCCTGCGCGCGTTCCAAAGCCGCGCGTTTTTCCGCGCCGGTGATCAGAATATGCGTCGAGATCGCCGATTTGAGCGCCTTGGCCGAGAGCGTGATCCTGGGTTCCGGCGCGCCGGGGGCCCGCATCGCCAAAAGCGTCGGCGCCTCGTCTGAGAGGCCAAGCTCCAATTGATCGGCGCCGGGAAACAGGCTCGCCGTATGCATATCGGCGCCCATGCCGAGCAAAAGCACATTGAGCGGCAGTACCGCCTCAATCGCCGGCATCAACGCGTCCAAGCCCTCTTCGGGCGTCGGCACATCGCGGTAAAGCGGCACGAGATGCGCGTCAGCCGCCTTACCGACCAGCAAGCGCCGTTTCAACAGCGCCGTATTGGAGCGCTCAGAGCTTTCCGGCACCCAGCGCTCGTCATTCAAGAGCACATCCACCCTATCCCAGTCGAGCGACACAGCGGACAGAGTATCAAACACCGGCCCGGGTGTCGTGCCGCCTGGGACGCAAAAGCTCACCCGCTCCTGCGCCTCCAGAGCCATACGCAGCTCTCCGGCGATCTTATTCGCCAAATCCAACAGCATCACATCGAGGTCAGGGTATTCGATGACATTCATTCCTTGATCTCCCGCCAACGGCGCCCTTCGCGGTGCAGCATGATCGCCGCCTCTTCGGGGCCAGAGGAATAGGCATCGTAGGGCTTCGGCACATCGCCGCGCGCCTCCCAGCCTTCGATCAGCGGATCGGTCCAGGCCCAGGCCGCTTCGACCTCGTCGCCGCGCATGAAAAGCGTCTGGTTGCCGCGGATGACGTCCATGATCAACCGCTCGTAAGCATCTGTAATCTCTTCGGCATCTTCGCCCAGAGCCTCGGCGAAAGACATGTCCAAAGGCACGTCGATCAGGCGCATCCCGCCGGGCCCCGGTTCCTTGATCGTGACCTTCAGCGTCATGCCCTCATTCGGCTGGAGCCGGATCGAAAGCACATTGGCATGCCGCCCGGCCTCTTCGCCAAAGATCGAATGCGGCGCGTCCTTGAACATCACCGCGATCTCTGAGGTGCGCGCCTTGAGCTTTTTGCCAGTGCGCAGGTAGAACGGCGTGCCGGCCCACCGCCAGTTGGAAATCATACAGCGCAGAGCGATGAAACTTTCCGTGCGCGAGCGCGGATCGCCCGCATCTTCGCGGAAAGACGGTTCATCGTCGGTGGCGTCATATTGGCCGCGCACGATGTGGTGGTGATCGATCGGCTCCAAGGCGCGGATCACTTTCAGCTTTTCATCGCGCACCGCGTCCGGATCGAACCGCGACGGCGGCTCCATTGCGATCAGGCACAAGAGCTGCATCAGGTGGTTTTGCACCATGTCGCGCATCGCGCCCGAGCGGTCGTAATATTCGCCCCGTCCACCAACGCCCACGGTCTCCGCCACGGTGATCTGAATGTGATCGACATATTGCGAATTCCACAGCGGCTCAAAGAGGATATTGCCGAAACGCACCGCCATCAGGTTCTGCACCGTCTCTTTGCCAAGATAGTGGTCGATGCGATAAATCTGTGTCTCGTCAAAGTGTTGCGCCAGCGACCGATTGAGCGCCTTGGCGGTTTTAAGATCGCGACCAAAGGGTTTTTCCACCACGATCCGCGCCGCCTCATCAGCAATGCCATAGCTCATCAACCGTTCCGCGATGTCCCCAAAGAGCGAGGGCGCGACGGAGAAATAATAGGCCTTGATCACGTCCTCGCGCATCATGCCCTTGAGGTCGTTCCAGCCGCCTTCGCCACGCGCGTCGACCTGCACATAGTCGAGGCGTTTGAGAAACGTGCCGATCTGTCCCTCGTCACAGGTGTTTTTCGAGGAAAACTCAAGGATCGCCTCGCGCACCATCTGGCGAAACTCATCCGGACTGTGTTCGGAGCGTGCTGCACCGATGATCCGCGCCGTCTCCGGCATCTGACCGGCACAGAATCGGCGATAAAGCCCCGGCAAGATCTTGCGTCGGGCCAGATCCCCCGTGCCGCCGAAAATCACCAGATCGAAATCATCGACCGGAATGACGCGTGAGACCATATCTGTGTTCCTTTTCGTCTTGCCCGGTCCCGATACCCTGTGCGGGGGTGCGGTCAGGACCCTGTTTGAAGCCGCGAGATTTTGCGCGCCATAGCGCTTTGATAGTTAGCGCTAACGCCCCTCTCTTACCGCTTGGTCAAGGAGAAGTCTAGCATTGCCCGAGCACCTCTCAAGGGCCGAGTTGGACAAATTTCCGATCACAAAGCCGCAGGACCCGGAGTGCGGCCTTTTCACAACGTTCCGCCATCAGTAAGTTAACGGAAACAGCGCGGGACACTTGCGATGAAAGATCAAAGCCAATCAGATTTTGCCGCCAATGACGGCAAATTCATCGACCCGGCCGTCACTGCCAAGGGCGAGGCGCGGGCCAAGGTGGCGCTGGAGCGGTTGGAGACGCTGTGGTTCAACACCGGCACGCTTTGCAACATCACCTGCGTGAATTGCTACATCGAAAGCTCGCCGACCAATGATGCGCTGACCTATCTGACGGAAACAGAGGTCACGCGCTATCTCGACGAGGCCGAGACACTCGATCCCCGCCCGCGCGAGATCGGCTTCACCGGTGGCGAGCCGTTTATGAACCCCGAGATGATCGCCATGACGCGGGCCGCTTTGGAGCGCGGCTATGAGGTGCTGATTCTCACCAACGCCATGCGTCCGATGCAGCGCCCCGCCGTTTTGGCCGGTCTTTTGGCGCTCAACGCCGAGTTCCCCGGCCAGCTGACCCTGCGCGTCTCGCTTGATCATTTTTCCCCAACGGAGCACGATGAGATGCGCGGTGCCGGGAGTTACGCGACCACGCTCGACGGCATGGATTGGCTACGTGACAACGGGTTTCGCATGGCCGTGGCGGCGCGCTCGCTTTGGCATGAGACAGAGGCTGAGACCCGCGCCGGATTTACCGCGCTCTTCATGGAGAGAAACTATAAAATCGATGCGCAACACCCCGGTATGACAGTGATTTTCCCGGAAATGGACATGGGCGTCGAGGTGCCCGAAATCACCACCGCCTGCTGGGGGATTTTGAACAAAAGCCCCTCGGACGTGATGTGCGCCACGCAGCGCATGGTGGTGAAGCGCAAAGGGCAAAGCCCTTCTGTGGTGGCCTGCACGCTTTTGCCCTATGAGGCGGAGTTCGATCTGGGATCGACCTTGGCGGAGGCGTCAGGCGCGGTCGCGCTCAACCATCCGCATTGTGCGAAATTCTGTGTGCTGGGCGGGGCCTCCTGCTCGGCCTGACGCGCCCGCGCCGGATTACATCTCCAGCTCGGTATCCCAATAGAGATAATCCATCCAGCTTTCGTGCAAATGCCCCGGCGGGAATTTGCGGCCGATGTTCCGGAGCTGTTCGGCGCCCGGCGCACGCGGCGGTTTGCGCAGGCTCATATGCGCCTGTTGCAACGACTTCGAGCCCTTCTTGAGGTTGCAGGGCACACAGGCCGCCACGATATTTTCCCAGGATGTCACCCCGCCCCGCGCCCGCGGGATCACATGATCAAAGGTCAACTCGCCCTTCGAGCCGCAATATTGGCAACAAAATTCGTCCCTTAAAAACAAATTAAAGCGCGTGAAGGCCACGCGCTTTTGAGGTTTCACATAATCTTTGAGGACGACGACCGAAGGAATTCTGATCTTGCAACTCGGGCTGTGCACGTAGTCGTCATATTCTGCGACAATATCGACCCGGTCGAGAAACACCGCCTTGATCGCCTCCTGCCAAGGCCAAAGCGAAAGCGGATAATAGGACAAGGGCCGGTAATCCGCGTTGAGCACGAGCGCCGGGTGCGCCCGCGTCGCATTGGGTTGTCTGACAAAATCCGTCCTGAAATTTCCGTCCATCTGCGTGCCTGCTCCGTCCACTGATCTGTCGTGATCAAGGACGGGAGCCACCCCGCCCCGATATCATCTTTCACTATATATCGCGGCTTAAACCTGACAAGCCCCTCTATATGCGAAGGTCTCGCTCTGTTCTCTACAGCGCTTTCGTGACGTCTATATGACGCCTCTTTAAGCAGCATGTAGCGCGATTTCGCGAAAAGACCCCAAATTTTGAACAAAAGACGGATCATGCGAGACCAAAATCAACGCGCCGCCCCAGTCGGACAGCCCCGCTTCCAGCGCCTCGATGGCGTCGAGATCAAGATGATTGCTCGGCTCATCCAACAGCAACAGAGGCGCCGGATCATCCCCCGCGCCCAGCAGCGCAATCGCAGCCCGAAGCCTCTCACCGCCCGAAAGCGCCTCGGCGGGCTTTTCTACGGCATCTCCGCGAAACCCCGCACGCGCAAGGGCGGCGCGGATCTCGGCGGCGGTGAGGTCGGGGTGCTCATGTTGTGCCACCTCCAAAAGCGTCCCCGTCCCATGCAATCCGCCGGATTGATCCAGCCGCATGACTTTTGTCTGACGCAGAACCCGCCCCGCAACGGGCGCGATCTCGCCTGTTATCCCGCGCAAAAGCGTCGATTTCCCGGCCCCGTTCGGCCCTTTGAGCCAAATCCGCTCCGGCCCGGTGATCGAGAAACTCACCGGGCCGATCCGGTGCCCTCCCATGTCAAAACAAGCCTGCTCAAGCTCCAAAACCCCTTTTGAACCGGGCAGGTTCACCGCCGGAAACCGCATGGCCACGGGCGTGATCGCCTCGATCCGCTGCAAAAGAGCCTCGCGATCCGCGGTCAGCCCGCTCGCCCGGCGCTCTTCGGCGCGCAAACGCCCGCCGGAGCTGCGTTCCGCGCCTTCCTTGGCCTTGTCCAAAAGCATTTTCGATTGCGACCCATCGCGCAGTTTCTTGCCCTGCCGTGCCCGGCGTTCTTGGCGGGCCTGGGCCTCTCGGGCGTGGGATTTCTGCTGTTTCAAATCACGCTCCGCCCGCCCCAAGGCCTGCGTCAGCCGCGCGCGTTCGGCCTCACGCGCAGCGGCATAGGCCGACCATCCGCCACCCGTCACCGAGGCAGAACCATCCGGCTCCAGCGCCACGATCCGATCCATATGCTCCAAGAGCGCGCGGTCGTGGCTTGCAATCAGGATCAGGCCTTTATGTTGGGTAGCCGCAGACATCAGCCCCGCGCGCGCATCGAGATCGAGCGCATTGGTTGGCTCGTCCAAAAGCAAAATGTCAGGCGGATCGAAAAACAGCGCCGCGAGCGCCGCCCGCAATTGCTGCCCGCCGGAGAGCGTTCCGACAGGGCGATCCATCGCTAAATGCGGGAGGCCGAAACGGTCCAACTGGGCGCGAAGGCGCTCTTCCAACCCCCAATCGACGGTTTCAAACGGACCAGACGTGGCCTCCCCCCTTTGCGCGCGGTGTAGATCGGCCAAAGCCTCCGTCACGCCAAAGAGATCACTGAGCAAAACCGCAGGATCGGGCGTCTGATCCAACAGACGCACGGTGCCGGATCGGATCACCTCACCAGTGATCAGCGGCGGGCCCACCTGTCCCGCGATGAATTTCAAAAGCGTGGATTTCCCCGAGCCGTTCCGCCCGACAAGACCGGTTACGCCCGACCCTAAAGTCAGGTCAAAACCAGCAGCTTGTCCAGAAACTCCGTTGGATCCGGGCGCCTTAGCGGCGCTTGCGGCGGTCCTCAACACGGATGCGGATAGGGAGACGTTGCTCAGACGGAGCAGACATGAGGGCATAGCTCACCATGACACCAATTGCAGCAAAAGCGATTGCGGTCATCACGATCATGTCCATGGGGTAGCCCTCCTAGTTACATGTAAATTAGGTAACACTCCAAAACCGATGGTCAAGTGGATTGCGAGAGGATTGCGCAAAAAAGCGAGGTCTTGCCTAATTTTTGCCAAATTTCTTAAGCCGCCCCGCAATTTTACCTTACGTCAGGCCTCTTCATAGCCGAGGTTTTTGCGCAAAAACGCCAAGGCGACCCCCAGACCGTCCGGCGAAATCCCATGCCCCGTGCCGCGCATGATATGGGCGTAGGTCTCAAACCCCGCAGCTTGCAGCGCCTGCCCCGCCTCCGGCAAAGATTGCGGCGGCACCACCTGATCCTCATCGCCATGGATCAAGAGCACGGGCATCTTCACCTTCATCTCGTCTTCGAGCATTTCAGGTTCGAGGATACGTCCCGAGAAGCCCACGAGACAGGACAGCGCCTCCTCGCGACGCGGCGCGACATGCAGTGCCATCATCGTGCCTTGAGAGAAACCCAAAAGCGCGATCTGATCGGGTTCAAACCCGTAGTCCACCATGATGGTGTCGAGATAGTCGTTCAGCTCATCGACAGCGCGCAACATGCCGGCGCGGGCCTCCTCCTCCGACGAGCCATCGATCCAAGGGATCGGAAACCATTGATATCCCATCGGATTGCCGATGCAGCGCTCCGGCGCATCGGGGGCAAAGAACATCGTGTCGGGCATATGTTCCGACAGAGGATCGGCCAGCCCCAACAGGTCTTTGGCATCAGCCCCATAGCCATGCAGAAAAATCACCGCAGAGCCCGCGCGCCCCGACTGGCTGTCGCGTGTGTGGTTGGTCAGTTCGGACATGTGTTTTTCCTTTGCCTGTTCGGGCCGTAAACTCAAGGCTTGCAAAAGACTTAGGCGAAACCCCCGCCTCTTCGCAACCTGTCTCGAAAGAAACCGCTCTCAATAATAAAAACAGACGAAAACCTCGCCTGCATTGTCGCCAAGCCCGGTGTCATTGATGCGAAACTCAAGAGACGTCGCCTCGGCCGGGACGGACCAATTGGTGCCCTCGTCACTTATGTCGGCCATCGGGACATCGGCCGTTCGCATGAGCAAGGCGCCGAACGGCAGGGATTGGGTGTATTTATAGCCCTCATAAGGGGCCAATGCTGCGGCATCCGCGCCTTGATGCCCGGCATGGCTCACCGGCGCAAAGCGGTTTTTGTCGACGGTCCAGCCGTCTTCATAGGCGACATAAAATCCCTCATAATAGAGATCGATCGGCGCACGAAATGGCAGGGTGAATTGCTGCCAACCCAGCGTCGATGAAATCTCGGCACAGAGATCATCATCCATAGTTTTGAACAGTGCGGCGTCCGGGATCGACGTTGCGGCCTCATCACTTTGCGCCGACGCCGGTGCTGCGCTCAAAAGGGCCAGAAAAAGCACCAGACTGGAAAGGGCTTCTCCGACCGAAACACGTTCTATCCACCGCATTTACCGCACCCCCTCGCGTTGCTTTGCCACATGGTAGTAAGCCCAAAGCGCGCGTGCCGCAACCGCACGCCACGGAGACCAGTCCTCGGCCATCTGACGCAAGGCACGCTCTTTCGGGCGCTCAGGCAGCTCGAACACCAGCCGTGCGGCCTCTTGCAGCGCCAGATCGCCGGGGGCGAAGACATCGGCATGGCCCAGCGAAAACATGGCGTAGATCTCCGCCGTCCAGACGCCAATTCCAGACACTTTCGTGAGGGTTGCGACGACCTCCTCCGTCGGGGCCTCTCTCAGCGCGCGATAGTCAATGCGCGCCTCGGCCAGCGCCTTGGCATAGCGCACCTTTTGCCGCGAGAGACCACAGGCGCGCAGATCGTCTTCGGTCGCCCAAAGCACCTTGCGAGGCCCGGTGAGTTTTGCGGCTTTCATCCGGCGCCAGATGCCATTGGCGGCGGCGACGGAGATTTGCTGGCTGACGATGGCGCCCAAAAGCTCCTCGAACCCGTCCTTGCGGCGTCTGAGTGGCAATGGCCCGGTCAAACGCAGCGCTTCGGCAAAGCGCGGGTCCATCGCGGCCAGATGCGCCGCCCCTTCCGCCACATCGGCCTCACAGGTGATGATCCGCGCCATGATCCTTTACATCATATCGCCGGAGGCCATGGCGTGGCTCTCGGCCCATTCCAACGCGTCCAAAAGATGTTCACGTCGGGTGGCGCTGAGAGGCGGCGGACAGGTCAGAAAGGCGACCTTGATCGACCGCTCCCGCGCCGCGTCCAAAAGTCCGCGATGGCTTTCGGTGCCAAAGACAACAAGCCACTCCGTGGGCTGATCGCTCAGGGTCTCCCCGGACAAAACAGACAACTCCCGCCCCGGCAGCACCGCCGCGATCCGGTCGCGCAGGCGTGGCTCGGAACAGGTGACGCGCGCAGCTTCGGGGATCAGCGCAGCCAAGGCCTTGGCCTCGAAAACCGCCTGCCACATATCACCGGGACGCGAGCGCAATGAGGCGCGTTCGAACCGCAGAAACGGCAGGCCGCGCGCCTCGCAGAGCGAGAAACTCTCTGCTGTCAGATCGGAACAGGCAGGGCTGGCGTCGATGACCGCAGTCACGTCATCGCGCGCAATCGCGCCCTCCAAAGACTCCGCCGCATCAGGCATCCGCACCAACGCCTTGATCCCGGCCTCAACCAGATGATCCGCCAGATTGCGCGCCTCAGTCGTGCCAGCCAGAAGTAAGATCATCTTTCGCCTTCCCTTTATAACCTGCCGCAGTCATGCGCGATCCCCGTCGGTTTGTCAGCCCCCAAGCGGAGGATTGCACAAGTTTCGGGCCGCGATGACCGATCTGTCGTTTCTGCACAATCACGGAAACACACACCGAAACAAAGCCGCTTTCCTGCTTAACCTCGCTGCGTCATAAAAGAGACATGACAGAATCGACCCTCACCCTGCCCTCCGGCGACTGGCCCACATTAGAACCCGGCTGGGTTTGGCTTTGCGGCGCGGGTCCGGGCGATCCGGGGCTGATGACGCTGCACGCAATTCATGCACTGCGTGAGGCCGATGTGATCGTCTATGACGCGCTGGTGTCGAAAGAGATTCTGAGTTGGGCCAGCCCGGAGACCGAGATGGTCTATGCCGGCAAACGCGGCGGCAAACCCTCGGCCAAACAAGCGGATATTTCGCTGCAACTCGTCGATCTGGCCAAGGCCGGAAAACGCGTGTTGCGCCTCAAGGGCGGCGATCCTTTCGTCTTTGGCCGCGGCGGCGAAGAGGCGCAGACGCTTATTCAGCACGGCGTGCCGGTGCGGATCATTCCGGGCATTTCGGCAGGCATCGGCGGTCTGGCCTATGCGGGCATTCCGGTGACGCATCGCGATGTGAACCAAGCCGTCACCTTTGTCACCGGCCACGACAAGACCGGGGCCGCGACCCAGCTCGATTGGGCTGCCATGGGCCGCGCGGGGGGGGTTCTGGTGATCTACATGGGCATGAAACACGCGCCCACCATCCGCGAGGGCCTTTTGGCCGCCGGTCGCCCCGAAGATGAACCTGTCGCCGTGGTCTCGCAGGCGACGACACCGGATCAACGGGTGATTGAAACCACGCTGGGCGCCATGGTCGAAGACATCGCCACAGCCGCGATGGAACCTCCCGCGATCATTTGCATCGGGCGCGCCGTCTTGATGCGTCAGGTGCTGGATTGGCAGGCCTTGATGCGCGGGGAAGCGCCGCGCGATCTCGATCCGTTGAAGCGCGGCAAACCGGCGCAAGAGGGCTAAGCCCTCACATCCCCCATCTAAAACTCGCCGCACGTGAGACGTTTTTGCACAACCGCCCTTGAAGAACATGGGTTCTCAGAGCGCGCCTCTGTCGCTACACGCTATGCGACACATTCAAAAATGCGCACGAGACACAGATGACCGACTTGCCCCTCACGGACACCTCCAAAGCCCGCCGCAACGTGATGATCCTCGTGATGGCGCAGGCTTTCCTCGGCGCGCAGATGTCGATGATTTTCACCATCGCGGGGCTTGCCGGGCAATCTCTGGCCGCGAACCTTTGCTTTGCGACGCTGCCGATTTCGGCGACCGTGCTGGGCTCGATGCTGGCCGCCACGCCCCTGTCCGGAATCATGCAAAAATACGGCCGCCGCGTGGGGTTCTGGATTGGCACAGGCTCGGGCACGGTGGGCGCGGGCATCGGCGCCTTTGCCTTGATGCAGCAGAATTTCTGGCTCTTCGTCTTGGGCGGTCTCTTCACCG
Source organism: Celeribacter naphthalenivorans (assembly GCF_020524585.1). GTDB lineage: Bacteria > Pseudomonadota > Alphaproteobacteria > Rhodobacterales > Rhodobacteraceae > Celeribacter > Celeribacter naphthalenivorans. The sequence goes on from NZ_JAIVLK010000006.1 coordinate 323,297, forward strand.
GCGTCTACCAATCCTCGCAGGGCTTCTTCCGTTTCGCCGCCACAGACACCGCCGATGAGGCGTTCAAACCGAAAGCTATTTCCTACGTTTTGGCAGGTGGTCTGGCCTCGGCCATCATCGGACCGCAGCTTGTCAAAGTGACGTCTCAGGCCATGGTCGTGCCCTTCTTGGGCACCTATCTGGCCGTGATCGTGATCAACCTCGTGGGCTCTTTTCTGTTCCTCTTCCTCGACATCCCGAAGCCGCCGGTTTCGACCCATGATCTCCTGATCGGGCGCTCGCGGATGGAATTGCTCAAAACACCGCGCGTGGCGGTGGCGATCATCGTCGCCATGGTCTCCTACGCGCTGATGAACCTCGTGATGACTTCAACGCCGCTGGCCGTCGTGGGCTGTGGGTTCGAGCAAAACACCGCCGCCGACGTGGTCTCCGCCCACGTCTTGGCGATGTTCATCCCGTCGTTTTTCACCGGTTTCCTGATCTCGAAATTCGGCGTCGAGCGCATCATGGCGACGGGTCTCGTCATCCTCGCGGCCGCAGGCGTCGTCGGCATGGTGGGCGTCGAACTGGAGAATTTCTTTGTCGCCCTCATTCTTTTGGGCGTCGGCTGGAATTTTGGCTTTATCGGTGCGACCGCCATGCTTTCCTCTGCCCATGAGCCCTCCGAGCGGGGCCGGGTTCAGGGCATGAACGACCTGATCGTCTTTGGCGGCGTCACGATGGCCTCTCTGGCCTCGGGCGGTCTCATGAACTGTTCAGGCGGCTCCGCGCAAGACGGCTGGGCGGCGGTCAACCTCGCCATGGTGCCGTTTTTGACGCTCGCAGGCGGCGCGCTGATCTGGCTTTGGATGCAGTCGAGAGAGCGGCTTTAACGCGTCTCTCGCCTCAGCCCTGCCTGATCCGCTCGCGATGCCGCGCCAGCCATAGCGCAGACATATAAAGCGGGCCAACATCCAACTGTCCCGCGTCGCACATCACCATCAGATCGTCGAAGGACATGAGATAGGACGCGATGTCCTCATGCTCATGATCGAGGCCGCCGCCGGTCTGTGTGATCCCGTCGGGCAACTCAGTGATGCCGATGTAAGAGGTCACATATTCCGTCATCGCACCAGAAGACGGGTAATATTCCGCGACCTTGTGAAGCGCGCCGATTGTGACGCCCGCCTCCTCCTCGCCCTCGCGCCGCGCAGTGGCCTCGGGCCCCTCGCCCGCATCCACACGGCCCGCGATGGGCTCGAGCATCCAAGGCCGCTTATCGCCCCGCGCAAACGGCCCAAAGCGAAACTGTTCGATCACCAAGACCCGGTCGCGGACCGGATCATAGGGCAAAACCGTGACCGCATCCGCCATGAGAAAGGCGGCACGGGTCATGCTTTGGGACTCGGAGCCGTCGAAATGCTGGTGTTTGATAGTCCGGTCGTCCACAGCAAAGAAAAAGCTATAGGGAATGTCGCGGCGCAGCGAGGTGACATCATCTCGGGTCATATCGACCCGCGAGGCCGCGCGCGGACGCCCGCCCGCCTCCGCCGTCATCCGCGCCCAAGCACGGGTGAAGATCATCGGGCGCAGGGGGCGCAATTCTTCGACGCTGCGCTCGCCATAGTAGTGCACCACCTCATGCGCGGCGGCCGCGATGAATTCGGGCGACAGGAACGGCTCGTCGCCCTCCAGAACCTCCCGCAGAAAGTCAATCTCCGTGGGAGAATAACGCGGGCTCAAGCCCGCAAACACATCGCTTACGCCCATTTCCGTGCCGCCTTTTCCGTCAGCCACCCGCCAAAGAACCCGCCGACGATCAGAATGAACAAGACATCGGGTTTCAGCACATACATGATATATTCGCGCATCAGATCGACCATCGCCATGAGCGCCTCCGTCGGCCCGCGATAGCGTTTGTCCAAAGAGCGGTGGATCATCGTCTCGAAGGCGAAATAGAACACCGACCAAAAGGTCAGAATGACAGAGGAGGAAAACCCGTAACTATAGGCCGCCGCCATCGTGTCGCCTGCGCGTCTGCCGAGGAAAATCCAGCCGGTCAGAAGACCGAAAAAACCGACGATATAGGTCATGAGACCGTAACGCGTGCTTTCGGGCAGGTAATTCTTCGCCAGCTCGGCGGCGAACCAGGCCAAAAGGGCGAACCAAATGGCGGCAACGAGTTTTGCGGCTGTGGGCATGTGGACCTGCTCGGGACTACCTGCTCGGATGAGCGATTGTGATTTGTGTTACGTCACAGTTTCCCCCGTGAAAGGTCGCGGCGCAAGAGGTCAGATAGAAATTCCACATCCTGCGAAAGCGGTCGTCAAAGCCCATGGCTTCGATCTCATCCCATTTGGCGTTGAACGTCTCATACCAGCGCCTGAGCGTGATTGAATAGCTCTCGCCGAATTCGCGGCTTTTCACGGTCTTGAGCCCCGCTTTGCCGATCTCTTCGCGCAGAACGGTGGGACTGGGCAACATGCCACCCGGAAAGATGTATTTCTGAATGAAATCCACGCCTTTGCGGTAGGTTTCAAAGCGTTTGTCCTGCAACGTGATGATCTGCAACGTCGCCTGCGCATCCGCCTTCAGACACTCGCGGATTTTGCCGAAATAGACCGGCCAGTATTTTTCGCCCACCGCTTCGAACATCTCGATCGAGGCGATGCCGTCGTATTGCGCCGTCTCGTCGCGGTAATCTTGCAGTTTGAGCTGCACCCGCTCGGACAGTCCCGCCTTTTGAATACGCTGGGCCGCGAAGCGGAATTGCTCCTCAGAGATGGTCAGCCCCGTCACCTTGAGCCCCCGCTCCCCCGCCGCATATTCGGCAAAGCCGCCCCAGCCGCAGCCGATCTCCAACACATGATCGCCGGGCTTGACGCCCATCTCATCGACCATGCTTTTGTATTTCGCGATCTGCGCCGCCCCTAAACTCTCCTGCCCGGTCTCAAAGAGCGCCGAAGAATAGGTCATCGTCTCATCGAGCCAGAGCCCATAGAACGCGTTGCCCAGATCGTAGTGGTAGGAAATGTTCTTTTTCGCCTGCCTGCGCGTGTTGGAATTCATCCAATGCCGCATCCGCTCATAGGCGCGCACAAAGGCCATGCCGGGGAATCCGTCGTAAAGATCGTCATTTCCTGCGTGCAGCAGATCCATGAAAGCCATCAGATCGGGCGTCGACCAGCCACCGTCCAGATAATCCTCGCAAAACCCCAGATCGCCCTCGCGAATGAGCCGCGCAAAGACATCGTCGCTTTTCACATCGAGCCGCGCCACGGGACCGGGCGCTTGACCGCTGGCGCGAAACACCCGCCCGTCTGGCAGCGCAAAGTCCAACTGGCCGCGCGCCATCTCTTGCGCCACCGCAAACACATTGTTGAAATAGCGCGGAAGATCGTCCTGACCCTCCGTGCTGGTGAGGACCTCTTCGGCCGGAAGTTTGCTGTTGTCGTGCATCATCTCACCTCACTCGTTGTTACGAGTTTAGCGCAAACTGAGATTTCGTCACCCTTTCAATGACTCATAGGCCGCAAGCGCGTTTTCGCGACCTTCCTTGAGGCTCGCCACCGGTTCAGGATAGGCGTCCTCAGGCGACAGTTCCCAGGATTTTGGCACAGCCTGAAAATAAGACAGTGCGGTCTTCGTCGGGCGCGCCTCACCTTCGGCGATCCAGCGGCGCAGGTAGGTGCCCTCGGCGTCGAATTTCTCCGCCTGCCCGTCCGGGTTGAAAATCCGAAAATAGGGCGCCGCATCGGGACCACAGCCCGCCACCCATTGCCAGCCCATGGCATTCGACGCCGGGTCCCAGTCGATGAGACAGTCCTCAAACCATCTGAGCCCCACCCGCCAATCGGTCAGCAGGTGTTTGGTCAGATACGACGCCGCAATCATCCGCGCACGGTTGTGCATCACGCCGGTCACGAACATCTCGCGCATCGCGGCATCGACAAAACGCACGCCGGTGCGTCCCTGACGCCAGCGCTCGGCGTCCTTATTGTCCTGTCTCCACGGGAAATTGTCCCAGCCTTCGCGGTGATTTTGCTCTGGCAGGTCGGGTTCGTGGTACAAGAGATGATAGGCAAACTCGCGCCAGACCAGTTCTTTGAGGAAATGCTCGGCGCCCTTCGCGCCCTCCTCCATCGCTTGCCAGCCCGCAAACCAGATGCGACGCGGGGAAATCTCGCCATAGGTCAGGTTTTCCGACAGGCCGGAACAGACCGGTTCGGCGGGAAAATCGCGCCGCGCTTTGTAGTCATTCGCATGATGTTGGAGAAAGGCCGAGAGCCGCGCCCGCGCCGCCGTCTCGCCGATGTGACAATGCGAAAGCACCACCTCAGCGCCACGGCGCATCGCGGCACCAAGCTGCCAGTCTTCCAGAGCGTCGCTGTCGGGGAAAGTCTCAGGCCAAGTGATCTCAGGCCGCGCCAAAGGCTCCGGCACGGGATGATCGCGCACGGATTTCCAGAACGGCGTGTAGACCTTGTAGTAGCCGCCGGTCTTGGTCGCGACCGTCCAAGGTTCGAACAGAAGATGCGCATTTGACGACTGCGCCTCAACACCTGCCTCTTTGAGCGCGGATTTGACCTCCGTGTCGCGCGCGATGGCGGCCTTGTCGTAGAGCCGGTTCCAATAGACGCTGGTTGCCCCCAGCTCGTCCACCAGTTGCAAAAGCTGATCCTTGGCTGAGCCGTGGCGCAAGACCACCTTGCCACCCAGCTCTTCGATCCGCACCATGAGATGGTCGAGCCCAAGCCCCAACCGCCATTTCGGCGCCGCGCCAAGCCCGTCGACCGTGTCATCGCGGATGAACACCGGCACCACCTGCCCGGCCTTGGCTGCGGCCACCAGTGCGGGGTTGTCGTCGAGGCGAAAATCCCGCCTGATCCACCAAATCGAAACCATGATGCCTCCTTGTTTCAGACGGTTACGTCCGAAAACACCTTTTGGATCACATCACGCGGCATCTTCCGCCTCGCGGTCTTCGGCCTGCGCCGACCACATCGCCGCATAGGCGCCGCCGCGCTTCAACAGCGCCTCATGGGTGCCGCGTTCGATCACCTGACCTGCGTCCAAGACGACGATTTCGTCGCTGTCGGCAATCGTCGACAGGCGGTGCGCGATGGTGATCACCGTGCGGCCAACACCGGCCAGTTTCAAAGCGCCAAGGATGCTTTGTTCCGTGCGGGTGTCCAAGGCCGAGGTCGCCTCGTCCAACAGCAAAATCGGCGGGTCTTTCAACAGCGTGCGCGCGATGCCGACGCGTTGTTTTTCCCCGCCGGAGAGTTTCAATCCCCGCTCGCCCACCTGCGTCTCGTAGCCTTCCGGCAGGGCCATGATGAAATCGTGAATCTGCGCCTGTTTCGCCGCCGCGACGATCTCTTCATAGGTCGCCCCATCGCGCCCGTAGCCGATATTGTAGCGGATCGTGTCGTTGAACAGCACCGTGTCCTGCGGCACGACACCGATAGCGCGGTGCAGGCTTTCCTGCGTCACCTCGCGAATGTCCTGACCGTCAATTTGAAGACTGCCGCCCGTGACATCGTAGAACCGGAACAACAGCCGCCCGATGGTGGATTTGCCCGAGCCGGAATGGCCGACGATGGCCAGGGTCTTGCCCGCTGGCACCTCAAGATCGACGCCTTTCAGGATCGGCCGCGCCGGATCATAGGCGAATTCGACAGCGTTCAGAGTGACCGTGCCGCCGGTGACCTTGATGTCCTTCGCATGGGGGGCATCCTTGATCTCCGCCGGTTGGTGCAGCAGGTCGAACATCTCTTCCATATCCACCAGAGCCTGCCGGATTTCGCGGTAGACCGTGCCGAGGAAATTCAAAGGCATGGTGATCTGGATCATATAGGCGTTAACCATGACGAAATCGCCGACGGTCATCTGACCGTTCTGCACCCCGATGGCGGCCATGACCATGACGATCACCAGCCCCCCGGTGATGAAGAACGACTGGCCGAAGTTCAGAAACCCCAGTGAATAGGCGGTCTTGTTGGCAGCGACCTCATAGGCCTCCATCGCCTTGTCGTAGCGCGCCGCTTCGCGTTTCTCGGCGACGAAATACTTCACCGTTTCAAAATTCAACAGGCTGTCGACGGCCTTTTGGTTCGCGTCCGTGTCCTGATCGTTCATCTCTTTGCGCAGTTTAACGCGCCACTCGGTGACCGTGAAAGTGAACCAAATGTAGATCGCGATCGTCGCCAAGAGCACGAGCATATAGGTCGGTCCGAAGGCAAAAGAGACCACCACCAAAACCATCAAAAGCTCAAGCGCCAGAGGCCCGATGGAGAACACCAGAAAGCGCAACAAAAAGGCCACGCCTTTCACACCGCGCTCGATGATCCGCGACAGGCCACCGGTCTTGCGGGTGATGTGATAGCGCATCGAAAGCGCGTGGATGTGGTTGAAAGTCTCAAGCGCCAATTGCCGGAGCGCCGATTGCGCCACGGGCGAAAAGATCACGTCTCTGAGCTGGTTGAACCCGTTGGTCATGAGCCGCGCCATGCCGTAGGCCACCGTCAGCCCGACGGCACCCGCGCCCAGCATCCAGGCGGCAGATTGCCCCTCGCCCGCGAGCGCATCCACCGCGGACTTGTAAAGCACCGGCGTGCCCACCGTGACCAGTTTCGCGGCCAGCAAAAACACCATGGCGACGATCACCCGCGCCTTGGTTTTGCCGGCATCTTCCGCCGTTTTGTCTGGCCAGAAATAGGGAATGACCGCCCGGATCACCGCCCAGCCGTTTTTGGGTCCATCGGTCACTCTCAAAGGGCGATTGCCGCGCATAGAGTTGCCTTTCACTTTTGAAACAGGCGCGCAACCTGTCCTATGTCGCTGGCAAGCGCAAGCCCTCTCTGCGCAAGAGACCTATGCGTCAGAGCGTCGGGATCTCATTCAGGTATTTCGAAAATTTGCCCCGGATAGATCAGGTCCGGGTCGCGGATTTGCGCCCGGTTGGCATCGAACAGACGAACATAGAGATAGCCGTCGCCGTAGCGCTCGGAGGCAATGCCCCATAGCGTGTTGCCCGGCTGCACGGTGACCGAGGCGATGCGGGGTTTGCGGGCGCCGGCCGCTGAGGACGGAGTCTCTGCCGTCTCTGTCGCGTAAGTCGCCACCTCTGTCGACGTCTCTGCCGCAGGCTCAGCGACCTCCGACGATCCCGCCGCAATCTCGGCCAGTTTGGCGATCTCTTCGCGCTGGAACGGGCTTTCGACGCGCGCAATCACGGCGCCCTCGTCCCCGACCTGATCCACACGCAGGGTGTAACGCCCCGCCGCAACGCCTTCGAGTTCGCGCCGCCATTGACCGTCCGCACCTGCGCGCGCCTCGGTCAAAAACGCCCCATCGAGATAGATCAAAAGCTCCGCCCAGGGCGCGGCACGGCCCGAAACGAAGACCCGGCCCTCCGGGTCATAGGTGATCGCATCGATGCGCAGCTCCGCGGGCGCCGTGCCCGCCTGTTGCAGAACTTTGACGCCTTCGTCATCGGCCATCAACACGGTCGGCTGGCCCGGTTCTGGCTCAGAGACTTGACCTGTGCTTTGCCCGGCGTCATTCATCCCTGTCGCCTCCAGAACCTGCGTCGCAACCGCCACGCCCGCGCTTTGAGAGGTTCCAGACACACCGCCCACAGAGTTCTCCGGCGGCAGATCGGTTTCATCACCCAGAGAGACCGGCGTTTTCGGCGGCGCGCTGGCGGGCGCAATCAGCACGGTTTCCGCACTGGCAAGCTCTGCCGAGGCGGATTTGGACATCAGCCGCATTTCGCGGGCCTCTCCCGACGCGGGCAACTCAAAGAGCGCGACGAATTCGCCCCGCTCGGAGGCCTGCGCCTGAGTGACCTCTTCGCCATCGACCAGAATGGACACGGTCGCGCCCGGTTCGGCCCGCCCGGCCACGGTCGCAAGCCCATCGGGCGGAATGCGCACCAGATCGAAAGCGGGATAAAGCTGGGCGGTGACCTCGGTCATTTCCGGGTCGCTCTCTGCGGCAGCGCCCTGATCCGCAGCGCTCAGTTCCACCGCCGCAGCGGGGGCCTCCGTGCCGTCAGGTTGCGCCAAATCCGGCCCCGCCTGCGGTCGCGCGAGATAGAGCGTGGCCCCGATCGCCAGCACAATCACCGCTGCCCCGACGCCCGCAGCCGGAAGCATCCATCCGTTCGTGTTCGACATCTTCTGTCCCCTGTTTACCCCGCCAAGACAGAGCACGCAGACCTGGCCGCATCCCCTGCGGTAATCCTCGCGTCGATCAAGACTTGAGAGAGCCTAGCAAGGGGTCTAACAAGGGTCAAAGACTTCCTTTTTTGAAAGTGTATGCGATGTCCGATACGCCCGTTTCCGCGCCCAATTCCACGCCGTTTTCCGTCTGCGTCTATTGCGGGTCGCGTCCGGGCCACAAGGACAGCTACGAGCTTGCCGCCACTGAAATGGGTCAGGCCATCGCCACCGAAGGCTGGCGTCTGGTCTACGGCGCGGGCGATGTCGGGTTGATGGGGGCCGTGGCGCGCGCGGCGCAAAAGGCCGGTGCGGAGACCTTTGGCGTGATCCCGACGCATCTTTTGCCGAAAGAGGTCGGCAAACGTGATCTCACACGCTTTATCATCACCGAGAACATGCATGAGCGCAAAAAGGTGATGTTCATGAATTCGGACGCCATCGTGGTGCTTCCGGGCGGCGCGGGGTCGCTGGACGAGTTTTTCGAGGTGCTGACCTGGAAACAGATCGGCCTGCATGACAAGCCGATCTTTCTTCTGTCCACCGACGGCTATTGGCAGCCGCTCGAAGCGCTCATCGATCATGTGATCGACGAAGGCTTCGCGCCGCTCTCGACCTCGAGCTATTTCGAAACGGTGGAAACGGTCGAGGCGTTGGTCGCCGCCTTGCGGGCCCGGCGCGCCGAGCGGTCCTGACGCAGCACCTCCAGCGTGTAGAGCACCAGAGCCGTCCAGATCAGCGGCATGGCAATGGCATGCCAATGGGTGAAGGGTTCGGAAAAGATAAAGACGGCGATCAGGAATTGGATCGTCGAATTGATATATTGCCCCATGCCGACGATGTTGAGCGGCAGGCGACGCGCGGCGGCGGCGAAAAAGATCAACGGCACGCCGGTCACGACACCCGAGGCGATCAACATGAGCGACATGTACCACGACGCACCGAAATTGCCGGCCGCCTGTGTCTCTGTGCCGCCCCAACCGTAGAGGTGAATGCCGACAAGCCCGATCAACGCCAGTGGCACGAGGAACACCACCTCGGCCGCAACAGACAGAAACGGCCCCGCCACGAGGGTCTTTTTGATCGCGCCATAGATGGAAAAGGTCACCGCCAGCGTGAGCGCAATCCACGGCAGGCTGCCGATCCCGATGCCAAGTACCAGAACCGCGACCACGGCCAGCAAGATCGCGACATATTGCAGCCCGTAGAGACGTTCCTTGAACACCACGACGCCCACCAGCGTGGCAACCAGCGGAAAGACATAATATCCGAAAGCCGCCTCCAAGGCCTGCCCGGACTGCACGGAATAGATGAACAACCCCCAGTTGATCGAAATGAACAGCGCCGCAAAGATCACCTTGCGCTGTTGTGGGCCACTGATCAGACGCCAAAACTCGCCCAGTCGGCCGTTCATCACGATCCAGATGCCGAAGAGAACGAAGGTCCATATCGTCCGATGCGCCAGAATCTCTGTCGCCGGAACCATGGCCATCACTTTGTAATAGAGCGGCGAGATGCCCCAGAGGGACTGCGCGAGAAGGAGCGCGACCCAGCCTTTTTGTGTCTCAGTCATTGGCGGACAAAGCGCCTTTCGCGGGCGGTTTGCAAGGAACAAAAATGCACAAGACGTCTGATGTCTTACGCCCGCATTGCACAGGCCAAAGCGTTTTTCTTTTGATCTGTGGCAGAAAGAAACGCAGCGCGACATAAACCTTGTGTGAAACGCTTTAGCCGCCGATTGCCTCCGTCACGAAGGCCTCAAAGGGGTCCGCACCCGGCGCATGAGGCAGATACGTCGCATATGTCTTCGGAGGGGCCTCCCCGGTCACATCGAGACAGAGAGACCGTGCCAAAGCGGGCGGCATAAAATCCTCATCAAAGCTGTCCTCGAACTGATCCTCAGGCGTTTCTGCCAAAGAATTGCGACCGTAAATCTCGATATATCCCATGGCCAAAAGCCGGATCAGCTCAAAAGCGCTCTCTGCCAAAGTCAGGCATTCGCCCTCATCGCCTAAGAACACGTAGCGCTGAGGTTGGCCCTCCCCCTGCCAGAGCGCGATATAGGACCCGGTGCTCGAGGCGTGCAGAAAGGGAATGATCCGATCTTCATAGCCGCCCTCCCCGAACCAATGCCGCACGAGATCGGGCGGCTGGCAGAAATAGACATCGCTCGTCAGACCCTCGGGCCGCGTCGGGTCTTCGATCGTGACGATGGTCTCGCCGCCGATATGGACATGCCCGGCCGCACCAAGACCGTCCATGAAACGCAGCACTAAAGGATCGAAGGCGACACCAGCCGCCTCAAACCGCGCCAGAAAGGCCGTGCGAAACGCCGCATAGGTCGCCATGTCGGTCACATCATATCTCCCTGGCAAAAAGCCTCTATCGCGTTCAGGAAAATCTCCGCCCCCAAAGGTATAAGCGCATCGGGAAAGTCGAAATCCGGGTTGTGCAAGTCTGGTTGATCCTCGCCCGACCCCAAAAACAGCATCGCCGCCGGGATTTCCGTGCCGAAAAGGCCGAAATCCTCGGACGGACGCATCGGGATTGCGCCCTCGACACGCGGCAGGCCTTTCACCGCCTCTTCCAACAGAGCCGTCGCCTCGGGCGCATTGACCGAATGGCTGAAAGCGTCGTGGATGGTGATGTCTGGCGTAAAGGCGGCGGCGGAGGTCTCGATCAGCGCGCGGGCCTCGGCCTCGAGCGCTGACATTTCACTGTTCAACAATGTGCGCAGCGTCACTTGCAACTCCGCCTCGCCGGGGCTGATGCCAAAAGACGGCACGCCGAGCCGCGCGTGGGTGACGGTGCAAAGCCGAAAGCCCGGGTCTTCGGTCGGCAGGTCCCGCGACAGGGCCCCGAGCGCGGGGATCAGTTCCGACAGCACAAGACCGGGAGAGCGGCCATTTTCGGGCCGCGCGGCGTGAGAGGTCTGGCCGGTGAAACGGATATGTAGCCCGCGCGAGGCGCAGGCCACCGGCCCCTCTTGCAAGGCCACAGACCCCAGAGGCAGCTTTGGCAGATTGTGCAAAGAGATCGCCAGATCGGGGGTGAGCGCGGTAAATTTCGGATCGGCCATCACGGCCCGCGCGCCCTGCCCGGTCTCTTCGGCAGGCTGGAACACCAAAACCACGCGGCAGGCGGGCGCCTGTTGTGCCAGCACGCAAGCCACCGCGTAAAGCGTCGCCATATGGCCGTCATGACCGCAAAGATGCCCGACGCCCTCATTTTGGGACCGATACGCGGGACCAAAGTCCTCAACGATGGGCAAAGCGTCCAGCTCCGCCCGGATCATCAGAGTTTTCGTGCCCGCGCCAAAGACGGCGGCGACGCCCGTGCCGCCAAGGCCCTCGATCACCTCTGCGCCCAGATCGCGCATGCGCTGGGCAATACGTTTGGCGGTCTCATGCTCCGCGCCGGAGACTTCGGGACAGCGGTGCAGCTCATGGCGCAACGCCACGGCCTCGGCGCGCATCTCGGGAGTGAGGGTCCAGGCCTTGGGGAGAGGATGTGTCATGATGTGGTCTCCGGAGCATTCCCCGGCGCACAGAGCGTCACCACCGTAATCTCAGGCGGCATATTGATCCGCACCGGATATTCGGAACAGCCGATGCCGCCGGAGATGATCAACACGCGCCCCTCCGCCTCATAGCGCCCATAGGAATACGTCTCATTTTCCGCCGCCATGATGACCGGAGAGCGGCTGCCGATGCGAATTTGCCCGCCGTGGGTGTGGCCCGAGAGGGTGAGGATGCATTGCGCGGGCACGTTGGGAAAGAGGTCAGGCTCGTGCGCCAAAAGGATCACAGGCGCCTCCGAGGTGACCTCGCGCATGGCGGCCTCCAAATCGTCGAAGCCCTCACCGTCGGGTCCCTCGTCATAGGGGCGCTGATCGCCCAGACCGACGAGCCAGACCTCGCCGCCCTCATGCACCAATTTCGCCGCCTCATTGTCCAGCAAGGGAATGCCGTGACGGGTCAGCGCCTTTTGCGCTTCGCAGGGCACGCGGGTCTTGGCGGCCTCGAAATCCTGCCACCAGTCGTGATTGCCGAGCACGGCAAAACGGCCGTGTGTGCCGCGAAACTCTTTCAACGCGCCGATAATGTCGTCTTTGCCCGTCTGCCCCCAGGTCCAGCCATGAGCCGCAGAATAATCCCCCAACAGCACCGCCAAATCCGGCGCCAGACGATTGGCTTTGCGGGTGATCCGTCTGACCCGCGACAAAGGGATGTAAGGCGCGCCTGCGTGCAGATCGGAAATAATCACGATCCGCATCGGCGCCCGCGCACCCCACGCCGGGTGTTCGACACGGTAGCGTTTGACACGCAAACGCCAGGCCGGTTCGATCCAAAACCCGTAAAAAAGGGCCAGGAGCACGACGGCTCCCAGCCCTAAAAGGATGTAAAATCCCGCAGTCACTTAGATCGCACCGGATCACATACGCGATGCGACGTTTTCCCAGTTCACCAGCTTGTCGAGGAAGTTCGACAGGTAAACCGGGCGCTTGTTGCGGAAGTCGATGTAGTAGGAGTGTTCCCACACGTCACAGCCCAGCAAAGCGGTCTGGCCGAAGCACAGCGGGTTCACGCCGTTTTCGGTCTTGGTCACTTTGAGCGCGCCATCGGTGTCTTTCACGAGCCAGGCCCAACCGGAGCCGAACTGGCTGGCACCAGCAGCGGAGAACTGTTTCTTGAACTCTTCGACGGAGCCGAAGGATTCGACGAGGGCTTTCTCAAGCTCACCCGGCATGGCTTTCTCGCCCGGGCCCATCATTTCCCAGAATTGGGTGTGGTTCCAGTGCTGGGACGCGTTGTTGAAGATGCCGGATTGCGCGACAGCACCTGCGTCATAGGTGCCTTTGATGATCTCTTCGACCGATTTGCCTTCCCACTCGGTGCCCGCGATCAGCGTGTTGCCGGTCGTGACATAGGCGTTGTGGTGCAGGTCGTGGTGATACTCGAGCGTCTCTTTCGACATGCCGAGATCGGCGAGAGCGTCGTGAGCATAGGGAAGATCGGGAAGTTCAAAAGCCATTGGGGCCTCCATAAGTCAGCAGTGATGCGTTTCAGGTCTGGGGGTATAGGTGATCCGATGGCGGGCTCGGGTCAAGGGCGAAACACTGGAATCGTTCCAGAAAAGCCGAACAGCGGGTGTTCGCCGCTGTCCGCATGTGTGCCCTCCCCCTAGACCACCGGTCAGTTGCCGTCCGGCAAATCGATCTGAATTTCCGGCTCATCGCCAATCGGCGGCACATCCCCGCCGGTAAAAAGATAATAGGCGATCCCCAGCACCAAGACGAGCATCGCGCCCACCAGAATTCCGAGACCGGTATTGCCACCGCTTTTGTCGCCACTCATGACTGTCTCCTTAATGTCAAACCGTTATTTCATGGTCCCCAAGAGGGACCGATTGAAAACACAACGTAAAATACCGCCAGAGGGTTCCGAGAATGCAGAGAGGAAAATCCAGATCGGAAAATCACGGGCATTTTTCAACTGTTCGTATGATGAAAGAGGCTTTAGACTGGCGATATGTTTTGGCTCTGGATTTTATTGGTTTTGGCATTCCCCTTTTTGGGGTGGTGGGCGCATAAGACATTGCGCCAACTCTCCAGGTCGATTGACCAAGAGGACGATTGGCTGTCCGATCCGCGCCCCAAACAGCCCACCAGACGCACAGCACCCAGCCGTAAAATCGTCACGCAAAATCTGCGCGAGGCGCTGTCGCGCATGACGTTTTATGGCACGTTCACCCCCATGCCGATTATGATTTTCAACGTCTTTCGATACGCAAGACGCAAAGAATGGTGGCAAGATAAAGACCCCCAGCTCAAGGCGAGGACATCGGGGCCATGGGACACACCAGAGACGGGCGACGATAATATTGTCGATATTGTCGACATCGATTTCGACATCCGCGACCTCGAGGCGTCTCGAGAAAACCAACAAAAGCCGATGCCCTCTCAACCGCCAAACACATAAAGGTTGAGACAGCCGGTCACACCCACGTCATAAGGGGTTTCGCAAAGCCCGTCCGCCGGATACACCTTCCGAACGGAAACTCTTTGACGGACCCTGACATGACCTTTTGGATCATCGCCACTGCCATCGCCATCCTGTCCGCCGCGCCTTTGGCGCTTGCGTTGCTGAGAGCGCGCGGGATCGTGGCCGACAGCGCCTCTGCGGCGGAGATCGAGATGAAGGTCTACCGCGACCAGCTCAAAGAGGTCGATCGCGATGCCGCCCGCGGCGTGATTTCCGAAGAAGACGCCAAACGTGCCCGTGTCGAGGTCTCCCGCCGCCTGCTCGAGGCCGACAAAGCGCGTGAAACCAAAGCGAAAACCACCACCGCAGCCCCGATCTGGGCCGCAGGTGCGCTGGGCACCGTCTTGGTCGTTAGCGGGCTCTGGCTCTACTACGATCTCGGCCAGCCAAAACGTGAAGACCTGCCGCTGTCGTATCGCCTTAAGATGGCCGAAGAAATCCGCGCCAACCGCCCGTCTCAGGCCGAGATCGAACAGACCCGCCCCTCATCGCCGCCCATCCAAGAGCCTGACGAGCGGCTCATGACCCTCGTCGGCCAATTGCGCACGGCGCTGGAAACCCGCCCCGACGATCTTCAGGGCCACATTCTGCTCGCCCGCAACGAGGCCGTGATCGGCAATTACGACCGCGCCTATGCCGCTCAGCAAGAGGTGATCCGCATCAAAGGCCCAGGCGCCACCGCAGACGATTACGCCGATCTTGCCGACATGATGATCCTCGCCGCCGGGGGCTATGTCTCGCCCGAGGCCGAAGAAGCCCTGTCCAAAGCCCTGAGCCGCGATCCGCAAAATGGCACGGCGATCTACTATTCCGGCATGATGTTCGCGCAAAACGGCCGTCCCGATATGACCTTCAAACTCTGGCGCCCGCTGCTGAATTCCTCGGCCGCCGACGACCCTTGGGTGCCGCCGGTCCGTGCCCAGATCGAAGCCGTCGCCCAGGCCGCAGGCGTGCGCTACACCCTGCCACCTGCCCCGGCGGCAGACGGCCTGCGCGGCCCAACTCAAGAAGACATCGACGCCACCGCCGAAATGACACCGGAAGAGCGTCAGGACATGATCCGTGGCATGGTCGATGGCCTGTCCGCGCGTCTCGCCAACGAAGGCGGCTCGCCCGAGGAATGGGGCCGCCTGATCTCGTCGCTCGCCATGCTGGGCGACACGGAACGTGCCCGCGCGATCTGGAACGAGGCGCAGGTGATCTTTGGCCCCTCGCCCGAGGCGCTGGCCGTGGTGCGTCAAGGCGCCGAACGTGCGGGTCTTGTGGAGTGAGGACAGACGAATGAGCGCCCTGATCACCGATGACATCGCAGAATTTAACGCCTCCCTGCCGCCGATGAGCGCCTTGGCCGGGCTGGACTTTGGCGACAAAACCATTGGCGTTGCGATCTCCGACCGGCTGCGCTCGGTCGCAACGCCCACGGAGACAATCCGGCGCAAGAAATTCACCCTAGACGCTGAGGCTTTGCTGAAACTCCTGACCGCACGCGAGGTCTCAGGCATCGTCTTGGGCCTGCCCCGCAACATGGATGGCTCCGAAGGCCCGCGGTGCCAGAAAACCCGCGCTTTCGCCCGCAATCTGGGCCAGTTGACCGATCTGCCGATCACCTTCTGGGACGAACGCCTGTCCTCCGTGGCCGCCGACCGCGCCATGCTGGAGGCCGACATGTCCCGCGCCAAACGCGCCGACAAGATCGATCAGGTCGCCGCTGGCGTGATCCTGCAAGGCGCATTGGACCGCTTGAGGAACCTGTAATGGCCTCAGCGCGTCAAAAGATCGAAAGCCCCTGCACAGATGTGTGTAAAATCGACCCGGACACCCGGCTCTGTCTGGGCTGCGCGCGCTCGATCGACGAAATCTCAGCCTGGTCACGGATGACAGCGGAGGCACGTCGCGTGATCATGGCCGAACTGCCGCACCGCGCGGCACAGCTCAAACATCAAAGGTGAGTATTTTTGCAGCAAAGGAGACGGCGTTTCCTTTGTGCGTCAAATACTCAATCCTCCTTACCCCATCACAGCCTTGCGCAGCATATTGAGCGCGACAAGGATCAGAAAGCCACCAAACACGCGTTTCAGCGGTTTCGGGTCCATGGCATGGGCGATCTTCGCGCCCAAAGGCGCGGTGATCAGCGTCATGCAAATCACCAAGAGGAAGGCCGCGATATTGACGGCACCGACGGTAAAGGGCGGTGTCACCTCGGCAGGGAGATTGACGAAGAGAAATCCGATCACCGACGGGATGGCGATGATCGCGCCAAAGCCTGCGGCAGTCGCGACAGCGCGATGGATCGGCACACCGTAAAGCGTCATCGTCGGCACCCCGAAAGAGCCGCCGCCAATGCCCATCAGCACCGAAAGAAAACCAATAAGCGGCGAGATGATCGCCCGCATGAGACCTTTCGGCATCTCAGAGCCCAGCCGCCAGGCGGAATTGCCGAAGGCCATGTAAAGCCCGATGAAAATCGCGACCCCGCCAAAAATCATCTGAAGCGTCGCCGAGCGCAGGCTTGAGGCGACGAGCACACCGATCACGGCACCCACGACAATCCCTGGCGCAAAGCTTTTCAGGATCGGCCACTCCACCGCGCCCTTTTTGTGGTGCGACAGGGCCGAGCGGATCGAGGTCACGATGATGGTCGCCAAGGAGGTGGCGAGACAGATTTGCATGAGCTGCGGACTGTCGTACCCCAGCCCCGCAAAGGCGTAGTAGAAGGCGGGCACGAGAACGATGCCGCCTCCGACGCCCAAAAGACCGGCCAGAATGCCCGCGAAGGCGCCGATGACGGCGATCAGGGCGGCGAAGGGGAGAAGTGTCGAAATATCCATGACGCAAAGCGTTAACGGCAAAACGCGCCCTTGAGAAGAGTGAGAAGAGCGCGTTTTTGGATGGTGTCGCCTGCACTTATGCTCAAACTTCGACCACGACCCGGCCTTTCACCCCGCCTTTGAGGATCGCAGCGCCAAGTGCGGGCAGCTCTTCGAGCGTGGCGGGTTGCACCATCTCTTCGAGTTTCTCCATCGGCAGGTCCGTGGCGATGCGCTTCCAACAGCGCAGACGGTTCTCTTTCGGCTGCATCACGGAATCGATGCCCAAAAGGTTTACACCGCGCAGCAGGAACGGGATCACGGAAGCCGGAAGGTCGGCGCCGCCTGCAAGTCCGATCGCGGCGACAGTGCCGCCGTATTTCATTTGCCCAAGCACCCGCGCCAACATTGATCCCCCAACAGCGTCGATACACCCCGCCCAAGTCTCAGATTCGAGCGGGCGTTTGACGGTCTCGCTGATATCGTCCCGCGCGACGATCTGTGTGGCGCCAAGCGATTTGAGATAGTCGGCACCCTCGGGACGCCCGGTGACGGCGGCGACCTCATAGCCCAGATGCGCCAGAATGGCCGTGGCGACCGAGCCGACACCGCCCGACGCCCCTGTGACCAAGACCGGACCTTTCTCGGGGGACAGACCGTGATCTTCCAGCGCCATCACCGCCAGCATCGCCGTGAACCCTGCCGTGCCGACCGCCATGGCCTGACGCGTCGAGAGACCGTCGGGCAGCGGCACGAGCCAGTCGGATTTGACGCGGGCCTTTTCGGCATAGCCGCCCCAACGCACCTCGCCCACGCGCCAACCGGTGAGCACCACCTTGTCGCCGGGTTTGAAATCAGCACTCTCAGAAGCCTCCACCGTGCCCGCAAAATCGATGCCCGGCACATGGGGATAGTTGCGCACAAGTCCGCCGCCTTTTGGCGAAAGGCACAGCCCGTCTTTGTAATTCAGCGTGGAATACTCCACCCTCACCAAAACATCGCCCTCAGGCAAATCGGATTCGGCAATGTCTTTGATCTGCGGTTCCGCCAGACCGGTGTCATTCTGTTCCATGATCAGGGCGCGCATGGGGTCCTCCGTCTCAATCTTGCAATTTCTCCAACTTGCCCTCATAAATGTCAGACAATTGATCGCACTGGCAAGTCAAATGTCTGACAATTTACCAAAGCTCGAAAAACAAACGGATTTATCTGCTGCTATCGCGGAGCGCATTCGACAGGACATCCTGAGCGGCGCCTTGGTGGCCGATGACCGCCTGCCCTCCGAGTCTGAGCTGTCCGAGACCCATGGCGTCTCACGTGCCACCGTGCGCGAGGCCTTGAAACGCTTGGCGGCGCAAAGCCTGATCCGCACCAAACGCGGTGCCACCGGCGGGGCCTTTGTCCATCGGCAGAGTTTTGAGGACGCCTATACGCAGATGGCGTCAAATGCCACGCTGCTTATCACACTCAATGAGGTGGACATCACCACCGCCTGCGAGGCGCGGTTTGCCTTGGAGAGAGGCTGTGTGCGGCTGGCGGCCAAGCACCGTCAGGACCACCACCTCGACAAAATGCGCGCCGAAATCACACGGCAAAAGGACCCGGAGCTGTCGGACGAGGCGTTTTGCGCCTCCGATGTCGCCTTTCACCGGGCTTTGGTGGATGCGGCGGGCAATCCGGTGCTGTCCTGGCAATTGGCCGCGGCGGTCGAGGGGATCGAACCGCTGATGAACATGCTGACCTATCGCCAACGCGACCGCGATGCGGTGATCTCATTGCATGAGGCGATGGTGGAGGCTTTGGAGGCGCGTGTCGGAGCGCGGCTTGAGATTTTGATGGATTATCTGCGGGATCAGACGCTTCGGACGGCCTTGAGTTAAGGTCTGGAACGGGCCTGCTCATAATTTGATCAAATTATGGCACACACCGCCCGTCCCGCCCGCTTCCGGTGCAACTCACGGGAATCTTGCTTGCAAAGGTTCAAACGCCTGATAGCGTCATTCACCAGACATGATCCATTTTCAGGGAGATGACATGACCATGATGAAAACCCTTTTGGGCGGCGCAGCGCTCAGCATTCTCGCGGCGGCGGCTTTCGCCGAAGATCCGGAGCTTTTGGTGTTCGATTACTCGGGCTTCGAAGCGCCTGAATTCCACACCAAATACGCCGAAAAGAATGGTGTTCAGCCGTCTTTCGCCTTCTTCGGCGAAGAAGACGAAGCGCTTCAGAAACTCGTGTCGGGCTTCAAGGCCGACGTCAGCCACGTCTGCGCGGGTTCCGTGAAGAAATGGGAGGAAAGCGGCATTCTCGAGCCGTGGGACACTGCGAAGATCACCGAATATGCCAAACTCGACAGCAACCTTCTGGGCTCTGACGTGGCGGCCGCGAGCGCCTATTTCATTCCGACCGATTTTGGCTCAACCGCCATCGCCTACAATACGGACGAAGTGCCGGCCGAAGCCGTCGCCTCTTTGGAGGTGTTCAAGAACCCGGAATACGCGGGCCGCATGACATTGCCGGACAATGTGGACGACGCCTATGCGCTGGCCTATCTGGCGACCGGCACCACGGATTGGACCACGGCAACGGACGAGCAATTCGAAGCCGCCTCGAACTGGCTGCGTGAGGTGCATCCGAACCTGCGCACCTATTGGACCGATCCGGCGGAGCTGGCACAGCTTATGGCGACAGGCGAAGTTCTGATTTCCTGGGCGTGGAACGAAACCTATCCGACGCTGGTCGAGGAAGGTTTCCCGGTGGGCTTCCAGCGTGAAACCACCGAGGGCTCCTCGCTCTGGCTTTGCGGCTACGTGAACCTGAAAGACGGCCCCGGTTCGGAAGAGAAAGCCTATGACTATATCAACGGTTTCCTCGACGCCTCGAACGCCGCTGTCCTGATGGACGCAGGCTACGGCATCTCGAACACCGAAGGTCTGGCGACGCTGGGCGAAGAGGCGCTCGTCGCCGGTGGCCTCGAGCCGATCGACGTGCCGGTTCTGGCCCAGCTGCCGATGTCTGTCGAGCTGCGTGAAAAGCAGTCCGAAGAGTTCGAAAAGATCAAAGCCGGGTTCTAAGGCTTTACGATCGCACCGAAAAACAAGCGCCGCCCTGTCAGAAGGGCGGCGTTTCGCCTTGTATCACCACCCCTTGAAACCCTGCCTCCCATCGCTTACATGTGGGATGTCGCTTAGGCGACTATGGACATAAACGCGCTCGTAATAAGCGGATCGGACCCGGGGGCGGTACCCGGCGTCTCCACCAAATACCCCTCTTCGGTCTTCGTTTGAGACCGGCAAGAGATTGGATCATGGGGACGAAATAGGATCGACGGACGTCTAAAGGGGTTTTGCTTTGTCTCGGTGAGATACCACCGTTATCGGTTCACTTAAGCTAGTTGCAAACGACAACAAAGCTCCGATGGCTCTCGCAGCGTAAGCTGTGCGAAATATCGAAATCTAAGCCCTTTCGCCTAGCAGCGTAAGGCGGGGCCCGCAGGAGCCTGGCAACAGAATCCTGCACCTCTTTCCCCACCTTTGCACTTATCGCTCCCTCTCAAGTCGGATGGGCTACCTTCAGGCGACTGCAAATCGCATCGTGAAGGAGCCTGGCAACAGAATCCTGCACTTTCCCCTGTCGCATGAGAGAGGGACGCAAGATTTTTCTGCGCTGGCAACCAATCCTTTAGATTTTGGGCGTATCCCATAGGGGCAACGCATCAAAATGAATGGGCGACATCGTGACCGGGCTCGAAATTCTCACCTCGTGGTATGAAAAAATCTGGGTTGAGGGCAATCTCGACGCCGTCGCCGATTTTTTCGATGTCGAGGCAATGGCCAGCGGCCTGATGACCGATTTCGCGGCCCAGATCGAAGATTTTCAAAGCCTCGTTCCCGCCGTCCTTCACGCTGTCCGCAATGTGAGTTTCAGCATCGAAGATTCGATGGAAATGGACGACCGCGTTTGGGTGCGGATGACGCTTCATGCGCAAAAAGCCTCCGACATGTCGCCGATTCACATTCCCGGACAGGTGATGATCCGGCTGAGAAACGGCAAGATCATCGAGGCCCATAACAGCTATGACTTCGTCAGCTATTTCGAACAGATGGGCAATTTGCCCAAGGATTCAATCGCGCTCATGCTGGCGGGAGAAACCCTGAGCTGACAGCCTTTGAGGAACAGTCTACGGCTGACCGTCTTCGCCTGAAAACGCGGCACCCTCGCCCCGCCTGCAAAGGTCTGGTTCGGTTTCCCTTGCCAATCCTGAAATTTGATCAAAAGTAAGCGGGCGGGATCGCGTGTCGGCAGAGATAGCTCCACGGTCATGACCCGTTTTTCAAATAGGTGACATATGAAACTGACCGTTGCTTTGCCTGAGGCGCTTGCCCTTTCTCTTGCCCTGCCGCTGGCCCTCTGTACCGGCCTCGCCGCCCATGCCGAAGACGAGGCCCCTCTGCCGAAACTCGGCCCCAACGCCACCCCAGTGACCGAAGCCACGGACTATCTCAGAGCCGCGCCTGCGCCGGATTACTGGGCCTTCGCGCCCTATGTGAAACCACAGTTCACCAGCTCCGCCTGTGGCGTGGCCACGGTGACCGCCGCCGTCAACGGACTGGCTGGCCTGCCCGCCAATGCCGAAGACACGGTGATGACCCAGCCCGACCTCTTGGAGGCCGTTGGCGACGCCCATTGGTCGGAGATTTCGGCCGAAGGCGGCGATGGCGTCATGTTCGACGATCTCGTCACCTATGCCACGGCGGCCCTGCCGGTCGCGGGTCTTGAGGGCTATGGCGTGACAGCGTTCAAACCGGCGGACGCCAGCGGGGCGACGTTAGACACCACCCGCAAATGGCTGATCCAAAACGAAGAAAGCTCTGACGACGCGCTCATGGTCTATTTCAACCAAGGCGTTGTGACCGGCGATTGGGACGGCCCGCATGTGTCGCTGATCGGCGCCTATGATGCCGCCAAGGATGAGGTGCTGATCCTTGAGGTCGATCAGGACTGGTACATCCCCTATTGGACGCCGACCACAGTGCTCTTGGAAGCGATGCTCAAACCGACGTCGGAGGAGCACGGCGTGCTCGAAGGCCAGACCGGCGGCCTTGTCCGTCTCGCGCCTCAAAGCTAAGACCTGAAACCTAAGACTTGACCCACAGGCTGGGGCGGCTACCAAGACAGCAAAGGTTCCCGACCGAGGCTCTCCCATGTCGCCCCAGCCCGTTCCACATCACCCGGATTTTTCGGCTTTCCTGAAAACATTCGCCCGGATCGGGCTTTTGTCCTTTGGCGGACCGGCGGCGCAGATCGCGGTGATGCACCGCGAATTGGTCGAAGACCGGCGCTGGTTTTCTGAGGACGGCTTCCTCTCCGCGCTCTCCTTTTGCATGATGCTCCCCGGCCCCGAGGCGATGCAGCTTGCGACCTATGCCGGTTGGCGCCTGCGCGGCGTGCCGGGCGGCGTGATCGCGGGGCTGTTTTTCACAACCCCCGGCGCGCTTGTGATGCTGGCGCTCGCGGCGCTTTATGCGCATTTCGGCCACTTGCCCGCCTCCGAGGCGTTGTTTGCCGGGATCAAGGCCACGGTGGTTCTGGTCGTCATTCAGGCCCTGTTCCGATTGGGCAAAAAGGCCCTCGGCACACGCAGCCGCTGGGTCTTGGCGGCGCTCTCCTTTGCGCTGATCAGTTTTTTCGCCACGCCCTTTCCGCTGATCGTTCTGGGCGCTGGTCTCTATGGCGCACTGACGGCCAAGGCCTCGGCACAGACGACCAATGCCCCAAAAGCCACGCATCTGCCCCGCACGCTGGCCCTTTGGGGCGCGCTTTGGGCGGCGCCCTTGATCGGGTTGTGGCTCGCGGGGCAAGAACGGCTTTTGGCGATCGCCTTGTTTTTCTCGAAACTCGCGGTCGTGACCTTTGGCGGCGCCTATGCAGTCTTGGCCTATATGTCGCAGGAGGCGGTGCAAAACCACGGTTGGCTGACGCCCGAGGCGATGCTCGATGGCTTGGGGCTGGCCGAAACCACGCCCGGCCCCCTGATCCTCGTGACAGAGTTCGTGGGCTATATGGCTGCCACACCTTTGGGAGTCTTTGGTGGCATCCTCGGCGCGTTGGTCACACTTTGGGTGACATTTATCCCTTGTTTTCTATGGATTTTCGCAGGCGCGCCTTACATCGACTGGATCGCCACGCGGCCCAGATTGGACGCCGCGCTCAAGGCCGTCACCGCCGCCGTCGTCGGTGTGATCGCCTCGCTGTCGTGGTGGTTTGCACTGCATGTTCTCTTCACCCGCGTCTCGTCACAAAGCCTCGGGCCGTTGCGACTCACCCTGCCCGATCTGAACAGCCTGTCGCTCGAAGCGCTCGCGCTCGTGACCCTCGCAGCCATCCTGCTCTTTGTGTTCAAACGCGGCCTGATGGTCACGCTGGCCCTTATGGCCTTGGCCGGATTAGCTCTGGGCGCGGTTGAAATCGGCACTGGTGAGATCGGCACAATGTGAGCCCCTTCAAAGGCCTCTTCCCTCTGCCACAGAATCCCTTATGCTGCGAGGAAGGGATAAGGAAAGGACGCTCGGATGGCCAAAACCATCGATTATGGCAACCTCATGCACGACGCCATGCGCGGACTGATCCGCAAGGTGCTCGATGGCGTGGCCAAGGACGGTCTGCCGGGGGATCATCATTTCTTTATCACCTTTGACACGATGCACCCGGATGTGGAGCTGGCCGACTGGCTGTCGGATCGCTACCCCGAGGAAATGACCATCGTCATCCAGCATTGGTTCGACAATCTCGAGGTCTCCGAAGACGGGTTCGCGATCACGCTGAACTTTGGCGACAGCCCGGAGCCTCTCTATATCCCTTACGACGCGATCCGCACCTTCGTGGACCCCTCCGTCGAATTCGGCCTGCGGTTCGAGACGCAGGAGTACGATGTCGAGGAAATGGACGAGGACGAGATCCCGCATGACGCAGAGGTGACCTCTTTCGAGCCGAAAGACGAGCCGGAGAAAAGCAGCGGGCCGAAAGAGGCAGAGATTGTCTCTCTGGACAAGTTCCGCAAGTAAATGTCTCGTTTTGGATCATTCCAGAACATGAAAAAGCCGCTCCCTTGAGAGCGGCTTTTCTTGTTTTTGCGTGTTATGTCTCAGAATTCTTTGCCGATCATACGATCAAGCGACAGCTTGCCCCCGCCAAACGCCGCGATGATCGCCGCGCCAGCAAACCAGAATGTCGAATTGAATTCAGCCTTGAGCTGGACCTGATGCAAGAATGCGGCACCGCCGTCCCCGAGCAGACGCGCCTGTCCCTGGGCCGTCAAATAGCTCGTATGGTCCTTAAGAAAGGCCAAGCCTTCAGGCGTCAGGAACGCGTCGCCATAGGGGTGCGACATGTGAAACCACAGCGTCACAAGCAACATCACAGCGTTGATCAAGGCAATCGGACGGGTGACCAGACCCACAGCAATCATGGCGCCACCAAAGAATTGCAAGATCGCCAAAAGCGGCGAAAAGAACCAACCGGCAGGCAGCCCAACCACATTTTCGACAAATCCCACCTGCCCCATCGGCGCGGTGATTTTTGGCCAACCCTCGACCATCAAAAGGCCGCCGATGATCACGCGAAAAGCCAACCAGCCAAAGGGCTGCGCAAAACCGTGATATAACGAAGCGAGAAACGGAAGGATCAATCGCTCGCGAGGTCCCGACGTCATTTCCTGCATAATAAACTCCTGAAAACGTACACTTAAGGCGCATTTGGGGCGAATTGCCGCGCGCCTGACCGCCGCATTGGTACCCGGTACGTCAAAGCTGTGGCAATTCTTCGTTGCCCTCAAAGAACAGCATACCCCATGCGCATATTTGAACAATCATTGCGCATTTACCCACCAAAATCACAAAGGCCTGAAGCGACGTCATCCGCAGCGTGGCCGCAGTGTGCCCGCACCGTACCCGCAGTATGAAAGGCACGATACAACCGCGTGAAGTTTGCGTAACAGCGGCACAATCTCCCTTGCGTCCGCCTTGCTGCGCGCGCACCTCTATCACAAACAGGAGGACATCATGCCGCGCGATTTTGCCGTTTTTTTCTCAGAATTGATCCGCAATCCCGATGAGGTCCGCGCCATTGCCCCCTCGTCCTCCGCCACAGCGCGTCTCATGACTCGCGGTGTCGAGGATATTTCCGGCCCCATCGTCGAGATCGGCGCGGGCACTGGCGCCTTTACCCGCGAAATCCTTGCGCGTGGTATCGATCCTGCGCGGCTCACACTCCTCGAACTGAACCCACGGTTCTGTGTGGAGCTGTGCGAGAAATTCCCAGGTGTCCATGTCATCAACCGACCCGCCGAAGACATCCGCGACATTGGGCTCAGCAACATTGGCGCGGTGATTTCGGGCGTGCCGGTGCTGGCGAAACCCGCACTGCAACGGGCCGTTGTGGGCCGAGCCTTTGAGGTCATGGCACCGGGCGCGTTTTTCACCCAGATCACCTATGCCAACTCTTCGCCGATCACGCCGGAGATGCAGGGAGAGTTAGGCCTTGTGTCCGAGAAGCGCGGCACGGTCTGGGCCAACCTGCCGCCGGCGCGCGTATTCGAATACCGTCGCCGCGTGAGCTGACGCCCGTCGCGGTGCATCCCGGTGCATCGCGTCGTTTTTTAGCGCTATCACCGACATGTATGCCTCGGTATACATTGCAAGCCCCTGTTTGAGGCCTTATAGCCAAAGCAATCTTTGGCATAGCATGGGAGAGTGCCCCGATGACCACCCGTACCGAAACCGACAGCTTTGGCCCGCTCGAAGTCCCGTCCGACAAATATTGGGGCGCGCAGACCCAGCGGTCGATCATGAACTTCCCCATCGGGTGGGAACGTCAGCCGGTGCCAATCATCCGCGCTCTGGGCGTGGTGAAAAAAGCCTGTGCGATGGAAAACATGGCGCAGGGCAAGCTGGCAAAAGAGCTGGGCGACGCCATCGTCGCCGCCGCCACCGAGGTGATCGACGGCAAATTCGACGACAACTTCCCGCTCGTCGTCTGGCAGACCGGCTCCGGCACCCAGTCCAACATGAACGCCAACGAGGTGATCTCGAACCGCGCGATCGAAATGCTGGGCGGCACGATGGGGTCGAAAGATCCGGTGCACCCGAACGATCACTGCAACATGGGCCAGTCTTCGAACGACACCTTCCCGACTGCCATGCATGTCGGCATCGCCATGCAGGCGCGTGACGTGTTGCTTCCGGGGCTGAACAAACTGGCCGCAGCGCTCGAGGAAAAAGCCGAGAAATTCAAAGACATCATCAAGATCGGCCGCACCCACACCCAGGACGCGACGCCTCTGACGCTGGGTCAGGAATTCGGCGGCTACGCGCATCAGGTCCGCATGGGCATCAAGCGCGTCGAGATGTGCCTGCCCGCGATCTACGAGTTGGCCCAAGGCGGCACGGCTGTCGGCACCGGTCTCAACACGAAAAAAGGCTGGGCGGAAGCTGTCGCCAAAAACATGGCCGAAATCACCGGCCTGCCGTTTGTGACCGCCCCGAACAAATTCGAAGCGCTCGCTGCACATGACGCCATGGTGATGTTCTCCGGCGCGCTGAAAACCGTCGCAGCGTCCCTGTTCAAAGTCGCCAACGACCTGCGTCTTCTCGGCTCCGGCCCGCGTTGCGGTCTGGGCGAGCTGATCCTGCCGGAAAACGAGCCGGGCTCCTCGATCATGCCGGGCAAGGTGAACCCGACCCAGGCCGAAGCGCTGACCATGGTCTGCGCCCATGTCATGGGCAATGACGCCGCCGTCGGGTTCGCGGGTTCCCAAGGTCACTTCGAGCTGAACGTCTACAACCCGATGATGTCCTATAACGTGCTCCAGTCGATGCAATTGCTCGGCGACAGCGCCTCGGCCTTCACCGACAACATGGTGGCGGGCATCGAGGCCAACGAGCCGCGTATCGAGAAACTGCTGCACGAGTCCCTCATGCTGGTGACCGCGCTGGCGCCGACCATCGGCTACGACAACGCCACCAAAGTCGCGAAGACCGCGCACAAAAACGGCACGACCCTCAAGGAAGAGGCGATCAAGCTGGGCTTTGTGGATGAGGCGACCTTTGACGCCGTGGTCCGCCCGGAGCAGATGATCGGTCCGAAGGACTGATCGAAACCTGATCCGCTACGCGCGAAACAGCGTCTCCCTACGCTGAAAACATGACAAATTAAAGTGAAGGCGATCCTCGGGTCGCCTTTCTTTTTGCGCGACGGAAGGCGGCGGGGAGGCCCGTATCAGAGGCTCAATCAAACAGGAGACAGTCTATGAAATTCCTTCTTGCAGCCCCGCTTCTCATCTCCCTTGCCCTGCCCGCCACGGCACAGGGCCGTTTCCCGGTCGAAGACATCGCCAAAGACCTGGGCCTCACCAAACAGGAGTTGACCCAATGTTTCAAAGCCAACCGTCCTTCGCGCGAAGAGATGAAAGCCGCGAAGCAACGTTACCAAGCCGGTGACGCCGCCGCCCCCGATGGGGCGCGCCCGGAAATGGTTGCCTGCGTCCAGACGCACAACCCGGAGATCACCACCGCGCGCTACGAAGAGGTGATGCGCTCCTACGCCCCTCAAAACTAAGGACAAATCTCGCTTAGCGAATGACCCGCGGGACTGTGATCGCCCGTGAGTCCTCAAAGCTCAAAACCTATGACAGTCTGGCGGCATGTATCGTCGCCAGATTCTCACAGCCGCCTCTGCGGCCCTCGCCCTCACCGCCCTTCGCCCCGCCTGGGCGCAGGGCACGTCTCTCTCAGACACCGTGAACGGCCTCGATCAACTCCAGTCCCTGCAGGTGCAGCGCGGCTCTGAGGTGATTTTTGCCGAGGCCCCACGCGGCGGCGGGTTGGACCGGCTGACCAACATCAAAAGCTGTTCCAAAAGCCTCGTGGCGCTGTGCCTCGGCGACGCGATTGCGTCAGGCGCCGTTCCCTCAATCACTGCCACGCTGGGCGAGGTTGCCCCCCGCCTCATTCCCGCCTCTGCTGACCCAAAGGTGCGCGACATCACCTTGGAAAACCTCGTCAGCCTACGTGCAGGACTGGCCTCGACCTCCGGGCCGAATTACGGCGCCTGGGTCAATGCCGCGAACTGGAACAGCTACGCCCTGACCCGCGAGATGGAAGCCGAACCGGGCGGCCGAATGATCTATTCCAGCGGCAGCACCCATCTCTTGGGCGCCGCACTGTCCGAGGCCACCGGCGAGACGCTTTTAACCCAGATGCGCCGCATCTTGGGCCAGCCTTTGGGCATCGAGATCCCGCCCTGGACCCGCGATCCGCAGGGCTATTACATGGGTGGCAATGAAATGGCGCTCACGCCCCGCGCCATGTTGAGAATCGCCACAATGCTGCGCGATGGCGGCTGGTTCGAGGGTCGCGAGGTCCTGCCGCAAGCTTGGATCGAGGCCTCCACCACGGCCCGCACTCGCTCGCCCTGGTCCGGCATGTCCTATGGCTACGGCTGGTTCCTGAGCGATAGTGGTTACATCCTTGCGCGCGGCTACGGTGGCCAGATCATCGCCGCCCACCCGGAGCGCGATTTGGCTGTCGCGATCAGCTCAGACCCGAACCGCCCGGCGCGCTCAGAGGGCTATTTCGGCGCGCTGATGGCGTTGTTGGACGGGCCGATTTTGGCACTGGCGTAAAACCCACCCTTGCGGTATCATTCCACCCCATGAGCACCGATAACGTCACCAATCTGAACCAGTTTCGCAAACAGAAAGCCCGCGCAAACAAGCGCGCCGAGGGCGATCAGAATGCCGTGAAATTCGGTCGCACCAAGGCGCAAAAAGCCCTCGAAGAGGCGCAGAAGGCCAAGGCGAAATCGGAATTGGACGCACATAAGCGAGACGACACATGAGCGCGCTCTTGATGGGCCGCCCGGTCAAACGCTCGCTGACTTTGCACGGCCACCGCACCTCTGTGTCGCTCGAAGAACCGTTCTGGCGCGCCTTTCGCGGCATCGCCAAAGAGCGCGACATCCCAGTCAATGTGCTGGCCGCCGAAATCGACGAATTGCGCGGCGTGGACAGCGGGTTGGCCTCGGCGATCCGGGTCTATGTGCTCGATTACACTCAGAAAAAAGCCCAACTGGGCGATTGAGACGCCACAGCCAGCCGCAAGGATTTGCGCGCGGGTCCCTGCCCCAACCGCCCATCTAAAACCGCATCCGGGTCTTTTGCCGCCTGCTTCAGAACCGGCAAATGCATCACCGCGTCGATCATCGGCGCGCGGGCGGTTTTGGTCAATTTGCCCAATTTCTGCGCGCCCCAACGGCCCTGTTCCAAGGCCTCTTTTGCAAGCTCCGAGACCGCTTCAGGGCGACCGTCAACGAGCGGAATCCGCCCCGCCGATTGCAACCCCGGAATGGCCATCAGATAGCGCGCCAAGCCACCCGCGTAGCCCAGAGCATTAAGCGCTTTGGTCGCGGATTCCGGTGCACCAAGCAGACGGGCTGCGAGGTGCATCGGGATGGCGTAGCTGTTGTGCAGATAGGTCCGAAGGGCCGCCGCATCCTCATGCGGATCGCGGTAAATGTCCCATTGCCGCGCGGTCACCGTGGCATCCAAAGCCTGCGCCGAAGCCGTGTCCAACACCTGCGCCAAAGGCCCCGCCACCTCATGAGCGCGCGGCGCCTTGCCGTCGATTTTCTCCTGCAACACATCGCGCCAGAACTGCAACCGCATCTCGGCGATCATCGCTTCTTGCGTGACCCAAGGCGCCTTCGCGACCTCAAGACAAAAGGCATGGATCGGGAACAACACCTCGCGCGCGGCCAGAGGCGCGGCCATGGTGGCACGAAACCGGTCCTCATCGCCCTTTTGGACGATCTCTGCACAGGCCTGAACGCTCATATCAAAAATTTCCTTCTGCGACCTGCACACAGGTCAGCCCGCTGTTGCGCCACATGCGCACCACCTGATCGCGATCATCGAACACCAGATCCGCTCTGAACCCTGCGTCCTCAGCCTCGGCCATCAGGTCGGCCTTCACCAAATCGTCGCGGCGATAATCGCCATCTGCGCGCATGAATATGGCCGCATAGGGCACGTCGAACTGCTTGAGCCAGTCTTGGGTGACCCGCCGGCTTGCCGCGTCGCGCCCCGTCATCAAAACCACATTCCATCCCGCAGCATACAAGCGTTTGACCGCCGCAATCACCTCGGACATGGGCGCGTCGAGATGCATCGTGGATTTGAACGCTTTCCAATCTTTCGGTGTGCGTTCAAGAAAGCGGCGTCGATGGGCTATATCCGCCAGCGTGCCGTCAATATCGCAATAAAGCGTCCCGACATCCGGCACATAGATATCAACCGGCCCCAGATGCACGTCCTGCATCCGCAGAATGTCATCCGCCTCAGGCGCACCTGCCGATGGCGGCCGAAAGAAAGCACGCTCCGTCATTCTGCCCCCTCATTCCGCCCCAAGCGCCGTCGCACCGTCGCGCAAAAGTTTCCACAGCACCGCATCCAAAAGCGCCTCGAAGGAGGCGTCGATTATGTTCGAGGACACGCCCACGGTGGACCAGCGGCGGCCCAGACTGTCCTCGTGATCAATGATGACACGGGTGCGCGCCTCGGTGCCGCCATTGGTGATCCGGACTTTAAAATCAACGAGTTCCATGTCGGAGATCAGTTCGGAATATGGCCCGAGATCTTTCACCAGCGCTTTTGAGAGGGCGTTCACAGGCCCGCCGTCGTTGCCGTCGGCCATGATGCCTTCGGAGACCGACAGGTGGCGTTCTCCGGCGATATTGACCACGACCGTGACCTCGGAGAGATGGATTTCGCGGCCTTTTGCATCGCGGCGGCGTTCGACCGTAGCGCGGTAGCGCTCGACCTCGAAAAACGCAGGCATGAGGCCCAATTCGCGACGCGCTTCGAGTTCAAAGGAGGCCTGCGCGGTGTCGTAGGAATAGCCCTCGCTTTCGCGCTGTTTGATGCGCTCAAGAATGCGGCCAAGGTCGGCCCGTTCCGACACCTCAAGCCCCATATCCGCCAAACGCGAGCGCAGGTTCGATTGTCCCGCTTGATTGGACATCGGCACGATCCGCGCGTTGCCGACGGTTTCGGGCGGGATGTGTTCGTAGGTGGTCGGGTCCTTGAGAATGGCCGAGGCATGAAGCCCCGCCTTATGCGCAAAGGCCGAAGCGCCGACGTAAGGCGCGGAGCGCAGCGGCACCCGGTTCAGGATGTCGTCGAGCATGCGCGAGGTCTTGACGAGGCTCTTCAGGGCGTCCTCCGTGACCCCTGTGTCGAGCGTCGACTTATACGGATCTTTCAACAGGAATGTCGGGATCAACGTCATCAAATTGGCATTGCCACAGCGCTCGCCGAGGCCGTTCAATGTCCCCTGCACCTGCCGCGCGCCGGCGTTGATGGCGGCGAGGCTGTTGGCGACGGCGTTGCCGGTGTCGTCATGGGTGTGAATGCCCAGATGTGCGCCGGGAATGCCCGCCTCGATGACTTTGAGCGTGATCTGATAGACCTCACTGGGCAGCGCGCCGCCGTTGGTGTCGCAAAGCACGATCCAGCGCGCGCCAGCCTTGTAGGCGGCCTGACAACAGGCGATCGCATAGTCCGGGTTGGCCTTAAAGCCGTCAAAGAAATGCTCGGCATCGAACAGCGCCTCGCGGCCTTGCGCCACCAGATGGGCGATGGATTTTTCGATGTTCTCGATGTTTTCCTCAAGCGTGATTCCGAGCGCCGTGGTGACGTGGAAATCATGGGTCTTGCCGACGAGACAGACGGAGTCCGTGCCCGCGTTCAACACGCCCGCGAGCACCTCGTCATTCTCGGCGGAGCGCCCGGCGCGTTTGGTCATGCCGAAGGCGGTGAAACGGGCTTTGGTCTTGGGCGCGTCGGCGAAGAATTCGCTGTCGGTCGGATTGGCGCCGGGCCAGCCCCCCTCGATGTAATCGACGCCGAGATGGTCGAGCGCATCGGCGATCAGGTGCTTTTCCTCGGTGGAGAATTGCACGCCTTGGGTCTGCTGGCCGTCGCGGAGTGTGGTGTCGTAGAGGTAGAGGCGGTCTTTGGTGCTGGCTGTGGTCATCAAAGTAGCCCCTCAAGTTTCGCCGCATCGAAGTTGGGGCCCGCATCAAGTTCCACGCCAGCTTTAGACATACGCACCTCGACACCCGCGTCCAAGAGCGCGGTTTTCATCGCGTCGACGGCGGAGAAGTCTTTGGTTTCCATGGCGGATTGGCGCAGGGCGAAGAGATGATCGGCGTAGGTGGTGAGGTCAATTAACTTCCCAACAGCGCCCTCGAAAACCCAAGCCCCCATATTTGCTCTGTCCTCTAAAAGACCGAGCAAACGTGCGGAAGCAACAAAGTCTTCCACCTCATCAGGTGGAGTATCGTGCCGTTGCTGATTTTGAATTTTCTTCGCCATTTCATGAAGGACAGAGATAGCTTTCGACGTATTCAAGTCATCGGCAATGGCTTCCAGAACCCGTGGATCAGCGTTTCCAGTTCCGAGAGCGCTGCTCCCCAGGCTTCGCCACTTCTTCAAAGTCGCCTTCGCCTGCTCCGCCTTCTCCGCCGTCCAGTCCATCGGCTTGCGGTAATGTGTCGAGAGGAACACAAAGCGGATTACTTCCCCCGGCACGCCCGGCATCCCGTCATGACCATCCAACAAATCCCGCACGGTGAAGAAATTGCCCAGAGACTTGGACATTTTCTTGCCCTCGACCTGCAACATCTCGTTGTGCAGCCAATAGCGCGCGAAGCCGCCCTGCGGATGGGCGCAGCAGCTCTGCGCAATCTCGTTTTCATGGTGCGGGAACATCAAGTCGTTGCCGCCGCCGTGAATGTCGAAACTCTCACCCAAAAGCTCATAAGACATCGCCGAGCATTCAATGTGCCAGCCCGGACGCCCCCGGCCCCACGGGCTGTCCCAGCCCGGCAGCTCGTCCGACGACGGTTTCCACAGCACGAAATCCATCGGGTTGCGTTTGTAGGGTGCCACTTCGACGCGGGCGCCCGCGATCATATCGTCGATGGAGCGGCCCGAGAGTTTGCCGTAGTCCTTATAGCTCTCGACGGAAAACAGCACATGGCCCTCTGCGGCATAGGCGTGGCCTTTCGCAATCAGCCCTTCGATCATCGAAATCATCGCGCCGATGAATTCGGTCGCCCGCGGCATCTGGTCGGGGTCCATTGCCCCCACCGCGCGCATGTCGTCGAGATACCACCCGGTCGTCTCGTCGGTGATCTCGCGGATCGAGCGCCCACTCTCCGCCGCGCGCGCGTTGATCTTGTCATCCACGTCGGTGAAGTTGCGCACATAGGTGACGTGATCCGGCCCATAGACATGGCGCAACAGCCGGTAGAGCACATCGAACACGATCACAGGCCGCGCGTTGCCGATATGGGCGCGGTCGTAAACCGTCGGACCACAGACATACATCCGCACATTGTTCGGGTCGATCGGCTCGAAAATCTCTTTCTTGCGCGTTTTCGAATTGGTGAGCTTGATGGTCATAAGCTAGTCCCTCAGGGTGTCCCCCGCGGGCTTATCAGCTTCCATTTCAGGTGAAAAGAGACCGGACCCGCGCGACGATGTCAGCGGATAATGCAGCAGCCAATAATGATGGTGGCACGGTTGGTCATGCGGTTCTTGTAGCGCGGGTTTTCCGGCTTGCAAAGCCCTCTTGTGAGGGTCAGGGTGACGCCTATGACCCAGACGACATTCAGAGACCTCCACCGCCCCGGCCAGCCCTTTATCCTCGCCAACGCCTGGGACGCCGGATCGGCGCGCGTGTTGGCGGGACTGGGCGCGCAGGCGATTGCCACCTCCTCGGCCGCACAGGCCTTTACCCTCGGGCGCCCGGATGGCGGCACGCTGACCCGCGACGAGGCGCTGGCTCATGCCCAAGACCTCGTGGCCGCCGTCTCCGTGCCGGTCTCTGGCGATTTCGAGAACGGGTTTTCCAATGATCCCGATGAGGTCGCGCGGACCGTAAAACTGGCCTATGAGGCTGGATTGTCAGGAATTTCCATCGAAGACACGGCCTTCCCCAACGCAGGTGCGCGGGAGTTTGATCTGGCGGTCGACTGCATCAAAGCTGCCGTGAGCGCCGCCCGCGCCCTGCCCGGTGATTTCGTCCTCGTGGCGCGCGCCGACGGGGTGATGAATGGCGATTACGATCTCAATGAGGCCCTGCGGCGCCTCCGGGCCTTTGACGCGGCGGGGGCGGATTGCCTCTACGTGCCCTGTCCCGGCACCATCGAGGATCTGAAAACCGTGGTGGCGGCGACCAAGAAACCAGTGAACGCCCTGCCCGTCGGCCCGCTGCAAAACCTCACCCGCGCCGATTTCGCCGCCCTCGGCGTGGCGCGCATTTCGCTTGGCTCTTTGCTGGCGCGGTCGATCCACGAGCGGCTGATTTCGAACGCCGAAGACATCCTGAGCCAAGGCGTCTTTTCCACCTGCACCCCCGCCGGATCGGACCGGGTGGATGCGCTTCTCGCCAAAGGAGCCCGCCATGAGTGATGCCATTCACAACGTCCCGCAAGGCATTGAACAGCTTTTGGAAATCATGCGTCGCCTGCGTGACCCGGAGGGCGGCTGCCCTTGGGATATCGAACAGGATTTCGCGACCATCTCGCCCTATACTATTGAGGAGGCCTATGAGGTCGACGACGCCATCGCGCGTGGCGATATGGAGGATTTGAAATCCGAGCTGGGGGACCTGTTGTTCCAATCGGTGTTTCAGGCGCAAATTGCCGCTGACAAAGGACTTTTCGACTTTCACGACGTCGCGCAAGCCATTGCATCCAAAATGATTTCCCGTCATCCGCATGTCTTTGGCGACGAGAGCAATCAAAAGTCGCCGGAGCAGCAGACCAAGGATTGGGAAAAGGAAAAAGCCAAGGAGCGTGCGCGCCGTGGGGAGACCCGTGTGCTCGACGGCGTGGCCATGGGCCTGCCTGCTTTGATGCGCGCGCAGAAGCTACAAAAGCGTGCGGCGCGGGTGGGCTTTGACTGGCCGGACACCTCCCATGTTCTGGACAAAATCCGCGAAGAAGCCGCCGAATTGGAAGAGGCGCGCGACAGGTTGACGAAAGACGAGGTCTTCGAGGAATTCGGCGATTTGCTCTTTGTTGTGGTCAATCTGGGGCGGCATTTGGGGGTGGATGCCGAGGAGGCTCTACGTGCCTGCAGCGCGAAATTTACACGTCGTTTCAATGCAGTTGAAGACGATCTTAAAGCAATTGGAAAGACGCCTGCGGACAGCGATCTGGCCGAGATGGATGCGCTTTGGGACAAAGCGAAGGCTCGCGAGAAGGCCGCTAAGAAAGCAAGCGTGATCGGCGAGACCACTTGACCTGAGCGTTTTAGTCAGATTTAACGAGCGGGACCAATCAAAGGAAGTCCCAATGACCGCGCTCAAACTCGCTCTTCCCCTAACGCTCCCCCTGTCTCTCTTGGCCTCTTCTGCTTTTGCAGACGTCAATGTCTATTCCTATCGCCAGCCGGAGCTGATCCAGCCGCTGGTCGATGCGTTCACCGAAGAAACCGGCATTCAGGTCAACGTGGCCTATCTGGTCGAAGGCCTCACAGAGCGCCTGAAGGCCGAGGGCGACCGCTCGCCCGCCGACGTGATCCTGACCGTCGACATCTCGCGTCTGGCCGAGGCCGTGGACGCGGGCGTGACCCAGCCGCTGATGACCGAGACCTTGCAGCAAAACATCCCCGCCGAATTCCATGACCCGGAAGGCAACTGGTGGGGTGTGACCTCGCGCGCGCGGATCGTTTACGCCTCGAAAGAGCGCGTCGCAGAGGGCGAAGTGACCACCTACGAAGACCTCGCCGATCCGAAATGGAAAGGCCGCATCTGCACCCGCTCCGGCATGCACACCTATATGATCGGCCTGACCTCCGCCTATCTCGCGCATCACGGCCCCGAGGAAACCAAAGCCTGGCTCGAAGGCCTCAAGGCCAACCTCGCCCGCAAACCCCAGGGCAACGATCGCGCACAGGTCAAGGCGATCTGGGCTGGCGAATGCGACATCTCGCTGGGCAACACCTATTACATGGGCGAAATGCTGGCCGATGAGGAACAGCAGGAATGGGCCAACTCCGTGCGCCTCGATTTCCCGCGTTTTGACGTAGACGGCGGCGGCACGCATGTGAACATCTCCGGCGTTGCGCTGACGAAATCGTCGAAGAACACCGAGGAAGCCGTTCAATTCATTGAATTCCTGACCTCCAAACACGCGCAGGAAATCTACGCCGAGGTGAATTCCGAATACCCCGTCGTGCCGGGCACCGAGGCCTCCGAGCTGGTGAAAAGCTGGGGCGATCTGCACCCGGACAACATCCCTCTGGCGCGTCTCGCCGAAGAACGCGCCGAAGCCCTGCGTCTGACCGAAGAGGTCGATTACGACGGCTGAGCCTTTGATCTCATGTGATCTCACGCGGTGAGGCCCCGGGCCTCGCCGCATCGGCGCATCGGCGCCACACGCCCTCCAGATTTGACCAAACACTCAATTTGGTCAAATCGACAGATTGACAGAGCGCGATCTCTGCCACATATGGGCACCAAACGCACCCTCCAGATCAAAAACGGTCGTTTTTACAGAAAATTCACCGGCACCGTAGGGCTGCCTTAACCTTTTTGATGTCTTGTCCCGGCGAAAGACGCGGCAAGAGATCAAGACATGACCGACATGACAGAGCGCAAATTCGACATCGCGGCCCTCACCGCCGCATCGGCCCTCCCGCCCCTGACCCTCCGCGCGATGGAACAGGCGGATTTGCCGTGCCTGCTTGAGATGATCCGCGACCTGCAAACGGTGACCAAGGATCAATTGCAGCTCGATGAGGATGTTCTGATCGACCTGCTCTATGCCTCCTCGCCTTGGGCCCGCATTCTGGTCGCCGAGCAGAATGGCGATTTGATCGGCTACACCGTGCTGGTCGGCGGGCTGCAACTGAGTCCCATCGACCGCGCCATGCAGATGCATCACCTCTATGTCCGGCCCGAATATCGCGGCGAAGGTGTTGCGCGCGCCTTGACGCAGGCGGCGCGGGACGTGGCGCATCGTCTGGGCTGCGGCACCTTGAGTGTCGGCATCCTGAGCACCTCTGAGACCGCCAAGGCCGCCTATCGCGCCGTCGGGTTCGAACGCCCTTCGCCGCGCGCGCCGCATTACGAAATGGCACTGGACAAAATGGCGCTGGCCTGAGCTTTGCGCTTGACAGGCCTCCCCACGCCGCGCAAATTGCCCGCATGACACAGACCGCTTCCATGACTGTTTTTTATTGGACCGAGCTTACATAAGCGCGGCCTTTCAGCTTGGAACATTGAACAGCCGCCACAAGAGGCGGCTTTTTTCATGTCAAACTTCCCCTCCTGTGGCGCCCACAGGAGAAAAACATGACCCTACTGACAAAGATTACCACCCCGAAGGACAGCCTCACGATCCGCCGCGCGCGTTGGGGCGACAAGGATGCGCTTTTGCATATGATCCACGCGCTGGCACATCATCACGGCGATGAGCCGGAGCTGGACCTGCCCGGCCTCATCGATTTGATGCGCGCCGATCTGCCGTGGTTGCGGCTTTTGGTGGCGGAACGCGACGGCGC
This sequence comes from Celeribacter naphthalenivorans, assembly GCF_020524585.1. Classification (GTDB taxonomy): domain Bacteria; phylum Pseudomonadota; class Alphaproteobacteria; order Rhodobacterales; family Rhodobacteraceae; genus Celeribacter; species Celeribacter naphthalenivorans. The sequence goes on from NZ_JAIVLK010000006.1 coordinate 360,985, forward strand.
GTTGGTCGGTTACGCCGGATTGGTCGGCGGTGTGCGCCTGCACCATGGCCAGAAAACGCTGGACCTGCATCACCTTTACATCGCCAAAGAGGCGCGCGGACAAGGCGTCGGGCGCGCGCTGATTGCCGAGGCGAAAGCCACCGCCATTGCCATGGGATGCCACAGCCTGACGGTTGGCACGCAGGACCACAATCTGGTCGCGCAGGCCACCTATCGCGCTTGCGGGTTTGAACCGAAAACCCTCACTGGCAAACGGTTTGAGATGATTTTGAACGAAAATATGGTCGCGCTTTAAAGCTCTCGTCTTTTCACCTGAAAAGAGAAAGGACGGGAGCGTGAGACGCGCATCAGGCCAAGACATTCGACCGAGAGCCGCATTTGAGGCTCTTGGTCAGACGTTTAAAGCGCGATCACATCGACCCGCTGACCTTTGACGGCCAGACCAATCTCACCCTTGCAGAGCCGCAGCGCATCGTCACCGAAAACCTCGGCGCGCCAGCCCTTGAACACCGGCAGATCGCGTTTCCCGGCCGCGATCTGATCGAGGTCAGACGCGGAGGCAATCATTTTGGCGGCCACGTTGAAACGGTCGGATTTTGCCTTGAGCAACACCCGCAGCATATCCGCCAGCGCCGGGTTCACCTGAATCTTGTCTTTCGACATATCCAGCTTCGGCATCTCGGCGGCGGTGTAATTCGACGCTTTTTCAATCGCTTGCAAGATACCGTCGGCAATCTCACCTTTACGTGCCTCACGCAACAAAAGCCGCGAACGCGACAGGTCTTGCGGCGTTTTGGGCTTCGTCGACGCGAGCTCCAGCATCGCGTCGTCTTTATACACGCGGTTGCGTGGAATATCGCGGCTCTGGGCGTAGAATTCGCGGAAAGCAGCCAGTTCTTTGACGGCTGCGAGGAATTTGCCCGAACTGGTGCGCGTCTTGACCCGCATCCAGGCGTCGTCGGGTTTGACCACATAGGTCTCCGGCGACATCAGCACCTCAAGCTCCTCGGCCACCCATTTTTCGCGGCCTTCGCGTTTGATCTCATCGCGCAGGAATTCATAGATCACCCGCAAATGCGTCACATCGGCCAGCGCGTAGCTTTCCTGCGCTTGGCTGAGCGGACGGCGCGACCAATCGGTGAAGCGCGAGGTCTTGTCGAGGCTTTCCTTGGCGATCTTGCGCACCAGCGTCTCGTAGCCGACCTGTTCGCCAAAGCCGCAGACCATCGCGGCCACCTGCGTGTCGAACAGAGGCGTCGGGATCACCTGACCCTGAATGTAGAAAATCTCGAGATCCTGGCGCGCGGCGTGGAAGACCTTGACCACGTTTTCGTCGCGAAACAGTGCATAAAGCGGCGCGAGATCGAGGCCTTTGGCCAGCGGATCGACCAGAACCGCGTCCTCTTCGGCGTCGCCCGGAACGGCAAGCTGCACGAGGCAAAGTTTGGAATAATAGGTCCGTTCGCGAAGGAACTCGGTGTCGACCGTGACGTAAGGTTGGGCTTTGGCGCGGTCGCAGAAAGCCTGAAGGCCTTCGGTCGTGGTGATGGTGATCATGTTGTTTTCTTTTGCCTGCGGTGCGGGGTCATCCCGGCGGTTCAATCGTGATACGGGGTTTGCGGCGGAATGAAAAGAACAAAGGGGGCGCAGAACGCCCCCTTCCCCATGTCTGCTTCCTGTCTGCACCACTTTTGGGCGCGCGTGACCGCCTCAGGTGATCGGCAGACTGCCTTTCGCCGCCATCATCAATTCGACCACATCGGGCGCCGTGATGATCTCATAGGCCGGGTCCATCTGTTCCGCGCTGAACCCGTTGTGGATCATGCAAGCGCCGCAAATCCCGATGCGCCCGCCGGCCTCACGGTAGGCTTTGACCAGATCGGCCACCGGCTCGAACGGCTTGCCAATGTCCATATCGTCACAAGAGCCGGGCTGGCCCAGCTCGACGCCTTCGACCATCAGCAAAACGATGGAGCTATGGCCCATTTTCTGCGCGTTGAGCGCCATGGTGAAGGCCACGGTCACCTTGCCCGGATTGGAATGGCCGTCAAAAATTGTGGCAACGAAATCAGCGGTTTTCATGCGATATCCTTTCGCGACATAGCTGCGGGTCCTGTGCGGACTCGCGTTATATTCTACATCTCGAATATATCTTTGAAAGGTCGGAAAGGATCACAGCCCCGCGACATCTCGCCCTAGTGGCACGAGAGACCGGTTTAAAGCGTGATCAGGTCTTTTTCGCCCGAAAGGAACCGCTTGAGCACTGCCGGATAGAGCAAATGTTCCTTCACCAGAACCCGTGCCGCCAGATCATCCGCCGTGTCACCCGCCATGATCGGCACCCGCGCCTGTCCAAGGATCGGCCCGCCATCCAGCTCCGCTGTCACCTCATGCACCGAACACCCGGCCTCACCGTCCCCCGCCTCAATCGCGCGCTGGTGCGTGTGAAGGCCTTTGTATTTCGGCAATAATGACGGGTGGATATTGAGCATTTTCCCCGCGTAATGCGAGATAAATGTCGGCGTCAGAATGCGCATGAACCCAGCCATGGCGATGACGTCCGGCTCATATTGGTCAATGACGGAAATCAGCTTTTGTTCAAAGGCTTCCCTGTCGCCTTTAAAGTCGCGATGATCCACCACTTCGGTCGCGATCCCCATGTCAGCGGCCTTCGCCAACCCGCCCGCCGTGGGCACATTGGAGAGCACGAGACACGGACGCCCAAGGGGGGCGTCCTCGGCGTTCTCCATCATGGATTTCGCCAGCGACACCATATTGGAGCCGCCGCCGGAAATCAGGATCGCAACCTTTTTGGGGCTCACGACTTTGGAATTCACGAGAGGCTGCCCTCATAGGTCACGCCATTGCCGGTGGTCACCTGACCGAGACGGTAGACGGTTTCGCCCTCGCCGCTCAAAAGCGTGGTCAAAGCCTCGGCCTCCGCCGCATCGCAGACCACAATCATGCCGATCCCGGCGTTGTAGGTCTTGAGAAGCTCATGCTGCGACAGGCCGGCTGTGTCGACCAGCCATTTAAAGACCGGCGGCAAAGTCCAAGCCGTCAGGTCGATGTCGGCACCCATGCCGGTCGGCAAAACGCGCGGCAGGTTTTCGGTCAGACCGCCGCCGGTGATATGCGCCAGCGCATGAACCCCACCCGCGCGGATCGCCTTGAGCACCGGTTTGACGTAAAGCCGGGTTGGTTTCAAAAGCTCTTCGCCCAGGGTCGCATCCGAAAACGGCGCGATGTCGGACCATTTAAAGGTAGAAATCTCGACGGTCTTGCGCACCAAAGAATAGCCATTGGAATGCACGCCGTTGGAGGCCAGCCCCAAAAGCACATCGCCCTCGCGCACGCCGGACGGCAGATCGGAGCCGCGCTCCATCGCGCCCACGGCAAAGCCCGCGAGGTCGAAATCGCCATCCTCATACATGCCCGGCATCTCGGCCGTCTCACCGCCGATCAGCGCACAGCCGGACTGCGCACAGCCCTCGGCGATGCCTTCGATCACAGCGGCGGCATTGTCGAGTTTCAGTTTGCCGGTCGCGAAATAGTCGAGGAAGAACAAAGGCTCAGCGCCCTGACACACAAGGTCATTGACGCACATGGCCACCAAATCGATGCCCACGGTTTTGACATTGTCGGTGTCGATCGCAATGCGCAGCTTGGTGCCGACGCCATCGGTCGCGGCAACGAGAATCGGATCCTCATAGCCCGCGGCCTTCAGGTCGAACAACGCGCCAAAGCCGCCCAGCCCGGCCATCACGCCCGGACGCGCGGTCTTTTTCGCCGCCGGTTTGATGCGTTCGACAAGCTCATTGCCCGCATCGATATCCACACCGGCGTCTGCATAGGTCAGACCGTTTTTTCCCGATGTCTTCTGTTCATGGGTCATGGCAAAGGCTCCCCGCGCAATCCAAAGTTGCCGCCCGTTTACGCGGTTTGAGCCGTCTTGAAAAGGCCCCCGTTTGCGCCTTGCGTCGACTTCTGCTTGACCCTGCTTTGAGCGCACAATAAGCACGGTTCCGGTAGGGGCCTGTAGCTCAATTGGTTAGAGCAGAGCGCTCATAACGCTTTGGTTGCGGGTTCAAGTCCTGCCGGGCCTACCAAAATTCTTAAAACTCGTTGAGCAACAAAGCCTTGAAAGCCGGCTGCAGGGCGGTCCGTTTTCTTAGCGCGCCAAAACCAGATCGGCCTTCAATCCCCCAAGGCCCGCGCTTTCTCCCAGACGCAATGTGCCGCCATGGCGCCGCGCCACGTCATGGGCAATGGCAAGGCCCAGCCCCACGCCTGAGCCGCGATTCTGGTTGCGCGATTCATCAAGACGCACAAAGGGTTGCAAGGCGCGTTCACGGCCCTCAAGCGCGATCCCCGGCCCGTCGTCTTCGACAGAAATCACAACCGCCCGTTCAAAAAGCGCCAGACCGATCCGCGCCGTCGTGCCATAGCGGCGCGCATTGGACATCAGATTGTCGAGCGCGCGCGCCAGAGCCACAGGCCGCAGTTTCAGAACCACCTCCTGATCCGGCATCTCCCCCAGCTCGACCACGCCGCCAGCGCGCTCTGCACGCTCCTTTGCGGCCTCGACGAAAGCCACCAAATCGACCGCTTCGGGGTCTTCGGTCGCATCCGAGCGCGCAAAATCTAGAAACGCCTCGATCAAGCGCTCCATCTCATCGAGATCGGCCTGCATCGCCGCCACCTCTTCGGCATCCGCCTCGGGCACATCGAGCATCGACAGGCCCAATCTGATCCGCGTCAAAGGCGTGCGCAGGTCATGCGACACCCCCGACAGCATCAGCGTACGCTGTTCGATCTGACGCTCGATCCGCGAGCGCATATTGAGAAAGGCCGCCCCCGCAGAGCGCACTTCGATGGCACCTGCCGGACGATAGGGCCGACTTTCGCCGCGTCCGAAACTTTCGGCAGCACGGGCCAATTGCCGGATCGGTCGGAGTTGATTGCGCAGGAAGATAAAGGCGATGAGGGTCATCACAAGGCCGGTAAAGGCCGTCCAAACCACCAATTGGTGCGGATTCGCGGCCGAGGCCCGCCGTCGTGGCACATCCAGCGTCAAACGCCCTGCCTCAGTCATGATAGACACCCGCACCCGCTGCGTGTCGCTGGCGACATCCATGCCTTCGACGCCATCAATCGCACCGCGCAATTCCGCCTCGATCACCCGCGAAGAATAATCATACCAGCGGCGCTGATCTGCGATCGGGGCCTCGGCACCAAAGGTGGAGGCAAAGCCCAGACGCTCATCCAGCTCCTGCAAGGCCAGCGGCACCTGCGCCATCGGCAGCGTGTCGGCGGAGACCACGTAGAGACCGATCTCAGCCACCACACCCCGGCTCAACTGGCGCGTGATGTCGGCAAAATAGCGCTGGGAAAAGGCGACGATCACCACGATCTGGATCACCACGACCGGCACCAAAAGGATCAAGGCGCCCCGGCCATAAATCCCGCGCGGCATGTATTTTTTGAGCCATTCGAACAACATAGACCAAGACCTTTCAGCGCACAGATATCCTATGGACATCCCATAGCGCCCTTTGGCACAGCCGAGATAAAGCTATGCCATGAAACGCACACTTGGTAGACCCTGACAGAGCCCGAAGCAAAGGACAATCGCGTGCAGACCCGCCCCGACACCATGACCCAGCTTGCCCCCGGGCTGATCCGCATTTTGGCGCCGAACCCGTCGCCGATGACCCATTGGGGCACGAACACCTATCTTTTGGGCAAGGGCGAGTCCCGTGTGCTGATCGACCCCGGCCCCGATCTGGCCGATCACCGCGCGGCGATCCTCGACGCCCTGCCGCAAAACACGCGCCTTTCCCACATTCTCGTCACCCACGCACATCGCGACCATTCCGAAGGCGCGCGCGCTCTCTCTGAGGCCACCGGCGCGCCGATCTATGCCTTTGGCGATGCAATGGCGGGCCGCAGCCCGGTGATGGCCGCTCTAGGCGATCAGATCGGCGGCGGCGAAGGCGTCGATGAGGGCTTTCAACCCGATGTGACACTGGCGCATGAGGCCGAGATCGAGACCGAATCCGGTCCGATCACCGCACTCCATACCCCCGGTCACATGGGCAATCACCTGTGCTTTCACTGGCAAGACATGGTGTTTTCCGGCGATCTGGTGATGGGCTGGTCCTCCTCGCTGATCTCTCCGCCCGATGGCGACGCCGCCGCCTTTCGCGACAGCTGCGCGCTCCTGCGCGATCTGGCACCTCAGTGCCTCCTGCCCGGCCACGGCGCAGCCGTAGAGACCCCACTGGAGCGGATCGACTTTCTCCTGACGCATCGGGCCAAGCGCGAGGCGCAAATCCTTGCGGTTTTGACCCAAGGTCCACAGGCACTCCTGCCCCTGACCCAAGCCGTCTACACCGAGCTGCCCGCCAGCCACCTCCCCGCCGCCGCGCGCAACACTTTGGCGCATCTGATCGACCTCACCGAGAGAAACCACGTCCTCGCCACACCCGAACTCTCTGAAAAGGCAGTATTTTCCGTGACTTGAGTAAAAAATTGTCGAAAACTGATTTTTTGTCACAAAACCCACTTGCACGCCCCAAATCACATAGCTATACACCGCCCCATGTTCCGGCGTAGCTCAGCGGTAGAGCAGTTGACTGTTAATCAATTGGTCGTAGGTTCGATCCCTACCGCCGGAGCCATATACAACTTAACCTGTTGATATGGATAAGAAAAAGAAAGTAGCTCCGCTCACTTTTGATTTCTCACCTAGATTCGTCTCACTGGCGTCTCACAAAAGGTTCACACAGCGCTGGTTGTAAGTCGTTTCATATGCGATGGCCTCATCACAGAGGTCCACTTTGACTCAGCAGAAATATCTCTACTGCAAACGGAATCGCTTCTACTTTCGCCGGCGGATTCCAGGGTTATCCACATTTCTTTCTCCAATTTTTTTGGCATTGGGGACGACAGATCGAAATCTTGCGCATACATGGCTTGAACGCCTCAAGTTGGAGTTCGACCAAATGTTCGATAGCTTTGTACTGTTAACGCCTGCACTCCCTGACAAAATTGTGTTCAGGTACTTCGAACATTATCTCCAGAAGTGCGTTTCTGACCTGAACCGTCAGATCAACTTCGCGCGGATGAAAGGAAGGTTTTCCGCAGACAATGAGCGCTCATTGTCTGTATTGCCAATTATTTACGAAAGTTTTCTCGAGCAAGGTATTCGCAAAAGGTTTCCGGTCGAGAAGATTGATCCCGAGTGGGACGAGGAGACCCTGAAGGCGATCCTCCATCTTTATGAAATTGAAAGCCGCAAGGCACTTTCAGCGGCAACGGGAGATCAACTGCGCTCGATCTACGCGTCTCTGACGAATGATGTCATTAAAGATGAAGAACATCTTGCACAGCTTCGCGCTGCGCATTTCCGTGCTCGCCTTCAGGCACTTCATGATTTTCGACAGGATTCGCGGGCGCCGCTCAAAAAAAGAAACATCCGCACCACCCACCCCCGCTAACAAATTTGTGACGAATTCAGAATCTTGCCTCACCGCTGAAAATCTCTCCCCGACCAACGCAATTCCGACGCCACCCGCATCTGCACCTTTGGAAGCGCCGGTGCCCCATCGTATGGAAGGAGCAAGAGGAAGCTCACATAAAGCCTTAACAAAACCACTTACTACTATGAAAAATTAGAAGATTACTTCTTCAAGACGCAAGACCAAGCCGAAAACGCTTCACCAGACGAATGGACCGATGACATCGCACACGTCTTCTGGCGCACCGCAGTTGATAATAACATGAGCAAAGCTGTCAAACAGCAGCGAGGGTCAGATATTAGACGCTTCATGTTCATCACAGGGCTTTCCAAAGTCACTGAAATTCGGCAGGCACATCTGACATTTTGGGCTGACAACTTGCAGAAGTTTCCGAAGAACTTTTTGCGTTCTTCCAAAGATTTGCACCGAACAGTTGACGAAGTTTATATGAATGCCAGACATATGGCTCCCGCTGAACTTGGCCTGGTTTCCAGCACCCGGAGGCGGCACGTAAAGTCGATGGAGTTGCTGATCGCTCGGGCACGTGCAGAAGGCATTTCCCTTACAGATCTCAACACAAAAGACCTGAAGCCGAAAAAGAAGTCATCCCGCAACAAACACAAATCGCGAGCGGTTTTCCGCAAGGAAGAGGCGCGCCAACTGTTTTCCCACACCATCTGGACTGGCGCTCGTTCCGCTGGACGGCGCCATGAACCAGGAACAAAGATTTTGAAAGATGGCAAATTTTGGATCCCTCTCATCCTTGGTTACACAGGTGCTCGGCGAGCTGAAATTGCAGGTATGTTGCCTTCTGATGTAGAAAACATTGAAGGCGTCCCGTGCTTTGTGATCCAGGCCAACGCCTACCGCGGCATCAAGGGCGAAGACCCAGATTGCACGGAGGATGACAAGCGTACGCGCACCGTTCCGATCCATTCTCACCTGATCGAGCTCGGTTTCTTGGACTACGTTAAGTCTATTGCCGGAAAGGGTCACAACCTTTTGTTTCCTGACGTCGTCCCCGTACCACGCAACGGTTCTAAGCGCTCGAATACTGAAGATCTGGCGACGTCAGTGGAAAAGTTTGGCGAACGTTTCGACGACACCTGGCGCAAGGCGATGCAGATTTCCCTGAATGGCAACCCGCGTAAGCTTTGCATTCATAGTTTGAGACATTACGTCAATCACACGCTGCTGCACAGCACAGGCGTTCTTGACGTGACCCGAACCGATATCATCGGTCATATCGACAACGATGAGAAAGAAGGAACAAACACATCGACATATCGCGATGAAACTCCTCTCAGCGTGAAGCGCGATGCGATCGAAAGGCTGCCGCGCTTGATGTGAATGTGAGTAACCTGCGGCTCTTCGGGCCTTCGCGTAACGCATAGTTCCGCACAACTAAAGATGCGGGACAAACCTAACCAGTGTTTCGACGCGACCTGAAGAGCACCTGAGCAGATTTATTGGAATAAACCCACTCACTGCGGAATTGAGCATCGGAGTTGAAGAGACCAAAATTTCTGTCGATGCTGAAGTGCTCAAATACCTCCAATGGCTTCAGATGCTTACGATAAAGCAGC
>NZ_JAIVLK010000007.1 GCF_020524585.1 Celeribacter naphthalenivorans
AAAATTCGAACACGCGCCGTTTATCCGAGCAATTCAAGCCAAAGGAAAATTGCGAAAAATAAACATAGCAAAACACCTAATGAAAAAATCGAAACTGCATAGCCGGAAACATCTTGACTCACGACAATGAGCTACTTCCATCTCTTGGACAGCATCTGGCGTAAATTAAGCTACTCGCTACCCCTGCGGATCGGTTTTTTCTTTTCTCAGCCAATAAGCCACGGCTGGGGGGCAAGGGCAGAATGGGGACGTTTGCGGTTGTAGAAGGTGACCCACTTGTCGACACCGGTCCTCGCCTCTGATCCTGTTTCCCAGGCGTATAGGTAGATGCATTCGTATTTTAGGCTCCGCCAGAGTCGTGCCACGAAAATGTTGTCGAGATGAAGAGGGACCGTCGCGCCAGTGGTGCGGCGTAAGCCCTATGAATGCCCCTTGCCAACCATTGATATGCGCACACCCGATCGAAAGGTCGATCAGTGTTTGTGTCAAACCATCCGAGAACTGGTTTTTTCTATCATATTACTGTCGGCGTTCATGCTCTCGGGCGGCCGGATTGGCAATGGCACTCTTTTGCTGGTTGTTCTGATCCTTGGCGCCACCGGCTTGTTCTGGCAGGCGCATGCCCATCCGGGGATGAGTTGTTTGACGGCGATCGCAATGCCGATGGTCCTGACAGGCCTCGGGGACGGTTTTGCCCTTGGACCAATGACCGTATCAGGTATGGCTGGTGTTCAGGCCCGAGATACCGGCGCTGTCGATCTCAGCCTGCTGGTCGTTGTCTTCGCCCAAAGCGGCAACGCATCGCTGACCGCGTGGGCCTGATGGCCCATCGCATCGATGCTGTGCTCATGACCGGTGCGCTCATGCTGGCTGCAGCCGCAATTGTCACGCCGGCCCTGATCATCCTGCCCAAGCGCTCGGTCCGGGAAGGTATTTGCTCAAACTGCGTATGATTAAGATTAATCATCGAACCGAATGCGAACGGCAGCTATCTTTAACTGCGGCAGCCACGGCGCTGCACCGCCGCATGTCCGCTTTCCTCAGAAAGTGACGGAAGGTCGCAATAGGCCCGTGGCTCGCGCAACGAATTCGGATGGTAAAGGTCGGCTCAGCGGACAAGGCGCCATTTCTTTCCCCCAATACCAACGCCGACTTTCAGGATTTAACGCTGTCAAAAGCCATCGTTTTTGATCGATCCCCTGACCCGCCAAAAGTGAACTTGATCGCTTTTTGGCGGTCGGCATGGGCTGAAGGGCGACCAATTACCGCCGGTGCCTCAGGAATTCGCTGTGGGGTTTGATGACTAAAGCCTGTGCATCCTTCTCGCGCAGAACCTTGAAGACTCGCGGGCTAAGCGAGGATAGCAATGAAGAGAGGCCAAGCGCTGTAACCGACCTTGAAATCATATGCGTCATGTGTCATATATATTACGACATATGTCGCATTGAGGGAGTGATATGATCCAGACAGTATCAGTTGAACACGACATTGCTCGCACCTATGCCTTGCTGGGTGGAAGGGAAACCATTCGGAAGCAGGTGCGCAACAACTTGGAAGCGCACGACATTCTGATGTTGGGATTGCCCTCGGCTGCCCTGCTGCATCTCACTTCCGAAGTCGCCTTGCTGGCCGCAGATTCCGTTCTGGAAAAGGCCATCGGGATCAGCGTGAGAACACTTCAGCGTCGCAAAAAAGATGCTCCGGACGCTGTGCTGAGCGTTGATCAGAGCAACCGGACCTGGAAATTCGCGGAGATTCTTGGTCGAGCTTCCGAGATTTTCGGCTCCAAGGCGGAGGCAGAGGCGTGGTTGAACACGCCTGCGATCGGTCTTGATCAGCGCCGGCCGATCGATCTGCTCAGCACGGCTGTCGGAGTGGAGGCCGTTGAGGACTATCTGACGCGTATTGAGTACGGAGTTTATGCATGACGCCACTGCCTCCCCCGCTGGGGACCGGGGAGATCCGCTTCTGGCGATTGGACGCTGAACGGCACGCCGCGATCTGGAACACCGGAGAAGGGAGCTTCCGGGTGGGCGGCAGGTGGAATTCGCCCGGCACGCGAGCGATCTACGCGTCGATTGATCCATCCACCGCGACGCTGGAGGTCGCCGTGCATAAGGGGTTTCGTGTCCTTGATACGCAGCCGCATGTCTTGACGTCTGGCCGCATTGTCGACCCAAAGGGTATCCATATTGTGTGGCCGGATGATGTTCCCAACCCAAATTGGTTATACCCATGTACCCCAAATCAGAACCAACAGCAGTATGGGGATGAACTTCTGAGGGCCCACCGTTTCATCCTGATTCCAAGTGCCGTTTCGAAACAGAGCTGGAACCTGATTTTCGATGCGACAAAACCAGCGACTGACTACGATGATATAACCCAAGAACGCTTCGCTCTGGATCCACGTCTGCAGCCCTGAAACATTTATGATGAATGCCACTTTCCCAAATGCGGTAGTTTGAATCGCTCCGGGTTTGCCGGAGGCTGTTTGGTTTAAGTTACGCGACCATGATTTCAGTTTCCAGAGCTGCGTAGAAGTTTGCCTCTGCTTCCGCTGGCGGGATGTTCCCGATCGGCTCGAGGAGGCGGCGATTGTTGAACCAGTCGACCCATTCCAGCGTCGCTTATTCCACTGCGTCCAGACTGCGCCATGGGCCACGGCGATGGATGACCTCAGCCTTGAAGAGACCATTGATCGTTTCTGCCAAGGCATTGTCATACGAGTCGTCAACACTGCCAACCGAAGGCTCGATCCCAGCCTCGGCCAGGCGCTCAGTGTAGCAGGTCGACACATATTGGCTGCTCTGGTCGCTGTGATGGATGAGATCATCAACCGGTCGCCGCTCATAGAGCGCCTGTTCCAGGGCATCCAGCACGAACTGAGTCTGCGGTGATCGTGACGCTCGCCAGCCGACGATCCGGTTGGCGAAGGTTTCGATCACGATGTCCACATAGACGAATCCCTGCCAGGTCGACACGTATGTGAAGTCGCTGACCCAGAGCATGTTTGGGGCCGATGCACCGAACTGCCAGTTTACCTTGTCACGCGGGCCACATCAAAGCCTTCGCGGCGCATCTGGTGCCAGACCTTGCGTACGCTGTAGACCTTGAAGTTCTGATCCCAGACAGGTTGCACCTCTCGGCGCAGAACCGCATCACGCTTAGCGCGATCCGACGTAAGATCCGGATCGCGGGCAACGGCCAGATGTTCATGAGACAGGTCGAAGGGGCGATCGGCAAAACACGGCAGATCGGCTCGACACCAAATCTACCGGTCCGTTAGAGCTTGAGGTTCTCGGTGCGAACACGTTGTGTATTGAGCCGCAGGGAACCGCAAATCTGGCCCCCTACACAGCGACAATGCGTATCCGCAACTCAGGTTCTGATCCGGTTAACGTGCACTATCAGCTCGACCCTATGCGTTCTTTCCGGTCCAGTGCCCTATGGCCCGCCGGTCATTCCAACCAATCCGTGGATTTTAATGATGTCAGCGGCGGCGCCAGTGTGCAGCAAAAGATGATCGGAGCAGGCGAGGAGGTGTTGATCAGTAGCTGGACAAGGCATACCGACGCAATTCATAGCCGTATCTTTTCAGGCCATGGCCAACTTGCAGAGACCGCACCGCAGGATTTCGTCGTCCGGTTCGATTTGGCTATATCCTATGACATTGGAGCAGGAGCGATCCCTGTGTCGGAAATTTTGCCATTCCAATGCGGGCCGTACCGGTCATGCAATAGGAGGTCTAGAGTTCACATTATCGTCGCAGGTGAGACAGAATGAAATAACTGACGTCGTCGTTCCTAAATAGGTCACGTTTCATGATGGCAGAGCACGGCAACATACGCTCTCTTACATTCCTCGAAAATTTACTTTCGAGAGATGCCGGTAAGATAGAAACTGACAGGCAGAGCCACGGCGAGAAGGTCGCCAAGGACATCCGTCGGCCTACCCGTAAACAGTAATCGGCCGAGGAGAAGATCAGGCTATGCCGACAATCGGCAAAGTTTGTGAGAGAATCTCTGAAGCGGTGCAGGGGACTGCGTTACACGGGTCAAATCGCGCTGTTGCGCAGCATGTGCGGGGTCAGGCCAAAGGCATGACGAAAGGCCGTTGCGAAATTCTCAGGAGAAGCATACCCCGCAATATGCGCCGCTTGGGCCACGGTGAAACCGTCCTCCGACAAAGCGCGTCTGGCCTTTTCAAGCCGCTGCTGGCGCAGGAAATCGCTAATTGTTTGTCCGGTCCCTGCTTTGAAATGTCGCTGTATGGAGCGACGATTCATGCCCAGATCCAGCTCCATTCGCTCCAATGTCAAAGTCTGATCGAGATGCTTCAACATATAGAGACGGATCTTTTCCGCCACGGGGTCGGCACTGGCAACGCCATGCTGCGTGGGTGTGGTCGAGGCTTCCGCCAACACCCGACGGATCAGCTCCAGCCCGCGGGAAACTCTGAACAGTTCGGTTTGAACCGCAACCTGTAAAGGCGGTGGGTTTAGGATCTGCGTGCTCAGGCGCACAATTTGTTTTCCCGGCTGCCAGATATGCGTACTCAGCCCGGGGGTGGTGGTCTCAGACCATGGGGCTGTGGCTTCAGAGGACAATAAAGCCAGCCAGTCATGTGGTGTCGCCAATGCAATTTTGCGAAATGGCGTTCCATAGGCATGTAGAAATTGCAAATCGGCTCGACGCACGAGACGCATCACAAAAGCGATCGGGGCTCGGCGCGCATCCATTTCAAAGATTTCACCATTGATGGCGAAGGACTGAAACCCGTCCAGCAAGACCATCAGCTGAAATTTTGGGTCGAGGTCGGTGACCTGAGGGCGTTCGGGGTAATCGGCCAGCGCCAGATTCCTCACACCGATTCGGAAATTTCCAGGGAAGATACTAACGGCCATTTCGATGCTTTGATGAGTCAGTGTGTCGCGTCTCCAAAGGCATGAGTCGCGCTGGCGCGGACCCCACGAATGGACGTCATGTTTCAGGCAAGTTATCAAACCTGAGTGAAAAACTCAAGAATACGCGCGACGGAAACTCAGGCGAAATCATGCCTGTCCGTTAGGGGATGAAACATGAAGAAAACAATGAAGAAACCCGGTGGTTGCCGGCAGCAGACGTGTGTCTGGATCGGCCTTATGGCGACAACGGCACTTGCGGGAATGGCACAGGCTCAGGAGATCATACACCTTGATCCGATCTACGTCGAAGGCGAGGGCCTTGAGAGTGACGGTGAGGTCGAGGGCTATGTGGCCAATACATCCTCTGCCGCGACGATCGGTGGCATGTCGCGTGTAGAAACCCCGGTGTCCGTCTCTGTTGTCGGTGCCGATCAGATCGAGGATCAGGGGGCCACCTCTCTGGTCGAAGCGCTGCGCTACACGGCGGGGGTCTTTGGCGAATATCGCGGCACATCGAACCTGTCTGACGAAATCGTTCTGCGTGGCTTTGGGGATCGGGCCTTTGTGCCTAAAACTCTCGATGGGCTCTCCTTTGGCTCTGGCGGCCAGATTGATCCTTATTATTTCTCCCGTGTCGAAGTGGTCAAAGGTCCGAATTCCGTGGTGAGTGGTCAATCCACCCCCGGCGGGATGGTCGCCATGTCATCCAAACAACCGACGCAGGAGCAGGGCAATGAACTTCAGTTTGAATTCGGCTCTGATGACTATCGGCGTGTGAATGGCGATATTCAGGGCGATCTGAGTGAGGACGGTTCCCTGTCGTATCGCCTGGTGACATCGGCCTGGCAGAAAAACCTGCAAGAGGAGTTCGACCAGAGCCGCTACCTTTTCGCGCCAACGCTGCGTTGGGAGCTGTCTGAGGACACCACGCTCACGTTCAAAGCACTGTATCAGGACGAACCCGAGGCCGGTCAGCGCGGGTTCATGCCCAAAGGTGGCACTTTGATCCAAACGTCAAACGGCATCTGGATTGATGAGGATTTCCAATCCTATGCTCCGGACTACGATTACGTGGAGCGCACCACCAAATCGCTGGGGTATGAATTGGATCATACTTTCGGGAACGGCTGGACCCTTAAGCATAGCTTGAACTGGAGCCAGATCGACATGGATCAAAGCCAGGTGGGGCTGTGGACCTCCTCGAGTGACAGTGCGGGCAACTACGATCTGTATGTCTTCCGCGAAGCCTCTGAACGCGAAAGCCTTACCGGGAAAGCCGCCCTGAGCGGGACTGTGATGACCGGCGCGTTGGAGCATGACATTGCGGTCGGCATGGATGTTTTGAAAAGGAAGACCACCGGGACCTATGACCGGTCCGGTGTCGTGTTCACCTATAATTTCGCGGATGGCACATCGCCCACCTTGGCGGAGATTGAGGCGATTGCTCTTGATGCCTCGAACAGCGTCACGGACACAGAGCTGACCCAAACCGGCCTGTTCGTTCAGGATCATGTGAGCTATGGCAACTGGGATTTCCTTGCGGGCCTTCGCTATGACTGGACGGAAACCTCTGCTGAGGAAACCTATGACGCAGAGGCCCTGACCGGGCGTCTCGGCGTGTCCTACGGGTTCGGCAATGGGCTAACGACCTATCTGAGCTACTCCACCTCTTTCGAGCCGGTGACGGATACCGACGATGACGGCAATGTTTACGACCCGACAACCGCGCGCCAATGGGAGCTTGGGGCCAAATGGCAATCTGTCGATGGCCGGATGTTTGTCTCCGCTGCCCTGTTCGACATTCAGAAAAAGAACATCCTCGAAAGTTACACCGAAGAGGGCGAGACCTATACGGATCAGATCGGTTCCGTGCGCTCCAAGGGTGTCGAGATCGAGGCACAGGCAGAGGTCAATGAGCGTCTCTCCCTCATCGCGGCCTATGGCTATAACGATGGCTATTATGAAACCGGCGAGAATAAGGGGAACAACTTTTACGCTGTGCCGGATCAGAATGCCTCGCTTTGGGTGAAATACGGGCTGACGGATGCGATCGACACCTCCTTTGGCATTCGTTACGTGGGATCGAGTTGGAACTCCTCGTCGAATGACTTCAAAGTGCCGTCCTATACGCTCTTTGATGCGGGGGTTTCTGCGGATATGGGCAAGCTGATCCCCTCGGCCCAAGGGGTCAAGGCGAAGCTGAGTGTGCAGAACCTGACGGATGAACGCTATGTCACGTCCTGTGTCCGCGAGTATTGCTGGCTCGGAGAGGGGCGCAACTGGGCGGCAACGCTGACATATGAGTGGTAAACATGACCTCTAAGCCATATCAGGCGGTCATCCCGACGCTCTTACTGAGCGCCGGGATTGGCTTTTGCCCCCCCGCCAACGCCGAAAATCTCGGGTCTGTTCCGGACAGCCAAATCCTGCAAATTGCTGCGGGAGAAAGTCAGGCCCTATACTCGCAAGCCGCGGCAGGAACCTATTTGCGGCTGCGGCTGCACAGTGAGACACAGCCAATTGACCTGACCCTTGTCGACGCGGATGGCACGCCGCTGCGCCAGCTTCTGGACAATGCTTTGGGCGCGCCACAGATACATGTCATCGTGCAGGACGGGGATTATTTCATGATCCGCAACGAAGGCTCAGAGGCAACGCAGATCACATGGGACATCGAACGCAGCGTCTCTCCCGAGGAGATGTCCGGACCTGCGCCGAGCTTTCTCAGCCCCACTTTGACTCGGCTCAACGATCAGATCGCGGAGGGCGGGGGAACAGAGGCGTTCTGGGCAGATCGCGCCCGCGATGGCACGCCGATGATCGAACCGTCTTCTCGGGACGGACATGTCATCGCCACCTTTCTGTGGCGGGGCGCGCAACACAATGTTCGCCTTTGGGGTGGCCCGACGTATGATCACACCTGGTTGACGCGGCTGGGGCAAAGCGATGTTTGGTATGCCTCGTTCGAAATGCCCGTGACCGCGCGGCTGTCCTACGGGTTTGCCCCCGATGTTCCCCAATTCGAAGGCAGCGCACGGGAAAACCGGGTTGCCTTGCTGGCCACGCTTCAGGCCGATCCGCTGAACAAACATCCGGTCTTTTCGCAAGCGTCGGATAGATTCGCACAGCGCTCCATGGTCGAAGGGTCCAAAGCGCCGGTTCAGCCCGGTCTTTCGAAGGTGACAGACCCGAATGCGCCCGCAGGCGCCCTCCGATCTTCGGTGCTTACAACGCCGGACGGGGCAAATCGGCGGGTGGATTACTACACGCCGGCGCATTTCGATCCTGACCGCTCCGACACGGTGCTTTTGGTGCTGTTCGATGGGCCAAACTATCAGACCGACCGTGCGCCGATCCCCCGTATGCTGGACCGGCTGATCGCAGAGGGTCGCCTGCCACAGGTCGTTGTTGTGCTGATCGACCCGGTGGATGGTGACCAGCGGGATGTCGATCTGACCTGCAACCCCGAGTTTGCGGATCTTCTCGCCGGTGATTGGATGACACAGATCGAAGCCGCGCTCGGCATTGCCCCGGATGCGGCGCAGCGTGTTCTGGCGGGGTCGTCCTATGGCGGGCTTGCGAGTGCTTATATCGCCCATCGTCACCCGGATGTTTTCGGCAACGGCATCGTTCTGTCCGGCAGTTTCTGGTGGGCTCCTGAGGGCTATGACGGGCAGGGGCGCCCGTACATGTCACAGCTCTGGATGGACAATGCGCCGGAGGTTCGGCTTTGGATGTCTGCCGGACTTTACGAGACCGGGCGCATCCCCGGAACCGTTTCCATCCTCGAAACCACGCGGCATCTGCGCGACATTCTGACATTGCAGGGAAAGGATGTGACCTATCGCGAATATGCGGGCGGGCATGACTATCTGGTCTGGCGCGGGGCATTGACCGAAGGGTTGCTCGACCTGTTCGGTCAATGAAGCAAGGCGGGCCTGCGCGGCGGGCCCGTCAGAATTCTCGACGCCCCGCCGATGTGGGCGTTCTTAGGCAGAAATCATGTGTTCTGGGTCAGAGTATCGGGGCGGGGCGGCGATGGATTGTCTGAGCACCAGCCGAGGCTCCACGAGGCTGTGAGAAATGCTGAGGTCATTCAGCTTGAGCCGGTGCAGAATCTGATGCGCGGCCTCCACGCCAATGACGTAGTTGTCGATTTCCGCGGTGGACAATGGTGGAGAGGTCATTTCGGACATCGCCGTGTTGTCGAAGCCGCTGATTGAGAAATCTTCGGGCACCTTGAGGCCCAGTTCCCGCGCGCGGGACAGGGCGCCAATCGCCTGTGTGTCGTTGCCGCAGATGATGGCTGTGGGGCGCTCCGCCAAGGGCAGGCGCATGAGAGCATCAAGGCTGTCGGCACCGTGTTTGAGGCTGCCGTCGCCGATCAGGATGTGGTCCGGGTCAAGGGCGATACCGGCCTCTGACAGGGCCAGTTTTACCCCTTCAAGACGTGCCGCGACGCGTGTGTTTCCCTCGACCTGCTGAAAGATCAGGCCAAATTTCTGATGCCCGGCATCCAGATGAACGCGAGTCAATGCGGCGAAAATTTCGTCGTGGCGAAAGCCGATACAGGGATGCGGCAGATCAGAGCCGTAGATGTAGCTCAGAACATAGGGCGTCTTGTGGACTTTGAGCTGTTGAAAAAGCATGTCGGGATAGTCTTCGCCCACGAGCATCAGGCCCTCGACACCATGTTGCAGCATGGCGCCGACCTCAGCCAAAGCGTCCGCGCCGGAGTACCGCGAACAGCCGAGAAAGAGCCTGTATCCGTGCTGGGTGAGGACATCCTGCATCCCCAACACCTGACGGGCGAAGATTTCGTTGTCGAGCGTCGGGATGATCGCGCCGAGGATTCGGGTCCGGTTGGTCGCCAGGGCTCGCCCGGCGGCGCTCGGCACCCAGTTCAAAAGCTCGGCCGCCGCGAAGATACGTGTCCTCACGGTTTCGCTCACGCGCTCCGGGTCATTGAAGGCGCGGCTGACTGTCGCAGTGGAGACGCCGGCTTTTTCCGCGACCTGACTGAGACTTGCGCCTGTTTTGCGCGACCTGTTGCGGCGGCGTTTTGGTTGTGTGTCGTCGTTTTGCACGGGTCCTCCAGTCAGATGAGTATGTCAGGTTTCGATGTCCGGTGGAAGAAAGCGGTTGACCCATATTGGGCAGATATGTAAGCGCTTACATAGGAGGAGACAACTATGCTCACGGTTTTCGGCTCGATCAATCTCGACCTGTTGTGCAGGGTGCCTCGTCTGCCGGACGAAGGTGAGACTCTCAGGATGACCGCATTGCAGACGATGCCGGGCGGCAAAGGCGCCAATCAGGCCGTCGCGGCGGCGCGTGCCGGTGCGAAAGTGCGCATGATCGGAGCTGTCGGCCAGGACGCGGCGGCGACAGAGGCGCTGTCGGGGCTCGTTGCGTCCGGGGTCGATCTGTCCGGTGTTGCAAGTATCGAAGATCAGCCCACGGGAACGGCCATCGTCCTCGTAGAGCCGGGCGGCGACAATCGCATACTGATCGCTGCCGGGGCCAATGATCACGTGACCATGTCGGATGCCGATCAGGATGGTTGGCTGTTGCTTCAGATGGAAGTGCCGGTTGAAAGTCTTGTTCAGGCGATCGACAGCGCCACGGCCTCTGGCCAAAAGGTCATGCTCAACCTCGCACCTGCCGCGCCTTTTCCCCGCGCCAGCCTCGAAAAACTCACGCTTCTGGTGGTGAACGAAGGCGAGGCCACGGAACTCAGCCTGCAACTCGGGTGTGCGGCAACGGCGGAGGCCCTGTCGGAGGCGCTTGGGATCACTGTTTTGCGCACCCTTGGGGGCGCAGGAGCGGAATGTTGCGGCCCTATGACCTCCGGTGTGCTTCTGAAAGCGGCGGCGCCCTCCATCCGGCCTGTTGATACGACAGCGGCCGGGGACACGTTCATCGGCTTTCTCGCCGCCGCCCTCGATGCGGGCCAGCCTATCGGGACGGCCATGGAACGCGCGGTGCGGGCGGGTGCGCTCACCTGCCTGACACGGGGCAGTCAACAGTCCATTCCCGATGCTGCCGCGCTCGATGCGGCGACATTCGAACAGGAGAGCTTGGATGCGTAGCGTCAAAGCCCTTCTGGTTCAGCAGCCCCGTGAGCCGCAGGTTCCGGGCGTGACCACGCGATACACGATCGCGCCTTTCTCTGGCCTGTCGGGTGACATCGACGGGCTGCATCCCTCTTTCGCCACCTCTCAGCTGTTTGGAGCTTCGGTATGACACGTTCTTTCTCGGGGATTATCCCCGTCATGATCACCCCCTTTCTCGACACTGGCGAGATCGATGCCGAGGGGCTGACGCGGCTTGTCGATTGGTACATCGACCACGGGGTCGACGCCTTGTTCGCGGTGTGTCAGTCCAGTGAAATGCAACATCTGTCGCTCGCTGAGCGGGTGCAGCTGGCCGAGCTGACGCTCAAGGCTGTGCGGGGCAGGGTGCCGGTGATCGCCTCGGGCCATGTCAGCGACGACATGGAGGCCCAGCTCGAAGAGTTGAAGGCCATCGCGGCGACCGGCATGGACGGGATGGTTCTTGTGACCAACCGGCTCGGGCTTGGCGAGGCGTCCTGGCAGGACGATCTCGATTGGCTTCTGGAGCGCCTGCCGGAAGACCTGCCGCTGGGGCTTTACGAATGCCCCGCGCCGTTCCGCCGTTTGCTGAGCGACGAAGAACTGGCCTATTGCGCCGGGACCGGACGGTTTGGGGTGCTCAAGGATGTGTCCTGCGATCTGCCGACTGTGACGCGCCGGGTGGCGCTGACCGAGGGCACGCCGCTGCGCATCGTCAACGCCAATGCGGCGATTGCGGGTGCGGCGATGAAAGCTGGCGCGCGCGGCTTTTCGGGGGTGTTCACCAATTTCCACCCGGACCTCTACCGCTGGCTGATGACCGAGGGGGAGGCCCATCCGGAACTGGCCGAAGATCTGACGATCTTCCTCGCGCTCGCGGCCCAGACCGAACCGATGGGCTATCCCAAGCTTGCCAAGCTGTATCATCAGCGTCTCGGCACATTTGACGGCATTTCGAGCCGGGCCGCCAATTTCGATATCGAAGAGCGGTTCTGGGCGCTGGTCCCGACGCTGGAGCATATCGAACGCGGCACCGAGAGTTTCCGCGCCCGGATCGCAGCGCTTTAACCGACAGGGCAGAGACTGAACGCGTAGAAATCTGTCCGGCAGCTCATTTAAAACAACTTGATCTGCCGGATATGTCACATTAGTGTCGCCATGCTAACTCGAATTAGCAAAGAGATTCTTTGGGAGGAGATCACGCAGGTGCAAGAGAAGGTTCTCGGGCTCTGCGAGGACACACCCCCAATTTGTGCCTGCGACCTGTGCGTAGGCATTTCACGGCAAAGCAGCGCAGTTCCATGCCGCTCCTCTTGAATATGGGCGCGAACTGTTGGCTGGAGACTGATAAGAAGAGGATGGGTCATGCAGAATTCTGACAAAGCCAAAATTGGCTCGCAATATGGGGTCTGGCCCGTCATGCTGACGCCATTCACCGAGAATTACGAAATCGATTGGGCCTCTTTGGAGCGATTGATCGACTGGTATATCGACGCCGGCGTGCAGGGGCTTTTTGCCAATTGCCAGTCCAGCGAAATGTTCTTTCTCGATGCGGCTGAGTCTCTCAAATTGACGCAGTTCGTGGTCGATTACACCGCAGGGCGTGTTCCGGTGATTTCATCCGGCCACACCGCTGGATCTGCGAGCCGTCAGATCGAACAGATTCAGGCCCATGCCGAAACCGGGATCGAAAGCCTGATCCTGATCAGCAACCGTCTTGCATCGCAGGATGAGGGCGATGATGTGTTCTTGCGCCGCCTCTCGGATATCACGGCACATATCCCGGAAACGGTGAGTGCGGGACTTTATGAGTGCCCCTATCCGTACAAGCGTCTTTTGTCCGATGAGGCGGTCAAATGGTGCGCTGACTCCGGGCGTTTCAGCTTTCTCAAGGATACCTGCTGCGACCCTGAGATGCTGCGCCGCCGGGCCCAGCTGGTGCAGGGCAGTCAACTCCGGATCATGAACGCCAACGGCCAGACGGTTTTGGAAAGCCTGAAGGCGGGCTGCCATGGCTATAGCGGTGTCATGGCCAATTTCCACCCGCGTCTGTGGGTGTGGTTGGTCGAGAATTGGGACAAAGAGCCGGAAAAGGCGCAGACCTTGTCGGATTATCTGTCGTCGGCGGCTATGCTCGAATATCTGGACTATCCGGTTTGTGCCAAAGACTATCAAAAGCGCATTGGCAATTTCACCACGGATCTGAGCCGCACCCGCCCGATTGGCGGATACTATCAGGGCCATTTCCCGCACACTGTCACGCGCACCCTCGCATTGGGCGATCAGGTTGCTGACATGCTTGGCATTGAACTCTAACGGAGGAAATCTCATGACCTATCGAGTCCTCGTGACCGCAACGAACTTTTCGGAGCTCTGCAAGGAGGCGAAGGCCCTCTTGCTCGAGAATGGCTGCGACGTCATCGAGAATGACTTTGGCCGTCCGATGACATTTGACGAGCTCAAAGACCGCGTCGCCGATGTCGATGCCGTTGTGGCCGGTGTCGATGATTGGAATGAGGATGTGTTTAAAATCGCTCCGAACCTCAAAGCCATCGCGCGTTTTGGGGTCGGGGTGGATAACATCGACATCGAAACCGCACGCAAATACGGGATTTCCGTGACCAATGCGGCAGGCGGAAATTCCAACGCCGTGGCGGAACTGACCGTCGGTCTTATCATCTCTGCGATGCGCAGCGTGCCCCAGCTTCATGCGTCGACGCGCGAAGGCAAATGGGACCGCTTCGTGGGCGATGAGATCATCAATCGCAAGATCGGGATCCTTGGGTTCGGCAATATTGCGCAAAGCATCGCGAAGAAGCTTCAGGGCTTTGATGTAGACGTCATGGCCTATGACAAGTTTCCGAATATGGCAGCGGCAGAAAAGCTGGGCGTGACGATGGTGGATGCGGATACGGTTGTCGCAGAGGCCGATGTGCTGTGCATGATGCTGCCAAGCCTGAAGGAAACCCATCATTTCATGAATGCGGAGACTTTCGCGAAGATGAAAGACGGGGCCTATTTCATCAATACCGCGCGTGGCGCTTTGGTGGATGAGGCGGCGCTGGCCGAGGCGCTGACCGGTGGCAAACTGCGCGCCGCTGCGATTGATGTTTATGAGACCGAACCGACCTCTGTCGACAACCCGCTGTTCTCAATCCCCAACATCCTGACCACGCCGCATACCGCCGCCGAGACCTATGAGACCTATCACGGCGTCGGCCTGATCACAGCACAGGCTGTTCTGGACGTTCTGGCGGGCAAAACGCCGAAGAACCTTCTCTGAGAACGGTAAGGGAGGCGCTTCACTTGCCCGCAGACCCTGCGGGCAGGTGGCAAGAGTACGAAGGGAGGACTGACTGTGAAGTTTGTCAGATATCTGGATCGCAACCTTGAGCGGTCCTTGTTGACGGTGATCCTTGTGACGATCTCGATCACGTTGATCGCGCAGGTTTTCATGCGCTATTTCCTGGCCAGTCCTTTGGTATGGGCCGAGGAGCTTTCCCGCTTTTTGCTGGTCTGGTGCACCATGATCGGCAGCAGCTATGCCGTGAGAGAATCCCGACACATCATCGTCGATTTCGCACCCGTGATGTTCGGCAAGCGTTCCATTACGTTTTTCACCCTAGTTTCGCATCTTGGCGTGCTCGCCTTTTGCATCACGGCGCTTTATTACGGCGTCCCCTTCGTGGAACGCGTCAGGTCCATCGGGCAGCTGTCGCCGACGCTGAACCTGCCTATGTGGCTGGTGTATCTTGCCTTGCCGGTGGGCATGGCCGCGACCGCCCTTCGGACGTTGCAGGCGATCTATCTTTTGCTGGTTCAGCCGACCCCGTCCGACGATCACGATGAAACCAACACAGAGGTGATGTGATGTATCCGGTTTTTGCTCTGGCCTCTTTTGTCATCCTGTTGTTGGTGACGGTTCCAATCGCCATGTCTCTCGGGCTGGCGGCCTTTGTCCCCGGCTGGCTCGGGGCACCGATCAACCCCAGTCAGGTTATTCGGACGATCACCACGTCGATCGATTCCTTCCCGCTGCTCGCGGTGCCACTCTTTATGGTGGCTGGCGACATCATGACGACGGGTGGTCTTGCGCGCCGTTTGTTCAGCTTTGCCGATGCTCTGCTTGGCCGGATGAATGGCGGTCTGGCGGTTTCGACCGTGGTCGCCTGTATGTTGTTCGGCGCCATTTCCGGGTCCTCGCCGGCAACCGTGGCCGCGATCGGCGCAATGGCGATCCCTTTGCTGATCAAGAACGGCTATGACAAACGTTTCTCGACGGTGTTGGTGACGACGGCAGGGACGCTGGGTGTCATCGTGCCGCCGAGCATTCCGATGATCATCTACGGCATGGCGGCCAATGTGTCGGTGAGCCAGCTGTTCATGGCGGGCATTTTCCCGGCACTGACCATCGGTACGCTGCTTTCGGGCTATGCCTTCTGGTATGGCACGAAGCACAAGGACAAGATCACGACGACAGCGGGTCAGGTGTCGATTGGCAAGGCGTTCCGTGAGAGCTTCTGGGCGTTGATGGCGCCGGTTGTGGTTCTGGGCGGGATCTATTCCGGCACTTTCACGCCGACAGAGGCGGCTGCCATTGCGGTGGCTTACAGCACCATCGTCTCGATCTTTATCTTCCGTGAAATGACCTTTGTTCAGTTGTTCAACACCATTGGCAAAACGACATTGATCATCGCGCCGATCCTCGTGATCACGGCGACAGGTGCGGCCTTGGGGCGGGTTTTCAACCTGCTGCGTGTGCCGAGCATGATTGGCGAGATGATCAATGGTGTCGTCAGTGAACCTTTGATGCTGTTGCTTTTGATCAACTTGATGCTGCTGGTCGTCGGGATGTTTTTGGAAACCTTGTCGGCGATCATCGTGCTGACGCCGATCCTTCTGCCGATCCTTGCGCCCTATGGCATCGATCCGTTGCACTTCGGTCTCATCATGACGACCAACCTCGCAATCGGATTTGTGACACCGCCGATCGGGGCCAACATCTTTGTCGCGACGGGGCTCACGAAAGTCTCGGTGGTCGACATCTGCAAGGGGCTGCCCATCCCTTTGACGCTGCTTTTGATCGGCCTCGCGCTCATCACCTATGTCCCCGGACTCTCACTGTGGCTCGTTGGGGTGATGAACTGATCTCGCCAGCTGTCCTTTTCTCGAATTGACGATCTCATATCAAAGGAGGAGACCTTATGAACTACGTCAAGAAATTGCTTTCCGGAGCGGCCGTTGCGGCGGCCACCTTCACCACCCCGGCGTGGGCTGCGGATTATACGATGATCATGGCGCATACGCTGTCGGATAAAGAGCACCCGATCTATCAGGCGTTCCTTGAGCTGAAATCGCTGATCGAAGAGCGTTCCGAGGGCCGTATCGAAGTGCTCGACCAAGGCGGCGGTGCGCTTGGCGGCGACCGTGAAATCATGGAAGCGACCTTGTTTGGCGACATCCAGTTCGGTCCCATGTCCACCTCTGGCGCGACCCAGTTCATTCCCGAACTGTCCGTGTTCGACATCCCCTACGTGATGCCCACCGATAGCGAAGCGCGTCGTGCGCTCGTCAATGACGGTGCGCTTGCCGAGGCGATTTCTGAAGCGCTCGACAAAAAAGGTCTGCGCTATGAAGGCATCATGAACGGTGGCTTCCGCAACCTCACGACGGCGGACACCGAAGTGCATACCCCGGCTGATATCGCGGAAGCCGGTCTGCGCATCCGGGTTCAGGAAAATCCGGTGCACGTGAAAATCTGGTCCGATCTGGGCGCCGCCCCGACGCCGATTTCCTTCCCTGAACTCTACGGTGCGCTCCAGCAGGGCGTCGTGGACGGGCAGGAAAACCCCTATGGTCACATCCTGTCTCAGCGCTTTT
Source organism: Celeribacter naphthalenivorans (assembly GCF_020524585.1). Lineage (GTDB taxonomy): Bacteria > Pseudomonadota > Alphaproteobacteria > Rhodobacterales > Rhodobacteraceae > Celeribacter > Celeribacter naphthalenivorans. Next base: position 16,879 of record NZ_JAIVLK010000007.1, read on the forward strand.
ACGAAGTGCAGGGCTATCTGACCAACACGAACCATATCTTCCTCGCGAACATCTCGATGATCAGCAAGGACTGGTACGAATCCCTGCCCGAAGATCTTCAGAAAGTCGTGGACGACAGCTTTAAGGACGCGACCGATTTCCAATGGGAATTGCAGGCGCAGCTTGAGGAAAGCCAGCGTGCGCAGCTTTCGGAACATATGACGATCGTGGATCTGTCCGAGGAAGAAATGCAGCAATTCCGCGAGAAAACAGCGGGCGTTGCGGACCTCGTGCGCGAACGCGCCGGTGATGAGATCGTCGACATTCTCATGACCGAAGTCGGCCAGTAACAGGCGACCGAACATAAAGGAAAAGCCGCATCCAAACGTTTTGCGGCTTTTTTCTCTCGCAGGATGCATTGCTGCATCCTCTCTCATCCGCGAGAAAATTCTCACAATCATTCATGAAGGTAGGCATATGAGCTCGTCCAAAAAGGTGTATCTCGTTGCAAGCGGCGATCTGCGCGAAAGTGCAAATGTCAAATGTTGGCCCGCGCAACAGGAACTGGAAACCCAACTGACCGCAGAGATCGAACGTCTGGGCGGGCAGGTGGAGCGCGCGCATCCGTTTAAAGAACACCTCGGTCACGGATTTATCGCCAGCCAGAAAGAAGGCCTTGATGTTTTCGAACACATCGACCGCAAGGCGCCGCTGATCGTTGCCGAGGCCGTGTGGCAATATTCGCTTCATGTGCTGCCGGGGCTGATGGCGCATGAAGGCCCGATTTTGACGGTTGGCAACTGGTCGCCGACCTGGCCGGGTCTTGTTGGGCTTCTCAACCTGAACGGCTCTATGACCAAGGCAAATGTGAACTATTCCTCGCTTTGGACCGTTGATTTCAAAGACGAATGGTTCCTGAGCCGTCTCGCGCAATGGCTGCGCGATGGCGAGGTGAGCCAAGACACCTCCCACGTCGCCCCCTACAAGCCGAGTGCTGCGCAAGACACCCTGGCTCAGGCCAAGGCCATCGCAGAGGACCTGCGCCACCGGCGGTCGATCATGGGGGTCTTCGACGAGGGATGTATGGGCATGTACAACGCCATTATCCCCGATGAATTGCTCTTCCCGCTGGGGGTCTTCAAAGAGCGTCTGTCGCAATCTGCTCTCTATTTCGAAACGACGCAGGTGTCAGACGCCGAGGCGCAAGAGGTGTTCGACTGGCTGGTCGAAAAGGGTCTGACCTTCCATTTCGGTGACAACGGCGCCGAAGATCTCACCCCTGAGCAGGTGCTGGTCCAGTGTAAGATGTATATCGCCGTGGTGCGCATGGCGGAGAGCTACGGCTGTGAAACCGTCGGCATTCAGTATCAACAGGGGCTCAAAGACCTGTTGCCTGCGTCCGATCTCGTCGAGGGGCTGCTCAACAATGCCGAACGGCCTCCGGTTAAAGGCGCAAAAGGCGAGATCATCCGGGATGGCGAGCCGATTGTGCATTTCAATGAGGTGGATGAATGTGCCGGGCTTGACGCGCTCTTGATCAACCGCGTTCACAACGCCTTGGGCCAGCCGCTCGAAACCACGTTGCATGACATTCGCTGGGGCGATTTCGACCCGACCGGGACGACGGAGGACTATGTCTGGACCTTCGAAATCTCCGGCGCAGCTCCGGCGGCCCACCACGAAGGTGGCTATGCGGGATCGTCCTCGATGCGTCAGCCGGCCATGTTCTTCCCGTTCGGCGGCGGCACGCTGCGCGGCATTGCCAAACCGGGTGAAATCATCTGGTCCCGGATTTTCGTCGAAGGTGGCGCGCTGCATATGGACATCGGACGCGGCAAGGCGATTTCCCTGCCCGAAGAGGAAACGGAACGCCGCTGGACCTCGACCGACTATGCGTGGCCGATGATGCACAGCGTGCTTTACGGTGTGTCCCGCGACCAAATGATGGCGCGGCACAAATCGAACCACATTCAGGTGGTCTACGCCACGGATGCCGCAAAGGCCGATGAGGCAATGCGCGTGCGGGCCGCTCTGGCGCATGAGCTTGGTATTCAGGTCAATTTCTGCGGCACCGCCGCCGATGGCCGCGAGTTTGTAAGCTAAAGCGCCCGGCACATCACAAGGGGCGCGCGAGAGGGGCGGGGCGTATCAGGTGCGCCCCACTCCATAGCCCGGCGGGGTGATGTGCACTGACAGGCAAGAAAGGAATTGACGCATGAGCGAGTATTTCATCGGGGTTGATGTGGGCACCGGCAGCGCCCGCGCAGGGGTGTTCGATGCGGACGGACGCCTTTTGGGGGTGGCAAAGAAGGACCTCCACATCTGGAAGAGCGCCGGCGGTCATGTCGAACAATCTTCCGAGGATATTTGGCAGGCGATCTGTTTTTGCACACGCGAGGCGGTGAAACAGTCCGGTGTCGATGCCTCCGCCGTCGTCGGTCTTGGGTTTGATGCCACCTGTTCTCTGGTGGTGCTCGATCCGCAGGGGACACCGCTTGCGGTGGGAGACTCGGAAGACCCCGCGCGCAATGTCGTCGTCTGGATGGATCACCGTGCCACGGAGCAAGCGCGCCGGATCAATGAGACCGGGCATGAGGTCCTTCGCTATGTGGGCGGGCGCATCTCCCCCGAGATGGAAACGCCAAAGTTGCTTTGGCTGAAAGAGAACCGCGCCGATATCTATGAGCAGGCAGGACATTTTTTTGATCTGGCCGATTTCTTGTCGTGGAAAGCCACCGGCTCGACCGTGCGGTCCGTGTGTACGGTGACGTGCAAATGGACCTATCTCGCGCATGAAAAGCGCTGGGACGAGAGCTATTTCGAGGCCATCGGCCTTGGGGATCTCGCCCGTGACGGGTTCCGGCGTATCGGCACGGAGATTGCCGATATTGCAACGCCGCTCGCGCAGGGGCTGACCGCCGAGGCTGCGGGCGAATTGGGATTGGCGCAGGGGACCGCCGTGGGCGCCTCGTCGATCGACGCGCATTGTGGTGGCGTGGGCACGTTTGCCTGTCGCGGCCCTGAGGGCGAAGACCTGCCGCCGGAAACCCAAATGGCGCTGATCATGGGCACCTCTGCCTGTGCGATGACCTTGTCGCGTGATCCGAATTTCGTCGATGGCGTTTGGGGTCCCTACTATGGGGCGATGATCCCCGGCTGGTGGCTGTTGGAGGGCGGACAATCCGCCTATGGCGCGGCGCTCGATCATTTGCTCAGCCTGCATCCCGCTTATCCTGACATGATGCGCAAAGCCGCGGAGGCGTCTCAGGCGTTGCCGGTGTATCTCGAATGCCGGGTCTTGGCGGAGGGTCTGACGGTGGAGACCGCCGCAGATTTGGCGCAGGCTCTGCATGTCGTGCCGGAGTTTCTCGGCAACCGTGCGCCCTATGCCGATCCCAATGCGACCGCCGTGATCAGCGGGCTGACGCTGGATGCTTCCGAAACGAGTTTGTTGCAGCTCTACGTGGCCGGTTTGTGCGGCCTGTGTTATGGCACGCGTCAGATCATTGAGGCGGAAAAGGACAAAGGTCTGCCGATCGAGACGCTGGTCGTGAGCGGGGGAGCCGCGCAAAGCGCGCTTTTGCGCCGGATTTTGGCGGATGCCACCGGGATGAAGGTGGCTCTGCCCCGGACGCAGGAGCCGGTGTTGCTGGGCGGCGCGATTGTGGGGGCGGTGGCCTCTGGTCGCGCGCCGGATCTGCAAAGCGGTGCGACACAGATGTCTGCAATTCAGGAAATCACAGTGCCGAACCCGGCGTCTGCCGCACTGCACCAGCGCAAATACGAGGCATTTTGTCTGTTGCAGGACGCGGATCGTCAAATCCGGGCGCTGTCATTGTGAGCGCGGCCGCCCGCGACACAGGTGTTGAGAACCTGAGGGCGTCGGTGGTGTGAAAGATTGCGGCGACGGAAGTTTGTGCTAGGGAGACATGCCAAGTAAACAGGTTTCACACTGGGCCTGACCGGCATGTGCCCGGGGCGTATCGCCCCATTTATATCTGGTGGTTGCGGCTTGTGGTCTCAATGAGGCTGACAGGCCGCTGATCTGTGTAAGGACCTGTGAGCATGGCAAAAACGATCTCGGAGATTTCAGAGGCCACAGGGTATTCGCGGACGACGATCACGATGGTGCTCAATGGGCGGGCAGAGCAATATCGGATCAGCAAACGCGCCCAGAAAATCATCACAGACTATGTGGCGAAACACGGGGTCACGATCAACCAAACGGCGCGCAATCTGAAGACCAGCCGCAGCCGCACCGTCGGATTTATTGCTCCCGATCTGGCCAACACCTTCTTTGCCCGCATCATGGCGCGTCTTGAGGAATACTGTCGCGCCGAAGATCTGGTTTTGATCACGACCTCCAGCCGGGAGAGCCCGCAGCTCGAACAAAAGGCGTTGCGCAGTTTGCTTGAGCGTGGCGTGGACGGGCTTGTCGTTGCGCCATGTTCGCCGCTTCAGGCGCAGGCCGCGCAAAGGTCCGCAAAGGCGGTTCCGCTTGTGCTGATCGACCGCGATTATGACGTCCGCAGCTTTCCGGTCGTGTCCAGCGACCACGAGGCCAGCGCACGTCAGCTCACCCGCGAAATGATCGCATCTGGCGTCGCGAATATCGCGTTTCTCTGTGGACACCCGGATATTCCCAGTGTTCAGGCCCGGATGAACGGGTTTCGGGCCGCCATCGCAGAGGCGCAGTTCGGCGTCGACGACACACAGCTCTTGTCCGATGAGGAGGACAGTGTCGAGGCCGGGCAGCGGATGATGCAGGCTTTGCTGCAGGACCCGCAAAAGAGGCCGGCGGCCATTCTCTGTTCATCGTTGCTGGTGCTTGAAGGGGCGCTCTATCAGCTGAAACTCACCACGGGTTCGATCCCGTCTGAGATGATGATCGGGGCATTTGACTATGACGGGATGCTGCATTCTCTGCCCAATCCTGTGGTGATTGCGCGGCAGGATGAAGACGCTTTGGCCAAATCGGCTTTCCAGCTTTTGTTCCAGCAGATGCAAAGCGACGCGCCGATTGGCAACAGCAGGGAGGTGTTTCCTGCTGAGATGATGCGCCTCGACACGCCGTGATCCCTCCTGTGCGGCCCGTGTGCACAAAACGGTCGGGCGCCTCATTCACGTGAGGGGCGGGCAGGGCTCCGCAGGGTTGTGATTCCAACACAGCGCCTTGCCAGCCTCGATCACACAGAAATGCCCGGTCAGCACCTTCGCCTGACGGGGGGCAATCCCGTATTGTTCTGCGATCAGTCGCAAAATGCCATTGCTGGTCACAATCACCGCCGTGGCGTCGGGACCATGCGTTGCCTCAATCTGGCCGATCATCTCCGCCCAGGCCTGCGCGATATGATCCGGTTTCGGATGCCAGTCAAACCCATCGGGCCAGATGCTGTCCTTTTGCCATCGGGTGATCTCATCCGGGCCAAATTGGGCAATGATCTCGTCGTTCGATTTGCCTTCCCACACACCGTAATCAATTTCGCGCAGCGCCTCTGAGGACTGGCGAGGCACGCTTTGCCACCCCGCATGATCGGCCAGAATCTCTGCGGTTTCTGTGGTGCGCTGCAATGGGCCATAGATCAGCGTATCCGGTTTGATCCGGGAGGCTGCGAAGGCTTTGCCCAATTGCTGCGCCTGATCTTTCCCTTTGTGCACCAAAGGCATATCGCTGCGCGCGCCCACCCAGACCACGCGATCTTCGGGGCCAAAGGTGTTGCCGTGGCGGACCAGAACCAATGTCAGCCCAGTCTTGGCCTCCAAACGGGATGTGTCGCAGGTCTCAGTCAACAAGCTCACCCTCGCGCCGGATGATGTCTTCGACGATGGCGATATCCTCTTTGGCATCGACAGAGGCATGGGTGCGACCGTGGTAGTCGACAATGACAGTGCGCACTGTCATGCCGTTTTCCAAGGCCCGCAACTGTTCAAGCCCCTCTGTGAGTTCCAGAGGCGAGGGCTCAAGGTTGACATATGTGCGCAAGGCTTCCGGGCGATAGCCGTACAGACCGATATGGCGATAGGTCTGCGTGTGTCCGGGCGATCTCACATAGGGCATGATGAGTTTGGAGAAATAGAGCGCATTTCGCTGTTTGTCGAAGACGGCGGTGGTGCCGCTTGCGGGGGTGACTTCCTTACTTTTGCGCAGATCACGCAGCATCGCATCGTCCAGCGCGGTGACGGGGGTCACAATGTCAAAGGCGTTGTCGGGTTGGTCAAATTCGTCGATCATTGCCTGAAGCACCCAAGGCGGGGTCAAAACCGCATCGCCCTGAAAATTCAAGACGGCGCTCTCTGTCGCCCCAAGCGCTTCGAGCGTGGCGTAACAGCGCTCTGTGCCGTTGCGACATTGCACATCGGTCAGTATGGCCTCGGCGCCAAAACTCTGGGCGTGATCGACAATGCGCTGATCTTCGGTGCTGATCACCACTCGCGAGTTGCCGCGCGTCGCTTTCGCGATGTTCCAAACCCGCTCCAGCATGCTGACACCTGCGATGTCGAACATGGGTTTTCCGGGCAATCTGCTTGACCCATAGCGAGCGGGGATGACGATTAAAACGGACATTGCGACCTTTCCGAAACCTTTGCGTACTCTTTAAAGGCAGATACCGCCTTTTCGAAAGGCATTCAATTTATCGGGCCCGCTTTTATGCGGTCCGACGTGCTGCAGCTCTGTCTAAGGCAGAGCCGGGCGGGACAGGTCCTGCGTTGAATGACATGCCATATCTCCCCGAAAGCCGTCACCTTGGAAACAGATAGGCGGAGGGATTGAAGCTGTGGCGAAGAATGTTTCTTGACAGCTGATATTATATAAATAACATTTATGAAATAAATAACATCCAAAGACTCGCGCTGGGGAGAGGAGCCCCGGCGAGAGGCGCGCATATCCGGCGCGGGATTGGAGTTGGTTTCTCTGGAGGAGAGGGGCCTGAAACTGAGCATGCGTGGAGGCATGCTCGCAATGGGAGGAAACTATGAGAAAACTTATGCGCGGTCTTTCGGCCGCAGCCTGTGGTATTGTGTTTGGCACAACGTTGGGCGCAACAAGCGTATCGGCTCAGGACGCAGTTCCTGAGATCAAGGACGAATATCGCTTTGTGATGATCCCGATCTTGGCGCAGGCGTGGTTCGACATCGTTCACGACGCGGCGGCGGACTCCGCGGAACAGCTGAGCGCCCAGCTCGGCACCAAGATCACCATCGATTACCAAGCCCCGGCGCAGGCCGATCTGGTCGAACAAAACACGCTTTTGGAGCGTGCCATCGCGACCAAACCCGACGGCATCGCCATCGATGCCATCGACGTGAATGCCAGCATGCCGATCCTCAATGAAGCCCGTGATCGCGGCATCCCGGTCGTGCTTTTTGTCTCGACCGCGCCGCAGGGCTCTCAATTCACCTATATCTCCAATGATTTCTACGATCAGGGGCGGATTTTAGGCGAGGAACTTTTGAAGCGGATCGACAACAAGGGCAAGATCGCGATCCTGCACGGTGTGCCGACCAACTCCGCCCATGCGGACCGTTACAAGGCGCTGACGGACCTGTTCGCGCAATACCCGGATGTCGAGATCGTCGACGAGGGCTTTGATTATGACGATGTGCAAAAGGCCCAGACAGAAGCCTCGCGCATGTTGGCTGCCAATGCCGATCTCGATGCCATCGCCGTGGTGGATGCCGCCGGTCCCGTTGGTGTGGGGCTCGCGCTGCGCGAAGCGGGGCGTGTCGGCGAGGTGCAATTCGTCGGCATCGACGATGTGCCGCAGCTTCAGGAACTGATGCGTGACGGGGTGCTCGATCTGTCGATTGCCACCCGCCCGCGCATGATCGGCGAATGGTCCACGGTGGCGCTGATGCTTCAGAACATGGGCGTGGAAACGCCGTCCTGGATCGACACGGGCATCGGCTACATGACGCCTGACATGGTGGCCGAAGGCAATATCGACGGCTTCTAAGATCCGGTTTCAGAACATCGACCGGGCGCATCCCTGCGATGCCCCGGTCTCCTTCTCAGGCCAATCTCAGGGAGATCGATATGAGTCTTTTGGAAGCCCGTGGCATCACCAAGCGCTTTCCCGGCGTGATCGCGCTGGATGCGGTGGATTTGCGGTTCGAACGCGGCGAAGTGCATTGCATCGTCGGCGAAAATGGCGCGGGGAAAAGCACGCTGGTCAAGGTGCTGACCGGCATCTACCGACCCGATGAGGGCGATTTGCACCACGATGGGGAGGCACCTCCGGCGATCGGTTATGTGCCGCAGGAGTTGAATCTCTTCGATCACATGACAGTCGCGGAAAACATGTTCCTGCCGCTGGAAAATGGCGCGCTGTTTCGGCGCAAGGCGCTTGAAGAGGCGGCGCGGCCCTTTCTCGATGATTTGAAAATGACCTGTGCGCCGGAGGATCTGGTGCGGGACATTTCGGTGGCTGAAAAGCAGCTTTTGCAAATCGCCCGCGCGCTGGCGAGCCGCCGATCTGATATTCTCATCCTCGATGAGCCGACCGCCTCTCTGACCGCGACCGAGATTGAGCGGCTCTTTGCGATTGTCGAAGAGTTGCAGGCCCGCGGCACGGCGATTGTCTTTATCACCCATCGGCTCGACGAGGTGATGCGGCTGCATTCCGTGGTCTCCGTTCTGCGCAACGGCTGTGTGGTCGGCAATTCCGATGGCGAGGAGGTCTCAGAGGCCTGGATCGTCTCCAAGATGACCGGCAAGGAGATGGACCTGAGCACGCTCTACCGTCCGCGCACCCCGCGTGGCGCCCCTGTGTTCCGGGTTGAGGGGTTGTCTGGCGATGGCTTCGAAGAGATTTCTTTCGATCTTCACGCGGGTGAGGTTCTGGGGTTTGCCGGGCTGGTGGGCGCCGGGCGTTCCGAAGTGCTGCAAACGCTCTTCGGGATGCGCACACCGACGGCAGGGCAAGCGTGGTTCGACGGTGAGCCATGGGTGTTCAACAAACCGGCCCGCGCGATTTCCAAAGGGGTGATGTATCTCTCTGAGGAACGCAAGGCGCATGGGATTTTCCCGCATATGTCTGTGCGCCAGAACGTCGGCGCAGGTCTGTTGCGGGACGTGGCGCGACTGGGTGTGGTGTCCAATGCGCGCGAGGCAGAGGCCACAGCCAAGATCATCGGCGACTATCGGGTCAAAACCGCTTCATCCGAGACCAAGATCATGAACCTTAGCGGCGGCAATCAGCAAAAGGTGCTGATCGGGCGCGGCCTCATGGCCAACCCGCGGGTGATGATCTTTGACGAACCGACGCGCGGCATCGACGTCAACGCCAAGGACGAAATCTACCGCCTGATGCAACAGGTTGCCGAGGATCAACAGATCGCCGTGGTGCTGATCTCCTCGGAAATCGAAGAGCTGTTGAAATGCAGCAACCGGGTTCTGAGCCTTTATGACGGGCGGATCAATGCAGAGATCGCGGCGGAGGAGCTGAGCGAAGAGCGCTTGCTGTCCTCGATTATCAACACGGGCGGCGCCTCTGATGCGACGGCCGCAAACAGGGAGGATGCCCATGTCTGACGGGCTGGTGAACATGACGCAGAGACGAGGTTTCAATCTGAAAGGCGGCGGCCAGATCGTCGGGGTTCTGATCGCTTTTGTGGTGATCTGTGTGGTTGCGTCTCTGGTCGCGCCGCAATTCCTGACAAGCTACAACATGACGATCATTTCCCGCGATCTCGCCTTTATCGGCATCGTGGCCATCGCGCAGGGCCTGTTGCTTTTGCTCGGTGACATTGACGTCTCCATCGGCGCAATCGCGGGGCTGTGTGGCATCGTCTGCACCAAGCTTTTGGTCGATGCGCAGCTCGATCCGGCGCTCGCCATTTCGGCGGGGTTGGCGGTCGGGGCCATTGCCGGCGCAGTGAACGGCGCGATCATCACCATGTTCAACCTGAACTCACTGGTGGTGACCATCGGCATGCTCAGTGTCTATTCGGGTCTCAATCTCTGGATCACCAAGGGCCGCACCATCGTGGGGCTGCCGAAAGAGGTGACGGTTCTGGGCGGCGGCACGCTCATGGGGGTGCCGGTGCCGGTCTATATCATGGCGGGCGTGTTTCTCGTGATCCTGTTCCTGACCACGAAAACGGTCTACGGGCGCCGCCTTTATGCCGTGGGCAACAGTCGCGAGGCCGCCAAGATCATCGGCATCCACGAACAACGTGTCCGCATCACCGCCTATGCCGTGGCGGGTGCATTGGCCGGGCTGGCGGGGATGCTGTTGTGCTTTCGCCTTGTGTCGGCGCAGGCCTCGATGGGGCAATCCTGGCTTTTGCCGTCGATTGCCGCGCCTGTCATCGGCGGGATCGCCACCACGGGCGGCATCGGCACGATCTGGGGCGCTCTTCTGGGCGCGGCCATCATCGCGGTGATCGGCAATGTGATCGTGCTGGGCGGTGTCGACGTCTACCTGCAACAGGTGGTCACGGGTGCGATCGTGGTGATCGCCGTCGCTCTCGACGCCATCACACGCAAAATGGGCCGGGGGTAATCCCCCGCCCGCAAATTCATTCCAAAGGAGGAGATAGGAATGTCCGAGGAAACCAAAATCACTCAGATCGGTGTCGTCGTGCGCGATCTCGATGCGACGATGAAAATGTATCACCAGCTTCTGGGTTGGGGGCCGTGGAATGTTTACGAACATACTGCTCCCGTGCTGCATGACACCCATCTGCACGGCAAGCCGGCCACCTATTCGATGCTTTGCGCCGAGGTGATGGTGGGTGACATGTGTTACGAGCTGATCCAGCCGCTTGAGGGCGACTCGATCTACAAGGAATGGCTCGAAGAACATGGCGAGGGCCTGCACCACGTTGCCGTGATGAAACACGGCCAGAACGCGGCCGATCAGTTCAAGAAGGACATGGATGCAGCGGGTGCGAAGATGCTTATGGGGGGGCGCATCGGTGAGACCATCGAGTTCTATTACCTCGACAGCGAGCCGCAACTAAAGGTGATCCTCGAATCCGGCACTGGCCATGCCATCGACCTGAAGCCGATCCGCACATACCCTGAGTGAACGATCCCGGTCCCAAGACAAAGCCCCCGCATTGCGGGGGCTTTTTTAGGTCTCGCTTTGTGGCGCTTTAGGCCGCGATGCGCTGATCGTCCTTGTCAAAGACCATGATATGTTCGGGCCGAATGCCAAGCGCGAGGGTCGCAGGGCGCTCTGTGTCGCTGCCTTGCCGGATCACCTCGATCTCACCGTCGCCAAGAGTGGCGAAATAGCTCGTCGAGGTGCCAACGACCTGTTGAGTGGTGACATCGAGTGTCAGCCGGTTGGCCTCGGAGGTGCCATCGAGGAAATGTTCAGGTCGGATGCCAAGGGTGACCGCGCCTGTCGCGGCGGTGGCGCTGGTCAGAACCGTGCCGTCGCTCAGTGTCATCTGATGCCCGTCAGCCTGCGCGGTGACAAAGCTCATCTGCGGCGAGCCGATGAACCCCGCGACAAAGCGGGTTCTCGGCGCAGTATAAAGCTCGGCCGGGCTGCCGACCTGTTCGATCCGCCCGTCCTTCATCACCACGATACGGTCCCCCATGGTCATCGCCTCGACCTGATCGTGGGTCACGTAGATCGAGGTCACGCCGATCCGCTGTTGCAGGGCGCGGATTTCCTTGCGCATCTGGACGCGGAGCTGGGCGTCGAGGTTCGACAGCGGTTCGTCGAACAGGAAGGCGTTGGAATGTTTGACCATGGCGCGGCCCATGGCCACCCGTTGACGTTGCCCGCCTGACAAGGCGCGCGGGCGGCGGTCGAGATAGGGGGTGATCGCCAGAATGTCGGCAGCCCATTTCACCCGCTTTTCGATCTCTTCGGCGGAGGTCTTGCGCACCTTGAGACCGAAGGCGAGATTTTGCGCCACCGTCAGATGCGGGTAGAGCGCATAGTTTTGAAACACCATCGACAGATCGCGCTCCTGCGGCGGCAGGTGGCCGACCGGCGTGCCGTCGAACAGAATGTCGCCGCCCGAGATCGGGTTCAGCCCGGCCACACAGCGCAGCAAGGTCGACTTGCCACAGCCCGAGGGGCCGACGAGCACGATGAATTCGCCATCGTCGATCTCAAGGTTCAGCCCGTGAAGTGCCTTCACCTTGCCGTAGTGTTTTTCGAGGTTCTGGATGTTGATTGAGACCATGGGTTCTCCTCCCAAGAATGGTGGCGTCGCAGGGCGCGCGCTATTTGATGCTGCCCTGTGTCAGGCCGCCGACGAGATGTTTCTGAAACAGGAATGCGATGAGATAGATCGGCACCATGCCGGTGAAGGAGGCCGCCGCCATCTGTCCGAAATTCACCAGTCGCTCGCCCTGAAAGAGCGACATGCCGACCGTGATCGTGCGGCTCGCTTCGCTGAATGTCAGGGCCGAGGCAAAAAGAAACTCGTTGTAAGACAGGATGATACAGATCAGCGCGGTGGCCAGAATGCCGGGAAAAATCAGCGGCAGGATCACCGCGAAGAGCGTGTGCCAATAGCCCGCGCCGTCGATCCAGGCGGCTTCGTCGATCTCTGCCGGGATGTCGCTGACAAAACTCTTGAGCAACCAAAAAGCGACGGGCAGGTTCATCAGACCGTGAACCAGCGCAAGGCCCGGAATGCTGTCCATCAGCTGTGCGGTTTGCAACAGATAGAACAGCGGGATCAACGCGATGATCGGTGGCGCGGCATAAGAGGCCAGCGTGATGTTGGGGACGGTCCTGCGAAAAGCCCCGAGTTTGATCGTGGCATAGGTCGCAGGCACCGCGATCACCAGCGTGATCACCCCGCTCAAAAGCGCCACGGCGACCGAGTTCCAAATCATGCGCAGAACCGGGACATGCGCGAAGGCATTGGGGTAATTCTTGAGCGTTGCGGCCTCTGGCAGGAGCCGACCTTGCAACACATCGTCGGGCGTTTTGAACGAGGTCGAGAATAGGTAGACGATGGGCAGCGCGAAAAAGATCAGCATCGCGGCCAGAAAGCCGAACCGGATCAGGCGATCCGTGCGGGTGTCCTGAACAGAGGCGGTCATCGACGTTTCTCCAGATGATTGTGCAGCAAAACGATGGGCAGGGTGACGACAGAAACGGTGATCGCGAACATCAGCGTCTGGGCCGCGGCGAGGCCGGCATCGAATTCCCGCAGCGCGGTTTTCCAAATCTCGAATGTGGCGATGTTGGTGGCATTGCCGGGGCCGCCGAAAGTGAGCGTATAGACGAGATCGAAGGTCTTGAGCGCCATGATCACCCGCAGCAGGTAGACGGAGAGCAGCGCAGGCGCGATCATCGGCAGGGTGACAGTCCAGAAAATCCGTTTCGGATAGGCGCCATCGAGGGCGGCGGCCTCTTCGACGTCATGCGGCACGCCTTGCAGGATCGCAAAGCACAGGATCACGATCAGCGGTGTCCATTGCCATGTGTCCGCCAGCATGATTGCTGGAAAGGCGAGGTCATGGTTGCCGAAAAACGAAATCGGAGCGTCGATCAGCCCGGTGCGTAGCAAGATGCCGTTTAGCCAGCCGCCTGACGGGTTGAGGATCAGCTTCCACGCGATCCCGACCATCACCGGCGGTGTCATCAGCGGCAAAAGCACGATGGTCCGAAGCCACCGCCCGCCACGCACGATCTTGCTCAGGATCACCGCAAGGTAGAGCCCAAGCGCCAGTTGCACCAAGGATACGATCAGCGCAAACAGGATGGCATGGCCCACGGAGCCCGAAAAATTCGTGCCGCTGAGCGCCCAATCGAAATTTTCGAGGCCCACAAAGCCCTGAAACTGTTGACCGAGATCGGAGCGGGAAAAGGCCAGAAGCACGAGGTACACCAAAGGGTAGCCCGCGAAAATCGCAAGCCCAGCCATCAAGGGCAGGGTCATGCTCCATTCCGCACGCTTGCGCTGGTTTGCGCCGCGATCTGATCCGAAAGAAGCTGCCGGTGGCGTCGCCATCGTGGGGCCTCCTCTGTGTTGTCATTCATGAAATTACACCCCTTGGGCGCGGCATCCGCGATGCGCGTCCAAGAGGCAGGCCCTGTCCGCAGGGGGCTTAACGCAGCAGGCGTTCCCAGCTTTTCTGCGCCAGCTCCATCGCCTCTTCGGGCGTGCTTTCGCCGGAGATCATGATGGCGAGCTGTTCGGACAGGCTTTCGAGCATGCGCGGTGCTTGCGGTCCGGTGGGCCAGGCCATCGCCCCATTGAGCGAGGCGCTCGCGGCCCGTTGGCTTCGGGCGTTGAAGGCCTCGTACTCCGGGCTGGTCAGAGCGGAGATGCGGGTCGGATCGATGCCGGAGCCGGTGGTGGTCAGCAAATCGAGATGCATCTTCGCCGACGACGCCAGTTTGATGAACTCCCAGGCAAGATCTTTCTTGCTGCCATAGGCCGCGATGCCAAGCGCCCATCCCGCGTTGAGCGGCGCGCGGCTTTCGGTCTGGCTGCCGCCGACCGGCAATTGCACCACGTCCCATTTTCCGGCGATCTTCGAGGTCTCATTGTCTTCGGAATAGGCGCCGAGGTCGATCCAGCCTTCGGTCATTGCGGCGCGTCCGCCGACAAAGGCGGTGAGCGCCTGATCAAAGCCGGTTTCCGCGGGTGTCGGCAAAGCCGAGGGCACCGTGGCGACAAGGTTCTGGGCCGCCATGAGCGCGGCGTCGCTGTCGAGCGCCGGGCGCCCATCCGCATCGAGAAACTCGCCGCCATAGTTGGCAAGGCGGTTGGCAAAGACGGAAATGTTCTGAAGCGGGGCGCGAATGCCCATCAAGGCCATGCCATAGATGCCATTGGCGCTTTCGGCCTTGGTGATGGCCTCGGATGTGGTGATGACCTCATCCCATGTTTTCGGCGGCGTCAGACCGTTACGCTCGAAAATCTCGGTGTTGTAGAACAGCGCATGGGTGTCGCCATCGAAGGGCAGGGCGTAACGACGGTCATTATAGAGGCTGTAGGGATCGTAGACGGTCGCGATGAAATCCTCCGGCATGATTTCGTCCGCGTCGGCCTCAATCCGGTCGGTGATGTCCTCAAGAACGCCGGTTTCGACCAGCGAGCCTTTCGAGATGTACCAATAGTCAAAGGCGTCGAATCGTTTCGCGCCGGATTGCAGGTCGAGGGTGAGTTGCTGCTGAATCTGGTCGAGCGGCACGGGGACGATCTCCACCTTCACGCCGGTTTCCGCCTCGAAAGCGGCGGCGACAATGCGAGCACCGCCCACTTGAGGCTGGGACATCAGCACGGTGATGGTCTCGCCCGCCTGCGCATAGGCCCGCGCCGATAGCACGCCACTGCCCAAAGCGGCGCCGACGGCCACGCCCATACCACCGCCCAAAACCTGGCGCCGCGACAGCGCGGTCCCCGTGCTTTTCGGTTTGGTCCGATTATTCGTCTGAGTTTTGCTGTTCATATTTTCCTCCCTTTGGGCTGGGCCCTGTTTCCTCCCGGACCGGCAGCCGCATAAATGACCTTGACATGAAATTAATATCAGTCAAGTTATTTATAACATGTGGAAGACATGGAATGGGAGGACGACATGGAAAAACTCAAGATTGCCGCCATCGGCGATCAATTCATCACCTCGGCGGTTTTTGAGACTGCGGTGCGCGATGCGATTGGCGCGGACTGCGAGGTGGTCACGCGCGATCTGCAATGGCCCGAGGTGCCGTTCTTTGCGCATGACGGACCGGCGGGAACGGAAATCAAGGAATACAGTGGCAACCCCAAAGACCTCGAAGCCATGCTGGCGGAGGCAGAGGTTCTGGTGACGCATCTGGCGCCTGTGACCGCAGAGCTTTTGGAAAAAGCGCCGCGCCTGAAATTCATCGGTGTGTCGCGCGGTGGCCCGACCAATATCAACATGGAGGCGGCCCGCACCCGCAATGTGACCGTGTGCAATGTCCCCGGTCGCAACGCCTCCGCCGTGGCGGAGTTTACCGTCGGGGCGATCCTCGCCAATGTGCGCCGCATCACCCTTGGCCATGCCGGGCTGTCCCAAGGCATCTGGCGCGGCGATCTCTACCGCTATGACCGCACCGGCGACGAGCTGTCCGATCTGACGGTCGGGCTTTTGGGGTACAGCCATATCGGACAGCGGGTGGTGCGTCTGCTCAAACCCTTCGGCTGCCGGATCTTGATCTGCGATCCCTATGCGAAACTGACCGTGCAGGATGGCATTGACGGCGTCGAACAGGTCGAAATCGACGATCTGATTGCGCAATCCGATATTCTGAGCCTCCATGCTCGGGTGACGCCAGAGACGATGGGGATCATCTCGGAGGAGCGGATCGCGAAGATGAAAAAAGGCGCGGTTCTGGTGAACTCGGCGCGGGGTGAACTGGTCGACCAACCAGCGCTTTGCGAGGCTTTGCTCAGCGGACATCTCGGCGGCGCGGCGCTTGATACTTTCGAGGTGGAGCCGCCTAAAAAAGACGATGAATTGTTGCGATTGCCCAATGTCACGCTGACCCCTCATATTGCCGGTGCATCGCGTCGCGTGGCGACATTCGCTGCCGAACAGATCGCAGAAGATCTGGCGCGCTTTCTGAAAGGGGAAAAACTCAGAAACCCATGTAACTGAGGTAGAATGCGAGACATTCGAGACGGTGCGGGGAGGCATCGTCAGGGAGGACATGATGAAGACAGCCTATGTGATGGCGGTCGATGCCGGCACTGGCAGCGGGCGCGCGATTATTTACAACACGCGAGGTGAGATTGTCGGAAGCGCCCAGGAGGAATGGGGGCATCCGGCGGTGGAGGGTGTCCCCGGCGGTCTGGATTTCACGACTGGGCCAAATGGTGCGCTGATTGACCGGGTGATTGCCCGGGCGATTGCCGCCGCTGAGATCTCCGCCGGGGAGATCGCCGCTGTGTCGACGACCTCGATGCGTGAAGGGATCGTGCTTTACGACGATGCGGGCGAGGTGCTTTGGGCCTGTCCGAATGTCGATGGGCGCGCGCAGGTTCAGGCCGAGGCGCTGACCGAGGCGGGCATTTCGGATGAGATTTACCGGCGCGGTGGCGATTGGGTGTCGATCACGGCGCCTGCGCGGTTGCATTGGCTGCGTGACAATCGGCCGGATGTGTTCGCGCGTGTGCATCGCCTCGGGATGATTTCCGACTGGATGGCGACTCGGCTGACCGGCGCCTATGTGACTGAACCCACGGCGGGCTCGTCGAGTGCGCTTTTCGATCTCTCTCAGCGCGGCTGGTCCGAAGAGTTGCTCGAATTGATCGGGCTCTCGCCAGAGATCGTGCCGCCGGTGGTCGAGGCCGGGACCAAGATTGGTGAAGTCACCGCAGAGGCCGCCGCGCGCTGCGGTTTGGCCCCCGGTACGCCGGTGGTCGCGGGCGGCGGCGACACGCAGCTTGCGCTTCTGGGGCTGGGCCGTCGGGCCGGTCAGGCGACTTTGGTGGGCGGAAGCTTTTGGCAGATGACGATCCTGTCGGATCAGCCGCTGGTCGATCCGGCGTTCGGGCCGCGCACGCTGTGCCACGCGCGCCCGGAAGAATGGATGGTCGAAGGGATCGGATTTCTGAGCGGCTTTGCGCTGCGCTGGGTTCGGGACGCGTTTTTTGAGCCTTTGTTAAAGCTTTCTGGCGGCGAGGGTGACGCCTTCGATCTGATCGAAAAGCTGGCGCAAGACACGCCTGCGGGCTCCGCTGGGGCGATTGCCGCCACGGCCTGTCCGATGCAGTCGGATGCGTGGAAACAGCCGCCGCTGAGTTTTCTGGGCCTCGATCTGAATGCGCCGGGACTGGCGCTTGGACAGGTGGCGCGCTCTGTGATGGAGGCGGGGGCCTTCCTGGCCAATCACCACCTTGAGACGCTCGAAGCTCTGTCGGGGCAGCGTTATGACACGCTGCAATTCACGGGTGGATCGAGTCAGGGCAGGCTTTGGCCGCAGATCATTGCGGATGTGACGGGTCGGGACATTGAGATCCCGGTGGTCAAGGAAACCACCGCGCTGGGGTGCGCCATGTTGGCGGCTGTGGGGGCGGGATTGTTTGCGACGCTGGACGAGGCGGTCGCGGCAATGGCCAGCCCGATCGAACGCCGCGTGGTGCCCGATCCGGACAATATGGCGCTCTATGCGCCGTTGAAAGCGCGTTGGTCTGAGGTGACTGACGGTGTGCGCGATCTTGGTGAGGCCTCCGGGTTGGAGCCAATCTGGCGTCCGGCGGGGGCGCGTGTGAAACAGTAATTATGGAAAAGGACATGTGATTATGAAGTCTCTTTGGGACGAAGCGGAAGCGGAGCGTTTGCGTCGCGCGGCGGGGGATGATCCGGCGGAACAGGATCTTGCGATGCGGGTCTATACGTCGCAGCTGATCGGGCAGGAGCCGGATCTGGTGCTGCATGGTGGGGGCAACACCTCGGTCAAAACCCGGCGGCGCGACGAGAGCGGCGCGGAGCACGATGTCATCCATGTGAAGGGCTCCGGCTGGGATTTGGCGACCATCGAGGGGCCGGGTCTGCCCGCGATGTGGCTCGATCCGCTGTTGGAGGCCCGCAAGACGGCGACGATGTCGGACGAAGAGATGGTCGCTTTCCTGCGCCGCGAGATGTTGGACCAAAGCGGGCCGAACCCGTCGGTGGAGGCCTTGCTGCACGCATTCTTGCCGGCGAAATTCGTCGACCACACCCATTCCTGTGCGGCGCTGGCCATTGCCAATCAACCGGACGCCGCCGAGCGCGCCCGTGAGATTTTCGGCGATAAGCTGAGCATCGTGCCCTATGTCATGCCCGGTTTCAAACTCTCGCACGCGGCGGATCAAATCCATGTCCAAGAGGGCGCGGGAACGTCGGGGCAGTTTCTGGTGAACCACGGCCTGTTCTCCTTTGGCGACGATGCCCGCACCTCTTACGAGCGCATTCTGCGCTATACGACGATGTGCGAAGAGTATCTTGCCGCGAAAGGCGCGGCTTTGTTGCCTGAAGAGGTCGGCACGAAGGCGCAGGACCCGGAGGCGCATCCCTCGGTTGCGGCGCTGCGGGATGCCTTGAAAGAATGGGGATTTTTTGCGGACAATCTGGCGCTCGATTTGCGTCTCAGCGATGCGAATGATCGTTTTCTGGCGCTGGAGGGATTGGCGGAGATCACCGGGCGCGGCACCGCGACGCCGGATCACGTCATCCGCATCAAGCCCCGTCCGGTCATCGGCGAGGCGACATTCGGCGTCGAAGACTGGCGCGCGGCGATCAAAGATTTTGCGGCATGGTATGAGGCCTATTTCAACCGCAATGCGCCCCATGCCGACGAGCCGAAAACGATGCTCGATCCGTTGCCGCGTGTGGCGCTGATCCGGGGGCTTGGGATTGTCGGCATCGGGCGGACGCCCAAAGAGGCCGGTGTGGCCGCCGATCTGGCCGAACAAACCGCGCGGATCGTTTTGGCCGCAGAAGGGATCGGGCGTTTCACGCCGCTCAACGAGCGTGATCTGTTCGATATGGAATATTGGTCGCTGGAACAGGCCAAGCTCAAGCCGAAAGCCTAAAAGAGGCCGCTACTCGGCGTCGAGAATACGCTGGGCCACGCTATAGGATGAAATGAAGCCATTGAGCAGGCCCGAGCGCAGCGCCGCACGGGCCGCTTGCCATTTCTCGATCCCGGCGCAGACGGCGACGATTTCGCGGTCATGCATCAGGTCGCGCTCCATCCCCAACATGCGTTTTGCGATGCCGCTGTCGATAAAGGCGCCTGTATCGTCGATCAAATTGCCCGCAAGGTCGGCGGCCACGCCCTGGCGGATCATGTCGCCCTGTTCGGCATCGGTGATCAGACCGAAAGAGCGAAAAAACGAGCCGGGGCCGACATGTCCGACGCCGATCATGATCATGGAGGCGTCGCGCAACCGATCAAAGGAGTCCCGGATACTGCGTTGACGCAGGAACAGGGTGCGGTCCGCTTCGCTGTCGACGATCAAGGGTGCGGTAAAGGCGTACCCCTTGCCTTCGGTCTTGTCGATCAGGGCGTGAATGACTTCGAAGGGGTTGGCGTCACTCAGGGCCGCGAAATCGCCAGTGACAGAAATGAACTCCGCTTTCTTGCGTTTGATCGCGGGCATGGCTTTGACAATCGCGGACATGGTGCGCCCTGACCCGATGCCGAGGATCATCTGGTCCGTGTTTTCCAACCGGCCATGCAGGAACCGCGCCCCGGCACTGGCGACGGCGGGCATCGAAATATCCATGGTCTGGAGTTCGTTCACATCCGGGACGATGGTACAGCTCGACAGACCGTAATCCTCGATCAGGCGGCTTTCGAGCTCCATGCAATTCGTCGGGACATTGTTCACGAAAATCTTGACCAGCCCCTGTTCATGGGCGGCTTGCACGAAGCGATGGACTTTCATCTTGCTCAGACCGCGACGCGTGGCGATTTGCGCCTGAGTCAGGCCGCCAACGTAATGCATCCATGCGATTTCGCGTATCTGGTCTTGCGTGTCAGAGTTCGATCCCATGCGCTTTATGTCTTTATTCCGAAATATACTGTCAGGTGTCGCGTATGATAGTCATGTGATGGTGCGTCGCAATAGCTGTCTATGATGTGCAACTCTGGAGTGGCCATCACGGCTGAGACCTGTCGTCTCATCCGCGTGCCAGCAAGGCGTCACGCATACACGTCGTGCCGAGTTTTTCACAGGTCCGCATCGCGACCTCGAGTATGAGACGCCGAGGAAACTTCAGAGGCAAGGCGTCTCGCTATTCAATCGATAGAGTATAGGAGCGCATCGGCTCATCGAGCGGAGCCAATGCTGTGGTCCGAATTGAAGTCGCGCATCTGAATATCGCTTAAGACTACAGTGTAATCTCTTTCTTTATACTGAGGCGCTTTTCCGCGTCGCTCTCTGCGCAAGGTAGAGAATTTCATCTGATATTTCATTTGATTACCCACAGGCCCACTGCTGGCTATGAAGAAAAACCGTTGTGAGTGCGGATTCATACAGGGCAGCTGTAGTTGATTTACGGGGGGCGGTATGTGCGGTCGAGATATCCGCAAATTTGAGATTGGGAGTGGTATGTGTAAGCTTTAAGAGGCTTTGAAGGCTGTTGTCCTTCTGCATATCAGGTCAACCTTTTGCAGAACGTTTTGGTTTTCGTCGTGTTGCGACAGGCCAGATTGTTCTGAGTTATGTTTTTACAGATCGATTTTGACATACCTCGGACAGAGCGTTTTCATGGCAAAAGAGAATGTCACATACGGACATTCGCGACAGCCACATTCCCGACATTTATATAGACATGAATGCCCGGAAAGGGCGTGTCAGATGTCACATCTCAGACGGATTCTCTTAGCACTGCCACTCTCATCTTGAAGCGACTGGTTTGCAGGCCGGTCGCGGGCGAGCGGAGAGCGCAGATATGAACACGGGGCTTAAACCCACGGCATCTTTTGACCTCAAGGGGCAAAAGGCAACGTCGCTGCGCGCGGCGGCGAAATCCATCCTGACTTTTGCGATGTTGTCTCTGGGTGTAGGCGCCCTGGCTCCGGCAAGTGCCAGTGCGCAAAGCTACGACTGGGTGGTCAACGTGAACGATGCCGGTTCGGATCCGACAGTTGCCGGCGGTGATGTGACGTATAACATCACGGTCAACAACAACGTCTCCGTCACCGGTGCCGGTGAAGCTCCTGAAACCGTAATCGATCTGGATATTCCGGCGGGTGGCATCCTGAAGGATGTGACCAATACGACCTGTGACCCTGCTCTTCCGATCACGGGGCCCGCGGCGGTCTCCTGTGTGATCCCGGCGCTGGCTGAGGACGAAACCTTTGCGCTTTCCGCAATTGTCACCTCGACAGAATCCGGCACCATCACCCTGACAGGCGGCGTTCCGAGCACCAATGATGCCGCGCCTGCCAACAATATCTTCAGCGAAACAACGACTATTCTCAGCGGTGCCGATGTCGCCCTTGAGGTGAATGGCCCGACGGAAGCGAATTCCGGCGAGGTGGTCACCTATACGTATACGCTCGACAACAATGGCCCTGACACAGTGACCGAAGCTGTCGTCGAAATTCCGGCAATCACCGGTCTGACGGTCACTTCGGTGCCATCCTATTGTAGTGCCAGCGGCGGCGGGTATCTCTGTACAATCCCGACCGATATTCCGGATGGCGGTACATTTTCTTTCGATTTGACAGGGCAAGTGACAGCGGCGGGCACAGGATCGTCCTTGATCGTCTCCGGGACGGCTGACATCTCCGCGCCTCAGGACCCTCTCACCGATGACAACAGCGCCTCCCTGACCACGCAAATCAGCGACGGCAGCGATGTGCGTTTGACGAAAAGCAACTCAGCACCGGGAACGGTTCTGGTCGGCGATCCGGTTATCTTTACGCTCTCCCCGAGCTTCACGGGCGGTGTGCCCTATGGCCTTGAGATCGCGGACAGTGTGCCCTCTGCCTATCAGATCGACTCTGTCGATGTGTTGTCCGGCGGCTGGAACTGTACGGTGAGTGGTCAGGACCTGAATTGTACGCGTCCGTCCGACGGGCTTGTGGCGGGCACCAATGTGCCGCTTGGCGACATCTTGATCAATGCCACGGCCATCGCGCCGGGCTCTGTCAGCAACAGCGCGACAGTGACTTCTTCTGGCCCCGTAGATACAAATCTCGGCAACAACACCGACACCGATGGCGGTCGCACCATCGAAAACCCGGTGGTTGACCTTTCCGTGTCCAAAACCGGCCCCAGCCCCGCGCTGGTCGTGGTTGGCAATGAGTATGAGTTCAATCTGCGCACGCAGAACACTGGCAATGCCGATTTCTACGGTACACTTTACATGACCGACAGCCTGCCGGCCGGGATGACCTTTACGGGGTACGATGGCAATGGCTGGACCTGTTCGCCGGCGGCCCCGCAGGCTGGCCCAGTCGATGTGGTGTGTGAGCTTGTCTATACCGCAGGTGTGACCGGACCTCTGGCGCCTGGCGCCAATACACCCATCGCGGTGATCCGGACTGAGGCCACCCAATCCGGGAACCTGACCAATACGGCCAGCGTGTCGTCGCCGGAGTACCCGGGCGTTGGGGATTCCGACAGCTACGATGTGGACAGCAGCGCCGACAGCGCCTCTGCCGACATCACTGTGAACAAAACCGTGGCGGCCTCCGCGGTCACCGTGGGCGACATTCAGACCTATTACATCGAGGTGGTGAACGCGGGCCCTGCGGCATCGGCGGATGTCACCGTGACAGATCCCTTGTTGAGCCTGATCAACAATCAGGTTGGCGCAACGGACGCGGGTCTCGTCAGCATCACCGCACCCGCAGGCGCCACCTGTGGCAGCACGGCGCGGTGGCGGGGCAGAGATCTGAGCTGTACCTTCGATACCTTGCCGGTCTGTACCGCAGGAAGCACTTGCCCGGTGATCGAAGTTCAGGTGCGCCCCGGCGGCAATGCCGGACAGCGGAGCAACACGGTTCAAGTCTTGTCGTCGAGCGTGGCCGACCCCGATCTGACCAACAACGATGATACCGTGACCTTCGACATCGAAGCGCGCACGGATGTGACCGTGACCAAAACGGCGACGCCTGTGACGGCCATCGTTGGTCAGCACCTCAGCTACGTCGTCACGGCGCTCAACCCGTCGACAGAGTTCTTCCTCAGCAGTGCGCCGGATACGACGATTACGGATGTGTTGCCGGATGGGCTGATCTTTGTTTCCGCAACGCCGACGACGGGAAGCTGTTCAACCTTGCCAACTGTCGGAAGTGAGACGGCACCGGGCAACAATCAGGTAGTCTGTAATCTCGGGACGGTGACGTCCGGCGGTCAACAAGCCGTCGAAATCGTGGTGCAACCGACCGAGGCGCTGGTTGGCTCTGTGATGGAAAACATCGCGACCGTGAGCACCAGCCTCGATGAAACCGACGACACCAACAACAGTGCCTCGGTGCAGACGACCGTCGCGGCGCCCAGCTATGATCTTCAGGTCAACAAGGTCGATAGCATCGACCCGGTGGCAGTCGGTGAGGAGGTGACTTACACGGTCACGATCCGCAACAACGGGCCTTCCGCGGCAGAGAACGTCACGATGAATGATCTCATGCCCGCACAATATCTGAACTATCAATCGCATAATGCGGGGACAGGTGTTTGTGGCACAGTGCCGAGCGTTGGCCAGGTCGGCGGAACGTTGAGCTGTAGTTTCGACCGCATCGAAGCGGGTGGATCGCGCGTGGTGACCATCTTGGCTCAGGGCGTGCAAAAAGGCACCGCGACCAATACGGCGAACCTGACGTCTCCGGGGATCACCAATGGCTACGATCCGCTTCCGGCGAACAACGAAGTGACCGAAAACACCACCGTGCGCACCCGCGCCGATGTCGAGGTTGTCAGCAAGGTTGCAAGCAAATCTTCGGTCGAACTTCTTGAGACCTTCGATTTCGTTATCACCGTACGCAACAACACCGGTTCCGATGGGGGCGTTGTGCTGGCCGAGGCCGATGGCGTCGAAGTGACGGACAGCCTGCCGGCCAATATGGTGCTGGCGGGGATGCCGTCGGTCAATGTGACCTCTGGCTTCGCAACGCTGCAAAGCTGTGATGGGGCCGCAGGCGGCACCAGTTTCACCTGTGAGCTTGGCACGTTCTCAAGCGGGGCTACGGCGGAAATCACGGTTCCCGTTAAAATTACCAGTGTGACCTCCGATCCGCAGAGCTTTACCAACACGGCAGAGATCACAACGACCTCGCTCGACGTCGATCCGAACAACAACGAAAACTCCGGCCCGGTCGAGGTTGTGTCTTCTGCACTCTCCGGGACCGTGTTCCGTGATTTCGATGACAACGGCGATCTGGATGCCGACGACAGCGGCGTGGCTGGCGTGACGGTGACACTGACCGGGACGGCCTTTGATGGCACACCCGTCTCTGTGTCTGCGACGACGGACGCGAATGGGAACTACTCCATCGCGAACCTGCCGCGTGGCACCTATACGGTGACACGTGGGGCCGTCAGCGAGACCTATGTCGGGGATGGGCAAGCCGTGGGCGGCTCTGAAGGCGGGAACCCGACGGGCGCCACCGAGATTGCCACGATCAATCTGCCTTCCGAAACGGATGCCACCGATTACGATTTCACCCTCGTGCCGCAAGCGCGGATCGGGATTGCGAAACGTGTCAGCTCCGGCCCGACTTCTGCGGCGGATGGCTCCTTCACTGTTGGCTTCAGCTTTGTCGTTGAGAACTTCAGCCTTGAGCCGCTTGACACAGTGGTCGTGACGGATGCCCTGTCGGGAGCCGCGCCGCTGTTTGGCAGCTACGCGAGCCTGTCCAATCCGGCGACGGATGATATGGTGCGCGGCACCTACACGATCCTCTCCGCTCCGGGCGGCTCCTGTGGTGCACTGAACGCCGGGTTCAACGGTGAAAGCAATCAGACATTGGTTTCGGGGACGACGCTTGCGGTGGGGGCAACCTGTGAGATTTCTCTCTCGCTGCGCGTGCGCCCCGAGGTGCCGCTGCCGAACCCGCAGGCCTCTGGCGGTGTCTATGAAAACCAGGCGAATGTGACGGGCAATGGTACGTGGACCGGGCAAACGCCGGGTGACAACCCGATGCTGACAGATCTCTCCGACGACGGCACAGATCCCGATCCGAATGGCAACGGCCGCGCCGATGAGCCGGGCGAAAACGACCCGACACCGGTGACGCCAATCTATGAACCTGCCATCGCGCTGGTGAAATCTGCGACCACGGCGTTCTCCGATCCGCCGGTACCGGGGGAGGAGATCACCTACAGCTTTGCGATCACCAACACCGGCTCGCAGACCCTGACCGATGTGACGCTCACGGATGCGATGCTTGAAGGTGTGGGTGTTCTGACCGGAAACCCAATTGCGTCGCTGGCGCCGGGTGCCACAGACGACACCACCTATTCTGCCGTCTATGAATTGACGCAGGAGGACATCGATCGCGGGTATGTGGAAAATACCGCGCTTGTGACCGGCACTGATCCGTTTGACGAGGAGGTGACCGACACCTCCGGCACGTCGCAGGACAACGATACGCCGACCACAACGCCTCTGACGCGCAACGCGGCGATTGAGCTGATCAAAACCGCAGATGCGAGCAATGTGAGCGATCCCTCCGAGGTGGGCCAGATTGTGACCTACAGCTTTACGGTGACCAACACGGGCAACGTGACGCTGACCGATGTGACGCTTGCGGACATCCTTCCGGGGATCGTCTGGGAGACACCGGACGCCAGCATTGCCGAGATGGCGCCGGGGGCTGTCGATACCGACACGTTCAAGGCGAGCTATGCTCTCACGCAGGCCGATCTGGACGCAGGCCAACTGGTGAACGAGGCGACAGTCACAGCGGACTCGGTTGTGGGCGAGGTTTCGGACACGGACGATGAAACCGTGCCGCTCGGTCAATCGCCGTCGATCGAACTGGAGAAAACCGTCGACAATTCGGGTCTGACGCAAACCATAGGTCTGGTGGGCGAGGAGCTTGAATATACCTTCAAGGTCACGAACACGGGCACCGTCACTTTGACGAATGTCACGATCACCGACCCGCTTTTGGGCGCCAATCAGATCAGCGAGGTTATCCCGTCTCTTGCTCCCGGCGAAGAGTACACCTTCACGGAAAAAGGCATCTATGCGATCACTCAGGCTGATATTGACGCGGGTGAAGTGATCAACACTGCGACTGCGACCGGCACCTATGGTGAGGATGGCAATGGCGGCGACCTGACGGTCGATGACGAAGACGACGCGGTGGCGGAAACCGTCTTCATCGAAGCCATTCCTGAGACGCCATGGGAGTTTGACACCGACGGTGGCATCACGACCTCGATGCTGGCCTCCGACATGATCGGTCAGGAGCAGGCGACGCTTGACAATGTGACGATCACGGTCGTGGACAGCGATCCGGCTCTGACGCTCGATCCCTCCACGGGTCTCATCACCCTGTCTGAAGGCAATCCGGCGGGCACCTATGAGGTGACCTATGAGATCTGTCGCATCGACAATCCTTTGGTGTGCGATCAGGCGACGGAAACGGTGATCCAACGTCCGATCAGCGCGATTGAGGCGGTGAAGACGCAGGAGCTGACCGACAACGGCGACGGTGTCGATGGGGTTGGCGATCTGATGACCTACACGATCACGGTCGAGAACATCGGCAACACCACGGTGAATGACGTGGCGCTCGAGGACACCTTCCTGACGCTGACCACCGGCCAGACGCTGGCCCTCGACAGCGGTCCGACCTTTGTGTCCGCGAGCGAAGGCTCTTCGGAAGGCAGCTTGGTGATGGGCGAGACCGCCACCTATACGGCGACCTATGAGCTGACCATCGAAGCCGTGGACGCAGGCGGCCTGTCGAACCAGGTTCTGGCGACGGCGATGCCGGAGTATCCGGACGAGTTCCCGGAGGAGCCGACCGAGGTGAGCGATCTCTCCGATGACGGCGACGATGGCGATGGCAATACCGTGGACGATCCGACGGAGTATCCGCTTGAGCCTCTGCTCTATGACAGCGGTCTGGTGCTGCGCAAAACAACGCCGCGTGGCGTCGTGGAGCGCGGGTCCGTGGTGCCCTATTCGATCACGGTGACCAATGAGAACCCGCGCACCAGTGGCACGATGGATCTCATGGACGTGCTGCCTGCCGACTTCGTTTATGTCGAGGGCACGGCGACCTGGGACGGGGAACCGATCGAGGTCACGGTGCAGGGCAAGGTTGTGACCTGGCCCAGCGTCACCGTGCCGCCGCTCACCACCATCGAGGCGACGCTTTCGGCGCGGGTTTTGACCAGCGCGGATGTGGGCGATCACGTGAACCGGGCGCGCCTGCGCGACTCGACCACGCGGGAACCGCTGTCGCCGGAGGCGACGGCCACGGTCTCGATCTTCCCGGAACCGGTGTTCGATTGTGGCGATGTCTACGGCAAGGTGTTCAACGACCTGAACCGGGACGGCTATCAAAACGGTCCGATCAGCCGGATCGTCGATGAGGATGCGATCTTCAGCGGCAAATACAGCGGCAAGGGCGATGCGCCCGTGGAGCTGGACCGCGAGATCGTCGAGAACGGCATCCCCGCTGTGCGCCTGACCGGTGTCGATGGCACGGTGATCACCACCGACCAATACGGTCGCTTCCATGTGCCCTGTGCAATGCTGCCGGAAGATCGCGGTTCGAACTTTATCCTGAAGCTCGACACCCGCTCGCTGCCGACCGGCTATCGCCTGACCACGGAGAACCCGCGTGTCGTGCGTCTCACGCCCGGTAAAATGACCGAGCTGAACTTCGGAGCGGCGCTGACCCGTGTGGTGCGTGTGGATGTGAATGCGCAGGGTTTCGCGCAAACCGCCTCCGGTCCGAAGATGACGTCTGCGCTCGAAACGGCGCTTGCAGGTCTGGTGCAGCAAATCGCTGGCGAACCCGTGCATCTGCGCATCGCCTATCACCTGCCGGATGAGGCGGGATCTGCGGAGAAACGTCTGGCGCGGCAATCCATGCGGCAGGTCGAGAGAGAGCTGCGGGATCTTTGGAGAGAGCCGGGCCGTGTGAAACTGACCATCGAGAAAACCATCGTGAGGGTGGAGCAATGAGGACGCTTGGTATGAGCAGCAAACAGAAAACCTTCACGCGGATTTTGTGCGGTGGATCGGTGATCGCAATCAGTGCCGTACTTCTGGCGGGCGAGGCGCGGGCGGAAACGCTCTGTGCCGAGGCGCTGGCGCCGCAGCCTGAAGGCTGTGAACGGTCCAATTCCGACGTGGTCGTGACCATGCCGGTGGGCAAGAACACCGAAATGGTGAAGGAAGTGATGGGATCGGATTTCGAAGCTCAGGGCTTTTCGATCTCCATCGACCAAACGCCGGTGGCGGGGGCCATGCCGCCCCCCGATCCGCGCCGTCCGGCCGACATCGTGGCGGACAGGGCGGATGTCGACATTCGTTTCGACGGGCTGACGCCGCGCCGTTTGCTCAATGTCTCGACCGACGATCTTCGGGCGACCTATCGGGCGGGCGAGGCGGTGCGGTTCCGCGCCTCGACCAACTACCCGGCCTATATTGCCCGCGCCGAAGTGCGGGTGATCGACACCACGGGCCGCACCCCGCGCACGGTGGCGACCCTGCCGGTGGCGCCCAATGGCACGGTCAATTGGACCATGCCGGAGGATGCCCCGGAGGAGATGGTCTATGTGGTGCGCGTCTATGACGCCAAGGGGCGCTACGATGAAACCTGGCCGCTGGAGCTGAACCGCAGCGAAGGCCATTTCGACACGCATGAGACCTCCGGCGCGCCATTGACGGCGGCGGGCGAGGGCGAAGATCGCACCCGCCAACGCGCCATTCCCATCGCGGGCGGCATGGTCACCGTTTCGGGCCGCGCCGATGCCGGTCAGCCGGTGCGCGTCATGGGCGAGACGGTTCCGGTAACGCCCTCCGGTGAGTTTCTCGTGAGCCGGATCGTGCCGGCGGGCGATCGCGCGGTGGATGTGGAGTTCAACCGCTTCGGGCAACCGCAACAAATCACCCGCAGGCTCGAAATTCCGGCGAGCGATTGGCACTATGTGGCCATTGCCGATCTGACCTTCGGGCATCGGATCAAGGACACGGAATCCGAGGCCGACCCGGATTACGAACGCAACTACGCCGAGGGGCGTTTGGCCTACTATGCCTCGGGGATCACCCGCAACGGCTGGTCGGTGACCTCGTCTTTGGATACGGGCGAGGGCGATTTGGAAGACATCTTCCGCCGCCTCGACGAAAAGGATCCGCGCTCGGTGATCGAACGCCTGGACCCGGAGGACCTCTATCCGACCTATGGCGACGACTCGACGAGCTATGACGACACACCGACTTCGGGCCGGGTGTATCTGCGGCTGGAGAAAGACGACACGCGCCTGACCTGGGGCGATTTCAAGGCCGATGTGTCTGGTGGCGAGTTGTTGTCCAACACACGTTCGCTTTACGGCGCGGAGCTGCGCAGCGCGACGAGTGCCCGCACGGAAGACGGCGAAGCGCGGGTGCAGGGGGTGCTTTATGGCGCCCAGCCCGACACTCTGCCGCAGCGCGACATCCTGCGCGGTACCGGCGGGTCGGTCTATTTCCTGACCCGTCAGGATTTGAACGGCGGT
Organism: Celeribacter naphthalenivorans; assembly: GCF_020524585.1. GTDB lineage: Bacteria > Pseudomonadota > Alphaproteobacteria > Rhodobacterales > Rhodobacteraceae > Celeribacter > Celeribacter naphthalenivorans. Next base: position 46,939 of record NZ_JAIVLK010000007.1, read on the forward strand.
TCAGAGACGGTGCGCGTTCAGGTGGTGGACCCCGACACAGGGCGGGTAATCTCGACCGAAAGCCTTCAGGCCGGTGTCGATTACGAGATCGACTACATGCAGGGTGTGATCACGCTGACCCAACCTCTGGGCTCGTCGAGTTCCGATGGCGGTCTCGTGGGCTCCGGCACGGGCGCCTATGACGTCAATCTGGTGGTGCAATACGAATACACCCCGACCGTCGAGGATGTGGACGGCTTCTCCTACGGCGGACGTATCGAAGCCTGGGCGACCAACGATTTGCGCCTCGGCTTCACGGCGATGAACGAGACCACGGGCGTGGCCGATCAACGTATGGCGGCGGTGGATGCCTATTACAAATTCGGCAAATCGAGTTTCCTCGAGGTCGAAGTGGCCGGCACTGATGGGCCGGGGTTCAGCCGCAGCCTGTCGTCGGATGGCGGTCTGACCATCACCGAAGATGGCGTCGCGGGCCTTGAGGATGCGATGGCGTATCGCTTCGACAGCCATGTCGATTTTGCCGATCTGGGCCTGTCCACCGGCGGCTATGCCGAACTTTATTATGAGCGCAAAGAGGCCGGGTTCTCGACCCTCAATGAGGACATCACCGAGGATCAGACCCTGATCGGTTTGCGCAGCGAGATCGAGGTCTCCGACCGGCTCAGCTTTGGCGTGCGGATCGAGGATTTCGACCGCGATGGTGGCGACAGCAAGGCCGAGGGCGAGCTGGGCGTGGCCTATGATCTGACGGACGCCTGGACCATCGAGGCGGCGCTTGGCTATCTCGACCAGACCACGATTGGCGATCCGACGGAAACCGGGGATCGCACCGATCTGGCAGCGCGTTTGAGCTATGCGTTCAGCGATGACACCAAGGTCTGGGTCTTGGGGCAGGCGACAGTGGACCGCTCCGGCGGGCTGGACCGCGACGACCGTCTGGGCTTTGGTGCGGCCACGCGTCTGGGTGAAAAGGTCAAAGTCTCGGGCGAGGCCTCCGACGGCACCGCAGGCTTTGCGGCCAACGCGCGTCTGGCCTATTCGCCGACCGCCGACAATGAGCTCTATCTCGGCTACACGCTGGACCCGACGCGGACCAATGGCGGTTATGAGCTTGTCGGCGAAGATCGCGGCAAGGTGGTGATGGGCGGGCGCTATCGCCATTCCCAAACCTTCTCGAGCTTTGCCGAAACCTCGATGGATTTCTTTGGCGAACGTCATGCCATGACAGACGCTTATGGGATCACATATACGCCCAATGCGCGCTGGTCTTTCAGTGGCGCGATGGAAAGCGGCACGGTGCGCGACAAGATCAATGGCGACATCGAGCGCGATGCCTATTCCTTCGGGGTGGCCTATACGGCTGAGGATCGCCTGCGTGCGCGTGGTCGGTTGGAATACCGCACTGAAAGCGGCGATGGCGTGTCGCAGGATGCCGACACCTGGGCCTTTGCGGGCGGGTTCGAATACCATGTCAGCGAAAGCGCGCGGTGGCTCGGCAATGTCGATGCTCTGATCTCCGACAACGATGACGACAGTTTCCGTGACGGGGAATATGTCGAGGCCAGCCTCGGCTACGGCTTCCGCCCGATCGACAACGAGCGTCTGAACGTGCTGTTCAAATACACCTATCTTTACGACCTTCCGGGTGCGGATCAGGTGACGGCGAATGGCGACACCGAGGGGGATGCGCAGAAAAGCCACGTCTTGTCGATTGATGCCGATTACGATCTGAACCAGCACTTCACGCTGGGCGGCAAATACGGCTATCGCCGGTCCGAGGTCGCCCCGCGCGGCACGGAGGACTTTAGCGACTCGACGGCGCATCTCGGGATTATGCGTCTCGACTGGCACGTCGTTCACAATTGGGATGCGATGGCCGAGGGGCGCGTGATGTTTACGGAAGACAGCGAAACCTATGATACGGGCGCTCTGCTCGGGGTGTACCGCCATGTTGGCAACAACGCCAAAGTCGGTGTCGGCTACGAATGGGGTCAGGTGTCCGAGGACATGACCGATCTCGATTACGAAAGCTCCGGGGTCTTTTTGAACCTGATTGCCAAGTTCTGAGACAAATCTGAGACGGACTATAAAAAGAGGGGGCCTAGGCCCCCTCTTCTTTTATGCGGCGTATGTCTGCGGGCTGAAATGCTCCCGCACGCAGGGCGGCAGATGCGGGCTTTCAAGCGGCCAGGCGCCACAATGTTCGCGATAGAGCTCCAGGATGTTGCCGGTGACCTTTTGAAAGACAACCTGTGATGGAACGATCGTACCCGGCTTGCTGAGGCTCGTCGTCAGTGTATGACCAAAGAGATATTTCTCTGATTTCAGACGCGGTAAGGTCAGGATTGCCAGACCCAAATCGGTATCCCCGATATTCAAATCGGACATGCGCAGGATATGGAGACATCCGGAGTTCTGGAACACCAATGAGCCATGCTTGTAGGTTCTGATGCCAGTTCGCGGCTGACCGTTCTGACGCAGGGCCATCAGGGACTTTGCAAAGGTCTTTTGGTTTTCCTGATAGATGCGGATCAAACTGATATGCACATTGTGGTCTGACATCGCAGTCCTGTGATAGAACAAGTAGTCTCCACAATATGTGGCCAAAGTCTGTCTTTCCCGGACATTACGCTCCATCGCCAGTTTGTATGTGGCGTTCATCTGAACTTCGACCGGGGTCGACAGATCCAGCATTTCTGAGGACACACGGTCGAATTTATCCGGGTCCGCAAACAGCATGTCCAGTTCGACATCAAGCGCTTTGGCGATGCGACCGAGCGTGTGCGCGGAGGGAAAGCTGCTGCCGTTCAGGTATTTGTTCAGCTGCTGTCGGTTTATGCCGATGTGATGTGCGCCTTCGGCCAGAGAATTGTATTTGCCCAGTAGAAGTCGGAGATTGCGCGGCAGGTTCTGGGATTTCATTTTTCTCTTTTCCTAACGCGACTTGTGCTGAAAAATTAAACCGGAATGGAGACAATATTGATGTGCTTTAGGTTGTGCAAGGGCGATGGTGCGCCATGGAGTGAACGCGTCTAAAAATGGCAGGTTGCGTCTGGCTTTTACGTGTCTTTGAACTGTTTTTTGTATTGGTGAAGAGCCTTTTGAGGTGCCCCTAAAATTGCAGACGCCTGGCTTTGGATGACAGTGGTCAGGTCTATCATACCGCAAGTTGCACGATGATCTCTGCAATATTGGTGAAGACACTATACACCAATTGACCTCCCAATGCATTGGGCTATCGCCCACCAACGCGGGAAACCGGTGTCCGGGTGGACCGCTACGGCATCCCGGCGCGCGAATTGCTTATGGAATTGGGCAAGCGTGGCATGGTCGGAGGTCAGGAGGGGATGATCGATGATCTCGCACTGACGTGCTTGTGTCCATTGAACAGGGTGGCCGTCAGCTCTCCGTTTCAACCGCATCCGTGGAGCGCCGACGCAGGACCTGTACCACGGCCATCACGATGAGTGCGCCGGCGGCGAGGATAAAGGCCGCGGCGATCGGGCGTTGCAGGAAGACCATCGGATCGCCCCGTCCAATCAGAAGGGCGCGTCGCAGGTTGGTTTCGATGAGAGGTCCCAAAACGAATCCCAGCAACAACAGCGCCGGGTTGAACCGTGCCAGCGACAGCGCGTAGCCGATGACACCGATCAGGGCGACGGCGAAGATGTCAAAGCTCGACCCGCGCACCGAATAGACGCCGAGGCTGACAAAGATCAGGATGGCAGGGTAGAGCCAGCGGAACGGGATGCGCAGCATCGACACCCAGATGCCGATCAGGGGCAGGTTAAGCACCAAGAGCAACAGGTTGCCGATGCCGAAGCTCGCGATCAGGCCCCAGAACATGTCGGGGCGCGCGTCGAGCATCATGGGGCCGGGCTGTACGCCGTGAATGACCAAGGCGCCCAGCATAAGGGCCATGATCGGATCGCCCGGAATGCCAAGCGAGAGCGTGGGGACGAAGGCGCTGATCGCGGCGGCGTTGTTGGCCGCCTCGGGCCCTGCGATGCCTTCGATCGCGCCCTTGCCGAATTGCTCTGAGCGGCGCGAGATGCGGCGTTCGGTGGCATAGGCGAGAAAAGACGAAATTGTCGATCCGGTGCCGGGGAGCGCACCGAAAAAACTGCCGAGACTGGCACCGCGCAGGGCCGGGAAGGGGATACGGCGCAGCTCTGCCCGGCTGGGCAGAAAATCGCGCAATGCGACGCGCGGCGGCACGCCGGTGCGTTCGGCGACACGAATGTTGGAGATCACCTCCGCCACGCCAAACAGGCCCATCGCCAGCGCCACGAGGTTGATGCCATCCATCAGCTCGGTCTGGCCAAAGATAAAACGCTGTTCGCCGGAATTCACATCCGTCCCGACACAGCCGAGGATCAGCCCCAGCACGACCATAGCCATGCTTTTCGCCGGGTGTTTCGCGCCGACCGTCGAGGCGGCGACAAGGCCGAGGATCATCATCGCGGCATATTCGGCCGCTCCAAAGGCAATTGCCGCCTGAGCCAAAGCGCCCGACAGCAGGATCAGCACGAGAATTCCAATCATAGAGCCTGCAAAGCTCGAGATCATCGAGGTGAACAGGGCCACGCCAGCGCGCCCCTGCTGGGCCAGCGGATAGCCGTCGAGCGTGGTGATTGCGGACTGCGGCGTGCCGGGCAGACGCAGAAGGATGGAGGCCACAGCCCCGCCATATTGCGAGCCGTAATAGACGCCAGCGAGCATCACCAGAGCCGCCTCTGGGGACAGGTAATAGGTGATAGGCAACAACAGAGAAATCGTGGCCATCGCTCCGATGCCGGGCAAAACGCCGACGAAGGTGCCCAAAAGCACGCCGAGCACACAATAGATCAACACGCCGGGCTGTGTCGCGACGCTCAGCCCGTGCAGAAATCCGTCCCACCCATTCATCGTCTTACGCCTCTCATCGTCCCGGCCAGAGCGGGACGGTCATTTTCAATCCGAAGGAAAACACCGCGACCGACAGCGCGGTGACCACGAGGGCCAACACGATGCGCCAGCCGATCCGCCGATCCGGGGCCGCGAGCGACGCGATCAGCACACTTGTCAATGACACCAGAACAAGCCCCAAGCGGTCGAGACCGGCGGCGAAGATCAGGATCGCCGCCAGCACGGCGAGGCCTTCTTTCCACGCGATGTGGATTGCCTCACCCTGCCGGGCCAAGGCAGGAAGCGCGACCATCCCCCCCAGAAGCGCCAAGGCTGCGCCAAGCACGGTCGGAAAGAACCCCGGCCCCATCCGGCGCAGGGAGCCAATCTCGTAGTGCGCCAGCGTGTAGAAGACGACGAAGAGGCCGATGGCGGCCAGAAGGACGCCACCAACGAGATCAGGAATGTCGCGCTTCATCGGTTACTCTTTCGCGTCGATCCGGTCGAGCACGGCACCCCAGACCTTGGTGTCTTCTGCGATACGCTGTTGCAACTCTTCGGCGGAGCCGCCGGCCGCTTGCCAGCCCATGTCGAGCAACCGCTTTTGCACAGCCTCATCCGCAAGGATGGCATTGATATGGGTGCTCAGCGTGTCGACAGTCGCCGCTTCCGTTCCGGCGGGCGCGATGAAGGCGTTCCATAGCTCGGCGCGGAAATCATCGGGCAATCCGGCCTGACCGGCCATGACCGGCACGCCGGGGGCCTGTGCGAAAGGTGTCGCGGAGGTGATGCCGAGGATTTTCACCTTGCCCGCCTCGACATATTGCATGGCCGCAGAAGGGGCCATGAAGCCGCAATCGATTTCATGACCAATGATCGCGGTCGTGACTTCGGCATAGGAGGTGAAGGGGATGTGGAGCATCTCCACACCGGCACGGTCAGAGAACAGCTCGGCCGTCAGATGCGCGCCCGAGCCTTTGCCGACGGATCCATAGGCGAGGGCCTCTGGTTCTTTGCCCGCAGCTTGGACAAAATCCGCGAGGTCTTCGGCGGGGAAATCGGCGGCGACGACAAGCACCAGCGGCGAGGTCGCGATCAGGGTCACCGGAACAATATCTTCGGCGACGTCATAGCCAAGGCTCGGCGTCAGGCGCGGCGCCGTGGTGAGCGGTCCGTTGATGGTGGTGGCAAAGGTGTTCTTTTGATCCTGAGCGTTCAGCATCTGCTGAATGCCGATCACGCCACCGGCGCCGGGTTTGTTTTCGATCACGATCGGCTGACCCAGTTTCTCGGCCAGCGGTTCGGTCACGATGCGGGCCAGAAGATCAGGGGAGGAGCCTGCGGGGAAGCCCACATAGACATGCTGAGGCTGGCTCGGCCAGGTGGCGTCCTGTGCCAGAGCGGGTTTGCAAAGCGTCATGGCGGCGGCACCCAAAAGGGCCGCGCGGCGCGAAATGATCATGGTAGAGCCTCCCGGGGTCATATGTGGCGTAACAGCCGTAAATCGCGCGCAAGATTGCGGAAAGCGCGGGATTCGGCAAGGCGTCGTCAGGATTAACTTTCGCGGCAGTGGCGTGCGCTTTTGGCCTCGGATCAGGCGGAGAGCTTTAGAATTTGCTGCACCTCGGCGAGACTGAGCGGCACAGGGTTGGCCTGTGTGGAAGAGGCCGAGAGGGCATGTCGCGCGGTTTCCTCCCAAAGCGGCGGGCCGCAGTGCAGCTCGGCGAGAGAGGCCAGCCCATGCCTGTCAATGAAAGCGCGCAGGGGCAGTCCAAGCCCGTCTTGCACCCACCGTTCGATCTCTTCGCAGCGCGCGGTGGGCTTGCCTGCTTGCGTCAGCGCGGCATGATTGACCGTCAGTGCAGCAGGAAGCAGACGCCCGCAGATCGCGCCATGGGCGCCCCCGCGACTGCCGATGACGGCGGCGAGGCCATGCACAATCCCAAGCCCGGAATTGGCCAGCGCCAGACCGCTCAGATAGCTGGCTTGGGCCAAAGTGTCGCGCGCGGTTTCATCCTCATGTGTCATGAGTGTCTGAAGTGCTGCGGCCGCAGGCCCGATCATGCCGCGGGCGAGGGCATCGGTGACCGGATTGGCGCGGTTCGACAGGTAGCTCTCGATCAACTGTGTCAGCGCATCCAACCCGGTCGACAGGGTCAGGGATTTGGGCAGACCATCGGTCAGGGAAGCATCAACCACCGCAAGGTCCGGCACGAGACGTGGATCGCGCAGGCTGATTTTGAGCCCTTGTTCCGGTACACCGATCACCGCGTTGCGGGTGGCCTCTGCGCCGGTGCCTGCGGTGGTCGGGATCGCCACGAAGGGCAGCGGGGCGTTGAGTTTGGGCGCGGGATTTGACCCGAGACCGAGATGATCCATGACATCGCCCTCGGAGACACATAGCCCCGACACCGCCTTGCCCAGATCAATCACCGCACCGCCGCCAATGGCGACGATACACTCGGCGGCGGACGCACGGGCGCGGGCCACCGCGTCGCGGACCTGATCAACGGTCGGCTCGCCTCGGGCGGTAAGGGATGTGACCTGTGCCCCAAGAGTGTCGAGTTCTTCGATCAGCACATCGGCCCAAGGCACCGAGGCGCTGCGCAAGATGAGGATTTTTTGCCCCTTCTCGCGCACCAAAACTGCGACCTGATCCTTTGCGCCACGTCCGATCAGACAGCGTGCGGGCGCGGTAAAGGCGAGATCCGCGACCGGATTGGACGCGAGGCTGTCGGCGAGACCCGGCATCAGACCAGCATCGTGGCACGAACGGCGCGCGCCCAGCTGTCACATTTCGTCTGACGCGTCGCCTCATCCATGGTCGGCTCAAAGGTGCGCTCCAGCGCCCATGTGGCGGCAAAGCCCTCCATGTCGGGATAGACGCCCGCCCGCTGACCGGCGAGCCAGGCGGCGCCCATGGCCGTGGTCTCAAGGACTTTGGGGCGGTCGACGGGCGCGGAAATGATGTCGGACAGGAATTGCATCGCGAAATCCGAGGCACTCATGCCGCCATCGACGCGCAGTGCCGTGGTGGCGTCGCCCTGCCAATCGGCATGCATGGCCTCTAAGAGGTCGCGGGTTTGATAGCCGACGCTTTCAAGCGCGGCGCGGGCAAATTCCGCTGGGCCTGAGTTGCGTGTCATCCCGAACATCGCGCCGCGGCATTCCGCATTCCAATAGGGCGCGCCAAGCCCCGTGAAGGCGGGCACAAGGATCAGGTCCTGCGTTTTGTCGGCGCTTTCGGCCAAGGGCTGGGTCTCGGAGGCTTCGCGGATGATTTTCAGCCCGTCGCGCAGCCATTGCACCACGGCACCGGCGATAAAGATCGACCCTTCGAGCGCATAGGTCGTCTTGCCGCCGATGCGGTAGGCGATGGTGGTCAAGAGCCGGTTTTGCGACATCACCGGCGTCTCGCCCGTGTTCAAAAGCGCGAAACAGCCTGTGCCATAGGTCGATTTCACCATGCCCGGTTTGAAACAGGCCTGACCGATGGTGGCCGCCTGCTGGTCGCCCGCGATGCCCAAAATCGGGATCGGACGGCCAAAGAGATCGGGGCGGGTTTCGCCGAAATCGGCATCGCAATCGCGCACCTCTGGCAGCATCGCCATCGGAATGTCGAAGCGTTTGCAAATGGTTGTGGACCAATGGCCTTTGCGGATGTCGTAAAGCATGGTGCGCGCGGCGTTGGTGGCGTCGGTGGCGTGGACCTTGCCGCCCGTCAGTTTCCACACCAGCCAGCTGTCAACCGTGCCAAACAATAGCTCGCCCGCCTCGGCGCGGTCTCGCGCGCCTTCCACGTTGTCGAGAATCCATTTGAGTTTCGTCGCCGAGAAATAGGGATCGAGCAACAGCCCGGTCTTTTCCGTGACGACCTCTTCAAAGCCCTCCGCCTTAAGCGTCTTGCACAGCTCGGAGGTGCGGCGGTCCTGCCAGACGATGGCATTGTAGACCGGCTGGCCGGTGGTCTTGTCCCAGACAAGCGTGGTTTCGCGCTGGTTGGTGATGCCGATGGCGGCGATTTGTGACACGTCGGCCGAGGATTTCTCGATCGCCGCACGACAGGTGGCCGCCGTGGTGGACCATAGATCGAAGGCATCATGTTCGACCCAGCCGCTTTTGGGGAAATGCTGTTCGAATTCTTCCTGCGCGGTGGCTGTGACGGACAAATCTCCGTCAAACAGAATGGCGCGGGTCGATGTGGTGCCCTGATCGATGGCAAGAATATAGGTCACATGCATCTCCTTGGTGGTCTCTGCTCGGTCCAAGGCTATGCCACCAGCGCTGGACGGAAAAGAGGGGGGTAAAAGAGGGCGGTGATCCCGCCCTCTTTCTGAACTTACTGCCAGGAGGCGACGAGTTCGTCGTAGGAGACGGTTTGCGGCTCCTCGCGTTCGTTCTCGATGGCCGGTTTCGGCGCGCCTTCCATGGCGAGCCATTCGGCGGCGTCTTTCTCGTCGTTCATGACCGGACCAAGATCGCCTTGGATCCCCGCACGTTCGAGACGCTCCATCACGCGTTCCATGTCAGAGCAAAGGCTGTCGAGTGCATCCTGTGCGGATTTCGCGCCGGACATCGCGTCGCCGATGTTCTGCCACCACAGCTGGGCGAGCTTCGGGTAATCCGGAACGTTGGTGCCGGTGGGCGACCAGCGCACGCGGTCGGGCGAGCGGTAGAACTCGACGAGACCGCCAAGTTTCGGCGCACGATCGGAGAAGCTCTCATGCTGGATGGTGGATTCGCGGGTAAAGGTCAGACCGACATGGGATTTCTTCACGTCGACGGTCTTGGAGCCCACGAATTGTGCGTAGAGCCAAGCGGCTTTGGCGCGATCATCCGGCGTGGATTTCATCAGCGTCCAGGACCCCACGTCCTGATAGCCGACCTTCATGCCGTCTTCCCAGTAGACGCCATGCGGGCTGGGGGCGAGACGCCATTTCGGGGTGCCATCCTCGTTCATCACCGCCGGGCTGTCGACCAGAGGCGCGACGAAGGTGGTGTACATGAACATCTGTTGCGCGATGTTGCCCTGACCCGGAACCGGACCGGCCTCCGAGAAGGTCATGCCCATGGCGGAGGGCGGCGAGTATTTGTTCAGCCAGTCGATGGCTTTCTCCACCGCATAGACCGCCGCCGGAGAGTTCGCCGCGCCGCCGCGTGCCATACAGGCGCCGACAGGTTGCGAGTTCTCGTTCACGCGGATGCCCCATTCATCGACCGGAAGGCCGTTAGGTTCGCCCTTGTCGCCCATCCCGGCCATGGACATCCATGCGTCGGTGTAGCGCCAGCCCAAGGACGGGTCTTTCTTGCCGTAGTCCATCGAGCCATAGACCTCGACGCCGTCGATATTGCGACCGGTGAAGAATTCGGCAATGTCCTCATAGGCCGACCAGTTGACCGGAACACCGAGATCGTAGCCGTATTTCTCTTTGAACTCAGCCATGATTGCGGGATCGGTGAACCAATCGTAGCGGAACCAGTAAAGGTTCGCGAATTGCTGGTCGGGCAGCTGATAGAGTTTGCCATCGGGTGCGGTGGTGAATTGCGTGCCGATGTAGTCGTCGAGATCGAGACCCGGGTTGGTCACATCCGCGCCTTCGTTCGCCATCCAGTCGGTGAGGTTGCGCACCTGTTGATAGCGCCAGTGGGTGCCGATCAGGTCGCTGTCGTTGACATAGGCGTCATAGATGTTTTCGCCCGACTGCATCTGAGTTTGCAGTTTCTCGACCACATCGCCTTCGCCGATCAGGTCGTGGGTGATTTTGATGCCGGTGATGGCCTCGAACGCGGGGGCGAGCACCTGAGATTCATATTCGTGCGTGGTGATGGTCTCGGAGACCACTTTGATCTCCATGCCCGCAAAGGGCTGGGCCGCGTCGATGAACCACTGCATTTCGGCTTCTTGATCGGCGCGGGACAGCGCCGACTGATCGCCGATTTCCGCATCGAGGAAGGCCTTGGCCGCATCCATATCGGCGAAAGCGGGCACCGACAAAAGGCCGAGGCCTAACGCCAGTGCGGTGGTTGTCTTGAGACGATGGTTCATTGGTTTCCTCCCTATGTGAACCTTTGTTTTTAGGTGTCGATCCGTCGCGGGGCCTCCTCAGACCCAGCGAAAGACGATGGCTGCAAAGATCAGGCAAACGGCAAGCGCGAGCGCTTGGTTGGCGCCGACTAGACCGAGCCATGCAAGATTGATGAAGGCCGAGCCCAGAAGGGTGATGAACAAACGATCCCCCCGCGTGGTCTCGATGCCCAAGACGCCAACGCGCGGCGTTTCGGGAAATTTGATCGCCAGAATGGTGAAGATCACCAAAAGCGTTGCAATCGTTCCGAAAAAGGCGGCGGTCGGCCATGTCCATGCCATCCAGTCCATGTCGAATTCCTCCTCTTAGACCCGACCGAGGGCAAAGCCCTTGGCGATGTAATTGCGCACGAAGTAGATCACGAGCGCGCCCGGCACGATGGTGAGCACCCCTGCGGCGGCCAGCACGCCCCAGTCGACGCCTGCCGCACCCACGGTGCGGGTCATTGTGGCGGCGATGGGTTTGGCGTCCACCGAGGTCAGCGTGCGCGAGAGCAGCAGTTCGACCCAAGAAAACATGAAGCAGAAGAACGCAGCCACACCGATGCCCGAGGCGATGAGCGGCATGAAGATCTTTACGAAGAAGCGCCCAAAGCCGTAGCCGTCGATATAGGCGGTCTCGTCGATTTCCTTCGGCACTCCGCGCATGAAGCCTTCGAGGATCCAGACGGCGAGCGGCACGTTAAAGAGACAATGCGCCAGAGCCACGGCGATATGCGTGTCGAACAGCCCGATCGAGGAATAGAGCTGAAAGAAGGGCAGGGCGAAGACGGCCGGCGGCGCCATGCGGTTCGTCAAAAGCCAGAAGAACAGGTGTTTGTCGCCCAGGAAATTGTAGCGCGAAAACGCATAGGCGGCGGGCAGCGCGACAGCGAGCGAGATCACCGTGTTCATCACCACATAGATCATCGAGTTGACGTAGCCCATATACCACGCCTCGTCGGTGAGGATCGTGACGTAGTTCTCGAACGTCAGGTTTTGTGGCCAGAGCGAGAAGCTGCCAAGAATTTCCGTGTTGGTCTTCAGGCTCATGTTCAACAGCCAGTAGATCGGCAACATGAGAAACAGAAGATAGAGCGTCATCACCACGGCGCGGCCCTTCACCTTGGGGAGGCTGCGCGCGCGGGTGGCGGGTGTGAGTGCGGTTGCGTCCGTCATCTTACATGCCCTTTTTGTCGAGGTTGACCATGACGGTGTAGAACACCCATGAAATCAACAGGATCACGAGGAAATACATCAAAGAGAAGGCGGCTGCGGGTCCGAGATCGAACTGGCCGAGAGCCATCTTGACGAGGTCGATGGACAAAAGCGTCGTCGCATTGCCCGGACCACCGCCCGTCACCACGAAGGGCTCGGTGTAGATCATGAAGCTGTCCATAAAGCGCAGCAGGATCGCGATCATCAACACGCCCATCATCTTGGGCAGTTCGATGAAACGGAACACTTTCCAACGGTTCGCTTGGTCAATCCGTGCGGCCTGATAATAGGCGTCGGGGATGGATTTGAGACCGGCAAAGGCCAGAAGTGCCACGAGCGACGTCCAGTGCCAGACATCCATCACGATGATTGTGATCCAGGCGGAGATCGTGTCCTGCGTGTAGTTGTAGTCGATCCCAAGCGCGTCGAGCGTGTAGCCCAGAAGGCCAATGTCAACGCGGCCGAAAATCTGCCAGATCGTGCCGACCACGTTCCAGGGGATCAAAAGCGGCAGCGACATGACCACGAGGCAGAAGGAGGACCAAAAGCCCGATTTCGGCATGTTGAGCGCCACGAAAATACCGAGCGGAATTTCGATGGCGAGGATGATGCCGGAGAACATCAGCTGACGTTGCAGCGCGTTCCACATGCGCTCGTCCGAGAGCATCTCCTGGAACCACTCAAGCCCCGCCCAGAAGAACTGGTTGTTGCCGAAGGTGTCCTGCACGGAATAGTTCACCACCGTCATGAGCGGGATCACGGCGGAGAACGCCACAAGCACCAAGACCGGCAGCACAAGGAACCATGCTTTGTGATTGGTTGTTTTCTGTTGCATCACGCGGCCTCCCCGCCTTGCGGCGCCACACGCCAGTCGTTTGCGTAGACATTCACGCGCGCCGGATCGAAGGTGACGCGGGTCATGTCCGCGCGCACGGGATCGTCCTCGCCTGCGATGATGTTGATGTCTTGGCCAAAGAATTCGGCACGGATGATCTTGTGACGCCCGGCATCCTCGACGCGGCGCACTTTCACGGGCAGGCCTTCGCTTTCGCTCAACCGCGCGAACTCGGGCCGCACGCCGATCTCCACCTTGCCGCTCACCGGCGCATAACCCGCGCCGAGCGCAATTTCCGAGCCGTTGATATAGGCTTTCGTGCCCTCGACCTTGGCGGGGATCACGTTCATGCCCGGCGAGCCGATGAAATAGCCCACAAAGGTATGCGCGGGCCGTTCGAACAACTCCTCAGGCGTGCCGATCTGAACCACGCGTCCGTCATACATCACCACCACCTTATCGGCGAAGGTCAGCGCCTCCGTCTGGTCGTGGGTCACATAGATCATCGTATGGCCGAAGTCGTGGTGCAGCTTTTTGAGCTGGGTTCTGAGTTCCCATTTCATATGCGGGTCGATCACGGTCAGGGGTTCGTCGAACAAAAGCGCATTCACGTCCTTGCGCACCATGCCACGCCCAAGAGAGATCTTTTGCTTGGCATCCGCACCAAGGCCCCGCGCCTTTTTGCGCAGCATGTCTTCCATGCCGATCATACGCGCGATTTCCTGAACGCGCTCGGCCACATAGGTCTCGTCGCGGCCCCGGTTGCGGAGCGGAAAGGCCAGATTGTCGTGCACGGTCATCGTGTCGTAGACCACCGGGAATTGGAACACCTGCGCGATGTTGCGTTCCGCCGTGGGGGCGCGGGTGACGTCTTTGCCGTCGAACAGGATGCGCCCCTGCGAGGGCATCAACAGCCCCGAGATGATATTGAGCAACGTGGACTTGCCACAGCCTGACGAGCCCAAAAGCGCATAGGCCTCGCCGTCTTCCCAGTCGTAATTCAGTTCCTTGAGCGCATAGTCGTCCTGCGACGCAGGCGTCGGATTGTAAGAATGCGCAAGGTTGTCGAGTGTAATTCTAGCCATGATCGCGCCTCCTCACGCTGCCATCGCATAGGCGGCGGGCGCAACCAGCCCCCCGTCTTCGCCGAACACATAGACATGACGCGGATCGAGCCAGACATCGAGCGCGGCGCCAATCTCGAGATCGTGCACGCCGTGGATCAACCCGACCCAACGCGCGCCATGGTGATCGAGGTGGACAAAAGTTTCCGACCCGGTCAGCTCCGTCACATGCAAGTTCGTTGTGAATTTCATTGCGTTTTCAGCGTGCTGCGTGATTTCGAGATGGTTCGGACGGAACCCGGCGGTGTAGCGCCCATCCGCCAGATCGGCGAGCTTGCCGGTCGCCTGCGCGCTTTGTCCCTCACCGAACATCAACCGATCGCCGGTCTTGGAGATTTGCAGGAAATTCATCGGCGGATCGGAGAACACCCGCGCCGTCGTGGCGTCCACCGGCTGGCGATAGACCTCGGGCGTCGGCCCGAATTGCGTCACGCGGCCCTCCCAGAGCGTCGCGGTATTGCCGCCGAGCAAAAGCGCCTCTTCGGGCTCCGTCGTGGCATAGACAAAGATCGAGCCGGAGGCCTCAAAGATCTTCGGAATCTCGACGCGCAACTCCTCGCGCAGTTTGTAATCGAGGTTCGCAAGCGGCTCATCCAGCAGCACAAGGCCCGCGTTTTTCACCAACGCCCGCGCCAGAGCACAGCGTTGTTGTTGCCCGCCTGACAGTTCCAGAGGTTTGCGGTCCAGCATCGGCGTCAGCTTCATCAGCTCCGCCGTTTCCCGCACACGCGCGTCGATCTCCGCCTTGTCCACGCCCATCAGCTTCATCGGCGAGGCGATGTTGTCGTAAACGCTCATCGAGGGGTAGTTGATGAATTGCTGATACACCATCGCAACCTTGCGATCCTGCACCCGCATGCCGGTGACGTCTTGGCCGTCCCAGAAAATTTTCCCGGCGCTCGGTTGATCGAGCCCGGCCATCAGACGCATCAGCGAGGTCTTCCCCGAGAGGGTCGGCCCCAGCAGAACGTTCATCGTTCCTTTTTCGAGCGTCAGATCGGTCGCGGCAATATGCATTTGCCCCTCGACGATCTTCGATACGCCCTTCAGTTCCAGCGTCATTAGGTCCTCCTCCCCGCGCCTTATTGTCTTTGGCCTTTGGCTCTATTCAGCTGCGGCACGCCCCGCACGGTGGGTCTTCATCCAGTCATCCAGATCATGGATCTGCGTTTCATCCAGACGCAGCCCAAGTTTCGAGCGGCGCCAAACAATATCCTCGGCCGTGCGCGCATATTCGCGCTCCATCAGCCATGTCACTTCGGTCTCGGTCAGGGTCGCGCCGAAATCACGTCCGAGCGCTTCGGCATTCTCTGCGTCTCCCAGCATGTCACGCGCTTCGGTGCCGTAGGCGCGCACCAGACGTCGCGCCCAGAACGGCGTCAGAAACCCGAATTGCGCACGAAGTTCGGAGACGAGCCGGTCAAACCCGTCGACCGGGAAATCCCCGCCTGCGAGCGGCACACCTGCCGTCCAGCGTCCTTTTGCATTCGGCCCCTTTGCGTTCGGCAGGTGTTCCGAGATTTTCTCAAGCGCGCTTTCCGCCAGCCGCCGATAGGTCGTGATTTTCCCCCCGAAGATGTTGAGCACCGGCGCACCGCCCTCTGCATCGACCTTGAGCGTATAGTCCCGCGTTGCCGCTGTCGCCGATGACGCTCCGTCATCGTAGAGCGGGCGGACGCCGGAATAGCTCCAGACCACATCCTCGGCGCTGATCGGCGCTTTGAAATATTTGTTGGCAAAGGCGATCAGATAGTCGCGCTCTTCTTCGGTACAGGTAGGTTTGAGTGACGGATCGCTGTGCTCGGCGTCCGTGGTGCCGATCAGGGTGAAATCCGTCTCATAGGGAATGGCGAAAATGATCCGCCCGTCGGTGCCCTGAAAGAAATAGCATTTGTCGTGATCGTAGAGCTTGCGGGTCACGATATGGCTGCCGCGCACAAGTCGCACGCCCTCTTTCGACGGCAGGTCGATTTTGTCGTGAATCACGTCGCCGACCCAAGGCCCGCCCGCATTCACCAGCATTTTGGCGTAATGGGTGGCGGTGCGGCCATGTTCCATATCTTTCGTTTCGACACGCCAGAGATCGCCTTCGCGCGTCGCACGGGTCACTTTGGTGCGGGTCAGAATCGCCGCGCCGCGTGCCGCTGCGTCGCGGGCATTGAGGATCACAAGGCGGGAATCCTCGACCCAGCAATCGGAATATTCATAGGCTTTGGCAAAGCGTTCCTGCAGCGGCGCGCCCTCGGGCGTTCCCGTCAGGCCGATGGTTTCCGTGCCCGGCAGGATTTTGCGCCCGCCCAGATGATCATAGAGAAACAGGCCAAGCCGGATCAGCCATGCCGGACGACGCCCCTTCATCCAAGGCATCACGACAGACAAAAGTTTCGAGGTCGGCGTTTCGGATTCGAAGCGCATATCCTTATGATAAGGAAGGACAAAACGCATTGGCCAACTGATGTGCGGCATGGCCCGCAGGAGAATTTCGCGCTCGATCAAAGCCTCACGGACCAGTCGAAACTCGAAATATTCGAGATAGCGTAGCCCACCGTGGAAGAGTTTTGTGGAGGAAGACGAGGTCGCAGAGGCCAGATCACTCATCTCCGCGAGCGTCACGGAAAATCCCCGTCCCGCCGCGTCGCGCGCAATGCCACAGCCATTGATGCCGCCGCCGATCACAAAGAGATCGACGGGATGTGTGCTGTCATTCCCCTGCACAGGCTTTCCTCCCAAGTTCTGGCGCTAACGTTGGGTCGAAAAGGTCAAAAACGCAAGGTATTTGTTTTCGTTTTTGTTCGATTGAGGAAAATCAACGGGTTAGGATAGATATTTCTGCAACTGCGAAGAAAAGATAAGAGAATCTACGCGGGTGCGGCAATGAATTGACTGGATTCGCATCGGGTTTTCGCGTCTTTTTCCCATGACGCCACAGAAACGAAGCAAAGCGAACATCTATGTCCAACAACTTTCGTCACCCCGAGATTCTCGAAATGACACGTAAAGAGGGGAAGGTCACGGTCGAGCGGCTGGCAGAGCATTTTGGTGTCACGCTTCAAACCATTCGCCGCGACCTGTCGGAATTGGCGGAACTGGGGCGTGTCGAGCGGGTGCATGGCGGGGCGGTGCTGGCGTCCGGCACAATCAATATCGGGTACGAAGATCGGCGGCAGTTGAACGCGGAGGCCAAAATCGCGATCGCGCGGGCCTGTGCGTCGCGGATTCCCAACGGGATTTCGTTGTTTCTCAACATTGGGACGAGCACGGAAGCCGTCGCGCAGGAGTTGTTGCAGCACAGGGATTTGATGGTCGTCACCAACAATATGAATGTCGCCAACATTCTGGCCGGGAACAGCAATTGCGAAGTCATTGTGACCGGCGGGCATTTGCGGCGGTCCGATGGTGGCTTGGTCGGCAATCTGGCCGCAGAGACCATCCGCCAATTCAAATTCGATCTGGCGGTCATCGGCTGTTCCGCGCTCGACCGCGATGGCGATCTTTTGGATTTCGACATTCAGGAGGTCAGTGTGAGCCAGACGATCCTGCGGCAATCGCGCAAGGTTTTTCTCGTCGCGGATCACACCAAATTCTCCAGAAGCGCCCCCGCAAGGATCGCATCGCTGTCCGACATCGACGTGTATTTCACCGATCACGCCGTTCCGGCCGAACTGTCCCAAGCCTGCAAAAGCTGGAACACCGAGGTGGTTGCGGGCGGTTAGCGTCGGTCTTAGCATTGCGGCCCCGCGCATCGCACGGGGCCGTCAGGGTGTTCAGGGGCGGCTCAAGCAACGTTCTGAGCGCCGCTCAATCGCGTACATCACACCGGGGCCTGGACGAGAATCTTGACCTGAGATTTTTCCGCCACGAGGGCCTCGAACCCCTGATCGACGATCTCGTCGATGGAGATGCGCTTGGTCACCAGCTTGTCGGCGCTGAAATAGCCCTGGGTCATAAGCTCCATCACCGCTGGATAGATGTTGCGATAGGCGATGGTGCCCAGAAGCTGACGCTCCTTCAGCACGGCGGTGTTGGGCTGGAACGCGGCATCGCCCTCCCAGATCGATACGATCAAGGTCTGGCCTTCGTGCCGCGTGCTGTCGATGCATTGCGGCAGCACGCGCGGCACCCCGGTCACTTCGAAGGCCACGTTGACGCCGCCGGTGGCCGTGCGGATCGTCTCCACCGGATCGGTCGACATCGGGTCGATGGCGCTGGTCGCGCCCAATTCCAATGCCTTTTCGCGGCGCTCGGGCGAGGGTTCGACCACATGGATCTGGGCCGCACCGGCAACGCGCAGCGCCTCGACGACCAAGAGACCGATCGGGCCAGCCCCAAAGACCGCAGCCGTGTCGCCAGCCTTGATCTTGGACATGCGCACCGCGTGGAGCGCGACGGCCGCCGGTTCGACCAGCGCGCCTTGCTCCATCGACAGGGCATCCGGCATTTTGTGCACCATGCCTGCGGGCACGACCGAGAAGGCGGCAAAGCCACCATGGCCGCCCGAAAGGCCGACAAAGCCAAGGCTGTCACAAAGATTGTATTTGCCCTCATGACAGGCGGGGCAGGTGCCGCAGGCAAAGATCGGTTCGATGGCAACCCGGTCGCCAACCGCAAGCCCGGTCACACCCGCGCCCAATTCGGTGATCTCGCCACAGTATTCGTGGCCCATGGTGATCGGCGCCTTGTCATGGCTGAGCGGGTGCTCTTCGTCCACGGGGACGAAAATCGGCCCGGCGAGATATTCGTGCAGGTCGCTGCCGCAAATTCCGGTCCAGGCCACCTTGATCTTGACCTCGCCCGCTGCCGGGGAGGGTTCGGGGATGTCTTCGACGCGGATATCTTTGACGCCATGCCAGCGTGCTGCTTTCATTGTGGTTCTCCTTAGGTTCGTAAAGTCTGCGCCCGGGCCGGGAAGAAAGCCCGGGCGCGCGATGCGCATCACGACAGGTGATGCACCTCCTGAAGGCCGTAAACGGGGGTCTCGATCCCCTCCAGACGGGCTTTCAATTGCAGGGCGAGGTAGAGCGAATAGTGGCGCGATTGGTGCAGGTTGCCGCCCATGAACCAAAGGTGTTCCTGTTGGGTCGGTTTCCACATGTTGCGCTGTTCGCCTTCCCACGGACCGGGGTCCTTGGTAGTGTCAGAACCGAGGCCCCAGACCTTGCCGATCTTATCCGCGACCTCCGGGCTGATCAGATCCGCGGCCCAGCCGTTCATCGACCCGAACCCGGTGGCCAACACCACCAGATCGGCGGGCAAGCGGGTGCCATCGGTCAAAACGACCGCGTCTTCCTCGAAATGATCGACGCCGCCTTTGGCGAGTTTGACCTCTCCGTCGATGATCAACTGGCTGGCGCCCACGTCGATGTAATAGCCGGAGCCGCGTCGCAGGTATTTCATGAACAGGCCCGACCCGTCATCGCCCCAGTCGAGATCGAAGCCGGCGTTTTCCAGACCCTTGTAGAACTCCGCGTCGCGTTCGCGCATCTGGTCGTAGAGCGGGATCTGGAATTCATGCATGATCTTGTAGGGCAGGGAGGCAAAAATCATGTCGGCCTTTTCGGTTGTCACCCCGTTGGCGATCGCCTCTTCGGAATAAAGCGCACCGAGGCCGATCTCCATCAGACTGTCTGAGCGCACGATATGGGTCGAGGAGCGTTGGACCATCGTCACATCGGCATCGCCCTCCCAGAGCGCGGCACAGATGTCATGCGCGGAGTTGTTCGAACCGATGACGACGACCTTTTTGCCGGCCCAGGCATCGGGTCCCTCATGCTGCGAGGAATGCTGGATCGTCCCCTTGAAGCGCTCCATGCCGGGAAATTGCGGCATGTTCGGTTTGCCCGACATGCCCGTGGCAAGCACAAGCTGGGTGGGGCGCAGCGTGACCTCTTCGCCGTCGCGGTTGACCTTGACCTCCCAAGTGCCTGAGGCCTCGTCATAGTTCGCTTTCTGGACTTCAGAGCGGGACCAGTAATTGATCTCCATGACCTTGGTGTACATCTCCAGCCAGTCGCCAACCTTGTCCTTGGGTGTGAACACCGGCCAGTTGTCGGGGAACTTGATGTAGGGCAGGTGGTCGTACCAGATCGGATCGTGCAGGCAGAGCGACTTGTAGCGCGAGCGCCATTGGTCGCCGGGGCGGTCATGTTTGTCCAGCACGATGGCCGGGACGCCCAATTGACGCAGCCGTGCACCAAGCGCGATGCCGCCCTGACCGCCGCCGATGATGACGACATAGGGCTGGGTGCCATAGCCCAGATCGGCCTCCTCCGCCTCGCGGCGTTCTTTCCATGAGCTGCGGTTCTTTTGGGCGCCATGCTCCGCGCCCATCGGGCGGCGTTTGCCCCGGTTTTCCTCGAACCCCTTGAGCTCTTGCAAGGCGGTCAGCAACGTCCAGATCCGACCGTCGCGCATCCGCATCAACCCCCAACCACGCCCGGTCGCGGTTTCGAATGTGAGCCAGGCCGTGATGACGCCGTCCTCCTCGGCGGGCATCTCGCCTGACTGAATCTCGAACTTGCCCGGGCGGGTGTGGTCAAGCTGGCTGCGCAGCATATCCGCCACGCCCTCGGGGCCTTCGACCGTCTTCAGGTTCCAGCTGACCGCAACGAGATCGCGCCAATAGCTGTCGGTCGCGAACAGCCCCGCGGCGCGGTCGATATCGCCGCCCTCCAATGCGGCGTTCAGGCTGTCCAGAAGCTCCTGAGTTTGGGTGGTGGTTGAACTGTCGAGCATCGCAACTCCTCCTCTGTGCGTGTGTTCAGAAGGAGTATGGGGTGCGAAAATTGCGGCGATCTACGTGCGCGATGGCCATGGGTGACAGAAAAGCAATCGTTGCAGCGCAGCATGTTGCGCGCGCAACGCCCGCGCAACATCTCACTCGGGCGGGCGCAACCCGGCGGCCCGCATCCGGCGCAGGATGGTCGAGCGGTTGACCCCGAAACGGCGCGCAGCGCGGGCCATGTTCCAGTCGCAGGCGACCAGAACCTGCTCCAGCGAGTCCCATGGGTTTGTCGAGGCGGGCGACCCGTCGACAGGGGCGGCCACGACCGGATGGGGCAGATCGGGCAGGTCGATCACCGTGCCGACGCAGAGCGCGGCGGCGGTGTCGAGCACCTGTTCAAGCTCACGGATGTTGCCAGGCCAAGTGCGTCCCATCAATTCGGCCCGCGCCGAGGGCGACAGGCGGATCGTTTCGGCGGTGTGGCGCCGCAGATGGCGCGACATCAGCCAGTCGAGATCGCGCCGCATCCGGAGCGGGGGCACGGTGAGATTGCAGCCCGCCAAACGGTGAAACAGCGTGCGGGGCAAGGCAATGCGGGCCGGATCGAGACAGCTTGTCGAAAGTGTGCGCAAATCGGGCCTGCGGTCGAGCAATCCGCTCAGGGCGATGGCGGTCTCTTCGCTCAACTCCTCGATCCGGCGCAGCAAAAGCGTCGTCAGGCTCACCGAGTCGAGACAGAGATCGGCGATGTCCTCGGGACGCAGTGTGGCGCATTCGAGGCTCATGAACCCTTGCGCTTTGCTCATCATATGGATCGCGCGGGCGAGTTTGGTTTTTCCGGTGCCGGTCTCGCCGGTGATCAAAAGCGGAACTGTGGAGGGGGCCAGCCGTTCGGCCTGTTCCAAAAGACGGGCCATATTCGGGTCGCCGCCGGTCAGCCCGGCCAGCGCACCACCGAGTGTTCCACTCAGGGCGCCTTTTTGTGACCCGGCCAATGTCCCAGTCTGGCGTGCCCCGTGGCGGGTCTGATGCGGGGCCTTGGGCGCGATGGCATGGCCGAACAGCGCTCCGCCGTCACGCATCTCGATCACCCGCTCTTCGGTGGGGCGGTCGCGCATCAGATCCGGCAGATCATCGACGCTTACGCTCAGAACCTCGTCGATCCGACGTCCGAGAATTTGCCCCGTTTCGGGGAACAACCGCCGCGCCGCGCGGGTATAGCCCAGCACCCGCCCCGAGCCGTCCAGCCGCACGGCGGCCTCAGGATCGACATCCAGGAATTCCGGGCTGGACGACAGGCGCAACACCCAGTCACGCGGGCTTTCGGCCATCAGATTGGCCATTTCGACGCGGCGCGCGGCGGAGGTGACGAGGCTCATCGCCAGATTTTGGCTGCTTTTGGGGGTGGGGGAGCGCAGAAGTGAAATGTCGAGCACGGCGGCCAATTGTCCGAGACTGTCAAAGATCGGCGCGGCCGTGCAGGACAGCGCCACATGGGCATTGCCGAAATGGTCGTCCTGATGCACGGTCACCGGTTCTTGCGTGACGATACAGGCGCCAACGCCGCAGGTTCCGGCGAGATCTTCGGACCAGTTGGAACCGAGATAAAGCCCGGCGCTGCGCAGGTCCTCGGTGAACAGGTCGTCGCCGAAGTAATCGACGCAGACACCCTCGGCATTTGTCAGCAGCAGCACGTAGTTTTGGCCGGCGACCTGACGAAACAGAGATTGCAGCCCAGAGCGTGCCGCCGCGATCATCCATTCGGCCTGTTTGCGGTGATCGCGCAACTCGGTCTCTGTGACGATATGCGCCGGATCGGTGCGCATCGGGTCCATGCCATAGACCTCGACACAGCGCCGCCAGGAGGCCGAGACAATACTGTCCCGCCCGGTCTGGCCGCCCTCGAGCACCTGCCCGATCTCTTCGACATGGCGTGCGTGTTTCATGGCTTTTATCATGACGCGCCTTGCGTGGCGCGTCGCCTCCCGGCGGGAGTGTAGCACAGGATGCGCGCAAACCCAGAGGGGACAATGGTCGAAGATCCCGTGCGCAGCGGGCTGGATTGCACCAGCGTCTCTCTCAGCGATTGGGCCAAACCTTTGCCTGAAACTCCCGTGGCAGAGATTTGTTTGAAAAGGCACAGGGGATGTGACGCGCTCCGGCAAACGTGATGTTGGCTTGCATCTTGACGCTTTTTTCCGCCATATGCGCAATAAATCTGCAATCCGGCGCCGTTTTCCGCAGCTAAATGCTTTTCCGCAGGTCTTCACGAGGGCCTTCGAACTGCATCAAGTGACGCCAGACGGGCGCGTCGGAGTGGGTCTTGCAACGGGCGCTGGCGGGCGCTCTTCTTTTACTTGTCTGGGAGGACATCTATGACATCCTTTATCAAAGCGGCAGCATTCGCTGCGGCAACTCTTACTGCGCTTCCGGCCATGGCGGATATTGATCCCGTCACCCTGCGTCTGGCGCATGTGGTCAACGAACAGGACGCCTATCACACCGCCGCCGTGAAGTTTCAGGAACTGGTCTCCGAGCGCTCCGATGGCGCGATCACCGTCGAGATTTTCCCGAACGCCACGCTGGGCGACGAGCGCACTTTGCTCGAAGGCATGCAAATCGGCACGGTTGACATGGGCGTGATCACCAACGGTCCTGTCGCGAACTTCCTCGAAGATATCGCCGTTTTCGAACTGCCGTTCCTCTTCCCCTCTCCCGAAGCGGCCTACAGCGTCCTTGATGGGGAAATCGGCCAGGAGCTTTTGGGTCGCCTCGAAGAGGTCAACCTCAAAGGTCTCGCCTATGCCGAGCGCGGGTTCCGCAACCTGACCAATTCGAAGCGCCCGGTGAACACGCCTGCCGATCTCGACGGGCTGCGCATCCGCGTGATGGAAAACCCGGTCTATATCGACAGCTTCCGTGAGCTGGGGGCCGACGCGATCCCGATGGCCTGGACCGAGGCCCTGACCGGCATGCAGCAAAACACCATCGACGGCCAGGAAAACCCGGTCGGTGTGGTCTATTCCTTCAAGCTGAACGAAACCCAGACCAACATGACCATGACGCGCCACACCTACGCGCCGGCGCTCTTTGTGATGGGCATGCCGAAATGGAACCAGCTCTCTGAAGAGACGCAGGACATCATCGCAGCCGCGGCACAAGAGGCGGCGGAATACGAGCGCGCGCTCAACGCCGAGCTTGAAGAAGAGCAACTGGCCGCCCTCAAAGACGCGGGCATGAATGTGGTCGAAGATGCGGACCTCGCAGCCTTCTCCGCCGCTGTGCAGCCGGTCTATGACAAATACGGCGAGAAATTCGGCGACTATCTGCCGCGCATCCAAGAGGCGCTGAAGTAAGATGCTCAAAGGGCTGGCGTGGCTGGACAGATTGGTGGGGACACTCCTCAAACCCGTGGTTTTCGCGGGTATGGCGGGACTGACGGCGGTGATCACGCTTCAGATCGTGTCGCGAGTGTTCTTCACCTCGGTGGGCTGGACGGAAGAGGTCGCAAGATTTCTGCTGATCTGGATCACCTTTCTCGGCGCTGCGCTGGCCTATCAACAGGGGCGGCATATCGCGGTCACGGTTCTGCGTGACAACCTGCCGCCCGCGTTGCGCCGGATCGTCTCCGGCGCGGCGGTTCTGGTCACGATCGTGTTCCTCCTGACGCTGGCCAAAATCGGCTGGCAATATATGAACATGCAGAGTTTTCAAAAATCGCCCTCATTGCGGCTCAGCATGACCTATGTCTATGCCGTCATGCCCTTTGCCGCGCTGGTCATGGCGGGGTTGTCGGTGATCGACCTGATCCGGCTTTTGGCCGGACAGCCGATGCGAGAGGCCCATAGTGAAATCGACAGGGATGTCGATCAGAATGCGGCTCAGGAGACAGTACAATGAGCCTCGTGCTTGCCGGCCTTTTCGCTCTTTTCCTGCTGTTGGGCATTCCGGTCGCCATCGTGATCGGCGCGGCGACCATGAGCGCGCTTAACCTCTCCGGCGTGCCTTTGATGGTTGTGCCGCAACAGATGTTCTCCGGCATCAACTCTTTCGCGCTTGTCGCCGTGCCGATGTTCGTTCTGGCGGGCGATGTCATGGCGCAGGGCGAAATTTCCAAACGCCTTGTGGCCTTTGCCGACAGCATGTTCGGCTTTATCAAAGGCGGGCTCTCTATCGTCTCCGTGCTCGCAGGCATGTTCTTTGCCGCAATCTCGGGCTCCGGTGCGGCGACAACCGCCGCCGTGGGCGCCAGCCTCGTGCCGGAACTGAAACGCAAAGGCTATGATCCGGCGTCGGCCGCCTCGCTCATTGCCGCAGCGGGCACCATCGGCGTGGTGATCCCGCCGTCCGTGCCGATGATCATCTATGCTGTGATCGCGCAGGAATCCGTGCGAGAGTTGTTTCTGAACGGTTTTATCCCCGGCATCGCCATGGGCGTGGGGCTGATCTTTATTGCGCTCATTCAAGGCCACCGCCGCGCCTATCCGCGCGGGACCGCGTTCAACCTGAAAACCATTGGCCGCACCTTTATTTCGGCCAGCTGGGGGCTGATGGCGCCGCTGATCATTCTCGGCGGGATATTTTCGGGCATTTTCACCCCGTCCGAAGCCGCCGTGATTGCGGTGGATTATGCCATCCTCGTGTCACTTTTCATCTACCGCGACCTGACCCTGAAACAGCTTTATCGCATCATCATCCGTGCAGGCGTCACCACCTCCGTCATCATGTTTGTGATTGCGGCCTCCTCGATCCTGAGCTGGACGCTGTCAAGCTGGCAGGTGCCGAACCAGATCGCCTCTGCGGCACTGTCCTTGTCCTCCAATACCTATGTGCTGTTGCTTCTGGTGATGGCGGTGATCCTCGTGGCGGGGGTGTTCCTTGAAACCGCCTCTGCCCTGATCATCCTGACCCCGATGCTCCTGCCTCTCGCGGCGCAGCTCGGTCTGAGCACCGTGCATTTCGGCATCATCATCGTGGTCGGCCTGGCCATTGGTATGGTCACGCCGCCGGTTGCGATCAACCTCTTTGTCGCCTCCACAACGGCGCGGCTGCCGATCGAACGCATCGCCCGCGCGGTTCTGCCCTATCTCGGGATGCTGTTGCTTGTGTATCTCATGATCGCCTTCGTACCGATCCTGATCTGAGGCCAGCTCTGCCGCACCCCTCGATGTGGCGCGCGCGATAGGTTTGTCACGGCGGAACAGTTTCTGGCCACATTCGGGGCGCGGCGATGCGTGACGAGATTGATGGGTGTTTGGTGAAGCTGGTATAGCCACACTGTGACAGTATTCCTGACCTGCAGCTGTCCATGCGGGTCGGAATATGAGGGAGGACAGTTCGGATGGGGCATTACCTACGTTCTTTGCGGCCTGTGCAATTGCGTTTGATCGCAGCGATTGCGCAAAATGGGAAATTGCGGTTGGCGGCCGATGCCTGTGGCATGACGACGCCCGCCGCGTCGCGCATGTTGGCCGATCTGGAGGCGCATCTCGAAACGGCTCTGTTTACGCGGCAACCGAAAGGCATGGTCACCACACCCGCTGGCGATGTGATCGTGCGGCATGCGCGTAAGGTCGTTCATGATCTCGACTTGATGGAGTCCGAATTCAATACGCATCTCGAAGGCTTCAGCGGCACGGTGCGCGTCGGTGCTGTGACAGGTGGGGCGCTGGCCATTCTGATCCCCGCCATCCTTGAGTTGAAACGAGACGCGCCTCAGATCGACGTTTCACTGGAGATCGCACCTTCGGCGCAATTGATGGACGGGCTGGAACGAGGCCAGTTCGATTTTACACTCAGCCGCGTCGGGGTCCATGAACATGCCGGCGCCTTTGACATCACTCCGGCATGGAGTGAGAGAGTGCTTTTGATGGTGCGCAAAGGGCATCCGCTGACCGCACAGGGGCCGGTTAGCCTTGCCGCGATGCGAGACGCCTTCTGGACGATGCAGGATCGCGGCGCGCCGATCCATCATGCCCTTGAGCTGGCGTTTCATAATGAGGGGCTTGAGCTCCCGGACAACGTCATCAAAACGGCTTCGGTCGTCGCCATCATGGCGCTTTTGCGTGACTCGGATGTGATCGCGGTCGTCACGCAAGAGGTTGCGGATCTTTTGCTATCGCCGCCCTACAATGCCGGTCTCGACCTTTTGGAAACGAAAAAACCGATCATAATCGAGCCCTACTATGTGCTCTATCCGCGCGACCGGTTGATGTCTGCCGCTGCAAATCGTCTGAGAAAATTGGTCACACAGCGTCTCTCCGCTCAATGAAAGACAAGCCTCCCTTAAAAGGGTTACCAATTCTGTCAACGCGATATTCAAAAAAGTAAATTTCTGTTAACTGGATACCCGGTTAGCGTCCTCCTAAGCAAAAATTGCACAAGATTCGTACCGGGAGGGGACATGAAAAGCACTGTCACAATCCATCGCGATTTCACCATCGCACGTATTGACGACCGACTTTATGCCGCATTTATCGAACATATGGGCCGCGCGATCTACGGCGGGATTTACGAGCCAGACCACCCAACGGCCAATGCGCACGGGTTCCGCCAAGATGTGCTCGAACTGGTGCGCGGGCTCAACATTCCCGCCATTCGCTATCCTGGCGGCAACTTTGTCTCCGCCTACAAGTGGGAGGACGGCATCGGCCCGCGTGAGGACCGGCCTGTGCGGCTCGATCTTGCCTGGAGGTCGAAAGAGACGAACCAGGTGGGCATCAATGATTTCGCGGTCTGGGCCAAGGATGCAGGCATCGAGATGATGCTGGCCGTAAATCTTGGCACGCGCGGCATCGAAGACGCACGCAACTTTGTCGAATATTGCAACCACCCGTCAGGCACCTACTGGAGCGATCTGCGCCGGTCCCACGGCGTTGCCGATCCCTATGGGGTCAAGATGTGGTGTCTTGGCAATGAAATGGACGGCCCCTGGCAGATCGGCCACATGGAGGCCAAAGAATACGGACGGCTTGCCGATGAGACCTCGAAAGCGGTCAAAGCCTTTGGTGGCGGCATCGAGACAGTGGTCTGCGGCTCCTCCAATGATGAGATGCCGAGCTATCCCGATTGGGAACGTCAGGTGCTCGAAGAGTGCTATGAGAATGTCGATTACATTTCGCTGCACAAATATTTCGGCAATTCGAGCCGCGATACGCTCAACTATTTTGCGAAGATCGAAGAGACGGGCCGGTATATCCAATCTATCGGCGGGGTTATCGATTACGTTAAGGCGAAGAAACGCGCCAAGAACGACATCTATATCTGTTTCGACGAATGGAACGTCTGGTATCACAACCGCGAGGAAGACTCGAAGAACTGGCACAGCTGGGACTGGCCAGAAGCGCCCGCGCTTTTGGAAGAGGATTACAACCTCGAAGACGCGATCTTTGTCGGCGGCCTGCTCAATGAGTTCATCCGCCGTTCGGATCGCGTGAAAATCGCCTGCATCGCGCAGCTGGTGAACGTGATCGCGCCGATCCGTACGAAAACCGGCGGCCCGGCCTGGGCCACGACGATCTACTACCCCTATCAGTTCGCGAGCCTTTATGGTCGTGGCACGGCGCTCAATGTTGCCGTCGACAGCCCGCAGTACAACGCCCATGTGGCGCAGGACGTCAACTATCTCGATGTGGCCGCAGTGCTGGCCCCGGATGGCAAAAGCATTACCGTCTTTGCGATCAACCGTCATCTCGAAGAGGAGATGGATGTGAACATGGCGCTCCATGGCTTTGGCGATCTGACGGTGATCGACCATCAGGTGATGGGCGGCGACGCATCGAAAGCACGCATCGCCAACACCGCCGATCAGCCCGATCTGGTCATCCCGCGCAAGGGGGACAAACTTTCGGTCGATGGCGGTGAGTTGACCGGACGTCTCCCGGCGTTCTCCTACAGTGTGATCCGGCTTGCGGTCGGGTGACATGGACAAAAGACGGTCAGGAGGAGGCCCGGAGGTAGAATGACAGGCGAGACAGGGAGGACAGACATGCAGGGGACCGGTGTTCATCTGGATGCGGTGAAAAAGAGCTTCGGCATGGTCGATGTCATCAAGGGTGTCGATATGCAGGTGAAGCGTGGCGAATTCGCCGTCTTTGTCGGACCCTCGGGATGTGGCAAGTCGACGCTTCTGCGGATGATTGCGGGGCTTGAGGACACGTCTGGCGGGTCGATTTCCATCGGGGAGCGGGATGTGACCCATGCAGATCCCGCCGATCGGGGCGTCGCGATGGTGTTCCAATCCTACGCGCTGTACCCGCATCTGTCTGTCTTTGAAAATATGGCCTTCAGCCTGCGTCTTGCCAAACGGCCCAAGGCGGAGGTCAAGGACAAGGTGCAGGAGGCCGCGGCCATTCTGCAACTCACCGATCATCTCGACAAAAAGCCCTCCCAGCTTTCGGGGGGGCAGCGTCAGCGCGTCGCCATCGGTCGCGCCATCGTGCGGGCGCCGGAGGTGTTTCTCTTTGACGAACCGCTGTCCAACCTAGACGCGGAATTGCGGGTCCAGATGCGGCTCGAACTGGCGCGGCTGCACCAGAAACTCGGTGCAACGATGATTTACGTCACCCATGATCAGGTGGAGGCCATGACGCTCGCGGATACGATTTTCGTGTTGCAAGGCGGTCATGTCCAACAGTCGGGCGCGCCGCTCGATCTCTACGACGATCCGTCCAATCGTTTTGTCGCAGGCTTCATCGGCTCGCCGTCGATGAACTTTCTCGATGCAAAGGTTGTGGCGCAGACGTCCGGCGGCATTACGGCCGAACTCACGAGCCAGCCCGATGCGCGGTTCGACATCGCCCTGACCGAGCGGCCCGCCGTGGGGACGCCCGTCTCACTTGGGATGCGGCCAGAACATATTTCGATCACCGAGGGTGTGGGGCTGCGTGTGACGGTGGACGTGGCCGAAGAACTTGGCGGCGTCTCTTATCAACACGGCACGCTCGAAGGTGGCGAACCCGTGATCTTTCAACAAACAGGTGCGCGCCACGGGATGCACGGCACGGTCCAGACCGTGATGCCTGATGCCGCGCGCATGTTCGTTTTCGACGAGGCCGGAGACCGTCTCCGGTAAGGCTGTCCGCAGGCCCGAACGTGCCTTGAGGAGGGGGCTGACGGGTCGGCAAGGACAGATCAAAAGACACAATGGAGGAGGAGACCAAAATGAAACTGATGACGAAACTTGCGACGGCCACGGCGCTTAGCCTTGGGCTTGCCACGCCTGCTCTCGCGCAGGTGAAACTGGAATGGTGGGACTTTCTCGCGGGCGGCGACGGTGTGCGGATGCAGGCGCTGATCGACGAATTCAACGCCGAACATCCCGACATTCAGGTGAGCGGCACGACGCTTGAGTGGGGGTTGCCGTTCTACACAAAGGTCCGCACCGCCACGGCTGTGGGGCAGGGACCGGACATCATGACATACCACCTGTCGCGCCTTCCGCTCGCGCTTGAGGAAAACGTGCTGTCCCCGATCTCGGCGCAGGATCTCGAGACTGCGGGTTTGACGAAAGAGGACTTCTTTCCTGCGGCCATTGAGGCAGCGTCGACCGATGATGGTCAACTGATGGCTGTTCCTTTTGACATTCATGCGGTCGTGGCATTTTACAACAAGACCGCGCTCGAGGGCACCGACTGGCTTGACGAGAACGGCAATCTGACCGGCATTTCCTCCATCGAAGACATGACCGCGCTCTTGCAATGGGCCAAGGGCGAAGGTTTTTCCGACCCGCTCAGCTTTCAGAGCGAGGGTGGCGGAGGCACTTGGCGGATGTTCTACACCTTGCTGCGCCAACAGGACGGTGAGCTGATCACCGACGGCGAAGTGCTTGCGGGCGACAATATGGACAAGGCCGTGACCGCAATCCAGACGCTGGCGGATTGGCGATCTGAGGGGCTGATCCCGGAGCAAGCCGCCTACGAGGCCTCGGTGGCGCTGTTTTCCGGGCAAAAGGCGGTGATTCATATCAATGGCGTCTGGGAAGTGCCGACGTTTAAGGATTCCGCAGCGGATGGCTCGCTTGGGTTTGACTGGTCCGCGAATGAAGTGCCGCAGATGATGGATCAGCCCGCGACCTGGGCCGACAGCCATGCCTTTGCCATCCCGCAGAACCCCAACATGACGGACGAAGAACGCAGCGCCGTGATGACCGTGATCGGCTGGATGCAGGAGCATTCGTTGGCCTGGGCCGATGCGGGTCACATCCCGGCCTATAAGCCGACCGTGGACAGTGCGGAATATGCAGCGCTTGAGCCGAATGCGACCTACGCGTCGCTGGCCGACAATGCGGCCTTTGATCCGCGCTCTTCGATCGCGGGTGTGGCCTCCCCGGTCTATGACGCCGTCGACAACCTGATTGCGCCTGCGGTGCACGGGTTTCTCAGCGCCGAAGACGCCGCCGCCGAGATGAAGGCTCAGCTGCAATCTTTGATCGATTGATCCACCCACTTTTCGGGCCGGTGCGACACCCCGTTTCCGGCCCGAAGCTACCGAGAGACCGCAAGGGAGTCCCTGATGTCACAGGCGAACAGACGAAACCGCGAGTTGCGCGCAGCCGCCCTATTGGTGCTGCCCTTCGTGTTCATCTTTGCGGTCTTTTTTCTCTATCCGACCTATAAAGTCGTCGCGCTCAGCTTTACCGATGCGCCTTTGATTGGTGAGGGCAACTGGGTGGGTTTGGCCAATTATACCAAGCTGTTCGGTGATCGGCTGTTCTACACCTCGCTCTGGAACAACTTTTACTTCGTGCTGCTGACCGTTATCCCGACGACCGTGATCGCGCTTTTGATCGCGCTCTCGGTGAGCAAGCTCAAGGGCCGCGTGCAGGCGCTTGTGCTGACGTTGTTTTTCCTGCCCTATGTGCTTCCCGTCTCCGTTGTCACCATGATCTGGGCATGGATGCTCGACTTTCAATTCGGCGTGCTGCAACCGCTCATTGCCGCGATCACCGGCAAACCCGTGCCCGTGTTCAAGAACCCGACCTGGGTGATGCCGATGATCGCCGTGGTGACAGTCTGGTGGACCAATGGGTTCAACGTGCTTTTGATGATCGCCGGGCTTCGCAACATTCCTGCCGATCTCTACGAGGCCGCCTCTTTGGACGGGGCCACCCCGTGGCAGCGGTTTTGGCGCGTGACCTGGCCGCTTCTCTGGCCTGTGGTGTCTCTTGTGTTGACGCTTCAGCTGATCTTGCAGCTCAAGCTCTTCGATCAGGTCTATCTCTTGTCCAACGGCGGGCCGTTCAACCAGTCCTATGTCGTGCTGATGCAGATGTATCGCGAGGCGTTCCAACTGAACAACGGCGGCTATGCCTCCGCCATCGCCATGGTGCTTTTCCTCGTGATCGTGATCGTCTCGATCCTGCAATTTCAACTTCTGCGTATCCGAGGCCGCAAATGACCGCCAAACGTGCCCGCAACATCGCCTTTACCGCCATCGTCCTCATCGCGGCGCTGATCTGGATCTTTCCGCTCTACTGGGCGCTGACCACGTCTCTGCGCAGCGAGAACCGGATCGTGTCCGACGGGGCGGGGCTTTTGATCGATGAGCTGAATTTCTCCGCCTATATCTCGGTGCTCTCGAATTCGAAATTGCCGATCTGGTATCTCAATTCGGTGGGCACCTCGCTTATCACGACGGTGATCGTTTTGGTGACCGGCATGATGTGCGCCTATGCGCTTTCGCAGCTGAAATTCCCCGGGCGACGTGCGCTTTACCTTTTGGTGGTGGCCAGTTTCATGGTTCCCGTCCCTGCGCTTTACGTGGCGCAGTTTGTTCTGATGAATGATCTGGGGCTGGTGAACACATGGTGGGGGATCATCTTGCCGCAGTTGATCGTGCCCGTGGTGGTGATCGTCTACAAACAGTTCTTCGATGCGATCCCGAAAGAGATGCGGGAGGCGGTTTTGCTCGACGGTGGCGGCGAGTTTACGCTGTTGTTCAAACTCTACCTTCCGCTCAACTGGGGCATCACAGCGGCTTTGGCAATCATCACCTTTATTTCCGCATGGAATAACTTTTTCTGGCCGTTCCTCATTGCCACGAGCGAAGGTATGATGACGATCCCGGTCGGCATCACGCAGGTCAACGACAGCTTTGGTGTCGCCTATGCGCGTATGATGGCCCTTGCGCTTCTGGCCGCCGCGCCTGTGATCATTGGCTACATGATCTTCCAAAAACGCGTGACCGAAGCGGTGATGATCTCCGCGGGTGTCAAAGGGTGATCTCTGGCAACGTTCGGGCCATTCTATCGGGTGATGCGACAGGAGAACGGAATGGCCTTGGAAGGTTTCATTGATATTCTTTTTGTCCTGCGCGCATGCAGGCGAAGGACCCGCGGCGCGAAGAGCGCCAGCGGGTGATGAGATGGTTTGCTGAGAATGGCGCAAACACCTCAGCCTTTGACAGCAACCACGGTAATCTCGACCTTTGCATCTTCGAGCATAAGGCGGGATTCGACTGTGGTCCGCGCAGGGTAGGGAGAGGGAAACATCTCGGCGTAGACCTCGTTGAAGGCGGCGAAATCTTCTGCCTGCGCGAGATAGCAGGTTGCCGTCACGACGTCGGCCAAACCCAGATCCAAACCGGCCAGTGTTTCAGTGATGCGTTCGATGATGACACGGGTTTGAAGCGCGACGCCCTCGGCCAGCCCTCCTTCGGGCGTGAAGCCGAGTTCACCCGAGAGATAGAAGGTATCGCCGGCCTGGCGGAATTTGCTGAGAGGTGGGGACATAGTCATGGAGGAGGTCCTATTTTCGAAAAGGTGCATTAAAGGTCAAGCGTGACGCGGCCGCTGTTGCAGCCCGAAACACAAGGGGTGAGAAAGTTGGCGCGCTCCTGCGAGGACATGAGGAGGTCGCGATGGTCGACCGTGCCCCTCTTCATCGGGCGCGAGATTGGTGCCCATGGGCGAGCCATCCGGCGCAAAGATACGTGCATATCCGCCACCTTTTTTCAGAAGCTGCTGTTTGATCGGCGTGTCGCACATCACGTCGATCATCTCGTCCGAAACGATGGCGCAGGGCGCGACAACGAAACATTGCCCCTCGACGGCATACATCCGGCTTGCAGACAGGTTCACCTCCGGCCCGAGCGCATAGGCGCCGCCTTCGTAGAGGGAAAAACTCGGCCAAGCGCCGATATGGATCTGCTCGTTTTGCGTGTACAATGCAGTGTCGTAACGTTTTTCGCTCAATCTGATTCAGATTAAATGAAAAAACGCTTTAAATAAGATATTCCATTCGGATCAAAGCTCGATCTCACGAGAGATCGCAAATGCCCGCCTGAACCGCATCGCGGCGGATCTCGCCAGCCCGCAATGCGCCGGGCGATCCGTCACAAACATCGCCTATGCGCGGGGCATCACAAACTTTCAGAGTTTCTCGCGCTCATTTAAAAAGCACTTCGGGCAAACGCCGTCGGACTACCGGGCCAACGCCTCGACCCAGAGGTGACGCAACCCTATGCAGAGCGGGCATCACGCTGACAGACGATGCGGCACGTTTCCACCAAGTTCCGGTCAGGGGAACTGCGGCGCAGCGAGAGCCAGTTCTTACATTGTAGCAGCCAAGGCGGTTACTTTGCGACGAGCCGCATGGTCAATGGCGCACCGCCGCCTTGTATTTCGAAAAGGCGGTCAATGTTCGGATGCGCGCCGGGCCGGTTCCGCGCGTCCTCGGTATGTTCCGCAAAAACTGCCAGTCCATGTGCCGCAGCTTCGGCATTTAGTACTCCAAATGTCGCGAGCAGGTATTGGTAGACTGCCAAGGACCCTTGCTTGCCCGGTTGGTTCTCAATGGACGCGACCACATCGCTTGTCGCATTCACCAACTCTAATCTCTCGATCCCGTCAATGGATGGCAGATTTTGAAGGTTCTCCTTAAACGAAGCAACGGGCTGAATCATTGGGCTGTCCTTTCAATCGCTATTCCGAAAAGCTCATAACAAAAGAATGGAAGCGACGCCAAGGCCGCAAAGGCGCCGTTGCACATGGCATCAGCACATCGGCACCGTTAGCGCTCATCTTGCTACGCGTGTCAGTTTCGGGAAAATGGAGCCACGCCACCCCTGCGAATGACCACAAAGGGCATCAACGTTTTGGATCATCTCCGCCTCACGGCCGCGCAACATTGGCGGAATTGGGCTCAGTGCAGTCGTTTCTCACGCCAAATCCGGCGCTTGGCCGAGAGGGCGTTTGGGCGGATACAGTTGAGAAAGTCGGCGTATTTTTTTGGGATTTTCACGCTGCTGGAGACAGAGCAGCCGTTTTCGGATCTAAGCGTAGGGAGACACTCTTCAGATTCAAATTTAGGTCCGACGAACACCCATGTCGCAATGGTCCGCGGTCGCACTTGTGTAAACCCGAGGGATGTGAAAAGGATGCTGCGCCACGGTTCCGCATTCGCGGATGAAAAGGGAACGCAGGACGGGATATCTCCCAGGCTGCGGCTGCCCTCGCAACTGTAGGCGGTGAGTTCGCGATCATGCCACTGGTTGTTGCCGGGAAGGGATCGTTGAACGTTTGAGCCGCAAGCCAGGAGACCTGCCATGGTGAACGCAACTGCCGACGAGGTGTTCGGCGAGGAGACAGCTATGACTGGGCAAGACTTGCCGGACGATGTATCGTTCCGGTGCGCATCAGATCGACCTGCCTATCCCGTCACCTCGGGCAATTCAGCAAGTCGAGGTATAAATGTTTTTCAAACCTGTTCTGGCCGCCGTGTCCCTTTCAATGGCTCTGTCTTCGTCGCTTTGGGCCGAAACGATTACTGACGACGTTGGCCGCGAGGTAGACGTCGATCTGCCGGTCGAAAGAGCGGTCATCTTTAACCGCTATTCCGTCGAGTTCGCCCGCGCTGTCGGCGCCATCGACCAAGTGGTTGGGACCGGTGCCAGCACGTATAGAGATCCAGATTACTGGCCTGAGTTCAGCGAACAGGATGTCGTGGGCCAAGGCCAAAGCGAGCCCAACTACGAAGCGATTATCGCTAAGAATCCCGATCTGGTCATCATGCCGCGCAATGGCGTCTATGAAGAAGCCGCCCGGCAACTCGAGCCGTTTGGCATCCCGGTTCTGGTCATGACTGCGTGGGATACGCTGAAGCATGTCGAGAACGTCGAACTGATGGGCCATCTGTTCGGTCAGGAAGAGCAAGCAAGTGACCTGATAGAGTACTACGTGGGCTATCAAGACCTGCTAAAAGAGCGGCTGGACGGCGTCGAGCCGGTGCGGGTCTATGTCGAGGAAAAGCGTCCGCTGGTCACCGTCACGCCGGGGTCCGGTTGGCATGATATGATCCGTGCCGGCGGTGGCGAGAATATCTTTGGCGATATCATGATCGAAGAGGAAGCGGCGTCCCGCGGGAACCCGAATGCCTTTACGATCGACCCGGAAGAGCTCGTGGAGCGGGCCCCAGAATTGATCGTGAAACTTGAGCCGGGATCATACACGACCATCCCGGAAGAGCAGTACGCGGCCACGTGGTCGGAGCTGATCGACCGGGAAGATGTCTTGTCGACGCCAGCGGCAGAGACCGGAAATGTCCACGTGATCAACTACTATCTCGCGGGAGGCTCGTCGAAGATCACCGGGGCGCTTCAGATCGCCAAATGGGCTCACCCGGATCTGTTTGAAGATATCGACCCGGAAGAGGCGATGCGCCGTTGGATCGAAGACTTTCAGGGACTGCCCTATAAGCCGGGCATGACCTATCAGGGCGATCGCTGAGCCCATCAATGCAGTCTCGCATCCACATTGGGGCGGCCTCGGCTGCCGCCCCGCATAGTTCAGCCGTACCAGCTACCGCTGTGAGCCTCGCGTATCGCGCCGCCGGACGTCGCCGCGCGCTCATCGTGGTGGCTGCTCTCATTCTCTTGATCGTTGCTGCGGCGGCGGTGACCGTGCGCGGCATCAACGAGACGACGATCGGCACACTTGCGCTCGTCTTGATCGAGCAGGCCAGTTTCGGACATCTTAGCCTTGTGAGCGATGAACAATCCGCTCGGGTGCTGCTGTATCTGCGGCTGCCACGCGTCGTCATGGCGATCGTTGCAGGTGCCGCTTTGTCGGTTTCGGGGGTGCTGATGCAAGCGATCACGCGCAACCCGTTGGTCAGCCCCTACACCATTGGCGTTTCCTCGGCTGCCGGGTTCGGCGCCTCCATTGCCATCATGTACGGGGTCGGTGTGCAGTCTGCCGGGGTCTACTTCGTTCCGATGTCAGCCTTCGCATGCGCAATGCTCTGTGCGGTTTGTGTCTTTTCTCTCGCTTGGTGGCGCGGAATGGGCGCACAGGCCATGATCCTGACCGGCATCGCGTTGATGTATCTTTTTAGCGCCATGACCGCAGCCGTGCAGTTCGTCGCGACTGAGGAGCAGCTTGCCAGAGTGGTCCACTGGACCTTTGGCAGCCTTAACGGCGTGCAGTGGGACGCAGTCGGTCTGTGCGCGGCGATGCTGGCCGTTATTCTGCCGGTCATGCTGGCCAAGGGGTGGCAACTGAACGCCCTGACCGTTGCCGGCGACGACGTGGCACAATCGCTTGGCATGAATGTGCGGCGGCTAAGAGGCACGGCGATCCTTTTGTCTGTCGTTGCCGCTGCTGGCGTCATCAGCTTTGTCGGTGTGATCGGGTTCGTCGGGCTCATCGGCCCACACCTTGCCCGGATGATCATCGGCGGTGACCATCGCCTGCTGCTGCCCTTTGCGGCGATCTGCGGCGCGGGTCTGCTTCTGGCCGCCGACACTGTCGGGCGGCTGGCATTCAGCCCGACGGTCCTGCCAGTTGGGATCGTTGTGGCATTTGTCGGCGTGCCGGTGTTCCTGCATCTCGTCATCGCACGTAAACGGGAGACCTTCGCATGACCGTGCTTCAGGCCACCGCAGTCCGGCAGAGTATCGGCGGACGCACTGTACTTGACGGTGTGACATTGTCCGTCTCGCCCGGAGAGATTGTCGGCCTTGTGGGACCGAACGGTGCTGGCAAATCGACGCTGGTACGGGCGATGCTGGGACTGTCACGACCTGTCAGCGGCGACATCCGGCTTGGCGGCCGAGATGTCCGAACTCTGTCGGCACAGGCACGCGCACGAGAAATCGCCTATGTTCCGCAACGCCCGTCAGACGGTTTCCCCGTCAGCGTGTTCGATACCTGTCTGTTGGGACGCACCCCTTACATGGGAACCCGTCCGGGCCGCGAAGATCTTGCCATCGTCGAGCAGGTTTTGGAGCAGTTGGGCCTCACCAATTTGGCCTTCCGTACCATGGATGCATTGAGCGGCGGCGAACGCCAGCGCGTCATGCTGGCGCGTGCCCTTGCGCAGCAAACGCCGCTGATCGTCTTGGACGAGCCAACCAGCGCACTCGATATTGGCAATCAGTTGTTCACGCTGAGGTTCCTTGCAGACGAGGCCCGCAGACGCGGGGTCGGTGTACTTGTCGCGATTCACGACCTGTCTCTGGCGGCCCGGTTCTCTTCGCGGATCGCCCTTTTGCATCAGGGTCGCTTGGTGGCAGAAGGCCCTTGGCATACGGCTCTGACGGCCGAAACCATCCGCCAGACCTATGGTGTAGAGGCCGAGTTCGGGACATTGCGCGGTACACCCGTGATCGCCCCTTTCGAGGCCGTGGCGTCATGAGGATCGATATCGCCGGCTTCGCACGTGGCGCCCCAGACATGCCGCACGAACGGCTGATGCAAGTCTGCGAGAGAGCAGACGCGCTCGGCTTTGGCGGCATCTGGTTCAACGAGTTCCATTTTCAGCCCACGCCTCAGGCCTATCCTTCTACGCTTCTTCTGGCCTCGGCAGCGCTGGCTCGCACCAAGGCGCTGCGCGTCGGCACGTCTATCGTTGTCCTGCCTCTGTACCATCCGCTGATGCTGGCCGAGATGGTCGCGCAACTGCACTGGCAAAGCGGTGGGCGGTTCGATTTGGGGATCGGTCGGGGAACGCATCCCGATACTCTACGGTGCCTCGGGATTGCACCAGAGGACACGCGCCGCCTGTTCGAAAGCGCCTATGACGTCCTGACCGCTG
Organism: Celeribacter naphthalenivorans; assembly: GCF_020524585.1. Classification (GTDB taxonomy): domain Bacteria; phylum Pseudomonadota; class Alphaproteobacteria; order Rhodobacterales; family Rhodobacteraceae; genus Celeribacter; species Celeribacter naphthalenivorans. Next base: position 85,820 of record NZ_JAIVLK010000007.1, read on the forward strand.
CCTTGTACTCGGTCGCCACCATAGAGGCCGACAGCCCATGGCCTGCGTCCGACACGCCGGTCGGGCCGCTTTTGGCTGGACAAAACGTGCCGATCTACGTTGGTGGCTCTACCGAAGAGACCATAGGCTTCGCGGCAAAGCACGCGCTTCCACTCCTGCTCAGCCTGGAGCCCCCGGAAACCGCGCAGTGCGCTGTCTACAGCCAGACCATCAAGCGCGACTCTCTCGTCGATCGCAGCGCGGAATTCTCGCTGTCCCGCTTCGCTTTCGTCGCGCGTTCGAAGAGTGCGGCGGAAGCACTCATGACCGAGCGCTATGATCTTTTCCACCGTCGCAGGATTGACGCGGCGCAGCGCGCTGGCCGGGACATCACCCGAATAGGTCCTCCAGACCTGGATCGCTTTCGTGACACACAGGCGATCGTCGGCACGCCAGACGAATGTGCAGAGCAGATCGCAGCGCTCGGGGCCAAACACGGGATCTCCTCCATCCGGTTGGTCTTTAATGGGAACGGTGCTTTAGACGATGAAGCCGCGATCAACGAAATGACCTTGCTTGGCAAAGGTACGTTGCCCCACTTCCGCTGATCGGATCTGTGATGGTGGTGCCCGGCGGCGGAAGGCCGGGCGTTGGAAATCGGCATTCGCCGCAATCAATCGAAGGAGTGGAGGGCCTTTAAGGCGCCGTTCGCGGATTGCTTTTCCAACGTCGGAAATGGGCCGTATGCGGCCATCCGTCATTTTGGGCGGGTAGCCATTCAATTGCTCTTAGGGTGAAAGTCGGCTTCCTGCGTGAGAGCGCCGTCACAAATCCCATTATTCACATTTGCAAGAGTTGCTGGCATATGAAGTGGATGACTGTTCGGACCTCGACCATTTTCGCTTTGCTGCTTGGCTTCGGCCTCGCCGTGACGAGCGTTGTATCGGCGACCCATATGGCCCCCAACAGAACCAGCAATGCCCAGGCCGTCTATGCGATGGTTTTCGGATTAGAGGCGGAAGATTTCTGTGGTAGAGATGCGGGGCATGGTGAACACGCGTCCAATTGTCCGTTCTGCCACGCTCTCCCTAACGCGCCGCAGTTGACTGCGCCTGACCTGTCCCTGGCATTCCAGCCGCATGAACTATGGCGACAGATAGAGCCACTGCGACGTGCAGCCTCGGCGCGCAACATCAATCATTCCACAAGGGCCCCTCCGCGGATCGCCTGATTGGCAAAGATTCGACGGCCCTGTCGCCTGATGCGCGGGGCAAATCCCATGCCCGTTCCCGCCCAAGAGGCGGAACAAAGGAATGTTCAAATGACTGACACACCAAATCGTGCAGCAGGCGCTGCACTCTATCGCGCCGTCTGGCGTTGGCACTTCATCGCGGGGCTTATCGTCCTGCCTTTCGTTCTGATCCTGGCCGTGACAGGCGCAATCTATCTCTTCAAGGACGAGATCAACAACACCGTGCACCGGAACCTGCGCTTCGTGGAGGCCCAATCTGTGGCCCTGTCCCCCTCGCAGATCACCGGGGCCGCACTGGCCGCCCATCCCGGCACGCTTCGCGCCTATACGCCCGCCTCTGCCCCGAACCGCAGCGCCGAGGTCGACATCGTCGGTGAGGATGGGCTGCGCAACACGATCTACGTCGATCCCTACGATGGGCGTGTGCTGGGCACGCTCTGGGACGGCGGCGCGGCTGGCAGCCCAATGATGTATGTCGTGCGCAAGCTGCATTCTCTGGAATACGTCGGCTGGTTCGGCAACCGCCTGATTGAGGCGGCGGCGGGCTGGATGGTCCTTTTGGTGGCCAGCGGCATCTACCTGTGGCTTCCGCGTGGCCGTAAGACCGTGGGGACGCTACGTATAAAGGCCAAGCGTGGCCGTCCCTGGTGGCGCGATCTGCACGCGGTCACCGGGATCTACACCGGGGGATTCATCGTCTTTCTTGCCATGACGGGTCTGCCTTGGTCCGGCGTCTGGGGGGCGAAATTCTATGACACAGCCTACGCGCTTGGGCTCGGAATGCCCGATGGTTACTGGTCCAAGACACCGCAATCCGAGGTTCCCACACAGGACGTGGTAGATCGCGCGCCCTGGATCATGGAGCGCCAGACGATCCCGTCTTCGCAGCCCCCTGAGGGTGGTGCTCATGCAGGCCATGGTGAACATGCGACGACATCCCCCATGCCGGAGGGCATCGAGCTTCCGCTCCTCGACACAGTGATCGCCACGGTCGAGCGACTGGGCATCGTGCCGGGTTATGCCATCAATGTGCCGACCACGCCGACCGGGGTCTTCACGGCTTCCGTATATCCGGACGACATCACTTTTGAGCGGGTTATCCACCTTGATCGCTACACGGGAGACGTGCTCTATGACGCGGGTCTCGAAGACCTGGGCACTCTGGGTCGCTGGGCGGAATGGGGCATCTCGGTCCATATGGGCCAGGAATGGGGCCTTCTGAACCAGATCGTCCTGCTGCTCTCCTGTCTCGCTATGGTCATGCTTTGCGTGTCAGCTGCAACCATGTGGTGGAAACGTCGCCCCTCCGGTGCCTTGGGTATTCCGACCGTTCCGACCGATTGGCGCATTCCCCGGACTTTGCTCGGGATGGCCGTTGTGGCGGGGATCTTCTTCCCGCTGGTGGGGCTGTCGATGTTGCTTCTGCTGGGGATTGAGTTGGTCGCTCATACGATCGGACGTCGCAGAAAGTTAGCATGAGACCCAGTGTACGATGGGGCTCAGACAATAGATACTTTAAGAGGGGCCGGTGCTGGCCCCTCTATTTATCTGCCTGGGACAGTCACCTAAGGGCAAGATAACAATCACGAACGACCGTTTTGGGCCGAAGGCGTCGATTGAGTGCCGCCTGAAAGCGTATCGACTGAAATTTTTTAACCCGCTCCCATGACATTTGCGATGTCGACCGTGCCGAAGACGCGACCAGAGGGCGACCCTGTCAGCGAGCCTCCGGGCGGTTCTTCGGAAACGCCCAGAGTGAGCGTCCCGCGCACCGCGGCGATGTCTGGCGGCAGCGGCAGTCTGATACTTTCGCCCGCAGGCCACAGACCGACCGACTGGGCCGGTTCATCTGGGCCATGCGCCCAGACCTGAAGGATACGCCCCTCGGGAGCGCCGCCCAGGGTGCGGGTCAGGATGACCTCTTGGCGGGATTTGTCGACCACAGCGACGACACGGAAATCTCCGATGTCCGATGTGATCTCGGCGGTATAGAGCGGACCCGTCGTGTTGGGGCCACGCAGCGGCGCCAGTGTGAGAACGAGCACAAGCGCGACGGCCATCGCCCCGCCTGTCAGGGCCTGCCAAACCCCGAGCCGTTTCCAGATGGGGGGCTTCACGGTCTCGGGAAAGAGATCCGCCATCAGCGCGGTCTTGACCGAAGACGGCGCCGTCACGGGCGGCAAATCCGCCATCGTGGACAGGCGTGTTTCCCACCCCCGCACAAGCCCCGCAAACCCGGGATCGGAGGCGGCGCGGCGTTGCACTCTGGCCCGCTCGTCGCCCTCAAGCAGACCGAGCGCCAATTCCGCGGCGAGCATCTCATCATCGTCATGGGATTGGGTCATCCGTCCATACACTCCCTTAATGCGATCAACCCGCGTCGCAGCCATGTGCGCATCGTGTTGAGCGGCACTTTGGCGGCCTCGGCCAGTTCGGCATAGCTTTGACCGTCGAGATAGGCCCCGGTGATGGCGGCGCGCCGATCCTCGGGCAGGGTGTCGAGACAGGCGACGATGCGCCGGGCGTCCGAGGCGACGATGGTGGCTTGCTCTGGTGTCTGGCTGGGCGCGGCCAGCGTGTCTTCGTAATCGCCGACATGGGCGTGATTGCGCCGTGCCCTGAGCCGATCAATCGCCGTGTTGCGGGCAATCGTGATGAGCCATGTCATCGGTGAATGACCTGTCACGCGGTAGCGTCCGGCGTTCTTCCAGATTTTGACATAGGTGTCGTGCATGGCGTCCTCGGCCGACTGGCGTTCCCCCAAGACACGCAGCGACACGGCGAAAAGTTTCGCACTCGTCAGGTCATAAAGTTCGGAGAGGGCGGCCCGCTCGCCCAGTGACACGCGCGCGATCAGCTCTTCGACCCTGTCTCGGGGCGGTGGCGCGCTGTCCTCTTTGTCGCCCTCTTTTGCCTCTGTCACGCTGCCGTCCTCAAAAAAAATCAATCGGGCTGAAACTCTTGCCCGTGTCCCCCCGTGGTTAAAGGCGATTGATCCGTAAATCTCGGCTCAACGCAAGCCAATACCTAGGCCAATACATAGGAAGGAAACCACGATGACCACCCTGAAACTTGCCCTGACTGCCTCTGCTGCACTTGCCACCGCTGCGCCGACCTTCGCCATGGACCATGTCGGCACCATGGGCTACGCACTTGCCGAAGACGGAAAAACCCTTGTGACCATGGCCGACATTGCCTCCCCCGGCGAGGTGATGACCCACGATCTGGAGATGCCGCTGCGGGCCATCGCCTATCGTCCCGTGACCGGACAGCTTTTGGGCTATGCCGATGGCATGATCTTTGAGGTCGACCCGATGTCGGGCGCTTTGACGGACCTTGGCGCGATGTTCATGGAGGATGCGATGATCGGTGAAGGCGCGGTTGCCTTTGACTTCAACAACATGATCGACGCGGTGCGTGCTGTGGGCGCCGATGGGGCGAACCTTGTGTATTTCCCCGATGGGTTCGGGGACGGCGATGAACGTGCGGGGTCCGTCCGTCGCTTTACCGATACCTTCTATGCCGAAGGGGACATGAGCACTGGCACCGAGCCGCTGATTTTTGCCAATGCCTATACCAATGCGATCAATGGCATGACGGCCGGGTCCACGGCGCAATTTGCGCTCGATGCCCGCGCCAACGCTCTGGTTTCGCTGGCCAATAATGCAGGTGAATTGACCTCGATCGGTTATCTGACCCTCGATGGCGAGACCGTAGATGTGACCGATTGGGGCGGCTTTGATATCGTGTCGCCCGAGGAAGGCATGGACCATGCCTATGCCATTTTGCAGATCGACGGCGAAAGCTCCGCAGGTCTCTATTCCGTGGACCTCTCCTCCGGCGCGCTGACCATGCTCGGAGATCTTGGGATGGGTGGCTTTACGGGCTTTGCCGCCTCGAAAGGCATGTAAAACGATCATGCTGATCGCTTGCGGTCATGCAAAGATCAAAACGCACACCCCGATCTCAGGATCGGGGTGTTTTTCTATGGCATCTTCCCTCAGTCGATCCTGAAGTTGCACTTGACGGACCCTAAAATCCCCAACTACAACACCCATGACGACACACCTTGCATGGAGGACGCACATGACGATTGCTTATCGCTTCCTCCCGGGGAACTCCGGTTTCGGAGCAGCCCTTATCTGACGCTTTCGTGGCGCTTTCGCCCACAAGCTACAGATTGACTGGTCCAGGCTGGACCCATTTTCCAACCCCTTCGCAAGGCGCAACCCGTCCGGTTGTGAGATTGTCATCATGATCCATTTTTCTGCTCACAGCGCGTTTGCGCGTGTTTTCTCGTTCACCTTCCGTCTTTGGATGCGCCAAAAGGGGAAGGTTGTCACCATTCTGGCCTTGGTTCTGATCTCCGCGGCCTCCGATCTCTCCATACCTGTTTTCACGGGACGCCTCGTTGATGCGGTGGCCGCGTCGGAGACGCCTTGGCCCGCCTTCGGGGCGCTTTTGGTGTTTGGTGTTCTCTCCGTCTTCGCCAAAATCCAAAGCTATTTTGCCATCATCGATCTGACCATCCCTTCGATGCGCGCCGCCGAAGCCGAAGCCTTCGCCCATATTCAGCGGCTCCCCGCCGACTGGCATGCGAATGCCTTTGCCGGTTCCACCGTGCGGAAGATCACACGCGGGGCCTGGGCCTTGGATGAAATGGCAGACCTTTTGTTGTTGGCACTGTTGCCCTCGGCGCTGATCCTTTTGGGCACGATCGGAACGCTGACGGCGTTTCGCTGGGAGGTGGGTCTGGTCGCCGGGATCGGCGCGCTTGTGTTCCTGACCCTCTCCCTGTCGTTGACGCTGTTTTGGGTGGCGCCTGCGGCGCGTTTGGCCAATGCGCAAGACAGCCGTGTGTCCGGCGCGCTGGCCGATGCGGTCACCTCCAACGGGGTTGTGCGGGCCCATGCGGGCGAGCTGCGCGAAGACCGGCGGCTGGGCCTTGTTCTGGACAAATGGGCACATCGCAGTCGACGCACATGGCGGCGCGGCACAGTGTCCGGCCTGTCGCAGGACATGACGATCTGGGCCTTGCGGGCGCTGGTTCTGGGCGGGGCTCTTGTTGCCTATACCCGTGGTCTGGCCAATGCGGGCGAAATTGCCTTTGTGGTCTCGGCCCTCGGGATGCTCGACGGCTATTTGCGCCAGATGGGCAACCATGTGCGCGGGCTGCAAAAGGCGGTCAACGATGCCGAGGAACTGGTGGCCCTGATGGCTGTCACCCCCGAAACCTCTGTCGCAAAAAGACCCGAAGCTACCTTGCCGCCCCGCGCGGCGGCATTGGCGTTCGATCATGTGGATTATGGCTACGACGGGGCTGCAACACCGCTTTTTACCAAGCTGGATGTTGCCATTCCTGAGGGCCAGAAAGTCGGATTGGTTGGGCGGTCCGGTTCGGGCAAAACCACTTTCGTGAAGCTGATCCAGCGAATTCACGAGATCAATGACGGCAGCATCACATTGGGTGGCGTCGATATCGCGCGCGTCCCCTTGGAGGCGCTGCGCCAACACATCGCGCTTGTCCCGCAAGAGCCTGTTTTGTTTCACCGCTCTTTGGCCGAGAACATCGCCTACGCGCGTCCCGGCGCATCGATGCAGGAGGTCCAGGAGGCTGCTGAGCGCGCAGGGGCTCTCGATTTCATCGAGCGTTTGCCCAAAGGCTTTGGCACAAAGGTGGGCGAGCGGGGCGTCAAACTTTCGGGGGGAGAGCGGCAGCGGGTCGCCATCGCGCGCGCCTTTTTGTCCAACGCCCCGGTTCTGATCATGGATGAGGCGACATCGTCGCTCGATTCAGAAGCCGAGGCCAAGGTGGCGCAGGCCGCAGAGCGGTTGATGGAGGGGCGCACCACTTTGGTGATTGCGCACCGATTGGCGACGGTCGAACGGATGGACCGCATCCTCGTCTTTGATCGTGGACGGATCGTCGAAGACGGCACGCCTTTGGAGCTCATGGCACGCGAAGACGGCCTCTACCGCGCCCTGCGCGCCCGGCAGGCTTTGAGTTGAGACAGTATCAAAGCTGTGTCGGGTTCGGCGCGTCTCCGTAGGCGGCCACCGGATCAAATGTCTTTTGATCTTCAACGAACACCAAGGGGGCTCCAGCCTGCGCGCCATGGGGCACGGCGCGATAGAAACACGACCGATAGCCCACGTGACAGGATGCGCCCGATCCGGTGACGTCAACGCTGAGCCAAAGCGCATCCTGATCATCATCAATGCGCGCCTCGACGACCTTTTGCACAAGCCCGGAGGTTGCGCCCTTGTGCCAAAGAACCTGTCGCGCGCGGCTAAAGTAATGCGCTTCGCCGGTCTCAATCGTCAGCCGAAAGGCCTCCTCCGTCATCCATCCCAGCATCAGAACGTCTCCGGTCGCCGCATCCGTGGTGATGCAGGGCAGTAAGCCATTGTGATCGAATTTCGGGGCAAGTTCGGTACTCTCTTCGACCTGTTCGATTGTTTTGCGCGGGGCGAAGTTCATTTGTGTCATCGGCGTCTCTTTTCAGCTGTTGCGAATAGTAATGTTATAACGTAACAACGCATGGCCAAATCCAGACGCATTGTAAAGGGCACGCACTATGGCATTGGAGGACATGCGCCTTCCGGTCACCTTGCTGACCGGTTTCCTTGGCGCCGGGAAGACAACTCTGTTGACTCACCTGATCCGTGATCCGCAGGCGGGGCGGGTTGCGGTCATTATGAATGAATTCGGCGATGTGGCGCTGGATCACGATCTGATCGAGGAGGCGACAGAGGAGACGGTGCTATTGCCCTCCGGCTGCCTGTGCTGCGCGATCCTTGGCGATTTGGCGACAACGCTTGGGACGCTGGAGGCGAAGCGCGCGGCGGGTGATTTGCACTTCGACAGGGTCATCATCGAAACCAGCGGCATCGCTGATCCGGGGCCAATCATTCACACGCTGGTCGCGGACCGGCAGATCGCTCAGGCCTTTCGGCTGGATGGCGTCGTGACGCTGGCGGATGCCGCGACGGGCATGAAGACGCTCGATCAACAGCCAGAGGCGGTGCAGCAGGTGGCGATGGCCGATGTGCTGATCCTGACGAAAACCGATCTGGTCGACGATTTTGATCTGATCCGGTTCGAGACGCGTCTGGCGGGGATCAACAATACCGCCCGGCGCATCCGATCAAGCCACGCGCAGGTGCCGTCCGGCGCGCTTTTCGGACTGTCCGCGATGCGCATGGGTGTGTCGCATGCTGAGATTAACACCTGGCTCGGGGACATGTCGGATGCGACGCAACGTGACCCTCTGGCCGGGCTGTCTGGTCTGAAAGCCACGCTTTCGGCTCCTCTGACATTCAACGCTATGCCTTCGGTGGCGCAGGGCCGTCACGATCACCGGATCGCATCGGCCTCGATTGAGGTGACAGAGCCCATTCCCGCCACGGTCTTTGACTTTTGGCTGAACACATTGATCGCGCTCCGGGGGCCGAACATCCTGCGTATTAAGGGCATTCTGCACGTCGAGGGCGCGGCCTATCCCTTTGTGATCCACGGGGTTCAGCATATTTTCGACGCGCCTGTGCCGTTGAAAAACTGGTCCAGTACCGACACCACAAGCCGTGTGGTTGTTATCGCGCGCGATATGGAGGAAGCCGACCTCAAAGCCAGTCTCAACATGCTTCTGTCGCGGCCGCCAAAGAGCGCGCCGGTGCATGATCTGGCCAGTGGCATGATGGTCGAAACCCTCGAGATGCCATTTTGATCCGATGCGTGCCTGACCTGTCTCATCAAATCGCCCCGCCAAAGAAAGACCCCGCAATGATCCATATTCGCCTGCCCGATGGCGCCACCCGCTCGCTTCAGCCCGCCAGCACCGCCGCCGATCTCGCCGCCTCCATCAGCCCAAGCCTGGCCAAACGCACGGTGGCGGCGCGGGTCGATGGCAAGCTCACCGATCTCTCCGTGCCTTTGTCGGATGGGGCGGAGGTGGAGCTTGTCACGCGCGATGAGCCGGCGGCGCTTGAGTTGATCCGGCATGACCTGGCCCATGTGCTGGCCGAAGCCGTACAGGCGCTCTGGCCCGGCACGAAAACCGCCATCGGCCCGGCGATTGAGCATGGGTTTTATTATGACTTCGAGCGCGACACGCCCTTCACCCCGGAGGACCTGCCTGCGATTGAGACGAAGATGCGCGAGATCATCGCGGCGAAAATGCCTTTCAACTGTGAGGAGTGGACCCGCGACGCGGCGCGCGCGCATTTCGAGGCGGCAGGGGAGCCCTATAAATTGGCGTTTCTGGAGGCGATCCCTGAAGGTGAGCCGGTGACAATTTACCGTCAAGGTGCGTGGCTCGATCTCTGTCGTGGCCCGCATATGCGCCACACTGGCGATGCGGGCAGCGCCTTTAAATTGACCCGCGTAGCGGGGGCCTATTGGCGGGGCGACAGCAACAACCAGATGCTCAGCCGTATTTACGGCGTGGCCTTTGCCGACAAGCCTGCCCTTGAGGCGCATCTCACTATGATGGCCGAGGCCGAAAAACGCGACCACCGCAGGTTGGGGCGCGAGATGAACCTTTTTCACTTCGAAGAGGTCGCGCCCGGTTCGGTCTTTTGGCATGCGAAGGGCTGGCGGTTGTTTCAGACCCTGATTGGCTACATGCGGGATCGGCAGGAGGCGGCGGGCTATATCGAGGTGAATTCGCCCGACATCATGGACCGCGCCCTTTGGGAAACCTCCGGCCATTGGCAGAACTATCGCCAGAACATGTTCCTCGCCAAAACCGAAGATGACCGCGACTATGCTCTGAAGCCGATGAACTGCCCCGGTCACATGCTGATCTACGGGCAAGGCGTGAAAAGCTACCGCGATCTGCCCCTCAAACTGGCCGAATTCGGCAAGGTGCATCGCTATGAACCCTCGGGCGCGCTTCATGGGCTATTGCGTGTGCGCAGCTTTACCCAAGATGACGCGCATATCTATTGCACGCCCGAACAGCTCACAGAGGAATGTTTGAAGGTCAACGATCTGGTGCTGTCGATCTACCGCGACTTCGGGTTCGAGGATGTGCGGATCAAGCTTTCCACCCGGCCCGAGAACCGCATCGGCAGTGATGAAAGCTGGGATCGCTCCGAAGCGGCGTTGCGCGCCGCGCTGGATCAGGCGGGGCATCCCTATACGATTTTCGAGGGCGAAGGCGCGTTTTATGGGCCGAAGCTGGAATATGTCCTGCGCGACGCCATTGGGCGTGACTGGCAATGCGGCACGTTGCAGGTGGATTTCAACCTGCCGGAACGGTTCGGGACAACCTATGTCGCGCCTTCGGGGGACAAAATGGTGCCGGTCATGCTGCACCGTGCGCTGTTCGGGTCGCTTGAACGCTTCACGGGCATTCTGATCGAGCATTATGCCGGGCACCTGCCGCTCTGGCTCGCGCCAGTGCAGGTTGTGGTCGCCACGGTCACCGGGGCGGCGGATGAGTGGGCTATGGAGGTTGCGAAAGCCTTGAAAACCGCCGGGCTGCGTGCCGAGACCGACCTGCGCAACGAGAAGATCGGGTACAAGGTGCGCGAACACGCGCTGCAAAAAATCCCGGTTCAGATCGCCCTTGGTGCCCGTGAAGCCGAAGCGCGCAGCGTCTCGATCCGCCGTCACGGCACGGACAAGACGCAGTCTTTGCCACTGGAGGAGGCGCTTCAGCTGCTGGTTGCGGAGGCACGGGTGCCGGGGGTGACGGGCCACAGTCTTTGCGTGGGGAAACCATGAAGAACAAAGCTTTTATCGTTGGGGCCTATGAGCATCCGACACGGGATGCGATCGACATTCCATTGGCGCAACTGCATGCCGAAGTGGCGGCGGGGGCGCTGGCGGATGCCGGGTTGAGCCTTGCGGATGTGGACGGGTACTTCTGTGACGGTGATGTAGCGGGCTGGGACGCGCCCGGATGCGGGCCGTTTTCGATGGTCGAATATCTGGGACTGAACCTGCGCCATCTCGACACCACCGAAAGCTGGGGGTCGGCCTATATCAACCACGTCGCCCATGCCGTGCAGGCCATCGAGGCGGGTAAATGCCGCGTGGCGCTGATCACGCAGGCCGGTCGCCCGCGCGCGGAGCGTAAATCCCCCGCGCAGATGCACAGCGAACAGACGCAAAGCGCGTATGAGGCCCAGTTCGAATTGCCCTATGGCCCGGTGGTCACCAACATGTACGGTATGGTGGCCGCCCGTCATATGCACGAACACGGCACCACGCCGGAGCAACTGGCCTGGATCAAGGTCGCCGCTTCGCATCACGCGCAGTACAATCCCAACGCCGTCCTGCCCAAGGTGGTGACGGTCGAAGATGTGCTGACCTCCCCCATCGTGGCGACGCCGCTGCACCGGTTGGATTGCTGTGTGATCAGCGATGGTGGCGGGGCGCTGGTTGTCGTGCACCCGGACGTGGCACGCGACTTGGATCGGCCCAAAATCACCCCCATCGGCGCGGGGTTCACCGTCAAGCATCTCAATGGCGGCTATTTCGACATTCTGGCCTCGGGCGGCGTGAAATCCGGCGCAGCAGCCTTTGCGCAGGCGGGCGTCACGCCGCAGGACATCCAATATGCCTCGATCTACGACAGCTTTACGATCACCGTTCTGGTGCAGCTTGAAAACCTCGGGTTCTGCGCGCCGGGACAGGGTGGGCGTTTCGTGGCGGAGGGCAACCTGATTGCGGGGGTAGGACGTCTGCCGGTCAACACCGATGGGGGCGGGCTGTGCAGCAATCATCCCGGCAATCGCGGCGGCATGACCAAGCTGATCGAAGCGGTGCGCCAGTTGCGTGGTGAGGCCCATCCCGCTGTTCAGGTGCCCGATTGTCATTTGGCACTGGCCCATGGCACGGGCGGGCAACTTGGATCACGACACGGCAGTGCCACGCTTGTTCTTGAGAGGGTTTGAGATGTCCGCTGAGATGCCTGAACAAAATCCCATCACCGCGCCGGAGCCGACCGCAGAGACTGCTGCCTATTGGGACGCCGCCGATGAGGGGCGGCTGGTGTTGAAACGCTGCCTCGGCACGGGCAAGGCCTTTCACCCGCCGCGCACGATCAGTCCCTTCACCGGGCGGGACGATACCGATTGGATCGAGGCGGAGGGCACAGGGGAAATTTATGCGCTCAGCGTCTCGAAACGTCAGGGCGCGGTGCATTGCATCGCTTACATTGCCCTCACAGAAGGCCCGATCTTCCTGAGCGCGCTGACCCGGTGCGACCTGTCCGCGGCAAAGATCGGGCAAAGGGTCCACGTCGTCTTTGAGCCTTGCGCAAACGGCAGACGTGTCCCCATGTTTACCACGGTTGCGACCGATTGAAACAAGATCACACAGAGGACTATCCCATGCAGATCACCCAAGACGACATCGAAAACGCTCTCATCACCTGGGGCGAGGGCAAGATCGCCATCTCGAAAGCTTTCGAAGAGGGCGGTATCGACGCGGCACGCGAGGTGGCCTCCGCCAATCTCGATGAGTACTACGGCTATAACCTTGGCCCGGTGATGTTCAAACCGACGATGGCCAGCGGAGCGCAGACGTTTCGCCCGACGAAAGCGGGCGCTTTGGCCTATTTCTGTGGCCATTCCGAAGAGTACCCGCTCGACAATGGCTTTGCGATCATGGGCTGGCGCGCGATGGAGCGGATCACCTCGGCCAGCTTCATTCAGGGCGATGTCGCCATGTGGATGGGCTGGATCAAACTGACGAATAAGGACGGATCGGTCACCACCGTCGACAAGAGCTTTGGCTACAAAAAGGATGCGGCCGGCAAGATGCGCATCGTGCTGCACCATTCGTCTTTGCCCTACCAACCGTAACCCTCCAAATATCAGAAAAGAGTGCCCGGATGTTCCTTGAAATCAGCGACAATCTCACCGATTGCACCTCGGTCGTCTCAACACCTAAAGGCCTTTTGGACATTCACGAACCGGCCTGCGCGGCGGCGATCTGGGAACGCAATCCGCTGCCGCGTTTTCAAAACTGGATCGAGGCCTTGCCGCCGGAGCAGTTACCTAAGGCACGCCTGATCTTGCGGTCCGATGTGGTCTGTGATGCGCTGATGCACGTGGCATGCCAGTGCGGGACACCGGAGTGCCCGGAGCGCGACATGCTGATCGAAGATGCCTCTGCGCTGGCGGCGATTTTTGCCAATGTCATGCAGGCCGAATACCTGCGGCTGCGGCTTGATGTCGTGGACACAAATGCCTGTCGCAAGTTCCACATCGACGCCGTGACAGCCCGGCTGGTCTGCACCTATCGCGGGACAGGCACGCAATACGGTCTGTCGGAGAATGGCCAAGATCCTGTGGACATCGTCACGGTGCCGACCGGCGCACCGATTGTCTTGCGGGGGACGCGCTGGCCTGAGACGCCGCTCTCAAGCCTGTTGCATCGCTCGCCGCCGATTGCCGGAACCGGGGAGACGCGGCTCCTTTTGGTGCTTGACCCGGTGGCGGATCCAGCGGAGGAGGCAGAGGGCGCTTACCTGCATTGAGGCGCTAGAGCTATTCGGACCCTGCCGTTGCAAACCGGGCGCGATAGTCGCGCGGTGAGAGGGAGAAGCGGCGGCGAAAGGCTTTGCGCATCTGTTCGTCCGACTGGAACCCGGCCTTATACGCCACGCTTTTCAGCGGCAGGTCGGTGTCGAGCAGCAAGGCCTTGGCGCGGTCACAGCGCAGGCCTTCCAGCATGGTCATCGGTGAGGCGCCGAATTCCGACGTGAACGCCCGCGACAGGCTGCGCACGCTCATGCCCTGCGCGCGGGCAATTTCATCGAGTGTCAGAGGCTGATCCAGCCGCTCGCTCATCCAGTTCAACACATCGCTCATCCGGCTTGTCCCCGACATTTGCCCGGCCAGCAAGGTGCTGAACTGAGATTGCCCGCCCGGTCGTTTGAGGTACATCACCATGTCTCGCGCCACGGCCAGGGCGATGTCGCGCCCGTAGTCCTGTTCGACAAAGGCCAGGGTCAGGTCAATCGCCGCCGTCACACCGGCGGAGGTCCAGAAATTGCCCGCCTGCACAAAGATCGCATCGGGGTCCACCTGCAGCTTTGGAAACCGTTGGCGCAGCCTGTCGGCATAGTTCCAATGGGTCGCGGCACTCTGGCCCTCCAAAAGACCGGCCTCGGCCAGAAAGAAAGAGCCGGTGCATAAGGCCGCGCAGCGCGTGACGTCGCGCCCATTTTCGCGGCACCAGGCCACCAGCCTGTCTTCATTGCGCAGCACCTCTTCGATCTTGGCCGCGCCTGCGATCAGGACCGTTTCTGGGGTGCCGAGGTCGTCGAGGGCGACCGTGGCGCCCAGCGTCATCAGAGTGTCGGAGGGGATCGGGCCAGCGGTAGGGGCCGCGATGGTGACATCATAGCCGCCCGTATGCCCGGCGGCGGCAAGATGCTGCGACGCATAGCTTAGAACGCTCAGAGGGCCTGTTGCCTCCAAGGTCTTGAAGCCGGGGTAAACAATCAGTGTCACCTGTCGTCGCTGGTTCATCCCGGGGGCAAGGTCGTGATCTGTCGGCATCGTGTCGTGGTTCCCCGGATGTGGCCAGTACGGCCCGGTGTTTGGCCAAATGGGCGGGGTCAGATCGCTGGACCGCCCGAGGTGATACTGTAACATCTCGGGATCACAGATTAACAGAGAGAACAGCCATGAAAATCCGCGCTGCCGTTGCTTGGGAAGCCAACCGTCCGCTCGAAATCGAAGAGATCGATCTGGACGGCCCCAAGGAAGGCGAAGTCCTCATCCGCATCGTCACCACCAGCCTGTGCCACACCGACATGTTCACCCTGTCGGGCGCCGATCCCGAGGGTCTGTTCCCGGCGGTGCTGGGCCATGAGGCCGTCGGCATTGTCGAAGAGCTTGGGCCGGGGGTCACCTCGGTGAAACCGGGCGATCACGTCATCCCGCTTTACACGCCAGAAGACCCGAACTGTCCCTATATCAAATCCGGCAAAACCAACCTCTGCCAGACCATCCGCAAGACCCAAGGCCAGGGCGTCATGCCCGATGGCACCTCGCGATTCAGCTATAAGGGCAAGATGATCCATCACTATATGGGCACCTCGACCTTCGCCGAATACACGGTTTTGCCGGAGATTGCGCTTGCGAAAATCTCGAAAGAGGCGCCGCTTGCGAAGGCTTCGGTCATGGGCTGTGCGATCCCGACCGGCATGGGTGCGGTGCGCAACACCGCCAAGGTCGAAGCGGGGGCGACGGTCGCCGTTTTCGGTTTGGGGGCTGTGGGCATGGCCGTCATTCAGGGCGCCAAGATGCAAGGCGCGTCGCGCATCATCGGCATCGACACCAACCCGAACAAATTCGAACTGGCCCGGAGCCTCGGCGCCACCGAATGCATCAACCCGGCGGATTTCTCCAAGCCGATTCAGGACATCATCATCGAGATGACCGATGGCGGCGTGGATTATTCCTTTGAGTGCATCGGCAACGTCAATGTCATGCGCTCGGCGCTGGAGTGTTGCCACAAAGGTTGGGGCGAATGCACGGTGATCGGCGTCGCAGGTGCCGGTGAAGAAATTGCCACCCGTCCGTTCCAGCTTGTCACGGGACGCGTCTGGCGCGGGTCGGCCTTTGGTGGCGTTTTGGGCCGGAGTCAGTTGCCGGGAATGGTCGATGAATGGTTGCGTGGCGATTTCGATGTCGATCCCTATATCACCCACAATATGACCCATGATCAGATCAACACCGCCTTCGATCTGTTGCATGCCGGGAAGTCGATCCGCTCCGTGATCCACTTCCAGCCGGGTGAAACGATGCTGGCCAATGATTTGCCGGGCGTCATCGTGCCCGCGTAATCTGGCCCGCGTAATCTGACCTGCGGGATCTGACCTGCGGGTCAGGCAAAAAGGAACAGGGCGCGCCAGAGACTGGCGCGCCCGCAAGGATTAGAACTGCACCTGCATCGTCAGGTAGACATTGCGCCCCGGTTCGTTGACGCGCTCAACGGAGGTGTCATAGCTGTTCGAGCGGTTGAGGTGGGTCGCATAGGACTTGTCAAAAACGTTATCTATTCCTGCCACAAGCGTGACGCTGTCATTCAGCGCATAGGACCCGAACAGATCGAGAGTCGCATAGCCCGGGGTCTCGCCCGCATCGAGTACGGTGTAGATACGATCCTGTTTCGACGCCCAGTTGAGGCGCGCGCCCGCCTGCCAGAGATCGGCATCATAGGTCGCGCTCAGCGTGCCTTGCAGCGGCGGAATTTGTCCCAAAGCACCGCCATCGGTCTTGTTGGCCCCGTAGGTGTAGCTCATATCCCCCGCAAGGATCACCTGTCCGAAGGTCCAGCTGCCGGACAGTTCAACGCCCGCCAGGTCTGCGTCGATATTGCGATAGGTTGTTACCCCGCTCATCGACCCGGGCCACGCGGTTTTCTCCTCAAGAATATAGTCGTTGACCCGGTCGTAAAACACCGTGGCGGTCAGGCTGTAGGTCTCCGTTTGGGTTTCCAGCCCGAAATCGAGCTGGGTGTGTTTTTCCGGGTCAATGTCCGGATTGCCCACATAGGAGGGCACCCCGTTCATGCCACGGGAAAACGCACGCTCGTTTGCGTCGGCGGTGCGCACGGACCGGGACAGGCCGGCGAAAAGCATCGTGCCCGAAGACAGGTGATGTTCGTAGCGGATGAGACCGCCAAAATTGTCCTCGGTTTTATCCTCGGTGAAATCGGTGCCATAGACCATCTGGTAATAATCATTGGCCTTGGTCGAAGACGACCCGACGGCCACATCCGCCTCATCGGCACGCGCTTTGACATGGTCGTAGCGCAGGCCAAGCTTCAGCGTGGAGTGCGCGCTGAGTGTCGTTTCGGTTTCCCCGAAAACCCCAAGCTGCGCAATTGTGACATCAGGCCAGCTGAGCGACGAGGGGCTGTTGAGGTTGATCGGCATGCCGACCATGCTGGAATAGCCAAGCGCACGGCGCGTGTTGGCCTGATAATCCACACCGATCCGGGCGGTGGTCGTCCCGAAATCGAGATGGCCTTCAAGGCTGCCCCCCACGGTATCGGAGGTTGTCGGCGAGAGCATGTTCATCGCCGCAGGGGTGCGCAGGGTATAGTTGTCCATCGTGTGATCGACATTTGAACTGTAGAGCACGCCTTCGATCCGGGTCAGTCGGCTTGCATCAACATCGACACCGCCGCGCAGACGGTAGGTCATGGTTTCGGACAGCGGGCTGTCCATTTGCGTCCCGGCAAATTTGACGTCTTCGGCACGGTCCTTCTCGATGTCGAGTGCAAGATCGACACCGTCATTTGCATAGCCAAAGGTAACGCCCGCACTTTTTTGCGTAAAGCCGCTGCGCACCTCGTTGCCATTGCCGTCTTCGTAATCATCCGAGCTTTTGCGCTCACCGGCAAACTCAGCATAGAAGCCATGGCCCAGATCGGCGGAGACCGTCCCTGCGATACCGTAGCCATTGCCGTTCGAATTCGCGCCAGTGCTCAGAGAGCCGGTGAAGACCTTGCCGGGCGCGAACTCCGGCGCCTCGCGTTCAAGCCGTACTGTGCCGCCAGAACCACCCGGCCCGTTTGTCACGCTGGTGTAGCCTTTTTCGACGATCACCTTGTCGGCACGATAGAACGCCGCGATCGAGGTTGGCGGATCCATTCGGCTTGGACAGCCGCCATAGGTAAAGCCGCCGGCGTCGATCACGTTGAGCTGGTTCTTTTGCATGCCGCGCATGATGATGTCGATGCCATGTGCGCCCATCCGCCGACCAGAAACGCCGGGAACGGAAGACAAAAGCGCGCCACCATCAAGGCCTGCGGGAACCGGCAAGGCTTCGGGGTCGAACGTATAGGTATTGGCCGCTTGCGTTACATTTTGGGCGCCTTCGACGATGATCGTATCGAGCGTTAGAATGTCATCCTGAGCATAGGCCAGGGTCGAGATGGTGCTCATCAAGAGAGCGGTCGCGCCAAGGCGCACCGTTTTTACCGTGTTGTGAGTGGTCATGTGTGTCCCTCTGGGAATGGTATCTGGTCATATGTTTTTGGCCCGGATGTGACCGATAGCGGTGCACATCCGGGAAACAGCCCTTCCGGGCCTGTCATGTGATCAGAGCGTCAGAGGTGGTGCGCGGGGTGTTCGGCTGAAATCGCGGCGGGCAACCAACAGCACATCGGTTGCAGATGGGGTGAATTCTGCCCGTTGTTGCGCCACCGGCAAAATGGGCGTCGCAAGGGCCGACATAAGGAACGCGGCACCGACAACACAGTAAGGACACTCCGCCCCTTTTGTCGTGTCCCCCGATGGCACGTCCCGGATTTCACCAGTCGCCGTGTCAAAGACAAGCGTGGCACCGCTTCCCGGCGTGCTACAAATTTGCAGGAGAACTTCGGTGTCGGAAAGAACGATCCCGTCGCGCGCATCGGGCTGGAAAGCGACTGCGAACTGGACGGACAAAAGAACAGCAAGGCAGGCGGCCCAGACGCCACGCAAAAACCGCTTATTCAGAAACTTGTCCCCCATGGCTTTCGTATGTTCACAAGTTCATGAAAACGCAACTGAAAATTTTCAGATCCATTGCAGCTGTATGTAGAGCGGCAGGCGTGAAAATGTGTTCCTCTTTCAAACTTGGGAAACATTCCGCGCGTGCCTTCACTGAGGGGCAGGAATAGATCGCTTCCCCTATTCATTTCTCAGTGAAAATCCCGGCTTGGAAACAACCGCTTGGCCTGCTCCCTCGGGTGACGCGCACGGGGCGGGTAGCGTGGAGGTCGTGGCGCGTCGTCGGCTTGGGGCTGTGTGACACCGATGGCGTCATCGAGCGGGTGGCCGAGTTCCGAGAGCTTGTGCGACAGGTCTTCGATGTGATCAGCGATGAGGTGGACGACGATGCCTTCGCGCTCCAGCCGTCCGGTGACGCGCAACAGCCGTCCGCCCATGACGATGCGGCGGAAGCGCTCGTAGACCTTGGGCCAGACCACTATGTTTGAGACGCCAGTTTCATCCTCGAGCGTCAGGAAGATCACGCCCGAGGCCGTGCCGGGGCGTTGCCGGGTGATGACGAGACCGCAGACGGTGGTGCGGATGAGGGGCGCTGTTGGCAGGCGGTCGTGCGGCGTCAGGTTTGGGATCGTTGGGCGCAAAAGCTCCATCGGATGGGCGCGCAGCGTCAGCCGCAGGGCAACGTAATCCTCCACCACCTCCTCGCCCAAATGCATGTTGGGGAGGATGACTTCGGGTTCACGAATGCCCTCACCATCGAGCGGATCAGAGAACAACGGCAGCGGTTTCGGGGCGCGGATCGCGCGGACCTGCCATAGCGCATCGCGGCGGGTTAGCCCCATGCCGATGAAGGCGTCCGCCTCGGCCAGCCGCTCAAGCACGGAGGGTGCGACGCCCGCCCGGAGCCAGACGCTTTCCGGGTCTTGGTAGCCATTGCCGCGCGCCGCCGTGATCCAACCGGCGTCTTCCTCGCGAAAGCCCTTGATCTGACGAAACCCGAGGCGCAGCGCCAACGCTCCGTCGGCGCGGCGTTCCAAAAGATTGTCCCAGTCGGAATGGTTGACGCAAACGGGACGCACCTCGATGCCGTGGTCGCGGACATCGCGCACGATCTGCGCCGGGGCGTAGAACCCCATCGGCTGGGAATTCAGCAGAGCACAGGCAAACACCGCCGGGTGATGGCATTTGAGCCAGGACGACACATAGGTCAGCATGGCGAAGGCGGCCGCGTGGCTTTCGGGGAAACCGTAATCGGCAAAGCCCTCAATCTGGCCGAAACAGGCCTCCGCGATCTCTTGGCTGTAGCCATTCCCCATCATGCCGCGCACAAACCTGTCACGGTGCTCGCCGATGGTGCCCATGCGCCGGAAAGAGGCCAGCGAGCGCCGGAGTTTGTCGGCCTCTTCTGCCGAATAGCCCGCGCCGACAACGGCGATCTGCATGGCTTGTTCTTGGAAAAGCGGCACGCCAAGTGTTTTACGCGTGACCTCTTCGAGCGCAGGGCCAAAGGGTTCGGGGGCTTCAAGCTTCTGCCGCCGCCGGATATAAGGTTTGACCATGCCGCCCTGAATGGGGCCGGGCCGGACGATGGCGACCTCGATCACCAGATCGTAAAACGTGGCGGGTTTCATGCGTGGCAGAAAATTCATCTGCGCCCGGCTTTCGACCTGAAACACCCCCACCGCATCGGCGCGTTGCAGCATCTCATAGGTCGCGCGGTCCTCTTGCGGCACGCTGTCGAGGGTGAGGCGGGTCTTCTCATGGGCGTCCAAAAGATCAAAGCTCTTGCGCAGACAGGTGAGCATCCCGAGGCTCAGAATATCGACCTTGAGAATGCCCAAGGCGTCGATGTCATCCTTGTCCCATTCGATCACCGTGCGGTTTTCCATCGCCGCATTCTCGATGGGGCACAGCTCGTCGAGGCGCCCGAGTGTGATGATGAAACCGCCGACATGTTGCGAAAGATGGCGCGGAAAGCCGATGATCTCGCCGATCAGTTCAATGGTCTGCGCCAGCCGCCGGTCCTTGGGGTTGAGGCCCAGTTCTTTCGCCCGCTCCATATCCGCGCCGGAATTGGTCAGCCCCCAAATGTCGCCCGAGAGCCGCGCGGTGAGGTCTTGGGACAGGCCCATGACCTTGCCCACCTCGCGAATGGCGGCGCGGGTCCGGAAATGGATCACGGTGGCGCAGAGACCTGCGCGGTGGCGTCCGTATTTCTCATAGATCCACTGGATCACCTCCTCGCGGCGCTCGTGTTCGAAATCCACGTCAATGTCGGGCGGCTCGCCGCGATGCCGCGAGATGAAGCGTTCAAACACCATGCCGATCATGTCGGGCGACACGTCGGTGATGCCCAGAAGGTAGCAGAGGACCGAATTGGCCGCCGAGCCGCGCCCCTGACAGAGGATGCCACGCGACCGGGCCTCTTGGACAATGTCATGCACGGTGAGGAAATAGGGCGCGTAGTTGAGCTCGCCGATCAGCGACAGTTCCTTGTCCATCAACTGATGCACACGCTCGGTCGCGCCCTCCGGATACCGGCGGCGCAGCCCGTCGCGCGCCAGCCGGACAAGGCGGTCTTGCGGTGCTTCGCCCTCCGACATCTCGTCGGGATATTCGTAACTCAACTCGGAGAGATCAAAGCCGCAGCGCGCGGTGATCTCCAAGGTGCGCTTGAGCGCCGCCGGGTGGTTGCGGTAGAGCCGCGCCATGTCGGCGGCACCTTTGAGGCGACGTTCGGCATTGGGCAGGGCCTTGGTGCCGATCCGGTCAATGGTCAGCCCCTCGCGCAGACAGGTCAGCACATCCGCAAGCCTGCGCCGCCGCCCGTGATGCATGAGGACATCGCCCACCGCCACCATAGGCGTCGAACTCCGCAACGCCAACGCAGCGCAGGCATCTAACCACGCTTGATCGGATCCGTCATAGCGCGGCGCGGCGCCGAGAAAGACGTGACCGGGGTAGCGGCGTTGCAAGCGCTGAAGGGCGGGTTGAGCACGCGTTAGGTCCTTCGGGGGCAAGGCAATGAGGATCATCCCCCGACATCCGGCCTCCAAATCTCTTAGATCGAGATGACACTCGGCCTTCTCCGCCCGGCGCTTACCTAAAGTCAAAAGCCGCGACAGCCGGTGATAGGCCGCACGGTCGGTAGGCAGTGCGAGCCATTCGACAGGGCAATCGCGCAGGACGAGGCGGCTGCCGACGATGAGCTTCGGCAGCTTTGGAGTCAGCGGAACAGGGAAGTCTTGCGGCGCCCCAATCTCTTGTCGTGAACAGGGGTCGACCTGATGCGAGGAGCGCACGCGAAGCTGTGCGGCGACCTCTTCGCGGAGTGTCTTGAGCGCCGAATAGGCCCGCACAACGCCCGCAAGCGTGTTTCGGTCGGTGATCGCGATGGCCTCTAACCCCAGCTCTGCGGCGCGCAGCATCAGCTCCTCGGGATGCGAAGCGCCCGTGAGAAAGGTGAAATTCGAGGTGACGCACAGCTCGGCGTAAGAGGCGGGCTGGGGATGAGTATTTGGGGCACAAAGGAAACTCATGCGAATTCCCCCTGCACGAACCAGCCGGGGTTTTGCGGCGTGTGATAAAGCCAAAGGCGGCGGCCTTCGCGAGTTTCGATCCGCCAGTAATCACGCACACCGGAGCGCCACGCCTCATCCGGCAGCCACCATTCCGGCGCGATGCGTTCGGGGCCGATGGCGCGCCCGGTGGTGAACGACATGCGCCGCCAACGAAACCGCGCGGGCGGTTCGGCGCTATGAGCGGCAATCGGTTCGGGCGAAAACAGGCGCAGGGGGCGCGGGCGCAGGCAGGACCATGCGCTGTCGGGCGTACTGAAGGCGGCGGGCGCGATGGCAAAGCTGCGCTCCGGGATGTGGCTGTCGGAGGGGAGGAAACGTTGAATGTTTTCCAGCCCGATGCGCGTGCCGATCCGGGTGATCAGGTCGTTGAGCTGATCGGGGGAGGTTTGTGCGCTGCCGATCTGTTGCACGGGGAGCGGTTCGACCTGTGTGGCTTCCAGCCGAATCTGATCGATGCCAAAGCCCGCATCCACCTCGCTCACGCCACGCTCGAACAGGGGCAAAATCCGCTGCGGATCGCGCATCGGGGCGGCGAGGCGCAGCTCGACTTGTTGGCTGCCCTGATCGACGCGGCGCAGGGTGAGGGTCAGGCGGCGCGCGCCCATTTCATAGCGGTTGAGCTTGTCACAGAGCGGGGTCAGAAGCCGGGCGGTGAGACCCATCACGTCTTCTGTCAGGCCGATGGGCTCCGGCAGACTCATACGGGTCGCAAAGCTTGGCGGTTCGCTTTCGGGCCTGACCGGTTCGGGGATATGACCCATGGCTTGATCGAGACGCAACAGCAGATCAGGACCAAAGCGACGGGTCAGCGGGGCGCGAGCAGCTTCCGCCAGATCGCCAATGCTGCGCAACCCGAGACGTTGCAGGGCTGTGACAGTGGTGTCCGCAAGGCGGAGCGCGGCCACGGGGAGATCGCTAAGCGCCTCCGTCCCGGTGCCGTAATGCGCAAAGGCCCAAGCAGCACCTCGGGTCTCGGCGCATCCCAGACGGAGCGTCAGGCCCGCCCGCATCGCACGGGCTCGGATATCCGCGAGCATCTCCGCTTCGCCGCCCCAAAGATGCGTCGATCCGGTGACATCCAGCACCAAGCCATCTTCGCCATCGCGCCCCACCCAAGGGCAATAGCGCGTCGCCCATCGGCGCAGCATGGCGAGGAACCGGGCGTCGAGATCGGGGCGCGCGGGCTGGCTGATCAGGTCGGGGCAAAAGGCGCGGGCATCGGCAAAGCTCATGCCGCGCGTCAGGCCCAAGCCTTCGGCGGTCTCGTTGAGGCAATAAATCCGTTCGGTGTTGTTCGACTTGAGCGTGATTGCGAAGGGGCCATCAACCAGACGCGCGCGCAGAACCCGGTCGCTCGCCAACCGGGGAAACCACATGCACACGACGCGTTTTTTGATCCCATCGAACATTCCAGGCCCCAAGTGTTCCCGATTTGTTCTTTTTAATTTCCCATCGCATCAGAGTCGAGTCCTCGCTTTGTGTGTCGAAGATCGAGGCGGCATGCCAACGGGTCTCGGCGGCGTTTGACCCCATGCCTTCGGAAATGATGCAAAGCCCCGTGGTGCCGCCCGCCTTGGCCGCGAGTTGCAACCGTCGCCCCTCGCGCAGGTTCAGCGGGCGGGTGATTTCGATGACGACAAAGGGCAGCGCGCCGTCTTTCAGCGCCTCTTCGGCGACGGCGAGCGCATCGGTCTGATCCTTGGGGCGGGCCAGCAACAGACGTGCCGGGTTGAAGATCGGCAAAAGTCCCTGAGGCATGAGTGTGTCAGACATCCAGCTTTCTCTGATCCAGAGCGCCCCATCCCCGACCGACATCGCCGCAAACCCCATCGCAACAGGACCGCAGACCTCATGGACCCGGGCACGACGCAGGGGAAAGACAGTGTGAAAATCGACTCGCATGAGCGAGAACATAAGGGGAACGATTGCCCCGATCAACGTTCATATTCATCTGCTGGGCCGTCAGTGAAGACGGCTCAGCCATCCACTGCAGGAGTGACTTTCGCGTCCCCTCAGAGATCTCGAAACGGACGTGTGCTATGGCACGAACGACCGCAGTGCCCAACGGGCCTGCCCGTTAGCGGAGGCGCAGCATATCGGGGTTGAGATCAGACACCCGCGTCACGCCCATGAGGCGCATGTCGCGGGTGATCTCGGCGGTCAATTGGGTGAGCATCCTCTCAATTCCCGGCTGACCGGCTGCCGCGAGTGCATAGAGATAGGCGCGGCCCAGGCCCACGGCTTTTGCCCCGAGCGCGAGCGCCTTGAGCACATGGGTGCCGCGTTGAAACCCGCCATCGACCATCACGTCGATCTTGTCCCCGACGGCCTGCACGATCTCGTCGAGCTGATCAAAGCCGGAGCGCGAGCCGTCCAGCTGCCGCCCGCCGTGGTTTGACAAAACGATCCCCCGACACCCGATCTCGACGGCTTTCTTCGCATCCTCGACGCTCATGACGCCTTTGAGACAGAACGGCCCGCCCCACTCGGCGACCATGCGTTCCACATCGTCCCAGTTCATCGACGGATCGAGCATCTCGGTGAAATAGCGCCCGATGGTGAGCGTATCGCCCTTCATGTCGATATGGGCGTCGAGCTGCGGCAGGCTGAATTTTTCGTGGGTGACATAGTTGATCCCCCACATCGGCTTGATCGCGAATTGGATCAAACCCGCGAGTGTCAGGCGGAAGGGGATCGAAAAGCCGGTGCGCAGATCGCGTTCGCGGTTGCCGCCGGTGATGCTGTCGACGGTGAGCATCATGACGTTGATGCCGCTCTCTTTCGCCTTTTGCATCATCGCGGAATTGAGACCGCGATCCTTATGGAAATAGAACTGATAGACCTGCGGCGTGTCGTGTTTCGCGGCAAGCTCGGCCATAGAGACGGTGCCCAGAGACGAGACCCCGAACATCGTGCCGAACTTGGCGGCGGCGGCGGCAGTGGCGCGTTCGCCCTCATGATGGAACAGGCGCTGAAGCGCGGTGGGGGACAGGTAGACCGGCAGGGCGAGCTTTTGGCCCATGATCTCCGTCGACAGATCCACATCGGTCACGCCGCGCAGCACGTTGGGGACGAGATCGACGTGTTCGAAGGCCTCGGTATTGCGGCGCAGGGTCACTTCGTCATCCGCGCCGCCGTCGATATAGTTGAAGATCGGCCCCGGCAGGCGGCGCTCGGCCAAGCGGCGGAAATCGTGGAAGTTGTGACACTCGGTCAGGCGCATGTCTTTTCCTTCTCAACTTGGGCCCGCCACGCGGTGGCGTATTCTGTGAGTGCATCACTCTGCGATGGTGTGACCTTATGGGTGTGTGGCGGGGCGGCGTTCTCGGCGAACAACATGGCGGCGCCAACGGAAGTGCCGGTTGCGGAGGCCGCAATCTCAACCCCGCCTGTGTGCAGCGTGGCGAGCATGTCGAGATACGCGCGATTGCGAGCAAAGGGACCTTCGATGATCACCGGGCCGTCTGCGCCAACGAGATCAAGGCAAGTTTTGGTCATCAGGGCGAGGTAAAACCCGAGCGCGGCCATGCGCACGCCCTGTTCCGCTGGCTCAAAGCGCCAACTGGCCTCACGCCCTCGGAACGGGCCCGATCCCGGCTCGACGGCGGGGAGGAGCATGATGTGTTCCGCGAGCACAGTTGCGCGGTCGACGTCCGTCACCTCTGTGTCGCCGCCCGCGCGGATGATCTCGTATTCGCGCCCGCCCATGAACCGGGCGGAGGGCACGGCCTGACCGAGTGCGTTGACGTTGACGAGCGTATCGCGGTCCGGATCGAGTGCGGTTGACCGCCCGCCCATCGACATGACGATGACCCAAGTGCCCGTGGAGACAACAGAGAACGCCCCTTTGCGCCCAAGCACATGGGGCAGGAGAGAGGCGTTTGAATCGTGAATGCCACAGACGACGGGCGTGTCAGGTGACAGGCCGGTGCGGGCGGCGATGGCGTCGGACACCGTGCCAAGCACATCTGCGGAGGGGTGCGCGGGGGCGAGTTTGTCGGTGAGGCCGAGACGGGCGACAAGGGACGAGAACTTCCCCTCCCACGGGTTCCACAGATCGGTGTGACATCCGAGAGATGTGACATCCGTCGCCATCTGACCGGTCAGACGATAGCCCCAATATTGCGGATAGGTGAGCACATGGGCGACGCGGTCGCGCAGACCCGGATCGGTTTCGAATTGCCAGTACAGCTGCGCGCCCACGTTCAGGCCCATGCCGAGGCGGGGAGACCCGGTCTCGGAAAACGGCGGGCGGATCGCGTCATATGCGAAGGTGAGGCTGTCCGGTCCGTCATACTCATAGTCGAGCATCGGCGCGGCCAGTTCGCCCTCCGCATCTAGCAAGACGGCCGAGGCGCCATGCGTGGTGACGGAAATCGCGTCGATCCCGTGGCTTTCATGGAAGGCCGCGAGGTGGTCGAGAAAGAACGCCCAATGCCCTTCAAGGTCGAAATGCGGCCAGGGCGGCCCCGCCAGAACGGTGTTCGGACGGGTGACGATGGCGATTTCCGTCAGGCTGTCGGCATCGACCAAGGCGAGCTTGGCGTTGGTTTTCCCAACATCGAGAACGGCGATATGGCGCGGCGTGGTCATGGCAGGTGAAACACGGTTTCAAGCGGTTGCTCTTTCGGGCGATTGTCCGGATGGGTCTCCATGATGTCCGCCATATGCGCCCACCAGCGTTTCATCACCGGATGGTCGGGCAGGGCCGCCATGCCGTGATCGTCGCGCCG
This sequence comes from Celeribacter naphthalenivorans, assembly GCF_020524585.1. GTDB lineage: Bacteria > Pseudomonadota > Alphaproteobacteria > Rhodobacterales > Rhodobacteraceae > Celeribacter > Celeribacter naphthalenivorans. The sequence goes on from NZ_JAIVLK010000007.1 coordinate 112,836, forward strand.
CCAGAGGACGCCGAACAGGTGACGGGTCTCGGGGTCGTAGTGGATGGAGTAATCCTCGACACCCGCGTCTTTGAGCAGGGTGACCAGCTCCGGCCAGATCTCGTCATGGCGTTTGCGGTATTCGTCCAGACACCCTTCGTTCAGGACCATGCGGAAGGCGTATTTTTCCATTATGTCCTCCGAAGGTTCTGGTAGATGCGCGGCAGGGCGATCACCCCGATCAGCAGCGCGCCGACCACAATGGACATCACGATGCCCGGCACGTTCAAAAGGCCGAGGCCGAAGGTCACGAGGCCCATCACAAAGGCTGCGATCACGACGCCGGGGATCGAGCCGGAGCCGCCGAGGATGCTGACACCGCCAAGCACCACCATGGTCACGACTTCCAACTCCATGCCGGAGGCGATGGAGGGCCGTGTCGATCCGAGGCGCGAGGTGAGACAGACGGAGGCCAGCCCCGACATCAGGCCCGTGAGCAGGAAGAGGATGAACTTCACCCGCTCCACACGGATGCCGGAAAAGGTGGCAGCGGTGGCGTTGTTGCCGATGGCATAGACCGCGCGGCCGAAATTGGTTTTGTGCAGCACGATGCCGTAGATCACCGCGAGGATGGCGAAGATCATCAGCTCGACGGTGATCACCCAGAACACATACCCCTGACCGAACCACGCGAAATCAGAGGGGTAACCACGAAACGCGCCGTCGCCGAGAACGATATAGCTGATGCCGCGAAACAGGCTCATGGTGCCGATGGTCACAACGATGGACGGGAGGCCAAGGCGGGTGACAAGCACACCGTTGAAGGCGCCGCAGAGAAGTCCGGTGACGAGGCCCGTGGCGACAATCGCAGGGGTGCCAAAACCGGCCTGCATCACGAGGCCCATCGCTGTGGAGGCGAGCGCGATGATGGAGGCGACGGAGAGGTCGATCTCACCTGAAATGATCAGCAGTGCCATCGCAAAGGCGATCATCGCCTTTTCCGTGAAGTTGAACGTCGCATCCGACAGGTTCCACGCATTCAGAAAGTAAGGCGAGGCAAAACTGTTGAGGATGAAAATTCCGATGGCCACCAACAACAGCAGGCTTTCCCAGCTTTTGAGCGTCCGCGCGAGCGGCGTCGTCAGCCGGTCGGGAATGTGACGGGCGGCGGTCTTTTGTGTCTCTGCAAGGCTCATTGGGCATGCTCCGCGGATTTGAGAATGACACGGCCTTTTGAGCGGCCAGCACGCGAGTTGAAGGTCACGGCGATGATGATCGCGGCCCCTGAGATGGCGAGTTGCCAGAAGGGGGAGACGTCAATCACCGGCAGGGCGTTCTTGATGATGCCCAAGAACAGCGCGCCCAAGACGGCGCCCGCGACGGTGGCGACTCCACCGGCGATGGAGATGCCGCCGATCACACAGGCTGCAACGACATCAAGCTCGAACCCGCCGGCAATATCGACATAGGCCACGGCGTAACGTGCGACCCAGAGGTAGCCTGTGAGACCGGCCAACATGCCGGAAATCACGAAGGCCAGAAACTGGGTCCGACCGACATTGATGCCGGTGTAGACGGCCGCATGGGGATTGCCGCCGACCGCGAAAAAGGCGCGTCCCAATGTGGTCCGGCTCATGACAAGGCCAAGGATCAGCGTGACGAGAACCGCGATCCAGCCGAGGACCGGCAGGCCGAGGATGTTCTCGCGCGGGAAGGCCTTGAATGCGCTGCTCATCTGGTGCGAGTTCACCCAGCTGCCGTTGGTCAGAAGAAAAATGATGCCGCGAAAAATCGTCATCGTGCCAAGCGTCACCACGATGGGAGGGATCGTCAGTTTCCAGACGAGAAAGCCGTTGATCGCGCCCATGAGCGCGCCAAGCCCGAGCGCCAGCGCGACCAGAACCGGCACCGGCACGCCCGGAAACGCGACGTTGATCAGAGCACAGACCATCCCTGTCAGCGCGAGGTTCGCGGCGACCGAGAGGTCGATGGAGCGGGTCAGGATGACGACCATCTGCCCCAGCGCGAGGATGATCAGCGGCGCGGTGTCGGTGAACACGGCGACGAGGTTCGAGGGGGTCACAAACCCCGGAAAACGGCTCGCGACCAGAGCCAGAAGAAGCAGGATGGCGCCAACAAGGATCGCCTCGCGGGATTTCAGCAGGGTCATGCTGCTTCTCCTTTCGATGAGATACCCGCCGCATGGCGGACGAGGGTTTCGGGGGTCAGATCGTCGCCTTCCAACTCCGCCACCATCCGGCCTTCGCGCATGACGATCACGCGGTCGGACATGCCGAGGATTTCCGGGATTTCAGAGCTGACCATAATGACGGAGAGACCTTCGGAGGCGAGTTCCGACATAAAGTCGTGCACAGCGGCCTTGGACCCGATGTCGATGCCTTTGGTCGGTTCATCGAGAATGATGACGGTCGGCTGCGTGGCGAGCCATTTGGCGATGACCACCTTTTGCTGGTTGCCGCCGGAGAGGCTTCCCACCGTGGTGTCGAGCGAGGCCGCGCGAAGATCAAGCCGTTCCGTGTATTGGCGGGCAAGCGCGAATTCTTCTGCCATCTGGGTGAAGCCGTTTTTGGACAGGCGCGGCAAGGAGGGCAGGGTGACGTTCTGGAAAATCGGCATGTCGAGGATCGCGCCCTGTTTGCCACGATCTTCGGGGACATAGACGATCCCGGCGGCGATGGCGTCGGCAGGCGAGCGGATGACCCGCACTTTGTCGTTCAGCCGGATCGCGCCTTTCGAGGGCCGTGTTACACCGATCAGGCTTTGCATGAATTCCGAGCGCCCCGCGCCCACAAGCCCATAGAACCCGAGGATTTCACCACGGCGCAGGGTAAAGTGGATGTCTTCGAATTCGGTGGGGTGGCTGTAGCCCGCGACGACCAACACATCCTCACCGATCTGAGCGGCGCGTTTCGGGAAAATCTGGTCGACCGAACGCCCGACCATCATTTTCACCAACTCGGCTTCGGTGATGTCCGCCATGTCGCCCGCACCGATATACTGCCCGTCACGAAAGACGGTGTAGCGGTCGGCGATGCGGAAGATTTCGTCGAACTTGTGAGAGATAAACAGGATCGCTTTGCCCTGCGCCTTGAGCGCATCTACAAGCTCGTAAAGCTCTTCGATCTCTTTGCGGCTCAGCGCGGCGGTCGGTTCGTCCATGATCACAACGCGGGCCTCGACAGAGAGGGCGCGCGCGATGGCAACGAGGTGACGCGACGCGATGCCGAGATCCTTGAGGCGCACACCTGCATCGATCTCTGCCCCGATCCCGTCGAGAATGCTCTGGGCTTTCCGGTGCATGGCGGCGCGGTCAATGAGGCCAAAACGCCCTTTGGGGGCATGGCCGAGAAAAATGTTTTCCGCGACAGACAATTCGTCAAACAGCACGGTTTCCTGATGGATCGCGGTCACGCCCGCAGCAGAGGCGTCCTGCGCGGTCGGAAACCGCACCTCTTCGCCGTCCACGAGAATGCGCCCGCCGTCCGGCTGGTAAATCCCCGTGAGCGTTTTCACCACGGTCGATTTGCCCGCGCCGTTTTCCCCGATCAGCGCCGTCACCTGCCCGGCAAAAAGCTCAAGCGTGACGCCGTCGAGCGCTTTGACGCCCGGGAATGTCTTGGTGATGCCGTCAAGCGCGAGCACCGGCGCGGCATGTGTTTGTGCGTGGCCCATGGCTACCCCATTGGCTGTATGTCTGTCGAAAAAGTGGAGTTGGGCGGCGCCTTGGTCCAGTGTCTGGATGTGGAGAGCGCCGCCCGCAAAGACCGTCTTCGGGAGTTAGAAGATGTCTTTGAAGTCTGCGATATTGGACGCGTCGTAAACGAACGGATCGGCCATTGCGCCGGAGTTCGTCTCATCAAGCGTCACTTCGCCCATGCGGCCCATCGGGATGCTGGCGCCCGGCTCCGCCACGGCGTCGCCTTTGGACAGGTGATAGGCGATCATCGTCGCGGAATAGCCGAGATCGATCGGGTTCCAGATCGCAAAGGATTTGGACGCGCCGCTTTCGATTGCACCCGCCATTTCAGACGGAAGGCCGAGACCGGTCACATTGACCTGACCCACTTTGCCAGCGTCCACCACGGCCTGAGCGGCGGCCACGATGCCCACAGACGTCGGCGCGATGATGGCGTCGAGGTCCGGGTAGGACTGCATGAGGCCGGTGGCTTCGCGGTAGGATTTGTCCGCGAGGTCATCGCCGTAGACGGTCGCGACGACTTCGACGCCCGGGTAGTTGCCCATCACCTTGTTCATCTCGTCGATCCAGATGTTCTGGTTCGTGGAGGTGGTGGTGGCGGACAAGACGGCCACTTCGCCGCCCTCAGGCAATTCATCGGCGGCCAGCTTGATGATCATGTTGCCGATCAGCGGGTTGGACGAGGGGTTGAGGTGCATCTGGCGACCGTCTTCGGCCACGCCGGAGTCCCAGGAAATCACCGTGATGCCGCGCTGCATCGCTTTTTTGAGTGTCGGCACGAGCGCGTCGGTGTCGTTGGCGGACACGGCGATGGCATCGACATTCTGCGCGATGAGCGAGTTGATCACTTCGATCTGGCCCTCGGCCGTGGTGTCGGTCGGGCCGGTGTAGATGATTTCCACGCCACCCAGTTCGGATGCGGCCTCTTCGGCGCCTTTTGCGGCTGCTTCGAAGAAACCGATCCCCAGAGCCTTCACGACCAGAGCGATGCGCATGTCCTCGGCAGACGCAGCTCCTGCGAACAGGCCCGTCGCGATGGCGGCGGTGGTCAGCAGTTTCGATAGTTTTTTCATGTGGAGTCCTCCCTAAGTCTCCTGGTTGAATTTTGCGCCCCGAGCAATATCAGGACGCGACGTCCTCCTGCGCCGCGCTGGATGGCGCGACGATGAGTTTGATGTCGGCGGCCTCAATCATGGCCGCCTCCCGATCACCAATGCCCTCGTCCGTGATCAGCACGTCGATGCGATCAAGCGGACAGAGCACAAGGCTCGACCGGTTTTTGAATTTCGTGGAATCGACCAGCAGCACAAGTTCATCGGCCTGACCGATCAGTTTCTGTTCGGCCTGGATGAGCAGCGGGTCGGCTTCCATCACGCCCAAGGGTGCGACGCCTTGCGCCCCCATGAACATGCGGCGCGCGTAGAAGTTGCGCGTGACGTCATTGTCGAAAGGCGACAGCACGATGTTTTGCTCGCGGTAGATCACGCCGCCGGAAATCAGCACCGAGTTTTTCGAGGTCTTCAAAAGATGCTCGGCAATCGGAAACGAGTTGGTGAACACCTGACAGCGACGCGTCGCGAGCGGATGTACCATCTGGAACGTCGTGGTGCCGCCGTTGATGATGATCGGCTCTCCGTCTTCGACCATGTCGACGGCGGCGCGCGCGATTGCTTGCTTTTGCTTGATGTTGCGCGTTTCGTTCACAGCAAAAGGACGACCCGCAAGCCCGGGGAAGGGATTGGGCGCGAGCGCTTCGGCTCCGCCCCGCACACGACGCAGTTTCTTTGCGACATGCAAAGCCGCAATATCTCTACGAATAGTAGCCTCGGACGCATCTGTCAGGCTGCAAAGCTCGACGACGGTCACAACCGGCCGTTCCTGAACGGCGGACAGAATGATTCCGTGGCGCTCTCTCTCGTGCATTGATGAAATTCCTCCCGTAGCTGAAGCGTGGCGCTCGAAACGATCATTGTCAATCATAAAATGTCATTTCAATCATTCTGCACGTGCATAATGATTGGTTTTGATTATTTATGATTGACAATCTGACGCAGCCCACGCAGATTTGGCTCAATACAAGACCATCCACTACCTGATGATCGGGAGGAGATCACCATGACATCCGCGTCCACGCGGCTCGCTTCGCTTTGGGATGATGCCAAAGCGAAAGATATGAGCGAGCCTGAAAAACTGCTGTATCGTTCGAACCTTTTGGGGTCCGACAAGCGCGTGACCAACTACGGTGGCGGCAACACGTCGGCGAAAGTGATGGAGGATGATCCTCTGACGGGCGAAAAGGCCGAGGTTCTCTGGGTCAAAGGCTCCGGCGGGGACGTGGGCTCGATCAAAATGGACGGGTTCGCGACCCTTTACATGGACAAACTCCGTGCGCTGAAAGGTAAATATCGCGGCCTTGCGTTCGAGGATGAAATGGTCGGCTATCTGCCGCATTGCACCTTCAACCTGAACCCGCGCGCGGCCTCCATCGACACGCCGCTTCACGCCTACGTGCCGCGCAAGCACGTCGATCACATGCATCCGGATGCGATCATCGCGATTGCGGCCTCGAAAGACTCCAAAGCCCTGACCCAAGAGATCTTTGGCAACGACATCGGTTGGCTTCCGTGGAAAAAGCCGGGCTATGAGCTGGGCCTGTGGCTCGAAAAATTCTGCCTTGAGAACCCCGACGCTAAGGGCGTCGTTCTCGAATCCCATGGTCTCTTCACCTGGGATGACGATGCGAAAGCCTGCTATGAGCTGACGCTCGACATCATCAACAAGGCGATTGCCTATTTCGAAGACAAAACGGCGGACATCCCGGCCTTTGGTGGGGCGGTGCATGAGAGCCTTGCGCCTGCGGCCCGTCGCGACGTGGCCGCGAAACTGATGCCGGCGATCCGTGGCTTTGTCTCCGGCGCGCAGCACATGGTTGGCAATTTCGACGACTCCGACACCGTGCTCGAATTCGTCAACGCGAAAGATATGCGCGATTTGGCGGCACTCGGGACGTCCTGCCCCGACCACTTCCTGCGCACCAAAATTCGCCCGCTGGTGCTGGATTTCGACCCCGCGAAAAACAACATCGACGAGGTGCTTTCCGGTCTGGATGCGCAGATCGCGGCTTACCGCGAGGATTACGCCGCCTATTACGAGCGCTGCAAACATGACAATTCGCCCGCGCTGCGCGACCCGAATGCGGTGGTCTATCTGGTGCCGGGCGTTGGCATGATCACCTTTGCCAAGGACCGCGCCACCGCACGGATTTCCGGCGAGTTCTACGTCAACGCCATCAATGTGATGCGCGGCTCTGCTGCGGTGTCCGAATATTGCGGCCTGCCGGAACAGGAAGCCTTCGACATCGAATATTGGCTCCTCGAAGAAGCCAAGCTTCAGCGGATGCCAAAGCCGAAATCTCTGGCCGGTCGCGTGGCGCTTGTCACCGGCGGCGCTGGCGGGATCGGGGCTGCGACGGCGGCGCGCTATCTGCAAGAGGGCGCTTGCGTCATGCTCGCGGACATCAATGAGACCGCGCTTGATGAGGTCCGCAGTGGGTTCGCCAGACAATACGGCGCGGATGCCGTGCGTTCCGTGGTGATGAACGTGACCGACGAAGAGGCTGTCGCGGCGGCCTATGCCGACACCTCTGTCGAATTCGGCGGGGTCGACATCCTCGTCTCCAACGCAGGCATCGCCTCTTCCGCGCCGGTCGAAGAGACCACGCTCGCGCTCTGGAACAAGAACATGGACATCCTGTCCACGGGCTACTTCCTCGTGTCCCGCGAAGCGTTCAAAGTGATGCGCACGCAGGGCATCGGCGGGTCCATCGTGTTCGTGGCGTCGAAAAACGGCCTCGCGGCCAGCCCGAACGCGTCGGCCTATTGCACCGCGAAAGCTTCTGAAATTCACCTCGCACGCTGTCTGGCGCTCGAAGGGGCTGAGGCGGGCATTCGTGTGAATGTCGTGAACCCCGATGCGGTTCTGCGCGGCTCGAAGATTTGGGAAGGCGAATGGCTGGAACAGCGCGCGGGCACCTATGGCACCGACAAAGAGGGGCTGGAGGAAATGTATCGCCAGCGCTCCATGCTGAAGCGTTCCGTCCTGCCTGAGGACATCGCCGAAGCGGCCTATTTCTTTGCGTCGGAACAATCCGCAAAATCGACCGGCAACATCGTCAACGTAGATGCCGGCAACGTGCAGGCCTTTACCCGCTAAGGGCCAAAAGTCACCGCACAGACCAAGCTGCGCGCCCCGCTCGAAACGGGGCAGGGCGCGCAGTTCTCACGGGAGGAAATCATGATCGACACCACCATCATCGAGGCTCAGAACGCCGCACGCGACGCTGACCTGCAAAAAGACTACGACGCCCTGGGCGAAAAACTGTCCCGCAATGGTGTCGATATCGACACCATCAAAGAGCGCGCCAAGGGGTTTTCCGTGGCGGTGCCGTCTTGGGGTACGGGCACCGGCGGGACACGTTTTGCGCGTTTCCCCGGCGAGGGTGAGCCGCGCGATATTTTCGACAAGCTCGACGACTGCGGCGTGATCCATAAATTGACCGGCGCCGCAGGGTCCGTGTCGCTGCATATTCCATGGGACAAGGCCGCGCCTTCTGATCTCTTGGCGAAGGCCGAAGAGCACGGGTTGAGCTTTGATGCGATGAACTCCAACACCTTTCAGGACCAGCCGGATCAGGCGCAATCCTATAAATTCGGCTCGCTCTCGCATGTAGACGCCGCGACCCGCGCGCAGGCCGTCGAACATAACCTCGAATGTATCGAGATTGGCGAGAGCATCGGGTCGAAGGCGCTCACCGTCTGGATTGGCGACGGGGCGAATTTTCCGGGCCAGACCCACATGGGCCGCCAGTTCGAACGCTACCTGTCGTCGATGAAAGACATCTACAAAGGTCTGCCGGACGATTGGTCGATTTTCTCCGAACATAAAATCTATGAACCGGCCTTCTATTCCACCGTGGTTCAGGATTGGGGCACCTCGCTTTTGACCGCGCAGGAATTGGGCGAGAAGGCGAAATGTCTCGTGGACCTCGGCCACCATGCGCCGAATGTGAACATCGAGATGATCGTCTCGCGGCTCATTCACGCGGGCAAACTCGGTGGCTTCCACTTTAACGACTCGAAATACGGCGACGACGATCTCGACAGCGGCACCATCGAACCCTACCGCCTGTTCCTCGTCTGGAACGAGCTGGTGGATGCCGAGGGCACGCCGGGTCTCGATTTGTCGCATATGATCGACCAGAGCCACAATGTGACCGATCCGATCGAGAGCCTGATGATCTCCGCGATGGAAATTCAGCGCGCCTATGTTCAGGCGAGCCTCGTCGATCGTGCGGCGCTCGGCGGGTATCAGGACGCGAACGACGCGCTCATGGCCTCCGCCACATTGCGCGCAGCGTTCCGCACGGATGTCGATCCGATCCTGCAAATGGCGCGATTGGAGAAAGGGGCGGCCATTGATCCGGTTGTGACCTACCGCGCCTCAGGGTACCGCGCAAAGGTGGCGTCGGAACGTCCGAAAGTGTCGGGCGCTGGCGGCGGGATCGTCTGACCGACTTTAATCTTTGATCGTTCGCGATGAGGGGCCTCTCCATTTTCGAATGCGAGAGGCCTCTTGCTTTGACGTCAGAGACGTTCCCATTCGTGTTGAGAGCGTGTTGCGCCAACGTCATCCCTTAGCGTGATCGCCGAGACGCCACCGCAGCCGACAGTCCGTGGCCACTGCGGACCGCGGTGCCGCTCATTACAAATGGTCTGTTGGAATGGCTGTGGTGAATTTCAGTTCTTCCATGGAGATCATGGAATTCACCTGGCTAAACTCGAGCCGTTGAATCATGCGTTTATAGACCGCATCATAGGCGGCCATATCTGCCACCACGACCTTGAGGATGTAATCCACAGTTCCCGTGAGGCGGTAAGCTTCGACCACTTCCGGGATCTCGTCGATCAACGCGCGAAAGGTGTTGAGCCAATCGATCTCGTGGCGTGAGGTGCTGACGCCGATGAACACGGTCAGGGGCACATTGGCGCGGATCTGATCCACGAGGACCACGCGTTTCTTGATCACGCCGGCCTCTTCCATCCGCTTGATCCGCCGCCAACATGGGTTTGTCGACAGGCCCACCGCTTCGGAAATGGCCTGAATCGGCGTGTCGCTGTCCTGTTGAAGGATTTCCAGAATGCGTTGATCGGTTTCGTCGAAAGTCATGCTTTCGATTGGTTTCGATCCGGTTTTGCGGGGGCGAGGCTCTGTCATGCGGCAACAAACTCCAAAATTACACCGGCTGAAAATTCGGGTCCCACGGCCAGGCCGGAGGCGGTGTCACAAATCTTTACATTCGCATCTTTAAGACAGTCGCGCAGGGTTTCAAGGCTGCGCACTTTAATGCGAAGCGCTGTAAAGGCGCCCTTGGTCGTGCCGGAAATGTCGATGTCTGGATAAAGAGCGGCCATGCGCTCCGCCGTCGCAAGGATGAGCGGCGCAGAATTGGGGCCTGTCGTGATGGTCGTGAGCCCGTCCGCGGTCTGAACCGCGCTGTCGGCCCAAAGCCGGGCAAAGCGCGGGGCGTCCTCTTCGGGCGTCTCGGAGATCGCAAGCACGGCGTCCAATCCGCAGGCGGTGTTGGCATGTTCCAAAAGCTCCGGAATCCACACCGTTTCGCGGGTTTTGTGTTGGCACATAAACACCGTGCCGAATGGGGTCTCATCCGAGGTAAAGCTGACGGTGGAAAAGGCGGCGGTGCCTTCGGAGCCATCGGGCAGGGGGACCGGGCGGGAAAAACTGCCAAGTCCTTGTGTCGTAATACCCAAAGCGCCAAGAGCCTCGGCGGCGGCTTCGGCATCGTCGATGCGACAGGCGATGGCATGAAGCCCCTGACCCATCGTGGCCAACATCTCGCGCCGGGAGGCGTTCAACTCGGTCGGGGTGACGACGCCCAAAAGCTCGAAGTAATCGTCGGGGAACATGATGGTGTAATTCGCCGTGCCCTTGGCGGCGGAATGTGTGCCGCGCGGCGAGAGGGTAAAACCAAGCGCTTTATATTGTGCGGCGGCGTGGTCGAGATCGTCGACGAGGGCAAAACAATGGTCGATGCCTTTGACAGGATGGGGGAGGGCGTGGGTCATGTGCGAGTCTCTTTATCTATGCGTTACGTGCGAACGGGGCTCAGGACAATTTCGGGCAAGCAAATGCCGGGCTGCATTTCCGCCACAAAGAGCGCGGTCTTCGCCATATCTTCGGGCTGGATCATCGCGGCCATTTTCGCGGCATCAAAACCAGGGCGTTTCGCCAAAAGCGGGGTTGCCACCTCGGCAGGGCAAAGCGCGGTGGAGCGGATGCCGTTCTTGCCCTCTTCGTCGTTGAGGCTCAGCGACAGATCGGAAAGTGCATGTTTCGAGGCGCCGTAGACCACGCCGCTGACCGGTGAATGAAACCGCCCGGCCCAGCTTGAGGTGTGGATCATCACACCGTCCTTTTGTGCCCGCATGATCGGCAGGCAGGCGGCAATCACATTGAGCGCGCCGGTGATGTTGACATCGATCACCCGATCCCAGCTTTCCCAATCGAGGTCGGCCCAGCTGCGTTTCGGAATGTTGAGACCGGCGTTGTTGCAGAGCACATTGAGGCCACCGGACCAGTTCGTAATGCTTTGCGCGGCCTCCGCCATGCCCGCACGATCGGTGACATCACCGGGCAGGATCAAAGCGGCCGCTGGGTCGGGCAGGGTGTCAGCCACGGCCTCGAGGCTGTCGCGCCCGCGCGCGGTCAGCGCCACGCGATAACCGGCCTCCGCAAAGCCCTTTGCCATGGCCGCGCCGATGCCGGAGCCCGCGCCGGTGATCCATGCAGTTTTTATCATATGTTCTGTCCCAGTGTTGTCGGTTTAATGAGGATGGTAGCACCAATATTTAATCATTGTGTAGAATTTTTTTCCAATCTTGTATTAAAAGTTGGTTTTTGATGTTGACGAATGCGCTGTGCTACACTCAGGTGAGGGGGCAAAACGTCCGCACAGGCCCGATAGAGGGCAAAAACTTGACCGGGAGAACCAGAAAAGATGAGTTTGACGATGAAGCAGGCGGGGCTGACGCTCGCCATGACCGGGGCTCTGAGTTCCGTGGCCTTCTCGGCCCTAGCGCAGGAAGAGGTCCAAAAAGGCGGCACCGCCGTCATCCACATGATTTCTGAACAGCGCATCCTTAATCCGGGCCTGCGTGCGTCCACCGGGGTGTACAACATCACCGGCAAGATCATGGAGCCGCTGATCGACAAAAGCTATGACGGCTACGAGCCGGTGCTGGCGACCGAATGGTCCAGCTCCGACGACGGTCTGGCGATCACGGTACAGCTGCGCGAAGGTGTGAACTGGCACGATGGCGAACCCTTCACCTGTGACGACGTGGCGTTTTCGGCGATGGAGCTTTGGAAAGAGCTGCTGAACTATTCCTCCGCGCTTCAGGCCAATCTTGAAAGCGTCGATTGCCCGAGCCCGCATACGGCGGTGTTCAACTATTCCAAACCGATGCCGCTCGAACTCTTTGTCGCCGCCATGCCCGATCTGGGTCATCCGGTGCCGAAACACCTGTTCGAAGGCACCGACATCCTGAAAAACGAGTATAACACCGCGCCCGTCGGCACCGGCCCGTTCAAATTCGTCGAATATCAGCGCGGGCAATATGTTCTGGCCGAGAAAAACGAAGACTACTGGCGTGAGGGCTACCCCTATCTCGACCGCATCGTCTGGCGTTTCATCACGGACAAATCTGCGGCCGCCGCCGCTTTGGAAGCGGGCGAAGTGCATGAGTCCGGCTTTATCGGCGTGTCCATGGCCGATGTGGCGCGCTTCGGTGAGGATGATCGCTTTGACGTGGGCACCATGGGCTATGAAAACAACGTCGCCCACTCGACCGTTGAATTCAATCACCGCAACCCGATCCTCGCCGACCTGAAAGTGCGTCAGGCGATGTATCATGGTTTGGACATCGACTACGCGATCCAGACGATCATGCATGGCTTTGCCAAACCGGGCCGCGGTCCGGTGCCGAGCGCAGGTGGCATCAACTACACGGATGACGTGCCGACCTATGACTACGATCCGGAACTCGCCAAGCAGATGCTCGACGAAGCGGGCTATCCGGTGCAGGATGACGGCTTCCGCTTTCACCTGAAACACCGTCCGGCGCCTTGGGGGGAATACACCCAGCTTTGGGCGGAATATTACGCCCAGGCGATGAAAGAGATCGGCATTGATGTCGAGATTCTCACCAACGACGCGCCGGGCTTCCTCAATGGCGTCTACCGCGACCATGATTTCGACACTGCAAACGGCTGGCACCAGTTCCGGTCTGACCCGGCTGTGTCCACCATGGTGTGGCTGCGCTCCGGTCAGCCGAATGGCACGCCCTGGACCAACCAGTTCGGTTGGAAGAGCGAAGAGATCGACCAGATGATCGACGATGCGGCCTCCGAGCTGGACGTCGAGAAACGCGCCGCAATGTATCACGAGATTCAGGCCCGTGCGATGGAAGAGCTGCCGGTGATCTTCGCGATCGAGCACCCGTTCATCTCCGTCACCTCGACCAAGCTCCGCAACCACCACAACACGCCGCGGTGGAACTCGTCGAGCTGGTACGATCTCTGGCTCGAACAGTGATCTGACTCTGGCGGGCGCGTCGTTCCTGCGCGCCCGCTCTTTTGACATTTGCCCATGATCCCGAAGGATCCAAAGACAATGACACTGCACATGCCCCCGATCCTGACTTACGCGCTGAGGCGGTTGGTTCAGGCCATTCCCGTGGTCATCCTGATCATGATCGGCACCTTTCTTTTGCTCAAACTGGCGCCCGGCGACACGGTCGATGCGCTTGTGGGCGACATGGGGGGCGCAGATGCCGCCTTCATCGCGCGGCTTCGGGTCGAATACGGTCTTGACCAACCCGTTTGGGTGCAGCTCTGGCGCTATATGGTCAAACTGGCGTCTTTCGATTTCGGCTGGTCCTTTGTCTATGAGCAACCCGTTGCGACCGTTTTGATGGACCGCCTCGGCACCACGCTTATGCTGATGGCCGCCTCTTTGAGCATCGCCTTTTGCGCCGGGATCGTTTTGGGCGCCATTGCCGCGCGCCGCGCCTATTCTGCGACCGACAACCTGATTTCGGTGCTGGGCCTCGTGTTCTACGCCACGCCGTCGTTTTTCCTGTCGCTCATGCTGATGCTGGTCTTCTCGGTGAAGCTCGGCTGGCTGCCTGTCGGCGGGATCAAGACCATCGCCGCTTTCTACACCGGCTGGGATCACGTCTGGGATGTGGTGCGTCACCTGATCATGCCGACGACCGCTTTGTCTCTGATCTATCTGGCGTTCTACCTGCGCCTGATGCGGGCCTCCGTGATGGAGGTTGCCGATCTCGACTACGTCCGCACCGCCCGCGCCAAGGGCGCCCGCGAAGGTCGCCTCATGATCCACCACATCATGCGCAATGCGCTCTTGCCGGTGGTGACGCTTTTGGGGCTTCAATTCTCGACCGTTCTGGGCGGCTCCATCGTGGTTGAAACCATCTTTACCCTGCCGGGGCTGGGGCAACTGGCCTACCAGTCCGTCGTTCAGCGCGACATGAATACGCTTATGGGCATCATCTTTCTCTGTGCCCTCATCGTTGTCGTCGTCAATTTCCTCACCGACCTGCTCTATGCACGTCTCGACAGCCGGATCGAACTCGCATGACCCTCGCCGACACTGAAATCGCACCGCCTGAACCGCCGCGCTACGTCATGTTCTGGCGCCGCTACAAACGCAACCGTGCCGCTTTGCTTGGCCTCGTGCTCTTTGTCCTCGTCGTGGTCATGGCGCTGACGGCGGGGATCATCGATCCCGGCGATCCGCTGCGTCGCGCGGGCGATCCCCTGACCCCGCCCTTCGTCAACTGGGCCACACCTTTGGGCACCGACCAGTTGGGGCGCGATGTGCTCTCCGGTGTCTTCTACGGCGCGCGCATCTCGCTTTTGATCGGCGTGGTCGCGACCCTTGTGGCCATCGTCATTGGCGTCGTGATCGGCGCGCTGGCCGGCCACTTCGGCGGCTGGGTCGATGATGTCTTGATGCGCATCACCGAGGCCTTTCAGACCATCCCGAACTTTGTCCTCTTGCTGACGCTCGTCGCCATCATGGGGTCCAAGATCGAATGGATCACGCTGGCCATTGGTATCGTCAGTTGGACCGCCCCCGCCCGTATGGTGCGCGCCGAGTTCATGTCGCTCCGTAACCGGGAATTCGTCGATGCCGCGCGCAATCTCGGCGTGTCGAACACCTCGATCATTTTCCGCGAAATCCTGCCCAATGCTTTGCCGCCCATCGTCGTTTACGCGTCTGTGATTATGGCGCTGTCGATCCTGATGGAAAGCGCGCTGGCCTTTCTCGCATTGGGCGACCCGAACTACGCAAGCTGGGGCAATATGATCGGTCAAGGCCGCGCCGTGCTGCGCTCCGCGCCTTACTGCGCGGTGATCCCCGGCATTGCGATCATCCTGACTGTGCTGTCCTTCTCGCTTCTGGGCGAAGGGCTGAACGATGCGCTCAATCCGAGGCAGAAGAAATGACTCAGACACCTCCTCCCGTTCTCGATCTGTGCAAGCTGGAGATTTCCCTGCCCAAGGGCGCGGATCGCCCCTATGCCCTCGAAGGCCTCGATCTGACCATCAACGCGGGCGAGATTGTCTGTCTCGTCGGCGAAAGTGGCTCCGGCAAATCGCTTTG
The DNA here is from genome assembly GCF_020524585.1 of Celeribacter naphthalenivorans. Classification (GTDB taxonomy): domain Bacteria; phylum Pseudomonadota; class Alphaproteobacteria; order Rhodobacterales; family Rhodobacteraceae; genus Celeribacter; species Celeribacter naphthalenivorans. The sequence continues at coordinate 128,300 of NZ_JAIVLK010000007.1, forward strand.
TGCAGGGGCCATCATGGGCCTTTTGCCGGAGCCGCATGTGCGTGTCACCGGCGGTGCGATCCGGTTCATGGGCGAAGAGCTTCGCGGCAAATCGGATGCCGAGATGCGCAAGCTGCGCGGCGCGGATATTTCGATGATCTTCCAGGAGCCGATGACCGCGCTCAACCCGCAGAAAACCGTGGGCTGGCAGATCGACGAGGTGCTGCGGCTCCACACCAAGATGACCAAGGCGGAGCGCAAGGCCCGCGCTCTTGAGATGTTGGAGCGCGTCCACATCCCGGAGCCCGCCTCGGCCTATAACGCCTACCCGCATCAGATCTCCGGCGGCCAGCGTCAGCGGGTGATGATCGCCATGTCTTTGGTGCTGTCGCCGAAACTTATAATCGCGGATGAACCGACCACGGCGCTCGATGTGACGACCCAGCTTCAGATCCTCAAACTCATTCGTGAGTTGCAGGAGGAAGAGGGTGCGGGCGTTCTTTTCATCACCCACGACTTTGGCGTGGTGGCGGAGATTGCCGATAAGGTGGCCGTGCTCTGCCGTGGCGAATTGGTCGAAAGCGGCACGACGGACGCGGTGCTCAACCGCCCGCAACACCCCTACACCCGCGCGCTGATCGGCGCCGTTCCTGCGCTGACGCCGCCGCCGGTCAAAGCCGCCTCTGATGCGCCTGTCGTTCTCAAGGGCACAGGGTTGAAAAAGACCTTCGCCGCGCGTGGCGGTTTGCTGTCAGGCAAGCGCAAAGCCGTGACGGCGGTCAAGGATTTGACCTTTGAACTACGTCAGGGCGAGACCCTTGGCGTGGTGGGCGAAAGCGGTTCTGGCAAGACCACCGTGTCGCGCATCGTCACGCGGCTTTTGGAATGCGACCAAGGCTCCGTGGAGTTGGACGGCACCGATCTTTTGGCCGCGACGCCGAAAGAACTGCGCGCCCTGCGTCAGCACATCCAAATGGTGTTCCAAGACCCGATGGCCTCGCTCAACCCCCGCAAACGCGTGGTCGATCTCATCGCGCAGGGACCTATCGTGCATGGGGCCGATCCGAAAAAGGCCCGCGAAGACGCGAAGCGGCTTTTGGAGCTGGTCGAGCTGTCCCCTGCGGCTGCCAACCGTTTTCCGCATGAGTTCTCCGGCGGTCAGCGTCAGCGCATCGGCATCGCCCGCGCGCTTGCGATGGAGCCGAAGGTGATCGTCGCCGATGAACCCGTCTCCGCGCTTGACGTTTCGGTGCAGGCGCAGGTGCTCAAACTGCTCGCAGACCTGCGCGACCGGCTTAACCTGTCCTTGCTCTTCGTCACCCACGATCTGCGCGTCGCGGCTCAGCTTTGCGATCGGATCATCGTCATGCAAAAGGGCGAGATTGTGGAAAGCGGGCTCACCGCCGAGGTCTTCGCCAACCCGCAGCACCCCTACACGCAAAACCTGCTCTCTTCCATTCCGGGCCGCGACTGGACACCCCCGTCGCTGCACACGGATGCCGCCTGAGGATTTATGATGTCACTGGAATTTAAAGATATCCGCAGCGCTCTGATTGGCGAGGGGGCGGCGATGTCCGGCCCCTTCGGTCCGCGGGCGCTGATCTATGCGGATTATGTTGCCTCCGGCCGCGCGCTCGGGTTCATCGAAGACGCGATCCGCGCCCATGTTCTGCCCTACTATGGCAACACCCACACGGAGACCTCTTTTGTCGGGCGGCGCACCACGCAGCTGCGCGAAATGGCGCGCGAAGCGGTGCGTTCGGCGGTCGATGCGGACGAAAACCATGCCGTGATCTTCACCGGCTCTGGCGCCACGGGCGCGGTCGACAAGCTGGTGCGGGCCTTCGCGATGAAAGGTCTCTCTGAGGGGGTCGTTTTTGTCGGCCCCTATGAGCATCACTCCAACGATCTGCCTTGGCGTGAGAGCGGCGCAGAACTGGTGCGCATTCCTTTGAACGCGGCGGGCACGATCTGTCTTGAGGCGCTGGAGCAGGCCCTCAAAACCCATGCCGACGCGTCGCTCAAGATCGGGGCTTTCTCGGCCGCCTCGAATGTCACCGGCGTGCGCACCGACCTGCGCGCCATCGCCAAGCTGCTCCACGCGCATGAAGCTTTCTGTGTCGCCGATTTCGCCGCCGCCGCGCCCTATATGCCGGTGGAGCTTTCGGCAACCTCTGAGGGTGCAGGCGACCGGATCGACGCCGCCGTGATCTCTCCGCATAAATTCCCGGGCGGCCCGGGGGCGTCCGGTGTGCTGATCGCGGACCGCAGCCTCTTTGACACCGCGCGCCCGACGCTGACGGGCGGTGGCACGGTGAGCTATGTCACCTCCGAAGGCCACAGCTACATCACCGATCCCGAGCATCGCGAAGAAGGCGGCACGCCGGCCATCGTCGACAACATCCGCGCCGGCATGGTGATGCAGCTCAAGCGTGACATGGACGAGGCCCGTGTCGAGGCCCGCGAAACCGTTCTGACCCGCCGGATGGAAGAGGCGCTGCGCGCCATTCCGGGGATGGAACTTTTGGGACCGTCGAACGTGCCGCGTCTGGGAATTTTCTCGTTTAACCTGCGTGTCAAAGGCAAGCTCTTGCACCACAACTATGTCGTGGCGCTGCTCAATGACCTCTTCGGCATTCAGGCACGTGGCGGCTGTTCCTGTGCCGGGCCTTATGGTCATTCTCTGCTCGATATTGACCTGACGACCAGCGCGCGCCATGAGGCCGCTGTCCAGCATGGCCATTCCATCTTCCGCCCCGGCTGGGCGCGGTTCGGGGTGAACTGGTTCTTCGAGGATGAAGACGTGGACAAGATCGCCACCGCGATCCGCTTTGTCGCCGAGCACGGTCTCGACATGCTGGCCTATTACCGTTTGGACGCCGTCGAGGGCATTTGGCGCGCGACGCCTGCGTTCGAGGACACTTGCCCCTCCGCGCTCTCCGCGCTGTGGGAGGGGCAGGCCGCCAGCACCGATACCGTGCCTGATTTCACCACCTGTATCGCGCAGGCCGAAGCCTTGGCCGAGAGCGCTAAGACTCTGGACTGTTGCTCCGGCCCTGATTTGTCCGCCGAAGAAGAGGCGCTGCGCTGGTTCTGGTTGCCGCAAGAGGTAACCGGTTTGATCCCGGAAGGAGCCGCATGATGTCTGTCGAGTTTCCCAAATCCCTCTGGGCCGCCACCGCGCCAGACCGTCCGCTGTCCGCGCCACTTGCAGGCGTCGAGGAAACCGATGTCGCCGTGATCGGCGCAGGGTTCACTGGCCTGTCTGCCGCCATCGAGGCCCGCAAACGCGGCCATGCGGTCACCGTCGTCGAAGGCAAAGCCGCAGGTTGGGGCGCGTCGGGCCGCAACAACGGTCAGGTCATTCCGATCCTCACCTCCGCCGAACCCGATGTCTGGGTCTCGCGCTATGGCGAGGCGGGCAAACGCATGGTGCGGCTGATCGGCAACTCGGGTGATGTGCTGTTCGATCTGGTGCGCGAATTCGACATGCGGGCCGAAGCGGAACAGAACGGTTGGTTCCAGCCCGCTCATAGCCCCGGACGTGTGAAATTGTCGCAAAAACGGGTCGAGGCGTGGCAGCGCTATGGCTTTCCGGCGGAGTTGAAAGACGCGCAACAATGCGCCGACATTCTGGGCACTGACTTCTGGTACGGCGGCATGTTCAACCCGACGGGCGGGCATATCAACCCGCTCGCCCTCGCGCGCGAAATGGCGCGGGTGGCGGAGCATCTGGGCGCGATGATCCATGAGGACAGTCCTGTGGTGTCTTATGAGCGCGTCGGCTCAGAATGGGTGATCAAGACCGCGCAGGGCACACTCAAGGCCCGCGCGCTGATCCTCGCGACCAACGCTTACACGGGCGAATTGGCCCCGCGTCTGGCGCCCCGCATCGCGCATTCCGTGGTGCCGGTTCTGAGCTGGCAAATGGCAACAGCCCCTGTGGGCGACAACCTGCGTCAGAAAATCCTGCCGGGGCGTCAGGCGGTGTCCGACACGCGTGGGGATTTGCGGTTTTTCCGCTATGATGCGCGCAATCGGTTGATCACCGGCGGTGCCGTGATGGGGTCCTTTGACGTCGCCAACCGCGTGCGCAAGAAAGCGGCGAAAAGTCTCGCCGAGGCCTTCCCCGAGTTGGGCGTTCCTGAGATGACCCATGTCTGGTCGGGCTATATCGGCATGAACTGGGACCGCTTCCCGCGTGTTCACAAACTCGGCCCCGATGGCTGGGCCTGGGTCGGATGTAACGGGCGCGGCGTCGCGCTTGGCACCTCACTGGGCCGCGAACTGGCCCGCGCCGCCACCGGCCAACCCGAAGACGAACTGGCCCTGCCGGTGACCGAGCCGCATCCTTTCCCGGTGCATGGCTTTGTGCGCCGCTTTGCCCCCACCTATCTGGCTTGGCTCAAGCGCCAGGACCATAAGGAAGTGAACCTATGACCGAAGAAAAAAAGATGGACCTGAACGACGTTCCGATCCTGCTGCGCCGCCGGATTGAGGCGATGATCCTCAAACATGTGCTCGACGTGATCACCGAGCGGTCTGGCCGCGAAGAGGCCGAGGCCGTGATCGGTGCGGCTTGTTCAAAATCCGCCATCGAACAGGGCGCGATGCTGGCCGAAGAGCTGGGCCATGCGCCCGACCTGACGGATTTCGCCGCGATCCAGCCGAACTGGACCCGCGAGGATGCGCTCAGAATTGAGACCCTCGAGATGTCCGAGGAAAAGATGGATTTCAACGTGGTGAAATGCCGGTACGCGGAGATGTATCAGGAGATGGGGCTGGGCGACATCGGTCATCTTTTGTCCTGCAACCGCGATGGCGATTTCTGCATCGGCTACAACCCGGAGATCGAAATGACCCGGACCCAGACGATCATGAAAGGCGCAAGCCACTGCGATTTCCGCTACAGAATGAAGAAGGAGGCCTGAGATGGCTGTCGAGAATTGGGTCGCCAAACAGGTCGCCGATCTGACGGAGTTCCGCCGCGATCTGCATATGAACCCCGAGCTTTTGTATGACGTGGAGCGCACTGCGCAGAAGGTGGCCGAGGCGCTTCGTGCCGCGGGCGTTGACGAGGTCCATGAGGGCATCGGCAAGACCGGCGTCGTCGGGGTGATCCGGGGACAAAGCAATGTCTCCGGGCGCAGCATCGGTCTGCGCGCCGATATGGATGCGCTTCCTATCGTGGAAGAAACCGGCAAGCCCTACGCCTCGCAGGTGCCGGGCAAAATGCACGCCTGCGGTCATGACGGTCACACGACGATGCTCTTGGGGGCGGCGCGGCATCTGGCGGAGAGCCGGGCGTTCGATGGCACCGTGATCGTTATCTTCCAACCCGCCGAAGAGGGCGGCGCGGGCGCGCGCGCGATGATCGAGGACGGGCTCTTCACCCGCTGGCCTTGTAATGAGGTCTACGGCATGCACAACCGTCCGAACCTTCCGGTTGGGCAATTCATCATCAACTCGGGGCCGATCATGGGCTCAGTCGATGAGGTCAAAATCACCATCACCGGGCGGGGTGGCCATGCGGCGCGACCGGATCAGACGATTGACCCGCTGCCCATCGCAGGCGCTTTGTTGCAGGCGGTTCAGACGCTGACCTCGCGCAATATGGACCCCATCGACAGCGCGGTGATTTCGCTCTGCACCATTCAGGCGGGCAATGCGTTCAACGTCATTCCCCAAGACGTGACGATGACCGGCACAGTGCGCACACTGCGCGAAGAGGTGCGCGACATGATCGAGGAGCGCCTGTCCGCCATGGTCGGCAATATCGCCGCCGCCTATGGTGCGGTGGGCACGACCGAATACCTGCGCCACTATCCGGTGACGGTGAACCACGAGCGTGAAACCGAACTGGCCGCCAAGGCCGCGCAAGAGGTGGCGGGCGTCGAGAACGTGTTCCTCGATATGCCGCAGACGCTGGGCGGAGAGGATTTCTCCTTTATGCTCAACGAGGTGCCCGGCGCGATGATCAATGTCGGCAACGGCCCGTCCGCAGCGCTGCACCACCCGAAATACGATTTCAACGACGATGTGATCGCGTGGGGTAGTTCCTATTGGACAACCTTGGTGCGTCAGAGATTGCCGCTCGGGTAAACCTTGCCGAGCTGCTTTGGCGGCCCGCAAAACCAATGTTTACGGCCCATGATCGCCCCGTTTGATGGGCGCGATCATGGGCCGTTCTGCTCATAGATCTTTGGCCAAGCGCATGCGCCGGGGAAATTGCCGCGCGCTGCATGGACAGCATGAGAATATTCTCATCGCGCGGCTCTAGCGTTCTTTGAAACGGACTCCCATTATCTCAAAGCAACCCATGACGGCGTCTCTGCGGGCGCTCTGATGAGCAACTGGATCACCTTCCACGGCTCTCAATGCTTCATGCGCCCCTTGAGCCTCGACGCCAGAGGGAGGCATATTGACACCGAAGAGATCAAAAATGAAACCAATCCAGGTAATTTGCATCCGAGCCAGAAGGAGGCGGTGTTTTGGACGAAGAGCACCCAGATGACATGCAGATCGACGAGAGGATCATGAATGCCTACGCGAAACTGACTCCGCGTGAAAAGCAATTGGCCGAGGTTGTCTTGCGGGCACAAAGTTCTCTGTCGAGCTATACGGCTGCGGAACTCGCTGATACGGCGGGTGTGTCCGCGGCAACCGCTGCACGTTTTTTTCGCCGGTTGGGATATAGCACTTACAACGAAGCACGTCTCCATTCACGACGCAACGCGGGTTGGGGGTCGCCGTTCGAGCATCTTCAGGACACCCTGTCGCAAGCGGGGGATTTCCATCTTCATGTGGCGCAGGACAGTGAAAACCTGTCGCGCACCTTGGAGACTATGGACATCTCTCGGCTCGAGGAGGCCGTCGGCTATTTGGCCCAAGCGCGTCGCATTTGGATCGTGGGCTACCGTAACTCACGTGCTTTGGCGCAATATGCGCACATGCTGCTTCTGAACTTTTCGTCTGACGTCCATCTGTTGCCGCGCGATGCGGGGGCGTCTCTTGGGGAAGATCTGGCCAGCATTCGGCCCGATGATACCGTCTTGGTGATCGCGATGCGGCGGCGGCCGAGAGTGCTTGGTGAGGTCGTGACAATCGCGCGGGAGGCGGGGGCCTCCGTCATCATGATTAGCGATCCGACTTTGGGCGAAACCGGGGCGAATGCATCAGTGTCGTTGCGATGCCAGAACAAAGGGGCGGGAATTTTCGACAGCATGGTCGTCCCGATCAGCCTCATCAACCATCTCTGTGCGCGGCTCGTTGCGACGAAAGGGGCGGCTTTGAAAGAGCGGCTTGCAGAAATTGAACGTCTGCATGAACGAGTCGACGATCTTAGCTCTGCAATCTCTGTGCAGGACTTGCCTAATTTCCCATCAGAGTCTGGTGATTGAGCGCAGAAGTTTGGCAAACCCGGATATGAAATTACAATTTCAAAAATATTCTATAGGTGAAATTGGGATTTCATAGCTAGAGCATAGAGGAGTTCACATTCCTCTTCTTTTCATGCTCGAAAGGATTCCAAATGCTTCGCAGAGACTTCATCAAAACCGCCATGGCAGGAACTGCTCTCGGTGTGCTCGGACCGGCCGCCCGCGCCAACGCGAGCACAGACATTCTTTGGATGACGTGGGAAAACCTCGCCAAGGATGACTACCTCGCAGCGTTCCTGGATCGTCACGACATCTCGATCACGAAGACCTTTATCGGCACTGACGACGAACAATTCGCCAAGCTGCGGGCTGGCGGGGCCTCTTCTGTCGATCTGATCACGCCAGGCCTCGATAAAGTCGAGTATTATACGGCCTCCGATCTGCTCCAGCCGATTGACTTCGACAAAGTGCCGAATGCCGCGCTGCTCTACGAGACGTTCAACGCGACGTCGCTCGGGAAAGTTGATGGCGAGACTTACGGCATTCCGTTCTATTGGGGTATCAACCCGATCGTCTATCGCGCCGATTTGATGGATGAAGAGCCGGATTGGTCCGTGTTCTTCGAGGGCGACGCCTATAACGGCAAGCTGGCCATGCGCGACTATGCCCTTGAAGGCATCATGATCGCAGCCATGTATCTTGGGATCCCCGAGACCGAAATGTTCGACATGGATGACAAGCAACTTGCGGAAATCAAAAAGGTTTTGATGATCCAGAAAAGCAAGCTGCGGACCTATTGGAATTCCATCGGGGATCTTACCAACCTGTTTGCGACGGGCGAAGTGGTTTGCGCTTTTTCTTGGGTGCCGCCCTATTACGACCTGAAAGCCAAAGGCATCGAAATGGGCATGGCCAAGCCGAAACAGGGGGTGATCGGTTGGTGCGATACAATCGCAGTGCCCAAAGACGTCTCTGGCGCGCGCCTCGATGCGACGTTTGAATTGATCAACTATTTGCTTGGCCCGGATTACGGCAAAATGCTCGCGGTCGGTGGTCCCTACGCGCAATCGACCTCTGCGGCGCGCGATCTTCTGAGCGAGGAAGAACAAGACAAAATCTTCATCAAGGATCTCTCCGTGATGGACAATTTCGTCTGGAAACAAAACCCGGCGCGCTACAACGATTGGGTTGCCTTGTGGAATGAAGTGAAAGCCAGCTGATGACATCGCCTTCCCCGCGACAGCTGGACGGACGCGGGCGCTTTGTGCGTCCGCTTCTCGCAGCTTTCAAACTGACCAAAACCTATGGCACGGTTCACGCCGTACGCGGCGTTGATTTTGCGCTGGCGGAAAACAGCTACGTGACGCTTCTCGGGCCATCTGGCTGTGGTAAAACATCGATCTTACGCATGATCGGAGGGTTCGAGAGCGTCAGCTCCGGTGCAGTGTCACTGGATGGCAAACGTCTTGACGAAACTGCCGCCAACCTTCGGCCGATTAATACGGTCTTTCAAAACTATGCGTTATTCCCACATCTCTCCGTGCTGGAAAATGTCGCCTTCGGGCTCAGCTATCGCGATGTCGCGAAGACCCAGATCAAGTTGCTCGCAATGAACGCTCTCAAGACCGTTCAAATGGAGGCCATGGCCGACCGGCGTCCCCGCCAACTCTCCGGAGGGCAACAGCAGCGTGTTGCTCTGGCACGGGCCATCGTGAACGAACCGCGTCTTCTGCTTCTCGATGAACCGCTTTCCGCGCTGGATCGCCGGATGCGCAAGGATATGCAGATCGAACTGAAAGACTTGCAGCGTCGTCTGGGTATGACCTTTTTGCATGTGACCCACGATCAAGAGGAAGCTTTTGCTCTGTCTGATCAGATCATCGTCATGCGGGACGGACTCATTGAACAGCAGGGGGCTCCTGAAGCGATTTATGCTCAACCCGAAACCGCCTATGTCGCGGATTTCATTGGGGGGGCGGCGTGCATTCCCGCCGAGGTGAAAGCGCGTGAAGGCGCCAATGTTGTGCTGGAGACCGCCTTCGGGTCCTTCGCTGTGCCGGGTGTCTCGACATTGCACGCAGGGGGCAAAGCCGTACTGTGTGTGCGCCCCGAACAGGTTTGCGTTGCGCAAGCAGAGACTGAAGGCAAGGCACAGCTTAAAGCCCGCGTGGTTCATCAGGTCTATCGCGGCTCCGACTGGTTGTTGGATTGTACCTGTGGGGACCAGGTCGTGCAGGTCCTCCACCGAGAGGCGCCGCCCTCGGTCGGCGAGGACATCACCTTGGCGTTTGACACTGCCAAAGTCTGGGCCGCTGCCGTGGAGGCGCGCGCCGTCACGCCCCCAGAAGCGGGAGCGGTTTGATGCGGCGTTCCATCCTATCTGTCGGGGATTGGTTGGCCTTGCCGGTTGTCGCGGCGCTGATCGCGTTATGCTGTGCGCCGCTGTTGATCCTCTTGGCTTATTCGTTTTTTCAGGTCGATTTCGTGACCATTTCTTACGATCTGACCTTGGCCAACTATGCCAAAATCGCAGGTTCGGAAACCTATCGCGGCCTGATCGCACGCGCCTTTGGCTCCGCGTTCTTGGTGGTCACTCTGACGGCGGTCATCGGCTATCCCGTGGCATGGTTTGTCGCCAAACGCGTTCACGCGGCGAAATCGACCCTGCTCACCTTGCTGCTGGTCCCGCTCTATTCGGGCGATCTTATCCGTATTTTCGCATGGCGTGTTCTTCTTGGTGCAGAAGGCGCGATTAACCGCAGCCTCATGTGGCTCGGCGTGATTGATGAACCGTTTTCCGGTCTGTTGTTCAGCCCTTTGGCGACCCATATTGCGCTGACTTATAACTATCTTCCGTTCATGGTGATCGGGCTGTGGCTCGCTTTTGAAAGTCTTGACGACAGATGGCTGGAGGCGGCAGCTGATCTTGGAGCGCCAGCACCCGCACGGTTTTTGCGCGTGATCCTTCCGCTGACCGTACCGGGATTGGTCGCGGGCGGACTTATGGTGTTTGTTATGGTCGCAGGCGACTATCTCACGCCTCAGCTCTTAGGCGGCGCATCAGGCATCACGATCATTTCAGCCATCAACGATCTGTTCGGGACGGCATTCGACTGGCCGCTCGGCTCGGCCATCGCCTGGACGATGCTCTCGATCTTAATGGTCTGTTTCGGCCTTGGTGCTTTGGCCATTCGCCGTTCCAGTCTCGTTGCGGAGGATGTGTGATGACGCGTGCAGCAACAGTCTGGGTCTATCTGGTGTTCGGTTTTATGTATCTGCCGATCGCGATGATCCTCCTCTTCTCGATCAATGATGCGGACGTCATGGCCTTCCCCATCCAGGGTCTGACCGCGGCTTGGTACGCGGATATTATCGCGGATGCCCGTTTGGGTGCCGGGTTTTTGACCACGCTTTTCGTCGCCTTCCCGGTGGCGATCCTGTCCACTTTGCTCGGGGCCTCCGCCGCGCTCGCGCTGGTGTTTTATCCGGTGCGCTGGAAGGGGATCTTCGCGGCCGCGCTGCTGCTGCCGTTCCTTGTCCCGCGTCTGATCCTCGCCGTGGCGCAGCTTATTCTGTTCAAAGAAGTGAATATCGACCGTTCACTTTGGACGGTGATTGCCGGCCAGTCGATCATCATCCTGCCATTTTCCACCCTGATCATCGCCTCCGTGCTGATCCGGCTGGACCGCAGACTGATCGAAGCCGCCGCGGATCTCGGGGCGTCCGGATGGTCGAGCTTTCGCCGGGTGGTTCTGCCGCTCATGGGCAATGGGCTTCTGGCCTCTTGGGTCATCGCCTTTGTGTTGTCCTCATCGGAGTATGTGCTGACCGCATTTCTGAGTGGCCGCGAACAACCGCTCTCGGTCCTCGTCGCATCGGATTTCCGATTCAACCTTTCTCCAAGTCTGAACGCGCTCGCTGTGTTGATCGTATTCGGAAACATCGCGCTTGTCGTTTTGGCCGAAGCCATCCGACGGCGTTCGGGCGCAAAAGCCTGACCCTCATTCATTTTGGAAGATCACATGACTGATACGATCAAATTCACCAACACACTCGGCAATGGCGCGGCGTCTGAACTTGTGTTCAATCGCGATTACGCTCTGGATGCAGAGTACGCGCCGGAGCAGGAAGCCGTTTTGAACGATGCAAACTTCGCGGTGGCCCGAGAGACAATCACGGCTTGGCCCGGATATGCGCGCACGCCGCTTCACGCTCTGCCGGATATGGCCCGGAACGCCGGTTTGGCGAGCCTTCATTACAAAGATGAGGGCGGGCGGTTTGGGCTTGGCAGTTTTAAGGCGCTTGGGGGCGCTTACGCAGTGCTTCGGCTCATTATGTCGGAAATTTCCAACCGTACCGGCGCGCCCGAGCCGAGTGTAGACGAGATTTTAAAGGGCACTTACGGCGATATTCTGTCTGAGATCACTGTGTGTTGTGCGACAGATGGGAACCACGGGCGCTCCGTCGCTTGGGGCGCACAGACCTTTGGCTGTCAGTGCGTGATTTTCATACATGCAACCGTCTCGGAGGGCCGCAAGACCGCTATTGAGAGCTTCGGCGCGCAAGTGCGACGGACGTCTGGCAACTATGATGAAAGCGTACGCGAAGCCGATGAGACGGCCCGCAACGAGGGCTGGTTTGTGGTCTCCGATACCTCCTATGAGGGTTATACGGAAATCCCGAAAAACGTGATGCAAGGCTACGAGATCATGGCCGCTGAGGCTGCGGATCAGCTTGAGGATGATGGCCTAGAGCCCCCAACCCATGTGTTTTTGCAAACCGGCGTTGGGGGCGCCGCTGCTGCGGTTGCGGCTCTGTTGCGTCGGCGCTATGGCGCTGCAAAAGCTCCAAAAATTATTCTTGCTGATCCTGACAAATCTGCCTGTTGGCTTGAGTCTTTGCGCCATGGTACACCGACGGCTGTTGAGGGCGATCTTGATACAGTGATGGCGGGCTTGGCCTGTGGTGAGATTTCCCTGCTGGCGTGGGATGTGCTGAAGCCTTTGGCCTTTGCGGCCGTGTCCGTAACGGATGCAGATGCGGTTACTGTGATGCGGAGGCTTGCGAGCCCAATGGGAGGCGATCCTGCGATTGTCGCGGGCGAGTCTGCTGTTGCGGGGTTGGCCGTTTGCCTTGCGGTTGCCGCACAGCCAGATGCGGCGCAGGCCATTGGCCTCAGTTCGAACAGCCGTGTGCTGGTCTTCGGGTCCGAGGGCGACAGCGATCCCGAACTTTATCAGCAGCTGGTCGGGCGCACGGCCGCCGAGGTGCGCGGTGAGGTTACGGCATGAGCATTCGGATCGACACGGATCGCCTCATGGCGCGGATTTTCGAGCTTGGGAAAATTGGCGGACTGCCGAATGGTGGCTGTAAACGTCTTGCGCTGAGTGAAGAGGACAAAGCCGGGCGTGCGCTTGTCACTGGGTGGTTTCAGGCGCTGGGGCTGGAGGTTCACTCCGATGTCATCGGAAATACCTGGGCTATTCGTCCGAACAGGTTCGGACACACGGAGCGGCCTGTCGTCATGGGGTCTCATATCGACACTGTCGGCACCGGAGGGTTGTATGATGGCAATCTCGGTGTGCTGGCAGGCCTCGAAGTCATCGAAAGCCTGATCGACGCCGGCGTTGAGACGGAGCGACCGGTGGCGGTTGCGTTTTTCACCAACGAAGAGGGCGCGCGCTTTCAACCGGATATGATGGGTTCTGGCGTGGCGCAGGGGGAGCTTGATCTTGCTGAGATGCTGGCGTCCGTCGGGATCGATGGCATGAGCGTTTCCGAAGCCCTGGACGCGATCGATGCACGGGGCGTTGAGCCCGTTGGGGCGCTCACCCCCTCAGCCTATCTCGAACTGCATATCGAGCAGGGGCCAGTTCTTGAGGCCGAAGACTTGGATATTGGTGTGGTGACCGGGGTGCAGGGCATTTCGTGGTCCGAATTCACCATTTCTGGCCAAGCCTGTCATGCGGGGACAACGCCGATGGCGATGCGTCATGACGCAGGGGTCGTGGCTGTCGGGATCGCGTTGGAAGCACGGGCCATTGCACAGGAGTTTGGCGCGCCGCAGGTCGCAACTGTGGGACGTATGCATTTTGCGCCGGATCTTGTGAATGTCGTGCCCGAAGAGGCGCGATTGACGGTGGATTTGCGGAACACATCCGAAGAGGTTCTTAAAAAGGCCGAAGCGCGTTTGTTTGCCAAAGCGGAAGCGCTCGCGGAGGCGGAAGGCTGTACGATCCGACGTCAAAGCCTTGCGCGCTTCGCACCGGTCGCCTTCGATCCTGATCTGGTGGAAAGCGTTGCGCAGGGGGCAGCCGAGCTTGGGTTTAAGTCCCGTAGGATGCCGTCGGGGGCAGGCCACGATGCACAGATGTTTGCGCCCCATTGCCCCTCCGCGATGATCTTCGTGCCGTCGAAAGAGGGCATCAGTCACAATATCCACGAATACACCGCACCGGATCAAATCGCCAAAGGCGTTGCGCTTTTGGCCAAGGTTGTCGTGGCGCAGGCCGGGCCAGAGCAGCCCAAAGACCAACGAGAGCGAGACACAGCACAAGGAGCCACCTCATGAGCCGCAAACTGATTGTCGCCACCGCTCAGCTCGGTCCGATCGCCCGCGATGAATCCCGCGCTTCGGCCGTTGCCCGCATGGTTGCATTGATGGAACAGGCGTATGCGCGTGGCGTGAAGCTTATCGTCTTTCCGGAGCTGGCGCTGACGACGTTTTTCCCACGCTGGATGATCGAGGACCCGGACGAACTTGCTGCGTTCTTTGAAACGGAAATGCCGAGCGCGGAGACACAACCGTTGTTCGATACGGCCAAACGGTTCGGAATGGGTTTTTACCTTGGCTACGCCGAAGAGGTTGTCGAAGAGGGTGTGCGGCATCGCTACAACTGTTCGATCATCGTTGATGACGGGGGCGAAATTGTTGGGAAATACCGCAAGATCCACCTTCCGGGTCACTTCCAGCCGGAAGATTGGCGCCCCTTCCAGCATCTGGAAAAACGCTATTTCGAGCATGGGAACCTCGGTTTTCAGGTCCATGATGCAATGGGGGGCAAGCTGGGTATGTGCCTGTGCAATGACCGTCGCTGGCCTGAGACCTTTAGGGTGCTGGGGCTGCGGGGGGCAGAGTTGGTCATGTTGGGATACAACACACCTGTGCACTACCCGCAGGCCCCTGAGCACGATCATCTACAGGATTTTCACAACCACCTTTCGATGCAAGCAGGGGCCTATGCCAACGGTTGCTGGGTGGTGGGGACGGCAAAGGCCGGTCGCGAGGAAGGCTGTGATCTGATTGGCGGGAGCTGCATCATTGCCCCGACTGGCGAGATCATCGCGATGACCCAAGGGCTCGGAGATGAGATCGCCACGGCAGAGATCGATTTAGACCGCTGTAAAGAATTGCGCGAGAATGTATTTAACTTCGCGCTGCACCGCGAACCTGGCGATTACGGCCCTATTTGTGAAGGCGCGGACAGGCGTGAACACCTGCGCGCGGAGGTGACCGAGAATAGCGTATTCGAAGCGAGATAAGCTGACGGTTGCGCCTGTGACGGATCAGGGCTGATTGCGATATGTTTCGGGCGCTCCGTTCAGGCGCCCGAAAAATCGCTTTCATATCGCGATCTGAGAGCGGTATTGCATGTCGGCGTTCGGCAACCCGCCGACCCTCAACAGGGTGCGCTTAAACCGCCGCGAATCCAGGCTCAGACTTCCAGCACATAGCCAAAGCCACGCACATTGCGGATCATCTTTTCATCGAACGGACCGTCTGCCTTACGTCTCAGATAGGCGATATAGACCTCGACGATGTTCGTGTTCGGATCGAAATTCTTGCCCCAGACGCCGGACAAAATGTCCATCCGGCTCACGACGCTCCCGGCATTGTCGGCCAGATATTTCAAAAGGGCGAATTCGGTTGGCGTCAGGCCAAGTTCCCGACCTTCGCGTTGTACGGATTTATGTGTCAGATCGAACTCGAAGACACCACAGGACAGGGTTCCGTTCTTTTCCGAAATGCCGCCTTCGCGTCGCCGCAGCAGTGCCTCGAGACGCAACAACAACTCTTCGAACGAAAACGGCTTGGTGATGTAATCATCTGCACCAGACCGCAAACCCGCCAGCTTGTCTTCGAGAGAATCCTTTGCCGTAAGCATCAGGATAAAGAGATCGGGATGAGTGTCCCGCAGGGTTTCGCAGAGGATCGCGCCCTCTGCATCCGGCAACATGCGATCAAGAATGATAAGCGACACCTGCCGTTCCGCAAGCACCTCCCACATCGCCGCCGCAGAATTTGCGTGTCGGACGTTATAGCCTTCGTTCGTCAGCCCGAGCAGGATGAAATCCGCGATTTCGTCGTCATCTTCCACCAGAAGAATATCATGCATGGCGGTCCGTCCCCTCCGTTTCCGTGAGCAGCGGCAGGATCACATCCACCCGCGCGCCGTTGGTGCCGTTTTCCGCCTGCCCGATGGAGATCCGACCGTGATGGCGGCTGACGATCCAATAGGCGATGGCCAGACCGAGACCGCTGCCCTTGCCACCAGCGCCGCGACTGTTGCGGCCCCGATAAAACCGGTCGAACACATGCGGAATATCCGCTTCGTGAAAGCCCTCGCCCATATCCGAAATCGACAGGTATGCCATATCATCGGACCGTTTCAGGTCGATCGACACCACACTGTCGCGCGGCGCATGACGGATTGCATTGTCGAGAATGATCATCACCGCCTGATGCAAACGCGCCGGATCGGCATCGACCATCACCGGGTCTTCCGGTTGATGCAGGGCAATGCGTATCCCATCGGCGGCGCGCAGGGACCGGGCATCCATCGTCACCTCCGCCAGAGTTTCCTGAAGCATGGTCGGGGAGGGGATCACCTGAATCGCCCCGGCTTCGGAGCGTGCGAGGAACAACAGGTCATCGACGAGTTGGCCGAGCTGACCGGTCTTGCGTACCATGGCCTGCATCGCAGCCTGAAGCAATTCACTCGACGGGTTCGGATTTCTCAGGGCGACCTCCGCCTGACCGCGCATCACCGTCAGTGGCGTGCGCAACTCGTGGCTGATGTCTGCCAAAAACTGGGTTCGGCTCGAATCCAGCTCGCGCAGGCGCGCATTCGCGGCCTCAAGCTGTTCGGTGCGCTGGCTCAGGCTTTCGGTGCGCTCAGAGACCTGTTCGGCCAATGAATCGCGGGCGGCCCGCAGACTGGCCTGTTGCTCTGAAATCCGTTGCACCATCTCCTGAAACCGTTCGGCCAGATCGCCAAGCTCGTCACTGCGCCGGGTGTCGAGCGCGATTTCGCCGTGACCGCTTGCCAGATTGTCCGCCGCCGCCGACAGATCGGCAAGCGGGCGCGACACCTGTTTGTCCAAAAGCAAAGCCGTGCCCACCGCAACCAGCGCCGCCGTGACGAAGATGCTGATGGCCAAAAGCCGCTGGCGTTCGGTCAGCTCGTTCCATGCGTCGATCTCGGCATTGACGCTGCGGGCATTGCGCCGGATCGCCTCGTCGATCAGCGTGCCGATACTGGTATCGAGATCGTCCTCCACCCGACGAGCATAAAGCGATTGCGCCACCTCGCGCTGGCCTTTCGACAACAGATCGAAAATCTCCATCCCGGCGGCGCCGAGACTTTCCACCTCGGTATGAAGTTCGGTGATCCAGTCGAGCATGGCCTGCGCGCTTTCCCGGTCTTCGGGCGCTGCCTCCGCCAGATCGGCCTCCAGTACGGTGTGCAGCACATCAAGCTGAACGATCAGATGATCATAGGCTTCGGTCACTTCGTCGCGTCCTTCGAGACCCACGGTGAACAGCTCCGCGATCTGTTCGGAAAGACGGTTCGCGTCCGAGTTCAGTTCATTGATCTCGCGCAGGCTTTCATAGCTGCGTTCAAAGGAATGCCGGGAGTCGTCCGTGGCCTGCAATCCAATCAGGATCAGGACACAGATACAGCCGACCACAAGGGCCACGAAACCATGGCTGACCAGAAGCTTTGCCCGGATTTTCATCCCTTATCCTCCTCTTGGCGCATACCACGCCCTGTGCGGCCGCAGGTCTGTCATCCCCCTGCAAGCAGACCCGATTTAATTCACCTGACAGAAGAACACAGCACCTGAGACGGCATTCTTATAAACTTCTAATCTTCACGGGCGTGGCCTCGTAAAGTTCTAATTTGAATTCCAATCTTGGCTGCCCACCTTATCCGATACGCAAAACAGCCCCGCAATACGCCTGCGGGAACCGCAAAAGGATCGGTGGACCAGACGATGAAACATTTCTCTGCAAACGGTGCGAAAATCACCCGGCATGGCGTTGCACCGCGCATCGTTCTGTATTCCCACGACACCGTCGGCTTTGGGCATCTGCGCCGCAATCTTCTGTTGGCCCAGGCCCTGCGCAGCATCGAGCCCCGGCCCGACATCCTGATGATTGCGGGGATGCACGAGGCGGGTGGGTTTCATATCCCTGAAGGCGTCGACATGCTGACCCTGCCGGCCTATGGCAAGACCGCCGAGGGCACCTATGAGGCCCGGCATCTTGGTCTTGATCTGCGCACGATCGCGGCGCTGCGCGCCGAGACGATCAAGGCGGCGCTTGCGGCCTTCGACCCCGATCTGATGATTGTCGACAATGTGCCGCGCGGCTGTCAGGGCGAACTTGATCCGGCTTTACACATGCTGCGCAAGCGCGGGCGTGCCCGTGTCATCCTCGGGTTGCGCGATATCATCGACAGCCCGGAAACCGTGCGGGCGCAATGGCTCCGGCAACGAAACCAGCGTGCGTTGCGTGACTGGTTTGACGAGATCTGGATCTATGGCGACCGCGCCTTTTTCGATCTGCCGAAAGAATATGGGTTCAGCGCGGATTTCCGCGCCCGCAGCCGCTTTATGGGGTATCTCGATCAACGACATCGGCTGTCGTTGCCCCGTGCCACCGAGGCCGCCACGAAATCTTTGCCGGACAAGGACGACCGTCCCTTCGTCCTCTGTGCCGTGGGCGGGGGCAAGGACGGGGCCGATCTTTGCCACAGCTTTGCCCGCACGACGCTGCCCCCGAACCGGCGCGGCATCATTTTGACCGGCACACAGATGCCCGGAAAGGATCAAGCCGCTCTGACGCGCCAGATTGGCGAACGTGACGACATGCAGGTCCTGCGTTTTCTGCCGGAACCGATCTCACTGTTTGCCGCAGCCGATCGCGTGATCACCATGGGCGGCTACAACACCGTGTGCGAGGCGCTGTCCTTTGGCAAACGGTCGCTCATCGTCCCGCGCACCCGCCCGCGCCGCGAACAGGTGATCCGGGCCGAACGGCTGTCGCGCGCAGGCGCCGTGGATATGCTTTTGCCCGAACATCTGTCCCCCGACAGTCTGAGCCAGTGGCTGTCGCGGCCACAAGCAGCGGCGCAGCCCGCCCGCCCTCTCGACATGAGCGGGTTTGAACGCGTCCGCAACCGTACCGCCGAAATTCTCGCCCGGGACCCGTCGATCACCTCCTCCTCCCCAGCACTGAAAGAAGCTCTCTGATGACCGTTTCCTCCCCGTCTCCCCTTGGTTTTCCGGCACAGACGACTGGCAAGATCGGCTATGTCGTCAAACGCTATCCGCGGTTTTCGGAGACCTTCGTCGTCAACGAAATCCTTGCCCATGAGGCAGAGGGGCGCGAGATCGAAATTTTTGCGCTGCGACCGGTCGAGGAAACGCATTTCCAGAATATCATTTCGAAAGTGCGTGCGCCCGTGACGCGCCTGCGTCAGCCTTTGCGCAAACAGGACTCGCTTTGGGAGGCACAAAAGACGCTTTACGCCCTGCGCCCCACGGCGATGACGGCCATGATGCAGTTTCCGGAGAGCAGTGAGAGCGACCTGTATCAGGCCATCCTTCTGGCGCTGGACTGTCTGAGCCGGAATATCACCCATCTGCATGCGCATTTCGGCACGCTGGCGGCCACCGTTGCCCGCATCGCCGCGGCTCTGGCCGGGATCACCTGGTCGGTGACGCTCCATGCCAAGGATATTTATTGCGATTACGATGAGGATCATCACCTGCCGCTCAAGCTGGCCGATGCAGATGCCGTGGTCACGGTCTCCGATTACAATGTGCGGTATCTGAACGAGAGTTTGGGCTGTGATCCCCAAAAGCTGGTTCGGATTTTCAATGGTATCGATCTGAACGCCTTCTCTTGGTCCGCCCCGCAAGATCAGCCGCATGAGATTCTAGCTGTCGGGCGTCTGGTCGAAAAAAAGGGGTTTCATATTCTTGTCGAGGCTCTGCACATCCTGCGTGACAAGGGGCTGCGCCTGCCGTGCCGGATCGTCGGCGGCGGCAACATGCAACAGGAACTGCAGGACCAAATTGACGCCTCCGGCCTGTCCGAAACCGTGCACCTGATCGGTCCGATGCCGCAAGACGACATCATCCGCGCGATGCAAAAGGCGACGCTCTTGGCCTGTCCCTGCATTGTGGGGGCAGACGGCAATCGCGATGGCATGCCGACCGTCCTGCTTGAGGCCATGGCGCTTGGTTGTCCGGTCGTCGCCACCCCTGTGACCGGCATTCCTGAACTGGTGACACAGGCAGAAACCGGGCTTTTGGCGCAGGAGGGCAATCCCCGCGATCTCGCTGATCAGCTTGCCCGGCTTTGGCGCGACGCCGAGCTGCGTGCCGCGCTCTCGCGGAACGCCCGTGCGCGGATCGAAGCCGATTTCAACCTGCACAAAAACGCCGCCGAATTGGGTCGGATTTTCGATAGGCTGCGCTGTGATGACCGGGCTGTGGCCACTCAGGGAGGCCTCTGATGCGCATCGCTTACATCTGCCTCGATCCTGGCATTCCGGTGTTTGGTGCAAAAGGGGCCTCTGTGCATGTGCAATCCATGGTCCGCGCGTTTCAGAGCATGGGGGCCGAGGTCACCCTGTTCTCGCCACGCTGTGAGGGCACACGCCCGAAGGGGCTTGAGACGACGCCCGTTGTGCCTTTTTCTCTACCGTCGAAATCCAACGCTGAGGCGCGGATGCAGGCGCTTAGGGCGCTCGACCTTGCCCTGCCGGACATTTTGCGCGACGCCGGGCCGTTCGACCTTGTCTATGAACGCCACGCACTTTTGTCGCACAGCGCGATGACATGGGCGCGGGAGGCCGGCGTCCCCTCCGTGCTCGAAGTCAACGCGCCTCTGATGGAAGAACAGCAACGGCATCGCGAGATGATCTTGCCGCAGGACTGTTTGACGGCCACGCAAGCGGCCATGCAGTCCGCCGCCCTTGTCGCCGGCGTCAGCCCTCAGGTCGTCCGCTATGCGCAGGATCACGGGGCACAAAATGTGCTTCATCTGCCCAACGCCATTGACCCCGCGATGTATGACCGCCCTCGTCAGGGCAACCGACCCTTTACCGTCGGCTTCGTCGGCAGTCTCAAACCCTGGCACGATCTTGATGTGCTGGTCAGCGCCATGGAGATTTTGCATGCCTCCCGGCCCGATATTCGTCTGTTGATCGTCGGTGACGGACCGGAGCGTGCGCGGTTTTCTGAGCGGATCGCAGCGCTCGGCGGCGAGATTTCCGGGCTGATCCCGCATGACGCGGTGCCGGACTGGCTGGCCAGAACGGATGTCGGAATCGCGCCCTATTCGGCGGCTCAGGAGTTCTATTTTTCGCCCTTGAAGCTTTATGAATATATGGGCGCGCGCCTGCCGGTGATCGCCAGCGATGTCGGCGATCTGGCCCGGATCGTGACGCATGGCGACACTGGCCTGATCTGCCCGCCCGATGACCCCGCAGCCTTGGCCCGGGCCATTGCCACCCTCGCGCAAGACCCGGAGCGGGCCCGGCGTATGGGAGAGGCCGGGCACCGCCATGTCATCGCCCATCACACCTGGCAGGCCAATGCCAGAACTGTGCTCGAACGGAGCCACCTGCCTATGCTCTCCGAGGGGCTGTGATCATGGGCGGTTCGACGACGTTGCGCGGCAAACGCAAAGACCGTCTGCGCGATGCTTTACCTGCGTTCATACGCATGTTGCGCCGGTTTAGCCCCTATCTGGCCGGGTCTCGCGGCACGTTGATTTCCGGCGTTTTGGCGCTTTTGATGGCCACGGCCATGCGCCTTTTGGAACCCTGGCCGCTCAAATTCATCATCGACCGGGTGGTGCGCACCCCGACCGAAGGCCCTTTCACGGTCACGCTGATCGGTGGGCTGACCCTCTCCGGTCTCAACGGCTTTATCGCGCTCTGCGCTGTGGGGCTGGCGCTTGTCATCGGTTTGCGCGCCTTGTTTCAATTCGTTTCGACAAGTCTGTTTGCCGTGGCGGGCAGTCGGGCGCTGACCGGCTTGCGGCGCGATCTCTTTGCCCATCTGCAAAAGCTCCCGCCTGCCTTTCACGACACCACCCGTCCGGGCGATCTGACCCTGCGCCTGATCGGCGATGTCGGCATGCTCAAGGACACCGCCACCACCGCCGTCATGCCGCTTTTGACCAATGTTTTCATTCTCACCGGCATGGTTGCGGTGATGATGTGGCTCGACTGGACGCTGGCGCTTCTGACGCTTTTGCCGGTGCCTGTGCTGCTTTTGATGACCACGCGGATCGGCAACCGCATCAAAACCGCCAGCCGGGTGCAGCGCAAACGCGAGGCCAGCCTGGCCGACAGCGCCTCTGAAATGCTTGGCGCGATCCGATCCGTACAGGCGCTGCGCCTCGAAGAGGCCACCGGGCGGCTGTTTCAATCCGCCAACGGTGCCAGCCAAAGCGACAGCATCAAGACCGGGCGTCTTGGCGCTCTGATGGAACGCAGCGTCGATGTCATGATCGGTCTGACCACCGCCGCAGTCTTGTGGTTCGGCACCCATGCGGTGCTTGCCGGGCGGCTCACACCGGGCGATCTGCTTGTTTTCCTGACTTATCTCAAGAACACGTTCCGGCCGTTGAGAGACTATGCGAAATACTCCGGGCGTCTTGCCAAGGCCTCTGCCGCCGCAGAACGCGTGTTCGATCTGCTCGACACGGAACCGGAGATTCGCGACCGTGCCGAGGCCCGCCCGGCGCCGGTGTTTCAGGGGCATATCTCCTTTGACAGGGTGGGTTTCGATTACCCCGACGGGCGGCAGGTTCTCAAAGAGTTCTCCCTCGATATACCGGCGGGGCAATCTGTTGCCTTGATCGGGCCATCTGGCATCGGGAAGTCTACGATTTTCTGGCTCTTGCTGCGCCTGAGAGAGGCACAGGGTGGCAGGATCCTCATCGACGGCACGCCGGTCGATGCCGTGACACTCGACAGCCTGCGTGCCCAGATCACCTTTCTGCCGCAGGATCCGGTGCTTTTTGCCGGAACCGTCGCGGAAAACATCGCCCTTGGGGCAGGGCGGGAGGTCAGTGACGACGACATTCGCGCCGCCGCGCGGCTTGCCGGTGCGGAGGAGTTCATCACCGCCATGCCCGATGGCTATGACACCGAAGTGGCCGAACGCGGCGCGAATTTCTCTGGCGGTCAACGGCAGAGGATCGCTTTGGCGCGGGCCGCTCTGCGTCAAACCCCGATCCTGATGCTGGACGAACCAACTGTCGGTTTGGATGCCGAAAGCGAAGCCCATCTGCGCCGGGCGATCCTGCGGCTGGCGCGGGATCGAACCACGTTGATCATCACCCACGACCTGACGCTGGCGCGCTGTTTCGATCGGGTGATCTTGATGGGAGACGGTCGGGTGCAGGAAGACGGGACGCCGGACCGTCTGGCCGCAACAAAGACCGGTTTCGCCCGATTGTTTGCCCATCAGAGCGGAGGCAAACATGCTCTGCAAGGCTGACCGCGATCTTGTCGCCCGTGATCCCGGCTTGCCCGGTTTGGCCGCGCTTTTAGACCCCGAACATGTCGCCCGGCTTTTGGGGCATCCCGCGGAACTGACCTATCTGCGCTACAAGCTTGGGGTGAATGCCACAGCCACGGCTCGGCGCGCCGACGGGCAATTCTTTGTCCTGCGAACGGCCCCCGAAGCGCGTTTTACGGATTATCTGTCGCGTCCGAACTGGCGCAAACACGGGATTTGGGATGTGGCCGCCTGTCTCGTTGCCCTGCCGGTCTGGCGTGACAGGAAAATTCCGGCGGCCCGGAAACTGCGCAAAGCCGATCCCGACAGTCTTGTGACCTTCAAACCCAACCGCCGCTTTGTGCAGCGCATTGACGGCGGGTTGCGCCGGGCCTTTGCGCCCGGTCTCTTTGATCAGGCCCGCGCCGGGGCCTATTTGGGCGAAGATTTCGGCGGCGCGCGGCTGCTTGCCAGTGATGCGAAAAAAGCGACGCTTGACATCGAATGGGTGGCCGGCCGGGCGGCGGATCACAGTCCAAGCCCTGAGCTCTATCGCCGGATCGGTGCACGGCTGGCAGACTTGCACCGGCACCCGATGCGCGGGCTGTGCCCGTTGCCCGCGACCGACCCGTCTCGGTCGCTGCACGATCTGGCAGATCTTTTGCCCGATCTTGCCCCGCGTGCCTTGCATTGTGCCGTGATGCTCTCCGGGCATCTTGCCGCGTGTCGTCCCAATGTTGCGGCTTGCCATGGTGATTTCAGCGCCGATCAGGTGATCGTAACCCCCGATGACGCAGTGTGTTTTATCGACTGGGACCGTGCCGGAACGGGCGATCCTCTGTGCGATGTCGCAAGCTTTCTGGCCCGGCTCGATTATGACCCCAGCACAAGACAAGATCTGAGCCAGGCGTTTCTCGACGGCTACGGGATGACAGCGGAGGACATCCGCCCGCATCGCGCCGCCGCCCTCGCGGGATTGCTGATCGAACCCTTCCGGGATCGTCACCCGGACTGGCCAGAGCGCTGCGCGGCGCTGTTGCAACGGGTCGAAGCACTTTTGGCCCCTCTGGGCACACCCGCATTCCATATCGCTCAAACCCCGGCCACTGTCGCTGACGCGCTTGGCTGGACACCGAGCGAGGTGCACTGTCTCCGTCTGAAACCCGGTCGGAGAGCCGTTTTCCGCTATGCCGACACGGTGGGGCGTGCGGCCTATGGCAAATTGCGCTTTGGCCGCGCCGATCGCCGCACGCCTGCGCTTCAGTCTGCTGTGCGCGCGGCCGGGCTGGATGGCAGGTATGGGGTTCAGGTTCCTGTTGTTCTCGCAGAAATGAAAGAGGCATGTCTTTGGTTTCAGGAGGAAATAAAAGGGCCTGATCTGACGTGTCTGCTCTTGAACGGCACGTCAGAAGAGGTTTTGCGCAACGCCCTTCGGCAGACCGGAGAGGCGCTGGCCCGGTTGCACACCAGTGGGGTCGAGGTCGCGCGCGACTGGACACTTGCACAGGAATGCGCCGTCCTGACACAGGCTCTTGCAGCCGAGAAAGCGCGTGCGCCAGAGAATATCTCGGCGTTTCAGGCGGTCGAACGGGCGCTTGCCCCTGATATTGCGCGTCTTGAAACACCGGCGGAACCGGTCCTTTTGCATCGGGATTTCTATCCGGATCAGGTGATCTGTTCGGCGGGGAGTGTGGCGCTTCTGGATTTGGATCTGGTGGCCATGGGGGACCCGGCGATTGATCTCGGCAACTTTCTTGCCCATCTCGATGAGCTGGCGCTTCGGCATCATAAGGGGCTTGGCACGACCCCGGCTCGAGACATGGCCTTTCTGGACGGTTATGCCGCGCATGCGTCTCTCCCCGATATGTCCCGCATCACCGCCGCCCGGCGGATTTCTCTTGCCCGGCACATCCACATCTCTCAGCGGTTTTCAGACCGGCGGCATGAAGCGGAAGAAATCATTGCGCATTTGACGCAGCCTGTCCGGAAGCTGAAGGCAGGCGAAATGACCTGACCAGACGCCCGAACCATGCCCTTATGGACAGATTTGCAGCCGACAGCACATCAGAAGACACGACGACAGACAAGACATCGAAGGGGTGCTGAGGAGGACATGCGTCAGACTTCGATCCGGGCCAGTTGTGCGAGAGGCGCAGCGTCGGATGTATATATCCGATATAGAGGGACTTATTTCTACTGACCTCACACGCCGTCTGTCATTCTCTTACGTGTCGCTTTTTGCCGTTCCATCTCTGACAGATCGCGGAGCTTGGAACCTTCGATCCAATAAGATCAGCGATATGTAATGCACGTTCATAACTACAGCACAAAAGTCCGGTCCACATCTGGAGATGTCGTCTTGGACATGCATGGGATGGGGGAGTGCATGTTATATAAAACTTAATTCCATATGTAAAACTTGTTGACAGAGTAAAATTCATAATGTCTCATAAAGTGAGAAATACCGACAATAGCATGTCTCCTTTGGAGGAAGAGAGCCATGCGACACGACGTCGGGTGGGGCGGGCTGCGTGTGGAGGCGCGGCGATGTCCTCTGTCGAGTGATCGACGGCGACGGTCTTTACAGGGAGGAGAGGACCATGGCCTTTGTAACACGCGTTCTTAACATGGCGGCGTGGGCGCTCATGCTTGTCTGCATGATCTGCCTCGTGTCGATGATGGTGCATGTCACCGCCCATGTCAGTTGGCGCTTCGTGACGGGCGAACCGATCACGGGCACGCCCGAGATTGTGTCGCGCTACTATATGGTCGCAATCGTATTTTTGACCATTCCACTGGTGGAAATGCGCAATAGCGGGATCGTCGTGGATTTGTTCTACGATCTGTTCGGGCGATCATTTCAACGGCTCTGCGCCGCTCTCGCCTACATCGGTCAGGGGCTGTTCTTTGGCTTTCTCACCTACAGATCCTTTTGGGATGCCATCGATTCATTCGCGAAGAGGGAATTTGTGGACGCCCAGATCCCGATCACAGTCTGGCCTGCGTCGTTTTTCCTGCCGCTCGGTTTTGGTCTGGCCGTGTTGATCAGCACCTTGCGTCTGGTGCAGGTGGCGACCCGCCCGGACTGGCACAGGCTCATTTCTCCCGAAATCACGGATGAAGAAAACCCGACGCCGCAGGAGGCTGCTTAATTATGGATCGTCTTGAAATCGGAGTGGTCGGTGTCATTGCCGTATTGGTGCTGCTTGTTCTGCGGATGCAGGTCGGCGTGGTGCTCGGCATTGTGGCCTTCATCGGGATCGCGGCGATCCTCAATCTGAGCGCGGCCTGGGCCATCCTGACCGCCGTGCCGCTGGATTTTATCTCGCAGTGGAGCCTGAGCGCAGTGCCGATGTTCCTCTTAATGGGATACATCGCAGCGCAGGCCGGTTTGACGCGGGGGTTGTTTGCCAGTGCCCGGATTTTTGTCGGGCGCATTCCGGGCGGCTTGGCGTCGGCCACGGTGATCGCATCGGCGCTGTTTGCCTCCTCCTCCGGGTCGAGCGTGGCGACAGCCGCCGCATTTTCGCGCATCGCCGTGCCGGAAATGCTGCGGATCAACTACAAAGCTTCGTTGGCGACCGGATCGGTGGCGGCGGCTGGCACCTTGGGATCGATGATCCCTCCCAGCATCCTGATGATCTTGTTTGGCATCTTTACCAACACCTCGATTGGAGCGCTGTTCGTGGCCGGTGTGCTGCCGGGGATTTTGTCGGCGGTGGCGTTCATTGCGATGATTACGATCCGCGCGAGCCTGAACCCGAGCTTGGCCCCGCGTTTTACCGGAACCGTGACACGGGCCGAGATATGGGAGTCGCTGCGCGATATCTGGCCGCTTCCGTTTTTGATCCTTGGCGTCCTCGGCGGTATCTTTGCCGGTATCTTCACGCCGACAGAAGCCGGTGCCATGGGCGCATCAATGGCGCTGATCATTGCGCTGGCGCGGCGGTCGATGACATGGGCCGGGTTCCGCCAGGCGTTGGTCGCGACGGCGGAAGGCACTTGTACCGTGTTTCTGATCGCCATCGGCGCGACCATGTTCTCGTCCTTTCTGGGGTTGTCGACGCTGCCGCTCAAAGTGACTGAGCTTTTGCTGAGCATCGCCCAGTCGCCGCTGGCCGTCATCGCGGTCATCGCCGTGGTCTATGTGGTGCTCGGCATGTTCATCGACAGTGTTGCGATCATGCTTTTGACCATTCCTTTGGTCGATCCGGTGCTGGGGCAGCTCGGGGTCAACACGGTCTGGTTCGGCATCATTGTCATCAAGCTTCTTGAAATTGGCCTGATCACCCCGCCGGTGGGCCTCAATCTGTTCGTGGTGAAAAGCGCGCTTGGGTCGCGTGTCAAGCTGACCGAGGTCATCAAAGGGGCAGGGTGGTTTGTCGCAACCGACATTGTCACGCTGATCCTTCTGGTGAGTTTCCCGGCCATCAGCCTGTTTCTGCCCGGACTCATGGACTGACGTCCATAGCACCCAAGATGTCTCAAACCAGGGAGGAGAGAATGCAAATGAAGAATATCCTAATGGGGCTGACCGCAACGGCCTGTCTGGCCCTCGGGCCGGGCGGCGCTTCGGCGGAATTGTTTCGGGCCTCGACCTACAACGCGGCAAATTCGCCCACGACGGATTTCCTTGAGGATTTCGCCGAACGGATCAAAACAGTGACCGATGGTGAGATCGAGTTTGAAATCTATCCGGGGGGAACGCTGATCCCGGGAGAGAAATCACTGGTCGGCCTGACCTCTGGCGTGTCGCAGCTCGCCAATGTGAACGCGTCTCAGCTGCCGTCGGATCTGCCCTTCGACAATGTGATTTCCGATCTCGGGTTCATCGGCAGCGATCAGATGGCGCTTGACTTCGCGGCCACGGAACTGCGGTACACCAACCCGCAGATCATGGCAGAATACGCCAAGCACAATCTGATCTACGGGGCGGGTCTGACCATCGGAATCTGGAATATCATCTGCGCCGATGGTGTGGTGAACAGCCTTGCCGACCTGAAAGGCAAATCGATGCGTGGCACCGGCGGCGCGCAGCTTGGGTTCATCGACTATATCGGCGCTGTGCCGGTGAGTGTTCCATCAACTGAGATCTACACGGGGATGCAACGCGGATCGCTGGATTGTGTCGCGGGCAGCCCGGAATTCCTGACCGTGTTCTGGCGGTTGAGCGAATTGGCGAAGTCCGACTATCTTCTGTCGCTTGGGTCATTGCCCACCGGCGGGTTCTTCATGAATCAGGACTTCTGGCGTGAACGCACGCCTGAACAGCGTCGTAAAATTCTGGACTCTCTGTCCTATGCGTCGGCCAATCTGATGGTGAACTATGCCGGTATCATCGACCACGCTTTCGATACGGCGCGCGCCGAAGACATCGCTTTGGTCGAGCCGACGGAAGAGGATTTGGCGACGCTGAAGACCTATTCCGACGACTTCGTCGCCAATCTTGCGCAAACTTCGATGGAGAAGCGCGGCATCGAAGACCCCACACCATTGATCGAAGACATGGTGGCGCTGGTCGACAAGTGGAACACGCTTTTGTCGGAGATTGACCGCACGGATGTGACCGCGGTCAAGGCGCTTTTGGATCGCGAAATCTATGGCAAAATCGACGTCGAAACCTATGGGTTAAATTAATCCACGTTCGGAACACGAAGTTCGGAACACGAAACAGGCGCCCGTCTTGGCGCCTGTTTTCCATGTTGAGACCCGATCAGCCGCAGGTGATACAGATGCGGTCACCTCCGAACACGTCGTGCGGGACCACGTGCTCGGAGGCGTGTTGGGTCAGCGCGACCAGCTATTGCTGAAGAAACGGGTTCGCCGTCGGCCCTTTGGCCGTCGAGAAAAGGATGCTTTTCGTTTCTAGGTAATCATCGATCCCTGCAAGTCCTCCTTCGCGCCCGAGGCCTGACTGTTTCATTCCGCCGATAGGCAGCAGATGGCTGTAGGCGCGGTAGGTATTCACCCAGACTGTTCCGGCCTCGAGCGCACGCGCCATGCGATATTGCCGTCCGAAGTCCCCGGTCCAGACACCCGCCGCGAGCCCGAAGATCACGTCATTCGCGATTTCGACCGCTTCCGCCTCATCTTCGAAACCGATGATGGAGAGGACCGGACCGAAGATCTCTTCCTGAGCGACACGCATGTGGTTGCTGACATCGGTGAAAATCGTGGGTTCGACAAACTGCCCGTCGGTGCTGCCATCCACGGTCGCAACCTTTCCGCCCATGATGCAGCGCGCGCCCTCGGAATTTGCTGTGTCGATGTACTCCAGAACCTTGCGGAACTGCGGAGGGGTGGCGATCGGCCCGATGTTGGTCTCTGGCGAGGTCGGGTCGCCCATACGGATTTCGCGCGCGAGGGCGATGAGCTTTTCTGTAAACGCCTCCTTGATCGAATTCTGAACCAACAGGCGTGACCCGGCCGTGCACATCTGTCCGGCGGCGCCAAAGATTCCCGCTACGGCGCCAACTGCGGCAGCATCGAGATCGGCATCCTCGAACACGATGTTCGGAGATTTGCCCCCCAATTCCATCGTCACACGTTTCATCGAGGCGGCCGCCATCTGGTAGATCATACGGCCGGTGGAATCCGATCCGGTAAACGTTACCTTGTCGACCATCGGGTGCTGAATCAGAGGGGCGCCGATTTCTTGGCCCAGCCCGGTGACGATATTGATGACCCCATCAGGGAGGCCCGCCTCCTTCGCGATCTGCGCAAACGCGAGCGAGCTTGTTGACGCGAATTCCGAAGGTTTCAACACCACCGTGCATCCTGCTGCCAAAGCAGGCGCGCATTTCATCGCAACGAACATGAGTGGCGAATTCCAAGACGTCAGCGCAGCCACGACCCCCACCGGCTCGCGCACAGTCATCGCAAGCGTATCGGGTTTGTCGACCTGCGGCAGCGATCCTTCGATCTTGTCTGCAAGACCAGCATAATAGTACCAGAATTCAGGGATAGCGGCCATTTGCCCTTTCATTTCGGAAAGGATTTTGCCGTTGTCCGAGGTCTCCATCGCAGCGAGCCTGTCGGCATTTTTGGCGATGCCATCGCCAATCGCGCGCATGATATGGCCGCGCTTGGTGGGGGACATTTCGGCCCATGGGCCCGATTTGAGTGCCTTGCGCGCGGCCTTGACTGCGCGGTCGGCGTCGTCGGCATTCCCTCGCGGAATCCGCGCCCAGACCTTTCCGCTATAAGGGTCCAATGATTCCAGCCAATCGCCTTTCGTGGCGGAACAAAGTGTCCCGTCAATGAACATCAAATGATCTTCCACCTGGTCTCTCCTCTTTCCAGTTTCAATCTTTCGTGAACACAGGCACAGGGGCCTGTATCGCTGAAGCGGATCGCAAAATCCGCGTGCAAGGCCTCGACGACAGCACTCTACCTGCGGTCCGTCGCGGTCTGTTCTCTCTCCTCCACGTCCTCCGCGTGTCGGAAAGAAATCTGTTTGGTGTCGATTGTCCTGCGCGGCTGGCCGGCAAGATCCTATGCGCAAGGCTAAGATCGCACGCCGTATCTCCCTCGCTCAGCGGGACAACTTCGTTTGAGAATGTCTTTCGGTTCCGATTTGAGCCGCATCAAGGGCACGCATTTCTTCACGGCGCCTCATTTAGGCAGTTGTATTTGCGCCCGGGAGTCCTCCCGGCACCTCAGAACTGTTTGCGTCTTGGACAAAATGTTCGCACGTCATGCCTCAAGATACGGCCTCCCACAATATTTGCTTCTACGGTCGCGAATCGTGCCAAGCCTCAGTCACCAATATATTAAATACTGACGCCACGGTGGCCCCAATAATTAAATTAATCCTGATTTATAGGATTATGTCAAAGAAATAAGTGAGGTTTTGGCAAGTCATCTCTCTGATATGAGACAATGCGGACATCAGAGCAGAGGCAAATTCCTCTGGAAAAACATAAATAAAATGGATGACCGAAGAAATCCTAGAGAGATTTTTGGGGAGATATGTCTTTTAAAATTTTATGTTTGACAATTTCTCTAATGATGAGATTACTAAACTTAATCCGTTCGGATCGAGTATGAGGAGATGCTCGAACGCGCCTGCTTGGGCCATGTGCCACAAAGGAGATGCGGTCCGAGAGACGGTAAGCCTGGCCTGCAGGAGGAGGAGTGTCTCCGCCTGCGTTCGGCTCTTGGCGTGGACTAAAGGGAGGAAGAATGAAAAATTTCAAGATAGCTCGCGCCCTCTGGCTGACTCCGGTTCTGGCGCAATAGACCTGCTGTCACGGCCCCTCAAAGCCGTGCCTTGCCTGTGCGCCTTGGGGAGAGCCGAGACGAGCGCCCCAATCGACGATCAGTGAGACATCCCACAAGTTTCCGTCTGAGCGCATAGCTCAGGCCAAAGGCTGCGCGCTGCCTATTCAAGGCCCGGAAGGTCTTGTCCAGCGCCGCAGTAAAGTCTTCAGCACCGCCTCATTTTTACGAACGCTGTATGAGCGTGACAACACTCTCGGGAGGGGGGAAATATGATCAACACCAATTCTGCGACCCGTGCCGTGGACGGCCTGTTCAACGGGCTCGCCATGATTGCGGGGCTGCTGCTCGTCGTGATGATGCTGCATGTGAGCGCCGATGTCGTGATGAAGTTGTTCTTCAATAACCCCATTCAGGGGACGCTCGAAGTCGTTTCGGCTTACTACATGGTGATCGCGGTGTTCCTGCCGCTCGGGCTCGTGGAGTGGACGCGCAGTTCGATCACGGTAGACGTCTTCTACGGGCTGTTTCCCGTCTGGCTGAAAGTCATCTGCGTGGTGTTCTCCCTTCTCTCGATGGTGCTGATCTATGGCATGCTGTCCTACCATACTTGGGGCACTGCTATGACGTCCTTCGCCCGCAAGGACTTCCTCATGGGAGGGGCCTCGCTTGAGATCATCACTTGGCCGCCGCGCTTCGCGCTGCCGATCGGCTTCGCTGCGGCAAGCCTCGTCAGCCTCTGGCACTTGATCGCCTTCCTCATCGGCTTCGAACGAGATGCTTGGCTCTCCGAGAGCGAGAGCGATGCCGATGCCGAAAACCATAGCCCGGAGTAAGTCACATGTTGCTTGATATGATCTCAAAGGTCGACATCGGCCTCATCAGCATCGCCGTCACACTGCTTCTCATGGCGCTGCGTATGCCCATTGGGATTGCCCTGATCGCCGTGTCGATCGGCGGGATCGCGTCTGTCCTGAACTTCCGGGCGGCCTGGAGCATCGCGAATGCAATCCCCTACAACTTCGTTGCGTCCTGGGAACTCAGCGCCGTGCCAATGTTCCTGTTGATGGGGTATCTTGCGGCCCGCTCTGAATTGACGACAGGGCTGTTTACCTCCATGCGAATTCTTCTCAACAGGATACCCGGTAGCCTCGCAACCGCTTCGGTTGCAGCCAGCGCGCTCTTCGCGGCGGCTTCCGGATCGTCGGTCGCCACCTCTGCGGCCCTGGCAAGGATCGCGGTCCCGGAAATGCTCAAGGCGCGCTATGACAAAGCGCTTGCGACCGGCTGTATCGCCGCGGCAGGCACGCTGGGCTCCCTTATTCCGCCCTCGATCCTGATGGTGATCTACGGTCTGTTCACCGGCACCTCGATCGGCGCGCTGTTCCTTGCGGGGTTCATCCCCGGCATCCTGACGGCCTTCGCATTCGGCCTTATGATCACGATCAGGGTACGGCTACGCCCGGAGATTGCCCCGAAGTCCAACGAAACTTTCACGCGCCAAGAAAAACTCGAGGCCTTCCGAGACATTTGGCCGCTGCCCACGATCATCTTGGGCGTTCTCGGCGGGATCTTTGCCGGGGCCTTTACCCCCACGGAGGCCGGGGGCATCGGTGCACTTCTGGTGTGTGTGATCGCTGTGGTCCGCCGTTCATTCAGCATCCGAATGCTGTTGGAAGCGGCTAAGGATGCAGCGGTTTCCACCACGATCATGTTCGTGATCGCGGTCGGCGCGGCGATGTACATCCGGCTCATGGGGCTGACTGGCGTGCCCGAATTCCTCGCGGACAAAGTGTTGAGCGTCAGCGACAACACCTTTGTCATCCTTTTGATGATCTCGCTGATCTTCATTTTCCTTGGCATGTTCATCGACTCGATAGGGATCATGCTGCTGACCCTACCTGTCGTTATGCCACTGCTCGGCGAGTTGGGCATCAACATGGTCTGGTTCGGTATCATCACCATCAAACTGCTCGAGATCGGCCTCATCACGCCGCCGGTCGGGCTGAACGTCTATGTGGTCAAGGCCGCTCTTGGCGACAAAGTTCGTCTCCCGACGATCTTCCGCGGCGCCGCATGGTTCCTCTTGACCGATCTGCTCGTCTTGGCGGTGTTGATTGCTTTCCCAATCATCTCGCTGTGGCTGCCGGGCATGATGATGAAATAGGACATTTTATTCTTCGGCGCGCAGCCTGGGAGGTTTTCGTCTGCGCGCCGGTGAAGAAGGCGATGGTTCGCCATCACGTGACAAACAGGGAGGACTCAAATGACCAAGACATTCAATATGCCCAGTTACGCGCTGACACTGGCGGTGACGTTGTGGGGCGGCGCGGCGATGGCCGCAGATTACACCTATTCCACCTTGCTGCAGCCGGATCACCCGCAGACCGTGCTGGGAGGAGACCCATGGGCTGACGCTTTGCGCGAGGCGAGCAATGGTGAAATCGACTTCCAGATTTTTGCCGGCGGCGTTCTCTTGCCCGGCGGCGATGTGCTTGAGGGGCTTGCCGATGGGGTGGCGGACGCCGCCTTTGTGACAGCAGGCTATATCCCCGCGCAGATGCCCATTTGGGCGCTCATCGGTGACATGGGGTGGATCGAACCGGACATGGCTGTCATCTCGATGGCCGCTACCGAGTTTGGCTTGCTTGATGAGTATGGCATGCGCGATTGGGAGAACAATAACGTGATCTTCGGCGGGAATCTGTCGACCGGTCAGTATGTGTTCCACTGCCGCGGGACTCCGAATGAACTCGACGATTTCAAGGGGCTCTCCATTCGGACGGCAGGCAACGGCTGGGCACGATTTGCAGAGTACATCGGCGCAGTCCCTGTGAACCTGACCTCAGGCGAAATCTACGCAAGCCTTGAGCGGGGGGCTCTCGACTGCGTCGCCCTTGATGAGGCACAGATCACCGAGGGTGCGCGGACCGGAGAGGTGGTGGATTCGATCATAAAGCTGCCGATGGGGCCGTTCTTTTCACATGCCACATGGGCGTTCAACGAACGGTTCTGGGCGGGCCTGAGCAGTGATCAGAGATATCTTCTGCTGGATGAAAGCGCTCGGTCGATCGCGCGCTATTTGGGCGGCATGGATGAAAAGATTCAGGAAAGCTACGATGGCGGAGAGGCCTTGGGGGTTCAGATCCTCGAACCTTCCGAGAGCCTTCTGGCTGCGCGCGACGCTTTTGTCGCCGATGATATCGGCGGCCTGAAACGGATCGCTGAGCAACGAGGGGTTGCCGATTACGAGGCCAGCCTGGCCAGCTTCACGACACTCGTCGAAAAGTGGAAGGGCCTGCTGGACGGCGTGGACCGCGACGACGCGAAAACGCTCTACAACCTCGCGCGGACCGAAATTTTCGACAAGATCGATTACGACACCTACCGGGTCGAATAACAATTGACGCGCGGGCGGATCGGGCTTGCGGCCGATTGCCGCCCGCGTTCCTGACCGCCCGCGCATTTATCAACTCATTGGAGAGAGATCTTGGAACGTTTTGACTACATTATCGTCGGGGCAGGCTCGGCGGGGTGTGTGTTGGCGGATCGCCTGAGCGAGGACGGCACACGCAGTGTACTCGTTCTCGAAGCCGGAGGACGCGACAGCTATCCTTGGATCCATATTCCACTCGGCTACGCAAAGACGTTTTTCAATGAACGTTTGAACTGGTGTTTCGAGACGGAGCCCATTCCGGGATTCGATGGTCGGCGCGGCTATGCCCCTCAGGGCAAGGTGCTCGGCGGCTCCAGCTCAATCAACGGTCTGGTCTATATGCGGGGAGTTCGCGAAGATTTTGACCATTGGCGAGAGCTGGGCAACGAAGGCTGGGGGTATGACGACGTGCTCCCCTATTTTCGTCTCTCCGAGCACCAAGAGCGTGGCGCTGACGCCTATCACGGTGTCGACGGTCCGCTTGGGGTCTCTGATTTGCGGGACGAGCATCCTTTGAACGACGCCTTTATCGCCGCTTCCCGTGCGGCAGGCTATGATGAGACGCCGGACTTCAATGGCGCCCAATCCGAGGGTGTAGGCCGGTTCCAGATGACCGCTCGCAACGGTCGCCGGGCCAGCACGGCAGTGTCCTTCCTGCGAAGGGCCGAGCGACGCCCGAATGTCAGCCTGCGCACCAATGTTATGGTCGAGACACTGACGCTCCATGAGGGCCGTGTGACAGGGCTACGGTATCGCGTCGGAGACACGACGCAGGACGTTGAGGCAAAGCGTCTTGTCGTCTTGTCTGCCGGTGCGTTGAACTCACCTGCCTTGCTCCAGAGATCGGGGATCGGCGATCCCAGCGTGCTGGGCGCCGCGGGTGTCCCGGTCCGCCATGCCTTGCCCGGGGTTGGAAAAAACCTTCAGGATCATGTGCAGGCACGATTGGTTTTGGAGGCGAAGGCGCTTCCCTCGGTCAATCTTGCTGTCCGCAATCCGTTGTCGCTTGCGGCAATGGGTTTGAGATACGCAGTGTTGCGCCGCGGACCCCTTGCCTATGCAGGTGGGCAGAGCGGCGGCCTTCTGAAAACGCTCCCGACGCTTGCGCGGCCCGACATCATGTATTTCGTCATGCCGTTCTCAAGTGCTGATTTGCGCAACGGGCTCGATCCCTTTGCGGGCTTCACGATCGCCGGATGCCTCCAGCGTCCAGACAGCAGAGGAACGGTGACGATCTCCTCCCCATCTGCAAAGGATGCTCCTGTCATTGCTCCGAATTTCCTTGATGCGCCAAGCGACGCTGAGACACTGGTGAGGGGATTGCGCACCGCCCGCCGCATCGTCGGGCAGGCACCATTGATGGGTCTTGTCGACCGAGAGATGCGCCCTGGAGTGGATTTGCAAAGCGACGACGAATTGCTCGCCTATGTGCGAAGCACCGCGAGTTCAGTTTATCATTCGGCCGGGACCTGCAGAATGGGGACTGGCGAAGATGCGGTGGTGGACCACCGGCTGCGTGTTCATGGCTTGAAGGGGCTTGCTGTAGCAGATGCGTCCATCATGCCCAAGATCGTCTCATGCCCAACGAACGCGACAGCGATCATGATTGGCGAACGAGCGGCGCCTTTGTTGGCAGACGAAGGGTAACTTTTCGGCCATCTGTCCGCGCTACTTCTATTGCTTCCAAGGGGAAGGTGATCGACCCATCTCCGCCCGCATCCTTTCTCGGAAGACCTCTGCAGGGGTCTTCCAGTGCAGGGGTCTTCCAGCCAAAGCATTTTCCAGGCGTATTGTTGCGCCGGTCGCGGAGTTGTTTCAGACGGCTTTATGCCGTTCTTTGATGTTCAAAGGTGCACGCACCCGGCCACAATAAGAAAATCGGATAATCTGTATTATGTTAATTAATTTCATCTGAGGCCTCAACCCGTCAACGTGAGGTCAAAACACCGCTTATGGTCTTTCTAAATGGCTGGCGAATGTTGTGCCATGATAGTCACGGCGCAGCAAACCTGCGTCACTGAGCGCGGGACAAAGAGCGTCAAGACAGAGATGCATGCAATCGACCGAGCCGCCAGGAAACAGGATGAACCCGTCGAGCGCGCCCGCGTCCCGCCATCTGCGCACCTCATCCACCGCCTGCGCAACAGTGCCGATCACCTGCCAATGCGCCGACCCCATGACTTCGGGCATCCGCAAAAGATCGCCCACCGTCGGCTCATGGCGCTCAATAGCGCGCCGCAAGAGCCCCGCATGGGTGCGCGACCGCACTTTGGCGGGCGGTGGCGGCAGATCATTGGCCCGAATGTTCCGTTCCTTTGGCCAATCGCTCAGGTCGAGGCCGGTCATTTCCAGAATATTGGCAAACTTGCGGGCGTCATCCGCCCGCGCATGGGTGGCACGGTAGAGATCGCGGGCTTCGGCCTCCGTGTCAGCCAGATACAGGCTCATCCCTGGCATAAGCCGCACGGCTTCTTCGCCGCGCCCATGCGCCTTCGCGCGACGGCGCAAATCGCGGCGCAGCTCGATGGCAACCTCCATATCGGGGGTCGAGGCAAAAGTGGCATCGGCCACGCGCGCCGCGAAATCACGCCCCGTCTCCGAGGCCCCCGCCTGAATAAGCGGAATGCGATAGTCGCCTCCCCCCATGTTCGGGGTCCCCAAGGGGCCTTCGACCCGGTGAAAGTCCCCTTCATAATTGATTGGCTGAACCAACTCAGGATCAACCATCCTCCCGCTGTCGCGATCCTGAAGAATGGCGTCCCGCGGATAGCTCGCCCAGAGCTTGAGCACGATCTCGGTCACCTCGGCGGCACGGGCATAACGATCCTCTGGCGTGGGCATGTCGTCGAGCGAAAAGTTCCTCTGCCCATCGAGCGCCGTCACGATGTTCCAGCCCGCGCGCCCCTTGGACAGCCAATGCAGCGACATGATCATTCGCGCAAGGACATACGGCGGATAGAAAGTGGTGGAAACGGTGGTCAAAAGCCCGATCCTGTCGGTCGCATGCGCAATCGCTGCCAACAAAAGCGTCGGATCGAGGCCGCCCATACCACCACCCTGCCCCATCATGGCTTTGTTGACGGCCAAAACGTCGGGACGAAAGACGAAATCGAGCTTAGCGGCCTCGGCGCGCCGGGCGATGTCGATGTAATAATCATAGCCCAACAGGCCCTCGATCCCGCTGTCAGGCCGTCGCCAGCCTTCACCGGACAGCCACGTCGGGGCAAGCGTCATGCCGATATGCAGAGGTTTCTGTGTCATTCTCTTGTCTCCTCACCGTGAACGCCGCGTCAGCACCCACAAAAGATAGCCGCCACCCAAAAGCCCGGTCATCTGCCCGACCGGCAGGCTCAGCCCGGTTGGCAGACGCTGGCTCATCAAATCCGCACCCAACAACAAAGCCGCTCCCATGAGGCCGGCGGCAAAAAAGGGGATTTGCGCCATGCCGCTCACACGGCGCGCCAGTTGCGGTGCGGCCAGTGCGATAAAGCTGATCGGCCCTGCGGCGGCGGTGGCAATCGCGGTCATGCCGACGGCGGCGAGGATGGCAGCAATGCGGCTGCGCTCGACCGAAACGCCAAGCGCCGCCGCCGCATCATCACCCATCTCAAACAGCGCCAACCTGCGCGAGAGGCTCAAAACGACAGGCGCCAACAGCATCAGACCCAGCGCGGCGGGCCAGACATGCGCCCATGTGCGGGTGTTGAGAGAGCCCGCAAGCCAAAGTTGCGCGGCGATGGATTGATCCAGATCGCCCATCACCAGAAACACCGTATTGACGCCCGACAGTGTCGCGCCGACACCGATGCCCACCAAAACAAGGCGATAGCCTTCTGATCGCCCGGACTTGCGCGCCAGCATCAGCACGACAAAAGCGGTCACAAGGCCGGACAGCATCGACATGGCCGCGATGCTCAGCGGGTCGGAGTTGATCATCACAATCTGTACGATGGCGCCCGTCGCGGCCCCGGTGGTGAAACCGATCACATCGGGGGAACCAAGCGGATTGCGCGAGACAGTTTGAAACGCAGCCCCCGCAAGCCCAAGGCCAAATCCCACAAGGCAGGCGGTCAGCACACGCGGCAGACGGATACGCCAGAGCACCTTGGCGGCGGGGCTGTCGTCGCTTTGGCCCCGGAGCACGGCGACAAAATCGTCGAGGCCGATGGGCATTTTCCCCGTGGTGAGCAACAGAACACCGAGACCCAAAATGGACACCGCCAGAAGCACCGTTACAATCATTGCCCGCGGATGAAGTGCCAAGGAGATGGGACCAATGGAGAGAACAGAGGGCCGCATCAGAGCCGCACCATCTTGAAGCGTCGGACGCTAAAGACAAAGAACGGCCCACCGAGGATGGTCGCCACGATGCCGGCGGCGACTTCGGCAGGGCTGACAAGCACGCGCCCGAGAATATCCGCAAGAAGCAGCAGAAGCGCCGCAATCAACGCGGAATACGGCAGGATCCAGCGATAGTCCGGCCCGGAAAACAGCCGGGCGATATGCGGCGCCACCAGCCCGACGAAACCGATAGGGCCAACGGCAGCGGTCGCCCCGCCCGCAAGCGTCAGGATGGCAAGGCAGGCCAAACTCCAGATCAGCACGGGACGCGCGCCCAAAGCTCGACCGACATCACGGCCCAACGCCAACGCATTCAAGCCGGGGGCAATCGCCATGGTCAGCGCGCCGCCAAACAACAGGGTCGCTGACAGTGCAATCAAAACCGGACCACCGCGTCCCTCGACCGATCCCGCCCCCCATTGCCGAAAGTCTTCATAAACCTCTGCGGGCGCGTTGATGATGATGATGCCGCTCAAAGCCCCCAGCATGACCGACAATCCGGCGCCTGCCAGCACAAGCCGCACCGGGTCGACCCCTGCGTCATGGCCGCGTCCCAGAAGGAAGACGGCAACGCCCGCGAGCCCTGCGCCAAACATGCCGAACCAGAGGTATTGGTCGATGCGGGTCAAACCAAAAAGGCTCACGCCCAAAAGCACCGCCACGGCGGCGCCTGCGTTGATGCCCAGCAGGCCCGGCTCAGCCAGAGGATTGCGCGTCACCGCCTGCATCAAGGCCCCCGCAAGACCGAGAGCGGCCCCGGCGAGCAGCGCCAATACGGTGCGCGGAAGACGCAGGGCGTGGATGATGACATGCAGATCATTGGTCGGATCATAGGCGGTCAGGCTTTGTGTGATCTCAGCGATTGGAATGGCGCGTGCGCCGACCGTCAGGCTGATCAGCCCCGCCGCGCAGAGCAAAATCGCCGTCAGGGCCAGAGGCATCACCCGCTGTCGCAGCGGTGCGGAGGCAATCGTGGGGCGCATCATTCAGCCGAAAGCGCGGCGTCCAAGGTTTCGATCATCTCAAGGGCAGAATAATAATCGACGCGGAAAGAGGACAGACCCATCGCATAGACTTGGCGCTTTTGCACAGCGGGCAGATTGGCCAAAAGCGGGTCGTTCAGAAAGGCCTCGACGTCCTTGCCATCGGCACTGAGCAGGATAACGGTCTCTTCGGTGATGGCCGCGCTCAGGGTTTCGCGCGAGATAAAATCCATGTTGGAGACACGGGTCACGGCGCTTTTGAATTCTTCTGGCAGGGGCGTGATGGCAAAGCCAAGCGCCTCAAGAACCTCGGCCTGCGGGCTGTGATCGCGGCCAATGGAATAGGTTCCCGCGATGTCATAGCCGACAAGAGTCGCCGGGCGCCCGTTCAGCGCCAACCGGTCTGCGGCCTCTTTCGCCCGGCTTTCGAAATCCTGGATCGCGGTTTCGGCCTCCGCCTCGCGATCCGTTGCGCGACCAAGCGTGCGCGCCATGGCCTGCCAGCTTGTGTCGGAGTAATCGAGGATAAGCGTTGGAAGGCCCTGTGCCTCGACCTCTGCAAGATAGGGCAAAAGGCTGTCTGCGCCGGTCGAGGAGCCGACGACCAGATCGGGGCCTGCGATAATCAAAGATTCAATGTCAAAATCCCGATTGGCATAGAGGCTTTCGACACCGCGCGCATGTGCTATCTCGGCCCATTGGCTAAAATAGCCTGCCTCATCGGTCAGCTCGCCCGGCGTGGTGGCGGCGGTGGCAACGAGCGGCGCGTCAATGGCCAAAAGCAGCCCGGTGAGGCTCGGCGATGTGGAGATCACGCGCTGAGGGGCGGTTTTCAACGTCAGCGTGCCCCTGTCATGCGTCAGGGCGCGCGGCCAATCCGCATCGGATTGTGCCCAAAGCGGCGTCGTGATCAGGGTCAACGGAAGGGCGAAGGCGCTGCTAAGCAAAGTGCGGCGGTTCATGCGGAAAAACTCTTTCGGGCTTG
The DNA here is from genome assembly GCF_020524585.1 of Celeribacter naphthalenivorans. GTDB lineage: Bacteria > Pseudomonadota > Alphaproteobacteria > Rhodobacterales > Rhodobacteraceae > Celeribacter > Celeribacter naphthalenivorans. Next base: position 169,433 of record NZ_JAIVLK010000007.1, read on the forward strand.
AGATCGGCGCAGATGGCGTATGGCTCTCTGGAAGATTGCGACTGATATTGCAGAATGCGTTCCACAATGCAATACCGACAGAAAGACTCAGTTAAATGAGGCGCAGCATGCGACAGACAGGGGCCTTGCAGGCCGAAAATATCACATTGGCCTATGAGGGCCGGGAGATTTCCCGCGACCTGTCCCTGTCGATCCCGGACGGTTCGTTCACCGTCGTGGTCGGGCCGAATGCCTGTGGGAAGTCGACACTTTTGCGAGCCTTGTCACGTCTGCTGGAGCCGACATCCGGGCGCGTCACTTTGGAGGGGCAAGATGTGCGGCACTATCCGCCGCGCGCCTTTGCCCGCAAACTCGGGCTTTTGCCACAAAGCCTCACCGCGCCGGATGGGATCACTGTCGCCGATCTGGTGGCGCGAGGGCGTTTTCCGCATCAAAGTTTCTTGCGCCAATGGTCGAAAGAAGATGGCGAGGCGATCACCCGCGCGCTGGAAGCAACCGGCATGACGCCCCATGCGCAGAGGATGGTGTCAGAGCTGTCGGGCGGTCAGCGCCAGAGGGTCTGGATTGCCATGGCTCTGGCGCAGGAAACACCGATCCTCTTGCTCGACGAGCCGACGACCTATCTCGACATCGCGCATCAGATGGAGCTTTTAGAACTGCTGGAAGAGTTGCGCGCGGCGGGCCGGACCATTGTCGCCGTGCTGCACGAACTCAATCAGGCCTGTCGCTTTGCCACACATATGATCGCGCTCAAGGACGGCCGCATTATGGCCGAAGGGGCGCCCTCTGAAATTGTCACAGAAGACATGGTCGCGGAGGTCTTTGGCTTGTCGGCACGGATTGTGGAGGACCCGGAAACCGGCCTGCCGATGATCGTACCCCGCCCTGCGGCGCGCAAGGCGCGCACATCTGCCCGCTCATGCGAAAGCGTGTGATCCGCCCGTCTCACGGTTGATCGCATCGGCAACAGATTTCAGCGCAGAAAGCTGATCTGCGGTTTGCATCCGACCCAGATCGGCGACGGAGGTCACGATACACGCCAATTCCCCCTGCGCATCGAATATCGGAGCGGCCTGGCCGGCGACATTCGACAGAAGATGGTTGGTCATCTCACACCATCTCTCTTCATAGACCTGCTTCAAAAGCGCAGCTGTCGGTGGCGTGCCGCGAAAATCTTCGGGTTGATGCTCGCGCGCCTCAGCGATGGAGCGCGCCGGAAGGTGGGCCTGACACACCAAACCGCAAGCGGTGTTGTCGATGGGCAGAATGGTGCCAAGCCCGATGGCGGAGATCGCAAAATAAGCGCTGTTGTGCCAGCGCACAACTGTGGGGCCGCGCTCCGTCCAGATCGCCACACCGGCGCTGAGCGCATGGGTCTGGCAAAGCTCTTTGATGTAGCGCCCCGCAATCTCGACAGGATCCACACGGCGCAAGGCAGCCACGCCGATCGACAGAGACAAGGGGCCGAGATCGTAATGGCCACTGACAGCGTCTTGTTGCGCGAGCCGCTCTTTGACCAGAGATTGCATGTATCTGTGTGCCGTTGAGCGCCCGGTTCCGACCCGTTTGGCGATCTCCCCCAAGGGCAAAGCCTGCTCGGCGGCCGAGAGCACGCGCAAGAAATCCGCAGCGATGGAGACCGATTGCACCGTGCCATCGCGCGGTTTCGCTGTCTCCGGTGTGTCGACGGTCGGTGTGTGCTGGCTCAACGTCTGCGCGCCCCCGAAATTGAGATATGTTGGTCAGTTTAAGTGCATCGGTGCAACGGAGGTACAAATTTGCATGGTTTTCCGCAATAGGCGAGTTGACATGCGGAATGCGTAATGCAATGCGGAACGAAATGCTGCAAGCCACTTCCCTAGCCAGCGGGCCAGTCACTGCGAACACCCGAGGGAAACATGGCAACAGCCCAATCTAAATTCATCCGCACCACCAGTCTCATGGCTTTGGTCGCGTCCCTGTCTGCACACGGCGCGATGGCACAAGGCGCAGGCGAGATCATCATGCTCGACCCGATCATCGTGAGCGGCGAAAAGGTGGACCGTGACCTGTCCGAGACAGCGACCTCCGTCTCGGTGGTCGGTGAGGCGGAAATCGAAAACCAAAAGGTCGGCCGTGCCACCATCGACGAAGTGGTCGCCTCGACACCCAACGTGATCTACCCGGACAATGTCAGCGCGCCGGTGATCCGTGGCATCGACACACAGGGGCCGCAAAACGGTGCCGTGGCGTTCTTCGGCGGCACCGTGCCGCGTGGCACGGTCAGCGTCGACGGTCATTATCAGGACTTCTACGAACTGACCTTCGGGGCCTCCTCGACCTGGGATGTCGACACCGTCGAAGTGTTCAGCGGGCCACAGACCACCTCACAAGGCGCCAATGCCATCGCGGGGGCGATCGTGGTGAATACCAAAGATCCGACCTTCACCCCCGAAGGCGCCTACCGCGCCGAATACGGCAGCTACAACACGCGGCGTCTGTCCTTTGCCTATTCCAATGCGCTGAGCGACGATTTGGCGGGGCGGATTGCGGTGGATTATTCCGGTCGCGACGGGATCATCGATTACACCAACCCGGGCTTTGTGCCGGGAGACGCCAATCTCGATTTCGAGAACCTTAACCTGCGCGGCAAGCTGCTCTGGGCGCCGGCCGAAATTGCCGGTCTCGAGATGATGCTGACGCTGGCGCATAGTGACGGAAATCGCCCGACGCAGGAAATGGCAACCACCCCCTATGACGATCTCGACAACAGCTACGCGACCTCTCTGCCGAGCCTCGATGTCGAGGTGAACACCGCGACGCTCGATGTCAATTACGACTTTTTCAACGGGATGAAACTGTTCAATCAGTTGCAGGTCAGTCAGGCCGACACGCTGCGCACCACGGGGATCGGGCGCGGGGATGCGATCATTAAATCCGATGAGGTGTCCAATGAAATCCAACTCTCCTTTGGTGACACGGAGGATGAGCTGTCCGGCCTCGTGGGCTTCTACGCCAAGAAGGTCGACCGCAGCGACGATCTTTGGCTGTTCATCGCCAAAGCCGATGGCGTCGCCCCAGACACGGTGTATGAAGACGAGAAAACCTATCTCGGGCTGTTTGGCGAGACGACGTGGAACTTTGCCGATCGCTGGAGCCTGAATGCGGGGCTTCGCATCGAGAAAGACCGCATCCAGCGGACCGGGACCTCAAACTGGATCACTGAACCTGCCGATTACGACGAAACCTTTACCGAAGTGCTGCCGCGTCTGGCGCTGTCCTATGAGCTGACGCCCGAGTGGACCGTGGGCGCGCTTTACAGCAAAGGCTATAATCCGGGCGGCCTGTCGCCGAATTTCACGACCTACACTTGGGAAGAGTTCAAAGCAGAAACCATCGACAACTACGAGCTCTTTGCACGTGCGCGGCTGATGGGGGATCAGATGTTCCTGACGGCGAACCTGTTCTACATGGATTACGCCAATGCACAGTACAACGTGCTCAACGAAGTCTCTCCGGGCGTGTTCAACACCTACACGATCAATGCCGAAGAATCCTATGCCTACGGCCTGGACCTCGGGATCGACTATGCGCCGAGCTCTGTCCTGACGCTGAACGGCAGCCTTGGGTTGCTCAAGACAAAGATCACGGAGATCAGCCGAAACACCGATTTCGAGGACAACAGCTTTGCCAAGGCCCCGCCTGTGACCCTCTCGCTTGGGGCAGACTGGGCCGTGACGGATCAAATCCGTGTCGGCGGGCAACTGCGTCATGTGGCCGGGGGCTATTTCTCTGACGCGGAAAACACCGAAGACTACAAGATCGGCAATTACACGATCACGGATCTTCAGGCCTCCTATGCGTTCGATGACGGGATCGAGCTTTATGGCTATGTGAACAATATTTTCGACATTCGCGAAGATACGTTCAAGCAGTTCAACCGTACACAGGGAGGCACCGAGGCCGCCATCACCGCGCCGCGCACCGTCGGGATCGGCATTCGCGGAACATTTTAACATCGCTGCTTCACATCACGGCATGCACCGCAGCCGACGCCCCCCCTTCGCCTGCAAGGGGGGGGGGGCCGAAGTGCGTCTCGTCCCAAACATCACGCGGCTTGCCCCGCAGCTTGTCGCGATAAAGTCGCGCTTTATCGGTTTAAAAACCGGGAAGTTCAGACAATACACCCCGATATGCGCCGCATGGGTCAGGCCTGAGCGGAAACAAACAGAGCCTCCCACTCGACTATCATGGTGTAATTAAAGCACCTGCGCCCAAAGCGCGCTGAGCGGCAGGGCGAAGTTGCCCTCTCCCATGGTCAGCTTTTCCTGCCCGAGGTAAAACACGATCCCGACGGTGCTGCGGCCTTTGCCCGGCCCATTGTTGGCGAACCATTTCAGATGCTTGAAATCATCGGCCGCAACCGTGGTCGCGGCTTTGACTTCGATGCCAACCAACCGATGGCCGCCATCGATCAGAATATCGATCTCGCGACGATCCGCACTGCGCCAATGATAGAGACGATGGTCTTCGTCTTGCATCGGCAGAGCGCGTTGGAGTTCACCGACGACAAAGCTCTCCAACAGCCCGCCCAAGGCTTCGGGACTGTTGCCGATGTCAAAGGATCTGTCATTCAATCGGCGCAGCGCGCTGGCAATTCCGGTGTCCACGAAATGGAACTTTGGCTGTTTGATATCCCGTTTGCTCTCCCCCGGCATCCATGCGCTCAGCTTGGTCACCAAGGAGAGCCGCATGAGAATGTCGAGGTACTGATCCACCGTTTCGCGTTTGAGTTTTGCCAGTTTCGCCAGTTCGGAGGTGTTGATCTCTTGTGCGGTCCGCGCCGCCATTTGGTCGATCAGAAACCGAAGTGCATCGGGTTTGCGCACCGGCATGACATCAGCCACGTCGCGATCCACCACCGCATCGATATAATCGCGGTACTGCCGTTGCCGTGAACGGAGTGGCAGGGCGCGGATTTCGGGGTAACCGCCCATGAGGAGGAGATCGACATAGTCTTTGCGTCCCAGATGTGCGTGCTCTGCGATTTGCGACAGCTTTGGGTCCGGCTGCATCGCCCAGTCGATCAACCGGTTGACCGGCGCCCGATGGACCTCGGATGTCGTCAACGGCCAGAGTTTGAGCGTCTGCATTCGGCCCGCCAGCGAGTCCGCGACCTCCGCCGTTGTGAAAACGTTGGAGGAACCGGTCAGCACAAACTGCCCTTTCCGGCGATTGCGATCGACGATTTTCTTGATCGCCAAAGCAAGTTTCGGAGACCTTTGGGCCTCGTCGATGATCACCGGTGCATCCGGCTGTTCCTCGGCAAGGCTCGTCAGCTGACCTTCGGGGTCCGCCTCCATCGCCGCCAGAATCGCCGCATCGTCCAGCGTGAGGAAACGCCCCTGTTGAAACAGATCGCGCACAAGGGTCGTCTTGCCAACCTGACGTGGTCCGACAAGGTTGACAACGCGTGCCGTTGCCAGAGCGTCCTGCAGCTCAGGCGTCAGGTGGCGCGGGAGATATTCATCAGCATCATTCATGTCACGAGATGACTACCAAGAGGCTCACCAAATGTCCATTAGGACTTTCACGACATGACCTTTAGTGCCCGCACGAAACAACCATTACCCTCATGCCGCGTCAGACTGTGCGCACTGCAAGGAGCGGGTGCCGGCGGCCCACACTGATGGCACATGTAAATCGGGCAGGTTGCCACTCAAGGTGTCAAACCTGCCCGAACGTCGCTCAGAACAGTCGTCAGCGCACAACGTAGACCGACGATTTGGAATGACGCACGACGCGGGCGGCATTCGGACCCAAAAGGTAATCTTTGAGATCTGGACGATGCGCCCCAAGGATAATCAAATCCGCCTCGTCCTTTTCTGCGGCTTCAAGAATTTCATGGTAGGCGGTGCCGACGGCCACGATATGGCGCACCTGCGCATTCGCTTCGGCACCGAGCACCTCTTCGACGAAGTCGAACAAGGTTTTCTTGACGCTCTCGCGGACCTCTTTGGTGCGGTTTTCGTCGAAATAGCCGCCCACCCAACTCATGCCATAGTCGGGGAGCACAGTAATGACATCGAGCTGCGCATTCTCCACCGCAGCAAGCCGTTGCGCGGTCTCCAGCACTTTGATCTCATCTTTTGGACGGTTCACATCAATGGCACATAGAATGGTCTTGATCATGCCAGTTCTCCTTTGAGTTCACGCGAAGAGGCCGCCCGGCCACGTTGCAGGACGGTCACAAGGCCCAAAAGAAGGAGCGCAGGGATGAACATCAACTCTTTGGGGAGCTGATCGGCGGGGGCCTGCACGGCGGTCAGACGCACGGGCTCGTCGCCATAAAAGTCAAAACTGGCCAACTTGTCCGACAGATCGGTGCCAAACATCGGTTCGTCCATGACCATCGCGTCGCCCTCAGGCATCAGCATCAGACCAAGCGCATCGAGGCGCGCGGCCCCGCCCGGCTCTTCCGGGACGATCAGCGCAAGATGAAGCTCTTTCTCTTCAAGCGTGTCGAAATCCGGCCCCGTGACGACCACACGCAACTGCGATCCGACAGGTGCTTCGGCCAGGGCCTCTTCGACGGCGGCGGGGGCAATGTCGTGATAGGGCGACTGGATCATGTCCATGAAAAAGCCCGGTCGGAACAGAGCAAAGGCCACAAGCAAGAGCGCCGCAGTTTCCCAGATCCGCGACCGCGTGATGTAAAAGCCCATCGTGGCCGCCGTGAACACCAGAATGCCGATGGTCGCGATGACAAAGACAATGATCCCCTGCACCCAGGTCACATCGATCAACAAAAGATCGGTGTTGAAGATGAACACGAACGGCAGGGCCACGGTGCGCAGACTGTAGAAGAAGGCGGTAAAGCCGGTGCGGATCGCATCGCCGCCCGAGACCGCCGCCGCCGCGAAACTCGCAAGTCCCACAGGCGGCGTCACATCCGCCATGATCCCGAAATAGAACACGAACAGGTGCACGGCGATCAGCGGCACGATCAGACCCGATTGCGCGCCAAGCTCGACGACGACCGAAACCATGAGCGAGGACACAACGATATAGTTCGCCGTGGTCGGAAGGCCCATGCCGAGGATGAGCGACAGGATCGCCACGAACAGCAACATCAGAATGAGATTGCCGCCAGAAAGGAACTCGACGAAATCCGCCATCACCTGACCGATGCCGGTCAAGGACACGGTGCCGACGATGATCCCGGCGGTGGCGGTCGCAAGGCCAATGCCGATCATGTTGCGCGCACCGTCGATCATACCTTCGACGAGATCGACCACACCCTCTTTGACCTTCTGGCCCGCACCGCTTTCCCCTCGGAACATCGCCTTGAGCGGCTTTTGCGTCAGCAGGATAAAGAACAACAGGAAGGTCGCCCAAAACGCCGACAGGCCAGGCGATTTGCGTTCGATCATCAGGAAATAGACCAGAACGATGATCGGCATCAGGTAGTAAAGCCCGGCTTTCCAGAGCTTTGCCACATCGGGCAGTTCCACCACCTCGGCATTCGGATCGTCGGCCTCCAGCTCGTCGGCATCGGCGGCGAGCTTGATCAGCGCGACATAGATCACGCCGAGCAAGACGGCGAGAATCCAGCCAGAACCTTCCGGCACGGCAGAGGTGATCAGCCGGACCGGGAATTGCGTGGCATAGCACAGCGCACCAAAGCCCGCGAAGAACAGGAACATCCCCATGATCGTGCGCCAGAGCGACACCACCTTGTTGCCAATCGTGGGCATGTTGTTTTTCACCGCTTCGAGGTGAACGATATAGACCAGCGCGATATAGGAAATGATCGCGGGCACGAAGGCGTGCTTGATCACCTCGAAATAGGAAATGCCGACGTATTCCACCATGAGAAAGGCCGCTGCCCCCATCACGGGCGGCATGATCTGACCGTTCACAGAGGACGCGACCTCGACCGACCCGGCTTTCTCGGCCGAGAAACCCACGCGTTTCATCAGCGGAATGGTGAAGGTGCCGGTGGTGACCACATTGGCAATGGAGGAGCCGGAGATCAGACCAGTTGCAGCAGAGCCGACAACAGCGGCCTTGGCCGGACCGCCACGCAGGTGCCCCAGGGCGCCAAAAGCCATTTTGATGAAATAATTCCCGGCCCCGGCCTTATCGAGCAAAGCGCCGAACAGGACGAAGAGAAACACGAATTGCGTCGAGACGTTCAGCGCGATGCCAAAGACGCCCTCGGTCGTGATCCACATATGCGACATCGCCTTGCGCAGCGAGGCGCCCGCCCAGCGGATCGAGTCCGGCACGGCCTCGGACGCCCCGAAGAACACATAGGCCAGAAACACGATGGCCAGCACGACCATCACCGGACCGAGCGTCCGGTAGGCCGCAATGAACAAAAATGCCAGACCTGCCAAGGCGAAATAGGCGTCGCTTGCGTCCGCGAGCCCGCCATTCGCGACGATTTTCTCGTAGAACACATAGCCATACATGGCCAAAAAGGCCCCGCCGAGACCGAGAATCCAGTCATACCACGGGACCGACGTCTTGGAGGCGGATTTGAACAAAGGATAGGACATGGCCGACAGAAAGATCGCAAAGGCGAGGTGAATCTGTCGCGCGTTGTTGATCATGTCGCCGGGCAGCACTTTGAGCCCGATCGGAGACGCCAGGAGCACTTGGAAAACCGACCACAACAGCGCAACTGTCGCAATCACCTTACCCAATGTTCCCGGCACATTGCGTGCGCCACTGTCAGAGGCAGCAACCAGTTCCTGGAGCTCTTCCTCGTTCAACGCCCGTTTTTCAGCGTCTGCCATGTGTAACCACCCTGATATTATTTTTTGGGAAAAGGGCGGCACTGATGCGCCGCCCTCGAACTGTTAGGAACGGATTATTCCATCCAGCCCTGTTCTTTGTAGTACTTCTCAGCACCCGGATGCAGCGGAGCGGAGAGACCGTCTTTGATCATTTCTTCCGGCTTCAGGTTGGCGAAGGCCGGATGCAGACCTTTGAAGTCTTCAAAGTTGTCGAACACGGCGGACACCACGGCGTAAACTGCATCTTCGGACACGTCCGCGGAGGTCACGATGGTCGCGCCGACACCGAAGGTCTGCACGTCTTCGTCATTGCCACGGTACATGCCTGCCGGAATGGTCGCGGTCCGGTAGTAGGGGTTGTCGGCAACCAGTTCTTCAATCGCCGGGCCTGCCACTTCGACGAGCACGGAGTCACAGGCGGTGGTGGCCTCCTGAATGGACCCGGACGGGTGACCCACGGTGTAGACCATGGCGTCGATCTGGTTGTCGCACAGCGCCGCAGATTGTTCCGCAGGCTTCAGTTCGGTCGCCAGAGCGAAATCGTCGGTGGTCCAGCCAAGCTTGTCCATGACAACTTCCATGGTCGCGCGTTGACCGGAACCGGGGTTGCCGATGTTCATGCGCTTGCCTTTGAGATCTTCAAAGGTTTTCACGCCGGAATCTGCGCGCGCCACAACGGTGAAGGGCTCGGGGTGGATGGAAAACACGGCACGCAGGCCATCGAAGGGCTCACCATCGAACTGCACGACGCCGTTGAATGCGTTGTACTGGATGTCGGATTGCGCAACGCCGAATTCCAGCTCGCCTTCCTTGATCGTGTTCACGTTGTACACCGAACCGCCCGTGGATTCGACCGAACAACGCACGCCGGTTTCCTTGCGGTTCTTGTTGACCAGACGACAGATCGCGCCGCCGGCCGGGTAATACACACCGGTCACACCGCCGGTGCCGATGGTGACGAACTCTTCAGCCATCGCAGAGCCCGCAATCATCGCGGAAGCAGCAGCGGCAGCGAGGCCGAGTTTCATGTGTTTGGTCATAAGTGACTCCCTTAGTGTTTTTGGTCATCCCGAGGCATCCTCGCCTCAGAGATCGACCACTTCTCCAAGCGCCCGGTTGTGGCGCTCGATCTCTGATATGCGTTCCACAACATCCGGTCCGGCGTGTTGCGCAAGCATGGCCATGAGCATTTCAAGAAAAAATACCGTGGTGGTGTAAGTGTTAAAAAAGTTCGGAGTTTCCCCTGGAATGATGACCGAAGTATTGGCGTAACGCAATGCGGGGGAGGCATACCCATCCGTGATTACAGTGACATGCACCCCTTGACGTCGCGCAACCTCAGCCGCGTGGACCGAGACCCGCGCAGAGGGGGTCATGGTGATGACCAACATGGCGTCCCGCGCGTCCATCTCGCTGAGCGCTGAGCCGTAGGACGCCCCCATACGCCCGGCAAGCCGCCACTTATCGCCAAGAAAATTGGCCATATACCCGGCGTATTCCGCAATCCCCGTAGAGCCCAACGCCCCCACGATCAGCACGCGGCGCGCCTTGTGCAACACCTCGACCAGATCCGCGAGACGCGCAGGATCAAGCCCCCGCACAAGCTCATCAAGGTTGTGATGGGCCGTCTCCAGAGAGCGCATCAAAAGCCGTTCCGATGCACCCTGTTGATTCTCCCGAAGGTCCTTCGCGCGTGTGGCGAAGGTCGAAACCTTGAGGGAAAGCTGGGAGCGCACGGCTTCGCGCAGGGTTTCAAATGTTTCAAACCCCAAAGCGCGGGCCAGACGGCTGAAGGTAGCCGGAGCGATTCGCGCCTCCTCTGCGAGGGCCCGCAGCGACCGCGTCGCCACATCCAGCGGGTTTTCGACAAGATAATCCCCGGCCTCGCGCAGGCGCGGGCTCAAATCGGCGTAATGCTCCGCCAGCCTTTGCTGATAACTCGCCGACAATCTGCCATCCCGCGCATGTGATGTGGTTCTCAGGACTGTTTCAATTGTTTCAATTATTGTCAACTCTCGAACCATGTGTTTCATCATGTGAAAGGTGACCGCTTCAGGCGGCCTCTTCTCACCCGGAGCACAGATGATGACGCATGTTTTCTACCGCAATTCCCGCACCACACCGCCGACGGCCGTCCGTGGCGAAGGCGCTTACATTTATGACAGCACCGGCAAGCGGTATCTGGATGGCTCCGGCGGCGCGGCGGTGTCTTGTCTCGGGCATTCCGATCCCGATGTGATTGCGGCAGTGCAGGCACAGGTCGGAACGCTCGAATTTGCCCACACCGGCTTTTTCACCTCGGACCCTGCCGAAGCTCTGGCCGAACGCCTGATTGCCCATGCCCCCGACGGGCTTGATAAGGTCTATTTCCTGTCCGGCGGCTCGGAAGCGGTGGAAACCGCGCTTAAAATGGCGCGGCAATATTTCGTCGAAACCGGCGAACCGCAGCGCACGCGGTTCATCTCGCGCCGCCAAAGCTATCACGGCAACACTTTGGGCGCGCTCGCGGCGGGCGGCAATGTCTGGCGCAAGGCGCAATTCGCCCCGCTTCTCGCGGAAACCTCTCATATCGCGCCGTGTTATGCCTATCGCGAACAAGAGGCGGGCGAGAGCCTTGAGGCCTACGGTCTGCGGGCTGCCAATGCGTTGGAAGAAGAATTGCTGCGGGTCGGGCCGGACACTGTCATCGCCTTCATCGCGGAGCCGGTTGTCGGGGCGACGCTGGGCGCGGTGCCCGCTGTGCCCGGATATTTCAAACGCATCCGCGAGATTTGTGATCGCTACGGTGTGCTTTTGATCCTCGATGAGGTGATGTGCGGCATGGGGCGCACCGGCACGCTTTTCGCCTGTGAACAGGACGGCGTCGCCCCCGACATCCTCACCATCGCCAAGGGACTCGGTGCCGGGTATCAGCCGATCGGCGCCACGCTCTGTTCCGCCCGCATTCACGAGGCATTTGTGCAAGGCTCCGGTTTTTTTCAGCATGGCCACACCTATATCGGCCACCCGGTCGCCTGTGCAGCAGGCGATGCGGTCGTGACGAAACTTACGGAGGGCGGGCTTGTCGAACGCGCGGCCCGGATGGGCGACACCCTCGATCACGCCCTGCGCGCCGCGTTTGCGGATCATCCCCATATTGGCGACATGCGCGGGCGTGGCATGTTCCGCGGGCTGGAAATCGTCGCGGATCGCGACAGCAAAACCCCCTTCGATCCGGCGCTTGGGATCAACAAAAAGGTGAAAGCCGCTGCCTTCGAGGCCGGGCTGATCTGTTACCCGATGGGGGGCACAGTCGATGGGCAAAAGGGCGATCACGTGCTCCTCGCGCCGCCCTTCATCTTGACCGATGATCAGGTCGGGGAGTTGGTCGAAAAACTCAGCACCGCGTTTGAGAGCGCTTTGACCGGAGCCCTCTCGTGACCGCCCTGCCCCGCATCATGGTCGCCCCCAATGGTGCGACAAAGACCAAGGCCGACCACCCTGCGCTTCCGATGTCCCTTGATGAGCTGACCGACACCGCGCGGGCCTGCCAAACGGCAGGCGCACAGGGGCTGCATTTCCATTTGCGCACCCCCGAGGGCACGCACCTCCTCGACAGCGGCGCCTATCGCGAGGCTTTGGCGCATCTCTCGGAGCAGGTTCCGGGGCTGGCGCTTCAGATCACGACGGAGGCCGCAGGCATTTACCATCCGCCACATCAACGCCATGTCGCGCTGCACTCGGGCGCCTCGCTGGTCTCTGTCTCCCTGCGCGAAATGTTGCGGGATGGGGCGGAGGTGGCCGGGCGTTTTTATAGGGACTGCGCGGACGCCGGGATCACTGTCCAACATATCTGTTACGACCGGGAGGATGCCGAACATCTCGCCCGCGTGCTGCCATGTGAGCAGTTCGAAAATCCCGCGCTGCAACTCCTGTTCGTGCTGGGGCGCTATACGGCGGGGCAAATTTCCTCCCCCGACATGCTCACCCCCTTTACGCAATGGATGCGCAGCCGTGGGATCGCACCCGATTGGGCGGTCTGTGCCTTTGGGACGGGGGAAACGGCCGCGCTGACAGCTGCGGCTGCGTTGGGTGGGAAAATGCGAGTGGGCTTTGAAAATTCGCTGTGGCATGCCGATGGGACATTGGCCGAAAACAATGCCGCGCGGGTCGCAGACCTCTGTGCCGCCTTGGCGTTGAGCTAGAGGCAGGCGTCATGGTTTCACGACGCGCGTCGGGCGCGTGATATGAAAACACGCGCCCGTTGAGTGATATGTTCGACCCGATGTGGATCCGGTCAGAAAAACCGCACCCTTTTAGAACGAAGCAAGATCCTCAGGCAGGACGCCCTCCGGGATGTTCTGGAAGCACACCGGGCGCAGGAAACGGCGGATCGACAGGGTGCCGACCGAGGTCGCGCCAAAATTTGTCGACGCCGGGTAAGGCCCGCCGTGCACCATGGCATCGGCCACTTCGACACCTGTCGGGAAATTGTTCGCCATGACCCGGCCCGCCTTGCGCTCCAACACTGGCAGAAGTTTCCGCGCCAGCACCGCATCGCCTGCATCCATGTGCAGCGTCGCGGTCAATTGCCCCTCAAACCCCTTGGCCAACTCCACCATCTGCTCCGGCGTCTCGGTGCGGATGACCAGTCCAAGCGGCCCAAAGACCTCTTCGCCCAGAGCATGATCCTGCAGATAGGCCTGAGCATCGGTTTCATAAAGGTTCGGACAAACGTCACGCCCCGCGCTTTCGGTCTCGAACACCGCACGGACAGAGTTGCGGTCGTGGAACCGAGCCTTGCCCGCGACATAAGCCGAGGCGATGCCATCGGTCAGCATAGTCTGTGGCGCAACGGCGCTCAGGGCTTTGGCGGCGGCGGCCACAATGGCGTCCCCTTCCGACCCTTTGGCAATCACCGCGATGCCGGGGTTGGTGCAGAACTGCCCTGCCCCCATTGTCAACGACCCAGCCCAGCCCGTGCCGATGGCCTCACCACGCGCGGCGGCCGCTTCGGGCAGGATGAACATCGGGTTCACAGACCCCAGCTCCCCAAAGAAGGGGATCGGTTCCGGACGCTGCGCGCAAAGATCGAACAAGGCCCGACCACCGCCCAAAGAGCCTGTAAAGCCCACGGCCTTGATCAGCGGATGCTGCACGAGCGCGGCCCCGACCTCGCGTGTGCCGCCCTGAATGAACGAAAAAACACCCTTCGGCATGCCCGTCTTTTCAATCGCGGCATGGATCGCTTCGGCAATGATTTCGCCGGTGCCCGGGTGCGCAGAATGGCCTTTGACCACGACCGGACAGCCAGCCGCCAGTGCCGCAGCGGTGTCCCCGCCTGCGGTGGAAAAGGCCAGCGGAAAGTTCGATGCGCCGAAAACCGCAACGGGACCAATCGGACGCTGGATCATCCGCAGTTCCGGACGCGGCAGGGGCTGACGATCAGGCAGCGCCTCGTCGACACGGCGGTCGAGATAGGCGCCTTCACGAATATGCGTCGCGAAGAGGCGCAACTGCCCGGTGGTCCGGCCACGTTCGCCTTGCAAACGGCCCTCCGGCAAGCCGGTTTCCTGTGTGCCGATCTCGGTGATCGCCTCGGCACGGGCTTCGATTTCATCTGCGATGGCCTCAAGAAAGACCGCGCGTTCCTCGCGCGACGTGTAGCCATAGCTCCAAAAGGCCTCTTCTGCCGCCTCACAGGCAGCATTCACCAGATCAACCGTGCCGACACTAAATCTATGCGACGGCCCGTGGGCGGGCTCGGAGGCAAAGGTCTCGGCACTGGCGATCCAGTCGCCCGCGACCAGATGTTTGCCGTGCGGGGTGAAGACAGAGCTGTCCGTCATACTGCATCCTTTCAAAGTGTATTGTCTCATCAAAACGGGGCACAAAACGCGTCCCGATCACGCGCCTTTCGCGTGCTGAATGGCGGCGGCGATATAACCGTAGGAAAATGCGAAAGCGGCACCTTCCGGGTCCACGGCGTCGATCTCGGGCACATGATCCGGCATGACCATATACTGATAGCCGACCTCTTCGAGGACCCGCAGCACGCGCAACATATTCACATCGCCATCGTCGGGCAGCACCTCTGAGAACCCTCCTTTGCTACCCTGAATGTTCCGGAAGTGAATGTTGAACAGCTTTCCGCGCGTCCCGAACCACCGGATGATGTCGTCCATCTCGGCATCCGGCGCATCAAGGTTTTCGGCCATAGTTCCGATACAGAAGTTGAGACCGTGATAAGGGCTTTCGTGGGTCTCGACAAAACGCTTCATGCCTTCGAACGTGCCCAGAATACGGGTCACACCACGATAGCCGGGCGGGGTCCAGGGGTCGTGCGGATGACAGGCCAGCCGGACCTTGGCGCTGGTCGCGACCGGCACAACATGGCGCAGAAAATACTCGGCCCGCTCCCAGATCTCTTCTTCTTCCAGAGGCTCACACGGCGGCGCGGTGTCAGGGTCCATTTTGTCCCAGAAGAAGGACGGCAGGCGCGCACCGCCGCGCCCGATCTCATCTTCGCTGCGCGGGATGCCAATGTAGTTGAAGTTGTATTTGGCCGCCGGAATACCGGCCCGGGCACAATTCTCGATGAGCTCACAGATGCCCGCGATCTGGCGGTCCCGCTCCGGCCCGGCCAGAAGAATGTCGGCGCAGGGCGCGCGATCCACGGCCACCGAAGGCAACGGCAACTGGATCATATCCAAGATCATGCCATGAGATGCGACCTCATCACGGTGCCGCTCCAATGCCTCAAGCGTCCATTCCGTCCACGGCCCGGGCGGGTCCAGTGAAATATGGCGAACACCGAACTGTGTCAGCATCTTAAAGTCAGTGGCATGACGCGGTTCGCGCTGTGTTCCGATATACATGGGGCTCCTCCCGAATCTTAGGTCAGGTCAAGTCATAGTATGACTTAACGCGCCTGCCTAGCCCCAACTCGATCACCTGTCGGTCGCTTCACTGAGAGCAAGGGAGAGCGCGCGGTAGCGGGCCTGGGAATTTTCCAGATGCGCGCGCATCGCCGCCCTTGCCTCAACGGCATCCTGGATCGAAATGGCGTGAACGATGCGATCATGTTCCGCCTGAATGGTTTCAAGGTAGGTCTGGCTACGCGCCTCAGTCAGATTTGGCAGCGAAGCACGTGGGATGGCCGAGGGGCCGAACTGCGACAGGGCCTGTGGGAAATACCCGTTGTTGGCGGCCGTTGCGATCGCCATATGAAAATCGAAATCCGCTTGAGAGGTGCGGCTCTCATCCAGAATTGATTTTTTCATTATTGAGTTTTTTGACATAATATCAAATTCTTGAGAGCTAGTTCGGCGCAGTGCGGCCAATCCGGCGGCCTCCACCTCGATCGCCGTGCGAAACTCGATCAACTCAATTGTACGAGGAATCGAGCGGCGTTCATCCTGTGACAGAGTCAAAAGAGCGTTGGGCAGTTTCTCCGCCACGAAGACGCCTTTGCCCTGCACCGGATTGACGATGCCTGCGGCACGCAACTCGGCAATCGCCTCGCGGATGACGGTGCGACTGACGCCAAAGGCCTCCATCAGCTTGGGTTCGGTTGGAAGCTGGGCGCCGAGCGGCGTGCGCCCGCTTTCAATATCTTGACGGATCTGCGCCACGACACTCTCTGCCAGGCGGGCCTTCGTTTTGCGTACTTCGAGCATATTTTGAGACTCATGTTGCGTATAGAATGGAATCATACTATGACTCATCGTATGAATTGTTGATATCATCCCTTAATGCTCTCACCAAGTCAAATGTGGGACAGGGGTGAGCAGAGAGGAAGCATCGCGCCATGGACACGCAAGAGATCAAATCCGCACTCGGAGGGGGGCTTCTTTCCTTTCCCGTCACACCGTTTGACAGCGAAGGCGCCTTTGCCCCTGATGTTTATGCCGAGCACATCGAATGGCTGTCAGGCTATAATGCCTCGGCACTGTTTGCGGCAGGCGGCACGGGCGAGATGTTCTCGCTGCGACCCGATGAAATCCCGGGCATCGTGCGCGCTGCGAAATCCGCCTCCGGCAATGTTCCGATTGTTTCCGGCTGTGGCTGGGGCAGCGCGGTGGCCGTGGACTTGGCCCGCGAGATCGAGAAAGCAGGAGCGGACGGAATTCTGCTCCTGCCCCACTATCTGATCGACGCGCCGCAAGAGGGGCTTTATGCCAATGTCAAAGCGGTTTGCGATGCCACGGGCCTGGGTGTGACCGTCTACAACCGTGACAATTGTGTCCTCGAAGCCGATACGCTGTCGCGTTTGGCGGACGATTGCCCGAACCTGATCGGCTTCAAGGATGGCACGGGAGATCTGGCCCTCGTGCGCAAAATAACTGCAACGCTGGGGGATCGGCTGACCTATATCGGCGGCATGCCGACAGCCGAGCTCTTCGCCGAGGCCTATCTTGGCGCAGGCTTCACAACCTACTCCTCTGCCGTGTTCAACTTTGTGCCCGGCCTTGCGCAGGAATTCTACAAGGCACTCCGAGCCGAAAAGCGCGATGTATGTGGGCGTATTCTGAACGAGTTCTTTTTCCCCTTCATGGATATTCGTGCCCGCAAGCCCGGATATGCCGTCTCCGCCATCAAGGCGGGTGTGCGTCAACAAGGCTTTGCCGTCGGCAAGGTGCGTGCGCCGCTGACCGATTTAACGGGGGAAGAAGAAGAAATGCTTCAGGACCTGATTGCACAGACAAAGCAGGCAGCCTGAACCACATAACCGTTTGGCGGCCAAGGAGGATTGGCGCCAAACAGGAACAACCCAAGGGAGGAAACGATGGGTGTACAATCTTTGAAGTCCGGGGTCGCCGCTGGCATTCTGGCGGCAAGCCTCGCCGCGAGCGGCATGACCCCCGCCATGGCCGCAACGCCAGAGGACACGCTTGTGTACGGCACGTCCTTGGCACAGGTGATTTCTCTCGATCCGCATCAGGGCCAAGAGGTGACCTCGCTGGAGATCATGGCAAATCTCTATGACCGCCTCGTGGCCTCCGATGCGGCGGGCAACTTGACGCCGCAACTGGCCGAAAGCTGGGAGATCACCGAGGACGGGATCACCTTCCATCTGAAGGACGCCGTGTTCAACAACACCGGCAATCCCGTGACCGCTGAGGATGTGGTCTGGTCGATCCGCCGGGTGTTGAAACTGAATCAGGCGCCAGCCGCCAAACTGGGGTCGACGGGATATACGGCAGAGAATATCGACAGCCTGACCGAGGCACTTGATGACCGCACCTTCCGCATCGCATTGACCGGCGAAGTGGCGGCAGACTTCCTGCTGTATCGCCTCTCCGAAGTGGCCGCCTCCGTCGTCGAGCGGGCCGAAGTGATGGAGCATGAGGCAGATGGCGATATGGGCAACGGATGGTTGCGGACCCATGCCGCCGGTTCCGGCCCCTTCGATCTGCAACGCTGGGCGCCGAATGACATCGTGATCATGAATGCCGATGAAGACAACTGGAGCGGCGCGCCCATCCTGAAACGCGTTGTCATGCGTCACGTGCCCGAAAGCCAGGCCGAGCGCTTGATGCTGGAGCGCGGCGACATCGACATCGCCGGCGCTTTGTCGCCCAAGGATATCGCATATTTCTCGGACAAGGACGGGGTCGACGTGCGCGGCATTTCCACCGGCGGGTTCTACGCGCTGGCCATGAATGTCACTCAGGAGCCCTATTCCAACCCCAAAGTGCGCGAGGCGATTTTCCACGCCATCGACTACGACGGGATCGAGCAGGCGATCATGGGCCCCTACGGCAAAAAGCGCCTGCTTCCGGTGCCGATGGCCTATGAGGGCGCTTTGCCGGACCCGGATTGGGACTACAACCCCGAGAAGGCACGCGCCTTGCTGGCCGAGGCGGGCTACCCGGACGGCTTCACGACCAACATCAAAGTGATCGCCCAAACGCCACGGGTCGAGCTTTCGACGGCCATTCAGGCGGGTCTTGCCGACATCGGGATCGAGGCGTCCATCACGCAGGGCAGCGGCGCGGACATTGTGCCGGATCACCGGGCGCGGAACTTTGAACTTTTGGTGCCGCAAACCGGGGCCTATATGCCCAACCCGATGGGCGCGATGGAGCAGTTTTCGAACAATCCCGACAATAGCCCCGAAGCGAACAATGCGGGCAATTTTGTCTGGCGCTCCGGCTGGGACATCCCAGAGTTGACGGAATTGACCGCCCGCACCATGAAGGAAAACGACCCTGAGAAACGTGTCGCCATGTATGGTGAAATGCAACAGGCCTTCGTCGATGCGGTGCCCGCGATCCTGCCGATGTTCGAACGGTTTCTGCCGCTGGCGATCTCGACCGACGTGAAAGGCTACGAAGGGCATCCGCAGCAGGTGACACGCCTCGACAAAGTCTCGAAATCGGAGTGAACTGAATGGCACGGTCTGTCATGAAATCCGTGGCGTCGATGAAGCTGGGTCAGAGAGTGATCCAGCTTCTCCTCAGCCTGCTTGTGCTTATCGCGGTGACATTTGTGATTGGCCGTGTTTTGCCCACCGACCCGGTGGGCACCTTGGTCGGGGAACTGGCCGACCCCGAGGCCTATGCCGCGATGCGCGCGCGCCTTGGGTTGGATCAACCTGTGCTGGTGCAGTTCGGACACTATGTCTGGAACATGCTGCACGGCGATCTCGGGGTCGCGGCGCTGACCGGCAACCCGGTCGCCGAAGACCTCTGGCGCGCCTTCCCGGCAACGCTCGAACTGGCCACACTGGCGATCGTGTTGTCGATGCTCATCGGGGTGCCCCTCGGGTTGACCGCCGCATTGCGCCGCGACACATGGGTCGATCAGACGATCCGTGTGATTTCTCTCGTGGGGCATTCGGTTCCTGTGTTCTGGCTTGGGATGATCGGCTTGCTGATCTTCTATGCGATCCTTCAGGTCGTGGGCGGCCCCGGCCGGATCGATGTCTATTACGAGGGCATCGTCCCCAATGTCACCGGCATGATCCTTGTCGACAGCCTTTTGGCCGGTGAGACTGACATCTTTCGCAATGCCCTGACACATATCATCCTGCCCGCCTCGATGCTGGCCTATGCGGCCATGGCCTATATCACCCGCATGACACGCAGCTTTGCGCTGGAACAATTGTCGCAAGACTATGTCATCGCCGCGCGCGCCAAAGGTGTCAGCCCGGCAAAGATTCTCGGGCGGCATATCCTGCCCAACATTGGCGTCCAACTCATCACCGTCGCCGCGATTTCCTATGGCAGCCTGCTCGAAGGTGCCGTGGTGACCGAAGTCGTCTTCTCCTGGCCCGGCATTGGGCAGTATATGACCAGCGCCCTGTTGATCGGCGACATCAATGCAGTGGTCGCAGCCACGATCATCATCGGAGTGGTGTTTATGCTTCTGAATTTCCTGTCGGACATTGCCTACACTCTTCTGGACCCCCGCACCAAGGAGGCAGCATGAGCGCCCCATCCATGTCTCACACCACTGAGGGCGCCCTGAGCAAACGCCCGAATATCGCGATGCGGTTTCTGCGTCATCCGTTTTGGGGCAACTTGGCACGCGAGCCCTTGGGGCTCACCGGTTTCATCCTGATCGGCCTGTTGGTCCTGGTGGCCCTGTTCGCGCCGCTTCTGGCCCCCTATTCACCGAACCGTCAGGTTCTGTCCGATGCGCTTTCGGCGCCCTCGGCGGCACATTGGGCGGGCACAGATGAATTCGGCCGCGATATTCTCAGCCGTCTGATCTGGGGCTCACGTTTGACGCTGCGCACGGTGTTGTCGGTCTCCGCCATTGTTGGCCCCATCGGGTTGATCATCGGCGTCGTCGCCGGCTACTTCGGCGGCTGGACCGATACGATCCTGATGCGGATCACCGATATCGTGCTGTCCTTCCCGTCGCTCGTCCTCGCGCTGGCCTTTGCCGCCGCCATCGGCCCGGGCCTGAACACCGCGATCATCGCGATCTCGCTGACCTCCTGGCCGCCAATCGCGCGTCTGGCACGGGCGGAAACGCTGGTGGTCCGCAATTCCGATTACGTCTCGGCAGCGCGGGTCTATGGCGCAGGACATCTGCGCCTGATCGCGCTCTATGTGACGCCCATGTGCATTCCGTCCGTCGTGGTGCGCCTGACGCTGAATATGGCGGTGATCACCCTGACGGCGGCCTCTCTCGGGTTCTTGGGACTGGGCGCACAGCCGCCAGCCCCGGAATGGGGCGCGATGATCTCCGCCGGGCGACAATATATGATCGACTACTGGTGGGTGGCCGTGATGCCCGGCATCGCGATCCTGCTGACCAGCCTTTCCTTCAACATCGCAGGCGACGCCCTGCGCGACATCCTGGATCCGCGCCATGACCGTTCCTGATACAAAGCCCGCCGCCCCGACCCTGCGCGTGCAGGGGCTGAACGTCCGCTACGGTCGCGGCGCGCTCAAGGCCGTCAACGGCGTCGATCTCACGCTCTCCGCAGGCCGTCTCGGCATCGTCGGGGAAAGCGGTTCCGGCAAGTCCACCGTGGGGCGCGCCCTGATGCGACTTCTGCCGCCCTCGGCCACGGTCGAGGCCGATCTGATGGAGCTTGAAGGGCGGGATCTGCGAAAGTTGAATGAAAGAGGCTTTCGCAAACTGCGCGGCAAAGACATGGCGCTGATCATGCAGGACCCGCGCTATTCCCTGAACCCTGTGCGCTCGATCGGCGATCAGGTGGCCGAAGCCGCAAATCTGCACCTCGGGCTGAAGGGCCGCGCCGCGCGCAACGCCGCCGCAGAGATGCTTGACCGGGTGCGCATTCGCAACGTTGCCAGCGTCATGGACCTCTACCCTCATCAAATTTCCGGCGGTATGGGCCAGCGGGTGATGATCGCGATGATGCTGATTGCCCGGCCCCGCCTTGTCATCGCGGATGAACCGACCTCGGCACTGGATGTCAGTGTCCGCGCTGAGGTTCTGGAGTTGCTCGACGAATTGGTGCGTGAACAAGGCTCCTCCCTGATCCTGATCAGCCACGACATCCGCATGGTTGCCGCCTTTTGCAACGAGGTGGCGGTCATGTACAAGGGACGTGTGGTCGAGATGATCCAAGACCTGACACAGGCCAAGCACATCTATACCCAAGGGCTCTTGTCGGCGCTGCCCGATCCTTCCAATCCCGTGCGGCGCCTTCACGTGCCGGATCGCAAACGGCTCGAACAGATGGAGGCTCAGTCATGAGCACCAAAAACCATGCCATTGAAGTCAGGGGACTCGACGTTGTCTATGGCGAGGGCGAGCATCGCAACCATGTGGTCCGCGCCTTGGACTTTGACGTCCGGCGCGGCGAAACGCTGGGGATCGTTGGGGAATCCGGCTGCGGCAAGTCCACCGTGCTGCGGTGCCTGACCGGCCTTGAGCGCGGCTGGAGCGGCGAAATTCGCGTCGAAGGAAGCCCCGTCTCGCACCGCCGCACCCAAGAAGAATTGCGCCGATTGCAGCTGGTGTTCCAAGACCCTTTTGCCTCTTTGCACCCGCGCCACCGCATCCGCCGCGCGATCACGGAACCTTTGCGCTGCATGGGGCTTGCCGTGCGCCCGGGACAAGTGGAAGACGCACTGGAACAGGTCGGGCTGCCGGGCAGTTTCGCCGAGCGTTTCCCACATGAGTTGTCGGGCGGCCAGCGCCAGCGCGTGGCCATCGCCCGCGCTCTGGTTTTGAACCCGCCCATCCTGTTGCTGGACGAACCGACCTCGGCCTTGGATGTCAGCGTTCAGGCCGAAGTGCTCAACCTCTTGTCGGATAAGAAAGACGCCGAAGCACTTACCTATGTGATGGTCAGCCATGACCTGTCGGTCATCGCGCATATGTGCGATCGTATTCTGGTGATGAAGGACGGCCGATTTGTCGATGAGTTCGCACCAGAGGCCATTGCCGCGCGTCGCGCCACTGACCCCTATGCCCAGCATCTGATCGATGCCAGTTTTGTCTGAAGGAAATGCCGTGACACTGCCTCATACCACATTGACCGACGTGCATGACCCAGCCTTTGTGGCGCGACTGAAAGAGGACGCGCGCGGCCAACTTGATCTGTTCCGCGCCAGTCTGCGCCCGGATGGACGGTTGGCGGTTCTCGACCGCGACGGGGCCGCCATCGAAGGCCCGCAGGAGCTGATCACCACAACGCGACTGGTACATTCCTACGCCTTGGGACATTTGGCGGGGCATCCCGGCTGTATGCCTCTGGTCGATGCCGGGATGCGCGCCCTATGGGACAACCACC
The DNA here is from genome assembly GCF_020524585.1 of Celeribacter naphthalenivorans. Lineage (GTDB taxonomy): Bacteria > Pseudomonadota > Alphaproteobacteria > Rhodobacterales > Rhodobacteraceae > Celeribacter > Celeribacter naphthalenivorans. Next base: position 192,422 of record NZ_JAIVLK010000007.1, read on the forward strand.
GGGACAGCGCGTATGGCGGCTATATTTGGTCTTTCGACGCAAACGGCCCTGTCGACACCGACAAGCTGGCCTATGGCCACATGTTTGTTCTGCTGGCAGCCGCCAGCGCCGAGGCCGCGGGCCATGCGGACGCAAAACGTCTGCGCGATGATGTCACGCAGGTGATCTCTGAACGCTTTTGGGACGAACCTGCGGGCTTGATGCAAGACGAATTCCGCCGGGATTGGAGCATCTTTTCGGACTATCGCGGCATGAACGCCAACATGCATGGAATCGAAGCGCATTTGAGTGCGTTCGAGGCCTCGGGCGAGGCCGTTTATCTCGAACGCGCCGGACGGATTTTGTCCTTTTTCGTCGATCACATTGGCGCCTCCAACGGCTGGCGATTGCCGGAACATTACCGCGCGGACTGGAGCGTGGACGAAACCTATGAGGGCAATCCGATGTTCCGCCCCTATGGAACAACGCCAGGCCATTCCTTCGAGATCGGCCGCCTTCTTTTGCAGCATTGGGACCTCTCGGGACGCCCCGACACCGGGGCGCTGCAGAAGGCACGGGCGCTGATCGAAACCGCGCTCAATGATGCCTGGTTGCCCGAGGGAGGGTTTGCCTACACGCTCGATTTCGATGGATCGCCGCGTGTGCGTGACCGATATTGGTGGCCTGTGGCCGAAGCGATTGGGGCCGTTGCTACACTTTTAAAAGTCGACGGGCGCGCCTCGGACCACGCGTGGTACACCCGCCTTTGGGACACCGCTTTTACCTTGTTTATCGATCAAAAGGGCCATGGCTGGTTCCCGGAAATCGATGCACAAGGCCGTCCCTGCGACCGCCAGTTCACCGGCAAACCGGACATCTATCACTCCCTTCAGGCCGTTTTGTATCCGCTGCATGATGGGGTGTCGCAGCACTATGAGGGCATCACCGGGCTGCTTTCCGAAACCTCTGAGTAGAAAGATGCGGGCCTTCGCAAGCAGCCTTCGCGCGGGTGAAAACGGCCCTTTGTGAAATCGTACTGCATGGCCCGGCGGGCCAACGTGCTTCATGGACGCATGGTGCAAAAGCCAAAGCGCATGGGGAATGAGGCATGGGGCATGGACAGTCAGCGTTATTTCCCTATAAACATAACGAAGATGACGGGGGCAGAATGCCTGCCCGGCGCCTGTGCCGACAGTGGCCAGGGCCATACTGTCGAACAAGGTAGGGAATTTCCGATGAAACGCAGCGCCCGCAACACGCTTTCCGGCAGCGTAACCGAAGTGGCCCCCGTGGCCGTGACCGCCCGCGTTCGGATCAACGTTCGCGGGATCACGGCCAGCGATGTCCTAGGGGACAAGGCCGAATGACCCAAGCTGACCTGCGCCCCGGCGAGATGACCGGCCCCGTGCCGGACCGAAGCGATGCCAGCCTACTGTTCATCGGCACCTTGCACACCCCCTGGACCACACCGCGTGACTGTCCCAAGCGCGGAGATGCCGAGACAGGGCCGCTCTGCCGTGCCGAGCTTGATCCGATCTGGCAGGAGGCGCTCAAGGGCGTAACGCCCGGCCCGATGCAACTGCTCTACTGGATGCATCTGGGGCGGCGCGATCTGCGCCAGCAATCGCCGCGAAATGACGGGCAGACCATCGGCACTTTCGCCATCCGCTCGCCCATGCGGCCCAATCTGATCGCCTCATCCATCGTGCAGCTTGAGCGGATCGAGGGCACCACGCTTTGGCTGCGCGGGCTCGATTGCGTGGATGGCACCCCGCTTCTGGATATCAAACCAAGTCATGGAGTTTTGAAATGACGATTGTTCGGCGCACAATGTGCCCGCAAAAACCTTTGAAAATCCTGCGCAGTGCGCTGATCGTGCTGGCCCTCGTGCTTGTCACCCCCCTGCAAGCCCGCGCTCAGACGCATGAGATTGTGGACGCCACAGGCCGCACCGTCACCATTCCCGATGCCCCCACACGCGTCTTCGCCGCCGGACCTCCGGCCGCCGCGCTGCTCTATGCGCTCAACCCCGATGCGATGATCGGCTGGGTCCGACCGCCTGCGGAGGCGGATCTGCCCTATCTTCTGCCCCAAACCCATGACTTACCGGCCCTTGGTCGGCTCACGGGGCGCGGTGATACGCTGAACCTTGAGGTGCTGCTGTCGGCCGAGCCGGAGGTGATCCTCGATTTCGGCACGGTGAACGATACCTATCTCGATCTTGCCGCGCGCATTCAGGAACAGACTGGCATTCCTTATGTGTTGATCGACGGCTCCTTCGACAACACCCCCGGTGCCCTGCGCCTTCTGGGTGACATTCTGGGCGTGCCCGAGCGCGCCGAAGCGCTTGCAAGCTATGCCGAAGAAACCTTCGCCATGGTTGACAGCACGCTGGAGGGCATCCCCGAGGCAGACCGCCCCGGTGTCTATCTCGCGCGCAGCGCCGACGGGCTGGAAACCGCGGGGCCAAATTCGCTCAATGCCGAGATCATCTCGCGCGTCGGTGCGCGCAATGTGGTCGAGGCGTCCAATGACGGGCTGTCCAGCATTTCGCCGGAAAATGTACTCGCCTGGGCGCCCGATGTGATCGTCACGATTGATGCGGGCTTTGCCGAAACTGTCGGCAACAATCCGGCCTGGGCCGATGTGCCCGCCGTGGCCGATGGCCGGGTCTATCTGGCCGCTCGCGCGCCCTTCGGCTTTATCGACAGCCCGCCCTCGGTCAACCGGCTGATCGGCCTTCGCTGGGCGATGAACAAGCTCTATCTCGAAGAGGCCAACAGCGATCTGCGGCAGGAAGTACGCGATTTTTACACGCTCTTCTATCAGGTCACCCCCGATGACGAGGCGCTGACCGCCCTTGTCGGAGAGTAACACAGCATCGCGCGCGCCGGTCGCAGGCGCCGCACAGGGCAGGCCCGTCATGCTTGTGGCGGGTCTGGTCGTGTTGGCCGTTCTGTTGCTCGGCGCGCTGATTGGCCCCTACCACCTGCCCCCGAAGGATGTGCTGCGGCTGATCGCGCTGGGGCTCAGCGGGCAAGAGACCTCCGGCCCGCAGGCCACCGTCTTGTTCAATATCCGTCTGCCCCGTGTGCTGGCGGCCGCTTTGGTGGGCGCGGCGCTGGCGGTGGCCGGGTCGGCCTATCAGGTCACCTTCCGCAATCCGCTGGTCTCGCCCGATATTCTGGGCGTTTCGGCAGGAGCCGGGCTTGGGGCCGTGCTGGGGATCTTTCTGGGCCTGCCGGTCCTTGCCATTCAAGGGCTGAGCTTTGCCTCCGGCCTTGGCACGGTGGCGCTTGTCATGCTGGTGGGCCGCGCGGTGGGCGGACGCGCCGAGACATTGCCCCTCGTGCTCTGCGGCATCGCCATCGGGGCGCTGGCCGGAGCGGGGATTTCTCTGCTCAAGGTCTTGGCAGACCCGGACGATCAGCTCCCGGCGATGACCTTTTGGCTGCTTGGCAGCCTTGCGGGCATTCAGCGCGGAGATGTCTGGCTGATCGTGCCGCCGATGCTGCTGGGCCTCGTGCCGCTGTTCCTCCTGCGCTGGCGCATCGGCGTCTTGGCACTGGGCGAAGATGAGGCCAAGGCTCTGGGCGTCGACACCCGCCGCCTGCGCTGGCTGGTGATCGGGTCTGCCACACTGATCACATCGGCGGCTGTGGCGGCGGCGGGCACCATTGGCTGGATCGGGCTGATGGTGCCGCATATGGCGCGGCTGGCCATCGGCGCGCGGTTCGATCGTGTCTTGCCTATGTCGCTGATCCTTGGCGCCGGACTTATGGTGCTGATCGACACGCTCGCCCGCTCCATCGCCACCACCGAAGTCCCGCTCGGTGTTCTGACTGCGGTGATCGGCGCGCCGGTCTTTCTCGTGTTGCTTGCACGAAGGAACACCGGATGGAATTGATCCGCACCACCGGCCTTGCCATCGGTGCCGCGCAGAAAACCGTGGCACGGGGTATCGACATCACGCTTTGCCGGAGCGAAATTCTGGGCGTGCTCGGCCCCAATGGCGCGGGCAAGACGACACTCTTCCGCACGATTCTCGGGCTCGCCCCGGCGCATGACGGCGATATTCTGCTTGGTGGAACCCCGATGGCGCAGCTCACCCGCCGCAAGATTGCCCACCGCATCGCCTATGTGCCGCAGAGCATGAGCGCGCCCTTTCCTGACAAGGTGAGCGACTATGTTCTGGCTGGCCGCACAGCCCATCTTGGCCCCTTTGCGGCTCCCGGTGCGGCTGACCGGACAAGGGCCGCCAGTGCCCTCGCCGCCCTCGGCATCACTGCCTTGGCCGACGCCCCGATTAACCGCATCTCCGGCGGAGAACGCCAAGCGGCCATGATCGCCCGCGCCGTCGCACAAGATGCCCCTGCCCTGATGCTGGACGAACCGGATGCCGCGCTGGATTTCGGCAAGCGCGAACACCTGGCGCAACTGTTGCAAGGGCTGGCCACACAGGGCTACGGGCTTATCTTCACCAGTCATGATCCGTTCTTCATTGAACGGGTTGCAGACCGCGTTCTGACCATCGACAGACAAGGACATTGCCGCAGTGGCCGGGCAGACGAGATGATCACCGATGCCCAGCTGTCAGCGCTATACGGGATAGCAGAGCATGATGTGCGACAGGCACGGCGTGGCCGACGAGCAGAAACGGGGATTGGGCGCATGTCACGGATGGATGCCAGCGCGTGACCTGCGCCGTGTCAGCCACACGATACCGATCGCCGCCAGCATCAGCGCCAGAATGTTATAGATCAAGCTTCCGGCGAATGCGTTGGCATATCCTGCATTGCGCAGGATCTGGCTAAAGAGGATTGCGATCACGGCCACGCCGATCGCGCCGCCGACCTGCTGCATGGTCGAGAGGATGCCGCCCGCCATTCCGGCCTCATCTTCCGTTGTGAAGCCGAGGGTAAAGTGCAGCAACGGTGTCATCGAAAGGCCTTGGCCGAACCCGAACACGATCAGTGCGGGGATCATCCATGCTACGCTCCCGTTGGCCAAAGCGGTCAGGGCGACGGCCACGGTTCCGGCGAGGTAAATTACCGCGCCACCGGCAATGCTTGTGGTGCCGAACCGCGCAACGATACGGGGCGCCAGCATGGAGGCGGTGACAAAGGCGACACTTGCCGGTGCAAACAAGGTGCCCGCTGCGAAGGCCGAAAGTCCAAGCCCCTCCTGTACCAGCAGCGCAAAGCCAAGGAAGAAGGATGTAGAGGTGGAATAGACCAGGAGCACGACGCCTGAGCCGACAGCGAAACTACGGTTGGCGAACATGGCCGGGTCCACCGCAGCTGCACCGCCATTTGATGTCACCCGCCGCTCCCATGCCACAAACACCATCATGGTGATGGCCGCGGCAAGGAAGCTGACCCATGTCCAGAGCGGCCAGCCCGAATGCGCGCCTTCCAGAAGCGGCACGAGCAGCAAGAGCAGCGCGAGCGTGGCGAGGAGTGTCCCTGCCCGGTCGATCCGCGCTGCGTTGGACTGACTGTTCTCCGGCAACCTGAACGCGCAGAGCACTCCGACAAGCCCGACTGGAAGGTTGATCAGAAAGATCATCCGCCACCCGAGGCCCGCGATATCCGCCGTGACGATCCAGCCGCCCAGCACCTGCCCCGCGATGGCCGCGAGGCCTAAGGCCATGCCCAGAAGGCCGAACGCGCGCGGGCGCCGTTCTTCATCAAGGAGTACGCGCAGCATGGCGTAAATCTGCGGGAACAGAATCCCCGCCGCCGCGCCTTGCAGCAGCCGCGCAGCGATCAGGGCCTCTGTGTCGGGCGCCAAGCCACAAAGAACTGATGTCAGGGTGAAAGAGATCGTCCCGAGTATATACACGCGGCGCCGTCCATACCGATCACCAAGTCTTGCGCCGGCGATGAGAAGCACGCCGAAGGTCAGTTCGTATCCTGCAACGATCCAGCCGATCCCCGACAGGTCCGCCTGTAGGTCGGCGCGGATGGAGGGCAGCGCGACATTCACCACGAACAGATCGAAAATGGTGATGAAGCCGCCAAGCAACAGGGCGAAAAGCGGGGCCACGCTAAGGTGGCGAGGGATGGGTTCGGTCGGCATGACAGCTCCTTCTTCGAGATCATGACGTCCTTTCGCGCAGCTTTTATTCTGTTACTATGGGGTAAATTATCCTATTGCTTGTAGCACCATGACCACCCGTCTTTCCCGCACCCGTCAGGATTTGGCGGAATTCCTGCGCCACAAACGCGCCAGCGTACAGCCTGAGGATGTGGGCCTGCCGCGCAGTGCACGCCGCCGCACCCCTGGCCTGCGGCGCGAGGAGGTCGCGACCGTCGCAGGGATCGGCCTGAGCTGGTATACGTGGCTGGAGCAGGGACGAGACATCCGTGTTTCGGCCCATCTTCTCGACAGCGTCGCGCGCGCCCTTCGGATGAGCCCCGAAGAACGCCAGCACCTGTACCTTCTTGCGCAGAACCGTCCGCCCTCGGCCCCGGCAGATACATGGTGCGAGATGCCACCGTTGATCCGGGTGCTGCTGGACGACTTGACGCAGCGACCTGCGTTCGTGATGAACCTTCGCTGGGACGTGATTGGATGGAATGCCGCAGGCGACGGCCTGTTCGGGTTCTCGGACTACCCGAAGGGCCAGCGGAACATGCTCTGGATGTATTTCGCAGATGAACGGCTGAGCTGCCGCGTGCAGGACTGGCCCCGGCAAGCGGCCCAGATCGTCGCCAGCTTCCGACGTGACTATGCTGCCGGACATCACCGGAGCGACATGCAAGACTTGGCCGATCATTTACAAACGGCGTCCCGCACCTTTCGTCGCCTGTGGCGTGACCATGACGTGCAGGGTCGATGTGAGGGGCGTCGCAGTTTCGAGATGCCAGACCGAGGTCAGGTTGCATTCGACCATACAACGCTGATCGTCGATCAGGACCGACATCTGCGCCTCGTATACTACGTGGCCGTGCCGGGAGGTCTTCCAGACACCCCAAGAAATGGCCATGCTCTCGATCTTGCATCTGACTGATAGGGGTTCGAAGCGGTCCTGCGCCGTCGCCGCAGACGCCTCGCCCGGATGGGTCAGGGCCGGGCACGATCTAGCTTTCACAACAGGGTCAGGCCGTCTCCGTATCGATGGGCCATGCGGTCGAGGCAAGGATCACTTCCATCGAGAACTTCGACGTGATGTTGCGGCAGGGAAGCCTGCGCGTGAACTCAAGATAGAACCCATCAAATGCGCCCATATCCGGCACGACGACCTTGAGCATATAGTCGATATCCCCGGCCATCCGGTGAACTTCAACGATGGCGGGGAACTGGGGAATAACCTTGCGGAACTCAGCGCGCCATTCCGGTGTGTGGTCCGACGCTTCGATCTCCACGAACACGGTGAGCCCCAGGCCAACCCTGACAGGATCGACAAGCGCAACCCGGCCCGTGATGACGCCGGCGGCCTCCAGCTTCTGTATGCGCTTCCAGCAGGGCGTCTGAGACAGACCAACCCGCTCCGCGAGCTGTGCCACGGGCAACGTCGCGTCCCGCATCAATTGGTTCAGAATCTTCCTGTCAATTCTGTCGAGTGTCAGATCGCTCATCGGTATCGCCTTGCCATCATATTGGTCCAGGGGGGTGCAAGCCGGGCGAAAATCTCTCGCTCGGCCTGAAGAAGGAGCCGAGGGTCCGGCTCATCGGGGCAAAGCCCGACCGCATGTAGCCGCTGATGCAAAAGCGCCTGCCAAATTGGATCATCCCATCCAATCCATGGCTTGGGCAGGACAATCGCGCACAAACGGCGTTGTGCATCGACGTGACCACGCCAGACAATCCACCACTTGGGCACAGCGGTGCGAACACGCCACCCCGTGACCGGGATCGCAAAGCCCCCCTCCGCCGGGACGGAAGACGTCGTGAGCCAGAGAGCCGCCCGAAGCCAAGTTGACGCGCCGATATGTGTTGGACGTTGCATCCACCCACGCAGTCCTAAGCTGCAGTAAACGCGCGCACGAAGTCGCTCGCCGGGTTCGCGCGAATGTCTGACGGTTTGCCGACCTGTTCGATCCGGCCCATCGACATCACGACCACAAGGTCGGCGAGTTCCAAAGCCTCCTCCTGATCATGCGTCACAAAAACCGTGGTCAGGCCGGTGGTGTCGTGGATTTCGCGCAGCCCCTGACGAAGCTCTTTGCGCACCTTGGCGTCCAAGGCGCCGAAGGGCTCGTCGAGCAAAAGCATACGCGGCTCGATCGCCAATGCGCGCGCGAGGGCCACCCGCTGGCGTTGACCGCCCGAGAGTTGGCTGGGGTAGCGCGCGCCGATATCCGGAAGCTGGATGAGGTCCAGCAGCCGGTTCACGCGACGCCCGATCTCCGCCTCGGCCGGGCGCTCGCCGCGTGTGCGCGCGCGCAAACCATAAGCCACGTTCTCGAATACGGTCATGTGCCGAAAGAGGGCGTAATGCTGGAAAACAAACCCCGCGCGGCGGTCTTGCACGCTGAGCCCTGTCGCATCCAGCGCATCGAACATGACACGGCCTGAGGTCGGGAACTCCAGTCCGGCCAAAATCCGCAGAAGCGTCGTCTTGCCGGACCCCGAAGGGCCGAGCAGCGCGATCAATGCGCCAGAGGGGATGCTGAGCGACACCGGGTGAAGCGCACGCTGATTGCCGAATTCTTTGGCGATTTCTTCGATTTGAACAAACATGTTGGCTCCTTTCAGTGGCGTCGGGTCGCGGCCAAAAGGCCCGCATAGCGCCATTCGAGCAGGGATTTCAGAAGAAGAGTGAGCAGTGCAAGGAGCGCCAGAACGGCGGCCAGAGAGAAGGCGGCAACCGAAAGATACTCGTTGTAAAGCATCTCGATCATGATCGGCATGGTCGTCGTCTCACCCCGGATTTTGCCGGAGATCACAGCGACGGCTCCAAATTCACCCATGGCCCGAGCATTACAGAGCAGCACCCCATAGAGCAGCGCCCAACGGATATTCGGGAGCGTGACCGTGAAAAACGTTCGCCAGCCCGACGCCCCCAAAGTCAAGGCGGCCTCTTCCTCGGCGCGGCCCTGTTCCATCATGACGGGGATCAATTCTCGAGCGACAAACGGGAACGTCACAAACATCGTCGCCAGCACAATACCGGGAAAGGCGAAGACGACCTTCAGGTCATGGGCGATCAGCCAGGCCCCGAGCCAGGAATTGGTGCCGAACAGCATCACAAGGGCCAAGCCCGCCACAACCGGCGAGACCGAAAAGGGCAAGTCTATCAGCGTGATCAAAAGGGCTTTGCCACGGAAGTCGAACTTGGTGATCGCCCAGGCTGCCGCGATGCCGAAAGCGGCATTGAGAGGCACAGCGATGGCCGCCACGATCAGCGTCAACCGGATTGCGGCCTGCGCATCGGGCGAGGCAAGGCCTTCGAGCGAGGCGGCCCAGCCGCTGCGCAGGGCCTCGGCAAAGACAGCGATCAGCGGCGCAAACAGCAGGACCGCGATCAGGATCATGACCACCCCGATCACAATCCGCCTCGTCAATGCGGTCTCTGTAGTGACCGACGCCGCACGGGGGGTGAAACTCACGTCAGACATCGCCAATCCTCCGTCTGCTCCATATCTGGATGATGTTGATGACCAGCAGCATCGCGAAGGAGATCAGCAACATGGCGAGCCCAATCGCGGTGGCCGCGTCGTAATTGTATTCTTCAAGCCGGATCACGATCAGCAGCGGCGCGATCTCGGTCTTGAACGGCAGGTTCCCGGCAATAAAAATGACCGATCCGTATTCTCCGACGGAGCGGGCCAACGCGAGGGCAAAACCCGTCAGCAAGGCCGGGGCGAGCATCGGCAGGATCACCCGACGCAAGGTATAGGCCCGGCTGGCCCCCAAGGTGGCGCTGGCCTCTTCGACCTCCCGGTCGATCTCCTCGATGACCGGCTGAACCGTGCGCACCACGAAAGGCAACCCGATGAAAATCAGTGCCAACCAGATGCCAAACTCGGTATAGGCCACTTTGATCCCCAGCGGCGTGAGCATCTGACCGAGGGCACCGTTTGGCGCATAAAGCGCCGTCAATGCGATCCCTGCCACCGCAGTTGGCAATGCGAAAGGCAGGTCAATCGCCGCATCAATCAGGCGACGTCCCCAAAACCGGTACCGCACCAGAACCCAGGCCAACACAAGCCCGAACACCAGATTGAACAGGGATGCCACCAAGGCCGCGCGAAACGACAGGGCGAGTGCTGCGCGAATGCGCCTTGTGCCCACCATCTCCCATAGCTCTGCCGGCCCGATCATCACGCCGCGACCGACAAGCGCCATGATCGGCAAAAGGACGACAACGGACAGCGCCGCCATCATGATCCCAAAGCTCAGCCCAAACCCCGGCAAGGGTGAGGGCGAGCGTAGAATGCCCGCCCGCATGGTCATTGCTCCTCATAGATCTGGTCGAAGACACCGCCATCGCCAAAGAAGGTGGGCTGCACTTCGGCCCATCCGCCGAAATCGTCGATGGACAGCCGCGTCACCTCAGGAAAGCGGGCGATATCCTCTTGCGAGGCGGCGGAGGTATCCCAGGCCCGATAGTAATTTTGCAAAGCGAGCGCCTGCGCTTCGGGACGATAGAGATGCTCAAGATAGGCCTCGGCGACGGCACGCTGGCGCTCTGACGTGATGTTGCCATCAACCAGCGTCACGGGTGGTTCGGCGAGCATCGAAACCGAAGGCACAACAATGTCGAATGCACCGTCGCCTTGCTCGGCCAGAGCCAGAAACGCCTCGTTTTCCCAGGCCAGCAAGACATCCCCAATCCCGCGTTGAACGAAGGTGTTGGTCGCGCCGCGTGCCCCGGTGTCAAGCACAGGGACGTTGCGGAACAGCGTGCCCAGATAGGCGCGCGCCTGCGCCTCGTCGCCGTCATATTCCTCCATGGCCCAAGCCCAGGCCGCCATGAAGTTCCAGCGCGCGCCGCCAGAGGTCTTGGGGTTCGGGGTGATGACAGCGACGTCGTCGCGGGCAAGGTCATCCCAATCCTCGATGCCGAGAGGATTGCCATCCCGGACCAGAAACACGATCGTTGACGTGTAGGGCGAGGAATTGTGCGGCAGGCGCGATTGCCAATCTTCCGGGATCTTGCCTGTGCGTTCGGCAATGGCCGAGATGTCAGCCGAAAGCGCGAGTGTCACCACAGTCGCCTCAAGCCCATCGATCACGGCACGCGCCTGTCCGCCGGAGCCGCCATGCGACTGTCGCAAGGTCACAGGCGCGTGGCCTTCGCTTTCCCACCATGCGCTGAAAAGCTCATTGTATTGCCGATAGAACTCGCGCGTCGGGTCGTAGGACACGTTGAGGATCTCCGTGTCCTCCTGCGCGCTGGCGGGCATCACGACCCCGAAAGTTAGACCGAGCGAGGTCAATGCCGCCACGACACCTCGGCGCAAACTGATGCGCGAAAAGGTTTTACGGAATGCGCCGTCGCGAACCTTGGTCATGGCCTTTGGGTGCCAGCCACTCGCAATCGGGCGACCAACCATACGGCGATTGCCCGCGTCAATTTCGATCTGGCCGTCATCGAGACGGCGAATGAAAGTGCCCTGTGCCAGCACATGGCTGCCGATCTGAATCGTGAGAAGCATGTGATCTCCTTTGCTCATCGCTGTCGAATTCGTCGTGTCAGGACGATGGGGACTTCTCGGGTTTTGGCCCGAGGAAGCGTCCGGCACCTCCTGACACGTTAATAACGACAGGGTTAGTCGTGTTTTGCAAAGGAAAAATCACGTCTAATTTGGTCGTGATTATAGAATATTATTCTCCGCCCCCAAGCCCCGGAAGGCCAAAGCGTTCGAGCGGTCGCGCCTCACGCATCAAATCCGACAGAGTGAGTGATTCGAGCATCAGGATATACGTCGTGTAAAACCCGCCGAACACGGCACGCACACTACAGCTCACCTCGTCCTTGCAGTCCTCACAGCGCTGATACGCATTGCGAGACAAGCACGGAAACGGAGCCAACGGGCCGTCAATCAGGCGAAGCACCTCCGCCAAAGATACGCGCCGGGGGTCCTTGATCAGTTCGTATCCCCCATTTCGACCGCGACGGCTCCCGATCAGACCCGCCCGCTTCAGATCGAGGAGGATGTGCTCAAGAAAGCGTTTGGGGGCCCCGGAGCGCTCCGCGATCTCTTCGATCCGCAGAGCCGTTCCATCCTGCGCCTGCTCATCGGCCAAGACCGTCAGAGCCTTCAGCGCATATTTTGTCTTTTGAGTGAGCATCGCGCCGCCCCCTGCACATATTACGACTAGATCGATCAATATTTACAAGAGATGGCGTCTCGGCGGAATCTGTTTTTTGCCGGGACGCCAGAGACCATGCCATCCACTTGGCTCGCCTGACCTGCGCGCCAGCTCCGCGAGCGGGCTCCTGGAAAAATCTCCGCTTTCACCTTCTGGCAAGGTTGCGCGCTTACATATGTCCGGTCGCGTGGCCGATGTCGAACGGCGGCACATCTGATGTGAACCATCCGGGGCGATAGTCGCTCCAACAGATGCGCCAGCGGCGGTCGTCGCGTCGGAGGCGTAACTGGTAGTGCGCGCCATAGAGGGGCGCGCCGCTGCGGTCGACCGGTCTTTCTGGGATGATGCGTCCGACGATCATCCGGGCGTGCTGGCCGTCCCCTTCGTCCTCGATGGCCACCACCTCTGCGAAATGTTGCCAGAACGGGGCCAGATGGCGAAAGCTTTTCAGCTGTCCAATCACAGTGTCACGCCCTTCGAAATTGCCCAAGGGCGCAAAGCCGCCGGCGATATCCTCGGCATAGGCGCTGACCAGCAGGCCGATATCGTTCTGATCAAGGGCGAAGGCGTAGCGGGCGTAAAGCTCCGGCAGGGCGTCTTCCAAAGCCTCGGGCACGGGCGCATCGGGCAGAATGTGCCAAGGCGCGTGCAATTCACTGACGATCACCGGCGACGGATCGCCCGGTTGCCAGCCACGATCCCCCGGCACATGCAGCCAGTGCGGCACAAGGCGCGGGCTGCCTTTGCTCCACATGGCCTCCATGCGCAGCTCGGTGATCTGCCAACCCGCAGGACTGCGGCGCAGCCGGAGGATCAATGTCATGCCGAAGAGAAACAGCGGCGCGCCACCCTCCTCCATCAGGCCAAAGAGATAGAGACTGGCCGCAGCGTCGTCTCCTTGGACACCGATGTAATGGTTGCTGACCCGATGGGCGAAGCGATCTTGGCGCAGGGCATCGACGATCTCACCGGCCCCGGAGCGCGCGCCATGCTGAGCGCTGATCAGTCGGGCTTCCGGGGCGAAATCCGGGCACAATGCACCCCATTCGCCGCAGGCCCAAGCCGTTGTCAGATCGTCGAGCAGACTGCGAATGTGACGGCGATCCGAGATCATCACACAGTTTCCAGCGCGGGCAGGACATGGGTGCCCATCTCGTCGATCACCGATTGCGCGGCACGTTGCGAGGGCTTCAGGTTCAGCGCGACGTGACGCACGCCCAGATCGCGGTGGTGCAACAGCCGCTCGGTCAACGCCTTTCGACCGATCCGCACCACATTGTAGAACCGCTGGTAGGGTGCGTCCGGGTTCGGGTCGAGATCGAAGAATGTTGAATAGCCATAGGCTGGGGGCGTCCCCTCCCCCGCCGCATCCCTGAGCGCGGTCAGAATGTCACAGATCGCACTGTCGTCATCCACCGCCCAGATCCAGGCATCGACGTTTTTCGCCAGCCATTCAATCGGTTGCCGGGATCGTCCCACGGCCATGATCGGCAGGCGGCCATGCACCGGCTTGGGATGCATGTCGAGGTTGCCGGAGAAGGTGCCGAAACGCAGGGTCTCCGCCTTGGGGAAACGGGTCTCCGACAGGGTGCGGATGACCTCCGCCGCCTCGCGATACCGCTCTCCCCTGTCCTCGAAATCGATGTTGAAGGCCGGATATTCCACGGGGCGATCACCGGTCGAGAGCCCGAGGATGAACCGCCCTTCGGTCAGCCGATCCACGGACAAGGCCTGTTTCGCGACCGACACAGGCTCGCGCAGCGGCAAGACGATCCCGGTGGTGCCGATGGTGATCCGTTCGGTCACCGCAGCGAGGTAACCCGCGTACACGAAAGGATCGAGCATCTGCGCGGCATCGCCGAAGTTCGGATCATAAAACGGCACATCACGGACCCAGATGCTGGCAAAGCCAGCGTCTTCGGCCTGTTTGGCGATCTGTTGATGATCCTTCAGCGTCGGAAACGGGCTGTCGGGATAGGCTTCCAGCGGCGTGATCAGGCCAACAGAAAGTCGGCCCGCACAGAACACCCGCGAGAAGCTTTGGGGCATAGCAGTTGTGTCCAGCATGAAATCAGTCTTCCTCTGCGCCGTCATGCGGCCAAAGCACATCAAGTTCTGACCGGGAGATGCGCCATTCTCCGTTCACGCGGACATAGTCGTCCATATAGCGACCGAGCAGCAGGAACGGATGCTGTGGACCGGGGCGATCCGTGACGAAGTCCAGCAGATAGCAGCTGCCCGTCGCAGTATCCGGGCCGGTCAGGGTGATCTCATGGTTGGCAATGGCGTGAACAAAGGGGTAGTGCCCCGCCTTGCGGCTGTCGAACATCTGATAGGCACCTCTGAGGCTCGTCTTGATCTCCTCCAGCCCCTTCATCGACCCGACGGTGACGACCACTTCGGCGTCATCGGTGAAGACCTCGCCCATGCGGTCGGCTTCGTTGCCGTCCAAAAGGGCGCTGTAATGTTGGCGCAGCGTGCGGATGTCCTCGCGATCGAGCATCGCTGTGATGCGGTCCTCGCGGGTGGAGTCCCTCACGGACAGGGGGGTCATGTCATTCATTGGTTTCGTCTCTCTCTTGGTCCCATGTCGGGAAATCTGTGTAGCCGGCGGCACCTGTGCCCCCGTAGAAGGCCGCGCGCGGGGCGGTGTTGATCGGCCAGCCGTTCTGCATCCGCTCCACCAGATCGGGATTGGCGATAAAGGGCTTGCCAAAGGCGATGAGGTCCAGCGCACCGTCTTTGAGCGCCTGTGCGCCTGTGGCTTGCGTAAAGCCGCCCGCCGCAATCAGCGTGCCGGTGAAGGTCTTGCAAAACTGCGACGGAAAACCTGTCGGCAGAGCATCGCCTCCGATGGTCAGTTGATCGCTGAGGTGGACATAGGCCGGTTGGCGATCTTCCAGCGCCTCGGCCACGGCGAGCCACGTCTCTGCCTCGCCTTCAAAGGCACCCATCCCGGACAATCGCCCGAACGGTGAAATGCGGACGCCAGTGCGGTCCGTACCGATCTCGGCGGCCACGGCGTCGAGGGTCTCTAGCAGAAATCGCATCCGGTTCTCGATGCTGCCGCCGTAACGGTCCTCGCGCTGGTTGGAGCCTGCGTTCAGGAACTGTTCGAACAGGTAGCTGTTGGCGCCATGAATTTCGACGCCATCAAAGCCCGCGCGGATCGCGCGTTTGGCGGCGGCCACGAAATCGGCTGTAACACGCGCGACCTCTTCGGTCTCCAGCGCGCGGGGTATAGAGGCGGGTTGCTGCCCCGGCGCGCCGTCTGGGCCGATGGCAAAGGAGAACGCCCCTTCGCCACGCTGCGCGCTGGCCGATACCGGGGCGGCCGCGCCCGGTTGCAGGGAAACATGCGACACGCGCCCCACGTGCCAAAGCTGCACAAAGATGCGCCCGCCACGATCATGCACCGCCTTGGTGACTTTGGCCCAACCGGCCTCTTGCTCATCCGTGTAGATGCCGGGGGTGTAGAGATAGCCGTTGCCTTCTTGGCTGACGGGCGCGCCTTCGGTGATCAACAGCCCGGCACTGGCGCGTTGTGCATAATAGAGCGCTGTTTGCTCATCCGGCACGCCGGTCATCGCGCGGGAGCGGGTCATCGGCGCCATGACAACGCGGTTCGGCAGGGTCAGCCCCGCGAGATCGTAAGGTGTAAAAAGTTGGGACATCTCAGGTCCTTTCCGTCAGGGAGGGGAAGCGTGGCAGCACGTCGCGTTCAAGGTCGGCCAGCACGTCGGTCATGGGGCGGGTGGTGAAGCGCGGATTGAGCGCGATGTGGTTCACACCGGCGTCGCGGGCGCGCTCCATGAAATCAGCGAGCCCCTTGCTGCCCGTCCTGAACCCGGCACGCACCCGTTCGAAGGGACGGTCCCGATCAGAGGACAGGTGCAGGAACCCCGCGATGCCATAGGGTTTGAACGCATCACCGCTGGCCGCGCGCCAATCGGCGACCGCCTGCGGCAAATCCGGCTCAGAAGGGCTCGGCACGATGAGACCTTCCATCTGGGCGCCGATCCAATCGACGCCCTGCCCGGCGCGCCCAATGGCAAGGGCTGGCGTCCGCCCCAGCGGCGGTTTCGGCAGAACGTCGAACCCACCGGGAGAGGCGCCAAAACGCTCTGTCTCATAGGCTGGCGCAGGGGTTTCGGTGAACTGGCGGTACAGATCATAGGCCTCACGGAACCGCGCGGCCCGGCTGTCAAAGTCGATGTCGAAGAGCGGGTATTCCTTTGGCCGGTCACCGGAGGACAGCCCAGCCAGCATCCGCCCGCCCGACAGCTGATCGAGGCTCGCGACCTGACGCGCCAGCAGGTTCGGATCCCGAAACGGCAGGACGATCCCGGCGGTGCCAAGCGCGATCTTCCGGGTCACGCTGAGCAGCACGGCGATATAGGTCAAGGGCTCGAACACCTGCCCCGCGTCGCCATATTGTGGGTCAAAGAAGGGAATGTCGCGCATCCAAAGCGCGGAAATCCCGATGTCTTCCGCATGGCGGGCGAGATCGAGATGCGCCGCCATCGTCGGAACGCCGACGGTCGGATAGGTCTCAAGCGGCATGATCAGGCCGAGCGTCATCTCGCCCGGCGCAAACAGGCGCTGAAACCCGGCGTGGCGGGCCGTTGCGGTGGCGGTGTCTGCGTGGTGCAGGCTGTGGTGTGTCATCGGGCCTTCCTTTCAGACCCGCAATCTATTGATCTCTTCTCAAATGATAATATGCTTTCAATTTCATTCATTCCGTCCTGAGATTCCATAATGCGTGATGCTGACGATCCTTTTTCCGGGGTGCGCGAGTTTGTCGAAGCCGTGCGGACCGGCTCTTTCACCGCCGCAGGTCTCGTGCTCGGCCTCACCGGATCGGCCGTGGGCAAAAGCGTCTCGCGGCTGGAGGCGCGGCTCGGCACGCAGCTGTTGCATCGCACCACGCGCAGGCTGTCCCTGACCGCGGAGGGGCAACGCTATTTCGATGGGTGGGTGGCGATCCTATCCGATGTCGCGGGGCTCGAGAATTCGGTCACAGAAGGCAGCGGCAAAATCTCTGGCCGGCTGAACATCCACTTGCCTGCGGCCTTCGGGCGGCGACATGTGATGCCTGTCCTGATGCAACTGGCACAGGCGCATCCCGCGCTCGACCTCGCGGTCAGCTTTACCGAGCGGCGGATCAACCTGATCGACGCGGGCGTGGACCTCGTGGTGCGGATCGGGGCCCTGAGCGATGACGCCGACCTCGTGGCGCGTCGACTGGGACGGCAACGGTTGGTGATCTGTGCCAGCCCGGCCTACCTCGCCCGGCACGGAGCACCGCAAACCGCCGCTGAACTGACGGAACGGGATTGCATCATTGGCACCCGGCGCGAAGCCGTACCCGTGTCGTGGCTGCTGCGTCAGCCCGATGGCACATTGACCGCCCAGCTGATCCGGGCACGTCATGAATTCAGCGATGGGGACGCGATGCTGGAGGCAACGCTGGCGGGTGCAGGCCTGTCGCAACTGCCAACCTGGCTGGTCAGCAGCGCACTCAGCACCGGCGCTCTGGTTCCGGTGCTGGAAACATTTTCAGGGGCGGAAATGCCGATCCACGCCGTCTGGCCACGCTCGCGCTATCTCAAACCCGCTCAGCGTGCTCTGATTGATGCGTTGGTTGCCGATGCCGCGCGGACGGATGCAGGATATTGGTTGTAACTGGTCTATGCCGGGCGCCTCAAACCGCACTTAGCCGCCCTCTGGGGCCCTCTTGCGCCGCGTGTTCACAAGCCTGCGTTCCCGCCAAAAGACATAGAGGCCCGACAATGTGATCATCGCGGCGCCGACCAAAACCCAGACATCCGGCCGTTCGCCAAAAAAGATCACACTGATCGCCAAAGTATAAAGCAATCGCGAGTAGCGAAATGGGGTGACCGCCGCGACATCGCCCGACCGCAAAACGACCGTTGTCAGACTAAAGGCGAGACCCGCGCCGAAGACGAGCAACCCCAAAATCGCATAGTCACTGCCGACGGGCGCCTGTTCAATGCCACGAAAAAGAGCCAGCAAAAGCCCGAACAGCGCTTGCACGGCAAAAGAGATCGCGGTGAGCAGCATGGTCGGGATCGTCGGATCGATCAACCGCGTGGCAATGTCGCGCACGGCCAGCCAGAAGACCCCGAATACCGCAATCGCCGCCCAGATATTCAAACCCTCTGTCCCAGGCCGAAGGATCAACAGGACGCTGGCAAAGCCAACGATGACAGAGGCCCATCGGTGCCAGCCAATCGATTCTTTCAGAAAGAAAGCCGCCAAAACCAGCACAAACAAAGGCTGAAGCTGAATCAGAGAGCCGACGATCGCGAGGGGCGTGACGGTCATCGCGATCAAAATGCAAAACGGAGCCACAAACTCTGCGATGTTCCGCAAGAGAACGGGCCACGACAGCAGTTTGCGGACGTATCGCAATTCCCCCCGGGCGACACTGACCGGCAGGAAAAGCAGGGCACCACAGACCCCTTGGCCGAACAAGATAAGCGAAATGTCGATCCGCTCGGACAGGGCTTTGGCGGAGGAGTCCGCGATGGCATAGAAAAGCATCGCGGCCAACATCAAACCGGCGCGGAAGAGGTAGCTTTGTTGCAAAGCATTGGGAGCGCGCACTGGGGCGCCGCGAGCGAGTCTCATTTGGATCTCCAAGATCAAATTCAATCTGCTGCGGCGACCTCCATATGTCCAGCCACAGTTTGGGTGTTCAACCTCAAAGGGTTGGCCTAAGCATTCTCCCCCGACATATGACGCGCAGCGACGTATCCAAAGGTCAACGCGGGTCCAAGCGTGATCCCGCCACCCGGATAGTTGCCCCCCATAATGGAGGCCGCATCATTGCCCGCCGCATAAAGCCCCTCGATGGCACGACCTGCCTGATCGACGACCTGTGCGTTCTGATTGGTCTGAAGCCCGGCGTAGGTGCCCAGATCGCTCACATGCAGACGCACCGCATAGAACGGCCCCTGCTCAATTGGTGCAAGGCAGGGGTTGGGCTCGTGTTTGGGATCACCCAGAGAGCGGTTATAAGCAGTCGAACCTTTGCCGAACTCCGGGTCTTCGCCTTTCACCGCATGGGTGTTGAACGCGGCGACGGTTTTTTCCAGTTGCGCACCATCAGCCCCGATCTGGTCCGCCAGCTCGCGCAGCGTTTTCCCCCGGATCAAATACCCCTGTTTGATCAGCTTGCCATAGGGCACCGGCGAAGGCTTGGCGTAGCCCAACCCATAGCGCCGGAAGGTCCGGTGATCCGCGATGAACCAAGCCGCGATCTCGGCCTCCTCGCCGCCTTCTGCGCGACAGCGTTTGATCATCGCCTGGCTGAAATCGTGATAGCTTTGCGCCTCGTTGACAAAGCGACGACCAGAGCGGGTGACCGCGATCACACCCGGTTTTGACCGATCCACGAAATGCGGGAAGGTGCCCAAAGTGCCATCCCCGCGCGGCGGACGGCTGATCGGCACCCAAGCCGCGGCATTGGGCAGATCGGTTTTCACCTCGGCCCCCACGGTTTCGCCAAGACGCAGCCCATCGCCGGTGTTGCCCGGCGGCGCGAGGGAGACATGTTTCCGCCCCGTGGGCGTATGCGTGATCAGCTCTTCACACCGCACCGCATCCTGTGGGAAGCCACCAGCGGCCAGCACCACGCCTTTGCGGGCGGTGATTTCGACCGGACCGTCGGCGCGCTGAACGATGGCGCCCGTGACCTTGCCCGCGTCATCCCGCATGAGCCGTGTGACAGCGGAAGAGGTCCAGATCGGCACATCCTTGTCGAAACAGGATTTGGCGAGCCGACCGATGAGGGCATTGCCGTTCACCAGTCGCATGGCACGCCCATGAAGAAGTTTCTCACGCGCGAATTTCGTCACCAAGCCCACGACAAAGACCATCGAGACGGGGGACCGGGTGACGTTGAAGAAATGCAAAAGCTCCTTGCCCGAGCCGATCATCATGCCGAGCATGGTAATCTCCCACATCGGCGGGCGCAGGCGTTTGATCTCCGGCCCAAGTTCGCGCCCATCAAAAGGACGCGCGACAAAGGACCGGCCCGCATCCATCCCGCCTGGCGCATCGCAATGATAATCCGCGAAGGTCGGGCCAAGATCGAATTCCAGGGCCGTCTCGGTTTCGAAAAACTCAATGGCCTTGGGACCGGCTTCCAGAAAGGCTTCGATCCGGTCATGGTCATAAAACGCGCCGGTTTCGTGTTTGAGGTAAGTGCGGGCCTTCTCAAGGCTGTCGTCGAGGCCTGCGCGCTTGCCGGGCGCATTGTTCGGCACCCACATCCAGCCCCCGGATCGCGCAGTGGTGCCGCCGAACACGGGTTCCTTCTCGGCCACAACGACCTCAAGACCCCGATGCGCCGCCGACACGGCAGCGGCCAAACCACCGGCGCCGGACCCGACAACGAGGACGTCGACTTCGAGATGTTTCATGCTTTCGTCTCCTACGTTCTGTGACGCCGCTTATGCTTGGCTGCTTGCAGCCTTGAGGATCATGTCGGAGGCTTTCTCGGCGATCATGATGGTCGGGGCATTGGTGTTTCCGGCAATGATGGAGGGCATGATCGAGGCATCGACCACCCGGAGGCCCCGCACCCCGTTCACGCGCAGGTGCGGATCGACCACGGCGCTCTCATCGGCGCCCATGCGACAGGTGCCCACCGGATGCATATTGGCGTAGCCAAAGTTGCGAATGAAATCGCGCATCTCATCGTCGCTTTGCGTGGCCCCGCCGGGTTGAATTTCCTCGGTGATGAAGGGCGCGAGCGCGGGCTGTTGCGAAATCTGTCGCACGATCCGCACGCCTTCGATCATCGCCTGCATGTCGTAGTCCGTGTCGAGGAAATTGAAATTGATCGAGGGGGCCGCCAACGGGTCCGAGGATTTGAGCGTCAGCGTGCCACGGCTTTCCGGCAAAAGGTGAACCGGGCTCATGGTGAACCCCGAGAAATCATGCGCCCGCATGCCGTCGCGGGTCCGTTCGGCGACGCTCCAGGGGTTCATGTTGATCTGCATATCAGGCCGCGCCATCCGTGGATCGGTGCGCACAAAACCCCCGGCGTTGATCCCGTTGGTGGACAAAAGCCCACGACGGCGCAGCACGTAATGCAGGCCTTGGATCGCCTGTTTCACCTTACTCGCGGCGAGGTCGTTCATGGTCACCGGCTGGGAGGCGCGGAACATGAGTTGGACGTAGAAATGATCGTGCAGGTTCGCGCCGACCTGTGCACGGTCCTGTTCGACGTCGATGCCATGGTCCCTGAGATGATCCGCCGGACCGATGCCGGAGAGCATCAAAAGCTGAGCCGAGCCGAAGACGCCAGACGACACCACAACTTCGCGCCGGGCCGTGGCCATGCGGCGTCCTGTCGGGGTCTGATATTCGACGCCGCTCGCCCGACCGTCGGTCATGAGGATACGGGTCGCATGCGCCTTTGTGATCGTGCGCAGATTGGGCCGCCGCCGCGCCGGTTTGAGATAGGCCCGCGCCGTGCTCCACCGTTTGCCGCGATAGGTCGTGGTCTGATAATAGCCCATGCCATCCTGTGTGGCCCCGTTGAAATCCCGGTTCGCCGGATAGCCCGCCTGTTGTCCGGCTGCGATGATCGCATCCGAGAGCGCGTAGGTCTCCTGATGGTCCGACACTTTGAGCGGGCCGCCCGTGCCATGGAACTCATCCGCGCCCCGGCCCTGATCCTCGGCCTTTTTGAAATAGGGCAGCACATCGTCATAGCCCCAACCTTCGCAGCCCATCTGCCGCCAGTGATGATAATCCTCGGCGTGGCCACGAATATAGACCATGCCATTGATCGAGCTTGTGCCGCCCAGAACCTTGCCCCGAGGCATATAAGTCGTGCGCCCGTTCAGCCCGGAAATCGGTTCGCTGTCGAACATCCAGTTGATCTTGGGATTGGCAAACAGGAATGGATAGCCCATCGGCGCGTGAATCCAAAAGGCGCGATCCTCGCCGCCCGCTTCGAGCAGGAGGACACTGTATTTGCCGTTCTCGCTGAGCCGGGCCGCCATGACGCAGCCTGCGGAGCCTGCGCCCGTGACGATGAAATCATAGATGCCGTCGCTGGGCGGCTGTGACATGTGGTCCAAGAGTCTGTCCTCAAACGATACGGCGTTGCGCCGTGACATAAAGCGTTCCGGTGAGCCGCTGCGCGAGCGCCTCACATGTTGCGGGGGCGGCCACGAGCGAGACGACGGCAAGGGGCCGGGTGGCGAGCGCGCCGAGCCCCTGCCGTTTCGAGACGGCCGTGACATGGTTCAGGGTCAGCCCCTCGACACCGGACATGGCGGCAATGTCCCGACCCCATGAAGCGAGGCCATCGGGTGACATTGTGCCCTCATCGATCACGATCATGAGATTCGGAGGCATCGGCGTGGGGGTCACCACCTCCTCCTCAACGGCCAGAATGGTGATCCCCGAGAGAAAATTCGGCTCGTCCTCGATCAATGCGTCTGCGACGGGGGAGGCCAGCGCCTCGGTCATCGCGGCGACATCCTCGAACCACAATTCGACGATGCCTGCGATGCCGTGGCGGTCGGGGCCGACGCAGGATTGAACCGGGTTCTGATGATAGCGGGCAAGACCGGGGAATCCCTTGGCCAGACGCCCATGCGGCCCGGCCCAGTGGCTGTCGAAATCGGCGAAGGACAGATCCCCTCGCCGTTCCAAAAGCGTCATGCGTTTCACGGTCATCGTGTTCCCTCAGACCGCGAGGAACCCGCCATCGACGGGCAGCATGACACCGTTCACATAGCTCCCCAGCGCCTCGCTGGCGAGAAAGACGGCGGCGCCCACAAGCTCTTCGGGCTCGCCCACACGTCCCATCGGAATGCGTTGTAGCACGGTGGAGAGTTTGGTGGTGTCTGTGTCGATCCACGTGTTCATCGGCGTGCGCATGGTGCCCGGCGCAATGCCGTTGACCCGCACGCCACGCGGCGCAAACTCCACGGCCATCTCTTTGGTCAGGAGAAGCACGCCGCCTTTGGACGAGGCATAGGCCGCACCCTTGGTGGCGAGGCCCACGAAGGACTGAAGCGAGCCGACATTGATGACCGAACCCTTGGTACGCTCCAACTGGTCCATGAAACAGACCGTCGCGTAATAGGTGCCGCTCAGATTGACGTCGATGATGCGCTTCCATGCCGCGACGGCCTCAGGACCATCACTGTCACCACGATAGATGATGCCTGCGTTGTTGATGAGAATGGCGATGTCACCAACCTCGGAATTGACCGTTTCGGCCAGACGGCGCCCCGCGTCGAGATCGGCCACGTTCCACTCATAGGCATGGGCTTTGCGGCCTTCCGCCTCGACAAGCGCCGCGGTCTCTTGCGCCCCGGCGAGATCGACATCGGTCACAACAATGTCGGCGCCCCATTTGGCCAGTCCGACGGCCATGGCGCGTCCATTGCCTTGTGCTGCGCCGGTGATGAGGCAGAGTTTACCTTCGAGAAGGGGATGCATCGGGTTTCTCCATTTTTGGGGGCCGCGCATGGCGGCAAAGGGCCTGCCCATAGCGCGGCAGGCCCGCTGATCGGGATCAGAAGATCTTGGTTTCTTCGACGAAGAAGGTCGTGATCTCGCTGATGAACTCATAGGCGTGGGCCTGCGTCTCTTTGACCTGATCGGTCTGGAACAGCCCTTCGACCTCTTCTTCAGTGCGGAACCAGAACTCGACCAGACCATCGACCGGAACGGCGTCATAGTCGGTGGTCTCGGCCATCGTCGCGTAGCGGTCGATCACGAGGTTCTGGTTGTACCCAAGCACACCCGGCCATTTCGACACGAGCTCTGCGTGCTTGCCGAGCCATTCTTCCTTGAACTGCTCTGGCGTCACATCGGGCCGGCGTTTGAGAAGCGAGATGCGCTTTTTCACCGGGCCATCGTCCACGGTCGGACGCGGCACGACGACGTTCTTGTCACAGACGATCAGGCGCACCTGACCGAGAAACTTGTCGACGTCTTCCACCGTGGGCGGAAATTCCGGCGACTCGAGCGCATCGAGCATGGCTTGGACCGTGTCGAATTGTAGTTCCGAAAACCCGTCGAGATCCCATTGGCCGCGCGGGTGATCCACACCGACCTGATCGGCATTGGTGATCCAGTTTTGGTAGTAATTCCTCAGATCCGGCAGCTTGGCCGCCATGGGCCCGTGAATTTTGCGCCAGTAGTTCAGGAAGGTCTCATCATCCATGCCGTCCTTGCGGCGCACCAGACCAAATCGGCTAATCATCGTCTCTCCTCCTATTCTGCGCGGTCGCGACAGTCCTCGACCGCCCTATCCTGAGTTCGCAGTGAGCGAATTCATTGTCCTATTGCGTATATCCATGATGTC
Source organism: Celeribacter naphthalenivorans (assembly GCF_020524585.1). Taxonomy (GTDB): domain Bacteria; phylum Pseudomonadota; class Alphaproteobacteria; order Rhodobacterales; family Rhodobacteraceae; genus Celeribacter; species Celeribacter naphthalenivorans. The sequence continues at coordinate 217,035 of NZ_JAIVLK010000007.1, forward strand.
TTGCTAGAAATCAACGAATAGTTTCGTCTATTTCTTGAAATATGGTGAGGCAGCGTGACAGAAAGCACCAAAAGCGGAGGAAAAATGCTAAAAAACCTGAATGATAAGAGTGTCTTAGTGATTGGAGGCAGCTCTGGGATCGGATTTGCCACGGCACAGATGGCACATGAAGCTGGCGCGAAGGTCACTTTGGCCGCACGCGATGCGCGCCGACTGGCAGAGGCCGCCGACCGGATTGGCGGCCCACTTGCGACACGTGAGGTCGATCTTCGAGACGATGCCTCTGTCGCGGCATTATTCGATCAATCAGCCCCTTTCGATCATGTCATCGTCACCGCGTCACAGGTCAAGATCGCGCCGGTCCGAGACCTTCCGCTTGAGGATGCGTTTGCCTCTTTTGAGAGCAAGTTCTGGGGCTTTTACCGCGTGGCACGACATGCCGCGATCCGCGAGGGCGGCTCGCTCAGCGTTGTGTCTGGCTATCTGGCAAACCGCCCCGTGGCAGGGCGGTCTTTGATGGTGGCGATCAATGCCGCGCTCGAAGGCTTGACGCGCGGGCTCGCGCTGGAACTTGCCCCGGTGCGTGTGAACGCGCTCTCGCCCGCGATGGTCCAAACCGAAATGTGGAACGGCCTTTCTGAAGCAGATCGTCAGGCGCTCTTTGCCAAGACCGCCGAAAGCTATCCCGCAGGCGTGATCGGGCGCCCCGAAGACGTGGCCGCTCAACTTCTGCTCTTGGCCGCCTCCCCCTATGCGACAGGCACGGTCGTCATGCTCGACGGCGGCGCCTCCCTCATCTGACCGCAACAGACCGAAAGGAAAATACGATGACAACGAAACCTGGATTCGTCGCGCTTTGGCACAATGTGCCCGCCGCCGTGGATGAAGAATACAACCTCGTGCACACCCGCGAACATGTGCCGGATTATGTCGCCAACGCGATTGGGCGGGGCGGGATCGAATATGGTCGCCGCTACAACGAGGGCGACGGCACCCTGCCGCGCTATTTCATGTTCTACCCGACCTCCGACATCGACGCCTTTGCGACACTCGCCGCCAAGCCTTGGCCTGAACATCCGGGCGGGACCTCGGACTGGTTCAACTCGATCCTCGATCAGTACCGCGATTCCTGGCGCAACAACTGTCAGCTTCTGGGTCAGATCGGCGGCGGCACAGGCGGTGTCGCGCTTTCGGTGATCATGCCGATGGGGGAGGACCTGAAATCCAACGCCGTGGTGCAAGAGCTCTTGGCCGACCTGATCAAGATTCCCGAAGTGATCGCGGCGCGGCTCGGCGAAACGCTCCCTGAGATTGAACCGAACCGCCCGCCACTGAGCGCGGCCGATCCTACCGTCGCCGTGCTGGTGGTCGAAGGCTTCAACCGCGCGCGCCTTGCCCGCCGTCTGGTCCAGATTCTCGACCTGCTGAAGGCCAAAGGCGTGGACACCGACAAGGCCACCTATGGTCTCTACAATCTGGCCTATGAGCTTCGTCACGAGACGCTGGATGACCTTGAGGCCTTCGACGGGCATGCGCGCCGCTGGTAAGGGCGGTCGCTATTGAGCCGCGTTGCCCGCCCGATCCTCTTCAAGCAGGCAACGCGTGCTCGTATATCCCAAGTCGGCGGACAGCGTGCGCGTTGTCTTCAGCAGCATCGGCACAAAGACATCCTCGCTTTTTGGGAGAATGTAGGAATCGTGCCCGATAATGGTGAGAGCGAGCGCGATTTGTCCCGTATGATCAAAGACTGGCGCAGAAAAGGCGCAGACGCCCGGCACGGTGCCCGGATTGACCGTCGCATAGCCTTGGGCGCGAATGGCATCAAGTTTCTCGTCGTCCGGCACAAGCCTCGCGCCCACACGATAGCTGTCCGAAGGGTCGAATGTTTCGCGCTCAAGCGCGTCTCGGACGGCCTCAGGTGACAGATAGGCGGAATAGACAAGACCCGTCGCCGTCCCCCCCATGGAATACACCGTGCCCGGTCGCGTATCCATGCTGATCTGGCTGCCACTTTCATGGACCTGAACCACATTCGGGCCAAAAGACCCCCAGATCGCGACAGCCACATTCAGGCGCGTGGCCTTGGACAGCGCATGCGCGGCATCAGATGCAAGGCGCATCGGATCGGTCATCCGCATGGAAGACATGCCGAGGTAAAGTGCGACACGCCCGAGACGATAGCGCCCGTTGGCCTCGATTTGCTCGACGAGACCGATATTGCGATAGCTCGCGATATAGGCGTGGGCCTGCCCGGTCTCGACCCCCGCAGAGGCGGCCACATCGCGCAGCATCATCGGCCCGCTGTGTTCCGCAATCCCATGCAGCAACCGCGTCCCAAGATAGATGGAGCGCACACCACGCCCGGAGTCGCGTTCGATCGGTTCCTCAGCGACAGGCAGAGGGCGCAGCTCTTTCTTTTCAGGGGTGGTCACATCGGGAATTGTCCTGAGACGCGCGCTCAGGGCGCAGAGTCGCCTAGCCGCCTCACTGTCCCGGTCAATCGACAGGGTGTCGTGGCCACCGATCAGCGTGATTGCAAATTCCAATTCCCCATTCGGGTCATGCACGGGGGCGGCGATGGTGTTCAGGCTCGGGAGCGGCGCCCTGGCCGTCGCCGAAAGGCCTGTTTCGCGAATATTATCCAGCAGCGCGTCAAGATCCACCTCATCACGGCTCGCGCCGAGCCAATCCCCTTTGCGTAGCAAACTCCGCTCGTCATCTGCACGCCCTTGCACCATGGGATCCGTGCTGAAGGCGGCAAAAACGCGGCCTGTGGTCGTCGAGGTGAGCGCAATCAGATCCCCCAAACGCAGGTTCAAACCGGTCGTCCGTGGGCCGGGAATGATATGCACGGCAGCTGGGCCGAGAGGGCCAATCAGCGACAAAAACGCCATCACCCCCAATTCGGAGGCCATAGGGTGAAGCGCCTCGATTGCCGCCTGAATGCGCGGGTTCTCGGCCAACCATCTCACCCCCAGGTGAATCGCGAAATGACCGGTGTGATACAGGCCCGTTGCCGGGTCCTGATGCACGAGGCCCACATCTTTCATGCTGGTCAGATAGGCGTGGCAGAGTGCGGGTTTCAGGTCTGCCTGTTCCGCAATGTCCCGGAGCATCATCGGTTCCCAGGCTTCCATGAGAGCGCTCAGAACACGCCCGCTGACCTCGATTGATTTGATTCCGCGGCCTGCGTTCGCCATGTGGGTCTGCTCGCTTCTACGACTTCTGCTTGCTGGAGGACAAAGAGAGCAGTGTCGCTCCTCAGTCCAAATATGCGCGCCGATTGCCAGCTTATGCGGCCATTCCCTGATGGGCAAGCACCGCATCGGCCCCTGATGGGCAAGCACCGCATCGGCGCGGCGTTTCCCAAGACGAAAGATGCGCGCTTTTGGCGCGCATCTTGCAAGCCGTGATTTAGGCCAGATCACGCGGCAAAACATCCGTCGGAATGTTCTGGTAGCAGACGGGGCGCAGGAAGCGGCGGATGGACAGGGTGCCGACGGAGGTGGCGCCGAAGTTGGTTGAGGCCGGATAAGGCCCGCCGTGCACCATGCTGTCGCAGACTTCGACGCCTGTCGGGAAGCCGTTGGCGAGCACCCGGCCCGCCTTGCGTTCCAGCACCGGCAAGAGACGTCGTGCGAGCGCCGCGTCGCCCTCATCGAGGTGCAAAGTCGCGGTGAGCTGGCCGCTAAAGCTGCGGGCGACGCGGTCCATCTCGTCCACGTCCTTCGCGACGACCACGAGCCCCAGAGGGCCAAAGACCTCTTCGGACAGCGCGGAATTGCCAAGCCAGTCGGAGGCGGCCACTTTAAAGAGGAACGGCTTGGCCTCGCGCTGGTCGCACATGTTGGTCAACAAATCCTGAACCCCCGCCTGCGCGCCGATCATCGCCGCACCGGAGGTATAGGCCTTGGCGATGCCGTCCGTCAGCATGACCTGCGCGCCTTGCTCCGACAACGCGGCCCGCGCGGCCTCGACAAAGGCGTCGGCCTCCTGGCCTTCGATCACCACGGCGATGCCCGGGTTGGTGCAAAACTGGCCCGCGCCCATGGCAAGCGAGCCCGCCCAGCCTTTGCCGAGCTCTGCGCCACGGGTCGAGATCGCCTCGGGCAGCATGAACATCGGGTTCACGGACCCCAGCTCGCCGAAAAACGGGATCGGAACCTCACGCTGAGCGCAGAGATCAAAGAGCGCGCGCCCCCCTGCGAGCGAGCCGGTAAAGCCCACGGCGGTGATCAGCGGGTGCTGGACCAAAGTTTGCCCGACGATGCGGTCATCGCCCTGCACGAGGGAGAAGACGCCTTTGGGCATGCCGCAGGTTTGGATCGCGGCATGGATGGCTTCGGCGATGATCTCGCCGGTGCCGGGATGCGCGTCATGGCCTTTGACGACGACAGGGCACCCGGCGGCCAGTGCCGCGGCGGTGTCGCCGCCTGCGGTCGAGAAGGCGAGCGGAAAGTTCGAGGCGCCGAAAACGGCGACGGGACCGATGGGGCGCTGCATCATCCGCAGGTCAGGACGCGGCAGCGGCTGACGATCCGGGAGGGCTTCGTCATGGCGGCGGTCGAGATACGCGGCGCTCAGGATGTGGCTTGCAAAGAGGCGCAGCTGGCCGGTGGTGCGCCCGCGCTCGCCGTTCAGACGCGCCTCGGGCAGGCCGGTTTCCTGCGTGCCAATCTCGGTGATCGCCTCGGCGCGGGCTTCGATCTCATCCGCGATGGCGTTCAGAAATGCGGCGCGGGCCTCGCGGGTCGAATAGCCATAGTCCCAAAACGCCTCTTCGGCGGCGTCACACGCGGCATTCACATGCGCCGACGTGCCTTTGGAAAAGCTGTGCGACGCCCCCTGCGCAGGAGCCGATTGAAAGCGCGCGTCACCGGCAACCCAAGCGCCTGCGATGAGATGGTTGCCATGCGGGGTGAATGTCATGTCTTGTCCTTTCGTTACACAATGCCTTCGACCCCTTGTTGAGCGGCTATGAGAACCAAAACCTCCCTGAGACACGGAACCGATGAGCTGTCGCTCTTTGCGTGTGGCGTAACAATTTTTTTCTTTACGCGCCAGTATTTTTCTTATACGAAAATTCTTACCGAAAAATAGAAAATATACCTGTCTCAAACAGGATCAACAGAGAGGTCCAACTCATGAAGAAATTCGCCCTTACCGCTGTTTTACTCGCCACCACCGGCCTTGCCGGCGCTGCTCAGGCAGACAAGCTTGACGACATCATCGCGTCTGGCAAATTGCGGTGTGCCGTCGTGCTTGACTTCCCGCCGATGGGCATGCGCGACAACAACAACGAGCCGATCGGGTTCGATGTCGATTACTGCAACGACCTCGCGGCCGCTCTGGGCGTCGAAGCCGAGATCGTTGAAACCCCCTTCCCCGAACGCATCCCGGCGCTGATGTCCGGCCGTGTGGACGTGGGTGTCGCGTCGACGTCCGACACGCTTGAGCGCGCCAAAACCGTCGGCTTTACCGTGCCCTACTTTGCCTTTGATATGGCGGTCACCGCCAACTCCGAAAGCGGCATCGACTCTTTCGAAGCCATGAAAGGCCACACCGTTGGGGCCGTCGCCGGGACCTATGAGGCGATTGCCCTCGAAGAATATGTCAACGCATGGGGCGAAGGCAGCACGTTCCGCCCCTACCAGACTCAGGCAGACGTCTTCCTGGCTCTCAGCCAAGGGCAACTGGACGCCACAGTCTCCACCTCGACCGTGGCACAGGCCACTGTAAAATCCGACAACTTCAACGGCATCGAAGTCGTGGGCAAAGCGCCGTTCGACATCGACTATGTCGCTCTGTTCACCCGCCGCGATGAATACGGCTTTCTCAACTACCTGAACCTCTTCGTGAACCAACAGGTTCGCACCGGTCGCTATGAAGAGCTCTATGAAAAGTGGATCGGTGGCGAACTGCCGGACCTGACCGTTCAGGGCGTGTACCGTTAATTGACCCCGACATGTCAGGCGGCGCGGAACACCCGCGCCGCCTTTCTAATCAGCAAAGGGAAACATAGCGGACATGTTCGATTACACTTTCCAATGGAAGCAGGTGCTCGCACGGCTTCCGAAAATGCTGGACGGCGCCATGGTCACAATGGAGGTTGCGGTGCTGTCGATGTTGATCGGCATCGTCCTCGCCATTGTTCTGACCGTGATGCGCCGGTCCGGTTCGCGCCCGCTCGCCGCATTTGCGACCACATGGGTCGAAGTCGCACGTAACACCCCTGCCCTGTTCCAGATCTACATGGCGCATTTCGGCATCGCGAGTTTCGGCATTCATTTTTCGCCGTTCACCTCTCTTCTGATCGGCATCACCTTCAACAACGCGGGCTATCTCGCCGAAAACTTCCGCGGCGCTTTGAAAGCCATTCCCGAGACGCAAACACGTGCGGGCCGGTCGCTTGGCATGACGTCGAGCCAATCTTTCCGGTTCATCATCCTGCCGCAGATGCTGCGCATCGCCTTCCTGCCGATGACGAACCAGATGGTCTGGGCCATTCTCATGACCTCGCTCGGTGTCACCGTGGGGATGAACACCGACCTTTACGGTGTCACCCAAGATCTCAACGCGCTGACCTTCCGAACCTTCGAGCTGTTCGCCATTGCCGGTGTGATCTTTTACATCATCACAAAGGTCATCACCCTGGGGGCCCGCCTCGCCGCCGCGCGCCTGTTCCGGTATTGAGGGAGATTGTGACAATGTTTGATACCACTCTCTCACTCACGGACGTGATCTTCCTCGCCAAAGGCGCAGGGATTACCATTCTCGTCACTGCGATTTCCGTCGTTATCGGCACGGTGCTCGGCATCCTGTTCGGGATCATCCGTGTTCAGCTTGGTGCCGTTCTCGCCGCCCCGCTGACCTTCTTTCTCGACATTTTCCGGTCCGTGCCCCTGTTGATCCAGCTTGTGCTCGCCAATGCGTTCATGGGCATGGTGTTGCAATTGCAACTGTCGGGCTTCTTCGTCGCCTGTATGGTGCTGTCGCTTTATACGGCGGCCTATTGCGCAGAGATCGTGCGGGGTGGCATCGATGCTGTCCCGAAGACGACCCGGCGTGCCGCGCGCTCGCTCGGGATGTCCTGGGGCCAGGATATGCGCCATATCGTCCTGCCGCTCGCCACCCGCGTCGCACTGCCGTCCTGGATCGGTTTGGCGCTCGGGGTGATGAAGGACTCGGCGCTCGTCTATGTCGTGCAGGTCACCGAGCTTCTGAAATCCACACAAATCCTCATCACGCGCCTGCAAGAGCCACTGTTCCTGCTGCTGATCTGTGGGGCGTTCTACTTTATTATCAGCTTCCCGCTTGCCCGTTTCGGCGGGTATCTCGAAAAAAGGTGGTCCAATGATTGAGATCCAAAATGTCCGCAAATCCTTTGGCCAGCTTGAGGTTCTCAAAGGCATCGACCTGAATGTGGCCAAAGGCGAGGTCGTCACGGTCATCGGGGGCTCCGGCTCCGGCAAATCGACGCTTCTGACCTGTATCAACGGGTTAGAACCCATCGACTCCGGCAAGATCATCGTCGATGGCACCGAAGTTCATGCCAAATCTACGGACCTGAACAAGCTGCGGCAAAAGATCGGTATCGTGTTTCAGCAATGGAATGCCTTCCCGCATCTCACCGTGTTGGAGAATGTCACCCTCGCCCCGCGCAAAGTGCTTGGCATGAGCAAGGCCGACGCCGAAGCCATCGCCGAGAAGCAACTCAAACACGTGGGGCTTGGGGACAAGTTATCGACCCACCCGACACGGCTGTCCGGCGGTCAGCAACAGCGGATGGCGATTGCGCGCGCTCTGGCCATGTCGCCGGATTACATGCTGTTCGACGAGGTCACATCCGCGCTCGACCCGCAGCTCGTCGGTGAGGTGCTTGAGACGCTCAAGATGCTTGCTGAAGAAGGCATGACGATGATCCTCGTCACCCACGAGATGAGTTTCGCGCGTGACGTATCCGACCGCGTCGCCTTTTTCCATCAAGGCATTATGGCCGAGATCGGGGCGCCGGAGCAGATTTTCGGGGACCCTCAACACGAGGAAACTCAAAAATTCCTGGCGAGTGTTCGCTAAACCGACGCGTCACATGCAAGAGTTGAGTGGGCACCTCGACAACATAAAAAGGCGCGGGATCTTGATCCCGCGCCTTCGTGTTTTCCGGACAGTCTCTCTCAGTCTGTTGCGGAGAGACCCTCGCGCAAGAAGCGATCGAGTTGCTCCATCTCGGCGGTGCTCAAAAGGATGCCATCGCGCATCGCCGCTTCGCGGGCTTTGAAACGACGTTCCGACGGCAGGCGTGCGCCCTGTGCCGGAATGGCGCTGAGCAACCGTTCGCCTTCCGCGATCGGGTCGCGCCCGGACCGCGCCGCGAAAGTCGTCGGATCAAGCGCCAGAATGAGGGCCCCATGACGCGGCAAGAGATCTCCGCCGCCCATGAAGTCCAACGCTTCCTTGCTCATGAATTCGCCAAGCAACGCGCCACTCAGCAATTCGATCATGGTCGAAATCGCCGAGCCTTTATGCCCCCCAAAGGTCAGCATGGCCCCGTCGAGCGCCGCCTCCGGATCGGTGGTCGGATGACCGTCGCGATCCACGGCCCAGCCTTCGGGAATGGGCGTGCCCGCGCGACGATGCAGTTCAATCTCGCCGCGTGCGGCCACAGAGGTCGCAAAGTCGAAGACGTAAGGATATGCCCCGGCGCGCGGCCAGCCAAAAGCCATCGGGTTCGTACCGAGCAGGGGCTCTTTGCCTCCGGCGGGCGCCACAAAAGAATAGCTCGGGCACATGGAAAGCGCGGCAAGACCCTCTTCGGCGAGCGCCTCGACATCATGCCAAAGCGCCGAGAAATGCAGACAGTCCCGGATCACCAGAGCCGCGAGCCCGGTGTCCTTGGCGCGGGCCACCAACGCATCTTTCGCAGCGTAAAAGGCCGGATTGGAAAACCCGCCATGCGCGTCGACTTCGAGCACGGCTTTGCCGCTGTCGACGACTTCGGGAACGGCGTCCGGGGTCACCTTGCCCGCGGCAAGAACCCGTAGGCAGCCTTCAATGCGGTAGATCCCGTGTGATTTGCAATTATCCCGTTCGCCGGCGACAATCACATGAGCCACAGCCTGTGCGTTTGCCGCCGTCAGGCCGTGAGATTGAAAGATCGAACGGACCTTGTCCTCAAGCGCTGCGACAGAAATGATCTGTGTATCGGTCATGTAGCCTCCTGCGGATATCTGAAATTTTCCACTGTATGTTCCACTGCGCGGCGTCAGCTGCTTTGGTTGGCAACGTCGGTATAGGTGCACGCCCAGAAGATTTTGGTTTCCGTGTCGTCGATCGCGCGAAGTCCATGTTTCAGGGTGCTGTCGAAATAGGCGCAATCGCCCTGCTCCAAGATCACGGGTTGATAATGCTCAACCACAAGCTCAACGCGCCCGGACAGCACATAGAGTGTTTCCTCGCCGGAGTGTGATTCGAGCTCATCCTCGCGAAGGCTTTCGCGGCGCTCGACCGTCGTCACAAGTGGAATGATCTTTTTATCCGCCAAGGCGTTACACAAGACTTCATATTCGAAATTCTTGGCGCGAACGATTTGTCCCTGCCCGGCTTTGGTAATCGCCAACCGTGTCGTTTGATGCGCTTCATGATCTTCAGAGAAGAGACGCTCCATCCCGATGTCGTAGGCGCGCGCGATCCGCACCAGGTTTTCATAACTGGGTGAAACGCGTCCATTTTCGATCTTGTGAATGGTGGACAAGGCAACGCCAGAGCGCTGTGCCGCGGCATCCAAGGTCAACCCTGCGGACTGGCGCACTGATTTCATACGCGCGCCAAGTTCGGCGCGGAGATGATGACGCTCCGCTTCCCAATTGGCCTCGGGATTTTGGTCGCCGCTTTTTTCCGTTTTCATCATAATTTTTCTTTTCTTACCATGTGTGATTGTTTAAGCATATATTTGCGCCAAATACAACGGCACGCAATGCGTGACGGGGTCGCGGAATAGAAAATGTTGCGAAATGCAACCACCCCCAACCACATGCGCTCTGACAACAGGAGGGTAGATATGCCAGATGTTATCGTCGCCGCCGAAGTCTCGGGGCCTCTGCTTCTCTGCGAAGAAGGCTTGAGCGTCTGGGGTGGGGTCGATCCCGCGACCGGTGAGATTATCGACGCGCATCATCCGCAGCACGGGCAATTTCTGACCGGTAAGATTGTCATGATGCCGACAAGTCGCGGGTCCTGCACCGGCAGCGGGGTTCTGCTTGGGCTCGCTTTTGCTCAGAACGCCCCTCATGCGCTGATTTTTCGTGAAAACGAAGACATCCTGACCCTCGGCGCATTGGTCGCCACCAAATTGTTCGACCGCCCTATCGCTGTCCTGCAACTTTCTGCGTCAGAGTATGACCGACTGTCCGAAGAGCCTGAGGTGACGATCCGTGAGGATGCGCTGATCGCGGGCGACATACGGTGGCCTCTGGCGAAAAAAAGCGCAGCGCTTGCGCTGACGGCTGAGGATGAACGTTTCCTCTCGGGCGCCTATGGCGAAGCGGCGCAGGTCGCGATGGAAATCATCACCACAATGGCCATGGCGCAGGGCGCCTCCCGACTGACCGATGTCGCTCGGGTGCATATCGACGGCTGTATCTACGCAAGCCCCGCCTTCCTCACCTTTGCACGCGCCATGGCCGACAAAGGCGGACGCGTGCGCCTGCCCACGACGATGAACGCGATTTCCGTCGATCATGCCAATTGGCGAAGCCAAGGCGTCGCCGAAGAGTTCGGCCTGCCCGCCAGCCAACTGGCCGATGCCTATGTCGAAATGGGCGCGAAACCCAGTTTCACCTGCGCCCCATATCTGCTCGCGGATAAACCCACGCAGGGGGAAGACATCGCTTGGGCCGAAAGCAATGCTGTCATCTATGCCAACAGTGTCTTGGGGGCCCGCACCGTCAAACACGCGGATTTCATGGACCTTTGTATTGCGCTCACCGGACGTGCGGCCCAGACCGGCGTTTACCTCGACGCAAACCGCAGGCCGCGGCGGATCATTGATGTCACTGTGCCGGAGGGGATCGACGATGCGTTCTGGCCGATGCTCGGGTGGCTCGTCGGACAGAAAGCACCGGATCGCATCCCCCTCATTCGCGGTTTGGAACACACCCCCCCGACGGAGAATGACCTGAAAGCCCTCTGCGCGGCCTATGGGACAACCTCCGCCGCGCCGATGCTGCATATCGCGGGCATCACGCCCGAGGCCGATCTGGCCCCTGCCTCCGACGCAGATCATGTGACGATTGACCCCGCAGATTTTGCGCAGCTCTGGCAGGGCTTCAACCAAGGGGCGGCGAAGGTCGAACTCGTCGCCTTGGGCAGCCCGCATTTCTCGACCTCTGAGTGCAGCGCTTTTGCCGATCTGATGGACGGCACACGCGTGCATCCGAATGTCACGACGATCATCACACTCGGGCGTCAGAGCCTTGCGGAGATCACAGCATCCGGCGTCAAGGCGCGGCTCGAAGGTGCGGGCGTCAAAATTGTGCCGGACCTCTGCTGGTGCTCAATCTCCGAGCCAGTGTTCCCCCCCTCTGCCGAGACCTTGATGACCAATTCCGGCAAGTATGCACATTACGCACCTGGCCTGTCACAGCGCGCCGTCCGTTTCGGATCGCTGGCGCAATGCGCTGACACCGCCCGCACGGGCAAGGCCCCTGAACATCCCCCCTTATGGATCAAACCAGAATAACCACGGAGACCCGACATGAAAAAAGATGTGTTTTTTGGCACTATTCCCGCTCTTCTGACCCCTTGTGCCGCAGATCGCAAACCCGACTTTGACGCCCTCGTGCGCCGGGGTCAGGAGATGATGGCGGCGGGCATGTCCGGTGTGGTCTATTGCGGCTCTTGTGGCGACTGGCCCTTGCTGACCGACGAAGAGCGGATGGAAGGCGTTGAACGGCTGACCAAAGCCGGCGTGCCCGTGATCGTCGGCACCGGTGCGGTCAACACGAAATCCGCGGTCGCACATGCGGCGCACGCACAGAAAGTCGGTGCCGCCGGCCTTATGGTCATTCCGCGCGTCCTGTCTCGTGGCCTGTCCGTGGCGGCACAGCGCAACCACTTCAAAGCCATCCTCGACGCAGCCCCTGATGTGCCTGCCATCATCTACAACAGCCCCTATTACGGCTACGCCACCAAAGCCGATCTGTTCTTCAAACTCCGCGAAGAGCACAAGAACCTCATCGGCTTCAAGGAATTCGGCGGCAAGGACGATCTGAGCTACGCGGCGGAACACATCACCAATCAGGACGACGACGTTCTGCTGATGGTGGGTGTCGATACGGAGGTGTATCACGGCATTGCCAAATGCGGTGCAGTGGGTGCGATCACCGGCATCGGCACGATCTTCCCGGAAGAAGCACTCCTGCAAGTGGCGCTGTCCAAGAAGGCCGCAGAAGGCAATCCCGAAGCCGATGTGCGCGCCCGCGAGCTTGAAAACGCCCTCTCCGTGATCGCCAAATTCGACGAAGGCGTCGATCTGGTACTCTACTTCAAACACCTGATGGTTCTCAAAGGGCACGAAGAGTATCGTCTGCACATCAACGAAACCGATGCGCTGAGTCCGTCGCAAGCGAAATTCTGCGAAGCTCAGTTCCACCAGTTCAACGCCTGGTACGCGAACTGGATCAAACAAGGCGGAGTGATCTCTGAATGCATGTGATCGACAGTCATACTGGCGGAGAACCCACCCGGGTGATCCTGGACGGCGGCCCGGATCTTGGATCCGGCCCTCTGACCGAACGCGCAAAGAAACTGGCGACCGAGCACACAGCGTTCTACCAGTCCGTCGTGCTGGAACCGCGTGGTCAGGTCGCGATGGTCTGCGCGCTTCTTGTGGAACCCGTCGATCCCGACTGTGTCACCGGCGTCATTTATTTCGATGCCGAAGCGGTGCTTGGCATGTGTGGGCACGGCACAATCGGTTTGGCCGTGACGCTCATGCATATGGGCAAGATCGGTCTTGGCACCCATAAGATCGAAACACCTGCGGGTGTTGTCACGGTTGACGTCAAGGATGCCAACACGGTGACGGTGACGAATATCGAAAGCCGTCGCGTCGAAAGCGGTGTCGCCGTCGAGATCGAGGGGCTTGGCACAGTGACCGGGGATATCGCCTATGGCGGCAACTGGTTCTACCTCGTGGACCCCGCGCCGGTGCCTGTAACGCCTGCACATATCCCTGAACTGACCCAAGCGGCCATTCAGGTGCGCGAGGCGCTCAATGCCAAAGAAGAACGGATCGACCATGTGATCTTCTATGGTCCCGCCCTTTCGGAAAACGGGCACTCCCGAAATTTCGTGCTGTGCCCGGACGATGCCTATGACCGCTCGCCCTGCGGCACCGGCAGCTCTGCGCGTCTGGCCTGTCTGGCGGCGGCAGGACAGTTGTCCGAAGGCGAAGAGATCATTCAGGAAAGCGTGATCGGCAGCACCTATCGCCTGTCCTACACCGCAGGGCCGAAAGGTGGCGTGATCCCCTCGATCACCGGCCAGGCCTGGGTCATGGCCGAGAGCAAACTGATTTTTGCCGAAACAGACCCGTTCCGAGCCGGGATTACATTGTGATCCCTCGCCCGGCGCGTTCCCCTTGTGCGCCGGGCAATTTTCACTCCATGAGGTAGAGCATGACACTGTCCAGACATCACGACATCATCGTCATCGGTGCAGGCATCATTGGGGTGACATCGGCTTTGGCTTTGCAGAAGTCGGGGCATAAGGTTCTGTTGCTCGACCGCAAAGGGATCGCGGCCGAGACCTCGCGGGGCAATGCCGGGGCTTTCGCCTTTACGGATATCGAACCTCTGGCGACGCCGGGCATCATGCGCAAGGCGCCAAAATGGTTGCTTGATCCGCTGGGTCCGCTCTCCCTGCGCCCGGCATATCTGCCGAAAATCATGCCCTGGATGTATCATTTCTGGCGCGCGACGGCCCAATCCCGTTATGCGGCGGCTGTCAAAGCGCAATCCGATCTGATGCACCTGTCCCGGCAGGCGCTTGACCGGCTGATCGCCTCCGTCAATGGTGAACCGCTCATGCGTCGCGAGGGTCAGCTTCAGGTCTATGAAGGCGACGCACAGTTCCGGGCCACGCTTCCGTCGTGGGAGCTTCGCCGCCAGCATGGCATCGCTTTCAACCTGCTGGAAAGCCCGGAGGCGATTGCCGACATCCAACCCGGGCTTCATCCGCGCTTCACCCATGCGGGCTTTACACCGGACTGGATGAATACCGTCGATCCGGCGCAATGGACCGAGTTTCTGGCACAGCATTTCGTCCAAAGTGGCGGGGAAATCGATCAGGCCGACATTCGGGCCCTGACGCCAAAACTCGACGGTGTGGAGGTCGAAACCACCAGCCACAAAGTCCATGCGTCACAGGTCGTGGTCGCCGGAGGCGCGTGGTCCCACCATCTCGCACGCAGCTTGGGAGAGCGCATCCCCCTTGAAACCGAGCGCGGCTATAACACCACCTTCCCGACCGCAAGTTTCGATCTGCGCACCCATGTCACCTTTGCCAATCACGGTTTCGTCGTGACCCGTATCGGTGAGGGACTGCGCGTTGGTGGGGCGGTGGAATTGGGCGGGCTGTCTTTGCCGCCGAACTATAAGCGTGCCGAAATTCTGGTGGAAAAGGCCCAGAGCTTCCTGACCGGTTTCGACCCGTCAGGTGGCACGCAATGGATGGGCTTTCGGCCATCGATGCCCGACAGCCTTCCTGTCATTGCACGCGCGAAGAAATCGGATCGTGTGATCTATGCCTTCGGTCACGGCCATCTGGGTTTGACCCAATCGGCTGGCACGGCCGAACTTGTGGCGGCCTTGGCCGCACGCCGCACACCGGAGATTTCTCTCTCACCGTTCCGGGCCGATCGTTTCTGATCCGCCCGGCAGGTGCGGCTCGGGGCCGTATCTTATCCCTTGATCCGGGGCCATGTGTCGGACAGGCGATAGCCACCCGGCCATGGATCGGACGGGTCGAGCATGTGCTGGGCCGTGCCGGTGATCCACGCCCGCCCGCTGATCTCGGGTCGGATGGCATCGGTGTCGCCGAGTTTGACGGTTCCAAGGATGCGCCCATGGAATTCAGATCCGATGATCGACACACCGGTGAAACGGTCTTCCGGCCCCATTTCGCCGCGCGCGTGCAAAATCGCCATCCGCGCGGACACCGCAGTGCCGGTCGGCGAGCGATCAAGTTTGCCCGGTTGAATCGCCACGACGGATTGTGCCCGAAGCTCATGGCCATCGCGGGTGATCGGCCCGGCAAAAAGACAGAAAGAATGATGCGCCCAATCCGGCTTTTCCGGGTGCTCGAAACGATACTGCGCATTGGCGGCATTGGTGATGCGGATGCCCAGTTCCGCAATTTCGCGCGCGTTTTCGGCCTTGAGATCAACACCAAGCGCGACCGGATCGACCACGACAAAACTGTCTCCACCAAAGGCCGTGTCCACGGTGATCTCACCCAACCCCGGCACTGTGAGCGGGACATCAAGGCGGCTTGCGAAGGACGGCAGGTTCTCGACATAAATCCGCTCGGCCTTGCCATTGGCACATTCCGCGCGCACCCGCACCAGACCGCCGGGCGCCTCAAGCACCATCTCGGTGACGGGCTCTGTCATCGGTAGAATGCCGCTGTCGAGCAGGACGGTCGACACGCAGATCGAATTCGACCCCGACATCGGAGGGGTGTCTTCCGGTTCCATGATGATCCAGGCCGCCTGGGCCTCGGGATGTTTGGGCGGCACCAACAGGTTGACATGCCGAAACACCCCGCCGCGCGGTTCGTTCAGCATGAAATTGCGCAACGTCTCATCCTCAGCAATCCATTTGCGCTGATCCCACACACTGTCACCGGGAGGAGGCGCCACACCGCCGACGATCACATCGCCAACTTCGCCCTCCGCATGACATGAAACGACATGAATGATTTTTGTGCTGCGCAAGACTTGGGTTCCTATTGGCGAGAAGCTTCATCTAAGTCTTTCAGATAGCGCATTTCGCAGCGCTCGGCACCTCTGATATCGCGCTGAACGCTTGCGACTGAACCGCCAAAAGTGCGCAAGAGATTCTAGGCAGAAGATCTGGGAAAATCATCTGGGATCGGGCACCGAGATGACCGACCCGAGCGCGTGCCAGCCTAAATTTGCGACCTGCAAAAAGGGGCGTCCGAGGGACTAACGCCTAAGATACGTTCAGATTTTCCCGAGAACGTCAGAGCCGCCACATGTGCTGATAGCAAATTAATACGCCTATTTTTAATTTTGTCTTGCATTTGATTTTATACTTGTAATTATTGAACACGTTCAACAATGATTAGCAATGTGGCTATCGGAAGACCGCAACCACAAACGGGAGGAGAGCAGGACAATGACGCTAGGCGTGTCCACAGCAGGGTTTTGGCATTTCGCATCGCTTGAAGGATCGCTTCGGGGGATTGCCGATGCCGGCGTCAAAGGGGTCGAGTTTTTCCCCTACCCCCCGCACCTCGAATCTTCGACGTTTGGCACCTATGAACGGAACCGTGTACGGCGGCTGTTGGCTGATCTCGGGCTTCACTGCGTGTCGGTCAATTTCACCATGGAATTGAACCTGATGGCCCTGCACGCCGGGCTGCATGAGCTTGCGATGTCGGAGTTCCGTAAGGCCATCGAGATCGGGTCGGACCTTGGCGCCCCCTGCCTTGTCCTGCCCGTCGGGCGCCTGCATAGCCTCATGCCTGCACCAGAAGACCTCGCGCTTGAGTTTCTTTGCGAAGAGGTTGGCAAACTTGCCGAACACGGCGAAAAGCTTGGCGTGAAGGTCGGGCTTGAAACGCTGCCCTTCGAAATGCTCGGCACCGGACGCAAGGTCGCGGATTTGGTCGAACGGATCGGGCATGCGAACCTCGGCATCTGCTACGACTGCACCAACACCTTTGCCTTCGAAGACCCCGCCCAAGGCGTGCGTGACGTGGCGGATCACCTGATCCTTGCGCATGTCAGCGACTGCTGGGCCGACCGTTGGGCGCACACCACGGTGGGCGCGGGTGAGATCGACTTTCCAGCCTTCGCGAAGGCGCTTGATGACATCGGTTACACGGGCGACGTGGTCTATGAACTGATGGATGGACAGGATCCGACGCCGCGCCTGAAAGACGATGTGGACCGGCTCGTCGACCACGGCTACCGGCTCTGAGCTTTAAAGCCCGGCAGCGCAACACAGCACGACATGCGACCGAAGCAGCCCCGCTTCGGTCACCTAGGCCAAAGCGCATCAAACACGCGCCTGGCCACGATCATAGAGGAGGAGACCCCAATGAAACTGACAACCGCCCTGAAAAGCATGACGGCCATCGCCACCGTCGTCACCGTTTTCGGCTCGGCTGCCTTCGCACAAGAAGAGCAAGACCTGCGTCTGAGAATGCACGCGGCCCATGCCACCCAAACCCCCGTCATCGGCACCATCGTGCCGTGGGTGGCGGACCGGATCGAAGTGCTGTCTGGCGACACGCTTGAGATCGACGTCTTTGAACCCGGCGCGCTCGTGCCCGGCACAGAGTTTTTCGATGCGGTGTCGCAAGGTGCCATCGACATGGCCTACGGCACGCCCGGCTATGGCTCCGGTCTCGTCCCGGCGCTGAGCGCCTTTACCTCCGTGCCCTTCGGCCCCGATGCGACCGAGCTTTTGACCTGGATGAACAATGGCGGCGGCTACGAGATTTTCGACCGCATCCTCGCGGACCTGAATTTGAAGGGCTTCGTCTGTACGCTGAACCCGCCCGAAACATCCGGCTGGTTCAACGAGGAGATCAACACGGTCGAGGATCTGAAAGGGAAAAAGCTGCGTTACTTCGGTCTTGGCGGCAAAGTCCTGTCGAAGGCTGGCGCCTCGGTTCAGCTGATCCCGGGCGGCGAGGTTTACGCCGCACTTGAGCGTGGCGTGATCGACGGCGGCGAGTTCTCGAACCCCTCCGCCGATGAGAACATGGGCTTTTATGAGGTGGCAAAATACGCCTACTTCCCCGGCTGGCACCAGCAGACCTCGGTCAACGCGGTCTATGTGAACCTCGACACCTGGAACAAGATGAGCGAGCGTCAACAGCTTGCCATCGAGACCGCCTGTGGCGAAGCGACCCTCAAGACCCTGTCCGAAGGTTCGGCCACCCAAGGTCCGGCGCTTGCCCGGATGGCCGAGAATGGCGCCGAGTTCAAAGTCTGGCCGGATGAGGTGCTCGACGAGCTGCGCACTCAATGGGCCACGGTCGTGGAAGAGGAAAGCGCCTCCGATCCGCTGTTCATGGAGGTGATGGACTCCCTGACCGCCTTCCGTGCGGAATACAAACCCTGGAACGACATGGGCTACATCCAGTAACCCGCTTCTCCCAGAGCGCGGGATCGGTTTCGGCCGGTCCCGCGCATTGACTATTCGGCACAGGCCCTCGCGACAGGGCGTTGTGACCTGAAGGGATTTGTTTCGGAGGACACCATGCGATCGCTTCTCAAGATCAGCCGCGCCATCGACGCGCTGCTTGTCGCCCTTGGAAAGATAGGGTCTTTTGCCCTTTTGGGCCTGATGATTACCGTCATGTTCGACGTTGTGACCCGGCGCTTTGCCAATCTCGGATCGACCCGGCTGCAAGAGGCCGAGTGGCATTTTCACACCATTCTGATCATGCTCAGTCTGGGTCTTGCCTATATCAAGGACAGCCATGTGCGGATCGACCTGATCCACGCAACGCTGTCCCCACGCAAAAAGGCGTGGATCGAACTTTTGGGCGGGCTGTTCCTGTTGCTGCCGTTTTGTGGGTTCGCGGGCTATTTCGCGACCCAGCTGGCTTGGACGTCTTATATTCGTGGCGAGGTGTCACAATCTGTGGACGGGCTGCCTTTTCGCTTTGCGATCAAGGCCATGCTGCCGCTTGGCATATATCTCGTGGCTTTGGCCGGGATCAGTCGGATCAGCCTTGCGCTGATCACGCTCAGACGGCCTGACCTACTGCCGCCGCCCCCGACCTCGCATATGCCGCACACCACCGATGCCGCCGTGATGGAGACACGTTGATGGAGTTTTTTATTGAATATCTGCCGCTGATGATGTTTGCGGCCATGGCGTTGCTGTTGTTCACCGGCTACCCGGTCGCCTTTGTCATGGGCGGCGTTGGCGTCGGCTTTGCGACAATCGGCCTGTTGACCGGCGAGCTGATCCCGATCCAGCTCTACACCATTGCCACCCGCATCTGGGCTGGCGCGGCTGAGAACCTCGTGCTGACCACGATCCCGCTGTTCGTCTTTATGGGGGTCATGCTGGAGCGCTCCGGCGTGGCCAAAGATATGCTCCACTCGCTTCAGACCATGTTGGGCCGTGTGCCGGGCGGGCTGACCTTGGCTGTGACGCTTTTGGGCATCATCCTTGCGGCAGCGACCGGGATTGTCGGCGCCTCTGTCGTGATGATGAGCATGATGGCCCTGCCTCTGATGTTGGAGAAAAACTACTCCAAGACGCTTGCCACCGGAACGATTGCGGCCTCCGGGACCTTGGGCATTCTGATCCCGCCGTCGATCATGCTCGTGGTCATCGCGGATCTTTTGTCGAAGTCTGTTGGCACGATGTTCATGGCCGCCTTCGTTCCGGGCATGATGCTCGGTGGGCTTTATCTGGTCTATATCCTTGTGATCTCGACCCTGAGACCCAAACTTGCCCCCCGTCAGAAAAGCACCGGATCGGTGTCGTTTCTGCAATTGATCGTCACCTTGGTGATCGGTCTTGTCCCTGCCTTCCTGCTGATTTTCTTTGTGCTCGGCTCGATCATCTTTGGCTGGGCAACGCCGACGGAATCTGCGGGCGTTGGTGCGATTGGCGCGATTTTCCTCGCTTTTGTTGTGCGTCCGTTCATCTACGCGTTGCTCGCACGAACCCAATTTGCGATCCCGGATGCCGTGGCCACCAAATCGCAAGGCAACTTTGTGAAACGCTTTGCCGAAGAAAATACCGGCTGGTGGACATCACTGCGCAAGACCCTGTCGGATTCGATGCAAACGGTCGGGATGATTTTCATGATCGTCGTCTGCGCCACGGTCTTTTCGCTGACCTTCCGGCTTTTGGGCGGCGAGCATCTGATCACCGACTTCATTCGCGAGTCCGGCTATGGGGCCTGGCACATCCTGATCGTCGTGATGATCCTCGTCTTCCTGCTCGGGTTCCTGTTCGAGTGGATCGAGGTGACATTGATCGTCCTGCCCGTGGTGGCACCGATCATCCTGTCGCTCGACTTCGGCGATCACGTTGCCTCTGCGGATGTGGCCTATTGGTTTGCGATCCTTTTGGCCGTGAACTTGCAGACATCTTTCCTGACACCGCCGATGGGTCCCGCGCTTTTCTATATGAAAGCCGTCTCCCCTCCGGATGTGAAAATTCAGGACATCTATGTCGGCATCCTGCCCTTCGTCGCTTTGCAAATCATCGGCCTTGGCCTCATTCTGGCCTTCCCGCAAATCGCCATGTGGTTGCCACATCAGATGCTTGGCCGATAGTTCAGCACGAACAAAACGACTGCATCGCCCCCGGCCCTTCCATGGTGCCGGGGGCGACGCAATTTGCGGCCCTCCAAAACGGGGCCAGCCTCCCACCTGAGCAGGCCCCGACACGTGTGTCGTAAAACACCTGAAGAAATGCTCAGCATTTTCTTGACCCATAATTTTCTATATGGAATTATCTTTTATATAGGAAATTCATAGCCCGCCGTGGAGGAGACAAGGCAGGCTATGACGCACAGCCCCGGGGAGGCTTTCGAGTGTTGAGCGCGATCTCGCGCGACGCATGTCGAACCCACTCGCGGGTGATCTGCACCTATGGGAACCACGCTCCCCGAACGACGGGGCGCACGGCAGGGAGGACAACATGCCAAACATCGAATTACTGGTCGACGCCAAGAACCATCTTGGCGAAGGCCCCTTGTGGGACACGCGCGAACAACGGCTTTTTTGGATCGACAGCACCGCCTGCGTGATCTGGAGCTGTCGCGCGGATGGCTCAGACGTAAAGCAATATTATGTGCCCACCTTTATTGGATCGCTCGCTCTGCGCGAACAAGGCGGTGCTGTGCTGGCGCTGGCGAATGGCTTTCACTTTTATGATTTCGACACGCAGGAAACGGTCCAAGTCGCAAACCCGCTGGCCGATCTGCCCGACTACCGCCTGAATGACGGCAAAGTCGACCGCGCCGGACGGTTTATCGCGGGCGCCATGGGGCATGACTTCGATCCGCTGAACGTCACCACGGGGCGCAAACCTCCGGAGAACGGCAAAATCTACCGGCTCGATCCGGACCTCTCTGTCCATGAGCTCGACGATGGCATGATCTGTTCGAACGCACCGTGTTGGAGTCCGGACAACAAGACGTTTTACTTCGGAGATTCGTCGCATGAAACGCTTTGGGCCTACGATTACGACATCGAGACCGGCAAGGTGTCGAACAAGCGCGAATTCGCCTCGGACAAGTCCTTTGCCCGCACCGTCGATGGGGCAACGGTGGATGCCGAAGGCTACATCTGGAACGCAAAAGTTCTGGGGGGCCGGATCGTGCGCTATGCCCCCGACGGCACGATTGACCGCGAAATCGAACTGCCAGTGCGCAATGTCACCAGTCTGATGTTTGGCGGGGAAAATCTCGACACGCTTTATTTTACCTCGATGGCCAAGGCGATGTACGGGGTGCCGACGACACAGCCCGGCGCGGGCGGGCTCTTCGCCATTCATGGCTTGGGCGTTCAGGGATTGCCGGAGCCACGTTTCGCAGGCTGACCTTTTGTAGCGCACAGCCACATGTACGAGACAACTGGCCGGGCCGCGAGGCGCGGCCTTTTTCAGTTTGCCTCTGGAAAAGCGTGCGACGTCGCTTTCAACGAAAAACTGCGCCCCATTGGAGCGCAGTTTGTGTGTCAAATTTCAATGGACATGTCATGGCTCTGGCCGGTCACGCCCCGCGTCTCACCAAAGATTTGGACATACTTCATCGATCGTATCGGCATCAATGAACGCCGAGGTGGTCTCGATCAGGCGACCATGGCTTTCCTCGCCCGATTTGGCCTGTTCGATCAGCGCGGCTGCCGCCTTTGCGCCCATGTCGCCCCAGGCCATGCAGGTTGAAAGCGCAATCCCGCGGGACCGCACCAGATCGGACGCAACCTGCGCGCCCCCGGCTGCGGTGATGAGTTTGCCGGTCGCCCCGACATCCTCCATCGCCTGTGCGCAGCCGATGGCCATATCTTCCGCATGGCTAAAAATGATGTCGGCGTCCGGCGCCGCCATGAGACCGTTTGCGCAGACCTCCTGCCCGCTCGCGGGCGTCCAATCCGTCGGCTGCGCGAAGACGATGTCATAGGCGATGCCCGCCGCGTCGAGTTCTGCGCGGAAACCATCGGTCAGTTGATCAACCATCGCATATCCGGGCTGCCCCTCGACAATGCCGATTTTCGCCGGGCCATCGCTTGGCAACATGCCCCGCTCGATGGCGGCGCGGGCGATGCGATGACCGGTGTTCAGGTAGTTTTCGGCGACAACGGCCGTGACATCTGTGGGCACATCTTCGAAGGCGACCGTATGCGGATCGCCGACTTGCTGGGTCACGGAGACATATCCAATGCCCGCTTCCTTGGCGCGCTCGACCCAGTTGAGGGCGACCACACTGTCCATCGTGACCGTCGCCACGCCTTCAACACCCTGAGAAACCAGATCCATGATGCCGTTCGACATGCGCTCGATGCTGCCATTCGCACTCAACAGGACAGCTTCACCGCCCGCGGCTTCGACCGCTTGGCGAAACCCCTCTGCCATCGCGGAATCCGGACGGTTTTGTGCACTGGCCATGATGAAACCAAAGCGCATCCCCTCGGCAGATGCGTCAGACCCCATGTCATCGGCGAAACCACAGCCCGCAGACACCGTCAATGCGGCCGTTGCCGCGATCATCAGCTTACCAAGACTCGGCGTGTAAAATGTCGTCATTCAATCCTCCCTAGATTGGTCTGAACCGCCCTCCTCCAAGAGCAGTCCTCGGGCCTTTTTGCCCGTCAGAGCGACTCTTTTTGAGGCGCTCTAAAAAATCCTAACATGTGCGACTTCATACGTCATCAAATATAAATCTTAATTTTACATACGGATTTAACGCGCATCCACAGCAAAGAAAGACCCCGCCGAACGCGCGTTCAGCGGGGTCGATTTGGCTTTGGTCTGCCGGTGTTGCGTCAGTTGCCGAGCACTTTGCCCGGAAGCCAGAGCGCGATCTGGGGAAAGGCCACCAACATGGCAATGCCGAACAGCATGATCAGCACGAATGGCAGGGAGGCCCTGGCAACCGTCATCAAACTTTTCCGGCTCATCGCTTCGAGGACGAAAAGATTAAACCCGACGGGCGGTGTAATGGCCGCGATTTCCACCAGAATGGTGATGAAAATGCCGAACCAGATCAGATCGAATCCGGCCGCAATCACCAAAGGCACGACGACAGATGCCGTGAGCACAATCATCGAGGCCCCGTCGAGAAACATCCCGAGGAACAAGTACATGATGACAAGCGCAACAACGAGCGCGTAGCGGCTCAGCCCCATCTCGGTCACGGCACGCGCAAGCGCATCAGGGATGCCGGTATAGGCCATGGCCTGCGTCAGTGTCGCCGCACCGATGACGATGAAGAGGATCATGCAGGACAGGCGCGTGGCACCCATCAGGCTTTCAAGAAGGACGGTCCAGTTCAAATTCCCACTGATCGCCGAGACAATCAGCGCCCCCGCCACACCAAGTGCGGCCGCTTCCGTGGCGGTGACGAGACCGGCGGCCATTGAGCCGAGCACAAGAAGGATCAGACCCAAACTGGGCAAGAGCTCCAAAGAGCTCCGCAATTTTTGCCGCAAGGGGACGCGCGGAGGCTTGTCTCCGGCATGCCGCCCAACGACGGCAATATAGAGCGAGAAGAGAAGCATCAACACACCGCCGGGCACAAAACCCGCAAGGAACATGCGGATGATCGAACTGTCAGTCATGCTGGCATAGACCACCATGAGCACAGAGGGCGGGATCAGGATGCCCAGCGTACCACCCGCCGCCAGAGAGCCGAGGATCAGGCTGTCGGGATAGCCCTGTCGCCTGAGTTCCGGCAAAGCCATTTTCGCCACCGTCGCATTGGTGGCCGCAGAAGACCCCGCGATGGCGGCAAAAATGCCGGAGGCGAAAATGTTGATATGCAGCAGCCCGCCGGGCAGGCGACCGACCCAAGGCGCGATGCCGCGAAACAGCTGCTCGGACAGGTTGGTGCGAAACAGGATCTCTCCCATCCAGATGAACAGAGGCAACGCCGCCAGCGTCCAGGACGCGCCCGCCCCCCAGGATGTCGTCGCAAAAATCGCGCCCGCAGGCATCGGGCTAAAGAGCACAATCCCTGCCCAGCCGACCATCGCGAGGGCCATGGAAATCCAGACACCGCCAACGAGCAACGTCGTCAGCAGGCCGATGAGAATGATGGCTTCGGTGGCAAGGCTCATGGTGCGGTCTCCGGTGCAGGGCGCGTGTCGATGTCATGCAACACGTCATCCGAAATGCGGTAGCTGGGCAGGCCACCACAGGCCGTGACGACGAGTGCGTCCAGAAGTGAGATCGCGAAGACCGCAATGCCAAAGACCAACGGCAGCTGGGGAATCCACATCGGAATGACCAGGAGACCTTGGCTCATGTCACCGAAAAGCCAGCTCTCATAGACCATCTTGCCGAAGTGAAACGTGCCATAGGCCGCGAAGGCCGCTGTCATGGCCAATGCGAACAATTCGACCCGGCGCCGGCTTTTGTCACCGAGGCGATGAAGCACCAGCGTCAAACGCACTTTGTCCCCGTAACGAAACGTATGCGCGAGCGGCAAGAAGGCCGCGGCAGCGCAGGCATAGGCTGTGATTTCATCCGTCCCCCCGGCGATCTTTCCGATCAGACGGGCGCCGACCTGAAGCAGCATCGTGCCGCAGATGAACACAAGCGTCAGCCCACCCAGCACAGCCGAGGCAAGATACAGAAGATCGAGCGCACGGCGCAGCCCACGCGGCGTTGCCTGTTCTGAAGGGGTTCTGAGAGTGAGTGAGAAATTCTGCGTCACCAAAGTCTCCATCGGTCGCAAGAGAAGGGTGTCGGGGCGCACCCCGATCCTCCGTTTGATGTTTCAGATGAAAGCCTTGGGCCTCAGTTGGCGGACATGCCTTCGACGATGGCGACACCTTCATCGCCCGCGCGTTCGGCCCATTCAGAGATCATCTCGCTGCCAAGTTCATTGATCTTGGCAGTGACCTCGGGCGGAAACTCATCCCGCGTCATGCCATTCGCTTCGAGGGTGGCATAGGCTTCGTCCTCGGATGCGGTCGCCATGTCCAGCGCGCGATCTGCCGCATTTTGGGCAGCCGTATCGACAATGGCGCGCAGATCATCCGGCAGCGCATCATAGGCCCGCTGGTTCACCAAAACGAGACCTTTGCCGCGCATGAGACCGACCGGATAGAAGTAGTTGAGTGACTCCCATGCCTTTGAATCGATCACTGCGGCGGGGGCGGCGAAAAAGGAATCCACCGTTCCGAGCGCAAGCGCCTGACCGATCTCCGCATATTGCACCAGAACGCCAGTGGCACCCATCATTTCGGCCCATTTGGCGCCCGACGGATTCATCACGCGCTGTTTGGTACCCGCCAAATCCTCGACCGTTTCAATCGGCTCTTTGGAAAAGAACCCCTGCCCGGTCCAGTAATGCGCGAAGAGCGCTTTGACGCGGTTCTTCTCGAAACGCTCGGTGATGCCGTCTTTTGACAGCTCCCAAAGGCGCGCGGCCTCCTCCGGCGTTTGCGCCAGCGTCGGCAGGACATCGACCTCGAACAGCGGATCTTCGTTGCCGTAAGCGGACAACAGAATCTCGCCGATCTGCACCTGCCCGGTCTGCACGGCCCGCTTGATTTCGGGCATCTTGAACAGTTTGGCGTTGTTGTGAAGGACGATTTGGAACCGCCCGTCGGAAGCGGTTTCGACCTCCTCGATGAAAAGGCGAATATTTTCTGTGACGACCGTGTTGTCGCCATAGGCGGATGCGAATTGCCATTCGACCTCCTGCGCCTGCGCCCCCGTGGCACCTGCCATCACGGCAAGCCCCGCCAGCACTCCACGCAGCATGCCACCCAATGTCTTGGTTTCAGATTTCATCAGTTCCTCCCTAAAAGACCCACCAGCATGAGGCGTCGACCCTGTCGGTGACCCCGTCGGTTTCATGCTGTCGCGTTATAAAAATATTTCACAATGTGAGACTTTCATCAACACCATAGTAAAGCCACCCTGCCAACCGCTGAAAATGCAGCGTTTTTTGACAGGCTTCCCCATGGTCGAGGTTTAAATAAATGATGCCCTCATATATGAAATGCAGGTATTTGATGATTTACTCGACGAGGATACGGGGCCATCCGGCATCGAATCTGGTGATGAGAGCTGGAGAAGACGATGACGGAAGACGACAAAGGCCTGGATAAATACCGCGCACCGGCGCTGACCAAAGGGCTCGACATCCTTGAGCTGCTTGCCTCGAGCGACGAGGGTTTGACACAGGTTGAGATCGCCAAACAGCTTGGCCGGACCCCGTCCGAGATTTTCCGAATGCTCGTGGTTTTGCGGCAAAGGGGCTATGCCGAATTGGGCGGGGATGAACGCTACCGGATCACGATGCGGCTGTTCGAAGTGGCGAACCGTCACCCGCTTTTGAAACGTTTGACGGCGATTGCGGGCACCGCGATGCAGCTGCTCGCAAACCGGATCAATCAATGCATCCATTTGACGATCATGAACGTCGATCAGCTGTTGGTGATCGCGCAAGTGGACGG
This sequence comes from Celeribacter naphthalenivorans, assembly GCF_020524585.1. Classification (GTDB taxonomy): domain Bacteria; phylum Pseudomonadota; class Alphaproteobacteria; order Rhodobacterales; family Rhodobacteraceae; genus Celeribacter; species Celeribacter naphthalenivorans. Next base: position 243,952 of record NZ_JAIVLK010000007.1, read on the forward strand.
GCCGGATGTCAGCCTGGTGACAACGCGGCTTGGCGCTCAGTTGCCGCTGGCCAACTCCCCCTCAACCACGATTTTGGCGGCCTATATGGACGAAGATCAACTGGCGAAACTCGTCGAGATGATCCGGGCCGAAACAGGGGAAGAAGACGCCGCGCAAGACATCCTGACAGAGCTGCCCGAAGTGCGCCGATTGGGATTTTGCCAAGGCCCCTCGCGCATTCTGGCCGGTGTGACGACCCTGTCCGCGCCGATTTTTGACTATCGCGGCAATGCCGTGGCCGCCGTTACGGTGCCTTTCGTGCATCGTCTCGGAGGCCGGGAGACCATGCCCGTGGACGAAGCCCGCGAGCATCTGGTGGCAACCTGCCGCGACCTGTCGCGCCGGATGGGCGCCGGCGCCAAGATCGATGAAATCTACGGCACCGGCTAAACTCCATCACATCTTTATTGCTGCAGGAAGGGGTTCGCTGTGGGTCCCTTCGCGGTGGACAGCAGGATGCTCTTGGTTTCCAGATAGTCTTCAATCCCCGCCAAACCGCCTTCGCGGCCAAGACCGGATTGCTTCATGCCACCGATGGGCATCAACGGGCTATAGGACCGATAGGTGTTGACCCAGATCGTCCCCGCGCGCAAAGCACGGGACACGCGGATCTGACGGCCCAGATCGCCCGTCCAGACCCCCGCCGCCAATCCGAAGATCACGTCGTTGCCGATCTCGATGGCTTCTTCTTCGGTGTCAAAGCCGATGATGGACAGCAGCGGGCCAAAGACCTCTTCCTGCGCGATCCGCATGTCATTCGTGACGTCCGTAAAGATCGTGGGCGCAATAAATTGACCCTCCGTGTGACCATCAACCGTGGCCGGATGGCCGCCAAGGATACAGTTTGCGCCCTCGGCCTTGCCGATCTCGATATAGTCGAGAACCTTTTGGTACTGCGGCGGCGTCGCAATCGGGCCGACATTGGTCGCGCTTGCCATCGGATCGCCCATGCGGATCGCGCCCGACAAGGCAATGAGCTTTTCCGTGAAGGCCGCGCGCACGGAATTCTGCACCAAAAGACGCGATCCGGCCGTGCACATTTGACCCGCAGCGCCGAAAATGCCCGCCACGGCCCCAACTGCAGCGGCCTCGAGATCCGCATCCTCAAAGACGATATTGGGCGACTTTCCGCCAAGCTCCATCGTGACCCGTTTCATGGAATCGGCGGCCTGTTTGTAGATCAACCGCCCAGTGCTATCGGAGCCGGTGAACGACACTTTGTCCACCAAAGGGTGCTGAACGAGCGCCGCGCCCACATCGGCGCCGAGGCCCGTGACGACATTCAGGACACCGTCCGGCAGACCCGCCTCTTTGGCAATTTTGCAAAACTCAAGCGTGCTGACGCTGGCGAATTCTGAGGGTTTGATGACCACCGTGCACCCGGCGGCCAAGGCGGGCGCGCATTTCATCGCAACGAACATCAGAGGCGAATTCCAAGAGGTCAAAGCGGCCACGACCCCCACCGGCTCGCGCACTGTCATCGCAAGGGTATCGGGTTTGTCGACCTGCGGCAGCGCCCCTTCGATCTTATCCGCCAGCCCCGCATCATAGTACCAATACTCGGGGATAGACGACATCTGCCCGCGCATCTCGGACAGGATCTTGCCATTGTCCCGCGCTTCGATTTCGGCCAGACGATCGGCGTTACGCGCGATCCCATCCCCGATGGCCCGAAGGATATGACCACGCTTCGTCGCCGACATCTGAGGCCATGCGCCGCGGGTCAGAGCCTTTGAGGCCGCTTTCACGGCCAGATCCACATCCTGCGCTCCGCCGCGCGCGATCCGCGCCCATGGCGTGCCGCGATAGGGATCGACGGTCTCCAGCCAGGCGTCCCCCGAGGCAGGGGGCACCCAAGCTCCATCGATAAACATTGGAAAATTTTCCATATCTTACTTCCTGTTTGGCTTCTGCGCCGCAAAGCGTCTGCGATCCTGCTATGAGCTGCGCAAGCGTCCGAAAACATGTCGGGCGGGCTGATCGCCCACCCTCGCGGCCTCCCTTAGGCGACCTTTGAGCTTGCGTCAGCACCACCGCTTTGCACGATGGGCAGCAGTTCGGACAGGCCCTCGACGGTCTCAAGCGACCGCACAACCCGGATCGCGCGCTCGATGGCGTCCCCCGACAGCGGGCGCGCTGCGGCCTTGGCACATTCTGCGAATTTTTGACCGAGCTGCTCCCAAGTCAACGGGCGCTCCAGCGTGCCGGGCATATCATCGCCGATCCGCGCAAACCGTCGCCCGTCGGCCATGACCACCTCGACCTTGCCCGCCGGAAGCTGATCGGTCCAGTCGAACGCGCTGTCTTCGACCGGCACGACCTTGTCGACCATCGCCAAGACCTCGGGATCGCTCATCGCCTCCGCCGAGAAATCCCCGATCTTCAGATCGCCTTTCGACATCGTCAGACCGATCACAAAGGGCAGGCTGAACTTTGCATCGATCAACAGTTCAGGACGTTGGCGCACCTTCAGCGGCGTGCACATGCGTTGATGGAAATTGCCGACGTAAACCTTGATCTCGGCGATCTCGTCTTTGTCGATCTGGTTCTCGCGCATCAACTCGATCGCCGCGTGAACATGGGTGAAGGCCGTCCCGACCGCAGGCCAGTATTTATAGAGCATCTTGTCGCCCCGGAACTCCTGGCCCAGCCCTTCAAGCATCTTCTCGCGGTTATAATCGCCCTTGAAATAGACGTTGAAGAAGCCCGCAGGCCCGTCGAACATGGCCGGCGGGCCATACATGCCCTTTTCGGCCAAAAGCACATCGTTGACACAACCCTGAGCCCCGAAACCGGCATACATGCCGCGCATGTCACTGCCGATCCCGAAGATTTGCTCCATGACACCGGCGGCATGCGTGCTGGCCAACCCCATCGCATGGAACATGCGCGTGTCATCCAGACCGGCAATCGAACCACCCGCCGCGGTGGTGGAAAAGGCGCCGACCGACGTGGACAGGTTCCAATCCATTTTCCAGCCGACATTCGTGATGAAGCGGATGAACATGTCCTCACCCACGGCCACGGCTTTGATCAGGTCTTTGCCCGTCGCGCCGCCCTTTTTCTCGGCCAGTGCAAGCACGGTCGGCACGATGGAGCTGTCGGCATGTGCGCCCCAAGGCGTCATGCTGTCAAAATCCAGCGCATGGGCCAGCGTGCCATTGGCAAGCGCGGCGGCGGCGGCGGGGACGCGCAAGTCCGTGCCAAAGACAGTCGCTTCGGGACGTCCCCCGTTCTCAGCGACAAGATCGAGCACCGGCGCGATGCGCGGTTCGCGGCCAGTCGCGGCCAGAATGACGCCCAATGTGTCCAGAATACCCTGTTTCGCCCGAAGGCGCGCGCCCTCGCTCACATCGTCATAGGTGGTCTTGGCGGCATGGCGTGAGAGGTGCCGCACCAGATCGTCTTGATCAGTCATAATGTCTGTTCCTACGGATAAATTTATGCGCTGAAGCTTAGATACAGGCCGTTTGGCCGCCATCGACGGAGACCACGGAACCGGTCATGAAGCTGGCATCATCGGTCAACAGAAACACCGCAACGGCTGCGATTTCGGACGGATCGGCGAGGCGGCCAATCGGGTGTTTGGCGTTAAACCGTTCTTCTGCGCCTTCCTCTTTCAGCATGTAATCGATGAACGGCGTTTTGGTCATCCCCGGCGCAATGGCATTGACCCGAATGCCGAGCGGCCCGAGTTCCGGAGACATGGATTTGCTGATGCCGGACACCGCAAATTTTGCCGCCACATAGGGCACGCGGTTCGGAACCCCAAGGATGCCAGCCGCCGAAGAGAAATTGACGATGGACCGGTCACCCTCGTCGTCCTGAACCGCGCGCACATAGGCCTGACACATGTTGATCGTGCCATCCACATTGACCGCCATCGCCCGGCGGTAGACATCGAGGTCCACATCGGCAATGCCGCCCGTCCCGGCGATCCCCGCACAGTTGATGATCCCACGCAGCGAGCCAAGTTCCTTGCGCTTCTCCGCCAGCACAGCGATCGCGGCCGCATTGTCGCAGACGTCGAGCGCAACGCCTTTGACTTTATCGGTCCCATAGGTGGCGTGCAGTTTTTCGATGGCCTCTTGCGAGAGATCGACCGCGACAACGGTCGCTCCTTCGGCGACCAGCCGATCAACACAGGCGGCACCGATGCCGCTGCCTGCGCCCGTCACGACAACATTCATTCCTTCAAAGCGTTTCATATCCATGTTTCCTCCCATGGGTCTTGGTGGTCTTGGCCAGACATCTGGCCTGACTGTGTGATCTTTCCCCCGCCTGACATCACGCCGAGGCAGGTCGGATCGGCGATCTCAAACCGGCATCCATTCAAAAGTCATGCCTCGGTTATGCCTTTTGACCCGAGCGCCTCTCCCTTTTGCAGAGCATGACAAATTCACACGTAAATTCATATAAGAAATTTGATTTTATATAAGAACTCTCAAAATGGCCTTGTAATTCAGTAAAAACAGCCACCCCAGCGCGATGCGCTGAGTGAGATGAGCAGAGATTTCTTCTGACGCGAAATATGGATGAGGCGAATCAATGGAGAGAATCCGACAGTTTGAGACTCTTGAGACCGAACATCTGAAGCCGAACATGGAGCCCTATCAGACACAGCCAAAAGCACCGCATCCCGGCAATGTTGACAGTTTCCTTCATTGTGAGATAAAAACAGATTTCAAATTCAGTATGATTTGTGGAGCGCAAGAGTGGCAGAGACATCGTCTTCCCTGCGCCTGTTCAAACACCGACCCTTTCTCGTCTATTGGCTCGCTGGGTTCTCGGCGAATTTCGGATGGCAAATTCAACTTGTCGGTGCGTCATGGCTCATGACCTCTCTGGGCGGCACGCCTGAACTGGTCGCCATGGTTCAAACCGTCGTGGCGCTGCCGGTCATGTTGTTGTCGCTTCCGGGCGGGGCGCTCTCCGATCTCATTGGCCAGCGCACCCTGACGCTCTGGGCACAAAGCTTTCTGCTCGTGGTTTCCGCGCTCTTGGCGCTTGGGGCCTTTTTCGGCCTGCTCACCCCGACGCTTTTGCTGATCTGCACCTTTCTGATCGGCTCAGGCCGCGCGCTCTACTATCCCGGCTGGCAGGCGACCGTGTTCGAATTCGTGCCCAAAAGCGAAGTCACCGCCGCCGTCGCCCTCAACTCCAGCAATCTCAACATTGCCCGAAGCCTCGGCCCCGCGATCGGCGGCGTGATCGTGGCCGCCGCCGGGGCTTTCGTGGCCTTTGTCGTGAATGCCTTGAGCAATCTCAGCGTGATCTTTGTGGCGAGCCGCTGGCCCAAAGCCCGCCCCTCCCAGGACCTTCCCCCCGAACCCCTCGGGCGCGCCATCATGGCCGGGCTGCGCTATGTCACCCTCTCTCCGGTGCTGATCAAGCTCGGCCTGCGCTCCGTGGTGTTCAACATCTCCGCGATTGCCGTGCTCGCCATGCTGCCGCTGATTGCCCGTGATCAGCTTGACAGTGGCGCGGGGACATTCGGTGTTTTGCTCGCCGCTTTTGGTGTGGGTGCGGTGGCCGGATCACTTTATATCGACCGGCTGAGACGCCTTATTCCGCTTGAGAAATTCCTCGCTTTTGGCTTTTTGTGCTTTGCCTCGGGCACTGCGATTTTGGGGGTGAGCACCTGGACCGCATTGTCCATCTTTGGCGCCCTCATTGCTGGGGCCGCTTGGAGCTTTGTGCAGGTCACACTCTACTCCATCGTCCAGATTTCTTCGCCCCGTTGGGTGCTCAGCCGCACCATCGCGATTTACCAAATCTTCGTGTTTGGTGGCAACGCCATCGGCAGCCTGATCTGGGGCGATCTCGCCGGCAACTCCGGGACGGAATTCACCATGCTGGTCGCGGCCGGCATCATGGCCGCGGGGGCCTTGCTCGGAACCGTGTTCCGGATCAACGAAGTCGACGGCAGCCGCGTTGACATCTCCGGCTCTTGGGTCGCGCCGAAACCAGCGCTCGATATGGCGATGAAAAGCGGTCCGGTTCTGACCACCATCACCTACCGCATTCGCGAAATCGATGCCCCCGTGTTCGTTGATGCCATGCGCGAAAAGCGCAGGAACCGCATTCGTGATGGCGCCATGCGCTGGACCCTTTCCCGCGACATTCTCGACCCGGAACTTTGGTACGAACGCTTCAAAGTGGCGACCTGGGCCGATGCCCAGAGGCTACACGCGCGCCGCACAACCGAAAGCACAGAACTTATTGAATTTATTCGCGGTTTGCATCAGGGAGACCAGGCACCGGAGGTTCATTACGAGTTGGTGCGTGATCCTGGCGTTTCCTTGAACATCCGCGATGCAACCGTGACCTCAAACGTGCCCTAGGGTTTAGCGTCAGAGGCCGCTCAAAAGATCAGCTTCAAATCGAAGCGGGCGTTCATCTCCTTGAGGATTTTAATCGCCTGCTCTTCGACAGCAAGGCTGGCCGCCGTCACCACGCGCCCCCTCTTGCGCACGATGTGGCATGATCTTTGAACCGGCTCCTCAAAGCGCACCGCGACGAGATCGCCAGTTAAAAGAGGTGTCAACGCGGCGGCTTTTGGCACGATCGTATAGGCACTGGCCCGTTTCACCATTTCCAGAATTTGCGAGTGGGACTCGATCTCACTCGAAATCTTTAGTGTAACACCGATCCTGCGCGCCCAGCTCTCGAGGAACTGTCGCGTCTTATGGCGCTTGCTCGATGTGACCAAGGGCAGGTCCACCAGTTGCCGCGGCTCAATGACATAACCAGCCTCCGTTTCACGCACCCCGTCAGGCAGGAAATCGGGGGCGCAGAACAGAAAAAGCTCTTCTCGAAAGATCTGACGCGCCTCAAAACCATCGACACCTGAGACCTCATAGGCAAATCCCATATCAACGGATTCGCTACTCACCCAATCAAGGATGCTTCCAGACATCCCCTCTGGCAGGCGCAATCTCACCTCCGGCAATTCCGTTTGCACCGTTTCAGCAAGCGGAACGCTGATCAGGACATTGAGACTCGGCGGCAAGGCGAGCGACAGCGCCCCATGCGGTTGCGATGTCCGCCCCACTGCATCGGCCAGCGCTTCCGCCGCCTGTAAGAGATCATGAGCATGCTGCAGCAACGCGTCCCCCGCCGCAGTCAACGTCACCCCGCGTACAGAGCGCAAGACAAGCGGCGTCCCAAGCCGTGCCTCAAGGTTCGCAAGCCCCTCTGACACCGTCGCAGGCGCCATCCCCAGCGCCGCAGCCCCCGCAGCGATTGAACCTTTTTCTGCTATAAAAACAAAATATTGAAGCTGCCTTAGATCAAGACGCGGCGCTGATGTCTCGCGCATGGTGTTCCCCTCCCTTGGCTTTACATCCCGGCAAATATTCCGCACCTCCCAGTCGCGAAACACCGCGCAAAGCGATACCCGGAGAACCCGTTTATATCCAACGGGATTTCCGATGGAAGATACAATGCGAATTGACCGCTTCGCTGTCAATCCGCAGTCTTCTCACGGCACATGAGACGCCACGCCCTCCTACGTTTTTCTTTTTGGAGGCCGCAACAGTCCACCGGAGGAGAGAGAAAATGATTGCCGTAGAAGATCCGCAAGTTCCCGAATTCGTCAAAGACCTGCAAGCGATCGACACATATGCAGAATTGAGAGAGATTCTTACATCTCAGGATTTCGAGATGGCTGGCGCCGCGGAGCGGACGATTTTTCTCGAAGATACGCTGATCATGTCTGAGGGCCAGCGTCACAGCGAGCTGAAACAACTCAGCGCGCCGCTGTTTTCGCGTCAAGCACTCGCCTATTACGAATTGCACCTGTTTGAGCCGGTGATTCAACAGGTTCTCAAAGACGCGCAAGACAATGTGGATGCCAATGGCCGCGTGCGGCTCGATGCGGTCGCTTTGATCAAATCCGCTTTGACGCGCATCTCCGCCGGGGTGACGGGCGTCGATGGGGTCGACACACCCGAGGGCACCGAACGGTTTCGCAGCCTCGTGTTGCAACTCGGCGAGGCGACAACCGGCATTTTTTCCGCCATTCCCCACGCCGAGGTGATCGAGCTTGGCAAAGAGGCGCTGAACCAGTTGGTGGAGGAGTTCCTGCGCCCGTCGCTTGAACGCCGCAAGGCCTTGGCGGCGCGCGACACTCCGAAAGAAGACATGCCCCGCGATCTCTTGATGACGCTCTGTCTCGCGAATGATCTGTCGCACCCCGACGACGATGAGAAAATCCCCTATGTCTGGCGGCAATGCGCGCTGTTTCTGACCGGCTCGATCAAGACCACAAGCCACACCCTGCCCCATATCGTTTTTCACATCGACGAATGGATCAAGGAGCACCCCGAGGATCGAGACAAGCTTTTGGACACCGCGTTCCTGCACCGCGCCGCCGCTGAGGCCTTTCGCCTGCACCAGACCTCGCCGGTCCGGTTCCGTCGCGCACTCCGGGATGTGACGCTCAACTCCGGGCGCAAGGTTTCAGAGGGCGAATTGGTGGCGATGCATCAACCGCGCGGCAACCTTGATGTCGCCGTCTGGGGCGAGGACACCCGCTATTTCAATCCCTACCGGGATGTACCGAAAGGCATGCAACCCTGGGGCCTGACCTTTGGCGCAGGCGTGCACACCTGCATCGGGCAGAACCTTGTGACCGGCATTCAAAACAAAGGCGACACCAAACACGGCACACACGGCACGGCGGTGCGGCTGCTCAAGGCGCTTTACGAGCGCGGCGCAGAATTGGACCCCGATCACCCGCCGCAAAAGGCCACCGGCACGATGAATGATCGCTTTGCGACCATGCCGATGATCCTCAACGCCTCCTGAGGTCCAAAACCGCGAAAGGATATAAACCATGCCGATGATCACCTACATCGAAGCCTCTGGGAAAACACATGAAATCGACGTGCCTGTCGGCCATACCGTGATGGAGGGCGGGCGCAATGCCGGGGTCGAGGGCATCGTCGCGGAATGCGGCGGAAGCTGTTCCTGCTCGACCTGCCACGTCTATGTCGCACCCGAATGGGTCGCGCAACTGCCGTCGCGCGACGAGATGGAGGAAGACATGCTCGACTTCGCGATTGAAGTCGATGCCGAGAGGTCTCGTCTCAGCTGTCAGCTCCGCGTTACGGAGGCCTTTGACGGGCTGGTCGTGACGGTGCCGAGCGAACAGGCGTGATCGGAGCCCGGCGCATGGAAAAGATCGTCATCGTGGGCGCGGGGCAAGCCGGGCTGTCGCTTGCGGCCAAGCTGCGCAAACTCGGCTACGGCGGGGACCTGACTTTGATCGGCGCGGAGAGCCACCCGCCCTATGAGCGCCCGCCTCTGTCGAAGGCCTTTTTGCTCGGGAAGGTCGAACAAGACCGCATGCAGCTGCGCCCGCCATCGTTCTACGCGGAGCAGGACATCACGCTGTTGACGGGCAAGACGGTGACGCGGATCGCGCGGGACGACAAGACCGTGCATCTGAAAGACATGAGCCTGAGCTACGACGCGCTGGCGCTGACGACAGGGAGCCGCCCGAGACGGCTGCCGACAGAACTCGGGGGCGCGTTGCGCGGGGTGCATGTGCTGCGCGGGATCGACGATGCGCGCGCTCTGGCCCGCGCCTGTCGCCCCGGGCGACGCGCCTTGATCGTTGGCGGCGGCTATATCGGGCTTGAGGCGGCGGCGGTGCTGCGCGGACTTGGGATCGAGGTCTGTCTGATTGAGGCAAGCCCGAGGATTTTGTCCCGGGTTGCAGCGCCTGAAACCTCTGACGCGATCCGCGCCCTGCATCGCACCAAGGGGGTCCTGATCAAGGAAGCTGTGGGCCTCAAACATCTTGTCGGTCAGGACCATGTGGAAGAGGCACGCCTGAGCGATGGGACCAATATTCCGGTCGATGTCGTGCTGGTCGGGATCGGTGCCCTGCCCCGTGACGAACTGGCGCGGGACTGTGGTCTCGCAACGGAGGACGGCATTCTGGTCGATGCGCGGGGGCGCACGTCGGACCCCGCGATCTACGCCGCCGGGGACTGCGCGCGCTTCTCTTTCGCGGGGCACTCGACCCGTCTGGAGTCCGTTCAAAACGCCATTGATCAGGCGGAAACGGTTGCCGAGACCATGATGGGGCAAAGCCCGATTTACGCGCCCGTGCCGTGGTTCTGGTCGGATCAATTCGATCTGAAACTTCAAATTGCCGGGCTGAGCCGGGGCTACGACACGGTTGTTGCCCGTGAAGGTCACAGACCGGGCGCCAAGTCGTTTTGGTATTTCGCCAAAGACAAGCTGATCGCGGTCGACTCGCTCAACGATCCGGCAAGTTTTATGTTGGCGCGTCGGCTTCTGGCCCGCGCATGCCCGGTGTCGATGGAGGACATTCGGGACGGCGCGAAGGACTTGAAATCCTTGATGAATGTGTCGTAAACGCGCAGATTTCACACTGCAGTATTTTAACAAATCCCATATAATGAAACTTTATGATGACACGTGGTGCATTCATTGTTACCGTACCCCGTGCATAGGAGGATGCCCGGTCCCTGAGCAGAAGTTCAGGGCCTCAAACGACACATGGCCAATCTCACAAAGGGAGAACGAGATGACCAAAAGGGAGGAAAACATGACCAAGACGACCCAATTCTGCCGCTCTGCGCTGGCGCTCTGCACAGGCGCTGCACTTCTGACGGCGACATCCGCGGCGGCTGAGCTGAACAAAGTGCAGCTCGAGGTGATCGTCGGCAATCACACGGATACCTTCACGACAGAGTACACCATGCCGTTCTTCAACGAACAGCTTGCTGAGCGGTCGGACGGACGCGTGAGTGCAAACGCAAAACCCTATACCGAGCTTGGCCTGAGCGGGTTTGAGATGATGGATCTGCTCAAACTTGGCACCAATGACATCAGCTGGGGCGTGCCGGGCTATATCTCCGGGGACAGCCCGATTGCCGAAGGGCTCGATCTGCCGGGTCTCTCCGCCGATCTGGACGTGATCAAAGAGGCGCAGATCGCGTATCGCTCGATCCTCGATCATGAATACAACAGCAAATTCAACGCTCGGCTGATGATGATGTACACCCAGCCGAAGCTTCAGGCCTATTGCCGCCTCAGCGAAGACGAGATCGCGAATTTCTCACTCGACAGCCTCAAGGGCAAGAAAACCCGCGTGCATGCCACATCCTTCGCCGACTTTGCCGAAGCGGCGGGGATGATCCCGGTAACGATGGCCTTTGCGGATGTGGTTCCGGCGCTTGAACGCGGCGTGTTGGATTGTGCGATCTCCTCGCCGAATGCGGCCTATGGCTATAAATGGGGTCAGGTCACCAATGCGGTGGTCGATTTGCCCGCCGGTTTCGCGACCCAGGTCGTGGTCATGAACAGTGACACATGGAATGACCTGAACGAAGAAACCCAAGGCTTTCTCACCGAACAGTTTGCCGATCTCGAGGCACGCATGGCAGAGCACACGGTCGTAAGCACCACGCAAAGTGCGCAGTGTCTGCACGATGGCCCCTGCCCCTTGGGCGATCCTGCGGGTATGGCGCTTCTTCAGCTGAATGCGGAAGACGAAGCCAAGCTGAACACCGCAATCGAAGAGACCGTTCTGGCCCGTTGGGGCGAGCGGTGCGGGACGGACTGCTCCAAAACCTGGAACGAGACGATGACGCCCATCGTCGGCATGACCATTCCGGTCGAGTGATTGGATGTTCGTTCTGCCCGCGACCTCGGACGCGGGCAGAACGGCCTCTCTGAATAGGTTTTGTCATGACACTGAAAACAACACACGCGCGACTGGAAACAGTTGCCCGGGTCGCCGCGACAGCCGGCGGCTTGGGTATCATCTTCATCTCGATCACCGTCACCCTCGACGTCTTGTTGCGAAAATTCTTTCACGTCACCTTTGGTGGCGCCAATGAAATGGCCGGGTTCATCTTTGCCGTCGCAACCGCGCTCTCTTACCCGATTGTCCTTTTGGATCGCGCCAATGTACGCATCGACGTGCTCTACACGTTTCTGCCGCTCAAGATCCGCGCCTTTCTCGATTTCCTGGCCATGCTGTTGGTCCTGTATTTCGTCGCCTTCCTGACCAAGTCGGTCTTCGGTCTTTTGGTCAAATCCTGGACCCATGACTCGATGAGCATCGGCGTGTTCAGCATCCCCTTGTGGGTCCCGCAATCCATCTGGGTTCTGGGGTTTGCACTCTTCACCCTCACGGCCCTGTTCCTCTGTGTTTATGCAGCCGTGAGTCTGTTCAAACGTGATTGGTCCACGGTCACCGCCATTGCCGGTGTGCCAAGCCTCGATGAGACCATCGAAGAAGAAACATACATCGACGTCGAAGAGCCCCGCGACGACAGCGGGAAAGGAACATAACCATGGCTGCATTCTGGATTGTAATCGGCATCGTCGCGCTTTTGTCTGCCGCCATTCCGGTCGGCGCGGTGCTTGGGATTCTGGCCTTTGGCATCGACGATCTCTTTCTGAGCGGGCGTCTGACCCGAGCCATCGGCAATATCTACTGGGAGAAAAGCATCGATTTTTTGCTGCTCTCCGCGCCTATGTTCATCATGTTGGGCGAGATCATGCTCCGCGCGGGCATCGCCAAAAAGATGTACAACGCCGTGGCGCAATGGCTGACTTGGCTGCCGGGCGGGTTGATGCACGCCAATATCGGCACAAGCGCGCTGTTTGCCGCGACCTCCGGCTCGTCGGTGGCCACCACCGCAACCATCGGTGTTGCGGCCTACCCCGAGATCGAACGGCACAAATATAATGAAAGCCTGTTCATGGGCTCCATTGCCGCCGGGGGCACATTGGGCATCCTCATCCCGCCCTCTGTCGGTCTGATCCTCTTCGGCATCCTGACCGAAACCTCGATCCCTGAGCTGTATTTGGCGGGCTTCGTGCCGGGGATTTTGCTGGCCGTCATCTTCATGCTCGTCATTCTGATCACCTGCCTCATCAAGCGGGACTGGGGTGGCAACAAGGTGGAGACCAGCTGGAAAGGTCGGATGGCCTGCCTGCCGGATCTTGCGGCGCCGATCCTGTTGTTCGTGGCTGTCGTCGGCTCGATCTACGCCGGCATCGCGACCCCCACGGAAGCGGCGGCCATCGGCGTCTGCATGGCGATGATCCTCGCCGCCTTCAACAAGACCCTGTCGTGGAAAATGATCTGTGACGCGGCGCTTGGGACGATGAAGACCACGGCGATGATCATGTTCATCGTGCTTGCCGCCATGTTCCTCAACTTCATGCTCGCCTTCCTGGGCGTGACAAAAGCGGTTCTGGATTACATCGCGGAGCTTGGCCTGACGCCGATCGAGACGATGTTGATCATTGTGGTCTTCTACCTGATCCTCGGCATGTTCATGGAAACCCTGTCCATGATGCTGACGACTGTGCCTTTGGTGTTTCCCATCGTGGTGCAACTGGGGGCGACGGAGTTCACTGGCGTTTGGTTCGGCATCGTGCTGACCTTGTTGATGGAGGCAGGGCTGATCACGCCGCCCATCGGGATGAACCTCTATGTGGCGCATGGCATCCGAAAACCCGGCGGGCGGTTTGCCGATGTGGCCATCGGCGCCATCCCCTTCCTGATCCCGATGTTGATCATGGTCTTCCTGCTGATCGCCTTCCCGCAGATCGCGACATGGTTGCCGGATCTGTTCTATCGGTAAGATTAGAGACACTTTGAAACTCAAAAAGGGCCGGAGCGCATCATCGCTCCGGCCCTTTTAAGTCTCATACGTTCATAAAAAAACTCACCCTCGCCAGAGGATGAGCTTTTCGCTTTTTATATTGGCGGCGCTCAGGTGAGCAAACGCGTGATCTCCGTGCCGTCGTCCAAGCTCTCCAGCGCCTGAGACAGGGCGATCACCCGCTCAATCGCCTCAGCCGCAACAGGTTTCGCGGCGAATTGCGCACAATCGCGGAACTTCTCGATCAGCTCCGGCCAGCCCATCGGGTTGGCGCGCGTGCCCGGCGTTTGACCGGCGCTCGTGCCGACGACGGTTTTGCCGGATTTCAGATCGATCTCGATCTTTGCCTCCGGCATCTCGCCGGTCCAGTCAAAGGCGCTGTCATCGACGGGCAGAACGCGCTGCGCCATGTCGAGCGTCTTGGGATCGCGCAGCCCTTCTTCGGTGAAATGCTCCACCTTGACCGCACCATGGGCCGCCGCCACAGCCAAACAGAACGGCATGCTGAAGCGCGCGTCCATCGCCATCTGCGGCGCGCGACGTTCGTCCAGCGGCTTTGACATACGTTGTTGAAAATCACCCACAAAGGCACGCAGCTCGACAATATCTTCGGCCGCGATGTTGTGCTCGCGCAGGAGCTCCAGCGTGGCGTAAATATAGGTGTTGGCGATGCCGCAAACCGGATAGGGTTTGTACTGCATCTCGCCGCCTTTGAACTCTTTGCCAAGCCCGGCCAGCGCGCGCTCGCGGCTATAATCGCCGTTGAAATAGACGTTCATGATGCCCGCCTGCCCCTCGAAGACACGCTGCAACCCGGTCACGCCCTTTTGCGCCAGCGTCGCGGAAAGCACGGCATTTTTCGCCAGAAAGCCCGCGTAGAACTCGCCCAGATCGCTGCCTGTGCCAAAGCGAATTTCCAAAGTGCCACACGAGCTAAGCGCCGCGATCCCCAAGGCATTGGCCGTCTGCTTGGCGTCCAAGCCCAAGACGTAGGACACGCCCGCCGTCGCCGAGAAAATGCCCAGCACCGTCGTCGTCAGCCAATCGAGACGCTGCGCATTGAGCGACCGGCGCAAGCGCAGGAAAATGTCCTGTCCAATCGCGACAGCCGTGATGATGCGCTTGCCGCTGACACCGCCTTTGTGTTCGGCTGCGGCGAAGACGGCCGGGATCAGGGAGCTGCTGGCATGGTTGCCGTCCGGCGCCACATCGTCGAAATCGAGGCAATGCGCCATCGAGCCATTCGCGAACGCGGCCATCAGCGGCGGAAGCCGATCCCCGTAGCCCAGAACGCTACAAGTCGGCTCACCGCCGTTTTCGCGCGCCATCTCCATCACGCCGGAGATCGCGGGCACCGTGCCGCCTGCGGCCAGAATACAGCCCAAGAGATCAAAGATGCTCTTCTTGGCCCGATCCACCGCGTCGGGCGTCAGATCGTCATAGGTACAGGCCGCGATATAGGCTGCAAATTCATGTGAAAGGTCAGGCGAAAGATCGGGGGATGTCATGTCTCAAGTCCAGTTTCTCTGTGCAGCGTTCATCTTATATGGCGCGCCAGATGAGAGTTAGGGTCAAAAAAACGGGGGCCGTGAGGGGCCCCCGCTCGAAATTTTTCACAAATCAGCTTTTGCGTCCGCTACGCCCGCCGACCGTGTAGATCGCTGCGGCGGCCACCACCACGACGCCTTCGATCAGGCCCTGATAGTTGGCGCCAAGGTTCAGGATGTTGAAGCCATTGGTCAAAGAGTAGAGCAACAGCGCCCCGCCCAAGGTCTTGATCACGCTGCCTGCGCCACCGAAGAGCGACGTGCCCCCGAGGATGGCTGCGGCAATCACGGTCAACTCATAGCCCTGAAGGCCGGTCGGGTTCATCGAGCGCAGGCGCGAGGCAAAGAGGATGCCTGCAAACCCGGCGGTGGCGCTACAAAAGACAAAAGCGGCCAGTTTGTAGAAGGTCACATTGATGCCCGACAAACGTGCGGCTTCGGGGTTGCCACCCACCGCATAGATCCGGCGACCGACCGTGGTGAAGCGCAGCACGAACCAGACGAGCAGGGTAAACGCCGCGAGATAGATCACCGGCATTTTCAGCGGCACTTCGAAGCCTGCCGACCATGTGAAGGCCAAAAGAGCCGCCCCGCCCAGCATCATGCCGAGATTGACAGGCTCAAGACGTTTCGCACGGGTATAATGCACCGCACTGCAGATCAGCAAAGCCACAGCGATCACCGCAAGCACAATGCCAGCATCCACGCGCTGCGATTCAAACGCGCGCAGGGCAGCGCTCATCTCGGGCGACTGAATGGTCAGGGAGGCGCCATCGGTGTAGATCAACACGAGACCGCGAATGGCCGTCAACGTGCCGAGCGTCACGATAAACGCATTGATGCCCACGAATTGCACGATACTGCCATTGATCAGCCCGGCGACGATGGCGGCCCCCATGGCCAGACAGCCGGCAGGAATGAGGCCCATCGAATTGGCCGACCCGACAAAGACGGCGGCCGAAAAGGCCGCAACGGAGGCGACGGACAGGTCGAAGTTTCCGGTGATCAAAACCACCGTCATGGCGATGGCCATAAAGGAGGTCAAAGAGGCCTGATACATCACGTTCGTGACGTTCAGGACGCTGAGGTAATTCGACCGCCCCATATAGGCGGTGGCGAAAGACAGCACGATCACCAGCAATAGAAGCGCATAGAACACGCCCATTTCACGCAGCCCAAAGGCCGCACGCCAGTCCGGCTTTCTTTCAAGTTTCTCGGCACTTACGCCCTGCCCAGATGCGTCAGACGTGCCGATCGACGGATCGGCGGCTGTGTTCGAAGTCGATGCCATCTTAATATCTCGCTCGTTCATGTTAATGGTCCTTTTCGGTCAGGCGGTCTCAGACATTTCGGTCTGTCCACCGGCCAAAAGAATGAGTTCATGTTCGGATGTGTCCGCGACGGGTTTTTCCGCGATGCACCGAGCATCTCGCATCACGAGAATCCGGTCGCTCACGGCGAGCAATTCCTCGAATTCGGAGGACACGATGATGACGCCCTTGCCGGTCGAGGCCAGTTTGCGCACGAGGATCAGGATGTCGGTCTTTGCCCCGATATCGATCCCCGCCGTCGGTTCATCCAGCAACAACACGTCGATGTGGCTGTAGAGCCATTTCGCGATGGTCACCTTTTGCGCGTTGCCGCCAGACAGCTCAGACACCAAAGCATCCGGTCCCGGCGCCTTGATCCCCAACCGCTGGATGGCATCGGCGCCACGTTCCCGCTCGCGTCGCATGACCGGCATGAACCCTCCGCGCGACACGCCTTCGAGTGCCGGAAGCGTCGTGTTGCGCCAAATCTCGAAGTCGGGCACGAGGCCTTGTTGCATCCGATCCTCAGGCACCAGACCGACACCCGCCTTCACGGCGGCCATCGTGCTGCGTTTGAGAGGCTTGCCGTTCAGCAAAACCTCGCCCCGCGCATGTTGGTCGGCGCCAAAAATCGCATGCAGCAATTCGCTGCGCCCGGAGCCGAGAAGCCCCGCGATCCCGATCACTTCGCCTGCCCGCAGGTTCAGGGAAATCGGCGCGAGCTTGCCCGGAGAGGACAGCTCTTTCAGCTCCAAAATCACGGGAGCATCGTCGAAATCTGCGAGTTGGCGATCGCTGGCCGCATTCTCCATTGCGGCGATCTGACGCCCGACAATGGCCTCGGCGATCTTCGTTTCATCGAGGTCTTTGGTCTCCGCCCGCATCACCGCGCGCCCGTCGCGCAGCACGGTGACCTCGTCGGTGAGAGCGATGATTTCATCGAGAAAATGAGAGACGAAAAGAATCGCCTTGTTCTCATTTTTCGAAAGCAGCCGGATCGTGCGATAGACCAATTCACGCTCTTCAAGCGCCAGAGAGGCTGTGGGCTCATCCATGACGATCATGTCTGCGCCAGAGCCAAGTGCCTGAAAAATCGCAACCATTTGACGCGCGCCGATGGACAGATCGCCCACAAGCTTGTCGGGATCGAGCCAGTAGCCCACTCGGGTGCAGAGCGCATCGAATTGCGCACGCATCGCTTTGGTCGTGCGCCAGGTCTGTTGCGAACTGAGGAAGATATTTTCCAAGACAGACAGGCTCGGCACCAACGGAATATGTTGGTGGATGGTCGCGACGCCCATGTCATTGGCTTCTTTCGGGCTCGACCATGAAGCGGGTGCGCCTTTCCACTGGATCGTCCCGGCCGTGGCAGGAAATGCACCGGAGAGAATTTTGATCAATGTGGATTTGCCCGCCCCGTTGGCGCCGAGCAGGCCATGCACGCGGCCCCGATAAATTTCGAGATCAACGCTTTTGAGCGCAATGACGCTCCGGCCAAAGGTTTTTGCGATCCCGTCGAGCTTCATCAATGGCTGTTCTGCGGTCATCATGAGATCCTCCGCAGGCCGAAATGGCGTTGTCGCAGCTCAGGTGACAGGCGGACGACTCGTTCAGAAGCCGAGCCACAGCCGATCCTGCCGAAGAATTTGCCTTCGGTCATAATTTCCTCCCATGTCGTGGCGAATCCCGCAACCGAATGGTGCTGATTTCAGACATCAGCGGCCAACGGCCCCTCCGGAACTGCCTCTCCCTATTTTTGATTTATCCCGAAATATGAGATTATGTCAACACAAAGACA
The DNA here is from genome assembly GCF_020524585.1 of Celeribacter naphthalenivorans. Classification (GTDB taxonomy): domain Bacteria; phylum Pseudomonadota; class Alphaproteobacteria; order Rhodobacterales; family Rhodobacteraceae; genus Celeribacter; species Celeribacter naphthalenivorans. The sequence continues at coordinate 262,311 of NZ_JAIVLK010000007.1, forward strand.
ATCTCCCTGCCTTTTGTCAATAACGATCAAAGCGCGCCTGATGCCGTGATTGGCCGGAGACGGCGCGCCCGTTTGCTGAACCGTCTCGCGGAGCTTTGGCCCTGCTGTTTCCGAAAATGAGACCGGCACGGCACCCCAAAGAAAAACATCTTTTTTATTGAGAAAAAGGGATAAAACCCAAACCAGAAGGCGAATAAGGGCTACAAACATGAGCGCAAATATTGCGCAGCCCCCCCAAAATGACCGGCGATCAAGATGCAGGCGCGCTGTCGGAGAACAGCGAACCAAGACCTTCCGGCGATATGCTAGCCGTTGCGACCGCCGTCGGGCAATTCAAAAATTTATTGACACTATCCCGCATTGTAGGATTATCGTTACACCAGCGGAGGCATCTGCCCTGCGCGTCACCCGTTTGCGGGTGTCATCTTCGTCAGGCGGCCCAGGGAGAGGCAAGCCGCCACCACGCGAAGTCCAAGGAGGATCCCCGGCAAGGCGGTAGCCGGCATGAAGCCGTCATAGCTCGAGACACCGAGCACTTAGGGAGGAAAGACATGAAAACCGTCAAAACCGTCAAGCATACGCTTGCGCTGTCGACCGCGCTTGCCTCAGTCGCAGGACTGGCGCACGCTGAGGACGTCACAATCGCGCTGATTGTGACCAACTTCCAGAACGTCGCCGAGGTCAGCATGGCCGAAGGCTTCAAGACCAAAGGCGAGGAACTCGGCGCCACGGTTCTCACGATGGATGCGAAAGGCAGCATCGAACGTCAGGCAAATGCCATTCAAGATGTGCTGTCGCAGGGTGTCGATGGTCTCGCCATTGAACCGCTCGACAGTGCCGTGGCACAAACCTGGGTGGATCAGGGTGTCGATATGGGCATTCCGATTGCCGCCATGGCCGTCCAGGTTGGTGATCCGAGCAATCCCTGGAACGAAGTCTATCCCGGCCTCTCGGCGCAAGTCGGGCGTGATGACTATGTGACCGCGATCGATCTCGCGACCTATTCTGCGGGCATTGTCGACACGAGCAAAACGGTCAAAATCGGCCTCATCGAAGGTATGCCGGGCTACTCCACGGTGATCAACCTGACCAATGGTTTCAAAAAAGGTCTGGAAGACGCAGGTGTCGACTATGAGATCGTGATGTCGCAGCCGACGGACTGGACCCAGACCAAAGGTCAGGAAGTCTGTCAAAACGCGCTGATCGCCAACCCTGACATCGACCTCTTTTTCACCCATGCTCAGACTATGGCAGTCGGCTGTGCTGACGCCGCTGAAGACTCCGGTTCGGACGTCAAAATCGTCAGCGCCGCGGGCGCCCTCGCGGCAGGTCAAGACTATGTGCGCGATGGCCGCATTTCAGCCGCCGCTTGTGAACCGTGGCGCGAAATTGGCGCCGCCACCGCCGAAGCACTTTATGAAGCTGCCACCAACCCCGACGCCGAGACCGGCAAGCTTGTGACCATGAGGCTTCCGATCTACACGGCCGAGAACGTCGATAGCTGCGTTCCGCAGTGGTAAGCGACCTTTGAACTGCTGCGGCCGCGGGGCCGCAGCACCTTTCTTTATCGCCGACCCGTCGCGATGAGCGGCACCGCCCTCGTTTCGGACCGGGGCGTCGGCTTCCTTTGAAAAACACATCTCACGATCAAGAAAGACAGTATTCTCATGGCACTTCTTTCCGGCAAAAAAGCCCTTATCACCGGTGCGCTCGGCTCTCTTGGCCAGGGCATGGTCAAACGTTTCGTCGAAGAGGGCGCCACCGTTGTCGCGCTCGATCTTCCCAATGCAGAAAACGCCGAGGCCAAACTCGCCGAGCTCGGCAATGGCATCCGTTATTTTGGCTGCGACCTCAACGATCTGGAGGGCACCGAAAAAGCCGTCTCCGCACTGGCAGACGAGGTCGGCGGTTTCGACATTTTGATCAACAACGCGGCGCATATCACCAATCAGCCCCACGAGGGCTATAGCGTTGAAGAATACGAGAAAGAGGTGCGCGTGAATTCCTCTGCGCCCTTCGTGCTCACCCGCGCGTGCAGCAAGCATATGAAAGAGAAGAAGGCCGGCAAGATCATCTGCATGACCTCCTTGACGCTCAATGGGCGCTGGAGCGGATATGTCCCCTATGCGGCGTCGAAAGGTGCTATGTTCGGCCTGATGAAAACCTTTGCCCGCGAGCTTGGGGAATACGGCATCAACGTGAATGCCATTTCCCCCGGCGCGGTGATTTCCGACGCCGAATGGAGGTTCTTCGGCGACAAGCGTGAAGAGTATCACCAGTGGATTCTGGAAAATCAGTGCCTGAAGACCCGCATCATGCCGGAAGACATTGCCAATCTGGCCGTCTTCCTGGCTTCGCCGATGTCCGATCTGATTTCGGGCCAAAATATCGCTTGTGACGGTGGGTGGTAAACCCGCCGCACGCACACTGAAAAACATGTGATCTCAGGGAGGAAAACATGCAAGAACACGCCCCACAACCTGTGGCCGATGGCTTTCGGTTTCTCGAAGCGCCCAAGTGGCGCGACGGGAAACTCTGGGTCTCGGATGTCTTCGGAGAAACAATCTACGCCGTGACAGAGGACGGCGGCATTGCCCACCGCCATAAGTTGGACGACCGCCCCGCAGGGCTTGGTTTTCTGGAAGACGGCTCGTTGATTGCGGTCTCCATGGTGGATCGCAAGCTTCTCCAGATCAAGGATGGCGACGTCTCGCATTATTCCGATCTGTCGAACCACGCGACCGGCCCACTGAATGACTTTGCCGTCGATGATCAGGACCGCATCTACCTCGGCAATTTCGGCTATGACGCCTGGGCCGGCGCAGAGGCCGTCCCCGCGCATCTGCACCGGATCGATCCCGACGGCACGATCGTCGAGATTGCCGATCAGATGGAGTTTCCGAATGGATCTGTGATCATCAACGACGGCAAGACTTTGATCGTGAACGAGACCTGGGTCGGACGCATCACGGCATTTGATCTTTCTGCCGATGGCACGTTGAGCAACCGCCGGGTGTTCGCGGACATGGGCGAGCGTCAGCCCGACGGGCTCTGTGCCGATGCGGAGGGCGCGATCTGGATCGCCTCCTACAACACCGGCGAGGTGCTGCGCGTGCTGGACGGTGGCGAGATCACGGATCGGATCGCCTTCGACGGCGCGGCGATTTCCTGCACCCTCGGGGGCAAAGACGGACGCACTCTGTTCATGACGACCTATCTGGGCACGGACGAGGAAATCGGCGAAGGCAAAGAAAAAAGCGCCATCTTTTCGGTGCGCGTGGCCGTCCCGGGTCTCGAGTACGCCTAAGCGCTCCCCCTATCCGCTCCAAAAGAAAAAGGCCGGATCGTTTTGATCCGGCCTTTTTTGTTGTGGCGCCAACTGGCTTAGAGCGTGCCCGTGTATTGCAGCACCGTTTTCTGAACCATGTAGGCGTCGAGCGAGGTCGGTCCACCTTCGCGCCCGATACCACTGTCTTTGACGCCGCCAAAAGGTGTGTCGGAATCCGGCGTGTCGAAATGGTTGATCGACAAGGCCCCGACATCGAGATTGCGTTTCAGATGCTCAGCTTCCGCGAGATCATTGGTAAAGGCATAGCCGACAAGACCGACATCGACGCTATTGGCGATCTTGAGCGCCGCATCGAGATCGGGCACGGAAACCGCCGCTGCGATCGGATTGAACGGCTCAAGGCGCATGGCATCGGCATCGAGCGGCAAATCCGACAAAAGCGTCGGCTCGAAGAAATAGCCCCGATTGCCGATCCGTTGACCGCCGCTGGCGATACGACCGCCGCGTTTGTCGGCATCCGCCACCATGGCGCGCGCCGCATCGAACCGCCGGTCATTGGCCACCGGTCCCATTTGCACGGCCGGATCGAACCCGTCGCCGACCTTCACCGCATCAAGCGTCTTGGCGAATGCATCGACGAAGGGCGCGTAGACTTTCTCATCGACGATAAACCGCGACACGGAGGCACAGATTTGACCGGAGCCCCGCGTTTTAGCTTCGGCGGCGAGCACGCCCACACGTTCGGCATCGACGCTTTGCGTGACGATCACCGGCGCGTGCCCGCCAAGCTCCATCAACACCGGCTTCATTGCCCGCGCCGCCAGTTCCGTCAGATGTTTGCCCACCCCGGTCGACCCCGTGAGCGTCACAAGGCGCGAAATCGGAGAGGCGATCAACGTCGCTGAAATCTCCGCCGGATCGCCGAATACGAGGTTCAAAACCCCCGGCGGAAGCCCGGCCTCCTCGAAACATTTGGTCAGCTCGACCGCCGTTCCGGGGGTTTCCTCGGCCGCTTTCACAATGATCGAACAGCCTGCCGCGAGCGCCGCAGAGGTCTTGCGCGCATAGGAGCTCATCGGCACATTCCACGGCGTGAAGGCCACGACCGGACCGATCGGGTGACGTTCGATCTGACGCTGGAAATCGGGGATCGCGGGCATGACCCAGCCATAGCTGCGCAACGCCTGCCCGGCCTCCCAATCGTAGTAGCGGCAGCTGCGCAGGATCTCGCCCTCGGCAGAGGCCAGCGTTTTGCCGTGCTCAAGCGTGAGCACCTTGGCCATTTCAGGTGCACGTTCGCGCATCAGGGCGACGGCTTTCTGAATGATCGCCACACGGTCCAAGGGCGCCGTGTTGCGCCAGATGCGAAACCCTTCCTGCGACGATGTCAGCGCCTTTTGCAAATCTTCCTGCGTCGCTTTCGGCACAGGCGCGATCTCATTTTCAGTGCTGGGATTGCGAACATGGGACCAGGTCTCACGATCATAAATCCATTCCCCATCGATATAGAGTCCGATCCGGGGGTAGTGCGTTTTTTCAAAGGCTTCCGACGGACGGGATGTGATCTCACGCATGGTATTTCCTTTCACTTGCGGCCAACTTGCGACGCGGACCGCATCAATTTCTTAGGTCGGCTTCACGCCGAAACTGGACGACGGGGCAGCGCATCCTCTGCGATCATATCGCCGCCCTTCACCCCGATCATGATCGAGGGCGCATTGGTGTTGCCGGAGGTCAGGTGCGGCATGACAGAGGCATCGACCACGCGCAGGCGCTCCAGCCCGCGCACCCTGAGACGCTCGTCCACCACGGCCATCTCATCGCGCCCCATCTTACAGGTGCCGCCCTGATGGTGGGCCGAGTTGCCGGTCTCTTCCATGAAGTTATAGATGTCGTCGTCGGTTTTGACATGCGGCCCGGGCAGCTCTTCGGAGACGACGCGCGACTTGATCGCCGGTGCGTTCATGATCTCGCGAATTTGCTTGATGCCGCTGATCATCGCGCCGATGTCATAGGGATCGGTCAGGAAATGCGGCGCGCAGACCGCCTTGTCCGACGCTTTGCCCGACCGCAAGGTCACCGTGCCGGTGGTCTGCGGGCGCAGCTGATAGACCGAGACGCCCATGCCCGGCTCCGGCTCAACGCGGGCTTCGCCATCAGGTTGGAAATCAAAGGTCATCGGGCGGAAACTGATCTGGAGATCGGCATAGTCTTCGTCGGGGCTACTTTTGACGAAAGCCGCCACCTGCGACGAGCCAAGCGCCAGATAGCCCTTGCGCGTCATCAGATATTTGAAGCCTTCCCAATATTTCCGAAGCCCTGCGAGGCTTGCGTTATAGGAGCTGTCCGGCGTCGAGCGCCAGCTGGTGTGGATGTAGAAATGATCCTGAAGGTTCTGACCGACACCCGGCGCCTCATGCACCATGGCGATCCCGTGCGGCGTGATTTCGTCAGGTCGCCCCACCCCGGACAGCATCAAAAGTTGCGGCGTGTTAATCGCCCCGCCGGACAGGATCACCTCACGCGCGGCCATGACTTTCTCGGGCTTACCATCGCGCAAAATCTCGACGCCGACGGCGGTTTTGCCCTCGAACAAGACACGCTGCACATGCGCGCCGGTGCGAATGGTCAGGTTCGCGCGGGAGCGGATCGGTTTGATGAAAGCCTTATAGGCCGAGAACCTCTGCCCGTTCTTGATCGTGTGCTGCATGAACCCGACACCATCATGCATCGCGCCGTTCATGTCTTCGGTCACCGGATGGCCAAGACTATGCGCCGCATCGATGAAATCGTAGCTCGATTGCACTTTCACGACCGGATCGGAGACCCAGAGCGGACCGCCCTGCCCGCGCCACTCGTCGCTGCGGCGTTCGAAATGTTCCATCTTTTTGAAATAGGGCAGCACATCGTCAAAGCCCCATCCCGGATTGCCGAGATCGCGCCAGCTGTCAAAATCCTTTTGGTGACCGCGGATAAAGATCATGCCGTTGATCGAACTGGACCCGCCCATGAGTTTGCCCCGCGGCCAATACATCCCGCGTCCGCGCAATTTCTCCATCGGCTCGGTTTTATAGTTCCAATTCAACAGATCGTTGAAATAGAGCTTTGCCATGCCGGCGGGCGTGTTGACCCAGAACCGGTCCGAATGCGGGCCGGCTTCGAGCAACAGCACCTTGGTGTCCGGAGCTTCAGACAAACGCCGCGCGACCGGACTTCCGCTCGATCCCGCGCCGACGATGATATAGTCATAGGTTTCCATAGTGTCGTGTCGCTTTCATTCACACCCGAATGGATCACCGCACAGGTTCAATCCCTGCGGCGGCCACATTGGCCTCATGTCTTCGGAGGACCCTGCGCCTCGAACGCGTGTGCCCCCTCCCTGTGCGCCATGGTCTCTTCCGTGACGACCGAAACGGCCAATCCCTCCTCGAAAGACTCCTGTTGCACCTGAGCGTATATCATCAAATAATCCCACAATATGCAATATAACAAAATTTTTTTGCGCGAAATCCACGCGAAAGACTGATTTAAATCCTAAAATAGAAATGAAATATTTCATTCTTGAATCTTTCCCGAATAATGGGATAAAAGAAAATATCAGAGTCGCAAAGCGCGATGTCTCACCTTGAGGAGGGTGAGCCTCGTCCCCTGTGCAACCAGGGTCTGTCGACTTTTAGACATTCAGATTCCAGGGAGGAACGACATGAACACTGGCCAAAATTACGACTTCAGCGGCAAGACGGTCTTTATCACCGGCGGCGGCAGCGGCATCGGTCGCGCAACCACGCTCGAATTCGCAAAGGCTGGTGGCAAGATCGCCGTCGTTGACATCAACGAAGACGCCGCGAAAGAAACCGTCAAAATGGTGAAAGACGCAGGCGGTGAAGCGATTGCCATCAAATGCAACGTCACCGACAGCGCCGACGTCAAAGCGGCAATCGACGCCACCGTCGCGGCCTTTGGTTCTCTCGATTGCGCGTTCAACAACGCCGGGATCGAACAACCCGTTCAGCCGCTGACCGACGTGGCCGAAGATCTGTTCGACCGTCTGTTCGACATCAACGTCAAAGGCGTCTACCTCTGCATGAAACACCAGATTCCGGTGATGGAAAAGCAAGGCGGCGGCGTGATCGTCAACACCTCCTCCACCGCAGGCGTCCTGTCGATCCGCAACCAGGGCTCCTATTGCGCCTCGAAATACGCGGTTGTGGCGCTGTCCAAATCGACCGCGCTCGAGGTGATCGAAAACAACGTCCGCATCAACGCGCTCTGCCCCGGCGTGACGGACACGCCGATGATCGAACGCGTCTCTGGCGGCACGGCCGAAGGCACCGCGCGCCTTGTGGCACAAGAGCCCGTCGGCCGCTACGCCCGCCCCGAGGAAATGGCACGCGCCTGCATGTGGCTTTGCTCCGATGACAGCGCCTTTGTGGTGGGCGCGGCGATCAATTTCGACGGCGGCCAAAGCGCCGGCATCGGCTAACAGTCTCCTCCCCGAGGGCGAGGGGTGGCCGCGGTCATCCCTCGCCCCGATAAGGCTTGCATGACCCACGTGGAGATGCATCCTTGACCGATCCATACCCCTCTCGGGCAAACTTGCTCCGACGGGCGCATTCAAATGTCGGGATTTCCACTCTATGTCCGCTTTCGATTTCTCTTCCGCTCTGGTCCCCGTCACCGGGGGCGCCTCCGGCATCGGTTTTGCCATCTGCAAACACCTGCGCGCCGCCGGGGCGACGCCGCTTTTGCTCGACTATAACGCGCCGCAACTTGAGGCCGCGCTCGCCGAGCTTTACCCGGCGGAGAGTGCCGCGAAATATGGCTATCTTCTGGATGTCAGCAGTGCAGAGACCGTGAGCGGGATTTTCGATGCGATCCGGGACACCCACGGGCCGGTCACCCATGCGGTCGCCAATGCGGGCATCGTCTGGCGCGGGAATGTCATGGATATGACCGACGAAGAATGGCGGCGTGTCATCGATGTGAACGTCAACGGCGCCTTCTATACCTGCCGTGCCGCCGCGCGTCATATGAAAGAGAACGGGGGCGGCTCGATCCTGACCATGGCCTCGATCGGCGGATTGCAGACCAAAGCCGAACGCGCCGCCTATACCAGTTCAAAGGCGGCTCTGGTCCAGATGACACGGGCTTTTGCGGTCGATCTCGCGGAGGACAACATCCGTGTGAACTGTATCGCGCCGGGATTGATCAACACACCGATCCAAGAGGCGCAAGCCGCCAAGATGGGCCCCGAATTCATCGCCAAACTCACCCAGCGCGTCGCGATGAAACGCTATGGCAGCACCGATGAGATCGCCAATGTCGCGCTGTTCCTGCTGTCCGATCTCGCGAGCTACATGACCGGCGAGACCGTTGTCGTCGATGGCGGCATGTCCATTCACTACGGCTGACGGAGATCTTCATGACACCGACCGCGCCCGCCGCCCTCACCGACATCTTGGGACCAGCGATGCAGCTGTCCTATGTGGTCGCCGATCTCGACGCGGCGCTGCGGTTCTGGACAGAACAGCTTGGCGTCGGGCCTTTCGTGGTCATCGAACGTGCCACGGATGATCGGATCATTTCCTATGCCGGAGGCAAATCGCGGGTCGAGATGTCTCTGGCCTTCGCCTATGTGGGCGAGGTGCAGATCGAGCTGATCGCCGCCACATCGAACGACCCGACACCCTGGACAGATTTCCTCGATGCCGGGCGGGAGGGGCTGCATCATCTGGGCTTCTGGCCGGACGACTATGAGGCCTCCTGCGCGAAACTCGCCACCATGGGGTTTGACCGTGCCTGTCAGATCGAAACCACCGACGGCGAGATCAGTTCGACCTATTTCGAGGGGCCGTCACATTTCGGCGCGATGGTCGAACTGGCCCCGAACTCCCCCGGGCGCGTCGCCTATTTCGCCGGAATCAAATCGCTCAGTGAAAATTGGGACGGCATGCGCCCGATCCGCCGCTTTGCGACCCGCGCCGAGTATCTGGCCTCTGACGACTGTCCCGCGTGAGGGCCGGCGAGAGGTCCAAGACCGCAATTTATGAGAAAGCCAAGGACCAAGATGCCTAAGCAACCGCAACACAAACCCGTCATTCGCACCATCGCCATGCCCGCAGACACCAACCCCGCCGGAGACATCTTTGGCGGCTGGCTGATGGGGCAAATGGATTTGGCGGCGGGGAATACCGCCGCGCGGGTGGCGCGAGGGCGAGCGGCGACCATTGCGGTCGATGGCATGAGTTTTCTGAAGCCCGTGAAAGTCGGCGACGAGGTGTCGATCTATGCGACGCTGCAATCGACGGGCCGCACCTCGATGAAGATTTTTGTCGAGGCCTGGCGCCGGGATCGCTACGAATTCGAGACGGAACAGGTCACCCATGCGACCTTCACTTTCGTGGCCATCGATGAGCACAGACGCCCACGCCCGCTGGACCTCGCGAGCTAAAACAGCCGCCGTTGCAAGCAGCCAACTTGGCGCAAACTTATCAAAAAACGCTCCCCTCCGGAGAATCAGGCAAGGATTACGAGAGATCGTTCTACCGATTGCGGGCAAAAGCGCCCTATCTCATGATCAACGCCGACGCGACTGTCGGCCTTTGTACTGATTGGAAGGATACAAGATGGAACTGACGCAAGACTGGGACAAGACGTTTCCGAAAAGCGACAAGGTGGACCACAAGAAGGTCACCTTCACCAACCGCTACGGCATCACGCTGGCCGCTGACGTTTACACGCCCAAAGGCGATGGCCCGTTTGCCGCGATTGCTGTGAGCGGCCCGTTTGGCGCCGTGAAAGAACAGTCCTCCGGCCTCTACGCCCAGACCATGGCCGAGCGTGGCTTTCTGACTCTGGCCTTTGACGCCTCTTACACCGGTGAAAGCGGTGGCGAGCCGCGCAATGTCGCCTCCCCCGACATCAACACCGAAGACTTCAGCGCCGCTGTCGATTTTCTCGGTATCCAAGACAATGTGGATCGTGAAAAGATCGGCGTCCTCGGCATCTGCGGCTTTGGCGGCATGGCGCTGAACGCGGCAGCGGTCGACAAGCGCATCAAGGCGGTCGTCGCCAGCACGATGTACGACATGAGCCACGTCATGTCCAAAGGCTACTTCGACAGCACCACGCCCGAGCAACGCGCCGAAGCACTGGAGCAGCTGAGCCTGCAGCGTTGGGAAGATGCCAAGAACGGCACCCCGGCCTATGGCCCGATCTCGCTTGAGCTTCAGGGCGGCGAACCGGATTTCGTGGTGCAATATGCGGCCTATTACAAAGACACGAACCGCGGTTTCCACCCCCGTGCGATCAACTCGAATGCATCTTGGACGGTGACCAACCCGCTGTCCTTCATGAACATGCCGCTGCTGACCTACATCGACGAAATCTCGCCGCGCCCGATGCTTTTGGTGCATGGTGAAAACGCGCACTCGCGCTATTTCAGCGAAAACGCCTATAAGGCAGCGGCAGAGCCGAAAGAGCTCGTGATCGTGCCGGATGCAACCCATACCGATCTCTACGATCAGATGGACAAGATCCCGTTCGACAAAATCATCGGCTTCTTCTCCGAAAATCTCTGATAAGATCATCGAAGCCACCCCTGCGGGTGGCTTCGTCTTTGCCCTGGAGGATCGCCCATGTCTGACTCCAAGATGTCTGATTCCACGATGCCTGAACGCACAACCGAGACCACTGTGGCCCCGCTTGGCGACATCGCGCACCGGATCGATCGCTGGACGACCGGGGCAGAGGATGTCGCCTCCGCCATCCCCGATCTCGGATTTTTCCGACGCACGCGCCCGACCCAGCCCGACACCTGTCTGGTGGAGCCCGCGCTTCTTGTGGTCGCGCAGGGCGCAAAACAGATGTTCGTGGGCGGTGCACCGCATCGCTATGATCCGTCGCGCTTTCTGATCACCTCACTGGACATTCCCGGCCAGACCCAGATTCTGGAAGCCAGCCCAGAGGCGCCCTGTCTGGGCCTCATGCTCAAACTCGACCTGCGACTTTTGGGCGAATTGGTGGCGCAAAATATGATCTCTCCGCCACACGACTGGAAAGACCGCAGCAGCATTGCAACGGGGACATTGACGCCGGAGCTGTTGCAGCCGCTTGACCGGCTCGTGGCGCTTTTGGATGAGCCAGCCGCCATCCCGGTGCTCTCGCCGCTGATCCTCAAGGAAATTCACTACCGCCTGTTGATGAGCGATCAAGGCGCCCGGCTTTGGTCTTTCGTGGCCTCAGGAAGCCCCAACCACCGCATTCTGGCGCTGCTCAACTGGATGAAACAGAATTACGCCGAACCGTTGCGGGTGAACGATCTGGCGGAACGTGCCCAAATGAGCGGTTCGAGTTTTCACCAACATTTTCGCGATCTGACCACAATGAGCCCGTTGCAATATCAGAAATGGCTCCGGCTCAACGAGGCGCGGCAAATGATGTTGAACGACCGCCTCGATGCGGCGAGCGTGTCCTATCAGGTCGGCTATGAAAGCCCGTCGCAGTTCAGCCGCGAATATGCACGCCTCTTTGGCAACCCGCCAAAGCGCGACATCGACCAGCTCCGCGCGCATGTTGCGCAGTGACAACCGCGCATTTGGTGCGCCATGTGACATGAGAAAAGGCGCCCGGATCCCCGGACGCCTTTTTCGCATCTAAACCGCGTTTGAGCCTTACGACACACGCACCAGACCATTGTCCAACACGACAAGATCGCGCTCGACACAGATCGCCCGGAAGGCGCCATTCTGCCACATCTCGACCCGCACGGTTTCGCCCGGGTAGATCGGCGCGGAAAACCGCATTTCAATGGACTGCATGCGCGAGGGATCGTCACCGGCCAGCGTTTTCATCAACGCCTGGGTTACGATCCCCGCGACACACATGCCGTGGAGGATCGGTCGGGGAAACCCCGATTTGCGCGCCATCTCCGGATCGGCGTGGAGAGCGAACAAGTCGCCATTGAGCCGGTAATAGAGCGCCTGATCCGCCGTTGTCGGCACATCCAGAACCATGTCGGGTGCGGTCTCGGGCACAGCTTGCGGCTTGTCCAATGGCCCCGGATCGCCACCAAAACCGCCCTGCCCGCGCAGCACATGCACCTGGGTCAGCGTGGCATAGAGATCGCCGGTCTCGGCATCGACGATGCGGCGTTCCGAGACGGCCATGCCGTGTTTGCCTTCGCCGCGATCCACCAGACGCACCATGCGCGTCTTGCCGATGACCTCGCCTTCGGGCGGCAAGGGTTTGTGCCATTCAACGGCTTGCGTGCCATGCAAAATCCGCGTCGGGTCCACCGTCGTGTCCGGGCGCACCATCCAGAAACCGGGATAGCCCAGCACCAGAGCCATCGCGGGCAAAACCTTTTGCTCCGCGCCCTTGTTCGGGTCGACAAAGGCCAGACGGGTCGTGTCGAGCGGGTCTTGCCCCATGCCCACGGACAGCGCGTAAAACGCACTGTCCTTCGCGGTGTAGCTTTGCCGGACGTCCTCGACCTCATAGGCCATCAGGTGATCGCGATCGATGCCCATCAGCCCTTCTCCGGCGCCTCGAAGAGCGAGACCACACAGGCCGCCTCTTCATAGCCGTAAAACCCGCCACCGTTCTCGGTCAAACCGATACGCGCGCCTTCGACCTGACGTTCGCCGGCCTCACCGCGCAGCTGCTGCACGATTTCGTTGACCTGAATCGCGCCGGTCGCGCCGATCGGGTGACCTTTTGACAACAGCCCGCCGGAGACGTTGATCGGACGTTTGCCGCCAAGCTTGCTGTCGCCGCTTTCGGCCAGTTTGCCGCCTTCGCCGTAGGGCGCGAAACCACAATGTTCGGCCTGCATGATCTCGGCGAACGCGGTGGCGTCATGCATCTCGGCGATGTTCACGTCATCCGGTCCAAGCCCCGCCATCTCATAGGCGCGTTCCGCAGCCGTGCGGGTCAGGTGTTTCTCGAATTCCTCGGGCTTGCGCGACGAGCCGCTCGACACGGAGACCGCACGGATTTTCACCGCGCGTTTGCGGTCGAATTTCGCCAACACCTTGTCCGACACGATCACCAAAGCCGCCGCCCCGTCGCTCATCGGCGCGCACATGGCGCGCGTCATCGGATAGGACACAAGCCGGTCGGCGAGCACCTCTTCGACGGTCAGCGGGAAACGATATTGCGCCTTCGGGTTGAATTGCGAATGCCAGTGGTTTTTGGACGCCACGGCCGCGATCTGTTCCTCCGTGGTGCCAAAGGTCTTCATGTGGAACCGCGCCATGGCGGAATAGATGTCCATGAAAACAGAGCGTTGGCCCGTGTCCGCCAAGGCTTTTTCCGGCAGTTCAAGCCCATCCCCAAGCGCCAGAAGACTGTCCAACTGGCTGTCAAAGGTCTCAAGATCGGTCGAGCCGCGGAAGGCCTCGAACATCTGTGCGGCCTTGTCCTTGAAGTTCATCTTTTCCGCGCCAACCACCAGCGCCACGTCATAGACGCCGGATTTCACCGCCATCCAGGCCTGGGCCAGGCCAGAGCTGGACGAGGCGCAGGCATTGTCGGTGTTGAAAATCGGAATGTCTTCAAAGCCGTAGGGCCGCAGAACGGTTTGGCCGCGAATGTTGTGCTGACCTTCCAGCACCCCCAAACGCGTGTTGCAGAACCACGCGGCCTCGATGGCGTCTTTCTCGACACCCGCGTCGGCAAGCGCCTCGGTGATCGCCGCGGCGGACAGGTCGCGCACGCTTTGGTCCCAGTGTTTGCCCAGAGGCGTCATGCCGATCCCGGCGATATATGCGTCTGTCATGATCAATCCTCCTCAGTAGCGGCCGCCGGTGACATGCAAGACGTCGCCGCTGATGTAGCCTGCGCGCTCGGACGCCAGGAAAACGATGGCATCCGCCACGTCCTCGGCATCGCCCACGCGCGGGATCGGTGTGGTTTTCTCGGCGTTTTCGCGGATCGACTCCCAATGCGGCAGGGATTTCACCATCTCCGTGCCGATGATCCCCGGCGCCACCGCGTTGACAGTGATGAAATTCCGCCCTGCTTCCAAAGACATGGCGCGGGTAAAGCCGATGATCCCGGCTTTTGCGGCGGAGTAATTCGCCTGTCCCCGATTGCCCAAATGCGCCCGCGACGAGATGTTGATCACCCGGCCCCATTTGTTGTCGGTCATGTGCGGGATCACCGCACGGGTGCAGTTGAACGCGCCTTTCAGGATCACATCGAGCACGATGTCCCAATCCGCTTCGGTCATTTTGGTGATCCGCATGTCGCGGGTCAGACCGGCGTTGTTGACAAGAATGTCGACGGTGCCAAAGGTCGCGACGGCCTTTTCCACCATCGCATTGACCTCATCCTCATTGACGACATTGGCAGTGACGGCAATCGCATTGCCGCCCGCATCGCGCAGCGCCTGAGCCTGGGCCTCGGCGGCCTCGCCATTGATGTCCGAGACCACCACATTGGCGCCCTCTTTGACAAAACGTGCCACCGTCGCGGCCCCGATGCCGTTGCCGGCGCCCGTCACGATTGCCGTTTTTCCGGCCAGATCAAGTTCCATATCGCGTCTCCTCTTTCGCGACAGCTCTCCCGAGCCGTTAGTCCTGGTTCAAAAGCACGAGACCATCGACGGCGATGACCCCTTGGCCTTCGGGTTTCACGAAAAGCGGATTGATCTCCGCATCCGCGATCCCGTCGATGGCGGCAAGTTGGGACATCGACACGACGGCCTGCGCCAGCGCTTCGGTGTCCCCTTTCGGCAAGCCGCGATAGCCACGGATCACCGCGAGGCCCTTGACCTCTTCGACCATGGCGCGCGCCTCTTCGAGCGAGGTCGGCGCAAGGCGGATGGCCGCGTCCTTATAGACCTCGGCCAGAATGCCGCCGACGCCCAGAACCACAATGGGCCCGACCTCCGCGTCATGCCGGAAGCCAAGGATCACCTCGGCCAGGCTGCCTTTTTCCATCTGCTGCACGAGAATGCCGTCGATGGCAGCTTCCGGGTGTTTCGCCGTCACACTGTCGAGAATCTTCGACGCCGCCTGCGACAGCTCGAGACCGTCCTTGACGCCAAGCACCACACCGCCCGCGTCGGTTTTATGAGGCACATCGGCGGAGAGGATTTTCGCCACCACAGGGAAGTCCAGATCGACCCCTTCAGAGGCGGATTGGATCACGGTCGCAGGTGCGGTTTTGATGCCGATCCCTGCAAAAATAGAGGCGGCTTCCAGCTCGTTCGGCTTGCGTCCGTTCAGCCCGGAGATCGTCGCCTCAACAGCTGCGACCGCGTCCGTCGCAGGCTTCGGCGCCTCGACCGGAAGCTTCCACTTGGCCCAGGCATTGACCGCATCGGCACAGGTTTCCGGCGTGCGGAACCCGGCGATTTTTGCATCGGCCAGTTGTTTGAGGCCCTCTTCGGCATGGGGGGCGATGAAGACCGCAAGCGGCTTGCCGTGTTTCTCCGCCTTGACCAGAGAGCCGACGGTGATCTCGGGCTGAAACTGCGCCGAGCTGCCCGCGATGGCCACCAACATATCGCAGTGGTCCGACGCCAAAAGCGCGCTGGCCACGGCACTATAGACTTCGGCTTTCGTCCCCGCGAGCGTCAGGTCGGTGAGCTTTCCGTGCGGAATATCGATGCCCTGTTGAGCAAGCGTCTCGATCACCTCTTGGCTCGGAGCAACCACGTTGACGCCAAGGCCGCCGAGACGGTCAACGACAGTCGCCGCCCCGCCGCCCGTGGTGGTCATCACCGCAACACGATGCTGTTCGGGCGGGCGTTGGTTGGCCAGCATGGTCGGCAATTCGAAGAGAGTTTCGAGGCAATCGACCCGCAGGATGCCGTGATCGCGGAAGAAAGCATTCGCCACCTCATCGCCCCCGGCCATCGCGCCGGTGTGCGACGCCGCAAGGTCGCGGCCCAGATCGGAGCGCCCGAGTTTATAGGCGATGATCGGCTTGCCGACCTCAATCGCGCGCCGCGCCGCACGGGCAAGACGGTCGGACATGCGGAAGGTTTCAAGGAACAACAGGATCGCACCGGTGTCCGGGTCATCCACCAGCCATTCGGCGATTTCACCGACCGAGAGATCACTTTCGTTGCCGATGGACACGATCTTGGAAAAGCCCACACCACGGCCCAGACCGCGCGACATCAGACCGCCGGTCATACTGCCGGATTGCGAGATGATCGCGAGCGGACCGGGCTTGATGTCGAGCTTTTCGACGGCTGCGTTGATCGACAAGGCACAGGACGGTGTCGAGGTGTAAATGCCGCTACAGTTCGGTCCCAAAAGACGCACGCCGCCTTTGCGGGCCTCTTCCAACATCTCCTCCTGGATGCGGCGCCCCTCCTCACCGGTTTCGGCAAAGCCATCGGTAAAGATCGTCGCCACGGGCACTTTCTTTTCGGCGCATTGGCGGATGGCCTCCGGCACGGCATCGCGCGGCACCATGATAAAGGCGTGATCGACCTCGCCCG
Source organism: Celeribacter naphthalenivorans (assembly GCF_020524585.1). GTDB lineage: Bacteria > Pseudomonadota > Alphaproteobacteria > Rhodobacterales > Rhodobacteraceae > Celeribacter > Celeribacter naphthalenivorans. Next base: position 279,059 of record NZ_JAIVLK010000007.1, read on the forward strand.
GCACCTCGGTGATGGCCGGATAGGCCTTGTCGCCGCCGACTTCGTCGCGGTTCGGGTTGATCGGCACAATGCGGCCTTCATACCCGTGTTTGCGCAGCGTCCGCTGCGGTCGCGACGTGTGTTTCTTTTGGTCGCCGGATGCACCGATCAGGGCGATGGTTTTCGGGGAAAACAACGCCTCGAACTGGCGCTTACTCTCATTGTCCAAGATGACCTCCTCTTCAGTCCGGACACTTTCGACTCGCTGGCCGACGGCATCTCAAATCCTGTTGTTTTTGGTATATGTCATAGTTTGAGATTTTATACAATAATTTGAGAAAAGTTTTTATGCGAGATTTTCTTTTGTAATTCGAAAAATAATGATGATCTCACACGTGATGATGAACTATAAAATCAAGAGTCCCACTTTGTGGCATTACATAAGGATTTGAGAAATGACCTCGCCAAACCCCGAACGCACGAAAGAAGTTCTGGAGCGCGTAGAGCGTGAACGCGGCATGGCGCGCGGCTGGACCCGCATGCTTGCGGAACGCGATCCCGACATGCTCGAACGCCTTCACGACACCGTCATGCATCCGTTATTCAAACGCGACAGCCTGCCGTTGAAATTCAAATTCACGCTGATGATCTGCCTCAACGCCTATCAATTCCACGAGTTCGGCGTGCGCGCCCAGACCCGTGCGGCGCTCAAACATGGCGCGACAGAAGAAGAAATTCTCGAAGCGTTGGAAATCGTCGCGCTGTCGAACCTGCACGGTATGTCGACCGCGCTGCCTGCCGTCATCGAAGAATTTGAGGCCTTTAAAGCCGCCCAAGCTGAGAGTTAAAAAATGCGCCCGCGCCGAGCCCCCGGCGCGAGCGCACATAGCCTGCGTCGCGAAGAGTTTAGACGCCAGCCATGCAGATGTATTTCACTTCCATGTAGTCTTCGATCCCGTAGAACGAGCCTTCGCGACCGATCCCGGATTCCTTGATCCCGCCAAACGGCACGGCCTCATTGGCCATGAGGCCGATATTGACCCCGACCATGCCGGTCTCAAGCGCCTCAGCGACACGCCAGACCCGACCGATGTCGCGGCTGTAGAAATACGAGGCCAGACCGAATTCGGTGTCATTGGCCGCAGCGATCAGATCGTCCTCATCCTTGAAGCGGAAAATCGAGGCAAGCGGACCAAAGGTTTCTTCGCGCGCGACTTTCATCGTGGCATTGGCCTCGCCAATCACTGTCGGCTCAAAGAAGCTGCGTCCCAGAGCGTGACGCTGACCACCGGCCAGAAGTTTCGCACCTTTTTCAATCGCGTCGGCGATATGTTCTTCGGTCTTCTGAACGCCACCCATATCGTGCACAGGCCCGAAGGTCGTGCCCGGCTCGAGGCCGTTGCCGACTTTGAGATCAGCCACTTTCGCGAGGAACTTCTCGACGAATTCATCATAGATGCTGTCGTGAAGGTAAAAGCGATTGGTGCCAACACAGGCCTGACCCGAGTTGCGGAATTTCGACCCCATGGCGCCCGCCACAGCGGCATCGACATCGGCGTCATCAAACACGATGAAGGGCGCGTTTCCACCCAGTTCCAGCGCAAGCTTTTTGACCGTCCCGGCGCATTGCTGCATCAGGATTTGCCCCACGCGGGTCGAGCCGGTGAAGGAGATTTTGCGCACGATGGGGTTGGAGGTGAACTCCGCCCCGATCTCACGCGAGCCGCCGGTCACGACGCTGAACAGACCTTTCGGAATGCCCGCACGATCCGCCAACTCCGCCAGAGCGAAGGCGGTGAAGGGCGTCGTGCTGGCCGGACGCACCACCATGGCGCAGCCCGCCGCCAAAGCGGCCGCGACCTTGCGGGTGATGATCGTGTTCGGGAAGTTCCACGGCGTGATTGCGGCACAGACCCCGATCGGCTGTTTGATCGTCACGATGCGACGGTCCTGCGCCGGTGTCGGGATGGTCTCGCCATAGGTGCGCCGAGCCTCCTCGGCGAACCATTCGATGAATTGCGCACCCGCCACAACTTCGCTCTTGGCCTCAGCCAAAGGCTTGCCCTGCTCCGAAGTCAGGATCAACGCCAGATCGTCGGCATTCTCGATGATCAGATCGAACCAGCGGCGGAGCAGACGCCCGCGATCCTTCGCGAGCGTCTTTTTCCATTGTGCCTGAGCCACCTCTGCCGCCTCGATCGCGCGCCGCGCCTCGGCTGCGCCCATCTGCGGGACGGTGCCCACGGTTTCCCCGGTTGCGGGGTTGATCACGGTCAGGGTCGCGCCAGTATCGGCGTCCACCCAGTCCCCGTTCACATAGGCCTGCATCCGCAGCAGGTTCGCGTCTTTCAGCGGCAAAGTGGTCATGACGTCACCCTTTTACTTCGTGTCGTCGGCTTGGAAATCGGGCATTTCAAACCCATGGTGATCCCCAGCACCCGCAATCGGACCGGCGGTCCAGGTCTCATTGAAGTCCTTCGGATAGGGATACCAGGCCGAGCGGTATTGCGGCGTTTCGATCTCGGTCGCGATGGAGAAGACGGTCGGCAGACCGCTTTCGATGGCTTTCTCAAAGGCCGGTTTGAAGTCTTCGGCTTTCTCGATGCGAATGCCGACACAGCCCATGCCCTCGGCCATCATCGCGAAATCCGGCCCCCAAAGTTCGTCCTCGCCTTTGCGGCGGGTGTCACAGAGGGATTCACGACCGTAGATCTTGAGCATCGCTTCGCGTTCGATCTGAAGCGAGCGGTTGTCGAAGACCACGGCAATGACCGGAAGCTTTTGTTCGACAGCGGTCAGCATCACGGTCGAGCGCATGATGAAGGCACCGTCGCCCAAAAGGGCAATCGCCGGGCGACCTTTGGACGCCATGGAGCCGCCGATGGCCGCGGACGCAGACCAACCCATGCGGTGCATAAAGCTCGAGTGGAACACATTGCGCGAGGAGGCACGCACAAACGGCGGGCCGTAGCTCAGCATGTGGCCGGTGTCGAAGGTGATGGTCGCATCGGGGCATTTCTCGGCCACGACCGCGCTCACATCTTCACAGACACGGGCATAGTGCAGCGGCGAAATATTCGAGGTGCGCAGCGGCTCGACGGCCTCATCAAAGGCTTTACGTTCTTTTTCGAGTACCGCGATCCAGTCGGCGCGCTCGGACACACCCGCCGCTTTCGACGCTTTGGTCAGCGCCTCAAGCGCCAGGCGCGCATCGGAATTGAGCGCCACTTCGGTCGGGTAAGCACGGCCAAGCTCGTTTTCGTCGATGTCGACATGGATCAGCTTGGTGTTGTTCGGAATGTCGAACAGGGTCCAGCCACCGGAGTCGATGTCGGTGAAGTGCGTGCCAATACCGATCACCAAATCGGAATTGCGCGCCATGTGGTTGCCGTGCAGCGTACCTGCGCGACCCACCACGCCTGCGGACAGACGGTGGTTTTCAGGGAAAGCAGCCTTACCGGCGGAGGTGGCGACCACCGGGGTGCCGGTGGCTTCGGCAAATTCCACGAGAGCGTCATGCGCGCCGGAGTTGGCGATCCCGGAGCCAAAGACCACGAGCGGACGCTCGGCCTTTTTCAAAAGCTCGACGGCGCGGTCGATACCGGCCGGATCGGCCGCCGGACGATGCACCGCCATGTAGGGGCGCGGATCGGGCAGGCTGTCCTCGGGGATCAGCGCGTGCTGAATGTCGAACGGAATGGCCATGACGACCGGACCCGGGCGGCCTGTCAGTGCGGTTTTATAAGCGCGCAGGAACATCTCGATGCAGGTGTCCGGACGCGTTGCCATGACCGCCTTTTTACAGATGCCGCGCATCACACCGGCGTAATCCTCGGGACCGGCGCGGTAGGCCTCTTCGATGCCGCCACGGTCGAACCAATGGGTCGCACCGACACCGGCCAGCACGAGCATACCGATGGATTCATAGAAGGCAGTGGCAACCGCCGGCATCACGTTGGCGTTGCCCGGCCCCACCGAAGTGGTCACGATCGGCAGAGGCGCACCGCGCTTGTGGCGCCAGTAACCATCGGCCAGCTCGACCGCCTGGTCTTCCATCTTGGCGCCGATGCATTCGATGTTGGTTTCATACACCAAAGCATCGAGCAGGCCCCAGTTGCCGTGACCGTTCACGCCAAAGGCAAATTCCGTGCCCATCTGGTCCAGCAGGCGCGCAATGCCCTGCGACACGGTGATCATTTTCTTTTCCATGATGTCGTCCTTTTGATTTCCCTACGTGTGTGGCCGCGCCTCCCGCGCGCACCGCTCACGTCTCAGTCATTGAAAATTGTGGTGCAGGTCGGCAGAGCGTCCGCCGAGGGCAGCGTCTCGATGCGTTGCAACAGATCGAACAGATCCCGCGCCTCATCTTCGCCATGCGTGAACTGGGTACAGTCGCGGAATTTGCCCCAAAGCTCCTCTGTCGTCAGAGGTTCGGCGGCATAGCCCGGAATGGTCGCAATCGGCCCGCTGTCGAGCACTTCGCCGCTCTTGAGCGTCATCACGACGCGCTCGGTGGGCGAGAACACGGGATCGCGCGGATCTTCTTCGTCGATCGGAATGAGCGTCACTTTCGGATAAAAGGCCTGCATATCGTCGCGCAGAACCACCTCATCCTTGATCTCCGGGGGCCCGAATTTTTTGAGGATCACGGCGGCGGCGATGCCAAAGGGCCCGCTGAACTGCGCCTGATACATGTTTTTCGGCTGATGATGCACGAGGACGGTGGTCTGGCCACGGCCCATATGCACCTCGACCTTTTCGACATCTTCGGGATCGATGTCGCGGCCTTCGAGCATTTTCAAAGTGCCCTCGAAAGAGCGATGCGAGAAGAAGCAGCTCGGGTGCATTTTAAACTGAAGCTTCTGACGCGGCAGATACCAGTCCTTGCCGAGTTGACAGGGGCTTTCGCGATCCGGCGTACCGCCGGAGGAAAACGCCGTCAGATAGCCCTGCGCATTTTCAAGCGCGTCCGGCCCACCGGTCATGCCCGCATCCGCAAGACGTGCCGCGATCAGACCGTCCCGCGCAGCTTTGCCGGAGTGGTAGCCCTTGGTCATCGAGCCGAAGTTGGAGAACAACCCGCCCGCGTGGCTGGCCGAAATGGCAATCGCCATCTGGGCTTTTTCCGCCGAAAGCTTGCGCAACACAGAACAGGCGGCGGCGGTCGCGACCGGACCCAAAAGCGCCGTCGGGTGCCAGCCTGCCTTGTGGTAATATTTGTTGCGGCGCCACACCTCGCACCAGACTTCATAGCCTGCGACAAACGCCGTCACCATATCCTCGCCGGTCGAGCCCAGCAGCTCAGCCTCCGCGAGAATGGCCGGAATGATCACACCGCCCGGGTGGCCCGATGCGGTTTGACAACCGTAATCCAGCGCATGCGCGATGGCCCCGGCCAAAAGTGCGGCAGAGGGTCCATCGACCTTTTGCGCGGACAGGCAGGCGCGGGCTTCTTGGACACCCGAAAGGTCAACAAGAGTCTCGCGCAACACGTCGGACAGAGGCAAATCGACCCCCGCCATGATCACACCGACAGTATCGGTAAAAGCGTCGCGCACTGTGGGCAACAACTCGGACGGCAAGTCTTCATACCGAAGATCGGCAAGAAAACGGCCAATATCAGCGGTCAATGCAACCATTTTGGCTTCTCTCCCTCGTACGTTTTTAGCGTGTGGACATTGCTGTCCGGCACGAAGGGACCGACCACTCAAACACCGACCCGGTCGCGTCAGTCACGCGTCCCGTTTGGCCCGGCGCCAAAATGCTTATCTCCTCCTGCTTTAAATCTAATCCCATATAATGACATTAATTGTCAACGCTCGAATTCAATATTCCAGAGAGGCCCGTCGCCTTTCGCCGCCGGAGCGCCGAAAGACACCCCTGCAGAAAACCACCAAATATTCATTTTTATCAACAAATATGAGCCTCTGCATGACCCCGAAAGGACCTCGGAAACAACTTCGAGAAAAAGAAAAAAACAGCACCCCGCATGTTTGCTTTTAATTTTCCCAATAAGTGAGATAGAGTTATAGATCAGAAATCGAACCCAAAGAGCGGGAGGAGCTTGGGGATGTGGAACAAGCCAATTGTCGAAATCCGGACGGAAGAATTCACGCGCGGGTGCCTGCCGGACTATCTGGACCGGCATAAACGCCTCGCCCTTCCGACCCTCACGGCAGAGATGGGACGGCCTATGGCCTATTTCATCACGCTGGTCGGGCGCATCAACTGCGTCACTCAGCTTTGGGGATTCGACAGCCTCGATGAGCGCCATGAAGCGCAGATGCGGATCGAATCCACCTCCGACTGGAAAGACTACCTCAAAACCTCCGAGGGCATTTTGCGCTTTACAACGAGTCGCCTCACCCGCCGCGTGGTGTTGGGCGATGCCGATCAAGGTGCGGAGGACGCACGCGCCAAGCCGGTCGTGGATTTTCGCACCTACAAGATCGACCACGGCAAGATGGGCACGTTTCTTCAGACCAGTGAAGACCACGCCCTGCCCGTGATGCGCCGCCATATTGGGCCGCCGCTTGGCTACTATCTGAACATCTCCGGCGACACGAATGAGATCACCCACCTGTGGGGCTATGACGGCATGGGCGACATGGAAGCCCGCCGGGAATCGCGCAACGCTGATCCGACCTGGCGCAACTACCTCGAGGCCTCTCACGGCATCTACGAGCGTCAGGACACGCAGATCCTGAAACGCCTGCCCCTGTTCGATGACGCCTAAGCCTCAAAGCAAAGGACCACAGCGATGAAACACTATGATGTTGTCGTCATCGGCGGAGGCCCCGGAGGCCTTGCCGCCGCCGCCCGCGCCGCAGAGACCGGGGCTTCGGTCGCTCTGCTGGAAACCCTCGACTGGCTGGGTGGCAATGCCAGCCTGTCGACGGGCTATCTGGCCTGCGTCGGCACGCAATTGCAAAAAGACTTGGGCATTGCGGACAGCGTCACCGATTTTATGGCGGATTGCGCGGCGCAATATGAGCGCGAAAAGCACAATGGCCCGCTGATCTGGGACCCTGTCCTGACCGAAGCTTACGCGAAAGAGAGCGCCAAGGCCCTCGATACGCTCCTCGAGCTGGGGGTCGACATCCAACGCGTGCTCCCGAAACCTTCGCAGCACCGCCACGATCGGATGCACGCGATCGACGACCCCGCCGAGATTGGCCGGGCCTATACCAAGCGACTGGATGCCCTGGGCGTCGACGTGCATTTCGAGACCAAAGCCCTGCGCCTGATCACTCAGGACGGGCGCGTCACCGGCGTCACGGCGGAGCATGCCGACGGCAGCCCCCGTAGTTTCGGAGCGACCAAAGGCGTTATCCTCACCACCGGCGGCTATCAGGGCAATTACGAATTGCGCAGACGGCATCAACGCGAGGATGAGATCAACGGCTATCTCAGCGGCGTTGCGACCTGTGGTGGCATGGGCCACGTGGCGGGCGCGGCGCTTGGGGCCGATCTGATCAATATGGATTACATCCAACCCATGGTGGTGATCCCCTCCCTTCTGGCCGAGGATGCCATCGCCGTGAACCGTGCCGGTGAGCGATTCCACGACGAAACCGGCAAATATTCCGGCCGCGTCGCCGCGCTTGCGGCGCAGGACGAGGGGTTTGGCTATTACATCATTGATGCCGAGACGCGCGCCCTGAAAGCGGATTTGGTCGAGAAGATGCCGGAACCCGCCGTGACCTGTGATACGCTGGACGCACTTGCGCATCGGATTGGCGTGGACGCAGGTAACCTCACGGACACCGTGGCCTCATGGAACGCCTTTCTGAAGAGCGACTTGGAGAAAGACCCGCTCTTCGGGCGCATGATCCTGCCGAAAGAGCGCCGCGCGCTTGGGACGCCGCCCTACTCAGCGCTGCGCATGGTGCGCAGCACGACGTTCACCTGGGGTGGCATGGCGGTCACAACAGATATGCAGGTGGTCAACGTGCTGGGCGAGCCGATCCCCGGCCTTTTCGCCGCAGGCGACGCCATCGGTGGAATCAATGTCGTGTCGGGCATGGGGGGCGTGCATATCGCGGCCGCCTTGGCGCTTGGCGGTGTGGCGGGCGAAAAAGCCGTGACCGGACCGCAAGCCGCGCCCCATTTGACCGCGCCCGCCCAAGCACGGGATTTCGTGACAACACAAACCCCGCGCATGGCGCTTTTCGATCTTGAGGATCGCGGCTGAGACTGACGCGACCTGCGGACTAAAACCCGTCCGCAGGTCGCCATGGCTCACTTACCGGTAAAACTGGGCTTTCGCTTTTCGAGAAAGGCGGTCATGCCTTCGGTCTGATCGTCGGAATCGAACAGGATCTGAAATGCTTTGCGCTCCAACAGCATCGCAGTTTCAAGAGAGGCATCGCCCCCCGTCTGAATGACTTCCTTGATCGCCTTGATCGCCAGCGGCGGCATTTTGGTGATGCTCGTGGCCAGCTCCAAAGAACGCTCCAAAGCCGCACCATCGTCGGTCAGCTCGGAAATGAAGCCCATGCCATAGCCATCCTCAGCCGGAATGAGATCGCCGGTCATGGCAAAGCGCATCGTCAGATATTTGCCGATGGTGCGCAACAGACGCTGGGTGCCGCCGGCGCCGGGCATGACGCCAACGCGCACCTCCGGCAGACCAAATTTCGCCGTTCGCCCCGCAACGATCATGTCGCAGGACAGCGCCAACTCGCAGCCGCCCCCCAGCGCATAAGCTTCGACAGAGGCAATCACCGGTTTGGTCATCCGGCGCAGCACGGTAAACAGGCGATCCGTCACCAGAACCGTGTGCTCGGTAGGCGTGATATGTGCCATCTCGCCGACATCCGTACCCGCAACGAAACAGCCCTCCGCCCCGGTCAAAACAATGACCCGCGCCTCAGCTTTCGCCTCAAGCGCCAAAAGCGCATCCGTCAGCTTGTCTTTCACCTCGAGATTGAGCGCGTTTTTCCGATCCGGCCGATTCACCGTCACCACGAAGACGCCCGCCGCGGCCTCCTCCACCAACACGACGTCTGCTACGGTCGCATTCATCTCAGTCCCTCCCAGGAGTATATAAACATTAAATCTCATTATATGAGACTATATAAATTCTACAAGTCGCCTTCTTTCACTGAAAACAGAAAACTCTCATGTAGACATTTGGTAAAAAGTTTGTTCTTTCTCACATTGGGAGATATTTTTACAACTCGCGCCTCTTTCGCGCTGAATTGAAAGGGAGGTTCACATGACATCATCACCGCAAGAGGCAGGCTTTGCCCTCGAAGAGGCTGTCGCCGAGTTTGTCGTCAACTTTCAATATAAGGACATCGACACGGGCTCCATGCCCGCCGTCAAGGCCATCCTGAAAGACCAACTCGCGCTTCAGGTCGGCGCCGTCGATCTGCCCTGGTCCATCGAGGCCCGCAATTTCCTCGACGCCCCGCGCCCCGGCAAGGCCTCTGTCGTGACCGAACACACCACTATTGCGCCCGCCGACGCGGCCTATATCAACGCGACCTACGGCCACGGGTTCGAATATGACGATGTCGCCAGCAACGGCCATCCGGGGTGCTGCGTCGTCCCCACCGCTTTGGCGGTCGGCGAAGAGGTCGGTGCGACGATCGGCGAGACGATCGAGGCGATGGTCGCGGGCTATGAGGTCTTTGTGCGGGTCGGACGACTGGCCGCGCCCGATCTTGTGAACAACGGCTGGCACGCCCATGCCGTGCTCGCCAATTTCGGCGCCGCTGCCGTCGCCGCCAAGCTGTACAAGCTACCGAAAGACAAGGTCGTCCATGCGCTGGCCATCGCTTTGAGCCACGCGTCTGGCACCACTGAATACACGAAAAGCGGCGGCTCGATCAAACGCGTGCACGCCGGGATCGCGGTGCGCAACGGCATCGAATCCGTCAAACTCGCCATGGCTGGGATCACCGGTCCGAAGAAATTCCTGACCGGGCCGAAAGGCTTTTTCCGGAATTTCATCAAACGGGACGCCGTCGAGGCCGATGCCAAACTGGCCTTTGCCGCAGGTGAGCCGCTGCGCGTCTCCGGCACTTGGCTGAAACCCTATTGCTGCTGTGGCGCGCACCATCCCTATATCGATGCCATGGCTGCGCGTTCCGGTCGTGTGGCGGAGATCGAGGCCGTCACCGCACGGGTTCAGGCCATGACGCGCACGCTGGCAGACAATCCGCAGGCGCAACAAAACGGCACGACCAACATCGAGGAATTGCAATTCAGCCTTGCCCTCGAAATGGGCCTCGCCGCCCTTGGGAAAGGCAACGGATATGCCACCCACCGTGCATTTCTCGATGGGAATCTCGACATTGGGCCCACCTCCGACGTGGTCGATTTTGCGCGCCGCATCACGGTGGAACATGCGCCCGATCTGGACGCGGCCTATCCGTTCAACTTCGTGGGCGATTTGCGGATCACCTATGGCGACGGCACGGTTGAAGAGGTTTTCATGGATGGCGCCAAAGGCATGCCCAACCATCCGTTCACCGATGCAGAACATCGTGAAAAGCTCAATGAGCTGACCTTTGGTGTTCTCGGCGAAGCTCAGGCCACCGCCCTCTTCGACCTGATCGAAGCCTTCGACCCGAGTGCCCCCGTGACCGCTCTCACCGATCTGGTGAAACCCTCGGCCTAATGGCCGGGGGCGCCGCCTCGTACTTTCGTACGTGCCAAGCTCAAAACTGAGACTGCTAGACATAATGGACCATTATCCAATATAATGATATTTAATCACGTTATTCATGGCCCGAGACGCGTCTTCACGGCACGCGCCGCACCTCTTAAAAAATGTAGTATCATATGACCAAGACACCTGAGAGCACCGCCACCGTCCCCACCAAAGAGGCTGAGGAAAAAACGCGCGGCGGCGCGATGGGGGCAAACAGTCTGGTACGCATGCTGAGCCTGCTCGACATGTTCACGCCGTCCTCGCCCTCTTGGTCCAGCGACGCGCTGATCAGCGCCTTGGGCACATCGCGGTCTACGGGCTATCGCTACATCAAGGCCCTCGCCGACATCGGTCTTTTGACGCCGGTGGCCGAAGGCAATTACATGCTCGGGCCGCGCATCATTGAGCTCGACCTTCAAATCCGCAACTGCGATCCGCTTTATAACGCCGCCGGTCCCCTGTTGAAAAAACTTGTGGAACAAACACAGTTTTCGAGCATCGCCTGCGCGCTCTATAGTGGCTCCGTGCTTTGTGTCCGCGAAGAGCTGTCGCCCACCAGCCCGTCGCGCATGCTGTCCCGTGGCCAGAAACGCCCGCTGTTTCGCGGCGCGGCGTCGAAAATCATTCTGGCGCATCTCGGCCCGCACCAGCTGCGCAGCATTTTCAACAAGCACAAAGACACCATCGCCACCTCCGGCCTCGGCGCCGATTGGGCCAGCTTTCGCTCGAACCTGAGCGACATTCGTCGCGCCGGTCATACGGTCACTGTAGGCGAGTTCAATTCAGGCGTCATCGGCGTGGCCGCCCCCGTGCTCAACCACGCGGGTCAAATTCTCGGCAGCGTCGGCATTGCCGGACCGGAAGAGAAATTCGACCGCGCGGAGCTCGATCGGATTGTAGAACTGGTGATGGATGCCGGGCAGAAAGTCACGGAACGTGTGGGGCTTGTCGCCTCCGGGACGGATCGCCCGGCCCGCTCCGTCGGATAAATCGCGCCCGACTCCGCCAGGCATGGCCGGGCGCGCGATGTCTCAAATCAAAGCTTTGGTATAGCCGCCATCGACCTGAAGGTTTTCGCCGGTGATGAACCCTGCAAGATCCGAGGCGAAAAAGGCCACGGTCGCGCCCAGTTCCTCAAGCGTACCGGGACGTTTCAGAGGGATGCGGCTGATCCGCTCATCGACGCCCTTGTGGAAATTGCGGTAGGTCTCGGAGACGACAACCGCGGGGGCCACCGAGTTCACTGTGACATTATACTGCGCCAATTCCATCGCGAGATGCTTCAACGCCGCCTGCACGCCAGCGCGGAACACGGTCGAGAGCGCATGGTTCGGCAGCGGCTCCTTGATCGACGCCGAGGTGATCGCAACGATCCGCCCCCAGCCATGGTCAATCAAAAGCGGCGCAAGTTTGCGCAGCACCAACAGCGCGCCTTTCAGCTGCAACTGATAGGCATCTTCCCATCGCTGATCGTCGGTTTCCTGGATGAAATCCACCATCGGACGTGGCGGCGGCGGGGTGTTCAACACGAGAATCTGCATGCCGCCGGTCTCTTCGACATAGGATTTGAGCTTTTCGACATCCTCCGCCTTGGAAATATCGCCCGTCACGAACTCCACTTTCGCACCCGGAATTTCCAACAAGCTCTCCCGCGCTGCCGTCAGCTTTTCGGCACTGCGCGCAAAGAGCACAAGCTCGACACCCTCCTGAGCCAAACTTTTGGCGGCGGCGAAACCAAGTCCCTGACTGGCTCCGATCACGACCGCGCGTTTGCCGGAAATCCCTAAATCCATATCGTCCTCCCATTGATTCCATGGACAAGCCTACGTGATCCTAGCCTCAACAGAGAAGCGCCACGTTCATTTTTCAATCTTATTATATAGGATTATCTTTTACAACACATCTGACAGGCCGTTTTTGCGGAGGCAAACGGACCCACAAAAGCAAATTATTCTCAACAATATCAAAAAACTAACACAGTATATCCCATGAATTTTAGCGCACCAAGAGCGCGTGACGGGAACGAAATATGCTCCACCTGCATTATTTTATCCTACTAATTGAGATTACATACATGTATAAACCTCGTGAGTTCGCTCGATGAGCCTGTGCGGTACGCCGCCACAGGATCGTTGTTGAAATACTAGGAGGAGGAATGAATGGACTTTTCATTCACAGAAGAACAACAGCTGTTTGCTGACAGCGTCCGTCGCTTTGCCGAGGACAAACTCAAAGACGGCGCTCTGAAACGTGCGCATTCCAAGGAATACCCTTGGGAAGTCGCCAAGATGCTCTCGGAGCAAGGCCTGCTCGGCATCACCCTCAAGGAAGAGGACGGCGGCATTGGTGGCACGTTGATGGATGCCGTCATCGCCATTGAACAAATGTCCCTCGTCTGCCCGAAAAGCGCGGACATCATTCAGGCGGGCAACTTTGGCGCGATCCGCACCTTTGCCGAATACGCCAATGATGAGCAAAAAGAGAAATGGCTGCCGGGGCTTTTGTCCGGCGAGATTGTCATTTCTCTGGGCATGTCAGAACCCGACGCGGGCTCTGCGGCGACGGACCTTAAAACCACCGCGAAAGAAGACGGCGACCATTATGTGATCAAAGGCCAGAAAGTGTTCGGCACGCACAGCCGTGACGCCTCGCTCTTTCTGATCTACTGCCGCTTTGGCCCCGGCCTCGACGGCATCGGCTCGCTGATCATCGAGCGCGGCACCGAAGGGTTTACCGTCGGCGAACCCGCCGAATTCATGAGCGGCGAAGAATGGTGCCCGCTCTATTTCGACAATGTGCGCGTGCCGAAAGAAAACCTTTTGCTCGGGCCGGGCGGCTTCAAACGTCAGATCGCCGCGTTCAATGCCGAGCGCATCGGCAACACCGCCCGCTCCCTTGCGATCGGTCGTCACGCCTATAATCTGGCCCGCGACTACGTGATGGAACGCTCGCAATTCGGTCGTCCGCTTTGTGAATTCCAGGGTCTGCAATGGAAATTCGCCGATATGGCGATGAAACTCGAATCCGCGCAGCTTCTGCTCTACAAAGCCGCAGTCGGCGCCGACAAAGGCCTGCCTTCGGCCTATGACACGACGCTGGCGAAAATGGCCTGTAACCAGATCGGTTTCGAAGTGGCCTGCGAGGCGGTGCAATGCATGGGCGGCACGGGCTATACCCGCGAAACGCTTGCTGAATATTGCATGCTGCGCACCAAAGGCTGGATGATCGCGGGCGGTTCCGTCGAGATGATGAAAAACCGCATGGCGGAATTCATCTTTGACCGCCGCTTTAGCCAGCGCCCGCCGAAACCGGCGAATTAAGACGTGAAATCGATTGTCCCCTCTGGCACGGTCCTGAGGGGGCAATCTAAATGGGTTTGGAGGAGCTCACCATGACGATCACAGCTATGCCCCCGCGTTTTCTGGGAGACCGCGTTCAGCTTGCCTATGTCGTGCGCGACCTAGATGCGGCGCTGTCCTATTGGACGGATGTCATGAAGGTCGGGCCTTTTGTGGTCATCGAAAGCGCGAAAGGCAATCGCAAGATCATGCATCGTGGCGAGGAGACCGCGCTCGATTTCACCCTCGCCTTCGCCTATATGGGCGAGACGCAGATCGAGGTCATCACCCCGAAAAATGATGCCCCCTCCTCCTATAAAGAGTTCCTCGACAGTGGCCGCGAGGGCCTCCACCATGTCGCCTATTGGCCGGAAGACATGCCAGGTGCCTGTTCGCATTTGGAGCGCCACGGATTCAAACCTGTCACCGCCGTCCTCGCCCCGGATGGGGATCGCTCGGTCGTCTATTACGACGCGCCCTCTGCGGTCGGCGCGATGGTCGAATTGTTGCCGATGAACGCTGAGCGTATGGCCTACTACAGTCGCATCCAAAAGCTGAGCGCCACATGGGATGGGGTGACGCGGCCTGTACGCCGCTTTGCGGATCGCGCGGAATTTCTGGCATCTGACGAGGGGCTGTAAGCCCTTCGGCCTGCCGCAAGCGCCACCCCTCTCACAGCAGAACGCCAAACGAACTGTCGTGTAGCACGCACAGTTTGAACGCGCGCGACCGATCCAGATCACGCTCCAACCTGCCCATCCGATCACGAGAGCCCCCATCATTAATATTTTACAAATCCCATATTGTGAGATATAAGATTGATTGGGTTGCGCAGGGAGAGCGCGCCCGACAAAGGGAGGAAATAATGACAAATCGTAAAGTTGTGACTGCATCCATTGCAGCGGCCATCACCATAGCCGGAGCGGTGCAAGCTCAGGATTACCCAACACAATCCATCGATGTGATCGTACCTACATCTGCAGGGGGATTGACGGATTTGCTTGTCCGCACCGCCGCACAGCATATGTCGGAAGAGCTCGGACAGCCGCTTGTGATCGAGAATCGCCCTGGCGCTGGCACTGTCGTCGGCATCACCGCTGCGATGAAGGCCGATCCGAATGGCTACACGCTCGTGACCCCGCCCGCATCAGGATTTTCCATTAATCCCAATTTGCGGGATTTGGAATACGATCCCGTTGCGGACTTTGAAGGCATCTGCCTGATGGGCGGCGCGCCCAGCATTCTGGTGGTAAACCCCGAGCTTGGGATCACAAATTTCGAAGAGTTTTTGGCCAAGGCCACCGCAGACGAGCTGCTCTTCGCCTCCGCAGGCCCCGGCACACCGTCGCATCTCGTGCAGGAGCTTCTGAAGATCGAGCTCGACAAAGGCGGCGTCGAGACTGATTTCGTCCACGTGCCCTATAAAGGCACGGCCCAAGCCGTCACGGATGCAATCGGTGGCCACGCGCAGGTTCTGTTTGAATCGCCCGGTCCGCTGATCGGCGGCATCAAGGCCGGTCAACTCGTGCCGCTTGGCGTCTCGAGCCCCAAACGTCTGGCCGCCCTGCCCGATGTGCCGACATTCGCGGAGCTTGGCTATCCGGGTGTCGAGTTGATCGGTTGGGTCGGCATGGCCGCCCCCAAAGGCACGCCGAAAGAGATCATCGACACGCTCGGCGCGGCCTGTCTCAACGCCACGAGCACGCCGGAATATGCCAAGATGGCCGAGGACAACGGGCTTCAGGTCTTTACCGCCGGACCGGCCGAATTTGACACTTGGATCGCCGATCAGATCCAGCACTACGGTGCTCTGGTCGAGGCCGCCGGTCTCGAAAAAGAGTAAGTCGTCGCGCGCGGGCGCCCTAAAACCGGGCGCCCCGTCACCGCCGTTTCAAAGGATCACCTCCCTTTGAAAACACGACAGGATTCGACCTATGAAATCACCAGACATGAGAGACATCGCCAGCGGTGTGACACTGATTGCCATCGGCCTTTTCGCGGCGATCTACGCCTATGCCAACTACCGCATGGGCACCGTGACACGGATGGGGCCCGGCTTTGTGCCGTTCTGGCTCGGCTGCATCGTTGCGGGCCTTGGCACTTTGATCGCGGTCTTGCCCTTTCTGAGCGCCCGCCGCGATACGATCGAGCCCCCACCCTTTCACCCCCGCCCGTTGATCGCGATTCTCGTGGCCGTTCTGTTGTTCGCAGGCCTCGTCACACGGATCGGTTTGGTGCCCACGACCCTCATCGTCACCTTTGTCTCGGCGCTCGCTGAACGCGGTTTCGATCTCAAACGCACCGCAATGCTCGCCGTGACCTTGGCCGCGTTGATCTGGGTGATCTTTCTTCTTTTGCTCGACATGCGCCTGCCGGCCATCGTCCTACCGGGGTAAGTCATGGACATTTTCACGACACTCTACGGCAATCTCGCGCTCGGCTTCGGCGAAGCGCTGACGCTGTCCAACATGTGGTACTGCCTTCTGGGCGTGTTCCTTGGGTGTATGGTCGGGGTTCTGCCCGGCCTCGGTTCGCTCATCGCGATCTCGCTTTTGCTGCCGATCACCTTTCACATCCCTACGAGCGGCGCTTTGATGATGCTGGCGGGCGTGTATTTCGGCTCGGATTACGGTGGGGGGACCTCTTCCATTCTGTTGGGGGTTCCCGGCCATGCGGCGGCCGCCGTCGACGTGCTCGACGGCTACCCGATGACCCAACAAGGCCGCGGCGGCATCGCGCTCTTCATGAAATGCGTCGCCTCCTTTTTCGGCGCCACTGTCGGCATCCTGCTCCTCGCGCTTTTGGCGCCTGCGCTGGCCAGTGTGGCATTGAAATTCGGCCCCGGCGAATATGCCGCCCTCTTGCTTTTGGGGTTGATCGCCTCGGCCACGGTCGGCCAGGGGTCACCGCTCAAAGGCATCGCCGTCATGTTGGTGGGCATTCTGATCGGCACCATCGGTCTCGATATTTCCTCGGGCCTGCCGCGCTTTACCTTCGGCATTTCCGAACTTGAGGATGGGGTCAATCTGGCCGTGCTCGCGCTTGGGCTTTTTGCCATCACGGAGCTTGTCAAATCCTGCGGGCAGGGCCGCAAGAAAGTCGCTGAGCAAAAATTCGGCCTGCGCGATCAGCTTCCGACACGCGAAGATTGGCGACGGTCTGTCGGCCCGATGCTGCGCGGGTCGGGCTTGGGCGCGACCTTTGGTGCGCTTCCCGGCACCTCCGGCGGGCTCGCCACCTTCCTCGCCTATTCCATCGAAAAACGGATTTCGCGCAACCCCGAACGCTTCGGCAAAGGCGCCATCGAAGGGATCGCCGCCCCCGAGGCGTGTAACAACGCGGGCATCGGCGGGGCGTTCATCCCGACCCTGACGCTGGGCATTCCGGGCGATCCGATCATGGCGCTTTTGCTGGGCGCGATGATGATGCAAGGCATCGTTCCGGGGCCGCAGGTGGTGACCGAATACCCCGATCTGTTCTGGGGTCTGATTGCGAGTTTCTGGATCGGCAACGTTCTTTTGGTGATCCTCAACATCCCGCTTATCGGCCTGTGGGTGCGCATTCTCGCGATCCCCTACAGCCTGTTGTTCCCGGCGATTGTGATGTTCACCTGTATCGGCGCCTATAGCGTTCACAACAACGTCTTCGACGTTTTGGTGCTCAGCATCTGCGGCCTCATCGGCTACCTGATGCTCCAGCTCCGCTTCGAAGCCATCCCGCTTTTGCTCGGCTTCATTCTCGGACCGAGCCTTGAGGAGAACTTCACCCGGTCAATGACCATCTACCGGGGCGATTTCACCACCTATTTCGAACGCCCCATCACCGCCAGCATCCTGCTTGTCACACTTGCGCTGGTGGTTTGGACCTTCTGGATGGCCAGTCGAAAGCCGTCCCGACCACAGGAGGCATAAGCCTCCCTTAAGCACCGAGGATGCGCCAAAGACCCTCTCTGGCGCGCCCTTTCCCACACCGCCGCGGGGCATCACGAAATTTGTTTTTCGCGTTGACAGCCCCGCGTCACAACGAGACTATGACGACACGTCAGGGGAGTCCCGCCTAGGGGACTGAGAGGCAGACAGGGGGAAACCCCGGTGACGCGACCCTTAGAACCTGACCCAGTTGACACTGGCGTAGGAAGACCGAAGGGCATCTCCGCAATCTCTTACACGAGGGCGGTCCTTTCGGGCCGCATGGCCCATTTGCGTTTGGACGCAGGGGCGGCGGTCCATGTCTGCTACCCGTTTCACTTGGGTCTCACATATGAGGAGACCGAAATGAAAGACACTATTCCCACCATCACCACCGGGGCTTTGCCTGCATCGCAGAAAATCTATGTGCATGGCGATCTGCATGAGCTGCGCGTGCCGCTGCGTGAAATCGCGGTGACGGGCGAGGCGCCCCTCCGGGTCTATGACAGCTCCGGCCCCTACACCGACCCAGCGGCCCAGATCGACATTGCCCAAGGCCTGCCCGATGTGCGCGGCGGTTGGCAACATCAGCGCGGCGATGTCGAAGAATACGAGGGCCGCGCGGTGACCGAGGCCGACAATGGTTTTGCCACCGGCGAGCGCCTGACACCCGCCTTCCCGCATCAACGCGCGCCCTTGCGTGCCGTGGGAGAGCGTGCCGTGACCCAGCTGGCCTATGCCAAGGCCGGGATCATCACGCCGGAGATGGAATTCGTCGCGATCCGCGAGAACGAAGGCCGTCTGTCGGGCGCGAAAACCGATGGCGAAGCCTTTGGCGCCACCCTGCCCGAACTGGTCACACCCGAATTCGTTCGTCAGGAGATCGCCGAAGGCCGGGCTATTATTCCCGCCAACATCAACCACCGCGAATTGGAGCCGATGATCATCGGGCGCAATTTCAAAGTGAAGATCAACGCCAATATCGGCAACTCCGCCGTCACCTCTTCGATGGAGGAAGAGGTCGAGAAAATGGTCTGGGCGATCCGTTGGGGCGGCGACACAGTGATGGACCTCTCGACGGGGCGCAACATCCACAACATCCGCGACTGGATCATCCGCAACGCGCCTGTCCCCATTGGGACCGTGCCGCTTTATCAGGCGCTGGAAAAGGTCGGCGGCATTGCCGAGGACCTGACGTGGGAGGTCTTCCGCGACACTTTGATCGAGCAGGCGGAGCAAGGCGTCGACTATTTCACCATCCACGCGGGCGTGCGGCTTCACATGATCCCGATGACCGCCAAACGCGTCACCGGCATCGTCTCGCGCGGCGGGTCGATCATGGCGAAATGGTGCCTGCACCATCACCGTGAGAGCTTTCTCTACGAGCATTTCGACGAGATTTGCGACATCTGCCGCCGTTATGACGTGTCGTTTTCCTTGGGCGACGGACTGCGCCCCGGCTCGATTGCCGACGCCAATGACGAGGCGCAATTCGCCGAACTGCGCACGCTGGGTGAGCTTACCAAAATCGCCTGGGCCAAGGATTGCCAGGTGATGATCGAAGGCCCCGGTCACGTGCCGATGCACAAGATCAAGGAGAATATGGACGAGCAGCTCAAGCATTGCCACGAGGCGCCGTTCTACACGCTCGGGCCGCTCACGACCGACATTGCGCCGGGCTATGATCACATCACCTCCGCCATCGGCGCGGCGATGATCGGCTGGTTCGGCACCGCGATGCTCTGCTACGTGACGCCGAAGGAACACCTTGGCCTGCCCGACCGCGACGATGTGAAAACCGGGGTGATCACCTACAAACTCGCCGCCCATGCCGCCGATCTCGCCAAAGGTCATCCGGGGGCGCAACTGCGCGACGATGCATTGTCACGCGCGCGGTTTGAATTCCGCTGGGAGGATCAGTTCAACCTCGGCCTCGACCCGGATACGGCGCGTGAAATGCACGACGAAACCATGCCGAAAGAGGCGCATAAGGTGGCGCATTTCTGTTCCATGTGCGGGCCGAAGTTCTGTTCGATGCGGATTTCTCACGACATCCGTGCCGAAGCGGCCAAACAGGAAGGCATGGCCTCCATGGCGGAAAAATTCCGCGAGGGCGGGGAACTCTACATTCCTGCTGCGGAACCGGCCGAATGATCTCGATCCTTGGATCAGGCGTGGCGGGGCTTTGCGTCGCCACCGCCCTCATGGACGCGGGGGTCGAGGTCGAGGTGATATGCCCCGACACCGCCCCCGCGCCCGCCTCCCGTTTGGCGGGCGGGATGCTGGCCCCGTTTTGCGAGGGTGAAAGCGCCCCTGACATCATCGTCACGCGGGGTCAGGCCGCCATCGCGTGGTGGGCCGCTCATGTGGATGTGACCCGACACGGCACGCTGGTCGTGGCCCCGCCCCGCGACGCGCAGGAACTCGACCGCTTCGCCCGTGCCACACGCGCGCATCGCTGGGTCACGCCCAATGCGTTGGAACCCGATCTCGAGGATCGCTTTGCCCGTGGCCTCTATTTCGAGAACGAAGCCCATCTCGATCCAAACGCAGCGCTCACCGCGCTCAAGCACAGGCTTCTCGCGCAGGGCGTCGTGTTTCGCGACGGCGCACCACAGGGCCGGATCGTGGACTGTCGCGGCATGTCCGCCGCCGAGACCCTCCCCGATCTGCGCGGTGTGCGGGGCGAGATGCTTGAGGTTTACACGCCCGAGGTCACGCTCTCGCGGCCCGTCCGCCTGCTGCATCCTCGGTTTCCCTGTTACATCGTGCCGCGCGGCGAGGGGCGGTTCATGATCGGGGCGACCATGGTCGAATCTTCTCGCTCCGGCCCGATCACGGCGCGCGCGGCGATGGAATTGCTCTCGGCGGCCTATAGCCTTCACCCCGCCTTTGCCGAGGCCGAAATCATCATGACCGGCGCCGACCTGCGCCCGTCTTTTCCCGACAATATCCCGGCCCTGCGCCGCAAGGACACGGGATTTCACATCAACGGCATGTATCGCCACGGCTTTCTTATGGCCCCCGTTCTGGGCATGGAGCTGGCCGGGCTTTTGACACAGGAGAGCGCCGATGCGCATTGAATTGAACGGACAGTCTGTCGAAACCACAGTCCCCACGCTGGCCGCGCTGATCACGGAGCAAAACTATGAGGCGCGCTCTGTCGCCTCTGCCGTCGACGGGCAATTCGTGCCGCGCGACGCGCGCGAAGGGATCAACCTGACGGCGGGCATGAAGATCGAGCTTCTTTCACCGATGCAAGGGGGCTGACATGTTCTACGGCACCGAGTTGAAAAACCGCCTGCTGCTCGGCACGGCGCAATACCCCTCCCCCGACATCTTGCGCGCGGCCATCGCGGCCTCTGGCACGGAGGTGATCACCGTCTCGCTTCGTCGCGAGGGCGCAGACGGCGCGGGGTTTCGTGACATTCTCAAAGACAGCGGCTGTCGCATCCTGCCCAACACGGCGGGCTGTCACAGCGCCCGCGAAGCGGTCACCACGGCGCAGATGGCGCGCGAAGTCTTTGGCACCAATTGGATCAAACTCGAAGTGATCGGCCATGCCGACACGCTGCAACCCGATCCCTTCGCCTTGGTCGAAGCCGCGCGCATCCTCTGCGCCGACGGCTTTGAGGTCTTTCCCTACACCACCGAAGATCTGATCCTCGGCGAGAAACTGATCGAGGCCGGGTGCCGCGTCTTGATGCCGTGGGGCGCGCCGATTGGCTCCGGCCAAGGGCTGCGCAACATCGAAGGCTTGCGGACCATGCGCGCGCATTTTCGCGATGTGCCTCTGGTGATCGACGCCGGGATCGGCGCGCCGTCACAAGCCGCACAAGCGATGGAAATGGGCTTCGATGCGGTGCTTTTGAACACCGCCGTGGCCAAGGCCGTCGATCCCGTGGCCATGGCAGAGGCGTTTTCCCGGGCTGTCGACGCCGGAAAACAGGCCTATGACGCGGGCCTCATGCCGCGGCGCGATATGGCTGAGGCCTCCACCCCGGTGTTCGGCATGGCGGAGCTTTTGGCATGACGCTTGATCCGTTTTATCTCATCGTCAGCCATGTCAGTCAGTTGGAACTGCTCGTGCCGCAGGGCGTGCGCCTCGTACAACTTCGGATCAAGGATCAGCCCGACGACGAAGTCCGCCGTCAAATCCGCCGCGCCCGCGATTTTTGCGCGGTGCATCGCGCGCAATTGGTAGTAAACGACTATTGGCAGGCCGCACTCGACCTGAAATGTCGCTTTGTGCACCTCGGACAAGAGGACATGGAGACCGCCGATTTTGCCGCGCTCAGGCGTGCCGGGGTCCATTTCGGACTTTCCACCCATGACGAGACAGAATTGGAGCGCGCGCTGTCGCATGACCCCGCCTATGTCGCCTTGGGGCCGGTCTATCCGACGCTTTTGAAAAAAATGAAATGGGGGCCGCAAGGGCTGGATCGGGTGCGGCGCTGGAAGGCCATGGCCGGAGACACACCGCTCGTTGGCATCGGAGGCTTGACGCCAGAGCGCCTGCCCGACCTGTTCGAAGCGGGCGCAGACAGTGCCGCCGTGGTGACCGATATCGCCACGGCCACCAACCCCGAGGCCCGCTGCGCAGAATGGATCAAAGCCACACGGGAGTATGTCAAATGAGCCGCTACGCCAGACAGATATGCCTCGCCGGTGTTGGCCCCGAAGGTCAGGCCCGCCTCGGAGCGGCGCGGGTTCTGGTCGTGGGGGCCGGCGGGTTGGGGGCAACGCTTTTGCCGCAACTCGTGGGCGCGGGCGTCGGCTTTATCCGCCTGCTCGACCCCGATCTGGTCGAGGAAAGCAACCTGCAACGTCAGACGCTTTTCCGGATGAGCGATCTCGGCCAGCCCAAAGCCCAGATCGCCGCAGATGCGCTGACCGGTCTGAACCCCGATGTCACACTGGAGGCGCATGTCGCCCGGTTGACGCCTGCCAACCTGCCGCACTGGTCGCGGGATGTCGATCTGATCGTGGATGCCGCCGACAGTTTCGCCACGAGCTATGCGCTCTCGGATCATTGCCACCAAAGCGGACAGCCGCTGATCAGCGCCTCCGTGACCGGCAGGCAAGGCTATGTCGGCGGCTTTTGCGGCGGGGCCCCCAGCCTGCGCGCGGTGTTTCCCGACCTGCCGGACGTCATGGGGTCCTGTTCAGAGACGGGCGTCATGGGGCCGGTGGTCGCCAATATTTCGGCGCTGCAAGCCCAGATGGTGCTTGCCGTTTTGCTGGGCCAAGACCCCACGCCGCTGGGACAGTTTCTATCGTTGGATCTGATGGGCTGGCGCGTCAACGGATTTCGGTTCGACAGCGCGCCGGAGCCACCTCGGGCCAGCCCCGCCGTTTTGGCGCTGGAACAGATCACGCCAGACGATCTGGTGATCGACCTGCGTGACACGCCCGACGTGGTCCCGACCCCCGACCCCGGCCAAAGGGTCGTCTTTGTCTGCGCATCGGGCCTTCGGGCTTGGCGCGCCGCGCGCGGCTTTGCCGAGACGTCTGAGGCCCATGTCGCCATCGTCGGAGTCGGCACATAGGACCTTAGCGTCGGTCACCTTATGGGAAAATTTCGAATATCTATGGCCCGGAAACGCGATCTTCACTTGACCTCATTCCCCGTCCCGCGTTTATCTGAACCCCTGTTTGGTGCCTGATGATGCGCGATGCTGAGGGCTCAATCGGGAACGGGGAAGGATGTCGCGACACGCAGCACCCAAAGCCCCGGCCGCCCCCGCGACTGTATGCGGTGAGCGCGCTCCCACACACCACTGGAGAGCCCCGTCGGGATCTCTGGGAAGGGGGAGTGGCGCTTTGACCCGCGAGCCAGGAAACCGGCCAGCAGCCACATCAACCGCCGTCGGGTGTGACGGCAAGGAGTACGCGATATGCATATTGAACCGGGCATCGTCACAGGTGCCAAAATCGTCCTGAGCTATGCCACTGCGGCAGGTGCGGGTCTCTATACCCTCAAATCCGCCATCGACACGATCCGCGAGCAAGGGCTTGGCTCTCTGATCGGGCGGGCCGTCATTGCCACCGCCGCCGTCTTCACATTCTTTCAGGTGCTGCCGCATTATCCGGTTGGCGTGTCCGAGGTGCATTTGATCCTCGGCTCGACGCTGTTTCTGATCCTGGGTGCCGCGCCCGCGGCCATCGGTCTGGCGCTTGGGTTGCTAGCGCAGGGGCTGTTCTTCGCGCCCTTCGATCTGCCGCAATACGGGATGAATGTGACGACGCTTTTGGTGCCGCTCTTCGGGCTTCAGATGCTGGCCAAACGCGTGATCGCGCCGGGCACGGCCTATGTCGATCTGCAATACCGTCAGGCTCTGGCGCTCTCGACCGCCTATCAGGGCGGGATCGTGCTTTGGGTGGCTTTCTGGGCCATCTACGGTCAGGGCGTGGCCAATGTGAGCCAGGTGATGAGCTTTGGCGCCGCTTATATGACGGTGATCCTGATCGAACCGCTTCTCGATCTGGCCGTTCTGGCGCTGGCGAAACGGGCAAAATCCCTGCAGGGCAGCGGGTTTGTCACGCCGCGCCTTTATGCCTGAGCTGAACCGTAAAAAGACAGCATACGAGGGGGGCTTCGGCTCCCCTTTTTTGAGAGGTCTACCATGATCGACTTGAGCCTGATCGGCATCGGCACCGGCAATCCTGATCACATCACCCGTGAGGCCATCACGGCGATGAATGACGCCGATCTGATCCTGATCCCTTTGAAGGGCCCGGAAAAGACCGAGCTGGCCGAGCTGCGCCGCGCGCTTTTGGCACAGCATCTGACCAATCCCGCCACGCGTCTGGTCGAATTCGATCTGCCGCACCGCGATGCCGAGGGCGCGCCCTACGCGCGGCGCGTGTCAGACTGGCACGACGCGATTGCCGAGGCCTGGGAGTGTGCGATCACCGAGGCTCTGGGACCAGACCCTGAGGCGAAAGTGGCGCTTTTGATCTGGGGCGATCCGATGCTTTATGACAGCAGCCTGCGCATCGCCGACCGGCTCAAAACGCGACTGCAGATCACACCGCGCGTCATCCCCGGTATCAGCGCGATTCAGGCGCTCTGCGCCGCCCATGCCATACCGTTGAACAGCGTCGGCGACCCCGTCACCCTCACCACCGGGCGGAAAATCCGAGATCACGGCTGGCCCGAAGGCGCGCAAACTGTGGTTGTCATGCTCGACGGCGATTGCGCCTTTCGGACCCTCGACCCCGAAGGGATCGAGATCTGGTGGGGCGGCTGCGTGGCCATGCCTCAGGAACGTCTCGTCGCCGGGCCGCTGAGCGAAGTGGCCGAGAAAATCCTCACCACCCGCGCCGCCCTGCGCGCAGACCTAGGCTGGGTCATGGACATTTACCTCATGCGTCGGAGCGGGTGATCCCGCAGCTTCGCCTCAACAGGTCGCCTCGGCGATCAGATGGAAAAACGTGCCGGTGACCCGCCCGCCCTCCGGCATCACGCGCACGGAGCCAGTCTCAGGAACCTCCGCACCATTCGGATCAACAACGCGCGCCAATGGGGCGTCGGGTTGCGAGAGAATATTCGCATAGTGGAACTCATGCCCGCGCAGCGCGTGGCCTGTGGCGAACCCCGGCATCGGCGACATCAAATCGGCACGGCGATACCCCAGATGCATCTTGCGCTTGGCAAAGCTGGTCTCCAGACCGAAAAGCCCCAACATTTCGTGGCGCTGCCCCTCGGCATCGACGATACCGGCGCCAAGCGCCATATAGCCCCCGCATTCGCCATGCACCGGGCGGGTTTGGGCAAAATTCCGCACCCCCTCGATAAAGCTGCGATTGCCGGAAAGCCGCCCGGCATGCAGCTCAGGATAGCCGCCGGGCAACCAGCAGACATCGGCGCTTGGATCAGGCGCCTCATCGGCCAGCGGCGAGAAGGGCAAAATGCTGGCCCCGGCGGCACGCCAAGCCTCCATCAAATGCGGATAGACAAAGGAAAACGCCGCATCCCGCGCCAAAGCGATGCGCTGGCCGGGCGGAGGCGCGGGCCTATAGGGGGCAAACGACCCCTCTTGCGCCGTGGCGCAGGCCATGATCGCGTCGAGATCGCAATGCTCGGCCACGATCTCGCCCGCATGAGACAGCAATCGCTCCAGTTCTCCGGTTTCCTCCGCCTGCACGAGGCCCAGATGCCGAGACGGCAACTCAATCCCGGCAGCGCGCGGCAGAACGCCCAACACAGGCAGTCCAATGCTCTCGAACCCACGCCGCACCAAGGCCTCATGCCGGGGCGAGGCGATTTTGTTCAACACAACCCCCGCCACCGTCACGTCCGCGCGAAACTGCGCGAGGCCCAAGGCCACCGCCGCCGCCGTCTGCGCCTGTCCCGAGGCGTCGATCACCAAGATCACCGGCCAGCCCATCAGCGCGGCAATGTCAGCGCTGGCGCCTGTCCCGGTTTCTCCCGGCACGGCCACGCCATCGAAAAGCCCCATCGAACCCTCGGTCACGATAAGATCTGCGGGGAAATCGGTGGTTCGCGCGGCGAGCGCGGCGATCTGCGCCGGTGTCATCGCCCAGGCATCGAGGTTGACCGAACTGCGCCCCGCCGCCGCCGCGTGAAACGCCGGATCGATGTAATCCGGCCCACATTTCAACGGTTGCACCGCGATGCCCCGCGCCCGCAGTGCCGCCAATAGACCCAGCATCAGCGTGGTCTTTCCCGTGCCCGAAGAGGCCGCCGCGATCACCAAACCGGGCGTCATGCGTCACCGCCTTTTGCGGTTTCAGGAAAGCGCGGATCGGTGCCCACGGGACGA
Source organism: Celeribacter naphthalenivorans (assembly GCF_020524585.1). Classification (GTDB taxonomy): domain Bacteria; phylum Pseudomonadota; class Alphaproteobacteria; order Rhodobacterales; family Rhodobacteraceae; genus Celeribacter; species Celeribacter naphthalenivorans. Next base: position 305,736 of record NZ_JAIVLK010000007.1, read on the forward strand.
TAGCGCCGGTCGTAATCCCCCGCATAAAGCCGACTTTCGGCAAACTCTTCGGCCCCGATGGCACGGCCCACCAGAATGAGCGCCGTGCGCTCCATCTCCGCGCCGATGGCGGTTTTCAGGGTGCCAAGCGTCGCGCGCACCACGCGCTCGTCGGGCCAGCTCGCACGCCAGACCACCGCGACCGGACAGTCCGCGCCGTAATGCGGCACCAGCTCCGTGATCACCTTGTCGAGCACATGCACCGACAGGTGAATCGCCAGCACCGCGCCGGTCTTGGCAAAATTCTCAAGCGTCTCACCCGGCGGCATCGCCGTCGCCCGCCCCGAGGTCCGGGTCAGCACCACGGATTGCACGACACCGGGGAGGGTCAGCTCAGAACAAAGCGTGGCGGCGGCGGCGGCAAAACTCGGCACGCCGGGGGTGACGTCATAGGGGATGTCCAGCGCCCGCAGACGCCGCAATTGCTCCCCCATCGCCGACCACACAGACAAATCACCGGAGTGCAGCCGGGCCACGTCCTGCCCCGCCCTATGGGCCGTGGCGATTTCATCGATGATTTCATCAAGGCTCAGAGGCGCGGTGTTGACGATCCGCGCGCCCTCCGGGCAATGGGACAACAGGGCCTCAGGCACGAGGCTCCCGGCATAAAGACACACCGGGCAGGCGGCGATCAGGTCCCGCCCGCGCAGCGTGATCAAATCCGCCGCACCGGGTCCTGCGCCGATAAAATGAACCGTCATCTTCCGTCTCCTTCTGCGACAGCGATGGTCACGCCGCCGATGATTTTGCGTGTGTTCAAAAGTCGCGCGTTCCGCCCCGCCACCGCGAGTGCGGCGGCTTCGGCCACCGAGCCGGTACCATGGGCGTCAAGGGAGGCCTGCGACATTGTGGTCGTGGAGATGCCCGCGACCTCGGCGCTCTCGACATCGCATCCCAAAGCCTGCGCCAGCGCAGCCGCTTTCGGGGCGGCTGTGGCCACCCGGTCGACCGCCTCGACTGAGGCAAGTGCTGCGCGCAAGGCCTGAGTCGTCGCGGTGCTTTGAAAGCCCATTCCGGCGACCCTCATCGCGTCACACTCCATTGCACCACGGGGCGAGCCGCCGACCAGCCGCGCAATTTTCCCAAACCTTCGGCGCGTGACAGTTCGATACGCATAAGCGATCCGCCATGACGGGCGTGCAGCCCCGCCAAAAGCGCCTCGGTCTCAAGCGTCACCCCATTGGCCACGATCCGTGTTCCTTCGGGCAGATGCGCCCAAAGCCAATCGTAAAGCGCCGCCGTGCCGCCGCCGCCAATGAAAACGGCCTCGGGCAAAGGCAAATCGCACAGGACGTCGGGCGCGCGCCCTTCGAGGACGCGGATGTGCCGCGTCAGGCCAAAACCCTCGATATTCCTTTGAATATTGGCGATCCGGTCAGGACGCGGCTCGATCGTGATCGCCCGCCCTCCGGCCAGCCCCCATTCGACAGAGACCGAACCGGACCCGCCGCCGATGTCCCACAAAAGCTCTCCCGGTCGCGGCGCGAGTGCGGCCAGCGTCAAGGCCCGGATCGGGGATTTGGTGATCTGCCCGTCGTGGGCAAAGCGATCTTCGGGAAGACCCGGCACATGCGGCAGACCTACGTCACGAGGTAAATCCGCACCATCGAGCGCGACCGCCACGGGGGCCTCAATGCCGGGCAGATCGAAACGCTCCGCCTGCGTGACCCGCACCCGCTGATGCGGTCCGCCCATGCGTTCTAGCACATGCATATGAACCGCACCGAAGCCCTCTTGCACCAACCAGTCGGCCAGCGCGCGCGGCGTGTCCCCATCTCTGAGAGTCGCGACGACTTTTGCGCCGGGATGCAGCGCGCGGCGCAGCGCAGCGAACCCCGCCGCGTGAAGCCCCAGCGCCGTCACCTCTTCGATCCGCCATCCGAGATGGGCGCAGGCGAGTGACACGACCCCAGCCACAGGAAAGGCGCGCCATTCGCCGGGCGAAAGCTGCGCGGCAAGCGACCCACCGGCGCCAAACCAGAACGGATCGCCAGAAGCCAGAACCACCACCTTTTGCCCGCGACAGGCCAGCACCGGCGCGATGTCGAAGGGCACAGGCCAAGCCTGTCCTCGCCCCCCTGCCCCAGCCAGCTCGAGATGGCGCGGCCCGCCGAAAATGACCTCTGCCTCGGCCAAGGCGGCGCGGCTTGCATTCGACAACCCGTTCAGGCCATCTTCGCCCAGACCGACGATGCTCAACCACGGATCAGCCATGACACGTCTCCTTCTGCTGGGCGGCACCACCGAGGCCAGCCGACTGGCGCAACACCTCGCGGAGTGCGGGGTGGATGCGGTGTTTTCCTATGCCGGGCGCACGGCCCATCCGGTGGCGCAGCCCTTGCCGACGCGGATCGGTGGCTTTGGCGGCGTGGAGGGTCTTGTCGATTATCTCACCTTTGAGCGCATCAGCCATGTGATCGACGCCACCCATCCCTTTGCTGCGGACATGAGCCGCAATGCGATCCGCGCCGGAGCGCAGGCCGGGGTGCCTGTGTTGGGCTATGAACGTGCGCCGTGGCGGGCAAAAGAGGGCGATCACTGGACCCATGTCGCCGATATGGACGCCGCCTGTCAGGCCCTGCCAGACCGTGGCGCACGGGTGTTTCTGGCGATTGGCAAACAACAGTTGGCGGGGTTTGCGACGAAGCCTGAGAACCAATACCTGTTGCGCCTTGTGGATGCGCCGGAGGGCGCCCTGCCCCTGCCCGACGCCGAGGTCATTCTCGCGCGCGGCCCCTTTGACGCGGAGGGCGATCTGGAGCTTTTGCGTCGGCATCGGATCACCCATGTTGTGGCGAAAAACGCGGGCGGGGCGGGCGCGGAGGCCAAATTGATCGCCGCGCGCAGGCTTGGGTTGCCGGTGATCATGGTCGAACGTCCGGCGCTGCCCGCGCGCGACGTTCGTGACACACTCAAAGGCGTGATGGGCTGGCTCAAAATGCATCACGCAGTTCCTGCCGACACAGTGGTCGACACGGTGCCGCGCGGCGTGTAGACCCAGCGGCCGACCCGACGCGTGCTGGCATTGCCGACCAGAACCACCGTGCGCATATCGGCCATCTCCGGGCGCGCCTCGGACAAAGGCACCACGGTGATCTTTTCCTCAGGCGTTGACACGGCACGGGCAAAAAGGATCACCCGCCCGGCCTCGCATTCCTCGCGCAGAATCTCGAGCACGCGGGCGAATTGATGCGGGCGCGATTTGGAGCGCGGATTGTAGAAGGCCATCGCGAAATCGCCCCGTGCGGCGTGGCGCAAACGGCGTTCGATGAGCTCGAAAGGCTTGAGATTGTCGCTCAGATTGATCGCACAAAAATCATGGCCAAGCGGCGCGCCCGCGCGGGCGGCGGCGGCAAGCATGGCGGTGATGCCGGGCAGGATGCGAATGTCCGTCTCGGCAAACTCCGGCGCGGTCTCCAGCCGCTCAAAGAGCGCAGAGGCCATAGCAAAGACCCCCGGATCGCCCGAGGAGACAATCACCACACGCCGCCCTTCGGAGGCCATTTCCAACGCCTGCAACGCCCGATCAAGTTCGACGCGATTGTCGCTGGCGTGAAGCGTCAGCCCCTCGCGCGGGGGGACGCGGGCGACGTAGGGGATATAGCCCACGATGTCGGTGGCCTCGGCAAGCGCGGCCTGCACCTCCGGCGTGATCAAATCTTCCGCGCCGGGCCCCAGCCCCGCAACCGTCACCCAACCGCTCATTGCGCGGCCTCCATGCGCACGGCCTCGGGTCGCCGTCCGTGACCATGCACCAGAACGATGGCGAAATAAGGACAATCCGTTGCCTCCGTCTCGGCCAGACGCACGATGCGTTCGCCCGCCATGGTGCCGCGTTCCACGAGCCAAGCCGCGTCAAGCCGCCCGGCGCGGGCCAAGGCGCGTTTGACCTTCGGCAGGTTGCGCCCGGTTTTCATCACCACAATCGCGTCCGTGGCCGCCATGCGCGCGACCATATCCTCCTCATCCATCGTGCCCATCAACACCGTCAACACGTCATCGCCCCAGGTGATTGGCGTGCCGGTCGCGGTCCAGCATCCGGTCATGCCGGTGATGCCGGGAATGACCTCGATCTCCACCCGGTCGCGCAGCCGCGTATAAAGATGCATGAAAGAGCCGTAGAAAAACGGATCGCCCTCGCAGAGCACGACAATATCCGTGCTCTGCGCCAGCGCCTCAAGACGCGCCGCCCAGTCGTCGTAAAACGCGGACAAAAGCGCGTTGTAATCTGGGCTGTTGAACGGCACCTCGGTGGTGACCGGATATTCCATCGCCAGCTCAATGGCACTCTCAGCGAGCAGCCCCTCGACGATCTGACGTGCCTGACCCTTGCGGCCTTTCTTGCGGAAATAGGCGACATGACCCGCGGTCCGCACCGCGCGTTCGGCACGGCGTGACATCAGATCGGGGTCGCCGGGGCCTAGCCCTGCACAGATGATCCGTCCCATGGGTTACTCCTTTCGCGAGGCGAGCGCGTTGATCGCCGCCACGGTGATGGCCGAACCGCCCAGACGGCCCTCGACGATGAGCGCGGGCACGGGGGCGGCTTCGATAAGTGCGTCTTTCGATTCCGCAGCCCCGATGAAGCCGACCGGACAGCCGATGATCGCTGCCGGGCGCGGACAGGCGGGGTCTTCGAGCATGTTCAAAAGGTGAAACAGCGCGGTGGGCGCATTGCCGATCGCCACCACCGCGCCCTCGAGATGCGGTCGCCAAAGCTCCAGCGCCGCCGCCGAGCGGGTGTTGCCCATCTCTTTCGCCAACCCCGGCACAGCGGGGTCGTGCAGGGTGCAGATCACCTCATTTTCCGCCGGCAAGCGCGCCCGCGTGATGCCTTCGGACACCATCCGCGCGTCGCAGAGGATCGGCGCGCCGCCTTCCAACGCGGCCCGCGCCGCAACGGCCATGCCGGGGGTAAAGCGAATGTCCCGCTCCAGCCCCACCAAGCCGCAGGCATGGATCATCCGCACGGCGACAATCTCTTCTTCCGGGGTAAACCGGGCCAGATCGGCCTCCCGGCGGATGGTGGCGAAGGACTGTTCGTAAATCTTCGCGCCATCCATTTCATAGGTGTAGGGCATTAGAAAAACTCCGAAATATGTCTTGGTTCAGAGGGGGAAATCACGGCTGTCTCAGGCGTGTCCGAGGCTCGCCCGTCCCGGATCACCGACAGTCCCGCAGGCGTTGCCACAAGCGTCAGATCGGCAGGCAAAGGCCAGGCACAGCCCTTAGAACAGCCCGAAACATGCAGCGTTTTGCCCTCTGGGAGGTGGGACGCGAGACTGCGGGCCAGATCGCGGGTCGGGCCATGCGCCTGAAGACACGCGGGCGCACCGGTGCAAGCATGGGCACGCAAAAGCGGATCGGTCGGATCGGAGATCAGCCCCGGCAGATTGGGCATCCACGTCAGGCCTTCGGTCAAGATCATGCGCCATGGGGTCACCCGCAGGGGCCCGAGCGCAGCAAGCGCCCCCAATGTGTCCGCGTCGATCTGGCCAAAGGCGAAGGCGACCAAAGCCCCCTGCTTCACGATCCCCGGCAGAGGCTGAGACTGGGCGGGGGCGGGTGCAATCGCGGGGGCAAGCTGACCTTCGGGGCGGGCACTCGTTGCGATCAGCTGCGCCATGCGGCCACGCCCTTCGGTGACTCCGCCCGCCTCAAGGAACCACTGCGCCAGAGCCAGTGCGGCCTCCGCCGCCGCCGCCTCAGTCACGGGCGCGCCCAGATCACAGCCTGCCGCACGCAAAAGCAGCGTGCCATCCGCCGCCCGCTCAAACCGGATGTCGGCCTGCACATCCGTCATCACCGGCGCAGCCCCGCAATCGAGGATGAACCCGAATTTTCCGGGCAGCTCAGGCGCGTCCCCCAAGGCGCGCTGCAAGGCCTCCGCCAAACGATATGTTCTGGCATCGGCAAAGGGCGTGACGATGATGTTGCGCCGGGTTTCCGCGGCGACATCAGCGTCGATCAGATCGTGCTTTCGGAGCGTTGAAATCAGAGGCGCATGGGTCTCTGGCGTCACGCCCCGGATCTGCACATTCGCCCGCCCCGACAGCTCAATCACCCCATTGCCATAGCGTTGTGCCACCTCCGCAATGCCGCTCGCCTGCCTCTCTGTCAGACGCCCGGACGGCGGGCGCACCCGCACCACCAAGCCGTCGCCAGACGCCATCGGACGCAATGCGCCGGGGCACCAGCCCTGCACCTTGAAACTCATCTGTCCTCCTCCAACGTGGCCGCGATGGAATTGCGCCGGGTTTGCCAAAGTCCGGCCTCCGCCAGCCGGGCGAAGAGATCGCGCAGGACCTGCAAAGCGCCGGGATTTTCGCGATCCAGAAAAGCCACCACATCCGCGCGCCCTAGAGTGGCCTCGTGATAAAGATCAAAGAGATGCGCGGGCACAACCTGTGCCAGATGCGCGAAAGCCGCGAGATGATCCAATGTGGCCGCGATCTCCGCCCCGCCGCGAAAGCCGTGCCGCATCATGCCCGCCGCCCAGGCCGGATCGGTGGCGCGGGCGCGCACCGTGCGGGCGATCTCTTCGGTCAGGCTGCGCGCGCGAGGGCGGTCGGGTTGTGTGGCGTCCAGATGATAAAGCGCAGGCCTCTGCGCCCCGAGCCGTGCCAGAGCGGCGGCGAACCCGGCCTCATGCGCGGCATAATCCGAGGCCATGAGCACATCGCTTTCCGGCAGGTCCTGCGCATGGACAAAACTGTCCGCGCCCCGCAGCCGGGTTTCGAGCGCCGTGCGGTCTGGCGCAATCTCGCCCGTTTGCGAAATCGTGTAAGAAGACGCGGCCAGCCACGCCTCGCCCGCCATCTGGCGCGCTTCGGGGGTAAATTGATCGAGGGCCACGCCCATGCCCAGACCGTAGTGGCCGGGTTTCGGAGCAAAGACCCGCGCGATCCGTGTCAGGTAAGGATTGTCGGCGGCATCCTCATCCCGCCGCGCCAAAGCATCAGCCCCGGTTTCAAAAAGCTGCGCCAGACCGGGGAAAATGTCGCGAAACAGGCCAGAGACCCGCAGGGTCACGTCGATGCGGGGGCGGTCCAAAAGCGCCAGCGGCACGATCTCGACGCCGGACACGCGGGCCGCATTCTCGTCCCACACGGGCTTCAGCCCCGCCAGATGCAGCGCCATGGCGAATTCTTCGCCGCCCGTGCGCATCGTGGCCGAGCCCCAGAGATCGACGACCAGCCCCTTGGGCCAATCGCCATGATCCTGCAAATGTTTGCGCAACAGCTCCTCGGCCAGCTTCACACCCTGCGCATGGGCCGTGCGGGTCGGCACGGCGCGTGGATCGACGGCGAAAAGATTGCGTCCGGTGGGCAGGACATCCGTCCGCCCGCGTGCCGGGCTACCCGACGGCCCTGCTGCCACACGACGGCCAGAGAGCGCGGCGCTGATCCCTGCACGTTCCTCTGCGCCGCACTCCCCCTGCCCGTAGACATGCAACCCGTCGCCGAACTGGCTTTCCTTGATATCGCAGACAAAGCGATCAATCCGGGTGAGCACTTCGGCGGCATTGGCCTCATGCGGGATGCCGAGGTCTTCGGAAACGCCGCTGGCCTGTGCCTCAAGCTGAATATCGGCGATCAGACGATCGCGCCGCGCCGGGTCCAGCCCGTCGGCGGTGGAATATTCATCGAGCAACTGTTCGAGATGGCGCAGCCCGATGGGCACTTCTGCCGAACGCATCGGCGGCGGCATGTGGCCCAAAGTCACGGCCCCAATCCGGCGCTTGGCCTGCGCCGCCTCACCGGGGTCGTTGACGATAAAAGGATAGATCACCGGCAAAGGCCCCAACAACGCCTCGGGCCAGCATGTCGCACTCAGCGCCACCGCCTTGCCCGGCAGCCATTCGAGCGTGCCATGCGCGCCCATATGCACCATCGCGTGAAGCCCCTCTTCGCGCAGCCAGAGGTAAAAGGCGACATAGGCGTGGCGGGGAATGCGGTCGAGGTCGTGATAGCTGTCGTCGCGGTCGCGGGGATCGCCGCGCTCGGGTTGCAGCACAATGAGGACATTGCCGCGTTTCATGGCGGCGAAATGGAAAGCCTCGTCTTTGACCGCAGGATCGCGTTCAGGCAGGCCCCAAGTGGCGGTCAGATCGTTCTGAAGCTGTTGCGGAAGCTGTGCCAGCGCCGCATGATAGGCGCTCAGCGGCCAGGACAGGCGTTCGGTCTCAAGCGCCTCTGGCCCCGGCCCGTCGCTGACCTGATAGCCCTCATCGCGTAATTGCGCCAAAAGCGCCTCTGTCGAGGCCAGCGCGTCGAGGCCAACGGCATGGGCCATCTGCCACGGACGCCCCGGATAGGTCGACAGCACCACGGCCAATTGGCGGTCCCGCGCCTCCGTCGAGGCCAGCCGATGCCAGCTTTCGATCCTGTCCAATGCGGCATCGATCCGCTCTGGATCGGCGCGATGGACAAAGCGGGCATAGTCTAGATCGGGATCGCGCGGCTCTGGCGCTTTGAACGAAACGAGCCCTACGTGCAGCCGCCCGTCCACCTCCGGCAAAACGACATGCATCGCCAAATCAGCAGGCGACAACCCACGCTCGGCCCCGGCCCAGTCTTTGCGCCGCGCGGTAGAAAGCGCGACTTGAAACACTGGGCACTCAAAGCCGTCAAAGGGCGTTTGCCCCTCCGGATTCTGCGCCGAAAAGGCGGTGGCATTGACGATGAAGGCGGGTCTGCGCGGGCCGAGGGAGGCGGTCAGCCAAGCGCCAAATCCCGGCGCCTTGAGCGACGGCGCATAGACCCCGTAGGCGGCAAATCCGCGCGCGCGCAGGCCGGTGATCAACGCATCAATCGGTGCGGTGTCGGCGGCGGCAAGATAGGAGCGGTAGAAACTCACAAGCGCCAGTGGGCCTTTGTTTCCAAGGGCTTCTAGCGCGCCTGCGTCGGGACAGTAAAACCCGTGAGTGGGGATTTGTGTTTCCCCCGGCACGGGCGGGACCGGAAGGTCCGAGGCCCTTGCAAGTTCCGCCAAAGCCGTCTGTGCCGCAACCGCGCCGCCCGCATCGCAGAGGGTTTTGAGCAGTCGCAGAACCGGGATCGGCACCGTCGACAGCGCATCGAGCCGGGGATCGTCGCGCCCGTCGGCAGGCAGCACCGCCAGCGCAATCCCTTTGCGTCGGGCGAGATCCTGAAGACTGGCAAGACCATAAGGCCAATAGGCCTCGCCGCCTATCAGCCGCACGAGAATGCCCTTGGCCCCCGAGAGCGTATTTTCGACATAGGTGTCGACCGACACCGGATGGCGCAGGTTCACCAGATTGGCGAGGCGAAGCGTCGGCAAACCGCCTTTTCCGCGCCGCCAGCCCGCCGCGAAAGCCCCCAGATCACTGTCAGAGAACGACAGCACCACCAGATCCGCAGGGCGTTGCCCCAGATCGGTCGGCACCTCGGTCTCCTCAAGGCCGTGGCTTTCGCGGAAGGTGACGTGCATCAGGCGGGAACCCCAAGCAGTTCGGCGCGAATGGCCTCTTCGTTCACGTCGTCATGTTCGCCGATCACCACCAAGGCCGAGCGGCGCGGGTCGGCGCCCCAGGGGCGATCGAACTGGTGCCGCACCCGCTCGCCCACCGCCTGCACCAAAAGACGCATCGGCTTGCCGGTGATAGCGATATGGCCTTTGACACGCAGAATGTTCTGCTCACGGGCGAGGCGTTCGATGGCGGCAATCAATGGGGCCGGATCGTCGATCTCCGGCAGGTCGATCACCACCGTATCGAAATCGTCATGCTCGTGGTCGTCCGCCCCGTCGTGATGCGAGGGGCGCGCGGCGAGATCGTCTTCGGCAGCGGCGTTGAGCCCCAGCACGATTTTCGGGTCGATCACACCTTCGGTCAGCGGCAGGATCGGCAGTTTGCGCGGCACTTCGGCATCGATCACCGCGCGCGCCGCCGCAAGACCCGCCTCGCCCGCCAGATCGGCCTTGGACAAGAGCACCAGATCGGCGCAGGAAATCTGATCCTCGAACACTTCAGAGAGCGGGGTCTCGTGGTCGAGGCTGTCATCGGCCAGACGTTGCGCATCGACGGCGGCCACATCGGGGGCGAAACGACCGGCGGCGACGGCTTCGGCATCGGCCAATGCAATCACCCCGTCCACGGTGATTTTCGAGCGAATCGCGGGCCAGTCGAAGGCCTTCAACAGCGGTTTTGGCAGCGCAAGCCCGGAGGTTTCGATCAGAATGTGATCGGGCTTTTGCGGCCGCGCCATCAGCGCCTCGATCGTCGGGATGAAATCATCCGCCACAGTGCAACACAGACAGCCATTCGCCAGCTCGACAATGTTCTCATCGGGGCAATTCTCGTCCGCACATTGGCGCAGGATGTCGCCATCAACTCCCACGGTGCCGAATTCATTGACCAAAACGGCCAACTTGCGCCCGCCCGCATTGCCCATCAGGTGGCGCACCAGCGTGGTTTTGCCTGCGCCGAGAAAACCGGTGATGACGGTGACCGGGATTTTGGCCAAATCGGAATGAGGATTGGTCATGACATTACTCCTGCTCAAATGTCGGGAAAGGGGGAATGCGCGCGAGGCTTTGTTTGCGAAAGATCACAGGGCGCTCGCGCCACGGAACAAGGCCGTTTTCGGTGGCGGCATAGGCGGCGGCGCCAGCCAGAATGTCGGGGGCATCGGCGGCGGTCATCCGACCGTAGACATAGGACCATTTGCCCGGCTCACTGAGCGCCACGGCGCAACCGTTTGAACAGGCAGAGAGGCAAGACACCTCGTGGATCACCACATCGTCCGGAGCGCCATGATCACGCAGAGCGCGCAACAAATACGTACCCGGCCGCGTCTCGTCCGTGGGATCGGCATCGTCACGCTTGCAGGTGGTGCAAACAGATAAAATCGTTGGCATTTTGCCCGTTCCTCTCGCCAATGGCCTTCCGGTGGCTTTGGGAGAAACGCGCCAGTGGACAGGGAACAAAGGTCAAGACAGCGACCGGCCCTCTCCTCCCGGTCGCGAAACACCCCGTTCGCCGGTCATCATCAACATTGGCAGGTCTCCCGGCTTGCGGATTTCGAACGCCTCTGTTGCGTTCTGCGGTTGCTTCACCTTCCCAGCTCGAAAGCCAGTGGCCCAAAGCACCCTTTCCGGTCACGGTCGCGGGGGCGGCTGCGCTTGGGTCCTCGTTTTGACAAAGACCCTGTCGCATTCCCTTTTCACCTGCCAAACGGCAGGAACCAATGCACCCTTTGATTGAGTGAGTTGCGTTCTATTGTCAAGCGATCGAGCAATCCGTGGCGTAAACAATAGACGCGGCAAGCCTCTACGTCCCTCTCGGTCTTACCCGAGGATGATCACCTCATCCACATCGCCATCGACCTGTTTGACCGCGCTTAGGCAGAGTGCATTGAGATGGGTGGCCACATAATGCGCATGAAAGCGGCTCGGGGCCGTGAGGTAGAGCCTGCGTCCAACCCGTTCGCCACGGCTCAGGGCGGCGATCCAGCTCGCATAGCGTGCGGGGTCTTCCGCATAGATCAAACTGCGCGCCAGCCCCCATTCCGTTGAGCTATCGACCTCAGGTGCCGCGACCGCCCTGCCCTGTGGTTGAAGTGGCACGACTTTCGCGTCGGTCTCTGGCGGGGTGTCCCCTCGCCCTTCCATCCTCTGTTCGAAATCCGGCCCGACGTCGGCCCAGATCGGCCGCGTGTCCTCAAGGATCTTTTCGAAAGCCAGCGCATATTGCGTCACCCGTCCCCGCGCGCCCTGACGCTTGACGAGGAGCCATTCCATGGCGCGGAGCTTGGCCATCTCGCGTTTGACGGTCCGTTCCTCGACGCGCCACATCCGCGCGATTTCACGTTGACCGATGGCAAGCTCGTTGCGCTGCCAATTGTAGCGTGCTGTGATGAGGGTCATGAGACGGAGGCAAAGCACTTGTTTGCCCTTAGGCTGAGAGAGCGCATAGGTCCCGAGTGCTGTGAGCACATCGTATTTGACTGCGGCGGCCTGCGGGCCCACCGGTTTGATCGACAACATCTGTCTCGCCCTTCGCAGAGGTCTCTCTGCTTTTATCCGTCGCCGCATCCGTGTCTTGTGTCGGGATACGTCTTTGCCTCAATCATTCCGAAGAATGTTTCCCGAGATGTCCGCGTCAAAGGTGAAACCCTCCGAACAACCGCGCTCTCGGCGTTTTTTATGATCTTGAAACAATTTGCGTTGAGTTCGTCGATTCTGTCAAGCGACTCCTGTTGGCATCATCCCAACCAAATTCCTCAAAAAAAGAAAAAGAAAGGTATTAATGGTATAGGGGGACACGCAGGCTGTCCCCTATTTGAGGGCAAAATGTCCCCCAATAGATAGCGGAAGACCCGAAGCTGACCCCCTATTTAGCGGGTTATCCCCGAGAGGTTTCGCCCCGGAGGCTCATGCTCACGACCTCTGATCCGAATCAGACAGCACCTAGGGAGCGGTAGAAAACACAGGGGTTTTCTGCAATTCAGCGCTTTTGACGCTTTTACTTTAATTTACGCTTTTAGGTTTTGCAATTTTTCTATTTTCCGCGTAAATCCGAAACAGATAATAGAAAGCGTCCCCGCGGGGACAGGAGGCACAATGTTTACCCATGAAGACTTGTCGCGACTACAGGCCCAGTCGCTCAAGATGCAGGGATTTATCCGGCAGCAGACTTATTCCCCCGAGCGTGAGAAGACGCTCCGCAGATTTTCGAGCTGGGAGGTGGCGGAGCTCATCTTCAAGGTCAACCAATCCACCATGCGCGGCCGTCTGGCTGCCGACCCGTCCCTGCCGCAGGGCTATGTCGAAGAGGACGGGCGTCAGCGCTGGTATACACTCGAAGAGATCAACGAGCTGCGCCGCCGTCTTAAGGTGAGCCGCAAGTCCCTCATGCCGACCCGCCCGGCGGGCAAGCGGGCGATCCGTGCGGCGATTGCGAACTTTAAAGGCGGCGCGGGCAAATCCACCGTGGCGCTTCACTTCGCTCATGCCGCCGCGCTCGATGGCTACCGCGTCCTTTGTGTCGACTTCGATCCGCAGGCGACGCTGTCCCACTCCATGGGGCTTTCGGATGTGGCCGAGGAGTTCACCGTCTGGGGCATCATGGCGCGCGACCTGATCAATGAGACAGAGCGCATGAATGCCGCGACCCGTGGCGCAGAGAGCGGGTCCGCCCTGCCCCAACGCCGCCTGCCCTCTTCTATCACCGACATGGGGCTCGCGGACCTGCGCGTCGCGGACTTTATCAAGCCGACCAATTGGCCGACCATCGACATCATCCCGTCCTGCGCCAATGCGGCCTTTGTCGAATTCGCCTCTGCGCAATATCGTCACCTCAATCCGGAGTGGTCGTTCTTTGCTGCCGTGAGCCGCTATCTCGACGCCCTGCCCGCCGACGCCTACGACATGATCATTTTCGACTGCCCGCCCGCGATCGGCTATCAGTCGATGAATGCGGTCTTTGCCGCTGATGTGCTTTATATCCCCTCGGGCCCGGGCTACTGGGAATATGACTCCACCACCTCTTTCATCGGTCAGCTCGCCGAAGCGCTCGAAGATCTCTCCGCCTTCAACGGCGTTGTCCCCGCGGGGACAAGCAATCTGCCGAAGGTGTTTCACGACATCCGCTTTCTGCTGACACGGTTCGAGGCGGGCAATGAGTTGCACCGCGCGATGCGGGAGGCTTTTGAAAAGGTGTTCGGGGATAGGCTCACCCAGAACCCGATTGAGATGACCCGTGCCGTTGAACAGTCCGGTCGCTTTTTGTCGTCGATCTATGAGACCGATTACCGCGACATGACGCGTGAAACCTGGCGCCGCGCGCGGTCCTCTTTCGACAATGCGTATGAAGAATTCCGTGGGCACCTTCTCGAGGCCTGGGGCAATCTGGAGGATGAGACATGAGCAAGAAACGCCGCGTCTTTGATATCGACTTTCCGACCGACCCGGTCGAGGAGGAAACCGCCGCGCCTGTCCCCGCGGGGACAGAAGAGGCGGAGGTGCGCGAAGCCCGTCGTGGCCCGATGGCCAGCGCCATTCAGGAAAACGCCTCCGCGCTCCGCGAACGCCAAGCTGCCGAGGCGGCGATCCGCGAAGAGAACGACCGCCTCGCCCATGATTTTGTGCGGATGAAAAAACAGGGTTTGATCGTCGATCTCGTTGCGATTGACGCCGTGTCCACGTCGAAACTCACCCGCGACCGGAGCATCACGCGCGATCCCGATCTGGACGAGTTGAAAATCTCCATCCGCGAACTTGGCCTCTCAAACCCGATCCGCGTGGAGCAGGTTGGCGACGGCTATGAGCTTGTGCAGGGGTTCCGCCGTCTCACCGCCTACCGCGAACTTTTTGCGGAAACGGGCGACGAACGTTTCGCAAAAATTCCGGCGGGCCTGATGTCGAGCGGTGAGGCTCTCGATGGACTTTACCGTCGGATGGTCGATGAGAACCTCGTGCGTCGTGATATTTCTTTTGCGGAAATGGCGGCGCTTGCGCGGGCCTATGCCGCCGATCCGGAGACCGAATGCGCGAACGTCGAGGAGGCCGTCGCCATTCTCTACGCCTCGGCGAACCGGCAGAAACGCAGCTACATTCGTCACTTCGCGACACTCTTGGATCATATCGGGGGCGCGCTCAAATTTCCGGAAGCGATCCCGCGTGCCCTTGGTCTCGATCTTGAGAAAAAGTTCGCGGACGATGCGGCGGCGGTGACGCGCGCAAAATCGCGGCTCGCGGCGGCGATGGCGACGACGGCAGAGGCCGAGATTGAGGTGCTGCGTGGTTTGCTCACCGAAGTGCGCAAAGCCGAAAAGAAAGCGCCAGCGGGAAAAGCCAACACGCTCAAAACCACGTTCCGCATGACTGTCCCCGCGGGGACAGTGCGCTGTGCGGTGCAGGATGGGCGGCTTGAACTGCGATCCGACATGGACTTTGGTCAGATGGAAAAGCAGAAACTGGAGGCCGCGCTGGCTGCGTTCTTTGCCGAACTGGACAGCTAAAGCACCCGATCAGATGACATGAGAAAGGCGGTCCAAGTGGCCGCCTTTTTTGTTTTTCGATCTTGCGTTTAAAGCCCGGCGGCTTGCGTCAGATTGATCCGGAACCGATCCCGCCGCCGCTGATACCTGCGCGTCATTTCGACAGAGGCGTGGCCGAGGTGTTTTTGAATATACCGCTCATCGACATCCGCTGAGCTTGCCAGACCCGCGCGCAGGCTGTGACCAGAGAACAGCGCGAGACGCTCTTTTTCCGGAAGCTCTGCGCGCAGGCCTGCTTTCAGAACCGTGTGCTTGATAAGACGCGCGACGTGTTTGTCGCTGAGGCGGTCCTCCAAAGCGCGTTTTCCATCGCGGGAGGTGCGGACGAACACAGGCCCGAAGCCGATCTTCGCGAAGTGCAGCCATTGCTCCAACGCATGAACTGGGCAGGTCGCGTCCGTTGAGCCGCGTCCGATTTCGACCTCACGCCAACCGGTCTTGGAATTGAGCGTCAAGAGCGCACCTTCCTCATAGATCGTGACCCAGCCGCCGCTGTCCTCTGTGTCGTCTTTGTGCACGTCGAGGCAGACAATCTCGGTCCGGCGCAAGCCACCGGCATAGCCCATAAGCAAAATCGCCCGATCCCGCAGCCCGCGCAGATCATAGGGCAGGGTGGCGACCATGGCCTGAATGTCCTCTGGAAAAATCGCTTCCTTTTGGACCGGCGGGCGGGCGTGTTTGCGTTTGATGCCCGCGAGGATGCGGGCGATGTGGCGTTCCTTGCGGTTCAGGGTCAGGCCGCGCTGCGCGTAGTTCCATGAGAGGCCGGAGAGGCGACGCTCGATGCTTGCCACCGTCAGAGGGGCGGTCTTGTCTGAGGGATGTGCGAGGTCGGTGAGATAGAGGCCGATAAGTTCCGGCGACGGGGGCAGGGGGTCCGTGCCCTTCATCCGGCACCACCGCGAGAAATGCGCCCAGTCGGCGGCGTAGGCTTTCGCTGTGTTCTCCGCAACCGTGGCCTCCGCATAGGCGCGCGCGGTTTCCACCAGGCGCTCAAGCGATCCTGATCCTGCCACGTGATCGGGCAAATCAATTTCCACGTCTTTGGGCGGCGGGTTTGCGGGTATTTTGGCCATGTTTTGGAGCCTATAACCATTGCGTCCGATAATGCAAATGTATTGGACATAATAGGATCGTAAAAACTGCGGCGGTTTTAGGGATATTTTCTGGAAGAAAGCGCCGTGGTGGTCTAGGCTCCGGTCATGAAAATGACTCCGCCAGACATCGCATCAGACCAGAGAACCATAGTGCCTTTGCCGCGCTGGGTCACCGCACGGCGAACTGAAACCTTTGAAGATGTGGCTTTTTTGTCGGGTTATGCCCTCGGACATCTGCATTTGGTGGCGGGGCAGCCCGAGGTGCCCCATGCCTTGTTGCGAGAACGGCTTGCGTTGCGTGCAGCGGAGGCCTGTGTGGCTTTTTCCGGTCGGATTGAGCGGGCTGCGGATCTGCGCGACAGCTATCATTTGTTGCGTCCCGGAGACCTTCCCGGACCTGCGGGAGAGGTCTATTTGCAATGGCGTCGGGCAGTGGAGCGGCCAGTGTCCCCGCGGGGTCTGCATCGCGCTTTGCCCGATCTTGACGCGATGGATGTTGCGGTGTGGCTCGATGCGGGAGAGGGGGTGCCGCTTCGACGGGCGGTGGCGGTGTTGGAGACCGTGCTGACAGAGCGACCCCGTGCGCGGGCCACGGCGTTGATCATGGCCGACGCCGCATTCGCTCAGGGGATGGGGGCGACGCATGTCTTGCCGTTGCTCTCGCTCGGGGTGAAGCGGGCGGCTTTTAATGCGACGGGCGAAGATTTGGTCGAGGCCTGCCATCGCGCGGTGCTTTCTGCGGTGCCCGAGGTACTGACACTTGCCGCCGATCTCACGCGCCGGGCGGCGCATCTCAGGGCGATTGCACCGCAACTTCGAGCCAAAGGGGCAGGCGAAGCGGTTGCGATGTTTTTGACGCGGGATGCGGTGGCCCCTGCGGCGCTTCCGCTGCCGGATCGTGCCGCGCGGCGGCTCTGCGATCGGTTGGTCGAGTTGGGCGCGGTGCGCGAGCTCACCGGACGCGATAGCTTTCGGCTTTATGGGGTGTGAACATGGCAGGGGCTCAGCGGACAGCTGAACTTGATCGCGAGTTGGAGGCTTTGCCGCCGGACCGGCGGTGGCGTGAGTGGATGCATCGGATCGAAGCCGTGCTGTTTGCCTCTGCCACGCCCGTGCCGCGCGAAGATCTTGCACGGGTCGTGGGGCAGGGCGCCTCGGTCGATCTTCTGGTTGCGGATCTGGCCGCTGATCTTGAGGGGCGAGCCTTTGAGATCGCCAAGGTTGGAGGTGGCTGGGTGTTCCGGACGCGCCCCACCTATGCGCCTGCGATCCGTGCGGCGGCGGATGTTGGCGCTCAGCTTCAGGACCTGAGCGAGTTTGACATCGCGGTGCTCGCTGCGGTGGCCTATCACCAGCCGATCACCCGCGACGGGTTGAAGGATATCTTTGGCAAGGAAATCAGTCGCGACCTGATCGGCCGTCTGCATGATCGCCATCTCATCGGCACCGGGCCGCGCAGTCCGCGACGTGGGGCGCCCTATACATTCGTCACGACGGAACAGTTTCTGGTCGCATTCGGCTTTGAGAGCCTGCAAGACCTGCCGGATCGTGAACAGTTGCAGGATTCCGGGCTGGAGAAGTCTTGAAATGGGCTTGGTGCGTCAGCGCATATCGGGTCACTTGGAACGAGCTGGAGCTTTCAGCACGGCAGAAGACCAGCTTCATGAACCAGAAACCTCCGCCCCGTTAATGTGACAACATCGCTCTCGTTCATTGGGCCGAGTACCGGTCACGGTCAGATCGCCGGGCGGGAAAACGATCAGCGGTGCCATTAAAGACCATGGAGGCTTACGACGCGGGGGAAGACCTATGACATAGCTTTGTTCTTTTTGCGTTTCTTTCAGCTTAACCGGCATCGGACAACAACGCCTGACGATCGATTTTGCCGGTCCCGGTCTTAGGCAGATCGGCCACATAGTCGAACAGGCGCGGGGCTTTGAAGGGGGTGAGTTGGGATTTGACGTAGTCGCGCAGCTTGCCGGTCTCAGCGTCGTCGGAGGCCACACCGGTGATCAGCGTGACAAAGGCTCTGAGTGCCATGCGTTTGTCGGCCAACTGGACCGCGAGCACCGCACATTCATGCACGTCGGGGTGTTCGTTGAGGCAGCGTTCGACCTCCAGCGGCCAGACCCATTGACCCGACACTTTGATCAGCTCGTCTGCGCGGCCCTGGAAATAATAGTAGCCATCGCGCTTGATAAAGCGGTCGCCGGTGTAAATCCAATCGCCCCGCACGGTCTCTGCGGTTTTGTCCGGGCGGTTCCAATAGGTTGGCGTCGAAGAATGTCCGCGCACGTACATCACGCCCTCTTCGCCGGGTTCGGCGGGCTGGCCCTCCGGGGTCTCAAGCCGTACCTCATAGCCGGGCACCCGCGCACCCGCCGCCCCGATACGATGATCGTCGAGCGCATTGGAGAGGTAGATGTGCAGCAATTCGGTCGAACCGAGCCCCTCGGTCGGCCCGTGCCCGACCAGCGCCTTCCAGGCGTCATAAACATCTTCGGACAGGATCTCCGCCGCCGACATGGATTTTTTCAAGGACGACAGATCGTGATGGTTCACCGCATCGGCACGCGCAAGCGCGGTGTAGAGCGTCGGAAGGCCAAAGAGCACCGTCGGGCGATGGCTCTGGATTGCGTCCAAAACCACATCCGGGCGCGGCTGTCCCGGCACCCAAAGCGAGGCGGCGCCGACGGAGAAAGGAAAGATGATCGAATTGCCGAACCCATAGGCGAAATAGGCCTTGGGCACCGAATAACAGATGTCATCGGCGGCGAGTTTCAGCACATGTTCGCCAAAGCTTTGCTGCACATAGGCCATGTCGTGATGCAGATGCACGATGCCTTTCGGACGTCCGGTCGACCCAGAGGAATACATCCAGAAGGCCATGTCATCGGGGCCAGTGTCACTGGCCTCAAGCGTGGTGGCGTGACCTGTCAGGAAGCTCTCCGCAGTGATCTGTCCTGCGGTCGCGGAGGTGTCGCCATTGGCCACGATTGTGGTTTCAAGGGCGGTGCCTTCGATGGTGTCGCCGGAGAAGGTCGCGGCAAGATCGGCATCGACGAGGGCAAAGCGCGCGCCGCTGTCCTTGAGGAAATAATTGATCACCTCGGGTTTGGTTTGAATGTTCAAAAGCACCGGCACAAAGCCTGCGCGCACGGCGCCAAAGAACGCCGCCGGGAAGGTGGGCGTGTCATCGAGGAAAAAGGCGATGCGTTCCCCGCGATGCAGACCCGCTTTGACAAAGGCATTGCCCCAACGCGCGGCCTCGCCGATCAGCTCGGCATAGGTGAGCGTGCCGGAGGGGCTGAGCACCGCCGTCTTGTCCGGGTTGCGGGTCAGGTTTTGCCACAAAAGCTCCGAACAATTCGGGTGATCGGCTTTCACATAGCCGATCTCCTCGGCGCCCGGCGTGGTCTCGGCGACCGGATCGAGGATCGCGAGTGTGGTGTCATTTTTGTGCGTGGGGGTCATCTCAGTCATGTCTTCCTCCGCCATAACTTTGGCCATAACTTTTGGCTGCGCTTATGAAGGCGCATGCGAATTCGTCGGGCGTTTTCGCCTCGTCCGAAGGTTTTGGAATTTAGGTGGCCGGGCGGGGACACCGCCCGGCGTGTCGCTTAGCTCGCGACAGTCTGTGCCCGGGGGTGCGTGCGGGCGTAGTCCGCCGCGAATTTCGGCGCGATTTGATGCAGGCGCTCTTCGGTCATCCGACCTGAACGCATCAGGTAGTCATGGGCGAAATCCATCGGATCGAGCTGCATCTTTTCGCCAAAGGTCTCGTACCAGGTGGCCGAGGTGTTGGCCGCATCGACGATCTTTTTGGCGACCGGCGGTCGGCTGGCCTGATAGGCGGCAAGGGCCTCGTCCAGATCGGTGTGATCCTTGAGCGCATGGACCAGCGCAATCGCATCTTCCATCGCCAGACGGGTGCCGGAGCCGATCGAGAAATGCGCCGTATGCACCGCATCGCCCAAAAGCACATTGCGTCCGGCGACCCAGGTCTCGCACCAAAGCCGCGGGAATTGCCGCCACATGGATTTGTTGGTCACCAGATCGGTGCCCTTGAGCACATCCTTGAACAACTCACCGCAGAGTTTCGCGCTCTCATCCTCGCTCATCTGGTCAAAGCCATAGGCCTTGTAGGTCGCATCCTCGCATTCGACGATGAAGGTCGAGCGATCCGGCGCGAAACGGTAGTGGTGGGCGTTGAGCGGGCCTTTGTCGGTCTCGATAAAGGTTTGCGTGAGCGTGTCGAAGGGGATCGTCGCGCCGAACCAGGCAAAATGATTGTCGAAATGCTCATAGGTGGGTTTGAACTGATCGACAAAGCTCTGACGCATGAGCGAATTGAGCCCGTCCGCGCCGATCACCAGATCCGCTTCGACATCATCGAGGGCGTCCACATGCGTGTTGAAACGGATGTCGACGCCAAGCGCGCGGGCGCGATCTTTCAGGATTTCGATCAGCTCAAGTCGCCCGACAGCCGTAAACCCGACACCGTCCAGCGTCACCTGACCCTTGGGCAGGTTCAGCGTCATGTCCTGCCAACGTTCCATATGCGGCACGATGAGGTCATGGGTTTCCGGGTCGTCGGCCTTCAGGAAATCCA
The DNA here is from genome assembly GCF_020524585.1 of Celeribacter naphthalenivorans. GTDB lineage: Bacteria > Pseudomonadota > Alphaproteobacteria > Rhodobacterales > Rhodobacteraceae > Celeribacter > Celeribacter naphthalenivorans. Next base: position 326,507 of record NZ_JAIVLK010000007.1, read on the forward strand.
GCGCGCGGTCCGAGAAAACCACGCCAAATCCAAAGGTTGCCCCCTCCGGGTTCTGTTCGGTCACGCGCAGTTTCACATGCGGCAGAAGGCGGCGAATGAGGATGGCCGTGTAGAGACCACCCGGCCCGCCGCCGAGAATTTCAATCCTGTTCACTTTGGACATGGTTCCTCCCTTGTTCCTCCGTTGAGATCGCTTTCTGATCTCTGGACCTGTGTCGAGGAATACGGTAATATTCAAAATAACGCAAATAGTTTCATAATAAGGAAAATAACAATGGCGCCTATCCTGACCGTCGACGTCACATTCGGAGACTGCGATCCGGCCGGTATCGTGTTCTATCCAAACATTTTTCGCTGGATGGACGCGGCATTTCAAAAGTTTCTGCGTCCGATTGGCGGGCATCGCGCCGTGGAGGAAGAGTTCGGCAGCATCGGGCTTGGGCTGGCCGATGCGCAGGCGCAGTTCCGCTCCACGATTCGTGAGGGCGATCTGTTGGATGTGTTTCTGAGCGTTGAAAAATGGTCGGGGCGCAGTGTGACCCTGCGCTACGAGGGGCGCGTGGGGGAGCGTCTGGCCTTTGAAAGCCGCGAGGTGCGTTGTCTTTTCATTCGAACGGAATCCGGTATTGTCGCCGGAGACATCGGCGCGCTGCGCAGCAAACTCGAAGAGGCATCATGACGGAAGAGACGGGACACGGCCTGAAATCTCTGGATACGGCGTTGAGTGTCCTGGCGTTCATGGGCGACCACGATGGCGCGCTGTCTCTGTCGGATATTGCGCGCGGCTGCAATATGCCGCCCAGCAAGGTGCACCGCTATCTCGCCTCTTTCGTGACCGCCGGATTGGTCAAGCAACAGGGCCGCTCTGGTCGCTACGATCTTGGCCCCGCTGCGATGCAATTGGGGCTGGCGGCCATTGCCCGGCATGATTTCGTCAATGCCACCGCCGATGGCCTGCCGGAGCTGGCGCTGCAAACCGGCATGACCGTGCTTTTGGCCGTTTGGGCGAATGAAGGCGCCACGGTTGTGCGCTGGCAACGTGGCCTGTCACCGACCGTGACCTCAATCGGGTTGGGGACGACGCTGCCGCTTTTGTCCTCGGCCACCGGGCGGATTTTCCTTTCCTATGCGCCGAAAGCGGCGATCAAACGCGCGCGCGACAACGAGTTGCGCCGCGCGGCGCGGGCGCCGGGGACGCTGCCCGATGTGGCCGCGACCGCCGAAGGGCTGGAGCAGTTGAAAACCGCGATCCGGGCGCGGGGCTATGAGACACTATCGGGTGAATTCATTCCGGGTCTGGTGGCAGCCGCGGCGCCCATTCTCGATTGGCAGGGCGAGGCGCAGGCCGTCGTGACACTCGTCGGTGTGGATCCGGCGCATGTTGCTCCCGGCTCGGAGCCGCTTGCGGCGCTGCGTCGGTTTTGCATGACGCATTCCGTGGAGCGCGCTCCGGTCTAAAGCACGTCCGTTCCGTCTTTGGTGTCGCCAAAAGGATCGGCAAGGTCATCCGGCAGATCAACGTCGCGCAGGTGCGCCTCCGGCAAGGACAGACATTGCCCTGTCGGAATGCGGCTGAGCCAGGCGCGTGCGCCCTGATCCGCTTCGACCCGCAGAATCTCCGGCACCCATTCCACCGGCAGCAACACCGGCGGCAGGCGCGCCGGGCCCAAACGGGCGCAGGCCGGGGCGCCCTTGGCGATCAAGGCATCGATGTCCTCGCGCGTCACCCAAGGCATATCCGCCAAAAGGATCATCACCTCTTGGGTCTCCGGCGTGAGATGCCGCAGCCCGGCCTTCAGACTGTCGGATTGCGCGCCACCCGCCGGGATCGTCAGTGTCTCCAGCCCCGAAGCCTGTGCGAGTCGCTCAACCTCAGGCGAGGAGACCACCGCAAAACGCTGCACGGCCTCCGTTTCTGCGGCCAGCCGAAAGGCGGCTTCGGCCAGCGGGCGGCCTTGGAGCGGGGTGAGCAATTTGTCTGTCGAGCCAAATCTACATGAGGCGCCAGCGGCCAGCACGATCATGGCGCGCGGGCGGGGATTGGCGGGGGAGTCAATCGAGTTTGGCATATTCGAACACCTGCGCCAGAACGCCCGCAGCAATGGCATAGGGTGCGCGGGCATGGGCCACGAGGCCAAAAGGTTTGACCATCCTGTCGATCTGATCGCGCGGCACGCCAAGGGTTTCGAGCATCATCTCGCGTGTGGCCCGCGCCGCCGCACTGCCAAGCGCGCCGACATAAAAGGCGGGGCTCGCCAGGGCATGCGCAAGCAGGGGCGGTTCCTTGTCGTGATCGTGGAAAAACAGCGCCACGGCAGAACGCGCGTCCAGCTGCACCGCGTCTTGCGGCGTGTCCGGCCATCCCGGCCCGGTGAACGGATAGGCGCCTTCTGCGGTCTCGGTCTTTGGGTCAATATCGGGGCTGTACAACAGGGCCTCGATGTCGGTGGCATGGGCCATGTCGAACAACGCGCGCGCCTCCGGTCCTTTGCCGAAAATCACCAGACGCGGGCGGGGCTGAATCTCAAACGTATGGCCGCCGGTCTGCGCGCCGCTGACGAGGCGCCCGTTGGTGAGGCGATTGTCTTGTGTGACGGTCAGGCGCAGCGGGCGCCGCGTACCCAGACAGGCCAAGGCGTTGGCGATCACCCGCGGCTCGGGCCGGGGAATGAGAGTGATATCAAGCCCGCCGCCGCAGGGCAATTGCAGATCCATGTAAGGCGAGCCGCGACCGTAGCGCAGGCGTTTGCCTTCGCCGGAATTCAAAGCGTCACGGGCGTGCAGGATGACATCGTCTTCGATACATCCCGAAGACAAGGTGCCCCAATGGTCGCCTGAGGCGGAGATGACCATCGCGGCGCCAAGCGGACGATAGGAGGGGCCTTCGATCCCGGTGACCATGGCCAGACAGAGTTCATCGCGCAGAGTGCCGTTCTGTGCACCGTCACCTTTGCCGACACCTGCACCGTCCCGCGCAAAGACGTGCAGCGGGACATCGGTTTCACAGACCTGCAAAATGGTTGAGGCCTCTGAGGGCACGATGGGGTCTGTTCTGTGCATATCTTGCATAAGCGTCTCGCGATGCCGTTATTGATGCCGTGTCCCCAAGGGCCATACGGCCCGAGGGGGTGACTTTGAGGCTGTGGCTCAGAATGTCCACCCGTAGCTGAAAGAGGCAACCACGAAATCCGTGTCCATCTCATCGCCCGCACTCGGGCCGCTGCCCATGGCGCGATCACCAAAGTCATATTCGATCCCGGCGGTGAATTCGTGGCCATTGCCGAGCTGCTTGGTGAAACCGACCGCGACCACATTCGAGTCAATCGCAGGCAACATCGGAATGGCGCTGACGTAATCCGTGTCGAAATGCCGGTCCGCAAAAGTCACACCGCCGCGGAGCGTCAGGTCGGGGCGCATCTCATAGGACAGGCCGACACGGTAGATGTTTTGGTCGCGAAACCCGAACAGATCACTGAATTCCGTATCCCCCCAATTGATCCGAAGATAATCGGCGGCAAGCGTCAGTTGATCATTCAGATCGACCGCAACGCCCAGGCCAAATTGTTCCGGCAAGTCGATTTTGCCCCCGACCGGGGCAAGAACGTCGTCGGAATAGCCCTTCAGCTCGCCCATATGGATTTTTGAGCCATACATCATGCCGAGGCTGACATTTTCGTTGACGTTCCAGAGCGCGCCGAGACGCAGGCCCGCGCCGGTCGAGTACTTCAGCCCATGATCGCCGACACCGGGCAGGTTCTTCAGCTCAAGGAGATGCACCGCCAAGGCCGCAGAGGCGCCGATGGCGAAATCGGGCGTGGGTTTATAGGTCACGGTCGGCAGAACCAGCGTGGATTGATAAAGCCCTTCGCTGCCGTTGGGCGCGCCGGTGTAGAGTTGATCGTCATATTTCGCCGCCCCGCCGCCCGACAGGGTGGAGACGCCGACAGTCCATTGGTCATTCAGCGGACGGTTGTAGCCGATCTCCGGCACCGGGGCAAAACCCGTGCCTTCGTTGTCGATGCCGCCGAAGGTGCCCTCCATCTGCAAAAAGATCAGCTGGGTGCCCAGATCGAGGCGATGCCCGACAAAGGCCATGCCTGCCGGGTTGTTCGAGGCGGCCATGGCGTCCTGGGGAAAGGCCAAAGAGGCCCCGCCCATGCCTTGGGCCTTGCTGCCGTAGCCGGTGAGCTGGGTGCCGTTGGTGGCCATCGCCGGTGTGGCCGCGATCCCGGCAACACAAAGCCCCGCGCCCGCAAGCGTGTTGAGAATGGTTTTCATACTGTTCCTCCCGTTGAGGCGCCCTTTTTTGTTGTGGCTCGGGGAGTGCGCCCTCCCCCAGGGCCTCTGCCTCCTCCCAAAGGCAGATGGCGCCAGCCCTAAAGCTAAGCATGATTTCCTCAATGGGCAACAAATTGCACAATATGGAAATTGCGGGCGCGTTCGCAGGGCGGGAGTTAAGCGTTTGAAATGATTTGTGTATTCATTTTGAGAATGTGAGCGTGCGCAGAAATCATCTCAGCTTCGTCGCTTTCACCGGTAGGAGAAGGCGCTTTGAGGGCGCCTTCTCCCGTGATGTCAGGCCACCGGTGCAGGGATTGTGCGCGCCGGATGGAAACCGCGATCGTAGTAATAGACCGGGTCTGTTCCGGTCATCTCGACATGCTCGACCTGACCAATCAGAAGGCTGTGATCCCCATAGGGCGTCACGTCGTAGCGGCTGCATTTGAGGCTCACAGAGGCGTTTTTCAGGCCGGGAAGCCCTCGCGCGTCGTCCTCGAAGTCGAGCCCGGAAAACTTGTCGGCACCGCGGCGGGCAAAGCGCATGGCGAGATCGCTGTGCCGGGCATCGAGGATGTGGATGTTCCACTGCGCCGCGTCACGAAAGGCGTCATGACATTCGGCTGTGTCGGCAAGGCAGACGAGAACAAGCGGCGGATCGGCGGAGACCGAGCAAAAGGAACTGGCGGTAAAACCGCGCGGACGGCCGCTCTGGTCCCGGGTGGTGACGATGGTCACACCGCTGGGAAACCGGGCCATGGCGTTGCGAAACAGGTCTTTGGCAATCATGGTGAAGACTCCTGAGGAACAAGTTGTGCGTTACGGGGCGCGTGATCTGCCCCGAAAAGATGAGCGAGGCGCTGTCCCGCGCTCAAAATGCGGGAAAGGCGGTGGTGGTTTCGGGCAAGGTCTCTATGCTGAACTTGCAACCGGATGCGGACAAAGCCGGAAGAGAGAGTGAGCATGACGGAACAACGAAACTCGGGCCGGCGAGACGGCAACACGCGCAGCATCCAGATCGCCGATGCTGCGATTGACGTGCTTGCGGCGGAGGGCGGACGTGGCCTGACCCATCGCGCCGTGGACCGACATCTCAACTGGCCCGAAGGTACGACCAGCCGCTATTACCGCACGCGCGACGCCTTGATGACGGCGATTGTGCAGCGCCTGATCGACGTTGAGGTCACCTCGTTCACCGAGTGGCAAAATCGCGCCGCTTCCGGTCCGATGACGCTGGAAAAAATCGCCGAACTTCTGTCCTATGCCTTTCGCGACTGGATCGCCGGGAGCACGCGACAGCTCGCGCGTTATGAGCTGTCGCTCGAGGGGCGCAGGCGCCCCGCTGTGCATGAGGCGCTGTTGTCCGGGCGGCGGCAACTCAACGAGATTGTCGCCCAGGCGCTTGAGGCGGCGGGCTTTCCGAACCCGACCGTGCAGGCGACCCTGCTGGTCTCCGGCGTGGATGGCCTCTGTCATGACATGCTCCTTCATCCCGAGATCACCATCGATCCCGATGAGATCGACGGCATCTTGCAGCGGTGGCTGGATGCGGAACAGCGTGCCCCGCATCCTGTCCGATCGGGTCTGTGACCGGGCCCGTTAGATAAAGGGAATATCCGGCTCCATCCCGGCCAAGACGCGTCCGTAAAGCTCGGCATTGGTGTTGAACAACAGGAACGCATGGACCGAAATCGTGCGAATGTCGCGCAGGATCGCGGGGAGGTCGTCCTTGAGATGGATCGCACTCGCGCCCGAGCCCTGCTCGACAATCTCACAGACCTCACGCGCCAGTTTGATCGCCCAGGCAATGTCCGAGCGGCATCGCACACGGGTCTCGATGTCCCATTCTGCGCCCGTGGCCATATGCTGGTCCACTGCGCGGGTCAGGCGAAAGGCGTGGAATTCGGCCTGATCAAGTTTGGCCTGCGCTTCGGCCAGTTGCAGATGCGTCACCGGCGCTTCGGCCTGTTTCGAATAGCTGGTGTAGGTGATGCCCTTCTTGCCGATCCGTTCTTTGAACAGCCGCAGCGCCTTGCGCGCCAGACCCAAAGGCGTGCCGGCGGAGACGGCGCACATGACCGGCACAAAGGGTTGTTTGTAATAGGCATCGTCCGAGACAGACGAGGCCCGATAGGTGCCGTTGACCACATCCATGAAGGGCACCATGCGGTGATCCGGCACAAAGGTTTCCGGCAGGACGACCGCATTCGAACCGGTGCCGACAAAGCCCGAAACGTGCCAGTCGTCTTGCACCTCAAACGCCTCTTTGGGGATCAGGCAGGCGACGGGCGGGCCGCCCTCTTCGGGCATCATAGGGGCGAAAATCCAGCCTGCGTGATGCTGCCCAGAGGCAAAGAAATATTTGCCGGACACCATCGCACCGCCGGCGACGCGTCGCCCTTTGCCGGTGGGCGAGAACAGCCCTGAGGAATAGGGTTTGTCGCTGGACATCACCTCGTTCATGGCCTGGTCCCCGAAGGCACAGATCATATGCGCCACCGCGTTGTAGATACAGTTGACCCAGGAAACGGAGGCGTCCGCCTCGGCCAGGGCCGCGTTGACTTCGAGCTGGGTCGTCATGCTGGCGCGACTGCCGCCTTGAGACTTGGGGGCGGTCATATGCGGCAGGCCTTCGGTCATCACGGCCTTTATGGCGGCATCTGCCGGGCGTTTGAGATCGAAGGTCTCAGAGCTGTGCTGCGCCACGGTTTGGGCTGCGTGTTTTGCCTTTTGGACAAGCTCCGTGGTTCCGACTCCGTCGGTTACGTGGTGATTCATGATTTCCTCCCTTGGATGTTCCTTCGGTCTCTCGCCGATGGGAACAAGATCGCTACACCTGTAGCGCTTTTACGGTAGTCAGAGAAAACACATTCCGACAAGATTTTTTTCGCGCGCCGCGCTTCAAATCTGGGTTGCGTTCAAAAAAAGCTGTTTTGTTTCAGGGCACTGGGTGTGAAAATTTTATGCGGGAAAAGCATGTTTCCACACCGATGGCACGCAAAACCCCGAGGGGAGGCGGGGCTGAGCATCACGGATCCCGGTAGAAATGCATGTCCCTCAGACTGGTTGAACCGGCGACAGAAAAGGGCCGCAGGCGACGTCCAAAGATCCGATTCGCCAAAACGCGGCGCGGTCGTTTGATCGGAGGGATCGCGCCTTGTTCAGCCTCGAGCTGACCCGCATTTGGCGACATCTGTGAAAGGCGAACTGCATCGGGCGCAGGGTTTAAATATGTCAAAATGATATTTTGAGACGGAATAAGTATTCAGTTTTGGAATGAAATGCCGCGCGACGCGATCAGGCAGCCTTAGTCAGTCTCGTTTCGAGGGAGTCTCGGCGTCATGCGCGTTCAGAAGCGCCAAAAGCCAGGCTCGGAATTCCGCAAGGGGCGGGTAGGATTGCATTTCTTTCGGGTAAACCAAATAACCGGTGCGATGCGAGGGCATCGAAAAATCCGAAACATGGACGAGGCGTCCGGACGCGATTTCATTTTCCAGCAATTCGTCCGGCGCCAATGCCACGCCCAGCCCGCGCGCGGCGGCTTCGAGCAGCATGGTATAGCTTTCAAAGGTCAAAAGCGGGCGGGCTCGCAGTGCCTCTATCCCCAGCTCTTCGAAGCGACTGCGCTGTTTGTTGCGCTCCGCGGTGTGGAGCAAGAGGTGCAGCCCCTTCAGTGCTGCGCGGTTTCCGCTTTGTAACGCCTGAGCGAGATCCGGACTGGCCACGGCGCGCAGTCTCAATTGGATCAACTCTTCCCAAACCGCATCTGTGCCGGGCGTGGCGGCAAAATCAATCGTCGCGTGTAACTCTCCGGGGCTGGCGTGCGGGCGCGAGGGCAGGCGGGTCGCAAACTCCACCGTGATGTCGGGATGCGCCGCGAAAAAGCTCGGCATGCGCGGAATAAGCCAAAGACTTCCAAAGGTTGGGGGGATGCCGAGGCGTAACACGCCGCCTTGATCGCCCAATGTGATCGCCTCGGTTGTGGCGGCGGTCAGGTGGGTGAGGATCTGACGGATCTGTTCAGCATAATAGGCTCCTGAGGCGGTGGCGACGATCTGTCTGCGCCGGTTCTTTTCCAACAGCGGTACGCCGAGCAACTGTTCCAATCCGGCCACCTGGCGACTTACCGCACTTTGGGTCAGGGCAAGCTCTTCGGCGGCAATGGTGAAGCTGCCATTGCGCATGACGGCTTCGAAGGCGGCGAGTGTGGAAATCGCCGGTGTGAGTCGCCGGGAGCGACGATGATCATTCTGATTAGTCATATTGAAAATGAGTGAACGTCATTTGTTACCTCTCTGGGTACCCACTATATCTGGATGCAAGGAGAGAAGCAATTGCGTCATGTGAAATGCATTGCGGAATAAGGGAGGAGAAGGAATGAGTTTTCGTGTGGAGCTATCGCCGAGCGGAGCCAGTTTCGAGGTGGCGGAAGGGGAAAGCATTCTGAACGCCGCGCTCGATTCGGGTCATCAGCTCGCTTATTCTTGCCGTCGCGGCACCTGCGCGACCTGTAAATGCAAGATCGTCAGTGGAGACGTCGATTACGGACAGTATCTTGAAGCGATGTTGCCGGAGAGCGAAAAGGCCAAGGGCTATGCGCTGTTGTGTCAGGCCAAGCCGCTGAGCGATGTGACGGTCGAGGCCGAAGAGCTGAAGCTCAAGGCGCAAAAGCCGAGGGTGGTGCCGTGTCGGGTGCATGAGCTGAACAAGCTGACCCCTGACATTGCCGTCTTGAACCTGCGTCTGCCGCAGAACGAGGAATTCCGTCACGTGGCCGGGCAATACATCGACATCCTGCTGAAAGACGGTCGTCGTCGGTCCTATTCGATCGCGAACAAACCCTCCGTGCATGGGGTGATTGACCTGGAATTGCACCTGCGTCATTCGCCGGGCGGGGCCTTCACCGATCATGCGTTTTCCAACATGAAACAGCGCGAAATTCTGAAATTCGAAGGGCCGCTCGGCACGATGTACCTCCGCGAAGACAGCGACAAGCCAATCGTATTCCTCGCCAGCGGCACAGGATTCGCGCCGATCAAGGCGATCATCGAATACGCGCTTGCCGAAGGCTTTGAGCGCAAGATGGTGCTCTATTGGGGCGGTCGTCACCCGCAGGACATTTATATGCAGGAGCTCGCCGAAGGTTGGGCCAGGGATCACGCGAATTTCGAATTCGTGCCGGTGGTGTCCGACCCGGAACCGGAACATGGCTGGACCGGGCGCACGGGATTTGTGCACCAGGCCGTGCTCGACGACATCGAAGATATGTCGAATTATCAGGTCTACGCCTGCGGCAACCCGATGATGGTCGATGGTGCGCGCGCCGATTTCGTGGCGCAACGCGGCATGGATGAGGCCGAATTCTTCGCCGATCCGTTCACCACGGAAGCCGATTTGGCCAAGGCGGTTGCAAGCTAAAGGCCGGGCTTTGCGTTTGGAGGAGGCGCGGACATGACCACAACACCGATCACCGTCCTAGTGACATTCGACGTGAAGCCGGGGCAGGCGGAGGCCTTTCGCGCCGTTCTCGACCCGGTGCTCGACGCGATGCGCGAAGAGGACAGTTTTATCAGCGCCACGCTGAGCGTCGATCCGGAACATGAGACCCGTTTTCTACTGGTCGAGACCTGGAGCGACGGCGCGGAGTTGATGACCGTTCAGCTCAAACGCCCCTATCGCGCCGCGATGAACGCCGTCTTCGAAGAGATTTTGCTCAAACCGCAAGAGGTCGCGGTTTGGCATCCCCTACGCTCGGATCCGTGAAAGCGCGGGCCGACAAGACTGACGAAAGATCAAAATAACCTTAGGAGGAAACACGCCATGATCGAGATCGCAGACCCGATTTTCAAACCCGACAACCAGAATTCCGTGGTCAAACCGCTGTTGATGACCCACGGCACGATGGAATGCCGCAATCTGACGGAATCGCGCAAATTCCTTGAGGAATTCCTCGGGATGGAATGTGTGCGCCACAACCCGGACGGTATGCATGCCCGCTGCGGTATGAAATTCAGCATCGTCTGCCTTCAAACCGAAAAGCCGATGAACAAGCTGACGATCCTCAACCACTGGGGCCTCGATGTGGCCACCAAGGAAGAGGTCGACGCAGCGCATAGAGCGGCCATCGAGATGCAGGACAAGTACAAGATCAAAAGCATCACCGATCCGATCATGCGCCACGGCATTTACTCTTTCTACCTCGAAGATCTCGACGGAAACTTCTGGGAAATCGAATATTATGATGGCGGCTCGGTGCACGAGGACGCGTTCGATTTCGGCGACCGTTTCGAAGAGTAACGGACGGCTGAGAGCGACTTCGGCGCGTCTGTGGAGGGGCGCGCCGTTGTTTGCGCACTATATCAGTCCCTGAAAACGTATCGGCGGGGGACATCCGTGCCATACGGAATCAGGGAAAGGGAGAGAGATATGATTGAAATAACCGTGCCCTATGAGGTCAATGGCCGCTCTTATGCCGGACGGATCGTCTGTGACGATGACGCGGCGGAGCGGGCTTATCCGGTGCTGTTCATGCAGCCGGACTGGTACGGCGTCTGGCCGGAGACGATCGAACAGGCGCGCACGCTTGCGGCCGGGCGTTACGTCGTCTTTTTGGCGGATATGTTCGGGACGGATTATGGCCCGGAAAACAAGGATTTCGACGGCCTGTTGCAGGGTATGTTGGCGGTCCACAAGGACCTCGACTTTACGCTCAAATGCGGCAGTCTGGCCTATGAGACGATGCTCCAGAAGGCGATTGCGCAGGGGCTTGTGACAGCGGACGCCAAGAAATTTGCCGTGGGTTACTGTGCCGGTGGCGGGTTCCTGATGGAACAGACGCGTGCAGGCGCCGAATTCGATGCGGTGACCATTCTTCACATCACCAACCCGGCGCCGGTAGTCCCGGGGACGCCGTGCAAGATGACGGGCCGTGCGCTGATCATCCACGGTGACAAGGATCCGGTGACCTCTCAGGAGATGTTGAACGGCATGCAGGCCGAACTCGACGGCGCCGGTGTCGAATGGCAAACCGTCTGGTTCAGCGGCGCTGTGCATTCGTTTTGCGTGCCCTCGGCGAATTTTCCCGGCGCGCAATACGACGAAAAACTCTGTCGCCGGTCCTACCGGATGATGCACGCGTTCTTTGCAGAAACTGAGTAACCGATTTGACGGGCTGACAGGCTAAGTTCGTGTCAGACTTGTTAGCGCTGACAGAATGTTGGCGAGGAGAGGTGCCGTGCCGGTGAGGCATAGCATGCACTGCGGGTTTTTGACCTGCGGTACAGCGGTAAACGGAGTGCTGGCCCGGTTTCGGCATCATTCCGAATTGTAATTCAAAGAGTGAAATTCATCATTTTGCCGGAGGTGAAAACCAGGTTTAGGCTCATCCATGCTGCGCACAGGCCCAACGGGGCAGTTGATCTCAAAGAGGAGAGGATCACGGCAGCATCAAAAATAAAGGGAGGAAAGAATGCCGTTTTCCAATGAAACGCATATCGGCATCTGCTGTGGCTCAGGCGCCTGTCTGTTGGCTCGCGGAGGTGTCATCCAATGAAACTGTCAGGTGAAATCCGGGCCAATGCGCCCCGCGACCGTGTCTTTGCCGCCCTGCGCGATGCCCAGTTTTTTGCAAGCTGTGTGGAGGGCGTGAGCGATCTTGAGGAGATCGACGATCGCACCTATTCCGCCGTCTTGAAGACGCGTGTCGCCTACATTCGCTTTTCTTTCGATGTCGATGTGAACATCACCAAGATCGAGGAACCGACGGCCATCGAGGCGCAGGTCACCGGCACGCCCGCCGGGATCGTCGGGCGTCTCACGTCGACGGCCAGCACCAATCTGGTCGAAGATGGCGATGAGACGATCATCGAATATGTCATCGACTCGCATCTCACGGGGCGCCTTGGCAGCATCGGCCAGCCGGTTCTGAAATCCAAAGCCCGCGAGATGGAGCGCGAATTCACCAAACGTCTGCGCGAGGCCTTCGCGAAAGAAGAAGAGTTGCAGTCCGTCGAAGGGGGTGCGTGATGACCCCCTTTGAGATCGCGATGCCCACCTCTTTGAGAGAGGCGACCGGGCTTTTGGACCCTGAGGACCCGACGATCCGGGTGATGTCCGGCGGCACGGCACTCATGCTGATGATGAAGACGGATGTGTTTCATCCGACCCGTCTGATCAGCCTGCGCAAAATCGAAGAGACCGCGTCACAGATGGGCCTTTTGCCCGATGGGCGGTTCCGCATCGGCGGCATGTGTACCTTGGCGCAGATGGAGCACAATGACGATCTGGCGGCTTTCGCGCCGGTGATCCGTCAGACCATGCGCATGCTCGCCAATGTGCGGGTGCGCAATGTGGCGACCATCGGCGGTGCGCTGTCGCATGGCGATCCGCATATGGACCTGCCGCCGGTTTTGGTGGCGCTGGACGCGATTGCGGTGACCGAAGGCCCGGAAGGATCGCGCGAGATCCCGGTGGCCGAACTGCATGCCGGCTATTACGAAACCGTGCTCAACGGCGACGAGTTGATCCGCGAGGTGATCATTCCGGCTCAGGACGCGCGCCGCATGACCTATCTGAAATGCACCACCCGCGCAGTCAAGGATTGGCCCGCTCTGGGTGTGGCGTTGACGGGCGTGTTTGAAGGCGACACTCTGGAAGATCCGCGCCTTGTGATCGGTTCTGTTGCGGAGACCCCGATCCGCGTGGACGAGGCCGAAACTGTGATCAAGGGGCGTTCGCTGACCGATAAGGTGATCCGCGAGGCGGGGGAGGCCGCCTCTGCCAATGTCGAGACCATTCCCGATGAGCTTGGCTCTGCCGCTTACAAGTCCCAGCTTGTGCGCGTCTATGTCGAACGTGCGCTGCGCGCCGTCGCGAACCAGACAGTCTGAGGGGGGAGCAGACCATGAATGACCAAGCCATCCAAAGCCAGGCTGTGGGCGCGTCGCATCCGCGTCGTGAGGCCCGCCAAAAGGTGACGGGACGTGTGGAATACATCCACAACCTGCGCCTGCCCAATATGCTTTACGGCAAGATTTGCCGCAGCACCGTGGCCCATGCCAAAATTGTCTCCATCGACACCTCGGAAGCGGAGGCCTATCCCGGTGTCGAGCTTGTCCTGACGGGCGAAGACATCCGCAAGGTGATGCCAGATCCGTATTTCGGCGTGATGTTCCACGATCAGCCGGTGCTGGCGCTCGACAAGGTGCGCTATGTGGGCGAACCCGTGGCCATTGTCTTGTCGAAAGATTCGAACATCGCCGATGACGCCTGTGCGATGATCGACGTGCAATATGAGGAACTTGAGCCGGTCTTCGACGAGCTTGAAGCCTTGGGCGCCTCCACCTTTGTGCACGAAGAGCTGAAACCGGGCATCCCCGAGATCAGCTTTCTCAAAGGCGTGCGCGACACCAACGTCGGCTTCCCCTATCAACTGCGCCACGGCAACGACGTCGATGCGGCGTTCGAAGCGGCGGAACATGTGTTCGAACATGAATTCCGCACGCATCCGTCGGCGCATGTGCCGCTCGAACCGCCGGTGACTGTGGCCGAACCAACCGGCGAAGGCCTCACAATCCACACCGCAAACCAAAGCCCGTCTTTCGTGAGCTACGAGATCTCTCGTCTTTTGGGCTGGCCGCAAAGCAAGGTGCGCACCCGTGTGCCTTTCCTTGGTGGTGGTTTTGGGGCCAAGCTTTGGATCCGGCTTGAGGCGCTGGTCGCGGCGGCGGCATTGCTGGCCAAACGTCCGGTGAAAGTCTCGCTCAGCATGGAAGAGCAGTTCTACACCATCACCAAACACGGCGCGACGCTCAAAATCAAAAGCGGTGTGGACAAGGATGGCAAGATCATCGCCCGCAAGTGCAACGTCTTCTGGAACGGCGGCGCCTATGCCGACATCGGCCCGGCTGTGGCGTTTCACGCGGGTATGACGGCGGCGGGGCCCTACGACATCGCCGATGTCGCCATCGACTCGCTGTCGGTCTACACCAACCGGCCTGTGGCGGGCGCGATGCGGGGCTTTGGTCACCCGCAGCTGATCTGGGCCTATGAAAACCACACCGATATGATGGCGCATGAGCTGGGCATCGACCCGCTGGAGTTCCGCCGCCGCAACATCCTGCGCGAGGGTGCGGAACATGCGACGGGGACCAAGCTCAACACTTCTGCTGTCGAACAGGTGCTTGAACGTGTTGCCGCCGGTGTTGACTGGGGCAAACCTTTCGATAAGGGCGAAGGCACGATCAAACGCGGCCGTGGTTTCGCCATCGGGATCAAGGCGTCGATTGCGCCCTCGACCTCTGAGGCCATCGTGCGCATCAGCTCGGACGGCAGTGCGACGCTCTATTGTAGCTCGGTCGATATGGGGCAGGGGTCCGATACGGCGCATGCCCAGATCGTGGCCGAAGTGCTGGACATCCCGGTTGAGCGTGTCCACGTTGTGCATCCCGATACGGATGTGACGCCCTATGACACCGGCACGCTCGGGTCGCGCTCGCTCTATCACATGGGCAACGCCGCGCGTCTGGCTGCACTGGATGCCAAGGACAAGCTTGACCAATTGGCGAAAGAGGTGGGCGCGGCTGAGCCGGGCTCCAATGTGCCGATCTGGGAAATCTTTGCCCGTAAGAACGGCATGCCGGTCGGCAATGTCGTCGGCACGGCCAGCTTTACGCCGCCGGGCCATGTGCCGCCGGATCCGATGACCGGGCAATCGCCGGACATCACGCCTTACTGGATGTTCGGGGGCACGGCAGCCGAGGTAGAGATCGACACGGAAACCGGACGCGTGACCATCGTGAAACTGGTGAACGTCGCGGATGCGGGCAAGCTCATCAACCCGAAGATCGTCGAGCATCAGATCTCGGGTGCCTCGATCATGCAGCTCGGACAAACGATGCAGGAAAAGGTGCATTTCGACTTCGGTCAGGTCACCAATGCCTCGTTTGCGGATTACAAAATCCCGAGCATGCTCGACATCCCGGAGATCGTGAACGACCTCTTGGACAGCGAGGAGGCTGAAGGCCCATTTGGCGCAAAAGGTGCGGGGGAGACAGGATCGTTCTGTGTCTCATCCGCAGTGGCCAACGCGGTGTTCGATGCCGTGGGCGTGCGCGTACATGAAATGCCGATCACCGGCGAAACGGTCTATCGCGCCCTGCGCGAAGCGGCCAACGATCCGTTGGGGGAAGACTAAGATGACGGACATGAACAAACAGACCATCAACTTCACTCTGAACGGCAAGCCGGTCTCAGCGGAGATCGAGATTCACTGGACGTTGGTGGACCTTCTCCAGCGTGGCTTTGATCTCTACGGCGCACGGCAAAGCTGTGGCCAGGGGCTTTGCGGTTGTTGCACGGTGGTGTTCAATGACAAACCCGTCTCCGGTTGTCTGACGCTGGCGGCTTTGGTCGATGGTGGCACGATCTCGACCATTGAGAATGGTGAGGAAGAGTTGGACCCGGTGCAGGAGGCCTTCATCGAGGCGGGCGCCTTCCAATGCGGTTTCTGCACGCCGGGCTTCGTGTTGATGACGCGCGAGCTGATCGCGCAAAACCCGGATCCGAGCGAAGAGGACATCCGTGTCTTCCTCACCGGCAACCTGTGCCGCTGTGGCACCTATCCGCAGATCATCGAGGCGGTGAAAACCGCCGCGGCGCGGATGCGGACCACCGCGCACGTCCCGGTCTGAGACTGCCCTGAACAAAGAGGTGTTCTGCACCCCATTGCACCGACGCTCTCCGCCAAGGCGGGGAGCCCGTCGTCATGCCAACAGACAGGCGACCTGCCGGTTAAGAAAGGACCAAGAATGGAAACGATAGATCGTCTGGCCATCGAGTCAGACTGCACCAAGCTGATGAAGACCTTCTCGCTGTGCACTGATACCTTTGATTATGATCGTGCGTTGGGGCTGTTCGTGCCTGACTGTACTTTCCAACGCGCCGATGAAACATTCGAGGGCATTGAGGGGCTGAAATTTGTGCTCAATCGTCGCAACCCGGAACGGCTCACCCGGCATGTTCTGAGCAACATCCTGATCGACATCAAGGATGAAAACACCGCCACGGGACAGGCCTATGCTTTGGTCTTTGGCCATGCCGGACCGCTGAGCGCGACCGGCGAGGCGCCGCTCGTATCGCCGGATTCGCTTGTGATCTTCAACGGAAGCTTCACCCGCATGGAGGACGGCTGGCGGATCAAACGCTGGCAGATTGGTCTGAGTTTCAGAAAGGTCGCGGCATGAAACTGGTTACACTCGATTGCATCCCCGGCGGTCAGGCGGGGGCCCTCTTGGACAGTGGCGACTACGTCAATTTCGCCCGCGCCGCCGAACAGGGCACGGCGGAGGTGCTGTTGCCTGCGCGTCTCAAGGACATTCTGAACGCGGGGGCGGAGGGTCTCGATATTGTGCGTGGCCTCCTGGCGCGCATCAACGCGTTGGAACCTGACGCTTGCGAGACGCTGCGCAAACGTGGTGCGATCCTGCCCTCTGACACCGCGCTTTTGGCGCCGCTGCCCGATCCCAATCTGATCGTCTCGGTTGGCCAAGGCTATCGCTCTCATGTCGCTGAAATGAAACACAAACCACCCTCGGAACCGCATGGGTTTCTCAAATCCCCCACGGCGCTCACCGGGCATGAGAGCGAGATCACCCTGCCGTCGCAGGCCCCGGATTTCGTCGATTTCGAAGGCGAGATTTGCGTGGTGATCGGCAAGACCTGTCACAATATTTCCGAAGACGAAGCGATGGACTATGTCGCCGGCTATATGGTGACCAATGATGTTTCCGCCCGCGATGCCGTGCCGGAGATCGGCAAGGCCAGCACCACCGCAGAGGCGCGCACCGCCTGGGATCACGTCCATATGGACAAGCAATTTCCGGGCTTTTCGCCGATGGGGCCCGTCATGGTCACCGCCGATGAGATCGCTGATCCGAACAATCTCGATCTGACAACAAAGGTGAATGGCGAGGTGATGCAACAGGCCAACACCAGCGATTTCATCTTTCCGCTGGCGCGGGTGATTTCCTATTTCTCGAATTGGTACATGCTGAAACCCGGCGACATTATCAGCACGGGCACCCCCGGCGGTGTCGGCTATGGTCGCGACCCGAAAGTGCTTGTGCGCCCCGGAGATGTGGTCGAGGTCGAAGCCAGCGGTATCGGCACACTGCGCAACCGCTTTGTCGCGGCGTCTTAAAACGTGCTTTGAAAAAGAACCGCCGCGCCTCTCTCCTCGTGGACGTGTCCATGAACACGGGAAGAGAGGCGCGGCGGCTTTTGTTCAGCCGATCTCCCGACCAAACAAATCCATCATGCGCCCCCAGGCAAGTTTTGCCGCCACAGGTTCGAAACTCGGGCGACGGTCGCAGTTGAAGCCATGATCGGCCCCCTCGTAGACAAAGACATCCACCTCCGGGCGACGCTCGCGAACGTCCTCGTAGTTTTCCGCTGGAATGCCCTTATCCAATGCGCCGTAATGCAATTGCGTCGGGCAGGTGGGGGCTTCGTCTGCGAAATTCTGGATCAAACGCCCGTAATAGCCAGACGCCGCCGCGATGCCCGTGAGCCGGGTCGCTGCAAGAAAGGCGATCGTGCCGCCGAGGCAAAATCCGGTGATCCCGACCTTGCCATATTGCGACAGTTCGGCGCGCGCGGCTGCGACATCCCGCATGCAGGCGTCAAAGTCGAAGCGCGGCACGAAGGCCCTTGCATAGGCGATGTCTTCCGCCGAATATCCGCTCTCGAACCCTGGCTCCAAACGGTCGAAAATCGCAGGCGCCAGGGCGGCGTACCCTTCAGCGGCGAGACGGTCGCAGACATCGCGGATGTGGATGTTGACGCCGAAAATCTCCTGAATGACGATTACGCCGCCTTTCGGAGGTGGGTCGGGCAGGGCGAGATTGGCGTCAAAGCTGTGACCGTCCCCGGCCTCGAGTGTGATCTTGGACATCGGCATCCTTTCCTGACGGCATGTCGATCAAACTCTACAAGCCTATGAAACGAAAGGGTAATGACATTGCCGAATGTCATTTTGCAGATTTCGCATTCGGGTGGCTGCACATGAGGTATGTCGGTCGTATCGCAAAGTTTCCGGTTCCTTGGTGAAAATATGTGAACGCAATCTTTATGTTTGCCTATGGTGATCGCACAGTCGCGATCGGCACGGACCAGCCCACCAGCCCTTTCAGATTGCCGTTTGCCATTGGGCTTGAACCATTGGCGCTACCGTGGCCTAATTTGCAACCGCACCATGCTGCCTAGCGACAATGTGGAAAAGTAAATACTCTTTGCTGGCGTCTATGCGGAGAACTTTCGTCATGTTGGTATATATGTGCATCGTTTACATTTTTGATGCACACAACAATCGAGGCGTATGAGGTGTCAGTTATTTCCCATTCCTGCGCCGCACAAGTCGCGTATCAGGACCTGAAGCGTCTGCACCTTGATGAGGCCGCCTCTGAAATCGTTGGCTCCATCGAGGAGCGCCGACGTGGTGGGCGTGCGTTTCGACAGCGAAGACCTAGCGCGGACGGGCGACATCGATTTCGCCGGTTTCGAGAGTCTTTCCGTTGCGCTTGATGATGAGGTCGAAGTACAGCCGGATACAATCCTGCGGGTTTTGAAATTCGACGCTGTTCCGGATGTTGGGACACATCAGGTCTGACGTTGGCGGCACGTGGTGTCAGCGCACAAGGGTTCAACTATCTGATTGCAGAACCGATCCCCGCGATTGCGTTGTATTGATCAGGTGTGTTGGTGCAATTTCCGCGATCTGAGCAGTTTACGGTACACAAGCTGATCGTGGCAGATCGTCGCCGCGGCGGTCAGGATCATGTCAAGTCCCGCAAGGACCGTGCGCAGGCCGCGTTCCTGATCGAGGTGCTGGCCACCGACCGTCCGGATAATCTCGCCGAGGCTTATGAAGACGCGCTGTCCCAAGGCCCGTGTGTCTGACGTCAGCACCAACGGGACAGTTTAGGGCGATTGCATCGAAACTTCGGGCCAAAGGGGCGGGGGATGCGGTGGCCCCTGCGGTGCTTCCGCTGCCGGATCGTGCCGCGCGGCGGCTCTGCGATCTCATCGGCACCGGGCCGCGCAGTCCGCGACGTGGGGCGCCCTATACATTCGTCACGACGGAACAGTTTCTGGTCGCATTCGGCTTTGAGAGCCTGCAAGACCTGCCGGATCGTGAACAGTTGCAGGATTCCGGGCTGGAGAAGTCTTGAAATGGGCTTGGTGCGTCAGCGCATATCGGGTCTGCCATATTGGCAGGGGGCGCTGTCTTGAAAAGTTTTCAAGCTGCACATAAATGGGGCGAAGGAAGCGGTGATATGAGGCAACTCGCGTCGCTTTCTACCTCCCTGTTGGACTTAAGGCCGAGCTTTGCTCGGTCTTTTTTTTGGAAAAGTGCTCTGCCAAAATCGGCAACATGTCTGGGTTCGGTGCTGTAACGCCGAGACGAAACATTATAGAGACTATGGGCAAGCGATCCCGGAGAGACAGTCGCATGCCAATCTCCAAAGACCCGATATGTGTTTATCGTGCCTGCTTTACTGTGCGGCTCATTGCAGCCCGAGCGCATAAGCCCCGGCAGCGCTCACCAGCGCCCCCACCAGGACCGTCAGCGCAAGGATCGTCCAGCTGATCCAATCCACGCCCAGAATGAAGAAGTTGTCATTCCAGATGCCCCAGACTGGAATGGAGGGACGCCACAGGTGAACTTCGGAAAAGGCCGCGCCAACCAGCAGGCCGTTGATCATCGTCGCAACGCCTACGCCTTTGCCGCGCCACAAAAGCGCCAACGCGATCAGGCTCGGCACATAGACGGACACATTCACCAGCCAAAGCTGCGCCTGATCGTATAGCACCAGTTCGCGGCCTGCCGAACGTGATCGCTGTTGTGCACTCACTGAACACGCGCCCGCGAAAAACGTTGGGTTGGCAAACACGAGCAGAAGCACTCGACCGGCTGCTTAAACAGGATATAACCAAAGGTGTCGGGGCGACCGATTGAAACCGCCCTTTACACTTTCGCCTCTCGTCAAAATAAGGCCTATGCCTCGACCGGCGTGCGCAACAAGCGATAGAAGAATAGAAGATCCTCGGATAGTATCGCGATTGACCGCTAAAATAGCCTTTGGTTCTCAGAGAGATGCGAATGAGCAAACCTACCAAACCTGCCAATAGTCAGACCTTGCTTCGCGGCCTTTCTGTTCTTGAATGTGTGGCTCATATGCCGCGCAGCATTCCAGAGATTGCCGAAGAAGCAGGTATTTCCTATCAGACCGCACATCGGATTGTCTCTGTTCTCACTGACGTTCGATATCTGCGACAAGTCGATAGTAGACTGTACGGGTTAGGGCCGAAAGTTGTGGAGTTGGGGTTTGCGGGCTATCAACAAGCCGATGTCACCAAGATCGCAAAGCCTTGTCTTACAAAACTGGCGCAGGCGACCTCCGACACAGTGCATCTCGCCAGATTAGAGGATGGTGAGGTGATCTATCTGGACAAGTTGCAAAGCCGCCGCCCGATCGAGATCACATCGCGGATCGGAGGCAGAAAACCTGCCGTTTCAACGGGGGTTGGCAAGGCCTTGTTGCTGGACACTCCCGAAGAAGAGTTGCGGCAGCTGTTCAAGAGAGACCGCCACCTTATGAAGGTTAAGACATCTGAGGTCGAATGGTTCGAGCGGATGCGGGTCTATCAAGATGGTGGATATGCTTATGACCTTGGCGAGGACGAACACCAGATCCGTTGCGTTGCCGCGCCCCTGAGGGACGCGACTGGGCGTATTGTCGCTGCGATCAGTGTGTCTTCGACATTGGAATATATGCAGCAAGATCGCATGGAGGCCTTGATCCCGGTGGTCAAGTCCACGGCCGCCGAAATCAGCCGTGGACTTGGTTTTGTGGACATCAGGGACGTTTAAAGCACCTTGCCGGGGTTGAGGATGCCTTTGGGATCAAGGGTTTGCTTCAACTCGCGCAGTAGGGTCAGTTCCTCATCGCTGCGGCTGTATTTAAGCCAAGGTTTCTTGTGCAGCCCGATGCCATGCTCGGCGGAGACACTGCCGGAAAAGTTTCGAACAATTTCGTACACGAGGGACTCGATCCGGTGTTCGACATTTGGATCCGCAGGCAAGGGCCCCGTGACGAGGTGAATGTTGCTGTCACCGATGTGTCCGAAGAAAAAGCGGTTCATCTCCGGGAAGTCGGTCTCAAGTGCTGCGCGCATGTGTGCGACACACTCACCGATTTTTGCAATGGGCACGGAAACGTCGAAATTGATCGTCGGGCGAGTGGTCATCAAAAGTTCGGTCACGCCGTCGCGCAAGGCCCAGAGATCAAGCGCGTCTTTTTGCGATTGTGCCAGAGCTGCATCGAGCACCCAGCCTTGCTCCATCGCCTCAGCGAGCATGTCGTGAAACAGATCGTTTTCCTTTTCCGGATCAGGCCCTTGCATGTCGATGAGGACGTAAAGCGGTGCCTTGGATTCAAGCGGGGCACGTAATCCTGTCACATCGAGCACTGCATCGAAATAATCTGCCCACATCACTTCGAAGGCGCTAACGCGGTCGGAGAGCACGCGTCGAGCGTGTCCCAAAAGAGCAAGAGCAGAGTCAAAATCGGGAAGGGCGACCAGAGCTGTATTCGCACCGGCAATCCCCGGATGCAGTTTCAACACGGCCCGTGTGATGACCCCAAGCGTGCCTTCGCTGCCAATGAACAGGGGTTTCATGTCCAGTGCGGCGTTGTTCTTTGGCATCCGGTTGAGCATCGATAGGATACGCCCGTCCGCAAGCACCACCTCGAGCCCCAGCACCAAATCGCGGGCCATACCGTAGCGAATGACACGATTGCCTCCCGCATTTGTCGAGATATTGCCCCCGATCTGGCAGGACCCACGCGGACCGAGGTCGAGGCCGAACATCATTCCCTCCGCCTCGGCAGCCTCCTGAATGGTTTGCAAGGGCGTTCCGGCAAGAACCGTCGCCGTGGCGGAGGCGGTGTCGATCTCTTCAATGCCACTCATGCGTGCAAGTGACAAAAGCAAGGCCCCATCGCTGGCCACCGCACCGCCGGCGAGCCCCGTACGCCCGCCCTGAGGCACAACCGGGATGCTGTGGCGATTGCACAGTGACAAAACCTCGGAGACCTCTTGAGTGCTGCGCGGCAGGGCGAGGCCGATCGGTTTCCCGGGAAGCTCTGTGCTCCAGTCCTTGATGTCCGTTTCCGAGACATCTGCGCCGCATATGAGGTCGTTTGGAGAGAGGCACTGAGCCAAGGCTTCCCAGAAGGCCTCTGTATCCTGTTTTTCCAGAATTTGTGTCTGCATGTCTTCCTCCTCGAAGCACAAATCTCTCACATATTGAGAGGTCATTTCACTATTTGACATAAGATGATTTGAATCGTTAGAACGTTCAAGGGAAATGGCAGGGGTGTCCTGTTGTTGCCGGAGGAAACGGGCCCGCAGGAGCGGGCTCGCATGACTGAACCTGGGAGGATTCCATGATTCACTTCAACGCGGGCGTAAGCCTGCGCAAAACCGCTATTGCGATTTGCCTTGTGGCGACGTCTTTGGGGGCGACGCAGGCGGTGGCTGAACCTGAGCTGACGATCAAAGCGGCACATGCCGCATCGGCGACCAACACTGGCCACCTCGCACTTGAGTTTATCGACGAGCAAATGCGTGAAAGAACCGAAGGCCGGATCGGGCTTGAGATTTTTCCGAACGGTCAGCTTGGTGGTGAACGCGAATTGATCGAGAGCCTGCAGCTCGGCAATCTGGATATGGCCTTTGTGTCCTCGGCGCCGCTCGGGAGTTTCAACAAAGAGTATTTCGCGCTCGATATTCCGTTCCTGTTCAAAGACCGCGAAAGCGTCTACCGCGTGCTGGACGGTGAGGTTGGTCAAGGCCTTCTCGACAGCCTTGAGCGCGTCGGCCTGCATGGCGTCGGCTATTGGGAAAACGGCTTCCGTCAGTTGACCAACAACGTGAAGCCGATCTACACGCCCGCCGATCTCGAGGGCATGAAAATGCGCACCATGGAAAACGAGGTGCATATCGCGGCGTGGCGTGAAGAGGGGGCAAACCCGGCGCCGCTGGCGTTTTCTGAGCTGTTCACCGCACTGCAGCAGGGCACTTTCGATGCACAAGAAGGGCCGATCAACCTCTTCTATGACATGAAGTTCTTCGAAGTGCAGAAATACATCACCAAGACGAACCACATCTATTCCCCGTTTGTGGTGCTGATGAACCCGGAAGTGACGGCACGGATGTCGGATGAGGATCGTGCGATTTTCGAAGAGGTTTTCGCGGAGTCCAAAGCCTATCAACGCAAACTCGCGCAGGAAGCCGACGACAAGGCCGAAGCTGCGATGCCTGAGATTACCTTTGTCGAGCTCACGGCAGAACAGCAGGCCGAGTTCGCCGGTCGTATGGGGCCTGTCATCGACATGGTGAAAAAGAAAGTCGGTGCGGAGGCGGTGGACCGCATCATGGCCATTGCCAACGGCGAATAAGTCAAATGGACGGAGCGCGACACTGTAGCGCGCGCTCCGTCAGACCGACCTCCTATTGACTGGAGTATCCCCTTGAAATTCATCAACGAGAAACTCGAAGAGACACTTCTGGTCGCTCTTCTTGCCTCAATGACTCTTCTCATCGGACTTCAGGTTTTCATGCGCTATGTGATGGAAGCCTCCCTGACCTGGTCAGAAGAATTGGCGCGTTATCTGTTCATCTGGGCAACCTACATCGGGGTGAGCTACGGTGTGCGAAAGCAGGCGCATATCCGCGTCACAGCTTTCAGCGATCTGCTGCCGGATCGTGGCCAGATCGTTGTGCGCATTCTGATCCATCTCGTGTTCGGCCTTTTTGCCGCTCTGGTGATTTGGGAAGGGACGAAGCTCACTGCGAAAATCTATGGCTTCGGTCAGACCTCGTCTTCGCTGGGGGTCCCAATGGCCTATGTCTATGCCGCACCGGTGGTGGGTTTTGGTCTCGTGGTGATCCGCCTTATTCAACACATCGTGCTCGATATCGCCCGGTTGCGTGGTCGCGCCCCGGAGGCTGACGAATGATTTCCGCTCTGCTCTTTATTCCGTTCCTCGTCATGCTTCTGGTGTCGGTGCCGATCGGCATCGCCTTGGGGCTGGCTTCGACGCTGGCGCTGTTGGTCAGTGGCAAGGTGAGTTCGAGCTATATCGCACAGGGGCTTGTCACCTCGATTGACAGCTTTCCTCTGATGGCGGTGCCCTTCTTTGTGCTCGCGGGCGATCTCATGGGGCACGGTGGCCTGTCCAAACGGCTTTTGAAGGTCGGGCTTGTGCTCTTCGGGCGCTATTCCGGTGGCTTGGCGATCATCGCTGTTGTCACCTGTATGTTCTTTGCCGCGATCTCCGGTTCCGGTCCGGCCACCGTGGCCGCTGTTGGCGCGATCCTGATGCCTGCGATGGCCAAAGGGGGCTATCGCCCGCCCTTCACTGGCGGGCTTATCGCCTCTGCGGGGAGCCTTGGGGTGATCATCCCGCCGTCGATCCCGATGGTGATCTATGCCACGTCGGCCAATGTCTCCGTGACCAAAATGTTCATGGCCGGTGTCGTGCCGGGAGCTTTGATCGGGATTGCTCTAATCGTATATGCATGGTTCCAAGCGCGCCGCGAAGGCATCGAACGCAGCGCGGAACGCCATAGCTTCAAGGACATCGTCGTCACCATCTGGGAGGCGAAATGGGCTCTCATGGTCCCCGTCCTGATCTTAGGCGGTATCTATGGCGGCGTCTTCACGCCCACAGAGGCCTCCGCGATCGGCGTGATCTATGGCCTCATCGTTGGTCTTTTCGTCTATCGCGAATTGAAATTCTCGGACCTGCATCACATTTTTGCGTCCTCGGCGCTCACCTCGGCCACGATCATGCTGATCGTCGGGGCCGCCACGATCTTTGGGCGCGTTTTGGCGATCGAGCGCATCCCGGTGATGATGGCGGACTATATCACGCAACTGGTGAGCAACCCGCTGATGATCCTCATCCTGATCAACCTGCTGTTGCTGGTGGTGGGCACATTCATGGAGACGCTCGCCGCGATCATCATCCTCACCCCAATCCTGTTGCCGGTCGCCGCCGCGTCTGGGGTGGATCCTGTTCACTTCGGCATCGTTATGATTGCCAACCTCGCGATCGGCATGGTGACACCGCCTGTGGGTGTAAACCTCTTCGTCGCGTCGCGTGTGGGCAATATCCCGTTGGAAAGATTGATGCGCTCCGCTGCGCCTTTCCTCGTGGTGATGCTCCTGATCCTCGCGTTGATTACCTATGTGCCCGCTCTGTCTCTCGGCCTGCCGGCCCTCTTCGGAATGTAAATTTAAAGGAATTGCACGATGACAAAGAAACTGCGTGCCGTGATTATCGGTCCCGGCAACATCGGAACGGATCTGTTGATGAAAATGCAGCGTTCCGAATGGGTTGAGCCGGTTTGGATGGTTGGTATTGACCCGACCTCCGAAGGTCTCAAACGCGCGGCGGCCATGGGGATCAAGACCACGGCCGAAGGCGTGGACGGGATGCTGGACGCTGTAGAGGCTGATGACATCCGCATCGCTTTTGATGCGACCTCAGCCTATGTCCATGCCGAGAACAGCCGCAAGCTCAATGAGAAAGGCGTTCTCATGGTCGATCTGACACCCGCCGCCATCGGGCCTTACTGTGTGCCGCCGGTCAATCTTGCGGAACATGCCGCGAAGCTCGAAATGAACGTCAACATGGTGACCTGTGGCGGTCAGGCGACGATTCCCATGGTCGCCGCCGTCTCGCGCGTTCAGCCGGTCGCTTATGGCGAGATCGTGGCCTCTGTGGCCTCGCGGTCTATCGGGCCGGGCACGCGCAAAAACATCGACGAGTTCACCCAGACAACCGCCCGCGCCATCGAAAATGTCGGCGGTGCAAAGAAAGGCAAGGCGATCATCGTTGTGAATCCGGCTGAGCCGCCGCTTCTCATGCGCGATACCATTCATGTTCTGACCGAGGACACGCCTGACGAAGCCGCCATCACCGAATCCGTCCAGTCGATGGTCCTGGAAGTTCAGAAATATGTGCCGGGCTACAAGCTTGTGAACGGTCCGGTGTTCGATGGAAATCGCGTCTCGATCTTTGTCGAGGTCGAGGGGCTTGGGGATTTCCTGCCGAAATATGCGGGCAATCTCGACATTATGACCTCGGCCGCGCTGCGCACGGCTGAAATGTTCGCACAAGAAATCGCAGGCGGTGACATCGCCCTGCCCAAACGCGCTTGAAGGAGGCCAGAATGAGCATCGAAGGCCGCAACGTCACATTGCACGAAATGAGCCTGCGCGATGGCATGCATGCCAAGCGCCAGCAAATCTCCATCGAGGAGATGATCACCATCGCCAAGGCGCTCGACGCCGCAGGGATGCCTTGGATCGAAGTGACCCATGGGGATGGTCTGGGCGGCAACTCCGTCAACTACGGTTTCGCACCGTCCACGGACGACGAATATCTCGCTGCGGTGATCCCGCATATGAAAAACGCGAAAGTTTCTGCGCTGCTGCTTCCTGGCATCGGCATTCTGGACGATCTCAAACGCGCAATGGATCTCGGGATTTCCGGCGTTCGGGTCGCCACGCATTGTACCGAGGCGGATGTCGCCGAACAGCATATCAAATTTGCCGCCCAGACCGATCTCGACACGGTCGGTTTTCTGATGATGGCGCATCGCAACAGCCCCGCAGGGTTGGTGGAAGAAGCGCTGAAAATGGAAAGCTATGGCGCCAACTGCATCTATTGCACAGACTCCGCAGGTTATATGCTACCCGACGACGTAAGAGCGCGGATCACTGCGCTGCGCGAGGCGCTGTCGCCGGAGACGGAACTCGGATTCCATGGTCACCATAACTTGGGTATGGGGATTGCCAATTCGGTCGCCGCCGTCGAATGCGGGGCCAACCGCATCGATGGGGCTGCCGCCGGTCTCGGTGCCGGTGCAGGCAATGCGCCAATGGAGCTGCTCGTCGCGGTTTTCAACCGTATGGGCGTGCAGACCGGGGTCGACCTGTTCGGTATTATGGATGTCGCCGAAGATCTTGTCGTGCCGATGATGGACCATCTTGTCCGGGTAGATCGCAACTCTCTGACCATCGGTTATGCAGGTGTCTACAGCTCCTTCCTGCTCTTCGCGAAGCGGGCGGAGGACCGCTACGGCATCCCGGCGCGCGAATTGCTTATGGAATTGGGCAAGCGAGGTATGGTCGGTGGACAGGAAGATATGATCGAAGATCTCGCACTGACCTGGCAGCGCGAGCGTCGTATGTAAATAAATGAAATCCCCGGCCTGATGCAGTCCGGGGATCCACAGGTTGGGAATTGCGGGCCCAGTGGCTGTTGCAAAATTTTGTATGTTCCGAACCTCATGTTGGGGAAATGAAGGTGAGTGATTGGCCGAACCTTAGAGGTTCGGGTCGACTTTTACTCATTGAGCGACCCGCGCCGGTTCCCTCTCTGAATCGTCATTGCCCATTTCTGTTCAGGATTCTTCTGTTTCGAAAGCCTTATGACAAATGTATCGGATTCGATGCGTAGGTTGCGGGCGATCTGAACGCCTTTCTAAAAACTCTCGCGGGCATCGACGGTTGGTCCTTGGACAACTTCCGTGTGGCCATGGTTGATGGCGTGAGACCGCACGGGGCGCATCTCTTTCCGTCGATGCCTTACGAAAACTTCCGCCACATGAGCGAGAGCGACATTCGTGCGCTTGCGTTTCGGGTCGTAGAACAGTTCGATGTACTCAAAGACATCGCGTCGAGCGTCTTCGCTGGCGCGGACCAGCTTGATTTCATGGCAGTTGCCCCTGCGGTTCATCGAGTGTTCCAAACCATGCTCGCGCAGGAACGCGGCCCATTCGAGGTGCCTCTAGTTCGCACAACTAAAGATGCGGGACAAACCTAACCAGTGTTTCGACGCGACCTGAAGAGCACCTGAGCAGATCTATTGGAATAAACCCACTCACTGCGGAATTGAGCATCGGAGTTGAAGAGACCAAAATTTCTGTCGATGCTGAAGTGCTCAAATACCTCCAATGGCTTCAGATGCTTACGATAAAGCAGC
>NZ_JAIVLK010000008.1 GCF_020524585.1 Celeribacter naphthalenivorans
TCGTCCGGCTCGAAAATGATCGCGGTTTGCAGGGATTTTTTCGACAGATGACGGTCGATGCAGTTGGCGGAGACGTTCAAGACGCCGTCGGCATACCATTTGATGTCCACGCGCCCGAAGTCGAAACAGGTCTTCTTGACCTGCGTGTAGGGCTCCATCCAGTCGAGAACCTTGCCTTGTTCGGCCCAGAAGGATACCGGGTCCTCGATGGAGCGCTGGTACATGGTTTCGTAAGTCTCTGCATTGATATGCGCACGCGAGGCAAAAGCCTCAGCAGGTGCGGTCATCTTGGTCATGTCTTCCGACATCGTCGCCTCCCAACTCAAAACGCGGCTCACTCACAGAATGAGCCTTCTCCTCAGGATAAGGTTTACAGAGTTTGAAATGAAAACGCTCGAAGCTTGCGAGACTTGAATATGTTCTTTGTAAATATGTTCACGAAAATTTACTAATCTTTGTAAATACTCTTAACAATAAAAATTATCTTTATTTATCAATGCAATAATTTTCCTGTGGGGTCCGCGTTCGTGAGCCGTTTGGGATGTTTCTGATGTTGAACCTTCTTCGGGTGTTCGATTTGAGCCACGCAGGTCTGACGGTTATGCCCGAAATTTCTCGATGAATTGGCGCTATCGTCTGGTGACTCGTCTTCATGTGATCCAGCTCGCGTGACTGGTTCATGACGTTGAATATGCGACATGTGCCCGGAAGTTTTCCGGGCACAGATGCCTTTTGCGAGTGTGCTCAAGATGCGAGGCGTAGCTCGTCGCTGTCCTTGCTGGTTTTGAGCTGAGCGCTATCGCGCTCCAGTGACGTGGCTTGGGCTTTCAGGGCCTGCAACGCCGCTGTGGTTTCTTCGAACATAGCGGCGTTATGTTGTGTCACCTGATCAAGTTGGCTGACGGCAGTGGTGATTTCCGACAGGCCCACGGATTGTTCGGACGCCGAGGTCGCGATCGTCTGCACCAAACCATCCAGATTGGTGACAAGGGATTCGATCTCTGTCAGCGCACTGCCTGAGGCATTGACGAGCTGCACGCCCTCATCGACCTGACGACCGGATGTTTCGATCAATTTGGCAATCTCATTGGCCGCCCCAGAGCTACGTTGCGCCAGGGCGCGCACTTCTGAGGCCACAACGGCGAAGCCGCGCCCGGAATCACCGGCGCGCGCCGCTTCCACCCCTGCGTTCAGGGCCAAAAGGTTGGTTTGGAATGCGATATCGTCGATCACGCTCGTGATTTTGGAAATCTGGGTCGAGCTTTCCGCGATGTCATGCATGGCTTGAACCGTGCGCTGCACCACATCGCGGCCAACAATGGAGCGATCTTTGGTCTGGCCGACCGTGCTTGCGGCATTTTTCGCGCTTTTGGCGGAGCTCTCGACGGAGGCAGCAAGTTGCGTGATGGCGGCCGCGGTTTCTTCAAGCGAGGCCGCCTGAGTTTCGGTGCGGCGGCTCAGGTCCAGAGAGGCGCTGTTGAGGTTTTCGGTCTCGTTGATGATCGTTGCCGCGCCTTCCGCGATTGCTGCGGCCAGATGTGCGACTTTTTCGACCGCATTGTTGAAGTCATTGCGCAGCTTTTCGTAGGAAACCGGGAAGGCCTCATCGATGCGAACCGTCAAATCGCCGCGAGACATCGCGCCAAGCCCCGTTGCAAGAGAGTCCACGACTCTTTGCTGTTCTTGCAAATTTTGCTCACGTTCTTTTTCAGCCAGAGCGCGTTCTTTTTCTTTTTCGGCGCGTGTTGCTTCTTGTTCCAGCCGGCGTTGCTCCGCGACTTGTTCCTCACGTTTCTGAGCTTGGCGTTCGCGTTCGGCATTTGCCTCGCGTTCCTGCGCGAGTTCGGCGTCTTTGATTGCTTGTTGCTTGGCCAATTCCTCGCGTTCGAGCAAGGCGTTTCGGAAGACCTCCAGAACGCGTGCCATTTCGCCGATTTCACTTTTGCTTTCGGTCATTGGAACGGGGCTTTCGGTGTCACCGTCAGACATTTCGGACATGCGAAGCTTGAGCGCATTCAAAGGTTTGGTGACACTGCGCACCAAGAGGGTGGACACGCCGAGGAGGAGAATCAGCGTGACGACTTCAACCGCATGTCCGATAGTGCGCATGGTGGCCATCTGGGCTTGGATGTCGGACAGGTAAGAGCCGGTTCCGATAATCCACCCCCAGGGCTGGAATTCGGCGACATAGCTGATTTTTTCCTCATCTCCGCCGCCATTGGGCTTGTTGAAGAAATAGGTGATCATGCCGCGACCTTGCTCTTTCACAAGAGACGTCATCTCGGCAAAGATGTTCGTGCCGCGTGTGTCAGTATAGTTGGACATGTCCTGACCGATCCAATCCGGCTGGGTGGGATGCGCGATCATTGTGTTGTTTTTGTCGAAGGCAAAGAAATAGCCGGCCTCGTCATAATTGAAGGCCATGATGCGCTCTTGGGCGATGGAATAGGCTTCCTCACGGGAGAGGTTGCCCGCCTCAACTTCTTTTTCGAGCATGTCCAGATTGGAGACGACAGTGTCGACGATATCGCTGAGGTGTTGTTCGCGCATGCCGAAGGCGGTGTCATAGGAAATGCTCATGATGATTTGTGTGAGCGAAAGGATCATGATCATCGACACGAGGACGATGGCGTAGATCCGTACGGAAAGTTTTGAGAGGAGTTCTCGAAGCATTTGGCCCCATTTCTGTGGGAGGTGAAGGTCAATTTTGCTCAAGATGGGCGGGGCTTCTTAAGATTTGGTGCATTGTTTTTCTTTTTGCGAAATTGTGTGAAAGCCGCGGCAGGAAAGTTCGGTGATCAGGCTGGTTTTGCCCGCGACCTAAGGTCGCCCGTCACAACGAAGAAATAGTCGCTCAGGGGTCATCCTTGGGTTGACAGGGGGAAGGGCTGCGCAGTGATCGACGCGCTGAAAGGCGCGGATCAAGGCAGTATGGATTTTCACAGGAAAAACAGCACCGGTCTGCGCGGCAGAGGCAAATCCACTGACGAGAAAGGCAGAACTATCTGGTGTTTTTCAATAGGGAATTTGGTGGAGCCTAGCGGGATCGAACCGCTGACCTCCTGCATGCCATGCAGGCGCTCTCCCAGCTGAGCTAAGGCCCCAAATTGACCGGTTTGGCGCCGGTCAGGCGACTGTGCGGGTGGGCGTTTCCCGTCCGCCCGCGCTTCCTATTTTGTCTCGCCCGACGTTGCAAGCGAAAAAATGACAGGCAGATGAAATTTCCCATCTGCCCAGTCGATTGATCCTCAGATCAGTCGTCGTCGTCCGATGCGACGTCGGCAATCTCGTCGAGGGAGACGTTATCGTCATCCTCGTCATCGTCGAGAAGATCGTCATCGAGATCGATGTCTGCATCATCATCGACCAACAGATCGTCCTCGTCGTCGAGATCGTCGGCGGGTTTCGCTTGTTCTTTTTCGGTGATGGCAACGCGGGACTTGTTGTTCACGTCAAACGTCACGATCTCACCGGTGTAGGGAGACACGATCGGATCGCGGTTCAAATCATAGAACCGTTTGCCGGTGGTGGGGCAGACGCGTTTTACGCCCCATTCCTCTTTGGGCATGATGAATCCCTTTCGTTAAATCTGATCCATATGTGGAGACCTGCGCGCCATGCCATATCGCAAGGGGGCTGTCAAAGGCTTTTCCCTCAAAAAACGGTAAAGAGCGTGGCCTCGGGTCCTTTGTCACGATATGTGGGGAGGACGCACGAGTGAGGCAAGTATGGGCGACATTATTCTGGAAGGAAACCCGCCGGTCGGGGTGACTTTGCGGCGTTCAAGCCGGGCAAAGCGCCTGTCCTTGCGGGTGTCGCGTCTCGACGGGCGGGTGACGTTGTCGATGCCCGCACGTTTGCCGGAGCGCGAGGCCTTGGCGTTTCTGCATGAAAAGGAAGACTGGATTCGCAAACATCTCGGCACGCGGGCGCCGGAGCAGGTGGCTGTTTTTGGAGCGAATGTGCCGTTTTTGGGCCGCGAGGTGGAGATCGTGCCGGGGCAGGGGCGGCGTGCTCTGATGAAAGACGGTTGCCTTGTGGTGCCTGGCGAAGCGGACCGTGTTGCCGCAAGGGTGAAAGCTTTTCTCAAACTTGAGGCGCAGATGCGGCTGCGCGAGGCTTCGGACCGTTACGCGGCTTTGCTGAAAACCGATTACGGGCGCATCACCCTGCGCGATCCGCGGTCGCGTTGGGGGTCCTGCACCTCGGCGGGCAATCTTATGTATTCTTGGCGTCTGGTGATGGCGCCGGCGGCGGTGCTCGACTATGTCGCCGCGCATGAAGTGGCGCATCGGTTGGAGATGAACCATTCGGATCGCTTTTGGGCTCATGTTGCGCGGGTCTGTCCCGATCATGCTGCGCATCGCCGTTGGTTGCATACAGAGGGCGAAAAGCTTCACGCTTGGCGGTTCGAGGCGGATTGACATTCCGGCCTTTGTGATCACATTTGCACCTATGATTACCCCCACCATCCGTACCTCCGAGACCCCGACCGCCGCCCATGACCGCGTCTACCGCGCGCTGCGGACGCGGATCATGCATGGCGAATTCGTGCCGGGTCAGGCGCTGACCCTGCGCGGCATCGGCAAGATGTTCGATGTGTCCATGACACCCTCGCGCGAGGCGGTGCGGCGGCTGGTGGCGGATGGCGGGCTGAACCTCTCTGCCTCGGGCCGTGTCAGCACGCCGGAGCTGTCGAACGAGCGTTTGGAAGAGCTGGCCTCGATCCGCGCGTTGATCGAGCCTGAACTCGCCTCTCGGGCGCTTCCGCGGGCGCATATGGCGCTGATTGACCGGCTTCAGACGATCAATGGCACGATTGCCGAAATGGTCGCGAAACATGATGACGTGGGCTACATCCGCGCCAATCTCGAATTCCATCGCACGCTCTATCTGCGTGCACAGGCGCCTGCGATGCTCGCGCTGACGGAAACCGTCTGGCTTCAGCTCGGCCCGACGATGCGCGCACTTTATGCCCGCCTCAACCGCACCGAGGTGCCGCATAATCACCGTTTGATCGTCGCGGCGCTGCGGGCGGGGGATGAGCCGGGGCTGCGGCTTGCGGTGCGCTCTGATGTGACGCAGGGGCTGCGGATGTTGGCGGTTTGAGGCGCCGAACACCAAAGTGGGACATGTCCTAAGCACAAGGATGCCCAACATCTGGAACAGGACAGACATTGCCGGGGAGGGGGGGCTTCGGTGCCGCTGGCACGCTCCTGTCGATCATGCGACGCTTTGATAAGAAGCTTTCCGCCGATGTATTTTTTTCCGATGGCCTTTGTTTGCGCTGCGGGGCTATTCAGCTCTGACAGTTTCCGGCCCTTATCACCCCCCCCCCGATGACGGGTCGGACGAGAAGGGATCGCATTTTGGCGGTCCCTTCTCACCTTGTTCTCCCACTCAAGACCCCACTCAAGAGCCCGCTCCGTGGCTTGACCTTTTCTGCGCCGCAGAGTCTTTTGGGCTGAGACGGAGTGGAACAGGGGCATCGCGCATGGCACGTTATCTGGAAATGACCGAAATGATGACGCCGGATCTGGCGAATTTTTCGGGCAAGGTGCATGGCGGCGCATTGTTGCGCCTGCTCGATCTTGTGGCTTTTTCCTGCGCCTCGCGCTACTCGGGGCAATACGCGGTGACGCTTTCGGTCGATCAGGTGATGTTCAAACAGCCGATCCATGTGGGCGAATTGCTGCATTGCCGCGCGACGGTGAATTACGTCGGCCGCACCTCGATGGAGATCGGCATCCGGGTCGAGGCGGAAAACATCCGCACCCAGACCGTGCGCCACACCAATTCCTGCTATTTCACCATGGTTGCCGTCGATGACACGGGCAAATCCGTGGCCGTGCCGCAATTCACGCCTGAGACGGAAACGGACAAGAAACGCTGGCGGGCGGCCGAGCTGCGCAAGGAGTTGCGCATTGAGCACGCCAAGCGGCTGGAAGAGGCCGCAAAAGGGTAAATGAAAAAAAGGCGCTCCGGAGAGCGCCTTTTCTGTGTCTGAATGACCCAAAACCTTATGCGTGGATCGGACCGTCGCCACAGGCCAGAGCGGCCTCGCGCACGGCTTCCGAGTAGGTCGGGTGGGCGTGGCAGGTGAGCGCGATGTCTTGCGCCGAGCCGCCGTATTCCATCGCCACACAGATCTCGTGGATCATGTCGCCCGCAGCCGGGCCGATGATCGCAGCCCCCAGGAGGCGGTCGGTTTCCGCGTCCGCGATGAGTTTCACGAAGCCGTCGCCTTGGAACACGGCCTTGGCGCGTGCGTTGCCCATGAAGGAGAACTTGCCGACCTTCACTTTGCGACCTTCTTCTTTCAGCTGCGCTTCGGTCTTGCCGACGGTGGCGACCTCCGGCGAGGTGTAGATCACGCCCGGGATGACGTCGTAGTTCACGTGACCATGTTTGCCAGCCAGAGCCTCGGCGACGGCCATGCCTTCGTCCTCGGCTTTGTGGGCCAACATCGGTCCGACGATGGCGTCGCCGATGGCGTAGATGCCCGGCACGTTGGTGGCCCAATGCGCGTCGGTTTTGATCTGACCGCGCGGGGTGAATTCCACGCCCAGAGCGTCAAGGCCAAGCCCGTCCGTGTAGGGTTTGCGGCCCGTGGCGACGAGAACGACGTCGGCGTCAAGCGTGTGCTCGCTGTCGTCTTTCTTGAGCTTGTAGTTGACCTTCGCCTTGGTTTTCGAGGCTTCGACATTTTGCACGGCGGCGCCCAGAACGAAGTTGAGGCCTTGTTTTTCCAGAAGTTTTTTGAAGGTGCGCTGCACGTCGGCGTCCATGCCGGGGGTGATGAAATCCATGAATTCCACTACGGTCACCTCGGCGCCCAGACGCGCATAGACCGACCCAAGCTCCAGACCGATCACGCCTGCGCCGATCACGACGAGTTTCTTTGGCACTTTCGGCAGCTCCAGCGCGCCGGTGCTGTCGACCACGATGCCGCCTTCGTTGTTCACCTCAACACCCGGCAAAGACGTCGGCACGGAACCAGACGCGATCACGATGTTCTTGGCCTCATGGACCTCATCGCCAACTTTGACTTTGCCCTTTTCCGGGATGGAGCCATAGCCTTTGAGCCAGTCGATCTTGTTCTTTTTGAACAGGAATTCGATGCCGCCGGTGTTTTGGCCCACGACGTCGTCCTTATAGGATTTCATCTGCGCCCAATCGACGGAGGGGCTTTTGCCCTTGAGGCCCATGGCAGCGAAATTGTGCTCCGCCTCATGCAGGTGGTGCGTCGCATTGAGCAGCGCTTTCGACGGGATACAGCCGACGTTGAGGCAGGTCCCGCCCAGCGTCTCGCGGCCCTCGACCACGGCGGTCTTGAGGCCCAGTTGGGCGCAGCGAATGGCGGACACGTAGCCGCCGGGGCCAGCGCCGATGATGATCACGTCGTAGGATGCCATGGTCTTCTCCTTGGTCAGTATTTCGAGCCGCTCAGATCAGCGCGGCGATGAACAGAATGGCGCAGCAGAGCATGGCGATCATCCAGATGTAGGACCGCCACGGCTGCCAGCCGAAAGCATAGGCGGGCACGTAAAGCACCCTTGCGATCAGATAGCCCACGCCCGCGCCGAGGGTCACGGCGCTCGACTGATCCGTCAGGTGGATCAGGAACACGCCCGCGGCGAAGAAGGGGAACATCTGACTGTGATTGTCATAGGCGCGCAGCATCCGGCCCGTGGTCTTGCGCATCTCGCGGCTGGGTGCGCGGTCGCGGGGGGAGGTGG
Source organism: Celeribacter naphthalenivorans (assembly GCF_020524585.1). GTDB lineage: Bacteria > Pseudomonadota > Alphaproteobacteria > Rhodobacterales > Rhodobacteraceae > Celeribacter > Celeribacter naphthalenivorans. The sequence continues at coordinate 7,740 of NZ_JAIVLK010000008.1, forward strand.
TGTAGCCCGGCCCCAGATCGACATTCGCCATGTAAGAGGCCACCACGAATTGCGCGATGTGCAAGAGGCCTGCGAGGGCGAGGAGGGTGAGGAGGGGGGTCATTGTATGGAAATACTGTTTGCTACTTTGAGAGTACCAAACACAAATGCCGCGAGAGACATGAACGCTCCAATTACGTAAATTGGTAACGCTATTTTGTCGCTAAGCCCTTTACGCGCGTCGTATGGTGTCATGATCATTGAATTTACGTATGCAACCGCGATTAGCAAAAATACGAAAATGAGCCCCAAAATATAGGAAAAAATAGCATCCTTTAGTGCTGACGCGGAAACAAGAAATCTGGATTGTGTCGCAGCATTTCCGATGAAAGTTAGCAAAACAACAATGGCGCCACTATTTAAAGTAACGAGCGTCTTGAGCGCGAAATTGCTAAGGTTAGCCGCAATCTGAATGTTGTTTCGGTACCATTCAAGGCGGATTTCATCGATTTTATCTGGCATTAGACGATCCAAATGTTTGTTGGCGCTCTCTTTAATGAGAGCGCCAACAATCGTTTCTTACAGATCCATCAACAGACGACGCGGGTCTTCCAGCGCTTCTTTGACGCGCACGAGGAAGGTCACGGCGCCTTTGCCGTCCACGATCCGGTGGTCGTAAGACAGAGCCAGATACATCATCGGACGGATGACGACCTGACCGTTGATGGCCATCGGACGGTCCTGAATTTTATGCATGCCGAGGATGCCGGACTGCGGGGGGTTCAGGATGGGCGAGGACATCAGCGAGCCATAGACACCGCCGTTGGAGATGGTGAAGGTGCCGCCCTGCATTTCCGCCATGGACAGTTTGCCGTCACGCGCACGTTTGCCTTTTTCGGAGATGGCTTTTTCGATCTCGGCGAAGGACATGCTGTCGGCATCGCGGATGACCGGCACGACGAGGCCCTGCGGGGTGCCCGCGGCGACGCCCATGTTGACGTAGTTTTTGTAGACCACATCGGTGCCGTCGATCTCGGCGTTCACTTCCGGCACTTCTTTCAGCGCGTGGACACAGGCCTTGGTGAAGAAGGACATGAAGCCGAGGCGCACGCCGTGTTTCTTCTCGAAGAGGTCTTTGTACTGGTTGCGGAGCGCCATCACCTCGGTCATGTCCACCTCGTTGTAGGTGGTGAGCATGGCGGCGGTGTTCTGAGACTCTTTGAGGCGACGCGCAATGGTCTGACGCAGCTTGGTCATTTTCACGCGCTCTTCGCGGGCGGCATCTTCGGCCGGACGCGGAGCGGCAGGAGCCGCAGCCGGGGCCGGGGCGGAGGCCGGTTTGTTCAGCGCGTTCAGCACGTCCTCTTTCATGATGCGGCCATCTTTGCCGGAGCCGGAGACAGACGCCGGGTTCACGCCTTTTTCCGCCATCAGCTTGTTGGCAGAGGGTGCGTTTTCGACGTCTTTACCACCGGAGGCGGCAGGAGCCGCAGCCGGGGCAGCCGCAGCAGGTTTCGCAGCAGCGGCACCCGCGCCCGAGGACATCTCGGCCAGTTTGCCGCCGGCGGCGACCGTGTCGCCTTCGTTCGCGATGATGGAGGTCAGCACACCCGCAGCAGGCGCGGGCACTTCGACGGAGACCTTGTCGGTTTCCAGCTCGCAGAGCATCTCGTCGGCCTCAAAGCTGTCACCCACGGCTTTGAACCAGGTGGCGACAGTGGCCTCGGTCACGGATTCGCCAAGGGTCGGCACCATGATGTCGACGCTTTCAGACGCGCCGGAGGCGGCGGGTTTATCCTCGGCGTGAGCGCGGGGCTTGACCTCTTCGGGGCCTGCGTTGCCTGCCTCGGAGAGCGTGGCGAGGAGCGCATCAACACCCACGGTTTCGCCCTCGGCGGCGACGATTTCACCCAGCACGCCAGCGGCGGGGGAGGGCACTTCGACGGTCACCTTGTCGGTTTCCAGCTCGCAGAGCATTTCATCGACCGCCACGGTGTCACCCGGTTTTTTGAACCAAGTGGCGACGGTGGCTTCGGTCACGGATTCACCCAGGGTCGGGACGCGGACTTCAACGGACATAGGATTACCCTTCGATATTGAGCGCATCGTTCACGAGCGCTTGCTGTTGTGCTTTGTGCTGAGACGCCAGACCCGTGGCGGGCGAGGCGGAGGCGGCGCGACCGGCGTAGACCGGACGCGTGTGCTTGGCGCCGATGCGCGTGAGCACCCATTCGATGTTGGGCTCGACAAAGGTCCAGGCCCCTTGGTTCTTCGGCTCTTCCTGACACCAGATGACTTCGGCGTCTTTGAAGCGCTCCAGTTCCTTGACCATCGAGAGCGCCGGGAACGGGTAGAATTGTTCGAGACGCAGGATGTAGGTGTCGTCCTTGCCGGCTTCGTCGCGGGCCTCCAAGAGGTCGTAATAGACCTTGCCGGAACAGATCACGACGCGCTTAATGTCCTTGTCCGCTTTCAGTTTGATGTCGGACTTGGCGGTGCCGTTGTCGCGATCCGCATCGTCCCAAAGCACGCGGTGGAAGGACGAGCCATCGGTGAAATCGGCGGCCACGGAGGTCGCGAGTTTATGGCGCAGAAGCGATTTCGGCGTCATCAGCACCAGAGGCTTCCGGTAGGAGCGGTGCAGCTGGCGACGCAGGATGTGGAAGTAGTTCGCAGGCGTCGAACAGTTCGCCACGATCCAGTTGTCCTGACCGCACATCTGCAGGAAACGTTCGAGACGGGCGGAGGAGTGTTCCGGGCCCTGACCCTCGTAGCCATGCGGCAGAAGCATCACGAGACCGGACATCCGCAGCCATTTCGATTCACCCGAAGAGATGAACTGGTCGAACATGATCTGCGCACCGTTGGCGAAGTCGCCGAACTGGGCTTCCCAGAGGGTGAGCGCGTTCGGCTCGGCCAGCGAGTAGCCATATTCGAACCCAAGGACGGCGTATTCAGAGAGCATCGAGTCGATGACCTCGTAATGCGCCTGACCCTCACGGATGTGGTTCAGCGGATAGTAGCGATCCTCGGAGGCCTGATCGATCAGACCGGAGTGACGCTGCGAGAAGGTGCCGCGTGTACTGTCCTGACCCGCGAGACGCACCGGGTAGCCCTCGCTCAGAAGCGAGCCGAAGGCCAGCGCTTCGCCCGTCGCCCAGTCGAAGCCTTGACCGGTTTCGAACATCTGAGCCTTGGCGTCCAATTGGCGCCCCACGGTTTTGTGCAGGTTAAAACCCTCGGGCGCCTGCGTCAGCGAACGCCCGATCTGCGCCATGGTCTCCTCGGTGATCGAGGTCTGACCGCGCTGGTATTCTTCGCCCTCTTTGTTGAGGTGCGACCAACGCCCGTCAAGCCAGTCGGCCTTGTTCGGTTTAAAGGTTTTCCCGGCTTCGAACTCTTCGTTCAAGAGCGACTGGAAAGCCGCTTTCATGTCCTCGATCTCGCCCTCGGGGATGAGACCGTCGGCCACGAGGCGCTCGGTGTAGAGTTGCAGCGTGGTCTTGTGCCGCTTGATGTTGGTGTACATCTGCGGGTTGGTGAACATCGGCTCGTCGCCTTCGTTGTGACCGAAGCGGCGGTAGCAAAAGATGTCGATGACCACGTCTTTGTGGAACTTCTGACGGAACTCGGTGGCCACCTTGGCGGCGTGCACCACGGCCTCCGGATCGTCGCCGTTGACGTGGAAGATCGGCGCTTCGACCATGAGCGCAATGTCGGTCGGATAAGGCGAAGACCGCGAGAAGTGCGGCGCGGTGGTAAAGCCGATCTGGTTGTTCACGACGATATGGATCGTGCCGCCGGTGCGGTGACCGCGCAGACCGGAGAGGCCGAAACATTCCGCCACGACGCCTTGGCCCGCAAAGGCCGCGTCACCGTGCAAAAGCACCGGAATGACAGAGGTGCGTTCCGGGTCGTTGTTCTGGTCGGTTTTGGCGCGGGCCTTGCCCAGAACCACCGGGTTCACCGCCTCAAGGTGCGAGGGGTTGGCGGTCAGGGACAGGTGGACCTTGTTGCCATCGAACTCACGGTCGGAGGAGGCGCCGAGGTGATATTTCACGTCGCCAGAGCCGTCCACGTCCTCGGGCTTGAAGGAACCGCCCTGGAATTCGTTGAAAATCGCGCGGTAGGGTTTCGACATCACGTTGGCGAGCACGGACAGACGCCCGCGGTGCGGCATGCCGATCACGATCTCTTTCGCGCCGAGGTTGCCGCCGCGTTTGATGATCTGTTCCATCGCCGGGATGAGGCTTTCGCCGCCATCGAGACCGAAGCGTTTGGTGCCCATGTATTTCACATGGAGGAATTTCTCAAAGCCTTCGGCCTCGACCAGCTTGTTCAGAATGGCGCGACGGCCATTCTTGGTGAACTGGATTTCCTTGCCGAACCCTTCGATCCGCTCTTTGAGCCAACCGGCCTGCTCCGGGTCGGAGATATGCATGTATTGCAGCGCGAAGGTGCCGCAATAGGTGCGTTGCAGAACATCAATGATCTGACGCATCGAGGCGTGTTGCAGGCCCAGCACGTTGTCGATGAAGATCGGGCGATCCATGTCGGATTCGGTGAAGCCGTAGGTGCGCGGATCGAGCTCCGGGTGCGGTTCCTGATCGCGCATCTTGAGAGGGTCGAGATCGGCGATGAGGTGGCCGCGAATGCGGTAGGCGCGGATGATCATGATCGCGCGGATGCTGTCGAGCACGGCGCGTTTGATCTGATCCTCGGAGACCGCGACGCCTTTTTCGGCGGCTTTCTCTTTGATTTTTTTGCCGGCGGCATCGGCCGCAGCAGCAGGTTCGGCCCATTGACCGTCCAGAGCATGGGTCAGCTCGTCATTCGGCACCGGCGGCCAGTCGAGGCGCGCCCAGGAGGGGCCTGCCGCTTCGGCGGTGACATCCGTTGCCGCATCTCCGAGAGACTGGAAAAACTCGGCCCAGGAGGCGTCCACGGAACTGGGGTCCTGAGTGTACTGGGCGTAGACCTGTTCGAGGTATTCCGCGTTGTGCCCCTGCATGAAGGAGGAGGCATGGAAGATGTCGTTGGGGCTCTGGTCGTTCATCGGTTTGACCTTGATCTGGGGTGCGTTTCCGTTTCGAGGGCAGGATCGCGTTGCCTTTTTGTGGGTGCGCCTGCGCCTTTCTTTACAAAGGGCGCAGGCGAATTTTGTCAAATGCAGGCCTCTCTTCGCAAGGCTGCATGGCGCTTTACGCCTTAGCCTTTGGCAATGGCTTCCTGCACGGCTTCGCCGAGCGTGGCCGGGCTGTCTGCCACGATGATGCCTGCGGATTTCATTGCTTCGATCTTGCTCTCCGCGTCGCCTTTACCACCGGCGACGATGGCGCCTGCGTGGCCCATGCGGCGGCCCGGAGGGGCGGTGCGGCCTGCGATGAAGCCAGCGGTCGGTTTCCAACGGCCTTTTTTCTTCTGCTCGGCGAGGAATTCGGCGGCTTCTTCTTCTGCGGAGCCCCCAATCTCACCGATCATGATGATCGAGGTGGTTTCCGGATCGTCGAGGAACATGTCGAGCACGTCGATGTGCTCGGTGCCTTTGATCGGGTCGCCGCCGATGCCCACTGCGGTGGATTGGCCGAGGCCCAGATCAGAGGTCTGTTTCACAGCCTCATAGGTGAGCGTACCGGAACGTGAGACAACACCCACGGAGCCACGCTTGTGGATGTGGCCCGGCATGATGCCGATTTTGCAGGCGTCCGGCGTGATGACACCCGGGCAGTTCGGGCCGATCAGGCGGGACTTGGAGTCCATCAGCGCGCGCTTCACCTTCATCATGTCGAGCACCGGAATGCCCTCGGTGATGCAGATGATCAGCTCCATCTCGGCGTCGATCGCCTCAAGGATGGAGTCGGCTGCGAACGGCGGCGGCACGTAGATCACGGAAGCATTGGCTTCGGTGACGTGCTTGGCTTCGTGCACGGAGTTGAAGACCGGCAGGTCGAGGTGGGTGGTGCCACCTTTGCCCGGGGTCACGCCGCCCACCATTTTGGTGCCGTAAGCGATGGCTTGTTCAGAGTGGAAGGTGCCTTGCGAGCCGGTGAAGCCCTGACAGATCACTTTGGTGTTTTCATCTACGAGAATTGCCATGTGGCATCTCCTTTAATGTCGGTGCGGACGAACCGCGATTTCTCTAAGCAGACCTAGATGCTCTGCGTGAACTACTCTTTCTCGAGGCGGACAGTGATAGTGCCATTCCCACCCACGATCTGGAAACCCGCACTTGCTCTGAGCGAAGTGCCGGATTTCACAAAATACGTTCTGGTGGAGCCGCCGCCGAGTGTTCTTGTCTCTTGCGTGTAGCCTTTTGCTTTAAGCGCCTGAGAGGTTAAGCCCAAAGCTCGCTGAACTTCGCTAATGCCGCCGAGATGGGAGACGTGGCACGCATCCCCTTGCTTCCCATTGACATTCACGGGGTTCCCGAAAAGACCACCAGTACTGTAACGCCAAGCGCCAAGTGCCGTTTTTTGGAAGCCATCAGTCTGAAGTGAGGCAAGCGCTGTGCCGTTCAGAAGAAAATCGGCACATGCTCCAATGCCATCTACGACGTGACTTTCGACAAGCTGCTGCTTGTTACCCGTCTCGGACTGTGCCGAAGCAGGAGTGCTAACAGCTGGTTGTGTTGTCGATTGGCACGCGGTGAGGGCCAACATAGAACAAGCTACAAGAACACCAGTTAAACGCATCAGGTTACCCTTTGACCGCTTTCACGATTTTCTGGGCGCCGTCTTTGAGATCGTCCGCCGCGATGACATCGAGGCCGGAGTTGTTGATGATCTCTTTGCCGAGCTCCACGTTGGTGCCTTCGAGACGCACAACGAGCGGAACCTTGAGGCCAACCTCTTTCACGGCTGCGATCACGCCTTCGGCGATGATGTCACAGCGCATGATGCCGCCGAAGATGTTCACGAGGATGCCTTTGACGTTCTCATCGGAGGTGATGATTTTGAAGGCTTCGGTCACTTTCTCTTTGGTCGCGCCGCCGCCCACGTCGAGGAAGTTGGCAGGCTCAGCGCCGTAGAGTTTGATGATGTCCATGGTGGCCATCGCCAAACCCGCACCGTTCACCATGCAGCCGATCTCACCGTCAAGCGCGATGTAGTTCAGGTCGTGCTGGGAAGCGGCCAGTTCTTTCGGGTCTTCTTCGGTCTCGTCGCGCAGGCCAACGATGTCGGCGTGGCGGTAAAGCGCGTTGCCGTCAAAGCCGGCTTTACAGTCGAGACATTTCAGATCGCCCGTGTCGGTCACGATCAGCGGGTTGATCTCGAGCATCTCCATGTCTTTGTCGATGAACAGACGATAGAGGTTGGAAATCAGCGCGGCGCACTGTTTGACCTGCTTGCCTTCGAGACCGAGAGCAAAAGCGACGCGGCGGCCGTGGAAGCCCTGAAGGCCGGTGGCCGGGTCGATGGAGAAGGAGAGGATTTTCTCGGGCGTCTTGTCGGCCACTTCCTCGATGTCCATGCCGCCCTCGGTGGAGGCCACGATGGAGACGCGGGAGGATTGACGATCGACGAGCAGAGCGAGGTAAAGCTCTTTCTCAATGTCGGACCCATCTTCGATGTAGATGCGGTTCACTTGCTTGCCAGCCGGGCCGGTCTGATGCGTGACCAGCGTGTGGCCGAGCATGGCGTTGGCTTCCTGCGCGGCTTCCTCAACGGATTTCGCGAGACGCACGCCGCCTTTTTCGCCAGCGCCGGCTTCCTTGAAGGAGCCTTTGCCGCGACCACCTGCGTGGATCTGGGCTTTCACAACCCAAAGCGGGCCGTCAAGCTCGCCGGCTGCGGTTTTCGCATCGGCTGCATTGAGAACGACGCGACCGTCCGAAACCGGCGCGCCGTATTCCTTGAGAAGGGCTTTCGCCTGATACTCGTGGATGTTCATTAGAGATATCCTCTCCCTGGTTCGATTGACCCGTATATGCCATTGGCTGCGGGGCATAAGAAATGGTTTTTTGGCCTGTTGGCGGTAAAACGCCCGTGTTTTGGCATTTTGTGATCACAGGAAACTTTCGTGTGATCACAAAATTCATATTCCAACCCATTTTCCGAATCGACCCGTAAATTTTAACCGTATTTGAGGCTTTTAGAGAGGTGCGTCCGAGAGGCTCAGGGGTGTCGAGCGCTAACAGGCTTGGCTCTATCATGGGGCGCGACGCTTTCGCGCGGCTGCGCACAGGCCACTTTCCTTGCCTGTTTGGCGTAGATTTCGTATTTACAGATCAAGACTCACCCATGGATACCTCGGGAAAAATCATGCATATTTCTGGATCGAAAGCCTCATTGGCGCTTGTCGCGCTTCTGGCCACGCCGCTGGCGGCAAACGCAGGCGATTTCAGCCTGTCTCTCTATGGCGGCTACCAAACCGCGCCGCACAGCTCCGTGAAGGGCAACGACGGTGTGGATGATTTCGACTTCACCACGGGTTGGGATGGCAAAAGCTTCGATACTCCGCCCTATTACGGTGTCCGCGGCACTTGGTGGGTGCGCGACAATTTCGGCTGGATCGCCGATTTTAGCCACAGCAAGGTCTATGCCGACAAAGGCGACATGGCCGACAACGGGTTTTCGACCCTCGAGTTTACCGATGGATTGAACAACCTGACGGTGGGTCCGATCTGGCGCTGGCCGGGTCTGTGGAACAACTTCACACCCTACGCGAGCGTCTCCGCCGGGATCATCATTCCGCATGTCGAAGTGGCCACGGCGAACACCGACACGCTGGAATATCAGATCGCCGGTCCGACCGTCGCTTTGGTCTTGGGCGCCAGCTATGAGCTGAACGAGCGCTGGGACCTCTTCACGGAATACAAAGGCACCTACAGCCAGCTCGACGTCGATCTCGATGGCGGCGGCAATCTTGAGAGCGACATCATCACCAATGCGCTGAACTTTGGTGTGACCTACAAGTTCTGATCCAACGTCGGAACGCGATAGAAAAAGCCGGGCCATGTGTCCGGCTTTTTCATGTCTGGCGTGTTACATCTCAAGCCCGGCCTTGGCCAAAATCTCGCCGTCTCTCTCTCGCAACAGTGCATCGAAGGTGGTGCGTGTCAGATCGAGATCGTCACAGTCTTTGGGCACAAAGGGATCGAGGCGCAACCGGTCGAGCGCCAAGAGGCGTTCCGCTTGACGCGCATCAAGCGATTGCACCCCCTCCACCAGCCGCAGGATCTCGCGCGGGCGATCGGTATGATTGCGTGTAAAGCGATATTGTGCTTCGCGCGCCTCGCCGATTTTGCGTTTCGGGCCGGAATAATTTTCAAAGGATTTCTTGAGCAGCTTGATTGCGTAATGCAGCGGCGTCAGCCCGTCGAAATGCAGCAAAAGACGTCTGTTCGTTGCGGTCAGGGGCGGTTTGGCACCATTGGCGAGCACTTTGGGGTGATGCACCCCCATCTCCCATTCCTGCCCTGTGGGCACGATGGTTTTGCCGGTGTGATGCCCGGTGAGACCTTGAGAGAGGAACTTGCCGAACCGACCGTAGAGCGCCTGTATATCCTCAGGCGCCAAAACGATAGGGTGTCGAAATCCGCCCTCGAACAGCATCTCGCCGGGAGAGCCGGGCAGGTAGGCGCGCTCGGCGTTGCGGATGACCAGGCCTTTGTTGCGATCTGCCTTGCTCAACGCCTTCGATAGCGCAGCGCCGTCGGAGATGAATTCATCCACGTCGCAATGCAGAACCCAGTCGCAAGTCGTGCTTTGATAAACGCTGGTCGAGACGAATTTCTGCCGTCCGGTGTGGCGTTCCGGGCGGCGGCCTTGATTGACCCGGTCCCAATGTGCCTGATCGCAGATCGTGATGAAAATCCCGTCCCGATCCCCGATCAAACGGTCAACCTCGGGGTTCGGACGGTCGAGAAACACATGCACTTCGGAGGCGCCGATGGCCCTGTGGTGCCGGGCAAAGGCCGCGATCAAAGGCGCGGGCTCATCCCCCAAAGCGGCCACGGCCCAAGTCGGAGCGCCCCCCGCCATCAGGCCAGCTGTCCCAGTTTGGCCGCGAGGATTTCGGCGACGGATTCGGCGGCGCGGGCGGTGTTCGGGTCTTGCAAGAGACGCGCCATTTCTTGGGTCACGGCCGCCTCATGTTGGTGGTGGCCGGTCTCTTCGCGCGCGTTGAAATTCTTGGCCGCGTAGAAATCGTCGTCGCGCTGCACCTCTTGCGGGTTGGCGTAATAACCGTCGCCGCGCTGACGTTTGAGCGCGAACATATCCGGCGTTCTGATAGAGAAATGCAGCACGCGCCCGAGCTTATAGGGCTGTTTCTCGACATTGATTCGATTGAAGGGCACGCGTTTGGCGCGGTCGAAAAACCGGGGCTCCATATCGGTGCCTGCGGAGTTGAGGGCGCGAAACGTGTCCGCCGTGACGTCGGGCGCCAAAATAGGGCGGTGGATGTCCAGTGCCTCGATGGCGTCGGACCAGCGAAACAGGGTTTTGACTTGCGTGGACTTGCCTTTCCACACCGGAGCTGCACCGGTGAAGGCGGTGGAAATATGCCGTCCGGGCCACTGCGCATGTCCGCTGTCGCCCATGAACCGCCAGGCGATTGAAACGGAGGAGGCCTGTGCCACCTCGGCCGCCGCGATGATGTCCTCCACCGTACCACCCTCGGCGGGCAGTAGAAATTCATCCGCGTCGAGCCACATCACCCAATCGCCGTCCCGGAAAAAGCCGCTGTCTTTCGCCAGCTGCGCGGCATGGGTTTGTGGCGGGATGCCCTCGGGGACGATCTGTTTCACATGGGTGATTTCGCCTGCCGCATCCAGCGTGTCGAGCAGCGTGTCGGAGCCATCGTCGCAATCGTTGGAGACGATGAAAATCTCCGTAAACCCGATGATCTTGTGATAGGCGATCCACTCCAAAAGAAACGGCCCCTCGTTCTTTTGCGCGGAAAACAGGACGCGGCGGGAGGGCGAGGTCTGGGGATCGGGAGAGGTCAAAATGAAATCGCTCTGTCTCGGATTTGAAAGGGGTTGCGTCAAGTTAGCAGGGGCTGAGGTCCCTTGAAATACGAAAAAGCCCGCGGAGAGTGTCCGCGGGCTTTGAATGTCTTACGCTCTTTCGAGATCAGGCGAGCGAGCCGTCGATGCCTTTACAAGCGTCCATCAGGCCTTTCACAGCGTCGACGGATTTGTCGAACATCACTTGCTCTTCTTTGGTGAGCTTAATGTCGATGACTTTCTCGATGCCGCCAGCGCCGATCACGGTGGGCACGCCCACATACATGTCGGAGACGCCGATCTCGCCGTTGCAGTAAGCGGCACAGGGCAGCACGCGCTTCTGGTCTTTGAGGTAGGCTTCGGCCATCTCGATGGCGGAGGTCGCCGGGGCGTAGAAGGCGGAACCGGTTTTCAACAGGCCCACGATTTCGGCGCCGCCGTCACGGGTTCGCTGAACGATGGCGTCCAGTTTCTCTTGCGTGGTCCAGCCCATTTCGATCAGGTCGGGGAGCGGGATACCGGCAACGGTGGAGTAGCGCACGGAGGGCACCATGGTGTCGCCGTGACCGCCCAGAACGAAGGCGGTGACGTCACGCATGGAGACACCGAATTCGACGGAGAGGAAGTGACGGAAGCGGGCGCTATCGAGCACACCTGCCATGCCGCAGACTTTGTTGGCCGGGAGGCCGGAGAATTTCTGCAGCGCCCAAACCATCGCGTCGAGCGGGTTGGTGATGCAGATGACAAATGCGTCGGGGGCGTGTTTGGCGATGCCTTCGCCGACGGATTTCATGACCTTGAGGTTGATGCCCAGAAGATCGTCGCGGGACATGCCCGGCTTACGTGCCACACCGGCGGTCACGATGCAGACGTCTGCGCCTGCGATGTCCTCATAGGACTGGGTGCCGGACATGGCGGCGTCGAAGCCTTCGGACGGGCCGGATTCGGCGATGTCGAGCGCTTTGCCTTCGGGCAGGCCTTCGGCGATGTCGAAAAGGACGATGTCGCCGAGTTCTTTGAGGGCTGCGAGGTGGGCAAGCGTGCCGCCGATATTGCCGGAGCCGATGAGGGCAATCTTGGGTCGGGCCATGAGTTTGTCTCCAATCTGTTTGTGAGATTGGCGCATGGGTAGCCCTTTGCTGGCTTTCGTGCAAGTCTGTGCTGCGCTGCCGCGACGTGGCTGTCGGGTCTGGTGGCGCTAACTCCTAGATATTTTCAGGGAAAAACCTCTCGTTGTCCAAAGGCTGTGCTGATGACGCTCGATCTCAATTTCTACCTTTTCGCCGTGCCCGCGGTGATTTTTGCAGGCATGTCAAAGGGTGGTTTCGGCTCCGCTGCGGCCTTTGCAGCCACGCCTTTTCTGGCCTTGATTCTCACGCCGGGGCAGGCGGTCGGGCTGATGTTGCCGCTGTTGATGGTGATGGATGTGACCGCCGTAAAACTGTTTTGGCGCAAATGGGACCTGCGTGTGGCGGGGGTTCTCATCCTCGGCGCCATTCCCGGAATTGTGATCGGAACGTTGCTTTATGGCGTCGCCGATCCTGCGGTTTTTAAGCTTTTGATCGGGATTGTGGCGATTGGATTTGTGCTTTGGCAGCTGGCGAAAGCGCGGCGTTGGATCACCCCGCCGAAACGTGAGCTCGGCACCGGTGCCGGGCTGTTTTGGGGCGGGGTCACGGGGCTCACCAGTTTCATCTCCCACGCCGGCGGTCCGCCCGCCGCCGTCTACATGCTGTCGAAACGGATGGATAAGACGACCTATCAGGCGTCGAGCGTGCTGACGTTTTGGGCGGTGAACCTGATGAAAGTCGTGCCCTATGCCTTTGTGGGCATTTTCTCGAAAGAAACCCTGATCGCCGATCTGACCCTGATTCCGGCGGCCGTTCTGGGCGTGCTCTTGGGCGTCTGGATGTATCACAAAGTGCCGGAAAAATTGTTCTTTGGGCTGGCTTATGTGTTTTTGGTGATCACCGGCAGCAAGTTGATCTGGGAGGTTTTGGCCGCTTAAGCGTCATCGCCCTTGGCCACGGCCACTTCGGCGAGGGTTTCAAAGGCCTGACCGGAGGCGATCAGACAGGTGACGCCGTTGGGCGTGGTCATCAGGATCGTCCATGTGCCGGTCTCGGTGGAGGCAAAAACCTCGACCACGCCGGAATTGGGCGCAAGACCAATGGATTGGCGGCTTTCGCCGTATTTGCTGGTGAGCCGATCCAGGATTTGATCGCGCTGGGCGCAGTTTTGTTGTGCCAGAGCCGGGGCGGCAAAGAGAGGTGTGGCCATGAGCAGGGCGGCTCCGGTCAGAGTGGCAATCCGTGTCGTCATCGTCTTGTCCTTTTCTGTTTCGGCGCCGTTTGGCGCGAGTGTCCGGTGCTGGGCTGTCCCTTATTCTAACGTGCCGGTATGGATCTCAGCCTGCCGAAAAAGGGTTAAAAAAGCGGTTACCTTAGCGTGCTGCGCTTGGGGTTTCCGCTTTCATACGCAGGGAAATTCTGCGCTGCGGAAAATTTACCCTTGCGGATTGGTGCGTTTGTGTGGCCTCTTGCGCAACAATGTTGCGGAGGAGGAGAATCAAATGACCCAAGTCGCCAACCGTCCCTATCGCTCGGCTCTCTACATTCCCGGCTCGAAAGAACGCGCGCTGGAAAAGGCCAAGGGGTTGGCCTGTGATGCGATCCTGTTCGACCTTGAGGACGCGGTGTCGCCTGACGAGAAGATCAACGCGCGGGCGCTGTTGAAAGAGACGCTGGCGCAGGGCGGCTATGGCAATCGGGCCAAGATCGTGCGGGTCAATGGCTTTGACACGCAATGGGGCCGCGACGATGTGGCGGCCTTTGTCGGTGCGGACATTGACGGGATTCTCCTGCCGAAGGTTGAAAGCGCGGCGATGGTCGAGGAGCTGGCACAGGCCATTCCCGATGTGCCGCTCTGGGCGATGATGGAGACGCCGCTGGGCATGTTGAACGCTGCAGAGATTGCGGCGCATCCGCGTATGACAGGCTTTGTCATGGGCACGAACGATCTGGCGAAAGAGCTGAACACGCGGTTCCGCGCAGATCGTCTTCCGATGATGGGGGGCTTGCACATGTGCCTGATCGCGGCGCGCGCCTATGGGGTGATCTGCCTCGATGGCGTCTACAATGCCTTCAAGGATGACGAAGGTCTCAAGGCCGAATGCGAGCAGGGCCGCGACATGGGGTTTGACGGCAAGACACTCATTCACCCGGCGCAATTGGAGATCGCCAATGCGGCCTTCGCGCCCTCTGAGGCGGAGATCGATCTGGCCCAGCGTCAGATCGCGGCCTTTGAGGAGGCTGAGGCAAATGGTCAGGGGGTTGCGGTTGTCGATGGGAAAATCGTGGAAAATCTGCATATTGTGACGGCGCGGGCGATGCTCGCCAAACACGAAGCCATTATAGCCATGGAGTAAACGCATGACCCTTCTCATTCCCGGACTGCTGCTTTGGAGTGCAGCGCATCTGTTTAAGCGACTGGCGCCGGAGGTGCGCGGCGGGATGGGAGAGAAAGGCAAGGGGCTTGCGGCGCTGGGCATTGTGGCGGGGCTGATCCTGATGGTCGTGGGCTACCGGATGAGCGGGACGCATGATCTCTATGCCCTGCCGCCCTTTCTGCGGCATGTGAACAACACGCTGATGGTGATTGCGGTGTTTTTGTTCGCGCTGGGGCATTCCAAAAGCCGCCTGCGGGCCAAGATGCGGCATCCGATGCTGACCAGTGTCGTGGTCTGGGGTGTGGCGCATCTTTTGGTGAATTCGGATGCGGCCTCGCTGGTGCTCTTTGGTGGCATGACGCTTTGGGCGCTTGTCGAGATGACGCTGATCAACCGCGCCGGTCCTGCGCCTGAACCGTACAAAGGTGGCAGCCTGGCGGGTGACATTCGTCTGGTGGTGATTTCTCTCGTGGTCTTCGGCGCGATTGCCGGGATACATATCTGGCTCGGGTATAACCCGTTTCCGATGTGATGGAGTGAGAGATGAAAGCCTACAGATTGCTGACCGAAGAAGACACATCGGCCTTTTGTCACAAGGTGACAGAGGCTCTGAGCAAGGGCTGGGCGCTCTATGGGGATCCCAGCTACGCCTTTGACGCCGCATCGGGAAAGATGCGTTGCGCGCAGGCGGTCATAAAGGAGGCCGAGGGGGAGTATTCGCCCGAGGTGAAGCTGGGACAGCTATAAAGCGTTTCTCAAAAAACTTGAGGCACTCAATTTTTGAGAAACGCAGCAATATCAATTCAGTGTGGCAACGTTTTTCGCTCAATCTGATTCAGATTAAACGAAAAACGCTTTAGTGGGAGGACCATTGAGGTGAAAACCAATCCGGGACGTTTTTTCGAGGATTATAAAGTCGGGCAGGTGATCGAGCACGCCGTGCCGCGCACCGTGTCGGGCGGCGAACGCGCGCTCTATCATGCGCTTTATCCGGCGCGGCATGCGCTTTATTCCTCTGACGAATTTGCCGAAATCTGCGGGTTGAGCAAAAGCCCGCTGGACGATCTGATCGCTTTTCATGTGGTCTTTGGCAAAACCGTCCCGGATATTTCTCTCAACGCGGTGGCGAACCTTGGCTATGCCGAGGGGCGCTGGCTGAAACCGGTCTACCCCGGCGATACGCTGCGCTCGGTCTCTGAGGTGATCGGGCTGAAACAGAACTCCAATGGCAAATCCGGGGTGGTCTATGTGCGCACCACGGGGCTTAACCAGTTTGATGAGCCGGTGCTGGAATATGTCCGCTGGGTGATGGTGCGCAAAGGCGATCTGGATGCGCCGGCGCCGGAGACGGTGATCCCGGAGTTGTCGAAAGTGGTGGCGCCCGAGGATCTGGTGATCCCGGAGGGGCTGGATTTCCTGAAATACAACTTCACGCTGGCGGGCGAGCCGCATCGCTTTGGCGATTATGAGATCGGCGAAAAGATCGACCATGTGGACGGGGTGACCATCGAGGAAGCCGAGCACATGATGGCGACCCGGCTGTGGCAGAACACGGCGAAGGTGCATTTCGATGCCACCAATCGCGAGGATGGCAAGCGGCTGATATATGGCGGACATGTGATCTCTATGGCGCGGGCGCTGTCGTTCAACGGTCTGGCCAATGCGCAGATGATCGTCGGCCTTAATGGCGGCGCACATGCCAATCCGTGTTTCTCCGGCGACACCGTGCGGGCCTATACCGAGGTGCTCGATAAGGCAGAGACGGATGCGCCGGGTGTCGGTGCGCTGCGGCTCAGACTTGTGGCTTACAAACACGGCGCGCCGGAGTTCGCCTATAAGACCGAAGAGGGCAAGTATCACCCCGATGTTTTGTTGGATCTGGATTACTGGACTGTCGTGCCCCAGTGAGGCTGCTGTGTGTCTTTAAGGCTGAATTTGTGATCGCAAAACGGGGCTGCGCAGCGATGCGTGGCCCCGTTTCTTCTAAACGCCCAATCCAAAGCGCCTAAATTCCTTAGAGAAACCCTAGGAGAGCGCATTTTGCCCACTTTTGTGATCACTGAATGTTTCTTGTGATCACAGATTGCTTTTTCCTGCGTTTCAGATTGGATAAACCGCTCCTGTTAGCGCTCACAGGTGGTGACTCGGGGACAAAAAAGTTTATTACGAAAAGCAACTTTAACGCATCAATCGTGAAAGGACGCCACCATGGCTGATGTGAATCGCGGCAACCGACCGCTCTCTCCCTTCATGATCGGACCCTATTATCGACCGCAGATGACGTCGATTTCCTCGATCATGGTCCGTATCACCGGCATTGCATCGCTGGGCTCCGTCTTCCTCGCGATCTGCTGGTTCTTGGCCGCGGCAAGCTCCGAGACGGCCTTCAATTTCTTCAACGGTCTCTACGGCAGCTGGATCGGCAACATCGTGATGCTCGCCGCCGCCTGGGCGATCTGGTACCACATGCTGGGCCGCATCCGTCACGTGATCTGGGACTTCGGCTACTGCCTGGATGTCCAGACCTCCGAGAAAATGGGCTGGGGCATGTTCATCGGGGCGACTGTCCTGACCGTGCTGACCGCTCTTGTGTTTCTGATTTTCTGAGGGGATCGCCATGAACTTTCTCACTGACCGCAAACGTGCGACGGGTCTGGGCTCTGGCGGGACCGGTGCGCAACACCATTGGCTGACCATCGCGACCTCCCTGTCGCTCGTCATCCTCGTGCCGCTCTTCATCTTCACCTTCGGCTATGCCGTCGGCCATTCCCTCGAAGAGGTGCTTGCCTTCTACAGCAGCCCCTGCATCGCGATCATCACGGCGCTCTGCCTCGTCGGTGGCATCATCCACCTCAAGACCGAAGTGGACGAAGCGGTCGAAGATTACGTGGGCGGCATCAAGCGCAAGCTGACGCTGATCGCTGTGGCTGGCTTTTGCTACACGCTGATGGCGGCTGGCCTCTTCGCCCTTTTGAAACTCGCCCTTCAGTGATGCGCGGCAAGGAATAAAGACAATGACAGCAGCATATGAATATGAAACCCACGAATACGACGTGGTCGTCGTTGGCGCCGGTGGTTCTGGTCTGCGTGCGACGCTCGGTATGGCTGAGCAAGGTCTGCGCACCGCCTGTGTGACCAAGGTCTTCCCGACCCGTTCGCACACTGTTGCGGCCCAGGGCGGCATTGCGGCGTCCCTGTCCAACATGGGGCCGGACAACTGGCAGTGGCACATGTATGACACCGTCAAGGGTTCCGACTGGCTCGGTGACACCGACGCGATGGAATACCTCGCCCGTGAAGCGCCCAAGGCGGTTTACGAGCTGGAACACTACGGTGTGCCGTTCTCGCGGACCGAAGAAGGCAAGATTTACCAGCGTCCCTTTGGTGGTCACACCACCGAATTCGGTGAAGGCCCGCCGGTGCAGCGCACCTGCGCCGCCGCTGACCGGACCGGCCATGCGATCCTGCACACGCTTTACGGCCAGTCCGTGAAGAACAACGCAGAATTCTACATCGAATATTTCGCCATCGACCTGATTATGTCCGACGACGGTCAATGTCAGGGTGTGCTTTGCTGGAAACTCGATGACGGCACCTTCCACCTCTTCTCCGCGAAGATGGTTGTGCTGGCGACGGGTGGCTATGGCCGCGCTTACTTCTCCGCAACCTCTGCCCACACCTGCACCGGCGACGGTGGCGGCATGGTGGCGCGCGCAGGTTTGGCGCTTCAGGATATGGAATTCGTTCAGTTCCACCCGACCGGCATCTACGGCTCAGGCTGTCTGATCACCGAGGGTGCGCGCGGCGAAGGCGGTTACCTGACCAACTCCGAAGGCGAGCGCTTCATGGAGCGTTACGCGCCGACCTACAAAGACCTCGCACCGCGTGACTACGTGTCCCGGTCTATGACGATGGAAATCCGTGAAGGCCGCGGTGTCGGCGAGCACAAAGACCACATCTTCCTGAACCTCAGCCACCTTCCGGCTGAGGCGCTGGCGGAACGTCTGCCGGGCATTTCTGAGTCTGCCAAAATCTTTGCGGGCGTGGATGTGACCAAAGAGCCGATCCCGGTTCTGCCGACCGTGCACTACAACATGGGCGGTATTCCGACCAACTATCACGGCGAAGTTCTGAACCCGCAGCCGGGCAATCCGACCGCTGTCGTGCCGGGCCTGATGGCCGTGGGCGAAGCGGGCTGTGCCTCCGTGCATGGCGCGAACCGTCTGGGGTCCAACTCCTTGATCGACCTCGTGGTCTTTGGCCGCGCCGCCGCGATCCGCGCCGGTCAGGTTGTCGATCCGAAGTCGCCGAACCCGGAGCTGAACATGGCCTCCGTGCAAAAGGCCTTCGATCGTTTCGACGGCATCCGTTACGCCAAAGGCGCGATCCCGACCGCCGAACTGCGTCTCGAAATGCAGCGCACGATGCAGGCCGACGCCGCCGTGTTCCGCACCGACAAGACGCTGAAAGAAGGCGTGGAAAAGATGACCGCCGTGGCCGGCAAGATGGGCGACGTCTCCGTCACCGATCGCTCGCTCGTGTGGAACTCCGATCTGATGGAAACGCTGGAACTCACCAACCTGATGCCCAACGCCTTGGCCACCATCCACGGGGCCGAGGCGCGCAAGGAATCCCGTGGCGCACATGCGCATGAGGATTACCCGGAGCGTGACGATGCGAACTGGCGCATCCACACGATTTCGCGCGTCGAAGGCAATGAGGTCGAGCTCAGCTACCGTCCGATCATTGAGGACCCGCTGACGACCGAAGCCGAAGGCGGCATCAGCCTTAAGAGGATCGCGCCGAAAGCGCGGACTTTCTAAGGCAAAACCAACATGGTCGCCCCGCATTTCGGGGCGGCCCTCCCTTTTCAACCGGACCTGCAAGATGTCGCTGAAACTGTTTTGGTGGAAATCGCAACCGAACTTTGGAGATCGCATCTCCAAGGATATCGTTGCCTATGTTTCCGGCCAGAGTGTTGAGTGGGCAGGGCCGGAAGAGGCCGAGATGATTGGCGTTGGCTCGATCATGTATGCGGCCCGGCAAAGTTTCAAACGCGGTAGCAAGGTGAACCCTTGGCTTTGGGGCACTGGCGCGATGAAGCCTCTGCCGACCGATTTCATCGACCATGTTCAGATCGCAGCACTGCGTGGCCCGATCACCCGCGAAATCCTTGGGGTGAAGACCGAGGTCTTCGGCGATCCGGGGCTTTTGATGCCGCTGGTTCTGGGCGCTCCGGTCGAGAAAACCGGCAAGATCGGGGTTATTCCCCATATTTCACAGGCAGATGAAACCGCGGCGGCGCTGGCGGGGCTTGGTAATAAGCTTGAGATTATCGATCCGCGCGGCGAGAACCACCTCGATGTGGTGCGCCAGATCGCGGGCTGCGACGTGGTGTTTTCCTCGAGCCTGCATGGGCTGATCATCGCGGATGCTTTTGGTGTGCCCAATGTCTGGCTCGACCCGGACGGCAATCACCCCTTTGCGCGGCTGAAATTCTACGATTACGCGGCGGGGATCGGGCGGGTTATGCCCTTGCCGATTTCCGTGAGCCAGATCGAAGCGACGCTCGATGCGGGCATCGCGCAGGTCGACTATGGCGAGAACGTACGTCAGGCGCAGCAGCGCTTGATGGCTGCCTTCCCGGCTGCGTTCAAGGCCAGCACCGCCCCGAAATCCGAGGTGGTGGCATGAGTGTGATCGACCACAGAACTGGCACGGCGCAGCCGCTGATCCTCCAGATCGGCTTTAACCGCTGCGGCACGCTGAGCTTTCATCGGTTTATGGAAGACAACGGCATTCCGGCGCTGCATTGGCAGGAGCCGGAGGGCCGTAATGTC
The DNA here is from genome assembly GCF_020524585.1 of Celeribacter naphthalenivorans. Taxonomy (GTDB): domain Bacteria; phylum Pseudomonadota; class Alphaproteobacteria; order Rhodobacterales; family Rhodobacteraceae; genus Celeribacter; species Celeribacter naphthalenivorans. The sequence continues at coordinate 27,958 of NZ_JAIVLK010000008.1, forward strand.
GCGCAGGTGATGGTGAGCAATCTGGCGATGGGCCGCAAACCCTTTGACGGGTTCGAGGGCATTCGCGCTTTTTCCGACATCGCCTTTCTCAACGCCCAGATGATGATCGACGGTGCGCGGCTGTTCCGAAGCCTCCATGCGGCCTATCCAGACGCCTATTTCTTTTTCAATACGCGCGATAAATCCGATTGGATCGCCTCGCGTGCGGCGCATGCCAATGGCACCTTCCTCAAACGGTTCTGCAAAATGTCGGGCCTCGATAAGGCCGGCGCGAAAGCGGCTTGGTCCGAGATGTTCGACCGCCACACGGTCGAGGTGCAAAGCTATTTCGCGATGGCCGACGCCCGGTTCCTGTCGTTCGATCTCGACCGCGATGCGCCCTCGAAGATTGCCGACTGGCTCTCCCCGGATTTCGCGGTAGATGCAGCGCTTTGGGGTCATTTCAACCGCGCGTCCAAGTCGCGTGCGCTGCGGGCAGACACGAAAAAGGAGGCGCTTGGATGATCCGTTTTGCTTTCAAAACGCCCCTCGCAGGTATGATTGCCGGGCTGATGCTTTTGGGTCTCGCGGGCTGCGTCGAATCCTCCGCTCTGGTCGAAGACAGCACGCGCACGGTGGCCAAATCCGTGGTCAAAACCGTGATCAACGACAAGTTCCCCGGCGTGAATGCCGATGTCTATGTCGATTGCATCATGGACAATGCCGAGATGGATCAGCTTGTCTCGCTCGCGCAGGCGGCGGTGGTGGGCGTCGATCAAAGCACGGTGCAGATCGTGACAGACATCGCCCGCGAACCCGAAACGCTCAAATGTATCGCCCAGGGTACTCTGGGTCTGCCGAGCGGATAGGGGGCGCGATGACAGATTATTTTCACCGGATGTTAGACCGAGGCCACTTGGCCCAAGCCGCATCCAAGTCAGATATGAACACAACTCTCTGCCGGCACGTCCGGCGTCAAACTAGGGGAACAGGCCATGGTTCAGTTTAACCTTCCCAAGAACTCCAAAATCGTGACGGGCAAGACCTGGCCGAAGCCCGAGGGCGCGACCAATGTCCGCAAATTCCAGATCTACCGCTGGAATCCCGATGACGAGAAAAACCCGTCGGTGGACACCTATTTCATCGACATGGACAAATGCGGTCCGATGGTTCTCGACGCGCTGATCAAGATCAAGAATGAGATCGATCCGACGCTGACCTTCCGTCGTTCTTGCCGCGAGGGCATCTGTGGTTCCTGTGCGATGAACATCGACGGGATCAACACGCTCGCGTGTATCTACGGTCTCGACGAGATCAAGGGCGATGTGCGCATCTTCCCGCTGCCGCACATGCCGGTGGTGAAAGACCTCATTCCCGATCTGACCCACTTCTATGCGCAGCACGCCTCGATCATGCCGTGGCTTGAGACCAAGACCAACCGCCCGGAAAAAGAATGGCGTCAGTCCATCGAGGATCGCAAGAAACTCGACGGTCTTTATGAATGTGTGATGTGTGCGTCTTGCTCGACCTCCTGCCCAAGCTACTGGTGGAACGGCGACGAGTATCTTGGACCGGCAGCTCTGTTGCACGCCTACCGCTGGATCATCGACTCGCGCGATGAGGCCACTGGCGAGCGTCTCGATTATCTCGAAGACAGCTTCAAGCTTTACCGCTGCCACACCATCATGAACTGTGCGAAAACCTGCCCCAAAGGTCTGAACCCGGCGGCAGCGATTGCGCATATCAAGAAGATGATGCTTGAACGCACCCACTAAGCGCTTTCGACAGAACATTCAAAAGCCCCGCTTCGGCGGGGTTTTTCTTTTGCGCTTCTCCCCCTTGCCTCTCTCTGCGCGTCACATCATCTTGCGCGGAGTTGTTTGAGGAGGTCCCCCATGCGCAAATCCATTGGCGCCCGTTTCCTGATCGTCGGCCTGCTGACGCTTTTGATGTTCATTCCCTTGTTTTTTGTCTCGGACATCGTGCAGAGCCGTAAGACCTATTCGCAAAGCACCCTGCGCGAAGTGGGCCGCGAATGGGGTGGGGATCAGGTCATTGCCGGTCCGATGCTTGTGATCCCGGTCGAAGAAACCGTGGACCGCACCGAACGCGAAGCGGTGATCAACCCGGACACGGGCGAGGTCGTTCTGGATGCCGATGGGTCTCCGCGTCAACGCCAGGTGACGCGCAAGGTGACCGTGAGCCGCGATCCGATCTATGTCTATCCGGGGCGCTTTGATGTGGACATCGACACGCAAACGCAAATCCGTCGTCGCGGGATTTTCTCGGTGCCGGTCTATCAGGCGGGGATCGCCATGGGGTTCGATTTCCCCTGGGATCAGATCGACGCCCAAGCGGTGAATGACGAGGTGATCCTCTGGGATCGGGCCGAGCTGATCCTCTCGCTGTCGTCGAACGCCGCGCTGCGGGGGCAGGCGGTTTTGACCGTCGATGGCGCCGAAGTGCCGCTCGAACCGATCGCCTCCGCTGACGATGCCGCCGGTATCATGGCAGCCTTAGGCGATCCGCGTGGCAAGGCGGACTATGCGCTGACGCTGGGGGCCAATGGCGCGCAGTCGTTCCAGATCGCGCCGGTCGGACGCCAGACCGCTGTGACCATCAGTTCCGATTGGCCGCATCCGAGTTTTCGCGGCGCTTTCCTGCCGGATGGATCGGAGATTTCCGAAGAGGGGTTCTCGGCCACCTGGACCATCCCGCATCTGGCCCGCACCCTGCCGCAGATGACGCGCGAGAATTACATCCAGACCCTGCGCTATAGCATGGCCTTTGGGGTCGATTTCATCGAGCCGAATGACTTCTATCAAAAGTCCTTCCGTGCGGCGAATTATTCGATCCTCTTCATCGCGCTGACCTTTCTCACCGTTTTGCTGGTGGAAAAAGGCGCCGAACGCCCGGCCCACCCGGTGCAATATATCCTGATCGGTCTGGCGCAGTCGATTTTCGTCCTGCTGATGGTGGCCTATTCCGAACAGATCGGATTTGGCCCTGCCTATGCGCTCTCTGCCGGGGCGACCATTGCGCTTTTGACCTTCTTTGGCGCTGTGGGGCTGAAACTCGGACGGCGCACGGCGGTTCTGGGTGTCATGCTTTTGGTGCTCTACGGCGTGCTCTATCTGATCCTGCGCTCTGCGGATTATGCATTGCTTGCGGGCGCATCGCTGTCCTTCGTGGCTCTGGCCGCGACCATGTTCTTTACCCGCAACGAGGATTGGTACGGGCCGGAGGGCAGTGGGTTGTTCGCGCGAAAACGCAAAGAGCCTGCGCCTAAAACAACGCCGTAACATATCCGTGGTTTTCCATTCGGCAAGACAAGGCGTATGAGGGGGCATGGTCATTTTCATCCCCCTCATCCTCATCGCGCTTTACGTCGGCATGTATGTTTTACGCACGGAGCGGACGTCGGATTGTCGCTGGCGGCAGACCGGCAAGGATGCGGAGGGCATTACGTTTCGCTGTCAGGTCTGCGGCGCAGAGGCGCGGACAGTAAAAGGCGAGCCAACACATTGCGGGGCAAAGCCCAACACGTAAAAGTCGAACCCGGACGAACACGCTAGAGTGCTGCGTTGCAGCATGCGCATGGCGACTATGCGACATTAGGGGGCTGTCTTTCGCGGCGTCGCAGCATACCTCAGGGCACAAGGGAGACCACTACACCTCCACGGAGTTTATGACATGACCCTGCACGATGTTGCACTGAACGACAAAGCCAAAGACGCCGCGATGAAAGTGTCCGAATGGCTCGAATATTACGCCCCGGCCACCCCGGCGGTGAAAACCAGCGAACAGGTTGTTCCGGGCAAACTCGATGTGCTCGATCAAATGTACGCCTACTACGAATAAGGCTTTTCGCCTCTCGTAAGATGAAGAAGCCCCGCCAAAGCGGGGCTTTTCTGTTTTTGGTGCTTAGCAGTAGCGTTCGACGCCGACCATTTGGACGTCCGAGTAGCGGTCCCCCGAGGCCCAGCCGACGGGGAGAATCTGTTCGATCTCCCAGAGATCGTCCTCAGACAGGCCGATCTCGCCCGCATGGGCCCAATCGGCGAGGTGCTCCTTGGTGCGGGTGCCGGGAATCGGGATCAGGTGATCGCCCTGATGCAGCACCCACGCGAGCGCCAGCGCCGGGGTGGAGACGCCTTTCTTCTCTGCATAGGCTTGGAACGCGTGGATGTAGTCCAGATTCTCCAGCCAGTTTTGCCCTGTGAACCGCGGGTTGGGCTTGCGGAAATCGGTGTCGGAGAATTGCGCGGGGTCGAGATCGCTCGCGCCAAGTGCGCCACGGGCGACGGGTGAGAAGGGAATAAACGCAATGCCCAACTCTTCGCAGGTTTGGATCACGCCCAATTCCGGCTGACGGGTCCAGAGCGAATATTCGTTCTGCACCGCCGTGACCGGCACGACTTTATGTGCGCGGCGAATGCTCGAGGGCGCCACTTCCGACAGGCCCCAGGCGTCGATCAGCCCTTCTTCGATCAGCTTGCTCATGGTTTCGGCAACAGTCTCTACAGGCAATTCCTTTTGCCGACGGTGGATGTAATAGAGCTCGACCTTGTCGCGGTTCAGCTTTTTCAAAGAGCTTTCCAGCTCAGAGCGAATGTAGTCTTCTTCGTTGTTGAACTTGCGCTGTGGCCCCGGCACGATGCCGACCTTTGTGGCCAGCGTCACTTGCGCGCCACTCTCTTTAAGGTATTGGCCGACGATCTTCTCAGACCGCCCCATCCCGTAGATGTTCGCGGTGTCCCAGAAATCGATCCCGGCGGCTTCGACGGCGGCGAGGGTTTCGAGGGACGTGTCATCATCGGCGGCGCCAAAGAACCCGGCGAAGCTCATGCAGCCAAAACCGATTGCGCCCACCATTGGGCCGTTTGCGCCAAGCTGGCGTTTGGGCATGCTCATGCCTTTTCCTTTTCTGTGGTTTGCAACGAGGTCACCGGCTCCAGAGTTTGGATGCAGTGCCCGTCGTTCGATCTATTGTGTAGCGCGTTTCGCCTGTCGGGCAACAACGCGGATCATTCTCTTTAGCTGTGGTCAGGGTGACTTCTATCCGATCCGGATAAAAGGCCGCGTCGCGCGGGCCATGCCCCCAAATTTTGGACACTGGCCCGAGATAGTTGATCTGGGGGCCGGGGTGGGCAATGGCATAGCGACCGACCGAGATGCCGACGCTGCCCGCTGATCCTTCGATCCACTCATACACAAACCCCAAGGCTTCTGTGGCCTGTGTCGGATCGGAGTGGTTCGGAAGGAAAAATGAGGCCTCGACATGCTCGGCCTTATTCGCAAGCTGCGCAAAGAGAACAGGGTCGAGATTGGGCCAGTCCTGTGCCGCGCCTGCCAAAGGCATGAAGGCTCCAAGTGCATAGAGCGGCAGGACGAAAAGGCGTGGAAACAAAGGCATGGGGCACCTCCTGGCACTATGAAATCGAATGCCACGAGAGTGTGCCCCGTGCCAAGGACACGATCAACCCGCGAATGCGGCCTCCAAGGCGATCTCGACCATGTCGCCAAAGCTCTTTTCACGCTGGTCAGACGGAAGCGCTTCATGGGTCAACAGGTGATCGGAGACGGTCATGACGCCCAGTGCCCGCACGCCATGCCGCGCCGCGACAGTGTAAAGCTCGGCGGCTTCCATTTCGACGCCGAGGATGCCGTGACGGATCATTACCTCGTCCAGATCGGGACGTTCGGCATAGAAGATGTCCGAGGAATAGATGTTGCCGACATGGACGCCGGTGTCTTTCTTGCGAGCGCTGGCGACGGCGGCCTCCAACAGGCCGTAATCGGCGCAGGGCGCGTAGTTAATCTCCTTGAAGAACCCGGCCGATGGCGTCGTGCCCATGGTGGTGGCAGTCATGGCGATCACCACGTCGCGCACCTTGATATGATGCTGCATCGCGCCACAAGACCCGATGCGAATAAGTGTCTTGGCGCCATATTCGGTGATCAGCTCATTCGCGTAGATCGAGATCGAGGGCATGCCCATGCCGGAGCCGTGGATGGTCACCGGATTGCCCTTATAGGTGCCGGTAAAGCCCAGCATGCCGCGCACCTCGTTCACCAGTTTGATGTCGTCGAGATAGGTCTCGGCGGCCCATTTCGCGCGGTAGGGATCGCCCGGCATCAGGACGGTTTCGGCAATCTCGCCGGGCTTTGCGGCAATATGGGGGGTCGGCATATCCATGCTCCTCGTGCTATCGGTCTTTGGAGCACAGTAAGCCAGCCGGGAACGAGATTGTATAGAATGCAGCGCAGGATTTTTTCGCGCACCGCCATGATGGTTTCTGCGGTGCTTTTTGCAGGGGTTGAAGGCGTTGGGGCCGAGGAGCCGGAAGAGTTGGAAATGGTCAAGGCAATCTTTGCCGAGATCCAACCGCTCTCGTTTCAGAAAAAGCGCGAATACTGCGGGTTGATCGGGCGGGATGCCGCCGGAAAGCTGATCGCCAGTCCCGCGAAACGGGGCTCCGTCGATGGCTGCACCCCGCGCGACACAGAGGAGATGGAGGTGGTCATCGCCTCCTATCACACCCACGGCAGTTTTATGCGCGGCTACGTCTCTGAGGTTCCGTCGGTCAGCGATATGGAAGCCGATGAGAGCGATGGCATCGACGGTTGGGTGGCCACACCGGGCGGGCGGCTTTGGTATGTCGACAGCTCGGAGATGGTCATTTCTCAGGTCTGCGGGCTTGGCTGCCTGCCGGTCGATGCGCGGTTTGAGCGGCATGACAGCGGGCCCGTCGCAGAAAGCTATTCCTACGACGAACTGGTCACGTTTTTCGAAGAGTAGGCCTTACTCGGCGGCCTCTTTGCTCGGGTCCACGAGCGCCACGATGTCGAACATGATGCGGTTCAACTCGAAATCTTTCGGCGTATAGACGCGGGCTACGCCGATGGCGCGCAGGTGCTCGGCGTCGTCCTCCGGGATGATGCCGCCCGCGACCACGGGGATATGGGCGAGCCCTGCCTCTTTCATCTGCCGCATCAGTTCTTCGATCAGCGGAATATGCGAGCCGGACAGAATCGACAGCCCCACCACATGGGCGTCGTCCGCTTTGGCGGCGGCGACGATTTCCGCAGGGGTCAGGCGGATGCCCTCATAGGCGATCTCCATGCCACAGTCACGAGCCCGGGCGGCGATCTGTTCGGCGCCGTTGGAGTGCCCGTCGAGGCCCGGTTTGCCGACGAGGAACTTGAGCTTACGCCCCAAGGATGCGGACACGCGGGCGACCTCTTCGCGAATTTCGTCCAAGCCTTCTGTGCGGTTCGACGGGTTTGCCGACACGCCCGTCGGCCCGCGATACTGACCGAAAGCCGCCCGCACCACATCGCCCCATTCGCCCGTCGTCGCACCCGCTTTCGCGGCTTTGATCGAAGCGGGCATGACGTTGACACCACTGGCCGCCGCTTCGCGCAGCTCTTTGAGGGCTGCCTGGACGGCAGGTTCATCGCGGCTCTCGCGCCACGCCTCAAGCCGCGCGATCTGATCGGCTTCGGCTTCTGGATCAGCTTTCATGATGCCACCGTCGCCTGCGGTCAGCGGCGAGTGCTCGCCGGTGGTCCATCTGTTCACGCCGACGACGACGGTTTCGCCCGCTTCGATCTTGGCGATGCGTTCGGCATTGGCCTCCACAAGGCGCGATTTCATATACTCAATCGCTTCGATCGCGCCGCCCATGCCGTCGAGCGTCTCAAGCTCGGCCCGCGCGCCCTCTTTCAGAGCGGCCACTTTGCGCTCCACGGCGGGGTTGTTGTCGAAGAGGTCCTCATATTCCAAGAGGTCGGTTTCATAAGCGAAAATCTGTTGCATGCGCAGCGACCATTGCTGGTCGAAGGGACGCGGCAGGCCAAGCGCCTCGTTCCACGCCGGCAATTGCACGGCGCGGGCGCGGGCGTTTTTCGAAAGCGTCACGGCGAGCATTTCGATCAAAATCCGGTAGACGTTGTTCTCCGGCTGCTGCTCCGTGAGGCCCAGCGAGTTGACCTGCACCCCATAGCGGAACCGGCGGAATTTCGGGTCCTCGACGCCGTAGCGTTCCCGCGTGATCTCATCCCACAGCTCGACAAAGGCGCGCATCTTGCACATCTCGGTGACAAATCGGATGCCCGCGTTCACAAAGAACGAAATGCGGCCAACCATGTTGGGGAAGGCCTCGGCGGGCACTTTCTCTTTCAGGTCGTCCAGCACGGCAATGGCGGTGGCCAGCGCAAAGGCCAATTCCTGCTCGGGCGTCGCGCCAGCTTCCTGGAGATGGTAGGAACAGACGTTCATCGGGTTCCATTTCGGCAGGTGCTCGCGCGTGTAAGCGGCCACATCCGTGATCATCCGCAACGACGGGCGGGGCGGGCAAACATACGTCCCGCGCGACAGATACTCTTTGATGATGTCGTTCTGCACCGTGCCTTGCAGTTTGGAAATATCCGCGCCTTGTTCCTCGGCGACCGCAATATAAAGCGCCAAGAGCCAAGGCGCCGTTGCATTGATCGTCATGGAGGTGTTCATCTGTTCGAGCGGGATGTCATCGAAGAGCATCCGCATGTCGCCCAGATGCGCGACCGGCACGCCAACCTTGCCAACTTCGCCCTTGGACAGTTCATGATCGCTGTCATAGCCCGTTTGCGTGGGCAGATCGAAGGCGACCGACAGGCCGGTCTGCCCCTTGGACAGATTGGTGCGATAGAGCGCGTTGGAGGCTTTGGCGGTCGAGTGCCCCGCATAGGTGCGGAACAGCCAGGGACGATCTTTGGTGATCCCGGTTTTATCTTCACTCATCGCAAACCTCCCAATATTGAGTTGCAACATTATTTCTCAAAATGCGTTATGCTTGAAATATTGTGCCATTGTCAATTCGCCGCGTTGCGGCGGAGGCGGAAAAATCTGTGACGTCAGGGAATTTCGCGTCTCTTCTACGCGGAATCCCTTTGTTTTTGAGGGATGTTTTGAAAATTTCTGCATCTGCTCGGTTATAAAATTACAAAATTATACTTATCAGGATTGCATAATTACTTTGTGAAGCGTATCAACATGGCATGCTCCGCGATTCTGCATTGCGGCACGACAAGGCTCACAGCGCTCTCTGAGACGGTTCAGGGGGGCAAGGAGCCGGTTAGATTTGGAGGAAAAACATGGCGCTCGACACGAACCAGCCGGCCTACGAGGCCGAAGAGAAGGACCTCTACGAGATCGGGGAAATCCCGCCGATGGGCTATGTGCCTGAAAAGATGTACGCTTGGGCGATCCGTCGCGAGCGTCACGGCGAACCGGAAAGCTCGTTCCAATGCGAAGTGGTCGAGACGCCAAAGCTCGACAGCCACGAGGTTCTGGTGCTCGTGATGGCTGCGGGGGTGAACTACAATGGCATCTGGGCCGGTCTCGGTGTGCCGATCTCGCCCTTCGATGGCCATGGCGCCGCGTATCACATCGCGGGTTCTGACGCGTCGGGGATCGTTTGGGCGGTCGGTGATCGCGTCAAGAACTGGAAAGTGGGCGACGAGGTCGTGATCCACTGTAATCAGGACGACGGTGATGACGCGGAGTGCAACGGCGGCGACCCGATGTATTCGCCTTCGCAGCGGATCTGGGGCTATGAGACGCCGGATGGGTCGTTTGCGCAGTTCACCCGTGTGCAGGCGCAACAGCTTTTGCCGCGTCCGAAACATCTGAGCTGGGAAGAGAGTGCCTGCTACACGCTGACGCTGGCGACCGCCTACCGCATGCTCTTCGGCCACCATCCGCATGAGTTGAAACCGGGTCAGAATGTTCTGGTATGGGGCGCGTCGGGCGGCCTTGGCTCCTTCGCGATCCAACTGGCCAATGCGGCGGGTGCGAATGCGATCGGTGTGATCTCCGACGAGGACAAACGCGATTTCGTCATGGGGCTGGGCGCCAAAGGCGTGATCAACCGCAAGGATTTTAACTGCTGGGGGCAACTGCCCACCGTGAACACGCCGGAATATGCCGCATGGTTCAAAGAAGCGCGCAAATTCGGCGCTGCGATCTGGGCCATCACCGGCAAAGGCAACAACGTTGACATCGTCTTTGAACATCCGGGCGAGGCAACCTTCCCGGTCTCGACGCTGGTCTGTAAAAAAGGCGGTATGGTCGTGATTTGCGCGGGCACCTCGGGCTTCAACTGTACCTTCGACGTGCGCTACATGTGGATGCACCAAAAGCGTTTGCAGGGCTCGCACTTCGCGCATCTGAAGCAAGCCGCTGCGGCGAACAAGCTGATGATCGAGCGTCGGATCGATCCGTGCATGTCGGAGGTTTTTCCTTGGGACGAGATTCCGGCGGCGCATACCAAAATGTGGAAGAATCAACACAAGCCTGGGAATATGGCTGTGCTGGTTCAGGCCCCGAAAACCGGTCTTCATACGCTTGAAGACGTGCTGGACGCCGGAAAATAAGTCGGTTTCCCGGCCATTGTTGCTCGGTTTCGAACCCGCCCTTTGACAGAGGGGCGGGTTTTTTCATAGCTGTTGGATTTATGCAACTATAGGTTGAGTGCGTGTTGATGCCGCGAATTGCGGGATGCAAAGTGCGAGAATCTTGCAAACCGTGCCGTGGATGTGTGTGCAAGCCTGTGAAAATTAACGGAATATTTCATTTCAGCATATTACGTAAGGGAGCCTCGCTATTTTTGGGGAGGGTAAAACCGCGAATTTCAGAGTGCGAAAGAGCTGTCTAAAGTTGAAATTGCACCCAAGCGACAACCGAAAAGAGGGTTTACATGCGCAACGATTGGATTCTTGATGTACTGACGGATTTGCGGACATTCGCGGATCAGAACGGATTGAAGGCAAGCGCCGAACATTTGGCCGACACCTGTCTGGTGGTTGCGGCCGAGTTGTCGAACAGGCCTTCTGAGGCGTTGTCGGAACAGGCGGGGGTGCATGACGACAGGGTTGCAAGACTTTCTGGAGGATATTCAGCAAGTTGAGAATTTCGAAGAGTTTCAGGACGCAACTGTCAAGCTGCGTGATCTCTTAGGTATTGCGCATGTTGTTTACCATTGGGTGAACAGCGTCGGAGAACGATTTGGCGCTGGGACCTATTCATCGGAATGGGTCGATCGGTATCTTGAAAAAGATTACCTGCGCATGGACCCCGTTATCTTTGGCTGTTTCCAAAGGTTTACTCCGGTGTCATGGAAGCAATTGGATTGGTCGTCCAAGGCGGCCAAGGCGTTTTTCCTTGATGCGCTGGACTATGGTGTCGGAAATCAGGGGTATACGATCCCGATCCGGGGCCCGAACGGGCAATTCGCTCTGTTTACCCTCAATCACAACACAACCGACGATGCCTGGGATCAGTTGATCGCACGCAACGAACGCGATCTTGTGGTCGTGGCGCATGAATTCAACAAAAAAGCTCTGTCCTTCGATGCGCATAGCGAGGCGCAAGTGGGGCCTTCGCTGTCGCCCAGAGAGGCCAGCGCGATCACGCATCTCGCCAAGGGCTTGAGCCGCAGTCAGGCTGCGGCTGAAATGGGAATTTCCGAACATACGCTTAGGGTCTATATCGAATCCGCGCGTCACAAGCTTGGAGCCATGAACACGACTCACGCGGTGGCGCGGGCGCTGTCGATGGGGCTCATCATCGTTTAAAGCGACGACTGATTGCCTGTTGACGCCACGTCCAGTTGCGAAATCTGCCTAAATAACATGCGCAGAACGGATAGTGAACATTCGCACAGCGCAACGGACGCAGCTTATAGATGATGGTTAACGTTTCGCCGATAGCGTCTTCTCAGATGACGGAGACAGGAGTCTAACATGCTGCGCTATATTTACGGAAACGACCTTTGCCACTTCCCTCGCCTGCGCGACACGATGTTTCGTGATCGTGCAGATCAGTTCAAACGCCGCCTCGGGTGGGACGTGCATGTGAACGAAGCGGGCGAAGAACGCGATGAATACGACGCGATCAACCCGCTCTATGTGATTTGGGAGAAACCGGACGGCACCCACGGGGGCTCGATGCGGTTTTTGCCGACCACGGGCGACACGATGGTGAACGATCACTTTTCCCACCTCACGGATGGGGTGCGGATCGAAAGCCCTTTCATTTGGGAATGCACCCGCTTTTGCCTTGCCCCCGGTGCGGATCGCCGGGTGACAGCGGCGCTGACACTGGCGGCGGGTGAGATCATGGAAGAGTTTCACCTGAAACATTTTGTCGGCGTTTTTGACCCACGGATGGAGCGGATTTATTCGCTCATGGGCCTTGTGCCGGATGTGCTGGGCCGTGTCGGCGAAGGTCGTGAGACCATCGGTGTCGGCCTGTGGGAGATGCATGAGGATGTGTTTGCGCCGACGCTGGAACGTGCGGGTGTGGATCGCGAGACCTCTAAGCGTTGGTTCCATGACGCGTTCAATCAAAGCTATGTGGAAGAGCTGCGGGCCATCGCCTGAGCTGTGATGGATGCGATGACTCTGGCACATGGTGCGGCGTCCCTGTAGGGTCGCCGCATGACCCAGACCACGCTCACATTTTCCGAAGATCAGGCCGAAGCCTTTGATGCGATCAGCGCGATGCTGGCGCGTGTCGGTGTCGATCTCGAGGATGGCATCATCACGCCGCAAGCCAGCGCGACCAATCAGCTTTGTGCGGTGATCGGCAAGGCGGGCTCCGGGAAAACCCTTTTGCTGGCGCAGCTTTACAAGGCGCTGGATGACGCGGGCGTCGAGATTGTTTCTGGCGACTACGAGAACAAGCGACGCAAAGAGCGGCGCACACTGGCCATTCTGGCGCCGACGAACAAAGCGGCCTCTGTGCTGCGCAATCGTGGCGTGCCCGCGACCACCATTCACCGCATTCTCTACACGCCGGTTTACGACCCGGAATATGAGAAAATCGCCGAATGGCTGGCCGGCAACGGGGAGCGTCCCGATCTCGAAGGGCTTAAGATCGAGGGGCTGACCGAAGAGGCGCTCGACAAGGCATATGCCTTCTATCAGAACAACAAATCCATTCCCGGCGCGCTGGCGGCGGCGGGGTTGCGCGGGTCTGATTTCATCACCGGTTGGAAGAGGCGCGAAGACCCGCTCGACATCGGATTCGTCGACGAAAGCTCGATGTTGGACAAACGCCAGTTCGAGGATTTGCAGGAAATCTTTCCCACCCTCGTGCTGTTCGGCGACCCGGCACAGCTGGCGCCCGTGAACCAATCCGGCGAGATGGTTTTCGAGACGCTGCCCAAGGCAAAACAGCATATCCTTCACCGCATTCACCGTCAGGAAGCGGACAGCCCGATCCTCGATCTCGCGCATGCGCTGGCCGATCCTCAACTGAGTTTCGAGCAATTCGAGCGGATGATCGAAGAGGCGGCTGCACGCGACGAGCGCGTGGTCTATGCGCAGCGCGTCGAAAGCGATCTGATGGCGCGCTCGCCTGTGCTGGTCTGGCGCAACGCGACGCGCATTCGCCTGATCCAGGCGTTTCGGCAGGTGTTCGACGCGCCCACGGATGCACTTTTGCCTGGCGAGCCGCTGATCTGTGACGGTATCGAATTGCCGATGAAACACCGCAAAAAGCGCCTTGATCTGGAGGCACGCGGACTGATCAAGGGCGCGCAGGTCGTTTACCTCGGGCCGGGGCGCAAACCGGGGTTTTCGCGCCTGCATGTGATGGGCGCGGAGGACCCGAACATCTCTGCCGCCTCCATTGTCAAAATCGAATTTCCCGATGAGGAAGAACCCTTTATCCCCTATGCGGCGCGGATGGGCGCGGCGTTCTTGCATGGTGCGGCGGTGACGATCCACAAGGCGCAGGGCTCGCAATGGGATGATGTTCAGGTCTTTGCCCCCGATCTCTACGCGGCCGCGCGCGCGGGCCGGATGGAGGCGGGGATTCCCCTGTGGAAACGGCTGGCCTATGTGGCGATCACCCGGGCGCAGACGCGGCTTTTGTGGGTGACGCGGGCGCGTTTGGCGAAACCTTCCGGGCCTCTATCGGTGGCCGATCTGACATCGCGCGTTGCAGCACCGTTGACGTTGGAACCCGAGCAGATCGAAAACGGGCTTTAAGTTAACGCCGGATCAGGCGGAACACCTGTGACGCCCCCCAGCCGAAAATACCGGCAATCGCCAGCGCCATAATTCCGTAGATCAGTGCATTCTGATAGGCCAGATTGTAGAGCCAGCGCTCGATCCCGACCTTTTGAACGTTGATCGAGGTGCCATAGCTGTCGATCACATTGCCGTCGCGGATCAGGAAAATCCGGGTCGTGTAGGTGCCTTCGACGATGTTCGACGGGAGCGCAATCGAAGTGTCGAACAGTGTGTCCTCGATGAGCGAGACTTCACCCTCGCGGGTGCGGTAGAGATCGTCGTTTTCACGCAGTCGGATCAGCGCCTCGCGCGCAGGCAGGCCGCGCATACCGGGCAGGATGCGTTTGTCAGCGGTGATCTTCCAAAGGCTGTCAGTGAGCGGCGGCAGAATGTCTTGCAGCGGTCGCGTCGTAGCGACGGAGTAGAACGTGGGCGTGTGGCCGATGACCTGTGCCTCGACGTTGATCCAGATGCCAAACCGGCGATCCTTGCGGCGAATGGTTTCCACCTGCTCCGGACCGGCGACTGTGATGACCACGTCAAGCGGACTGTTTTCGGGGATCGCGACCTCACGTTTGATCGCACCAAAGACCAGAATTTCGGAACCGTCGAAATTGGCATTCACGGAGACCCGTGTCTGGCTCAAGGCAGCCACGACCTGTTCGGCCTGTGCGGTCAGAGGCAGGAGAAAAAGCGCGAGGAGGGCGATCAGGCGATGCATCATCAGACCCCCAGCGAATAGAGTTCTTTGGGTGTGATCAAGAGATCGACCCCTAGTTTCAGACAGACCAGAAGGACCAGAAGCGCCAACATAATGCGGAGCTGTTCGGCTTTGAGCCGCAACCCGATCTGTGTGCCGATCTGGGCGCCGATGACGCCGCCAAAGAGCAAAAGGAAGGCCAAAAGCACATCCACCGTGTGGTTCGTATAGGCGTGCAACATCGTGGTAAAACCGGCGGTGAAAATGATCTGGAACAGTGAGGTGCCGATCACCACCTTGGTGGGCATGCCGAGGATGTAGATCATCGCGGGCACCATGATGAACCCGCCGCCGACCCCCATCACGGCGCCGAGCATGCCGACAAAAACGCCGACCGCGATGGGCGGAATGGCGGAGATATAAAGCCCGGAGGCACGGAATTTCATCTTGAAGGGCAGGGTGTGGACCCAGAGGTGTTTCTTGCGCTCGGGCCGTCCGGCGGGGCGACCGCGGGCGCGTTTGATGGCGCGGATCGACTCGATCAGCATGAGGAAACCGATAATGCCCAGAAAGACGACGTAGCAGAGCGTGACCAAGAGATCGACCTGGCCCATTGCCTTGAGCATGTTGAAAATCTGGATGCCGATGGCAGAGCCGACAAGGCCGCCACCGAGCAACACCATCCCCATTTTCAGGTCCACAGTTTTGCGTTTGAGATGCGCGAGCACGCCCGACACAGAAGAGGCGACGATCTGATTGGCGGAGGTCGCGACAGCCACGGCGGGCGGGATGCCGACAAAGAACAGCAATGGTGTGATCAGGAACCCGCCGCCGACACCAAACATGCCCGAGAGCACGCCGACCATGCCACCAATCCCCAGAAGCGTGAAGGCGTTCACGGAGACTTCTGCAATGGGGAGGAAGATTTGCATGGGCTGTAGCTTTCGCGTGCGTTTCTTTCAGGAATGCAATGATTTGCCAGTGTCGTCAAATGTTCTGCCGGAGGTGGCATGAAAAAAGCGGGCGCTGAGGCCCGCTTTCAACATTGTGTCTTGTCCTGTGTTGGCGCGCCTTAGCGTTCCTTGACGTAGGACTGCCCACTGGCACGCGGCGGGATCGCCTTGCCGACAAAGCCCGCGAGGATGATCACGGTCAAGATGTAGGGCAGGGCCTGCATGAACTGCACCGGGATCACGAAATCACCCAAAGCGATGGATTGGTAGCGGTTGCCGATGGCCTCCAGAAGGCCGAACAACAGCGTCGCCCAAAGCGCATACCACGGCCGCCATTTCGCAAAAATCAGCGCGGCAAGCGCGATATAGCCACGGCCTGCGGACATATCCTTGACGAAACCTGCCGCGAGAGAGGCGAGATAAGTGCCCGCAAGACCGCAGAGCACACCGGCGATCACGAGGGCGGCGTAGCGCAGTTTGACGACCGAAATTCCGGCGGTGTCCACGGCGCTGGGGTTTTCGCCCACGGCGCGCAGGCGCAGCCCGAAGCGGGAGCGGTAGAGCACCCACCAAGAGAGCGGCACAGCCAAAAGCGCCAGGTAGGTCAGCGTGGTGTGGCCGGAAATCAGCTCGTCATAGGCCGGGCCGATCACCGGGATTTTCGCCATGGCGTCGGCAAAGGGCAGGTCCCAGCCCTCAAACCGTCCGTTGCCGGACAAAGAGGGCGTGCGCCCGCCGAGCTGGAACCAGCTTTGACCGATCACGACCGTAAGACCGGCGGCGAGAAAGTTCAGCGCCACACCGGAGATCAGCTGATCGCCTTTGAAGGTGATCGAGGCCAGCCCGTGCAGCATGGAAAACGCGAGAGACCCCGCAATCCCCGCCAAAAGTCCGATCCAGATCGAGCCGGTGACGGCAGCGGCGGCGCCTGCAAGAAAGGCCGCGGCCAGAAGTTTGCCCTCAAGCCCGATGTCGACCACGCCCGCGCGTTCGGAAAACAGCCCCGCAAGACAGGTCAGCAAAAGAGGGGTCGCAAGACGCAGGGCGCTGTCGAGGATCTGGATGATCGTGAGATAGTCCATCTCTTACGCCTCCTTCTTTTTGTTTTTGCCGAGCGCGACAAAGAGTTTTTCGAGCGGCATGCGCACCATATTGTCGAGCGCCCCGGTGAACATGATCACAAGCGCCTGAATGACGACAACCAGCTCGCGCGGGATCGATTCCCAGAACGACAGTTCAGCACCGCCTTGGTAGAGAAAGCCGAACAACAGCGCGGCCAAAAGGATGCCGATGGGGTGGTTGCGCCCCATGAGCGCGACCGCGATGCCGATGAACCCCGCACCTTCGACGGCGTTGTCGATCAGGCGCTCGGCCTCGCCCATGACGTTGTTGATCGCCATGAGACCGGCCAGGCCGCCAGAGATCAGCATCGCGATGATGACGATGCGCGAGGGGTTGATGCCGGCGTATTTCGCCGCCGTTTCCGACTGACCATAGGCGCGGATTTCATAGCCCAGACGCGTTTTCCAGATCAGAATCCAGAACAGGAACGTGCAGAGAAGCGCCACGAAGAACGCCATGTTGGCAGGCGCGTTGGGCGAGAAATTGATGCCGAAAGGGGCCAGAATTTCAGAGAAATTCGGCAGGTGCGCGCCCTCGGGGAAACGTGCGCTTTCCGTGAGCATCGAGCCGGGCACTTTGAGCACTTTGGTCAAGAGATAGCCCAGCAAAGCCGCGCCGATATAGTTGAACATGATCGTGGTGATCACGATGTGACTGCCGCGTTTGGCCTGTAGCCAAGCGGGGATAAAGGCCCAAGCCGCGCCAAAGAGGGCGCCGCCGATCATCGCCGCAGGAAGCGCGAGCGTCCAATGCGGCCACGGCACAGCAAGGCAGACAAGCGTCACACCCAAGCCCCCCAGCATCGCCTGACCTTCGCCACCGATGTTGAACAAACGCGCGTGATAGGCGACCGCCACGGCGAGGCCCGTGAAGATGAAATTGGTGGCGTAATAGAGCGTGTAGCTGATCCCGGAGGTCGAGCCGAAGGCACCCTGCACCATGGTCTTGATCGCCACCACCGGGTCTTTGCCGATGGCCCAGATCACCAGACCGGAAAAGAAAAACGCCAGAAGAATGGAAATCAAGGGAATGAGGACGGCATCCGCCCATTTCGGCATCTTGTTCATTGTGCCTTCTCCTCATCTGTAATCCCGGCCATCAACAGGCCAAGCTCGCCCTCGTTGGTCTCAGAGGGCAAGCGTTCGCCCATGATCTGACCGTCGAACATGACGACGATCCGGTCCGAGAGCGACATGATCTCGTCAAGCTCCACGGAGACCAAGAGGATCGCCTTGCCCTCATCGCGCAGCGCGACGATTTGTTGGTGAATGAACTCGATCGCGCCGATGTCCACACCGCGCGTCGGTTGGCCCACGAGCAAGAGATCAGGGTTGCGCTCGATCTCACGCGCCAGCACGATTTTCTGCTGGTTGCCGCCGGAAAACGACTTGGCTTCGAGCTTTGGGTTCGGCGGGCGGACGTCGAATTTGTCCATGCTGGTCTGCGTCATCGCCTTGATGCCCGCATTGTCCATCAACAGCGCGTTCTTCTGATATTCCGGCGCGTGGTGATAGCCGAAGACCATGTTTTCCCAGGCCTGAAATTCGAGGATCAGGCCCTCGTCATGGCGGTCTTCGGGGACATGGGCAATGCCGCGCGCGCGGCGGGTCTGGCCGTTGGAATGTTTGCCAGAGAGATCAATCTCCTGACCGTTCATCAGGATTTTGCCGGTGCCGGTCTGATAGCCGCCCAAGACTTCCAAAAGCTCAGTCTGACCATTGCCTGCGACGCCACAGATGCCAAGGATTTCACCCTGATGCACCGTCAAATCGATGCCTTTGACGCGGCGAACGCCCTGTTCGTCCACGACTTCGAGGTTCTCGATCTCGATGACGGGCGCGCCGGGCGTGGCGGGCTTTTTGTCGACGCGCAGCAAGACCTTGCGCCCGACCATCAACTCGGCCAGCTCTTCGGGGGAGGTCTCTGCGGTCTTCACGGTGGCGGTCATTTCGCCACGACGCATGACCGAAACTGTGTCGGTGATCTCCATGATTTCACGCAGTTTATGCGTGATCATGATGATGGTTTTGCCCTCTTTCTTCAGCCCTTCCAGAATGCGGAAGAGGTGATCGGCCTCGGCAGGCGTCAGCACGCCGGTCGGCTCATCGAGGATCAGGATGTCGGCCTGACGGTAGAGCGCCTTGAGAATCTCGACCCGTTGCTGGTGGCCCACGGAGAGGTCTTCGATCAAGGCGTCCGGGTCGACGGACAATTCATATTCGTCAGAAAGCTGTTTCAACAGCTTGCGGGCCTTGGCGAGCGAGGGCTTCAACAGCCCGCCGTCTTCGGCGCCCAGAATGACGTTTTCCAGAACGGTGAAGTTTTCCACCAGTTTGAAATGCTGGAACACCATGCCGATGCCGGCGGCGATGGCCTCCTGGCTGTCGGAGATGTTCACCTCCTGGCCGTTGATGATGATCTGGCCCGCGTCCGCCTTGTAGAACCCGTAAAGGATCGACATTAGCGTGGATTTGCCCGCGCCATTCTCACCGATGATGCCATGGATCGAGCCTTTGGCGACCGAGATGGAAATATCCTTATTGGCCTGAACCGGGCCGAAAGCCTTTGAAATCCCGCGCAATTCGATCGCGGGGGCGGAAGCGGTGGGGGCGACAGTCTCCTGCCGCCCCGCCTCGTTCTGAACGCTCATGCGACGCTCGCCTTAGTAAGCCGGGCAGGTTTCGTCGGACATGTAGTCGTGGACCACAACCTCGCCGGAGACGATTTTCGCGGTGGCGTCGTCCATGGCGGCTTTCATCTCGGGCGTGATCAGCGCTTCGTTGTATTCGTCGATGGCGGCGCCCACACCGTCATTTGCCAGACCCATCACAAAGATGCCGGTTTCCAAATCTTCGCCCTGCATGAAGGCGTCATAAACGGCGTTGTCGACGCGCTTGACCATGGAGGTCAGGACGTGGCCCGGTTGCAGGTAGTTCTGGTTGCTGTCCACACCGATGGAGAGCATGCCTTCGTCGGCTGCGGTTTGCAGAACACCGAGGCCCGTGCCGCCAGCGGCCGCAAACACCACTTCGGAGCCAGCCGCTTTTTGCGCGCGGGTCAATTCGCCGCCCTTCACCGGGTCGTTCCAGGCCGCAGGCGTGGTGCCGGTCATGTTGACGATGACATTGCCCTCGGGTTTCACGGATTTAAAGCCCTGCGCGTAGCCGCAAGCGAATTTGGAGATCAGCGGGATGTCCATGCCGCCAACGAAGGAGACGGTGTCGCCCTCTGCGGCGTAGGCGGCGGCGACGCCCACCACATAGGAGCCTTCATGTTCGTTGAACACCACGGAGCGCACGTTCGGCGCGTCGACAACCATGTCGATGATGGCGAATTTGGTGTCCGGGAAATCGGCCGCCACGGTTTCAAGCGCGGTGGCAAAGGAGAAGCCAGCCATGATGATCGGGTTGAAGCCGTTCTCGGCAAAGCGACGCAGCGCCTGTTCGCGCTGGGCGTCGGATTGCAGCTCGACGTCACGATAAGACCCGCCGGTTTCGGCCTTCCAACGCTCGGCACCGTTGTAGGAGCTTTCGTTGAAGGATTTGTCGAACTTGCCACCGAGGTCGAAAATGATCGCCGGATCGGCCAGAGCGGCACCGGAGGTCAGTGCAAGTGCGGCAGCGGCGCCGAGGAACGTGGTCTTCAGGGTCATGAATGGTCTCCCGTTATATACTGGTCTTGGGATCGCCTCTGAGAAGGTCACGACTGAGAACGTCACGTCGTCTCGTTCGAAACAGTCACCTGATGCGACCCATGTAAGCGAGCACAGTCTCGCCTTGGCAGGGATTAGGGCGTGTCCCTGCCGAAGGGTCAATACACATTTTGCCAAATTTGACCAAATGGTCGCCGATACTGGGGAGTTTCCCACGGGCGCGACCTTATGACGTTGGGTTACGAATGAATTATACGCTTTTCAAAAATCAGCGCGTCGATTTTCGCCCCGTCGGGGGCCGTGTAATAGGCCTTGCGTCGACCGGATTCGCTATAGCCTTCCGAGAGATAGAGGGAAATCGCCGCCACGTTGTCGGCCGCCACCTCGAGAAAGGATGCGCGCGCGCCCTGAGTGCGGGCGGCGGCGTCATAGGCGTTTAGCATCCTGCGCCCAAGCCCTTGCCCGCGCGCCTCGGGAGAGACGGCGATGGTCAACAGCTCGGATTCTTCGGCGACATAGCGGCCAAGTGCAAAGGAGGGGCCATCGCCCGTGACCAGAAATACGCCCTGCATAGACAAAAGCCCCGCAAACTCGGTCTCGGACCAAGGGCGGGGCGTCTCGAAGCTCGCCGCATGGATATCGGCGAGCATTTCAGGCGTGAACTGGGTCACTTGGGCGGCGACTTATGCCGCAACCGGGCGCACTTCGAGCACTTCGGGGATGTAGTGGCGCAGCAGGTTCTCGATGCCCATTTTCAGGGTCAGTGTCGAGGACGGACAACCGGCGCAGGCGCCTTGCATGTGCAGGTAAACGATGCCGCGGTCAAAGCCGTGGAAGGTGATGTCGCCACCGTCTTGCGCCACGGCGGGACGCACGCGGGTGTCGAGCAATTCCTTGATCTGGGTGACGATCTCGCTGTCGGGGCCGTCATGATCGGCGTGGCCGCCAGAGGTGTCTGCGCCTTGACCGGCCATCACCGGTTCGCCGGATTGGAAATGCTCCATGATCGCGCCCAGAATGGCGGGTTTCACGTGGTCCCAATCGGTGTCGTCCTCTTTCGTCACGGTGACGAAATCGGAGCCAAAGAACACACCCGCGACATGGCCGACCTTGAAGATGCGGCTGGCGAGCGGCGAGGCGCTTGCGGCCTCTTCCGTTGTGAAATCGGCGGTGCCGGCGTCCAGAACGGTCTGGCCGGGCAGGAATTTCAAAGTGGCGGGGTTCGGCGTGGATTCGGTCTGGATGAACATGGCGCGTATTCCTTAGTAGACAGGTCGGATATGCGCCTTGTGGCGCCGAAAGTCAAGATTTAGAACAGTTCTAAACTATAGCGTCAGATGATCAGTTGTTCAAGCTCTGTCTCGGGAATCCCGCGCACGGCCCAAAAGGCCACCGCCTCGGCACCGATCATGTCGAGCACGCGTGTCAGATCGCGGTGGTTGCAATGCCGCCAAAGCGCATAGGCCGTGGCGTCGATCACATTGAGCGGCGTGATGTTGTGCTCCTTGCGCACCGTTTGCGCCTCGCGGATCAACTCGGACCGCGTGCCAAAGGGCAGGGGCACCGCATCGACTCGCCAATTGAACACCAGCATCGCGCGCAGGCTTGAGGGCAGCACATCGCCAAAGGCAATCACCTGTGGCGGGGTGAGGCGACGGCGAAAGGTCTGTAACACGCCATCGACCGCCGTATAGGTCATGCTGTCGCTGTCCATGGCGTGACCCATGCGGTCCTTGGCGTCCTTGAGAAAGGAGTGAAATTCCTTTTCCGAGTGCAGGTAGCTCGCGAGTGTCGGCATCAGGTCACCGCTTCGAGGCGTTCTTTCGACATCTCGCCGGGGACAAGCGTCATCGGAATGGGCAGGAACCCCGCCTGTTTGGTCATCGCGGAGACAAGCGGGCCGGGGCCGGATTTCTCCGTGCCTGCGCCCAGAACGAGGACGCCGATTTCGGGGTCTTCCTTGACCTGTGCCAAGATTTCATGCACCGCCTCGCCTTCGCGGATCACCAATTCGGGGTCGATGCCCTGACGATCGCGCATCCATTTGGCGAAGACCTCGTAATGCGCGACGATCCGGTCGCGGGTCTCTTCGCGCATCAGATCGGCAACCCCGATCCAGTGGTTGAACTCTTCGGGCGGGATGATCGACAGGATGGTGACACCGCCGCCGGAGTTCGAGGCGCGCATGGCGGCAAAGCGCATGGCGTTGAGACATTCGCGGCTGTCATCGAGGATCACGAGAAACTTGCGCATGGGGGCCTCTTTGGTCGTGCTCGTAATAAGCTTAGGGGCAATTTCACGGCGATGATGACCGAGCCGGGCGCCAGACGCAACAGTTGGTAGATGTGAAAGCCTCAGAGACAAGATGGAGAAAACCCTCGGCTCCGGGAAGCCGAGGGTCCAATGAGGGTCTGATCCATCGGGGAAAATGATCAGAGCGTGCGCCTGACACAGACGCGTGCGAGACGGGATCAGGCGGGGACAGGTCTGATTCTGAATCGCTTGGGTCCCTTGATAGGGTGGATTTGAAACCCTTATGTGACATCCCTGCTGCGGTTTCAGACTTGTCTCGCGCGTCACCGCTTCGTGATTTGAAGGTGAGCGATGTTTTGCGTCTTTTGGCGCAAAATTGCAGACGTAATCGCATAAGAGGTCTTGAGATGTCCGAGATGAAACGCCGCCACTTTCTGGCGCTGAGCCTTGCCACGCCTTTTCTGGCGCGCGCCGCCTCCGCTCAAGAGGTCGGGTTGACCTTGCCGGAGGAGATGAAATCCACCGGGCCCGCGCGGCAGAATATTTCGAGCTTTCGTCGCATCGACTGGCAGGAGCATTTCGATGAGCTGGGGCAGGGCCGCATTGTGGCCGACACGGTGAGCCGGGCTTTGCATTTCTGGGGGCCGGATGGCACCTATAAACTCTACCCGACCTCTGTGCCGATCTCAGATGAGCTGACCCGGCGCGGCTATACGGAGGTCATTCAAAAGGTGAAAGATCCGACCTGGACGCCGACGCCCTCGATGCGCGAGCGCGATCCGAGCCTGCCGGTGACGGTGCCCGCCGGGCCGCAAAACCCGCTCGGTGTGCGGGCGCTTTATCTGAGCTGGCAGTACTAT
Organism: Celeribacter naphthalenivorans; assembly: GCF_020524585.1. Classification (GTDB taxonomy): domain Bacteria; phylum Pseudomonadota; class Alphaproteobacteria; order Rhodobacterales; family Rhodobacteraceae; genus Celeribacter; species Celeribacter naphthalenivorans. The sequence continues at coordinate 51,541 of NZ_JAIVLK010000008.1, forward strand.
CGCATCCACGGCACCCACGACACGCGCAAGATCGGGCGGCGGTCGTCGGATGGCTGCATCGGGCTTTACAATGAGCAGATCGTCGATCTCTACGACCGCGTTGCGGTGGGAACGCGGGTCAAGCTGATCTGAGTATTTTCGCAGCAAAGGAAACGAAAAAGGGCGCCGAGACGGGCGCCCTTTGTGTTTCTTTTGGCGGGGGCGCGCTTAGCGCACGAACCCCATGATTTTGAAGGTTTCTTCCAAAATCGGCTGGGCGATCTCATTGGCCTTCTCGGCGCCTTTCGCCATGATCCGGTCGATCTCCGCCGGGTCGTTCATCAGGCGTTTCATCTCGGTCGAGATCGGCGCGAGATGTTCGACGGCAAGCTCGGCCAAAGCCGGTTTGAACTTGCCCCAACCCTGACCGCCATATTCCGCCAGCACCGCTTCGCCGGTCATATTGGCGAGACCGGCGTAGATGTTGACGAGGTTGCGCGCCTCGGGACGGTTGGCGAGGCCTTCCATCTCCTCGGGAAGAACCTCCGGGTCGGTTTTCGACTTTTTGAACTTCTTGGCGATGGTGTCCGCGTCATCGGTCATGTTGACGCGTTCCATGTCGCTTTCACCCGATTTGGACATCTTTTTCGTGCCGTCGCGCAGGTTCATCACCCGCATCGCCGGGCCTTCGATCACAGGGATGGTTTCCGGGAAGAAATCGACCTTGTAGTCGTGGTTGAATTTATTGGCGATGTCGCGTGTCAGCTCGACGTGCTGTTTCTGGTCCTCGCCCACGGGAACATGGGTCGCGTGGTAGACGAGAATGTCGGCAGCCATCAAAGAGGGGTAGGCGTAGAGACCCAAGGAGACGTTTTCGGCATTCTTGCCAGCCTTGTCCTTGAACTGAGTCATGCGGTTCATCCAGCCGACGCGGGCGACACAGTTGAACAGCCACGCGAGTTCGGCATGAGCCGGAACACGACACTGGTTGGTCAGGATCGAGGCGTCGGGATCAATCCCCGCGGCCAGATAGCCGGCGGCGACTTCGCGGGTGGCGTGGCGCAAATCTTCGGGGTCTTGCCAGACGGTGATCGCGTGCATATCCATCACGCAATAGATGGTTTCGAACTCACCGCCCTGCATCCCCACGAAGCGTTTGATCGCCCCGAGGTAATTGCCGAGAGTGAGCCCGCCCGAAGGTTTGATCCCCGAAAAGACGCGGGGGGTGAAGGCAGGCTTGTCCATCTGGAACTCCGTCACTGGATTAATAGGTGATCGTGGCTTACCTATGCCGGACGAGAGCGTCAAGGAAAGGCCCGTTTTATGTCCGATGATCCCGAGTATTACCGCCCCGAAGCGCCATTTAATGCGCTGCCGCCGATGGTGATTGCGATTGCTTTGGTGCTGGGCGGCATCGAGGTGGTGTTGCAACTTGGGCAGTTGGGGGTGATTGGCGGCCAACAGGCCGTGGGGTGGCGCATCGCCGCCATTGAGGATTTCGGTTTCTTCGACTCGATCTTCGAAGCAATGCGGGCGCAGGGCAGCTGGCCGTTCGAGCATGTCATGCGATTTTTCACCTATGCCTTTGTGCATTATTCCATCCTGCACGCGCTGATGGTCATCGTCTTCATTCTGGCGCTGGGCAAGATGGTGGGCGAGACCTTTGGAAATTTCGCCGTCTTGCTGATCTTCGTGGTGGCGACACTGGCCGGATCGTTGGCCTACGGGCTGGTCCTGACCACCAATGTACAACTCATAGGTGCCTATCCGGCGGCTTATGGATTTATCGGCGCTTACACCTTTATCCTCTGGCTCGGACTGGGCAGGATGCAACAGAACCAGTTGCGGGCCTTTACTCTGATCGGCCTGCTGATGGCGTTGCAGTTGCTCTATGGGTTGCTTGGCTGGGGCTCAGGCGATTGGGTGTCGCGTCTGGCAGGCTTTGTGGCGGGGTTCGGCACGGCGGCCTTGCTTGTGCCGGGGGCTTTTGGTCGCATTTTGATGCGGCTGCGTCAGCGGTAAAGGCGCTTACATCCACTAAAGTCCTAACGGGCATTAAGGTTAACCTGATTAACCTTAATGCGAGGTAGAATGAGAGCAGGGGCCAGTGTCGGGCCGCGAGAACGACCTCACCCGCCCCGCCGCACCGAGCCTTTCAATTCGGCCATGCGTACCGCACCGATCAAATGCGCGAAGGTGAAATAGCCAACGATCCCAAGCGCCACCAACAAAAGCGTCCCCAACCCGCGCGACAGCTCGAACACCGGTGACAGCGCCATTTCTCCGCCCCAAAGCAGCGCCCCCATCATGATCGAGGCGATCAGAATACGCGGCGCGCGGCGGATCAGGCGGGTGTCGGCATGGACATCTTCGCCCATGCTTTTCTTGCCAAACCACAAGAGTGCCACCATGCCCCAGGCGGCCAACGTCGTCGCGAAAGCGGCGGCGAGATAGCCGACGACAAAGGACAGGCCGACGGCGACGACGGCGTTGATCACCATGGCGTAGAGCGCAAAACGGAACGGCGTTTTGGTGTCTTCGCGGGCGAAATACAAAGGTTGCAGCACCTTTTGCATCACAAAGGCAGGCAGGCCCAGCCCGTAAATCATCACCGCCAGTGCGGTTTTTTGCGTGTCCTCCGCCGTGAAGGCGCCGCGCTGGAACAGGAAGGAAATCAACACATCCGGAATCACGATCAGCGCCACGGCGGCGGGCACAGTGAGCAAAAGCGCAAACTCAAAAGCCCGGTTGTAGGCATCGCGGGCGCCCTTGTGATCGCCTGCCTGAAGGCGGCGTGACAGATCGGGCAAAAGCACGATGCCGATGGCAATCGCGACCACGCCCAGCGGCAATTGATAGAGACGATCCGCGAGGTTCAGGTATTGGATTGCGCCTTCTTGCGAGAAAGACGCGACCTGACGCCCGACCAGAAGGTTGATTTGAACCACACCACCCGCCAGTGCGGCAGGACCGGCCAGAACCAGCAGAGATTTGATCTCTGGCGTCAGATGCGGCAGGCGCGGGCGCAGGTTGAACCCGGCCTTGGCGGCGGCGATCCAGACCACGGCGAGCTGCGCGGCACCTGCAACCGGCACCGCCCAGATCAGCGCACGCTCGACGGAAAACCCGAGTTTTGAGGCCGCAATCATGGCCACCGAGAGCACGACATTGAGCATGACAGGGGCGGCGGCTGCGGCGGCGAAGCGACCGGTGGCGTTCAGGATACCGGAAAACAGCGCGCCCACCGAGATGAACAGCACATAGGGAAAGGCGATGCGGCCAAAATCAACGGCCAGATCGAACCTTTGGTCGCCAATGAGGCCTGCCGCCATCAGCGTGACCAAAGCCGGCATGAACAGCGTCGCCAAAAGCGTCAGCGCAATCAGCGCGGTTGCCAGCACGGCAAGCGTCTCTTCGGCAAAGCGTTTGGCGTGATCTTCGGCTTCGACCTTTTTGGAGAACATCGGCACAAAGGCGACGTTGAGCGTGCCCTCGGCAAAGAACCGGCGGAACATGTTGGGCAGCGAAAAGGCAACGGCAAAGGCTTCGGCCACGGGACCCGCGCCAAAAAACGCCGCGATCAGCGCATCGCGGACAAAGCCCAGAATGCGGCTCATCAGGGTCCAGCCGCCCACCGTGACAAAGCCCCGGACAAGGCGGATCGGCTTCATTGCGCTTGCGCTCGTTTCGCGCCGGTCACGATGGCCTCGCGCAGTTTCTTCTCAAGCGATTTGCGCTTGGATTCGGCATGGAGTTTCATCCCGAACATGTCCTTTACATAGAACACATCGACCACCTGCGCGCCGTAGGTGGCGATCTGGGCGGTGACGATGGAGATGCTGTTTTCGGCCAAAACCCGCGTCAAGTCGTACAAAAGACCGGGGCGGTCGCGGGTGTCGACCTCGATGATGGTGAAAATCTCCGAGCCTTCGTTGTCAAAGGAAATCGAGGTCGGCACATTGAATTTGCTTTCGCGTTTCTTGATCTTGTCGCGGGTGTCGAGCGCCTCGCGGGCCATGACCTGACCGCGCAGGATCTTGTCGATCATCTGACGCAGACGCGGCAGGCGGGCGCTCTCAAACGGATTGCCGTCATTGTCCTGAATCCAGAACACGGCGGTGGCGTAGCCATCCTTCGAGGTAAAGGTCCGGGCGTCGACCACGTTGGCGCCGACCAGTGCCAGAGCGCCTGCGAGCCGCGAGAAAATCCCGTGGTGGTCGGCCAGGGCGAAACAGGCCCGCGTGGCGTCGCGGTCTTCGTCCTGATGCAGGTCGATGCGAATTTCGTCGGCCTGAATGTCCTTGAGAAGATGCGCAAAAATCTCATGCGCGGCAAAGGGCAGACCCTGCCAATAGGTGCTGTAATGCCGCTGCAACTCGGTGCGTTTCTCGGCGGCATCCCAATCCAGAAGCCGGCTGCGCAGCTCTTTTTTCGCTTCACCTTCGCGGGCGTCGCGGTTGATCTCTTCGAGCCCGTGTTCAAGCGCATAGGCAGTCTGCGAATGCAGGTTGCGGATCAGCGTGGCTTTCCAGTTGTTCCAGACATCCGGGCCGACGCCGCGAATGTCGCAGACGGTCAGTACGGTCAAAAGATCGAGCCGCTCGCGGGTTTTCACCGCCTTGGCGAAATCGCGCACCGTGCGCGGATCAGCGATGTCACGTTTCTGGGCGATGTCCGACATCAAGAGGTGATAGCGCACCAGCCATTCGACGGTCTCGCATTCGGCGGGCTTGAGGCCCAGCCGGGGCGCCACTTTGCGGGCGATCTGGGCGCCGATGACGGAATGGTCCTCGACGCGGCCCTTGCCGATGTCATGCAGCAACATGGCGACATACAAAACCTTGCGGTTCACCCCGGTTTTCAGGATGCGAGTCGAGACGGGCAGGGCCTCTTCCAACTCACCGCGTTCGATTTCAGCGAGGTTCGAGATCACCTGGATCGTGTGCTCATCCACCGTGTAGCTGTGATACATGTTGAATTGCATCATCGCCACAATGTGTTGGAATTCCGGGATAAACGCCCCCAAAACGCCCAGCTCGTTCATCCGCCGAAGCGCGCGTTCCGGGTTGCCGTGTTTCAAGAGAAGATCGAGGAAAATGCGCTGTGCCTCAGGATCATTGCGCATCTCATTGTCAATCATGCGGAGATTGGCGGAGATCAGGCGCATCACGTCCGGGTGCAACAGATAGCCGGTGCGGAGCCCCTCTTCGAAGACACGCAACAGGTTGAGTTTGTCCGCCAAAAACGCCTTGCGGTCGCGCAGATTCAGCCGGTTGTGCACCATCTCATATTGATCGCCGACCTTGCGGCGACGTTTCAAGAGACGTTGCAGCGCCGGTTCCTGTTTGACGTGCTGGGCCTCCAGAGAGGTCAGGAAAATCCGGGTCAGCTCGCCCACGCGGGTGGCGTGCAGAAAGTAGTTCTGCATGAAATGTTCGACCGCGCGGCGGCCCGAATGGTCGATATAGCCCAGACGTTCGGCCACCTCGACCTGCATGTCGAAGGTGAGCTGATCCATCGGCCGCCCGGCAATCAGGTGCAGCGCGTTGCGGGTGGCATGCAGGAAGGTTTCGGCCTCTTCGAACTGACGATATTCGTCTTGGGTAAAGACACCCGCCTTGACCAGATCGGCGGTGTTGCGCACGCCGTGCACATATTTTGCGATCCAGAACAGCGTGTGAAGATCGCGCAAACCCCCTTTGCCCTCTTTGATATTGGGCTCCACCACATAGCGCTGGCCGCCCTGTTTGCGGTGACGTTCGGCGCGTTCTTCGAGCTTGGCTTCGATGAATTCGCGCGCGGTGTTGCGGAACAGCTCATCGCGCAGTTTGACGTGCAATTCTGTCGCCAGATCGCGATTTCCGGACAGGAAGCGCAGCTCCAACATCGCCGTGCGGATGGTGAAATCTTCTTTGCCCAGTCGGATACAATCGCGCACCGTGCGGGTCGAATGCCCGACTTTGAGGTGAAGGTCCCAGAACATGTAGAGCATGCTCTCGACCAGGCTTTCGATCCAGCCGGTGATCTTATGCGGGGCGAGGAACAGAAGGTCGACGTCGGAATCCGGCGACATTTCCCCGCGTCCGTATCCGCCCACGGCCAGAACGGCGATGCGTTCGCCTTCTGTCGGGTTGGGGTTCGGGTGCAGCTTCATCATTGCGGTGAAGAGCACCGTGGTGACCAAACAATCGGTCAACCAAGCATAGGCCCGAAGCGCGGGACGCGCGTTGCGGGGCGCATCGAGCATGGCTGCGGCGATGGCGGCGCGGCCCCGTTTCTGGGCCGCGTTCAGGACCGCGACAGTGGCCTTTCGGATCTCCGCATCACTTTTGGCGTCTGCCCATCCCGCTTCGAGCGCTTTTTCCACGGCGGAGCTGTCGAAAATGGCGTCTTGCGCGCAGATGAAGGTGCCCGAAGGCGTTGGCAGAAAGGCGGTGAGGGCCGGGTGATCAGTATCCGGCGCCACGGAAGGCTCTTGGGGCAGGGTCAATCTCGATTACCTGATTGTTCTGAATGGTCGCGATGGAGAGGCCGCGTTGGTTGGTACCGTCAGACATAAGTCTGAAAATCCCGTTCACACCGACAAAACCGGAGCCGCGGGTCAGACCCTGAGCGGTGAGCGCATTTTGGTTGCCGTCTTTGACCAATGCCCCGATGGCGGCGATGCCGTCATAGGCGAGACCGGCGAGGGCATGGGGCGCCTGACCGTATTTGGCGGAATAATGCGCGGAGAAGTTGCTGGTCAGCTGTTGGTCGGGAATGGCGAACCAGCTGTCTTGCAGGCCCGGAAGGCTCATCGCAGAGGCGGGCACGTTCCAGCGTTGCAAGCCGATATATTGCGGGTTCGGCGACTTGATGCCGTTTTCCGGCAGCATCTGCGCCAAAAGCGGCATGGCGCCGTCATTGCCGGAGGTGAAGAAGATCGCATCGGCATTCGAGCTGCGCGCGGCGTTGGCGATCGGGCGGATGGCCTGAACCACGCCTTGTTGGCTCAACTCAAAGCTCTGGGTGCCGGCGAGGGTGGCGCCCTGACGGCTGATCGCGGATCGGATGGCGCTGGCACCGGCATTTTCCGCCGGGCTGTTGCCGTTCACGACCATGATCCGGCCCTTGCCGTTGGAGCGCGCGTAGGACACCAGCCGGTTGGCGGTGTTCTCAAAGGTCGGCCCAAGGATAAAGACGTTGCCGCCCGCGACATCGGGGTTGTTGGAGAACGAGAGCACGTTGATGCCCGCATTGGCCGCCGGGATGCCCGCGAGTTTGGCGGAACCGCCGTAAACCGGGCCGAGGATGATCTTGGCACCGTCCTTCACCGCCTGAGTTGCGGCGGCAGAGGCGCGTTCGGCCTGACCGCCGGTCGGGTACACGCGCAGATCAATGCTAACGCCGTCGAGATCGGCCATCGCGAGGCGCGCGGCGTTTTCGATGGAACGCGCCATGCCGACGTCGCCGCCCTGTTGTGATTCGTAGGGCACGAGAAGCGCGACCGGCACTGGATTGGACGTGTTGATCTTCGGCCCCCCCGTGACAGGCAAAGCGCCCGGATCACAAGCGGCAAGAGCAATAACAGACAGGCCAAGCGCAACTTTGGTGAGCGACTTGCGGGCGGCGCGAAGAACGGCGAACATAGGGAAACCTCACTCTGGACGGCAAAGGCGCAACACGGGGGTCCGGTCACGCAAATTTGCGGGCAGACTATGCGACAGTCCTCAAAGAGTAAACGCTGCAAAGGGCAGAGATCACATTGATATATCAAACCAAGCCGCTTTCTGCCGGTCTCCATTTCCTCGCCACGCCGATTGGCAACGCCCGGGACATCACGCTGCGCGCCCTCGACATCTTGGCCTCTGCCGATGTGCTGGCCGCCGAAGACACGCGGTCCCTGCGCAAATTGATGGAAATTCATGGCGTTCCCCTGGAGGGGCGGCACATCTACCCCTATCACGATCACAACGGCGCCCAGATGCGTCCGCGTCTGATCGCGCTGATGGAAGAGGGCAAATCCGTGGCCTACGCCTCGGAGGCAGGCACGCCTTTGGTGGCCGATCCGGGATTTGTTCTGTGTCGCGAGGCGCTTGAGCGCAATATCCCTGTCACCTCCGCGCCGGGGCCCTCCGCGATGATCGCGGCGCTGACCATCTCCGGCCTGCCTTCGGATCGTTTTCTTTTTGCGGGGTTTCCGCCGTCGTCCTTGGGGGCGCGTTTGAAATTCTTCACCTCCTTTGCCGCCGTGCCCGCCACGCTCGGGTTCTATGAAAGCCCGAAACGCGTTCACCGAACCTTAGGCGAATTGTGCGACACCTTGGGGGAAACCCGCCCGGCGGCGTTGTGTCGGGAGTTGACGAAACGGTTCGAAGAGGTGCGCAAAGGCACGCTCAGGGAGTTGGAAGAAAGCCTGCGCGATGCGCCGGTGAAGGGCGAGATCGTGTTGCTCGTCGGGCGCGCAGATCATGTCGAGGTTTCCGAGGCGGATTTGGAAGCGGATCTTGAGGCGGCCTTGCAGAACATGACGGTGAAGGATGCCGCAGCAGAGGTGGCGGCCAAACATGGGCTGAAAAAACGCGACGTTTACCAAATGGCGTTGGCGATGACTGGAAAATAAGAACGGGAAGTGAGGCCGAATGTCGGCGGAAAATCCAAGGCGTATCCGCGGCGAACAAGCCTATCATTTCGGTCTTTCCGCCGAAGACATCGTTGCGCGCCACTATACGGAACGCGGCTATGAGCTTTTGGAGCGGCGTTGGCGCGGGGCGGGCGGAGAGATTGATCTTATTTTTCGCATCGGGGAAGAGGGGGATGAGATTGTCTTTGTTGAGGTGAAGGCCTCGAAAACCCACGCCCGCGCCAGTGCCGCGCTCGGTGCCCGCCAACAGGCCCGGCTTTGCGCCAGTGCGGAGGATTACATCGGGCGACTGCCATCCGGGCTTTTGACGCCGATGCGGATCGATGTGGCGTTGGTGAATGGGGTCGGAGAGGTCGAGTGTCTGGAGAATGCGTTGATGTAAAACCTGCATGTGATCTTGCGCACAGGACATTGCCATTGAATGCGCCCCCCGGCTGGTCCATCTAAGAGACAACCAGAGGAGATACGCCCTTGTCCAAGACCCCAGCGCTGAAAGTCGCGATTCAGATGGACCCGATCGGTCCGATCAACATCAATGCCGACAGCACGTTTCGCATCATGGAAGAGGCGCAAAAGCGCGGCCATGAGCTGTTCTATTACACGCCGGATCATCTGGCCTTCCAAGAGGGGCGTGTCACGGCGCGCGGCTGGCCGGTCGAGGTGCGCCGCGTCGAGGGCGATCACTACACCTTGGGCGAGATGACTGAGGTCGATTTGTCGGATTACGACGTTGTATGGCTGCGTCAGGACCCGCCGTTTGACATGGGCTACATCACAACGACGCATTTGCTCGAACTGATCACCCCGGGCACTTTGGTGGTCAACGATCCGTTCTGGGTGCGTAACTATCCTGAGAAACTGCTGGTCCTGACCTTCCCGGACCTGACGCCGCCCACCGCGATTGCCCGCGATCTTGAGACCATCAAAGCGTTCAAGGAAAAGCACGGCGACATCATCCTGAAGCCGCTCTACGGCAACGGCGGCGCGGGCGTGTTCCGGCTTGACCCGAACGACCGCAATCTCTCGTCCCTGCATGAGCTGTTCACCGGCATCTCGCGCGAGCCGATGATCGTGCAGAAATTCCTGCCCGATGTGTCGAATGGCGACAAACGCGTGATCCTCGTCGATGGCGAACCCGTAGGCGCGATCAACCGTGTGCCGCAGGCCGGGGAAACGCGCTCGAACATGCACGTTGGCGGGCGTCCGGAAAAGGTTGGCCTCACCGCCCGCGATCTGGAAATCTGCGCCCGCATCGGGCCGCTGTTGAAAGAAAAAGGCCAGGTCTTCGTCGGCATCGACGTGATCGGCGACTACCTGACCGAGATCAACGTGACCTCTCCGACGGGCATTCAGGAGCTCGAGCGCTTCGACGGCACCAACACGGCGGAGCTGATCTGGAAAGCGATCGAGGCCAAACGCGCATGAGCCTTCGGATGCGGCTCGTGTCCGGGGCCTTGAGCCCCGTCGTGCGGGCCGCGTTTACCCATGCGCAAAACCCCGTGCCTTTGCGAGACGGGGTTGATCTTGCGGCCAAGCTCAGCCTGCCGGTGCAATTGTCCGCCGAAGTCACCCATGACGCTTTGGGCCTGCCGGGCATGTGGATCAGACCGCCGGACTGTGACGACGAGCGTGTCATCCTGTTTTTCCATGGTGGCGGCTACATCGCCGGAAGTCCCGAAACCCACAAACGCCTCGCCTCACGGCTGGCGCAACTGGCCAATCGGCCTGTGTTCTTGCCCGCCTATCGGCTGGCGCCCGAACATCCGCTGCCCGCGGCGTTTGAGGATGCTTTGGTCGTCTGGGACGCGCTGGTGGCTTCGGGTTACAGTCCACAAGAGATCACCATCGGCGGCGACAGTGCCGGCGGTGGGCTGGCCCTGACGCTTTTGGCGGAGTTGTGCCAGCGCGGCGCGCCGCCCGCCGGAGCTTTCGGCTGGTCGCCCTTCACCGATCTGACGTTGTCCAGCCCGTCGTTCGAGACCAACGCAGAGCGCGATCACTTTTTCCCGTCGGAGCGGGCTCGCGACCTGATCGCGATGATCCTCGGGGCCTCCGCGCCTGAGGACCCGCAAGTCTCGCCGATCTTTGCCCGCTTTCCCGACTGTCCGCCGGTGCTGTTACAGGCTTCGGAGTGTGAGATTCTGCGCGACGATTCCGTGCGTATGGCGGCGCATCTGCGCGAAGAAGGGGCGGAGGTGGTACTCAGCCTCACCGAAGGCGCACCGCATGTCTGGCAGATGTTCGACGGGTTTTTCCCCGAGGCGCGTCAGGCGATTGAGGAGACGGCGGCGTTTCTGAAAGCTCTTAATTGAGCACGCCCGACACCACCCGGTAGCTCAGGGCTTCGGCCAGATGGGGGCGGCGCACATCGTCTTCGCCCGCCAGATCTGCAATCGTGCGCGCGACCCGCAAGACGCGGTGATAGCCGCGTGCCGACAGCCCAAGCTTTTCGGCGGCTTTGGTCAAAATCTCCCGCCCCTCGGCATCGGGACGGGCGACATCATCCAGCATCTGCCCCTCGATCTGCGCATTGGTGCGATACCCGGTGCCGTCATAGCGCTCGGTCTGGACCGCGCGCGCTTGGGCGACGCGCGCCGCAACCGTGGCGGAGCTGTCACCGGAGGGCGGCAGGTCCAAATCCTGAAACTGCACGGGCGGCATTTCGAGCCGCAAATCGAAACGGTCCATCAAAGGTCCGGAAATCCGGCCCAGATAGTCCTCACCACAGAGCGGGACTTTGGCGCAGGCCCGTGCCGGATCGGGCAGGTACCCGCATTTGCAAGGATTCGCCGCCGCGACCAGCATGAACCGCGCGGGGTAGCGCATGTGGGCGTTGGCGCGGGCGACCATGACCTCGCCGGTCTCGATGGGCTGGCGCAGGGTTTCCAAAACGGCGCGCGGGAATTCTGGGAATTCATCGAGGAAGAGCACGCCATTATGCGCCAGCGAAATCTCCCCCGGCTGGGCGCCACGCCCGCCGCCGACGATGGCGGCCATGGAGGCGGTGTGATGCGGCTCGCGAAAGGGGCGTGCGCGGGAAATGCCGCCTTCGTCCAAGAGGCCCGCGAGGGAATGGATGATCGAAGTTTCCAAGGCCTCCTGCGCCGAGAGCGGCGGCAGGATGGTCGGCAGGCGTGCGGCCAACATGGATTTTCCGGACCCGGGCGTGCCGACCATGAACATGTGATGCCCGCCCGATGCGGCGATCTCCATGGCGCGTTTGGCCTTTTCCTGCCCTTTCACATCGCGCAAGTCGCGGTGATGATTGGGGAGAGTAATCTCGCCCGGATGGGCCTCATGGATCGGCCGGTCGCCGGTGAAGTGGCGCAGGAGTTGCGCGAGGTGTTTCGCGCCATAGACGGGCGTCGCGCCGACCCAAGCGGCCTCTGATCCACAAGCCTCGGGGCAGGCGAGGACACAGTCCAACTCGGCGGCTTTCAAGGCCGCGGGCAGCGCGCCATGGACCGCGACGAGCGACCCGTCCAGCGCCAATTCACCCAAGGACAGCGTCTCTTCGGCTTTCTCTGCGGGGATCAATCCGGTGGCAGCGAGGATCGCCAATGCGATGGGCAGGTCGAAATGCGAGCCGATTTTCGGCAGATCGGCGGGCGAGAGGTTGATGACGAGTTTTTTGGACGGCAGCGCGATTTGCATCGCCGCGAGGGCCGCGCGGACCCTCTCGCGTGCCTCACTCACAGCCTTGTCCGGCAATCCGACGATGGTGAAACTGGGCAATCCGGGAGCGATAGCGCACTGCACCTCGACGGGGCGGGCCTCGATGCCTTCGAAAGCGACGGAGAATGTCCGTGCGACCATGGTGTGCTCCCGGTGCGTGTTAACCAATCTTAACCCGTCTAGCGCAGACGTGGTTAGCAAATGGTTAACGCGCTCCAGAGCCTATCGAATTTAGACCGGTTCGGGCCACTCCGTCACAGGCAGGTCCATCGCGTAGGGCACGGGATCATAGCTGATCTCCAGCCCCTCTTTACGCCATTTTTTGAACGCCGGATCGGAGAGATGCGCGTGAACATAGGTCCTGAGGCGATCAGAAACAGGCAGGTTATAGCCCGCGATCCGTGCCGCGACCGGCGCGTAAAACGCATCCGCCGCAGAATAGGCGCCGAAGAGCCAAGGGCCGTCACCCGCGAAATTTTCGAAGGCATGGGACAGGACCGTGTCCAAACGTGCAAGATCGGCTTTGACCGCATCGATGACATCAAATCCCTGATATTGATGCAAAAGCTGCATCGGGCAGGCGCCGCGCAGGGCGGTGAATCCGGCATGCATTTCGGCCACGAGCCAACGCGCGTAGATGCGCGCCTCGGCATCTTTGGGCCAAAGACCGGCCTCCGGATGACGTTCGGCCAGCGTCTCGGCCAAGGCGATGCTTTCGCCGATCACCCAGCCTTCGGGCGTGCGGGCGGTGGGCACAAAGCGGGCGGGCGCCAAGGGGGCGAGGTCCTCTTTCATGGTGCCGGAATAGAGCCCGACCATGATTTCATTGACCGGGATGTCGAATTTTTCGAATAGAAGCCATCCGCGCAGCGACCAGCTTGAAAAGCTTTTATCGCCGATGAAAAGATCGTAAGACATGAGCAAGCTCCAACTGTTTGCGACAGTCTATGAGGAAGTTATCTATCATGAAAACTCATATTTGACTTATATTGCATCAATATTTGTGATTTATGAGGCTGCACGACCATGATCCGGAGAGGCCTTCGGGACAGTCGATGACGGTGCAGGATAGTGGATCAATCCGGTGCCCGAGGGCTTCAAACGCCGTGCAAGATAGCGCCTTTTGCAAGAGCGCCATGATGACCCCCATATGCGCAACAATCACCGTTTCGCCGGAAAGCGCGGCGACTCCTTCATGCACGCGGTCGGAAAATCGGTTCCAGCTTTCGCCGCCCGGCGGCGCGCTTTCTCCCGGTGTTTCAAAGACTTCTCGGGCCAGAGCGCCATCGCTGGCTTCGATTTCAGACCAACTCAGCATTTCCCAGTCGCCGAAATAGGTTTCGCGAAAGCGTGCGTCGTGAGGCAGGCGGGCGCGGTGGCCTTGCACGGCGCTGGCGGTCTCGACGGCGCGGGTAAGATCGGAAGAAATCACCGGCACATCGGGGAGCGCCGCCTCCAACCGAGTAATCGCTGCGTGGTCCGACAGATCGGCGGGCAGGTCCGTCCAGCCGACGAAGGTCTTCGCATGAGTCGGGCCATGCCGGATCAACCAAAGGCGGCTCATACGAGACACTCCGGCAGTTGGCCTTTGAGCGCGAAGGGCAATCCGGCCATGACGCCGATCACGGTGCCGGCCTCGGCGGCCAACCGTTGATTGAGCTCGCCTTGTGCGATGCGAAACCGACGCGCGAGGGCATTTTCCGGCACGATGCCAAGCCCGACTTCGTTCGAGACGATCACGATCTCCGCAGGGCAGTCGCGGATCGCGGCCAGAAGGGTTTCGGTCTCCGCGGCCAGATCGCTTTCTGCAAACAGATGATTGCTCAACCACATCGTGGCGCAATCGAATAAGAGAATCTGGCCCGCTTTCAGCTCGGAAATCACCCGACCTGCGGCCAAGGGCTCCTCTATTGTGCACCAATCTTCGCCTCGGCTTGTGCGATGCTGCGCAGCTTTTGTGCGCATTTCTTCGTCAAAGCATTCTGCGCTGGCGAGGTACACACTATCTAATTCACTGATAATGCATATTTTTTCTGCTATTTTGGACTTCCCGGAAGAGGCGCCGCCGAGCACGACTGTCATATTTGTGCACATGATCGTGAAACCCATTCTTGGTCCAATGCGTTAGGCTTTTCGTAACAGGAGTAGCCACAGCTCGCAAATGACCGTCACGAAAACCCGCTAAGGTTTCTCAGAAGGTAAAACGTGAGATCAAGCCAGAGCGCAAACTCTCAGGAGGTTCAAATATGGCACTCGATATGACTGCATCCGACAACGCCCTGCCGCGCCGGGCGATGAAAGCGGAGATGCTCGACGTTGAGACGGAACAAGCCTTGGCCCGCGCGTGGCGCGATCATCGCGACGAGGCGGCGTTACACCGGCTCGTGACGGCCTATATGCGGCTGGCGATTTCCATGGCGGCGAAATTCAAACGTTACGGCGCGCCGATGAGCGATCTCATTCAGGAGGCCGGACTTGGCCTGATGAAAGCGGCGGAGAAATTCGACCCGGATCGCGGGGTGCGGTTTTCGACCTATGCTGTGTGGTGGATCAAGGCTTCGATTCAGGACTACGTGATGCGCAACTGGTCGCTGGTGCGGACCGGGTCGACCTCGGCTCAGAAGTCGCTGTTCTTTAATATGCGCCGGGTTCAGGCGCGCCTCGAACGCGAGGCCTCGGCGCAGGGCGAAGCGCTCGATCATGACCAGCTGTTGCAGATGATCGCGATGGATTTGAACGTGCCGCTGCGCGATGTCGAGATCATGGATGGGCGGTTGTCCGGCTCTGATTTCTCGCTCAATGCGCAGCAATCGGGCGAGGAAGAGGGCCGCGAATGGATCGATACGCTGGCCGATGAGGGGGAAACCACGGCGGAAATGGTGGGCGAAGCGCATGATCAGGCGCAGCTCAAAAGCTGGCTTGGCGAAGCGATGGACAATCTGAGCGAGCGGGAGCGATTTATCCTAAAGGCGCGTAAACTTTCGGACGAGCCGCGCACGCTCGAAAGCCTCGGCGAGGAGTTGTCGCTGTCGAAAGAGCGGGTGCGTCAACTCGAAGCGGGCGCGTTGCAAAAAATGCGTGTCAGCCTTGAGACCAACCATCAGGACGTGCAACATTTCTTCTCATGAGATTACCTTTTGCCGTCGCGCTCACTTTGAGCGCGGGCCCCGTTTTTTCAGACCAGATCACGCCTGAGGCTCTGTCGATTTTGCCTCGGGCGGATGTCGTTTTGTTGGGCGAAGTCCATGACAATCCGCTGCACCACGCACATCAGGCGGCGGCGGTTTCGGCGATTTCGCCGACGGCTGTCGTGTTCGAAATGCTGACGCCCGAACAGGCGGCGCGCGTGACGCCGGAGCTTCGGGGGGATGAGGCGAGATTGGCCGAAGCCTTGGAGTGGAACACCTCCGGCTGGCCTGATTTCTCGATGTATTATCCGATTTTTGCGGCAACCGATGCGCCCATTTACGGCGCCGCTTTGTCGCGCGAAGATGTGCGTCGGGCTTTCTCTGACGGGGCCGCCGCTGTGTTTGGTGCCGAGGCGGAGCGCTATGGTCTGACCGATCCTCTGCCCGAAGAGATGCAAGCCGAGCGCCAGAAAATGCAGTTCGACGCGCATTGCGAAGCCATGCCGCTTGGGATGATGTCGGGCATGGTCGAGGCGCAAAGGCTGCGCGATGCCGCGTTTTCGCGGGCTGTGATTGAGGCCCATGAGGCGACGGGCGGACCGATAGCGGTGATCACTGGCAATGGCCATGCTCGGATGGATTGGGGGATGCCTTCGGTGCTGGCCAAGGCGGCCCCCGATTTCGAAACGCTCTCTATCGGTCAATTGGAAACCGCACCTGAGGCGGCGCCACCTTACGATCTCTGGTTGGTGACAGAGCCGGCCCTTCGGGACGATCCCTGTGCCGGGCTCTTGCAATAGCTGGTCTATCTCTCAGAGCATTGTCTCATGCGTGGCCTTGGCTTAAACCGTTCCCTGAGACTGCGTACAGGGCCGTGCCGGGAGAGCGAATATGCTGAACGAAAAGACCATTTTGCTGATCATTGGCGGCGGTATCGCGGCGTTCAAATCGCTCGACCTGATCCGACGCTTGCGTGAAGAAGGCGCGCGTGTCGTGCCGGTGCTGACCAAGGCCGCCGAGGAATTCGTGACGCCCTTGTCCGTATCCGGGCTGGCCGCCGAGAAAGTCTACCGCGACCTTTTCGATCTCACAGATGAGGCGGAGATGGGGCATATCGAACTGTCCCGTGCCGCTGATCTTGTCGTCGTTTCCCCCGCCACCGCTGATCTTCTGGGCAAGATGGCCGGGGGGCTGGCGAATGATCTGGCCTCGACGCTTTTGATGGCGACGGACAAGCCGGTTTTGGTCGCGCCCGCGATGAATGTGCGGATGTGGGAGCACCCGGCCTGTCAACGCAATGTGGCGCAGTTGAAACAAGATGGCGTGCTTTTCGTTGGCCCCGAAGAAGGCACTATGGCCTGCGGTGAATTCGGTCCCGGTCGCCTCTCTGAGACGCCTGATATCATCGCCGCCATTCGCGCCGCGCTCACCGAAGGCCCTCTGAAGGGTAAGCATATTCTCGTGACCTCCGGCCCGACCCATGAGCCGATCGATCCGGTGCGCTACATCGCCAACCGCTCGTCGGGCGCGCAGGGCACCGCGATTGCCAAGGCGCTGCGCGATCTGGGTGCCGATGTGAGCTTTGTCACTGGCCCCGCAGACGTGCCGCCGCCGCGCGGGGTGCGGGTGATCCGGGTGGAAACCGCACGCGAGATGAAAGAGGCGGTCGAGGCTGCTTTGCCCGCCGAGGCCGCCGTGTTCGCCGCCGCCGTGGCGGATTGGCGTGTGACCTCGGAGAGCGGATCCAAGATCAAAAAAACACAGGGAAAGCTGCCTGTTTTGGAGTTTTCCGAAAATCCGGACATTTTGGCGGGTGTGAGCCAGAGGACCGAAGGGCGTCCGCGTTTGGTCGTGGGCTTTGCTGCCGAGACCGACGATGTGATTGCGCATGCCACTGCGAAACGCAAACGCAA
This sequence comes from Celeribacter naphthalenivorans, assembly GCF_020524585.1. GTDB lineage: Bacteria > Pseudomonadota > Alphaproteobacteria > Rhodobacterales > Rhodobacteraceae > Celeribacter > Celeribacter naphthalenivorans. The sequence continues at coordinate 68,859 of NZ_JAIVLK010000008.1, forward strand.
GGGCTGTGACTGGATCGTCGCCAATGACGTCTCGCCCGCCACAGGCATCATGGGCGGCGTCGAGAATGCCGTGACCCTGATCACGGAGCGCGGCGCCGATGAGTGGCCACGGATGAGCAAGGACGAAGTGGCGCGTCAGCTGGCTTACCGGATCGCCGATCACCTGTCTGGCAATTGAGTATTTAAACCACGGAAAAGACATGAGCGTAGAGATCAAAATCCAATGGCTCGACGGGGCCGATACCGACATCAAACTGCCGTCCTATGAGACCGCACATGCGGCAGGCGGCGACGTGCGCGCGAATTTTCCGCCGGAGATGCGCGACGTTGGCGTCGTGTTGGAACCGGGCACGCGGGCGTTGATTCCGACAGGGTTCGCGATGGAGATCGAGCCGGGCTATGAGGTGCAGGTGCGGCCGCGCTCTGGGCTCGCCCTCAAGCATGGGATTTCGCTGGTCAACACGCCAGGCACGATTGACGCGGATTACCGTGGTCCGGTTGGCATCATTTTGATCAACCTCGGGCAAGAACCGTTTCACGTCACCCATGGCGAGCGCATCGGCCAGATGATCGTCGCCCCCGTGGTGCAGGCGGCCTATAAAGTGGTCGACAGCCTCACTGACACCGCGCGAGGCGCGGGCGGGTTTGGGTCGACCGGGCGCATATGACATTTTTCCTGATCATCGCCGCCGTGCTTTGGGGCATCGGCTGGTTGACCGGCGCGCCGACGCGGGCGCGCTGGGCGATGATCGGGGTGTTGTATCTCGCTGTTTTGATAGCGCTTTTTGTGTTGCCCGAAGGCCATGCGCTGCGCGCGAGTCTTGGTGGCTCCTTCGGCGAATGGCTCTTGATCGGTGTCGGTGCGGTGATCATTATCGCCTACCGTGCGGGCCTTGCCGCGTTGCGCAACAAGGCGCAGCCGGAGCCTCAGGCCGCGGAGCAGCAAAGCGAAGGCACCTTCCGCCCCGCCGAACTCGACCGCTACATGCGCCATATCCTGCTGCGGGAAATCGGCGGGCCGGGGCAGAAAAAACTGAAAGAGGCCAAGGTTTTGGTAATCGGCGCCGGTGGTCTTGGCGCACCGGTTCTGGAATATCTCGCGGCCTCGGGCGTCGGTGTGATCGGCGTGATCGACCCGGATGTGGTTGAGGCCTCAAACCTGCAACGACAGGTGATTCACACGGATGCGCAATTGGGCGTGCCAAAGGTGTTCTCCGCCGCCGAGGCCATGCGGGCGCAGAACCCGTTTGTCGAGGTGCGGCCCTATCATCGGGCCTTTGATGACGACACCATGGATCTGGTTGCCGACTACGATCTGGTGCTCGACGGGACGGATAACTTCGACACGCGCTATCTTGTGAACCGCGCCTGTGTGGCCCATCGTAAGCCGTTGATCGCAGCGGCGATCACGCAGTGGGAAGGTCAAATTAGCACCTATAAACCCCATGAAAATGGCCCCTGTTATCAATGTGTGTTCCCTGAGCGCCCTGCCGACGGCATGGTGCCAAGCTGTGCCGAAGCCGGGGTCGCGGCCCCCTTGCCAGGTGTTTTGGGGACGATGATGGCGATGGAAGCGGTGAAAGAACTCACCGGCGCGGGGCAGGGGCTGATGGGACGTCTGGTCATTCACGATGCGCTTTATGCCGAGACACGGAACATTACCGTGAAAAAGCGGCCCGACTGCCCGATTTGCGGCGGCTGACCCTTTTCCTTGCGGCTTTCGAGGCATAGCTTGAGGGCCAAAGGAGACACGCATGACCAACGCTTACCTGTCCGAGTGGAACACGCCTTTCAACCTCCCGCCTTTCGCCGATTTGACGGACGCGGATGTCAAACCTGCGGTCGATGCCGCACTTGCAGAGGGGCGCGCGGCGATCAAAGCAATCGCGGAAAACCCCGAGGCGCCGACATTTTCCAACACAATTGAAGCGCTGGAAAAGGCGGATGCCACGTTGTCAAAAGTGCTGGGGGCCTTTTACGGTATGGCGGGGGCCGACACCAACGATGTGCGCGATGGGTTGATGCGCGATCTGTCTCCTCTGCTCTCCGCTTACAGCAGTGAGATCACCGCCAACGAGGCGCTTTTCAACCGGATCGAGACGCTTTGGCAGAGCCGCGAAGCCCTTGATTTGACAGAGGAACAGCAGCGCGTCTTGATGCTGACTCGTCGCTCTTTCGTGCGCTCTGGCGCGAAACTCGAAGGGGCCGAGAAAGATCGCATGGCGGCGATCAAATCGCGGCTTGCTACGCTTGGCACTCAGTTCACCCAAAACCTTTTGGCCGATGAGCGCGAGTGGTTCATGGAGCTGGCGGAAGAGGACCTTGAGGGCCTGCCGCAATTTGTCATCGACGCCGCGCGGTCAGCGGGCGAAGAGAAGGGCGCCAAAGGCCCTGTCGTGACCCTGTCGCGCTCGCTCATTGTGCCGTTTCTACAATTTTCGCCACGTCGAGACCTGCGCGAAAAGGCGTTCCGCGCTTGGGCGGCGCGCGGTGAGAATGGCAATGCCAATGACAACCGCGAGATTGCGAAAGAGATTTTGGAGCTGCGCGAGGAGCGCGCCAAATTGTTGGGGTACGAGAGTTTTGCGGCCTATAAGCTTGAGATCGAAATGGCCAAGACGCCGGAGAATGTGCGTGATCTGTTGATGCGGGTTTGGGGCCCGGCGAAAGAGGCCGCCGAACGCGATGCTGCGATCCTGTCCGATATGATGGCTGAGGATGGCGTGAATGGCGATCTGGAGCCTTGGGATTGGCGCTATTATTCGTCGATCCGGCGTAAGGCGGAGCATGATCTCGATGAGGCGGAGCTCAAGCCCTACCTGCAACTTGAGCGCATGATCGAAGCGTCGTTCACCTGTGCCAATCGTCTCTTTGGTCTGGAATTTGAACCGCTCGATATGCAGGTCTATCACCCGGATGCACGCGCTTGGAATGTGACGCGGAACGGCGAACATATCGCGGTTTTCATCGGCGATTATTTCGCGCGCGGCTCGAAACGTTCGGGCGCCTGGTGCACTGCGATGCGGAGCCAACAAAAGCTCGACGGCGATATTCGGCCCATCGTCTTGAATGTGTGCAATTTTGCCAAACCGTCGAAAGGCGAGGCGGCTTTGTTGTCCTATGATGATGCGCGCACCTTGTTCCACGAGTTCGGTCATGCGCTGCATCAGATGCTATCGGACGTGACCTATGAGTCGATTTCCGGCACCTCCGTGGCGCGCGATTTCGTCGAGCTGCCGAGCCAGCTTTATGAGCATTGGCTCGAAGTGCCTGAAGTGCTCGAAGAGTTTGCGACCCATGCGAAAACCGGCGAACCGATGCCGCGCGATATGCTGGAACGCCTTTTGGCCGCCCAGACCTATGATCAGGGCTTCGCCACGGTCGAATATGTCGCTTCCGCGCTGGTGGACCTCGATTTCCACGACGGCCCGGCACCGAAAGACCCGATGGCGGCACAGGCCGAGACACTCGCGAAAATCGGCATGCCGAAAGCTATCACCATGCGCCATGCGACACCGCATTTCGCGCATGTGTTTTCCGGCGACGGATATAGCTCCGGCTACTACAGCTACATGTGGTCCGAGGTGATGGATGCCGACGCGTTCGAGGCCTTTGAGGAAACCTCGCCCTTCGATCCGGCGATGGCGAAACGGCTCGAGGAGAACATCCTCTCGAAAGGCGGTTCGGAAGATGCCGAGGCGCTCTACACTGCGTTCAGGGGCCGGATGCCGGGCGTCGAGGCGCTGCTCAAAGGACGCGGCCTTTTGGCGGCGGAGTGATCCGCGTTTCCTTTGTGCTGGAAATACTCAATCGCGAGGCGGTCAATCCGCCTCGCCCGCGACGTCTTTATGCACGATCACATCGGCATTCGGATAGGCGTCCAGAATCTGCCGTTTGAGATCAGCAGAGATTGCATGCGCCTCGCGCAGGGTCTGATCGCCGTCCACCTCGATATGGATGTTCACGAAAGGCTTTGATCCCGCCATTCGGGTTTTCAGATCGTGATAGGCATAGATGCCGGGCATGTCTTTGGCCATATTTTCAATGGCTTCGATCATTTCTGGCGGGGCGGAGCGGTCCATCAGGGCGTCCCAGGCGGATTTGCCGATGTTGAGCGCGCCCACGACCAAAATTGCCGCCGCACCCAGCGCGACCACGCTGTCGAGTTGGTGAAATCCGAACATCGAAGAGGCCAGTAGAGCAAAAATTGCGCCGATATTGGGGATCAGGTCGCCCACATAGTGCAGGCTGTCGGCGGAGACGACTTTGGAGCCGGTTTTGCGCGCGACATGACGTTGCCACAGCACCAGCGCGATCGTCAGCACGATGGAGAGGATCATCACCGCGATGCCGGCTCCTTCGGACATCATCTCTTTCGGCGCGGGCGACAAAAGACGGCGCACAGAGGTCACGCCGATGACGCCGGCGGACACCAGAATGAAGACGGATTGCGCAAGGGCCGCGAGGTCTTCGGCGGAGGTGTGGCCAAAGGTGTGATCGTTGTCCGGCGGGCGCGCGGCGTAGTAAATCGCGAGCAAGCCCCCGGCCGCAATCAGCAAATCCATCGCGCTGTCCGCCATGGAGGCGGCAATCGACAGCGACCCTGTGAGGCTCAGGGCCCAAAGTTTGGCGAGAACGAGAATGGTCGCGACCGTCACGGAGGCGATGCCGGCTGAGAGGTTCAGGCGGTGGTCTGGCATGTCGTCATTCCCGTTTGAAGCACTTAGGGGGGTTATAGTCCATTCTCTCCCGAGGGTAAGGCCACGGGCGCAGATTTTGAGCCTTAATTCAGCATCAATTTGTCTTTGATCCGCGCCCAGGCGCGCGCCGCGAAATTGTCTTTCGCGGGCTCAAGACATTGACGTTCGAGGAACCAGTGGAAATAGCCCTCGTAATCGAATTCCGCCATGGTCTCAGGGCCAAACTCGATCGCGGCTTTGAGATCGGGAACCGTGCGCGGGGTCAATGTGGCGTGCCAGTAATCGGTCTTGCCACAGGTGATCACCGGTTTTTTCTGCATCAAGGCCTCGAACCCCGCCGAGGAGTTTTGCGTGATCACCACGCGGGCCGCTTCGATCAGGTCGTGGATCGAGGCGTCGCTCAGCTTCACATTGGGGTGGTTCTCGCAAATCTCGAGGATCTGCCGACGTCCCTGTTTGGTTTGATGCGGATGCGGTTTGACATAGACCAGCGCGTCGCGGTCGTAATTGGCCGCCGTGGCGATCATCTGTTCGGTGCTCAGATACCGCGCGCTTGGTGTCTCGGTCTCGGAGGGCTGACACAGGATCGTCGGGCCATAGATCGCCGGGCCGCCGACGATGATGTGAAAGTGATCCTCCGCCAGCAAAGCCCGCCCGCTGCGTGAGCCGCCTTCGACGAGATAGGTCGCAAAGCCTTTCTCTTTCAGCTTGGGCACAAGACGGGTGAAAAAGTCGTGAAGGCCCTGCGCGATGGCCTCATGCCAGCTGCCGTAGCCATGGATCACACAGGACTTCAATCCGGTCGGAATGTTGCGGGCCGCCAAAGGAGATTTGATTTGATCCATAAACACTTACTCTAAAATTTCGTCCGGACGCACTCCCCATAGCCCGGATTTCAATACCCATCCTTTTTGCCCGCCAGCGGTGACTTTGCACCAGGACACGTTGCATTCCTGAAGACGCAGGATGACGTTTTTCTCCGCTTGGGCATTCAGCCGCGAGCTTGGGTCCGGGCGGGAATAGAGGTCGACATTCTCATCGGTCACAAGCGCCGTGCGCACCCCGGAAATCAGCGAATAATGAAGCCAGCCGGTGGCGCCCTCAAGGTCACGCACCCGACGCCAGTGGCCGTATTCGGCGATGACTTCCAACGGGTACCCCCGACGGACGAAAACCCAGTCGATGCGATGCGACAAAGACGGCCCACGTCGGACATTGGCTTTGTCGCTTTTGAGCGACACGAAGCGTGGCAGCGGCAGGTTGGTGACAGAGCCGCGCGCGGGGCCATCGGCGGCCCAACCGAGCGTCGGCGCGATCGCCAAAAGACTGAGCGCGAGAAGGCAACACAGGATCATGCGCGAAAGCACGCCCTTGCCGAAAGATCGATCCCCAATCATCGTTACTCTGCCTGATCTGCTCATCATTCGCCCGAAACTGTCGGCCATCTGCCAGCACGTCATCGGGAGCCTGAATTCCCCCGGTCATTTATACAGTTTTTCTCCCCCGGTTCTTATCCTTACGGCTTGCCGGGATGCAATCGAGTTTGCCAGTATGGGGGTGAAAAAGAAAGAGGGAGGTTGCGGTCATGGCCAAGGAACGTCTGAAGGTCGTCGTGACACGGGCATTGCCGGAACAGGTCGAAACCCGGATGAAAGAGCTCTTCGATGTCGAGCTCAATCACACGGACGAAAAGATGGACAAAGCGGCGCTGGTCAAGGCGATGCAGCGCGCCGATGTTCTGGTCCCTTGTGTGACGGATCGCATCGATGCGGGCATGTTGGGGCAGGCGGGCGAGCGTCTGAAATTGATTGCCAACTATGGTGCCGGCGTCGATCATATTGATGTGATCACGGCGCAAAACCGCAGCATCCTCGTGTCGAACACGCCTGATGTGGTGACCGAGGACACGGCGGATATGGCGATGGCTTTGATGCTCGCCGTGACGCGCCGCATCCCCGAAGGTCAGGCCGCGATGCAATCCGGCATCTGGGAGGGCTGGGCGCCGACCGCCTTTCTGGGGCAAAGGCTGACGGGCAAGCGGCTTGGCATTCTGGGCATGGGGCGGATCGGTCGGGCCTTGGCTCTGCGAGCACGGGCCTTTGGTTTGTCGGTGCATTACCACAACCGCACCCGGCTGAGGCCAGAGACCGAAGCGGCTTTTGAAGCGACTTGGTGGGACAGTCTCGATCAGATGCTCTCGCGTGTCGATATTCTGTCGATCAACTGCCCGCACACGCCTGCGACCTATCACCAGATCAACGCGCGGCGGCTCAAACTCATGAAGCCGACGGCGGTGATTGTGAATACGTCGCGGGGCGAGGTGATCGACGAGAACGCCCTGACCCGTGGATTGCGCGCAGGCGAGATCGGTGGTGCAGGCCTCGATGTTTTCGAACATGGCCACCAGATCAACCCGCGTTTGCGCGAGCTGCCCAATGTCGTGCTCTTGCCTCATATGGGGTCCGCGACGCTCGAAGGGCGGATCGAGATGGGCGAAAAGGTCATGCTCAACATTCGCACCTTCGCCGACGGTCACCGCCCGCCGGATATGGTCGTGCCCGCCATGCTGTGAGCGGCCTCATGCCCCTTATGCGTCACAGTCTTTGACGCCGAGCTGGATCAAATCGGCCCCGCTGACCTTATAATAGCCATAGATGGTGGTGCGCCCGATCTCGAGATACCAGTCTCGCACAGTGGGCGGGTAAAATTGTGCGATGAAAAGGCTCCATTCCTCAAAGCGATCTTCGGAAAGCGGCCCGAGAAACGAACGCGGGCCGTGAAAGCCGAAACGGGCCTTTGAGGTCACGCAGGCATTTTTCAGGCCGATGTACATCGTGCAGGACGAGAAGCAAAAGCCGTCGCGGATTTCTACCTTCGTGTCATTTGCGATCAGCGTGCTAATTTCCTCGTAGCGCTGGCGCACACTGCCGCCCAAGTCGGTGCGGATGATCAGTATATTCTCTTCCGATGGGGCCGTGCTCAGGTCGGCCAGAACGGGAGCTGTGCTAAAACTCATAAACAATGCGGTCATCGGCACGCAGAGATGAGCCAACCGTCGTGAAACGCGTATCGTCATTTTGCACCTCGAAAAGATTCAGTGAATTGCGATTTCAGTGAATTATGCGGCGGCCGGGGAGGTCATCCGCGCAGGTCTTTCAAAGGAATTTCAGGCCTTTGGGATATTTGGGCCTAGGTGACAGCATAGGCTGTTTTGCAAAACTTCGATAACATGGCCGTAAGAGGTGTTCCCTTTTCTGCGGTGCGGAGGGGGTTTGTGCCGCATTGCAGCCAAATTCTTTCGATGTGCAAAAAAAATGAACAATCTGGCCATGGTCTCCAGATTGTTGTCAGCCCGAAAGCAGGTTTTTGACGAATCTGTGGTGCGAAAGAGACGGTCAGCCTGTGCGCGCCTTGGAACTTCGACGAAGGACAGACGTTTTGTTTCCAGATAGAGAGAAAGGAGGCCTCAAATGAATTGGGACCAAATCGAAGGCAAATGGAAAGAAATGCAAGGCCGCGTGCGCGAGGAATGGGGCGAATTGACCGACGACGATCTGGCGGAGGCCAAAGGCAACCGCGAACAGCTCGAAGGCAAGCTTCAGCAGCGCTACGGCAAGACCAAGGAAGAAGCGCGCAAGGCCATCGACGATTTTCTGGCGAAAGTGTGAGCCATGTCTCGTCTGGATGAGTTTCGCGAAGATCCCGCTCACATGCTCTGGCAAGAGCTTGGCGATCTGCGCGCCGGGATGCTCGGTATCTCAAGCGCGCAGGACGCCATGCAGCCGATGAGCCATTTCCCGGATGCGGCCGCTGGCAAGCTCTGGTTCATCACCTCGGATGAGACCGATCTGGTGCGCCACGTCGGCACGGGCGATCAGGCGCAATTCTGTGTCACCTCGCAGGACCAATCGTTTTTCGCCTGCCTGACCGGGGCGATCCGGCAAAGCACCGACAGTGCCAAGCTCGATGAGCTTTGGTCCCCGGCGGCGGCAGCCTGGTTCGAGGGTGGACGTGACAACCCGCATGTTTGCCTGTTGGAGATGACGCTGTCCGAGGCGGCTCTTTGGGCGGCTACCGGCAATCCGTTGGCGGTGGGCTATGAGATGCTCAAGGCCAATATGGCCTCAGACACGACGCCGGATGTCGGCGAGCATGTCGTGATCGCCTTCCCGCACGCGGCCTGACCGACAAAATTGAAAGCAAGCGCGCCATCGTCTGGCGCGCTTGTTTAAAGCGTTTCTCAACAAGCTTGAGGAACTCAATTTTGAGAAACGCAGCAATATCAATTTAGTGTGGCAACGTTTTTCGCTCAATCTGTTTCAGATTAAACGAAAAACGCTTTACCTCAGTGATCGCGCTGATCGCGAATGAAGGTGCCGTTGTTCAATTCTTCGAACGCTTGCATCAATTCCTCACGCGTGTTCATCACGATCGGCCCGTGCCACGCCACCGGCTCCTTGATCGGTTGACCGGAAATCAACAGGAACCGCACGCCCTCTGGCCCGCTGTTCACCACGATCTCATTGCCGGTGTCGAAATTCACCAGCGTCCGGTTCCCGGACATATCGCGGATGTTGATCTCTTCACCATTCACCTCTTTCTCGACCCGCACACCGTAGGGCGTTGAGGCATCGCGGAAGGACGCACTTCCGGCAAAGATATAGGCGAAAGTGTTGGCATAGGTGTCGACCGGAAGCACTTTTCGCGTGTTCGGCGGCACAGACACATCGAGGTAAAGCGGATCGGCGGCGATGCCATCGACCGGCCCGCGCTTGCCCCAGAACGATCCCGTGACGATCTTCACCTTGGTGCCGTCGTCATCTATGATCTCGGGGATGTCGCTGCCCTGAATGTCCTGATATCGCGGCGCGGTCATCTTGAGCGAGGAGGGCAGGTTGGCCCAAAGCTGAAACCCGTGCATCTGCCCTGCGGCATTCCCGCGTGGCATTTCCTGATGCATGATGCCGGAGCCTGCCGTCATCCATTGCACGGAGCCCTTGCCCAGAACGCCTCTGTTTCCAAGGCTGTCGCCATGCTCCACCTCGCCATCCAAGACATAGGTGATGGTTTCGATGCCGCGATGCGGATGCCAAGGAAAGCCCTTTTCGAACTTCTTGGGATCGTCGTTGCGGAAATCGTCGAACAGCAAGAACGGATCGAACTCGCGCGGTTTGTGAAACCCGAAAGCGCGGTAGAGATTGACGCCTGCGCCTTCGATGGTGAATTGACCTTCAGAGGTCGCTTTGACGGGACGGAATGTCATGGTGAGACTCCTTTGTGTTTGTCTCATCATGTGGGCATTTGGCGGTGTGCGTAAACGGCTTTGTGCGAACGGGTTCTGTGCGGTGGCGCGCAAAGCGGCGTTGGATGAGTATTTTTGGCACAAAGGAAACGAATGTTAGGCGCGCGTTAAGGTTAATGCGCCAGTCTGTTCTCACGGTACAGGCTGGAGAGCCGATGACCGTGCACGAAGGAGACGCCCTGACCCGTGGGCCGAAATCCCTTCCGGCGACGCCACAGCGCTATGCACCGGCGGTCAGGGCGCATTTCGTTTCCTTTGTGCTGGAAATACTCAAAGAAAAGCGCCCCGAAGGGCGCTCTCTTATTTATTATTGTAGACATTGTCCTGCGTCGGGAAGGCGCGGGATTTGACGTCTTCGGCGTAAGACGCGATGGCGTCCTCGATGGCTTCTCCGACCGCGCCGAATTTCTTGACGAATTTCGGCACCCAGTCGTTCAGGCCCAGCATGTCTTCCATCACCAAAATCTGTCCGTCGCAGGTTTTGGACGCGCCAATGCCGATGGTGGGCACGTCGATGGCTTTGGTGATCTTGTCGGCGAGGGGTTCGACCACGCCTTCGACCACGACTGCAAAGGCGCCTGCGTCGGCGACGGCAACCGCGTCGTCGATGTGGAATTGCCACTCGTCTTCATCACGGCCTTGGGTCTTGAAACCGCCCATGATGTTGGTCGATTGCGGCGTGAGGCCGATATGGGCCATCACAGGAATGCCACGTTCGGAGAGGAATTTGATCGTCTCTGCCATGCGCGCGCCGCCTTCGAGTTTGACAGCCTGGCACTGGGTTTCCTTCATGATCTTGGCGGCGTTGCGGAAGGCTTGCGACGGGCTTTCTTCATAGGAGCCGAAGGGCATGTCCACCACCACGAGCGCGCGTTTGGTGCCGCGCACCACCGCCTTGCCGTGCATGATCATCAGCTCAAGAGACACGCCCACGGTGCTTTCCATGCCATGCATCACCATGCCGAGGCTGTCGCCCACCAGCAGGAAATCACAGTATTTTTCGGCAATCGCGGCGGTGTGCGCGTGGTAGGCGGTGAGCGAGACGATGGGGTCAGCACCCTTGCGCGCGCGGAGTTGCGGCACGGTCACGCGGCGGATGGTTTCGGTTTGGGATGACATGGCGTTTCCTCCTCACGCAGGGTTCGCGACCCTTTGGTCGATCAGTAGCACATCGCCGAAGCGGGCGGCCAGAAGGATCACCACGGGGCGGGTGATCGCGCCCGGCACTTCGGCCAGCGTTTCGGCATCGCGCACATCGACGCTTTCCAATTTGGCGCGGGGCTCGCGGGCGATGAAGTCGCGGATTTCCTGTTCCAGATCGGGCCCGGAGCGCCCGTCGGAGACCTCGTAATCGGCATAGGCCAGCGCCTTGTTGAGGATCAGCGCGGCTTGGCGATCCTCTGGCGTCAGGCGCACGTTGCGCGACGACATCGCCAGCCCGTCCACCTCGCGCACGGTCGGCACACCGGTGATTTCGATCGGCATATCCAGATCGCGAACCATGGTCTTGATGACCTGAAGTTGCTGGTAATCTTTCTCGCCGAAAAACGCTTTGTCGGCGCCGGTGATGTTGAACAATTTCGTCACCACGGTGCAGACGCCTTTGAAATGGCCGGGGCGCAGTGCGCCCATCAGCACCTTGTCCAACTCTTCGGTCAGAACGGTTGTCTGTTTCAGCGGGTGATACATCTCGTCCACGGAGGGGCAAAAGACGGCATCGACCCCCTCGGCCTCGAGCATGGCAAAATCGCGGGGCTCGTCACGCGGGTAGGCGTCGAGATCGGCGGCCTCGCCGAATTGCGTCGGATTGACAAAGATAGAGGCAATGACCCGGTCGGCATTGGCCTTGGCCGCGCGCACCAAGGTCATGTGACCCTCGTGCAGATAGCCCATGGTTGGCACCAGAGCGACGGTTTCGCCCGCGGCCTGAAAGCCTTTGACAGCCTCGCGGATGTCCTGTTTCGTGCGACAGATTTTCAACGTCAGCCCTCCCGAAGCCTATAGTCGGGCGGAGACTACAAACTGCGGAGCGGGGCGGCAAGCGCTCGACATGTGACGTTCCGTACATCTGCTTCGCGGCTTTAACCTTTTTCCACGGAATGTTCGCCTCATTTCCCCATTCTTGACACGATCTGTTGAGAATTTGGCGACGGTAAACTTTAAATCGGGGGATTTATTCCTATGGGCACCTTTGGAAAGACGCTCAGCATTGTCGGGGCCGTGGTGGGGATGGTGATCTCCGTTCTGGTCTATGCAGAAATTTCAAAAACGCAGTCGGGCGTGCAGGCCGCTTTGGTCGATAGCTTTCAGAGCCCTTCCTATTACATGCGGTCCGAGGGCGAGGACGACCTGCCCAAGCTGACGACTGAACGTGTCGCGGCGCCGAAGAATGGCTCGGAAGCGCGGAGTTTCGAGATCGAGCATGTCGATGGGACCGAGGAGCTGCAGGAGGGCGCCGAGGCCGTTGCCGTGGAAGCCGAGGATCAGGGGCTTCCCGCAGAGGCCACGATGGGCGAAAAGGTCAAGTTTTATGTCGATCGGCTGATCGCCTGGTTCGTCGGCGAGAAGGAAGAGACGCTGCAAATGGACTGCAAGACCAAGAAAGACGGCGGCAAGGTCTGTTCTGTCGTGCGCAAATGAGTGCACCAACCAATTTGAGGTAAGGATGTAGATCGCAACCTTCGGAAAAGGACGGTCCCAAACGGGGCCGTCTTTTTCGTGAATTCAGGGTCTCGTCCTTAGACAGCTTATTGCAAAGCGGCCAATTCGTCCCAGCATTCCAAGGCTTTGGCGGCATACATCAACACCGGGCCACCGCCCATCTGGATGTTCATCGCCAGCATTTCGAGCAATTCCTCACGCGTGCCGCCGTATTTCATCAGCGCCTCGACGTGAAAACCGACGCAGGGGTCGCAGCGCACGGAAATGGCCATGGCGAGCGCCAGCAATTCCTTGGTCTTATGGTCCAACACATCGCCTGCAAGCGCGGCTTTCGACAGGGCGCCGAAGCCTTCGGGGATGTTCGGATTGGCTTTGTTCAGGGCACGCAGCGCCGTGCGCATGCTATCGTTCTTTTCGGCCCAAGACATGAGAGACTCCTTGTTCGCGGTTCTTCGTGGGCAGTGTTTCGCACGAGAAAGCATGGCGCAGCTTTGATCCGGGTCAAAACATATTCTGATGTGAAAATATCTTTGTTCGCAAACGCATATGAAAAAGGCCCGCGTGGCGGGCCTTTCCAAAGTCAAATGTCGCGCAGGGATTACTGCGGGATTTCGCCGGTCAGACCTTCGACGTAGAAGTTCATGCCTGCAAGCGTACCATCGTCTGCGGTCTCGCCCTCGGCCAGCCACACGGAACCGTCCTGTTTGTTGATCGGGCCGGTGAAGGGCTCATAGGAACCGTCAGCGATGGAGTTCATGACCTCGACCGCGGCGGCTTTCACATCTTCCGGCACAGCGTCGGTGATCTCACCAATGCCAACCATGCCTGCGCCGATGCCGTCCCAGGTGTTGTCGCTTTCCCAGGTGCCATCCATGACGGCCTGAACGCGTGCGATGTAATAGGGCGCCCAGTTGTCGATGATCGAGGAGACGCGCGGCAGCGGGGCGTATTCACCCATGTCAGAGGCCTGACCAAAGGTGATCACATTGCCGGCCTTTTGGGCTGCGGCCTGCGGTGCGGTGGAGTCGGTGTGCTGAAGGATCACATCGGCGCCTTGGTCGATCAGGGCCTGTGCCGCGTCGGCTTCTTTCGCCGGGTCGAACCATGTGTAGGCCCAGACCACGGAGAATTCGACATCCGGGTTCACTTTCTTGGCGTGCAGATAGGCGGAGTTGATGCCACGGATCACTTCGGGGATCGGGAAGGAGCCGATGTAGCCGACCTTGTTCGACTTGGTCATCATGCCTGCGATGGTGCCCTGAACGGCGCGGCCTTCGTAGAAACGCGCAGAATAGACGCCCACGTTGTCGGCGGTTTTATAGCCGGTGGCGTGTTCGAATTTCACATCCGGGAATTTGGCGGCGACGTTGATGGTCGGGTCCATATAGCCAAACGAGGTGGTGAAAATCAGGTCTGCGCCCGACAGTGCCATCTGGGTGATCGCACGTTCGGCGTCGGCACCTTCCGGCACGTTTTCCTGATAGATGGTCTCGACCGCATCGCCGAAATGTTCTTCGACGGCCAGACGGCCCTGGTTGTGCTCATAGGTCCAACCACCGTCACCGACGGGACCGACATAGATAAAGCCGACCTTGGTCTTGTCCTGCGCAAAGCTCGGCGCGGCCAGGCCCAGCGTAAGGGCGGAAGCTGCGGCGGCAGCGGTCAGCAACGTTCTACGTTTCATGGAAATCATCTCCCCTATTGTGTGATGAAGTAGGCTCGCGACATCACGAGCTGTGAAAAATGCGCCCGAGCATCGCCGGGGCGTTGGAGGCACCATGACGTCGGGCGGAAATGACGACAAGGACCAGAATGGTTGCGAGGAACGGCGACATGGACAAAAGCTCGACGGGGACTTTCGCGCCCGCCGCCTGAAGGTTGAGCTGCAACACGGTGATGCCGCCAAAGAGGTATGCGCCGATCAGCACACGGCCCGCACGCCAGCTTGCAAAGACCACGATGGCCAGAGCGATCCAGCCGATGCCAGCGGTGATGCCATCGGTCCATTGCGGCACGCGCACAAGGCTGATGTAAGCGCCGCCAAGCCCGGCCATGGCACCGCCAAACCCGATAGCAGCAAAGCGCACCAGTTTCACTTTATAGCCCAAGGCATGCGCGGCAGCGTGATTTTCACCGACGGCGCGCAGGACAAGCCCCGCACGGGTGAATTTGAGAAAGGCCCAGATCGCCACAACGGAGAGAAGGCTGAGATACACAACCGCGTCATGCTGAAACAGGATGGGGCCGAGGATCGGAATGTCCTGCAACAAAGGCACATGCAAATCCGGCAGAGAGGGTGGTTTGATGCCGACGTAATTCTGCCCCAAAAGAGAGGCCAGCCCTAGTCCCATGAGCGTGAGCGCAAGACCGGCAGGGACCTGTGTGGTGAGGAAAATTTGCGTCAGAACCGCAAAGAGCATCGACAAAGCCATGCCGCCCAAAGCTGCCGCGACAAAGCCCAATGTCGGAGAGCCGGTTTCGACCGCCGCAATAAAGCCGCAGACCGCGCCAAAGATCATCATGCCCTCGACGCCGAGGTTCAACACGCCGGATTTCTCCGTCACCATTTCGCCCAGAGCGGCCAAAAGGATCGGGGTCGAGGCGACCATGAGAGAGGCCAAAAGGATGACGGGATTGATGCCACCAAAGTCCATTACGCGCTCTCCTTTTCACGCAGGCCGAGATAAAGCGGCAGGGCCAATGACAGCCCCACGGTGAAGCCTGCGGGCAAAACGAGCCACCAGCGCGTCACCCCTTCGCGTTTCGCATCGAAGAAGGACCAGAGCCAGAAGACCGCGATGGAGATCATCACATCGGCGGAAAACCCAGCGGCCGCGCCATTGGCGAACAGGTCGGCTATGAAAGACAGAGGCGAGAGGCCGTTTTGCGCGAACCAGCCGCCAAAAAACGCCCATGGGATCACGGTGCCGACCACGGCCAAGGCAAACCAGACGCGAGAGGAGGGCATCAGGAGGCCTCCTTTTTGACGAGCATCACGCGGTAGTTCACGAGTATGTCCATGGCCAGAAGGATCATCAACAACATGCCTTGGAACACCTGAATGGCCGCCGAGGGCAGGCCCAGCATGAATTGCGCCAACTCGCCGCCAATGAAGGTGAGCGCGAGGAGCAAGCCGGCAAGTAGGATGCCGATGGGGTTTAGTCGACCGAGGAACGCAACGATGATGGCGGTAAAGCCATAGCCTGCGCCAAAGTCGATGGAGATTTGACCTGCGGGACCCGTGACTTCGAACAGTCCTGCAAGGCCAGCCAGCGCCCCCGCCGCGCCGAGACAGAACACCACCAAAAGCTTGTCTTTGACACCCGCAAACCGCGCCGCGCGGGGGCTTTCGCCGGTCAGCCGGATTTGAAAGCCCAGCATATGTTTGTTGATCAACACATAGGCCGCCACGACAGAGGCAAAGGCCGCGACCACGCCCCAATGCGCGCCTGTGCCCGTGATCAGCTCCGGGTTCGACATGGCCGGGATCTGGCTCAGGTTGCGCGAGCCGGGAAAGCCGTTGCCTTCGGGGTTGCGTAAAAATCCGAGCGCGGCGGAGGCCAGAATTTGCTCGGCGACATAGACCAGCATCAGGGAAACGAGGATTTCATTGGTGTTGAATTTCGTCTTCAACAGCGCCGGGATCATCGCCCAGAGAAAGCCACCCAAGGCGCCTGCGATCACCATCAGCGGGAAAATCCACCAGGCGTCGAGCGGGTAAAGCGCCAGCCCAACAGAGGCCCCGGTGATGGCGCCGATGATGTATTGGCCTTCGGCGCCGATGTTCCAAATCCCGGCCTTGAACCCCAGTGACAGCCCGATGGCAATCAGGATCAGCGGCCCGGCTTTGACCAGCAACTGTGGGCGCGAATAGGCGGCGAATTGTTCGTTAAAAAGCGGGTCCCAAAAGATCGTGCGAATGGCCGCGACCGGGTCCTTGCCCATGGCGGCGAACAGCAATCCGCCCAAGATCATGGTTAACACGACCGCAAGGATCGGCGTGGCGATGGTCCAGACTTTCGAGGGTTCGGGGCGTTTGACGAATGTAATCACAGCTCCGCCACCTCCATATCATGCGCGCCGCCCATCATCAGGCCGATCTCGTCGACCGTGAGGCCTTTGGCGGGGCGTGGCGCGGTCAATGTGCCCTCGTTCAGGGCGGCGAAATGGTCGGAGATTTCCATCAACTCATCCAAGTCCTGCGAGATCACCACAAGGCCCGCGCCGCGCGCGGCAAGATCGAGCAAAGCCTGCCGAATGTCCGCCGCCGCCGAGGCATCGACGCCCCAGGTCGGTTGGTTCACCACCAGAATTTTTGGCTCTTGCAATACCTCGCGTCCGATGACGAATTTCTGCAAATTGCCCCCCGAAAGCGAGCGCGCCGCCGAACCAGGGCCGGGGGTGCGCACGTCGAAGGTCTTGATCACCTCGCGGGCAAAATCTTCGGTCTTTTTCCAGTTCAGGAAATTGTTTTTGCTGAGCTTTTTGCGGATCGTTGCGGTCAAGGCCGCGTTTTCCGTCAGGCTCATATTGGGCGCTGCGGCGTGTCCAAGGCGTTCTTCGGGGGCGGCCAAAATGCCGATCTTGCGCCGTGCGTTCGGGCCCAGATGGCTCACATCTTGACCTTCAAACATGACAGCGCCCTTGCCGGTGCGGGCCTCGCCCGACAGCACCGACAACAATTCGTCCTGACCGTTGCCCGCCACACCGCCGATGCCCAGAACCTCGCCCGCCCGCAGCGTCAGAGAGACGTTTTTGAGCTTTGTGCCAAAGGGGTTCGCGGGCGCGAAGTTGAGGCTTTTGACCTCCAGCAACACCTCACCCGTCTCGCCGCCTTCGCGCGACGGCACATGCAGCGTCTGCCCGACCATCATCTCTGCCATGGCACGCGCCGTGGTGACCTTGGGGTCGCAGTCGCCCACCACTTTGCCGAGACGCAGGATCGTTGCCCCATCGCAAAGCGCGCGGATTTCTTCGAGCTTGTGCGAGATGTAGAGGATCGAAGTGCCCTCGGATTGCAATTTGCGCAGGGTTTTGAACAGGATTTCAACCTCTTGCGGCGTCAAAACCGAGGTCGGTTCGTCCATGATCAACAGTTTCGGATCCTGCAACAGACAGCGGATGATCTCGACCCGTTGCCGCTCGCCCGCCGAGAGATCGCCAACAATCCGGTCAGGGTCCAAAGGCAGCCCGTAGTTTTCCGACACCTCGCGGATGGAGGCGGCCAGTTCGCGCATCTTCGGCGGGTTTTCCATGCCGAGTGCGACGTTTTCCGCCACGTTCAACGCCTCAAAGAGAGAGAAATGCTGAAACACCATGGCGACGCCCGCGGCGCGCGCGGCCTGCGGATTTTGCGGTGCATAGGAGCCGCCGCGCAGTTTCATGAACCCCGCGTCGGGCTTTTCCAGCCCGTAAATCATTTTCACAAGGGTCGATTTCCCCGCGCCGTTCTCGCCCAAAAGCGCATGAACTTCGCCCGTGCCGATGGAAAAACTGACATCGTCATTGGCGCGCACGCCGGGATATTCGCGGGTCAGCCCCACGACTTTTAAAAGCTCCGTCACCCTGTCCGTTCCCCGTAAGATTCTGTGATCTCTCGACGAGAGATTACTTGGGCCGCGACCCCAACCGCAATGGCTTGGGGATGTTTCCCTAGGTCAGGTTGCCCAATTGGACAGCAAATGCGTGCGATTTGGGCTCTGGTGTGGCCCAGATCGCGCAGGCGGTTGCGAAAGCGCGCCCATTTTGTGTGCGACCCGATCAGGCCAGCGAAGGCAAATCCATGACCAAGTACGCGGTGGCACAGCTCCAGATCGAGCGCGTGGGAATAGGTCAGGATCAGGTGCTCGGCCTCGGGCGGCGCATAGGACATGAGCGATTCGGGGTGTGCGGCAACCAGTTGCGTGACGCCCTCGGAGATCACATCGGGGAAGCGTTTGGCATCGGTGTCGATCCATGTGATTGCCAGATCAGGGAGCGGCGCCAGTGTTGCGACGATGGCGCGCCCGACGTGGCCTGCGCCCCAGATCCAAAGCGGCCGCGTGGCGTGGGTGATCGGCTCAACCATCCAGTCGCCGTGAAGCTGTGGTTTGAGAACGCCCTGTGCACGCGCTTTTGCGAGGGCCTTTTTCAGGGAAAATGGCATGTCGCCGGGGCCGCGTGCGAAAACATCCTCCGGGACGGCCAGCAGATTTTCGAACACTTCCGTCAAAAGCGTCACCGCTCCGCCGCAGCATTGCCCCATCGCGGGGCCAAGTGGCAGGCGTTGCAGACGTGGCGCGCAAAATGCGTGTTTCGCCGCCTCATATTCCAGGGTGCCGCCGCCAATGGTGCCGGATTGAGCAAAGCCATCTTCTGTTTGCCAGACCAACATGGAGGCGCCGACGTCGCGCGGCACAGATCCCTGCGCTTCGGCCACGACCACGCGGGCGACGCGGTGGTGTTTGGCGAGTGCCGCGCTCAGAGCGTCGCGATCAAAGCTCACGCTTTTGCCCTCGCGATGGCTTTGAGGCATTCCTCGGGCGTCGCGGGGGCATTCAATGCCGGGTAGGCCGGCCCGCAAGCGGCGCAGGCATCCGAGAGTGCCAAGAAGGCGGAAATCCCCAACATGAACGGCGGCTCGCCCACCGCTTTGGAGCGATAGATCGTCTCTTCGCGGTTGCGCCCGTCCCACAGATCGACGTTGAATACATCGGGCGCGTCGGAACAGGCGGGGATTTTATAGGTCGAGGGAGCGTGGGTTTTGAGCACGCCTTTGTCGTCCCACACAAGCTCCTCGGTGGTGAGCCACCCCGCGCCCTGCACATAGCCGCCTTCGATCTGGCCCTTGTCGATTGCCGGGTTCAAAGAGGCGCCTGCGTCATGCAGAATATCCGCCCGCAGGATGCGGTTTTCGCCGGTGAGCGTGTCGAGCGCGACTTCGGTGATCGCGATGCCATGGGCGAAGTAGAAGAACGGGCGGCCTTTGCCCGCAATCCGATCCCATTCGATCTTGGGCGTCTTGTAGAACCCGGTCGCCGACAGCGACACGCGGTTCATATAGGCAAGGCTGATCAGCTCGTCGAATGCCATCTCATGGACCCCGAAATGCACCTTGCCCTTGGCCCAGCTCACATCGCTTTCCCCGAACCGATCGAGGATAAAGACCTCAAGCCGGGTGCGAATGCGGTCGCAGGCGTTTTTGACCGCCATGCCGTTCAGGTCCGTGCCCGACGAGGCGGCTGTGGCGGAGGTGTTGGGGACTTTGGCGGTGTCCGTCGCGGTGATCTTGATCTTGTCCAAAGAGACGCCGAATTCCGTGGCGGCGACCTGCGCGACCTTTTGGAACAGGCCTTGCCCCATTTCCGTGCCGCCATGGTTCAGGTGGATCGATCCGTCGTTGTAGATATGGACCAGCGCGCCCGCCTGATTGAGGTGGGTGAGCGTGAAGGAGATGCCGAATTTGACCGGAGAGACCCCCAGTCCTTTTTTGATGATCGGGTTCTCAGAGTTCCATTTTTCGATGCTCTTTTTGCGCGCGGCATAGTCGGAGGTCTTTAAAAGCTCCTCGGTCATGCCATGCAGGATAAAGTCCTCGACCTCTTGGCCATAGGGGGTCAGCTTGCCGCGCGGCGTGACTTGCCCGCCTGCGTGTTGCGGATGGGCGTCCACATGTTCGACGCTGCCCTCGGAGGTCGGTTCGCCTTCAAGCGACAGAACATGATCCTCCGGCACGCCATCACCCGCCGTGGGCGTGACCATCTCGTCGTAATAGTTGAGCTTGCGCACCTCGATGGGGTCTTTGCCAAGCTCATGCGCGATGTGATCGACCACCCGTTCGATGCCCAAGACACCCTGTGGTCCGCCAAAGCCGCGATAGGCGGTGTTGGATTGGGTGTTCATTTTGAGACGATGACTCTCGATTCGCGCATGCGGCAGGAAATAGGCATTGTCGGCGTGGAGCATCGCCCGGTCGGCCACCGGAAGCGTCAGGTCCATCGACCAGCCGCCACGGGTGATTTGCAGGAAATCAATGCCGAGGATGCGCCCCTCGTCGTCGAAACCGCAGGTGTAGGAGATGCGGAAATCGTGGCGCTTGCCAGTGATCACCATATCGTCGTCGCGGTCGTAACGCATTTTACACGGCTTGCCGGTGTCGCGCGCCGCGATGGCACAGGCGATGGCGAGCCAGTTGCCCTGAGACTCCTTGCCCCCGAACCCACCACCCATGCGCCGGGTTTCGACGCGCACGGCGTGCATCGGCACATGAAGCGCATGCGCCACCTTGTGCTGAATTTCGGAAGGGTGCTGGGTCGAGGAATGCACCAACATATCGCCGCCCTCTTGCGGCACGGCGGCGGCAGCTTGGCCTTCGAGGTAGAAATGCTCCTGCCCGCCGATCTCGATGGAACCTTCGATCTTATGCGGCGCCTCGGCGATGGCTGTCGCGGCGTCGCCGCAGCCGTAGATGCGCGGGCCGTCTTCGAACCGGCTGTCGGCCTCCATCGCGCTGTCGTAATCCAAGAGCGCGGGGAGGTCTTTATAGTCGATCTTGCCCAGTTTGGCGGCCTTGCGCGCGGCCTGATGCGAGGTGGCGACGACGAGGAAAATCGGTTGGCCGATGAATTGCACCTCGGTGGAGGTCAAAAGCGGCTCATCCCCCAGAGAGGGCGAACAATCTGGCACGTGATCGCCGAAGTCCTCGGCGGTGTAGACACGCACCACGCCGGGGGCAGCGCGCACGGCGGACAAATCCATCGCGGTGATCTCACCATGCGCCACAGTCGAGAGACCAAAGGCGAGATGCAGCGCACCGGCGGGGAGCGGGATGTCGTCGATATAGCGGGCCTGACCTGTCACATGGAGTTTGGCCGCATCATGCGGAAGAGGGGAGCCAACGGACATTACGCGCCCTCCTTCACGTTAAGAACCGAGGTGGTGAGGCCTTGGCTTTCGGCGAAATAGCGTTTGAGCATGTTCTGCGCGGCGGTGAGGCGATAGGCGGCGGAGGCGCGCATGTCGCTCATGGGCGTGTAATCCTCGGCAAAGCCGGGCAGGGCGGCCTCGATCGTGTCCATGCTCCACGGCTGGCTTATCAACGCGGCCTCGACGGTTTTGGCCCGCGCGGGCGTCCCGGCCATGCCACCAAAAGCGATGCGTGCGGCGGCGATTTTGCCGTCCGAGATCGTGATGTTGAACGCGCCGCAAACGGCGGAAATGTCCTGATCGAAGCGTTTCGACAGTTTGTAGACCTTTAGGTCGGTGAGGCCGGATTTTGGCACCGTGATGCTTTCGACGAATTCGGACACGCCTCGATCCTGTTTGCCATAAGCGATGAAGAAATCCTCAAGCGCAATGGTCCGCCGTTCCTCACCCTTGCGCAGGGTGAGCGATGCATTCGCAGCGATCAGCGGCGGCGGGCTGTCGCCAATCGGGGAGCCGTTGGCGATATTGCCGCCCAAGGTCGCGGCGGCGCGCACCTGAGTGGAGGCAAAGCGGCGATACATCTCGGACAGAGAGGGCGAATAGGGTTTGAACAGCGCGATCAGATCGGCAATCGGGGTCATCGCGCGGATTTCAAACGCCTCGTCTGTTTCGGAGATGCCCCTGAGGTCTTCGACCCCGTTTAGGAAAATCACCTCGTCCAGATCGCGCATTTGTTTGGTGACCCAAAGCCCCACATCCGTGGCCCCCGCAATCAGCGTCGCGTCAGGGCGCAGCGCGTAGATCGCGGCCAATTCGTCGGCGTTCTCAGGGCGTTCGACAATGGCAGGCGCGGGGAAAGGGATGTGTTCCAACTCTTCGGGAATGGGCGCGGTTTCGGCCTTTTTCGCGGCGCGCAGAATGGGGGCGTAGCCTGTGCAGCGACAGAGATTGCCGGCCAGAATATCCTCGTGATCGGTCTCGCCGCGCGCATGCGCCGTGGCCAGCGACATGACGATGCCGGGGGTGCAAAAGCCGCATTGGCTGCCGTGCTCCTCGATCATCGCGCTTTGCACCGGGTGCAGCGTGTCGCCTTTCGACAGACCCTCGACCGTGGTGACCGATTTGCCGTGTAGCTGCGGCAAAAACAGAATGCAGGCGTTCAGAGGTTTCTTGCCGCTCTCGTCCTCCACCATCACGGTGCAGGCGCCGCAATCGCCCTCGTTACACCCTTCTTTCGTGCCGGTCAGACCACGGGTGTCGCGCAGATAATCGAGCAGGGTTCGGGTCGGAGCCTCGCTTGCCGTCACAAGCGCGCCGTTTAACCGAAAAGTGATCTCCATTTGGTCAGACCAGCCGCTTTCTTGTTCAAAACACGCGCCCGATGCGGCGGAAAGCGCGGGTGATTTCCGGTTAAGAAAACCGCTCTGAGGCGCATTTTGCAAGGGATTCTCGCGCCGCTTCGCACAAGCTTTGTACTTTTGATCAAAATTCATGCGGGCAAGCGAAGGACTGCCCATGTCGAAACGAGCTGTGGAAAAGACACGTTTTGCTCTTGGCGAGCCTCAATGCCATGCGTTAGCTTGGGCCGCAAATGAGCAGCCCGACCTTCATCCACCTCCGCGTTCACACCGAATATTCCCTTCTCGAAGGGGCCATGCGTCTCAAGAAATTGAGTGGCATGGTGACGGATATGAACATGCCCGCCGTCGCCGTCACGGACACCAATAACTTGTTCTGTGCGTTGGAATTTTCCGAATATTCCAAGGGCGCAGGCGTGCAGCCGATCATCGGTTGTCAGGTCGATGTCGCCTATCACGAGGCCGCCCCCGGCGAGCGCCAGAAATTGCCCGCACCCGTGGTGCTTTTGGCGCAAAACGAGACCGGCTATGAGCATCTGATGAAGCTCAATTCCTGTCTCTATGTGGACAAACACGAGGGCATTCCGCAGGTCACCATCGAGGAATTGGAACGCTATTCGGGCGGGCTGATCTGTCTGACGGGCGGCTCGGACGGGCCGGTGGGGCGGATGATCCGCGAGAACCATGAGGACCAGGCCCGCGCTCTGTTGGAGCGTCTGAAGGCGATCTATCCGAACCGGCTTTATGTCGAATTGCAGCGTCATCCGGGCGAAGATGGCGGATCGACGGAGGCCGAGCGCCTGACCGAACGGCCTTTCGTGGAATGGGCCTATGATCTGGGTCTGCCTCTGGTGGCCACGAACGACGTCTATTTCCCGAAAAGCGATATGTATGAGGCGCATGATGCGCTGATTTGTATTGCCGAGGGGGCCTATGTCGATCAAGTCGAGCCACGTAGGCGCTTGACGCCGCAGCATTATTTCAAATCTCCCGCGGAGATGGCGACGCTTTTTGCCGATCTTCCGGAGGCGCTTGAGAACACCGTCGAAATCGCGAAACGCTGTGCCTTCAAAGCCTATAAACGGGACCCGATCCTGCCGAAATTCGCCGATGACGAGGTCGAGGAACTGCGCAAACAGGCTTGGGAAGGTCTGGACAGACGCCTTGCCGTGATCGAGGCGGCGGTGCCGCGCGAAGAGTACGAAGAGCGGCTTAAATTCGAGCTGGGGATCATCGAACAGATGGGGTTCCCGGGCTACTTTTTGATCGTGGCCGACTTTATCAAATGGTCCAAGGACAACAACATCCCGGTTGGGCCGGGGCGGGGGTCCGGGGCTGGTTCTCTCGTGGCTTACGTGCTGACCATCACCGATCTCGACCCGTTGCGCTATTCGCTTCTGTTCGAACGGTTTTTGAACCCGGAACGTGTGTCGATGCCCGACTTCGACATCGACTTTTGCATGGATCGGCGCGAGGAAACCATCCGCTACGTGCAGGAGAAATACGGTCGCGACAAGGTGGGGCAGATCATCACCTTCGGTGCGCTGTTGTCCAAGGCCGCCGTGCGTGACATCGGGCGTGTGCTTCAGATGCCATACGGGCAGGTGGATCGGCTGTCGAAACTGATCCCTGTCGAGGGCGTGAAGCCTGTGTCGATCAAACAGGCGCTCGAAGACGAGCCGAAACTGCGCGAAGAGGCCCGGAACGAAGAGGTCGTCGACCGGCTGTTGACCTATGGCCAACAGGTCGAGGGGCTTTTGCGCAACGCTTCCACCCACGCCGCCGGTGTGGTGATTGCGGACCGTCCGACCGACGAGCTGGTGCCTTTGTATCAAGACCCGCGCTCCGACATGCCCGCCACCCAGTTCAACATGAAATGGGTCGAGCAGGCCGGTCTGGTGAAATTCGACTTCTTGGGCCTCAAGACGCTCACGGTCATTCAATCCGCGATGGATCTGATCTTCAAATCCGGGCGGCCTCTGCATGTCGCGGCCGATGGGACGGAACTCTATGAGCCGCCAGAGGGCGGGGAGAACCAGATCAACCTCATCCCGCTGGATGATGCGGCGACCTACAGGCTCTATTCGGACGCGAAAACGGTCGCTGTGTTCCAGGTCGAGAGCTCGGGCATGATGCAGGCACTTCGGCAGATGAAGCCGACCTGTATCGAGGACATCGTGGCGCTTGTGGCGCTCTATCGTCCGGGGCCGATGGAAAACATCCCGACCTATTGCGACGTAAAACACGGGCGCAAAGAGTTGGAATCCGTCCATCCGACCATCGACCACATCCTGGCCGAGACGCAGGGCATCATCGTCTATCAGGAACAGGTGATGCAGATCGCGCAGGTCATGGCGGGCTATTCGCTTGGCGGCGCTGACCTTTTGCGTCGCGCGATGGGGAAAAAGATCAAAGAGGCGATGGACGCCGAGCGCCCGAAATTCGAAGAGGGCGCGGCGAAGAACGGCGTCGATAAAAAGAAGGCCTCGGAGGTTTTCGACCTTCTGGAGAAATTCGCCAACTACGGCTTTAACAAATCCCACGCGGCGGCCTATGCGGTGGTGTCCTATCAGACCGGCTGGCTCAAGGCGAACCACCCGGTGGAGTTCATGGCGGGCGTCATGAACTGCGATATTCACCTCACAGATAAGTTGGCGATCTATGCCGAAGAGGTGAAACGCGGGCTTGAGATCGAGATCGTGCCACCCTGTGTGAACCGTTCGCTGGCGTCGTTCGATGTGGTGGATCAGAAACTGGTCTATGCGCTGGGCGCGCTGAAAAACGTCGGCTCCGAGGCGATGCAACTGATCGTGCGGGCGCGTGTTGAGGGCGGCAAGCCGTTTGTGACGCTTTATGATTTGGCCCGTCGGGTGGATTTGAAAAAGGTTGGTAAACGACCGCTGGAGATGCTCGCCCGCGCGGGTGCCTTTGATCAGCTCGACAGCAACCGCCGCCGGGTCTTCGACAGTCTTGAGCAGCTGGTGCAATATTCCGCCGCGATCCATGAGCAAAAGGCCTCGAGCCAAGTGTCGCTCTTTGGCGATGCGGGTGAGGACCTGCCGGAGCCACGGCTCAGTCCTGTGGGTGATTGGGTGGCCTCAGAGCGCTTGATGGAAGAGCATAAAGCCATCGGTTTCTACCTCTCCGGCCACCCGCTCGACGACTACGCAAGTGCCTTGAAACGCAAGAAAATCGGCACGATTGCCGAGGTGCAGGCCAAGGCAGAGGCCGAAGGCGGCGCGATTATGAAAGTGGGCGTCTTGGTGTCGGGGTTCCGGCCGATGAAATCCGGCAAGGGCACGCGGTATTTCCGCATGAATATCTCGGACAGCACCGGCCAATTGGCGGGCATCGCGATGTTCCCGAAAAAGGGCGAATATGAGCCGTCCTACGAGATTTTCGAGAAACACGACAAGCTGGTGATGACGCTCGAAGGCCGCTTCAACGACGGCCAGTTTGATCCGATGATCCGCTCGGTCGCGCCGATGGATGCGATTGTCGCCGATGCCGGGGGGGCGGGGCTGAAGATCTACTGCGAAGACACCAACGCGGTCATTCAGGTTGGCGAATTGCTGACCCGCGTGACGCAGGAGGCGAAACAGCCGCCCAAAGGTGCGATCTCGTTCTGCATCATGGCGCCGGATTACCCCAACGAAGTCGACATCGACGTGCCGCAACCCTTTGTCATCACACCAGAGGTGAAGGGCGCGATCAAATCCTTCAACGGCGTGATCATGGTCGAGGACATGTGATGCGCGCGCTTTTGTTGGTGACTTGTGCAATTGGGCTGTCCGCCTGTCAGATGAAAACGCCCGCGTTTCTCGCGCCGCCGGTCGAGGCCGAGGCGCCTGTCGAAACGATGGCTGAAGGCGAGGCGCTTGAGCCGTCTGATATGCTCGCCTCAGAGGAAGAGGCCGAGGCCTTGGAGGTCGCGTTGGAGGGCGGCGAGCGCGCGGATGTGGACCTCGTCGCGGCACCGCTGGACCCACAAACGGGTGACGTGGTTGCGGAGTCTGACCAAATCCTCGCTGAAACCACGGAGGTGCGCCGTGCGGGGCTTGGCGGCATGTTTGCTTTCCTGAAACCCAAACACGATGCCGCGCCTGTTGAAGAGGTGGCTTTGCCGGCCGAGGAGGGTTTTGACGCGCGTCCCGAGACCCATGGTGTGGCGCCCGAGAGCGTGGCTCCAACCCCGCCCAAACCCCACAAGCCTTTGTTCGGTTTCCTGAAAACCGCGACCGCAGAGAACCCGGTTTCGACCGTTGAACCCGGCGAGGTTCTGGCCTTTGGCGAGGTCGGTCTCAATTGCGACATCAGGCCTCGCGCCATGGGCGAAAAGGTCGATCAATTCCCGCGTGAGGGCCGCCCCGTCTGGCAGCTCTACGACAGCGATCCCTCAAGCACCGAGCCGCGTAGCCAGTACATCACAGGCTTTGCTGACGGCTGCGCCCGTCAGGTGACGGCGGCTTTGACGATGTTCGGCGCAGCGGGACTGCATGAGGTTTTGCGCTATTCGGATCACACTGAGCGCGACTGGTCGCAGGCCGACAAGACCTATGAGAAGATCAAACGCCAAAGCTGCGGTGTCGGGCGTGGCGAATATTGCCCGGCGGACAGCCTCGATGGGCTGGAACGTCAGGTCGCCTTTGTCTCCGTTTATCCCTATTTCGGGGCGGAGGAAGATTGGCTGGAGCTGTTGCTCCATGACGGTCAGGTGATGAGCGAGGAAATGCGCTAGGGGCATCATGTGTGCCAGAATTTGCGGACGCATTCGAACGCGTTTGCGGGCAAACGCTGCCTCGAATGCTCTTGTCGTTACAGTTTGCGCGGCAAACTGTAACTCTACCAATGCGGCGGGCGTTGATCGGCCAGAGGCACGGTGCCTTCGCTCTCCGACTGTCGCAGGGCTTCGGCCTCCATCAACATCCCAAGGCGTCGCTCGGCTTTCTCCAGAACACCTTCCTGCTGCGCCACGATGTCGGACAGTTCCTCGACGGTCTTGGTGAGATAGGCGATCTGTTCTTCCAAAGCGGTGATGCGGGTCTCGTCTGACATGGCGGGTCCTCTCTCGCGATGCGGGCATATTTCTAAGCCTATGTCATAAGGATTTCACGCCGTCCACCGGCCTGCCACCTTGCCCCTGAGCCGCCTGTGCGATATGCCGCCCGCGACAGTGAGCAAAAGGACCGGCCATGGCCAAGCCCAAGAAAACCCCGCGCCCCAAGGCAGAGACGCCCAAGGGCTTTCGTGATTACTTCGGCACAGAGGTGAGCGAGCGCAAACAGATGCTCGATCAGATCGCTGAAGTTTATCACCATTACGGGTTCGAGGCGCTTGAGACCTCTGCGGTGGAAACCGTCGAGGCGCTGGGCAAATTCCTGCCGGATGTGGACCGCCCGAACGAGGGTGTTTTTGCCTGGCAAGAGGATGATTCCGATTGGGTCGCGCTGCGCTATGACATGACCGCGCCTCTGGCCCGTGTGGCTGCGCAGTATCGCCAAGACCTGCCGTCGCCCTACCGCCGCTTTGCGATGGGGCCGGTCTGGCGCAACGAAAAACCGGGCCCCGGTCGTTTCCGCCAATTCTACCAATGCGACGCCGACACGGTGGGGGCGCCCTCGGTGGCCGCCGACGCAGAAATCTGTGCGATGCTGTCGGATTGTCTCGAAAAAGTCGGCATTCCGCGCGGCGATTACATTGTGCGGGTGAACAACCGCAAAGTGCTGGACGGCGTGCTGGAAAGTGCGGGCCTGCCGGACACCGAAGAGTTCGCCGCCACGCGCGGTATCGTCCTTCGGACCATCGACAAGCATGACAAATTTGGCGACGCGGGCGTCATGGCTTTGCTGACCGAAGGGCGCAAAGATGAGAGCGGTGATTTCACCAAGGGCGCAGGGCTTGCGAAAGAGCAAGTCGATCTGATCCTCGGCTTCGTCAACGGACGCCAGGACAGCAATGCCACCACTCTGGATCGCTTGGGCGAGCTCGTCGGCGAGGCCAAAACCGGCCAAGAGGGCGTTGCCGAACTGCGCGAGATCGCGGAGCTGCTCGAAGGCCAAGGCTACGGCTCCGACCGCATCGTCATCGACCCCGCCGTGGTGCGGGGCTTGGGCTATTACACCGGCCCGGTTTATGAGGCCGAGCTGACGTTCGAGGTCACCGACGAGAAAGGCCGCGTGCGTGAGTTCGGCTCCGTCGCGGGCGGCGGGCGCTACGACGATCTGGTCAAACGCTTCACCGGGCAGGCCGTGCCTGCAACGGGCGCGTCCATCGGGGTCGACCGTCTCTTGGCCGCTCTGCGCGCCACGGGCCGGATCGGGTCCAAAGCCCAAGGCCCCGTCGTGGTGACCGTGATGGATCGCGACCGCATGGGCGACTACATGGCGATGGTCTCCGAGTTGCGTCAGGCGGGCATCCGCGCTGAGGTCTACCTCGGCAACCCGAAGAACTTCGGCAACCAGCTCAAATACGCCGACAAACGGATGAGCCCCGTGGCGATCATTCAGGGCGGTGACGAGGCGGAGCGCGGCGTGGTGCAGATCAAGGACCTGATCCTCGGTACGAAACTCGCGGAAAACGCTTCCGTCGAAGAGTGGAAAGACCGCCCGAACCAATACGAAGTGCCGCGCGATCAGATGGTCGCGAAGGTGCGCGAGATCATCGAGAGCTATTCCTGATGGCCCGCGTTGAGATCACCAAAGCCGCCATCAAGGCCGAGGCCGCGCGTCTCAAGGCCTTTTTTGAGGCGCAGGGTGCGCTGCCCGTCGAGATGGACATTCTCCTGCCGGCCGAGGTGCTTTTGGACCTCTACGGCGAGGACATCCGCGCCCGCGCCTACATGACCCAAGACCCCGAGCGCGGCGAAATGATGCTGCGCCCGGATTTTACCGTGCCGGTGGTGCAAGAGCATATGTCGAACGGCGCCGAACCCGCGCGCTACACCTACGCGGGCGAAGTGTTCCGTAAGCAAGAAGACATGCCGACGCGCGCCAATGAATATTTTCAGGTCGGCTATGAGGTCTTTGACGGCTCCGATCCGGCAGCTGCCGATGCAGAGGTTTTCGCGCATTTTGCCAATGTGTTGTCCGACAGTGGCCTGCACGCCGCGACCGGCGATATCGGCATTCTGAAAGCCGCTGTTGCCGGACTGAAAACCACAGAACGCCGCCGTGCCGCTTTGCTGCGCCACATCTGGCGTCCGCGCCGGTTCCGCGCGTTGATGACGCGGTTTTCCGAGGCGGGCACCACGCTTCGCCTGCAAAACCTCGAGCGCGTGCGTGCCAATCTGGCCCAACCCGAGGCGCCCTTCATCGGTCTGCGCACCCAGACGGAGATCGACATGCGGATCGAGGCGCTCGAAGAAGACGCGAGCGAGCCGCCGATCTCCGCAGGTGAGATCGAGCTTTTGGACGACATCCTGTCGCTCAAGGAAACTCTGCCGCATGTGCTGTCGCAACTGCGCGACATCACCGTGGACCTGCCCGCGATCTCTGAGGCCGTGAGCCTTTTGAGCCGCCGCACGGAGGCTCTGGCGAAGCGTGGCGTCGATGTGGACAACCTCGATTTCGAAGCCTCCTACGGCCGCACCTCGATGGAATATTACGACGGCTTTGTCTTCGGTTTCTACGCCGAGGGCCGTCCGGACCTGCCCCCCGTGGCGACCGGCGGGCGCTATGATGCGCTCACGGCGGTCTTGGGGCAGGGACGCTCGATCCCGGCGGTGGGCGGCGTGATCCGTCCGAATGTGCTTCTGAGCCTGAAAGGAGGCGCATGATGGTGGTCAAACTGGGCGTGCCCTCCAAGGGCCGGTTGATGGAAAAGACCTTTGAATGGTTTTCCGAGCGCGGCGTGACCCTGTCGCGGGCCGGGAGCGAGCGGGAATATTCCGGTGCGGTTGAGGGCATTAAGGGCGTCGAGCTTGTGTTGCTGTCGGCCTCTGAAATCCCGCGCGAACTGGCCGCCGGACGCATCCATATGGGAGTCACCGGCTCCGATCTGGTACGCGACAAACTCGCGAGCTGGGACAGCAAGGTGATCGAAATGGCGCCGATGGGGTTTGGCCATGCGGACCTGATCATCGCCGTGCCGAAGGCTTGGGTCGATGTCGATACGCTGGACGATCTCGACGCCGCCGCCGCCGCTTTCCGCGCGCGCCACGGCTTCCGCCTGCGCATCGCGACGAAATATCACCACCTGATCCGCGAGTTCCTGAAACAGAACGGCGTGGCGGATTATCAGCTCGTAGACAGCCAAGGCGCGACCGAAGGCACGGTGAAAAACCTCACCGCCGAGGCCATCGCCGACATCACTTCAACGGGCGAGACTCTGCGCGCCAACCACCTTAAAATCCTGAGCGGCGACCCGGTGCATTGTTCGCAAGCCACCCTGTTCAAATCCCGCATGGCACATTGGACGGACGACACCCGCGCGACGCTGGTGACGCTTAAGGATATGTTGGGTCTGGGCGATTGACCGTTTGGCGGCCTACTCAAGCCATCAAAGTTAAGGCGCTTGGTGTCGCCTGGCGCGAGGGGCGGTTGTTGGCCGCTGAGGTGTATGACGATGCCGGTCGCCTCAAAGGGGTGCGGCCTTTGGGCGGTTCTGTGGAATTCGGCGAAACCGCTGAGACGGCGATCCAGCGCGAGTTTCAGGAGGAACTGGGCGTCGAAATCACGGTGAACGCGGCGCCGCAGGTCATGGAAAATCTCTACACCCACGAGGGCATGATCGGCCACGAAGTGCTGTTCCTTTATGACGTCAGCCTTCCGAATGGCGCCTATGACGGTCAGAACGAGATTCACTTTGCCGAGGACAATGGCGCCGAATGTGTGGCGCGATGGTATGCGCTCGAGCAGCTTGATACGGAAACCGGCCCGGCGCTTTTTCCGGCAGGCTTAAAGGCGCGCTTGATCGGGGCGTGAGTGCCTGTTTCCTTTGTGGCCAAAAATACTCAAAAAATCCCGATCTCGGCCAAGGTCTGCGCCAGTTCCGCGGGCAGCTCAGGTTCGCTTTTGCGGCCCTGCGGCAGATCGGCCGGGGCGTCTTCGGGTTTGAGGTAGCGCCAGCCCTGAAACGGGCGGCGTTGGGCGTTTTGGGTGCGGATCAGCGGTTTCGCCAGCTCGATGCGACAGCGGCGCACGCCGTCATGGCCGATCACCTCATGCAGTCCGACAATGGTCTGACGCGCCTGAATCACGCCTTTGATCACCCAATAAAGCGAGCCGCCGTTCAGCAGTTTCTCTTCCTGTTTCGGCCACATGCGAGTCACATGCCCGCGGCTCGCGCCCGGGGTGGCTTCGATATAGGCGTTGAGCTCTTCGACTGTGTCGATGCCCACGCAGAGTTTGACGAGATTTATGTGGTCAGCCATCAGATCGCTCTAAGTGTGGTATAGATCATAGGTCGGAGGATTGATTCGACAAGCCATGCTCTCAGCGCGGTTGCGCCTCTGCACTCGTGGGATTAAACCCTGCGCCTCTCTATGACTCATCAAGACCGGAAAAGACTGCCATGACCCGCTTTGCCGCCCCCATCGCCGAACAGATTTGGGATATGAAATACCGCCTGAAAGAGGCCGATGGCACGGCGTTGGACCTCTCTGTCGAGGACAGTTGGCGGCGTGTGGCGCGGTCTTTGGCGTCCGTGGAAAAAGACAGCGCGGCCTGGGAAGAGAAATTCTACCACGCGTTGGAGGATTTCAAATTCCTGCCAGCGGGGCGCATTTTGGCGGGCGCAGGCACGGGCCGCGCGGTGACGCTGTTCAACTGTTTCGTCATGGGCACGATCCCGGACAGTATGGCGGGCATTTTCGACATGCTCAAAGAGGCCGCGCTCACCATGCAGCAGGGCGGGGGGATCGGGTATGATTTCTCCACCATTCGCCCGAAAGGCGCGGATGTGATGGGGGTGGCTGCGGATGCCTCCGGGCCTTTGTCCTTCATGGATGTCTGGGACGCGATGTGCCGGACGATCATGTCGGCGGGGTCACGCCGTGGTGCGATGATGGCGACGATGCGTTGCGATCACCCGGATATCGAGCGTTTCATCGAGGCGAAACAGGACGCCGCACGTCTGCGGATGTTCAACCTCTCCGTGCTTGTGACCGACGATTTCATGGAGGCGGTGAAGGCCGACGGTCCGTGGGAATTGAAGTTCGGCGGCAAGGTCTATCACACGGTCGAGGCGCGTGATCTTTGGAATAAGATCATGAAGGGCACTTACGACTACGCTGAGCCGGGGGTGATTTTCATCGATCGCATCAACAAGATGAACAACCTCTCCTATGTCGAAACCATCGCGGCGACCAACCCCTGTGGTGAGCAGCCTTTGCCGCCTTATGGCGCTTGCCTCTTGGGCTCGATCAACCTTGCGCGTCTGGTCAAAACGCCCTTTGAAAAGGGCGCAGAGATGGATGAGGCGGCGCTGTCCGATCTGGTCGCGACTGCCGTGCGTATGATGGACAATGTGGTCGATGCCTCGCGCTTCCCGCTGGAGCAGCAGGCACAGGAAGCCCAGGCGAAACGCCGCATTGGCCTTGGTGTCACCGGGCTGGCCGACGCGCTCCTGATGATCGGTCAACGCTATGGCTCCGAAGAGGCCGCTGCGACCTGTGAGAAATGGCTCAAGATGATCGCCCGGGCGTCCTATTTGGCCTCTGCTGAACTGGCGAAGGAAAAGGGCGCTTTCCCGCTGTTCGAGGCTGATAAATATCTGGCCTCCGGGTCACTTGAGCATATGGATCAGGACGTCAAAGATGCCATTCGTCAAAATGGCATTCGAAATGCGCTTTTGACCTCCATCGCGCCGACCGGCACGATCAGCCTTTACGCGGGCAACGTCTCCTCCGGGATCGAGCCGGTCTTCGCCTATGCCTACACCCGCAAGGTGCTGCAAAAAGACGGCTCGCGCACCGAGGAAGAGGTGGTCGATTACGCGGTCAAACTCTTCCGCGACAAATTCGGTGATGCGGAGCTGCCCGAGTATTTCGTCAACGCACAGACGCTTGCACCGCTGGATCACGTCCGCATGCAGGCGGCGGCGCAGAAATGGGTCGACAGCTCGATCTCCAAGACGATCAACTGCCCGGAAGACATCGCCTTTGAGGACTTCAAAGAGGTCTATATGGAGGCCTGGGACAGCGGCTGCAAAGGCTGCACGACCTATCGTCCGAACGATGTGACAGGCTCCGTTCTCTCCGTTTCTGAGAGTTCTGAAAAAGCGCCGGAGCAAGAGGTTGGCGCCGAAGTCGTCTACCTCTCCGAGCCGCTTGATCGTCCGCAGCAGCTTGAGGGCAACACCTATAAGGTCAAATGGCCCGACAGCGAACATGCGCTCTACATCACCATCAACGACATCGTTGTCGGCGGGCATCGCCGCCCCTTCGAGATTTTCATCAACTCGAAAAACATGGAGCATTTCGCCTGGACCGTGGCGCTGACCCGGATGATTTCGGCGGTGTTCCGGCGCGGCGGGGATGTGTCTTTCGTGGTGGAGGAACTCAAAGCCGTGTTCGATCCGCGTGGCGGCGCGTGGATGAAGGGCAAATACATCCCATCGATTCTGGCGGCCATCGGCGGTGTGATCGAAACCCATCTGATCGAAACCGGCTTTATCGCGGGCGAAGGCATGGGGCTCAAAACCGACCCGCAAGCCGAGGTTGCCGTGATGGGCGAACGCCCGCGTGGCAAGGCCTGCCCATCCTGTGGTCAATACGACATGCGTATGGTCGAAGGCTGCATGACCTGCGCGTCCTGCGGTCATTCGAAATGCGGGTGAGGGGTTAAAATCGGCGTGTGTGAATTACCCCAACCGATTTCCGTGAATCACCACAACAGATTTCCAAAAGGGGTATTTGATCTTGCCCAATACTAACGACAAAGGGCAGCGTAATCGCGCTGCCCTTTTTGTTTATATTTAATTATCAATTGTTTATGAGAACTCTGCGTCTACGAGCTTACGTTCGTACAAGTTTCCGTAGTCGCCTCCGTCCGGTGAGAATAGCTGAACGCCAGCTGTTCGAAGGGTTGCCGTCATGGATTGCCAGCTCTTTCCGTAGGCCTGTGCCATCGTCCTGGGTGTGTAGAAGCGCCGGTGAAACGCATCAGCGTCCTCGCGTGTGATAAACAACTGCTTTGTCTTGAGTTTTGGGTGCATCATACGTGTCGCAGGGGTGTGCCCATTCAGGACCAGACGCCCTAAGCGAATGGGCTGTCCGATGCCGACAATCTTCGCAAACAACTCGATGCTCTGGTTCAAAGAGGGCTCTGGAGACAACACCGAGCGGACTTCGTCGTAATAGACGTAGAGCGCTGCGTAGCCGTCAAAGTCGGCATGATTTCCGATCCTGAAGATACGTTTCTCTTGGATGGCGCTGATGATGACCTCTGGGCCTACCATCAGGCGTGCGGCTGACTTCGATATGTGTTCCCATCCGTGTTGTGCCTGTCTTAAGGGAGACGCGCCCACGAAAACACTTTCCAGGAAACGCACGCCATCGGCTGGATCCCATATCGCTTTGGTACCCGCTGTTTCCATGGAGGGAAGGTGTGGCGAGAGCGCACCGCCTGCCACGAGTAAATCGAACTGAGACCTTGATGCGCCGATTCCCTCTGCAAAATCCTTTGCCGTGACCAGGGACGCGGCAGAGTCCAGTATGGGTTTCCCCAGCTTCGCATCGAAGATTTCCCAAGCATCGGGAAGGCCTGTTTCAGGGACGATGCCCTCTGCCGCGAGGATCTTCCTGAGCCGGCGCTGATCAATTCCGGTAGCCCGAGCCGCAGTGCGAATGGAATGGATGAGCTTGTCCAGCGTCAGGTCAGACACGGCGCGACGCAGCCGATCATTCTCTTTCTGAAGCCTCTTTAGTTCCTTCAGTTGGTCGGTTCCCATACCGCACTCGCCAGAGATAGAATGTCTGTTCCGTGATCTGAACCGCCTGATTGCATCAACGCGCGGCATTCCCTGACCGCACAGCACCTCAACCTGCCGCAACTTCGTGATAATCTCTTCCGGCTTGTGTCGTTTGATGCCCATATTTGATCCTCCGTTTCCTAACTATACGGGCGGTCAGCCGGTCGATTTGGGGGTGAGGGCTGGCCTCTTGCCGGATTCGACGATGCGGGCCCGGTCCCTCGGGATCAGCGAGGTCATCACCGTGCGTGCGCCCGAAGGGGCCGCGGACAGGCTCGGATTTGCCTATGCCCGCCGTGATCCAATCTGGCGGGAAAGGGTGGCGCGTCTGCGGGCGACGGATGGCAATACGCTTGCGGCGCTGGCCCTACACGGCAATGGCGCCGCCCGCGTGGGGCGGTTTCTCGTCCGCGAAGCGCTTGCGTCAGGGCGTTTGCAGATTGTGGAGGATGCGCCGATCGCGCACGAGGAATTCCATGTGGTCTACCTTGGCAAGGCGGCGACGTTGCCCGCACGTGTTTCGGCGGTGGTCGAGCATGTGGTGCGGGAGGGGCGGGTGGATAGGGTGCCCTCTCTCACTCTTGAGATCGCAACAGATCGCTTCATATGATGGCTGTCGACGCGAATGAGCAGGAGGAGATGTCTATGAGTTTGGATTTGCTGATCGGCGGCGCGGATGTGCCCGCCGAGATGGGGCGCAGCTATGATCGTATCGACCCGGTGACGGGCGATGTGGCGACACGGGCCGCCGCCGCCTCTGTCGCGGATGCGCTCAAGGCCGTGGCCTGCGCTGAGGCCGCTTTTGTCGCGTGGTCCGCCACCGGGCCTGAGGCGCGGCGCAAGATTTTGGTCAAGGCGGGCGACATTATGGAGGCCCGCGCGGGCGAGTTCGTCGAGGCCATGGTGACCGAGACCGGCGCGACCGAGATCTGGGCCGGGTTCAACGTGCATCTTGCCTCCGGCATGCTGCGCGAAGCGGGCGCGATGACGACGCAGATTGGCGGCGAGGTGATCCCCTCGAACAAACCGGGCAGTCTGGCGATGGCGGTGGCAAAGCCGCGGGGCGTCTGCCTCGGGATCGCGCCGTGGAACGCGCCGGTGATCTTGGGCACACGCGCTGTGGCGACGGCGCTGGCCTGCGGCAATACGGTGGTGCTTAAGTCCTCCGAAATGTGCCCGAAGGTGCATCGTCTGATCGGCGAATGTCTGGTTGAGGCGGGGCTTCCCGCAGGGGCGATCAATGTGATTTCCAATGCGCCCGAAGATGCCGCCGAGGTTGTGAAAGCCCTCATTGAGGCGCCTGAAGTGCGGCACGTCAATTTCACCGGCTCGACGGCTGTGGGCAAAATCATCGGCCGTTTGGCGGGCGAGAACCTCAAGCCCGCGCTCTTGGAACTGGGCGGCAAGGCACCTTTCGTGGTGCTCGAAGATGCTGATCTCGACGGTGCTGTGAATGCTGCCATTTTCGGGTCCTTCATGAATCAGGGCCAGATTTGCATGTCCACCGAGCGCATCATTGTGGTGGATGCGGTGGCCGATGCCTTCGTCGAAAAACTCGTGGCCAAGGCTGCGGGCCTGCCCTATGGCAACCCGCGCGACAAGGTGGTTCTGGGCTCGCTGGTGACGGAAAAAGCCGCCGAGAAAATGGACGCATTGGTTGCGGATGCGACCGCCAAAGGCGCGAAACTCGTGGCCGGAGGGACCCGCGAGGGGGCGATCCATTCGGCCACTTTGCTCGACGGCGTGACGCCCGAGATGCGGATCTATGCCGAGGAAAGCTTTGGTCCGGTGAAATCGATCATCCGGGTGAAGGATGCCGACGCGGCCATCGCCGTGGCCAATGATACGGAATACGGCTTGTCGTCTGCGGTGTTCTCACAGGACATCACCAAGGCGATGGACGCGGCGAACCGCATTCAAAGTGGGATTTGCCATATCAACGGGCCGACCGTCTCCGACGAGCCGCAAATGCCTTTTGGCGGAGTGAAGGACTCGGGCTTCGGGCGGTTTGGCGGCAAGCTGGGCATCCATGAATTCACGGTCACGCGATGGATTACGATTGAGGATCCGAAACAGCATTACCCCTTCTGAGGTCTTGATATTTCGAACACGTAAGACCCGCTTCGGCGGGTCTTTTTTATGTGTGCTGCACTGCGCCACTGGCTGCTCCGGTGCACGAAATGCTCTTTCGAGGTCTTTGATATAAAATCGTTTAAAACCCAAGTTCGAATTAAAAATCGTTTTTATTTGACATGAACGATAAATTTTCACCATGATCCCCCACAGGGCGCGGCTTCGCCCGAGCAATGATTGAGAGCAAAAATGAGAGACGGGTTCATGACCTCCACACGCGACGCGATGCATTTCATCGATGGGGAATTCACGTCGGGCACCTCGGGAAAGACCTTCGACAATATCTCGCCGGTGACCGGCAAGAGGATCGGCATCGTGCCTGAAGGGCGCCAACCCGAGGTGGACGCGGCGGTGGCGGCGGCACGCGCAGCGCTTCGTGGTGACTGGGGGTATATGCCCTTGGCGGCGCGGGCGGAGATGCTTCATGCCGTGGCCGATGAGATCAATCGCCGGTTCGACGATTTTCTGGAGGCGGAGATTTTGGACACCGGAAAGCCCAAGGGGCTGGCGTCCCATGTCGACATTCCACGGGGCGCGGCGAATTTCAAAATCTTTGCCGATCTCGTGAAAAACGTCCCGACGGAGAGCTTTATGCTCGACACGCCCGACGGTTTTGGCGCGGTGAACTACGGCGTGCGCAAACCCAAAGGCGTGATCGCAGTGATTAGCCCGTGGAACCTGCCGCTCTTGCTGATGACGTGGAAGGTCGGCCCGGCGCTTGCCTGCGGGAATACGGTGATCGTGAAACCCTCGGAGGAAACGCCTCTCACGACCACGCTTTTGGGCGAGGTGATGAACATGGTGGGCGTGCCGAAGGGCGTGTTCAACGTGGTGCACGGCTTTGGCCTGGACAGCGCAGGCGCCTATCTGACCGCGCACCCGGATGTTGATGCGATCACTTTTACGGGCGAGACCCGCACCGGCGAGGCGATCATGCAATCCGCCGCCAAGGGGCTGCGTCAGGTGTCGATGGAATGCGGCGGCAAGAATGCCGGGATCGTGTTTGCAGATGCGGATATGGACAAGGCGATCGAGGGCACGCTGCGCTCGGCCTTCTCGAATTGCGGTCAGGTCTGTCTCGGCACCGAACGCGTTTATGTTGAAAGGCCGATCTTTGACGACTTTGTCTCTCGCCTGAAAGAAGGCGTCGAGATGATGAAGCTCGGGCCGTCGGAAGACCCGGAAACCTCCATGGGGCCGCTGATTTCGCAGGAGCATAAGGACAAGGTGATGTCCTACTACAAGCTTGCCGTCGAGGAGGGTGCAACGGTCGTCACCGGTGGCGGCGCGCCCGAGATGCCGGACGATCTCAAAGGTGGCGCTTGGGTTCAGCCGACGATTTGGACCGGGCTTGCGGAAGATGCCCGCTGCATCAAGGAAGAGATTTTCGGCCCCGTCTGTCACATCGCGCCGTTTGACAGCGAAGACGAGGTGATCCGGCGCGCCAATGACACGAAATACGGTCTCGCGACGGCGATCTGGACCGAGAACCTCACGAAAGCGCATCGTGTGGCGCGTCAGATCGACGTGGGACTGGCCTGGGTCAATTCGTGGTTCCTGCGTGATCTGCGCACGGCCTTTGGAGGCGCGAAACAGTCTGGCATCGGGCGCGAGGGCGGGGTGCATGGTCTGGAGTTCTATTCCGAGCTGACCAACGTCTGCGTGAAACTCTGAAGGACAGATTGATGACAAGTGAAGCGAATATTCAAAAGGCGGCCGACCAGCTTTGGCAGGCCTGGCAAAGCGGCACGCCCGGCGGGCCGATCCGCGACCTGCTGGACGAGGGCGACGTGGCGGCGGCCTATGCCGTGCAGGAGATCAACACCAAGCGTTGGCTGGGCGGCGAGGAACGTATTTTGTCCGGCCGCAAGATCGGTCTGACCTCCGTCGCCGTGCAAAAACAGCTCGGCGTCGATCAGCCGGACTACGGCATGCTGTTCGCCGATATGGAATATATGGACGGCGAGGAAATTCCGCTCTCCGCCGTGCAACAGCCCAAGGTCGAGGCGGAGATCGCCTATGTCGTCGCGGCGCCTCTGAATGGCGCGCATCTGACCATGGTCGATCTGATGGCCTCCATCGGCTACGCGGTGCCTGCGCTCGAAATCGTTGGCTCGCGGGTCAAGGATTGGGACATCCGCATCACTGACACCATCGCGGACAACGCCTCGTCTGGCATTTACGTTTTGGGCCAGACCCCGAAACGCCCCGGCGATTTCGATCCGCGTCTCTGCGGCATGGTGATGACCAAAAACAACGAGCCGGTGTCGGTCGGCGCAGGCGCGGCCTGTATGGGCAGCCCGCTCAATGCGTCTCTGTGGCTGGCGCGGACCATGGCCAAGGCCGGGCGCCCGCTTGGCCCCGGCGATGTCATTCTCTCCGGGGCGCTGGGCCCTTTTGCCACCGCTGAGCCCGGCGATGTGTTCGAAGCTCGGATCAACGGTCTGGGCTCCGTCCGTGCCGCTTTCGCAAAGGAATAAGACTATGGAAAAGATCAAATGTGCCATCATCGGATCGGGCAACATCGGCACCGATCTGATGATCAAGATCATGCGCAATTCCAAGGTGTTGGACATGGCCGCGATGGTTGGGATCGACCCCGCGTCCGATGGTCTGGCGCGTGCGCAGAGGCTCAATGTGGCGATCACGCATGAGGGCATCGAGGGGCTTGTGAAATTGCCCGAATATAAAGACATCCGCATCGTGTTCGACGCCACCTCGGCGGGGGCGCATAAGCGTCACAATGAGGTGCTGCAAAAAGATGGCAAACAGGTGATCGACCTGACGCCTGCCGCCATCGGCCCCTTCACCATTCCGCCGGTCAATCTGGATGCCAATCTCGACCAGATGAACGTCAATATGGTAACCTGTGGCGGCCAGGCGACCATTCCGATGGTCGCAGCGATCAACCGTATTTCGCCGGTGATCTACGGCGAAATCGTCGCCTCTGTGTCCTCGAAAT
The DNA here is from genome assembly GCF_020524585.1 of Celeribacter naphthalenivorans. Lineage (GTDB taxonomy): Bacteria > Pseudomonadota > Alphaproteobacteria > Rhodobacterales > Rhodobacteraceae > Celeribacter > Celeribacter naphthalenivorans. Next base: position 109,788 of record NZ_JAIVLK010000008.1, read on the forward strand.
CCGCAGGGCCGGGGACGCGTGCCAATATCGACGAGTTTACCCAAACCACCGCGCAGGCCATCGAACAAGTTGGTGGTGCGAAACGCGGCAAGGCGATTGTTATTCTGAACCCGGCTGAGCCTCCGGTGATCATGCGCGACACGGTCTATTGCCTGTGCGAAGAGGCCGACCAAGATGCGATCCGCACCTCTATCCTTGAAATGGTTGAAGAGGTGAAAACCTATGTGCCGGGTTATCGCCTCAAGCAAGAGATCCAGTTCGAACATTTTGGTGACAACAACCCGCTGACCATCCCGGAAAGCGGCGGGGTGTTTACTGGCCTCAAGGTCTCGGTCTTCTTGGAGGTCGAAGGGGCTGCGCATTTCTTGCCGGCCTATGCGGGGAACCTCGACATCATGACCTCGGCGGCGATGAAGACCGCAGAAGCCCTCGTTCACAAACGCAATTGGGTCAAGGAGGCCGCGTGAGATGACCAAGGTTTACATTCAGGACGTGACGCTCCGCGACGGCATGCATGCGATGCGCCACCAATACGATCTGGGCCATGTGCGCGCGATTGCCGAGGCTTTGGACGAGGCCGGAGTGGACGCCATCGAGGTGACCCATGGCGATGGGGTGGCGGGGTCCACCTTCAACTACGGGTTCGGGCGCCAGACCGATGTGGCGTGGATTTCCGAAGCCGCGAAAGTGGTGAAACGGGCCAAGTTGACCTGCCTTTTGGTGCCGGGCATCGGCACGCTCGATGACCTGAAAAAGGCGCATGACGCGGGGGTCGTCTCCGTGCGCGTCGCGACCCATTGCACCGAGGCCGACGTCGCCGCGCAACACATTGCCGCTGCGAAAGAGATGGGCATGGATGTCTCGGGCTTTTTGATGATGGCGCATATGAACCCGCCCGAGAACCTCGCCGAACAGGCCAAGTTGATGGAAAGCTACGGTGCGGATTGTGTTTATTGCACCGATTCTGGCGGGCGTCTGACGATGAAAGACGTCTCTGCGCGGATGAAGGCCTATAAGGCTGCTTTGAAGTCTGAGACCCAGATCGGCGCGCATATGCATGAGAACCTGTCGCTCTCGGTGGCGAATTCGGTTGTGGCCGTCGAGCATGGTGCTTACCGCGTCGATGCCTCGCTTGCCGGTATGGGCGCGGGCGCAGGCAATACGCCGATCGAGGCCTTCGCTGCCGTCGCCAATCTCTATGGTTGGGAGCATGGTTGCGACGTGTTCAAATTGCAGGACGCCGCCGAAGAATTGGTGCGCCCGCTACAGGACCGCCCGGTGCGGGTGGACCGCGAGACGCTGACGTTGGGCTATGCCGGGGTTTATTCCAGCTTCCTGCGCCACGCCGAACGCGCCGCCGAGATGTACGGCCTCGACACGCGCGATATTCTCGTGGAACTGGGCAAGCGCCATATGGTCGGCGGTCAGGAAGACATGATCGTCGACGTGGCTCTCGATATGGTCAAAGCCAAGGAGGCCGCAGCATGAAAAGCCTCGCAGAGCTGGCAGACTACGTGGATGAAGCGGCGCGCACGGCCACAGAAATCCCGCAAATCTCCGACACGCGGGTGTTGAGCGTCGAGGAGGCCTACGCGGTTCAGGCCCTCTCGATGCAGCGCCGCTACGCGCGCGGCGAAAAGCGCATCGGCATCAAAATGGGGCTGACATCGCGGGCCAAGATGATTCAAGTCGGCGTCTCTGACGTGACCTGGGGGCGCCTGACCGACGCGATGCGCGAAGAGGAAGGCGGCGTGGTCTCGATGGCGAACTATGTCCACCCGCGCGTCGAGCCGGAGATCGCGTTTTTGATCAAGACACCGCTCTCTGGCAAAGTCTCCGCATTGGAGGCCATGTCGGCGGTGGAGGCCGTGGCACCTGCGCTTGAGATCATCGATAGTCGCTACAAGGCGTTCAAATTCGATGTCGGTGACGTGATCGCGGACAATTCGTCCTCGTCCGGTTTTGTGGTCGGTACATGGCATAGCCCGGAGACGGACATCTCGAATTTGGGTATGGTCCTGTCAATCAATGGCCGTCCGAAGGAAATCGGGTCAACGGCTGCGATCCTTGGCCATCCGGTGCGCTCGCTCGTGTCGGCGGCGCGGATGGTGGCTGCGGCGGGGGAGGAGTTGAAACCCGGCGACATCGTTCTCGCGGGCGGCGCGACGGCGGCGATCCCGATGGAAGCGGGGCAATCCGTGCTGCTTGAGGTCGAAAACCTCGGTCAGATCGGGTTCAATATCGGGGAGTAAGCCATGCCGTTCATCGAAGTGACATTGGTCGAAGGCCGCACGCCGGAGATGAAAGCCAAGCTGATTGAGAAGGTGACGGAGGCAACCGTCGAGGCCATCGGCGCGCCGATTGAGGCTGTCCGGGTCTGCATCCGCGAGGTGCCTCCGGAAAACTGGGGTGTCGCGGGCCATCAGAAATTCGTCAGCCCGGAGTGACGGAGCAAGACGCAGACGCCGAGGCCGGTTGAAGCGTGTGGGTCGAAATTTGGTGGGACGGCAGCGGTTTTCAAAGCGCTGCCGTTTCCGTTTCGGGGCTTATTCGCTCAGATCATGCTGCTGCGTGAGATCGGTGTAGGACTTCTCGATATGCGCCTCGATGGCCGCAACACAGGCCTCGATGTCGCCCGCAATCGCAGTGTCGAAAATCGCCTTATGCTCGATCCGCACATCGCGGGGCAGGGAGCGGTCGCCGATCAGGCGGCGGTGGTAGCGATAGGAATGTTGGTGCAGCGTTCGGCGGAAGCGTTTCAGCCAGGCGTTGTCGCAATTCTGCACGAGGCAATCGTGAAAATTGGAGTTCCACGTGTCCCAGTCATGGGCGAACTCGGGTTTGCCTTCGCCGATCAGCCGCTCTTCGATCCGCGACAGGCGGTGATAGGCGGCGACCAGATCGGCCTCCCAGACGTCGGACCGGTTGCTCAGGGAAATGCGGAGGGCCTGCGCCTCGATCATTTTGCGGGCATCTGTGATGTCGCGGAAATCTTTGAGCGTCAGAGGGGCGACGCGAAAGCCGCGTTGCTGTTCCGAGGTCACCAGCCCGTCGATCAACAGGCGCGAGATCGCCTCGCGCATGGTCGAGGTGGAGACGCCGAATTCCAAACGTAATTTATCGACATGCAATCGCTCGCCCGGCCCCAACGCGCCCGAGATCACCCGTTCGCGGATTTGTTCCTGGACCGTTTCGATGGCGGTTTTCTTGCTGGTGCCTTGGGATTTGTCGCCGGAGGCAAGGGGATGTGGTTCGTTCATATCGCTTTGGCTTTGAGGGATGCGTGTCTTTCCTTAGCAATGGCACCGCGCCGTTCAAATGTCGAGGATTTGCTATCATTGCAGGTTTGGCAAAAATAATCGTTTTTTATTTGACGCAACGATTTTGACCGCTAATCTCTTTTGCAGAGGAGGAGTCGCGGGCGCCAGGGAGGCTGGCACGCGCGGCTGAAAATGGAGGAGAGACATCATGAAATATAAGCTGACCGGCGCGCTTTGCGCCGCGGTTTTGGCTGGTGGCGTCATCGGGGGCGCTCAGGCGGAGGAGAAGGTGGTAGAGATGAGCTTCTCGCACGATCTGCCGACCCAACACCCGCTGCATTCCCAAGGCTTTCAGGTCTGGGCCGATAGCATCCGCACGGCCTCGAACGGCACACTGGACATCAGCTTCTTCCCCGCCGGCCAGCTCGGCAAGGCCGAGGATGAATATGACATCGCGAAATTCGGCATCGCCGATTTCGTCTGGGCCAATCCGGGGCATACGCCGGGGCGTTTCCCGATCATCGCATTGGGCGAGCTGCCGTTTTTCATCAAATCGGGTCTGGGGGGCACCGAGGCGATGAACGAATGGTACGCGGAGTATAAAGATCAGGAGATGGGGGACGTGAAATTCTGTGTCGTGCACCTACACGATCCGGGCACTTTGCACAGCTCGTCCGAAATCCGTGTTCCCGCCGACATGAAGGGCAAAACCATTCGTCCGGCCAATGGCACCATCGGGCGTCTGATCCAGAGCATGGGCGGGTCCTCCGTTCAGGTCGGCCCCTCCGAGGCGCGCGAAGTGATCGAACGCGGCGCGGCAGATGGCATCACCTTCCCGTGGCGCTCTGTTTCGATTTTCGGCATGGATGACGTGGTCAAATATCACCCCGACATGCCGCTTTATGTGACCAATTTCATCATCGCGATGAACAAGGATCGTTATGCCTCTCTCTCCGGGAGCCAGCAGGGTGTGATCGACGATCATTGCTCTCCGGAATGGGGCGCGAAGATTGCGTCTGGTTGGGTCGAATTCGACAATGAGGGCAAGCGCCTGTTTCAGGAGAACCCGGAGCACAATGTGCTGGAGTTGACCGATGAGGAGCTGACGCAATGGAAAGACGCGTCGGCCTTCCTGTTGGACGACTGGAAAGCCAATGTCACGGCCAAGGGGCTCGATGCGGATGCGATCTATGAGGCCTTTGTGGAGCGGCTTGAAGCCCATGACGCAAAATTCTGACCCGCCCCGTGATGTCTCCTCCGGCGGGGACTACGGGCTCCGTCGTTTCACCGCTTGGGTCGAATTCGCGGCCGCTTTTCTCATGGGGCTGGTGACGCTTTTGGCCTTTGGCTCTGCCGTGATGCGCTATGCGTTCTCCGCGCCGATCCCCGACAGCCACGACATCGGGCGGCTGGCGCTTGGCGTGGCGATATTCTGGGGTGTGGCGACGGTGAATTACACGGGCACGCATATCTCCGTCGATCTGCTCTATGAGATGTTGGGCAAGACCTGGCGTCGGGTGATGGATTTCATCTCCACCTTGCTCGTGCTGGTGTCCTTTGCGGTGTTGACCGTGATGATGTCGAAGAATGCGCAGGACGTGTTTGCCACCGGCGAGCATTCCTATGATCTGCGGTTTCAGATTTGGCCGGCCTATTGGCTGATGGTCATCGGCGCCGGTCTTGCAACGCTTACCACGGCGGTGCGGCTTTGGCTCATTCTCACGGATGACACACCGCATATGCATGAGGACCAGCCGGTCCACATGATCGAAGAATAAACATAAAGAGGCTGAAATGGACCGGGAAACGGTTATGATCGTGGGCTTCGTCGCCCTGTTCCTCATGATGGCCATTCGCGTGCCGATTGCCATCGCGATGAGCCTTGTCGGCATTGGGGGCTTTGCCGCTGTGGTCGGCCCGTCGCAGGCGCTTCGCCTTGTATCGCTCTCGCCATTGTCGACGGCAACCACCTATCATCTGGGGATGATCCCCATGTTCATCCTGATGGGCGCTTTCGCGACCCGATCCGGCATGAGCCATGAATTGTTCCGCGCGGCCGGGGCCTGGTTGGGGCATCGGCGCGGCGGGCTTGCGCTGTCGACGATTGCGTCTTGCGCTGGGTTTGCCGCGATTTCCGGCTCCTCCATCGCGACGGCTGCGACGCTGACCAAGGTGGCTTTGCCGGAAATGCGCCGGGCGGGCTATTCCGACTCCGTCTCCTCCGGTGTGATCGCCGCGGGCGGCACGGTCGGCATCCTGATCCCGCCCTCTATCGTGCTCGCGGTCTACGGCATCATCACCGAACAGGACATCGGCAAACTCTTTATCGCCGGTCTGGTGCCGGGTCTTCTGGCGGTCGCGCTTTATATGCTGACGGTGTCGATCCTCGCCTACATGCGGCCGGACGACATGCCTGTGGGGCCGCGTCAGGGCTGGGGCGAGCGGTTCAAATCCCTGCGCGATGTCTGGGCCATCGCCTTGTTGTTTCTTCTGGTGGTCGGCGGCATCTACGCCGGTGTCGTGACCCCGACCGAGGCCGCATCGCTGGGCGCCGTGGGGGCTTTGGTGATCGGGGTGGCGCGTCGGCGTCTGTCTTGGGCGGACATCAAATTCTGCCTCGTCGACAGCCTGCGCATTTCGATCTCGATCTTCTTCGTCTTCATCGGCGCGCTGCTGTTTTCCTATTTCCTCGCCATCACCCGCGCACCGCAGCAGGTGGCGGAATATCTCACCGCTCTGCCGATCAGTCCGATGGGCATCATGGTCCTGATCTTGCTCCTCTATCTGGTGCTGGGCTGTGTGCTGGACTCGATGGCGATGGTGGTTTTGACCGTGCCGATCCTGTTCCCGGTCGTCACCAGCCTCGGCTTCGATCCGATCTGGTTCGGTGTCATGGTCGTCATGGCGATCGAGCTGGGGCTGATTACACCGCCCATCGGGATGAATGTCTTCGTCATCAATTCGGTCGAACGCAACATCGGGCTGACGACGATTTACAAAGGTCTCTTGCCCTTTATCGCCATCGACGTGGTGCGGAGCGCGGTGCTGCTGTTCTTCCCCTCCATCGCGCTGTTCCTGCCTGGCTTGATGTAGGTCGTGCCCTCAGGCGGGCAGGGCGGCGCTTGTCACGGCACTGGCTTGAGGCAAAATCCAAGGCCCGCCACAGGGCGGCGGCGTGTTGGTCCTGAGCGCGCAGCCGTAGCAGGCCGAGAGCGCATGATCGGTCAGCACCTCGCGTGGCGTGCCCTCGGCGCGGAGTTTCCCTTCGCTCAAGAGCGTCACCCGATCCGCGAACATCGAGGTCAGGTTCAGATCGTGCATCACGGCGATGACCCCGCCGCCACGCCGGGCGTAGTCGCGGGCGATCTCCATGACGGTGAGCTGATGCCCGATGTCGAGCGCGGAAACCGGTTCGTCGAGGATCAACCAGCGTGGTTGCCCGTCCAGCACAGGCTCCCAGATTTGCACCAAGACGCGCGCCAGCTGCGCGCGTTGCCGCTCACCGCCTGAGAGTTCCTGCACCATCCGGCCTTCGAAACCGTCAAGCCCGACACGGGCAAGGGCCGCATGGGGCAGATGTTCCAAGCCGCTCGCGCGTCCGGTCGACAGCCCGGCGGTCAGGCCGAGCCTGACAAGCTCCAGCACGGTGAAGGGAAAGGCGATGTTGCCCGATTGCGGCAGAACCGCCCGGCGCTGGGCCAGATCGAGTGCCGAAAGCTGTGACAAAGATGTGCCATCGAGGCTGACCTCGCCGGTGAACGCCTGTTCCCCGGTCATGGCGCGCAAAAGCGTGGTTTTGCCGGACCCGTTGGGGCCAACGATGGCGGTCACTTCGCCCGCGCGGGCAGAAAAATCGACCGCATCGAGTACTTTGCGCGCCCCGAAATGCACGCTGATGTCTGAGGCTACAATCATCTCAACTCTCCAAAAGGGCGCGGTTTTTCAAGAGGATCCAAAGGAAGAACGGTCCACCGAGACAGGCGGTGACGATCCCGATGGGCAACTCGGCGGGGGAGACTGCCAGACGGCTCACCATATCTGCAAGCAACAACATGATCGCGCCCAGAAGTGCGGCGTTGGGCAAGAGGTTGCGATGTTCCGGGCCTTGGATCAGTCGCAAAAGATGCGGCACGACGATGCCGATAAAGCCGATCCCGCCGGTGATCGCCACAGAGGCGCCGACAGAGCCCGCAACCGACAGGATCGCAATGCGTTTCATGCGCTGCGTGTCGATGCCCATATGGGTGGCGACCGCTTCGCCCAGAGCCAAAGCATCCAAAGCGCGGGCCAGAAAGGGCGCGGTGATCAGCGCCAGCGCGATGATCGGACCTGCGGTCAAAAGTTTCGCCCAAGTCGCACCCGCCACCGATCCCATGCCCCAAAAGGTCAGGTCCCGGAGCTGGTCGTCGGTGGCTTTGTAGACGATGAAGCCGGTGAGCGCGCCGGTCAGCGCGCCCAAGGCGATGCCCGCAAGCAACATGGTGGCGACAGAGGTCCGCCCCCCGCGCGTGGCGATTTTATAGAGCACCAAAGTGGAGACCCAGCCGCCGAAGAATGCCGCAAGAGGCACGAGGTAAGCGCCGACAAGGTTCTGAAGGGCAAAGGGCAAAAGCCCGCCCAAAACAATCGCCGCCACCGCGCCAAAGCCTGCGCCCGCCGAGACGCCGACAAGGCCCGGATCGGCCAGAGGGTTGCGAAACAGCCCCTGCATCACCGCGCCTGCGACGGCCAGAGCCGCGCCCACGAGCGCCCCGGTCAACACGCGCGGCATGCGGATGTCCCAGACCACGGTCATATCGACCAGACGCGCCTCGCCGATGCCGAACTTGGCCAAAAGCGCGGCGATCACATCGGTGTCGCCCGCCGCGCCCCAGCCCAACCCCATGAGCATGGTGAGCGCCAAAAGCGCGATGAGCCCGAGGCGCAAGAGACGCGCTTTGGCACGGCGGTCTCCGGCGAGAGGTTTCATGTTTTGCACAGGGCGGGTCTCGGCGATGGTCATTGGCTCACTCTGTAACAGCTGCGGACCAAAGCGCGTCATGCAGCTCTTGGGCAAAGAGCGCCGTGCGGGGGCCAAAGCCCAAAGCGGCCGGGGAGACTTCGACAAAAGCGCCGTTTTGACCGGCGGGTGTGTGGGACAAGGCAGGCAAGTTGAGAATGTCGGCGCGGTTGCCGTCATGCTCGCTTTCGCCTGTGGGCTCCATCATCAACACGACATCGGGCGCGGTGGCGATGATCGCCTCGTCGCTCATGATTTTGTAGCCCTGATACTCGGAGGCCATGACGTTTTCGGCACCTGCGAGCGTGATGATGCCATCGGCCCCTGTGCCTGCGCCCGCCACATTCAGCCGCCCGCCTTGGTTGGACAGGATAAAGAGGACGCGGGGCGGGGTGCCTGCGCTCTCGATTGACTGATGCAGGCTGTCGAATTGGGCCTGAACCTCGGCGGCGAAGGTGTCGGAACGTTCGGGGACGCCCAAGGCTGCACCCACGGTGTGGATCGCGTCGATCACGGCGGCCTCGGAAAATCCGTCTTTGATGTCGACCATCGGAATGGCGGCTTTGCGCAACTGATCGAGCACCTCGGGCGGCCCGGCGGTGTCGCGCGTGACGATCAGGTCGGGGCCAACAGAGAGCACGCCCTCCGCCGACAATTGCCGCATGTAGCCGACGTCGGGCAGGTCGTTGACCTCTTCGGGGTAAAGCGAGGTGGTGTCGCGGGCGACAATGCGCGCGCCCTGGCCCAAAGCGTAGATGATTTCGGTCACCGGCCCGCCGATGGAGACGATGGATGTGGCCTCCGGGTAGCTTTCAGCCGAAACAGATTCAGCATGAGCCGAGAGGGGAAGGAGAAGCGCAGCGCTCAGCAGAAGATGTTTCATTCACGCCCCCGGCAGATCGGCGAGGATCTGATGCCATTGCGCGAGATCGTCACTGTCGCCGTCACGCTGGCCGAAACATTGGAAGATCAGCCCGCCTTCGGCGTCGAAGGCCTCCAGCGAAATCGCCGGGCCGCGTTTGGTCGGTTTCTCGACCACATAAACCTCGGCCAGATGATCGCCGCGCAGATGCAGGTTGAAGCGCGGGTCCAGCACATTGAGCCACGGCCCCATCGGTTTGACGTTGTCGAGCGTGCCCCAGTGAATTTGAATGTTGCCGCGGTTGCCGACGAAGAGGATCACCTTTTGATGCGCCTCGGAGGTGGCATTCAGGAAGCTCTCGACAGAGGAGGGCGCGACCTTGCGCACGAAAGGAGCCCCCGCGAGGCGATAGGCGCCGAGGCGGTTCATGCCGAGTTTTGCCGCCAGCCGGTTGAACTGATGCGTGTCGGTCATGCGCGCCCATTCTTCGACCAAGATGTCGCGCTTGTCCTCATTGACCTTTGCGCCTTCGGTGGGCTGGCGCGGTTCGACCTCGATCTCGGGGTTTTGATCCTCAAGGCGCAGCACGTCGATCAGAGGTTGCCAAGCGTCATGGTTGGAGCTGTCGCGCAGAAAGACTTTCTGAAGCGCATCACCCGCCTGATCGAAGAACTGCAAAGTGCGGCGCAGGCCTTTTTCTGTTTCATTCTCGATGGCAAAGCCGAAGGCCCAATGTTTCGGGAAAATCCGCGTGTCGATTTCCTTGCCCAGAACCATCGAGGCATGCGGCCCGGATTTATACTCTTCAAAGGTGCCGACGCGCTCATGGACGCAGGAGACATTGCGGGTCAGCGACATCACCTCGCCCAGAGCGGTCAGCCGCGGCATCACATCGTCGGGGGTGGCCGAGATGCGGGTGACGCTGATGTCATCGGAGGTCCCAACGTGGGCGGCGACCAGTTCGGCCTCGGAGATGCCGAGGCTGTCGGCCAGATCGCGGTCGCGCTTTTGGGTGTTTTCGGATTTTGCGGCGCGGATGTCGGCCGCTGTGAGGGGCTTGTTCATGGTGGAGGCCTCATGAAAAGAGATGAAAAAGGCGCGCGGGACACGAAGGAAAACCCCGCGCGCGCAGGCTTGGGTCAGAGGACCTTGGCATTCGAAGGGAGGCAGGATTTGCGGCGCGCAGGCGCGACCGAGAGGTGGCGGCGGTGCGGCAAATATGCGGGGTGTCGTGGCAAGGCCGGGCTCCCAAAGTCAGATGTCAAGACGATGAGCTGGCTGCCGGAGCGCTTGCGGTTTGGCGTTGGGTATAATTGTTGAGTTATTTTGTCAAGATTGACTCTGTGCGTTTCACGCGCCGCCCTTGCGTCAGCTTCGCTCTTTCTCTGCGCGAAGGCGGCGGTATAAAGGACGGCGATTGCAATGGCGAAGAGGGCCGTCATGAGTACCGCCACCCCCGCGACCGGATTTTTGGACCGCCAGAGCCTCAGCTATGAGGTTTTCGAATATGACTATGGCGGCGGCGATGGGCCGATCGGGTTGCAGGCGGCGGAGGCCATCGGCTGGGCGCCGGAGCGGGTGTTCAAGACCTTGATGGTTGAACTGGACGGCAAGCCCGCCTGTGCGGTGATCCCCTCGGATCGCTCGCTGTCGATGAAGAAAATCGCCAAGGCCCTCAAGGGAAAATCCGCCGTGATGATGGCGCCGGTGAAGGCCGAGCGCCTGACCGGATTTCACACCGGCGGTATCAGTCCTTTCGGTCAGAAAAAGTCGGTGCCGACGGTGTTCGATGACACGATCCTGACGGTTGAGGCCCCCGTGGTGATCAATGGCGGCAAGCGGGGCTTGATGGTCTGCCTCGACCCGGCTCCGGCGATTGAAGCTCTGCGGACGAGTGTGGCGTCGATTTCGGTCGAGTAGCATCAAGGCGGTTTGAAGAGGGCGATGCGTCCCTCTGCCGCTTCTCAATCTGCGAAAAGGCGTCAAAAAAACATTAACACGGCGAATCGCCTGTGGTAGCTTGGCCCTAATAAAAAAGAACTATGGCAGGCATACAGGCAATGAGAACGGGCTTTTCCGGCACGTTTGTCATCGCGTGGACGCAGGGGGAGCTCGACGGGCTTCGATCTGCACCGCTTTCGGCATTGACGGTCGGCGCAGCATGGCGTTGGACCGGCGAGGCCGTCTGCGTTGATGGGGCACGCGATGTCTACGTCTTAGAGAACGCAATCGGGCAGGCTGAGTTGCATCAGCGGGCCGCGCACTCGGTGCGTCGGCTGATCGGTGCGGCTTTGGTGGGTGCGCCCGCGTATCACGACCTTGAGACCCGCACGCGGCTGTTCGATGGCGGATTTGATGTCACCGATGGCATCAAGCGCTATGAAATTACACTGATCGATCTGCCCGAATTGGGCACGCCTTTGTTGATGTTTCTGGGCGACATGCCGCCTGTGGACACGGATCTTTGGGTGGTCTCGGCCCATCTTACCGCCACGCGTGAGGCGAAAGAGGCCACACCCGGTGGCGTGATCTGTTTCACGCCCGGCACGAAAATCCTGACGCCCAACGGCGCGCGGCCCGTCGAAGCGCTGTGCGAAGGCGATGCGATTCAGACCAAGGATGACGGGGTGCAAAAGCTGCGCTGGATCGGGCGACGTCACATCACGGGCGCGCGGCTTTATGCGATGCCTGAGCTGCGTCCGGTGCGGTTCCGGGCCGATGCGTTGGGGATGGGCGAGCCGGATGAGGACCTGATCGTCTCGCCGCAACACCGGATGGTGATCCGAGGGCAGGCGGCGCGTGATCTCTATAATGCCGATGAGGTTCTGGTCTGTGCCAAGGATTTGGTGAATGACCGCTCGATCACGACGGAGCGGCATCTCAAGGCGCTCGATTACATCCATCTTTTGTTCGATGCGCATCAGGTGATCTTTGCCAACGGGTTGGAGACCGAGAGTTTCCATCCCGGATTTGCCGATCTGAATGAGGTGGCGGAAGACCAGCGCGCCAGCCTTTTGGAACGCTTCCCGCATCTCTTGGATCAGACCGAGGAGTACGGCCCTGCGGCGCGGCGGACCTTGTCTGCGGCGGAAACGGCGATCCTTTTGCATAAGGTCGCTTAAGGAGCTCTAAGAAAACGCCCGTGGCGCTTGACTCCTCCGGTTTCGACTGTATAAGCCCGCCATCCGGTGTGCAGAGATGTGCGCCGGGTTATTCATTGGTGTTGGTGGCCCTCGCAAGAGGAACCCTGTCAACCCGGGGCGCGGCTCAGACCGTCCGGGGAGAGGACAACGCCCTTCGAAACGTTTAGAAGGAGATCAGCCGTGACCAAACGCACGTCTGCCAAGTACAAAATCGACCGCCGCATGGGCGAAAACATCTGGGGCCGTCCGAAGTCCCCGGTCAACCGTCGTGAATACGGCCCGGGCCAGCACGGTCAGCGCCGCAAGGGCAAGCTGTCCGACTTCGGTCTGCAGCTCCGCGCCAAGCAGAAGCTGAAAGGCTACTACGGCGACCTGACCGAGAAACAATTCCGTCGCATCTTTGCCGACGCTGAGCGGATCAAAGGCGACACCGGTGAAAACCTCATCGGTCTGCTGGAATCCCGTCTCGACGCCGTCGTCTACCGTGCGAAGTTCGTGCCGACCGTCTTTGCCGCCCGTCAGTTCGTGAACCACGGCCACGTGCTCGTGAACGGCAAGCGCGTGAACATCCCCTCCTACCGTGTGAAAGAGGGTGACGTGATCGAAGTGCGCGACAAATCCAAACAGCTCGCCATCGTGCTCGAAGCTGTGGGTCTCGCCGAGCGTGACGTGCCGGATTACATCGACGCCGATCACTCCAAAATGACCGCGACCTACGTGCGCAAGCCGGGCCTCTCCGATGTGCCTTACGCTGTGCAAATGGAACCGAACCTCGTCATCGAATTCTACGCTCAGAACTAAGCCACGCGCTTTTCTGAGCCGATCTTCGAAGATTTACGAAAGGCCGTCCCTTTGGGGCGGCCTTTTGGTTTTTGCCCGGATGGGGTCTCAGAACAGTGACAGCGACTCGATATAGCGCTCAAACGACGTGCCGGTCACCTCAGGCACGGACCGTGACAGCCGTGACAGACGGTCGTCAAATTCTCGCATCCCGTCGCGCAGGGCGACCATTTCGTCATTGAGTGTCCTGTCGTTATGAATGCGGCCTGCATCGGTGGCGGTGAGCGTCACATCGGAGGCCACGGTGCCGAAATCCAGATTGGAACCGGCTTCGGTCGCTGCGATCCGCAAGAACAGGTCATCGCCACGCTCCGCGAGGTCTTGATTGAACGCCACGAGATGGGTGTCCAAAGATGTGCCGCCGCTGATCGGCCAGCCAAAGCTGCTGCGCGTGGCCTCTTCCTGCGCGAGAGGGTGTGCCCCGCTGGCGAGAGCGACCTCGGCGAAATCGTTGGGCGGCATATCGAGCGTGCCCATGATGTCGCTCTGCGCCTGTTTGGCGGAGACAAAGTCATTGAGTGCCATCATCGCGTGGTCAAGGGCGTGGCCGGTCATCTCGACCGGCCCTGTGCGCCCGTCCGTCAGCATGCTCTGCGCCCCGGCAAGTGCCGGCGCGAGCGCAAGAGCTGTGGTGATGCTGAGCGTGGCGAGGCGGTGTTGAACTGCGTGGAATAGGATGCGTCTCATCTGGTGCCCTCCTTACTCTCAGATGTGCGTCTAAGACCAAAGTATAACATTGCGTCCGGATCGGGCCTAATTTTTGGGGTCGTAGATTGGAGGATATGCGCGCAAAAAACGCTGCTTCGTTCGGATCGCTTGCCGATTTATCAAACTGTCGCAGGGCGTTGCCGGATGTGCTGAAATACTAAGCAGGCTTGGCTTCGCGCAGGGCCGAACCGGTTTGGGACGGCAGTGTCCGAGGCTTTTACAGCGACGGATTGCGGTGTGTTATCCAGGAAAGCCGGGCTGATCCGAATCCCGTTTCGCGCTATGTTGATCGGGTTGGTTCTCAGTATCAGGGAGGCCGCGATGGCCGCGCGTGACATTTCTTTTGCGTCTTTCAATCTCTACAATCTGCAATCCCCCGGTGACGCGATGTATTCTGGCTCCACTTGGACCGACGAAGAATATGACGCAAAGATTTTCTACACCGCCGCCGTTTTGAAACGCATCGCGGCGGATGTCGTGGGCTTTCAGGAGCTTTGGGCCGAGGAGGCCCTGCAAGAGGCGATGCAGATGGCCGGGCTTGAGGCCACGCATCAGGCGCTTGTCCCGCCCGGTCATCCGGGCAGTCGCATTGTGTGTGCCGGACTGGTGCGTCGGGATATTCTTGTCGATGACCCGGAATGGATCACCGAATTTCCCGATGAGATGGTGCTGGCTTCCGGCGGTGACGATCCGCAGCAAGATCGCATCGCGGTGGCCCTCACCAGTTTCTCGCGCCCGGTTCTGCATCTTACCGTTCAGCCGCACCCGGACACGCCGGTCATTCATGTCTTTGTCTGCCATTTCAAATCCCGTCGCCCGACCGAGCTTTGGCGCGAGGAGTGGTATGAGCGCGACACCCACAAAGATCACCTGACGGCGCTGGGTTATGCCGTCTCCACCATCCGCCGTACGGCGGAGGCGACAGCTTTGCGGATGATCATCACCAAACTGAGCAAGGGCACGAACACGCCCGTTGTGGTGATCGGCGATATGAATGACAGTAAATTGTCCAACACGCTCAACATCTTGACCGAACAGCCGCAATATCTGACGGGGCTGTCCGAGGGCGGTGGCGACAATGCGCTCTACACCGCGCAGACGCTTCAGGAATACCGCTCGACGCGGGATGTGTACTACACGCATGTCTATCAAAAGGAGCGTGAGAGCCTCGATCACATCCTGTTTTCGCAGGAATTTTACGATCACTCCAAACGTCGCCTCTGGGCCTTTGACGAGATGACGGTGGACAACGATCACCTCAACATTGACGACCATAAGGCGACAGGCACCAACGATCACGGCATCATCCGTGCCGGGTTCAAATGGAAACCTGCGGCGGGGGCTGTTGGGTGAACTGGCATCTGCGTAGCTCCAATGCGTGGCGATGGGGGCACACACCGATACGACAAAGCAACAACTGCACAGAGGTTGCTCATCTGTCTGGCAATGTCGGACGCGCGGCGCTAAGAGAGGCGGACAATTCTAAGCGAGTGGACTCATGACCCGTTTGATCGAACCGCAACCCGGCATTCTCGACATCACCCTCTATCAGGGTGGCGCCAGCCATGTGCAGGGCGTTGACAATGTGATCAAGCTGTCTTCGAACGAGAACCCGTTCGGTGCGCCTGAAAGCGCCAAGACAGCTTTTGCCAAGGCGGTTCACACCCTCCATCGCTACCCGAACACCGATCACGCCGGCCTGCGCAAAGCCATTGCCGAGGTGCACGGTCTGGACGCCGGGCGCATCATTTGCGGTGTCGGCTCAGATGAGATCATCACCTTCCTCTGTCAGGCCTATGCGGGCGTTGGCGATGAGGTGATCTACACCGAGCACGGCTTTTCCATGTATAAAATCTCCGCCCGTGCCGCGGGCGCGCAGCCGGTTTGTGTGCCGGAACGCGAGCGTGTGGTGGATGTGGATGCGATCCTCGCCGCCTGCAATGAGAAGACCAAGCTGATCTTCATCGCCAACCCGGCGAACCCGACGGGCACGATGATCGGCCAACGCGACATCGCGCGTCTGGCCTCGGAAATTCCGTCGCAGGCAATCCTTGTGCTCGATGGCGCCTATGCCGAGTTCGTCGAAGGCTTCGATGGTGGCGCGGCTCTGGTCGAGGCGCGGGACAACGTGGTGATGACGCGGACGTTTTCGAAGATTTACGGTCTGGGTGGCGTGCGCGTCGGCTGGGGCTATGGTCCGCAGGAAATCATCGACGTGCTGAACCGCGTGCGTGGTCCGTTCAACCTGTCGGAAGCGCAAATGGCCGCCGCCGAAGCCGCCGTGAAAGACCGCGATTGGGTCGAGAAATGCCGTGAGGACAACACCCGTCTGCGCGCTTGGTTGGCCGAAGCACTGATGGAGCTGGGGGTGCCCTCGGACACGTCTTGCGCCAACTTCATCCTCGCCCGGTTCCAGGATCAGGACGAGGCCGAGGCCTGCGATGAGTTCCTCAAGCAAAACGGCATCATCGTGCGCCGTGTGGCGGGTTACGGCCTGCCGAATTGTCTGCGGATCACCGTCGGCGACGAGGCCTCCTGCCGTCGTGTTGCCCATGTGATCGGCCAGTTCCGCGGGGAACAGGCCGGTGTCTGAGACGGGATCAACGGTGATCTACAATCGCGTTGCGCTGATCGGGCTTGGCCTGATCGCGGGGTCGATGTCTTTGGCCATGCGTCGTGCGGGCGTTGCGGGGGAAATCACCGGCTATGCCCGTTCACAGGCGACGCGTGAGACCGCGCGCGAAATCGGCCTTGTGGATCGGGTCTGCGACAGTGCCGTTGAGGCGGTGGTGGACGCCGATCTCATCGTGCTGGCCGTGCCGGTTGGCGCAATGGGGCCGGTGATGCAAGAGATCCAGAGCGCGCTGAAACCCGGCGCGGTGGTCACTGATGTGGGCTCGGTCAAAAAATCCGTGCTCGACGCGGTGATGCCGCATATCCCCGAGGGCGTGCAGTTTATTGGCACCCACCCGATGGCCGGCACAGAGCATTCCGGGCCGCGTTCCGGCTTTGCCGAGCTGTTCGACAACCGCTGGTGCCTGATCGTGCCGCCCGAGGGCGCGGATGAAGGCGAGGTCAAGAAACTCGAAGATTTCTGGGCCGCTTTGGGTGCCGATACCGAACGGATGGACCCGGAGCATCATGACACGGTCTGCGCCGTGGTGTCCCACGTGCCGCACCTGATCGCCTACACGATGGTGGGCGTCGCCGACGATCTGCGCCGGGTGACCGATCAAGAGGTGATCAAATTCTCCGCCGCGGGTTTTCGCGATTTCACCCGGATCGCGGCCTCCGACCCGACGATGTGGCGCGATGTGTTCCTGACCAACAAAGACGCTGCGCTGGAAATTCTCGGGCGTTTCACCGAAGAGCTTTTCGCCCTGCAACGTGCGATCCGCACCGGTGATGGTGATACGCTTCATGATTATTTCACCCGCACCCGCGCCATTCGTCGCGGCATCATCGAGGCGGGTCAGGACACGGATGCGCCGGATTTCGGTCGTGTCAAAAAGGGCGGATGAGACGGCGGGCGGTCATATGCGCCCTTGCTCTGAGTGCCCTCAGTCTGTCCGCCGCGCCCATTTTTGCGCTCGACAGCTCCCCGATCCCTCTGCCGCGTCCGGGCACAGTTGCGCCGGTGTCCGTTGTAACCTCTGAAACGACGACCGTTGCCACGGCTTTGGCCTCGCCTGTCCCGAAACCGCGCCCCAAAGCCCCCGTCGTGACGCAGGTGCGCTACCCGCGCAAAGGTTCGGTCTGTGGTGTCAATGCGATCCGGGGGCAAAGCCTGAAGCCCATTCCTGGACGCATTTCCGGCTGTGGCCTCAAGGAACCTGTGCAAATCACCGAGGTTGCGGGTGTTGCCCTGTCGACGCCTGCGGTGGTGGATTGCACGACCGCAAAAGCGCTGCACTCCTGGATCGAAAAAGGCGTCAAGCCGAGTGTTGGGCGCTTGGGTGGTGGGCTAGTGCAGCTGGACGTGGCCGCGAGCTACGCCTGTCGTCCGCGCAACAATCAGGCCGGTGGGAAAATCTCGGAACATGGACGGGGGCGCGCCATTGATATTTCGGCCGTGCGGTTGAAAAACGGGACGCATATCTCTGTTCTGAATGGCTGGAATGACCCGCTGCATGGGCCGCTTATGCACAAATTGCATCGCGCAGGCTGTGGGCCGTTTGGCACGGTCTTGGGGCCGGAAAGCGATGTGTACCATCGCGATCACTTCCACTTCGACACGGCACGCTATCGTTCCGGAAGCTATTGCCGTTAAGGCTTTACGGTGTGTTCCTCGATGGGGATTGGGCCCTCCGATCCCCTATTTTCATGCGTTAAGGTTAACCAGATTAAGGTTAACGCGTGAGGCAGGGGTGTAATTCGCCTGACGAAAGTCAGATTAATCTGAAGTTAAAGCTGACGAATGTCAGGTATCTAGCTCTTAGCGAATGACAATGCGCGGCGCGGGTCCCAAGGGGATGAAACCCAGAGAAATCATCCCGTCTTTCAGCGTCAATTCCGCATCAATCGTATCCTTGCGCCCCGACAGTCCCGCCAGCATTTCGCCTGCGCGCAGCGACAGCTTGCTCATGTTCTCCGGGATCGCGCCGATGGAAATCGCGAGCTCGATCATCTCGCGCCAGTTCTCGGCCTTCACCGCCAGCTTGCCCACCGGATAACCTCGCGCGTCAATGTCAAAACGGCCTGCAAGTTTCAAATCAAGCTCGCCCCAATGCGCCGCAAGCGTGGTCAATTCGATTTTTGTCGGCTGCGGACGTGGGCCTTCGAGGGCGTGGATGTTCCACGGCCCGTCAAAGGTGGCACTCATATCGAGGTCGAGCGTCTCGAATTCATCGGACAAAAGCCCTTTGGGATCAATATCTTCGATCAATCCACCTGTGGGCGCAAAGCCTGCGACATGCATCTTGATGGCATGGGTGAGCGGATCGTTATCTTGACGCTGCGTCGTGATCTCGCCCGTGTCGAGAGACAGGCCCCAAGTGGCGGTCGAGACCATGCGAAGATCGTTGAGCGTCAGGGCCGCATGATTGAGTGTCAAATTCGGGCCTGCATCGACGAACAATTGTGCTTCGGCCAGCTCCTGCGTGATGTCGAGGCGCTGATAGGGCGAGGCGAGCGTGACCTCCGGCGCCATGCGCAGGGTAAATCGCGTGGGGCGGTGGCTTTGGCTCAGAATTTCGATTTTGGGCGAGGACAGCGCCACGCCACTGCGCGGATCTGCGAGATGCGGCTCACGGATTTCCGTGTCGAAGCGGGTCGGATAGCCGCGGGTCTTGATGTCGGACACCTCGGCCTGCCAGCCTTCGGCGCCGCGCGCGTTGACCCAAGCCGCGATCGCGCTTTCCGTGCCCTTCGCGCCGATCATCCAATAGCCCGTGTAAATCACGACGGCGGCCAAAACGAGCCAGAACAGTTTGCGCATGATCACCTCTTGTGAAAAGGATCGGGTCAGTCCGTCCCCCGTGTTTACCTGCGGGGCGGGCGGGTGAAAAGGCGGCAATGAGGAAAAGGCGATGACAGGCGATCACGCGTTGGTGCGAGACGGATTTTGGGTCTTTGGTTATGGGTCTTTGATGTGGAATCCGGGCTTCGCCTTTGTCGAACGCCACCCTGCGACGCTGTCGGGCTATGCGCGCACGTTTTGCATGTGGTCGATCCACCATCGGGGCACGCCCGAAGACCCTGGTCTGGTTTTGGCGCTGGATGAAGACCCCTCTGCGCAGTGCCGCGGGTTGGCGTTCCGCGTTGCCCCTGATGTAGCGGCGGAAACGCTGGCTTATCTGCGGGAGCGGGAATTGGTGTCGTCGGCCTATCTCGAACGTGAGGTGACTTTGCGGCTGGAGGACGGTCGCGAAGAACCGGCGCTGGCCTATGTCGTCGATGCCGATCACGACCAATACACCGGCGCGCTTAGCCTTGAGCGTCAGGCCGATGTGATTGCGGCGGCGGTCGGCGGGCGGGGCCCCAACAGCGAGTATCTTTTTTCGACCGCCTTGCATCTCGCGGAGCTTGGCATGGAAGATATGGAGCTGACTGAGCTGTCAGAGATGGTCCGTCATCGCCTAAATCCGTAACCACACGAAATCGCGTGTTGGCAGAGGGGGGGCTTGCCCCTATCGTGGCCGTAACAGGACAAAAAGGTCAGGGTCCATGCACCAACCCGCGTATAAACCCGAGCGTGAGGCCGAGCTAAAATTCTTTTCCCAACCCGTGCGCCAGATCACCTTGATGATCATCGTGCTTGGGCTGGTTGTGGCCGGTCTGGTCATGGCCTTGCCGCGGGTCGGGCCGGTGTTTTTGGCCAACCCCTATCTCAACGGGTTCATCGCCGTCGTCTTTATCATCGGTATCCTCGCCTGCTTCTTGCAGGTGGTGCAACTGGTCGCCTCCGTGAACTGGATCGAACGCTTCACCGGCCAGCGGCCCAAAGTGCCCGGCAAAACTGCGCCGCGTCTTTTGGCGCCCTTGGCCGCCTTGCTGCGGGACCGCAATTCTCGGACGCAGATTTCCTCGACCTCGGCGCGTTCCATCTTGGATTCGGTTGCCACTCGGATCGATGAAGCCCGCGACATCACGCGCTACATCTCCAACCTTTTGATTTTCCTCGGTCTTCTGGGGACCTTCTACGGCCTCGCCACCACGGTGCCTGCGCTTGTGGACACCATTCGCTCGCTCTCGCCGTCCGAGGGCGAAGGCGCAGGCGATGTGTTGACCCAGCTCATGAGCGGGCTCGAAAGCCAGTTGGGCGGCATGGGCACGGCCTTTGCCTCCTCGCTTTTGGGGCTTGCGGGGTCGTTGGTTGTCGGCATGCTCGAGCTTTTCGCCTCGCATGGTCAAAACCGGTTTTTCCGCGAGTTGGAAGAATGGCTCTCGACCATCACGCGCCTTGGCGTGGCGGGCGACAGCGATGGCGGGGATGATCTGTCGGGGGCGGTCGCGGTGCTCGACCACATGGGGCGCCAAATGGATGAGTTGCAGACGCTCTTTGCGCGTGCGGAGGCGGGGCGGATGGAGACCGACGGGCGTCTTGCACGGCTCGCCGAGTCCATCACTCAGATGAACCTGCGGCAAAGTCGGGAAGACGACACCGTCGATGTTCTGGCGCGTGTCGCCGATGGGCAGGAGCGGCTGGTGGAGGCTCTGAGCAAACGCGATCCGGATCAGGACGGGCTCGACGCTGAATCCCGGATGCGGCTGCGGTCTATCGACGTGCAATTGTTGCGTATTCTCGAGGAACTTTCTGCCGGGCGCCAAGAAAGCCTCGCCGAGCTGCGTGCCGAGATTGCCGGTCTGACGCGGACGCTCCGCGAGCTGGGCCAAGACGGCCAAGGCGTCTGACATGGCCGTTTTGCGCCGCTCCTCTCATCGTATGTCTGGCTCGATCTGGCCGGGGTTTGTCGACGCGATGACGGCGCTTTTGCTGGTTCTGATGTTCGTTCTGACGATCTTCATGGTCGTGCAATCCATGCTGCGCGATCAAATCTCCGGGCAGGAACATGAACTCGATGCCTTGAGCGCGGAACTGAACGCACTGGCCGATGCGCTCGGCATGGAGCAACAGAAAAACCTTGGCCTCGAGACTCAAATCGGCACGTTGAACGCGACGCTCTCTGATCTGCGTGGGAGGGCGGAGGCACAGGCGGAGGCCATCGCGGGGCTTCAGGCCGAGAATGCGACGCTGACCGGACGGATCGCATCCTTCGAGGACCAAGTTGCAAGCCTGCTCGCGGAACGCGACGCGGCGCTGACCGAGGGGGCACAACTGGCCGCGCAAATCGACGATCTGGAAGCAGCCAGGGCGCAGTTGATCACGGAGCAAGAGGCGGCGCAGCTGGCGCTTGCGAAAGCCCGCGATGAGATCGACGCAGCCACCGAGGAGGCCCGACTTGCGGCGGCCCGGCGTGAGGCTCTGGACGCTTTGGTTGCAGATTTGCGTGCGCAGGCGGCGGATCGTCAGGCCGCTTTGGAGGCCGCGCAGACCGAATTGTCGCAGGCGGAACAGGACCGTCTGGCCGATGCGGCGGCGATGCAGGCGCTCAGGGACCGGTTTTCCGGTGCGGATGAGGAGCTGACGGCGATGAGCCTCGCCCTGGAAGAGGCGCGCAAGGAGGCCGAGGAGACCCTGACGCTTTTGGCCGCAAGCCGCACCGCGCGCGATGACATTCAGGCGCAGCTCGATCAAGACATGTCTGAGCGCGAAAAACAGGCCGCTTTGTTGGCAACGGCGCAGGCGGCGCTCTCGGAGGAAGAGGCGAAATCGGCAGAAGCAGAGCGCAAACTGGCGCTTTTGAATGCGCAGGTGGCGCAGATGCGTGAACAATTGGCGGCGCTGCAATCGACGCTCGATGTTCGCACGGCGGCGGATGCAGAGAACGAGGTTCAAATCGACAGCCTGACACAACGGTTGAACGCGGCACTGGCGCAGGTGGCAGCTGAAGAACGGGCGCGGGCGGCTTTGGAAGAGGCGGAGCGCAAGCGGTTGGAGGAAGAGGCCCGGTCTTTGCAAAACTACCGCTCCGAATTCTTCGGTCGGATGCGCGAAATTCTGGGCGACCGTGAGGGCGTGCGCATCGTCGGCGACCGTTTTGTGTTCTCCTCCGAGGTGTTGTTCGAACCGGCCTCTGCGGAGCTCGGACCTTTGGGCAAGACGCAGATCGCGCGTGTGGCGCGGATTTTGTCGGAGGTGGCGGCGGAGATTCCGCCGGAGATCGACTGGGTTATTCGTGTGGATGGGCACACCGACAAGACGGCTTTGTCCGGCACCGGCGAGTACCGCGACAACTGGGAGCTGTCGCAGGCGCGCGCACTGTCCGTGGTGCGCTACATGTCCGAAGATTTGGGCTTTGATCCCTCGCGTCTGGTCGCGGCGGGCTTTGGCGAATATCAACCGGTGGCCGAGGGCGACAGTCCGGAGGCTCTGGCGCAGAACCGGCGGATCGAGTTGAAACTCACGGAGAAATAAGCCCGAAAGCGTTTCGACTTTAACTTGATCTATCACGTAAAGTCAAAACGCACGCTCCGCTTCGACGTTGCACTGCGTTTCTGCTCAAACCAGGAAACAGGTTTAAGCAGAAACGCTTTAAGGTGCGATCTGAAACCGGGTTTCGCGCTGGTCGATGACGGTGCCGTCGCGGAGCATCTGCACCGTCGCGCTATAGCCGCCCACGGGCCAGCTTCCGGGATTGCGTTTGCCGATGGCGCGGAACAGTTGGGCCTGAGATCTGTCGAGTTCGGCGTCCTGGCTGATCACCTCGCCCTCGGGGCCAAAGATGGACAGGCGCAGCACATCGCCCGCGCGGCTGCCGTAGGCAAAGCCATAGACGACAAGCGCGGGGCTTTGGGCGGTGAGTCCAGTGGCGCCCGCCGTGCCCGCCTTGATCGCCTCATATTCGGGGACTTTCGTGTCGATGCCGACGTCCAGAAGGCCGCCCGCCTGATAGACCATATCGCGGTCCCAAAGCGTGCCGCTCATGATCGCGTCCGGCCCGCAGGCGACGGTGCCTGTGGGGTTAAACGGATCGACGATTTTGCCATTGTGGCGCACGGAAAGATGCACATGCGGGAATTGCGTCAGGCCCGACAGGCCAACCTGACCGAGGACCGTCGCGGAGGATACCCGGTCGCCTTCTTTGACCGCGATGCTCCCGTTCATCATGTGGCAATATTGCGTGACCCAGCCGTCGCCATGGTCGACCACAACGCCGTTGCCGCATTCCTTGCCGGTGATGTCTGGCGCGCCCTCAACGCCTTGCGGGAAATCCTCCATGCCATCGCGGGTGCCGGTGACGGTGCCGGGGGCGGAGGCCAGAACGATCACGCCTTTCCAGAGGTCCACCACGGCGGGCAGGGCGAAATCCGTACCTTTGTGACCGTCATAGGAGAGCGTGCCACAGGTGAAATCAGCGGCCCCCGGACCGGGGTCGGTGTCGACATAGCTTTGAATGTAACATGTGTCGCCCAGCGTGCAGTCGATGGGTGGCGACAGCACCGGGTCCCGCGCGAGCGCGGGCGCGGCGAGGAGGGGGGCGATAAGGCCAAGAAGGAAAAGCGGTTTCGTCATGAGGGCCAAGCTGACGGCAATAAAAAGCCCCGTCAAGGTATCTCAAGACGGGGCTTTTTTGTTTTCAAATCACTCTGCGGTCAGAAGTGGCGGCTTTTTCGACCGTCCGATGCGCGGGGCACCCGGCTCTTCGATGCGCAGCTCGATGTCGCCATCCTTGACGCCCACCTTGACCACGCCGCCTTTCGACAGCTTGCCGAACAAAAGCTCTTCGGCGAGCGGTTTCTTGATGTGCTCTTGAATGACACGACCCAGCGGACGCGCGCCCATCTTGTCGTCGTAGCCCTTGTCGGCGAGCCATTCGGCGGCCGGGCGGGTGAGTTCGATGTGCACGTTGCGGTCCATAAGCTGGGCCTCAAGCTGCAGCACGAATTTCTCGACGACCTGCAAGATGACCTCTTTCGGCAGCGGGCCGAAGGACACCACAGCATCCAGACGGTTGCGGAATTCCGGCGTAAACGTCCGTTCGATCGCGGCGGTGTCTTCGCCCTCGCGACGGTCGCGGCCAAAACCGATGGCCTCTTTCGCCTGTTCGGACGCACCCGCGTTGGAGGTCATGATCAGGATCACGTTGCGGAAATCGACGGTGCGGCCGTTGTGATCGGTCAGCTTGCCGTTGTCCATCACCTGCAGCAGGATGTTGTAGACATCCGGGTGCGCCTTTTCGATCTCGTCGAGCAAAAGCACACAATGCGGGTGCTGGTCGACGCCATCGGTCAAAAGACCGCCCTGATCGAAACCGACATAGCCCGGAGGCGCGCCGATCAGACGGGAGACCGCGTGTTTCTCCATGTATTCCGACATGTCGAAGCGCAAAAGCTCCACGCCAAGGCTGTCAGCCAGCTGTTTCGCGACCTCGGTTTTGCCCACACCGGTCGGACCGGCGAAGAGGTAGTTGCCGATGGGTTTTTCCGGCTCGCGCAGGCCCGCCCGCGACAGTTTGATCGCGGAGCTGAGCGTCTCGATGGCCTTGTCCTGACCGAAAACAACGCGTTTGAGCGTGTTTTCGAGATCTTTCAGCACTTCGGCATCGTCTTTGGAGACGTTTTTCGGTGGGATGCGGGCGATCTTGGCCACGACCGCTTCGATTTCTTTCGGAGAGATCGTTTTGCGACGTTTGCTTTCAGCCACGAGATGTTGCGCCGCGCCTGCTTCGTCTATCACGTCGATCGCCTTGTCGGGCAGTTTGCGGTCGTGAATGTAGCGCGCGGACAGCTCCACAGCGGTTTTGATCGCATCTGCCGTGTAGCGGATGTCGTGGTGCTCTTCGAAATAGGGTTTGAGACCCTGAAGGATTTTCACCGCATCATCGACCGAGGGTTCGTTGACGTCGATTTTCTGGAACCGACGCGACAGCGCGCGGTCTTTTTCGAAATGCTGGCGGAATTCCTTATAGGTCGTGGAACCCATGCAACGCAGTTTGCCGCCCTGAAGCGCTGGCTTCAAAAGATTGGAGGCATCCATCGCGCCGCCGGAGGTGGCGCCCGCGCCGATCACGGTGTGAATCTCGTCGATGAACAGCACGGCGTCCGGGTGATCTTCGAGCTCTTTGACAACCGCTTTCAGGCGTTCTTCGAAATCGCCACGATAGCGGGTGCCCGCCAAAAGCGCGCCCATGTCGAGCGAGAAGATGGTGGATTTGGACAGAACCTCAGGGGTTTCGCCGTCGACGATTTTCTTGGCCAGACCTTCGGCGATGGCGGTTTTGCCCACGCCCGGATCGCCCACCAAAAGCGGGTTGTTCTTGCGGCGGCGGCAGAGCACCTGAATGCAGCGCTCGACCTCATGGGCACGGCCGATCAGCGGATCGACATCGCCCTCGGCGGCCTTTTTGTTGAGATCGACACAGTATTTCGCGAGCGCCGACTCTTTGTCCTCGCCAGAGGATTGCGGCTGCGCGCTTTGGGTCTCTTCCTGATGCTCGTCCGAGCCGGTGATCGGGCGTTGTTCGCCAAAGGCCGGGTCTTTCGCGACGCCATGCGCGATGAAATTCACCGCATCATAGCGCGTCATATCCTGTTCCTGCAGGAAATAGGCGGCGTTGGATTCGCGCTCGGCAAAGATCGCGACCAACACGTTGGCGCCGGTCACCTCGGTGCGGCCCGAGGATTGGACATGGATCGCGGCGCGCTGGATCACGCGCTGGAACGAGGCGGTGGGCACGGCCTCGGAGCCTTCGACATCGGTGACGAGCGTCGAAAGATCGTCCTCGATATAATCCAGAAGGGTTTTTCGCAGCTCCTCAAGCTCGACATTGCAGGCCTGCATCACGCGGGCCGCGTCGGGCTCGTCGATCAGGGCCAGCAACAGGTGTTCCAGGGTTGCAAGTTCGTGGCGGCGGGCGTTGGCCAGCGCCAGGGCTGCATGGATGGCTTGCTCAAGGGTGTTCGAAAATGACGGCACGTTGGGGGTGCTCCTTCGCATTCGGGGTCTCTAAGGGGGCATGTTTTGCGGCCCGCCCCCTAAGTTTTGGCCTGATACTCTTAAAGTTCGATTGAAACGCGCGCGCTTCAAGCAAAAAAATGGTTAACGGGGGTAAATTTTTGTGAGGCGTCAAGTTTTGAGCGCTTTGTTTGGGGGGAACCCCTGTTTTCCATGAAACTATGTAAGTTTACTTGACAGGAAAGCAAGGGGGCAAACGGACCTCTGTGCCTGCATTAAAACGAGTCCTTGCGGGCGCGGATTTCGGCGAACACCTCGGCATCTGTGGCGTCCTCCATGCCCAGAACCTGCTTCACGGTGGTGAGGCCTGCGCGCAGGAAGGGGTTGGTCGCAAGTTCCAGAGACAGTGGTGAGGGCACGGTGGCCTCGCCATTTGCGCGCGCCGCGTCGATGGCTTTGGCGCGATTGATGAGCGCCGTGTTCTCGGGCTCGATGGTGAGTGCGAAACGGGCATTCGAGGCGGTATATTCGTGGCCGGAATAGACCACGGTGTCTTCGGGCAGGGCGGCGAAGCGCGAGAGCGTCTCCCACATTTGCGCAGGCGTGCCCTCAAACAGGCGCCCGCAGCCGAGCGCCATGAGGCTATCGGCGGAGAACAGCGCTTTGGCGGAGGGGATGTGATAGGCGATGTGGCCCAATGTGTGACCATCGGCGGCGAGAACTTGCACCTCATGGCCGGCGAAGACAAAGCTTTGCCCCGGTTCCACGACGCGGGTGAGCGGCGGCAGGCGGTGTTGATCGGCCTTGGCGCCAGTGACCGCGGCCCCGGTCGCCTCGACCAGCCCGGGCGTGCCATCCACATGATCCCAATGGTGATGAGTGAGCCAAATCTCATCGAGCGTCCAGCCGCGCTCGGAAAGCGCATCGAGCACCGGCGCCGGATCGGCGGCATCGACCAGCGCGGTGCGCCCGCTGGCCGGGTCGTGGACGAGGAAATCGTAATTGTCCGACAGGGCGGCAAGGGTGACGATCTCTGGTCTGATCTCCGGCTTGATCTCTGGCATGGCGTTCTCCCGCGTCTTGCGTCTATGGTGGTCCTAA
Source organism: Celeribacter naphthalenivorans (assembly GCF_020524585.1). Classification (GTDB taxonomy): domain Bacteria; phylum Pseudomonadota; class Alphaproteobacteria; order Rhodobacterales; family Rhodobacteraceae; genus Celeribacter; species Celeribacter naphthalenivorans. The sequence goes on from NZ_JAIVLK010000008.1 coordinate 137,158, forward strand.
CATTTGGGGAAGGCCCGCGGATTGCAATGCATCTCGACGTCGTTGAGCTGAGAAATTTCTACTACCGGACCGGATTGGGCCGCGCCGCACAGCGCGCGATCCGGGATCAGGTTGTGGCCTTCTGGCCCGATGCCGAACGTCAGACCGTGGCGGGCTTTGGCTTTGCCGTGCCGTTGCTCAGGCCCTATCTCTCGGACGCGCGTCGGGTGATCGGTTTGATGCCCGAGCAACAGGGCGTGATGCATTGGCCGGCGGGGATGCCGAATGTCTCGGCGCTGTGCCCGGAGACGCGCTGGCCGCTCCAGACCGGATTCGTTGACAAGCTGGTGGTGATGCACGGGCTTGAGACCTCGGACGCGCCGGATGCCTTGTTGGAAGAATGCTGGCGGGTGTTGGGGCCGGGGGGCAAGGCGCTCTTTGTGGTGCCGAACCGGGGCGGATTGTGGTCGCGTTCCGACAGCACGCCGTTTGGCTATGGGCGGCCCTACAGTCTCAGCCAGCTCGAGCTGCAACTGCGACGCTCGCGGTTTCTGCCGGAACGCCACGCCGCCGTGCTGTTTCAACCGCCGTCCCATAAACGCTTTTGGAAACGCTGGGGGCCGGTCTGGGAGCGGATCGGGCGTCAGATGCCGACGGCCCTTGCGGGGGGCGTTCTGGTGGTCGAGGCCTCGAAACAGGTCTATGCCAAAACCGGCTCCGGCACGCCCGAAGCGGTGCGGCGCAAGGGGGGCGTGCTTGAAGGGCTCCGCCCCGTGCCCGAGGCGAAGCCGGTTTAGAGGCGTGTGGCGAACCGGTCTAAACCTTGCGCGTGTCTTAGGTGACCGTCACCGTACCGTAGTTGTCATTAAAGCCGTCGTCGCCAGTGTTGGTGTCGTAGATTTCACTATGCGTGCCGACCACGACGAGGGGGGTGATGCTCTCATCTTTGATTTCGACGTGAACGAGGGAATCATTGGTCATGATGCAGAGCACATCATCTGCGGTCAGGTCGGTTTGATCGGTGAGGACGTAGAGGGTGAATTCCGCATAATCGTACCCTTCTGTGCCAGTAGAGAAATCGAGGGCGACGATATTGCCGTCCAGATCGTCCGGGAAGTCCAGGGTGACATTCTCGCCATTCGCGAGGGAATAGAGCTCGACGGTGGTCCGGTCTTCGATCAGCGCGTCGATGTCGTCGTGTGTGAAGGTGACGACTTCACCATTGGACAGCGTCGAGTCCGCAAAATCCCAGGTGCTGAACAGATTTTGCCCCTCCGGCGCGACAAGATCGTCGGGCGAGGTCCAGTGGTAGCCCTCCGGATTGTTCAGCACGTCTTCGAGGTCTTCCGCGTCATGCAGATAATCCGTCTGCGTGTCGTCGAGCGTTTCCTTGTCCAAAATGAGATAGTGATCAGCTCCGATTTCGATGCCATCGGGCAAGCTCGGCTGCGCTTCAAAGCTCTCGAAGTCGGACGGGTCGAGGATCACCTGATCGAAATCGACGTCCACTTGGTAGAAGTCTTCCCAGGATCCATTCTCTTGTGTCGAAAGCCTGATCGTGGTCGCCTCAAAGAGGAAGAGAGGATCGTCTCCCTCCTCGGCATCCTCCGGCGTGTAGTAGACGTTGGAGGAGAGAGTGGCTGTTTCGATTCCCCAACCTTCACCCCCGTCCGACGTGCTGCTTGTTTCCGTCGTGTTCGAAAGCGTGCCTTCAAGGTCATCGGCAAAATTGATCGTGAGCTGGGCGTCCCCGACAATTTCGAAAATAGGGCCGGGGTCCGGGGTGTCTGGCGTATCGGGCAGGCTGTCGAGAGAGGCGCGATACTCCGTGATGGCATCAATGTCGGCTTGCGTCAGGGTGATCGTGGTGTCTTCGGAGATCACATGGGGTTCGGACCAATCCCAGATCGGTTCCGCGCCATCGCCCTCGTCTATGTCGTCCCCATCGTCGTCCCCATCGCCATCATCGTCGTCACCCTGATCATTCGGGGGCGGGGCGTTGTTGCCGGGGCTGTCATCATCCTCATGATCGTCGTCATCGTCGGTAAACGCTTCGTACAGGCCCCAGGCCATCGCAGGTCCGGCCAACCCCATTAAAAGAATCCAAATCATTTCAAAAAACTCCCTAACGGGCCCTGTAAATGGTCGCAATCATGGTTAAAAATCGCCGCGACTCTATGGCGATACCGTGAAATTTCAAGGGTTTTCCCTGAGGTAAGATGTCATGGTTCGCGACGGTCTCGAGATTGGTTTGTCCTGCGCATCAATGCTTGTGGCGGCTCCGAGATTGTTGCCATCTCCGGGTGCAATTCCGAAGGGCGCGGGGCTGATCGGCGGGTTTGGCACAGAGCGCCACTGAGCAGACCGGCACGTCAGTTGCGTGAGCATGCGGTTGAGTTGCCTCTCAGGGTCTTCGAAAGGAATCACACGGTTTCGTGAGACGAATCCGCAACCCGACAGCAATTTTTTTGCGCCCCGCCACAGAGCCGGACTGCGGAAATCCCCTAAAGCCCTGAAAACTCAGGCCGCAGAGTTTCAATCTGTTGGCGCTAAACTGGCGCAACAAGGTTGCGGCAATGTTGAGGCTCTGCTACATCCACGCTGATTTTGTTGCCTGCGCGGTTCGCGTGCGGGTCAATCAAGCTGCTCTACCTCCATGTATGACCCCGAAAACGGGGCAGAAGGGGGAGGGCCCTAAGACATCGGAAGGGTGGACGTGTCCGAACCAGCTTCGATCTCCAGCGGCATCGCCGCACGCTACGCAAAGGCCGTTTTCGAACTGGCCAAAGAAAGCAATGCCATCGCGGCACTTGAAGGGGACGTGGCGACGCTGTCGACAGCGCTCTCCGAGAGTGACGATCTCAAGGCTCTCATCACTTCGCCCGTGTATTCGCGTGAAGAGATGGAAACCGCGATCACCGCAATTGCCAAAAAGGCCGGTCTGACGGACTTCGTGTCCAGCACGCTGGCTCTGATGGCGCAAAACCGCCGTCTCTTTGCCTTGCCGCAGCTCGTCGCTGCTCTGAGCGCCCTTCTTGCCGAAGAGCGTGGCGAAGTGACCGCCGAGGTCGTGTCCGCAAAAGCGCTGACCAAGACCCAGACCACCAAACTTGCCAAGACCCTCTCCGAGAAATTTGGCAAGGACGTGAACATCAATGCGACCGTGGATGAAGCTCTCATCGGCGGTCTTGTCGTTAAGGTGGGCTCGAAGATGATCGATACCTCGATCGCCTCCAAGCTCAACTCCCTCCAGAATGCAATGAAAGAGGTCGGATAATGGGAATCCAGGCAGCTGAAATTTCTGCGATCCTTAAGGAGCAGATTAAAAACTTTGGCCAAGAGGCCGAAGTTGCTGAAGTGGGCCGCGTGCTCTCCGTCGGTGACGGTATTGCGCGTGTGTATGGCCTCGATAACGTTCAGGCCGGTGAGATGGTCGAATTCCCCGGTGGTATCCGCGGGATGGCCCTCAACCTCGAATCCGACAACGTCGGCGTCGTGATCTTCGGCTCCGACCGTGACATTAAAGAAGGCGACACCGTCAAGCGCACCAAGTCCATCGTGGACGTGCCGGCTGGCGACGCGCTTCTCGGCCGTGTGGTCGACGGTCTGGGCAACCCGATCGACGGCAAAGGCGCCATCGCCGCCACCGAGCGTCGCATCGCCGACAGCAAAGCGCCGGGCATCATCCCGCGTAAATCCGTGCACGAACCGATGGCCACCGGCCTCAAGTCCGTGGACGCGATGATCCCGATCGGTCGTGGCCAGCGTGAGCTGATCATCGGCGACCGTCAGACGGGTAAAACCGCCGTGGCTCTCGACGCCATCCTCAACCAGAAGTCCTACAACGACGCTGCTGGTGGCGATGAGAACAAGAAACTCTACTGTATCTACGTGGCCATCGGTCAAAAACGCTCCACCGTTGCTCAGCTCGTCAAAAAGCTCGAAGAAACCGGTGCGATCGAATACACCACCGTCGTCGCCGCGACCGCGTCCGACCCGGCGCCGATGCAGTACCTGGCTCCGTACACCGCAACCGCGATGGCCGAGTTCTACCGCGACAACGGCAAACACGCCCTGATCATCTACGATGACCTCTCCAAACAAGCTGTGTCCTATCGTCAGATGTCCCTGCTTCTGCGTCGTCCGCCGGGCCGCGAAGCTTACCCGGGTGACGTGTTCTACCTCCACTCGCGCCTGCTCGAGCGTTCCGCGAAGCTGAACGAAGATTTCGGCGCTGGTTCCTTGACGGCTCTGCCGATCATCGAAACCCAGGGCGGTGACGTGTCTGCGTTTATTCCGACCAACGTGATCTCCATCACCGACGGTCAGATCTTCCTCGAAACGGAACTGTTCTACCAAGGTATCCGTCCGGCTGTGAACACCGGTCTGTCCGTGTCCCGCGTGGGCTCCTCGGCTCAGACCAAAGCCATGTCCTCCGTGGCTGGCCCGGTGAAACTGTCGCTCGCTCAGTACCGTGAGATGGCTGCGTTTGCTCAGTTCGGCTCCGACCTCGACGCCGCAACCCAGAAGCTTCTGAACCGTGGTGCGCGTCTGACCGAGCTGATGAAACAGCCGCAATACGCGCCGCTGACCAACGCCGAGATCGTCTGCGTCATCTTCGCTGGCACCAACGGCTACCTGGACAGCATCCCGGTGTCCGAAGTGGGCGCCTATGAGGCGAAGCTGCTCGACTTCCTGCGCAACCAGAAAGCCGACGTTCTTCAGTGGATCACCGACGAAGATCCGAAGATCAAAGGCGAGCCTGCTGACAAGCTCAAAGCGGTTCTGGACGAATTCGCCAAAACCTACGCTTAATCCTGAAGGACAGCTTAAATGCCCAACCTCAAGGATCTCAAAAACCGGATCGCGAGCGTGAAATCCACGCGCAAGATCACCAAGGCCATGCAGATGGTGGCCGCCGCGAAACTGCGGCGGGCACAGGATGCGGCTGAGGCCTCGCGTCCCTACGCAGAGCGTTTCAACGCTGTGCTCGGGTCGCTGTCGGCTTCGGTTGGTGGCTCCGATACCGCGCCCCGGCTTCTTGCCGGGACCGGAAAAGACGATGTGCATCTGCTCGTTGTCATGACCTCTGAAAAGGGTCTCTGTGGTGGCTTTAACACCAACATCGTGAAACTGGCGAAAACCCGCATCGCCGAGCTTCAGGGCCAAGGCAAGACGGTGAAAATTCTCACCGTCGGCAAGAAAGGCCGTGAACAGCTCAAGCGTGATTATGCGTCCCTTTTCGTCGCTCACGTGGACCTGACCGAGGTGAAGAAAATCGGTTACGCCAACGCGCAGGACATCGCGAAGGACCTTTTGGCCCGTTTCGATGCCGACGAGTTTGACGTGGCGACGATCTTCTATGCCAAATTCCTGAACGTCGTGACCCAAGTCCCGACTGCGCAACAGATCATCCCGGCGGCCTATGAGACCGATGGGGATGCCGGTGGCTCGCTCTACGATTACGAGCCCTCCGAGGAAGGCATTCTGGCCGACCTTCTGCCGCGCGGTGTGGCGACGCAGATCTTCTCGGCGTTGCTGGAAAATGGTGCCTCCGAACAGGGCGCGCGGATGTCCGCTATGGACAACGCCACCCGCAACGCAGGCGACATGATCGACAAGCTGACGATCGAATACAACCGTTCGCGTCAGGCCGTCATCACCAACGAGCTTATCGAAATCATCTCGGGCGCTGAAGCGCTCTAAGACCCGGAGTAAAGAAACATGGCACAGTCCAAAGGCAAGATCACGCAGGTGATTGGCGCCGTTGTCGACGTACAGTTCGACGGCGAGCTCCCCGCCATTCTCAACGCGCTTGAAACCGACAACAACGGCAACCGTCTGGTTCTCGAAGTTGCTCAGCACCTCGGCGAAAACTCGGTCCGCACCATCGCTATGGACGCGACCGAAGGTCTCGTGCGCGGTCAGGAAGTGACCGACACCAACGGCCCGATCACCATCCCGGTGGGCAACGCGACGCTTGGTCGTATTCTCAACGTGATCGGTGAGCCGGTCGACGAAAAAGGCCCGGTCAACGCGACCGAGCGTCGTCCGATCCACGCGGAAGCCCCGGAGTTCTCCGAACAGGCGACCGAAACCTCCATCCTCGTCACCGGCATCAAGGTGATCGACCTTCTCGCACCTTACTCCAAAGGTGGTAAGATCGGTCTCTTCGGTGGTGCAGGCGTGGGTAAAACCGTTCTCATCATGGAACTCATCAACAACATCGCAAAAGTGCACTCGGGCTTCTCCGTGTTCGCTGGTGTGGGTGAGCGGACCCGTGAAGGCAACGACCTTTACCACGAGATGATCGAATCCAACGTCATCAAGCCGGACGCCCTCGAGGAGTCTCAGGTGGCTCTGGTTTACGGTCAGATGAACGAGCCTCCGGGCGCCCGTGCGCGTGTGGCTCTGACCGGTCTGACGCTCGCTGAGCAGTTCCGTGACCAGTCCGGCACCGACGTTCTGTTCTTCGTGGACAACATCTTCCGCTTCACGCAGGCCGGTTCCGAGGTGTCCGCACTTCTCGGCCGTATCCCCTCCGCTGTGGGCTACCAGCCGACGCTGGCCACCGACATGGGTGCGATGCAGGAACGTATTACCTCCACCAAGAACGGCTCGATCACCTCGATCCAGGCTGTGTACGTGCCCGCCGATGACCTTACCGACCCGGCACCGGCCACGACCTTTGCTCACTTGGACGCGACCACCGTTCTCAACCGTGCGATCTCCGAGCTCGGCATCTACCCGGCTGTGGACCCGCTCGACTCCTCCTCGCGTATCCTCGATCCGCAGATCGTTGGCGAAGAGCACTACAACGTCGCACGTCAGGTTCAGAACATCCTTCAGCGCTACAAGTCGCTGCAGGACATCATCGCCATCCTCGGCATGGACGAACTGTCGGAAGAAGATAAGCTGACCGTGGCCCGCGCCCGTAAAATCCAGCGTTTCCTCTCCCAGCCGTTCGACGTGGCGAAAGTGTTCACCGGCTCCGACGGTGTGCAGGTTCCGCTCGAAGACACGATCTCGTCCTTCAAGGCGGTTGTGGCCGGCGAATACGACCACCTGCCGGAAGCAGCCTTCTACATGGTTGGCGGCATCGCGGAAGTGCTCGAAAAAGCCGAGAAACTGGCTGCAGAAGCTGCCTAATTTTAACCCGGAAGGAGGCCTCTGATGGCTACAGTCCAATTTGATCTCGTCTCTCCCGAGCGCAAACTTGCGTCTCTCCAAGTGGAGCAGGTCCAGATCCCGGGTTCCGAAGGCCGTTTGACAGCGATGGCGGGCCACGAGCCCACCATCCTCACCCTGCGTCCCGGTCGCTTGATCGTGAACGGGCCGGAAGGTGAGATGGAATTCATCGTGACGGGCGGGTTTGCCGAACTGGCGCCGGAGAACATCTCCGTGCTGGCTGAGGTGGCTTTGCCGCGTGGGGAAATGTCGCAAGAGATCGTCACCGATCTCATCGCGAAAGCCCGCGCCGAACATGACAAGGCGTCGCAAGAAGATCAGGCAGAGACCCACACGTTCCTGTCCGACCTCTTCCACATCGCCGAAGACCTCGGGTTCCACACCAATCTCTGATTGGCTGTGACACGTGATTTGGAAAGGCCCCGCCGAAATGCGGGGCTTTTTTATTGGCTGCAAAGGATTTGAAGATGGATGACGCGTTTCAACCCCGTGTGCACGACTGGGTCGTGGCGTGTTTCGGCGAAGAGATCGCGATGGACAGGGCGGAGCGCAACCGGCGGTTTTTGGAGGAGGCTCTGGAGCTGGTGCAATCTCTGGGTATGACGCAGGCCTCGGTCCATGAGCTGGTCGATTACGTCTTCTCTCGTGCCAAAGGTGATGCGGCGCAAGAAGTCGGCGGTGTCATGGTGACCCTCGCCTCGCTTTGCGCCACCCATGGCATAGAGATGGCAGGGGAGGCGGACAAGGAGCTGACCCGTATCGAAGCTCCCGACGTGATCGCCAAAATCCGCACCAAACATGCGGGCAAGCCGAAGGTTTGAGGCGTTAACGTTTCCCCCTTCCCTTTTCTGCGCATTTCGGGGCAATCTGCCTCTCGGGGGACAAGAAAAGATCAATGCTTAGAATAGACAGTCATCAGCTCGGGATCTCGCAAGGGTCCTTTGTGCTTTTTTCCGATTTTCAGGACGGCGGCGCGATGTGGACCGGCAAAGGCCCGCGTGAGCTGCGCCGTGTGGTGGACTTTGATGAGCCGTACCTGCGCCCGCCTCTGGTGCAGGTGAGCCTGTCGATGTTGGACATTGATCAGAGCACCAACCACCGCGTCGATATTTCCGCGGAGATGGTGTCGGAGGAGGGCTTTGTCATCGTCTTCCGCACCTGGGGCGACACGAAAATCGCCCGTGTGCGTGCCGATTGGACCGCCTTCGGGCCGGTGCGTCATGAGGACGACTGGGAGGTCTGAGAGCCGCTCCCGGGTCTGAAAAATGCACATGAAAAAAGGCGCGCCGGGAAAGCCCCGCGCGCCTTTTTCTATGAGCGTCTCAGCAGCTTACGGGTGATACACACCCTCGTAGAGCGGCACGAGCGTCTTGTCTTCGAACAGCGACGATACGGAGGTGCCGTTCCAGGTGTTGATGATCGCCTGCGCGAACAGGGGCGCGGTCGGCACGATGCGGATGTTCTTGCAGGCGGCGACGGCTTCATTGGCCTCGATCGAGTCGGTGATCACCAAAGATGAGAGCTTGGAATTGGTTACGCGCTCCACGGCGGGACCGGACAGCACGCCGTGGGAAATATAAGCGTGCACTTCGGCGGCGCCGTGATCCATCAACAGATCGGCGGCTTTGCAGAGCGTACCTGCCGTGTCGACAAGGTCATCGACGATGATACATTTCTTGCCCTCGACGGAGCCGATGACGGTCATCTCGGCGACCTCACCCGGCTTTTCGCGGCGTTTGTCGACGATAGACAGCGGCGCGTCGATGCGTTTGGCCAACTCGCGGGCCCGGGCCACGCCGCCAACGTCCGGGGAGACGACCATGATGTCGCTCAGCCCGTCCTTGAAATGATGTTTGATGTCGAGCGCGAAGACCGGCGAGGCGTAGAGGTTGTCCACCGGAATGTCGAAGAACCCCTGTATCTGTGTGGCGTGCAGGTCGAGGGTCAACACGCGTTCAATGCCCGCTTCGACCATCATATTGGCAACGAGTTTCGCGGTGATCGGCGTCCGAGCCTTGGTGCGGCGGTCCTGACGGGCGTAACCGAAATAAGGGATCACGGCGGTGATGCGACCGGCCGACGAGCGGCGCAGCGCATCGGTGATGATCAGCAATTCCATGAGGTTGTCGTTTGCCGGGTTGGACGTCGGCTGAACCACGAACATGTCTTCGCCGCGCACGTTTTCATAGACCTCGACGAAAATCTCGCCATCGTTGAACCGCTCGACGCGGGCATCGCACAGGTCGATCGACATGCCGCGGTGCATCGACAGACGGCGGGCAATGGAATTCGCCAGCGTGCGGTTGGCATTGCCGGAGATGAGTTTCGGTTCATGAGATGTGGGCATGGCAGCTTTTCCCAGAGTGTTTGGCGGATGTGGCGCGGGGGTCGTCACGGAATCGTAACGTTGACACCGCTTACCACCCGGCTAGGTTTTTGGAAACATCCCGAGCGTCCCGAGGAGGGGGCAAATGGCACATATCGACTACTATTTTTCATTTTTGTCTGCATGGATATACCTCTCGGACGGGCGGCTCGAAAAGATCGCGGCAAAACATGGGGCGACTGTCACCTACAAGCCCTTCGATCTGTTGACGGCATTTGATCGTCTTGGGGCGCCACGGCCCTCCGAACGTCCTGAGGGCCGCAAGATCTACCGGATGCAGGAGCTGAAACGGTTCAAGGCAAAATCCGGGTTGCCGATGAACCTCACGCCGCCCTTCTGGCCGACGAATGTGGCCCCGGCATCCTATGCGCTGATCGCGGCTCAAGAGGCGGTGCGGAAGGGAAGCGACGGCGATCTTGGAAAGCTGGTGAACGGCTTGTCCGCCGCAATGTGGCGTGATGATAAAGACATTTCCGAGGATGCGGTCATCACCGAGGCGCTGCAGCAGGCGGGTTTCGATCCGATGCTGACGATGACCGGTATGCTGACGGGGGCGGAGCTTTACCCGAGCAATCTCGAGGATGCGATGACGGCGGGGGTGTTTGGCTCGCCCTTCTTCATCGTCACTGACACGGATGAGCGGTTTTGGGGGCAGGATCGTTTGGACATGTTGGACGACTATCTCGGAACCTTGTGAGCGTTCCAGCCCTTTGAGCCGATACGTTTCGCGCCTCTTTCTCTCGCGTTAACTTTAATCTGATTAACCTTAATGCGAGATGAAAGAGGGCGAAGAGGCAAGCTATGTGGTTCTGGCGCGCTTCAGTCCGCCAGAGCCGCCAATAGCGCGTCCACATCGGCCTCTGTCGTCGACCAGCTCGCCACAAACCGCGCCAAAAGCGGCTCCTCCGGATCACCTGCCAGAGCCGTGTTCGGCCCCCAGAGGTGATAGACCGCCCCTTTTGCTTTTGCTTTGGCTTTGACATGCATCTTGCGGGGCAGGCGGGCGAAGACCAGATTGCCCTCGGCGGTATAGGCCAGATTGCCCCCGATTTCCGAGATGCCTTTCGCCAGACGTGCGCCCATCGCATTGGCCTGAGCGGCCAATTCCAGCCAAAGATCATTCTCCAGCCAAGCCAGAATCTGCGCCGAAATATAGCGGGATTTCGAGAGGTTATGCCCGCCGCGCATCCGCTGGCTTTCAAAGGCCTCCTGATAAGCGGGATCGAAGATCACAGCCGCCTCGGCGCCCATCGCCCCGGTCTTCGTGGCCCCCAGAGAAAGCGCCGACAGCTCACGCGTCATTTCCCAAGGTGTCGCGCCGCTCGCGGCCATAGCGTTGGCAAAACGTGCTCCGTCGAGGTGCAGCGGCAGGCGCGCGGCCTCGGCCAATGCGGCAATGTCCGTCGGGCGATAGAGCTCGCCGAATTCCGTGAGGTTGGTCAAAGAGACGGCGGCGGGCGGGCTGGCGTGGATGTCGTCACCACTGTCGCCAAGCACCGCCTTGCGCAGCTCTTCCGGCACCATGCGGCTGCCTGCGCCGGACAAGAGTTTAAGCTTCGCCCCGCCCGAATAAAACGGCACGGAATTGCGCTCGTCCACCTCGATATGTGCGGTCTTATGGCAATAGATGATGCCCCAGGGCGGCGTCATCGCCGCCAAAAGCGCGGCGTTCGTCCCGGTGCCAGACACCATCGGATAGACCAGCGCATCAGGCGCCTGAAACATGTCGCGCAACCGTTCCGTCAGCTCCGCCGTCCAACGATCCCCGGCATAGGGCGCGGCGTATCCGTCATTGGCGCGGGCCAAGGCCTCCATGATTTTCGGATGCACGCCGGAGGTATTGTCAGACCCGAAAAACATCAGGTCGGTTCCTCGATGATATGGTCTTCCCAATCGTCCTCATCGACCTCGAATTCCGGTACGGTCATGCCCCGTACAGAGACGCCCGCAGCATGCACGCTTTCCGGGTCGCCGGTCAAAAGCGGGTGCCAGTCGGGCAGGGGGCGGCCCTTCCATAACAACCGATAGGCACAGGTGGTGGGCATCCAATAGGCGTGGCTGTCGATGTTCTCGGGGCTCAGGCGGATGCATTCCGGCACGAGGTTTTTGCGAATCTCATATTGCCCGCATTGGCAGGACTGATCGTCGAGCAACCGACAGGCGACACGGGTCAGATAGACCTCGCCCGTGTCCGCATCCTCGATCTTATTGAGGCAGCATTTGCCACAACCGTCACAGAGCGCTTCCCATTCCTCCTCCGACATCTTCGTCAGAGGCACGGTTTCCCAAAAGCGCTCGCGTTTGCTCATTCCAGCGCCTCAAGGATCGCGCGCGCCTGGGCGCAATCGAGATCCATCTGATCAATGAGCGGTTGCAGCCCGGTGAACACAAGCTCAGGACGCAGATATTCGACAAAAGCGACCGAGAGGTCTTCGTCGTAAAGCGAGCCGGAAAAGTCGAAGATAAAGGTCTCCAAACAGGGCATATTGGCGCCGAAGGTCGGTTTTACGCCCAAGGACGCCGCGCCCTGATAGGTGCCTTTGTGCGGCCCCGTGAGCACATCGACCAGCACCGCATAGACTCCGAATTTCGGTGCGTGCAGCCCTTCGATCGACATGTTCGCGGTCGGAAAGCCCAGCTCGCGCCCGCGTTTGTCGCCATGACCGACCTTGCCCTCGATCCGGTGCCAATGGCCCAGCATTTCGGCGGCTTTCTCGGGCGCGCCTTCCGAGAGCGCGACACGGATCGCAGAGGACGAAGAAATGCCGCTGTCGGTTTCCAAAAGCTCGGCGACGGTGACGCCAAAGCCCATCTCTTCGCCAAAACGTTGAAGATCCTCGACCTTGCCCGCGCGTTTCGCGCCGAAATGGAAGTCCGCGCCAACAACCACATGTTTAAGACCCAGCCCCTCGACGATGATCTCTCGGGCAAATCTCTCAGGCGTCATGGCGGCCAGTTCGGCGTTGAATGGCAGTTGGAACAATTGCTCGACGCCGAGTTTCGCCAAACGGCTGGCCTTTGATGAGGCATTCATCAGGCGAAAGGGCGGGGCGCCGGGGGCGAAGAATTCACGGGGATGCGGCTCGAAGGTGACGATGCCCAGCGGGCCATGCGCGCGCGCAAGATCAATCACATGGCGATGGCCACGGTGTACACCATCGAAATTGCCAATCGCTGCGGCACAGCCTTTGGCCTCTTCGGGAATGTCGGTCCAGTGCGTGTAAATCTGCATGGGGCTCCTCGCGAGAGGCGCCCCTCGCGTCGTCAGTCGAATTTACGGCTCGGCGCAAGCACAAGGGCATCGCCTTTCAAGACAACGGTATCGCCCACGGTGCAGCGACATTCAAGGGCAACGCGGCGTTTTGCATGGATGATGTCGGTCACCGTGACCTCGGCCAGAACCGTATCGCCGGGGCGCACCGGGCCCAAAAACTTGAGCGTTTGCCCCATGTAGATCGTGCCATGCCCCGGAAGCTGTTCGCCGATCACGGCAGAGATCAGAGCGGCGGTCAGCATGCCATGGGCAATGCGGCCTTCGAAAATCGTATCATTGGCATAGGCATCGTCGAAATGCACAGGGTTGCGGTCGGTGGAGACCTCACCGAACAACTCAATGTCGTGGTCGGTGATGACCTTGCGCAAAGAGCGCGTCATGCCGATCTCGATGTCTTCGATGCAGATGGTTCCGCGGGGCTGATTGTCCAACATGCGCTCCGATTCCTTCTTGATATTGCAGTGCAGCATAGCGGAAGATTGGCGAAGAAACAATATTACGCGCAAGAAAATTTTTAATATGGATCAAATATCGTAAATAAGTTTCGTGACGATATTGCTTGGATGCTAAAAAGGCGCCGGATCCCCTCCAGCGCCTCGTTTCCTTTGTGCCTCAAATACTCAGATTTCAGCGCAAAAACGAAATCGCCGCCGTCGGCGACAGGTTCTGTTCCGCCAGCCACATCTTGAGCCGCTCCGGGTCGGGGTTCACCGGATCGGGGCCGAATTCTTTCGCGGCCAGACCGCCGGTGATGAACAAGACGTCCAGCCCCTCGCCAATGCCGCCCATCACATCGGTGCCGATGCCGTCGCCGATGCAGAGGATGCGGTTGTCGTCGACGGGGGCCAGTTGAGCCAGACGGCGCCGCGCCAGATCATAGATCGGGGGATGCGGTTTGCCGAAATAGAGGCTTTCGCCCCCCATCTCGGTATAAAGCGCTGCCAAAGCGCCTGCGCACCATTCCCGCACCTCGCCGAGATCCACAACGATATCGGGGTTGGCACAGAGGAGCTTCAGGCCTTTTTGTTTGGCGTAGAGGAACTGCGGCCGGTAAATCTCAGGGTCGGCCAGCGGATCCTCGGGGCCGGAGCAGACGATGCCCTCGGCCTCTTCAAGGGGGACTTCGGTGATCTCGACAGCCTCATCCATCACGATTTCCATCGGCTGCATGAAGTCGTCTTTGAACATGTCGCCGATATGGTGAACTTTTTCGCCCACGACGCCCAGATACATTGCCATGCGTGCGGAATCGCCAGAGGTGGCGATGGTGTCATAGGCGTCATCGGGGACGCCGAACTGTTTGATCTGTTGTGCGACCGCGTGCCAAGGGCGCGGCGAATTGGTCACGAGGACGACTTTGCCACCGCCCGCGCGGTAGGTCTGAAGTGCGGCGCAGGCCTCGGGAAACGCCGTGATGCCATTGTGGACACAGCCCCAAAGATCGACGAAAAGCGCATCGTAATCGGTCGAGATTTCGGACAGGGTTTGGATCAGGCGGGTCATGTGCGGGCAGGCTCCGTTTTAGGCCCCCTTTAGCTAGCCCGGAACTCATCGAAAGGAAAGCGGGATGCGAATGCGCCGGATCAAAGGGCTCAACAGGCCAGCGCCGGATCGGCCTCGCGGTCCACGATCAGCGTCGTGACAATCGCGCCGATCCACATGCAAAAGAGCGCGAGCCAGGCGGTGGCGGCAAAGACAGAACTGCCTGTGACGCCGTTGCCGATGGCGCAGCCGCCCGCGAGCATCGCGCCGAAGCCCATGAGCACCGCCCCGATCATGGATTTGCGCATGACGGGGACAGAGTCAAAGCTTTGCCAGCGGAATTCACCGGAGAGCAGCGAGGCGACAAAGGCGCCGACGACCACGCCCGGGACGAGGCCCACGTCGAATTCCAACACCGCGTTGCGGTCGAGAAAGAACATCAATGTGTTGGCCGAGGGGCCGGAGAAGGTGACGGAGGTCACGGGAACGGGATCAAAAGCGACCTGCGCCAAAGACCATGTAAGGCCCCAGCCGACCGCGACCGCAAAGCCCACGCCCGAGGCGAAAATCCAGATTTTCGGGCCGATCTGGTTCTTGATCGCCAGCACCAAGGCCAAGGCGGCAAACCCCAGCCCGAGCGCCAGTCCCGTGCCTTCCGGCAGATGCAGCACCTTCAAAAGGTTGACGTTTTCACCGCCGGGCGTGATCGACAGAGAGGCCAGCTTGTCGCGGTAAGGCGCCAAGACGCCATGGAGGCTCATCTGGGCGGTGACGGCAAAGATCAACCCGGAGACGACAGAGCGCAGGTTGCCCGTCGAGGCCAGAACCAAAAGCCGCCCGGAACAGCCGCGCGACAGCACCATGCCTGCGCCAAACATCAACCCGCCGATCACCGCGCCCGACCACGATCCGGGCACCGCCATGACGCGCGCGTCGGCGCCGCGAAACAGCACCAACATCTGCGCGCCCTGCACCCAGACGATGGCGGTGGAGAGCGTCAGGAACCAGACGGCAACTTTCGGACCAAGGCGTCCACGGGCAAATTCGACCGTCGCCGCGCGCAGGCAAAATTGCGACCGCTGGGCGGAAACGCCGAAAATCACCCCGGTGATCAGGCCGAAAATGGCGGCAGAGGGGCTTTCGCCGATCCCCTCGACGAGGGTCAAAATATCCATGATCTGCTCCTCCCACAGGCAAATCCCAGCGCAAAACCCAGCGCAAATTCCGGCTATTTTATGGGATCAGTATAGCTGTGCCTTGATGTGAGTCATATGGTTTTGCATGTGTGAATGTTTTGGGCGGTGCCTGCATCCGTGGTACATTTGGAGGCAACCGAGGAGGGGCTGCTATGATCGAGGTCGAGGAACACATCCTGTCCGTGGAACGGCTGCGGGAATTGATGCCAACAGAGGGGTTCGTGAACACCTTTCTGAAAGTGAGTGACCGGCTCAACGATGTGGCGCGCGCATTCATTGAACAGTGCCCCTTTGTCGTCATCGCAACCAAGTCTTCGCAGGGGCTCATCGACGTCTCCCCCAAGGGCGATCCTGTCGGTTTTGTCGAGGTATATGATGACAAGACGCTGATCATTCCTGACCGGCTGGGGAACCATCGCGTGGACGGATTTCATAATCTGCTTGAGGATCCAAACATCGCCTTGTTGTTCATCGTGCCGGGGCATGGCGATACTTTGCGAGTGGCAGGCAAGGCGCGCATCGTGCGGGATGCGTCGATCAGCAAACGCCATGCCGTAAATGGTAAAGAGCCGCTTCTCGCTTTGGTCGTTGATGTTGAAGAGGCCTTTATGCATTGCTCAAAGTCCATGATCCGGTCGCGTCTTTGGCAATCGGATCATTGGCCCGCGCGCAAATCCGCTCCGACGCTGGCCGAATGGGTCGTTGCGACGGTTGATCGGGACCAAACGCTCGATGAGGTCCAAGAGGATCACAGCGCTGATGAGGCTGCGCGGCTATATTGAAGTGTTTCTCGGCCTTTACGTCCGGGTGTTGCCTGCGTCCCTTGGAATGGGGGTGTGCGCGAATACTCTCTATTCAAAATCGTTTTTGCCGCCTAAAGCACATTTATGAAAAACGCACCGATCCCCCTCTCTGAGACCTCGCACCTGCCGCTGTGGCGCAGGCCCGAGGGATTGTTGTTCCTGATGGCCTTTGCCATGCCGGTGGCCTTTGCCACATGGAATGCTTTGTTGAACAATTTCGTCATCGAGGTGGCGGGGTTCACAGGCGTCGAGATCGGTTGGCTGCACACGATCCGGGAAATTCCGGGGTTTCTGGCCATCGGGGTGATCGCGCTGATCATGATCATTCGCGAGCAAGTGCTGGGCATCGTGTCGCTCTTGCTTTTGGGCGTGGCGACCGCCGTGACCGCCTATTTTCCCTCTCTGGGGGGCATTTTGACGGTCACCATGCTGTCCTCCATCGGCTTTCACTACTTTGAGACGGTGAACCAGTCGCTGCAATTGCAATGGCTGTCAAAGGATCGCGCGCCCATCGTCATCGGGCGGTTGATGGCGGCGGGTTCGGCGGCCTCTTTGGTCGCCTATGGTGTGTTGGTTCTGACGTGGAAGACCTTCGATCTGTCCTATGCGCTGGTCTATGTTGTCTCGGGGGGCTTCACGGCAGTGATCGCGATTTTCGCGCTCACCGCCTATCCGCAGTTCGAGGCCCCCAATCCGCAGGCCAAGAAAATCGTCCTGAAACGCCGCTATGCGCTTTATTACGCGATGCAATTCATGTCCGGTGCGCGGCGGCAGATTTTCGTCGTTTTCGCGGCTTTCATGATGGTCGAGAAATTCGGTTTCGAGGTGCATGAGATCACCGCGCTGTTTCTGATCAACTATGTCGCCAACATGGTGATCGCGCCTTTCATGGGCAAAGTCGTGCACCGCAAGGGCGAGCGTTTTGTCCTGATGCTCGAATATATCGGCCTAACGCTGGTGTTCTTGGCTTACGGGGGGATTTACTGGCTGGGCTGGGGTGTTCTCATCGCAGCAGCACTCTATGTGATCGACCATATGCTCTTTGGCCTCGCTTTCGCGCTTAAAACCTATTTCCAGAAAATTTCAGACCCCGAAGACATCGCGCCCACCGCCGCCGTGGCCTTTACCATCAACCATATCGCGGCGGTGTTTTTGCCGGCTGTGTTGGGCTATCTTTGGGTGGCCTCTCCGGGCGGGGTGTTTGCGCTGGCGGCCGGGATGGCGATGGCGTCCTTGGGCCTGGCCGCGCTGATCCCGCGCCACCCGGAAAAGGGCAATGAATGGCGCTTTTTGCCGCTGGTGCGCGAAAGCGCGGTTCTGAGCGAACCTGCCGAATAACGACAACACGGATTTGGCGCTTGGCGTTTTGCACTCTATATTGAGAGCGAAACGCCATGATGGAGCCCGCCATGTTCTCTGCCCTGACCAAGAAACTCACCATGCCCACGCCCGACGTCGCCCTGCCGGGGCGTCCCGATCCGATCCCGACGGCGGCGGAGCATTTCGTGTTGCACGTGCCGCTTGAGGGCGACATTCCCGAAGGCTGCGAAGAGGCGGTCTTTGGCATGGGCTGTTTTTGGGGTGTCGAGCGCAAGTTCTGGCAGGTGCCGGGCGTGGTGAACACCGCCGTCGGCTATGCGGCGGGCTATACGCCGAACCCGACCTACGAAGAGGTCTGCACCGGCCAGACCGGCCACAATGAGGTGGTGCGCGTCATTTTTGATCCGTCGAAAGTCAGCTACGCCGAGTTGCTCAAGGTCTTTTGGGAAGGTCACAACCCGACCCAAGGCATGCAGCAAGGCAATGATCGCGGCACGCAATATCGCTCCGGCATCTATTACACCTCGGAGGCCCAACGTGCGGCGGCGGAGGCCTCTTTGGCGGGCTATAACGTCTTGTTGCAAGACAAAGGGTTCGGCGCGATCACGACCGAAGTGCTCCCCGCAGGCGCGTTCTACTATGCCGAGGACTATCACCAGCAATATCTGGCGAAGAACCCGAACGGCTATTGCGGCATCGGCGGCACGGGTGTGAGTTGCCCCGTTGGCCTGTCGATGGAACGACCGATCGAGTGGACCGATCCGGTCGAGCCGCAGGGTCATAGCGACTAAGTCCAATCGGGCAAAATCCAGAGCCGCGCTTGAGTAAAGCGCGGCTTCGCTTTATGGCGAAGGCAAAGCCCATTTCGGAGTGCAGCCATGACCACTTTCACCGCCTTCACCAAGACCCGCGGCAAAGCCCCCGCCGAAGCCATTGGCGAGGCGCTGGAGTTTCTCGACCCGGAACCCACCGGCGTAGGTGTCTTCGAGATCGAGGATGGCTCGGGTCTTTGGGAGGTCGGCGCCTATTTCACCGAGGCACCCGACGAGATCGCGCTGGCGCTTTTGGCGGCGGCCAATGATGCACCGGATTTCGTCATCTCCGAGCTGCCGGAAACCGATTGGGTCGCCAAGGTGCGCCGCGATCTGGCCCCCGTCGAGGCGGGGCGTTTCTTTGTCTACGGTTCGCATGATGCCGACAAACTGCCCGCCGATAAGATCGGTCTTTTGATCGAGGCCGCCATGGCCTTTGGCACCGGGCATCACGGCACCACTCTGGGCTGTCTCAAGGCGCTGGATCGTCTGATGGGCGAGGGCAAGACGTTCGATAATGTGGCCGACATCGGTTGTGGCACCGCCGTTCTGGCGATGGCGGCGGCGAAAATCTCCGACCAGATCGTCTATGCCTCCGACATCGACGAGGTCGCCGTCGAGGTGGCGCAGTCCAATGTCGATGCCAACGATCTCTCGGGCCGCGTCATCTGTCTCGAAGCCGCTGGATTTAACCATCCTGAACTGGCCGAAAAAGCGCCCTTCGATCTGGTCTTTGCGAATATCCTCAAAGGCCCTTTGGTGGCGCTGGCGCCCGATATGGCCGCCAATGTCAAAGAGGGCGGTCATGTGATTCTCTCCGGGATTCTCAATCCGCAGGCCGATGAGGTCGTCGAGGTTTATACACGCTCCGGGTTCAATCTTGTGGATCGTCAGGAGATTGTTGACTGGACGACGCTGACCATGGCGCGAACTGCCTAATATCAAAGGCAAAAACCACCTTCTCGCCGCCTTTGCCCCAATTTTGCCACATTTCGCCACAATCATGTCATGGTCGGTGGGGGCCGATGTATGATGTATGAGGAGGCTGCCATGGCTTATGCCGGCTCGCAGCAATTGAATAAACGGTTGACCCGGATCGAGGCGCGGCGGCGTGCTTTGAGCAAGGGTGTCATTTATTCCGTTAACCAGGATGGGCTGATCATCGCCCGCCCGCGTCGTCGCGGTTTGCGGCGTCCGATCCACTTGTTGGTCGTGGCTCTCGTTGGGGTCATGCTGTTCAAGGTGGTGCTTTATGCCACGCTTGGTGCCTCGACCTATGTCGCCCGTGTGGCGGAGCTGGCCGAGGGCACGGCGATCGAGCGCGCTGGCGCTTGGGTCATGCATGCCGACGATCTCACGATCTGGCTGGCACTTCAGGGCAAGATGCTTCTGAGCTGAATATATTCCGGGAGGATGCGGCTGTTTCCCACTTTGTCGCTTTCTATCCCGTCCACGTCAAAACCCGCACCCCCTCCGGTGCGGGTTTTCACTTTTTTTATCTGCTCACGGCGTGGCCTCCGCAGGGGGCGGCCTGACCGGCCGGTCCCGCGGTCGCGTGACTCGCTGCCTTTGGCAGCGTATGCGCGCTCCGATGGAAGCGGGGGGCTAAGGCCAAACCAGTCTTGGCAAATGTTCTCGTTTCGTGCTAACTCTTTTCTAACGAATAAAACGAGCAGGTGAGACCATGCGTGTGATGGGCATCGACCCCGGGCTGCGCAATATGGGCTGGGGCATCATTGATGTCGCGGGGCCCCGTATCAGCCATGTCGCCAACGGCATTTGCCGCTCGGCGTCCTCCGACGATCTCGCCACGCGGCTTTTGTCGCTCTTCGATCAGCTTACTGCCATTGTCGAGACCTACCGCCCCGACAGCGCAGCCGTCGAGCAGACCTTTGTCAACAAGGACGCCGTCGCGACGCTGAAACTCGGGCAGGCGCGTTCTGTTGCGCTTTTGGTCCCGGCGCGCGCGGGCATCCCCATCGGCGAATACGCCCCCAATGCGGTGAAAAAGACCGTCGTGGGCGTCGGCCACGCCGCCAAACAACAGGTCGAACATATGATCAAGCTGCAACTGCCGGGCGCCAAGCTCGAAGGCCCGGATGCGGTTGACGCCTTGGCCATCGCGATCACGCATTCCTATCACGCGCAATCTTCCTCGCGGCTGCAAGACGCGCTTAGAAAGGCCGCCTCATGATCGGCAAACTCACGGGTGTCATCGATTATATTGGCACGGATCACGTTCTGATCGACGTGCGCGGTGTCGGCTATATCGTCTATGTGTCTGAGCGCACGCGGATGTCCCTGCCGGGGCGCGGCGCGCCGGTGTCGCTCTACACCGACATGCTGGTGCAGGAAACAAACCTGCAACTCTTCGGCTTTACCTCTCTGTTGGAAAAAGAATGGTATCGCCTGCTGATTTCCGTGCAGGGCATCGGTTCGAAAGCCGCCATGGCGATCCTCGGCACCCTAGGGCCGGAGGCGACAGGGCGGGCGATTGCACTGGGCGACTGGACAGCGGTCAAGGCCGCTCCGGGCGTCGGCCCGAAGATCGCGCAGCGGGTGGTCAATGAGTTGAAAGACAAGGCACCCACGGTGATGTCGATGGGCGGCAAGCTGTCCGAAGCCGTGGAAGCGCCGGAAACTGTTGAGGTGATTGAGAACAACGCACCTGCTGCCAAGCCTGCGCCGAAGAAAGCGCCCGCGAAGGCCAATGCATCGGCAGAGGCCGAAGCCCTGTCCGCCCTGCAAAACCTCGGCTATTCTCCGTCGGACGCAGCACAGGCCGTGGCGCAATCCGCGCAGGACGCGCCGGAGGCGGACACCTCCAGCCTGATCAAAGCCGCGCTGCGTTTGCTCGCGCCGAAAGGGTAAGAGATGGAAAGCCCCGATCCCACTTTGCGCCCGGAGCGCCAGCCGCAGGATGCCGACCGCGCCCTGCGCCCGCAGGCCCTTGAGGAATTTATCGGCCAACAGGAGGCCCGCGCCAATCTGCGTGTGTTCATCGAGTCAGCCAAGATGCGCGAAGAGGCGATGGACCATGTGCTGTTCCACGGCCCGCCAGGCCTGGGCAAAACCACATTGGCGCAGATCATGGCGCGCGAGCTGGGGGTGAATTTCAAGATGACCTCCGGGCCGGTCTTGGCGAAAGCCGGCGATCTGGCGGCGATCCTGACCAATCTTGAGGCCCGCGATGTGTTGTTCATCGACGAGATTCACCGGATGAACCCGGTGGTCGAGGAGGTGCTTTACCCGGCGATGGAGGATTTCGAGCTCGATCTGGTGATCGGCGAAGGCCCCGCGGCGCGCACCGTGCGGATCGAGTTGCAGCCCTTTACGCTTGTGGGCGCGACCACGCGGCTTGGGCTTTTGACGACGCCTTTGCGCGACCGTTTCGGCATTCCGACGCGGTTGCAATTTTACACCACCGAAGAGCTGCACGAGATCGTCACCCGTGGCGCGCGCCTCTTGGGGGTGCCCGCGGACCCGGACGGCGCGCATGAAATCGCGAAACGTGCGCGTGGCACGCCCCGGATCGCCGGGCGGCTCCTGCGCCGCGTGGTGGATTTTGCCGTGGTCGAGGGCGACGGGCGGATTACGAAATCTCTGGCCGACGGGGCGTTGACTCGTCTGGGTGTGGACCTTTTGGGCCTCGATGGCGCCGACCGGCGCTACCTCGGGATGATTGCCGAGAATTACGGCGGTGGGCCTGTGGGGGTGGAAACCTTGGCGGCGGCACTTTCGGAATCGCGAGATGCGATTGAGGATGTGATCGAGCCCTATCTTTTGCAGCAGGGTCTCATTCAGCGCACCCCGCGCGGGCGGATGTTGACGCAAAAATCCTGGCGGCATCTGGGGCTTGAGGCGCCGAAAGCGCCGGATCAGTCGGATTTGTTCGGGAAGTGAGTATTTGAGCCACAAAGGAGACATCAGCCTCGCGGAAGTGCAGCGGCAGGCGATGGCGGTGAACGACATTTATGTCGAAACCTTCGGTCTGACGCGCGATGGCTTGATGTTGATCGGCAAGATGACCGAGGAGATGGGCGAGGTGGCCTCCGCCTATCTCAAGCTCCACGGACGCGCGCGGGGTGCGGAGGGCGACCCGGAGGCTTTGCGGCGTGATTTCGAGGATGAACTGGCGGATTTGTTGGGGTTTCTGGCGGTTTTGGCCGAGACAGAAGGCGTTGATCTGGCAGAGGCCTTTGCGCGCAAATGGGGCAAGTATCTATGAGGCCTGGGCGCGTTTGGCGCTTTTGTTTGTCGTTCGTTTTGAGCGCCATTTCGTGTGGTGCTTTCGCGGCGGATCGGGCGGAGACCTCGGCGGGTGTGGCGGAGATTTTGCCGCTTGGGCCCCTTGAGACGGATGCACTCTGGATTGCCGATGAACCTGTGGCCTTGCCGCTTGTTGTGGATCATCTCGACATTGCCGCGCAGGACGGCGATCTTTTGCTGATCCTCTTGGCCTCGGGCGGGACGGCCTGTCCGAAAATGTGGGCCTATGTCGATGCCGGGGCCGATCCGATCTGGGTGTCCGAGCCATTCGGGACCTGCCACGACGATGCGCAGGCGTTGAGGACGGAGCGGGGGATCGAGGTGATCTCTCCTGCGAGTGCTCCGGGGCAGAGCGGGGATCTGCGCTACTGGCTCGAGGGACGTGACATCCATGAGGTGCTGGATGAGCCGGTGTCACCGGGTTCAATACAGACCGACTAACGCCTCACCCCAAAAGATGCCCCATCTGCGCGACAGCCAGTTTGTAGCCGTTGACGCCACAGCCCGCCATGACCGCATCGGCGCGCATCGAGACGTAGGAGTGGTGGCGGAAGGCTTCGCGTTTGTGGACCTGAGAGATATGCACCTCGATCACCGGACCTTCGAAGGTGTTGAGCGCATCGAGGATGGCCACGGATGTGTGCGTATAGGCCGCAGGATTGATGACGATGCCGGCGGCTTTGTCACGGGCCTCATGGATCAGCTCGATGATCTCGCCCTCATGGTTCGACTGCGCGAAGACGATGTCGAGATCATGCGCGGAGGCTTCGGTCGCACAGAGCGCTTCGACATCTTCGAGCGTGTCGGCGCCGTAAATCTCCGGCTGGCGTTTGCCCAGAAGGTTCAGGTTGGGACCGTTCAGGATGTAGATCGTCTTGCTCATGATGCGCCTCGTGCTGCTTTGCGCCAACTTATGCGGTGCGGGGCTTGAAGCGCAAGCCAAGCTGCCGCAAAAGAGCAACGAAAGAAGAAAGGTTGCCAGATGACGGACATCACCCCGGACCGGATCGAAGAGTTTTTCACCCGCTCGAATGGCGATTACGTCTTTGCGCGCTGGGGGCGGCCGATTGCGCCCGTGGTGTTTGGGGTCGAGGACGAGACTTTGGTGACGGTGAAATCCGCGATCGAGGCCTGTGTCGCCATTGCCGGGCATCGCATCGAAGAGATGGACCCGGAGCTGGGCACCAATCTCATGGTGTTCTTTCTGTCCGATTGGGCGGAGCTGTTGGACGTGCCGCATATGGGCGATCTGATCCCCGATCTGGAGGCGCGGGTGGCGACATTGCAGTCGCGCGGCGCGCATCAATACCGGGCGTTTCGGTTTGACGACCAAGGCGCGATCAAGGCCTGTTTCACCTTCGTGCGCATGGGCGGCGCGATGGATGAGGTGCCTGCCGAGGTGATCGCGCTCTCTCAGGCGGTGCAGGCGATGCTGTTGTGGTCGGACGTGGAGTTTACCCAAGACAGCCCGCTGGCCGTGACCTCCGAGGGCACGGTGGTGCGCCCTGATGTGGCGAATGTGCTGCGTGCGGCCTACAATCCGATGCTGCCCAATGCGGCGCGGGATGCGTCACACGCTTTGCGGCTCTACGCGCGGGTGATCGCAGGGTGAGAGCCTTCATCGGCCTCCCTCTGCCGCACGATTTGACGGATCGGCTGGAGACGCTGGCCATGGGGTTGCGCTTTGGGCGTGCTGTGCCTGCGGAGAATATGCATATTACGCTGGCATTTCTGGATGATCAGCCCGAGGAGATTTTGGCGGAGCTGCATGAGGAATTGTCCGGCCTTTCCTCACGTGCGCCGGAGATCGAGATCAAAGGTCTCGATGTCTTCGGGGGTGGCAAACCGCGCCTGCTCTTTGCCTCTGTCGAGCCGAACGAGGCGCTGACCGCTTTGCACAAAAAGATACGGCAGGCGGCGCGGTCGGTCGGGATTGAGTTGTCGCATGAGAGGTTTCGCCCCCATATCACTCTGCGCCGTTTCAACCGCCTGCATCCCGGAGAGCATCAGGAGTTGGAGCATCTGATCGCCTTGGAAGGGGCGTTTTCGTGGCCCAAATTCCAAGCGCCGAGTTTTGACATGGTGCACTCTGTGCTGAGCCATGAGGCGGCACAATATGAGACCCTTGCGAGCTACCCGCTCGCGCCCTAGGGTCGCAGAAAACGAAAGGCCCGTCAGATGATCCACACGCTCCCCGTCCATGTCTATTACGAGGACACCGATCTCGCGGGCATCGTTTATTACGCCAATTACCTTAAATTCATCGAGCGCGGTCGCACCGAATGGGTGCGCGACCTCGGCGTCGATCAGGTCAAGCTCAAGGAAGAAGAGGGCATCGTCTTCGCTGTCCGGCGCGTCGAGGCAGATTACTTGTCTCCGGCCAGATTCGATGACGATCTCGTGGTCGAGACCGCGCTTGAGGCCATGACGGGCGCCCGGATCGTGGTCAGCCAAAAGGTCAAACGCGACGAAGAAGAGCTTTTCGTGGCCCAAGTCACCCTCGTGGCGCTCACCGCAACGGGCCATCCGGCGCGTCTTCCGGCGGTTCTCCGCCGAAATCTGCACTAACACCCCTGCAAAAACGCCGAAAATCGGAAAATCTCGCCTAACTCTCACAGGTTCGTGTTGGCGAAGCCCCTGTGGATAGGATAGAATCTCGGGTAATGATGAGAGCCGTGTAAATGCGGCCAACAGGCGATTAAAAGAGCAGGTTCATGGACCAGACAACCCTTGCGATGGCGCAGGAGATCGATTTCTCCTTGCTGGCGCTTTTCATGCGCGCAACCTTCACCGTGAAAATTGTGATGCTGATGCTGATCGTGGCCTCGTTTTGGTCATGGTCGATCATCATCCAGAAATTCATTGCCTTCAAAAAGGCCCGCGCGGAAGCCGCCGCCTTTGATCAGGCCTTTTGGTCGGGCGAGCCTTTGGACGAGCTTTACGACCAAATCTCCAATGGGCCGATGTCTGCGCCGGAGCGGGTGTTCGCCGCCGGCATGACCGAATGGCGCCGGTCTCACAAAGCCGATGGCGGGCTGATCGCGGGGGCGCAATCGCGCATCGACCGCTCGATGGATGTGGCGATTGCCAAAGAGAGCGAAGAGATGACCTCGGGTCTCTCGTTCCTCGCGACCGTCGGCTCGACCGGGCCTTTCGTGGGTCTGTTCGGCACGGTTTGGGGCATCAAGACCGCCTTTGAAGACATTGCCATGGCGCAATCCACCAACCTCGCGGTCGTGGCACCGGGCATCGCGGAGGCGCTTTTGGCCACCGCTTTGGGGCTCTTGGCCGCTATTCCGGCGGTGATTTTCTACAACAAACTCAACGCCGACAGCGAGCGCATCCTCGGCGGTTACGAAGCCTTTGCCGACGAATTCGCGACCATCCTGTCGCGGGAATTGGACAGCTGACATGGGCGCGGGTGTGGTACAAAAACAGGGTGGAGGTGGACGTCGCGGACGTCGCCGTCGCCCCGCCGCGATGAGCGAGATCAACGTTACGCCCTTTGTTGACGTGATGCTCGTGCTTTTGATCATCTTTATGGTGGCCGCTCCGATGATGACCGTCGGCGTGCCGGTGGAACTGCCGGAAACGGCAGCGACGGCTTTGCCGCAAGAGGAACAAGAGCCGCTCACCATCACGCTCACCGCCGACGGGCAGGTGCTTTTGATGGAGAACGAGACACCTGAGAATGATCTGGTGACCAAGCTTCAGGCCATCGCCGCCGAGCGCAACGATGACAAAGTCTTCCTGCGTGCCGACGGATCTGTGCCCTACGAACGTGTGGCTCAGGTCATGGGCGCGCTCAATGCGGGCGGGTTCCGCTCCATCGGCCTCGTGACCGAACAGGGCGGACCGCGTCTTGACGGCTCAGGAAACTAAGCTGGAAACTAAACTGGAAACTAGGGAACAGTCGGCGTGAACGCGGGCCAATATATCTCTGGGGCGGGCCATTTGGGCCTCATCGCCTATATGCTTTTCGGGGGGCTGTTCTTGCGCCCCGAGAGACCGGAGGACGTGTCCGTGCAAGAGGTTGCGCTGATTTCCGAGTCCGAATTCGCCGCCATGGTCGAGCGCAGCACGGCGCCCGAGAATTTCGCAGAGGCGCCGCAATTGCAGGCCCCCCAAACCGAGGCTGCGCCTGACGTGAGCCCGACCCAAGAGGCCTCGCCCGAAAGCACGCCGCCCGTGACGCCGCCGCCCGATGCGCCCGATGCACCGCCGGAGCCGCAAACCAGCGTGACGCCGCCCGTCGAAGTGACGCCGACCCCGCCCACGCCGCAGGCCGAGCCGGAGATTTCCCTCGAAGACCCCGGTGCGAATATGCCCGACATCCCGGATCAGCGCCCGACGCCACGTCCGGTGCCGCGCATTTCCGATCAGGTCGTGACCGCGCCCGAGCCGCAGCCGGAGATTTCCGAAGCGCCGGTCGAGGCCGCAAATCAGGACAGCGAAAGCCCCGAGGTGGTCGAGGAGCCGGTCGAAGAGGCAGCACCCCAGGAAACCACGACGGAGATCGTGACGGAGGCCGACAGGCCTTCGGGCATGACCTCGTCGCCGCGTCCGAAATCGCGTCCGGCCAATCTGGCCGCACAGGCAGAAGCCGCGCGTGAGCCGGAACCGGAACCGCAACAACAGCCGCAAGAACAACCCCGAGAGCAACCGCAACAGGCGCAAGATAACACAGATGCTGTGGCCGAAGCCGCCGCTGCGGCGGCTGCCGCCTTGGCCGCCGAAAGCGCCACGCCTGCCGCGCCCGAGCGCCCGACCGGTCCGCCGCTCACCTCTGGCGAGCGTGAAGGCATGCGGGTCGCCGTGTCGCAATGTTGGAACGTTGGCGCCATGTCGACCGAGGCGATGCGGACCACGATCACGGTCGGTGTCCAAATGAACGAAGATGGCACGCCGCAGAACGGCTCCATCAAGCTTTTGTCCCATTCGGGCGGCTCTGAGGCGGGCGCGAGCGCCGCTTTTGAGGTGGCTCGACGGGCGATTATCCGCTGTGGAGCAAGCGGTTTTCCGTTGCCGGTGGAAAAATACGCGCATTGGCGCAATATCGAAATGACGTTCGACCCCGAACAGATGAGGTACAAATGAAACGCCTAAAGACACTGGGCCTGACGACACTTGCCTGTGCTTTTGCCTGCGCGCTCTCTTTCGGAGCCGCGCCGATGCAGGCACAGGACCCGGGTCCCCTGAAACTCGACATCACCCGTGGTGTGATCGAGCCGCTGCCGCTCGCGCTGCCGGATTTCATCGCCGAGACGCCGCAAGCCGCAGAATATGCACAACAAATCTCTGAAGTGATCGCCGCCGATCTGGTTGGCACGGGATTGTTCCGGGAAATCCCGTCCTCGGCGCATATCTCGCAGGTCACCAATTTTAGCGCGCCCGTGTCCTATGCGGATTGGAAAGCGATCAATGCGCAGGGCCTCGTGACGGGCGCTGTCGGCATGGATGCCTCGGGCAACCTGTCGGTGAAATTCCGCGTCTTCGACATCTACGCCGAGGCGCCTTTGGGATCGGGTCTGCAACTGGGTGGTTCGACCACAAGTTGGCGCCGGATCGCGCATAAGGTGGCCGATGTGGTCTATAGCCGGATCACCGGCGAGGGCGGCTATTTCGACAGCCGCGTTGTGTTCGTGTCCGAGACCGGGCCGAAGAACGACCGTCTGAAGCGTCTTGCCGTGATGGATTACGATGGCGCAGGGCTTCAGTATCTCACGGACGACAATTTCATCGTCTTCGCGCCGCGCTTTTCGCCGACCGGCGACCGGGTGCTCTACACGTCCTATGAAAACGGCACGCCGCAGATCATGATGCTCGATGTCGGCACGGTGACGCGCACGCGTCTGCCGGTGCCTGCCGAGGCCGTGACCTTTGCGCCGCGTTTCTCGCCGGATGGCCAGTCCATCGTCTATTCCATGTCCACCGGCACCAATACCGATCTCTACCGCATGGACATTGCGACCGGGCAGAATGTGCGTCTGACCAGCACGCCCGCGATCGAGACGGCACCGTCTTTCTCGCCCGACGGTTCGCAGATCGTCTTTGAATCTGACCGCTCCGGCACGCAGCAGCTCTACATCATGCCCGCGAACGGCGGCGAAGCACGGCGAATCTCGGCGGGCAAGGGGCGCTATGGCACGCCCGTGTGGTCGCCGCGTGGCGATCTCATCGCCTTCACGAAACAAAACCAAGGCCGCTTCCACATCGGCGTGATGCGCACCGACGGCTCCGAAGAGCGTCTGTTGACCGCCTCTTTCCTCGATGAAGGTCCGAGCTGGGCCCCCAACGGTCGCGTGATCATGTTCACCCGTGAAAGCCAAGGAGCCTCGGGCGCCAGCGCACTTTACTCGGTGGATATTTCTGGCCGCAATCTCAAACGTGTACCGACCAATGCGGGGGCCTCTGACGCCGCCTGGTCGCCGCTTTTGAAATGATCCCGTTGAAATAATCGTGTCACCCTCCCCAAGTCGCAGGGAGGGTGTTATAGTCGCTGCGAAGAGCAGTTTCGAGTTTCCGCAAAGGAAGATCCTCATGACCAAAATTCTCACCTCCCGCACCTCGCGTGCCGTCCTTTTGATCGCAGCTTTGGGCCTGTCCGCCTGTACCAACCCCGGCCGGTTCGGCGCGGGTGGTGCCGGGGCGAATGGCGCGGGCGCCGGTGCCAATGGCGGGCTGGCCGGTTCGGCGTCCGATCCGACCTCGGTCGCCTATTTCAACCAGACCATCGGTGATCGCGTGTTGTTCGCGGTGGACCAATCCACGCTGTCCGATGAGGCGCGCACCGTTCTGGCCGGTCAGGCCAACTGGCTGACCCAAAACGCGGGCTACACCGCGATCATCGAAGGCCACGCGGATGAGCAGGGCACGCGCGATTACAACTTTGCGCTTTCCGCCCGTCGTGCGGCCTCCGTGCAGGAATATCTGATCAACCAGGGTGTGAACCCGTCGCGCCTCAAGACCATTCCCTACGGCAAGGAACGTCCGCTCGCGATCTGTTCCGACGAGTCCTGCTATAGTCAGAACCGCCGCGCGGTGACCGTGCTGGCCGCTGGCGCGGGCATGTAAGGATCGCTCACGATGAAAGCGCTTTTCCTCTCCGCCGCGCTGAGCGCTTTGACGCTCGGCACCCCGATCTTCGCCCAGGACGCGCAGACGCTGGCCGATATTCGTCAGGAAGCCGCCGTGCTTTCCGTCGAGATCAACACGCTCAAGCGCGAGCTGTCCACCACCGGCGCCCCCAACACACAGTTTGCGGGGGCGGGGACGCAGGAGCGGGTCGATCTGATGGAAGCGGCGCTGGCCAATCTGACGGCCAAGATCGAGGCGCTGGAATTTCGCATCGACCGTGTGGTGAGCGATGGCACGAACCAGTTGGACGACCTGAACTTCCGGCTCTGCGAGCTGGAAGCGGGCTGTGACATCGGCAACCTGCCGCCGCTGAAACCCATCGGCGGTGAAGCGGGGGCCACGGATGTCGTCGTGCCGACACCGGGTAATCAGCCTCCGATGGACGGGGGCGGCGATCTGGCACTCTCGGAGCAAAGCGATTTCGATGCGGCGATGGCGTTGTTCACCAACGGCAAATACCCGGAGGCCGCGACGGCTTTCGGCAATTTCGCCCAGACCTACACCGGGGGCTATCTGACCGGCGAGGCGCATTTCATGCGCGGCGAAGCCCTGTCGGCTTCGGGCCAAACGGCGGATGCGGCGCGGGCCTATCTCGACAGTTTCTCCGGCAGCCCCGAAGGCGACCGGGCGCCGGATGCCTTGCTGCGTCTGGCGGGCGCTCTGAGCGATTTGGGCCAGACCGACAAGGGCTGCGTCATGTTCGGCGAAGTCATCGCGCGCTTCCCCGGTTCGCAAGCCGCAAGCCAAGCCCAAACCGACGCGTCCCTGCGCGGGTGCTCACTGTAAGGGTCTGAACATGGAAGAAAAAGCGGCGAACCGGGCGATGCTTCGGCATTTCGTGGCCACCGCGTTTTCTTTCGACAAACCGGACCATCTGGCCGTCGCCGTCTCTGGCGGGGGCGACAGTCTGGCACTGTTGCATTTGATGGCGGAATGGGCGGCGGAAGAGCGGGTCAAGCTTGAGGCCGTCACTGTCAATCACGGGCTGCGCCCCGAGGCTGCGCATGAGGCGCAATTCGTCGCCGAAGTGTCCGAGCGCCTCAAAGTCAAACACACAACGCTGAACTGGTCCGGCTATCAAGGCACGGGCAATCTGCAAGACGCGGCGCGGCGGGCGCGCTATCGTCTCATGGCTGACTGGGCCAAGCCGCGCGGCATTTCCACCATCGCCTTGGCGCATACTGCCGACGATCAGGCGGAGACGTTTTTCATGCGTCTGGCGCGGGCTTCCGGCATCGACGGGCTGACGGGGATGCAGCGGCGGCGGGTTTCCGAGGGCATCACTTGGGTGCGGCCCCTGTTGATGCAGGAGCGCTTTGAATTGCGGCAATATCTGCGCGAATTGCGTGCGCCGTGGATCGACGATCCGTCGAATGACGATGAGGCGTTTGAGCGCGTCAAAGCGCGCCGTGCGATGGAAGAACTCACCAAACTGGGCATCGACGTGCATGTGGTGGGCCGGGTGATGGATCATCTGGGGCAGGTGCGTTCGGCGCTGGATTTCGCCACCCATGATCACGCGCTCGATTGCGTGCGTGAAGACCACGGTGATCTGATCATCGATCGTCGCCGGTTTGCCGAAGGCTCGCCCGAAGTGAATCGCCGTCTGTTGGCCGCCGCCCTGCGGTGGATTGCCTCGGCGGAGTATGGCCCAAGGGGGATGAAACTTCAGGAGTTTCTTTCTGCCATGATGCGCGGGCGCGATGCGACGCTGCATGGCGTGCGACTCTTGGGGGGCAAGGACAGTTTTCGTCTGACCCGTGAACATGCCGCCGTGGCGGGTGCCGTGGCTTTGCCGGGGGCGGTCTGGGATGGGCGATGGGTGGTGGAAGGCTTTGAAAACAAGGACTTCATTGTCCGCGCCTTGGGCGAAGACGGGCTTTTGCAACTGGGCGAACGGCCCAAAGATGCGCCGCCTCGCGAAACATTGGGGGCCTCTCCTGCGGTCTTCGACGGCAACACGTTGATTTCGGCGCCGCTTGCGGGCCATGGCGCCGCGCGGGCGCGGTTAATCCACCCGAAAGGTGGTTTCTATACATCGCTTTTATCGCATTGAACTTGGGGCCGGGATGCCTATTTTAAGGGGTAAGCTTCGCGCCCGTGATATGCATCATGGGTGCGACCCCAGATTATTTCGAGGAGATCCCCTTGGGCAACGCACGTAATCTCGCCTTCTGGCTCGTGCTTTTGATGCTCGTTCTGGCCCTGTTTCAGGTGCTGGGCGGCAATCAGAACACGATGTCGTCGGAAGTCGTCCCCTATTCCGAATTCATGTCGAAAGTGGATGACGGCACCGTCACCTCTGTCGATATCGATGGTGAGCGGGTGTATTTCACCGGTGCTGACAACCGGCGCAAATACACGATCAACCCGGGCGACGACAGCCTCGTGTCCCAGCTTTTGGAAGAGGGCGTGCAGGTCAAAGGCGAGCCGCAGGAAGAAAGCGGCATCATGCCCTTCGTTCTGTCCTTCCTGCCGATCTTCCTGATCATCGGTGTGTGGATTTATTTCATGAACCGGATGCAGGGCGGCGGCAAAGGCGGTGCGATGGGCTTTGGCAAATCGCGCGCAAAACTCCTGACCGAGAAACAAGGCCGCGTGACCTTTGACGATGTCGCGGGCATTGATGAGGCCAAGGAAGAGCTCGAAGAGATCGTCGAATTCCTGCGCAACCCGCAGAAGTTCTCGGCTCTGGGGGGTAAAATCCCGAAAGGCGCTTTGCTGGTTGGCCCTCCGGGCACGGGTAAGACGCTTTTGGCGCGGGCCATTGCGGGCGAAGCGGGCGTGCCGTTCTTCACCATTTCCGGCTCTGATTTTGTCGAGATGTTCGTGGGCGTCGGCGCAAGCCGCGTGCGCGACATGTTCGAGCAGGCCAAAAAGAATGCACCCTGTATCCTCTTTATCGACGAGATCGACGCCGTGGGTCGTGCCCGTGGCGCCGGTTACGGTGGCGGCAACGACGAGCGCGAACAGACGCTCAACCAGCTGCTGGTCGAGATGGACGGCTTTGAGGCCAACGAAGGCATCATCATCGTGGCCGCGACCAACCGCCGCGACGTGTTGGACCCCGCGCTCCTGCGTCCGGGCCGGTTCGACCGTCAGGTCACCGTGCCGAACCCGGACATCAAAGGCCGCGAGAAAATCCTCAACGTCCACGCGCGCAAAGTGCCGCTGGGCCCGAACGTCGACCTGCGCGTGATCGCGCGCGGCACGCCGGGCTTCTCTGGCGCGGATCTCGCAAACCTCGTGAACGAAGCCGCCTTGATGGCCGCACGGATCGGGCGTCGTCAGGTGACGATGGACGATTTCGAACAGGCCAAGGACAAGGTCATGATGGGCGCCGAGCGCCGCTCCATGGTCTTGACCGACGAGCAAAAGGAAAAGACCGCCTATCACGAAGCGGGCCACGCCATCGTGGGGCTGAAACTGCCGAAATGCGATCCGGTCTATAAGGCGACGATCATCCCGCGCGGTGGGGCTTTGGGCATGGTGATGAGCCTGCCTGAGATGGACAAGTTGCAGATGTTCAAGGACGAGGCGCGTCAGCGCATCGCGATGACCATGGCCGGGAAAGCCGCCGAGATTTTCAAATACGGCGAAGACGAAGTCTCCTCCGGTCCGGTCGGCGACATCCAGCAGGCCTCGCAATTGGCGCGCGCCATGGTGATGCGCTACGGCATGTCGGACAAGGTCGGCAACGTCGACTACGCCGAGGCCGCCGAAGGCTACTCCGGCAACACCGCGGGCTTCTCCGTTTCGGCGCACACCAAAGAGTTGATCGAGGAAGAGGTGAAACGCTTCATCGACGAAGGCTATGCCGAGGCTTACCGGATCATTTCCGAGAATGCCGAGGAATTCGAACGTCTGGCTCTGGGGCTTCTGGAATATGAAACCCTCACCGGCGACGAAATCAAACGCGTGATCGCAGGCAATCCGCCTCAACCGGGCGAAGACGGCGACGGTGGCGCCTCCGGCAAGGGCGAGGATGCACCCTCTGTGACCGCCATTCCGAAGACCAGGAAAAAGCCGAAAAGCGATGGTGGCATGGAGCCGGAACCCACCGCTTGAGTGCTCTGACACATGAGAAAACCGCGTCTCTGATTGAGGCGCGGTTTTTCCTTGTGGCCATTGAAACCGCCCGCATCTTTTCTGCGCGGCATGCACGTGATAAAGCCCAAGAAAAAGGACCTTCCCATGCTCAAACCGCCCAAAGAGATTTCCACCATGGCCGATTTGCGGGTGCAGATCGACCAGATCGACCGTGACCTTCTGGCGCTTTTGGCGCTGCGTCAGGCGCATGTGGATCGTGCGGCGGAGTTGAAGCCGGGGGAGGGGCTTCCGGCGCGCATTGAAGATCGTGTGAAGGATGTTTTGGACAAGGTCGAGGCGGAGGCCGAAAAGGCCGGGTTCGAACCGGCTCTGGCACGTCAGATGTGGGCCTTGATGGTCGATGCCATGATCGCCCGCGAAGAACGTGTGTTAGGGCCGAGTGCCTAACCGCGAGACTTTTTCTTTGGGTTAAATACTCAACAAACGCCCCGTAACAGGGGCGTTTGTGTTTTCAGCGCTGCGCGACATCAATGCGCGAATTCGCTTTCTTCGACGAACATGTTGGCCCAGGCGCGGTCCACCAGTTCGGGCGTCATCTGATAGGGGATGTCCTCGAATTCGCAGATCGAGATCATCTGATCGATCAAGAAGACCGGCTGATAGTTGGCGTAGACATTGTCGATGGTCGGGTATTTCTCTTTCAACAGATAGACCAAAGAGGCCTCATCCAAGGGCATCTTTTTCTTGCGCGCGACCATGGCGAAGATTTTCAGGAACCCCGCCTGATCCGGCCCGTCGATCTTGATCTTGTAGAAAATCCGGCGCAAAGCGGCGGTATCGAAGATCTTGTTCGGGTGGAAGTTGGTCGAGAAAATCACCAGCGTGTCGAAAGGCACTTCGAATTTTTCGCCCGATTGAAGCGCCAGAATATCCTTGCTCTCTTCGAGCGGCACAATCCAACGGTTCACCAGTTTCTGCGGCGGTTCTTCTTGTCGACCAAGGTCGTCGACGATGAAAATCCCGCCGGTGGATTTGAGCTGCAAGGGCGCCTGATAGGTCCGCGCGGTCGGGTTATAGACCAGATCGAGCATGTCGAGCGACAGTTCGCCCCCGGTCACCACCGAAGGCCGCTCACAGCGCACATAGCGCCGATCAAAGCGGTTCGCGGTTTTGCGCAGCGCGTTCGCATCGTCATCCGCATCTTCGCGTTTTACATGCATCAAGGGGTCATAGACCGTGATCACTGAGCCGTTGTACTCAATCGCGCGCGGCACATAGATCAGATCGCCCAAGGCATCGCGAATGCCGTTGGAGATCGAGGATTTCCCGTTCCCCGGCGGCCCGTACATCAGAATCGAGCGCCCGGCGCCCACCGCAGGCCCGAGCTGGTCCAACAGATCGGGCGGCAGGATCAGATGCCCCATCGCGCCCAGCAAGGCATCGCGCGTCACCTTCATGTTGCGCACGGATTGGCGTTTGACCTGTTCGGCGTATTTCTCAAGCGGGATCGGCATGGCGCCGTAATATTCCGACTGGCTGAGCGCGTCCAAGGCGCGCGCTTTGCCGGTGTCCGAGAGGCGAAACCCCATCTCTGAGCCCGCGCCCGCGTGCATCGTCCCCGTGGCTTCGACCATGCCCTGTTCGCGGGCTCTGTCGACCAGATCCTGCGTCACGGAGATCGGCAAAGCCAGCACCTGAGACAGGCGCGAGACCTGTTCGAGGTTGGTGCGGAACATCGTTTTCAACACGATGTCGCGCATCATCACGGGCGACAGACCCGTCTCTTCCGCCCGCCGCGGCTGGACCGGCGCGATCACATTGGGGGTGACTTCCATGTTCATGCTCTGCTCTCTCTATGCGCCTTGCGTGCCTCATGGGGCGACGCGGTGTCTCTTTTGCGCGAGTGTACGAATCCCCGGCGCCAAAGCCAAGATTTTCGGCAGGGTTTTCGACGCTGCCTTTGCAAAACCCAGTGTTTGGCCATAATCTTTCGCAAAAATGAACGAAAGCGATCCGCCATCGCTATGAGCAGCTTTTCGGCGGAATTCGGGGTGTGATTGAGGTGTCGAAACACCTTATACCCGGAAGTGAACGCGCGATGCATGAGGCAGGCAGTATGACAAGAATTTCGGCCGGGAAATATGCGGCATTTCTCGCGGTTTTGATCTGTGTGTTCGGGGGATTCGCTTTGGCGAAATCCGGGCTCTATCTCGACCGGCACGAAGGCGATGCGGCGCATATGATTGAGATTCTGTTGCGCATGCTGGACAGGCAGGTGCCGCATCTCGATTTTTCCACGCCCATCGGGATTTTGGCCTTTTTGCCGATTTTGGCCTTTGCCAAGGCGGGGCTCGGCATGGGCATGGCCTTTATCGCGGCGCAGGTGCTGATCGCCGTGCTTCTGGCGCCGATGGTGCTTTGGGTGGCGGTGTCACGTCTCAGGGGGCTGTCGGCCTGGGTCTTTGGTGCGGTGATCATGGCACTTGTTCTGGCGCTTGTGCATGGTGAAAATGTCACCGCGATTTCTGTGTCGATGTATTACAACCGCTGGGCTTGGGCGGCATCTTTCATCGTGATTTTGCTCGCTGTTCTGCCGCCTCTCGAGGGCCGCAAGGCGCCGCGTCTCGATGGTGTCATCGCGGGGCTGTTGCTGGCGGTTCTGGCCTTGATCAAGCCGACGTATTTCGTGGCCTTCGTCTTGCCTGTGGCGCTCGGGTTCCTCATGCGTGGCGCGATGCGCAGCCTTGTGGCGGGGATCGCGACGGGGCTGGTGGTGGCCGGTGTCATGGTTGCGGTTTACGGCGTCGATTTCTTTCCGGCCTATATCAACGATCTCTTGACCGTCACGCGCTCGGGCACGCGTGCCGCGCCGGGGATGTCGCTGATCGAAGTGATGAATGCGCCGCGGTTCCTAATTGGAAGCCTGAGTTTGATCCTCTCGGTGATCGTCCTGCGTCAGTCGGGGCAGGCCATGGCGGGGCTCTTGCTTTTGCTCCTCGCGCCGGGGTTCATCTATGTGACCTATCAGAATTTCGGCAATGATCCGACCTGGCTGATCCTTTTGTGCCTGTTGCTCATGGCGCAGCGGCCCATGCGGGGCCAGCGCGTGCTGTTCAACGCCGATGCGCGCAACGCGGTCTCTGCTCTGGCGCTGGTGGCCTTTGCTCTGATCGCACCCTCGTTGCAGAACATCGTCACAAGCCCCTTCCGACTTTTCGCGGTGAAGGCCGACGACTATGTGCCGCAATTCGCGACGCGCTCCGAGATCCCGGATATTTTCGTCAAATCCGACCGCACGAGCATGGTCTTGGGGCGCGAGGCGATGGTGGATCGGTATCCCGAGCTTGCCCCCTATGTTATCGAAAACGAACGCTTTGAGGCGGTGACGTTTCTGGGCGAGACGCTGCCGCGCTGTACGCTTCAGGCCGGCGAAGTGGCGCTCCATAGCTATATGGCGGACCGTTTGAAACAGCCGCCGTTCAACTTCCCGCCCGAGAGCGAGTTTTTCGTGGCCGATATTGCCTCGGGCATCTGGATTTTGGGTGGTTTCGCGCCGCTCGAAGGGGGGGCGCCGTGGTATTATTCCGGGGTGCCGGGGATTGAGCATGCCGATGCCATCATCGTCCCGACCTGTCCGATTGATGTCTCGACCCAGCGCCATGCTTTGGAAGCGATTGAGCAGGCCGGGCTGACCCTGCGCCCGCCGCTGCGTGATCCGATGATGCTGGTCTATCCGATTGTGAAGGAGTGAGGGCTTCGCCCTGCCTTCCGCCCAACCTTTAGGGAGTGGCTATCTCTGCTCCTTTGGCGTTTGATCTGGCGTTAAGGTTAATCAGATTAAGGTTAACGCCAGACGAGAGCGTGGGGCGCATATGCGCTTTTCTCAGAGCGCCCTGATCACTGCCGCCAGCACCAGATAGGTCACCATCGTGCCCGTCAGGGCCAGACCCATCGGAAATTTCTTGTGTTCCCAGGACACCCAATCCGGCGTTGCGCGACGAATGGCGGGAATGGCGCGGGCGATGCGATGCGCCACGAAAGCGCCCAAAAGAAAGGCCGCAAACAGCATTAGGACGGCCCCCAAGTCGGAGAAAGGGATGAACATCGACATGGCGACCGCGAATTTGCCGTCGCCTGCGCCGACGCCCAGATAGGCATAGGCGAAAAGCGCCACGACATACATCACCGCCGCATGGGCAAAGCCCCAGAGATATTGATCGAAAGGCAAGAGAAACGGCCCCATGACCACATAGATCGCGGCCAGGGCCATCACGACCGCATTGGGCAATTTCATGCGTTTCAGATCATTGAAGGCCGCGACAAAGGACACCACGGCGACCGGCACAAGAAACCAGAGCGCGGCCTGAGGAGACAGGGAAATCATGGTATTCCTCAGCCGTTGCTGACGTTGGCCTCAAGCGCGCGGAGCGAGCGCACGGCGGCTTCGAAATGCTGCGGATGGGTGTCGATCGCGTCCTTGATCAGACCCTTGCCGATGGCGACATCGCCCGCTTTCACGGCCGCAAGACCCAGCGTGTACAAGAGCTGAGCGCGTTCGGTCTGGGACATTTCCATCACCGGCAGGTCGTATTTGCCCTGCGCGCCACGGGCCAGAATGAGGTTGTTTTTGGCGGTGAAAAGCGAGGGATCGTAGGTGATCGCTTGGGCAAACAGCTTTTCAGCCTCTTTATATTCGCCCCGCGTCAGTTTCGAATAGCCCCAGTTGTTGAGCACGCCAGAGGGGCGCGTGGTCAGACCCGCGGCGGTCTGGTAGAAACTGTCGGCGTTTTTCCATTCCTGATTGCTGTCGGCGATCATCGCCTCCAAGCGATAGCGTTTGTAGGTTTCATGGGTCGGCGGCACGCTGTCGAGTTCCGCTTCGGCCTGTTTCCATTCGCCGGTGCGAATGAGCGCGTCGGCATAGTCCACACGGTCGTCACTGGTCGCCTCTTTATGGCCGACAACGGCTTTCCATGCGGAGACGGCCGCGTCGTTTTGGCCTGCGCGGATCAAGGATTGCGCAAGACCGCGGCGCAGGTCTATGCGGTCCGGGTTTTCGCCAACGGCGCGCGAGAAATAAGACACGGCTTCGGCCGGATCGGCGGCGTTCAGCATGATGTCCGAGAGCCCGGTGCCATCGATGGCATTCACAGAGGTGTCGGCCCGGCGGACATCACCGCCAAAGGGTTTCTGACATGCCGAAAGGGCGACAGTGCCCATCAGCGCGAGCGTGATCACGGTCTGCTTGCGCAGGAAAATAGGGGTCATGATGTTGGTCATGGGTGCCTGCCACCTCTTGTCTGCTCGGGCGTCTGAGGATTGATCCTCGTGGCTTTGCGCCTTTTGACCCGGTTTGCCTCATCTCTGGTCTCGCCTTGTTTTTGACGTCCGGCCCGTTTTCGGGTCTCTGGCCGTCTCAGCGCGCAAGGATCAGATATTCTCCCGTCCCGCGTCGCACCAAGGTGAAATTGCTCTCGTAGGGCTCACTATACTCAGGATTTTCGAGTTTAGCGAGTGCCAAGCGCAAATTCTCGCGAATTTCGGCAGATTGGCCACTGTCGAGCGCGAAGGCGGTGCGGAACACCCGTTCAGCTTCGCCAAACTCGTTCTGCTCCATCAAAATGACCCCCAGATTGTTCCAGGCGGGCACGAAAGTGTCGTCAAGTTCGACGGCGCGGCGCAGGTCCGCTTCGGCCTGTCCCAATCGCCCGAGGCGAAGCTTGGCAGAGCCGATGGCGGAAAGCGTGTCGACCGTCATGCCATGATGCGCGGCGGCGCGGTAATAGGCCTTGAGCGCAAGCTCATATTCGCCAGCCGCCATCAACCTGTGACCGACGATGAGGCCGTCGACGGATCGCTCAGAGGCATCGACGCCCGCGGGGGCATAGGCCCCGGTATCGCGAAGCGGTTTCAGCCCGCCGTCCTGGCAGGCGGCCAGAAGAGAGAGGCCCATGAGAAAGACGTAAGGCGCGGGCCCGAAGGCCGCGCGCGAAAATCGTGGAGACATGATGTCCCTTGCTGTTGTCTCGCCGGTGAGGCCGATGATCCGAAGATCAGAAGCTGTTCTCACCGAGCATGATGTAGATGTCATACACCGACGGGCCGATCAGAATGATCAGAAGCGGCGGCACGGTCAGCATCATTGTGGCAAGGGTCATCTTGGTAGGCAACTTGTTTGCAGCCTCTTCGGCGCGCATCACGCGTTTATCTCGCATTTCTGCAGCATAAATCCGAAGCGCGTCGGCGATCGAGGTGCCGAATTGCTGCGACTGGATCAGAACGGTGACGAAAGAGGCCACATCGGGCACGCCACAGCGTTCGGCCATGTCCTTGAGCACGATGGATTTGTCCTTGCCGGCCTTGATCTCATAGGAGACGATTTCGAACTCATCGGCCAGCGCCGGAAAGCCGGAGCGGATTTCTTTCGAAACGCGGATGATGGCCTGATCCAGAGATTGCCCGGCCTCGACGCAGACGAGCATCAAATCGAGCGCGTCCGGGAAGCCGTTGATGATCTCTTCCTTGCGGGTCTCGACCCGACGCGTGACCCAGTATTTCGGCAACATATACCC
Source organism: Celeribacter naphthalenivorans (assembly GCF_020524585.1). Lineage (GTDB taxonomy): Bacteria > Pseudomonadota > Alphaproteobacteria > Rhodobacterales > Rhodobacteraceae > Celeribacter > Celeribacter naphthalenivorans. The sequence goes on from NZ_JAIVLK010000008.1 coordinate 177,626, forward strand.
GATCGTCGCGGGCAGAAGCACGGTCAGGAACAGGGATTTCGGGGTCATTTCCTGTTCGGAGGATTTCATCAGCGCATAGATCAGACCAAACCCCAGCGCACTCAGACCCATCGCGAATTGCGCAAAGTGGAACATGCGCACGGCGTTTTTCGTCCGATACCCCGCCTGAATCATCTTGAGCTGGGCGGCGGAGTATTCTTCTTCGTTCTGGGGCTCGAGGAAGGCGGAATATTTCTCGAGCTTGGCGCCTTTCTTGTTGTCGTAACGCAGCTTGGCCGGGGATTTTCCCTTGGCGGTAGCCTTGGTCGACTGGGTTTGTTCGCGCAGGCGATCCATCGGGTCGCGTTTCTTTTTCAAAAGCACCGGCAGGGTGAAGAGGATCAACACGGCGCCCAATGTGCCCATCAGGATCAGCGGGCCGAAGGGGCCAAGTTGTTCGCCCAGGATGGAAGAAAACAGCTCTTGCATGATCGGTGTCCTTTCCGTCTCAGACCTTGATGTTCACGAGGCTTTTCATCACGAAGAGATTCGCAACGAGGAAGCCGCCGACGACCAGACAGGCGGGAATGAAGGCCGGCGTGCCTTTGACCGTGTCGTAATAATCGGGTTTCGCCAGCGAGATCGCCAAAAGCGCCAAAAGCGGGAAGCCAGACAGGAAGTTGCCGGACCATTTTGCCTCGGCGGTGATCGCCTTGACCCGGCGGAACAGTTTGAAGCGCGAGCGGATCACTTTCGACAGACCGTCGAGCACCTCGGCGAGGTTGCCGCCCGATTGCTGTTGGATCGCCACGGCCACCGCGAGGAAGCGCAAATCCTGCATGTCGAGCCGTTCGGCCATGTCTTTGAGAGCTTCGCCCACGTCGCGACCATAGGCGCTTTCATCCGCGATGACGCCCATTTCGGTGCCGAGAGGGTCGGGGACCTCCTTGGCGACGATGTTGAGCGCGTTGGAGAACGGGTGGCCGACGCGCAGGCTGCGCACCATCAATTCGACCGCATCAGGGAGCTGTTCCTCGATAAGCGCGAGGCGTTTCTTGGCCTTGGTCTGAATCCAGACGTAAACCGCGCCGATGCCCATGGCGATGGAGACCACCACACGGATCGGCATCGAGGCGGCGGTGCCAATCGAGAGACCGACAAAGGCGACCATGCCCAACAGCCCCATCACCAGCAAAAGCTGTAGCGGGGAGAAGGCGATATTGGCCTTTTGCGCCTTTTCAGCCAGTACGGAATAGAGCGGGACCTTGCGCGATTTGAGGTGTTGGCTCATCTCCTTGCGGAGCTGGTTGAGCACCTCTTCGCGGTCGCCCGTGCCCTTTTCCAAAAGCTCGTAACGGCGGTTGACCCGCGAATTCAGCGAGATCGACTTGCCGAACACCGTCAGGTAAATGCCTTCGACCAAGGCAAGCACCGCGACGAAAATCACGATGTAAATGACGGGTTCCATAGAAATGACCATGATCGTCGTCCTCTCTTAACGCGGGTTTGTCGGCTCGAAGAGCGACGGCGGCAAATCGTAACCCCACATGCGGAAGCGTTCGGAATAATGGCTCCGCACGCCGGTCGCGGTGAAATGACCGATGATTTTATTGTCAGGCGTCAGCCCGGTGCGTTGGAAGCGAAAGACTTCCTGCATCGAAATCACATCGCCTTCCATGCCGGTTACCTCGGTGATCGAAACCATGCGGCGCGAACCGTCTTGCAGACGCGAAGCCTGCACGATCAGGTTCACAGCCGAGGAGATTTGCGAGCGCACGGCTTTCAAAGGCATCTCGATCCCGGCCATGGCGATCATGTTTTCCAGACGCGACACGCCATCGCGCGCGGAGTTGGCGTGAATCGTGGTCATCGACCCGTCGTGGCCGGTGTTCATGGCCTGCAACATGTCGATCACCTCTTCACCACGGGTTTCCCCCACGATGATCCGGTCCGGACGCATCCGAAGCGCGTTGCGCAAACAGTCGCGCTGGGTCACGGCGCCTTTGCCCTCGACGTTGGCGGGTCGGCTTTCCATTCGACCGACGTGGGTCTGTTGCAGCTGAAGTTCCGCCGTATCCTCGATCGTGAGGATGCGTTCGTCATTGTCGATAAAGGAAGACAGCGCGTTCAGCGTCGTGGTTTTCCCGGAGCCCGTACCGCCCGACACAATCACATTGAGACGGGTGGAGACGGCGGCCTGAAGATAGGCGGCCATTTCTTCGGTGAAGGCGCCGAAGCGGACGAGATCGTCGATCCCGAGCTTTTCCTTTTTGAACTTACGAATGGAGACGAGCGAACCGTCCACCGCGACGGGCGGCACCATGGCGTTGAAACGCGACCCGTCCTTGAGACGGGCGTCAACGTAGGGGTTCGATTCATCGACGCGTCGGCCCACGGCGGAGACGATCTTGTCGATGATCCGCAAGAGGTGCTTTTCGTCTTTAAAGGTGATGTCGGACAGTTCGAGTTTACCGGCGCGTTCGACGAAAATCTGTTGCGGGCCGTTGACCAGAATATCGTTGACGCTTTCGTCTTTCAAAAGCGGCTCAAGGGGCCCGAGACCACGCACCTCATCGTAGAGGTCCTGGTTCAGGGTGATCCGTTCATCGCGGTTGAGCACCAGCCCCTGATCGGCCAGAAACTCGGCGGTGATGTCGGAAATCTCGGATCTGAGGTCCTTTTCCGCAGCGGTTTCAAGGGCTGAGAGGTTGAGGTCTTCGAGAAGACGCTTGTGCATCTCCACTTTGATTTCGCTGAGACGCTCCTTGCGGCGGCGTTCCTTGTCCATCGGCGTCGGCTGGGCCGCGCGGCTGGTCGGTTTCTGTGCGGGCGCCGCAGCTTTGACGGGCTTTGCGGCCTTGGGCTCAGGGTTCGCCTGAGCACTTGGCGCGGCCGTCGCCGCGACGGGCGCCGCCTTTTGGGTCTCTGACTTCTTATATCGCGAAAACATCTGTCTCTTACCTCATTTGGCCCACCGAGGCGGGACCTTGCGGGACCTTATTGTGCGGCCTCAAGCTGTTCGGTCTGGCGGGCGTGCAAGGAGGCGGCCAGTTTGTGGATCTCCTTGCGCAGCGGGTTTTTCGTGGCTTCAAGCCCCAAAGGCATGCCCTGATCGCAGGCCTCGCGCACTGGGCGACCGCCGTCGGGGAATTGCACCTCGATGGCAATCTCGAGGTTTTCCGCCATGCGTTTGATCCGCGCCTTGGCCGAGAGGTCCATCCCTTTGGGCGCACGGTTCAACAGGAAGCGCATCTTTTCGAACGGCAGTTCCTCGGCCCGCAGCGCATTGCGCAGGCGCAGAATGTTCTGCGCCGAGCGCAGATCGAGCTCGATGGGCGCGAAATAGAATTCTGCCGCGGTCAGAACGGTCTCGGTCCAGGCCACCAGCGTCGTCGGCATATCGACGATCACATAGTCGAAATGCGCCCGCGCCTTGTCGAGCAGGCGCTCGACATCGACGGGTTCGATGAAGTCGAGCGGCAAGACCTCCGTCGGCGCGGTCAGCACCGACAGCTTGTCGTTGAAATTCATCAAGGCGCCCTTGAACACATCGTCGTCCATGCTTTCGGTCGAGGACAGCAATTCATAGACGGCCTCGCGACGCGGGAGATCGAGATAGGTCGAGACCGAACCGAATTGCAGGTTGAGATCGATCAGAAGCACGCGCGGCTGCGGACCTTTCTTTTCGATCGTGGCCAATTCCCAAGCGAGGTTCACGGCAATCGTCGTGGCCCCGGTGCCGCCGGCGATGGAGTGGACAGGCAGGATAATCCCGTTTGCGCCGCCGTGTTTTGCGGGGACGGGCAAGGAGGCCTCGATGAAATCGACCGCGGGCACTTTGCGCGGGGCGTTCAGCCGCTCGATCGCATCGTGGAGTGCCTGCTCCGGAAGCGGGTAGGGGATGAAATCCTCAGCGCCCAGTTGCAAAAGCTGGTGCAGCGCCATCGGCGAGACCTCGTCGGCGATCAGGATCACCTTGATGCCCTGAACCTTGGCCGATTTGATCAGGTCGGCGATCATCGCCAAAAGGCTTTCGTCTTCCTGATCGAGGGCAATGGCCACGAATTTCAGACCGCCGCTCTCCGGTTGCCGGAAAAATTGTCGCGCATCTTCAAAGGAAAGATCGCCCCAGGCTTCGCCCAGTTCGCTCTCCATATCCTCGATCAGAAGATCGAAATTCTGTACGTCCCGGCTGATCGTACAGGCAACCAGCGGGGCCGGGTCGTTTTGCAATAGAGCTTCACTCGTCATTGCTCAAAGCGTCCTTTTACTCGAACGCCAGGATCCATTTTTCGCCAAGTCTTTGAAAGATAAAGACCCAACACCCCATTTCCCCTGGCGCGTCTGCCCGACTCACAGGTCGGACATACTGCTCCCATTGGGGGTAAGGTGCCGGGCAACTGGGGCAACAATAGGGCCGAAATCGCGTAATAATTCGCTAATCTGGGACGATATGAACGCGAATGGGGCCAAACCCGCGCAGGTTTGGCCCCATTGTTCATATTGAGTGCTGTGTCGAGAAACTCTTTAGTCGCCCGGGTTGATCTCACGGCTGCCGAAATCGACCAGATCGGACGGGGCCGTGGCGCTTTCGATATATTCGCGGTGAATGATCTCGGCGTAACGGCTGTCCATCACGAGGTTCGAGTTTTCGACGAAGCCCGAGACTTCGGTGACCGTGCGGCGGTTTTTGCGTTCCGGGTCCTGGGTCACGATGAGCGGCTGGGTTTCGCCGTAGGAGACCATCGCCTCGAGACGCGAGCGCGAAATGCCGTTGCGGGCCAGTTCGGCGACGACGGCTTTTGCGCGGCGCAGGCCGAGCGATTTGTTATAGGCGGGCGAGCCGACGAGATCGGTGTGGCCGTAGACGCGGAAGCGGACTTCGGGGAATTGCGCCATGAAATGCGCCTGTTTGCGGATCGCATCTCGTGCCACGCCATCGAGCACCGCGGAGTTGAATTCAAAATTCACGGTGGCCGGAACCTGCGAGGCAAAGCGTTCGTTCAGGTCGATCACGTAGCTCAGCTGACCGGTCTGAACCAACGTGTTGTTCATGGTCGCATTGCCGAAAGTGCCGCTGTCGAGATAGCCGCCGGCCTCTTGGAACCAAGAAGAGCCTGCCGGTTGATCGGAGCACGCGCCAAGCGCCAAAAGGGCAGAGGCGGCGAGGGTCAGTTTCAAAGTATCCCGCATGTCCTTACTCCATCACATAGCCATAGGACCCGGAGAAGTCCTGTTTCGCAACTTCGGCAGCGCTGCCGGATTGCGGCGCGGAGGTACCGCCAAAGGTTTTGCCAAAGAGGAACAAATCGCTCTCGGTCGGGATTTTGACGCGATCCGTCGGCAGGGCCAGAGCCAGACCGTTGGTCGGCGTCACCAGATGCGGGGTGACGATGATCACCAGCTCGGATTGACGGCGCGAATAATCGGTGGAGCGGAACAGTGCCCCCAGAACCGGGATGTCGCCCAACCACGGCACCTGACCGACGAGATCTTCGAAGTCGTCCTGCAAGAGGCCCGCGATGGCAAAGCTCTGGCCATCACGCAGCTCGACTGTGGTGGAGGTTTCACGACGTTTGAACGAGTTCAGCGTAAAGCCATCTACCGAGTAGTTGACGGTCGAGTCGATCCCGGAAACGGCGGCGCGCATTTCAAGGTTGATCTGATCGCCATTGACCACGCGGGGCACGAACTCAAGTTCCACACCGAAGGGTTTGAAGTCGATGTAAATGCCGTCCTCGCTGGACACCGGGATCGGATATTCGCCACCGGCGAGGAATTTGGCCTGTTGGCCGGACAGTGCCGTCAGATTCGGCTCGGCCAACGTACGGACGAGGCCTTTTTCTTCCATGGCTTCAAGCAGGACAGAAAGCTGGGTGTTGCCGATTGATCCGCCGATGTTCAGTGCGCCGAGAGTTCCCTCGCTCACCGTGACGCCGCCGTTTTGCGCAATCGCCGCGGCAGAGTTGTTTGCGCTCAGCCAAGTGCCGCTGGACCCGGCAACATTCGTGCTGGCGATGCCGATGGAGGAAGACAGGTTCTTGGACACAGAACGCGTCATTTCGGCGAAACGCACTTTCAGCATCACCTGCTGGGTGCCGCCGATGTTCAACAGGTTGGACACGCGACCCGGCGCATAGCGCTCGGCGAGTTCGACAGCGCGTTCCATCATGGTGACCGAGGAAATAACGCCCGACAGCACGATGCCGTCATTGGCGGTGCGCACCTCGATCGTTTCGTTCGGCATGATCTGACGCAGGCGTTCCTTGAACTCGGTCACATCCGGGGTGACCTGCACTTGAACGTTGGTGATCAGCGAGCCGTTCGGCGCCAAAAGCGTGATCGTCGTCAGGCCGGGGGTGCGGCCCAGGACGTAGATCGTGCGATCCGACAGGGTGGAAATATCCGCAATCTCTGCGTTGGCGACCGAGATCTCTGCGAAGGGTTCGTCGCTTTCGACCACCACGGCGCGGTTCATCGGAACGTTCAGAACGCCCGAAGGAGACCCGGTCATAACACGGAGTTTGTCTGCAAACGCCCCATGGGGTGCTGCACCGATTAGGGCACACCCGACGAGGGCGGCCTTGAACATATTCAACATTTTCATGTGATCCTGCCTCTGATCGACCACGCCTCAAGAACGGACTCTGACGGTCCAATTGTCTTCGAACATGCGGTAAATTAACTTTTTTTGCAATAATCAATCTCTTGGGCGTTGTTTGTGATGTGGATAAGTCACAAGGTCAAAATGACTGGCTTTGTTCGGGATGGTGAATGGTTTGGGCCAAGTCTTTGATGTGAATTCATAAAAAACGAATGCGCCAAACCCGATGCAGGTTTGGCGCAAACAGTGTAAATTCGAATCCCGGCAGGGACGGTTTTGCCGGTTTTTTAGTCTGCGCAGGGGATCTGGGTCACGATTATCTCGCCGCCCTTGCGGGTGCGGATCGTGCAGACTTCTTCGCTTGGCGCCTCGACATATTCCTGCTCTTCGATGCCCAAAAGCGTGTTCTTGTCGATCTCGACACCGGCCACGACTGTGTCGTCATCGCGTCCGACCAGCGCCAGGGACAGGCGCCCGGTGCTTTGCGCCGTGGCCAGGGCGGCGACTTCTGTCGGGGTCGCCTCGACGGTCACGGTGCGGGCGATCACGGTGGTCTGGCGTTCTTCGTCGGCGGATTGGTCGACGGCGACCAGCGGCATGGAGGATTGGATCAGCTTTGTGGTTTCGCTCGCGGCGTTCGGCAGACGGCCGGTCCAATAGACATCGACACGGTCGCCGGGGCGCAACAGGCCCGAAACGCCTGAGCTGACGTCCACTCGGATGGCAAAGGCACGCATGCCCTTAGACAGGCGAGCCGCAACACCGGCCTTTTCACCCGGACGTGTGACTTTCGCGCCCATGAGCGGCTCCATCGGCTCGATGGTGCGCAGAGCAGCGCGCAGCACGTCGGGGCCTTCCGGGAAAAGCTGTTCTTCGGTCATAAAGGGCTGGGCGGGGATGGCGTCCACCGGCCAAAGCACTTTTTTCACCTTTTCCGGCAGGATCGGTTCGCCATAGGTCAGTTGTTCGAGGGCAACGTAAATTTCTTCGGTCTGGACGGAAGAGGAGCGCATGGCCTTCTCCCGGTCAAGCTCTGCCTGATATGTCGACAGGTAGCCCCGCGTCATATGAACGGCAAATCCCGCCAGTGCGACCCCGATGACGAGGACCAATCCGAAAATGATACGCATAACAGTCGTCCCTTTCTTGCGGAGGACAGATTTCTCCCCTCGCGATACACTCTTAACTTTTCAGTCAAATAAGGCATTTCGGTGGTGCCAAGGCGGCGCTGGCATGAATTTTTGCATATTCCGGAACAAACCCCCCGATTTGCGCGGGCTGTTCTCGATCTGTCGAGATGGGCCGATATGCTCTGCCGCGATGGCACAGGTGGCGTTTTCAAACGCAGCCTTCACCACAGGAAAACCGCGCCTCCCAGTGAAGACGCGGTTTTTGTATCTTGCTCGGTCCGTGTGGACCGCGCAGAGATTAGTAGGTGACCACCGTGCGGGACATCAGATCGGCGGAGATTTTGTCGCCGAGTGCGGTGGTGCCGTTGGACACGGTGGTCAGAACGGCAATGCCAAGGCCGACGACGGCAGCAGTGAGCACGACCCAGTCAACGGTCACAGCGCCGTCTTCGTCACGTTTGAAGCGATTTGCGAGTTTGAAGAATTTCATCAGTCTACTCCGAATTTGGAATACAGTGGGATTAGTAGGTGACCACAGTGCGGGACATCAGATCGGCGGAGATTTTGTCGCCGAGGGCAGTGGTGCCGCTGGAAACGGAGGCCAGAACGGCAATGGCGAGGCCGACGATGGCAGAGGTCAGCACAACCCAGTCAACGGTCACGGCGCCGTCTTCGTCACGTTTGAAGCGATTTGCGAGATTGAAGAATTTCATTAGTTTACCCTCCGAGGATATGTTTCAGCTCAGTTTTTCCACGTCTTAGCGTTTGGAGCACTTGCCGTTTCCCTTGGCTGTATCGCTCCGTTGCGCTTTCGATGAGCCTATATGGCCCCCGAACTGGGGCGAGAGTTGGGCAGCATTGGTACGTTTTTGGAAACGCGAAGAAATCCGGGTCATAATTTATTAAGTGTATGATTTTAAATCATAAAAAATTTTAACTATTTTTTGAGAAAATGCTTTTCAAGTGGAAAAACGGTTAATGCGGGCCTTTGATTTATTCTGAATCTCTCTAAATCACTCGCAAAACGTGGTGATTTTTGCGAAACTGGATGCAATTACACTGAAAAGGCCGACCAACAGGCCTGTCATGAGAGCAGTTGCGTATGATTCAAAAGTTTCGATCCGGGGCGCTGTCTCCGATTGTTTTCTCTGTGAGTTTACTCGCCATGGCCTCTGTCGCGCCTGTTTTTGCGCAGGATCAGGGCCAGGAGGCCACGCCCTCCGCCACCGCAGAGGCACAGGTGCCGCCGCCCTGGCCTGAGGTGCGCACCAAGCGTCTTGGCGTGCCGACAGGGGGCGCAGGCAATCTGATCAATGTGCAAATCCGTCCCGGCCCCAAAACCCTCAAAGCCCCGCCTGTGGCCCAAGCCGCCGAGGTGCCCGCGCCGCAAGATCTGATGGACTGGTATTGGACCGCCGTGCCGCATGATCTGGCGGGGGCCGAGGCGTCGCGGTTCGGGGCGGCTTTGGCGGCGCTCGATCTCGATACGAAAAAGATGATTCCTACCCCGTCGTTTCAGCATGTCACCGATCTGGCCAATCGCTACGGTCCGTCGCTCTTGCTGAACTCCATCGGAACGCAGGTCAGCCCGGCCTTGGCGCTTGCGGTGATCGCGGTCGAATCCTCGGGCGATGAGGCGGCGCTCAGCGGGGCAGGGGCGCAGGGTCTCATGCAGCTCATTCCGGCGACGGCAGAGCGTTTTGGCGTCGACGCCACGGACCCCGATCAGAACATCAAGGGCGGCATCGCTTATCTCGATTGGCTGTTGAAAGAGTTCAACGGCGATGTGGCGCTGGCGCTTGCGGGGTATAATGCGGGGGAAAACGCGGTGAAATCCGCGGGCGGTCCGCCGCCCTATGCGGAAACGCGTGCCTATGTGCCCAAGGTGTTGGCCGCTTGGCAGGTGACAAAGCGCCTCTGTGTGACCCAGCCGGAGCTTTATTCAGACGGCTGCGTCTTTGCCACCAACGCGGTGCGGGCGTCCAACTGAAAAGGGGCCCAAAGGGGCTCCTGTGGGGCCCCTGATCTCAACAGGCGTTTAGATCGACATTTTCTTGAAGATGAATTCCGGGATGTGCCGGATGATCAACATGATGTAGCGCCAGAAAAACGGCGTGTAGATCACGTTCTTTTTCTTCGCCACCGCGCGCAGGATGTCTTTCGCCACCGCATCGGGGGAGGCGACGAGGAACATGCCTTCGATGCCCCAGGTCATCGCCGTATCGACAAAGCCCGGTTTCACGGTCACCACATGACCGCCTGCGCGCGTCAGGCGATTGCGCAGACCCGACAGGTAAGTCGCGAATCCCGCTTTGGCTGAACCGTAGACATAGTTTCCAATCCGGCCACGATCCCCGGCGACCGATCCGACGCCTACGACGGTGCCTTGGCCGCGATCTTCCATATGCGGGGCCAACATCGACAGGAAGGTCGCCGGGCCGACATGGCTGTCCTGCACGACGCCTCCGATCAGGCTCGGATCGGCGTCAATTGCGGATTGCTCCGGCATGGAGCCAACGAAGACGGCGCAGTTGATCGCGCCCTCGTTCAGGGCCGCGTGGTCGATGATGGTGGCGAAGGTTGTGCTGTCGCGCGCATCGAAGCGCATGGCGACGGCCTCACATGCTCCACGTGCTTTGCAATCTTCGGCGGAGGCCGTGAGGTCCTCCATGTCGCGACCGCAAAGGATCAGCATAGCGCCCTCTTTCGCCAGCCGCCGCGCCATGGCACGCGCCATCGAAGAGGTCGCGCCGAGGATGATCCAGGTCTGTGCTGTCTGTGTCATCTCAACTCTCCTTTGCGCGCAGATTCAGGCGTCGTACCAGATCGGTCATCATCGCGCCCTCCGGATCGGCTTTTTCCACCGCGCTCTGCCATTTGTCCTGTTCGGGATACATGCCCGCCACCTGCGCGGCGTCGGCCACGCCGTCCTTGGCGAAATAAATCCGCCCGCCCGCGTCCTGCGCCATATCGGTCAGCTCTTTGATCAGATCTTCTGAGCCGTTCTTGTTCGGGAAATCGACGGCCAGCGTGTAGCCCTCCATCGGGAAAGACATATAGCCGCCACGACCCGGCCCCATCTTTTTGAGTACCGCCAGAGGCGAGGCGAGATGCGACGCGCCGATTTTTTCCAGCATCAGACGCAGCACATCGACGCGCTCGGGCGGCACCACGCATTGGAATTGGTTAAACCCGCGTTTGCCGTAGAGCCGGTTCCAGTCGTGGATCGCATCGAGCGGAAAGAACGGCTCTGTGATCGGTTTGACCGAGGTGCGGCCCTTCGCGGGCACGCGGCGGAAATAGAGCTCGTTGAACACCCGCACCACTGGCGCCGACAGCGCCCAGCCGGGGGCGTTGAAGGGCACCGCCTTGGCGCCCTCCTTACTGGTGTTGATGCCGGAGGTGATCTCGCCCTCTTCCAGAATCCCACGGCCCAGATGTGCACCGGTCGCCGTCGCGTCGATCCAGCCGACGGTGTAATCCGTTTTGCTCTCGTCGAAGGCGGCGAGGAATGCATCGAGGTTGTCGATCCGTCGCTCGGTCAGCACCATCATGTCGCCTTTGCAGGGCATGAGTTGAAGCTTGGCCTTGGCGATCACCCCGGTCTGGCCAAGGCCGCCAACGGTGGCTTTCCAGATCGCGCCGCTTTTGGGCGTGATGGTTTTCACCTCGGCACCTTGCAGCAGAGTGATCTCGGTCACATGCTGGCCAAAGGAGCCTTTCACATGGTGGTTTTTGCCATGCACGTCATTGGCGATACAGCCGCCGACCGTGGCAAAGCCCGTGCCGGGCATCACCGGGGGAATCCATCCCTGGGCGGCAAAAGCGCGGCCCAAGTCCCCGATCGGCATCCCGGCCTCGACCTCGACGATGCCGGTCTCGGCGTCGAAGGACACCACGCGGTCCAGTCGGGTCATGTCATAGGCGCGGCCGCCGTCATTCAATGCGACATCGCCATAAGAGCGCCGCATCCCAAAGGCGGGCGCGGCGAAGCCCGCGATGTCACGCAGCAAAGAAGATTGGCGTTCCGGGCGGGCGATCTGGCCCGTGGCGCTGCGCGCCCGACCCCAGCCGGCGTAAGTAACTGTGTTCCAAGTCATCGGAAATCCTGTGGATGACGGTGTCTGCTCTGACCTTTTCTAAGAGAAAGGCCTTGTGATTGCTCGGAGGTTTAAAAAACAATTGGGGCGACAATATGATGCTGTTTCTGTTTTTTGAACAATCAAGGCAGAGAAAAACGCGACCCATCTCTGAGCCGCGTTCCGTCTTCAGTGCAGTGAAAATACTCAGGTAGGCGCTCAGCCCACAATCGTCGCCTCGGTCGCCGCGCGAAGCTCGTCTTCGGTGACCCCATCGGCCAGCTCGACGATCTTGAGGCCGCCCTCGACCACATCCAGCACGCCCAGATTGGTGATCACCCGATCCACCACGCCCTGACCGGTCAAAGGCAGGGTGCAGGCCTTCAAAAGCTTGCTTTCACCATGTTTGTTGGTGTGATCCATCACCACCACCACACGGCCCACGCCCGCGACCAAATCCATCGCGCCGCCCATGCCTTTCACCAGCTTGCCGGGGATCATCCAGTTCGCCAGATCGCCCTTCTCATCGACCTCCATCGCGCCGAGGATCGCCATGGCGATCTTGCCGCCGCGGATCATGCCGAAGCTGAAAGAACTGTCGAAATAGGCCGTGTTCGGAAGCTCCGTGATCGTTTGCTTGCCCGCGTTGATCAGGTCCGGGTCCTCGTCGCCTTCATAGGGAAACGGCCCCATGCCGAGCATGCCGTTCTCCGACTGAAGCGTCACGGAAACGCCTTCCGGGATAAAGTTCGGCACCAAGGTCGGGATGCCGATCCCGAGGTTCACATAGGTGCCGTCTTCCAACTCCTGCGCCGCGCGTGCGGCCATTTGATTGCGGTCCCAAGCCATTACTATCCTCCTTTGCCGAACGTCTGTTCGGTCATCCTGTCATTTTCTGTTGGGTCGAGAGGGCGTCGCCCTCCGGTGTCAGTCCAAGACGATGCTCTGCGAGGGCGCAGAACACCTGCCATCCGTAGTCTGAATTCATATGCCGATGATCCACCTGCCCTTCGGGCGCGGTGATGTCGGTGCCGGGGCGGGCATAGCGGTCTTGCGTCATGAATTGCCCGGCGCGCGTCTCATGCGGTTGTAGAAAAACATCGAGACCCGCCGCCTGCATCCGCGTCGTGATGATCGCCTCATAGCGCGTCATCCACTGATCGGCGAAGCCACGTTGTGAGAGCGCGGTGAGGCCGTATTCATGTTTCGGACCCGGCGTGGTCGAACGCGCCAGAGGGTAGGGCGCGGGCAGGATGCAGTAGCGGTCGTCGGCCCCGAAACGGTCCACGATGTGATCGACGCGCGATTGCACCATGCTGGTCAGAAAGGCCGTGAGCGCTGCACTGGAGATCGGCGCCCGCCCGCTGCGCTCCGCTTCTTCGAGCACATCGTGAAACGCCATGAGCCGCATCACATGATTGAGCGTGAAACGTTCGCCGACCTGAATGATCAGGGAAAAGGGCGCAAAATCAATCTCAGGACGGTCCATCCAGGCGAGTTTGCGGGCCTTGGCATCTGCCGCACGCAAAATGCCATTCTCGAACAGGGCTTCGCTGAAAATCCGCCCCGGCATGCCGAAATAGCTGACCTCAAGACCGGGGAAGCCCGTCTTGATCCGCTCGCGCGCGGTGTAGAATGCGCCGGTATGCGAGGAGCCGACGATGAGAACCTTTTGCTCGCCCCTTTTGTCCGTCATGAGCGCGCCGCCTCGATCAGGGCCTCTTCGCAGACCAGGTCATCGTCTTCGTCCTCGTCGCCTTGCGCGGCGGTGTTGGCGGCCACATAGGCCGCGCCCTTCGGGTCATGAGCCTGAAAGAACATGCTCATGGCGGCGGCCACGCCTTCGTCGGTGACGGAGCGCAGGTTGTCCTTGTAAAACCGGCCTTGGGCCGCGGGGTTCGTGATCAGCTCATAGGAGGGGAAGTAATCGACATCGCCATAGCTGTCTGCAAGTTCTCCGGCGGCGGCACGCAGCACGGCTTTGGAATAGCCCGTCGACACCATCACATGTTTGCCCGAGGCCGTGGCGGTCAAGGGCACGGGCGAGACGGTCAAAACCATCCTGATCCCGGGGCGGAGCAGCACGAGCAGGGTCCGAAGCTGTTCGAGATCCTTGCGCAGCTCGGGCAGGGTGAAGTTGTGGAATTCGTAGTGCTCCGGGTCATAGTCCCCGGCGAGCGTGCCGGGCGCGGTCGGGTAGACCGTGCCGCTGTCGCGATGACGCCAGACCTCGGTCAGCCCGAGGGTGAAGACGAAAACCTCCGCCTCTTTCACGGCCCGAAGAACCCGGCGCAGATGCACCCGACGGGCCTGTCGCACATGCTCGGGACGCTCGAGCCCCTCGGGTTCGACATTGGGGCGCTGGGCATCGACATAGCGGCCTTCGCGCGTCCAGATCGGCTCGGCCGGGGTGAATTCGCCCAAGGCCTCGCGCAAAAGCTGAAGCATCTGACGCGCGGTGTAGATATTGCCGTAGCGCGCGGAGTAAAGCCCGTAGCCAAAGCGATTGAGCACCTCGCGGGCAATCGGGGCCACGGGGGTTTCCGTGTCGATCACTGCCCAATTGCGGGCCACCAGAGCGCGGTGGACATGCTGGGCAAAGCAACTGCCCGCGGTCATGATTTTGGTCTCGCGGGTGATCGGAAATTTCGGCAGGTACAGCCCCTTGATCGCCGAAGGCTCTGCTTCGGCGACGCCGCTCCGCCAAAAGGCGGAGGCCGGGAGGGTGTCATAGGGGCTGCCCAAGATCGTGTCGCGTTACGCCGCCGGACGGGGCCGCGTGGTGCGCTGTTCGATGCGCTTTTCATGCTCGCCCTGAATCAGGCGGTGCACATAGACGCCGGGCATGTGGATGTGGTCCGGGTCGAGCGAGCCGGTGGGCACAATCTCTTCGACTTCCATGATGCAGATCTTGCCGCACATCGCCGCTGGCGGATTGAAATTGCGCGCGGTCTTGCGGAAGATCGCATTGCCGGTCTCATCCGCTTTCCAGGCTTTTACGATGGAAATATCGGCAAAAATGCCCTCTTCCATGATGTAGGTTTCACCGTTGAACTCTTTGTGGTCTTTGCCCTCGGCGATGACCGTGCCGACGCCCGTCTTGGTGTAGAACCCCGGAATGCCAGCACCGCCTGCGCGCATGCGTTCGGCCAGTGTGCCCTGCGGGTTGAATTCCAGCTCCAGCTCGCCGGAGAGATACTGGCGCATGAATTCCGCGTTCTCGCCCACGTAGGAGGACATCATTTTCTTGATCTGGCGGGTTTCCAACAGCTTGCCGAGGCCAAAGCCATCGACGCCTGCGTTGTTTGAGGCCACCGTCAGGTCCTTGACCCCGCTCTCGACAATGGCGTCGATCAACAGCTCAGGGATACCACAAAGGCCAAACCCGCCCGCGGCGATCAGCATGCCGTCTTTCAAAATCCCGTCGAGGGCCTCTTTGGCCGACCCGTACACCTTACTCATCTTCGTCCTCCCGTGAATGGCGTTTGCCTGATTAACCGGGTTACGGGGGGGCAAGTCAATTGATTGCTGCGTTGCAAAATAATACGTTCGTTATTTGCAAATTTTGTTCGCAATGCGGACATCAGGGATAAGAAAAGCTGGGGTGAGCTATAATAATTTATTGTTTTTATCGGACTTGATTGTCCAGTGGGGTACATCATATTCATTATTGAGAATATGAATAATGCACAAAGGACACCCTATGCAGTTTTTCCCCGCGTCAAACCGCCCCGGAAGCCCGGATGTCGCCGCCTTCTACGAAGAGGCCAGCGGCTCCTGGCAATATGTCGTCATCGACCCGGTCACGAAAGCGGCGGCGATCATCGATCCGGTGCTGGATTTCGACCCGGCCTCCGGCGCCACTTGGACCACGAGCGCCGATGAGATCGCAAGCTATGTGACAGAGCAGGGGCTCAATGTCGTCTGGGTGCTCGACACCCACCCCCATGCCGATCATTTCTCCGCCGCGCCCTATCTTGCCGAACGATTTAAGGCGCCGCAGGCGATCGGCAAGAAGGTTCTGGAGGTGCAAAACATTTGGGCCGACCTTTACGCCGATGACAGCCTCAAAAACCGCCCCGAGTATTGGCAGCGCCTGTTCGAGCCGGGAGACACATTCGGCATCGGCGCTTTGACGGCGCAGGTTATCCTCTCCACAGGTCACACGCTGGCCTCGGTGTCCTACGTGATCAGCGATGCGGTTTTTGCCCATGACACTTTCATGGTGCCCGACAGCGGCACCGCGCGCGCCGACTTCCCGGGCGGCTCGTCTGCGGAGCTGTGGGACAGTTTGCAGACCATTCTCGCCCTGCCGGGAGAGACGCGTATTTTTGTCGGGCATGACTATAGAAAAGGCGGGCGGGAGGAGGCCTGTATGGCCACGGTGGCCGAACACAAGGCGTCGAACATTCATGTCAAAGACGGGATTTCGAAAGAGGCGTTCATCGAAACCCGGGACGCGCGGGATGCGACCCTGCCTCTGCCGGGACGAATGCTTTACGCGCTTCAGGTCAACATCCGGGGTGGGCGTTTGCCGGATCCGGATGACAAGGGCCGCGCGGTGTTTTCCATTCCGGTCAACCGGTTCGCGCCTAAGCTCTAACATGAAAAGGGCGCCTCTCGGAGCGCCCTTGTATTCTTCAGCGTATTATTCAGCGGCTTTCTTCTTCGCCGGAGCTTTCTTTGCGGCCGGTTTTTTGGCCGCCGCTTTCTTCGGGGCCGCCTTTTTCTTGGCGGGGGCTTTCTTGCCGCTCTTCGCCGCCTTTTCTGCAATCAGCTCGACCGCCTGATCCATGGTCAGGTCTTCGGGCTTGACGTCTTTCGGCAGCGTCGCGTTGACCTTTTCCCATTTCACATAGGGACCATAGCGGCCTTCCATCACCTGCACCGGACCTCCATCGGGGTGATCACCCAGCTCTTTGAGCGGTTTTGCCGCCGCAGAACGTCCGCGACCCGGGTTGTTGCGCTTGTCGGTGATCAGCTCGACCGCGCGGTTCATACCGCATTCGAATACGTCGTTCGGGTCCTTGAGATTGGCGTAAACCGGCTTCGCCTCATCTGGCAACTGGTGCATGAGGTACGGTCCGAAGCGGCCAAAATTGGCCTTGATCATGCCGCCATCCGGGTGCTCGCCGATCTCGCGGGGCAGGGACAGAAGCGTGAGCGCTTTTTCAAGGTCCATGTCGTCCTTCGACCAGCCTTTCGGCAGGGAGGCCCGCGGCGGTTTCTTGTTCTCCGGCGTTGGTTCTCCGCGCTGCACATAGGGTCCGAAACGCCCGGCCTTGAGCCAGATCTCATCGCCGGCATCCTCGCCCAAAAGCCGCTCGTCACCCTCGGCGCCTTCGCCCGCAATCGGGCGCGTGTAGGTGCACTCGGGGTAGTTCGAACAGCCGACAAAACCGCCGGTGCGCGAGGTTTTAAGGTGCAGAGAGCCTTGCCCGCATTTCGGGCAGACGCGCGGGTCAGAGCCGTCTTCGCGCGGCGGATAAAGCTGCGGAGCCAAAGCTTCGTCAAGTTTATCAAGCACTTCGGAGATGCGCAGGTCAGAGGTCTCAGCGATGGCCGCATGGAAATCGCGCCAGAATTTCGCCAGAACCTCTTTGTAATCGAGATCGCCTGCCGAAATTTCGTCGAGTTCTTCCTCCAAATTGGCGGTGAACTCATAGCCCACATATTTGCGGAAGAAATTCATCAGGAAGATCGTGACGATCCGGCCCTTGTCCTCGGGGATCAGGCGGTTCTGTTCCTTGCGGACATATTCGCGGTCCACGATGGTCGAGAGCACTGAGGCGTAGGTGGACGGACGCCCGATGCCGAGCTCTTCCATCCGTTTCACCAAGGTTGCCTCGGTGTAGCGCGGCGGCGGGTTGGTGTGGTGTTGAAGCCCCAGAACGGCGTCTTCCGCGCCCAACACGGCCTCTTTCTCCGCGGCTTCGGCTTTCAGCGCGCCTGCGACTTTTTTCAGAGCCTCGCCCTGCATGATCTGCGGCAGGCGGCCTTCGTCGTCCTCATCCACATCGTCGCGGCCCTCGGTGTAAACCGCCATGAAGCCGTCGAAGACCACGACCTGACCGGTGGCGCGCAGCACGACCTCCTGGTCGTCCGACATGATGTCGACTGTGGTGCGTTCGAGTTTCGCGCCTTCCATCTGGCACGCAATCGTGCGCTTCCAGATCAGGTCGTAGAGTTTGCGCTGGTCGCTATCCGTCAGGTTCACCTTGTCGGGGGCGGCGAACATATCCGTCGGGCGGATACATTCGTGGGCTTCCTGCGCGTTCTTCGCTTTGTTTTTGTAAATGCGCGGCGAGGAGGGGACATATTTGTCGCCATAGCGATCCTTGATCGCGTCGCGTGCTTGGGCCACGGCCTCGGGCGCCATGTCGATGCCGTCGGTCCGCATATAGGTGATCAGACCGGCCTCGTAGAGCCGCTGCGCCGCGTTCATGGTCTGACGCGCGCCCATGCCGAACTTGCGGCTGGCCTCTTGCTGAAGCGTCGAGGTCATGAAGGGCGCCGATGGGTTGCGGGAGCCGGGTTTGGCCTCCACGGAGGCAACTTTGAGCGCACGCGAGGACACGGCCTGAACGGCCATTTCGGCGCTCATCCGGTCTTTCAAATCGAATTTATCGAGTTTTTTTCCGGAAAGCTGCGTCAGGCGCGCTTCGAAATTCTGGCCGCGCGGCGTCTCGAGCATCGCCTTCACCGACCAGTATTCCTGCGGATTAAAGGCCTCGATCTCCATCTCGCGTTCGACGATCAGGCGCAGGCACACAGATTGCACACGGCCCGCCGAGCGCGCGCCCGGCAGTTTGCGCCACAGAACCGGCGAAAGGTTGAAACCCACGAGATAATCCAGCGCCCGGCGCGCCAGATAGGCGTCGACCAGCGGCACGTCCACTTGGCGCGGGCTTTTCATCGCTTCCAAAATGGCGGGCTTGGTGATGGCATTGAAGGTCACGCGCGACACGGCGGTCGATTTCTTGATCGCCCGGCGTTTGGTCAGCGCCTCTTGCAAGTGCCACGAGATGGCTTCGCCTTCGCGATCAGGGTCGGTCGCGAGGATCAGTTCGTCATCGTCTTTCAATGCATCCGCGATGGCCTTGACGTGTTTGCGGCTGTCGGCGCCGATCTCCCAGGTCATGTCGAAATCGTTGTCGGTGTCGACAGAGCCATCTTTGGGCGGCAGATCGCGCACGTGCCCGTAGGAGGCCAGCACCGTGTAATCCTTGCCGAGGTACTTGTTGATCGTTTTGGCCTTGGCGGGGGATTCGACAACAACAACTGGCATAGAGGGTCCTTAAGATTCTCGGGTGACTGGGGCCTATGGCGGCGGAAAATGGGGGCAGGCTATGAGAAATGTCAATGGACTGCACAGATTATTGTTCCAATGAGCATGGGTTTTCGAAAGAGTTGCGATGAATTGCCCCAGTGTTCCAAGTTGCGGAGTTTTCCATGCGTGCCCTCTTTTTCTCTGTCGTTTTGTCCTTTGCCGTGACCCCTCCTGTGGTCGCTCAGGACTGGCATGAACCCGCGCGTGGCAGTCTTGAACGCACGCAGATCATGAATGCGGTTCGTCCTGTGATCGAATGGCGGCTGGGCGCGCCGGTGGAGTTTGTCGTCTATGAATTGCGCTCCACGGGGAAGCGGGCCTTTGCCAGCCTCGCGCCGCAGCGTCCCGGCGGTGGCACGATCGACATCCGCGAGGTGCCCATGGTGCGCTATTGGGGAGATGATGCGTCCTATTTCGAAGAGGTCGGAGGCCTTGACGTGATCGCTTTTCTGATCCGCGAGGGCGATCAATGGGCCGTGGTGGATCATAGCATTGGCGCGACGGATGTCTGGTTCGCGAGCGAACCCTATTGTACCGTATTTCCGGAGCTTTTGTTTGACTATTGCCCGCTGAACTGATGCCCGCTGAACTGACCTCATCCCCTATCCAAGCGCCAGCATCCCACCGGGTTTGCGGGCGATGCGACCATCCAATTCGAGGCTGAGGATTTCCGCGCTGGCGCGGTCTGCGGTGACGCCGAGATCGCGGATCAGGTCGTCCTCGGGCAGGGGCGCGCCTGCGAGACGGGCGAGGATCTCGGTATGAAGGGCGGCGTGATCGGCGAGGCTGCGCATCTCGGCGGGGGCTTCGGGCACGGGGATCGCGTCCTGTGGCGTTTCCATCGCGGTCTGCGCCAGAGGCGAGGCGGCGGCCAGCGTGTCCATGACATCGCGCGCGCCGCGAATGAGCGTCGCCCCGTCACGCAGCAGGATATTGCAGCCCGCAGAACGCGCATCAAAGGGATGTCCCGGCACCGCCATGACTTCGCGCCCCTGATCGAGCGCGTTGCCAGCGGTCAACAATGAACCCGAGCGCGCGGCGGCTTCAATCACGATGGTGGCGCGCGACAGGCCGGAGACTATGCGGTTGCGCATCGGGAAATGCCGGGCGAAGGGCTTCATCCCGAACGGTTGCTCGGAGATCAACAGACCGCTCTCTGCGATGCTGTGATAGAGCGCCGTGTTCTCCGTCGGGTAAATCTCATCGAGACCGCCCGCGAGAACGGCGAGGGTGCCTGTGTCCAAAGCGGCCTCATGCGCGGTGGCATCGATGCCGCGTGCAAGGCCAGAGGCGATGGCAAAGCCTTCCTCGCCCAGTTCTCGCGCCAAAGTCCGGGTAAAGCGATGTCCCAAAGATGACGCATTGCGAGCGCCGACCACGGCCAATGTGGGGCGTTCGAACAGCGACAGATCGCCCTTGACCCAGATCGCGGGCGGGGCGTCGTCGATGAGGGCCAAAAGCGGCGGGTAGTCGGGATCGGAGCGCAGGATCAGCCGCGCGCCATGTTTACGGCCCGCGCGCAACTCGGCGTCGATCACGCCCTGAGGGCAAATCTGATAGTCGGAAACACCGGCCTGACGCGCAATCGCGGGCAGGGCGTCCAAGGCCGTCTGCGCATCGCCATGTTCACTCAAAAGCCGGTAAAAGGTGCTGACGCCAACGCGTCTGGAGCGCAAGAGCCGGAGCCAATTGGCCCTATCTTCCACGGTGTGGGGTGGGGTGAGGGGGTGGTGGGAAGGGATGAACTCCAATGAACCAACTCTCTCCGTCTCTTGCCCCATCACCATCGCGCAAAATGGTTAATGAGGTGTTACCACAAATCGGAAAGATTGGATTTTAGCCAAGTGCGAGACGATTTTTTGCCGGAATATTTACCGGACGTGCGTCGGTTTTCGCAAAAGCGGCCCGAAATGACGCATATCGGGCCGCTTTGTTCATAAAGGTTAACGTAGGCTTGGGCGCGAGGGGCTTGGACAGAATCGCACTCTGCAGCGCTCAGGCTGCGGAGCCCCCAACCGTCAGCCCGCCGATCAGCAAGGTCGGCTGACCCACACCCACCGGCACCCATTGTCCTTGTTTGCCGCAATTGCCGACGCCCGGATCGAGCGCCATGTCATTGCCGACCGCGCGAATCTGTTTCATGGCGGTGGCGCCGTCGCCAATCAGGGTCGCACCCTTCACTGGCGCGCCGATGCGACCGTTCTCGACACGGTAAGCCTCGGTGCAGTTGAAGACGAATTTGCCGTTGGTGATGTCGACCTGCCCGCCGGAAAAGCCCACGGCATAGATGCCGTTCTTCATATCGGCGAGGATCTCGTCCGGCGCCGCATCGCCGCCCAACATATAAGTGTTGGTCATGCGCGGCATCGGCGCGTGGGCATAGCTTTCGCGCCGCCCGTTGCCGGTGGGGGGCACGCCCATAAGTCGCGCGTTCTGGCGGTCCTGCATGTAGCCGACGAGGATGCCGTCTTCGATGAGGGTGGTTTTCTCAGACGGCGTGCCCTCGTCATCCACCGAGATTGACCCACGCCGATCCGGGATGGTGCCGTCGTCCAACACCGTGACGCCCTTGGCGGCGACCTGTTGGCCCATGAGGCCAGCGAAGGCGGAGGTTTTCTTGCGGTTGAAATCGCCCTCAAGCCCGTGGCCGACAGCTTCGTGCAGCAACACGCCCGGCCAGCCCGGTCCAAGAGCAACCTCCATCACGCCCGCAGGGGCAGGGACGGCGTCGAGGTTCACCACGGCGATGCGCAGAGCCTCGCGCGCCACGCCTTGCCAGTGATCGGGTGCGATGAGACCCGTGAGGCCAAAGCGCCCGCCACCCCCCGCAGAGCCACTTTCGCGACGACCGTTCTGTTCGACGATGACTGCAATCGACAGCCGCGCCATCGGGCGGATGTCGGAGGTCAGCCCGCCTTCGGGGCGCAGGATATAGACTTCTTGGTGAGAGGCCGCGAGCGAGGCAGTGACCTGCACCACGCGCGAATCGAGTGCCCGCAGGTAGTCGTCGATCTCTTTCAATGTGTCGATCTTGACGTCAAAGGCCGCGCCTTCGAGCGGGTTTTCGTCGGTATAAAGATGCACATTCGTGGCCCGCGGCGCCTCGGCCAGCGTGCCGCCGCCCGCGCCCACGGCGAGACGGGCGGTCTCGGCGGCGCGGCGGATGGCCTGTTCGGAAATCTCGGTCGAATGGGCGTAACCCGCCGTCTCGCCACGCACGGCGCGCAGGCCGAATCCTTCGGAGGCGTCATAGGAGGCGGTGCGAATCCGTCCGTCGTCCAAAACCAGACCCTCAGAGGTGCGGCGCTCGAGGAAAAGTTCGCCGTCATCGGCGCCCGCGACAGCGTCGCGCAGGATCGCGAGGGAGCTTTCCAATTCGATCGCATTTGTAAATGGGTCAAAACGTCTCGAATTCACAGATTTTCTCCCTTTGGACTTGATCTAGATCAAAAAAGTGGCTCAAACAGATGGGGAATTCTTGTCCCATCACGCCTAATATGGTTTTTGATAGGGCAGACTCAAATGAAAATGC
Organism: Celeribacter naphthalenivorans; assembly: GCF_020524585.1. GTDB lineage: Bacteria > Pseudomonadota > Alphaproteobacteria > Rhodobacterales > Rhodobacteraceae > Celeribacter > Celeribacter naphthalenivorans. The sequence continues at coordinate 200,280 of NZ_JAIVLK010000008.1, forward strand.
ACCCGGAAGACCGGGGCAGCCGTCGGGGAGCCAACCCTGATTGCAACCTAGGGAAGAGACTATGCGCATAAAATCTTTCGGGTCCGCTCGGGCGGCCACTCTTTTTGCAACTATGTCCGGGGCCTTGAGCGCCGCGACGGGCGCCTGGGCTCAGGACGGCGAGCTTTTGGGCGCGCCTGAGCCCGGCAAAATGGGCTTTCAAGCCCCGGCGACCGAGCTTGCCCGCGACCTTCAAGGTCTCGATCACATGCTTTTGGTGATCATCACGGTGATCGTGGCCTTCGTGGCGGCACTCATCCTCTGGGTGATCGTGCGCTACAACCGCAAGGCCAACAAGACGCCCGCGACCTTCACCCACAACACGCCGATCGAAGTGGCCTGGACCATCGTGCCGATTCTGATCCTTGTGGTCATCGGGGCGTTCTCGCTTCCGGTGCTGTTCAAGCAACAGGAAATCCCGGATGGCGACATCTACATCAAGGTGACGGGCTATCAGTGGTTCTGGGGCTATGAATATGTTGACGAAGGTTTTTCCTTTGACAGCTACCTTCTGGGCCACCCGGCCAATATGACCGATGAGGATATCGCCGCGGGCGGTCGCAGCTATGTGCTGAACGACGCGATGCGTGCAAAACTGGTCAAAGCGGGCTACACTGAGGATCAGTTCCTTCTGGCCACCGACACCAAGGTTGTCGTGCCGGTTGGTAAGACGATTGTGATGGGTGTGACCGGCGCGGATGTGATCCACAGCTGGACAATCCCGGCCTTTGGCGTGAAACAGGATGCCGTTCCGGGCCGTGTGGCCGAGCTTTGGTTCAAAGCGGAGAAAACCGGCACCTTCTTCGGTCAATGTTCGGAACTTTGCGGCAAGGATCACGCCTATATGCCGATCACCGTTCAGGTGGTGGAGCAGGACGAGTATGACGCCTGGCTCCTTCAGGCCAAAGAGCTCTACGCCGCCAATGAGGCCGCTCCGAGCAACATCCGACTGGCCTCTGCCGACTGACTTTTTCGGGTGAGGGCGGATCAACCGCCCCGCCTTTCTTTGCCCACGCACGCCCCCATGAAGAGACGAAATGTCCGCTTGGGGGCATACGCACAACTGGAAGTGACGCGATGACTGACGCGACGATCGTATTGGATGACAACCATGAAGCGGGCTTTGGCGATTATTTCGCCTTGTTGAAGCCGCGCGTCATGTCGCTGGTCGTCTTTACCGCTTTTGCGGGTCTGATCGTGGCGCCGGGTGGCATCCATCCCTTCCTCGGCTTCTTCGCCATTCTCTGCATCGCCATCGGCGGCGGTGCCTCCGGCGCGCTGAACATGTGGTATGACAGCGACATCGATATGGTGATGAAGCGCACCAAGTCGCGCCCGATCCCGGCGGGGAAAGTCACCCGTGGTGAGGCGCTTGGTTTTGGTCTGACGCTTTCGGCCTTTTCCGTCGTGATGCTCTATCTGGCGACCAACTGGGTGGCCGCCGCTCTGTTGGCCTTCACGATCTTTTTCTATGCGGTGGTCTACACCATGTGGCTCAAACGCGCGACGCCGCAGAACATCGTGATCGGCGGGGCCTCTGGCGCGCTGCCTCCGATGATCGGCTGGGCCGCTGTCACGGGCGACATCACCCTGTCGTCTGTCCTGATGTTCATGCTGATCTTCATGTGGACGCCGCCGCATTTCTGGTCGCTCGCCCTGTTCATGAACGCCGATTACGACAAGGCGAAAGTGCCGATGCTGACCGTGACCCACGGCAAACGCGCGACCCGCAATCACATCCTCGTCTACACCATCCTTTTGGCCGGTTTTGCCGCCGCGATGTTCGCCACACCTCTGGCGGGCTGGAGCTATCTGATCGTCGCCGTGGTGATGAACGCCGCCTTCCTGCGCGGGGCCGTTGTGCTTTGGCGTCGCAATGAGGAAGAGGCCGAGGCGGATAACTACAAGGCCGAGCGCGCGTTTTTCAAACTGTCGCTGGCCTACACTTTCCTGCATTTCATGGCTCTGATGGCCGATAAGGCGCTCTTTGCCTTTGGTATTGGAGGCCCGTTCTAAGATGGCGATCACCAAACTTCACGACATGCACACGCGCCGCCGCTCCCGCAATGTGGGGCTTGGGCTGGCGCTGGGGGCCTTTGTGGTGCTTTTGCTCGGTCTGACCGTGGTCAAAGTGACCGTTCTCGACCCGTCGATCGCGGCACAGGAGGCTGGATACTGATGGCCGGACGTAGCCCGAAAAAGACTGTGTTCCAACTTGTGGGGGTCGTTGTCCTCATGGGCGGTCTGGCTTGGGCCTCGGTGCCGTTTTACAGCTGGTTCTGCGCGGTCACGGGCTTTGGCGGCACCACGAACGTGGCCGCGGGGGCCTCGGACACCATTCTGGACGAGACCATCAAGATCCGCTTTGACGCCAACACCGATCAGTCGATGCCATGGGAGTTCAAACCCGTGGAAAACACGATGGAGGTTCGGATCGGCGAAACCGGGCTGGCGTTTTACGAGGCCTACAATCCGACCGACCGCGTGGTTGCAGGCACGGCGTCCTACAATGTCGCGCCCTTCGAGGCCGGCGGCTTTTTCACCAAGATCGACTGTTTCTGTTTCACCGAACAGGTGCTGAAACCGGGGGAGCGCGTGTTGATGCCCGTGACCTTCTATGTCGATCCTGAGATCACCACCGACAGGGATGCGAAATTTATCCACCGCATCACGCTGTCGTATACATTCCATGAAACAGACCTGCCCGAAGACTATGCCGCATTGGAGGCGGGCACATCTTCGGACACGAGTTTGAACTAAGCCCGAACGGGTCACCAAGGGAGAGGGACGCACACTATGGCGCATGAAAAGAACCACGATTACCACATCCTTCCGCCATCGCCCTGGCCGCTGATGGCGGCTGTCGGCGCCTTTATCATGCTGTTCGGCGCCGTGATGTGGATGGCCAACGACAACCCGTTCATCTTCCTGATCGGTTTCGTCGGCGTGCTTTACGTGATGTGGAGCTGGTGGTCGGACACGATCAAGGAAAACAAGGCGGGCGATCACACGCCGGTGGTGCGGATCGGCCTGCGCTATGGCTTCATCATGTTCATCATGTCCGAAGTCATGTTCTTTGCAGCCTGGTTCTGGGCGTTTTTCAAGAACACGCTGTACCCGATGTACACCTATGCGGGCACTGAATATGTCAAACCGGAGATCATCCCGGTCGACGCGTTTCACCTGCCGCTGATCAACACGCTGATCCTTCTGTGCTCCGGCGCCGCTGTGACCTGGGCGCACCATGCGCTGGTGCATGGCAACATCCGCAAGGACCTCGTGGCCGGTCTAGCCATCGGTGTGGGCTTTGGCGCGGTGTTCACGCTGTTTCAGGCCTATGAGTATTATGAGCTTGTCATGCATGAAGGTTGGACCTTCGGTGGCGATTTCTTCTACGGCTCTTTCTTCATGGCGACGGGTTTCCACGGGTTCCATGTCATCATCGGCACGATCTTTCTGCTGATCTGCCTTGTGCGCTCGATGAAGGGTGACTTCACCCCGGACGATCACATCGGGTTTGAGGCGGCTGCGTGGTACTGGCACTTCGTGGACGTCGTCTGGCTCTTCCTGTTTGTGGTGGTCTATATCTGGGGCCAGTAAGGCCTGAGTATTTCCAGCACTAAGGAAACTCGATAGAAGGGCGCGGTTGACGCGCCCTTTTTCTTTGGAGGCTTTATGTTCAAGCGGATGATTTTTCCCATCGTGATCGGGGTCTTGGGCTGCGCGATTCTGATCTGGTTGGGCACATGGCAACTCTCGCGGCTTGTGTGGAAAGAGGGCGTTCTGGCCGAGATCCGCGCGGAGATTGGCGCCGATCCGGTGCCTTTGCCGAAAGCGATTGATCCCTCGATGAAATATCTGCCTGTGGTGGCGACGGGGGAGATCGGTGACGGTGAGCTTCATGTGCTGGTCTCGCGCAAACAGATCGGCGCGGGATACCTGATTATTGCACCTATGACGTTGGACGACGGGCGGCGAGTGTTGCTCGATCGTGGGTTTGTGCGGGACATGGAGAAAGATGTCCAGCGCCCCAAAGGCGAGGTCACGGTGGTCGGCAACCTGCATTGGCCGGATGATATGAACAGCTCGACGCCTGCACCCGATGTGGGGCGTAACATCTGGTTCGGGCGTGATATTCCAGCGATGGCGGAGGCACTCGGCACAGAGCCCGTGTTGATCGTGGCGCGCGATAGTACCGGGGAGGGTATAGAGCCGATGCCAGTGGGCATCGAGGGCATCCCGAACGATCATCTCGAGTATGCAATCACATGGTTTTCGCTCTGCCTTGTCTGGTTAGGGATGACTCTTTTCCTTCTGTGGCGTATCAGGGCGCGAACGGACTAAAGAGCAGATGACATGCGTTATATCTCGACCCGCGGCCAAGCGCCGACCCTGACCTTTGAAGACGCCATGCTGACGGGGCTTGCCTCCGATGGTGGGCTTTATGTGCCGGAGAGCATCCCGACGCTGAGCGAGGCGGAGATCGCCGGGCTTGCGGGGATGTCTTACGAAGAGGCGGCGTTCACGGTGATGAAGCCCTTCATCGGCGAGACTTTTACGGATGCCGAGTTCAAAGAGATCATCGCAAAGGCCTATCAGGGCTTCAACCACGACGCCCGCGCGCCTCTGGTGCAACTCGGCCCGAACCACTTCCTGCTCGAACTGTTCCACGGGCCGACGCTGGCGTTCAAAGATTTTGCCATGCAGCTCATTGGCCAGCTGTTCCAAGCGGCGCTGGCGCGGCGTGGCGAACATGTGACTATCGTGGGCGCGACCTCGGGCGATACCGGCTCCGCCGCCATCGAGGCCTTCAAAGGGCTGTCGAACGTCGACGTCTTCATCCTCTTCCCGCATGGCCGGGTGTCGGATGTGCAGCGTCGCCAGATGACCACGCCCTCTGAGAGCAACGTCCATGCGCTGGCCGTCGAGGGCGATTTCGACGATTGCCAAGCTGCGCTCAAGGACATGTTTGCCGACATCGAGTTTCGCGATCACGTCAAACTGGCGGCTGTGAATTCGATCAACTGGGCGCGGGTGCTGGCGCAGGTCGTATATTACTTCACCTCCGCCGTCTCTCTGGGCGCGCCGCATCGTAAGGTCTCTTTCACCGTGCCGACCGGCAACTTTGGCGACATTTTCGCGGGCTATATCGCGAAACGCATGGGCCTGCCGATCGACAAGCTGGTGATCGCGACGAACCAGAACGACATTCTGCACCGCACGATGGAAACCGGCGCCTGCACCAAAGAAGGCGTGGTGCCGTCGATCTCTCCGTCGATGGACATTCAGGTGAGTTCCAACTTTGAGCGCGCGCTCTTCGATGTCTACGACCGCGAAGGCGCTGCGATTGCGCAGCTCATGGAAGAATTTAAATCCGGCGAATTCAAAATCTCCCAAGGCGCGATGGATCGCCTGCGCGATACCTTTGCGTCGGGTCGGGCGTCCGAGGCGGAAACCTCCGCCACCATCACCGACATGCACAAACGCACCGGCGAGGTGATTTGCCCGCATACGGCGGTGGCGGTGAAAGTCGCCGAAGAGCATCTGTCCGAGGTGCCGATGATCTCGCTCTCGACCGCGCATCCTGCGAAATTCCCGGCGGCTGTCGAGGCGGCTTGTGGCATCCACCCGGCGCTGCCCGAACATATGGCCGATCTGTTTGAGCGCGACGAGCGGTTTACGGTGGTGCCGAACGACCTAGATGGTCTTAAAACCCTGATCAAGGAGCGCCTTGCTTGAGCCCACGTATCCACACTCTGTCCAACGGTTTTCGGATCGTCACCGAACTTCAACCCTCGATGCAAAGCGCGTCGATTGGGGTTTGGGTGCTGGCGGGCGGACGCCATGAGCGGATCGAGCAGAACGGCATCGCGCATTTCCTCGAACATATGGCGTTCAAAGGCACGAAACGCCGCACGCCTCTCGAAATCGCGGAAGTCCTTGAGAACGTTGGTGGTTACCTGAACGCCTATACGACGCGGGAAACCACGGCCTATTATGCGCGGGTGCTGAAAGACGATGTGTCTTTGGCCTTGGATGTAATTGGCGACATCGTGTTGAACCCGATCTTCGATCCGCATGAGCTGGAGGTGGAACGCGGCGTGATCCTATCGGAAATTGGTCAGGCTCTGGATACGCCCGACGATGTGATTTTCGATTGGCTGCAAGAGGCGACCTACCCGAAACAGGCCCTTGGCCGGACGATTTTGGGGCCCGCCGAACGGGTGCGCAATTTTAGCCGCGACGATCTCGCGGGCTTTGTCGACGAGCACTATAGCCCCGAGCGCATGATCCTCTCTGCCGCAGGCAACATCGACCACGACCGCATCGTCGCCGAGGCCGAAGAGATTTTTGGCGGGCTCAAACCGCATGGCCGCGATTATGCGGATCCGGCGCGGTTTGAAGGCGGCGAATTTCGCAAGGTCAAGAAACTCGAACAGGCACATTTCACGCTGGCGTTCGAAGGCCCTGCCTATCGCGACGAAGACATCTACATCGCCCAGACCGCGACCACCGCTCTGGGCGGCGGCATGTCTTCGCGGCTCTTCCAAGAACTGCGTGAACGACGCGGGCTTTGCTATACGATCTATGCCCAATCCGGCGCCTATTCCGACACCGGGCTGACCACGATCTACGCGGGCACCTCCGGCGATCAGGTCGCGGAATTGGCCGAGGTCACGATTGACGAGATGAAACGTGCGGCGTCTGAAATGACGTTGGTCGAGGTCGACCGTGCACGCGCGCAGATCAAGGCGGGGCTGTTGATGGGGCTGGAAAGCCCGTCGTCTCGGTCCGAGCGCAACGCGCGGATGCTGGGCATCTGGGGCCGCATTCCGGAGCTTCATGAGACGGTCGAGCGGATTGACGCGGTGACGCTTGAGAATGTGCGGGAGTTTCTGGTGAAAACCGGCATGGGCAAGGCGTCGATGGCGCTTTACGGCCCGGTCAAAGCCGCGCCTGAGCTGGATAAATTGCGCGAAAGGTTCGCCGCCTGATGCTGTCGCGACGACCGAAGGTGCGGATCGAGACGGAGCGCATGACGCTTCGTCTGCCTCAGCATTCGGACTATCGCGCATGGGCGTCTCTGCGTCAGGAAAGCATGGAGTTTTTGCAGCCTTGGGAACCGACTTGGTCGTCGGATCATCTGACGCGCAAGGCTTTTACCAATCGTGTGATCTGGGCGGAGCGCAGCTTTCGCAATGACAGTGGCCTGCCGGTCTTCTTGTTTCGCCGCGAAGACGATGCGCTTTTGGGCGCCTTGACGCTCGACAATATCCGTCGGGGCCCTGCGCAGGCGGGGACCATCGGCTATTGGATCGGCGCGCGTCATGCCCGCCAAGGCTATATGAAAGAGGCCATCGCTGCCGTGACCCATCACGCCTTTGCCCGCATGCGCCTGAGCCGGATAGAGGCCGCGTGCCTGCCGGAAAACGTGGCCTCGCGCGGGGCTTTGGAAAAGGCCGGGTTCAAATACGAAGGCGTGGCGCAGGCCTATCTTCAGATCAACGGCCGCTGGCGCAACCATGTGCTTTATTCCGCGTTGCACCCGGATCGGCGCGGGCCGACCACCATCGGGCAGGCCTGATCGTCCTTTGCACAAAATTTTCTCCATGTCACCTTGAGGTTACTTTTGAGTCTTCTTATGTAACCCAAAGGTTACAGGAGAACTGATGATGAACCCGCTCGCCACCACGCGCCTCGCCGCAAACCTCTTGGTCACCGCCTTTGGCCTTGGGCTGCTTGCCCTCTATGGTTTTACAAACACCATCTCGTCAGAGCTTGTCCTCTGGCTCGGTGGGCTGGCCATTCTCGGTGGCCTCTCGCAATTTATCGTGTCCGTGATCTCACCGCGCAGCATTCGACCCGCCTGGGATGAAATGGCTGTGGCAACGCATCGCGGCGCCTATCAGTTCGGCTATTGGTGCGCTGTCATCGGATTCTGGCTCTTTTTCTTTTTGACACAATACTTTGAGACAAGTCTGAAAGGGGCGCTTTTGGTGCTTGGCATCCTGCTCATCTGCGCGCCCTCGGCGTGGATGGCGGTCGCAGGTCTTCGAAAATGAAGGCGCCCGCGCAGCTCATCGTGCATCTGAAAGAGCATCGCCTGAGGGTCGGGCTGACGCAGATGGAGCTGGCCTCGCAGGTCGAGGTGAGCCGCAAGACCATCAACACGGTGGAGAACGGTGTCTTTGTGCCCTCGACAGTCTTGGCCTTGCGGCTGGCAAAAGGACTCGGCGTGTCGGTGGAGGATTTGTTCCAATTGCCTGAGGACGGCTGACAAGGGTCAGATCGCTTTGCCGTGACCATCCACACGGTTCTGTGATGAGGGGCGCGGGGGGATTCGGGCCTAGCCTGTTCCTGATTTTGATCGGGAGACACGCATGCGAAAGACATTTTGCCAGCCTCTTTTTCTCAGCCTCGCCTTTTCTATCACCTCGACCATGGCTCAGGCCCAAGAGGCCGAGCGCATCCCAAGCCATTGTCGCTCTCTCGCCAGCGACACGGCTCCCGAGCGGCTGTGGCAGGTCTCTGTCGGCGCGCCAGTGCCACAGGACACCGTGCGCCTCCATTTCATCGACCATGCGATGTTTGCCATCGAGGCGGGAGACGTGTCGGTGGTCACAGATTACAACGGCTATATCGGCAACACGCTCTGGGCGCCCGATGTGGTGACGATGAACCAAGCCCATTCCAGCCATTACACCAATAACGTCCACGGCGATGTCGCGCATATTCTCGAGGGCTGGGGCGCCTATGGCGAAGGGGCTGAACACGACGTCGATCTCGGTGCCATGCGCATCCGCAATGTGCCGACCGACATTCGTCTCGGGGATAGCCGTGAGCCCAATGGCAATTCGATCTTCATCTTCGAGGCGGGCGGTCTCTGCATCGGCCATCTGGGCCATTTGCATCACGAACCCACCGAAGAACAATATGCCGCCATTGGGCGTCTCGACGTGGTCATGGCGCCGGTCGACGGCGGCTACACTGTGCCGCGCGAGGTGATGATGCGCATTGTCGAGCGGTTTCGCTCCTCCATCGTTATTCCGATGCATTATTTTTCGCGCTATGGTTTGAATGATTTCCTCTCGGGGATGGGCGACGACTTTGCGGTGGTCGAAACCCACGGCTCCGAGCTTTTGGTCTCGCTCGACCGTTTGCCGGGGCAGCCGACGATCATGGTGTTGGAGCCTCAGTTTCTTTCCGATTGAGACCTGGGGGGGCAGGGGCTACATCTGAGGCAAAGGAGCCTCACATGACCCAGCCTGCGACGCCCGACTTTCTTGCCTCTCTTGAGGCCGCCTTGCCGCCCGGCACCCTGCGGGCGCGCCGTGACGGCGAGTTGGAAGACCCGCGCGGGCGCTATCATGGTCAGGCGGCGGTGATCGCCTGCCCCGCGACGGTCGAAGAGGTCTCGACCATCGTGCGGGCCTGCTATGAGGCCTCCGTCGGCATTGTGCCTCTGGGCGGCGGCACCGGATTGGTGCTGGGCCAAATCGCTCATGACGGCCCCGCGCCGGTGATCCTGTCTCTGGGAAAAATGACCAAAATCCGAGGGGTCTACCCGCAGGAAAACGTCATCGTCGCGGAAGCCGGCGCGATCCTCGCCGACATCCAATCCGCAGCCTCTGAGGCCGGGCGTCTGTTTCCTCTTTCTCTGGGGGCCGAAGGCACCTGTCGCATCGGCGGCAACCTGTCGACCAATGCGGGCGGGCTCAATGTCTTGCGCTATGGCAATGCGCGTGAGCTGTGTCTGGGGATCGAGGCGGTCTTGCCAGACGGCCAGATTTTTCACGGCCTCAAACGCCTGCGCAAGGACAACACAGGCTATGACATCCGCAACCTGTTGATCGGGGCAGAAGGCACTTTGGGCGTGATCACGGCGGCCAGCCTGCGCCTCTTCCCACAGCCGGAACATAACGCCGCCGCGATCCTCATCGTGCCGTCCCCGGCCGCAGCCCTTGAGCTTTTGAACATGGCGCAGGGCATCGCGGGGGAGGGCATTTCGGCCTTCGAACTGATCTCTGGCATGGGATTGGATTTCCTATCTGAGACCGTCCCCGATATTCGCCAGCCCTTCGCGGATCATCCCGAATGGTGCGTGCTGATTGACCTCGGCGTGTCGGGCGCCTCGGACCCGGAGGCCATGCTCGCCACTCTGTTTGAGCGCGGCTTCGAGGCGGGGCTAGTCAGTGATGGCGTCATCGCCCAAAGCGAGGCGCAGCGGCAGGACTTCTGGACGCTGCGAGAGACCATCCCCGAGGGCAACAAACGCATCGGGTCGATCTCGTCGCATGACATTTCCATCCCGCTGTCGCGCATCGCCGACTTCATTCCTGAGGGCATCGCGCGACTGTCGCAACTGGGCGATGTGCGGGTGAATGCCTTTGGCCATCTGGGCGACGGCAACCTGCATTATAATGTCTTTCCGGCAAAGGGACGCGACCGTTCCGAGTATGAAAACATCCGGTTTGAGGTCAAACGTGTCGTGCATGATCTTGTCGCGGAGTATGACGGGTCGTTTTCCGCGGAACACGGCGTCGGGCGGCTCAAGGCCGAGGATTTGGAGCACTACGGCGATCCGGGAAAACTCTCCGCGATGCGGGCAATCAAGGCGGCGCTCGATCCCAAGGGCATCATGAACCCGGGCGCGGTTTTGCGGCATCAACTGGGCTGAGACGCGCTGAAAAAATAATTGCGTTAAGGTTAATCTCATTCAGGTTAACGCGGAGGAAAGGGGCGTGATCTCTCGCAAGCTGCGCGGCTTTTCCTCTGTCGAAAGACTCTCATGACGCGGTTGGGAAACGAAAAGCGCCCTGACCGGGGGGCGATCAGGGCGCGAAATGTGATTGCTCACATGTGGTGCAAACAGCGTCTCGGCTCCGCGAGACATGCACAGATTTACGTGCGAGTCGTTACCAAAGCGTTCACGCCGCACCGGATAGTTTCCGGGGGTCTTGCAAAAATATGTGTCATAACCCCTCGAATTCACAAAGGGTATGAATGTCATAGCCCAGATTGGCCAGCCGCTTGTGCCCGCCCAGTTCCGGCAGGTCGATAATAAACGCACAGCCCACGATCTCGCCCCCCAGCCGCTCGACCAGCTTGATCCCGGCCTCTGCCGTGCCGCCAGTGGCCAAAAGATCGTCGACCACGAGGATTTTCTCGCCGGGCTGGATCGCATCGTCATGCACCTCGACCACGGCCTCGCCATACTCGAGTTTATACTCTTCGGAGATCACAGCGCCCGGCAGTTTTCCCTTTTTGCGAATCGGCACGAAGCCGATCGAGAGCTGATGCGCGATGGCGCCGCCAAGGATAAACCCGCGTGCCTCAAGCCCCACCACCTTGTCGATTTGCAGGCCCACATAGGGATCGAGCAGCTGGTCAATCGCAAGCCGCATGCCGCGCGGGTCGGCAAAGAGCGTGGTGACATCGCGAAACAGAATGCCTTCATGCGGGAAATCGACGATGGTGCGGATGTAATCCTTAACGGTTTTCATGGTCTTCTAATCCGACTCTGAGCATTTCTTAAGTCAGACATATATTCATGTGATATCTGATGTGTTTTACGTGTGCGTCGGGCACCGAGAAAATGGTAAATATCATTCGGTAATGGCCGGGGCATTCCCTTCGTATCAGGCAAAACACTTCTCTGCATTAGAGGTGCTTCATACTGTTCCCATGCGGAGAAGGTTATATCAATATAATTTTCCATTTCGGCGGAATGCGCAACGATACCCTCACCCGTAAGGCCTTCGTTTTCATGCAATACTGTGATGTAGTCTCCCAGAGTTGGAATTTGGTGGCCTTTCTTAAGGTGAGGTATGCGTATGCTTAGGGCTTCATCCGGATATGCTGAAAATGGTTCATCTGTCGGTGACATAGCGACAAAATCTGGCATCTTTTACCCTCCCAAAACCCGCCCCGCGACGGTCGAAAGTTTTTCAATCATCAAAGGGTCGCGTTTGTCTGGCGCGGTCATGATTGCGTAGTCCAGCGCCCGGTCGCAGCCATGTTCGCAGGGGGCATAGACGCCCCCCAAAAGCCCCGGAAGCGCCGCAACGAGGGATTTCGCATGTGCGGTGTTGGCCTTCAGCGTGGCGAGAATATCGGTGATCTGCACCGCGCCGTGATCCGGGTGCCAGCTGTCGTAATCGGTGACCATGGCGATGGAGGCGTAGCAAATCTCTGCCTCGCGCGCGAGTTTCGCCTCCGGCATATTGGTCATGCCGATCACATCACAGCCCCAGCTCTCGCGGTACATTTTGCTTTCGGCCATAGAGGAAAATTGCGGGCCTTCCATGGCGAGATAGGTGCCGCCTTTATGCACCGTCACGCCGGTCGTACGCGCGGCCTCATAGGCAATTCCCGACAGCCGCTCACAGACGGGATGCGCGACCGAGACATGTGCGACGCAGCCGGTGCCGAAAAAGCTCTTTTCCCGTGCAAATGTCCGGTCGATGAACTGATCAATGATGACGAAATCGCCCGGCGCCATCTCTTCGCGGAACGATCCCACGGCGGAGACGGAAAACAGGTCCGTGACCCCCATCTGTTTCATCGCGTCGATATTGGCGCGGTAGTTGACGGTCGAAGGCGAGTGCACATGGCCACGTCCGTGGCGGGGCAGGAAAACCATGTTGACGCCGTCCAATGTGCCGGACAGGAGTGCATCAGACGGGTCGCCCCAAGGCGTTTCAACCCTCTGCCATGCGGCATCTTTCAGCCCGTCGATCTCATAGACGCCGGAGCCGCCCATCACGCCGATCACACGCTGTTGTCCTGTCATATCCGCCTCCTTGCTCGCCTGTTCGGGCCAACCTTGCGGCGCTGCAATGCGGCGCGCAAGAGGCAATTCGGAAAAGAACTGAGGAGGGTGGCTCAGGAGATGTGCGACAGGCGGCCTGAGCAGACTTGCCAAGGCGGGCTCTCGCACCGTAGAACGCTGCGCGTCCGAACACGCCGGGGATGAGATGCGGATCGAATTTGACACCGGGCCGTTGCAGAGCGGCAGCCTGTTCCAAAAGCCGAAAGAGACGGTCTTTGCCCGTACCCCGGGCGAGGTCGCGGAGGCCTTTGCCCGGCTTGAGACGGCTCTTGCCGAGGGGTATTGGATCGCGGGCGCGTTTTCCTATGAGCTGGGCTATTGCTTCGAACCGCGGCTTTTGCCTTTGTTGCCCGAGACGCGTGATGTGCCGTTGTTGGAGGTCGGGATTTACGAAGCGCCCGAAGCTTTGAGCGCACGGCCTTTCTCAAACGATGGCCAGACCGAAAAACAGCCCATTTGGGATGCGCCGCGCTATGCGGAGGCCTTTGCCGCCGTGGCGCATTACATCCGTGCGGGGGACATTTATCAGGCGAACCTGACCTTCCCGCTGACGCTCACCTCCGATCTTCCGCCGCGCGCGCTGTATGATCGGCTCAAGGCCCGCCAGCCTGTGGGCCACGGCGCCCTGATCGAGCGGCCGGATGGCACGGCAGTCTTGTCGCGCTCGCCGGAGCTGTTCTACGAGACCGACGGGGCGGGCGGCATCACCGTGCGCCCGATGAAAGGCACCGTGCCGCGTGGCGCAACGCCGGAGGAAGATATTGCGTCGAAAGAGTGGTTGGCCGCGTCTGAGAAAAATCAGGCCGAGAATCTGATGATCGTCGATCTCCTGCGCAATGACCTGTCGCGGGTCTCCGAGGTGGGATCGGTCAAAGTGCCCAAACTGTTCGAGATCGAAAGCTACGCCACCGTGCATCAGATGACCTCGACCGTGACCGCACGGTTGTTGCCCGAGATTGGCCTCTATGATCGTTTCTGCGCGCTGTTTCCATGCGGCTCTGTCACCGGCGCACCGAAGATTCGCGCGATGCAGATCATTCACGAACTGGAGGCCGGGCCACGCGGGCATTATTGCGGGTCTATCGGCTGGGCCGCGCCGGATGGGCGGTCGTCCTTCAACGTGGCGATCCGCACGCTGGAGATGGCGCAAGGCCGCGCGCGGCTGCATGTTGGCGGCGGTGTGGTCTATGACAGCGAGGCGCAGTCGGAATATGACGAGGCGCTGCTGAAATCTCGCTTTGCCGATTTGGAGGCTTTGTCATGAGTGATGTCATGAGCGATCCGTTCCGCATCATCGAGACCTTCGGTTATTTGCCGGAGCAAGGCATGACGCGGGGGCCGCGACACCTCGCGCGGATGGCGCGCACGGCGGCGCAGTTGGATGTGGCGTTCGATCCGGTGCAGGCCGAGCGCTTGATGGCGGAGTTTGACGCCGATACCCCGCGTCGGATGCGTATGACGCTGGATCGGGAGGGGGGGCTTGAGCTGCAAGACGCGCCGCTCGCGCCGTCCAAACCTCTGTTTCTCGTGCATCTGCATGAGACCCGCCTTGATCCTGCGGACCCGTGGCTTGTGGTGAAAACGACCGAGCGCAGCCTCTACGACCAAGCCCGCGCCGCCTTGCCCGAGGGTCTCGACGAGCTTTTGTTCCTGAACACGCGGGGCGAGATTTGCGAAGGCACGATCACCAATGTGTTTCTGGAGCGGGACGGCGACATGCTGACCCCCGCCGTGTCCTCTGGCCTCCTGCCGGGAGTGCTGCGCGAAGAGCTGCTGGCCGAGGGCCGTGTGAAAGAGGCGGTGTTGACCGAGGCAGACCTGCGCGCGGCGGAGCGTCTCTGGGTCGGAAATTCTCTTCGGGGCCTCATTCCTGCGCAATTGGTCGGGTGAGACGCCAAATCTGTTGCGGTCAAGCCACTCTTTGTGGTGAGAGGCACGGCTCCTGACTTTGCGCATCTGCGACAATCGCGCTAAGAGGAGCCAAACGCATTTCCTGACATCTGGGAGCCTCCCGTGATCCAATCCGCACTCGCGTCTTTCGCGAAGAACCTGTCTATTTCCGGAACCACATCGACCAAACTGACGCCTGCGCAGGCGAAAACCGATGTGCTTTCGGGCCTCACCGTGGCCTTGGCGCTGGTGCCCGAAGCTGTGGCTTTTGCTTTCGTCGCCCATGTTCACCCGCTCGTGGGGCTTTACGCCGCGTTCATCATGGGGTTGGTGACCGCCGTCTTCGGTGGGCGTCCGGGGATGATCTCTGGCGCGACCGGCGCCATCGCCGTGGTCTTTGTGGCCCTCGTGATCGAACATGGTGTTGAATATCTCTTCGCCACCGTCGTCCTCATGGGCATCTTGCAAATCCTTGCGGGGATTTTCCGCCTCGGCAAGTTCATCCGCCTCGTGCCGCATCCGGTGATGTTGGGGTTCGTGAACGGGCTGGCCATCGTGATCTTTCTCGCCCAGCTCACCCAGTTCAAGGTGCCCGGTTCTGACAGCTACATGACCGGCATGCCGCTCATCATCATGCTGGCTCTGGTCGGTCTGACCATGGCCGTGGTGCATTTCCTGCCAAAGGTGACCAATATCATCCCGGCGCCGCTGGCGGGCATTCTGATCACCGCCGTGGTGGTGATTGCCTTTGGCATCGATGTGCCGCGCGTGGGTGATATGGCGCAGATCAAGGGCGGTTTGCCGACCTTCCACATCCCGTCCGTGCCGATGTTCGAGAACATGGAGAGCTTTCTCGCCACGATGAAAATCATCCTGCCCTACGCGCTCATTGGCGCGGCTGTGGGCCTCATTGAGAGCCTTCTGACGCTCAACCTCGTGGGTGAGATCAAGGGTGAGCGCGGTGGTGTCTCGCAAGAATGTCTGGCGCAGGGCGCAGGCAATGTGATCTCCGGCTTCTTCGGCTCCATGGGCGGCTGCGCTATGATCGGCCAGTCGATGATCAACGTGAAATCCGGCGGGCGCACCCGTCTGGCGGGCATCACGGCGGCGTTGTTTTTGCTCCTGTTCATCGTGGTGGCCTCACCGCTCATCGAACAAATCCCGCTGGCCGCACTTGTCGGCGTGATGTTCATGGTGGTGATCGGCACCTTCGCGTGGAACTCCTTCAACGTGATGCTGAAAGTGCCGCGGGTTGATGCTTTCGTCATCGTGCTCGTGACCGTCGTTACCGTGCTCGAAGACCTCGCGGTCGCCGTGGTCGTGGGGGTGATCGTTTCCGCACTGGCCTATGCCTGGCAAAACGCCTCGCGTATTCATGCCAAAACTTACGAGTCCCCCGAGGGTGCGAAGGTCTACCAAATCCAGGGCCCGCTGTTCTTTGGCTCCGCCGAGGGCTTTTCCGAGCTCTTCGATCCGGCCAACGACCCCTCCATGGTGATCGTCGATTTCGCCGACAGCCGCGTTGCCGACCAATCTGCGCTCAACGCCATCGAAAGCCTCGCTGCGAAATACGAAGCGCTGGGCAAGGAAATCCAACTGCGACACCTGAGCCGCGATTGTCACCGGCTTCTGTCCAACGCCGGTCACCTGATGGTCGATAGCGACGATGATCCGGATTACCAAATCGCTACCGATTATGTCGTGCGCACCGGAGTTCTGGGCGCTGGGCATTAAGAATTCAAAAGGGGCCACATGGCCCCTTTTTCGTGCTAGGTTATCCCATGATCACCGACCCCGACGAATTCTTCACCAAAGGCTGTGGGCGCTGCGCGCGGTTCGAGACATCAGACTGCTCTGTTCAGGCGTGGGCTGGTGCACTGTCCCAACTTCGGCGTATCTGCGATGAGGCGGGTCTGTCTGAGACCGCCAAATGGGGGCATCCGTGCTATATGCATGCGGGACGAAATATCGTCATTCTAGGCGCGTTTCGCGGGGATGTGAGGCTGACCTTTTTCAACGCCACTTTGCTCAAAGACCCCAAAGGTCTTTTGCAAAAGACGGGCAAAAATTCACAGCATCCCGACATCATCAGTTTTCAAAGCGCAGAAGAGGTTTTGAGCTTGGAGCCGCAGCTGCGCAGCTATCTCGCTGAGGCGATGGAGTATGCACAGCAGGGGATTAAGCCGAAGGTCGAGACACGCGACATAGAGTTGCCGCCTGAGTTGATTGAGGCCCTGGCCGATGATCCCGAGCTGTCAACGGCCTTCTACGCGCTCACGCCGGGCCGCCAGCGCAGCTACGCGCTCAATCTAAATGGCGCGAAACAGCCAGCAACCCGGGTTGCCAGAATCGAGAAATTTCGTCCCAAAATCCTCATGGGGAAGGGCGCGACCGAGCGCTGAACACCGCACGCGACGAAAGACTTAAATGGCGTCAGTCATTCGGACGCGTCAGTTCAAACACTTCCGTGACCTCGGCGTAATCGCGATACCCCAGACGCGACAGCATGCGGGCTTTCACCACATCGAACCGCCCGTCCACGATCAGGTCGGGGCGGATGTGGATGCCGACGACTTCGCCAAAGACCACGTGATTGTCCTTGCCTGCGAGCTGAACGATCTGGGTCATCTTGCATTCCAAGGAGGCCGGCGCATCCTCGACCCGCGAACAGGCAATCTCGCGACAGGGCGCACGCAGCGCGCCGGATTGGGTGAACTCGTCTTCCTCGAACTCAAGCGCGGCAGAGGAGGCATTCATCACCGCGATCTGGTCGGCGCCCACCAGGTTGACGCAAAACTCGCCGGTCTCACGCAGATTGCGCAGCGTGTCTTTCGAGCCGATCGAGGCAAACATCACCTGCGGCGGCACATAGGCGACCGCGTTGAAAAACGAGTAGGGCGCGAGGTTTTCATGTCCGGATGAGGCGCGTGTCGAAATCCAGCCGATGGGGCGCGGCGACACGATGGCGTTGAACGGGTTATGCGGCAGGTTGTGACCATCGCTGGGGCGGTAATACATCTTGGGCTATGTCCTCTGTCTCGCGTTTTCTTCGCGTTGCTCACCATTTAGGGCTGTGATAGCAGAAATCCGAGCCAAATCCGCGCGCAAAATCTGTGCGCTGAGAAAGGGATAAGCGTGTATCAGATCGAGACAGAGACACCGGCCGATCTTTGGGAGGTGGAAGCCCTCTATGACACTTGTTTTGCGCCAGGGCGGGAGCTTTTGTCCTCCTATCGTCTGCGCGATGGGGTCGAAAAGGTCACGGATCTCTGTCTTTTGGCCCGCGATGAGCATGGCGTTCTGGCCGCCGCGATCCGCTATTGGCCCATTCGCATCGGCGCGGGCGAGCATCGTGCGCTCTTGTTGGGGCCCATCGCGGTGCACCACACCCGTCAGGGCGAGGGCCTTGGCGGCTTGCTGATGAACGAGTCGATGGCCGAGGCCGTGCGGCTCGGCTGGCAGCGGGTGATGTTGGTCGGCGACGCGCCCTATTATTCTCGTTTTGGCTTTGAAAAGCTCGACCATGTCGAAATGCCGCCGCCCACGAACCCGGAGCGGGTTTTGGGTGTGGCTCTGCGTCCCGGTGCTTGGGACGGGGTCGAGGGGCTTGTCCACAAGGACGACTGACCCCATCTGTTAAGGCATGGAAAAATTGCCGACCCTCACCGATGGCGCACATGCCGTGTTGCAAGCTCCGACGCCGGAGGCGATCCGCGCGCTGGCGCGGCGTCTGAAACGTGCGAACCATCCCGGCATGCAATTGCTCAATATTGTTGGCGGCACGGCGGACGGGCTGTTCGGCAAATTGCCTGACAAAATCAGAAATCAACTTGAGGGCGCGACGCTCTCTGCGCTGGAACTGGCGTTTGAGGGGGCTGCGCGTGGGCGGCGCTCGGTCAAAGGCGGCACTTGGATGTCGCGCGCGGTGACCTCGGGGCTGGGGGCTGTGGGTGGCATTGGCGGGCTGCCGACCGCTCTGGCGGAATTGCCGGTCACCACGACCGTGCTGCTCCACGCGATCCAAGGCGTTGCCGAAGATCACGGCTTTGATCCCTCCCGCGACGATGTGCGCAAGGCCTGTATTCAAGTTTTTGCCGCCGCCGGGCCTTTGGAAGAGGACGATGGGGCCGATCTCGGGTTTATCGCCGCGCGCACCACGCTGACGGGGGCCACGCTGAACGGGATTATTGCCAAGGTCGCGCCGCGTCTCTCGGTGGTTTTGGGGCAAAAACTGGCGGCACAGACCGTGCCGGTGCTGGGCGCCGTAGTGGGGGCTGCGACGAATTACGCCTATACCGCCTATTATCAGGACATGGCGCATGTGAGTTTCGGCATGCTCCGCATGGCCGAGGACAGCGATCTGTCCTTCGAAGAGTTGAAAGACTTGCTGCGGGCGGAAATGGCGCGCTGAGGCGGTCCTGTCGCGCGCCGTCTTTGGATCAGAGCATAAACCCCTGTTTGACCAGATAGGCACTCAGATCGTCCCGCACGGATTGCGCCCCGGCATCGGCGGACTGATCAATCACACGCGCCACCTCGTCGAGGTCGAGCCGGCGCAACATCGCCTTCACCGGGCCGATCGAAGCCGGGCGCATCGACAGCGTGCGCACACCCATCGCGGCCAGAGCGACCGCCTCCAAAGGCCGCCCGGCATCCTCGCCACAAAAGGACACCGGCGTGTCGAATTTATCGCAGCGTTCAACGATCTGACGGATGAAGCTCAGGAAGGAATAATTCAGCGTGTCATAGCGCCGGCGCACCCGCTCGTTTTCGCGGTCAGCGGCGAAAAAGAACTGTTTGAGGTCGTTGCCGCCGATGGAAATGAAATCGGTCTGTTGGAAAAACAGATCGGGCGCGAAGGCCAGAGAGGGGGTCTCCAACATTGCGCCAATCTCGACCGACGACGGCGGCACGTAGCCCAGCTTTTGCTCGGACTCGAGCACATCCTCCAGAATCGCCCGCGCCTGACGGTATTCGTCGAACTGCGCCACAAAGGGGAACATGATCGTCAAAGGTCGGCCCGAAGCGGCACGGATGAGCGCCTGAAGCTGCATCCGCATGACGCCGCGTTTATCAAGCCCCACACGGATCGCGCGCCACCCCATCGCGGGGTTCGGCTCGTCCTGCGGCTTCATATAGGGCAGCACCTTGTCGGAGCCGATGTCGAGGGTGCGGAACACCACACGTTTGCCGCGTGCCGCATCCATGACGCGGGCGTAGAGCGAGGCCAGCTCGCCCCGGCGCGGCACCTTGTTGCGGATCAGGAACTGCAATTCGGTGCGGAACAGGCCCACGCCCTCGGCGCCTGAGGAGGCCAGCGACGGCAGATCCGCCATCAGACCGGCGTTCATATGCATGTTGATGTGCCGACCACAGAGCGTCTCGGCGGGCAGGCCCACCAGACCGGCGTAGCGTTGCTGCGCCTCGGCTTGCATCGCGATCTTGTCGCGGAAGGCGGCGGCGACCGTATCTTCTGGCCGCAAATGCACCACGCCCTGATCGCCATCGACCAGAATGGCGTTGCCGTTCAGCGCCTCTGTCGTGATGCCCTCGGCGTGAATGACCAGAGGAATCGCCCAGGCGCGGGCCACCACGGCGGCATGCGAGCCGACGGAGCCTTGTTCCAAAACGATGCCTTTGAGGTCCTTGCCATAATCCAGCAACTCGCCGGGGCCGATGTTGCGGGCGACGAGGATCGGGTTCTCGGGCATCTCGGCGCCGGTCTCATTGCCTTGGCCGGTCAGAATGCGCAGCAGCCGGTTCGACAGATCGTCGAGATCGTGCAGGCGCTCGCGCATATAGGGGTCGGGCACTTGTGCCAGTCGCGTGCGGGCCGCGCCCTGTTCCTTTTCGACGGCGGCCTCGGCGGAGAGGCCCCGGTCGATGTCCTCTTCCATCCGGCGCATCCAGCCGCGGGAATTGGCGAACATCCGGTAGGCCTCAAGCACCTCGCGCTGATCTTTCTCGCCGGGTTCGACGGCGGCCAACATGCTGTCGACGGAAATGCGCAACTCGTCCACCGCCTTGCGCAGGCGGTCCTTTTCCACATCAGGGTCATCGGCCACCGGGTTGGTGACGACGACGCGCGGCTCGTGCAGGTAGACATTGCCCTCGGCGACACCTTCCTGGCCCGTCGCGCCGCGGAACATCACCGGATGCTGGTGAAGCGCGGCCATGCCGCCTTCATCACCGATGAAAGCGCCCAGTTCTGTCATTTCGGCCAACACCATGGCGACCACTTCGAGGGCATAGACCTCGTCCTCGGTAAAGGCGCGGGCCTCTTTCGATTGCACGACCAGAACGCCGAGGATTTCACCGAGGCGCTGGATCGGCAGGCCCAGAAAGCTGGAGAACAATTCCTCGCCGGTTTCGGGCATATAGCGAAAGCCACGCTCAGAGGGCGCGTCGGCGGCGTTGACCATGAGGCGGGTGCGCGCAACCCGGCCCACGAGGCCCTCGCCGATGCGCATCCGGGTCTTGTGCACGGCTTCGGGTTTGAGACCTTCGGTGGCGCAAAGCTCCAGCGTGTCGGCGTCGCGGAAAAGATAGATCGAACAGACCTCGGTCTGCATGCTGTCGGCGATCAGATGGGTGATGCGGTCGAGACGTGCCTGACCGGCACTGTCCTCGGCCAGCGTGTCCCTGAGCCGGCCCAAAAGCTTCCGGCTTTCGCTTTCCAGATTATGCACCATGTCCCCGTCGGTCTTGTTTTGCGCCTTCATGATGGGCGTCAAATTCTTTAGAGCACAGATGTGGCTTTTGCCCAGAAAAATCAACCGCGCGACGGCGGCTCGGCCAAAATTTGCGTGGAAAATGCGTGGAAAAAGTGCAGAAAAATCCGCAACTTGTGGATGCAGGTGCAGAAAATTCGTGCTGCGTGTGCGTCTTGGTCGGTGTTTTTGCGACTCCGTCAGGCGTCTGTGATCACAAAATATTCGGGTATGCTTTCATCTTGCTGATGAGTTGCGCCGAAAGTCGCCGAGCCGCTTTGCGGGCTCTGGCTAAGGGCCCGGCATCTGCGTAGCCTGCGGGCAAGACGTCGTGAGAGCGCAACAGGCAGGTGGGTGAAATGGGAAATAAGGTGGGGCGGGCAAAAGCCATGACACAGTCATGGTCACGATCTTTCAGGCGCAAATTGCACCGCTACACGCAGATTTCGCTCTGTGTCTCATGCAGCGGGCTGGCCGTGCCTGCCTTTGCCGAAGAGGCGGCTTGGGACTGGCGCGCCGGGGATTTGATTTTTCGCTCCGGGCTGGACCCTATGGATGATTTGATCGCTGAGGCCACGCAGACGGAGTTCGGTTCGGTGGCGATTGTGCGCGCCGGGAGCGGTGGGCCGCATGTCGTCTATGTCGATGCGGAAGAGGGCGTGACCGAAGCGATGCTTGCGAACTTCGTCAGGGGGCTCAGTGCGTCGGACTATGCGGTCTATCGCCTGCAAGACATGGCCGACTGGGGGCAAGGCGATAGCCCCATCTCCTACAATGCGCTTCTCGTGGCCTATGGTCAGGGGGCGGATCGGTTCCGCCTTATGGGCGGGGAGACATATTACGGTGCGGAACTGGTCTATCTGGCGGCTTTGGGGGCAGGTGTCGCGTTGGGGGCGCCTGTGAGGCTCGCGGAGTTGGCGCAGGGCCATCCGGAGCTTGAGGCCGCTTTCCTGACCGGTTGGCAGGAGCATCCCTATTGCACCTATGTCGTCAGCCGCGATGCCTGTTGGGATGTGCTGAAGGGGACGGCCATTGTGACCACGGCGGGCATTCAGGGGGCCTCTGGCCTCGAACGCCTTTACCCCTTGCCTGAATAACTTTTTTGTTCAGCCAAAAGATCTAGGGAGAGTTTAGATGAAACGCAGAGACTTCATGCTTGGTGCGGCGATCTTGCCTTTTGGGGCTGAAATGGCGCGCGCTCAGGACGTTGCAGACACATATATGCAGGCGCAGGAGCGGGCTCTGACGGCGCGGATCGGGGTCTGTGTTCAGAACCTCGCGACGGGGCAGATGTATCAACGTCGCGGCGCAGAACGCTTTGCCATGTGTTCGACATTCAAAGCCTCGTTGGCCGCATTGTGCCTGCGTGAGGCGGATCGTGGGGCGCTCGATCTGGACGAACAGTTGACGTTTCGCGCGTCAGAGCTTTTGCCGACCTCGCCGGTGACCAAACGTCACGCTGACGCAGGCAAGCTCGACATCCGCAGCCTGTGTCAGGCGGCGGTGGAATATAGCGACAATACGGCGGCAAACCTGTTGCTGGCGCGTGTGGGTGGGCCTGCTGCCGTGACGCAGTTTTTCCGCGATATGGGCGATCCGACAAGCCGGTTGGACCGGATCGAAATGGCGCTGAACTCCAGTATTCCGGGCGATGAGCGGGACACGACGACGCCTCTGGCCATGACGCAGAATGTGCGGCGGATGACGATGCCGAGAGGTATTCTGTCGGATGGATCCCGCGCACATCTGGTCGATTGGATGCGCAACGAACAAAATGCGAAAAACCGGATCAGGGCGGCGGTCCCAAGCGACTGGGTGGTCGCCAATAAACCGGGGACAACGCCCAATGGAGCCGCCAATGACATCGCCGCGCTTTGGTCCCCGGAGGGCACGCCCTTTGTCATGAGTGTCTACATCGACACCGAAAAAGGTCAGGCCCGCGCGGCGGTTGATGCCATGCGCGGCATCGCGGAGGTCGCTTTGGCCAAGGTGCTCTGAGGGAGGATTCAGGCTTTGGTCTTTCCGATCCGTCCGAGGTGGGTGAACTCAAAGCCCTGCGCGGATTTCAAACCGTACCCAAGGGCGCGATCAAAGCCGGCATGGGCGATCCATACGAGCCCAAGCGCCGTGGAGACAGGTGCCTCGCCAAGCCAGCCGAAAAGCGCGATAGCTGCGCCGGAGGCATAGAGATGCGTGAGATTGTAGGCGATGGCGCCGGCGCGCGGGCCGAAGGCATAGCCTGCAAACGACAGGTCGGGGGCGAAAAACACAAGCACCATGGCCCATAGGGGCAGGGACGCGCCCATGGTCCAGAGCAGGGTGAGGCAGATCGCAAAAATCAATGCGCCCTCAAGGCGTTGCCAAAGGATCATTCGACGTCCTCCTTTGCACAAAAGAAAACCCCCGCAGAGCGCGGGGGTCTATGTCTTGCAGTGAAGCCTTGGCTCAGGCGGCGTTCAACTCGAACGCATCGTGCAGGGCCTGAACGGCCAGCTCTGTGTATTTGCGGTCGACCAGAACGGAGATTTTGATCTCGGAGGTGGCGATGACCTTGATGTTGATGCCTTCGTCGGAGAGCACTTTGAACATCTTGGCGGCGACACCCGATTGCGAGCGCATGCCGATGCCGACGAGCGAAATTTTCGCCACATCCGTGTCGGAGATCAGCTCGCCAAAGTTGAAGGCACCACGGTCCTTCGCCGCGTCCAGAGCCGCTTTGGCGCGGTTCACCTGATCGACGGGGCAGGAGAAGGTCATGTCGGTGCGACCCTCTTCGGAGATGTTCTGAATGATCATGTCGACATTCACGCCCGCCTCGGCCAGCGGGCCGAAAATGGCGGCGGCGATGCCGGGGCGGTCAGCGACCGACACGAGGGTCATTTTGGCTTCTTCGCGGGAGGCGGCAATGCCCGAGACTGGTTTGTTTTCCACGATATCCTCCTCGGCACAGATCAACGTGCCGGCATTGGGGTCATATTCCTCGAAAGACGACAGGACGCGCAGGCGCACGCCGTAACGCATCGCCAGTTCGACCGACCGGGTCTGAAGCACTTTCGCACCCAAAGACGCCAGTTCTAACATTTCTTCGAAAGCGATCTTGTCGAGCTTCTGGGCTTTGCTCTCGATCCGCGGGTCGGTGGTGTAGACCCCGTCCACATCGGTGTAGATGTCGCAACGCTCGGCCTCAAAGGCGGCGGCAAAGGCGACGGCGGTGGTGTCAGAACCACCCCGGCCCAGCGTGGTGATGCGGCCCTCGGGCGAAATGCCTTGGAAACCCGCCACGACCGCGACTTTCATGCCTTCGCCAAATTTGGCGAGGATGTTCTCCGGCGGGATCTCTTCGATCCGGGCGGCGCCATGCGCGGAGTTGGTCTTGAGCGGCACTTGCCAGCCCTGCCAGCTGCGTGCGGGCACGTCCATTTCCTGAAGCGTCAGAGCCATGAGGCCTGCGGTCACGTTCTCGCCCGAGGAGACAACGGCGTCATATTCACGCGCATCATACATCGGAGAGGTTTCGTTCACGTAGCCCACGAGCTTGTTGGTCTCGCCGGACATGGCGGAGACCACGACGATCACGTCGTAGCCATTGGCAACCTCGCGGCCGACGCGTTTCGCGGCGCGTTTGATTTTGTCGAGCGTGGCGACGGATGTACCGCCGAATTTCATCACGAGAATTGGCATCTCTGGCCTTATCCCCCGTCGTCAGAGTGGTCACGGTTCTCTAAGTGGCTTGGGCGCCAAGCGCAAGAGTGGCGCGTGTGCCCGGTGTATATTTTGCTGAGTATTTTTACAGCAAAGGAGACTTAATATGCGTGCGGATGCCCGTCCCAAGTCAGGAAGCAACCGGTGGAGCTGAGCGACAGCTCGGCAAAACGATCCGCCAAGCCATTGGCGGCCATGGTCGCCGTGATCTCGGCAGAGGCACCGCCCATATCGGTTTGGACCCAGCCGGGGTGATAGATGCCGACCGAAATGCCGTCCGATTTGAGATCGGTGGCAAGGTTGCGGCCAAGGTTCAAAGCGGCGGCTTTCGAGGCGCGGTAGATGTAAGAGCCGCCGGGCGCGCGGGTGTGGGATGCCATCTGCGACGAGATGATCGCGATCTTACCACGCGCGGCGCGCAGAGCGGGCAGGAACGCCTGCACGGTCAGGAAGACGCCGGTGACATTGACGGCGAATTCTTCGGCCCACATCTCGGCGGGGTAGTCGGTGTCGAGCGATTGGCCGCGGTCCAGATAGAGCCCGGCGTTGCAGACCAACAGGTCCAGTGGGCGATCTTTCAATGTGCTGGCCAGACCCGAAACGCTTTGCGGGTCTTTGACGTCGAGCGGCAAAAGACCGTCCGCGCCGCGGGTCGAGGTGCCGGTGACCTCATAGCCGCGCGTGCTCAGTTCAGATTTCAGAGCCGCGCCAATGCCGCGCGAGGCGCCGGTGATGAGAGCCGTGTCCATGTCAGTGCCTTTGAGTGAGTTCAGTTCAGTTTGCGTTTCGGCGTGAAGGGCAGCGGCAGGACCGGCACCCCCTCTTCCAAAAGCGCCTTGGCGTCGTCCAGTTTCGCCTCGCCGTAGATCGCCCGCGCAGGCGCCTCGCCCTCGTGAATTTTGCGCGCTTCCTTGGCGAATTCGACGCCGACGTAATCGGAATTGGCCTCCACCTCGGCGCGCAGTTTGGCGACCGCCTGTTCGACCTCTTCGGCCGTGGGGCGTGGCGGCTCCATCGGGGAGGTCTGTGTGGGCGGAGCAGAGGCGGGCGCTTCGGAGGCGGGGAGTTCGGGTTTGCGCGCCGTGCTGACACGGGGGGCCATCATCGCCTTGAAGACCTGCGACGTGCCGCAGGTCGGGCAGCTCAACTGACCGTTTTCGCAAAGCGTCTCAAAGGCTTCGGCGGAGCGAAACCAGCTTTCGAATTGATGCTCTTTGGAGCATTTGAGCATGTAGCGGATCATGACCGGCGCGTTTCCCAAGATCAGGCCTTTAGAATAGGCCTTGTCCGGGGGCTTTGCAATGCGACCGCTCTCAAAGGCGATAGAGGCGCGGGTTGAAATGGCGGATGATCTGGGCCAGCTCCGGTTCATCCACAAGGCTTGCGGCCTTTTTGGCGGAGACCCATTTGCGTTTGCGTTCATTGGCTTCGGGGTAGCGATCAAAGACCCAGCGTGCCTTGAGTGGAAACACCGCAACGACGCAGGGCATCGGCAATTCGCCATCGCGGGGATATTTGAGATAGGAATAAAGCCCGATGCAGATGGGGGCGGGCCGGCCCTTGATCCCGGCCTCTTCCCAGGCTTCGGTGGCGGCGGCTTGCACGGGGGTTTGCCCATCCATCGGCCAGCCTTTCGGGATGATCCAGCGTTTGCGGCGCCGCGATTTGACCAGAAGGATTTGCAGCTTGTCCTTACGCCAGCGCCAGATCAGCGCGCCGAACTGGGTGCGCACGCCGTCCTTGCCGCTTTGTCCGAGTTTCACCGGATGTTGTCTTGGGCGTATCAATGACACCTGCTCTTCCCTCAATGTCTGAGTGCGGCGGGCCCTCCTCCAAAGCGTGGAAAAACACGCTTGCACCCGGTTTGTCGCATCAGAGTAACAGAAGAAGTATCAAAGCCCTGTGACGGCTGGAAAGAAAAATCGTTTCACGCGCCGTTTCTCGGCGGAAACGACGGGCTTTGGGTTATTTCAATGCTTGTAATTTGGGCAGATCGGCCAGAGCAGCCCAAAAGGCCTCCTGCCGAAGCTGGCTTTCGCGCAGCGGAATGAGCGCGACGTGGGCCTGTTCAGTCATCGCTTTGGCGCGATCCGGGTCCGACATCAGCGCGCTTGCGGCCTCTGCAAGAGCGGTCGCATCGGAGAGATCCAGCGCACCGCCCGCGCGGTCAAGAGCGTCATAGGCGGCAGCATGGTTGGAGACATGCGGGCCGTGCAGGATCGCGGTGTCGAATTGCACGGGCTCATAGGGTGTGTGCCCGCCGTGGTCCGTCAAAGAGCCGCCGACGAAGGTGATGCCTGCCAGGCGATACCAAAGCGCCATTTCGCCCAGCGTGTCGGCGAGGTAGATCGGCGCGCCTTCGGGGGCCTCACCTTTCGAGCGCCGTGCAAAGCTGAGCCCTGCGTGGGTCAGCTCCGTCGCGATGGTTTCGGCGCGCGACGGGTGGCGCGGCGCGAGGATCAGGCGCGCGTCAGGATGGGTCTGTTGCAGGCGGTGAAAAGCCTCAAAGATCGGACGCTCCTCGCCCGCGTGGGTCGAGGCGGCGAGCAGGGTCTTGTCTCGACGAAACGTCTTTTGCAGGGCCTTCAATTCCGCCTCGGGTGCGGTGGCCAATTCGACCGTGCTTTTGAGGTTCATTCGCGGCAGAAGTGTAGCCGCGGGCAGGCCCAGTTGCAGCAACCGTTGTTCGGAGGCGGTGTCTTGTGCTGCGAGTTTGGTGATCGCGTTGATGGTCTGGCGGATGGTGCCGCCGAGCAGAACGCCCATCTGCCCCCAACGCTGCGCTGTGCGCTCTGACATGCGGGCGCCTGCGACGACCACGGGGATGTCATGGCGGGCGAGCGTCACAAAGCGGTTGGGCCAAATCTCATTTTCCAAAGAGATCAGCGCGCAGGGGCGGGTGGTGGTTAGAAACCGTTTCAGCACAAGGCGCAAATCCATCGGCGCGAGCCGGGTCGTGACGCGGGGCAGGGCCCAACCCGCGACCATTTTGCGCGCGCTCACCGTGTTTACCGTCACGAGAATGTCGAGGCCGGGGGCGCGGCGGAGCGCCTCTTCAATCAGCCCGCGTGCGGCGGTCAACTCGCCATTGGAGGCGCCGTGAATCCACAGAAGAGGTGCTTTGGTGCGGGGGATCGTATTGAGGCCCGCGCCGAAACGTTCCGCCAGATCGGACAGGCCCTCGCGCCCGCGCAGCACTTGCCGCAGCAGCATGAGCGCAAAGAGTGGGCTCAGCAGGGTCAGGAGGGCACGGTAGAGAAGCAAGACAGTCGTCCGATCAATCAAAATTGCACATTCGCTTACGCGGTGAAGCCCCGTCTTGGCAAGGGGGCGGGCAGATCAAGACACGTGCAAGATTTAGAATTGATCTAAGTCATGGTTCATTTTTAGAGAGATTCTAATTTGGTCGAAGACGCGCGACAAATCAATTGCATCCATGATGCGAGGGAGAAATTTATGAAACTTTTACCGCGTTTTGCCCTGTTGACGAGTGCCGCCATTTTGGGCGCCTCAACGGCTTCGGCCAATGAGCTTCGGGACTATGCGCTCGATTTCTTTAAACCTTTGCCCTCGACGGTGCCTGCGGTGGCGGACAACCCGATCACGGCGGAAAAGATCGATCTGGGCAAAGCATTGTTCTTTGATCCGCGGCTGTCGGCCTCGGGTGTGTTCTCCTGCTATTCCTGCCACAATCTGACGACCGGCGGGGACGACAATATGGAGACCTCTGTCGGCCATGGCTGGCAAAAAGGTCCGCGCAATTCGCCGACCGTTTTGAACGCCGTGTTCAACGAGGCGCAGTTCTGGGACGGGCGCGCAGCGGATTTGAAGGCGCAGGCGAAGGGGCCGATTCAGGCCGGGGTCGAAATGGCCAACACGCCGGAGAATGTCGTCGCGACCCTGTCGTCGATGGGGCAATATGTGGAGTGGTTCGAGGAGTCCTTCCCGGATGAGGCCGAGCCCGTCACATTCGACAATATGGCCAAGGCGATCGAGGCCTTCGAGGCCACGCTTTTGACGCCTGCGCCGTTTGATTCCTGGCTCAATGGCGATGACAATGTGCTGTCTGCTGAAGAGCTGGCCGGGCTTGAGCTGTTCCTGGACAAGGGCTGTGTCGCCTGTCATGCCGGTGTGAACGTCGGCGGCGAGGGGTATTATCCCTTTGGTCTGATCGAAAAACCCGGCTCTGACATTCTGCCCGAGGGCGACCGGGGGCGCTTTGCCGTGACCGAAACTGTGGACGATGAATATGTCTTCCGCGCCGGGCCGCTGCGCAACATCGCGCTGACGGCGCCCTATTTCCATTCCGGCAAGGTCTGGGATCTGAAAGTCGCGGTTCAGATTATGGCGGAAAGCCAGCTGGGCGAAGAACTGACCGAGGATGAAGCCGGCCAGATTGTGGCCTTCCTTGGCTCCCTGACGGGCACATTGCCGGCGATCACTCTCCCGGTTCTGCCTGTCGAGACCGCAACGACGCCGCGTCCGACGGCAGAGGTGATTCCGAACTGAGGCCGCTTAGGTCCCTTAAATGACGAAAGCCCTCGCAGTGCAGCGGGGGCTTTCACGTTTAGGGGCTCAGGTGTCACTGGGTTCCGGGGTGTTGCGGGCCAGGAATGCCTGCATCATGTTCATGCCGATCCGATCCACCAGCTCGGAAGTATGATGCTGACCGAGATAGTGATAATGGGTGCAAACGGTGAGCAGCCGTTCGATCACCTCGGCTTCGCGCGCGGTCAGATGCGGGTGGCGATGCGCGCGGGCGTTGGCCGGGCTATGTGCGGAGTTGCTGACCAAAGCCATGCGAATCTCTGCTGACAG
Organism: Celeribacter naphthalenivorans; assembly: GCF_020524585.1. Classification (GTDB taxonomy): domain Bacteria; phylum Pseudomonadota; class Alphaproteobacteria; order Rhodobacterales; family Rhodobacteraceae; genus Celeribacter; species Celeribacter naphthalenivorans. The sequence continues at coordinate 230,271 of NZ_JAIVLK010000008.1, forward strand.
CGTCAGACAGGGCTGACCCGGAGGCAGGGCGATTAAAAGTCGCCGTCTCTGACGTGGGGAGGACACAGACATCGCATCAAACTCATTTCTGACCGCTTTGGGCGGGGAGGGGTAAAGGGGCTTGGTCGGAGCAAAGCTCAGGGCGTTAGCAATTCCAGGATATGGGCACGCAATTGATGAGGTTGGGCGGCTAGAAAGGCAAAGGCCGATGCGCTGGGCGTATATCGCAAGAGATCAAGTACACTGTCCGGCCCCGCTTTGAAAGCGATCAAAGACGAGCCGTCTTCCGGCGGGATGCGGCGATGGACATTGATGGCGATTTGCGCCAACTCGTTGCTGTCCGGGTCGCATTCCACGACGATCAGTTTGAAACGTTCGGCTTCGAAATGAGCGCTGAGTTCATCGGAGGAGGTGGCCAGTCTGGGATTGAGGGTGGCCGTCGCGGAACGCGCAAGGCTCTTTTCCTCTGCGACCAGGCTGAACACGAGAAGATCGTATTGCGAAAGCTGCATGCGGCTTTCCTCCTTATCGAGGGAGGCGCCCGCAGAACCGGCTCTGCCTGCACTGAGCGCGGAGGGTCTGCCCATGCGGTTGGGGCCTGTCTGCATATATGCGGGGTTGGTGGCTACTTGGGGCGTGACACGACGTCCGACAGGGCAACGTACGGCAGGGGCATGCGTCTTGGGCATGCTGACGCCTCGGGGTATGAAGTTTTGGGGCAAAAAAGCCGTCAGCATGATCGTTGGTCTCGTGACAATCTGAGTCTGAACGCCCTTATGACGCCGAATTAACGTCTTGGTCAGAGACAAAGCGTTTCAGGTGGTTGCATGTGATTGTTACGACCCAAAGCGCTTGCGTAACAAGATGTAACCGACATCGCGTTAGGATTTGGAGGAAGTTACGGCAGTCATCATTTTTTCCCATGTTTTAGGGATATTTCTCTTTTGCCGTCTGTGAAACATGTTACCGTTTCGCGGTTTGAGAGGATTGAGGCCCGAGGAGGCCGACATGTTGCCCGACGTGCAAAAGCGCGAGATTTTACGTCAAGAGGTCACGAAAATCCTCGAAAGTGATACCTTTGCGCGCTCAAAGGCCAATCGAGCCCTGCTCATGTATCTCGCCGAAGAGTTCTTTTCCGGGCGTGGCGATGAGATCACGGAATATGGCATCGCCCATGAGTTGCTGGGACGGGATGCGGAGTTCGACCCCTCCACCGATCCGATCGTGCGTGTGCGCATGCGGCGATTGCGGGAAGCGATCACGGTCTATTACGACCTGCACGCCGACAGTGCAGACCGGTTGACTATCCCGCGTGGAAGCTATGCGCTTTCGCTTGCGCATGTGAACGTGCCGCACCCCGCTGAGCCTGCCGCATTGCCTGTGGAGGTGGTGGCCGCCATAGGTGAAACCGCACCAGGCTCCGCGTCGCCCTCTGAAGGTATAGAGTTGGCGGGCAGCCCAGCCTCCGCGCCGCGGAAGGCATCACCGCGGCGGCCGCGTCCCATGTGGGGGCTTATGGGCGTCGTGGCCCTGATCCTGGCCTTCGTGGCGGTGGTTCTGGGGTATGGCGTGTGGCACAAGGCTGTGCCCGATCCTGAGGGGCAGGTGCTCAACACAGGATACCCGATCATCGCCATCGCGCCCTTCGTCAATCTCACCGGGGAGGCGGAGAACGATGTCTATGAAAAGGATGTCCAGCGCCAATTGGCCGGTGATTTTCAGCGGTTCGGACGTCTTCGTGTGCGTGTTCTGAGCGCCGATCTCAATCGCGAAATCGCGGGCTCGGATTACATTCTGCGCGGGTCGATCCTCAAGCTTGTGGGCGAGCTGGATCTGGCGGTGGAACTGGCCGAGGCCGAGAGCGGCAAGGTGTTGTTTCAGTCGCGGATTTCCGGACCGATCACAGACGCAGATTTCTATGCAAGCCTGCGTGATGTCTCGCAACGCATCAGTGCCTTTCTGGCTGCGCAGGGCGGGGTGATCAGTGCTTTCGGCCTGAGCAGCGAAATGCGCCCTGCGGCCATAGGCGATGTGTTTCGCTGTGTCCTGCTCACCGACGCTTTTCTTGAGAGTTACCAACAGGAGCGGTTTCTTGAGGCCTATCGCTGTTTCGATCCTCTGCGCGGGCGGCTGGAGAACGACGCGGTGGGCGCGGCGTCTCTCGGCACGTTGATGCTGCACGCTGTGCCCGAGTTTCATTTTATGGACCTGAGCGGTGTGCCCGAGCAGATGCACAGCACCGCTCAGGAGGTCACGGAGTATGCCGGTGCCCTCGTGGACCGCTTTCCCGGTTCGGATGTGGGATTCATCTTGTTGGGGGCGCTCTATAACGCGAAGGGCGACACAAGTCTGGCGATCCGCACCCTGCGTCAGGCGGTCGAGCTGAACCCCGCCAATCCCACCGCTTACGGCGTGCTGGCCTATGCCTATTTGTCGGCGGATCTGTTGGATGCCTCGGCGAGTATGGCGCAATCTGCGGTGCGGCTGAGCGCCAGCCCCTCGGCCTATATGTATCTGCCAATCCTTGTGGTCGGCATCGTGCGCAAGAATGCGCGCATGGTCGATATGGCCCGGACAGGCTATGCCGAACAGGAAAGCCCGTCGCGCGACATCTTGCTTTTGGCTGCCGCGTCAATGATCGGGGATCGGTCGGAGATCGAACGTTTGGCGCCTCTTGTGGGGCATCCTGCGGACCCGATGGCGAATATTCGCATGTATGTTCAAGGGGATGTGGCCTTGTCTGCCATTGCCCGTCACCTCGAAGCCGTGGGCGTTGACGTGCCCGCACCGACCTGTTTGTCGTCCGCGTCCGGCAATGTGTCGCGTGGTCTGAATTGTGAGCCATAAGTGGCCATGAATGGCGAGGTTGTTCATTAGTAAAAGTTATCGCGACACATATTTAATACAATTATTGTTTATCGTTTGGAGTTGTTACCTCTTGGTCCAACGGGATCGGTAACAGTGGCTGACGGCCAAATGAAACTTATATGTTGTCCGATCCCAGCCACGAAGAACGTAGCACTCTGGAGGAACAGATGGACGGTAACGATATGAAAACGGCGGGTAAATGCCCGGTCATGCACGGCAGCAACACCGAATCCGGCAAGAGCGTCATGGACTGGTGGCCGAATGCGCTCAATCTCGACATTCTGCACCAGCACGACAGCAAGACGAACCCGATGGGCGAGGCGTTTGATTACACCGAAGAAGTCAAATCGCTCGATTTCGACGCGCTGAAGGCGGACATGCATGCGCTGATGACCGAAAGTCAGGAGTGGTGGCCGGCCGACTGGGGCCATTACGGCGGTCTCATGATCCGCATGTCGTGGCATGCTGCGGGCTCCTATCGTCTGGCCGACGGGCGCGGCGGTGGCGGCACCGGCAACCAGCGTTTTGCACCTCTGAACTCCTGGCCCGACAACGTCAGCCTCGACAAGGCGCGGCGCCTGTTGTGGCCGATCAAAAAGAAATACGGCAACAAGGTGAGCTGGGCCGATCTGATCGTTCTCGCCGGGACCATCGCCTATGAAAACATGGGGCTGAAGACCTTTGGCTTTGGCTTTGGCCGCGCAGACATCTGGCACCCGGAGAAAGACACCTATTGGGGCGCCGAGAAAGAATGGCTGGCGCCTTCTGATGAGCGTTATACCGATGTCGACAAGCCCGACACGATGGAAAACCCGCTCGCGGCGGTGCAGATGGGTCTGATCTACGTGAATCCCGAGGGAGTGAACGGCAAACCGGACCCGATGAAAACCGCCGCCCAAGTGCGCGAAACCTTTGCTCGCATGGCGATGAACGACGAGGAAACCGCCGCTTTGACGGCTGGCGGCCACACGGTCGGCAAGACTCACGGCAATGGCGACGCCTCGGTTCTGGGCGCGGACCCGGAAGGCGCGGGGCCTGAGATGCAGGGCCTCGGCTGGTCGAACCCGAACCAGCATGGCAAGGCGGCAAATGCGGTGACCTCCGGGCTTGAAGGCGCCTGGACCTCTGAGCCGACGAAGTTCGACATGGGCTTTTTCGAGATGCTCTTTGGTCACGAATGGGAGCTCAAGAAATCGCCCGCAGGCGCGTGGCAATGGGAGCCGGTGGACATCAAGGAAGAAGACAAACCTCTGGACGCAACCGACCCGTCCAAGCGTCACAACCCGATGATGACCGACGCCGATATGGCGATGAAAGTCGACCCGATCTACAACGCGATTTGCCAGAAATTCATGGCCGATCCCGCCTATTTCGCCGACACATTCGCACGCGCCTGGTTCAAACTGACCCACCGCGATATGGGGCCGAAAGTGCGCTACATTGGCCCGGATGTGCCCTCTGAAGACCTGATCTGGCAGGACCCGGTGCCCGCCGGTTCGACCTCTTATGATGTCGATGCGGTGAAGGCCAAAATCGCGGCTTCCGGTCTGACGATCTCCGAGATGGTTTCGACTGCTTGGGACAGCGCGCGGACCTACCGTGGCTCCGATATGCGCGGTGGTGCCAATGGCGCGCGCATCCGTCTGGCGCCTCAAAAGGACTGGGACGGCAACGAACCCGCCCGTCTGGCAAAGGTGCTTTCCGTGCTGGAGCCGATTGCCGCCGAGACCGGTGCCTCTGTGGCCGATGTGATCGTGCTGGCCGGTGGCGTCGGTGTCGAGCAGGCGGCGAAAGCGGCAGGCTTCGACATCACTGTCCCCTTCGCGCCGGGCCGGGGTGATGCCTCCGACGAGATGACCGATGCGGCCTCTTTCGACGTGCTGGAACCGATCGCCGATGGCTATCGCAACTGGCTCAAGAAAGACTACGTGGTCGCCCCCGAAGAGTTGATGCTCGACCGTACCCAACTCATGGGCCTCACCGCGCATGAAATGACGGTTCTTGTTGGCGGCATGCGGGCCATGGGCACCAACTACGGGGCCACCGCGCATGGTGTCCTGACGGATCGTGTCGGCGCCCTGACCACGGATTTCTTCGTGACCCTGACCGACATGGCCTACACGTGGACCCCGGCGAAAGGCGGCATCTACGAGATCACGGATCGCAAGACGGGTGCTGTGAAATACACCGCAACGCGCATGGATTTGGTGTTCGGCTCCAACTCGATCCTGCGCTCTTACGCGGAAGTCTATGCGCAGGACGACAATGCGGAGAAATTCGTGACTGATTTCGTCAAAGCCTGGGTCAAGGTGATGAACGCCGACCGTTTCGATCTGGCCTGATCTTCATTCGATAAGACGAGAAACGCCCTCGCTTTTGCGGGGGCGTTTTTATGTGCGAAGCCTTAAAAACACAGACGAAAGCCTGAGATGTTCTGTACCAGTCTGAGAAGGATTTGAATGGTGATCCGAGTGAGTTGTCTCAAAATCGCACCTCCCGTTGGTGCCGCCGATCAGTCCGCCTGAAGAGAACCATCATTTCCGTAAACCGTACGTCGGCTCGCGCCCTCATGCGGTTGCATCGGGAAGACAGGACCAGAAGGTGCCCAGTTTGCCGAGTGGTGCACATAGTCGCGGCGGTAGGGGATCGTTTCGGCAGGCGTGAATACGCGGCCCGCCATCAAATCGTCTTTGAGCTGCGCCAGCACGAGATCGCCTTCGGGGAGATCGTAATTCTCGCCGGGAAGCAGGGAGACAAAAGGCACGCCTGCTTCGACGGCTTTTTCGAACATGACATGCAAAGAGACATGTGCAAGGCGTGGATTGCGCAGCCAGTCCCGCGTCAAAAACCAGCGGTTCCAGTAAGGATCGTAGGGATTGTTTGAGACGGGCGTGTATTCCCGCGTCAGTGCGCTCCGATCCGTCGGCCTAATCCAGCCCTGAGCCACGAGGCGATTGAAAATGGCCATATCCTCTGCGGTAAAGGCATCGAAACCATAGACCTCATGTGTTTCGCTCGGGCGTGGGTTGAAATTGTCGAAGTTAGACCTCGGGCGCTCCACCTCGACCCGTTCCACGAAAAAATCCGCATAGCCTCCGCCGATATCGGAGTGGGCGCCCGGCATGCGGATCGTTTCGGCGCTCTCGGGCGCTTCGGTTAAAGGGAAGTTCTCGCGGTGTTCATCCAGCGCGGTGATGTGGACGATTTTCGTTGCGATGTCGTCGGGGAGTGTGATCTTCAGCCGCCCCCAATTGCTATCGTTGGCGATCAACCCCCAAGAGACGACCGTGTCGAAAAGGCCGAGGAAGCGAATTTCGAGTTTCGGTTTATCCTCTTCCTGAAGTTCATAGTATGGACCGCCATATCCATGGCCCGCGTTGCCACGCCTGACGCAGTTCACAAAGTGACGCGCCGCTGCCGACCCGCGGCTAAACCCGAAAACATCAAGCTTGATGGATTTGATCTCACCTGCGGCCTTCGCCTCGTTCAGCCGCTGCAAAAACCGTAGGAAGCCTTCTTTCACGCGCTCTTCGACACCGGTTATCCCCCAACCGACAGCAAAGCCAAGCACGCTGTCTTCCTGGCCTGATGTTGTGCCGATCCCGTCAATGATCTCGGCGAAGCGCCGTTTTCCGATCCCACCGCAGTCGTTCCGCACCACGCTTGGGACAAGTCGCGCATAGCTCTGGTAGAGCTTTGCAACATTGCTCAGATCGTTCTCGTAACTCGGCTCCGAAGTGACCCCACCGCTGGCGCGGACCCTGTTGCCCTCTTCGACATTGGCCAGGTTGTTGCCTGTCCCGTCGAAGAACATCGCGATCTCGACGTCGACTGCCGGACAGGTGGTCGTTACGGCATCAATCGCGCCTTCTTCTTGCAGGTCGACAAGGTCTTCATCGGGAAATGTGCTGCCATCCATCGCTCTGTGCCTCAGTTGCAATGTGTCGGGATATCTGCGTCATCCCATCTGTGCGCGAACCAGTCGCCCACATCTTCGTTGCTCTCCATAAGCTCCAATGCGAAGGCCAAGCTGTCTCGTTTGTCCTCATCGAGGCGGGTGGGCACGCCGCAGGCCTGTGCCACCGTAATCGCACTGGCGGGGGGCTCTTTGGGTGGGTAGCTTTCGTCATATGTCACAGCCTGAACGATGCCATCCGGCGAAATGCGAAAGATAAGGACATTGAAATCCGTGGCAATCGGATCGCGTTTCAACGTCTTGAGATCGACATCGAGAGAGGCGGAATAAACGTTTCGGGTGACGACCTCGAACCAGGTCACATCGAAGCTCACATGCGTGGTATCTGCGCCCTCGGCGAGGAGGTTTCGCACAGGTGTGCCAGCGCTGTTCTCATCATATCCGCCGTTTCGAAGCCACGGATCGCCTGTGTAGCTTTGACGGTCCGGAGCAAAAGACGAGGAGCCGATGAACGCGACCACCGGCCATCCCGATGTGGTTTTGAGATCATACCTGACGTTGTCTGTCACAGCGTCACTACGACAGGCCGCCGCAAAAAACAGCAACGCCGTTGCCAGAACCGTTCTCACAGATTTTCTCATAAATCCGTTCCTTTTTGCCCTTCCATCGCCGCACGAAATCTCATGATGCGAAGATCTTCTGCAATGTGGGTTTGTTCCAACTCTCTCAGATGGTCCGCGCCAATCCGGTTTTCGAAAGCGGGGCCGGAGTTGAGTTCATACCATGCGAGCGTAAAAATGGTCGCCGTGCTTTTCAGGCCAAAGCGAGCAAACCGCTCGACGACGTGGGCGACAGCTGTCTTTATCTCTGCCGGGCTGCGAGCCGAGAAATGCGGTTCCAACTTTCGCTGTATCTCCGTCATCTTCATCTGAACGCGCCGTGCCCGGAACGCCTCTTTCTCGGATGTCTCAAGCGTGAATACGGCAGAGGCGCGCGCGATGCAGGGGGAATTCGGCGTGAAGCTTGTCACCTCGCCATCCTTCGTGAGGACGATATAGCCGACAGCATGCCCGTTCAGAGAGCAAAACCACAATGAGAATAGCTTGGGACGTGTCGCGAGATAGTTGAAGTGAACTCTGGCGACCTCGGGTTCCCAAAAGCGAAAGAAGCTCCAGTTTCCGGCCTCATCGCGGACCCGTGTAAACCGTCGCAGGAGGCGTTGCAGGTTTTCCAGACTGTCATGTGAGCGCAAAAAGATGCCCGGCTCTTGCGGCCAGAGATCAGAGGGGTTGTCCGAGGCTGTAAACAGCCGACGCACAAAGTCCGCCGTGCTGTCGAGTTCCACGATATAGGGTGCGACGTCCGAAAGGTCCCTCGCCGCCGCTCCACGGAATAAACAGAGATAGGGCAGGCCGCTCGCGTCCAAAAGGCGTGGTAGGTCTTTAACTTTTGAGGCGTCAAGAATGGCGAAGGTGCGCGGCGCTACGGCCTTTTCAGAGGCGTCCTCTTCAGCGAAAAACCGCTTGCCGAAAAGGTTGTCGGCCAGAGCATCGGGTAGATTTTTCTTGGGCCAAATCCCGAACTGCGCATCAAGCGCCAGCACACCGGATTGCGTTGAAATAGCGACGGGGGCGTCGTTCAAACCTGTGGTAGCTGTTCGATGCGTTGGCGTCTCAATATCTAGCCAGTGGTCATACTCACTCAAAAAATCTATCCAAATCTGATCTTTAGGACATTTTCTGCTTAAAACATTTAGCATCCATGATGCATTGGCTCAATGAACAAGTTTCCAAAACCACAAAATGAAAGCGTGATGGCCCCCGTCAAAAAAACAGGACGATGGGGGGCGAGAAGCTTCGTAAGGCGGGGGCTGGATTTCCGTTTGCAAAATCGGGCTCGGCAGAGGACGGTGTCGGCCAATAGGGCGCGTCCGATTGGGCGCGGTTCTTTTCTGTTAAGACGGCAAAGTGAGGCGTGGTATGGCCCTTTTACAAACGGTTGAGCCTTGGCAAATCGCACAGGCGCTTTTGCACCCTGCACAAAGCGAGGCCGTTACGCACCGAATCCTTGCAGAAGTTCCACCGCTTTTGACGGGACTGCACGCGCCTGAGGAGCGTCAGCCCATAGAAGACGTGCTGGATGCGCTTTTTTCCCCGCCCGCTGATCCCGACCAGAGCTGGCATGTCTATGCGCTTTTGGATGCGGCGCGCTCACAGGGGCTGCCTGCCCGTCTGGACAGCAGTGCGCTTGCTCATAGCTGTCTCTACGATCTGAACACTGCGCCGCAGCTTGCCGATGGCGCGCCATGGCTTGTCGAATTGACGCGCGAGGCCGCGTTTACGGGCAGTTGTTTTGCCCATGACCCCGATAGGGACGATCCCCGCAAAATGCTTGGTGCCGGGATTTTCCTTGCCTCTGCGCTGCCGCTCGACGCGATGAGGCGTCATCTCAAACATTACACCAAACTGTCGGACGAGGCCGGGATCGCGCAATATTTTCGTCTGCAGGAGCCGGGAATGCTTGATGCGCTTCTATGTGCCAGCGATCCCGCCGCGGTGACGAAATTCTTTCAGGCCGGGACGCAGCTTGTCTATCCCCGCCCGGCGCTCGAACCGGGCCTGTGGGAGTTTGTCGCTCTGACAGCCGGTCGATCGGAAGCCGAGGGGGAAGCGATACCCCGCCTTGATCGCCCGGCGCGGACTGCATTGGCGCTTTTCGTCAACGACAGCCGTGCCCGAAACCTCGCAGCCGAAGCCATTTCGGCCCCCGAGGCGCGCCCCTTTGCTCATTATGTCTTTGCCAGAATGATGCAGGCCGGTTTCGATCATGCCCCGCGTCTTTTGGACACGCACCGGCTTCTTTGTGCGCTTCCTGAAGAGGCCCGCACTGCCTTTTGGGCCGATGCGGAAAGCGGCGTTTTTTCCCCGCGCCCCTTGCTGTTACGTTATGCCAATAGATATGGTTGCCTTGAGCTTCTCGATGGAGAGAATGTATGAGTATTTGTGTTGAATGCGGTGAATTCGAACTTTTTTATGTGCTGGCTTGTGGCGATTCGGCTGTCGGTGAAAGCAACGTTCTCCTTTACGCAGGTGAGGAGCTGACAGCGCTCAATCAGGAAATCCGCGATATGGATGCCGCCTTTGGCGCCCTGGATCGGGCCAAGGTCGAGGGCGATCCCGAAACCGTGATCGAGGCGCAGGATCATCTCGCCAAGATGCTCGAAGGATATGTCAGACCTACCGAACGCCTGCCGGACAAACATCTGGTGCAAGCCTATTCCATCCGGGGCAAGAAATGGACCCGGATTCGGTCCGACAAGATGCGCAATCATTGGCGCAGCTACAAAATCGACAAATCTCTTCTACAAGCCCAAACCGGGGCCGCGGGCACGTCGGAGCTTGATCGCGGCAAGCTGCGTCAGGCCTTCACCTCAGTGCGCGACAAGATCAAATCCGATCTTTCGGACGGGATCACCTACAAGCAACAGATCGCAAAAGGGGAGGCTTCCGGGTCGATCACCGACGTTTGGGACGCCAATTGGCTCAAATGGGTCGATGCGGTCAACGACAGCCTGAGCTATTCCGCGAGCGGGGCGCATTTCGATCTTTCCGCTGGTGCGCAGCTGATGCGTGGCTATGCCGGGTTTGGCGTACAGCTGGGCTATGATCCGAAAAAAGGCGCTTACTCTCTGAAAGGCAATGCCGAAGCGCGCGCCATTCTTGGAGAGGCAAAAGCCACGTTCAACGGCTATTTCGTCGACAGGGACGGCTGGCACGCCTTGATTGATCTGTCCGAAGAGGACGCCTCCGAGGCAGGCACGCAGGCGCGTCTCGATTTTGGCTATTTCCGGTTCAATGCCACGGTGTCCGCAAATGCCATGTTGGGCGCTTCGGTCTATGCCACCGCAGGTCTGGAATTCAAAACCGAGCCTGCGGGGAAGGTCCTCGTCAAACCCTCCGCCGCCGACAGCAAAGGCGAAGTGGCCGCCGGACTGTTTGCCGGGCTTGAGGCCGGTGGCAGCGTCAAAGGCGCTTTCGAATGGTACAATCCGGGCCTTGTCGAAGCGGGCGGAGTGGTCGAAAGCCCGAAATGGGCGGCCTTCGTGTCCGTCGGGGCGACCGTGGCCGTAAACGCCGGGGCCGGTCTCGAAGGGGTGCTTAAGATCACCTATGAGAACGGCAAATTCATGTTCCGCTGCGAGGCCCGTGCCGTGCTTGGCGTCGGTGCCAAGGGCGGGCTTTTGGGCGAGGTGAATTTCGCGAAAATTCTGGAATTCATCAAATACATCTACTGCCAGCTCAAGGACAACGACTTTGCCTTCCTGCGGTTCGTCGCGGAGGATGCATGGCAGGCGCTCGTTCAGGTCACGATTTCCCTGATCACCGAAGGCTCCATCGCGCTTGAGGCCGCGCTCGAACCGATCCGAAGCGCCAATGCCGCAGAAGATTTCGCACGCAAGGTCAAGGCCCGCCCGTCGGCTCTGATCTTTGCGGCGCCGGAGGCCAAGGGGGCCATTCTCTACAAGCTCTCCGAACGCTATCTCTTCTCCTTCGAAGAACATCAGGAAGCTGCCATTCTCACAGTTGTCGGCACGATGCAAAACCAACGCGAATGGGCACAGGTCGTCGAGCGTATTACCGTGACGGGTACGAAATCCTCAGCCGCCGCGGGCTATGCCCGTCTGCGCGCTGTGCTCGATGGGGGCTCCGCGCGTAAATTCGAAGCGCTGGTGCGCGCCATCAATTCCTTGCCGGCCAATACCATGCTCGCTGGTGAACCTGTCCACGTGAGGAATGTCGCATGACCCGCAAATCTATCGTCCTGCTCTCCGCCGGGGCCATAGTGCTGGTCGCCGCCGGTGGCCTGATGTTCAACACGATCGGCCAGAAACATGCGCGTGCGAATTTGATCGACAGCACCCGCGCGACGATGGTTTTCGTCGAAGGTGGCACATTCACCATGGGCAATTATCGCGCCCCTTTGCAGAGGCAGGATGGCACCGTGATCGAGACCTATGTGGCGGATCACAGCACATCGGAAACGCGTCAGGTGACAGTCGACAGCTTTTACATCGCGCCGCGTCAGGTCACCCAATCGGAGGCCGCGCTTTTTGACCGGGCGCAGGGCAGGAAGCGCGATGTCGCGGCAGGAATGGAAAATAGACCTGCCGCGTTCAGCTATCAGGAGGCGACAGCGTATTGTGCGTGGCTCGGAGACGCGGCGGGCCTGCCAATGCGTCTGCCGACAGAGGCGGAATGGGAATATATGGCGCGTAGCCGGGGGCAGACGCCTTTCTGGCCCACAGACAACGGCAGTTTCGAATATGGGCGCAACGTGTTCGATCTAAGCACGCTGCCCCGGATGAGTCAGGACCGCCCCGATGTGGCGAGTTTCCCGCCCAACCCCTTGGGGATTTATGATCTGTCTGGCGGCCTCTACGACTGGGTCAGCGACCGCGCAGCTACGGACCCGGAAGAGGCGATCATCTTCAAAGGCGGCAGCGACCACTCATCTGCCCTTTACGAAACCATTCCAACACGCGGCATGTCCGATCGGACGGGCAGGGCGCACGAAGCTGCGCGGAAGGCCATGTTGACGGGGGCGTATGAGACGGCAGAGATGGAAGAGATGGGACAGCTTTACGGGCTCCCTCCCACTCATGTCGGCGCGCGATGTGTTGTCGAACTGGATCAGAGGCCCTCTGAGACCGGGTTCGGAATTTTGCTTGGGCCGATCCAACTCAGCCCGCCCTACCATGCAACATCCCCTCAGGGGCGGGACGCTGAGTAAGCCGTTGCCCGGCTGTGTGGGCTTTGAATGAACATGTCTTCTGTATGGACGCAGAGACATGGGGATAAGCGTGTCATGGACGCCTTGGGGCTTTCCGCCGTTGTGTCTCATGGCGACGTAATCGGGTCTATTTCTTGATAAAATTCATTTGAAACAATAGTTTAGAGTTAGGCCGGAAGGTGTGCCATAGGTGATGATTTCCGGCCAAGCGTAAGCATATGCTTAGGCTCGAACACAAGTTGTTCATCTCGCTTGTCCACGTTTTAGGTGGTTGATAGAAGCCCAAAGACGAGGGTTTTTATATGACATATTTCGGATCATTGGGTGCTGATCTCAGAATTGAAGAGATCGAAGGCGTGATGCCACTGGATCACCAGCGTGATATCTGGCCTCTGAAGACGGTGCCTGATCTTTTGTTCGACCATATGTTCGGTCAGCCCGACACATCTGACTCCTCTACAATCTCTCTTAAAACATATGCGGTTCTCGATGCTGCGAAGGTGTTTGGGCTTCGTGAAATCTTGGAGGCATCGGATTTGAATTTTCGCTGTCTGTTCAAGGGCGAGGCGGAAGAGAACTATGAGGATGCGGCGCCTTATCTGGTGGAGTTGAGAGATCAGAACGCCTTTACGAGGACCTTATTCACCCATCTTCCCGAGCAGCCAGACAACCTGACGAGCCGTCATCTGTGGCATAAGGCGCCCGGTCTTTATCTGCGCTCGCGATCCTCTTTCGACGATGTATGGACGCATTTTCGAAAATTTACGCGTGTTCAGCATCAAAACGGCAAATGGTATTATTTTCGCTTCTGGCGCAGGAAAACGCATATCCGCTGACCACTGGGGCCATTGTCCAAGGTCTTCAGCAACAAGAGGCCCTTCGCATGAATGCCTCTACCTGGCTTCCTTGGGGGGAAACGCGGCCACATATCATTGAATTCGACCAAGTCTATTCCAACGTGTTGTCAACTTACGAAGCGGCCCTTGGCAAACTGACCGATAAAGAGCTTTCGCTCTTTTCCGCATGGAAATCGCTCACTAACCTGTCGGGCTCCGGCACCTGCGCGGACCTGTTGGCACTGCATGCCGAGGAGTTCGAAAAAGCCTCAGATGCCGACAAATCCGAAGTTGCCGGATATGGGATGTTCGATGTCAGCCGCCTTGTCGGGTCTTTCGCGTCCTGTGAACAGCCACAGACAATCGCCTATTTTGATGCGGTCTTGTTCGAGGAAAGCGGGGCCTCGGGCGAAGGCGCGACCAGGATGAAAGAGCTGATCCGCAAGGTCGGAACGGCCTTTGGCACCGCCATGCAGGCGATGCAAGAGCGCGACTTCTTCTATGTTGCCAGCTGGGACCTCGCGGTCGAGACATTCAGCGCGCGGCTCAATAAACGGAATGGCCGTTATTATTTCAACGGCAATCTGGTGGGAACCCATCGGTCACAGACATTGACCTTTACGACCGAGGCAGAGGCCCGCGCGACCATGGACAGGATGTATCGCGACGGACATTTTGCGCAACGGCCGGTGGGCGCTCTGCCGCGATCCGAACACGGGAATGTTGCGACCTCTTTGGAGCGCGGAGGGTACCCGACGGCGCAGCCTCAGGCCGTTTATTCCATCACAACTCGACGGGTTTCACTCGCCGAAGCGCCGCCGGCCGATTGGTATCGCCGTGCGAATGGCATGAGTGCCACTTGGGGTGTGGGACGATCGGTCGGCTCTGGATTTGCGATGATCACGTCATCTCTGGCCCTCACCGATGCGGTCTCCAAATGGAACGAAGCCAGATCCTACAACGATGTGAAAGACTGGGTGTTCCATCCCGCAGTCGTCTCCATTGCCGCGCTCACCGATATCTACGCACAGGCCCTCAACATCCGCGAAGCCGCCCAAAGTCTGGTGCAATCCTCCTCGGTCGCGGCGCGACTGTTCGGCAATATGCGCGGGTTGAACACGGCTGCCGTGGCGCAGGGCGCACAAACGGGCGGAGCAAGCCGTTTCACGCGCGCCCTCGGGAGCAAAGCGACAGGCCTGATCATCGGCGTTTATTTCTCCTCGAAAGATCTCTCGGACGGATGGAGCAATAGCGATAACAACCTGATCATCTCCGGTGGCCTGGGCCTGACCTCGACGGCGATTGCCGCCTACCTTGTCTATGGCGCGGTGTCCGGCCCGGTCGGCTGGTTCATGCTGACCGCCTCCGCGCTGGCGGCGATCGGCGCGGCCACATATGGGTATTTCAAACTCAATAGCTATGAGATTTGGGTGCGGAACGGGTTTTGGGGTAGGGATACGAGTATAAGTTATTGGGGGACCACAAGGGAGGACACTGTTGCTCCACGAATTCTTTTGGCAAAGTCACTGGGTCACCCAGATAACCCGTCCCATGGAAAAATATCGAAAGCTTACATCGAAGAACTAAAAGACTTCTTCGATCAAACCCTATCGGTTGCGGTCACAAACGACAGCGCTGGCGATTTGGCGATCAATATCCATTGTCAGGGGTTGCAAACGGCTGTGAACCTGAACCAACTCGAACTTTCTGTCCTATTGGACGGAATTTTCAACGAGGACGTGAATGGGGCTACGCCAATCCGTCACTTGACGCTCGGTGCGGATTACACGTTGGACTTTGTCGAGAGGGGCCAAGCCAAGGTGACGATCTATGAGAGTGTTTTCGAGCGCTATGTCATCGTTCCGCATTATGAACGGCGCGGGAATTTCATTCGCGTGGAGGCGGCCTTTACTCACACGGATGACAAGCGCCCGAGCGGGTCGGGCTCATTTCCCTATGACAAGGCCAGCCTGTAACAATGGATCAGAATATGGATAAATCGTCGCTCGAGAGATTTGACTATAGCGCCGCAAAGTGGAACCGGCTGTCGCGCTCGATCAAGCGGGTTGACGACGGCACGGTCGAGATCAGGAACCCGACCAACAGCGTCGGGAAATTGATCATCAATCTGTTGATCCTGTTTCAGGTCGGGCTGTTCTGTGCGAATGCCTTTATAGTGTCGGGACAGCGCGTTTCACCAAGCCGTCCCTCATCTTTTGAAACACTGTCCGAAATGCTCCAAAGAGATTACCTTTTTGTAACGGATTACGAAGCGTATTTAGAGCCTGGATACGAGAGGTATCTCGGGTATTTTGAAACAAACCCAATGTTCGCTGGAGAAGAGCCGGAGACGAAAGAGGAATATTACGAAAGTGCCATTGCGAATGCGGGGCGCACAGCAAGTGCGCGTTTGAACCGTGTTCTAGCATCTTTGGGCTTCGGCCCCTTCTTCGTCTTCCTGATCCTCTTCCTCCCGCTCCGCATCCTCATGCCGGACTCGCATGGCATCCGCCTCGATGCGCGCAGGCGGGTGGCCTATGTGCGCGACTGGTACGGCAATTCGATCAAGCGGTTTTTCGGCATGGCCGATCTGCGTCCGCGCAAGAAACGCGAAGAGGTCGATGTGCTTGAACGGCTCCATTTCACCACGCGTCTCCACGCCGAATACGCCGTCACGCCACGGCTTTTGAAGGTGAACAAGATTTATAAGCTGTTCTATCCGTTCAAAAAACCGGCGATGGTCTATCTCTCGGCGGAAGGTCATGACTACGGCTACACCCAGCGCTTTCCTCTGGGCAGCTACCCGATGCGCAAGAACCAGCCCGCGGAAATTCAGCAGTTCATCGAAGACTTTTTTGCCCATCCGGAGCCGGGCGAATGGACCAAAAACCTGCGCTATCGCCATCCGTTGCCGGGCGACCCGATTGTCTGGCTGGCCCGCGCGAACCTCTGGAAATTCGGCGGCTACAACAAGGCGAATGCCGAGGACAAAGTGGATGCATGCCTGCGGGAAATTGACGGGGCGTGAGGCCCCTTCTTGTGACGTTCTGCGGGGGAGAACCCCTCGCTCTGCCTGCAGTTACAAGAGGGGAGCAGTGGACGACTTATACTTCGTGGGTCTTTCCCAGAATATCGTCATGTGAGTGTGTCTCAACGGCAAGCTCAGGCCGTTTTCGCGGTTTGCGAACCTGCCACAATTGTGCCGCCCCCGGATGTCTTTGCTCCGATCACAGCCACAGGTTTTCCATCGCATGTCGATCCGGAAGAGCCTGACACGATCACACAGCCACAGGCGCATTTGTCGCCGATCCGCGCAATCGGGCGTCCATCCACAAGGGCTGAGCCCCCGGACACGATGCTGTTGGTGCCATGCCCTTTGATGGGGCAAACATGAGTATCTCCGACGCGGGCAATGGGTTTCATCTCTCGTCTCTCTCTGCTCAGGGGGAGGTTATATTGGATGACCTCAGTCTGAACTCTGCGCCGCTGCGCATTCCTCGCAAAGCGGCAGGCCCTCGTTGGCGGCGAGTTTCAGCGTCTGGACCTGACCGCTGCCAGACCCGCCCATGGACACATTCCCTTTGAGGCGAATGTTCGGAGCTTCAAGCGTGATCCCCGAGCCGTCGATGG
Source organism: Celeribacter naphthalenivorans (assembly GCF_020524585.1). Taxonomy (GTDB): domain Bacteria; phylum Pseudomonadota; class Alphaproteobacteria; order Rhodobacterales; family Rhodobacteraceae; genus Celeribacter; species Celeribacter naphthalenivorans. The sequence continues at coordinate 247,311 of NZ_JAIVLK010000008.1, forward strand.
TGATTTTACCGCCCGGACCTGTGATCTGGAACTTCTCAAACGCCATCAGCGTGTGCTTGCCGGTGTTGTTGGTGATTGAGGTGCCGACATCGAGCGTATATTTGCCCGCGACTTCGCCGGTGAAATTGCGCCCGGTTTCATAGAGGTGATCGGCATAGATCGACTGTTTGTAGATGTTGCCGACGCGGTGCAGGTGGTCCTTGCCGTAGCTTTCCTGCTGATTCTGGCCGACCGTGTAATACATGTCATTGCCGATGTTCTCACGGTGGTCGTGCCCAACGGAGATCGTCTTGTCATTGCCGATGGATTCGGACTGATCGTTGCCGACGCTTTTGCTGCGGTCATGGCCGATGGAATGGCTTTCGTCATTCTCGATGATGGTGTTGTGGTCCTTTTGCGCATGCATAAAGACCTCTTCGCGACCCCTCTCGTCCTCGAAGCGGAACTCGTTGTAGCCGCTGCCTTGGTGGGTGTCGGATTTGAAAGTCGAGACGGTCTTGTTCGCGGGCAAATCATACGGCACCGCATTCTTGCCGTTATACACGCACCCGGTGACCAGCGGTTTGTCTGGGTCGCCGTCCAAAAACTCGACCACGACTTCCATCCCAATCCGAGGGATCACCATGCCGCCCCAGCCGTTGCCCGCCCAGCTCTGCGACACCCGGCAGCGCATCGAATAGGCGGCGTCCAGGTCCCAGTGGAACTGCACCAGAATGCGCCCGTATTCGTCGCAGTCGATCTCGCCATCGCCCACGACCACCGCGGTCTGAGGCCCTTTCACATCCGCCCGCGCGGTCTTGAGCTCCGGCACCAGAGGCGCGTCGGCGGGCAGCAAAACATAGCGCCCGGTGTAGGCATAGCCGTCGCCCTCTTCGCCGCCGGAGCCGTAATTGTCCGACGTGTAGCTGTGATGCGCCACGAGGCAGAGGTAGTCCTCTCCCGTGCCCGGCAGAGGCTCGCCGCCAAGCGTCACCCGCAGCCCCGCGCCAAGCGCAGGAATATCGCCCTGCGCCTCAAAGCGCCGGTCCTGGCCGGTTTCGCCTTCTGAGCGCAGCCGCGCGACTACATCGCCACGGCCCTGGTCGAGGTAATCCCCCGGCCAGTCAAAGCTTTCGATCTGGCCCTGAGCATAGCTCGAAGAAGATGAAGAATTGGTTTCCATCGCCGCGGTCGGCGTCTTGAAATTGTAATCCGTGAGCCGCACAGCCCCCGTCGTGATCCGCCGCGCCGGCCGCCATTCCCAGAAGTGCTCGATTTCCTCCTGGTGGTGGCCGTCATAGGGCTTGAACGGGCGCGCGCCGATGGTCGCATGGCTCTCGACAATGTCGGTCAGAACCATCAGGTGCGATCCGCTATCCTGTTCAAAATGATAGGAAATCCCGTGCCGCTCCATGAGGCGCGCGGCGAAATCCATGTCGCTCTCGCGGTACTGAACGGTGTATTCGAGCTCTGGATATTCGAGCGTCAGCCGGGTCTCCATCTTGCCCGCCGAAGCATAGGCGCCGAGCAGTTCGGTGAGGATGTCGACCACGGTTTTATTATGGAAAATCCGCTGGTTGCGACGGAGCGACGCGAGCCAGAACCACGGCTTGAGCGTCAACCGATAGCGATGGCCATTCTCGCCCGCACCCATCCAACGCGCTTCGGAAATGATGCCATCGAAAGGCTTGTCCGAGCCGTCATGGGTGCGCAGCGTCACGGTGGCGTGCGTGCCCAAAAGCGCATCAAAATCAATATCATCGGCGGAGGCGAGACAGTCGACGTGGTAGCTAAACACCCCGTTGATCCGCTCCTCGCCTTCAAAGCGCATCAGGACCAAAACGTCCTCGCCAAGTGCGGTGGTCAGGCGACCCATGCGGGAGGTTTGCGAAAAGAAAGACATGTGGGAAACCAGTGAACTATGAATGTGTTAGGGAGAACGTAAACATGTGAGCCTGCAACTCAAGAGGAAAATGGAAAACATGTTCCGATCGGCAAAGATAGGGAGCCGCACAAATTTCTCAGATTGTGACAGCATCCCTTTCTCGGGGCTATGAGCGCTTAGTGAGTTGCGCGTCTTTTGCCTCCGAGGGGGGCATGCTTTAGCACTGAAAGCTGTGAACATGGACGACCGGGAAGATGACCCGGGACAGAGTTTGTTTTGAGGTGGGGCGCTAAACTTTCGTGATCCGGATGAATTATCGTGATTCCACCCGCAGGAGGACCGGAGAATCGTGAATATAAAAAGAGGCCAAGCCATTTCCGCGTCCTGCGAGAACTTGTGTGCAAAATGCAATGGGGAAAGACCCCCTGCAACCTATCCTTGACCTTCTGGATCGGCGCCCGTTAAGTTCGCGGCAATACGGCAATTTTTGCACATGTTTTTGATTTTGAGGAGTGTTCTAGGCCATGTCTCGGTTTAGCAAAGTGGCTTGGAAAGAAGGGCTTTTTATCAAGCCTCAGCATTTCCAACAATCCGATAGATACGTCGAAAAACTGATTGCCAATCGGACCGCTCAGATTACGCCCTTTCCTTGGGGCATTGCCGAGATGTCTTTCGATGAAAGCCAGCTTCGCCAAGGGCGTTTGGAGCTCGAAAAAGTGTCCGGCATCATGCCGGATGGCACGCCGTTCGACGCGCCACACACAAGCCCTCTGCCGCGTGAGGTCCTTGTCAATGAGGGCGCGACGGGGAAAACCATCTGGCTGACTGTGCCGAATATTCCACAGAACGAGCGCGAAGTCGGCATGCTTGAGGACATGAGCACCCGCTATATCCTCGCCGAAGAACAGGGGGTGGCCGATGTCACCGCTGTGTCGCGCACCGAGGATGAGATCGAGGTCGCCGTGCCGCGTCTCGAACTGGTGATCCGCGACAGCCCACGCGAGGGCTATCAGTGCATCCCGCTTGGGCGTATCGTCGATGTGCAGGATGGTGCGGTCGTCACGCTGGATAAAACCGAGCCGCCCGTGGGGCTGATCATCTCGTGCCACCGGGCCTATGCGGGGTTCCTCAAAGCCGTCATGGGCGCGGTCGAGGCCCGGCTCGAAGTGCTGGCGCGCTATGCCGCCGATCCGACCTCTGGCGGGGGGATGCAAGACAAGGACTATCTCATGCTGATGGTTCTGAACCGCGTGCTGCCGCAGCTCAAACACATTCAGGCGATGCCTGCCGTGCATCCGGAACGGTTGTATGAATTGCTCGTGGGATTCGCGGGCGAGCTGTCGACCTTCGAGGATGGCGCACGCAGGGCACGCGAGTACAGCTACCGCCACGACAAACCCAAAGACACGTTCAAACCGCTGGTGGATGACATCCGCCGGTTCCTGTCCCGCGATCTGGGGCGGGCGCTGCGTCTGCCGCTGGAACTGCGGCGCGAGAACAGTTTTGCGGCGCTGGTGGACGATCCGAATCTATTTGCCAATGCGACCTTCATCGTCGAGGTCTCCGCCGCTTTGCCGCTCACCCAGATTCAGGGCCAATTCCCGCAGCTGTGCAAACTCGGCCCCTCGACCCGGATGAAAGAGATCATCGTCAACAACATGCCTGGCATCCCATTGGTTCATATTCCGAACCCGCCGCCGCAGATTCGCGTGGTTGCCAACCATGTTTATTTCCTCGTCGATAAAACCAGCCCGCTGTGGCGTGACTTCTCGGTCGCGCCTGCCATCGGCATGCATTTCGCGGGCGCCTGGCCGGGGCTGGAGCTGGAATTGTGGGCCATCCCTGAGGAGCGCTGAATGAGTGACGATGACGACGACCGCACGGTATTCGGTCAGAAAATTCCGCCGGCCAGCCCCACGCCTCAGCCGTCACAACCGCCTTTCGGACAGCAGCCGCCCGCGCAACCGGGGTGGCCCGCGCCGCCTGCGGCGCAAAACCCGTCTGCGCCGCAAAATAACCCAGTGCCGCCTGCGGGGCATGCTCCGCAACAGCCACCTTACGCGCCGCCACCGGCGCAACCGCCCGTCGGAGGTGCATCCGACAGCACCATGTTCGGGATGAAAGTGCCGCCGCAACAGGCCCATGTGCCGCCCGCGCCGGGGTATCCGCAGCCCGCGCCGCAAGCGTACCCGCCGCAGCAACATGCGCCTCAACCTCCGGCCTCCGGCGCGGATGACACATGGTTTGGCGGGCGCTTGCCGCAGCAACCGGCCCCGCCTCAGACCCCGCCGCCGTCCTCGGGGGAGGGCACGTGGTTTCAGGGCCGCGCGCCGCAACAATCGCCCTCCTATCCGCCACAACCACAGCCCCCGCAGCAGCCAGCGGCACCTTATCCGCCGCAGCAACCCGCCTATGGTCAGCCATCCTACGGTCAACCTACATATGGGCAGGGCGGACCGGGGCAGGGCGGATACGCTCAACCGCCCGCCTATGGCCAGCCCCCCCAGCCGAACTGGCAGGGGCAATATCCGGCCCAGCCGGGCCAATATGGCGGGGCCTATCCTGCGGGCGCTGGTTCAGACGGGCAGTTCCCGATGGTGCCCCCCGCCGCAGAGGCGGCAGCCTTTGCAGGCAACGTGCCGCGCATTTCTTTTCAGGACGCGCTCAAAGGCTCGGGGCTGGATATCGGCACATCGACCAACCCGATTCTTGCGGCGGCCTCGGACCTTTTGGTGCTGTTCGGGCGTCTGCGCACCGGCATGGTCGAGATGCAGGCGATCCCGCTGCGCGATCACGTCATTCGCGAGATCGGCGAATTCGTCCGCAAGGCCCAGGAAAAGAGCGTGCCGCCGGAGGACATCGACGTTGCGCGCTATGCGCTGGCGGCGACCGCCGATGACATCGTGCAGACCATTCCCGGCAGCGATCCGGGCTATTGGCAGCAATATTCCATGGCGGCCGAGTTGCTGAACGACCGTTCCGCCGGCATCGGGTTCTTCGCCCGGCTCGAACATGTGATCGCCTATCCGGCGCAGCGCAAAGATCTTTTGGAGCTGATGCTGACCTGTCTCTATCTCGGGTTCGAGGGCAAATATCGCACCGAACCCAATGGCATGGCGATGCTGGCGCGGTTGCGCAACGAGGTCTACCAACGGCTGCGCTCCGTCGTGGAACGCCCGAAACCCGATCTCTCGATCAACTGGTTGCCGGTGATCTTTTCCGGCAAACGCAATGGTGTCGGGATGCCGCTCTGGGTGGTGGCCGGGATGGGGGCTGGCATGGTGGTGGCGCTGTTTGCGACGCTGTCGTGGATTTTGTCGAATGACACCAATGCGGCACAGGCCGCGATCCTGCGTCTAAACGACCCGAACGCCACCGTCGCCATTGAAGGCCAGAGCTTTGCCGCCTCCGCAACGCCTTATGTGGGAGAGGTGGATACGGCGCAACTCGACCGCATTCGCGGTGCGCTGGCCTCGGAGATCGACAGCGGTGCTCTGAGTGTGGCGGAAAAAGGCGATTACATCATGATCCGTGTCGGCGATGTGCTGCGCTTTGGTTCCGGCTCCGCCGATCTGACCTCGGATTTTACCGCGCTGGCGCAAAGCATTGGTCAGACGTTGGATGGTGAGCCGGGCGAGATTGTGGTCGAGGGCCATTCCGACAGCATCCCGCTGCGCGGCACAGGGCGGTATCGCACCAATGAAGAACTGTCGGAGGCGCGTGCCACCACGGTGCGCGATGTCTTGGCGCAAAGCCTTGGCGATCCGTCGCGCATGAGCGTGGTGGGCGTGGGGCCGAACGATCCGATTGACACGAGCGGCACGCGCGAGGCGCAGGCCAGGAACCGCAGGGTCGAAATTCTCCTGCAACAGGAAAGCAAGATATGAGAGTATTCGGCGTTTCGCCACGGAAGCTCTGGAGCTACAAATGGCTCCGGTTGCCGATCCTGACCCTTGGCGTTGTGATCCTGAGCCTTGCGATCTGGTTCGGGCTGCGGATGACTGGCGTGAGCTGGCTGGTGTCGCCTTGGACCCGTGGCGGGCTGATTGCGCTCATTCTCGGGGCCATCGCTTTGTCGGCTCTGATCAAATATTTGCGTCGTAGAAAAGCGTCGAAAGCTCTGGAGGAAACGCTTGTCACCCCCGGAGATGGCGACATCTTGTCCGAACGGATGCAAGAGGCGCTCGGGCGACTCAAGAAATCCGGCGGTGCGACCTATCTCTACGATCTGCCGTGGTATGTCATCATCGGTCCGCCGGGGGCGGGCAAGACGACGGCGCTTTTGCACTGTGGTCTGGATTTTCCGGGCACTGACAAAGAGGCCGTCGCGGGCTTTGGCGGGACGAAGAATTGCGATTTCTGGTTCGCCGAAGACGCCGTTCTGATCGACACGGCGGGCCGTTACACGACCCAGGACAGCGACGCCACGGCCGACCGCGAAAGCTGGCAATCCTTTCTCTCGGAACTCAAGAAGGCGCGCTCTGACCAGCCGGTCAACGGCGTTTTGCTGGCGTTTTCTTGCGAAGACATCATGACCGCCGATGCGGCCCAGTTGGAGCGTCATGCTTTGACCGTGCGCCAGCGTCTGGCCGAGTTGAACAAGACCCTGCGCATCGACGTGCCGGTCTATGTCATGTTCACCAAGGCCGACATCGTGGCCGGATTTCGGGATTATTTCGGGCCTCTGGGTGAGGATCGCCGTCGCCGTGTCTGGGGCGTGACTTTCCAGACCCGTGATCGCAAGGAAGACACCTATAAAGAGGTCTCGGCCGAGTTCGACAAGCTGATTTCGCGGCTCTCCGACGAGGTCACCGACCGTTTGCACGAAGAACACGATCCGGTCGCGCGCATCTCGATTTTCGGTTTCCCCGGCCAGATGGCGCTGATGCAGCGCAACCTCACCGATTTCCTGCGTCGGGTTTTCCAGAAACCCGAAGAGGTCCATGCCATTCTGCGCGGGTTCTATTTCACCTCCGGCACGCAAGAAGGCACCCCGATCGATCAGGTGCTGGGCGCGATGGCCTCGGGCCACGATCAAAACGCGGGCTTCCAACCCGGTTTCATGTCCGGCAAAGGGCGCAGCTATTTCCTGCACGACCTGCTGAAAAAGGTGATCTTCGCCGAGCGCGACTGGGTCGGCTATGATTTCAAATCCATGCGCCGCCGCCGTATTCTGCGCACCGGCGCAACGGGGCTGATCGCCACGGTCTGTCTCGGCGCGATGGGGCTTTTCGGCTATAGTTTCTGGCAAAACGCCACGCTGGTGCGTCAGGCGAATACCGCGATGAACCTCTACACGGTCGAGGCGCAGGACATTTTTGCCGAGCCGATCATCACAGACCCGGCGACGCGTCCGGTGCTTGGTGCGCTGAACACCGTGCGCAACCTGCCGGGCGGGTTTGGCGACACGACGGAACAGCCTTTTGTCGAACGCATGGGCCTGTCGCGGCGTGACAGCATCCGCAAATCTGCGACCGAGAGCTATTCCTACGCGCTCGAACACATGCTGCGTCCGCGCATGATGTTGCAGCTCGAAAACACCCTGCCACAGCTTTTGGCCACCCAGGATTACGAAGAGGCCTACCGCGCGCTCAAGGTCTACCTGCTGGTCGCCAAGGCGCAGCCCGGCAAGGGCGACGATACCGCGATCCAGTCGTGGTTTGCCGAAGCCTGGGCGCGGGAATATTCCGAACCGGGGCTTGAGGTGGCTTACGGCGCGATCAACGATCACCTCGACGCCATGCTGGCGCTCGATGATCGGGTGACGCCCGCGCTTCAGCCCAACAAGGAGCTGGTGGAAACCGCCCAGCGTCAGATCGCAACCCTGCCTCTGGCGCGACAGGCCTATAGCTCGATCCTCGGGCAGGCGGCGGGTATGACGCCGCTTAATGTTTATGAACAGTTATCCGACACACAGGTCGATCAGGTGCTGCGTACCGTCGATGGCACGGCGCTCTCCGATCTGACCGTGCCGGGGCTCTTTACGTTTTCGGGCTACTGGGGCGTCTTCAAGGAAGAACTCGCTTCCGCCCAGAGCCGTCTCGACGAGGAACGTTGGGTGGTGGGCGAGCCCGGCAAAGCCGATTATCAGACCCAGCTTGTCGGTCTGAACCGAGACATCCACGCGCTCTATCAGGCGGATTTCGTGGACGCGTGGCAAGGCATTCTGAACAAGATCGAATTGGTGCCGATGGCCGATCCGTCGGGGCAATATACCTCGCTCACCATCGCCGCCGCCCCCTATGCCTCGCCGGTTTTGAAACTCGCTGAGATGGTGGATCGCGAAACACGTCTGAGCCGGTTCCTCGATATTGTCGAGAACATGGAAATCTCGCCCGAGGCGCTGGCTTCCGGCGACATGAGCGGCGAGTTGTCGAATGCGGGCTTTAGCGCTGTGGAGCGTCGTTCAGGGTCTTTCGAACGGATTTTCCTCAATGCGCTCAAGAACAAAGCCAAGTTCCAGGAACGCGCCGCGCCCTCCGCGACGGCCCCGACAGAGCGGCGGCAGATCGAGAATATCGAACGCCGGTTCGAGAAATGGCACGCGCTGGTGAAAGGCGATGCGGATCAACGCAAACGCCCGATCGATGCGGTGCTGGCGAGCCTTGAAGAGCTGTTGCAAGATCGCAAATTCGCGGCGAGTGGCGGCGAGACGCTTAACAATATGGGGCTGCAAAGCGCGCTTGGGAAACTGACGCAGGGCGTGCCGTTTTACCCCGATACGATGGTGCGTTTCGTCAATCAGATCGAGCGCGAATTCCTGACCGTGACCACCAATGCCAATATGGAAGAACTGCAGCGCCTTCTGTCCGAAGAGGTCACGACCTTCTGCACGCAGAACGTCTCTGGCGCTTTCCCTTTTGCGGCGAATGGGCGGCATATTTCGACCGCCGCCTTTGGCGAATTCTTCGGCTATGGCGGGCGGATGGAGAAATTCTACGATGCCCATCTGCGTGAGTACACTCAACGCAGCCCCAATGGTGAGATCGTGCCGCGTGACGACAGCGACATCGGGGACCGGCTGGCCCCCGCGACGCTTGCGCAATTTGGTCGTGCCGAGCGCATCCGTCAGGCGTTTTTCGAACCCGGCAACATGAAGCCCTCGGTGAGTTTCACCCTGTCGCAGCGCGCGTCCTCAGAGACCGTCGAAAGCGTTGCCATGTCCTTTGGCGGGCGTCAGGCTCAGCTGTTCCCGAATTCGTCTGGTATCACGATGAGCTGGCCCGACGATGTGACGGAAGTGGTGTTCCAGCTTTTGCCCAAGGCCAAACGTGGCGCCGCCAATGGTCTGCGCTTTGCGGATGGTCGCTGGGCTCTGGCGGAGTTCATCAACGCCGGTGTGGCCCGTCCGTCGGGCAGTCGCGTCGATGTGACCCATAATGTCGGCGGGCGTCCGGTCACTTTCCGGCTCGAATTTGACAGCGTCACTGTACCGTTCCTGATGAAGGAACTGCGCGATTTCTCTTGTCCCACCACTTTGGAATAACCGTTCGTTTTAACCAGTCCTGCTCAAGGTCTCGCTCTCGTGATCCCATTTCTTTACGGCAAACATCCCGCCTTTGGCGATTTTCTCTCCTACGGGGGATCGGGGGGCTTGGTCTCCGGCCTCGATCACTGGCTGGAACCGGTGCTGACCGCATTGCGCGACAGTCTGGGTGACGGCTGGCCGGTGATCTGGCAAAGCGCGCCGGTGCTCAGGTTCTGGATCGGGCCGGATGTTTTGGGCGTGCCGGCCTATGGCCTGTTCCTGCCCTCGCGGGATCGGGTGGGCCGCCAATACCCGCTTTTGGTTGGCGTGACCGACCCGGAGGGCGAGGGCCATGCCGGAGTGCCGCCGACCGATCCGCGCCATGACGAGGCAATCTATGATGCGATATTCGCGCATATCGCCGGGGTGCAGCCGCCCGAGGGCGGGTTTCGCGGCGGTGCGGATTTGCTCGAAGGATTGGAGGTGCCGCAAGCCCCCGCGCTCATGTGGGAAGAGGGGCTCAGCGGGACGGTCTGGGGCCAGCGCAACGATGGCGATCTGGCGCGGCTTTTGAAAGATGCCGCCGGTGTCGAGGCTGAGCGCGCCGAATTTCGCCGCAGCCATTGGTGGCATCCGGAACAGGGGCCGCGCGCCGCCGGGTGGCTGGCCTGTGACGGGTTGCCGGGGGCGGATGCGCTTGGCTGGCTGCTCACAGAGCGGCTGCGACCTTTGCAGGATGAGGCGGGGCCAGAGCATACGCAAGCCGCCAGTGAAGAGGATCGGACATGACGGATCTCGGACGACGTTTTCGCTTCGACAGCGCGCTCAAAAGCGATGTGGGACGGGTGCGCAAGATCAACGAAGACAGTGCGCTCTGTCTTACGGACAGCGGCATCTGGGTCGTGGCCGATGGCATGGGCGGCCATGCCGCGGGGGATTTTGCCAGCCAGACCATCACCGGGATGCTCGAGACCGTGGGCGTGCCGGTGTCGCTTGACGATCTGAAGGTGCGCTTTATGGAACGGCTGTCACTGGCCAATGCGCGCATCATTGCTCATGCCCAGTCGCTGGGTGGTGGCACCGTGGGGGCGACGCTGGCCTCTGTGCTGATCCATGGCGACCGGTTCGCCTGTGTGTGGTCTGGCGACAGCCGGGTCTACCGGTTGCGCGCCGGACAGCTTCTGCAGATCAGTCGCGATCATACCGAGGTGCAGGCGCTTCTGGATGCAGGCTCGATCACCGAAGATCAGGCCGCCAACTGGCCGCGCAAGAACGTCATCACCCGCGCCATCGGGGTCACGGACATTCCGCAATGCGATGTGGTCGAGGATGTGCTTCTCGATCAGGATCTGTTCCTGATCTGCTCGGACGGGCTGACGGAATATTACGAGAATGACGAGATCGCTTCGGTCCTTGCGGCATCGCCGGACACGGATCTCGACAGCCTGTGCGCGCAGTTTGTCTCCACGGCTGTGGAGCGCGGTGGCAAGGACAATATTTCGGTTGTTCTGTTTCGCTGTCATGAAACCCCGCCGGATCGTCAGGAGGCGCTTTGGGCCTTTCCGGAATTCGAGGGCACGTTATGAGCGACGACGACAAGACGATCCCGCCCTCAGAGGAACAGGTGCCGGTTCAGCCGGATGCTGAGCCGGGGCAGACCGGGGAAGAAGACGAACGCACGATTTGGGCCGCTTCCGAGGAGACCGAGGAAGAGGCAACACTCTTCGCGCCGCAAATCAGCCCTTCGGCGGATGTGGCAGACGACAAGACGATCCTGAATCCCTTGCCCTCGCCGGACCTGCCGGGAGCGGCCTCGATCGCGCCCCCCGAAGCAACGGTTCTGGCGGGGACGCCTGCGTCGTCTGGCGAAGAGACATCCGCCGACATAGCCGATACGCCCGACGCGACGGTGCTCGCCGGTGTCGCCGCACCTGTCGTCGCGGGGGCGGCCAGCGGTGCCGCCGGACTTGCGTCCTCCGCGACGCCCCGCCCGGTGATGGTGCTCGAACCCGGCACGGTCATTAACAACATGTACCGGGTCGAAAGCGCCTTGGATCAGGGCGGTATGGGCCGGGTGTTCCGAGGCGAGGAAATCGGCACCGGCGAACCCGTCGCGATCAAGGTGATCCTGCCGGAGATGGCCGAGGATCAGAAGGTCGAGCAGATGTTCAAGCGCGAGGCGCGCACCCTGCGCCAGCTGCATCACCCGGCCATCGTGCGCTATTTCGCCTATGTGCCGCCGGACGAGCGGATGAACCTTCATGCGCTGGTCATGGGGTTCATCGAGGGCACCAAGCTTTCGGATCATCTGCGCGAAAAAGGCGCTTTGAGCACGGAGGACGCCTGTCGCCTGTTCTCGCGGCTCGCCGACGGGTTGCGTCGGGCGCATGAGATTGGCGTCATCCACCGCGATCTCTCGCCGGATAACGTCATGCTTCAGGATGGTGACATCACCCGTGGCGTGCTGATCGACTTCGGTATTTCACGCTCCTCCAAGGTCAAGGATGTCACCATCGGCAATGAGTTCGCGGGCAAGCTGAAATTTGTCTCGCCGGAACAGATCGGCGCCTTTGGCGGAGAGGCTGATGGGCGTTCGGATGTCTATTCTCTGGGGCTTTTGCTGATCGCCGCGCTTACGGGCAAGGCACCGCAGATGGGCGATACCATCGTTGACGCCGTGCAAAAACGCCAAAGCATTCCCGATCTCTCCGGCATTCCGGGACCGTTTCAAACCTTGCTCTACGCCATGCTGCAACCCAATCCGGCGCAGCGGATGCCAGATATGCAATCCGTAATTGCGGGGCTCGACATGATTTCTGGTGGCCAGACCGGGGCGGCGAACACATTGACGGGCACGCTGACAGGGATGGGCGGGAGCATGGCGGGCCTGGGGACGGGTATGGGGACCGCGATGGGCGGATTTGTTCCTGCGCCGACCACCCATGCGGTTCCGGGGCTGCAATCCGGACCAACGGCGAGCCATCTGGGCCTGCAAAGCGTCACGGCCAGCGGGTTCGATGGCACCTCCGAACTCGAAGACCCGCCGGAGCCGAAAAGTCGTAGCGGTCTGGTCCTGACCCTGAGTTTCGCGCTTCTTGCCGCGGCTGTTGGGGGCGGGGCCTATTATTGGTGGCGCAGTCATCCGATCGAGGCCGGGATAGAGCTTGATCGGAGCGGGATGAGACGTGATGAGACCACGGTCGCGGGCCATTTGGCGGTGCAGGCCGGGGACGCCTGCGCCTATGCCTCGCAATACGCACAATCGGGACCGATTGCTGCGCTCAGTGACAGCGGCACGGCCTTTGCCGGGCTGGCTGAAAACTGGCCTTTCGGGCCTCTGCCTGAGATCAGAGAGACTGTGATCGCGACACCGCAATGCGCCGCGCTCAGCCTGGCCCAGCCCTTTCTCGGGACAGGGCGCGCGCCGATTGCCATTGGCTTCGACGCGCAACGCGTCTCGCGCCAGACAGGGGTCGAAGGCACGATCCGGGGCACGGAGGATCGCCAGATCTGGCTCTCTATCGTTGCGCCGAACGGGCGGGTGTTTTCGCTCTCGCGCCAGCTCGACGCGCAGATTGGCAACACGCGCCGCTTTTCCTTCCGCCTGCCGTCGGCTCAACCCGGCGTCTATGTCATCGTCGCGACGGCCTCCGAGTCCGCTTCGGTTCGTGCGGGCGCGATGAAGGACGGCACGGAGGCCAGTGTGATCCTGCCGTTGATCGGTCGGGAAATGGCGGAGGACGCGGCAGGCTATGTCGCTGTGGGGGCGCTGACGATCACGCCGTGATTTCACGAAAGCGTTTCGACTTTAACTTGATGTATGACTTAAAGTCGAAACGCTTTAACGCAGATCGAAACTGACGAGGGCAAAGCGACTTTGTTCTAAGCGGTCGCGATCGAGCGCGGAAAAGACGTCTTCGGCGCTGCGCCCGTCCATTTCGGTCAGGCCGAAGGGCCCGTCTTCGCTGCCCAGCACCATCAGGATTTGCCGGGTCTCGCGTCCAGAGCCAACCCGCGCCACCGGTGCGGAAATCACCGGAATGCCATTTGCAATCGTGGTGAAGCGGGACAGGTCCTGCACCACGCCATTGTCGTCGATCATGAGCACCGCAATATCGAGCCCGCCCGCACCGGAGACCTGTGCTTCGATGGTGTCGCCGCTTTGCAGGTTGGTTGAGGCAAGGCTCAAACCGATGCGTGCGGCGGGATAGGAGGCGGTCAGGGCCACCGCGTCGAGGGCGGCGCATTGCCGGGGGTCGATCTCTTCGCGCACCCGCGTCACGGTCTCGAAACCCTCCAGTATCGTTGCGCTATAGGTGTCGAGTGCGTTGCGATCCGCCCCGATCAACGACAGACCGACCTGCCCATCCGCGCCGCGACGGGGCAGGGCCAGCGTGCAGCGCGGCGTTTCGTTGGCGCGGATGCGGGTCAGGAGTTGACCGATGGTCAGATCGGCGGCGCTGGCATTGGCGAGGGGCGCACCGAGGCCTGTGGGGCCGGTTTGCGGCGTGGTCGGATCGGCCTCTTCTTCGGTCTCAGGCACACTGGGCGGCTCAAGGGCAGCCAGATCCAATGGGCTGTCGGGCAGCGGCGGCTGGGTGAACAGGCTGTCCGGTGTTTCGAGCGAAATATCCCCTGAGAAAGGCGAGGGCGCATAGCCGCCAGCCTCGGCCAAGGGCGAGACGAAATTGTCCTGTACAAGACTTTGTTCGGCGGGCAGGGCAAGCCCCTCTTGCGGCTCGGAAATCTCGGGCGCCACAGGGAGCGGTCGCGGATCTGGTTCTGCGATGTTTTCCTCGGCAGGCTCTTCGACAGTTTCGTTTTCGCCAGTGTCCTCTTTGACGATGTCCGGCTCAGAAACAGACGTCTCGTCCTCGCCCGTCGGCGCGGGCTCCGCCGCCTCTTCAAGGGCACCGTCCAGATTGGTTTCGGCCTCTTCTTCTGAGGCAATATCGTCGGGAATTTCGGCGATGGGGGCGGTGTCGACGTAGTTTTCGAGATCGAGAATTTCGAGACTGATCACCAGCTCCGGCTCATCTTCTTTCGGGGGAATAATCGCCAGAGAGGCCGTTGACAACAAAAGCAAAGCCGCGCCGTGAAACAGCAGAGAGCCCGTGAAGGGCAGGGCCCATTGACCGGGCTTCATGCGGTCATAGGGCAGGAAACTCACACTCCGTCCTCCGCAGAACGGTGGAGGGTCACGAGGCGAATTTCAACCGCGATGAGCTGTTCGGCGGCGAGCGCATCCAAGAGATCAAACGCGCGCGTCTCGCGGTCGGCCAGCACATGCAGCACCGGGTGGTCGATCAGAAGATCATTCAACGTGCCGGGCGCAACCGGTGCGCCATCCAGCACCATGGTCCCATCGCCTTCAACGATCAAAAGCGGTTTCGGCAGGAGATCGAGCGGCAGGTCTTCGGTCTCGGGCAAGCGGACCTGAAACTCCCCTGCGCCGATCAGCGAGCCGGTGGTGAGAAAGAAAAAGATCAGCAAAAGCACGATGTTGACGATCGCCAGAGAGGAATCCAGCTTGATCTTCAGCTCCGGCGGATGCAGGCGCTGGCCTTTCATGGCGCCTCCCGGATGATCTGAACCCCGGCGATTTCGGCGCCCTCGAGGGCAGAGAGGGCTGTCGCGACATCCTGCACCCGTGCCGTGGCGGTGATCGCCAGAACAAGCTGCCCTTGTGCGTCCTGCTGGCCGAGCGCCTGCGCCAGGTCCGAAAGCTGATCCGTGGCAAATTCCTGACCGTCGACGGCGACATGGCCTTCGAGAAGGCGCCAGACCGTGACCTCAGCCCCGGCCAGTGGCGCATCGGGGGCCGCGTCGGGATCGGCGGTCAGGGCGGTGGTGTCTTCGGGCAGGGCCTCCCCTTCGGTCTCAGACGGTGCGCTTTGCAGGGTGAGAAGCGAATAGGGCGTGAGGCTCGAGGAGAGCATGAAAAAGATCAGAAGCTGAAACATGGCGTCCGCAAGCGGCGTCAGGGCGAACCTGTAACGTCGTTTGCGGACGGGCAGGCTGGAGATCAGGATGCTCATGATGCTCGTCCGAACTCAGGCGGCCTTGGCTTTGGGATCGACGCGGCCGTGGATGGAGGCGGACATCAGCGCTTCCATCATGTTGCGCTCGCGGTCGATCCGGCTTTCGAACCAGGTTGCGACGAAGAAGGCGACGAGAGCAATGGCGAGACCGGCGGCGGTGGTCGACAGCGCGACATAAATCCCTGAGGCGAGCTGTGTCGGGTCCACGGCGCCATTGGTCTGGGACAGAACGCTAAAGGCGTCGATCATGCCGATGACCGTGCCCAAAAGCCCAAGCATGGGCGCCGCTTGCACTACCATATCGAGCGAGCGCATACGTTCGCTCATCCGCGCCAGTTCGATGATCGCGGTCTGGCGCGACAGTTCCTCGGCATAGGTCAGATCGCTTGGGCGGGCCCGCACGCCGGAGAAGGCGGCTTGCAACACGCGCGCCAGAATCGAGTCGCGTTTCGACGCGGCTTGCACGGCGCTGTCCACTTTTCCTGAGAGCCAATCGTCGAGGATTTTCTCGGCCGCCTTGCGTTTGCCGACCCCCATGCGGGCGAATTGCGTGAATTTGTAAATCGCCACACTGACAGTGAAAAAGGACAGGGCCGCGAGGGCGATGTAGATCGTGACAGCGACGATTTGGAAAATGCTGAAACTCATGAGCGACCTCTGAACGCGAGATGGGAGGGAAGGGTGCGATTACGGGCGCAAAAGCTGAAAAAAATACATGAATACATTGTGGTAGAAAACGACGCAGAGTCCCCCGAAACAAAAACACCGCCTGTAGTTGCGGTGCTCAAGGGGGAGGAGTCAATAGGGTCGGCTGGCTTTTTGATCCTGACGTTTGAACGGTCGCAGGGGCGATGTTCAGCGATAGACGCCAATCAGATAATTGGGCACCGCTTCTTCCTCGAATGGACCGATAAATGCGGTTTCGCTGTAGGGGGCGATCACTGGCGACATGGTGGAGAGCCGCGGTTGCGCGGGGGAGGTGAAAGGGGCGGTGCTGTAAAGCACGTCCATGCCGGGCTGCGCCTCTTGCGTCTCACTGATTCTCTGCGTCTCGATCTCTGTTTTCAGCGCGGTCTCTGCCTCGATGGAGGCGGGCGCGGCAACTGTGGGTGTCGTAGCTGTATGCGGCGCTCTATCCAGCGACGCTGAACGCGCATGAGGCACAGGTGGTTCGACAAGGTCCGCGCGATCTACAGGGGCCTGAACAACAGGGGGGACCTGAAAAACAGGGCTTTGTGGCATGTCGGCGGTCATCACGTCAGAATTCAGACGGGCGAGTGACGTGGGCTCGTCGACACAGGATGCGGTTCCCGATCCGCTGATCAAACAGTGGCTGTAAGACAGGCCAAACGCACAGGCGACGGATAGGCTGGTGGCACCAAAGAAGAGCAAAATACGCTGTTTCATGAGATCAGTTTAGCACAATTAATGACAGAAAGCATAAGATGAATCTGATCCTTTCAGATTTTTCCGCGCAACGCCACCATTGTCCTTGCCCGTCTGGCGAATACGAGGCTTTGTTGCACGAAGTTTGCCGTATGTTATAGGCATAGTATTGAAAACGCTTGGTTTGATGAGAAGGTCGCGTGGCGGATATGTCGCATGTGAGAGGCAGGATTGGTTCCTCTGGCCCGGCTGCCCCCTGGTTCTGGGGCGCGATGGCCGCCGTCTGGCTCGTCAGCCCCGCCGAAGCGCGTTTTCAGGTCTGTAACCAGACCTTCGATGTGGTCAATCTTGCCATCGGGCAGTGGGATTATGACGCTTGGGAAACCTCTGGCTGGTGGACCATCGGGCCGAACCAATGCGCGGATGTGATCGAGGACGATCTGACCTCGCGCTTTGTCTATCTTTACGCCCGTGACGTGTTCAACAAGACGATGGTTTCGGGCACGACGGAGATGTGTCTCGATCCGGGCGAGTTTCGCATTCGAGGGCATGAGGATTGTCTGGTGCGCGGCTATCTCAGCGCCCCGTTTTTCGAAGTCGACACACGCCGCTCCGAGCGCTGGACCTTCTACATCCAGACCCGATAACAGTCCGATAACTGCCGGATAATCGCCCGGTCACAAACGCGGTATATTTCGCGCGTTTTCTGGGCTCTGGGCTTGCCGCCCCCGAGGCCTTTCGCCTATCGTGGGGCGGTATTTGAAATGTAATCTATTCCAGGCGTGAAGAGGGACGGCGGTGCAAAAGTCCGAAGAAAACGGAAGTGTCACAGGATGTGCCCGGACTGCGCGCTTGGTCGGGTGGCGTTTTCTGAGCAGCGCCCTTTTGTTGACATTTGGCTCCGGTCTGTACGCCCAGAGTTTCGATGCGCGTCCGATCACCTTCGATCCGGCGCCCGGAGAGGCGCCGTTGGTGGTCGCTTATGAACCTGCTGCAGAGCTGCCCCGGCTGATCCGTTTCACGACTGTGCCAGAGGCGCAAAGGGGCGAGGCCATCGCGCCGCGCGCCGGATTTCCCGCCCCGTCGATCATCCTCGGGCGCGTGGCCTCCGGGACGGAGGAAAGCTATGGGATCGAGCGGTTGATGCCGGAAACCGTGGCGCAATTTGCCTTTCCCTATAATGACGTCGAGAGCCGCAATGCGCTTCGAACCTCCGATCCGGAGATGTTTCGTGCGCTGGTGAGCCAGGGCCATATCGATCCGCCGGTGAACGGGGTTGCCGTGGCGCTGCAAGAGGAATTGCAGCGGATGAATTGTTACCGCTCGTCGATCGATGGCGACTGGGGGGCTGGCTCGCGGCGCGCGGCGACGGAGTATTTTCGCACCAGCGGGGTCAGCGCCAACGGTCTTGGATCGACCGCCACGGTCGAGCTGTTCCGAAGCATCGTGTTGGGCGGCGACACCACCTGTGTCGTGGCGGCGCAGACCAGCACGCGCAGCAACCGTCCCTCCAGCAGCGGCAGCCGGCCTGAGACAGGCGGGTCTTCGGGCTCTTCCGGGAACTCGGGCGGCACGTCAGGCAGCAGCTCCGGTGGCTCCGGGCCGTCGATTTCCGGCGGCGGTGTCGGCATGTTCCGCTAAGGCGTTTGGATGAAAATCGAGGTCGATCCGAATTTCAAAGGCAGTGGACGCCAGGCTGCCCGGCGGCGACGCGGCCGGTTGATGCGCCGGATCGCTGCGGGGCTTGGCGGGGTTGCCCTGCTGGGTGGGATTGCGGTGATTGTCCTGCGGCCCGGTGCCGGGCCTGCGCCAGACGCGGAGGAGCCGGTTCTGGTGCAGATGGGCGAAACCGCTGATGGAGCGGTGCAAATCGTTGCAGCCGGGGCCGAGGCGTTTCTGAACATCCGCGGCGCGCCGATGATCCTGACCCTGCCCGAAGGCAACGCCAATCTTGGCGAGCGCCGTCTGGTGGCCGGGGTGTCGCTTGAACCCGGACGGTTTCCGGCGGGGCGGCAGTTCGATCTGCTTGAGGACGCGTTGTTTGACAGCACCCAGAGGGTGCAGCTTTCCATTCCCTCCTCCAGCGCCGATCTGGCCGCTTTTAACGCCCGCCGCTCCGATGGCATCGCGCTTGGGGGACAACAGGTTTCCGTCGATGTCGGCCTGCCCGAAGAGGTTTCCGCCGGCACCGAGGTGGATGTCGAGGACGGGCGCGGCAGTTGGGGCGAGGTCATCGGCGACAGCGGCACGGTGGAGGCGCAGGAGGTGCGCTATATCGAGACGGTGATCGAAAACACCACGACCTCGGCCTTGAGCACCCCGTCCCCTGAGCGCCAGTCGCTGTTTCGCGAGGCGCTCGAAGATGTGCCGGAGCCGCGCAAGCTCACCGACATCTTGACGGCGCAGAAGCTCACCGAGACGGAGATCGACCGCGTCCTCGCGGCCCTGTCCCGCGAAGCAGAGGCGGCGGGGCTGGCGATTGAGCAGCTTACGGAGTTGCCCGCCCGTAGTCTGGTCGCGATGCGTGTCGATGACACGCGCTACGAGGCGCGGCTGTTGCAAATGTCGATCTACGGGCCGGACGGCTATCTCATGACGCTGGTACAGCCGCGTCCGGGCCGCTTTGTCTCGGGCGCCGATCCGTGGTTTTCCAGAGACCTGCGCTCGCTGGCCAACCGCGCATTGGCGGCGCGCGGCACCGAAGGCCAGCTGCGTCTGAAAGATGCGATTTATTCGCTGACCCTGCGCCATCAGATGCCTTCCGATCTTGTCGGCGAATTGCTTGTGATGCTGGCGCGGGTGCAGGATCTCGATCAGATCGTCGATGAAAAGGACCGCATTCGCATCCTCTACGCCGAGGATGGCGCGGACCTTCCGGCGGGGCGCATCGCCTTTGCCGCGCTCACCGGGCCTGAGCTTGATTTGAAATGCTACGTGACGCGTGGCCCGCGTGAGGATGCCCCCTATGCCTGTTTCGATCCTTCGAAACCGCAAGGCCCGGCCTATGGCGGCGGTGGCGGGCTTTTGCCCGGTTTCATCGTGCCGGTTGCGGGCACCAAGACCTCCGGGTTTGGGCCGCGCTTCCATCCGATCCTGAAAAAAACCGTCAGTCACAACGGGCTGGATTGGGGCGCGCCGGTGGGCACACCGGTCCATGCCGCCGCTGCAGGCACGTTGATCCGGGCGGAATTTTCCGGCGCCTATGGCAATATTGTCAGCCTCAAACATGCGAATGGATATGAGAGCCGCTATGCCCACCTCAACGCCTTCGCCGATGGGGTGAAGGTGGGGGATGAGGTACAGGCGGGCGCTCTGATCGGTTATGTCGGCACCACCGGGCGCTCGACCGGGCCGCATTTGCACTTCGAAATCCGGCTGAACGGAGCGCCCATCGATCCGACCGGAAGCAGCCATGGGTCGCAAGCCGTGGAGGCCTTGGTCAACCGTATCATCCGGGTCGAAAGTGCCGGCAATGCGCGGGCCCAGAACGCGCGCTCCTCGGCCACTGGGCTTGGGCAATTTATCGACGGCACTTGGATCAGGATGATGAACACCTATCGCCCCGATCTGGTGCGCAGCCTCGATCGCACCGCTCTTTTGGAGCTGCGTTTCGATCCGGCGCTGAGCCGGGAAATGGTGACCAATCTGGCGCGGGAGAATGAGGCCTATCTGCGGGCGCGCGGCCATGTCATCACGCCGGGGCGGCTTTATCTGGCGCACTTCCTTGGACCGGCAGGGGCCGATGTGGCACTAAAAGCGGCGGCGCAGAACCCGGATGCCCCCGTGCTTGATGTGATGGGCTCTGCCGTGGTGCGGGCAAATCCGTTCCTGACCGGCTGGAGCGTGTCGCAAATGGCCGCTTGGGCGGACCGTAAAATGAACGTCTCGGGCGTTGGGCTGGTGGTCGCACAGGCCGCGACGCCCTCTGTGCCTCTGACCGCGGAAACCAAGCGCTATGTGTCGGCGGTGGACGGACTTTTGAATCGCTTGTGAGGCCGGATGTGCAAAGTTTCGCTCAACCGGATTTAAGGACTACCGAAAGGTGCGTGGCCTGTTGACATGGGGGTAGATAACCTCCTCTATAAAAACAAATTTTTACCAGTAGGATTCTCAATATGTCAGGTGCCAGTGTTCAACCTGGAGCGACCCCGGTCGCGCGTCAGATCAATCATGCCGGAAACGTCCTGCGGCCGCAGTCCTGTAGTGATATTTCATCGAAAATTGCCAATCTTCAGCGCACGATCTCTGCCGCAGAACAGCATTTCGAAGCACAATTGCGCGCGCTAGATCAGCAAAGCCTTGGCAACAAAGGTATTTTCTGGGCCTCGATCATCAAAGACAGCTGTGTCGCTTTTCTCGACGTGGGGGCCAATGTGCTTGAAATCGTCGGTATGAAACAGGCGGCGACCGTGGCCTCGCAAGGGGTGAACGCGATCCAGATTTCCGGCACGGCGGCGGAATGGCACGCCGGGCAGAAATCGGCGTCGCAGGCTTTGACCAGCATGGCGAAAACCGGTGTGTCTGCGCTTCCGACCAACTCGGCGGCGGGGCAGGCCGGGAAATTCATCGGTGGCTCTTTTGTGGGGGCGGGCGAGATTGCGGTCAACGGACCGCAACAGGCGCAGTCCGAGACCCAGAATATGGCCATGGGCTATGCGCGTGACCAGATCATCGGCACCGCCGATCTGATTGCCAAAGCCGCCGAAGAGGGCGATGCGTCATGGGGCGCGGGGCTTGGCAAAGTGATGAACGGGGTGAAGGGGCTTGTGGCGCTTCAGACCTACGATCAGAACCTGAACAAGAGCATGGATGCCTATTTCGACGAGAAGGTTTCCATCGACACCCGTACTTTCACGCTGAAACTTCAGTTCCGTCGCAAATTCGCCGAGTTGAAAACCCAGCTTCGCACGCTCGAAGCGATGCTTCAGCAATGTCTGGCGGAAAACAATCTGGCGTAATGGGCCTTTCACCTGCGCTGAGGTGGCCCTGATGGTATAAAACCCCCGCGATGCGGGGGTTTTTGTCACTCTGGGGTATCGCTTTGGCTTTCACGCCTTAAAGCGTTTCTCAAAAAACTTGAGGCACTCAATTTTTGAGAAACGCAGCAACATCAATACAGTGTGGTAACGTTTTTCGCTCAATCTGATTCAGATTAAACTAAAAACGCTTTAGGAAAATTCATACTCAAAGGCATCTTCCGTCCGGGTCACATTCACCGTCGCAAATTCCTCGCCCGAGACCATGCGCTCCAACACATGGCGCGACAGTTCCGGCAGGATGGAGTTGGTGATGATATTGTCGATCATCCGCCCGCCGCTGTCGGGGTCGCGGCATTGCTCGGTGATGTAATCCATCACATCCGCGCCATAGACCAGTTCGGCATTGTGCGAGGCTTTGAGGCGTTTGGCGACAGAGCGGAGTTTCAACCGGGTGATGTCCGCAAGCGCCTCTTTGCCCAGCGGGAAATAGGGGATCGACACGATCCGGCCCAAAAGCGCGGGCGGGAAGACATCGAGCTGGAATGGTTTCAGCGCAGCAGACAATTCGTCCACGTTCGGCTTGGTGTTGCCGTCCTCGGCCATCTCCATGATCACCTCGGTGCCGACATTCGAGGTCAACAGGATCAGCGTGTTCTTGAAGTTGATCGGGCGACCGTTGCCATCCTCCATGATGCCCTTGTCGAAGACCTGGAAGAACAGCTCGTGGATGTCCGGATGGGCCTTTTCGATCTCGTCTAAAAGCACCACGGAATAGGGTTTGCGCCGCACCGCTTCGGTCAGGCGCCCGCCCTCACCATAGCCGACATAGCCTGGAGGCGCGCCTTTCAGGAGCGAGACGGAATGGGCCTCTTGGAATTCGGACATGTTGATGGTGATGATGTTCTGCTCGCCACCGTAAAGCGACTCGGCCAGTGCCAGAGCGGTTTCGGTTTTACCAACGCCCGAGGGGCCGCAGAGCATGAAAACACCGATGGGTTTTTCCGGATTGGCAAGGCCTGCGCGCGAGGTCTCAATCCGTTTGGCGATGGTCTGAAGCCCGTGGTCTTGGCCGATCACACGTTCTTTCAACCGGTCCGCCAGCGTCAGAACCGCCTCCAGTTCGTCCTGCACCATCCGGCCTGCCGGAATGCCGGTCCAGTCGGAAATCACCGAGGCCACGGATTGCGCATCGACATGGGCGTAGACCATGCGCTCGTCCGGGTTGGCACCTTCGAGTTCCGCGAGCTTGGCGGCCAGATCGGCGCGGATGTCCGCCGGATCGATGTCTTCGGCCTCGTCTGTGCCAAGGCTGGCGCGCAGTTCGAGGATGCTGTCGACCAGCGCCTTTTCCGCCTCATAGGCGGCTTCGATCCCGACCAGCTCGTCGGCGATCTTCTGTTTCTCTTCGGCGGCCTCGAGGATGCGCTCTTCGTCCGTTTGGCCCAATTCGCGCTCGGCGGTTTTCGAGGCGATCTCTGCCTCAAGCTCGCGCAGTTTTTCGCGCATATCGGCGATCCGGGCGGGCAGGGCGGCCTGCGACACCGCAACCCGCGCGCAGGCGGTGTCCAGAAGCGACACCGCCTTGTCCGGCAATTGCCGCGCCGGGATGTAGCGATGCGACAGCGAGACGGCGGCGACGATTGCTTCATCGGAGATCCGCACGCCGTGGTGCGCCTCCATCGGGCCGAGGATGCCGCGCAGCATATAGGTACAGCGCGCCACATCCGGCTCGTCCACATTCACCGGCTGGAAGCGGCGGGTCAGCGCCGGGTCTTTCTCGAAATAATTGCGATATTCGGACCATGTGGTCGCGGCGATGGTGCGCAACGTGCCGCGTGCCAAGGCCGGTTTCAACAGGTTGGCGGCGTCGCCCGTGCCGGCGTTTCCGCCCGCCCCGATCAGCGTATGCGCCTCGTCGATGAAGAGGATGATCGGGGTCGGCGAGTTTTGCACCTCGTCGATCACGGATTTGAGCCGCTGCTCGAATTCGCCTTTCATCGAGGCGCCTGCCTGCATCGACTGGATGTCCAGCTCGAAAAGCTTGGTGCCCTTGAGCTTGTCGGGCACATCGCCCTTGGCGAGCCTCTGGGCAAAGCCTTCGACCACGGCGGTCTTGCCGACGCCCGCCTCACCGGTGAGGATCGGGTTGTTTTGACGACGGCGCAAAAGCACATCGACGATCTGGCGAATCTCGTCATCGCGGCCCACGATCTGATCCATACTGTCCGCCGCCGCTGTCATGTCCTTGGCAAAGCGGCCAAGGGCGGTGGAGGAGCCGGGGCCTTCGGTGCCCTCCGTTGAGGTGCCGCCAGCGCCGATCGACGAGCCGTCCATCGGTTGCAGGTTTTCCTCGTCCGAGGCCGACCACGCCCGCGGGCCTTCGCTCACCACACGCTCGGGCGAGAGATCGCCCAGCTCCGGCGAGAGCCGTTGCAACACACGTTTGCGTTCGCCATGGGACAGGATCGCGACAAGCGCGTGCCCGGTGCGGATTTGTGCCTCGCCAAACAACAGCGTGGCGTAAACCCAGCCGTTGTTGAGCGTCGCGCTCATGATCTCGGAGACCACCGGCATTTCGGTGACGTTCTTGTCGAGCTTTCCGAGCGCATTGGTCAGATCGGTCAGAACTCGCGCCCGGTCGAGACCAAACTCGCCGATCATCACCGAGATGTCGCTCTTTGGATCGGAGACCACATGGTAGAGCCAATGCAGCAGGTCGACGTGCCGATGGCCTTCGCCGCGCGCCTGTCGCATCGCCTTGATAAACGCGTCATACCCCGTGCGATTGAGCTTGCCCGCATAGGTTTCGACCTGAATTTCCGCAGCCATAATATCTTGTTCCTATTACTCTTTTCGGGCCATTTGGGCCCTTACGTCATGTCCTGTGTGATCCGGAACCGGCAGACCTGTACCCGGTTGCCATCCGTAATTTTTGATGTCGGTTGCACGCCCTGCGGCAGCGCACTCATCCAGCCAAGCTCCATGCTCTGGCCCAATTGTGCTGGCGCAATCGCGCCTTTCGGCAGCCAGAGTGCCACGTTGACGTCGAAGAACGGCCCGAGATACCCCGCCACGAGATCCTGAAGCTCGCGCGCCTGCGGTCGACCGGGCAGAAACCCCTTGAACTGTGTCATGTCGCGGCAGTCGAGATGCAGCGTCAGCGTCTCGCCCAGCGACCGCGCCCGGCGTCCGGCCCGCATGTTCTGACCCAATGTCATGCCCTGTTGCCCCAGATGCGAGAGGTCTTCGGGCGCAAAGGGCAGCCAGCTTGCGACAAATTCCTCGACCCGCACCGGGAGATTGAAATGCGCCTTGAGCAATTCGCGCAGCTTGATCGGGCTTTTGACCCGGCCCATGGTGAGCGCGGTGTAGCGCACGCGCACCGTATCGTCGACGGCGCCCCGGTCGCGATGCGGCAGGCCAGCATCGCCGGTAAAGGCCCGGAGCTGATCGGGAAAGCGCCCGCCTGTGGGGTGGTCGAACTGGGTGATGGCGCGGGCGTCCGACCAGCTTCGGTAAAAGAGCTGTTGGAAGCGCGCGGTGAGCATGTCGGCGAAGCGCACGAAAGACGCATCGCCGTTGGCCTGCCAATGGGCCGCCTCGCGGGTGATCGCGGAGGGCATCGGACCGAAGGGGCCAAAGAGGCCGAGAAAACGCGGGCGGACCACTGGCGGATTGGCAGCGAGATCGACGTCAGAGAGATCGCTGTCGGGGAAATGCTGGAACGGGTCCTGTCCCAGATCGGCAATCTCGTCGCGCAGGCGAAGGTTCTCGCCGACGCGGGGTTTCTTGCCCGCTCGCCGCTCCAGATGACGCATGAGCGTGAGAAAGCCCCACCCCTTGCGCCGCTCCGCGCGGGCCTTTTCCGTCTTCTCACTCACAGAAGCGGCCCCGATCCGGAGCGGGGCGGCCAAGTTTTGTGCAACTTGCCGGTGCGGTCCAGAAGTGTGAGCTGGGTAAAGCTGTTGACGGCGGCGTAATCGGCGAAGAAGCGATCCAGAATGGCCGAGAGCGTGATCATCCCGCCGCTGTCGATCACCGTTTCATCCAGCGTCAGACGAATTTCGATGCCGCGTGCGCTGTGATAACCGTCGGGGCGGCGCAGCGTGCGGGTGATCGGGCGGACATTCATCGCGTGGACCGCGTTGATATGGGCCTGCGTGACCTGATCGGAGACATCGCTGAACAGCCGCAAAACCTCGCGCAGCGCCTCGATATTGCCGCTGCCGTCGCGACCGGTAAAGCCGCGCTGGCTGAGGTTCAAAAGCGAGATGAGGCGCCAGTAATTGTCGCCCGCGTGGTTGCGATGCCCGGCCTCGCGGTCCAGCTCACTCGCCGCCTCACGCGGTTTGGTCGGTGCCGCCACGGGTTTGAGATGCACGCTGCGATCCTCGAGCAGCTGAAAGGTAGCATCCGCAATCGGCAGGATTTCTGGCAAATGCCGGTTCGAGCAAAGTGTCCGCAGGAACAGAAGGTTGGCTTCGTCCTGTTCGGGCGGCTGATAGAGCGTGATCCAGGTCTCGGTGCCCTCATAGCGATAACGTACCCCGCCCGCGCGGAGCTCTTCGCTGGTCAGGCGACGTCTGTCCCGTTCCAACGTGTAATAAAGCGTCTGGCGCGTGGTCGAATGGCCCTTTGGCAAGGCATAGAGCGGCAGCACGTCAACGCGTTCGCGATTGCCCTCGTATTGCGCTCGCACGCCCAGCACGCGGTGCACCTCGTAGTTCATCACAGGCGTGCGGTTCGGTGTCACCGGGTAGCGATGATGGCGGTTGTTGAGCGTGATCGGCTGGGCATCGTCTTCAAAAAGGTTGACCGCAGGGGCGCAATAGAGGCCAAGGTCCGCCTCGGAAAACCGTGTGCTCAGATGGCTGTTCACGGCGGAGAATTCGAAAATCACCTGAACCGAGTGGCTTTTGATGCCCCGGAGATGGCGCGACAGGTCGGTGAAGATCATGCCGAGGAATTTGCGCGGGAAGGCGTAATATTCCAACAGCGTGGAGATGCCGGGGAACAGCAACTCGTCGTGGCCGAACAGTCCGGGGCCGCCGAAACCGACCTGGGCCAGCACCTCGGGCGGCAGGCGGCGCAGCACCGGGTCGCCATTGCGATCTTCCCAACGCAGGGTGATGCGGGTGAGCTGGCTGAACACCTGTTCGTAAAGCGCCATGGCTTCGCGCATCGCGCCAGTGAAATGGATCGGCAGGCTGTCACAGGTCAGCTCTTCGAGCGGGCCACCGTCGCCCCGTTTGAGGGTGAACACCAGACCGGCCTCGGTGCGTGCTATGCTGTTCTGATCCCCCGAGGGCGTGTCGCAGCCAAGCGCGTTCAGCGGCGTGGCGGAGCTGTGATAGGTCGCGTCCGGGATCGCGAAAGGCCAAAGCGTGAGCGGTTCGGCCAATCGGTAGCGGCACGTGGTGCGGCGTTCGGCCTGGCTGAAAGAGCTGTCGATATAGGCGCCAACGGGGAGCTCGCGGCCTTCAGCCACATCGCCGGGTTTGCCGGGCACTGCGGCGCGGACCATCATCGCGGAGGGCAGGGGCGCCGTGGCGTCGGGGAAGAGCTGTTCAAGCAACTCGCGGCTGAACGTGCGGAATTGCTGATCGATATTGAGCTGAACGCGGGCGGCCATGAAGGCGCTGCCTTCCAACAGCCCGGCAATAGACGGATCGAGGTTCTCTTCGAGCAATCCGCCAAGACGCTCCGCAAGCCCCGGATTTTCGAGGGCAAAGGCCGCGGCGCGTTCCTTGAGAAGCGCCAGCTCGCGCTCGTAGGCTATCTTGAATGCGTCCTTCATGTGGCGGCACGTTTCGGTTTATCGACCATGCATTTGCCCGCGCCGAGATCGACATCGGCCTGAAAGTCGATGGCAATGTCGGCCGGGTCTGCGATCAGATCGGCACTCACGAAGACGGCGATCCGTTGCCGGGCGTCGCCTTCGATGGCTTCCACCTTGACGTTGAGCGACTGCTTGACGAGGCGGGGCTCGTGATCGAGCAGGGATTGCTTGATCGAGCGGGAAATATAGGGCGCGATCAGGTCTTTTCGCGACATGTTGGACAGGTCTTGAAAGCCGTAATTCACCACGGAGCGCGACACATGGGGCGTGTCGGACAGGTCGACCGTGGCGTCGAGGCGAATGGTGTTCATCAGGGTGGAAAGGTGGTCACGCACATGCGCGCGCAAAGTCTCCTCGTCGACGCCGAGACGGCGGGCGTTGGAGCGTTGAGAGAGTTCGGAGGTCAGGGTGACGTTATCCCTTTCGCGGTGCACCACATGAGAGGCGTGAGCGTCCTTTTCCTCGAAGGCGAGCCGAAACACATCAATCAGCGCGATGCGCGACCGGTCATGGATCTGGCGCGACTGTTGCCGCCGGGATGAAGATGGGGCGGAGGTCAAGGGCGGGCGCTCTACAAAACGGGATTGTCGTCATTAAAAGGTCGATGCGCCACCCGCGAAGGGCAGCGCATGACACTATTCGCACAAAGGGGATTAAACCGCTTCGTTTTTCGCGATGTCGAAGCCCGCGGTGCCTTCCGGACCTTTGGAGCCATCGGCTTTTTGAGACGCGTAAACCACTTCGTACTTGGCGAAGTTCAGGGTCACGGTTTCCATCACACGGTCCATACCATCGCCGGAGCCGCCGGTGGTGTAGGACGAAATGATGATGTCGGTCATCTTGATTTTGAAATACTCAAGCGGCGTGCTGCCAGCTTTGCGAACGATGAGTTCACCTTCCGCGATATGCAGACCGGAGGCACAGGACTTCAGAAGTTCATGCGTCGCCATGTCGACATATTTGGTCACGGTCAAATCCTGCACGTTGACCTTGCCGGAGCCGCCGCCCGGGCCGAGGTGGGTGGTGCCGGACTGGGACATACCCCAGGACCATGCGGTCACATCGATCGAGCCCGCGTGCACTGCATCCACGGATTCGCCTTTAATTTTGTCGAGAATGAGAAAGATATCGACAGCCATATTAAGTTCCTTAGTTAATCATTACTTAGCTGGCGGGATTTTGGACACGAGGCTCATCCCAATGTCCATTCCCTCCATCTGGAAGTGCGGTTTGAGGAAGAACTTGCCCATATAATATCCGGGATTGAGTTCGTCCTCGACCACGTCAACCCTGGCGGCAGCCAGAGGTTTCTTCGCCTTTTCGCGCTCATCGGCATTTTCCGGGTTGAGCGTCACATATTGATCAATCCAGCTTTGCAGGTTTTTCCGGATTTGATCCTTATCTGCCGACGAACCGATCTGATCTCGGATCATTGCCTTCAGATAATGGCTAAAGCGAGAAATCGCGAACATGTAGGGCAGGCGCGAGGACATGTTGTCCGATGCGGTCGCCTGCGGGTCCACGTATTTCTTCGGCTTGTACAGCGACTGACCGCCGAGGAAGACGGCCTTGTCACTGTTTTGACGGTGAATGAGCCCCAGAAGGCCCACTTTCGACAACTCGCCTTCGCGACGGTCGTCGATCGACACTTCGGTCGGGCATTTGAGATCGGTCTCGCCAGCGCCGGTGTCGAAATGATGTGTCGGCAGCTTGGTCACTTCGCCGCCGGACTGAACGCCGCGGATGCGGACGGTCCAGCCGTATTCCTTGAACGCCCGGTTGATGTTCACAGCCATGGCGTGGGCCGCGTTCATCCAGGAGTATTTCTCGCCCTTGTGGCCGTCCGTGTCCTCGACGAAGTTGAACTCTTCGACGGTCATGGTGCTGTCCGGACCATAGGGTTCGCGGGCCAGAACGCGGGGCAGGGTGAGACCGAGGAAACGGGCGTTTTCGCTCTCGCGCAGAGAATTCCAGCCAGCATAGTCAGAGGCCGTGAACAGATCTTCGACATCCGGCGGATTGGCGATGTCGTTCCAGCTCTCGAGGCCCAGCAAACGCGGACCTGCGGAGGCGATGAACGGAGCCAGTGCGGCTTCGGCGATCTTGGAGACCGAGCTCAACAAGGCGACGTCGGCAGAGGAGTGATCGAAATAATAGTCGCCCACGATGGCACCGATAGGCGCACCGCCCAGCGTGCCGATCTTGCGCTCGTAGATTTGGCGATAGAGCGGCGAGCGATCCCATTTGGCGCCCGGGTAGCGTTTCATCATCGACGCCAGTTCGGACTTGGAGGCATTCATCACCTCGACCTGAAGCGAGGCACCGGTTTCCGAATTGTTGACCGTATAGGCCAGACCGCGCCAAGAGCTTTCGAGTTTCTGAAACTCTTCGGCATGCAGGATCTCATTGACCTGCGCGCTCAACTGTTGGTCGAGCCCGGCGATCATCGCCTGCAACGTGTCGATCACGTCATCGTCGACGATGGTCTGTTCGGCAACGGCCGTCTGAACCACGGTGGCCAGCGCGTTGTCGATGGCTTTTTCAGCCACCTCTGTCGTCGGGTTGATCGTCTGTTTCAGAATGGCGGAGAAATCTTCAAGTTCGCTCAGCGCGGACTTTGCTTCTCCCGATGCGACCTGGGCTTCTTCTGCCAATTGTCACGCTCCCTGTAAAAATGCGGCGCCGGAATGGCCGCATGCAATTATCACTCTTCGGCGGTATTCGTTTCTTCGGCTGCGCGCTTGGCGTCGGCTTCCGCCTTGGCCTGAGCGGCGAGCACCTTGAGACGTTCCGGATCGTTCAGCAATTCCTTGATCTGCTCCTGCGCCTTCGGTTTCGACGTCATGTAGAGCAAAAGATCGGCCAATTGTTGACGCGCTTCCAGAAGCTCGTTGAGCGCAGGCACCTGTTTCGCGATCTGCGCCGGTTCGAAATCGTCCATCGAGTTGAACCGAAGCGACACGCCGAGTTTCTGACCTTCGCCGTCCTTCAGCTTGTTGTCGACCATCATGCTCAGACCCGGCTGGATCTTTTTCTCCATGTAGCTGTCGAGTGTGGAATTCGTCACTTTTTCGAATTCGCGCTGATCCACAGGGGCCTTCTCAACGCCGGGCGTGTTCCCAGACAGGTCGCTCATCACACCCATCACGAAAGGAAGCTCGACTTCCTTCTGAGAGTCGATCGGATCCGTGTAGGCGATATGCACCCGTGGTGGACGATTACGTCGAATGTGTCCGCTGCCCGTATCTGAGGCCATAAATCACTTCCTCCAAAACTTTCTACCGGGGATTGAGACCCGGGAAAGGCTGATATGTCAATGGCATAATTGCCAGAACTTCATGAAGCTTTCACGTCAGGGTTGTCTAGGAATAAGTTCGCGCATCAAGGTTTCGAAGTCTTTTCCGATGTAAGAACGGGCCTTTGAAAGCAACATCGGAATGGGAGAAGAGCGCTCTACGGCCCTAAAATAGCTCTCTATAGACAACAGCTCTGTTTGAGCCTCTTGCGAGGTGAGCACCGGGAAGCGCGCAGCTTCGGCCATCAGGGCATCTTCATCCTCCGGGTCAAGGGGAACGAATGCGGGAACTTTCCCCGTCGCGACCGGAGCGGTTTGCGCGGATTTCAGCTCAGGTTTGGGCTCAGACGCGGCGGGCGCAGGTTTCGGTGCGGCGCTTCCCGATTCGTGCATGCCGAGGATTTCGTCGATCGACAGTTTGCGCGGACCTTCCGGCTCTGGCGCCGGTTCCGGCGCAGGGGCGGGCTCGACGGCGGTCTCGGGCTCGGGGGCAACTGCAACGGGAGGCGGTGTCGTGACACTCATGGCCTGATCGGACAGCGCTCGCAAATGGCCATGGCTCAGGCGAAACCCGCTGTCCTCGGCAAAATTGATCGCGGCGCGGGCGGCGGTGTCAGGCATCAACACCTCGAAGGCTTCGATGAGCGATTTGCCCAAGAGCATGCGGGATTGCGTCACCAGAAGGAGCGCCGCCGAAGAGGGTTCGAAATGGCGGAAATATTGCTCAACCGCGCGCAGACGGGCGGCGGCCTCCTGTTGCGATTTGATCTCGGTCTGCGGGGGCGCGGGGACCATTGTTGGCGCCGCTGTTGCGGTGGCCTCGGGCGCAGAAACCGCGTTTGTTTCTGGCGTCTCAGGGGGCTGAGTGACCTGTGCCGGGGCCTGATCCGGGACGGCGGCGTCGAGCAGCGCCAGAATGTCCGACAGAAGGCTGTCGAGCGGTGCGAATTGCGGTTTCGGCCCGCTGGTGATGGCGCCGTTGATCCGATGCAGAGCATTGCGGAACCGCTTCAAAAGCAGCCGGTCTTGGTGGGTTTCTTCCTTTGCGTAACTCAATTCGCGCATCAAGGCGCCCAAGTCGACGTCCTGTTCGTCCTCGCGTGCCGTCATCTCGCCGCGGGCGACGGTGACAAGCCGGTAGGTGGTGGGCGTGTTCGCCAAATTCAGGTGCCGCAGCGGTTGCAGCATGGTTTCCTGATGGCTCAGATCGTTGAAGGCCTCGAGCCGGTCCGCCGGGCCATCTGCGAGCGTCGGCAGTACATGTTCGGGCATCTCGGCCATCAGATCCGCCATCGCCTCGACGCTTTCGACGCAGGGGGCGAGTTTTCCGGCGAGGATCGCCCAACGTGCCCGAAGCGACAAAAGCCGCAAGTCGCGGCTGCGTTGCAAAAGCGCGTCGATGCTTGAGAGTTCGCTCTTTAGATCCACATCCGCCGGGTCGAAGACGGTGGCACTGTCCATCCCCGGTTTGACATAGGTGATGTCGATCCGGTCGAGGGCGGAAAAGTAGTAATCACCGTATTCTGCGTCGTCGGCCTCCCAGAGGTCGGGGCCTGCCGGGCTGTCGCCGGTCAGCGGTTTGCTCACCCAATCCAGACTCATCTACCGATCTCCCTCATACCCTGACTCGCGTTCTTTGTGTTCATGCCATGCCGTCACATCCGACGCAACGCATCGGCATAATGCTTTGAAAAGGCGTCTATAAATGAATCCAACATGCCGTTTTCACCGCGGGCGGCCTTGTCGTCCCAACGCTGCACGAATTCTTCCCAGAACTTCTTGGATTTGCCGCCCAACCGTCCGCCTTCGGTCGAGGCCTCGATCTCGTCGGGGGACAGCCCGTCGAGCATATCCGCCAGCGCCGGTTGAAGGGCTGCGACCACGGCGGCCTGATGCTGGCGAATGTCGGTCAGCGCGTTGGCGAAACTGTCGGGCCCGGTCATATAGCCATCGCGCGGAGTTACGAACATGGCGGCAAAGGCGGCGTCACGGTCCGGCATGAATTTCATCGGATTGTTGCCCGCAGCGTTGAGCATGGTGCGCTCTTCCTTGGAAAAGAACATCTTTACCGCCGCGCGATCCGTCAGCATTTTCATGAAGTCGTCGGTACACATGCGGACGCATTGGCCGAGCATATGGCCAAGCGCCTCTGGTGGAATGTCGGGCACGGTCTGCGGCGGCACCCCGGCGCCTTCGAGGAAGGCGGCGAGGAAGCGGTCCTGCGCGGCCTGGCCGTTGGGTGGTTGCGACGGGATGTCAGGAACAGGGGGCGGGGCAGGCTGGCCGTAAAAGGGCTGTGGCGCGGGGGGCGTCTCGGGGAAGGCGGGCTCGGGCGCGTAGGGCGCATATCCCATATCCGGACGCATATCCGGGGCCTGCGCTGGCGGCGGCATCTGGCCGGGTGACGGGATCGGCGGCGGGCCTCCCGGACCGGAGGGATGATGATGCGCCGGGGTTTGCGGCATCAGATCGGCCCAATCGTCGAGTTCGGCCTGATAGGGCGGCACAGAGACGCCATGCGGGGCGCCGGAGGCTGGGCCTGTCATCGGGGTTTGCAGCCCGTCTGGCAGGCCAGCGGCCGCCCCGGCGCCGAGTGTGGCGCGGATGATATATTGCCCGACCGTGTAACGATCGCCGTCCTGCACTTCATGCGCGCTGTCGAGCCGATAGCGTTCGCCATGCAGGAAGGTGCCGTTGGTGGAGACATCCGTGATGTAATAGCGGCCATCGCGAAAGCTCACATCGAAATGGTGCGAGGAGATGTGACGCGAGGCATCGGGCAAGACCCAATCCATGCCGGACTTGCGCCCGACCTGCGCCGTGCCGCCCGACAGGGTCAGGGAGACCGGCCCCCCGTTTGGCAGAGTGGCGTGGTTTTCAATGCGCAATGTCAGGCTTTGCATAGGGTCTTCAAAGTGTTGGGCCTGTCCGTTCCGAGGAGGGGCACCTCTCGGACATGGCGTTTATGAGATGTGGCGTTTAATAGATTCTGAACAATCCTGCCGCGAGATCGAGGACGCGGGCAAGGCTCACGGAGCGATGGTCGAGCCCCAGCGTGGCAATCGACGACAAAACCGCCGCATTCACCGCTTTCGGGGTCCGCCAGAGGGGGACAGCCAAAGGATCGTTCGGCGCCATGGGGCCACCGGACCAGCCGACCGCGAGACCAAGATAGACGAGGGGGGTGCGCCGGGGGGCGAAAAGCGCGCTTTGCATCGCATGCCAGCGGGTCTCATGGCCGGGATATTCGAGCCATTGCAGCACCGCATTGGCGAGATGGCTGTCTTCGGGGGAGAGATTGGGCTGGTTCATCCGCACGCAATCGACGCCCCATGAGATCGCCATTTTCGGCTCGGCGGCGAAGGCGGCATAGGTCACCGCATCTTCCGGCGTGGTCGAGCTGCGCAGCCGTTCGAGATAGCCAAGCGCATCCTCGTGCTCGTTCGGGCGGTGCTTGGTGAAAATCCCCACTTCCGGCATGCTGCGGTAAAGGGCTTGCGGGCTGTCGATCCGCAAGCTGCGTTTTGGGGGCATGGTGTGTTCGCTGTCGAGTTCACTATCCATCATGGTTTCCCTGTCTTCACGCCTGTCTGTCCTGCGCCGTGTTGTGGTGTTCGATCTGGTTTTGCCCGGTATGTTGTTGATCCGGTGTAGTGTTGTTCCGGTGTCCGGTCTCGGGCTGCATCGTTCATCTCGTCAATCGAATACCGTCCGGGGGCACGGTGTCAAACTGTTCCGGGGGCAAAGCCCCAAGTTTCCGAAATGAGGTGGTCGTGTTCATCCGCAGACCAAGTCAGTGTTTTTTTTGAAGCGACACGGCCCGCCGAAACGGGCCATGTCAGATTAAGCATGTCAGATCAAAATTGAATCCGGAACTGCCCGGTGATGCCCCAGCTGTCGAGGTTTTCGCCTTTGCGCCCGTCGAGACGGATGGTGGCGTTCATCATTTTCGCAGGGCCGAAATCCCCCGGCTCCAGAAGGCGCGTGTAGTTCACGCCCAGAGACAGCTCGCCATAGGCACCAAGCGTTTCGAGCGAGATGTCACTCGTGTCGCCCACGCTGTCGGTGTAGGTCGCCAGCCGATCATCGGCAAAGTCGTTATAGAGCGTCAGCGTGCTGAAATAGTTCACCGCGCTTTTCTGATCCGTGGCGACCTTGGTTTTTGACAGCGATCCGCTGATGAAGCCGATTTGTGTGTCGCCATCTTCGAGTTGCAGCACGGAACCGTCATCGAAGTTGATCGGGTCGGTTTCAGAGCTTGTGAGGGAGAACCCGGCCGCGGTGACCAGATTGAGCCCGTTCTTGTTGATGTCCGGGAACACATAGCCCATGGAGCCCGAAATGGTGTGGCCGGAGTTGTCGTATTCTGCATCCGTCAGACCGAGATCGGTGCCGCTTGATCCCGACACTGCGCGGTTGGTCGAGGTGAATTCGGTTTCTTCCAGACGGAATTGCAAATCCGCAAAGAAGCGGTCCTTTTCCGCCACGACATAGCCGCCGACATAGGTTTGATTGAAATCCGTCGTGGTCCGGCTGAGCACTGTATCCGTTGAGGTCCCGGTGAGCGCACTGAAGCTGTAGACGTCGTTTCGCGATGAGCCTTCGTTCACCCCGACGATGCCGCCGAACGAGAGGTTCCAGCCGTTGAAATATCCGCCAAAACAGGAAAAATCACCGCCCGCCTGCAAGCCGGAATAGCTCATGCTGATCGGACTGTCGCCGCCACGCCCGGTGCCGATGTCGGTGAAATTGCCGGTGGCATCTGCCTTGCCCCCGGTCGCACGCGCCCAATTGCCAAAGCCGCAGGGTTCGTCTTCGCCGGGGTTGAAACCTGCGACAAAGGCCGAGGTCGGGCGGTTGACAACGGAGCCGATGAGAGACTGGATGAGGCCGACCGAGGAGGCCACGGCGCTGACGCCGTCAGAAACCGAGCTTTCGATCACATAGCTGCCTGCACCGGTATCGGTGAGCGAGTAAACCAGACCGCCGGAGGTCTCCAGACCGCTGGTGTCGGTGATCGTCAGCGTGGAGCTGCCTCCATAGGTCAGAACCGTGATCCCGCCTGCGTCGATGGTTCCCAAAGAACCGCTGGTGTTGCTGAAGCTGAGAACGACCGAGCCGGAGAGATCACCACCGACCGCGATAAGATCGCCGGTGGATGAGCCTTCGGAGAGATCGACATCCATTTCTACCGTGCCGTTGATCTCCGCATCCCCGGTGATGTTGAGAACATCGGTGTCGACGCCGTTGGCCAGATCCAGCGTGCCGGAGTTGTCGAGCGATGCGATCGTTGCTGTGCTCGAGGCCCCGCTGGTTTCATTGACCAAAGCGGTGGTGCCTCCCGCGGTGTTGACCAGATCGACAATCGAGCTGCCACTGTAAAGCGTCAGAGTGCCTGAGTTGGTGATCTCAGCCGAGGTGCCTGCCGAAATGGTCTGATCGGTCTCAACCGTCATATCGCCCGCGTTCGTCAGGGTGCCGGTCAGCATGAAATCGTCGTAGACCACCACTGTGCCGCTGCTCAGCACAGTCAGATCGCCGTAAACATCGCCGCCAAGCGTCATGTCGCCACCGTTCTGGATCGTGCTCAGATCGGTGTCAGAGCCGAGCACTGCGCTGGCCCCCACATCCATCGTTGCGCCGCTGTCGAGGGTGATGTCGCCAAGATACGTGCCATTGAGCGTGGTTTGCGATCCGTCCTGAAGTGTCGTCAACCCGGTCACGGTTAGGGTTTCGCCACTGTCCACGGTCACCGTGCCCGCCGAGGTGAGCGTGCCGTCAATCTGGCCCTCTGCGTCCGTCGTATCGATCGTGCCGCCGGCTGCGTTCACCAGATTGCCAACCAGATCGCCCGCCAGAGCGATGGAACCGCCGCTCTGGTTGGTCACCGTGCCGCCTGCGGTCAAAACCGCACCGTCGTCGATCACAAGGTCGCCCGCATTGCTCGTTGTGCCCGTGATGGCCGAGCCAGCTCCGTCCACGGTCACAGTGCCGCCGTTCTGGTTGGTCAAAGTGCCGTCGATGCTGCCGGTCAGGGTCACATCGCCGCTGTTGTCGAGATCGGAGTCCAAAGTCGCACCGCTGGCGATGTCGACCGTGCCGCTGTTGCTGCTGCCGCCGGAGACGGTGAGTGTGCCGGAGGTGATGTCGAGCGTATCGGCATTGGTCAGCGTGCCGTTCACACTGCCTCCACCGGTGACGGTCATCGTGCCGCCTGAGACGTTGTTGACCGTGCCGACAGACCCGCCGTTGAGATTGAAGGTCGCGCTGTTGGTCAGATCGCCCGTGAGCGCGCCGGTCGCCCCGACGGTCAGAGTGGCGTCTGCGGTGTTGATGATCCCGCCCGCGCTATTGAGGGTGCCATCGACAGTGAGCACACTGCCGCTGCCGGTGTTGGTCGTGCTGGCGACGGTGCTGGTGCTGCCATCGGCAAAGCTCATGGCCCCGCCGTTTTGGTTGGTCAGCGCGCCACCATTGGTGATCCCGCCCGTCGCGTTGACGTCAAAACTGCCGCCATCGTTGGTGATCGCATTGCCGCCCGCGTCCAGGATGGCATCAAAGCTCAAGCCCCCGGTGTTGGTCAGATCGCCGGTCAGTGTCATGTCGCCGGAGACGGACAGCGTGGCCGCGTTCTCGATGGCTCCGTCCAGCACCACCGAACCGTCCAGATCGGTGCCACCATTGAACGTCGCACTGCTGTCGATCACGATGGTGCCCGCCGAGAGCGTACCGGTGCCGACCGTGGTCACATTGCCCGACGTCGTCAATGTGCCGCTGGTGCCGACCGTGATGCCGTCCGTGGTCAGAGCCAAGGTGCCGGAGTTGTCGATATCGCCGCCCACGGTCTGATCAACCGCAACATTGAGCGTGCCGGAGTTGGTGACATTGCCGGACAAGGTGCCGCCTTCGACCGTCATGTTGTTGGCATTGTCGAGATCGCCGGTGATTTCACCGCCGGTCATGGTGACATTGCCCGTGGTGTTGTCGAGGGAGGCCACAGTGCCGCCGCCGAGCTCAAGCGTGTCGGCATTGGTGACCGCGCCAATGTTGCCGCCGTCGATGTCGAGTGTGCCGCTCTGGTTGTCGATGTCGCCGGAGGTGCCTGCGGTGATGTTGAGCTCGCCGCCGGTGACAGTCGCGCCGCCGGTGAGAGTGCCCGAAGAGGTGACCGTGCCGCCCGAGACCGAGGTGCTGCCGGTGACGGTCCCGCTGTTGTCGAAAGTGCCGCCGGAGTTGACCAGCGCGCCGACCGTGCCCGCGTTGCTCGATCCCGTGCCGGAGTTCGAC
>NZ_JAIVLK010000009.1 GCF_020524585.1 Celeribacter naphthalenivorans
AAAGGTCCCGCCGTTGATGTCTGTCGTGCCGGTGACGGTGGTGTCGCCGTCGACGGTCGTGGAGCCTGCGCTCTGGGTCACGGAGGCCACGGTGCCGCCGCCGAGCTCAA
The DNA here is from genome assembly GCF_020524585.1 of Celeribacter naphthalenivorans. Lineage (GTDB taxonomy): Bacteria > Pseudomonadota > Alphaproteobacteria > Rhodobacterales > Rhodobacteraceae > Celeribacter > Celeribacter naphthalenivorans. The sequence continues at coordinate 111 of NZ_JAIVLK010000009.1, forward strand.
GCGTGTCGGCATTGGTGATTGCGCCGATGTCGCCGCCGTCGATGTCGAGCGTGCCGCTCTGGTTGTCGATGTCGCCGGAGGTGCCTGCGGTGATGTTGAGCTCGCCGCCGGTGATGGTCGCGCCGCCGGTGAGAGTGCCCGAAGAAGTGACCGTGCCGCCCGAAACGGAGGTGCTGCCGGTGACGGTGCCGCCAGTGATCGTCGAGGTGCCATCGCTGTTGTTGATCAGGGCTGCGACGCTGCCGTCATCCATGGTGAAGTCGCCATTGGCATCAACGGTCACAGTGCCGGTGACGGCGCCGCTGTTGCCGAGTGTCGCGGAGCCCGTGGCATCGGCCGTGCCCACAGTGACATCGCCGTCGATCGTCGCGCCGGAGGTGTTGGTGACGGTGGCGTTGCCCGTGTCGGCGCTGGTGATTGTGACGTCGCCGTTGACTGTGCTGTTGTTGGTGAGGGAGGTGGTTTCTCCGTCCGCTGCGCCCACATTTGTGCCATTGTCCGCTGTGATCGCGCCGGTGTTCTCGACGTTGGCGCCACCTTCGATGTCAATCGTATCGAAATCGAGGCTGCCGTTGCCAGAGATGTCCAGCGTGCCGGTCGTGCCCGCGCCGCCACTGGTGACGGTCAGGTTGGCGGCGCCACTGTCGTCGTTGATTTCGGTGTCGAGCACGAGGGTCTGGCCGTCTTCGATTGTCAGCGCCATGTCGCCATCGGCGGCGGAAATTTCGCCGGAGCCCGTCAACGTATAGTCGGTGGTCGAGTCGGTTGTGGCCGTTACGGTGATGTCATTCACGGAAACGCCTGCGGCGTCGACGGCGACGCTACCGCCGTCTTGTCCGCCGAAAATCGCATTGGCGCCGTCGGTCCAGGTGACGCTGTTGCCGCCGCTTTGAGCGTCGTCCCAATTTGTTTCCGAACTGTCCCAAGGGCCGCCGCCGCCGTCGGCATCGCCTGTGCCCACAAGGCCGCCGGTCCCATCCCAGTACAAATCCTGAGCGGTCGCGGTCTGGCCGCCGAGGCCAAGCATCAGTGCCAAAACCGAAGCGGATGCGATCAGTACCGTGCGTTGTTTGATAGAAAAATCTCTTGAAAATTCATTTGACATAATAGCCTTACTGTCCCCTGAAATTGCGCACAAAACAGCCCTTGAGCCGGCGCGACCAAACTTTTGACGCGATGCCAGAGCGGAAAGCAAATTCTTTCTCTCTGACTTCGGTACACGGGTCGCAACAATGCATGTGACGCCTCAAGTGGCAATTGGGTTTTGGCAAATATTTGGTAAATATTTTCTGTCTGTAGCAGAAACACGCAGTTTGCAGATTGTCTTGGAAGCTCTCTCTTGAGATGGGGGCAGGAGAAGAGGCACCGCTGCATGACGTGAAGATTGCCGAAAGGTTGGGGAAGGGCGGGGCGTGCTTTGAACGCCATTTTGCGCCCGGGAAGGCCAATGGCTGAGGGCGCAAAATTAAACGTGCGCATAGAAGTGAGGCGGGCCCTGAAAACCAATTTCATAAAGCCCGTTAATCATTAATTTGCTGTGCAGCTCTCATTGAACGCGAAGACGCTACAGCGGCGGATCTTGTTCTGAGAGAATGGGAAATCTTAGAGGACGAATAGTGGCGTCTCAGGTCGCTTGGGACACGCCTTTCGAAGTAAAAGATTCCGTTCTTCCGGAAGGAAAAGGGAACCGAATTGTCATACGCCATGTCCTACAGTTTCGCCAGACTTCACAGAAACTGAGCGATATCAATGCGTTGGCTTAAGGAATGGTGCCCGGGGGCGGAATCGAACCACCGACACGAGGATTTTCAATCCACTGCTCTACCCCTGAGCTACCCGGGCACGGGGAACGGTTTCTCGTTGAGCGATTTCTCGCGGAACGACATCTCGTTCGGGTAGCGGGGTTCTAGTCGGGGGGCGCGGGACTGTCCAGAGGAAAATTGCCACTTAAAGCGTTTTTCTTTTTATCTGAGACAGGGACAAAGAAAAACGCTGTGCAACTCGTAAATGTTGTGGGAGTTTCACACTGAATCCGTGATTTAGATTTTACTCGAAACGCTTTTAGTGAGGTTTTTTCGTCAGAGACTCAAGCTGGTCGCGCAAAGCCTCTTCCATCGCCTCGGCGATCTCTTCCGGGTCCTCTTCGCGTCCACTGGGGACGGCGTAGGAGCCGTTCATCCAACGCGCCAAATCGACGTCGGCGCAGCGTTTTGAACAAAAGGGACGGTATTTCTGCGCGGTGTCTTTGCCGCAGATCGGGCAGCTCATCGCAGGACCTCGGCAATCGGCACGCGCTCACGCTTTTTCTGAATCTCGAAATGCCCGAGCGGGGTCCAGCCGGCCAGCACCGTGTCGTGGCCTTCGGGTTTGAAGGCGGCTTTCAGGCTGTGTTCGAACTGGCGACGGTCTTTCTTGGCCATGGGGGCGAGATCGAGGGTGATTTGCCCCGCAAGGCCACGCACACGCAATTGACGCGGCAGATCGCGCGCCAGAGCGATATTGGCCTTCAGCCCCGCTGCGGTGGAAAAGTCTCCGCCGGTGTTCACGTCAACCGCGACAAGCGCGCGGGTGGGTTCGATGAACATGGAGCCCGCGCCCTTCAGCGGCACACGCGGGTCAAGCGCCGCGTCGATCAGCTCATGGACGCTGTGGTTGTCAAAGGCATCGTCACTGTCGTCAAAGATGTCGGCTTTGGGCCAGTCGCGCCAAGCGACCTCCCAGGCGTCTGATCCATCCACCAAAAGCTCCGGCTCGCCCGAGATGTCGGCCAGCACGGCTTCGCAAAGCCCGCGCATAGCGGCGATGTCTTCGGCGATCTCACCGTCCGTCGCGCCCTCGCAGGCCGAGCGGAGAATCAGACCGAGCGTCTCGTCGGCGCCTTCCATGCCCTCTGCGGCCAGATCGTGGAGGCGAATGAGTTCCTCATCTTCCGAGATTTGGCGCGAAATGTTCAGGCCCGGCGCATCCGGCGTGACGATGGCGAATTTCGATTTGAACAGCACGCGTGTGGTGACGGGGACGGCTTTGCCTTCCTCGGCGATATGGGTGACTTGTACCAGCATCGGCGCGCCGGGTTTCAACCCCTTGTTGCCGCGCAGATAGGCTTTCTCGCCATTCGGCAGGTCCAGAAGAGCGCCGCCCATGCCTTTGAGACTACGCCCGCCTTTGGCGCGAAAGATCGCGCCGGGGGCAGGGGGGGCATCCTCGCCCGCGTCCACCAGAAAATCGTCGAGCTGGCCGTCGCGGATGAAGGCGGCGGCGCGTTTGCCCTGAACTTCGCCCAAGGCGATAACGGTACCCTTCATGAGTGTGCTCCATAGATCGGATAGCCCGCAGCCATCAACAAATTGGCCGTCTCTGCCACGGGTAGGCCCATGACGGCGGAATAGCTGCCTTGAATCCAGGGAATAAAAGCGCCTGCGGGGCCCTGAATGCCGTAGCCGCCCGCTTTGCCGCGCCAATCGCCCGAGGCGAGGTAGCTGTTCAGCTCCATGTCAGAGAGGCGTTTCATTTTCACGGTGGTCACCACGTCGGCCTCCCAAACGCGGTCGCCATGGGCGACGGCCACGGCGGTGATCACCGTATGACGGCGCCCGGACATGGCCAAAAGAAATGCGGCGCATTCCTTTTCATCGACAGGTTTGCCCATGATGCGGCGGCCCAAGGCCACCGTGGTGTCGGCACAAAGCACGACCTCATCCGCCGCCCGTGGCACGGCTAGAACCTTTTCCCGCGCCATGCGCGCGCAATAGGGCCGAGGCAATTCGCCCCGAACCGGGTCCTCATTGATGTCGGGAGAGCGGATGTCGTCGGGGGTAAGGCCCAGCTGCGCCAGAAGTTCCTTCCGGCGCGGGCTGCCTGAACCGAGAATAAGCTTCATAGAAGCCAGAACCGCTCAGCGGAAGCGGTAGTTGATCCGACCCTTGGTCAGATCGTAGGGGGTCATTTCGACTTGCACTTTGTCGCCAGCCAGAACACGGATGCGGTTTTTCCGCATTTTGCCTGCCGTATGCGCGATGATCGTATGGCCGTTTTCCAGCTCGACCAGGAATGTCGCGTTCGGCAGGAGTTCCTTAACGACACCGGGAAATTCGAGCATTTCTTCCTTGGCCATGGTCACTCCATTGTTGTTTCACCCGCCAAATGTACGGGCGCGCTCGTAAATGCGCCTTTAACGGTGCAATTTCAAGGTGGATTTAGATGAATTTCAGCGTTTCGACCGCTTTCTCACCTGTTTCACGTCCGGTTTCGGTCTCTGGCCAGTGGGTTTTGACGCTGACGGCACCGCCCCGATGGGCCTCCGCGACCGACTCGGTCAAAGTGTCGAGCACGGCGGTGCTTTGGAAATGCTTGGTGCCCGTGGCGAGAATGCCGGAGGCCGGGAAGCTGCCATCGGGGGGGGCGAAAATGCCCGCCTGGCCGAAATTCACGTCGACGACCTCGCATTCCGGCACTTCGCCCACCAGAGGCGACATGGCGACGATCATCTGACCTTCGAGGGCCCGCGCGCGGCAGCCGATCTCGACCCGCATCGCGCCATGTTCGGTGTCGGTGCAGGAGGGCACCAAGAGAATCTCGGCGCCCGCATCGGCATAGCGACGCGACAAGAGCGGGAATTCACTGTCGTAACAGATGAGCGCCGCGACCTTGCCAAAGCGTGTCTCGAACAGTGGCGTAGGGGCACCGGCGGCCATGTCGATGGCGCGCTCATAGGGCGTGGGGGTGCGTTTCTCGACGAAACCTTCGCCCTCCGGGCCACAAAACAGCGCGCGATTGACGATTTGCTCGCCAGAGCGTGCGAATCCGGACCCGCCAAGGATGGTGGCGCCGGTCTCGGCGACAAGCGTGCGAATCCCATCGCAATAGGCGTCGAAATGGTCGGCGCCGCGAGTCATCCAACCGCGCGCATCCAAAGAGACATCGCCATAAAACGCGGCCTCCAAAGCGGCATATTCCGGGAAAACCACCAGAGAATCGCGGTCCGCATCCGCGACGGCCAAGGCCGCCCGGTAGCGATCCAGCCAATGATCCGGTGTTTGCGCCCAATCGGGCTGCCACGAGAATGCGATCAGTTTCAAAGCGGTTTTCCCCAAAATTGCAGAGACTTATCGGAAGTTTCCGTCTCGTCCACGTCTTTCCAGGCGAAATGCGCGATCACGCCCTCCATCGGCACATACCCCCGTTTGCGCCAGAATGTATCATGACTGCGCGCGCCCTTGGGACGCAAGGGGTGATTTTCCGGGCGCATGACCGAACAAAAGGCCGAATAGCTCAGCCCCAAGGTCCGGGCATGGGCTTCGCGGGCGTCGAAAAACGCGTGCCCTGCACCATGCCCGCGATACTCGGGCAAAAGCACCGATTCTGCACAATAGAACACGCTGTCCATCGGCAGATCGACATGGGCAAAGGCGGCGGCGAAGTCCTCGGCATGTTCTGCGAGGGGCGATCCGGTCGCCGCCCCGACAATGCGCTCACCGTCGAACGCCGCGACCAGAACGGCGCGGTCATTGCCGACGTAACTCGCCATATAGTCGCGCTCATAGTCGAGCGAGCCGTCATAGAGATAGGGCCACTCGCGGAACACAGCGATCCGCAGCCGCGCCAGATCGTCCAGCGCGGCCTCGACCTCGGGGCCTTTCAGGGTGCGAAAGCTCAGCGTCATGCTGCCCTCCTCAGGAGACCTGCGCCACCCAATCCTCGGCGTTGTAATAGACCGAGACGCGGGCGATTTTGCCGTCGCGAATGTCAAAGAATGCGCCCGCGGGCAGGTCGTAGGATTGGCCGTGCGCCTCCGGGTAGCCCTCGGCGGTTTTCAGGTATTTGCCCAGCACGCGGAATTCGGAGGCCGCGCGGGTGCCTTCGTCATTGGCGAAAATCACCATCTCGGCCAGCGTTTCCTGATAGGCGGTGTCCATCGTGACCATGAAGGCGGCGAAGGCCTCTTTGCCGTGCTCGATGGGGCCTTGGTTGATCCGGTGCTCGATGTCGTCTGTCAGGCAGTCGAGCATGGTGGCGTGATCATGGGCCGCGAAAGCGTTGTAATAGCGGGTCAACAGGGCCAGCGTGTCAGCGCGGTTCTGGGTCATGGGAAGATCCTTGAAGAGATGGGGGGTTTAAGTGTGAGCGGGGCCGAAACGGGCCTGCATCCGGGTGATGATTTGATCGCGGGCCTGACGGTAGGCATCGAGTTTCGCGTCCCGCGTCTCGCCGATGCCGGTCGGGTCCATGATCGGCCAATATTCCACATCGAGGTGGTAATAGCGTGTCAGTTCAAGCGCTTGGCGCTGGGAGGCGGGCGAGAGCGCGACGATCAGATCGTAGGAGGAAATGTCGTCGCCCCATTCCTTCAGATCGTCGAAGGAGCGGGATTGATGGCGGTGCAGCTCGACGCCCAGCTCGTCACAGACCGCGACCGCAAAGCCATCGACATCGAGATCGGAATGCACGCCTGCGGATTGGACATAGACCTTGCTGCCGTAGAATTTCTTCATCAAGCCTTCCGCCATGGGGGAGCGCACCGCGTTGTGGTCGCAGCAGAACAGAACCGAATGAGGGAATTCTGCCGCCACGCCCTTACCCCCAGTGCAACACGCAAATCAGGGTGAACAACCGCCGCGCTGTGTCGATATCGACCTCCGCCTTGCCTTCAAGCCGCTCCTGCAGCACCCGCGCCCCTTCGTTGTGAATGCCGCGCCGGGCCATGTCGATGGCCTCGATCTGTGAAGGCGGCATCTTTTTGACAGCGTCGAAATAGCTTTCGCAGATTTGGAAATAGTCTTTCACGACCTGCCGGAACGGCCCGAGCGAGAGGTGAAACTCTGCCGCTTTGTCACCAGCTTCGGTACTCAGATCGAACACCAGACGCCGCTCGCGGATCGCCAGCCCAAGCTTGAACGGCCCCTCGGGCACCTCGCGGTCTTCGCGTGCAGGCAGGGTGAAGGAGTTGTCCTCCAGCAGATCGAAAATCGCAACTTTGCGTTCCTGTTCGATCTCGGGCGTGGGCGCTGCCAGCCCTGCGTCGTCGATCTCAACGGCGATCAGTTTGCTCATCACACCCTCTTAGTCTTCGCCTGCGTTCAACCGGTCCAGCCGCGCCCGCACAGAGAGGCCATGCGCCTCAAGGCTCTCGGATTTCGCCAGACGTTCCGCCGCCGGGCCGATGGCCTTGAGCGCCTCGGGGGACATCTTGGCCAATGTCGTGCGTTTGAGGAAGTCCAAAACCGACAGGCCCGACGAGAAACGTGCAGAGCGCGCGGTCGGCAGAACGTGGTTCGGGCCGCCGACATAGTCGCCGATCGCTTCGGGCGTCCAAGCGCCCAGGAAAATCGCACCGGCGTGTTGGATTTTCGCGGACAGCGCATCCGGGTCCTCGACGCAAAGTTCGAGGTGTTCGGGGGCGAAACGATCCGACAGCTTGGCCGCTTCATCGAGATCGCGCACGGTGATCACCACGCCGAAATCTTCCCAGCTTTTGCCTGCAATTTTGCGGCGTTCGAGCGTCTCAAGGCGCTTCTCGACCGCCTTGGCGACAGCCACGCCAAAGTCGGCGTCATCGGTGATCAGAATGGACTGCGCGCTTTCGTCGTGCTCAGCCTGAGACATCAGATCGACGGCGATCCAATCCGGGTCGTTGTGCTTGTCGGCGATGACCAGAATTTCCGACGGTCCCGCGATCATGTCGATGCCGACCTTGCCAAAGACACGGCGTTTGGCGGCGGCGACAAAGGCGTTGCCCGGCCCGGTGATCTTATCCACCGGCGCGATGGTGTCGGTGCCATAGGCAAGTGCTGCAATCGCTTGCGCGCCGCCGATGCGGTAAATCTCGTCGACGCCTGCGATGCGCGCGGCCATGAGCACGAGCGGATTGGCCACCCCGTCAGGGGTCGGCACGGTGATGGCGAGGCGGTCTACACCGGCCACTTTCGCAGGAATCGCATTCATCAAGACAGACGACGGGTAGGAGGCCAGCCCGCCCGGCACGTAGAGGCCGGCGGCCGAGACCGGCGTCCAGCGCCACCCCAAAGTGGCGCCGTCCGGGTCGGTCCACATCTGATCATCGGGCATCTGGCGGACGTGATAGGCGCGGATACGTTGCGCGGCGAGTTCCAGCGCCTCGCGTTCCTCAGCGGAGACTTGAGCGCAAAGCGCGTCGATTTCTTCCTCGGAAAACCGCAGCTTGTCGGCGGTCAGCTCCATCCGGTCGAACTTTGCGGTCAGCTCCAAGACTGCGACATCGCCCCGCGCGCGCACGTCGGTGATGATCGCGGCCACGGCGTCGTCGACATCCGGGCTGTCCTCGCGCTTCATAGTCAAAAGCGCGGTAAAGCGGGTCTCGAAGTCAGTATCCGTTGTGGACAGGAAGTGGGGCATGTCGGTCTCCTTAATGCGCCCTGCATTTGGCCTGAAAACAGAGGCCAAGCGGGGCACAGCGCGCCAGAAGCACACGTTTGGGGATCGACATAGCGCGGGTTTGCGCGACGCTCAAGTTGTTGAGCGCATGTGGTGAAACTTATTCTCGAATAGGCTTTCGCGAGGCTCAGCGACCTCGCGAAGCCAGCACTGGATTAGTAGCGGAAATCGGTTTTCGTCGAATAAAGCTCGAAAGACGCATTGGCTTTGGGGGCAGGCGTTCCGGTGCGAACACAGTTGGAGACCTCGCCAACGTGCCCGATACTTTGCTGATTGCTTTTCAGCTTGGCAAAATAACGCAGATTTTTGAGGATCGATTCGCCATTCATCTTAACGCCGGCCGATGCAAGAAAATCTCCAGAAGCCTTGTATGTGGTGCCTCCGCCCGTGGAAGAGTAGCCGCCGCAGACAGCAATATAGCCGTTGTCATTGATGACCTCCCAGCGGATGATCGTCGTGCCGCGAGGGTTCCAGTTCAGTTCATGTAGCGCAAAATCTTTGTCGATCGGGTAGGTGCCTGTCACTTTACCAGCAGAGGCACTTGTGGCGCATGTGCAAGCCAAAAGGCCAGCAATAAGAAAATTCTTCATGAAATATCCTTTTATTTCAATGGTTCTGATTTACTCGTTGTGGTGTGGCACCTTGTGCGACGGCGCCACATAGGGCCGTGTGACATCCTTGAGCGTAGCATCCAGCGCCTCGACCTCAAGCGCAATCGTGCCGTCACCGGCCAGAGTAATTTCGACCGTCCCCATACCGTCCTCTTTTGCGGCAAAGCTGATCGACAGCAGCGAAAGGATCATGTCCTTGTCGCCCGAGGGCACCCCCGTCGAGCGCGCGGACATCACGTCGTCAAAGAGCAAAACCGCCTGCACGCGTTCGACCGGACGGCCCCGGCGTTCGGCGGCTTCAACGTCTTCCCAGCGAAAGCGATTGATCAGTAACGCGAAACGGCGGCGGCCTGTGTCATAGGAAATCTCTCCCATCGGCACGATGGCATCCTGCACCAGCGTGGAGATCACCGTCAGATCGTCCGCATCCATCGCCTTCAATGCCAACGGGCGTTCACCACCGTCTTCGAATCTCGCGTCTTCGACCATCAGCTTTTGATCCTTTCGATCTGAGCGCCGATGCCCGAGAGCTTGCGCTCGATGAACTCATAGCCGCGGTCGAGGTGGTAAACCCGCGAGACCACGGTTTCGCCCTCCGCCGCCAGTCCCGCCAGAATGAGCGAAACAGAGGCGCGCAGATCGGTGGCCATCACCGGCGCGCCTTTGAGTTTGTCGACGCCATGGACGGTCGCGTGACCGCCATGGACCTCGATGTTCGCACCCATTCGGATGAGTTCCGGGGCGTGCATGAAGCGGTTCTCGAAAATGGTTTCTTCCAACACCGACGTGCCCTCGGCGGTGCACAAAAGCGCCATCATCTGGGCCTGAAGGTCGGTGGGAAAGCCGGGGAAGGGCTCGGTGGTGACATCGACGGCTTTCACCCGGCCGTTCTTGCGCGACACGGTCAGGCCGCGCTCGTTTTCCTCGACGGAAACACCCGCCAGTTCGAGCTTTTCGACAAAGCTTTCGACCAGCGACAGCTTGCCGCCCAGACAGGTCACTTCGCCGCCACAGATCGCAGGCGCCAACATGAAGGTGCCCAACTCGATCCGGTCGGTCACCACCGGATGCGTCGCGCCGTGCAGGCGGTCAACGCCTTGGATTTCGATCCGCGAGGTGCCCGCGCCCTCGATTTGCGCGCCCATTTTATTAAGGCAATCGGCCAGATCGACGATCTCCGGTTCGCGCGCGGCGTTTTCGAGAACCGATGTGCCTTTGGCCAGCGACGCGGCCATCAGGAAGTTCTCCGTCGCGCCCACAGAGGGGAAGCGCATTTTATGCACGGCGCCCTTGAGGCGACCGCCTTTGACCTTGGCGTGCAGGTAGCCGTCTTTCAATTCGATCTCTGCGCCCAAGGCCTCAAGCGCCGTGGTGTGCAAATCCATCGGACGCGCACCGATCGCGCAGCCGCCCGGCAGCGAGACGACCGCATGGCCGAGACGGGCGAGCAGGGGGCCGAGCACCAGGTTCGAGGCCCGCATTTTGCGCACAATTTCATAATCCGCGACCGGGTTGATCTCGCCGTGGCAGGACATGGCCTGCACCTTGCCCTCTTGCAGCGCGGTCACCTCGGCCCCAAGAGAGGCCAAAAGCGCGGTCATCGTCTTGATGTCCGACAGGCGCGGCGCGTTGGTCAGCGTCAGCGGCTCATCCGACAAAAGCGTGGCGGGCATCAGCGCGAGACAGGCGTTTTTCGCCCCCGCAATCTCGATGTCACCTTTCAGAGGCCCGTTGCCCCGCACCAGAATAGAATCCATGCTCTTGCCTTACTCGTCCTTGCCGTCGTCGCTCTCATCGGAGCTGGTGCGCGCGCGCGCTTGGGCCTTGCGCCGCTGAAGATTGGCCTTCAGCGCCGCTTTCAAGCGCTCATCCCGGCTTTTCGGCGCGGGTTTCGCAGGTTTCCGTGAGGGATCGGTCTTGTTGTCCATGGTCTCCCATGTAGCCAATGCCGCTTGCCTCGTCCAGTGTTGCTGGGGAAGGTCGCCGGGGGGCGATGCGGGAAAGTGAAACGCTGCGACCCGCAGTCGTTGTTAACGTCGCTGTGAAAGACGTTGTGAAATCGGCGTGGACGTACGGGAGGACATTGGAAGGCAAATGCTCACCGCATCATTTTGACGAAAGCCGAGCAGGTTTCATAACAGACGCCGAGGATAACAAAGGCGTTCACAGGGCTTGGCGAACAGTTTTCTCGGATCAGCTGAGCCGTGCCGATCCAAGTCGCGCGACGGGGCTTTCAGAGCCCACTGCGAATGCGTTGGGGGGGGGCGCGTCGCGCGGGAAGCACGCACTCTACCATCAAATCCTCGGCGTCGATGACGATGGTGAAAACTGGCGAGACCACAAGGACCCCGGTCGTGCCCTCGCTCTCGTGAGAAACAAATTCGATGACGCCGCGCGGGAGGGTTTGACGCTTCGGTATAAAATCTGGATGGGGTTGATTTGGACTGATGGCTATGTGCGTCGCTCAGAGCGGCCGAAAATCATGAAACTGCCTCATAGGGTTTTCTTAAATGCTGAAAACCTCCATATTCCTCTCAACCCTTCTGCTCGTCGGGTGCCAGATGACGATCGGGATCCCCGCGCCGGGCGATGACGCCCCGGCGATCAGTCGGGAGGACGTGTCGCTGGAGATCGTCTCCGCCAAAAAATTGTCCCCGCGAGAGATTGCGCTCACGATCTCGGTCGCGAACCTCTCCGAGCGCGACATTTGTTTTTCCTATGAGACGTCCAATCAGCCCCTTGTCTTTTTTACTCGCATCTCGGATGGCTGGGAATGAGCTGAAACGCTGAGCCTAGGAATCCGGATCAATTCCAAAGGGGAACTCACTGCGTCTTCCAGAGGATACACCGCAACCAAAATCACACTTGTTCCCGGCGGCAAAGCCGAACTGCCTCTCTTGCGGGTCATCACGGAGACAGAGGAATTTTGGGAGGACAAAAGGGACGCGCTATTGCCGCGTGAGCCCCATGAGAACCAACCGGTGACAGCCACTCTCTTCGGCGACTTTTTCGACTGTGCCTATCCTGATATCGACGCAGTAGGATGGCAGATCGAAGCGTTGGTCTATTCGAGCGAATTCAAAGTCAGCCAATAGCATGTTTGGGCTCTGTAAGCCGACGCGGGGCAGGCTGCAAAACTCGAGTGGAGTCTGGGCTTTGCGGGCGGCAGTGGGGAAGAGACATCGCGGTGGAAAGCTGCGGCTGAAAAAGAAACTTTGCCCGAGGATGATTTTTTCTGGAAATTGCGCTTGCACCGCGCCGCGATCACGTCTAATTAGCCGCCCACGGCGACGGTGACTTAGCGCACCCGACGCACCCCGGCGCTGCTGTAGCTCAGAGGTAGAGCACTCCCTTGGTAAGGGAGAGGTCGAGAGTTCAATTCTCTCCAGCAGCACCATTTTTCATTAGATTTACGCAGATGCATCGTATGAGCTGGCTACGTTCTGCCGTTCAGCGCATGCCTCGGATGCCCGTAATGTGATGGCAGACTGTCTGTTGAGGAGGTGCCTTTGGCGCCGCGCAGGCCCCTGACCGTTTTTGAATAGGGGATATGAGCGGTTCGCGCGGTCTGTGCCGCTCTTATCAGAATGGCTTTGCCTGAAATGGAAAAGACCTCGCGTGGGAACGCGAAGTCATCACATCCATCAGATGTTGAAAGGGCGTGTTGTTCGAACCGTCTCAGGCGAGGGCGTGTTCGTCCTGTTGTGCTTCTGTCGCGTGATTCTGGGCCGCAGCACGGTGCGCGAAGACCAGAACGGAGGCGGCGAGAAGAGTGGCCGAGCCAATGATCGGGAACAGGATCAAACCGGTCCAAAGCGGCAAACCCACCATGCCGATGCCCACAGCCGTGACAGCCGAGGCGGTGAGGAAAGAGAGAAGAAGCAATCCGGCAATCATATTCATTCCTTTCGGGCATGTCTTTCTCAGACGGGGTCGGGATCGTTTTGAGACCTCTGATCCTTGAGGCTATTTCAAGAAGTTATTTTGAAGCGTCTGACTTCAGGCTATGCGGCGATCTGGGCACAATCGTGGCCAACAAACGTTGAAATTTGATTAATCGCCGCAGGTTTTCGGAAAAGTTGACGCAAGGCGTGCCGTTAAATATGCGCAAAGCCCCATGAGGGGCTTTGACATAGGTTAAAGCTCGGGAGGTAAATGCGGTGTGGCCCCGGCTCAGGCGGCCCATTCCCAGGGGTTGGTGAATTGCCCCAACACTTGGCTGACCTGATCGGCTTCGGACTTTGCCTCCGAAGAGATTTGCGCGACGAGACCGCGTTTCTTGTCGTCGATCACATTCACCACGCGCGCCTCAAGCCCGGCCTTTTCAAGAGCCGCATTATAAATGCGTGTAATGGCGCGCTTGCGCAGGTCCGGTTTGAACACTTTTCCCACGGCGGTTTTCGGAAGTTCGTCCAGAATCTCGACATATTTCGGGATCGCAGCGCGTTCGTGGATATGCACCTTGGCGTAGTCCATGAGGTCGTCCGAGGTGACCGTAGCGCCTTCGACCAGCTCCACATAGGCGCAGGGCAGCTCGCCGGAATGCGCATCGGGTTGGCCGATTGCGCCCACCATGGCAATGGCGTCATGTCCGGCCAGAGCCTCTTCGATCTCGGCGGGGTCGATGTTGTGACCGCCGCGAATGATCAGATCTTTGGCGCGCCCTGTGATCCAGAGGTAGCCATCCTCATCAATGCGGCCCAAATCGCCCGTGCGCAGGTAGACGTCATGATGGAAAAGGTCGTGATTCTTATCCTGTTCCGTATAGGTCGAACCGGCAAAGACGCCGGGGCTGTCGATACAAATCTCGCCAACCTCGTCGACACCGCATTCCACCGGCCCCTCTGCCGTGTGGCGCAGGATTTTCACATCCGTATGCGGGAAAGGAATGCCGACAGAGCCGATTTTCTTGACGCCGCCCACCGGGTTGACGGAGACGAGACAGGTCGCCTCGGTCAGGCCATAGCCCTCGACCACTTCGACGCCAGCGGTCTGTTCGAAGCGTTTGTACAGCTCGACGGGCAGGGGGGCGGAGCCGGAGAAGGCCATTTTCACCGAAGAAATATCGGCGTCCACCTTGCGCTGCATCAGCACGGACACGGCGGTCGGCACGGTGATGATGAAAGAGATTTTCCAGCGCTCGCAGAGCTTCCAGAAATTGTCGAACACGCCCTCGCCGCGATAGCCCGCAGGCGTCGGATAGACCCCATGCGCGCCGGAGGCCAATTGGCTCATCACGATCACCTGACAGGCGAAGACGTGGAACAGCGGCAGCGGGCACATGATGTTGTCTTCTTCGGTGAACAACAGGCGCGAGCCGATCCAGCCATTGTAGAGCATGCCGGAATACTTGTGCTGGGCGACCTTGGGCATGCCGGTGGTGCCGCCAGTGTGGAAATAGGCGGCGACGCGGTCCCCGGTCGAATCCGCGAACGTCAGACGGTCGGCGGGGTATTTCGCCAGCTCGGTGTTGAAATCGAGCATATCGGCGTGATGCGCCCGCGCGTCGTCGTTTTTCGGACGAATGAAGGGCACGATCCATTTTTTGGGCGGCGTCAGGTAATGCAGGAGATCGACCTCGAGCACCGATTTGACATTGGGCGCGTGACGCACCGCCTCGGCGACCTTTTGCGCCACATCCGTCTTCGGGAAACTCTTGAGCGTCACCACGACTTTTGCGTTTGTTTCCCGCAGGATGGCTGCGATCTGTTCGGGTTCCAGAAGCGGGTTGATCGGGTTGACGATCCCCGCGATCATGCCACCCAGAAAGGTCAGCACCGTCTCATTGGCGTTGGGCATGATATAGGCGACGACGTCCTCTTCGCCGACGCCAAGCGCGCGGAACATATTGGCAGCCTGGATGCTTTTGGCCAGCGTCTCGCGCCAGGTCATTGTCTCCGCCTTGTCCTTTGGACCTGACGTGATCTGATAGGAAAAGGCCGGACGATCCGGGAAGGCCGTGGCGGTTTTCACCAGCCGTTCGTAGATCGTGGTGGGCACATCGCGGGCCTCCCACGGCATTTCTGCCTCGATCAGATTGCGCGCATTGAGCGAACTGAAATCGGATGGCATCGCTTCCTCCCTTTTATCCTTATCGAGGCGCTGCTTGTGCCGGGCCTCGTCTCCTCGCGAGCATGATGCTGGCAAAGCGCCCCCCGTGCAAGAGACCGCATCCGCCCCGCAACGCAGCGTCATATTGTGCGCACATCATCCCGACGCCACGTCACCTTGTCGATCCGTGATCTGGGAATGGTGGACGTGGACGTCTTGCCTGACTAGGGTGCGCTGACTTACGCATACGGCAGGAGAGCGGTGAGATGAAAGAGGTAGTGGTCAGTGGCACGGGTGTTTTTACCCCTCCCTATTCGATTTCCAACGATGAGCTGGTGGTGGCCTTCAACGCCTATGTCGATCTCTACAATGCCGAGCACGCCGACGCGATTGCGGCGGGAACGGTGGAGGCAAAGAGCTATTCGTCTTCTGAGTTCATCTTTGCCGCTTCGGGCATCGAACGCCGCTATGTGATGGAAAAGGACGGCATTCTGGACCCGACCCGCATGTGCCCGCGTTACGCGTCGCGTTCGGATGAGGAACCGTCGATGATGGCGGAAATGGCCGTCGATGCCGCCAAGCAGGCGCTGGCTGCGGGGGGCGTCGAGGCGCAAGACATCGATCTGATCCTCTGTGCAGCCTCCAATATGGAGCGCGCTTACCCGGCGATGGGTGTGGAAATTCAGGCGCTTCTGGGGGCTGGCGGCTTTGCTTTCGACATGAATGTCGCCTGTTCCTCCGCCACCTTCGGCATCCAGACCGCGACCGATATGATCCGCGCGGGCTCGATCAAACGCGCGCTGGTGCTCTGCCCGGAGATCACCTCCGGCCACCTCGAATGGCGCGACCGGGATTGTCATTTCATATTTGGCGATGTGGCGACCGCCGTGTTGCTGGAAGCCTCCGGCGTGGCCACCAAGCCGCAGTTCAAAGTGCTCTCCACCCGCTGCGCCACGCAGTTCTCCAACAACATCCGCAACAACAACGGCTTTCTGCGCCGCGCACATGACCAGATGGCCGACCGCCGCGACATGCAGTTCATGCAGAACGGGCGCAAAGTGTTCAAAGAGGTGCTGCCCTTGGTCTCGCAGCACATCGCGCAGCATATGGACGAGGAGGGGCAGGACCCGACGACGCTCAAACGCATGTGGCTGCATCAGGCGAACAAGTCGATGAACGATTACATCGGCAAAAAGGTCCTCGGCCGCACGCCGGAGCCGGAAGAGCAACCGAACATCCTGCAAGACTACGCCAACACCTCGTCCGCTGGCTCGATCATTGCCTTCGCGCAGCATCACGATGGGATGGACGCGGGCGATCTGGGGCTGATCTGTTCGTTTGGGGCGGGGTATTCGGTCGGCTCCGTGGTGGTGGAAAAGCTATAGGAAACTTGCCCCAAGGCCTCTCAAGGGGGCATCTCTTTGAATGAGGATTGAGCCATGCGGTTTTTCCAAAGCCTTTGCCAAAACCTTTTCCTGTGGTGTCTGACAAGCCTGTCCGTGATGTCTCTGCCGGCATTCGCCCAAGAGGCCGCGCCCTTGCCCGGTGCGGAAGATCCGGCGTTTCAGTCGGCGCTTGAAAGCTGGCTTGCGGGCGAAGATTTGGAGGCTCTGACGGCCCTTGCCGATCTGTCTGGCTCTGAGAACCGCGCGGCGCAAATCTTTTTGGCCCGTCTCGACCGCCTGTCGCATCTTCATCGCCACGCAACCGCGTCTCTGGAGCGCAAAGCGCGTGTGGCCTTGATGCGGCGACCCGGTGGGCTGTCTGGCAAAAGCTGGATGGAGGCCGCCGCCGTGGATGTGCCTCTGGCGCAGGCGTTTCTGGACATCGGTGTGATGGAGAAAAAGGCAGAGGGGCTGCGCAGCCTCTTTGCATTGGGCGAACCCTATGCCGCGTCCAATGCGCTGCCGGGGTATATGGCCTCCGGGGCGTTTGAAGATGTGATCGATATCATCGCCACCGCCCCCAATGCGCCCGCCGCCACGCGGGATCTCTATGTCGAATCCATTCTGGCGCTCAAATCCGGGGGGACGGCCTATCAGGGCTCGGCACGCCTTCCGCATATGTTGTGGACTGGGACGGCCAAGGAGGTGGATGGGTTGCCACAAGTGGCACCAACGGATCGGATCGTGTGGGCCCCGCCACATCCAGGTCGGTGGCGCGAAGGTCCGGAGACAGAGGCTCTGATGAAAACCTATGCCCCCAAGGTTCCGGCCTGGCAGCCTATTGTACGCTTTTGTGAAAGCGCCTGTGCGGGGGAGGTCGAGACCTGTGTTGCGGTGGCCGCCGGGCAATTGTCCGGGGCGCCGATGCCGTTTCAAAGCCCGCTTGAAACCGTGCTGAGCAGTGAGGACTACCAGAACAGTCCTCGGTTTGAATATGATTTTGCCCGCGTGTTCGACACCGCATTTTGGCATGTGGATCAGGTGCGCGCGTATAGTTCCTGTCTCGCGGACGCGCTACAGGCCCAGATTGATTTGAGCCGAAAGCCCTGATCCAACGGAGTTTTGGGGCCTGATCCGGTTTGCACGCGCGTGGCGGGGTTAGGCGTTTGGCGCTGAAAAGCTCTGAGCCGTGACGCCTTCCAACTCCGCTTTCTCACTCTCAAGTGGAAGCGCCGCGCGCGCGTAGTCCAAGGCGCGTTCGGCCATGTCTTGCGCAGCATCCGCCAGAGCCGTGTCCTTGGCCTCGGCAAGCGCGAGCAGGCTATGGCGCAGGGTACGGGTGACTTCGATCTGTCCGGCGCCGTCGCGGGCGGTGGCGGCAAAGGCGGCGTCGATCAGGGCCTGCGACGAGGGCGGCGGGCAGAACACGCGCGGCGCGCGGGTGGTCTCATTGACTTCGACCTGAGCCGTGTCCCAGAACAGCGCGGTCAAGCGGCCGATCGCGTCGATCGCGGTGCCGGGATCGTTGACGCCGGGGGAGAGGGCTTTCGAGGAAATCTCCGACAATGTGGTGAGACTGAATTCCGCATCGACCTCATGGGTGCGGTTTTTGCCGATGACAAAGGCGCGGGCCATCGCGGCCATGCCGATCTCGGGCGAGACGCCGGAGACTTGCGCCAAAAGCGTCCCTTCCAAAACGAATTGCCCCGGGCGTTGCAGCACATAGATCAACCCGGCCTCACCCGCGCAGTCATTGAGCGCACGGGTGTCGACGAATTGGATATAGCCGGTTTTCGGCGCTCGAAGCGCTCGCGTGTCCTCCGGCAAAACCGTCTCCGGCGTCAGAAGATTGGCGCCCAAAGCGGGCTCTTTGCGCAGCGTCGTCATGCTGCGTCGGGCTTCCTGTTCGGCCAGATCGAGACTGTTGTCGATGCTGCCGAGCTGGCTCAGATGTTCGATCCAGCGCAGCATGGCGACGATGATGATGACCACGGCGAGGATGGTGATCGCCATGACGACGATGGCCTCGTCATCGCCGTAAAGACGGGTGCGAAACAGGATGATCGAACTGAGTGCGAAAATGAACGCGCCGATGAAGGCGGCGAGCACCGATTGCGTGGTGGTGTCCTGAAGCAGCAGGCGGTGAATGCGGGGCGTCGCGGTGCTGGCCGCCGAACTATGCGCGCTGACCATGACGTTGAGGGTAAAGGTCGACACCGCCAGCATCGACGAGGCGAGAATGGTCAGAACCGGCATCACGGCCCCTGTGTCGATCCTTTGGCTCAACTCCTCAGGCATGTAATTGCGCAGCACGAGCGTGATCAGAGAGACCAACAGCGACAACAGCGCATAGAGCGTCACGCGCAGCCAGAGCGCATGATAATAGCGTCGAAAGAACAACAGCGGTTTTCTTAGAATATCGAACATCGCGACGCCTTTTTTAGGTCCGGGCGTTTGCCGCCCTTGCCCTATGATGGCTCATTCCTCAGGCGGATCAAGCCGATAGCCCGCTGCCCATAGCTCGCAAATGAAAAGCGTGGCCGCCGCGAAGCAGCGATTTGACAGATCATAAAGCCCGGCTTCCTGCCAGCCCGACAAATCGGCGGCCACGGTGGTCAGGGCGAAGACCGCTTCCATCGGGTCGGGTGCGTCGGGGGTATTCATCAGGCTTTGGAGCGTGTCATAGGGGCTGAGCCGGTCGGTCAACAGCCGCTCGGTGATCTTTTCCTCGAGCCATTCCTGCCTGTTTTGCATATCCACAATCAACAGCCCGCTGACTCGTTAATATTCGATCAAAGCTATAGTGTTTGTTTGCCATTATCCAAACAACTGTTTCCGAAATGGAAATAATGAAGGGCGTGAACAATTGCGGGGAACGGTGTGAAACGCGACTTTCATAAGCACAGCGGCGCAAAACAAAGGGCGCCACGATGATGTGACGCCCTCATGTCTTTTATGGTGTGACCTGCGATCAGCCCTGCGGGATGATCAGCATTTGGCCCGGGTAGATTTTGTCCGGATCGGAGAGCATCGGCTTGTTGGCCTCGAAAATCTCCATGTAGCGGTTGCCGTCGCCCAGAGCGTTTTTGGCCACGGCCCAAAGCGTGTCGCCTTTTTTCACTTCGTGGAACACCGGATCGGCACCCGCAAGCGTGTCTTCGACGGCGGCGACGCCTGCGACGTTGCCTGCGGCCATGATGATTTTCTCCTTGGTGACCTGATCGGTCACGGTGCCGCCAAGCACGACCTTGTCGCCGTCCATCGCGACCTCGATGCCTTCGGCTTCAAGACCGAGCGCCTTGATCTCGGCCAGGATGGCATCCGCATCGGCCTCTTCTTCTTTTTTGCCGAATACTTTTTTGCCGGCGTCTTTTACAAAGCTGAACAGTCCCATCACTCATCTCCTGTTTAATGTGTTACCCGAGACTATCCCCCGATTGTAACCGAATGAAAACGGGAAATTTTCGGCGTTCTCCCCGCAGGTTTAAATCCCGTTGGTGAATTGCAGCTTGGCAAGACGCGCATAAAGCCCGCCCTCGGCAATCAATTCCTCATGCGTCCCGGTGGCAACGATGCGCCCGTCTTCGAAGACCAGAATGCGGTCGGCCTTTTTCACGGTGGCCAGACGGTGGGCGACGATGATCGTGGTGCGGGTGCGGGCCATGTCTTCGACGGCTTTCTGCACCAATTGCTCGGATTCGGAATCGAGCGCGGACGTGGCTTCGTCCAACAAAAGGATCGGCGCATCGCGCAGGATGGCGCGTGCAATGGCGACGCGTTGCTTTTGCCCGCCTGAGAGCATGATGCCACGTTCGCCGACATAGGACTCGTAGCCTTCGGGCAGTTTCGAGAGGAACTCATCGGCGGCGGCGGCCTTGGCGGCGGCAACGACATCTTCCATGGAGGCCTCGGGGCGACCAAAGCGGATGTTGTCGGCGGCGGAGGCGGCGAAGATCACGGGATCTTGCGGCACGAGCGCGATGTGACGACGGAAGTCCCCCCGCGCCATGTCGGAGATGTGCTGGCCGTCGATGGAAATCACGCCCTCTTGCGGATCGTAGAACCGCTGGAGCAGTTGGATGATCGTCGATTTCCCGGCCCCCGAAGGCCCGACGAGCGCCACGGTTTCGCCGGGTTGGATGTCAAAGGACACCCCATCGAGCGCGGGCGTGGTCGGGCGCGACGGGTAGAAGAACCGCACATCGTTGAAAGAGACGGCGCCTTTCACGGGGTCCGGGACGGGCAGGGGCTGTGCCGGGTCTTTGACCGGGTCTTCGGAGGATAGGAGTTCGACCAGACGTTCGGTGGCGCCCGCAGCCCGCTGCAATTCGCCCCAAATCTCGGAGAGCGCGCCCGCAGCACCCGCGACCATGATGGCGTAGATCACGAATTGCACCAGCTCGCCGATGCTCATCACGTCGGTGCGCACATCGCGCGCGCCGATCCACAACACGCCAACAACGCCCGAAAAAATCAGCGCGATCACGATGACGGTCATCGCGGCGCGGGTTTTGATGCGGGTGTGGGCGGAGGTGAAGCTTTTCTCGGTGACCTCATCAAACCGCGCGGCCTGTTGCGCCTCGCCGGTGAAGGCCTGAACGGTCTGGGCGGAGAGAAGGGCTTCGGAGGCGGTGCCCGAGGAGGACGCGATCCATTCCTGGTTCTCGCGCGACAGTTTGCGCAGGCGTCGGCCCAAGACGATGATCGGCACGATCACCACGGGCACGATCAACAGAACCAGCCCGGTGAGCTTCGCCGAGGTGAAGAGCATCAGGATCAGACCGCCCACCATAATGAGCGCATTGCGCAGCGCGACCGAAATAGACGAACCGATGACAGAGAGAATAAGCGTGGTGTCAGTGGTGATCCGCGACAGCACCTCGCCGGTCATGATGTTCTCGTAGAACGCGGGCGACATGCGGATCATGCGGTCAAACACCGCCTTGCGGATGTCGGCGACGACGCGTTCGCCCAACCGGGTCACAAGGTAATAGCGCATTCCGGTGCCAAGCGCCAAAGCGCCCGCGATCATCAAAGCCGCGCCGAAATATTGATCCAAGAGGACCACACCCGCACTTTGGAACCCGTCCACGACCCGACGCACTGCGATGGGCAGGATCAGGGAGATGCAGGCGGTGATCACCAAAGCCACGAGAGCGGCGGCCATCAGGCCTTTGTAGGGGCGGATGAAGGGCCAGAGCTCTGCCAGCGCGCCGATGCGTTTCGATTTCTCGCGCTCGGCGGCATCCGTAAGTGTGCGGTCGGCGGCCATGTCCTGTCCTTATATATGAGAGAGCGGTTTGGTGCATGACTGATAGTGCGCCCATGCTCTTGGCGCAACTCTTGTGCGGATCATGACATTTTCATGATGTTTCGGGCCTGACGTGACATCACGGGATCATCACGACAGAACACGGCTTGCATCACGGGGCGTGATATGTTGGTTTGTGCCCACGCTCCGCCGGATCGTGCCTCAGGGTCTTCTTCATACATAGGAGAGGAGGGGGCTGAGGCGCTCTTTGATGGGCCACGAACGGCAAGCGCGGAGAAATCGCCCAATTCGGGGTGGTGGCCGGTCACAGGGACGCCAAAGATGCGTCGACCGGGGAACACACACGAAGTAAGCGGGAGTCCCCCTTATGAACAATAATAAACTTTTTGCAGCCAGCGTTCTGGCTCTGGGCACTATGGCTGGCGGCGCTTTCGCGGCGGATGAATGTGGCAGTGTCACCATTGCCGAGATGAACTGGGCCTCGGCCTCTCTTCTCGCCAATGTCGATGCGATCATTCTCGAAGAAGGCTATGGCTGCGATGTGGACATCATTTCTGGTGACACCACGCCGACCTTTACCTCGATGAATGAAAAAGGCGAGCCGGACCTGGCGCCGGAGCTTTGGGTCAACGCTGTGCGTGAGCCGCTGGCGAAGGCCGTTGAAGAAGGCCGCATGGTCTCCGCCCTCGAAGGTCCGATCACGGGTCTCGGCGAAGGCTGGTGGGTCACGAAGAAATTCAAGGAAGATCACCCGGAGATCGACACGGTCGAAAAGATGCTCGCGCATCCGGAACTGGTCCCCTACGTCGAGGACGAAAGCAAAGGCGCCTTCATGGGCTGTCCGGCAGGTTGGGGTTGCCAATTGGCCAACGCCAATATGTTCCGTGCGTTCGATATGGAAGAAAAAGGCTGGGTCCTCGTCGATCCGGGCTCTGCCGCCGGTCTTGACGGGTCCATCGCCAAGGCGGTGAACCGCGATGAGCCGTGGTTTGGCTACTATTGGGCTCCGACGGCCGTCATCGGCAAGTACGACCTTCAGATGCTGCCGTTTGAGGCAGACTGGGCCGGGACCGAGAACTGGGACGGCTGCATGGTGAAATCCGTGGACGAATGTGCCGATCCGCAGCCGTCGAGCTGGACCGAATCCGTGGTGCACTCCGTTGTGACGGCGCAATTCGCCGAAGAGAATGCGGTGACCATGGGCTATCTCGAGAACCGCGTGTTCCCGGGCGACGAGATGAACGCCATGCTGGTCTATATGAATGAGAACCAGGCGACGGGTGAAGACGCGGCGTTTGAATTCCTCGCGACCAAGGAAGACATCTGGACCCAGTGGGTTCCGGAAGAGATCGCCGAAAAAGTGAAGGACGCTCTCTAAGAGCGGTCACGCAGATCAAAGGGGCCGTGTCCGAGGATGCGGCCCCTCGCGTTTGCTTCACCTTATATAAGGACATTCTATATGGACTGGCTCATCGAATTTCCGTCGCTTGGGCGGCGTGACCTTTCGACCTTGCGGCAAACCGTGGATGACGGTTTTCGCACATTTTCGCGGGCTTTTGGGGAAAGCCTCGAAGCCTTCTTCTCCCCCCTTCTCAAGTTTCTGATCTGGTTCGAGCACCTTTTGACCAATGCGCCCTGGCCCTTGGTCATCGGAGCGATTGCGCTTTTGGCCTGGCTCGGGTCGCGCAGCTGGAAAATCACCGTGGGCACGATCCTTGCCTTTCTCGTGATCGGATATTTCGGCATGTGGGAAGACACGATGGCGACGCTTGCGATGATTTCCGTCGCGACATTCGTCTGTATCGCGGTCGGTATTCCGATCGGCATCCTGATGGCGCGCTCTAATATTGCGCAGCGTATCGTCACGCCGATCCTCGACGTGATGCAGACCATCCCGTCTTTCGTTTACCTGATCCCCGTGGTCATGCTTTTGGGCATCGGCAAGGTGCCGGGGCTTTTGGCCGTGTGTATCTATGCGATCCCGCCCATCGTGCGTTTGACCAATCTGGGTATTCGTCTTGTCGATAAAGATGTGATGGAAGCGGCTGAGGCCTTTGGCGCCTCCGCGCGTGAGAAACTCTTTGGCGTGCAGATCCCGCTGGCGCTGCCCAATATCTTTGCCGGGGTGAACCAGACGATCATGATGGCGCTCTCCATGGTGGTGATTGCCTCGATGATTGGCGTCAAAGGTCTCGGCACGCCCGTGCTGCGCGCGATTTCCAATCAATATCTGGCGCTGGGCCTGATGAACGGCCTCGCCATCGTGGCGCTGGCGATCATCTTTGACCGGGTGAGCCAGACCTACGGCAAGCGCCTGCAAGCGTATCGGGAGAGTGGCCATGACTGATATGACGGATACGACAGAGGTCAAAGTCTCCATCCGCAATCTCTACAAAATCTTCGGCGACAAGCCGGCGCGTGCGCTGGACCACGTCAAAGCGGGGATGGGCAAACCGGAGCTGATGGATCAGCACAGCCACGCTTTGGGGCTCAACAACATCAACCTCGATATTCCCGCGCGTGGGATTCAGGTGATCATGGGCCTGTCGGGCTCGGGCAAGTCGACGCTCATTCGCCATCTCAACCGTCTGATCGAGCCCACCTCGGGCGAGATCTGGATCGACGGTGAGGATGTTTTGGCGATGTCGTCCGAGCAGCTCCGCGATTTGCGCCGTTTCAAGATGTCGATGGTGTTCCAGAAATTCGGCCTGTTGCCGCACCGCACCGTGTTGGAAAACGCGATGTACGGTCTTGAGATTCAGGGCGTCGCCAAGGGGGAGGCCGACGAGCGGGCGCGCAAGTGGCTCGACCGGGTCGGGCTTGCGGGCTTTGAGGAACAATACCCCTCGCAGCTTTCGGGCGGTCAGCAGCAACGTGTGGGCCTGGCCCGCGCACTGGCGACGGATGCGGACATTCTCTTGATGGATGAGGCCTTCTCGGCGCTCGACCCGCTCATTCGAACTGACATGCAGTCGATCCTGCTCGAATTGCAGGAAGAGCTGCATAAGACGATCATCTTCATCACCCACGATCTCGACGAGGCGCTGAACATCGGCGACTCGATTGCGATCCTGCGCGATGGCCAGATCATCCAGTCCGGCGATCCGCAGGACATCATCATGAAGCCGGCGGATGATTACATCACCGACTTCATTCGCGACATCAACCGCGCCAAGGTCGTGCGTCTGCGTTCGATTGCCCGCAAGGGCGCGACGGGGCAGGGGGAGACGCTTAAAGGCGGCATGTCGATTGAACAGGCTTTGCCGAAACTCACCAAGGCGCCGGATCATACCTGTCCTGTGGTGTCGCGCACGGGCGAGTCGCTGGGCGCCGTGTCCCTGGATGATGCGATCAATGCGCTGAAGCCACTGGAGAGCGAAAGCGACGACGAGGTCCGCTACGCGTGACGCGCGCATATATAAGAGCGACATATATATGTGGTTCGAGAGAAAGGGCGGGGGAAACCTCGCCCTTTTCCTTTGGGTGCCCCGGAATTTCGGCATTTGAGGCTTGGGTGACTCGCAAACTGGGCGTTTCACGCGCGTGTCACCTGCGCTTCAGTCCGATTCACCTTTGATTCACCTCTGATTCCGGTCGAGTCAGCCCCGATTCATAAAAATCACTCGCCTTACGCTGGGGCAATTTGCGTTGATTTGCACCTATAGGGAGAGTTGCGGGCCGATTCAGCCCAGGTGACTCGCTGATTTGCCCTCTGATTCAGGGCTGCCAAGCGGGGAAAGCATGATACTCAGCAGAAAGGGTGCAAAAAAATTATGCGACGAAGCCAGTAAAATAAGGGGGTGCAGGCCGGAGGCGCATCTTTTTTCATTTTTCTTTTAAAAAGCGCTTGCGGGTTTGAGTGACACGCCTTAGAACCCCCTTCACCGGCGGCGCAGACAGCGCAGCACGGGACGCCAGACGGACTGGCCGGGGTGCTCGAGAGGGTGGCTTGGACGGGAAGCGAGGCAGAAAATTTGAGGCAGATCTGGGCGGGCGCGCCGTTAAGTTTAGGGCGCACTGGTCTGGTTTTTGTCTCTTGCTCTTTGAAATTGATAGATGAACGAAGAGATATGTGGGCGGTTT
>NZ_JAIVLK010000010.1 GCF_020524585.1 Celeribacter naphthalenivorans
ACAGTCCCCTCGATTTTTGAGACACGCTTTAAAGGGTGGTCCAGTTCGCTTTGAGACAAGCGCTTAGGGCGAACGGAAAAATGCCGCAGGAGGAAACTCCCGCGGCATTTTTTTATTTCGACGATGAGGGGACATCAGTCGCCGAGTTTGGCGTGCACCTCGGCCAGATCGACCTCATCCAGAGGCATCTTATTGCCCGGGTTTTCGAAGTCATATTTGAACAGCTGGAAATCTTTTTTGTAAATTTCCCACATCAGATGCATCGAGAGATCATCGAAATAATCCTCAACCGGATGCAGACGCTTTGGGCCGTGGCCTTCGGATTCGTTGAACCGCGGGATTTGCGTCAGATCGACGGCATGGGGCGTCTCGATGTGATCGAGCACATCCTGCATGCCTTCGTTGAATTTCTCAGTGAAGAAAATTTTGTCATAGGTCCCGCCGTTCACGATGAAGGTCGAGACATGGCCCGACATGGCGGACCAGTGAATGTCCGGCTCCATCGGGCGGCGCCAACGGATGGTGTCGCGCACGAACAACAAAAACCGCCGGAAGGACGCGATCTGATCGAAGTCGTCCTTGCCGTCCGGACCGCCGACTTCGATGCCGTATTTCTGAATGAGCTGCGGCACGAGGTTGCCGCGATAGCGTTTGCCGTTGCGCTGAATGCCGCAAATCTTGTCGAAAAAGCTCGACAAGACGCGGGTGTACGGGTTGCGCACACAGGTGAAGGCGTAGCTTTTGTGGGCCTGCACATTGGCTTCGATCAGCGGCTGGCTTTCGTCTTGCGCCCATTTGTGCATGCGATCCTTGCTGTCGTGGATATCGCCATCGAAGAATTCGCCATGATCGGAATAGAACATGATCTGCCCGATGGTCGAGCAGGCACATTTGGGGACGACACGATAGACCACACTTTCGCTCTCGGTCATCCAGGTTCCGGGAAAGCCCATATTTACCACAACTCCTCTTTGTCACACTCACCGTGACCCTTTTCGCTTTAAAAGCAAATTAGCCTTGATTATTCAATGATTGGTTACGCTTGTATGTGAACAATGCGTCAGAAATGAGGTTACGGTTTCTAATATGGCACGAATTGCCTTCATCTTGCTGTGCCATAAAGACCCAGAGGCCATCATCGACCAGGCACGTCGGCTGACGCGGGCCGGGGATTATATCTCGATCCATTTCGATGCGCGCGGCGGCAAGGAAATGTTCGAGACCATCAAGAAGGGTCTCGACAACAATCCGAATGTGACCTTCGCGACCAAACGGATCAAATGCGGTTGGGGGGCGTGGAGCCTTGTCGAGGCGACGCTTTACGCCATTGAGGCGGCCGAGCGCGATTTCCCGCGCGCCACGCATTTCTACATGCTCTCCGGCGACTGCATGTCGATCAAGACCGCCGAATATATGCATGACTACCTCGACCGCGAGGATGTCGATTTCATCGAGAGTTTCGACTTTTTCGAAAGCGACTGGATCAAGACCGGGATCAAGGAAGAGCGGCTGATCTATCGCCATTGGTTCAACGAACGCACGCACAAATGGCTGTTTTACGAGAGCCTTAAGATGCAACAGCGGCTGGGCCTCAAACGCGAAATTCCCGAAGATCTTCAGATCATGATCGGCTCGCAATGGTGGTGCCTGCGGCGCCGCACCATCGAGTGGATTCTCGAGTTTACGCGTCAACGCAAAGACGTGATGAAGTTCTTCCGGACCACATGGATTCCCGACGAGACGTTTTTCCAGACCCTCGTGCGCCATGTGGTGCCCGAGAAAGAAATCCGCACCCGGACCCAGACGTTTTTGATGTTCACCGACTACGGCATGCCGGTGGTGTTCTATAACGACCATTACGATTTGCTGATCTCGCAGGACTACCTCTTCGCCCGGAAAATTTCCCCCGACGCCAAGGAGTTGAAAAAACGCCTGGGCGATCTTTTCGCCGCCTCTGGCGTAAATTTTCAGATCTCCAACGAAGGCCGGTCGCTGTTTCAGTTCCTCTCGGGACGTGGGCGCAACGGGCGGCGGTTTGCGCAGAGATTCTGGGAGACCGAAAGCTCTCTGGGCCGCGACCGCGAATTGTTGATGATCGTTTGCAAGAAATGGCACGTCGCCAAACGGCTTGTGGCCGAGATCAAAAACCACACGGACGTCCCTTGTCTCGAATACCTCTTCAACGAAGAACACACCTACCTGCCCGATCTGGGCGGGATCGAGAAAAGCCTTGAGAAACGCACGCGACACCGGCGGGCCTGGGTGCGAATGCTGTTCGATTATTTCAACACGGACCGGATGATCGTCTGCCTCGACCCGGAGGGGATCGAGCTGATCCGCGATTTTTATGCCGACCGTTCCGGCACGCGGCTTTTGGAGATCGAGTGCGAGTTCACCGACGACTATCTGATCGGCCATGCCAAGCGCACAGGCCTTGCGGGCGACCACACGCCGGACGATGCCTTGGCGCGGCTTTTGCCGACGATCCGGTCGGACATGACGCATGAAAGCGACCAAATCCGCGACGCGGATTTCGAGAACTACGCGCGCATCTCACAATTCAACACGCCGGAAGAAAACGCAGCCCCCCTTGCGCGCTTCCTCGGCATCTCCGAAGATAAGGCGCGCGAGATCGTCTCGATGCATTACCTGTTTTCCGACTAAGCGAGCCCCCCATGCCCTACACCTATGATGACCAGAACATCTTTGCCAAAATCCTGCGCGGGGAGATCCCTTCGTCTCCGGTGTTCGAGAGCGAGCACACGCTGGCCTTCCCCGACATCACGCCGCAGAAAAAGGCGCATATTCTGGTGATCCCGAAAGGGCCCTATCGCTGCTACGACCATTTCGTGCAGGCGGCCTCTGACGCGGAACAGCTCGACTTTTTCCGCTCTGTTGCGAAGGTGGCGGAACTGGTCGGTGTGGCCGAGTCTGCGGGCGGTCAGGGGTTTCGCCTCGTGACAAACTCCGGCGAGCATTCGCATCAAGAAGTGCCGCATTTCCATGTGCATCTCTTGGGCGGTGAGCCCGTGGGGCCACTCACCTGCAAATAACAAGTTGCAACCTTAAATGACAAAACCCCGCCTGAGGCGGGGTTTTTAATTGAGTATTTTGACCACGAAAAAGTGGGCGGGTTATTTGCCCGAGGTCAGCTCGACAAAGACGTCTTCGAGATCGGGCTCCATCGTGCGCACGTCGCCGATGGTGATCCCGGCGCTTTTCACCGCGTCGAGAATCGCCCCGACCGAGGCCTGACCACGCGAGAAATCGAACACGAAAGCCCCATCGCGGCGGCGTTCCATTTTGACGCCTTCCGGCAGCGCGAAACTGTCGGGTGCCGCGCCATCCGGTTCGATCACCAAGGTCTTTGCATCCATCAACCCCAAAAGATTCTTCGTCGTATCCTGTTTGATCATCGTGCCGTGGTTGATGATCGCGATCTCGTCACACATTTCCTGCGCCTCTTCGAGGTAATGCGTGGTGAGAATGATCGTCATGCCGCGCTCTTCGTTGAGTTTGCGCACATTCGTCCAAAGCATCTGACGCAGCTCGATGTCGACCCCTGCGGTGGGTTCATCGAGCACCAGAATCTGCGGGTTGTGCACCAACGCCTTGCCCAGCAAAAGCCGCCGCCGCATGCCGCCCGAAAGCGTGCGCGCATAGGCATCGGCCTTATCGGAAAGCCCAATGAGTTCAAGGATTTCATCGGTGCGACGGTCACGTTTCGGCACGCCATACAGCCCGGCCTGCACCTCCAAAGCGCCGCGTGGCGTGAAGAAGGGATCGAGGTTCAACTCCTGTGGCATCACGCCAATGGCGGCCCGCGACTGGCGCGGGTTCACGTCCTGATCGAAGCCCCAAATGTTCACCTTGCCGGAAGTCTTGATCACCAGACCCGCGAGGATGTTGATCATCGTCGATTTGCCCGCGCCATTGGGGCCCAGCAGGCCAAAGATCGACCCCGTCGGTATCTTCAGATCGACGCCTTTCAAGGCCTCTTTCGCAGGCTGCCCTGCCCCGCCGCCATAGGTCTTACGCAGGGCTTCAATTTCGAGTGCGTAGCTCATGTTGCGCGTGTTGCTCATGGGTCTCGCTCCTTTTGTTCCTTTTGCCTGCGCCGCAGATCGGGGTACGGTTGCCCCTTGTCCGTGCCGCCCGGATCGCTATCATGCAGCCCTGACTTAGGCGGTCTACGGGACTGCGGCAACCGCGTCCACCGCCAAGCCCCTTGCACAGACCCGCACAGGCCCCTAGAGGCGACGGGCGACAGAGCCGATGCGATAGCGAAAAGGACAGGACGATGACGATTCAAGCGCCGGAAACCGAAGTGGTCTCCACATGGAAAGTGGCCTGTGATGGCGGCGAAGGTGCACTTGGACATCCGCGCGTCTGGTTGGTGATCCCGCATGACACGGGCTATGTGGAATGCGGCTATTGCGACAAGAAATTCATCCATGAAAGCGCCAAACTGAAAGACGCCTAAAGCTTTTGGTAAGCTGCTGATACATGGAGAAAATGCCTGCGGCGTTTTCCCTTTGTTAAACTCTTGCGCCTAACCTCTCTGCCAGTAACATTTGAGAGGTCGGAATGAAGCTGACGATCCAACAAATCACTTTGGTTCGGAATAATTTTCGGCATCTCGCACCTGTGCGTGTCGATGCCTTGCAAGAAGTGTACAAACGCTTTGCTGCAATGGCGCCTGAGTTCGACGGACAGTATCACACCTCTCTGAATGATCGCGGTCGCACGCTTGAAAGCATCATCGAGCTGTCGCTATTGTCGCTCGATCATCCCGGCGCCCTGTTTGCCACGCTGCACAATCTGGGCCGTGAATATGCCAATTACGGCAGCTGGAAAGACACTTACGACCTCATCAGCGAGCTGATCATCGACGTTTTTGCCGAGCATACCGGAGACGCCTGGACGGTCGAACACGCTCACGCCTGGCGCACGGTCTTGCACTTTATCGCCAAAGGCATGCTTGAGGGGGCGAAATCCCGCGCCGTGGCATAAAGCGTTCTTCTTTCTCTCTGCAGACATGAAAAACGTAGAGCAACATATAAACGTTGTGAGCGCTTCACACCACAGACGACATTTCCAATAAACCGCTCCCAGAGGCGATACCTGCTTGCAGGGGGCGCGCCTTTCCGTGCTATCAAGACGCAACTTTTGAGCACGGGTTAAGAGCAGAGGGAAAGACGCGTCATGACATTCGGCAAGGGCAGCCACCTTCACCTCATCGACGGATCGGCGTTTATCTTTCGCGCCTATCACGCGCTTCCGCCGCTGACGCGCAAATCCGACGGCCTGCCGGTGGGCGCGGTCAGCGGGTTTTGCAACATGCTCTACCGCTATATCGAGGCCAACACCGGCGCCGATGCGCCCACGCACGCGGCAGTGATTTTCGACGCCTCGGGCAAGACCTTTCGCAACGATCTCTATCCGGCCTACAAGGCCAACCGCCCGCCCGCGCCCGAAGATCTGGTGCCACAATTCCCGCTGACGCGCGAGGCCACCCGCGCCTTCAACGTCGCCTGTATCGAGATCACCGGTTTCGAGGCCGATGACATCATCGGAACGCTGTCCCATCAGGCGCGAGACGCCGGCGGGCGCGTGACCATCATTTCCTCGGACAAGGACCTGATGCAACTGGTCGGCGGCGGTGTCGAGATGCTCGACCCGATGAAGAACAAACGCATCGACCGCGAAGGCGTCGAAGAGAAATTCGGCGTCGGCCCTGAGCGCGTCGTCGACGTGCAAGCGCTTGCGGGCGACTCGGTCGACAACGTCCCCGGCGCCCCCGGCATCGGGATCAAGACGGCGGCGCTTTTGATCAACGAATTCGGCGATCTCGAAAGCTTGCTTGCCCGCACCGGTGAGATCAAACAACCGAAACGCCGCCAGACGCTGGAGGACAATGCCGAGCTGATCCGCATTTCGCGCGATCTGGTGAAACTCGACTGCGCGATGGAACTGGATTTTAGCCTCGAAAGCCTCGAAGTGCAGGAGCCCGACACCGAAAAACTCCTGTCGTTCCTCACCGAGATGGAATTCCGCACCATCGTCAAACGTGTCTCCGAACGCTTCGGCGTGGACGCCCCTGCGATCCCCGAGGCCCCTGCCCCCGCCGCCAGCCAATCGCCCGACGCCCCTGCGACGCCAGAGGCCAAGCCGTTTGACACCTCGTCCTACGAGAAAGTCTCCACAATGGGCGCGCTGGAGCGTTGGATCGACGCGATCTATGCTCGCGGCTACGTCGCCGTGGACACCGAAACCACCGGCCTCGACGAGATGCAGGCCGATCTGGTCGGTGTGTCTTTGTGTGTCGAGCCGGGCGAGGCCTGTTACATCCCGGTTGGCCATACGTTGGGAGAGGACGATCTGTTCGGCGGCTCAAATCTGGTCGACGGGCAGCTGTCGAAAAACATGGTTCTGGACGCGTTGAAACCGATGCTTGAGGACGACAGCATCCTCAAAATCGGCCAGAACATGAAATATGACGCCAAGATTTTTGCCCGTCATGGTGTGCGCGTCGCGCCCTATGACGACACGATGCTCTTGTCCTATGCGCTCAACGCCGGCATCCACAATCACGGGATGGATGCGCTGTCCGAGCGCTACCTGAACCACACGCCGATCCCGACAAAGGACCTGTTGGGCAGCGGCAAATCCGCGATCACCTTTGACAAGGTGGAGATCGGCAAGGCGGTCGAATATGCCGCCGAGGACGCCGACATTACGCTGCGGCTATGGCAGGTTTTGAAACCGCGTCTGCACGCCGAACGTGTGACCACCGTTTACGAGACCTTGGAGCGGCCGCTCTCGCCGGTGCTGGCAAAAATGGAAATGGCCGGCATTCTCGTCGACCGCGATGTGCTGTCGCGCATGTCCAACGCGTTTGCCCAGAAAATGGCTGGGCTTGAGGCCGAGATTCACGAACTGGCGGGCGAGACCTTCAACGTCGGCAGCCCCGCACAGCTTGGCGAAATCCTGTTCGAAAAAATGGGCCTTGAGGGCGGCAAAAAGGGCAAGACCGGCAAATATTCCACCCCCGCCGATGTGCTCGAAGACCTTGCCACAGAACACGACTTGCCGGCCCGCGTTTTGGATTGGCGGCAGCTCTCGAAACTCAAATCGACCTACACCGACGCGCTTCAGACCTTTATCCACCCCGAGACGGGCCGCGTGCATACCTCTTACGTCCAGACGGGCGCCGTCACCGGGCGTCTCGCGTCTTCTGACCCGAACCTGCAAAACATCCCCGTGCGCTCGGATGAGGGCCGCCGCATCCGCGAGGCCTTTATCGCCGCCCCCGGCAAGAAACTGATTTCGCTCGACTATTCTCAGATCGAGCTGCGAATCCTTGCCCATGTCGCGGGCATCGACAGCCTGAAACAAGCGTTCCGCGACGGGCTGGACATCCACGCCATGACGGCCTCTGAGATGTTCAATGTCCCGATCGAAGGCATGGACCCGATGGTCCGCCGCCAGGCCAAGGCAATCAACTTCGGTGTGATCTACGGCATCTCCGGCTTTGGCCTTGCCCGCAACCTGCGCATCCCGCGCAAAGAGGCGCAGAGCTTTATCGACCGTTATTTCGAACGTTTCCCGGGCATTCGGGCCTATATGGACGACACGGTGGAATTCGCCAAAGCGCATAAATACGTCGAAACCCTCTTTGGCCGCAAAATCCACACGCCGGAAATCGCCGCCAAAGGCCCGCAAGCAGGCTTCGCGAAACGTCAGGCGATCAACGCGCCCATCCAAGGCTCCGCCGCCGACATCATCCGCCGCGCCATGGTCCGCATGCCCGACGCGATCAAGGATCTCCCCGCCACCATGCTGTTGCAGGTGCACGACGAATTGATCTTTGAGGTTGATGAGGACGCCTGCGATCAGGTGATCGAGGTGGTCAAGGATGTGATGGAAACCGCCTCCGATCCGGCTGTAAAACTCGATGTGCCGATCGAGGTGGACGCAGGCATCGGCGACAACTGGGCCGAGGCGCATTAAGTTTCCGCAATAAGTTTCCTTTGCGCCCCAAATACTCAAAAACGGCGCGAGATCCCTCGCGCCGTTTTCACATTTGAACCCTAGGAAAAGCCTTAAATCAGGCCTTCCTGCTGGAACAGGACTTTCAAATTCGCTTCAGGCCGTGGCCCGATGTGAGAAATCACCTCGGCAGCAGCGACACAGCCCATACGACCACAGGTCGCAAGGCTCTGCCCCGTCGCATAGCCGTAAAGGAAACCGGCGGCGAATTGATCGCCCGCGCCGGTGGTGTCCACAGGCTGGATGCGTTTCACTGGCACCACGGCCTCTTCATCACCCTGCACCAGAACCACGTCGGAACCAGAGCGCGTACAGACCACGAGACCTGATTCCATGGCCGCCGTTTCCAGCGCCGTCGACAGGTCGGTCTGGTAGAGGCTTTCCCATTCGTGCTCGTTGCCGATGACGAAATCCAGCTCCTTCACAAAGGTCCGGAAATCGTCGCGATGACGGTCGACGCAGAACGGATCGGACAGGGAAATCCCGACCTTACCGCCCGCCGCCTTGGTCAGTTTTGCGGCTTGGTCAAAGGCATGTTTGCCTTTCGGTTTGTCGTAGAGGTAGCCTTCGAGGAACATGATCTCCGCATCGCCCGCGACCGCCTCGGCCACATCCTCTTCGGAAATTTCCGACGAAATCCCGAGGTAAGTGTTCATAGAACGCTCCCCATCCGGCGAGACGAAAATCATCGAGCGCGAGGTCGGAAGCTCCCCGCCCGGCACCGGCGCATTGACGAAAGCGGTGCCATCGGCCTCCATCTCGGCGGCGTAAAACCGGCCCAGAGCGTCATCATGCACCCGGCCGATAAAGCCGGTTTTGAGACCCAAAGTGCCGAGCCCGGCCAGAGTGTTCGCGACGGAGCCGCCCGGCGTCTGCACCCGGTTGGACATCGCGCCATAAAGCAATTCGCCCCGCTCGCGTTCGACAAGCTGCATGATGCCTTTCTCGATGCCCATGAGTTCCAGGAAACTGTCATCGGCCTGAGTGATCACATCGACGATGGCGTTGCCGATGCCGACAACCTGATAGGTTTTAGTCAAGGTTCTTCTCCTCGAACATGCAGAGATCGCGGATCAGGCACGCGCTGCATTTCGGTTTGCGCGCGACACAGGTGTAGCGTCCGTGCAGGATCATCCAGTGATGCGCATGTTGTTGAAATTCGGCGGGAATATGGTCTTCGATGGCACGTTCGACCGCCACCACATCCTTGCCCACGGCAACACCGGAGCGGTTGCCGAAACGGAAAATATGCGTGTCCACCGCCTGCGTCGGCACATGCCACCACATGTTCAACACGACATTGGCGGTCTTGCGTCCGACGCCCGGAAGGCTCTCCAAGGCGGCCCGCGACGAGGGCACGATGCCGTCATAGTCGTCGACCAAAATCTGGCTCAACTTGATGACATTCTTCGCTTTGTTGCGGTACAGCCCGATGGTTTTGATGTGTTCGATCAGGCCCTCTTCGCCCAGATCGAGCATTTTCTGCGGCGTATCGGCGATTTTGAACAGCTCTGCGGTCGCCTTGTTCACGCCCTTGTCGGTCGCCTGCGCGGAGAGCGCGACGGCCACCACCAATGTATAGGCGTTCACGTGATCCAACTCGCCCTTGGGTTCAGGCTCAGCAGCCTGAAAGCGGGTGAAAATCTCATGGATCGTATGATAATCGAGCTGTTTGGTCATGGGCTTCTAATGCCTTGTCACAGGGATCGGGGCAAGCCGTTCCTTTGATCGATAGATTTTTCCTAAAATCCTTCGAAAATCAGATGAAAATTCGCATCATTTTGTGTCGAAAAACAAACCGCAGTTAATTTTCGATTCAATCCTATCCCGCATTCTAAGCACAGAGATTTTCAAGTGGGACGACAGAATGGACCCCTTTGCGGCTTACGGCATGAATGCAGGCGCGGCGCTCATGGACGAGGATGACACCAATCAAACCATCGCGGCACAGCCCCTGTCCAGCTATGGTCTGTCGGGCTTTGGTCTGCCGGGCTTTGGCCCCGGCGTGATGGTTGAGACCAGCGAAGGGGCGCAACCCGTCGAATGGCTGCGTCCGGGCGATCTTTTGCTGACTCGTGACGAGGGTTTCAAACC
Source organism: Celeribacter naphthalenivorans (assembly GCF_020524585.1). GTDB lineage: Bacteria > Pseudomonadota > Alphaproteobacteria > Rhodobacterales > Rhodobacteraceae > Celeribacter > Celeribacter naphthalenivorans. Next base: position 10,147 of record NZ_JAIVLK010000010.1, read on the forward strand.
GCTGCTTTGGGTTGGGCGCAGTGCTCTGTCGGACGCGGCGATCAAGCCGCCCTTGCGTATTCATGCGGGCGCCTTCGGAAAACGCACGCCAGAGCGCGATCTGATCCTCGCGCCCGGTCACCATATCCTTCTGCGCTCGGCGCAGGTCGAGTTGCATTTCTTTGAGAGTGAGGTGTTGGTGCCCTCTGGCGATCTCGCCACAGAAGCGGAGGTCGACTACACCCCGCCTGCCTCGGACTATGCCTATTGCCATCTCGTCATGGCCGACCATCAGATGCTTTTGACCGAAGGCGTCTGGACCGAAAGCCTGTTTCCGGACGAAGAAACCCTCTCCGCTTTGGGCGCACAGGCGCGGGCGGAAATTACTGCCAAGCTCGGCCCGACTTTGATCCGGGCACAGCGGGCGCGGATGACACTTAATCCCGGCGAGGCGGTCGTGTTGCAACCGCGTTCCGCCATCGCGGCGCGGCGCATGGCCGCGTAATCCGCAAGTTTCGGGTCGGCAAGCCCAGTGCGACAAGATAGGCTCTCTCCTGATCCCATCTTTGATCCTTCGCCGGAGCCCGCCCGATGTCCGCTGACCTCGAAAACCTCACCGAGAGCGCCCCTGCCCCGGAGCCGTTTGAGGATCGCTATCACTTCAACGTCGTGCGCCGGGCCATCGACATCATCGACCAGTCCGAACAGCCTCTGTCGCTCGACACTCTGGCCGCCGAGCTGGGTATGTCGCCCTATCACCTGCAAAAGCTCTTTAGCCAATGGGCGGGTGTCTCTCCGAAACGGTTTCAGCAATATCTGACATTGAGTCATGCCAAGGCCCTCATTGCGCAAAACCACAGCCTCTTGGACACGACCGAGGCCACGGGCATGTCCAGCACCGGACGGTTGCACGATCTCTTCGTGCGTTGGGAGGCGATGAGCCCCGGTGAATATGCCCGCAAGGGCGAGGGGTTGACCATTTCCTACGGCTGGTTCGACACGCCTTTCGGGCGCAGCCTCGCTATGGCCACGTCGCGCGGGCTTTGCGCCATGGCGTTCACGTCCGAATGTCGCGATCAGGACGCTTTTGCCGACCTGTCTTCCCGCTGGCCCAAAGCTGCTTTCGCGCACAACTCCGACGCGGTGCGCCCCTTTGTCGAGGCCGCTCTTGGCGGCGGCGAAACCAAACTGCATCTCATCGGCGGCCCGTTTCAGATCAAGGTCTGGGAAGCCCTCCTGTCGATCCCTTCCGGTCAGGTCACCACCTATTCCGACATCGCGCGGGCCATCGGCAACCCCAAGGCGGTGCGCGCGGTCGGCACGGCCGTTGGTCATAATCCGGTGAGCTGGCTCATCCCCTGCCACCGGGTGCTGCGCAAAACCGGGGCCTTGGGCGGCTATCATTGGGGCTTGCCGGTCAAACGCGCGCTTTTGGCCTATGAAAGCCTCAAAGCCGATGCCCTCTCCTCTGAGCGAAAACCCGCCACATTTTCGTGATCGCGATAAATCCACCGTGCCAGAGCCGCGAGACACAGGTAAAACCAGCGTCAAGAGCAGTTTCTCAAGGAGGATCCAAATGAAATCCCCGTTTTATATCGCTATTCCGCTGGTGGCCGCTTTCGGCCTGACCGCCTGTATGGACAGCTACGACCCCAACACCAAAGCCACGCAGGGCGTTGCCCTCGGTGCGGCCCTCGGCGGCATCACCGCAGCCGCCACTTCGGGCAGCAATGACAAACTTGCCAAAGTGGCCGTGGGCGCCATGATCGGGGGGGCCGTGGGCGGCGCCATTGGTCAGCAATTGGACAAACAGGCCGCCGATCTGCGTGAGGATCTTGGCAATGACGACGTGAAAATCGTCAACACCGGCTCGCAGCTGATCGTGACCATGCCACAGGACATCCTGTTCGCCACCGACAGCGCCGTGGTCGTGCCCTCGCTGCAAACCGACCTGCGCAAGCTGGCGTACAACCTGCAGGACTATCCGAACACCACGGTTCAAATCATCGGTCACACCGACAGCACAGGATCTGCGGGCTATAACCAAGAGCTGTCGACCCGCCGCGCCTCTGCCGTGTCGACCATTCTGACCGCCAATGGCGTCGCTCCGGGCCGCGTCCGCGCCTATGGGCGTGGCGAAGATCAACCGATCGCCACCAACCTGACGCCCGAGGGCAAGGCGCAGAACCGTCGCGTCGAGATCATCATCACGCCGAACGCGGCCTGATCGCCCTGATATAAGTTTCGAAAGGCCGGGCATGTCCCGGCCTTTTTTATGGCTCACGACTTAGGCTGGTCATATAATCTGACCAGTCACAGCACGAGAGCCCCATGCCCTTTCAAAAAGTCACCCCCGAGAAACTCAGCGCCTCCGTGGCGCGTCAGGTCGAGCTTTTGATCCTGCGCGGGATTTTGCGGCCTGGCGAACGCCTGCCCTCTGAACGCGATCTGTCGGAGCGGCTGGGCGTATCGCGGCCTTCGGTGCGCGAGGCCGTGGCGGAGTTGACCGACAAGGGCCTGTTGGAGACCCGCGCCAATGCAGGCATCTTCGTGGCCGATGTCTTGGGCTCAGCTTTCTCGCCTGCCTTGGTCAAACTCTTCGGCAGCCATGACGAGGCGGTGTTCGACTACATCGCCTTTCGCCGTGATATGGAGGGGCTGGCCGCCGAACGCGCGGCCAAGATGGCCTCTGACACCGACCTGAAAGTCATCGCCACGATCTTTGAAAAGATGGAAGCGGCACATCCGAAGCGCAATCCGACCGAGGAAGCCCGTCTCGACGCCGAGTTTCACCTGTCGATTATTGAGGCCTCGCATAACGTCATCATGCTGCACATGATGCGCTCTATGTTCGATCTGCTGCGCGAGGGCGTGTTCTACAACCGCTCGGTGATGTTCAAACAACGCACCAATCGCGCGCAACTTTTGGAGCAACACCGCGCCATCCACGACGCGCTCCAAGCCCGCAATCCAGAAGCCGCCCGCGCCGCTGTGACCCAGCATCTCAACTATGTCGAAGAGGCACTTTTGGATCAGCAGAGATGCGAGCGCAATGAAGAGGTCGCAAAACTCAGGTTCGAACACGAACAGGCGCGTGGCTAACCCTTTCATTGCAGGCCAAATACTCAAAAAGCCCCGCCAATTTTGGCGGGGCTTTCTATCAGGGTCTGTCTGATCCGGTCAGGAGATCAAACGAGGACTTAGTGCAGCTTGTCACCAACTTCGGCTATCGAGGTGTCGATCAGGGCGTTGGCGTCCGCAGCAGTCATGTTTTTCGCAATCACGTCGGTTGCAGCAGCCACGGCGACGGTGATCGCGGTGTTGCGCACTTCGCGGATGGCGGCAGCTTCGGCGGCACCGATTTGCTCTTCGGCGGCGGCGAGACGGCGGGCGATGGAGGATTTCAGATCCTCTTTCGCTTTCACCGCAGCAGCTTCCGCGTCTTTTTTCGCTTGAGCGACGATGGCGTCGGCCTGTTCCTGAACTTCGCGCTGTTTGCGCTCGTAGGAGGCGAGGATCGACTGAGCTTCTTCACGCAGAGCGCGGGCTTCGTCCAGTTCGGATTTGATGCCTGCGGCGCGCTGATCGAGCATGCCACCGATCATCGACGGAACTTTCTTCCAGAGAAGAATGCCGATGAAGACCAGGAAGCCCAGAAGCACGACGAAGTTGGTGTTCTTAAGTGAAAAGAACGGGCCGGTTGCGGCGAAGGCCGGGCTGGCCGCAGTGAGGGCGATGAGGAGAGAAAGTTTTTTCATGTCCTTAGCCTTTCATCCGTGCGGTGACAGCAGCCGTGATCGAACGCGCATCGGCGGAGGAGCCCATGGCGGCGACGAGTTCCTTGGCGGTGTCTTTGGCCACGTCCTTGACGCTTTCCAAAGCTCCGTCGCGGATCTCAGCGATGGCTTTTTCAGATTCGGCGGCTTTCGCGGAGATCTCTGCATCGGCCTTGGCGGTCGCGGCATCAAGATCGGCCTGAATGGCTGCACGGGTTTCATTGGCGATCTGCTGGGCTTGAGCTTTCGCCTCGGCCAGAGCAGCGTTATACGCCGCTTCCGCTTCTTTCGCTTTGAGCTTGAGCTCTTCGGCGGCGGAAATATCATTCATGATCGTGCCGGAGCGCTCGGCGAGCACCGTGGAGATGCGCGGCAGTGCGATCTTGGACAGCACGAAGTAGATCACGACGAGCGTGACCAGAAGCCAGAAAATCTGGTTGGGGAAAGTGGAGAAGTCGAGCTGCGGCATGCCCGCTTCTGCGGCGCCGTGTGCGGCTTCTGCACCGTGTGTTTCGGTTGCCATCTTGTCCTCCTGGCTCTGACCTAAATCCCCCGAACGGGCCGGGAGAAGCCCTGAATGTGGTCGCAATGCCCATAGCGAAAATCTTTCGATTTCCTCAGCATTGCTCACATATTACGCGAGGGTGGGACAGAAGTCCCACCCTGCCGTAAGGATGGTGCGTCGGATCAGACGGCGAACATCAGGAGCAGAGCGACGAGGAACGAGAAGATCCCCAGAGCTTCTGCGAAGGCCATGCCGATGAAGAGCGTCGCGGTTTGCGAAGCAGCGGCGGACGGGTTGCGCAGAGCGCCGGAGAGGTAGTTACCTGCAACGTTGCCCACACCCATTGCTGCGCCGCCCATGCCGATAGCGGTCAGACCAACACCGATGTATTTGCCGAGTTCTGCGATATTGCCTTCCATTGTGGTATCTCCTTACGTTGGAATTGGCTGGAATTGAGTTCGAACCTGAGTGCTTGCGGCCTTAGTGGACCGGGTGCAGCGCGTCTTTCAGATAGACACAGGTCAGAATGGTGAACACGTAGGCCTGGATGAAGGCCACGAGGATTTCGAGACCGTACATGGCGGAGATCGCCAGAACGGAAACCGGAGAGATCGCGGCGATCGCTGCGAAACCGGCGAAAACTTTGATCACGGCGTGACCGGCCATCATGTTACCCGCAAGACGGATAGAGTGGCTGACGGGACGCACGAAGTAGGAGATCAGCTCGATCACCGCGAGAAGCGGGCGCACAGCGAGGGGCGCGGAGCTGACCCAGAAGAGAGCGAGGAACTTGGTGCCGTTTTTCGCGAAACCGAGGATGGTCACGAAGAGGAACACCAGGAGCGCCAGAACGCCTGTGACGGCGATGTGGGACGTCGTGGTGAACGACAGCGGCAGAAGGCCCAACATGTTCGAGAAGACGATGAAGATGAACAGCGTCATCACATAGGGGAAGTATTTCACGGCGTCTTTGCCGGTCACATCCTCGATCATCTTGTAGACGAAGCCGTAGGTCAGTTCCGCGATGGACTGGCCTTTCGACGGCACGATGGCGCGGCCACGGGAGCCAACGACCAGCAGAAAGATAACGCCGATGACGGAGATCGCCATCCAGAGCGTCACGTTGGTGATGGTGTACCAATGCACCGGTCCGTCGCCAAAGAGCGGCGCGACCTTGAATTGGTCCATTGGGTGAAACACCAGGCTGCTTTCCGAACCGTGAGCCTCAGTCGCCATGTTTGTCCCTCTCAGTACCTGCGGACGTCTCCGCGTTGTCATCTCTGGCCGCGCTTTGTTCAGCGACCTGTTGTTTTTCAATGTCCCGCGCGGTGCGCATCATCGTCTTGACGCCGGCCGCGAGGCCAAATCCGATAAACAGCACGAGAAACAGGGGCATTGTGCCCAAAAGCTTATCCAGCCCGTATCCCATGCCAAAGCCGATCAGAAGACCGGCCACAAGTTCCGTCACCATCCGCCAGGCCATATTGGCCTGAGAAAAGTGTTCTTCGCCGCGGGAGGTTTTGGGCTTTTGCGCCTCTTTCACCTTCGTCAGCCGCTCTTCCAAAGCGCGCAAACGCTCGGGATCATGCGGTTCGGACATGTGAATGGCCCCCTACGGTCAGTTGCGGGCAAGCTATGCGGGGGAGGATTTAGAGTCAACGCGGAATTGATCCTTTGGAAACCGCATTAAGGCAATGAATTTATTGAGTATTTTTACAGCAAAGGAAACGCAAGAACATGACAAACAACGCCGTTAGCGCAAAAGGCTCGCGTTTTCGTTATTCAACCAAATGGTTGACCAAACCCGCTTGCGCGCCTATCGGCAAGACATGACACATGATCTCGACCTCATCTTCGCAGCCCTTGGAGACCCGACCCGTCGGGCCATCCTGTCGATGCTGTTGGAGGACGATATGGCGGTCACCGATGTGGCCGATCCTTTCGAGATGTCCTTGGCGGCGGTGTCCAAGCACCTGACCATTCTGACCCGCGCGGGGCTGATTGCGCAGGAAAAGCGCGGCCGGGTGAAATGGTGCAAACTGGAGCCGGACGCGATGCGCGCGGCCTCTGTTTGGATGCAGGGCTTTGGGCAATTCGACGAGATTGACCTCGACGGGCTGGAACGGTTTCTGGAGCGCGAGCTGTCGCAAGAGGGCGACGCATAAAAAAACGCACGGCCTTAGAGAAGCCGCGCGTTTTTGATTTCAGATGTCGCTCAGCGCTCAGAAGACAAAGCTCAGGATAGCGCCGACAACCACGACAAGACCGACCAGATAGATGACATTGTTCATAACTGTGTTCCTCTTTCGATTTGAAAGACCAACGCACAGCGATGTGAATTTGTTCCCGACGCGGACCATCAGGCCTCGTGTTTGAGCAAAAGATAAAGCGCCAGAATCGTCAGGCCGATGCCACCAAACACCAGCGCTGGCGGCGTGCCGTGGCCCAAAGCGATCTCCCAGATGATCACCCAGGAGGGCACGAGATAGGTGTAGGCCATGACCTTAGCGGCCGCCAAACGCACGGAGGCATAGGCCAGAAGCGAGGCGGTGATGGTGGTGGCAAAGATGGTGACATAGCCCAGCGTGAACCAGACGATCGCGGGTAAATTGGCCCAATCCGTCTCCAACACCTCACGCCAACCAAAGAGGAAGATCGCGATGGAGGCGGAGGCGAGGATGAAGAACGTAAAGACAAGCGTGCGTTCGCCACGATGGAACCGCGGCACCAAAGGCGTGTAGAGCGCATGCGCCACGACGCCGAGGAAATAGATCGCCTCACCGCGCCCGACGTGAAAGGCCAAAGCGGCCTGAATATCGGCCCGGAAAATCACCCAAAGCGCCCCCACGCCACCGATGGCCAGAGCGAGGGCGATGCGGCGCGTGGTGATCTGACGCATGATCAGATAACCGAAGCCCGCCGCGAGCAGTGGGGTCAGGGTAAAGACTGCGGCGGCGGAGACGGGCTCGGCGGTTTTCAGACCGAAGAACATCATCACGAAGTAGAGCGCAAAAATGCCGCCCAAGATGAAATAGCGCCACGGCTGGCGTGTAGCCTCACGCGGGATGCCGCCCGTCGCGATGGCCAAAAGGCCGATCACGATGGCCGCCGCGACAAAGCGCACCCCATTGAGCGCCAGAGGCGTGATGTCATTGGCAACCATAGCGCCCAGAGAAAATGACCCGGCGACGAGACAGGAAAAAGTGAGCATCGCCAGATGCCCGTTGCGGCGATCCTTGGCGGCAGCAGAATGGGGCACGGCGAGGCGTCCTCTCATAAATTCAATTGATTGCACGTGTTCTAGCGACAGCGCCGGACAAGGTCCATGAGCCGCTTGCGCACAGCACGCACGCATAATCCGTCACAGATCAGGAATAGGGCCATTCCTTGGCGCGCGCTTTCAGGAAGGTCAAAAAGGACTGAACCTTGGGCGTGCGGTGCAAATCGACGTGGGTCACCAGCCAGTTCTGGCTTTCCCATTCCGGTTGCGGCGGCATGATCTGAACCAGTTCGGGATTGTCATGCGCCATCCAGGTCGGCAGGAAACCCGCCCCCGCCCCCGCAAGGATCGCATCGGACATGGCCGTCAAATCGGAGGTGCGGAACACGATCCGGTCAGACGGCACGTGATCGTTCATCCAGACCATAAAGGGCGCGCGGGAATTGACGTCATCGAGCGAAACAAAGCGCAATTCATGCGCCAGTTCCTCGCCCTCGCCCTGCGGCGCGCCAAAGGCGTCGATATAGCTTTGATGGGCGTAAAGACCGAAGCCTTGGCGGTAAAACGGCTGTACCACATTGTCGGGTTCTTGCGGCGGCTTGCCGCCCCGGATCGCGATATGGGCCTCGCCATACTCAAGACGAAACACCCGCTCGCCTGCCAGATAGCGCACGGTAAGACCGGGGTGATCGCGCTGAAACTCGGCCAAAATGGGCGCCAAGAGAGGCCCCATCCCCGGCAGGGAGGTCACGACCAGCTCTCCGACCACCTCTTCGCCCCGGCCTTTGATGCGGGAGACGAGTTGAGAGAATTGATCGTCGGTGGTTTGCGCCACTTTCAAAAGATCGATCCCTGCTTCCGTCGGCGTATAGCCGCGGGCATGGCGCTGGAACAGTTTGACGCCAAGTCGGCCCTCAAGCGCATCAATGTGGCGGATCACGGTGGCGTGGTGGACGCCAAGCGCCTGCGCGGCGCCGGAGACGGTGCCCATTTTTGCGACCTGAAACGCGGTGCGGAACTCATCCCAGTTTTCGACGGACATAGAGGCCTCATGTGCAGAGGGGAACGGTTGGCGCCGATCATCGTGAGACCTGTTCGGAATTACAAGCTATTTTGCAGCGGAGCGGTTTCTTAATTCGGCCCAGACCCGCGCGGCCTCCGGCAAATCCGCTTTTTTGGCCCATTCTTCGGCCAGAGCTTCACGCTCAACCTTAAGAAGCGCTTCCAAGGTTGCGATCCGATCGCCGCGCGCTTCATCGCCTTGCTCCCGCATGTGATCCTGAAACCGATGCGAATGCAGGATGGTCGGCACGGCGTCCAAAGGCTCCCAAGCATCGAGCATGGTCACCCGGCGCAGATTGAACTCCGGCGGCAGGACATAGTAGCGCAGATCGCTTTCCCAAAGCAGGTCCTTGAGAATGATCTGATCGCGATGGATGTCATCGTCGGCAAAGAATCTCTCGGCCCAGTCATTGAGAAAGGCCAGCATCTCGGGGCTGTTGCGATAGAGGAAGACGCCGGAATTGTGCTGAGGAAAGGCGTAGGGCGTGGTGTGATCGCGACCCTGTCGAATGAGCGACCAGTCACGACGGACGTCATGACATAGCGCACATTCAAAGCGGTCGAGAATCCCGAAGAGATCGCCCAGAGGCGCCACAAAGAGGGTATCGCTGTCGACATAGAGCGTGCGCTCGAACCGGCTCGCGGGCATGGCGCGGAGTTTCTCGCGCGGGTGCATGTCGTAGCTGGCCGTGACCCGATCAAACAGGCCGGAGGGCAGGTTTTCCGGCAGATCCGTCACCAGATCGATGGCAATTCCGGGTTCGTGTTGGCGCAAAGAGCGCGCCGATTGAATGGCCAGATCGACATAATCCTCGCCGCCCGCCACATAGAGCACACCGCAGGTCAGGCCGTCCTGTTCAGAAATCGCAGGCTGTAGGTCTTGCATCCGTCCCTCCCACCGGGGTCATAAGGAGTGTAGCGCAACAGGCGCCGCAATCCAGTCGGCCATATGCGCTTTGTCTTGACTCCTCATACGCACGCGCGTAGAGACCGGATCAAATTTCCCGGAAGTGTGCATCTTCCGGTCCTCAGGCCATAGGCCAGGATCGCCCCCCGTCAGCGTTATACGCCCACGGGGGCAAATGTGCATTTGCCGCCTTGTCAGTGTGAGCTGGCGGTTTTCGGGGTGTAAAATTCGCCGCTTCATCCCCAGATGGAGCATATCGTCAACGGCCCCTTTAAAGGAGAACGGCCCATGTTTGAAAATCTGTCCGACCGCCTCTCAGGCGTCTTCGACAAGCTCACCAAACAAGGTGCCCTGTCCGAAGACGATGTGAAAACCGCGCTGCGCGAAGTGCGTGTCGCCCTTCTGGAAGCCGACGTCTCGCTGCCGGTTGCCCGTGATTTCGTCAAGGCGGTGACCGAGAAAGCCACCGGCCAAGCCGTGACCAAATCCGTCACGCCGGGTCAGCAGGTCGTCAAGATCGTGCACGACGAGCTGGTGCATGTGCTGCAAGGCGACGAGGCCGACATCGGGTCGCTCAAGGTCGACAACCCGCCTGCCCCGATCCTCATGGTCGGTCTGCAAGGGGGTGGTAAAACCACAACCACGGCGAAACTCGCCAAGCGTTTGAAAGAGAAGCACGGCAAGCGCGTGCTGATGGCGTCCCTCGACGTCTATCGCCCCGCCGCTATGGACCAGCTCAAGGTCTTGGGCGAACAGATCGGCGTCGACACGCTTCCGATCGTGCCGGGTCAAAGCCCCGCTGACATCGCCAAACGTGCGAAACAACAGGCCGCCATGGCCGGTTACGACGTCTACATGCTCGACACCGCCGGGCGTCTGTCCATCGACGATGCGCTGATGGCCGAGGTCGAGGAGGTCAAACAGATCACCTCGCCGCGTGAAACGCTTTTGGTGGTTGACGGTCTGACCGGTCAGGATGCCGTGCACACGGCTGAGAATTTCGACGGTCGCATCGGCATCTCCGGCGTCGTTCTGACCCGGATGGACGGCGACGGTCGCGGTGGCGCGGCGCTTTCCATGCGTGCGGTCACCGGCAAGCCGATCAAATTCGTCGGTCTCGGCGAAAAGATGGACGCTCTTGAAGAGTTCCACCCGGACCGCGTCGCGGGCCGTATCCTTGGCATGGGCGACATTGTGGCCCTCGTCGAGAAAGCGCAGGAAACCATCGAGGCCGAGCAGGCCGAAAAGATGGCCCGCCGCTTTGCCAAGGGTCGGTTCAACATGAACGACATGAAAATGCAGCTCGAGCAGATGCAGAAAATGGGCGGCATGGAGTCGATCATGGGCATGATGCCGGGCATGAAAAAAGCCGCCTCGCAGATCAAAGAAAGCGGCTTTGACGACAGCATCTTCAAGCGTCAGGTCGCGCTGATCAACTCGATGACCAAGAAAGAGCGCGCCAACCCGCAGCTTTTGCAAGCCTCGCGCAAAAAACGCATCGCGGCAGGCGCTGGCCTTGAGGTCTCCGAACTTAATCAGCTGATCAAAATGCACCGCCAGATGTCGGATGCGATGAAAAAGATGAGCAAGATGAAGGGCGGCATGTTCAAACAGGCTCTGAAAGGCATGCTGGGCAAAGGCGGTCCGCAAGGTCTTGAGGACATGGACCCCGCGAAAATGGCCGAGGCGACCAAAGCCCTTGGCGGCGCGATGCCGAAAGGCATGGCTGGTCTTGGGGGGCTTCCGGGTCTGGGCGGCGCGAGCCTGCCGCCGGGCCTGTCGGGCTTCGGGAAGAAGAAATAACATGACCCTCGCCCCCACCATAGAAACCCAGCGCCTGCGGCTGCGCGGCCATGTCGAAGCGGATTTCAACGCCTTCGCCGACATGTTCGCCTCTGACCGCTCGCGCTACATGCACGGCCCGCTCACGCGGCGTCAGGCATGGTTTGCCTTCTGTGGGGACGTGGCACAATGGCAGCTTTTCGGGCATGGCGCCTGGGGTGTGGAGCGCTTGGCAGACGGTGCTTTCGTCGGTCAGGTCGCGCTGAACAAACCGCCGCATTTCCCCGAACTTGAGCTTGGCTGGTTCGTACTCGAAGGCTTCGAGGGCCAAGGCTACGCGCTTGAGGCCGCCACAGCCGCCCGCGATTACGCCTATGTCGAGATGGGCCGCGACACGCTTGTGTCCTACATCGACGCAGCCAACACCCGCTCGGTCGCTTTGGCCAAACGCATGGGCGCCGAATGCGACGAGATGGCCGAAACGCCCGATGGCGAAGACTGCCTCGTCTACCGCCACCCCACCCCAGACGCGCTGCAAGACGGCGGCATGGAGGCCTACGCATGAACGAGACCCAAATCCGCGCGCAAGAGGTGCTCAAGGAGCATCGCGAAAGCATCGACCGGCTGGACGCGATCCTCGTCTACACTTTGGGCGAGCGATTCAAACACACGCAGGCCGTCGGCAAACTCAAGGCCGCTCACGATCTTCCGCCGTCGGACCCGGCGCGCGAAGAAAAACAGATTGCCCGGCTCGAAGATCTCGCCGTTGCGGCGGATCTCGATCCGGAATTTGCAAAAGAGTTCCTGAAGTTCATCATTCAGGAAGTCATCCACCACCACGAAAAACACCAGGATTGCTAAGGCCTTACCAGGACCTTGGCTCAATAGTCAGACTTAGGAGAAACACATCATGGCTATGAAAATTCGTCTCGCCCGCGGCGGTTCCAAAAAGCGCCCCTTCTACAGCATCGTTGCCGCCGATTCGCGCATGCCGCGTGACGGTCGCTTCATCGAGAAGCTCGGCACCTACAACCCGCTCCTGCCGAAAGACAGCGAAGAGCGCGTGAAAATGAACATGGAGCGCGTGCAATACTGGCTCGGCCAAGGCGCCCAGCCGACCGACCGTATCTCCCGCATGCTCGAAGCGGCTGGCGTGCTCGAGAAAAAAGAGCGCAACAACCCGAAGAAAGCCGTTCCGGGCAAAAAAGCTCAGGATCGCGCTGAAGAGAAAGCTGCAAAAGCTGCCGAGGCCGCTGAAGCTGCTGCTGCTCCGGCTGAAGACGCCGCTGCAGAAGAGTAAGCACACCCGGATATTCGTCCGAGTGAGGCCTCTCTCATTCGAAAGCGCAGGTGGTTCGCCCATCTGCGCTTTTCTGTTTCCCTCTTGATTTGTGAGCAATAATTTCAGGCCGCCCGTGCGTCCTGCGATTTGCGCACACTCAAAGTGGACATAAAATCAACCCGCTACGCTGACGTCATATCTGAGCACTCCCAGGGGATCGAAGATGATCAACACCGCTGCAATCGGACAGTTTTCCACCGCTTTTCGTAAAGATTTTGCCGAACTTTTGCGCTGGCGCCGCGATGTGCGCAGATTTCAGGACACGCCCGTCGACGAAGCGACGCTCACGCGATGCCTGCAAACATTCACGCTTGCCCCTTCCGTTGGCTTGTCTCAACCATGGCGCATTGTCCGAGTTTCCAGCCCGGAAGCGCGTCAGGCGGCTCTGGAGAATTTTCAAAGCGCCAATAAAAAAGCGCTTGCTGGCTATTCCGGCGACACAGCGCAAGCTTACGCCAATCTCAAGCTGGCGGGCCTGAAAGAGGCGCCCGTGCAACTGGCTGTCTTCTGCGACGAAGCGACGGAACAGGGCAAAGGGCTTGGCATTCAAACCATGCCAGAGATGTTTCGGTATTCCGTGACCAGCGCCATCATGCAATTCTGGCTGACCTTACGGGCCGAAGGCATCGGGCTTGGCTGGGTTTCGATCTTTGACCCAGAAGCGCTCGCCGTCAGTCTGGATACACCGCAAAGCTGGTCTTTGGTCGGCTATCTCTGTATCGGTTATCCTGAAGAAATCACGCACGAACCGGAACTGGAACGCGCAGGATGGGAACAGCGCAACGCGCAAACCGAGATTATCGAACGGTAATCCCGGCAGACACGGAACCGAAGGGCAAGATGACAAACACACGGATCATCGTCGGAGCCATTGCAGGCGCTTTTGGCGTCCATGGCGAAGTACGCATCAAGAGCTTTTGCTCGGACCCAGAAGCCATCGGCGACTACGCGCCTTTGACCTCGGAAGACGGCACGCAGACCTTTGAGCTGACGCTGACTCGCGCGATCAAGAACGGCTTTGCCGCCGAGATCGAAGGTGTGAACAGCAAGGAAGAGGCCGACGCGCTCAAGGGCGTGACGCTGTTTGCCGACCGCGACGCCCTGCCCTCGCTGCCCGATGACGAATACTACCACGCCGATCTGATTGGCCTCACCGTCTTGGACACCGGCGGTGCCGAGCTTGGTCAGGTCCGCAATGTGCTCAACCACGGCGCGGGCGATCTGTTGGAGGTGCACGGGCCGGGGCTCAAGGCGCCGGTGCTTTTGCCCTTCACCATGGCCAATGTGCCGACGGTCGATCTGGCCGCAGGCCGCATCATCGCCGACCCGCCCGAGGGTCTGTTCGAATGAGCGAGATGGACGACACGCCGAAATCCAAATCCCAATCCAAATCGCATGGCCGCCTCGCGGTGCGCCCGACGCTGCGTCCGCGCGAGTTGATGACCAACACGCCCGATCTCGTCGGCGTTTGGAAAGCCAAGGTGATCACGCTCTTCCCGGAGGCCTTTCCCGGCGTTTTGGGCGAAAGCCTGACCGGCAAGGCCTTGCAGGACGGTCGGTGGCAGTTGGAACAAATCCACCTGCGCGAGTTCGGCGAGGGCAAGCACAAGAATGTCGATGATACGCCTGCGGGCGGTGGCGCGGGCATGGTGATCCGGCCTGACGTGATGGGCAATGCGATTGATTTCGCGATGAACGGCACGCCGCCGGATCGTCGCGAGTGGCCGCTTGTCTACCTGTCGCCGCGCGGCAAGAGGTTCGATCAGGCCACCGCGAAACGCTGGTCAGAGGCGCGCGGCATCACGATGATCTGCGGCCGGTTCGAGGGCGTCGATGACCGCGTGCTGTTTCACTACGGGATCGAGGAAGTGTCTCTTGGCGATTTCGTCCTCACCGGCGGCGAGATCGCGGCGCAGGCGATGATCGACGCCACCGTGCGGCTTTTGCCCGGCGTCTTGGGCAACGCCGAAAGCATCGAAGAGGAAAGCCATTCGAACGGGCTTTTGGAACATCCGCAATTCACCCGGCCCGCCGAGTGGCGCGGCATGGCGATCCCGGAGGTTCTGATGTCTGGCCACCACGGCAAGATCGCCGAATGGCGCCAAAAGATGGCGGAAAAGATCACACGGGATCGGCGCCCGGATATGTGGGAGGCCTATGAGGCCGCGCAAACCGAGCCGAAAGCCAAAAAATAAAGGCCAATCTTCTCTTGATCGACAGACGCGCGCGGCCTATACACCGCTCGTCTGGCACCGGGATTCGGCGCACAGACATTTTTGCTATGGGTCGGACGACCTCTTCCTCGTCCACATTGGCCCCGGCAGATTGCACAAAGCAAAGACGACCTGAACCCTCCCGCGGGCATCCTCCTTTCAGGATTGCGATGGACCCGATCGAAGACGCGGAGCTCTGAGGCAGTTGAAACCTTCGTGGAAAAAACCACGAGCAAATTGGAGAACAAGCGATGGATCTTATCGCCCAGCTTGAAGCCGAGCAAATCGAAGCTCTCGGCAAAACTATCCCGGATTTCAAAGCCGGTGACACCATCCGCGTCGGTTACAAAGTGACCGAAGGCACGCGCACCCGTGTGCAGAACTACGAAGGTGTCTGCATCTCCCGTAAGAACGGCAAAGGCATTGCCGGGTCCTTCACGGTTCGCAAAATTTCCTTTGGTGAAGGTGTGGAACGTGTGTTCCCGCTCTACTCCACCAACATCGACTCCATCGAGGTGGTGCGTCGCGGTAAAGTTCGCCGTGCGAAACTCTACTACCTCCGTTCGCGTCGCGGCAAATCTGCCCGTATCGCCGAAGTCACCAACTACAAGCCGCTCGAAGCCTGAGGAGTATTTCGATGAAAACCGATATCCATCCCGATTACCACTTCATCGACGTCAAAATGACCGATGGCACGATCGTGAAAATGCGCTCCACCTGGGGCGGCGAAGGCGACACGCTCGCACTCGACATCGACCCGACGGTGCACCCGGCCTGGACCGGCGGCAACTCCCGTCTGATGGACGCTGGCGGTCGTGTGTCCAAGTTCAAAAACAAATACGCTGGCCTCGGCTTCTAAGCCCTGTCCCATGCGACGATATGAAAGGCCCGCCAAATTGGCGGGCCTTTTTGTTTGAGCTTCACATCACTGACCGCTGGCGACCACTTGGCCCAAAAGCGGCGTGATCACCCGCACGGCGGCGCGGCGGTTTGTGCGTTCGGCGTCCACGGTCGGCACCTTGAGATAGCGTTCGCCATAGCCCTGAACGATCATGTTCTCCGGCGGCACGTCGAAATATTCGGTCAAGGCCAGCGCGAGGCTCTCAGCCCGGCGATCCGACAGCGCAAGGTTGGAACTCGCATTGCCGACCGCATCCGTGTGGCCCTCGACCAGGAACACCTCACGCGGGTTTTCGGCGATGGCATCGCGCATCGCCCGGCCCAGTGCGGCCAGTTCCTCGGCCTCCGACGGCGTGATCGCAGCAGAGCCAGTGCGGAAGTTCACATTGGTCAGCTCGATCTCAGGCGCCAGCTCGCGCACGGCACGAATGGTCCGGATCTGGTTGAGCGAGAAGCTGCGGTTGAGACCCTCCGCGCGGGCTTGGCTCTCGGCAAGCGCGGCGCGCAGGGCGTCTTCTTCCTCGTCCTGCTCATAACGATAGGTCTGAGTCTTTTGCGGACTGTCCGGCAGGGCCGACACATCCACTGCAGACACATTGCGCGTGTCATCAAACAGCGTCACGACCGTACCATCCGTCAACACCCGATCCCGGCGCAGCACGCGACCGTCGGCGGCACGCACGGTAATCACCTGACTGCCGTCTTCACGCGCGGTGGTCGTGCGAGCGGAACCGTCCGGGAAGGTCTCCGTCGTGACCTGACTGCCCGGCTGACGCAGCAGCGCGTCGTCGTTTTTCAGCACCCGCAGCTGACCGTTGTTTTCCACCACGACGCGGTCGCCGGTGTTGGAAATCACCTGATCGTCATTGCCCAGAATCTGCGACAAGACGGCGGCGCCGATGGCCCCCAAGAGGACCTTTTGACCGTCACTCATGCCGCTGTCTTTTTTCGCGGCGGGGGTGTTCGTCGTCACGATCTCATCTGCGGAACTGCGCGCGGTCTCTTGGGTGACGGTCTCCGTCATCACGTCGACCTCGGCCTCGGCCTCCGGATCTTCCATCGCCGCAGCCGCCGCGCTGTTTTGCTCGGCTTCCAAGGTGGCGGCCATTTCCGCCTCTTCTTCGGCCTGCTCCGCCTGCGCCTCTTCACTCATCGCAGCCTCAAGACTTTCGTCGGTCTGCAGGTCCTGCAACAGGGTCGCGGCACGATCACGCAGCGTTTCACCGCCCTCATCCTCCGCAGCCTCAGAGGCATTTTCATATTCGATGACCTCTTCCTGAACCGGAGCTTCGATGACACCTTCTTCGGCCAGCTCTTCGGCCACCGTGTCATCGCCTGAGGGGTCATCGCCTGAGGGCGTTTCCGTTGCAGTATCTTCTGCAATCTCCTCGCTGGCCGGATTTTCCACGGTTTCCGGATCGACCTCTGCCACAGGATCACTCGGCGCCTCTTCCGTCACGAGTTCTTCCGCGACAGTCGCATCGCCTTGCGCCTCAGCCTCAGCCTCGGGCAAATCCTCAGCCAATTCCTCGGCGATCACCTCTTCTTCAACCACCTCGGCATGTTCCATATCCGCCACAGCCTCTTCGCCAGCGGTGGTGACCTCTTC
Organism: Celeribacter naphthalenivorans; assembly: GCF_020524585.1. Taxonomy (GTDB): domain Bacteria; phylum Pseudomonadota; class Alphaproteobacteria; order Rhodobacterales; family Rhodobacteraceae; genus Celeribacter; species Celeribacter naphthalenivorans. The sequence goes on from NZ_JAIVLK010000010.1 coordinate 27,442, forward strand.
AGGCGGCATCTCTTCTGTGGTCACGTCCTCGGCCATCTCTGCGCCGGCCTCAGCCTCCGCCTCAATCTCCGCACGGGGTGCCGCGACCCCCAGAGCCTCATAGGCCTCTTCCAGCGACACTTCGCTGCCATCCTTAAGCATCACGGTGTTGTCCGACGTCATGCACGGCGGCGCGATGTCGTCGCAGGCCTCCAGCTCAAGCTCTGCCGCCAATTCCGTTTCAAGCGCTGCGTCCTGTGCAGAGGCCGGCCATGTCGCCCCCAGACTCGCCAGACAAAGCCCCGTCGCTGCGGTGCCGAAAATCATACGTTTCATGGATGTCCTCCAGACTTTCCTCTCCAAGCGCTGTGATCAAGACCAGAGCCTAACTGGGGCCAAGACCAAAGCGCTGCTATCCCGGTTCAACGCGCGACCCCCTCAAAAGGTTTCCGTCGCGTTCCCGGAGCAGGACGGCAACAGTTTCATTTAAGCCGTCGAAACGCTCTTGCACGAGAAGCGAAAGAGAGGTCATACAGAACTCCAAAGCAACATGAACGCGCGGAAAAATGCGCGTCGAAGCGGACGGGAATTCGGGAACGTGGCGCATATCATTATCGTCGGAAATGAGAAGGGTGGAGCGGGGAAATCCACGGTCTCCATGCATGTGGCAACCGCTTTGGCGCGGATGGGCCATCGGGTTGGCGCGCTGGACCTGGACCTGCGGCAAAAGACCTTTGCGCGCTATCTGGAGAACCGGCTGAGCTTTTGCCTGAAGGACGGGATCGAGCTGGCGACGCCCGAATATCGCGATCTGCCGCAGGTCGAGGCGACCGATCTGGCCGAGGGCGAAAACATCTATGACCGCCGCCTGTCCATGGCCGTGGCGGGTCTCGAAGAAACCTGTGATTTCATCCTGATCGACTGCCCCGGGTCGCACACCCGCTTGTCGCAAGTCGCGCACACGTTAGCCGACACGCTGATCACGCCGATGAACGACAGTTTCATCGACTTTGACCTTCTGGCCCGCGTCGATCCGGATTCGAACAAAATCCTCGGACCGTCGGTCTATTCGGAGATGGTCTGGAACGCGCGGCAACTCAGGGCGCAGGCCGGGTTGAAACCCATCGATTGGGTCGTGCTGCGCAACCGTCTTGGCGCCCAGGCCATGCACAACAAAAAGAAAATCGGCGACGCTTTGGATGAGCTCAGCAAGCGCATCGGCTTCCGCGTGGCCCCCGGATTTTCCGAGCGCGTGATCTTTCGCGAATTGTTCCCGCGCGGCCTGACGCTTTTGGATCTCAAGGACATCGGCGTCAAATCCGCGCTCAACATTTCCAACGTCGCCGCACGTCAGGAATTGCGCGATCTGATGAAAGAGCTGTCCCTGCCTGGGGTCGATATCGACCTCTAAAACCGCGCCGGTTCAATCGAGTTTGACCACCGTCACCACATCGGAATTGAGACCCTGTGCGGCCACTTGCGCCGCCAGCGTGTCTTGGCGCGTCTCATTGCCAACCGGCACCCGCCCCGTTTTGACGTTCAGCTCCGCCCTTTGCGGCCGGTCCCGCCAAAGCTGTCTCGGATCGTATTTGACATACCACGGCGTCGTCGCCCCGTAGCCAGAGGTGTGGCTCCCGGACCCTGTCAGGCTGGCAAGAGAAATCGGCGTGGTTTGCGTCAGATAGGCCATCTCGCCGGTTTGCGCCGCACGTCTCAGCCCGTCGGATTTCGTCACGATAAAGCCCATCGCCAGGGCTGTCAGAAGCAGGGAGTAGAAAACCATTTTGATCATGAACCAAAGACTCGCACGAAAAATTTAAAAAAATCTTATCTTCTCAAGTCATGGCCCTCAGGCCATCCGGTCGAGACGGCGCAAAAAAGCATCGCCTTTTTCCCGCGCGACCACATGACGCTCGCCCGGCACGACATATGCCATCTCGGATTTTTGCGGCATACGGACCGGATTCTTTTGGGATTTTTCCCGGCTGCGCTGCCACAAAAGGGCCGCGACGGCGAAGATCATAAGCCCAAAACTCGCCGCCAAAAGCGTCAAATGATCCTCTGCGGTCAGCCCGGCGGCCCAGTTTTGATAGATTGCCACTATATCCATTGACCGGCCTCCTTCGCCGCTTGGGGTCTGATCCAAGTGTCGTTGCGTAAAGCGGCAAAAATCGGGCCAAGGCGTGGAGAAAACGGTCGAATTTCGTGGTAAATTCGGGATCAGCCCCGCGCCACCCAAAGTGCGGCGGCCTTTGCCTCTGCTTCTGTAACACCCAAAGTATCCAGAGCCAGCGCCGCCGTGGCCAGCACGATGCCCTTGGCAAAAGGATCGTCCAGCTCGCCCGACCAAAGCGCCGAAAGCCGCGCCAGATCGGTTTCGCCATCGTTGAGACGCCGTGCGTCGTCCTGATTGGGCGGCACGAGCATGTCCCAAGGCTGGCCGTCTCTGAGACCAAACACTTGAATATCCTTCGACGGGTTGCGTTCAAACTCGCCGCCGCCGCCTTTGATCACCGACATGGCTTTGAGGCCCAAGAGATGCGAGGCATCGGCCTGCAATTCACGATAGGGCGGATGAAACACGCCCTGCACCGAGGCCCCTGCCCCGCCCGGATTGAGCATCCGCGCCACGGTGTTGAGACAGGACCGCAGCCCGAAATCCGCGCGCAGTTGCAAAAGACGCAGCAGCTCCGGCGAGAAATTCTCCAGCGGCAGATAGGCAATGTTGTCGCGCGCCAGAACCTCCGCCGCCTCATCGGGGTCACCGCAACTCGAGATCCCGGCGTAGGGCAGGCCATCGCGCACGAGATGGCCGCGCTCACTCAACCCGTTCCAGCCATGCAGCAAAACCTTATGCCCGTTCTGTGCCACCAAACGCGCGGAGAGCAAGAACCACGGCAGCCCCCGCGTGCGCCCGGCGGCATAGGAGGGCCAATCGAGATCAGGCGTCGGCACTTTGGTCAGCACATCCCGAAAGGCGGCGGTAAACCCCGCAAGCTCCTCGGGCACCTCGCCTTTCATCCGCATCAGCATCAACATCGCGCCAATACTCTCGGGCGCGGCCTCCCCGCGCAGCACGCGTGCCATGGCCTCATGCGCCTCCTCTTGGGTCAAAGAGCGCGAGCGCCCCGGACCACGGCCAAGGATGCGAACGAATTCAGCGATGCTCATCGGATATCTGCCCTATTCTGCGGCGTCTTTGCCTTCCGCGCCCTTGATGAGAGCCGCGATTTCCGAGCGACAGGAGCCACAATTCGTGCCCGCCTGCAATGCCTCGCCAATCGCATCGACCGTCATCAATCCGCGTGTCTCGATGGCGTCGAGAATAGTATTCACACCGACATTGAAGCAAGAGCAGAGCGTCGGTCCCGGATCAGGTTGATCGGCCGGGGATTTGCCCGACAGCACCATGGGCGCGGCGTCTCCGGGCAGGCTGGACAGGTAATCGCGCATCACGGCCACGGGACTTCGCGAGATGAACAAAGCGGCTTTGAGCGCGCCATCATGGTGAAGCGCGATACGCGCGGTGCCTTTGGCCGGGTCGAGCATGGTTTGCACATCTGCATCGGGCAGGCCAAAGATCAGACGTGCCTCTGCGACCCAGTCTTCCGGCGTCTCTTTACCCGCCATTTCAATACGATAGCCCGCGTAGGTTTTCGCCAGTGCCCAATAGTCTGAGGTCGCCTTCACAGGCGTCTGCGAAATCGCAAAGCCGTACCAAGCGGCCTCAAACGGCGCGATGGAAGCGACCGAACCTTTGCTTTCGGGCTGGCCCGAAACGGGATCGGTGACAGGGGCCACCAGCGCATCGATCCGCGCGGCGGGGGCGTTTTCGCCGGTCCAATGCATCGGAGCAAACACCTCGCCACGCGCGATCCGATCCGTGATCATCGCGCGCAGGATCGCCGTGCCATTGGGCGTTTTGACCTCGACCAGCGACGTGGGGCCGATGCCTTTCGCCTTGGCGTCTTCGGGGTGAATCTCAAGGAAAGGCTCGCCCAGATGCGCCGACAGACGCGGCGAGCGCGCCGTGCGGGTCATCGTGTGCCATTGGTCGCGAATGCGGCCGGTGTTGAGCCGGAACGGGTAGCGCGGTTCCGTTTTGGCTGCGGGCGGTTTCCAAGTCACGGGCAACATCCGACCCTTGCCATCCGGCGTGAAAAACTTGCCATCGGCAAAGAACCGACCGCCCGTCTTGCCGTCCGTCACCGGCCAGCGGGTCGGCGCGAGCGTGTCATATTGCGTGTCCGTCAGGCCCTTGAGACCCGAGATGTCGAAATCCTTGCCAAAGCCGCCCGCAATGCCGGAAAGCGCCGCATATTCGCGGAAAATCTCCGCAGGGGTTTCGTAATCGAAGCCGTCCTTGAAGCCCATGCGGCGGGCGACTTCGGCCAGCTGTTCCCAATCCGCGCGGGCCTGACCGGGGGTCGGCAGCGCGGGACGTTGGCGGGACATCAGGCGGTCGGAATTGGTCACCGTGCCGCTTTTTTCTCCCCATGCGGTGGCGGGAAGCAAAACATGGGCCAGCCGCGCGGTGTCGGTGGCGCCGGTGATGTCGGAGACGACGACGAAATCACAGCCCGCGATGGCCTCGCGCACCCGGTCGGCATCGGGCATGGAGACGGCGGGATTGGTGTGAAGAATCCAAAGCGCCTTGATCTTGCCCTCACCCACGGCGCGGAACATGTCGACGGCTTTGAGGCCGGGGTGTTCCGGCATCTCGGGCGCGGACCAAAAGGATTTGACCGCATTGCGATGATCGGCGTTCTCGATGTCGAGGTGACAGGCGAGCATATTGGCCAAGCCGCCGACCTCGCGCCCGCCCATGGCGTTGGGCTGGCCGGTGACCGAAAACGGCCCCATGCCCGCGCGCCCGATGCGCCCTGTGGCGAGGTGGCAATTGGTGATGGAATTGACCTTATCGGTGCCGGATGAGGATTGGTTGACGCCTTGGGAAAAGATCGTGACGACCTTTTCCGCGCCGCACCACAGGTCATAGAAGGTCTTGAGCAGATCGTCGGACAGGCCGGTGACGGAGAGATCGTCGGCTTTGGCGGCGGCGATGGCCTCCTCCAGTCCGGTGACATTCTCGGCAAAGGCATGGTCAATCAGCCCGCGTTTGTCGATCTCCGCCAAAAGCCCGTTGAACAGCGCCACATCGGAACCAAGCGCCAGAGGCAGGTGCAAATCGGCCAGATCGCAGGACGCCGTGCGGCGTGGGTCGATGACGATGAGCTTTTGCTCGGGGCGTTTCTTGCGCGTGGCGAGGATGCGTTGGTAGAGTACTGGGTGGCACCAAGCGAGGTTCGATCCGGTCAGCACGATCACATCGGCCTCGTCCAGATCCTCATAGGTGCCGGGCACCGTATCCGTGCCAAAAGCGCGCTTGTGCCCCGCCACGGTGGAGGCCATGCAGAGCCGCGAATTCGTGTCGATATTGGCCGAGCCGATGTAGCCTTTCATCAGCTTGTTGGCGACGTAGTAATCCTCTGTCAGAAGCTGGCCGGAGACATAAAAGGCGACACTATCAGGGCCGTGCTCAGAGATCGTCTCGGAAAACCTGCGCGCCACAAGGTCCAGCGCCGTGTCCCAATCTGTCTCACGCCCGTCGATCTGCGGCGCCAAGAGGCGGCCCTCAAGCGACACGGTTTCGCCCAAGGCCGAGCCTTTGGAACAGAGCCGCCCGAAGTTGGCCGGGTGGTCCTGGTCGCCGCGCACATCGAGGCCGCCCTGCCCGTCCGGTCCCAAAAGAACGCCACAACCGACGCCGCAATAGGGGCAGGTCGAGCGGACGGAACACATCGGTTTGAGATTGGATTTCGGGCTTCTCATGCGATCGCCTCCAGAAGAACCGGTGTCGCACTGGGGGGCGGCGGGGGCGCATCCTGATAGGCCGGGCCGAAAATCATCATCTCGCGCATGGTGGAGACATCAACGCCCTCGCGGATCAGGTTGAAGAACCACCCGCCATCCTGCGTGTCGCCATACATCACCGCGCCGATGAGACGGTCGTTTTCGATCACCAGACGTTTGTAGACGGCAGAGGGCGCATCGGAATAGGTGATGCATTCGCGGCCCTCAGCGTCACGAAAATCGCCCGCAGAAAACAGGTCACAGCCGGTGACCTTGAGCTTGGTCGAGACCTCTTTGTTGACATACTGCGCGGGCACGCCACGCAGGGTTTTCGCCAAAACTTTCGCCTGATCGAACAGGGGCGCCACGAGACCAAAGAGCGCGCCGTCATGTTCCACGCATTCGCCCAGCGCAAAGATGTTCGGGTCCGACGTCAGAAGTTGGTCATCGACGATCACACCGCGCCCCGTTTCGATCCCGGCCTCTTGCGCCAGTTTGATCGAAGGGCGGATGCCCACCGCCATCACCAGCAGATCGCAATCGAGCATCCGACCGTCGTCGAGCAAAAGTGCGCGCACGCGCCCGTCGTCACCCGCGATGATTTCTTTGGAATTGGCGCTGCAAATCACCTCGATCCCGCGCGCCTCCAGGGCCTGACGCAAAAGCCCGGCGGCCTCGCAATCCAGCTGGCGATCCATCAGGTGGCCGTTGAGATGCACGACCGTCACATGCACCCCGCGGGCGGCCATCCCCGCCGCCGCCTCGAGCCCCAAAAGACCGCCGCCAATCACCACGGCGCGCGCGCCGGCTGTGTCGCCGAGGCGCATCATCTCTTCGGTGTCTTCAAGGTCGCGATAGGCGATCACCCCGGGCAGGTCATGACCCGGAAGCGGCACGATGAAGGGGGTCGAGCCCGAGGCGATGACGAGTTTATCGTAGGGCACTTCGCCCTTCTCGCCGATGACAACCTTGCGCTCCCGGTCGATGCCATGCACCCATTCGCCAAAGCGACAGGTCACATCATTCCGAGCATACCAAGCCTCATCATGGGTGACGATCTCGGCATAGCATTTCTCGCCCGCCAGCACCGGAGACAGCATCAAGCGGTCATAGGTGCCGCGCGGCTCGGCGTTGAACAAGGTGATGTCGAAGGCATCCGGTGCCTCCCCGGTCAGATGATCGAGAAGCCGTCCGGAGGCCATCCCCGCCCCGATGATGACAAGACGTTCCGCCATCAGGCGCCCTCCCCCTCATCGGTTGCATAGGCTGCCGAGATCATCACGGCCGAGAGCGCGGCATAGGCGGTGACCCAGGCCTCTCGCACGTCTGGCGTAAAGTCCGCCCCCAACCCCTGTTCCAAGGTGCGCAGCAAAGAGGCCCCCACCGCATCGTAATGCGCGGGCTCCACGCCATAATCGACATGTTTGCGGGCCAGATCCTCCGCTACGGGAAGGATCGCCCCAAGATCGCTCAAGCCCCTTACCACAACGCCCAGAGTGGCCATGAGTTTCATCCCCTGCGCATTGATGTCGCCCGTGAACAAGGGACGGACCTCGGGCGCGGAGGTGAAGAGATCGGCGTAGAACAGCTCGCCTGCGGTCTCCGACATGGGGCGGATTTTGGCGAAACTGTCCTGCACAAGGGCGATGGTCTGGATGTCCATATCTTTTACTCCGCCGCGATGGCTTTCGGCTCAGGCTTTTTTGTGTTTGGCTTTTTTGCGTTTGGCTTTTGGGGCTTCGCGCCGTGTTCGTATTCCTCGAGGAAATCGAGCACTTCCTGACGATATGTGTAGTAGTCCGGGTGCTCCAAAAGCGCCTTGCGGGTGCGCGGACGCGGCAGGTTCACTTCGGTGATCTTGCCAATCGTGGCCTGCGGGCCGTTGGTCATCATCACCACCCGGTCGGCCAGAAGGATGGCTTCATCCACGTCATGCGTCACACAGATGGCCGTCACTTTCGTGCGTTCCCAAACCTCCATGAGCACCTCTTGGAGCTCCCAGCGCGTGAGGCTGTCGAGCATGCCGAAGGGTTCATCCAAAAGCAGAAGTTTCGGAGAGAGCGCAAAGGCGCGGGCGATGCCCACACGTTGCCTCATACCGTTGGACATCTCCGACGCGGGCTTGTCCATAGAGTCAGCGAGACCGACCCTCTCAAGATAATATTCAACGACATCCTGCCGTTCGGGCTGCGAGGCGGTGGGGTAAACTCTGTCGACACCAATGGACACGTTCTCCTTTGCTGTGAGCCAGGGAAACAGGTTCGGCGATTGGAAGACTACGGCGCGCTCCGGGTCGGCACCGCGCACCTCGAAGCCGTCGAGTTTGATCGCGCCTTTCGAGATGTCGTTGAGACCGGCGGCCATGGTGAGCACCGTGGATTTGCCACAGCCCGAATGACCGATCAGCGAAATGAATTCACCGCGATTGAGTTTCAGGTTGAAATCCTCGACCACCGTCAGCGGACCTTTCGGTGTCGGATAGACTTTGTGCAGACCTTCGAAGCTCAGGAAACGGGTGTCGATCAGGCCTTCCTGCGCCTTCACAACCGCTTTCGGCACATGGTGGATCGCGGTGACATTGGGCAAAAGCTTGCTGCCCTCCGCCTTGGCCTCGATCCCCACATCCATGAGGTAGGTCGTGACCTCAGCGCGCAGTTTGTGAAAGGTCTCGTCGTTGTTCATTTCGCCCCGGTCACGCGGACGCGGGATGGTGACTTTGAACTCTTCGCCAAGGCTGCCGTCGGGATTGAGCGCGATGATGCGGTCGGCCAAAAGAATGGCCTCGTCCACATCGTTGGTGATCAGCACACAGGTCTTTTTGTCGGCCTCCCAGATGTGTTCGATCTCATCGGCGAGATTGGCACGCGTCAGCGCGTCGAGGGCGGAGAGTGGCTCGTCCAAGAGCAAAACCTCCGGGTTCATCGCCAGAGCCCGCGCCACGTTCACACGCTGACGCATCCCGCCGGACAGTTCCGCCGGACGACGCGTCTTTGCATGGCTCAGCCCCACCATTTTGACGAAATGATCGACCTTTTCCTGCTTCTCCGCCTTGGGCAGATCGGGGAAGATCGTGTCCACCGCCAAAGCGACGTTCTGATCCACCGTCAGCCAGGGCATCAGCGAATAGTTCTGAAAGATCACACCGCGCTCGGGGCCGGGACCGGTGATGTCGCGGCCTTTAAACGTGACCTTGCCGGTGGAGGGCATCTCAAGTCCCGCCATCAGGTTGATCAAGGTCGTCTTGCCGGTGCCAGAGAAGCCCAGAAGAACAAGGAACTCGCCCTCCTGCACATCGAGGTTGATATTTTTCAGAACTTCCGTGCGATGCAAGCCTTCACCGAAGCCTTTGGACACAGTGTCAAACGTCAGAATACCCATGTCGCTCACCGATTGTTCGAGAAGGTGAAGAGGGATTGCAGCGCGAACATCACACGGTCCAGCAGAAAGCCGATGATCCCGATGGTCAGCACGGCGACGATGATTTTCGCCAAGGATTGCGAGGAGCCGTTCTGGAATTCGTCCCAGACGAATTTGCCAAGCCCCGGGTTCTGCGCCAGCATTTCAGCGGCGATCAGCACCATCCATCCCACACCGAGGGACAGACGCAGACCGGTGAAGATCAGCGGCAGGGCGGAGGGCAGGACAAGTTTCGTGATCTTCTGCCAAGTGCCCATTTTCAGCACTTTGGAGACCGACACCAAATCCTTGTCGATGGAGGCCACACCGAGCGAGGTGTTGATCAGCGTCGGCCAGAGCGAACAAAGCGTCACGGTGATCGCGGAGACGAGGAAGGATTTGGCGAACAGCCCGTCATTCGTCGTGTAGAGCGCGGAGACCACCATGGTCACGATCGGCAGCCAAGCGAGCGGCGACACCGGTTTGAAGATTTGCACCAGCGGGTTGATCGCGGCGTTCGCATAGGGAGACAGACCGGCGAGGATGCCCAGCGGGATCGCAATGGCTGAGCCGATCAGGAAGCCGAAGAACACGGTTTTGATCGAGGTCCAGATTTGTTCGTAGTAGGACGGCGAGCCGGTGTAGGGGATGTCCTTGACCTTCTCGGGCTGGCCGTTGGCGATGAAGCGTTCATTGCGGGCATCGACGCGCTCGATAAAGGCGGCCTTTTTCTCGGCCTTGGCGATGGCGTCCTGATGCAGGTTCACCGCCTCGTCCCACACAGCCGCAGGACCGGGGATCGCCCCCAGAGAGGTCTGCACCTTCGGCGCCAATGTGCCCCAGAGCATCAGGAACCCGACGATGGCCAGAACCGGCACGCCGAGGAGTTTCCAAATCTCCTTGCCCTGCGCCTTCGGGTTATCCCCCGCCAGCGCCTTCAGGACGGGCGTCATCCACGACAGGCCCAAAACCTGAAACCAGGCGTCGGCCTTGTTGATCCGGGTGAAAAGTTTTGCGCGGCGGGCCGCACGCGCTTTCGCTGTGGCCTCGGCGTCGAGCGCCCGTTCGTCACTTGGGTCGATAGCAGTCATTGCGGCGTCCTCACGAGAGACAAGAGAGTTTGAGTTTGGAGTTGTCGGGGCGCGCTCAGGAAGCGGCGCGCCCCCAAGGGAAAGTTTATTTGCACCGGGGCTCCGCCTGGTGCTGAAATCGCTCCACTGGAGCGATTTCCGGGCGCACCTCACCCTTTGACCTCAGTACCAACGACGGTCTGATCGCCTTTCAGGCCAATCGGCAGGCTGTCGAGGTAAGCGTTCGGGGTTTTGCCGTCATAGGCGATGCCGTCGATGATGTCGGCGGAGGGCGTCGGCGCTTTGTAACCGTCGCTGTCCCAGGGGAAATCGGCCTCGTTGGCGAGACCTTCGTCCACCAGAAGACGCGCGGCTTCGAGGTAAATCTCCGGTTTGTAAACGGATTTCGCGACCTCATCATACCAGCTGTCCGGCTTAGCCTCGGAAATCTGGCCCCAACGACGCATCTGGGTCAGATACCACACAGCATCGGAATAGAACGGATAAGTCGCGTTGTAGCGGAAGAATACGTTAAAGTCCGGCACCTCACGCACATCGCCCGGTTCATATTCGAAGGTGCCGGTCATGGAGGCGGCAATCACCTCCTGATCGGCGCCGACGTAATCGGGCCGCGACAGGATTTCCACGGCCTCTTCGCGGTTGGCGTTGTCATTCGCATCAAGCCACATGGCCGCACGAATGAGCGCCTTGGTCACAGCAAGCGTGGTGTTCGGGTACTCTTCGGCAAACTCTGCGGTGATGCCAAAGACCTTTTCCGGGTTGTTTTTCCAAAGCTCGTAGTCGGTGATCACTGGCACGCCGATGCCCTTGGCGACGGCCTGCTGGTTCCACGGCTCACCGACGCAGTAGCCGTAGATCGTGCCAGCTTCCAAAGTGGCGGGCATCTGCGGCGGGGGCGTCACGGAGAGGAACACGTCGGCGCCGATCTGGCCGGTGATGTTCTCGGGCGAATAGTAGCCCGGATGCAGACCACCCGCGGCGAGCCAGTAACGCAGCTCGTAGTTATGCGTGGAGACCGGGAAGACCATGCCCATGTTAAAAGGCTTGCCCTCGGATTTGTATTTCTCGACGACCGGCGCCAGAGCTTCGGCAGAGATCGGGTGAACCGGCTTGCCGTCATCGCCCACCGGGATGTTCGGCTTCATCTCTTCCCAGACCTCGTTGGAGACGGTGATGCCGTTGCCATTCAGGTCCATGGAAAACGGCGTGATGATATGCGCTTCGGTGCCGAACCCGATGGTCGCGGCCAGCGGCTGACCCGCCAACATATGCGCGCCGTCCAGCGTACCGTCGATCACGCCATCGAGCAGAACCTTCCAGTTGGCTTGGGCTTCAAGCGTCACAAAGAGGCCTTCGTCATCGAAAAAGCCCTGTTCATAAGCGACCGCGAGCGGCGCCATGTCGGTCAGTTTGATGAACCCGAAGGTCAGTTCGTCTTTTTCCAGATCGAGCATCTCTGCCCAGGCACCCGTGGCGAGTGCAGTCGTGGCTGCGAGGCCGAGGAGAAGGTTCTTCATTTTGCGTGTCCCTGCTGTTCCCTGTTGAGGAGAAAAAACAAAAAAGCCGCCGATAGACCGCCAGGGAGGAGAAGGGCGGTGTATCGAGCGGCTTTGCTCTGTTGCCCCGTTCGCCGAGGCATATGCAGACTTCCCGATCTTCGGGAAAATGTTCCGTATCGCGGCATCGTTGCCTTGCGATGACTTCAATCTCCGCCGAAATGCTGCGTGGGCAAAGGTGATTTCGCCGTCTTCTTCGAAAATCATGCCGCAGATGCACGCATTGGCCTAAATTTTGCGCATCATTTCACAAAAGGATCAAAAACGCGTCCGTCGAAAAACTGGTTCTTCTCCAGAATCAGCTGCCCGACCTTCGACGCGACCGCCGTCGGCACGCTCAATCCGCCCTCTTGTTTCGACGACGCACCCGGCAAATCGGCAGAGGTCGTCTCAAGCGCCTGACGGTAGAGATCGGACCGGAACACGCCATGCGCCGCCCGTTGCGCGGCCGCGCGATCAAGCCCCGTGCGCGCCGCCAATTGCGTGCCGATCCACTCCGCCTGAGAGCGCCACGGAAAACTCGCGGCGCCTTTGTAGAACTCGACAAAGCCATCGACCCGACGCGCATCGCCCTGCGCGGAGATCACCATATTGCCGGTCAGCGCGCGTTCCAGCATCTCAGACGGCAGGTCGAGATATTCGGGCCGGCTCAGCAATTCAGAGGCCAGCATAGGGCTGTCCGAGGTGCCCAGCCACCGCCCCGCGCGCCAGACCGCACGGATCAGACGCCCCATCAGGGCCTGTTCCTGTTCCGCCCAGTCGCGACGCACGGCCAGCACTTTTTCCGGGGCGGCCGACCAGATCGCACAGCCCGGCAGCAACAACTCGCCCCCGCCGTGTTCCACCGCCTGCGACCCCCAAGGTTCGCCGACACAAAACGCATCAATCTCGCCCGCCTCGATCGCGGCCCCCATCAAGGGCGGCGGCACCGTGCGGATGTCGACGGATTGCGGCGCGGGCAGGCCCAGCGCAGAGAGCCAATAATACAAAAGCTCGGCATGCATCGAAAACGGGAAGGGCACGCCGATTCTGAGCCGACCTTTGGCGGCCTTGATCAAATCGCGCCCGGCTTTTTCTGCGTCGTCAAAGCCAAACCCGTGCCCGACATCGCGCAGGCGCGCGGCCAGATCATTCGACACACCGATGACATTGCCGTTCATCGACAAGACGGAAAGCGCTGCGAATTGCACGCCCGATCCGCCAAGCCCGAGCGCCGTGGCAACCGGCACCGGCGAGAGCATATGCGCCGCATCCACCCGACCAAAGGCCAGCATGTCGCGCACCGAGGACCAGGACGGCGCCGGTTTGAGATCGAGCGACAGGCCTTCTTCGGCGGCAAAGCCCATCTCCTGCGCTACAATCAAAGGCGCGGCATCAATCAAGGGAATGTAGCCAACGGACAGCGTGGTGGGTCTCATGACAAAAGCCCCGCCGCCGTCACCAGAGCCTGCGCCACATCGGCGACGCGCTTGCCCTGATCCATCGCGGTTTTGCGCAGGAGCGCATAGGCTTCGTCTTCTCCGATGCCTTTGGCGCGCATCAACATGCCCTTGGCGCGGTCGATGACCTTGCGTTCTTCCAGCGCCTTTTTCGTCTCAGCGAGTTCGGTGCGCATGCGTTGGAACATGCGAAACCGGGCGATGGCGGCGTCCATGATCGGTTTGACGCGCTGAGATTGCAGCCCGTCTACGATATAGGCCGACACGCCCGCCTCGATCGCGGCAGAGGACAACCCCTCGTCGGAGCGGTCGACAAACATCGCGACCGGACGATCCAGCGGGCCGGAGGCCAGCGCCAGTTCCTCCATCGTGTCGCGCGACGGGTTTTCGATGTCGATCAGGACCACATCCGGGTTGCGCGCCTGAATTTGACGCGCAAGGCCTGTGACTTCGGAGATGATGAAAATGTCGAAATCCCCGGCGTCGCGCAGGCTGTCGACGATCAGCTGGGCGCGGGTGCGGTCGGTTTCGACGACGATGATGGAAAGAGCGGCACTCATGGCTTCAAATCGCGCCAAGCTGTGCAGGAAGTAAACGATTCCTGTCGGTGGGCGAGAGCGCCCCTTCTGCTTCGCCTAATTCATGAACATCATCGCCCAATATTTAATCAGATCAAAGAGTCTCCAGACACCAGTCCCTGAGCGCCTCCCCCTCTGGCGCGAGCTCTTCGGCGAACTCTCCGGCAAAGTCCAGAAAGCCCGCGATATTCTTGGCGTTCACACCGACGATCACCGGCACACCCTGCGCCAGAGCCTCGCCGATCAGAGTGCGAAAGCCGCGGCCTTCGACCTCTTGCTTGCCGAATTTGTTGATCAAAACCAGATCCGCCCCGGCTTCGAGCCCCCGTTCCGTCTGAAAAACCGCCTGTTCCAGCCCCTCGGGGTTCAACCGACAGCCTTTCGACAGCGCACCAAGGCTCTGCGAAATTTGGATGCGTTCCCCTGAGGGCAAAAGCTGCAACTCCATCCGGCATTTGGTGTCATTGGGCAGGTCGGTGTTGATCTGAACCGCACCGGTGACACGATGCCCTGCGGCCAGCAACCGCTCCGCCAGAGCCGCCAGCAGCGCATCGACTTCTCCGCGGCCTTCCGCCATCACATATCCGAGCATGTCTTTGCCCCTTGATTTGCCTCTCCCCGGACATACAGAATGGCGACCACGGGGGGAAGCGCTTAGAGGGAGTACAGGATATGACACAGGGTCCCAGAGTGACCGAAGGGGTTTTCCCGGGCGTGATCCTCGCAGGCGGGCAAGGCACCCGTCTCGGCGGTGTCGACAAGGGGATGGTTGAGCTGGGCGACACGCGGTTGATCGAGCGGATCATCGACCGGTTGGCCCCGCAATGCGCCACGCTGGCGATCAGCGCCAATGGCGACCCGAAACGCTATTCCGAATTCGGCTTTCCGATCCTGCCCGATGGCACGCCTGAGGCACAGGGGCCTTTGGCGGGGGTTCTGGCCGGGCTCGATTGGGCGGCGATGAAAGGCTTTGAGGCCATCGTCACCGTCGCCACCGACACGCCGTTTTTCCCGACCGATCTGGTGGCACGACTGGCCAGCGTGTCGCAGCCAGAGGGTTTCGGCATCGCGGTGACCAAGGAGGGGGGCGAGGTGCGCTGGCATCCGACCTTTGGCCTTTGGCCGGTGAGTTTGCGCCATGACCTGCGCGTCGCGCTTCAGCGCAACCAACGCCGGATGCAGCAATTCGCCGAGGGCAAAGGCGCCGTGCCGGTTTTGTTCGAGGCGGAACATCCCGAAGAGCTGTTCTTCAACATCAACACGGCGGAGGATTTGGCGCGCGCCGAGGACCGGCTTATCCGCGCTTGATCAGGTAACTTTGGCTCTCGCCGTGATCCGTCATGGCGAGATAGTCGTGCCCCGCCTCCTGACAGAAATGCGGCACGTCGATCACGGCGGCAGGATCAGAGGCCAGAAGCCGCAAGACCTGCCCCGGCGCCATGGACAATAGCCGTTTGCGCGCCTTGAGAACCGGCAAAGGACAGATCAACCCGATGGCATCGAGGGTGTCGTCCCATCTTTCCCGTCCGGCATCCTGTGCCTGATGATCTGTCGTCTCTGTCATGCGCAAAGGCTTAATCCAGCCTCATCGACCCTGTCCAGAGGCAAGCGGCATATAGGTCTGTTCCAACCGCACCCGCAGATAATCCGCGGCCCGCACCGGCGGGTATTGCGGCGCACCCAGCCCCGGCAGAGGCGCGATGACGCTTTCGGGGTTGGGATCGAGGTAAAAGGCCGCGAGCGTCCTTGGCTGCACCGGCGGCAAGACCCGATGCGGCGCGGCGCGGTACAGGTCATTGCTCCAACGCATCAACTCCTCCCCCACCAAAACCGTCAACGTCTCCGGCGTATCCGGGATGTCATACCAGCGCCCGGCGCGGTTTTGCACCTGAAGACTGGCCTCTCCGTCGGACAGAACGAGGGTCAGCGCACCGTAATCGAATTGCGGCAAATCGGCAGGGGCCTCATGGCGTCCCCCATCCGCCGGGGTATGCGACAGGCGCAGCGTGGCGTTGGGCTCGGAGAAATGCGGTTTGAAAAAATCCTTTGGCAGATCGAGGTCGCTTTCGACCGCCCGCATGAGGCTGCGCCCGAGGCTCAGCATTTCTTTGTAATAGTCGCGCATCACGTCGCGAAACTGATCGCAATCGGGCCAGACATTGGGGCCGCGAAACGGCTCGTCCGCCAAGACACGGGGATCGTCGGGGCGCAAATCCAGGCCAATGCTGAAACTCTCCTTGCTCAAGGGTGTGCCGTCATGGCCGCCCAGACGTTCGACCCCCATGCCCGCCCAGCCGCGATTGCAATTGGAATGGCGGATGTCGAGCGGGGCCTTGTCCTCCTCAGGCAGGGCAAAGAACTCCTCCGCCGAGGCGATGACATCGCGCAAAAGCCCGCGCGGAATGCCGTGTTCTCTTAGTTGAAACACGCCTTCGCTGCGGCAGGCCCGCCCCAATTGCGCGGAAAATCCACCCGGGTCTTTCCCCGAGATCAGGTCGTGGTGGTCCAAAATCTGTATCATATCTGTGCTTTCAAATGACTTGTCTGCGTCCTCCTCCCCGCAATGATCCGCAGACAGATCATCCGGTCTTTTCAAGATACACGCGCCGCACCGCGCCCAAGGCACAACCTATAAGTGTGCCGCGAAAAATCGGGCTTGTGATGAAACGAAGGGCACAAATTTGCCCCTCTGGTCAGTTTCGATGCGGTCGGGATTTTGCCAAAGCGCTTGCAGAAAATGCGATTTCAAACCGTCCGCGCGGACAACCTGAGCCTGCGAATTTGATCCAAACGATAAAAAACCGTCACAGAACCATCACAGAGCGTGGGTAGGCGGAGCTTTGTGCAAACCGGTGCGCGGGCGATCTGCCCGGCCCGCTTTGTCTCTCCCAAAGCAATCACGGGAGATAAGGATCGCAACGCCACAGGCCCCAAAGGGTCGCGGCGTGAACCGACAAAAGGCCCCGAGAATGGGCCAAACCGGAGACAGTGTGATGAACACGATCAAAATCACGGCAGCTGCTGCCACCTTCGCCCTCGCGGGCACCGCTGCTTTTGCTCAAACCGAGATCACCTGGTGGCACGCCATGGGCGGCAACCTCGGCGAGACCGTCAACAAAATCGCCGAAGGCTTCAACGCCTCGCAGGACGAGTACAAAATCACCCCGATCTTCAAAGGCTCCTACGAAGAAACTCTGACCTCCGGCATCGCCGCTTTCCGTGCGGGCGAACAGCCGAACATCATGCAGGTCTTCGACGCCGGTTCCGCCACCGTGATCGGTGCCCAAGGCGCGACCGTGCCGGTGCAGGATCTTCTCTCCGAGAACGGCGTTGATTTCGACATCAACGACTATATCCCGGGCGTGCGTTACTTCTACGCCGACAACCAAGGCAAGATGATCGGCATGCCGTTCAACTCTTCCTCGCCGGTGATGTATTACAACGCCGACGCGCTGGCCGCCGCTGGCGTCGAAGTGCCGACCACCTACGAAGAATTCGAAGAAATCGCGCCGAAGCTCAAAGAGGCCGGTTACATCCCGCTCGTGCAAACGCACCTGCCGTGGGAATTCGTCGAGAACTTCCATTCCCGTCACAACCTGCCGTTTGCGACCAACGCCAATGGTTATGACGGCGCAGAAGGCACCCAGATCCTCGTCAACTCCGACGAGATGAAAATGCACTTCACCAAAGTCAAAGAATGGCTCGACGAAGGTTACTTCGGCTTCTTCGGCACCGGTTGGGACGACAACCAAGCGCAATTCGAAGCCGGCAAAGCGGCGATGTACATCGGCTCCTCGGGTGACTTCGGTGGTCTGAGCACGAAAGGCATGTCCTTCGAATGGGGTTCCTCCTACCTCCCCTACTGGGCGTCCATCACCGAAGAGGGCTACCAGACCTTCATCGGCGGCGCGTCGCTCTTCGCCATGGCTGGCAAATCCGCAGAAGAAAACAAGGCCACGGCCGAATTCTTCCGCTACCTGACTTCCCCGGAAGTTCAGTACATGTGGCACCGTGAAACCGGCTACGTTCCGGTCACCACCGCCGCTTACGAGCTTGCCAAAGCAGATGGTCACTACGACCGCTTCCCGGCCGCTGAAACCGGCCCGAAACAGCTGATGCTCGCCGCCGGTGACAACACCCGTGGCTACCGCATGGGCTTCTACGTCCAGATCCGTGACGTGGAAAACCGCGAGCTGTCCCGCGTGCTCTCCGGCGAGACCACCGTCGAGGACGCTCTGGCCACGATCGAAAAAGAGGGCAACGAGCTTCTCGCCCGTTTCGCCAAGACCCAAGGCTAATCCCGGTCTTCAAGACATCTCTGGCGGCCGCGTCTTCGCGGCCGCCAGGCTTTTGCGAAAGGTCCCTCCCATGAAACGCGCAGGCTTTGCCTCCCGCTGGTTGCCGATCCTCCTTCTGGTGCCGCAGCTTTCGATCATCCTCGTCTTCTTCTACTGGCCCGCCGCCTATGCGGTAAAATCCTCCTTCTACCTGCAAGACCCGTTCGGCTTTGGCCAAACCTTCGTCGGGCTGGAGAATTACGCCTCGCTGTCCAAGTCTGCCGAGTATTTCAAAGTCACGAATTTCACCGTGATCTTCACTGTTCTGGTGACGTTTTTCTCGCTGGCACTGGCGCTTTTGCTGGCGGTGAAGGCGGATAAGGTGATCCGAGGCGCTCGGACCTATCGCACGCTCCTGATGTGGGTCTACGCGGTCGCGCCGCCGGTCGCGGGCTTTATGGGGCTTTTGCTCTTTAACCAACGCTGGGGGCCGCTCACCGAATTTTTCGGCAGCCTCGGCTGGGACTTCAACCTGCGGGCGGATTATTTCGACACGGCCTTTGCCATGGTCGTGGTCTCCGTCTGGAAACAGGTGCCGGTGAATTTCATCTTTTTCCTCTCCGGGCTTCAGAGCATTCCGAAATCCGTACGCGAGGCGGCCTTGATCGACAACCGCTCGGCCTCTGGCCGGTTCTGGGACGTGACCTTTCCCCTACTCGCGCCCACCGGGTTTTTCCTCCTGATCATCAACATCACCTACGCGCTCTTCGACACTTTCGGCGTCATCGACACGCTGGTGCAAGGCGAACCGGGCAACAACCCGATGACGCTGGTCTACAAGGTCTATGTGGATGGGTTCCGTGGCAACGACCTTGGCGGATCGTCGGCGCAATCCGTGGTGCTGATGGTGTTGGTTCTGGCGCTGACCGTGTTCCAGTTCCGCATGGTCGAAAAACGCATTCATTATACGTGAGGGAAGGATTTGATGACCAAACGTCCTTATTCTCTCGGAGAAAAGCCGCGCACTCGCCTGACCGGGGGCTGGCGATCAACGTCTGCTACGGTGCGCTTTATACCAGCCATGTCCGTAGAACATCTGAGCGGCACATCTCCCTCACAAAATCGCCAGACCGCCGGACGGTCAGGCGAGTGCGCGGCGGCCTGCGGCCTTGATTCCGCGCCTCCTCTCCGCATGAACTCTCACGCACTGGATCACGCTCATGGCTGACATTTCCCTCTCCGCGGCCACCCCGGTCGTCCCTCGCCGCCGCTTTCGCTGGTCCACCGTGGTGGATCACGCGATCCTCATCACCGGCGCGCTTATCATGTTCCTGCCTTTGCTCATCTTGGTGCAAACCGCCTCGACGCCCGACGTCGAGACGATGAAATACGGCCCCGGCCTCTATTTCGGCGACCAGCTCGATGACAACTTCCGCAAGGCGCTGTTCGAGGCCTCGGGGTTCTCCGGCGAGAACACCGGGCTTGCGATGTTCAAGAACTCGATGATCCTCGGGCTTGGCTTTGCTTTCGGCAAAATCATCATCGGCATGATGGCCGCCTATGCCATCGTCTACTTCCGCCTGCGCTTCGCCACTTTTGCCTTCTGGCTGATCTTCACCACGCTTCTCTTGCCGCTCGAAGTGCGCATCCTGCCGTCCTATGAGATCACACAGAAGCTGGGCCTGTTGAACAGCTACACCGGCCTGATCGTGCCGCTCATTGCCTCCGCCACCGCGACGTTCTTTTTCCGCCAGTTCTTCCGCTCGGTGCCCGAAGAGCTGGTCGAAGCTGCACGGATTGATGGTGCAGGTCCGGTGAAATTCTTCATCGACATCCTCGTGCCGCTCTCGCAAACCATGATCGCCGCGATGTTCATCATCATGTTCGTTTACGGCTGGAACCAGTATCTCTGGCCCACGATGGTGACCACCGAAGAGGGCATGTACACCCTCGTGCGCGGCATCAAACAGATCGTTCAGGTGCTGCAAGGCGGCAATGAAATCCCCGAATACGGACGCGCGAATGTGCTGGCGATCATCGCCGTTCTGCCGCCCGTCGCCATCGTCATTTTCTTCCAGAGCTGGTTCGTCAAGGGCCTCACGGAATCCGACAAATAAGGACAACATCAATGGCTCAGGTCACTTTGGACTCCGTCCGCAAAATCTATCCGAACGGCGTCGAGGCCGTCACCCCCGCAAGTTTTCAGATCAAGGACGGCGAATTCGTCGTTCTGGTCGGCCCCTCTGGTTGCGGGAAATCCACGCTCCTGCGCATGATCGCAGGGCTTGAGGACATCACCGAGGGCGCGCTCTGCATCGGCGAGAACGTGGTCAACACGCTCGACCCGGCGGATCGCGACATCGCCATGGTGTTTCAAAACTACGCGCTCTACCCGCATATGACGGTGCGCAAAAACATCGCTTACGGCCTCAAAAACCGCAAAACGCCGAAAGACGTGATCGCGCAAAAGGTCGATGAGGCGGCGAAGATGCTCAACCTCACCGATTATCTCGACCGCAAACCGGCGCAGCTTTCCGGTGGTCAGCGTCAGCGCGTCGCCATGGGCCGCGCCATCGTGCGTGACCCGGCGCTGTTCCTCTTCGATGAGCCTTTGTCGAACCTCGACGCGAAACTCCGCAACCAGATGCGGATCGAGATCAAGGCGCTTCAGCGTCGCCTCGGCGTCACTTCGATCTACGTCACCCACGATCAGGTCGAGGCCATGACCATGGCCGACCGCATCATCGTCTTGAACGGCGGCAGGATCGAACAGATCGGCACGCCCTCGGAGATTTACCACAACCCGGCCTCGACCTTCGTCGCCTCCTTCATGGGCGCGCCGCCGATGAACCTCGTGGCAGCCGAAATGCAGGACGGCAGGCTGAGCTTTGCCGGGCTGGAGCTGCCGCTGGCTTCATCGCTGCGGGGGCCGGTGACACTGGGCCTGCGGCCCGAGGATTTGATCATCGACAGCCACGGCCCGCTGGCGATGGAGGTCGAATTGATTGAGGAACTGGGCGCGCATCGTCTGTTGCACGGTCAAGTCGACGGCCAGCGCCTCACCGTGCATCTCGCCAAAGAAGAACAGGTCGCGCTTGGCCCCCTGCGCCTGTCGTGCCGGGTGCAAAACCTTTGCCTGTTCCACCCCGAAACCGGCGCGCGTATGGAGGGCGGCTTTGCCTTCAACCTCGCGCAAACACGTCAGGAAGAACGCGTATGATCTCGCTCCTCGACAGCCTGCCCCCGGTCACCGAAGCCCAACGCAACACGCTTTTGACCGCGCCGCGCACCGCCGACGCCCATCGCGCCATGATGGCGGATGTGATGGCGATGAATGCCGTGCAAATCGGCGGCACGGCAACGCACAAGGCTTTGCCCTCTGACATCACCGTGGCCGCGTGGAATGTCGAACGGTGTCTGTTTCCGGCGGACACCGCCGCCCATCTCATGCCGCTTGCGCCCGATGTGGTGCTTCTCTCCGAGGTCGATCACGGCATGGCCCGCACCGGCCAGCGCCACACCACCGAAGAGGTCGCCGCAGCGCTTGGCATGAGTTATGCCTATGGTGTCGAATTCTTTGAAATGGGGCTGGGCGGGCCGACCGAGCGGCATTTCTGCCAAGACGATTTCAACGCCCTCGGCTGGCATGGCAATGCGGTGCTGTCCAAGGTGCCACTTTCCAAAGTGACGCTCATTCGCCTCGACGATCACGGCCATTGGTTTTCCACGGAAAGCGGCGCCGACCCGGAGCAGCCGCGTCTTGGCGGACGCATGGCGATTGCCGCCGTGCTCCCGACAGAGGCGGGCGAGATGTGTGTCGTTTCGACCCATCTGGAAAGCAACTCCGGCGCCGCGCATCGGCATGCCCAATTCGAGCTCCTGCTCGACGCGGTAGAGGACTTCGCGCCAGGGATGCCCGTGTTGATCGGCGGCGACCTGAACACCGGCAACCACATACCGCCTCACTTCGACCATCGCGACGAGACGCTGTTCGAGCTGGGCGAAACGCGGGGCTACGACTGGGGCTTCACGGCCGAGGGCATGACCACACGTCCGTCCTTGATCACGCCGCACCCGGAGCGGGTGATGAAGCTCGACTGGATCGCCGCGCGTGACATGCGCTGTCTCGACAAGGGTGTTTTGTCGTCTCTCGACACCAACAACCGCCCGCTCGCGGATCACGATTGCGTCTGGGCACGGGTCGCGTTTTAGACGCGATCCGGCCGCAACACCGAGCTTGAAATGCTCTGCACAACCTGTTCGCGCAGCATCAGCTGCGCGTCCTCGGCAAACAGATCATCGCCGAAGTTCATGGAAAACGTCGCCCGGTTCGCGACGTTGAAAAAGCTCATCGCCGAGATTTGCCAGTGGATCACCAAAGGCGACACATCGGGGCGAAACAGCCCGGCCTCAATGCCCCGGCGACAAATTCGGTCCAGCTGATCAATCGCCGCGATGTTGGTCGTCGCCAGCGTTTGAATGCGGGACATGTGATTTCCGTCGTGGATGTTTTCGATCATCACGAGGCGGATGAAATCCGGGTTGTTACGGTGGTGATCGAAGGTGAATTCCACCACTTTGCGAAGCGCCTCGTCCGGCGGCAGATGGCGAATGTCGAGATTGGCCTCGGCCTCACGGACCTCGCGGTAGGCTTGATCCAGCACGGCGAGATAGAGGCTCTCCTTGTCGCCGAAATAGTAGAAAATCATCCGTTTCGAGGTTTGGGTGCGCTCGACGATGGCGCTGATCCGCGCGCCCGACAACCCGTGTGCTGCAAACTCTGCACGCGCCGCATTGAGGATGTCCGCCTTCACAGTTTCAGGGTCTTGCTTCCAAGACCGTCCTTGTGACCGCCCCTGAGAACGACCTCGAACACCGGCCTGCGCCGGTTCTGTTTTTGTCTCGCTGACCATAGCTCGCCTCCTCCGCCCCGCCAAAGTTGCACATTTAACCACCGGGTTCAATTGTCTTGACGCAATTAACCGAGTGGTTCATTCTAACACCAACGAATCGTCAATACCGCTTGGGAGGAGCGTCTTGACCACGCCAAACGCACCCAAAACCACAACAGAGACCCCCAAGGACTCTGTCCTCACCGGCCTGATCGGTCGCGGCATCGCCCTGTCGCGCACGCCCGCCATGCATATGGCCGAGGCCCGCGCCCAAGGCATCAACGGCGTCTACCGCATCCTCGACATGGACGCGCCAGAACGTGCCAACACCTCCCTCAAAGCGCTGATCGAGCAGGCGGAAATCCTGGGCTACGACGGGTTCAACGTCACCTATCCCTATAAGATCGAGGTCATCGAGCACCTTGATGAACTGTCAGACAACGCCCGCTCTGTCGGCGCCGTGAACACGGTGGTTTTGAAGGACGGCAAGCGCTACGGGCACAACACCGATCTTTGGGGCTTTGCCGAGAGCTTTCGCCGTGGCCTGCCCCATGCCAAACGCGACCATGCGCTTTTGATCGGCGCGGGCGGGGCCGGTGTGGCCGTGGCCCATGCCTTGGTCGATTGCGGTGTGAAGCTGCTGTCGATCACCGACACGGACCCGGCGCGCGCCGAGAGCCTTGCCGCGCAAGTCCGCGCCAATCGCCCGGATTGCACGACCTGCGCCGTGACCGACATCAAAGCGCTGGTCACCGAGGATCGCCCCGACGGCATCGTCAACGCCACGCCTGTGGGCATGGCGAAGCTGCCCGGCACGTCTTTTCCGGTCGATCTGATCGATCCGGAGATGTGGGTCGCGGACATCGTCTATTTCCCGCTGGAAACCGAATTGCTGCGCGCCGCGCGGGCCAAGGGCTGCGCCGTGCTGCCCGGCTCCGGCATGGCGGTGTTTCAGGCGGTTCGCGCCTTTGAACTGTTCACCGGCCTGCCCGCCAGCCCGGAGCGGATGAAAGCCCGCTTCGATGCCTTTGACGAGGTCCCGCAAACGCAGGCCAGCTAAGAATACGCACACACGACAAGACACAACAGATACGCAAATGGGAGGAACACTATGCGTTTTGAACTGAAAACCCTCACCGCCGCTGCGGCGCTCACGCTCGGCATGGGTGCCATGGCCAGCGCGGAAACCATCCGCATCGCCCACGTCGACCCGGACGAATGGACCGGCTCGAAAAAAGGCGCTGCGGCCCAGATTTTCAAGAACATCGTCGAAGGTGAAACCGATCTTGAAGTCGAAATCTTCCCGGCAGGCGCCCTTGGCAACGAAGACGAGCTGATCGGTCAGGCCCAAGAAGGCCTGTTGCAGATGGCCATCGTCTCCGGCGCCATGTCGAAAGCCTGCCCGGCGGCCTCCGTTCTCGACATCCCTTACACCTTTGCCTCCGCGACCGTGGCTTGGGACGTGCTCGACGGTGAATTCGGCGACAACCTCGCGCAGCACTGCCTCGACCAAACCGGCCTGCGCACGCTGGCTTACGGTGAAACCGGTTTCCGCAACTTCACCAACGGCACCCGCGAAATTCGCAGCCCCGAGGATATGGCAGGCCTGAAATTCCGCGTTCAGCCGATCCCGCTCTACATCGAAATGGTCAAAGGTCTGGGCGGTGAGCCGACCCCGATCGCATGGACCGAACTGCCGAACGCGCTCTCCACGGGTGTGGTCGACGGTCAGGAAAACCCGGTTGGCGTTATCTACAACAACGGCCTGCACAAGCTGCAGCAATACATGACGCTCGACGGCCACGTCTACGCCGCCGACTTCATCGTGATCGACGACGCGTTCTTTGGCGACCTCTCGGCCTCCGAGCAGGAAGTCGTCGCGAAAGCCGCGCGCATCGCGGGCAACATGGGCCGTTCGATCCAGCAGTGGAACACCGCAGAAGGCGTCAAGAAGGTTCAGGAAGAAGGCATGCAAGTCTACTCCCCGACCGCCGACGAAATCGCCGCATTCGCTGAGAAAGCACAGCCTGCCGTGATCGAATATCTCCGTGGCGAGCTGGGCGACGATGCCGTCTGGATCGACAACCTGCAGGCCGCCGTGGCCGCCACGAACGAGTGATCCCTCATCCGGACCACGACACGTAACTGACGGCGGACCGGCGCAAAATGTGCCGGTCCAACGCCGTAAAGAGGGGGCTCCATGCACCGTTTCAACGCCATTCTCAGACGGGTTTTCGCCTTTGGCTCCGGCCTGTCCATGGCGCTCGTCTTCGCGATCATCTTCGTGAACTCGCTGCGCCGCTACATCGTCGGGCAATCCGTGCCTTGGGGCGAGGAGCTTCCGATTTACCTGACCATTTATGGCGTGATGTTCGGCGTCGCTTGGGCCTATAGCGTCGATCAACACATCCGCTTTACGATCCTTGTCGACATGATCAAACGCCGAACCCGCGAGAAACTTTATCTCGCGGTGGATGTGGTCACCATGATCTCCGGGCTGTGTCTCGCCTATTCCGGGCATATGTTCGCCATGCGTCGCGGCAATCTGGCCTCCTCGGGTCTGAAATCCACCGCCGACAGCCTTGCGCAATCCACCGGCATCGAAGCCCTCACCTGGATCGGCAAGGTCGGCACCTGGCAATATGCCATGGCCATCGGCGGCGTGCTTTTGGCGCTGGCGGCCTTTGGAAAATTCTTTGAGCGCCTTGACGCTTTGAAAGGGGTGCAGAGATGATCTACGCCGTTCTGATCCTTGCGCTGATCGCCGGTGTGCCGATCGCCTTCTCGATCCTCGCCGCGCTGTTTTCTTTCATGGCGACGCAGGACAATCCCTATGTCATGCGCATCGTCGCCACCGAGATGTTCAAGAGCCTGAACTCTTTCCCGCTTTTGGCCATCCCGCTGTTCGTTTTGGCGGGTGAGATGATGAACGAGTCCGGCATCACCGGTCGTATCATCGCCTTTGCCAACGTCCTCGTCGGGCGGATGCGCGCGGGTCTGGCCTTGGTCAACATCTGGGCCTCTGTGATCTTTGCCGGTCTTTCCGGTTCTGCCGTGGCCGACACCTCCGCCATCGGGCGCGTGTTCATCCCCGAGATGGAGAAACACGGCTACAAACGCGATTTCGCCGCCGCCCTGACTGCCGCCTCCTCCGTCATCGGGCCGATCATTCCGCCCTCGATCCCGGTGATCATCTATGCGCTGATCGTCTCCGGCGTTTCAGTGCCCGCGCTCTTCATGGCGGGCGTGATCCCCGGCATCCTTTTGGCCGTCTTCCTCTCGGCCTATGTGATGCTGACGGTGAAAATCGACCATGGCGATCAGACCAGCGATCTGGTGACGCAGCCTGCAGGTCAGGCCCTGATGGGTGGCATCCTTCCGCTGTTGATGCCGGTTTTCGTGGTGGGGTCGATCCTCTTGGGCATCGTGACACCCACCGAAGCGGCCAGCTTTGCGGTCGCCTATGCGCTCTTCCTCGGCCTCTTCGTCTACCGCAAGATCAAGCTCGACCGTCTGCCGACGATCTTCGCCGCCGCCATGCGCGACAGTGCGGTGATCCTTGTGATCATCTCTGCCGTGGGCGCGGGCAACTGGCTTTTGACCTACAACCGCGTGCCGAACATGCTCACCGATTGGGTGCTGTCGAACGTCGATGGTCAGACCGCCTTCCTGATCGCCGTGATCCTGCTGTTCCTCTTCGTGGGTCTCTTCCTCGAAGGCATCGCGGCCATGTTGGTCCTCGTGCCGATCCTGCATCCGATTGCCGTGAGCCTCGGCATCGACCCGGTGCATTTCGGCATTCTCGTGATCTTCAACTTGATGATCGGGTTGATCACGCCGCCGCTGGGCCTCTGTCTCTTCGTCGCCGAAGGGGTGGCGCAGGTGGGGATGGCAAAGCTCACCCGCGCGATCCTGCCGTTCTTTGCGGTGGAGGTGCTGGTGCTGTTGATCCTCACCTTTGTGCCGCAAACGGTGACCTGGCTGCCGACCGTGCTTGGTTATTGATAAAACACCCTCGGGCCCATTTTGGGCCTGGGGTCTTTCCCATAGGAGTTTCCCACGATGAAGACCTCGATTGCCACCGTTTCGATTTCCGGCAACTTCCGGGAGAAACTCGACGCCATCTCGAAGGCAGGCTACGACGGCATCGAGATTTTCGAACAGGATTTCATCGCCCATGACGGCGGCCCACGCGAGGTGGCGCGGATGGTGCGCGATTACGGGCTCGACATCCCGCTGTTCCAGCCGTTTCGCGATTTCGAATGCCTGCCGGAACCGCTCCGGTCCAAGGCCTTTGATCGCGCGAAACGCAAATTCGACGTGATGAACGAGCTGGGGACGGACCTTATCCTGTTCTGTTCCTCCTGCCACCCGGCGAGCCTCGGCGGCATCGACCGCGCGGCGGATGATTTCGCTGCATTGGGCGAGGTGGCCAAAGCACATGGCGTCCGCGTCGGCTATGAGGCGCTCGCCTGGGGGCGTCACATCAACGATCACCGCGACGCCTGGGAGATCGTGCGCCGCGCCGATCACGACAACATCGGCTTGATCGTCGACAGTTTCCACACGTTGGGGCGCAAGCTCGACCCGAATTCGATCCGCTCCATCCCCGGCGACAAGATTTTCTTTGTCCAGCTGGCCGATGCGCCGCTCATCGACATGGACCTGCTCTATTGGTCGCGCCACTTCCGCAACATGCCGGGCGAAGGCGATCTCGACGTCACGGGTTTCATGCGCGCGGTCATGGCCTCGGGCTATGCCGGGCCGATCAGCCTTGAGATTTTCAACGACCAGTTCCGGGGCGGCAATCCCCTGACCATCGCGCAGGACGGCTATCGCTCGCTGATTTCGCTGATGGACGATGTGCGCACGTTGGAGCCGACGATCGCGCTCGACCTGCCGCCGATCCCGCCGCGTGTCGGGGTCGAAGGCGTGTCCTTCATCGAATTCGCCGCCCGTGGCGAGGATGCGCAGAAGCTCTCCAAGCTTCTCGGCTCTCTGGGGTTCGTACACACCGGCCATCACCGCAACAAGGAAATCGGCCTCTGGCAACAGGGCGACATCCGTATTGTATTGAACTCCGAAGACAGTGGCCACGCCGCCCATGTCTGGAACGCGCGGGGGCTGAGTGTCTGCGACATCGGGCTCAAGGTCGGCTCGGCCACGGACACCGTCGCCCGCGCCACCGCCTTGGGGGCCAGCCCCTTTGAGCAACCCATCGGCCCCGGCGAATTGTCGATCCCGGCCATTCGCGGGCTTGAAGGATCGGTTCTGCATTTCATCGACGAGGAAAGCGGGCTGTCGCGGGTTTGGGACGTGGAATTCGTGGCGACAGGCGAGGCGCCGACCGCCGACGCCGGTCTCAAGCGCATCGACCACATCGCCCAGACCATGAGCTACGACAATATGCTCAGCTGGACGCTGTTCTACACCGCGCTTTTCGACATGGACAAATCGCCCATGGTCGATGTGATCGACCCGGACGGTCTGGTCCGCTCGCAAGTGGTCGAAAGCGAAGGGCGCGGGTTCTGCGTGTCGCTCAACGGTGCGGAGACGCATCGCACGCTGGCCGGGGATTTCTTGGCGCAGAGTTTTGGCGCCTCGGTGCAGCACATCGCGCTTGCGACCGACGACATCTTTGCCACGGCCGAAGCGTTGAAAACCTGCGGCTTCGATCCCCTGCCCCTGTCGGAAAACTACTATGCCGATCTCGCGGCGCGCTTCGATCTGGCGCCCGGGCTTTTGGAACGTTTGAAAGCCGCCAATGTGTTCTACGACGAACTCAATGGCAGCCCCTTCTTCCAGCTCTATTCCCGCAGCTTCGCAGGCGGCATGTTCTTTGAGATCGTGCAGCGCGAGCCGGGCTATGGCGGCTATGGCGCCGCCAATGCGCCCTTCCGGATTGCCGCACAAAAACGTCTGGCGCGGCCAAAGGGCATGCCCGCGATGAAGGGCTGAGCCGATTTCCAAAACCACAAAGACCGGGCCCCAATGAGGCCCGGTCTTTTTTCTTATGTGCTCTCGCTTAGAGGAAAGCGCCGTTGTCGACCTGAATGATCTGACCTGTGACGGCCTTGCCCATTTCGCTGGCGAGATAGAGCGCGGCATAGGCCTGGTCGCGCGGCTCGGTCATCGGCACGGTGGTGTTGGTGTATTTGTCGGAGAACTCCAGCATCACATCGCCACCTTCCTGTTCACCCGCCGCCCAGGCGCGCGCGGCGTCTGTATCGGTCACGCCCGGCGCGATGGCGTTACAGCGGATGTTAGTGCCCGAAAGACGGATCGCGATGTTTTTGGTCATCGTGTTCAGCCCGCCCTTGGTCGAGGTATAGGCCACGCCGCAGATCGGCAGGGTGCCGTTCACAGACGACACGTTGATGATCCGGCCTTCGTTGCGCGGCATGAAATGTTTCACCGCCTCGCGGCAATAGCGGAACGGCCCGGCGAGGTTCAGCTCCATGATCTTGGCAAAATGTTCGTCCGTGGCCTCCTCGATGGCGACCATATCGCCGGAGCCTGCGTTGTTGACCATGATGTCAACCTGACCATAGGCCTTGATCGCCTCTTCGAACACACGCGCGGGCGCCTCAGGATCGGAGGAATCGGCCACAAGGCCCATCACCGTGCCGCCCTTGGCGTTGATCTCGGCGACTTTCTCGTCGAGCAGGTCCTTGCCGCGTGCGGTCAGGATGACATTGGCGCCCTCTTCGGCGAAGAGCTCGGCAATCGCGAGGCCGATGCCTTTGGTGGCGCCGGTGACAATCGCTGTTTTTCCTTCGAGCATCTTATGCATGGTGTTTTCCTTTCTTGAAATCTAACGGTTCAGCGCGGCGTGATGCGCACGCTGGCGGCACGGGTTCGGGCGGAAATCATCGGCGCGAGGTAAGAGCTTTTGGCGTATTTCGCCTGATAGGCGGCGTCGATTTCGTCATTGAGCGCGGCGGCAGCGGGCGCGAAAGCCACATCATAGATCTGCCCCGCGACCGAAATCCGCCCTGCGCCTTCGCGCATCGCGGCCTTGTACCAGCGCGACGAAGCGCCGTTGTAAGGTCGGACATAAAGCCCGTCGCCCACGACCACCGACCAGATGAACGTCGGCGTGCCATAGGTTTTGCCATCCTCGCGGAACGGCGAAATCCTCAGATCGTCCGCAGCCGCGATCGCGGTGAGTTGCTCCTTGGTCCAATTCATTTTCCAGCTCCTCATTGCCGTTTCGAACATCCAGCTGGCGCTCCCGCACTGGCCGGTTGAAAGGAATATAACCCGCCCGCTGAGCCAGATTAGAGCCGTGCGGAAACTGGCACTCATGATCTAAATTCATGAAACCATTTGAATATTGTGCCGTCGAAGAATGCCCCGCGTTCATGATCTCCGCTCATCAGTGGTGGAGAATTTCCATGCATAGTCTCGCCAAACCGCGCGCTTTAGATGTCTGACAAACAGCGCCCAAACAGGACCGCACACCATGCACCGCACAGATCACGCTTCGACCTCTTCCGCCCTGCCCTTGTTGGCCCTTGGCCTTGGCTCCTTCGGCATTGGCACCACGGAATTCGCGCCTATGGGCCTCTTGCCCGCGATTGCCGAGGGCACTGGCACGTCGATCCCTGCGGCGGGCCAATTGGTCACCGCCTATGCCATCGGCGTCATGGTCAGCGCGCCGGTGATGACCCTCTACATGTCGCGGTTCGACCGCAAAGCCGCACTGATGGCGATGATGGCGGTGCTTATTCTGGGCAACCTGATTTCGGCCCTCGCGCCGGGCTATTGGACGCTTTTGGTCGGGCGGCTGATCACCAGCATGTGCCAAGGCGCGTTTTTCGGCATCGGTGCAGTCGTGGCAACGAGCCTTGTCCCGAAAGACCGCCAAGCCAGCGCGGTGGCTACCATGTTCATGGGGCTCAGCATCGCCAATATCGGCGGGGTGCCTGCCTCGGCTTGGCTCGGCGCCCATGTCGGCTGGCGCATGGCCTTCGGCGCCGCAGTCGTCATCGGGCTGTTCGCGATTGCCGCGCTGGCGCTTGCCCTGCCGAAAGAGGCCCCCGGCCCGCGCCCGAATGCCAAGGCCGAATTGCGCGCGCTGCTCAATCCGCAGATGGCGATCACGCTCATCGCCACGGTGCTTTTCGCAGGCGGGTTCTTTGCGGTCTACACCTATGTCGCGCCGCTTTTGCACACTCTGGCGGGGGCGGATGACAGTTTCGTCGTGCTGGTGCTCGTGCTGATCGGTCTGGGCCTGACCTTTGGCAATTGGTTCGGCGGACGGCTGGCCGATTGGTCGCTGGACAAAGGCGCGCGCATTGCGATGCTGGCTCTTGCGCTGTCCTCTCTCTTGCTGCCGCTTTTGGCCACCACCGGCCCCGGCGCGATGATCGGCTTTGTGCTTTGGGCCGTCACCGCCTTTGCCTGTGTGCCCGCGCTGCAAATCCGCGCGATGCAGGCCGCCGCCGCCGCGCCCTCCCTCGGCGCCGCGTTCAACATCGCCGCATTCAATTTGGGCAATGCTGTGGGCGCGGGCGCAGGCGGCGCGGTCATCGGCTGGGATTTGGGCTACGCCGCCGTGCCGGTGGCGGGCGGGCTGATCGTGTTTCTGGGCCTCGCCAGTCTTTGGGTCCGCCGCGCCACGTCTTGATCCGGCCTCTTAAGCCGGATCACCCATCGTCAAGACGAGCCGACCCATCACATCGCCCGCCGCCAGACGTTCCAGTCCCGCGCCGACATCTTCGAAGGGCAGAGCCTCGATTTCGACGGGCGGCATGTGTTTGGCGGCAAAGTTGAGAAAGGCGCGCAATTCGGCGCGGGTGCCGACAGAGGACCCCATCACCCGATGCCCGCCATTGATCAGCCACATCATCGACAGCGGCACGGGATCGTGCACCAGAGCGACGGCAACGATCTGGCTCAGCGGATTGACGATGGCGGCGATAATGTCCCAGACCTTCGGCGTCGGCGCAAAGTTCAACGTGATGTCGGCCCCGCCCCAAGCACGCAGGGCCTCGATCTCATCGGGGGCCACGGCCAGGCTGGCCCCATGGCGCAGCGCCTCGCCGCGTTTGGCGGGATCGAGATCGACCACCGCCACCTCAAGCCCGCGCGCCAGCCCGATGGCAATGGCATATTGCCCCAACCCACCGGCACCGACGATCACAAGCCGCTTGCCGGCCTGCACCTCGCAACGCTCCAGCGCCGACCAGGCGGTCAGCCCGGCGCAGAGCAAAGGCCCGCCGGTGACCGGGTCGATCTCGTCCGGAATTTCGGTGGCAAAGGCGGCCTCGACAATCGCATATTCCGCGAAGGCGCCGTAGGCGTCGAGACCGCGCGCCTTTTGCGATTGGCAGAAGGTCTCATGCCCGGTCAGACAGGGATCGCAATGTTGGCAGGTCTCATAGAGCCACGGCAAGCCGATCCGCGTGCCTTCCGCCAAAGGACCGTCGCCCGCGACGATCCGACCGATTCCTTCGTGACCGAGGATGAGCGGAAAG
This sequence comes from Celeribacter naphthalenivorans, assembly GCF_020524585.1. Classification (GTDB taxonomy): domain Bacteria; phylum Pseudomonadota; class Alphaproteobacteria; order Rhodobacterales; family Rhodobacteraceae; genus Celeribacter; species Celeribacter naphthalenivorans. Next base: position 59,985 of record NZ_JAIVLK010000010.1, read on the forward strand.
GCCTCCTCCGGCATCGGTTCCTCACCGCGCTGCACATGCAGGTCCGAATGACAAATGCCGCAGGCCTCGAGCTTGACGAGATATTGCCCCGGCCCCGGCACCGGCACGGGCACCTCGGCAATCCGCAACGCCGCCCCGGGCGCATCGCAAAGCGCGGCCTTCATCGTGGTGGGAAGATCAGTCATGTTGGCTCCTTTCGGCGCCCAAAAGTCGCGGCAGGTTGCCGAACCGACCGATAAGGCCAAAGATCAGCGCCGAGAGGGCGGCAAAGATCACGGAGACCACGGCAAGGATCGGCGTATAGCCATAGCGGAGCGCGTTGAAAATCTTGATCGGCAGGGTTTCGACGGTGAAGCCCGCGACCATATAGGCGATGATATATTCGTTGAGACTGAGCACGAAGGCGAAGGCATATCCCGAGACCATATAGGGGATCAGCAACGGCAGGATGACGGTGCGAAACACGCCCCATCGCCCGGCGCCCATCACCCGCGCGGCTTCGATGAGGGATCGGTCGATGCCCTTGAGACCCAAGGAGATGGTGACCAAAGGTAGGGTCACGAGGAAGATGCCGTGGGAGATGATGGTGGCGTAAATCCGGCCATAGCCGCCGAGCGTCATCCAGAAAATCATGAACCCAAGCGCAGAGATCACCGGCGGCAAGGCGAAAGGCGCCAGCCCCATACCGGTGAGCGCCTTGGCCGCGATCCCGCGCCGTTCCCAAACGTAAAGCGCCAGAGGCAGGGCAATCGCCACCGCAAGCGCCGCCGCACAGGCCGCGATCACGAGCGAATGACGCAAAGGCACCAACCATTCGCTTTGTCGAAACAGCTCGCCATACCAGCGCAGCGACGGATCGACCGGCGGAAAGCGCAATGACTGCGGGCCGTTCAAAGACACCGCTGCCACGATCACCAGAGGCGCCAAAAGCAGGGCGAGGATCACCAGCACATAGGTGGTTTTCAAAGCGCGCGTCATGCCGCCCCCCTTTCACGTCCGGCCAGAGAGGCCAGCCCCACAAGCGCCAGCGCCACCAGCATGAGAAACACCGACATCGCCGCACCAAAGGGCAAGTTGGATTGATAAACCGCCTGATCGGTGATGTGGACGGACAGGGTCCAATGCTCGGACCGGCCCAGAAGCTGTGGCAAAAGATAAGAGCCCAAAGTGAAGACAAAGACGAGGATGAAGGCGCCGACGATGGCGCCCCGGAGGTTCGGGACAATCACGCCGAAAAACGCGCGCGGTCCGGAGGCGCCCATGACGCGGGCGGCTTCGACGATCTCGGGATCGAGCCGCGAAACCGGCGGGTAGAGCACCAAAACGGCGAAGGGAAAGCCGATGTAACACAGCCCGGTGATCAGCGCGAAGAGCGAGGGCGTGTAGGCGCGCGGTTCATCAATCAGGCCCAGCCAGTGGAACAGATTGCCGATGCCCGCCGTCTGCGACAGGAGCGTCGAGAGCGAGAAGCCGATGATCACCTCGGAGAGCGCCAGCGCCGACAAAAGCACCACGAGAATGCGGGTCTGCGCCCGATGCCCCATGTTCGAGAGAAAGACCGTGAAGGGAAAGGCCAGCGCGACACAGATCGCCGCCGCCGTGAGCGAGACGGAGATCGAGACCGCCATGACCTTGCCGAAAAACGCGGAGAGAAACCGCGCGTAGCTGTCCCATTCGAAGGACCATTCGTAAAAGCCGCTCACATCGCGATGGGCGACGGAGACGGCCAGCATGATGCCGAAAGGCACGAGGAAAAACAGCGTCAGCATGGCGGCGGGCCATAGCCCGAGCCATCGCGGGGTGGCGGTTTGCACAGATGTCGCGCTCATTGCACCACCACCTTTTCGCCATCGCGAAAGCGGATGCCGACGGTCTGACCGGTGGCCAGATCATGACCATGACCGGGGGGCAGATGCGCGGTGATCTCCTGATCGCCGACACGCATCAGAACATGCAGGCTCTCGCCCAAATCGCGCAGGAAACTGATCTCTGCGGGCAGGCCCTCGTCCGGCGCGCCGAGCAGCACATGTTCGGGGCGCACCGAAAGTTGCGCCTCGCCGGATGAGATGGCGATCCGGTCGCCCTCGGTGATCGGGAAGGCATGGCCAAGCACGGAGACCACGCCATCGGCCACGGTGCAGGGCATCAGGTTCGTCGTGCCGATGAACCCGGCCACAAAGGCGTTGGCAGGCGTGTGATAAAGCTCCATCGGCGCGCCCGCCTGTTGGATCACGCCGTCCTTCATGACGATCACCAGATCGGCCATGGTCAGGGCTTCTTTCTGGTCATGGGTCACGACGACGGTGGTCACGCCGAGGCGTTGTTGAATCTGGCGCAGCTCGATCTGCATATGCTCGCGCAGGCTGGCGTCGAGCGCGGAGAGCGGCTCGTCGAGCAAAAACACCTGCGGATCGATCGACAGGCCGCGCGCGATGGCAACGCGCTGACGCTGGCCGCCGGACAATTGGTGGATGCGGCGCGATCCCAGACCGGGCAGTTGCACCAGCTCCAAAAGCTCCTCGGCGCGGGCCCGCCTTGTCGCCTTGTCGACGCCGCGAATGGCCAGCGGATAGGCGATGTTGTCCGCGACATCGAGATGCGGGAACAGTGCCAAAGACTGGAACACCATGCCCATGCCGCGCTTATGCGTCGGCACCTCGGTCTGATCGGCGCCGCCGACGTAGATGCGACCGTCGGTGGGCGTCTCGAGCCCGGCGATCAGGCGCAAAAGCGTGGTCTTGCCACAGCCCGAGGGGCCAAGCAGGCAAACGAATTTGCCGTTGGGAATATCGAGCGACACGGAGTCGAGCGCTCTGAACGTGCCGAAGTCCTTGCTCAGGCTGTCGATGCGCAATTCGGTCATATCGGGTCTCCTGTCGTCAAAAATGCGCGCCGCGGCAAGAGGGCCATCGCGACGCGCCAGGGAAAGTTTAGTGGGACAACGTCACGGGCATATCAGCCGGTGATTTTCTCGGACCACATCTGGTTGATCCAATCGCCGCGGTCCACATAGATTTCGTTGAGCGGCAGGATCGGTGCCTTGTCGGACGACACGGCGGCGAATTCCTCGTCGGTGAGATCGGTCAGCTCGCGCGACACGGTCGGCGCAGTGCCGACGAAGCGCGACAGTTTGGCCTGAATCGCCGGCTGGGCCATGTAGTTGATGAACTCCTGCGCAGGCTCAAGGGCCTTGGAGGCTTTCGACACCACCCAGGAGCCGCTGTCCAGAACGGCACCTTCGTCCGGGAACGAAGAGCGCACCGGCTTGCCTTGCGAGGCGGCGAGGCCCGTCACATCGTGGTAATATTGCCCCATCGGAATCTCGCCGGTTTCCAGCGCCTGCTGGAACTGGCCTTCGTCACGATACCACAGGCGCACGTTGGATTTCACCTCTGCGAGTTTGTCCATCACCTGCAACACACCCTCGTCAGTCTTGAGAATATCCGTGCCGCCGAAATAGGTCGTCGCGGTGATTTCCAAAAGGAAAGAGTTGGTCGCCATGGACATGAGGCCCAGTTTGTCGGCATTTGCCGCATCCCAAAGCGCGGTCCAAGATGTCGGCGCCTCGGCAAACACATCGGTGTTGGTCACCAAAGTGATGTACCAGCTCACAGCCCCCGTGCCGTAGACCTTGCCATCCTCATAGCGGTGCACGAAGTGATCCGGCAGGTTGCCGAGATTGCTCAGAGCCGCCTCATCGAGCGGCGCCCAGAGACCCGAACGCTCGCCTTTGATGCGCGCAAGTTGCGCGATCATCGACACGTCCGCCGGGGCCTGACCGGCACGCGCGGCCTGCGCCAGTTGCACAAGCCAGGCTTCGCCGGTCGGCTCGGCGATGCTTTCGATCTCGATGCCGGTGGCGGCGGTGAACTCCGGGTAGATGTATTGATCAAAGCTTTCCTGGAAATAGCCGCCGTAGGTGCCGACCTTGAGCGGGCTGTTGGCGGCGCGCAGGATCGAAGGGGCGGACAGAGCGGCCACGGTGGCGGCGCTCGCTTTGAGAAACTGACGTCTTTGCATGGTTGGAAACTCCCTGTGGTTCCGGCTTTGGATTAGCGACCCTGCGGCACGCCGGGCAGCGCGCAGAGCATTTCAAACAGAAAATTGGCGGCGATCACAGCGGTGTTGCCCGCCGGATCGTAGGGCGGCGAGACCTCGACGAGATCACAGCCCACGAGGTTCAACCCCGCCGTGCCGCGAATGATTTCGAGGCCTTGCATGGTGGTCAGACCGCCCACCTCGACGGTGCCGGTGCCGGGCGCAAAGGCCGGGTCGAGGCTGTCGATGTCATAGGACAGGTAGACCGGCGCATCGCCGATCTTTTCGCGGATCTCGGCCATCAGCGGCGTCAAAGATTTGTGCCAACACTCCTCGGCCTGAATACAAGTCCAGCCCTGCTCGCGGCCCCAGTCGAAATCAGCCTTGCTGTAGCCCGTGCCACGCAGCCCGATCTGGAACACTTTATCGTTCTGCAGACAGCCCTCTTCCCACGCCCGGCGGAACGGGCAACCATGCGCCTCTTTCTCGCCGAACATATCTTCGTTGGTGTCGGAATGCGCATCGACGTGAATGAGCGCGACAGGCCCGTGTTTTTCCGCAACAGCACGCAGGATCGGCCAAGTCAGCGTGTGATCGCCGCCCAAGGTCAAGGGGATCGCACCATGGGACATCACGCCGCGATAATGCTCGGCGATGATCTCGACGGATTTCTTCAGGTCATAGAGGTTGACCGGCACGTCGCCGATGTCCGCCACTTGCAGATGCTCGAAAGGCGCGGCCCCCGTCGCCATGTTGTAGGGACGGATCATCCGGCTTTCATCGCGGATTTGACGCGGGCCAAGGCGCGTGCCCGGGCGGTTCGAGGTGCCGATGTCCATCGGAATCCCCAGAAAACAGGCATCCAGCCCCTCGGCACTTTGCGCCACAGGCAGACGCATCATCGAGGCCAGCCCGCCCGTGCGGGGCATCTCGTTGCCAGAGAGGGGTTGATTGAATCGGTGCTCGCTCATCGGCTTTCTCCTTAAGTCGGGCGGAGAATGCGCCAGCCTGTTCGTCCGATAAATATCGCGATTAAGATTTTTAGTTTGATAAAAGTCGAAGTTACAAAAGGTCGCGCCGCTTTTTTCGGCAGTTCCCGCGCCCTATACGCCGGCGGGCATCGGCGGGTCGACATAAATCCGCGACAGCTCCTTGAGCATTTCCTGCGCCAGAGGCGAGGCATCGACATCCGGACGGGTGATCGCCTCGAAGGTACAGCGGTAGATAAAGCGGTCGCTCAGCACCGGTTTGAGCCGACCTTCACGCACCCAAGTCGTCACGGAATGATCGGGCAGATAGCCGATATAGGCGCCCGAAAGAATCATGATCAGCTGTTGCTCCAACCCCTGCGCCATGGCCGGAGAATTCGGAAAATCGCGGTTGTTCCAGTGATCATCGCGCCAATAGCTGCGCCCGACGGTGCGCATGGTGGTGACGAATTCCGGCGTCATTTCCTCTTCCGGCACCTTCCACAACAAGTGGTTCGAAGCGCAGTAGAGATAGTTGGTCTCGGTGTAGAGCGGTTTGTAATCGAGCCCTGCAACCTTATGCGGGAACGAGCCGATGCCGAGATGCAGAGAGCCGTCACGCACGCGGGCCTGCAACTCCTGCGGGCTGCATTGCGCCAATTCAAAGCGCAGCGAGGTGGCGCGATTTTCCAGCGCGCCTATTGCCTCGGACAGGCGAAAATTCGGGTCCGTGACGACGTGATCGACCACACCGATCCGCAAAGTCCCCGACAGCGCACCGCGCAGCACGGCGGTTTCCGAGACGAATTCCTCAGAGGCCGCGAGAAAACGCACCACGGCGGCATGCACCGCTTCGCCCTTTTGCGTCAGACGAAACCCCGCCCGCCCGCGACGACAGAGCGTCATGCCGAGGCGGTCCTCGAAGGCGGTGATCTGGGTCGAAATCGTCGATTGGCTGACGTTCAACTCGGCCTGCGCCGCGGCAAAGCCCCGGTGGCGCACCACCGCGTCGAACACGCGCATCAATCGAACGTCTGCGCCGGAAAGTTGCATGATACCTCGGTGTCAATCGGCCTGTAATCGCGCCCCTGCGTGGAGAGCGTCGACGGATCATAGCACGCAGGCACGGTGGCGAGAAGCATCGCCGGATCGCGTCCGGCCTGTGCCAAAATCTTGCCATCCGCGCCGACAATGACGGAACCGCCGAAGTAGCTCAGATGCGCCTCCGTGCCACAGAGATTGGCATAGACAATGCTCAGCCCGTGATTGGCGGCCATCGCGGGAACGACATGGGCGCCGACATGATCAAACGGGTCCATCGCCGCCGTGGGCGTGAGAATGATCTCGACACCTTGGCGTTTGAGCGCGGCAATATGCGGTGCGAATTCAACGTCGTAACAGATCAACATGGCGGCCTTGCGCCCGGCGAGATCAAACAGCGTATAGCGGTCTCCGGGGGTGAACCGTTTGGCCTCTTCCGGGCCGTAGAGCTGAATTTTGCGATGGTTACCCAAAGTCTCGCCCGAAGCCGAGACACAGAGCGCGGCGTTGTAAATCGTGTCGCCCGCCCGCTCCGGGTAGCCGACACAGATCGCACATCCCGCCGCCTGCGCGAGCGGGGCGAGACGGGTGCGCCGCGTTTCTTGCTCAAGCGCCAGATCGGCCAGATCGGGACGTTCATAGCCGGTCAGGAACAGCTCGGGAAAGACAATGACCTCGGCCCCCGCAAGACCTGCCGCAGCCGAGGCACTTGCGATCTGATCGAACGCCAGATCGCAATGTCCTGCGACAGAGGGCGCTTGCCAGAGGGCGACGGTCAAAGCGGTCATAGCCCGTGCACCGCTTTCACTTCGGTGAAGTCCTCGAGGCCCAAAAGCCCGCCTTCGCGACCGTTGCCAGACTGGCCGTAGCCGCCGAAGGGGCTGCCGTAATTATGCGGCGCGCCGTTGAGGTGGACCATGCCCGCGCGCAACCCCTTGGCCACACGCCGCGCCCGTGCCGGATCGCCGGTCTGGACATAGGCCGCCAAGCCATAAGGCGTGTCATTGCCAAGCGCGATGGCCTCTGCCTCGTCCGCAAACGGCGTGATCACCAAGACCGGGCCAAAGACCTCTTCGCGCCACAGACGCATGTCGGGCGTGACATCGGCGAAGACCGTCGGGCGGGCGTAGTGACCGCGATTGAGGCCCTCTGGCTTGCCGGTGCCGCCCGCGATCAGGCGCGCGCCCTCGTCGATGCCCGCTTGAATGAGGCTCTGCACCCGGTCCCATTGCAGCGCGGACACCAGAGGGCCGATGTGATCGCCTTCCTCGGTCGGATCGCCCACCACCGTGGCCTCCGCCGCCGCCTGGGCCAGCGCGACGACCTTGTCGTAAACCGAGGCCTCAACGATGAGCCGCGTCGGCGCGTCACAGCTTTGGCCGGTGTTGTTCATGCACTCCGCCACAGAGGCCGCAACCTGCGTTTCCAGATCGCAATCGGCGAAGACCAGATTGGGGCTCTTGCCGCCCAGCTCCAGCGTCACGCGTTTCACGCTTTCGGCGGCATCGCGGGTCACGGCGGCGCCTGCGCGGGTGGAGCCGGTGAAGGACATCATAGCAATATCTGGATGACGCGAGAGCGCAGAGCCGACCTCCGGCCCGTCCCCGTTCACGAGGTTGAACACCCCCGGTGGAAACCCCGCCTCATGGATCATCTCGGCGTAGAGCATGGCCGACAAAGGCGCGATCTCGGAAGGTTTGAGCACACAGGTGCAGCCGGTCAAAAGCGCCGGGATCACTTTCAAGGCGATCTGGTTCATCGGCCAGTTCCACGGCGTGATCAGGCCGACAACCCCAATCGGTTCACGCATCAGCGTGTCCCCATTGGGCAATTGCCATTCCCATTCCATCGTCTCGAGTGCTTCGAGAAAGCCCTCGACATGACCGACGCCGGTGTCCGCCTGTTGCGCGCGCGACATGGAAATCGGCGCGCCCATCTCGGTGGTGATCGCCTGCGCCATCTCCTCATAGCGGGCTTTGTAAATCTCCAAGAGGCGTTCCACACAGGCACGTCGTTCCGAGAGCGGCGTCGCGGCCCAGCCCGGGAAGGCAGATTTGGCAGCGGCCACCGCACGATCGACATCGGCGGCGGTGCCGAGGCTGATCTGGGTGACGATGTCTTCGGTGGCGGGGTTCTCGACGTCCAAGTCGCGCGCGGTGAGCGGCGCAACGAAAGCGCCGTCGATGTAGAAGGTCTTGTGGTCCATCAGAGGCCCTTTTCTTTCAACCAGGTGGTGATGATGTCGGTGAGACGCGCGCCGGAGAACGACGGAAAATGACCGCCATGCACCACGCGCACCGGCAGACGCGCAAGGCGCTGCATCGAGCGGATGTAGGCCTCCGCATCGGCATGGTAGGTGTCTTCAATGAGCGGCCCATCATAGACGAGATCGCCGGAAATCAAGACGCCCGTGGCCGCCTCCCAAAGCGCGATGCCGCCGGGGCTATGGCCGGACGTGTGGATCACTTCGAAGGTCCGGTCGCCCAGATCGATCATGTCGCCGTCTTCGAGAATGCGCGTCGCGGGGGCGGCTTTCACGGCATAAGTCGTCGAGCTGTAGGGCACATCCGGCAGGGCGTCGAAAATCTCGTCGGTGACATAGGGATCGGCCAGCGTGTTGGCGCGTGTCGGATCGGCGAGGATCTCGGCCTCGGCACTGTGACAGAGGCGACAGGGGAATTCGTGGTGGCATCCGATGTGATCGAAATGCGTGTGGCTTGCCACGGCATCGAGAGGGCGTTCGCTCACGAGCGGCACCCATTCGCGCAGGGACACCACCCCCATGCCGCTGTCGACCATCAGGTCGCGATCACGGCCCCGCACATGCCAGATGTTACAGCGGTAGAATTCCTGAATGTAAGGCTCGTCGATCCAGGTGATGCCATCGCCTGCGGCGCGTTGGCGATACCAGTTCTTGGGTAGAATACGGGTCATGCGGCCTCCGGCGTGGCGTGCGGCAGGATCACCGGATTGCGGCCGAACAGCTCGACCTCCGCGCCGATCTGCGGATGCGCGCCCTGCGGCAGATGTGCAACCAGCGTCAGATCGGGGGCGTTCACCGGCGTGAAGTGACAGCGGTGATGCGCGCCGAAGAATGACGCCTCAGTGAGGCGCGCGGCTCCAAGGCTGAATTGCCCCTCAAGACCGATGTTTTCGGGCCGCAGACAGAGAAGGCCCTCCCCCGCCGGAACATCCAATGGACCAAGCGGCGAGGCCCCCGCCCCGCTCACCGGAATGCGGTTCATCTCGCCCATGAAATTGGCGGAGAACAGTGTTTTGGGCGTGAGGTACACCTCTTCGGGCGTGCCGCAATGTTCGATACGCCCGTGGTTCATCACCACGATGCGGTCGGCGATGGCCATGGCCTCTTCCTGATCGTGGGTGACATGCACAAAAGTGGTGCCGACACGGCGCTGGATGGCTTTCAATTCGTCCTGCATCTGGCGGCGCAGCTTGAGATCGAGCGCGCCCAGAGGTTCGTCGAGCAAAAGCACATCCGGCTCCACCGCCAGCGCACGCGCGAGTGCGACACGTTGCCTCTGCCCGCCCGAGAGCTCGTGCGGTTTGCGCCCGGCCTTTTCCGCGAGCCCCACCATGTCGAGCATCTCCATGGCTTTTTCACTCCGCGCCGCCTTGGACATGCCGCACATCCGCAACCCAAAGGCCACGTTGTCGCGCAGGGTCATATGCGGAAACAGAGCGTAGTCTTGGAACATGGTCGTGGTCGGGCGGTCTTTTGGGCCGACATGAGTCATGTCCTTGCCGCCGATCAGAACCTGCCCCTCAGAGGGCGTGTAAAACCCGCCGATGATGGACAAAAGCGTGGTCTTGCCACAGCCCGACGGGCCAAGCAGAACGATAAATTCGCCCGCTGCAATCTCAAGATCGACCCGATGCAGCGCGGTGAAACTGTTGAACCGGTGCTCGACGGCGTTGATATGAACATCGGCGGTCATTTCGATCCCTTTCGAAACAGGGTGAGTTCCAGCACCACGACGATGGCGATGGACACGAGGAAGACGAGAGAGCCGACCGCGTTGGTCTCGGGCGACAGACCCGAACGTAGCATGGACCAGATCTCAACGGGCAAGGTGACGTCGAAGCGGGTCAGCAGGAAGGCAATGATGAACTCGTCCCAAGAGAAGGTGAAGGCGAGGAAAAATGCCGCCGCCAGCGAGGGCATGAGCATGGGAGCGGCGACCAGCCAGAGCACCTGCCACTCGCGCGCGCCCAAATCCCGCGCGGCTTTGAGCGCGCTTTTCTGATGCTCACCGATGGCCGCATAGATGATCGCGAAGCAAAGCGGCAGGTTGATCACCACATGGCCGATCCCGGTCGCCAAAAGCGAAGGGCGCAGACCGATCTGGTTGAACATCTGCAACAGACCCAGCGCGATGATCAGGTAGCTCACCGTCATCGGCGCAATGAGGGCCCCGCGCATGAGGGCTGAACCGGGCAAGATGACGCGGGCGAGACCCGATGCGGCGAGAAATCCGAGAGTAAGCGCGCAGAGCGAGGACATCAGAGCGACGATCAGAGAGTTGAGCAGCGCCTCCATCATGGCGCGATCCGAGAGCACTTTGGCATACCATTCAAAGGTGACGCCCTTGAACGGCGGCACCGGCAGGCGACCATCCTGAAAGGAAAACACCACGAGGGTGACGACCGGCAAAAGGATAAAGGTGAAGAGCGCCAGAAGGTAGACCCAAGAGAGATACCGCATCACACACGCTCCATTTTCAGCCAACGTGCAGAGGCCGCATAGGCCAGCGTCACGATTGCCATGAGCACAATCGACAGCGCCGAGGCCATCGGATAATCACCGCGCCGCCCAAGCTGCAACATGATGAGCTGCGGCAGGGTCAGCTCGTTATTGCCGCCAAGGATTTGCGGCGTGATGTAGTCGCCGATGCACAGAACAAAGGTCAGGAACGCGCCCGTCATCACCCCCGGCAAAGTGAGCGGAAGGATCACGAGGCGGATCACTTGCCATTGCGAGGCGCCCAAATCCTGCGCCGCGCGGGCGTAGTTGGGCGAGAGTTGAATGAGGTTGGAATAGATCGTCAGCGTCAAAAGCATGACGAAAAAATGCACAAATCCCGTGACGGTGGCGGCGCGGGTCGCCATGATCTGAACGGGTTCCGCCAAGAGGCCCAGCCCCACCAGCGCATTCATCACCACGCCCTTTTCGCCCAAAACCAAAGCCCAGGAATAAGACCGCACCACATAGGAGGTCCAAAACGGCAAGACCGCCAGCAAGAGCACCATGCGCCGCCAGCGCACGGGCACGCGGGTGGCGATGATCCACGCCAAGGGCCAAGCCAGAAGCACGGAGATCACCGTCACGGTCGCGGTGATTTCCAGCGAGACAAAGATGCCACGGCGCAAGGAGGGATCGGTGAAAATCCGAAGGTAATTTCCGAGGTCATGCCCCTGCACGATCTCGCGGCCTTCCAAATGCGCAAGGCTCATGAGCGCCATCGCCCCGAAAGGCACGGCGAAAAAGACGAGGGTCCAAAGGAGCGCGGGGGTGACGAGTGCCACCCCCTGCCGTTTTTCCTGGGCTTCGATGCTCATGTCCGGCTCAGTTCTGAAGCATATCGGTCCAGAGATCCTGCATCCCCGCATCGGTGTCGGCATCCGGCACCGGGTAGAGCTGGGCGCGGGTCAGGTAGTCTGCCTGATCGTCCCAGCGCAGGATATCTTTTTGCGCCTCAGTCAGCACGTCACCGGCGGCTTTGTTTGCCGGCATGCCCCAGTAACAGGACGAGGTCGCAAGCCGCGCCTGACCTTCGGGAGAGGTGACGTATTTGATGAACTCCGCCGCCAGCTCCGGCTTTTCGGTGCCTTCGACGATGGCCAAAGATTGCGCCCAAAGCAGGCCGCCTTCTTCCGGGATGGTCCAGTCGAGATCGGGGTTCTCGGCATTGAGCACGGCGGTCAGCCATTCGCCGCCACCGATCAGCACATCGACCTCGCCGGTCGCCAGAGCGGTCTGGCTGCCGACCACATCGGAGACCTGTTTCGAAGCGGCTTTCAATTGCATCAGCGGATCGCGCAGGCTCTCGACCGCCGAGGCATCGAGGTCCGCCGTGGCGACACCTGCGTTCAGACCGACAAGGCCCAATACCGGCAGGTAATAGTCATAGATCGCGATGCGCCCATCGTATTTGCCGGACCAAAGCGCTGCGAGGCTGGTCATATCCGCCGGGTCCACAGCGGATTTATTGTAGGCGACCGTGTTGTAGCCGAATTTCTCGACGGCAGCATAGGTGGTGCCGTCAATCGTGACGTGATCGTCGAGCCGCACTTCGGGGAAATAATCGCTGGTCGGGGCGGTGCCCTCGGGCAGCGGCGCCAAAAGGCCACGCTCCACCGCGCGCCCGACATCGACCGCGTCGATCACCATGACATCCCAGTCGCCGGGGCGCGATTGTTCCAAAAGCGTCAGACCGGCTGCGGTACCTTCGTATTCCTTCACATTCACCCGCACGTCATGGGCGGTCTCGAAGGGTTCGAGAAGTTCGGGATCGGCGTGGTCGCACCAGATCAGGGCATTGAGGTCTTCGGCATAGGCGGCCGGGGCGAGACCGGCCATGAGGGCTATGAGCGCGCAGCTGTGTTTGAAAGTCATTGTCATCTCCTGTTGGCATGTCGGCTTGTTGGGTCGCCGTATGGGAAGGGCCAAGGGGAGATTGCAACGCTGTTCGCCCTCGGCTTTCTTCTGAAGTCCGGCGCAGCATGCGTTGGAGATTTCATCCGATAAATATCGCGATTAAGATGTTTGGTTTGATGAAAATCGAAGTTAGGAGACGCCACGCCGCTTTTTTCAGCGGCTCATCCGGCCTTCGCGACAGGTTCTATGCACTCCGCCCGGCAGCTCTGCCGAGCGTCACGATGGATCACAGCGGCTGAACCGCATTATAGCGCCGGTCGTGCCAGACAAGCGGTCGCGCCGCGCGGTCAAGCGCAATGCCTGACAGGCCGCCCGCAAAGAGGATGTGACTGCCCAAGTCGATCTCGCCGATCACGGCGCACTCCATCGTGGCCACGGCCTGTGTCAGACGCGGATGACCTGAGGGCCAACTGTCCCAAATTCCCTGTTCAAACCGCTGCTCCGGCGGGCGTTTCCCGGCAAAGGCATCGGCGATGTCGCGTTGCCCCTCGGCCAGCATGGCAAAGGAAAATCCCGCACGCTTTCGGATCAAGGCAGCAAGTTCTGATGTGGCATCAATCGACACAAGGATCGCGGGCGGCGCCCCCGTGAGCGACATCGCCGCCGTCACCGTGCGCCCAAGCCGCATCTCGCCCTCGCCCGCCGTCACCAAACACGCGGTTGCGGCCAGAGACGCCATGGCATCGCGGAAATCCTGCATCTCGATCCCGCTCTCAAAGCGCGGGTCCAGCTCCAGATGTTGCACCACAGTCATGATCCGCTCCCCGGCTTGGGTGAGAACAGCGTCTCGAATTTATTCGGCACCCCGTCCATCTCACTGGCGTTGGCGGGGGGCGTGCCGATCTGGGTGATCACTGGCCAGATCTCGGCATATTTGCGGTTCATCTCGACCCATTGTTCGGCATCCGGCTCGGTGTCCGGGCGGATCGCATCGGCGGGGCATTCGGGTTCGCAGACACCGCAGTCGATGCATTCGTCCGGGTGGATCACCAACATGTTCTCGCCTTCGTAAAAACAATCGACGGGACAGACTTCGACGCAGTCCATGTGTTTGCAGGCGATGCAGTTTTCTAACACGACATAGGTCATTGGGGGGCTTCGACTTCAGAGGGCAAAAACGTCCCGCCCGCAGGGGGTGCGGACGGGACAGGTCTGTCGCACGGGGGGGTGTGCGATCAGGCCAGATTGGACTCAGCGAATTCGTAGTTCGCCAGAGTATCGAGGAAATTGGTGACGTAATCCGGGCGACGGTTGCGGAAATCAACGTAGTAGCTGTGCTCCCAGACATCGAGACCCAAGAGAGCCGTACCTTCGCCGGTCGCCAGCGGGTTCACACCGTTGGGCGTTTTGGTCACGGCGAGCGTGCCGTCCGCTTTTTGGATCAACCATGCCCAACCGGAGCCGAACTGACCGACAGCGGCGGCTTTGAAGGCGGCTTTGAACTCGTCGACCGTGCCGAAGGCTTCGGTGATTTTGGTCTCAAGCTTGCCCGGGATGCCGCCGCCGGTCGGGGACAGAGCGTTCCAGAAGTGGATGTGGTTCCAATGCTGGCCCGCGTTATTGAAAATCGGCGCACGGGCGTCGTCGCCATAGGTCAGCGCGATGATCTCCTCAAGGCTCTTGCCTTGCAGGTCGGCATTGGCGTCGACAAAGCCATTAAGCGCGGTGACATAGGCCTGGTGGTGTTTGTCGTGGTGCAGCTCAAGCGTTTCCTGGCTCATGCCACGCTGGGCCAAAGCAGCGTGTGCGTAGCTCAGGGAGGGAAGTTCAAAGGTCATGTGCGTCTCCTTTCAAGGCGGGGCGGTTCTTGGCAAGTCGACCTCAGCAGGGCTTGCGTCATCGCGGCCGTCACGTTATTAAAACAAGTACGCACTTTGAAAAACATTGAGGGCAATATGTCAAGTGATGACTTGGAAAAATATCGCCAAGATGGTGATGACCCTGAAAACCGCGCGGCGACGCGCGCCTCGGATCAGTCCGCATGGTCGCCTCGCGCGCCCTCGGAGCGCATCCTGATGACCCTCAAAATGCATGGCGCGATGACCTCCGCGCAGGTCGGCAAACAGTTGCAGATCACCGGCGAGGCCGCGCGCCAACAGCTTGCCAAACTCATGGACGACGGTCTGGTCACCGAAGAGCGCCGCGCCGCCGGGCGCGGGCGCCCGGCCATCTATTGGCATCTGTCGGAAAAGGCGCAAACGCGCTTTCCCGACACCCATGCCGCGCTCACCGTCGAGATTTTGAACAACATCTCCGCCGTGCTTGGCGACGAGGCGCTGGACAAGATCATCGCCGCGCGTGAGGCCGGAACGGAGGCGCAATATCGCGCCGCGATGACCGGTTGCAGCGACTTGCCCGCCCGCGTCCACAAACTTGCGCAGCTGCGCAAGGACGACGGCTATATGGCCACGGTCGAGGACCCCGGCGATGGCACGCTCTATCTGGTCGAAAACCATTGCCCGATCTGCGCCGCCGCGAGCATCTGTCAGGGATTTTGCCGTGCCGAGATGGAGGTCTTTCGCGCCATTTTGGGCCCGGGCGTCCAGATCGAACGCGCCGAACATATTCTGAGCGGAGGGCGGCGCTGCACCTATGTGATTTCCGAAGTTCAACCTGCAGAGGCGCTCGGATAACCCCTCATGCGACTCACGGATTATTTCGACCTTTCTCCCCGCAACAGCTTCGGCTTTTCGTCTCGTGCCCGCTATGGCGCGGAGGTGACGCGTGTCGAAGAGATTGCCGAGATTGCTCAGCTTTCTGAACGTCTCGACCTGCCGCTTTATGTGCTGGGCGGGGGGAGCAATTGCCTCTTGCCGGAACGTCTGCGCGCGGTGGTGGCGGTGATGGCGATCGAGGGCTGGTGCGTCGACGACAGCGCAGAAGATCACATCAAGATCACGGCGCAAGCGGGCGAAGATTGGCCCTCTCTGGTGGCGCAGATCACGGGGGCTGGCCTCGGCGGATTGGAAAATCTCGCGGGCATTCCCGGCACGGTCGGCGCCGCGCCGATCCAGAATATCGGCGCCTATGGCGTGGAACTGTCCGATGTCTTCGCGCACCTAACCGCCTATGATCGCAAAGAGAAGAGGATGGTGACGCTGACCAAGGCCGACTGTCGGTTTGCCTATCGTCACAGCGTCTTTAAGGACCATCCGGGGCGTTACATCGTCTCTGAGGTGACCCTGCGCCTTTCCCGTCCTTGGACCCCGATTCTGAGCTATGCGGGGCTTCGCGACCTGCCCCAGCCGCAGAGGCCCGAGACGGTGATGCAGGCGGTTCTCGCGCAACGTGCGACCAAGCTGCCGGATTGGCGGGTGCTCGGCAATGTCGGATCGTTCTTTCACAACCCTGTTGTCACGGAAGAAACATGGCGCACCCTGCCCGAGATGCCCGGACATCCGACCGACGGCGGCGTGAAGCTCTCTGCGGGCTGGCTGATCGATCACGCCGGGCTCAAAGGTCTGCGGATCGGCGATGCGGCGGTGCATGAGGGGCATGCTCTGGTGATCGTGAACCATGGGCAGGCGACATTGCCAGAGGTTCAGGCGCTGGCCAATCAGGTGATCCGCCGGGTGCGCGCCAAGTTTGGCGTCACTTTGGTGCCCGAACCGATCACGCTTGGGAGCGGCTAAAGCCTCGCGGCCTCGCGCGCCGCTTTAGGACTTTGACCGAAGTGGCGCCGGAACTGACGGCTGAACAGGGACTGGTCCGAAAACCCGCATTTATAGCTGATCTGACCGATACTTTGCGACGCGTAACTCGGGTCCTGCAACAGGTGCAGCGCCATGGAGAGACGCCTTTGGCCGATCATCTGGCGCACCGTAACGCCTTCGCGCGCGAAGACCCGGTTGAGATGTCTGAGCGAGATGTTCAGCGCCTCGGCGATCTGTCCGGGTGTAAGCGCGGGATCGGAAAGGTGATCGGCGATCCAGGCCTGAGCCGCCAGAAAATGTGGCCGCATCCGCCGATCCTGACCCGGAAAAGATGTGCCCTCCGAAGGCCCAAACAGCGCCGCGACCAATTCCAGCCCCTTGAGCACCTGATTGGGTTTGCGGGCAGTGTCGCTCAAAGACGCAAGCGCCTGTTCAGACAGCCAAGAGACGTTTTTTTTGCCGAGCTGCGCCTGTGTCGCCCGCTCAAGCCCGGTGATCTCGCGCCCGCACAACGCGGTAAATTCGCAGGTCGGCAGGGTCATCACCATCTGCCGCACCGCGCGCGTGTAGATGCCCTGAAACGCCCGATCCGAGCGCAGCGCGAGGATTTCCCCCGCCTGCGCCGTCATCCACACGCCCCCCTGCCCATAGGTCGCCTCGCCTTCGAGCACCATGATCAACAGGACCATATCGCAAGGATCGTCGATCAGGTCCTGTTCGCTGCGCTCCACCACATGCGGCGTCACGCGCATGTCGGAGAAATGGATCGATCCGGTTTCGAAATTGCGCTGGGTGCCGTGCAGGGTTTCGACATTCACGGTGTGAAACCGCACCCGAAACACATTGGCCTGCGTGTAGTTTTGCCAAAGCGTCACCTGTTGATCCGGCTGCAAACCGCCGGTGTCACAGGTCGAAATATGAGACGCGTGCGCTTTGGGACGCATGGGGTGGCCTCGTGATCCAGAAATCCGGTGGCGCAGACCGCGCCTCTTCCTTTCATACGCGCCCATAGCGCCTGCATCAATGCGGAGTAGCTTTGACGGCCCTCACAGAGGCTCTCTCGGCCTTAGCGAACCACGTCCCTCAGAGCCATAACTTTGGTCCCTCTGCGACAAGACCACCCGCCTGCGTCGTTTTATATCTGCCTCAAAATGTCGCAATTTGTGCAGCCGGGAGTCGGGAACATCCATCGTTCGCGAGGCCGCCGGTACGGAGACCCAAGCAAACGCCATGTCCTCACCTACGCCCTCCTCCCCCTCGCCGCTCCGCCGCAAGCTGATCACAGGCGTCGCCGTCCTCGCCGTCGCCGGGATCGCAGTCGCAGGGTATATGTTCAGCCCGGTCAAACGCCAAGTTGCCGAGACGCCGATACCCGCTTTGGGGCAGCATCTCGACGATGAGATCGCGCGTGGCGCATATGTCGCCCGCGCCGCCGATTGTGCGCCGTGCCACACCGCGCCGGACGGCATTCCTTATGCGGGCGGCTTGGTGATCAACACGCCCTTTGGCAAGATGGCCAGCCCCAACATCACCCCCGACCCGGAGACCGGCATCGGCGGTTGGAGCCGCGATGAGTTTGCCAGCGCCGTGCGCGAAGGCGTGACGGCGCATCCCGGCAATCTCTACCCGACGATGACCTTTACGTCTTACACCAAGATGTCGGACGCCGACATCGACGCGCTTTACGCCTATATGATGTCGATCCCGCCGGTGACCCAAGAGGCGCCCGATCTGGAGCTGGATTTCCCGTTCAACCAGCGGCTTTTGCTGAGCGGTTGGCGCAAGCTGTTCTTCGACAACAGTGAATTCGAAGCCGACCCCGCGCTGAGCGACGAAGTGAACCGCGGTGCCTATCTGGTGCAGGGTCCGGCGCATTGTTCCGAATGCCACACCCCGCGCAACGCCTTTGGTGCCCAAAAGGCCAGCATGATGTTGGCGGGCGCGCAGATCGACGGATTCTGGGCTCCGAACCTGACGCCGGATGCGGAAACCGGTCTGGGCAAATGGTCGGAAGACGATCTCTACACCTATCTGTCCGGCAAAGACGGCGTGCATGGCGGCCCCTTCGGCCCGATGTATGACGTGGTCGCCGAGGGCACCTCGCATCTGACCGAAAGCGACCTGCGCGCCATGGCCGCCTACCTCCATCAGTTGGAGCCGATCCGGCACGCTACAGGTGCGGCGCTCGATCATGCCGACGCCAGCGCCTCGATCGAGCGCGGGCGCGTGGCCTACCGCGTCAACTGTTCCGCCTGTCACCGCCTGAACGGCGAAGGCGTGCCCGATTTCGCGCCCGCCATTGCCGGGCATCACGCCGTGGGCGCCTCCGCCGACAATGTGATCGCGCCGGTGCTGACCGGCCTGTCGGACAAGGACGGGCGCATCGCGATGCCGGCCTTCCTGCTGGACGACACCTCCATCGCCGACATCGCCAACTATGTGCGCAACGCGATGAACGACACCGAAAGCGCCACTGCCACGCCCGAACAGGTCGCGGCGGCGCGTGAGACCCTTCACTGAGACCGCGGAGAGAGCCATGCGATTTTCCAAAACCCCGCTGCGCGTCTGCGCCCTTGCCCTTGGGCTCTTGACCTTCGGGTCGGCCACAGTTGCGCAGGAGATGACCGTCGATCCGGCCGCCGCCGAAATGCAAGGCGACCGCACCGGCGCGCGTCTGGCGCAGAACACCTGTTTTCAATGCCACGGCACCGGCGTCGGCCCGGATTTGCGGCTGCAAAAGCTGGAATTTGAGACCCTGCGCCATGTCACGCGGCATGGACTGAATGCCATGCCCGCCTTCCGTGAGAGCGAAATTTCTGACGACGAGCTGCGTCAGGTGGCCGCCTATATCGCCTCCTTGCGGGTCGAGCCGGGCGAAAAACCGGGCAAGGCGCCGGGCACCGTCCACCATGTGGAGGAACATTGATGTCCACCACCACACTCTCACGCCGGGGGTTCATGGCCTCGGGTTTTGCGGGGCTGTCGCTCTCGGCGCTGCCCCTCTCTTCGGCCCTGGCCAATCCGGCCTTGTCTCGCCCGCCGCTTCGGGTGATCCTCTCCCTGCCGCAAAGCAACACGCTGACGCATACGCTTCAGGATGCCGGATGTGTCGTCACGGAAAGCGACACCGGCGCCTTCCTGACCGATCCCGCGCGTCTTGCGGCTCTCAAAGGCCAGCGCGTGATGCTGATCGGGCGCGAGGCCGATCTTGTGCTTTTCGATCTCGCCCTTGGCGATCATGCCCCGAAAGCCCGCGTGATCCAGCGCAGCCGTCACCAGATGCCGCTGACCGCGACCACCGCAGGCTGGCAGGCGCAAGACCTCTCAAAGCTTCTCGCCGAGACCCTGAACCAGCCCCATTCCGAAATGACGTGGACCGACGCCCCCAGCGCCTTTTCCACCCTGATTGCCGATCTCTGAGGGAGACCCCCCATGGCCACTGAAGATATGACTTTCCTGCCCCCGGGCGTGTCCCACAGCGACTTTGCCGCCGCGCTTCGCGAATGGCGCGCGATTGTTGGCGAAGACAATGTGCACGCCGATGTCGAGAGCCTTGCGCCCTACTCGAAAGTCATGCTGCCCGAACCCGACGCGCGTCACCGCCCGGCCGGTGCCGTTGCGCCTGCGTCTGTCGAAGAGGTGCAGGCCGTCGTCAAAATCGCCGATGCTTACGGCATCCCGCTTTGGATGATTTCGACCGGCAAGAACCTCGGTTATGGCGATGCCGCCCCCGCGACCCCCGGTCAGGTGGTGCTCGATTTGAAACGCATGAACCGGATCATCGAGGTGGATGAGACGCTGGGCTACGCTTTGGTGGAACCGGGCGTGACCTATATGCAGCTCAAGCAATTCCTTGAGACCAACAACATCCCGCTGTGGATTTCCTTCCCCTCCTCCGGGCCGGTTGCCGGGCCGATGGGCAACACGCTGGATCGTGGTGTGGGCTACAACCGCTACGGTCAGCATTTCGAGAACTTCTGTGGTCTCGAAGTGGTTCTGGCCGATGGCTCTTTGGTGCGCACCGGCATGGGTGGCGTCGTGAACAGCCGCGAATGGAACGTCTATCGCTGGGGCTACGGGCCCTGGGTGGACGGGATTTTCAGCCAATCGAACTTTGGCGTCGTGACCAAGATCGGCATCTGGCTGATGCCGAAACCGCCGATGAGCCTCGGGTTCCTGTGCGGTTGGAACGATGACGACGGCATGGCCGCAGGCGTCGACGCCGTGCGCCACCTGAACCTCAACAAGGTGATCGAGAACGGCGTTTTGGGCCACACGATGTATCACATCGCCCAGACCTATCGCCGCGACGAGATCTACACCGGCCCCGGCGCCATCCCGCGCGACCGGGTGCGGGAGATCTGTAACGACATGGGGCTCGGCATCTGGGGCCACATCTCGACGCTCTACGGCACCGAGGAACAGATCGAGGTCAACCTGAAGATCGCACGCGAGGCCTTTGCCTCCACCGGTGGCGAATTCCTGACGGAACGCGACCCGGCGATCGAAGCCACACCGTTCCATCACTGGAACCTCAATATGACCAACGAACCGACCCTGACCGAGTTCACGATCTACAACTACAAAGGCGGCGGTGGCTCGTCCTGGCTGGCGCCTGTGGTGCGCTGCGAAGGCTCCGAGGCGCTCAAGCAAATGAACCTGATGCACGGTGTGCTGGACGACTATGGTTTCGACTATATCGGCGGCTTCCTGTTCGGCGGACGCCACGCCGAACAGCTCACCGACATTCTCTATGACCGCAACAACGCCGAGGAAATGGACCGTGCGCGGCGCTGTTACCTCGCGCTGATCGACGCGCTGCATGGCGCGGGCTACGGGATTTACCGCACCTCGACCTCGTTCATGAACGAGGTGGCGGAGACCTATGGTCCGGGACAGCGCGATCTGAACCGAAGGATCAAACGGGCGCTGGACCCGAACGGCATTCTTGCCCCGGGAAAATCCGGCATTACCATTTGATCATACACGTTGATTGAACATGGGCGGAGGCACGGTGCCTCCGCCTTTTAGATTTTAAGGAGACTGAAAATGAGCGACGCAATTCTCGATTATGACGGCAAAGTGGTTCTGATCACCGGGGCCGCGACCGGCATCGGGCGCGCCACGGCGCTGGCCTTCGCCAAACGCGGCGCGCGGCTTGTGATCGGCGATATGGCCGATGCGGCAGAAGAGACCGCACAGGCCTGTCGCGATCTCGGCGCCGAGGCCGTATTCGTCAAAACCAACGTCGCCGAGGCGGCGCAGGTCGAGGCACTTGTGGCCGAGGCCGAAAGCCGCTTTGGGCGGTTGGACGTCGCCTTCAACAACGCGGGCATCCTGCCTGCGACGAAACCCTTGGCCGAGGTCAGCGACGAGGAATTCGACCGCATCATCTCCGTCGATTTGCGCGGCGTATTCCTGTCGATGAAATACGAAATCCAGGCCATGCTGCGCGCAGGCGGCGGCGCGATCGTCAACACCTCGTCTGTGGCTGGCGTGGTCGCCGACCCCGACATGGCGCCCTATGCGGCGGCGAAACATGGCGTGGCGGGTCTGACCAAGGCGGCGGCTTTGGACTATGCGACGCAAAACATCCGCATCAACGCCGTGGCGCCGGGTCTCATCGAGACGCCGATGACCAAACGTTGGCTGGCTGACCCGGAGATCTCCGGCGCGTTGATGGCCAACAGCCCGATGAAACGCGCAGCTCAGCCCGAAGAGATCGCAGCGGCGGTACTCTTCCTCGCCTCGCCGGGCGCGTCTTTCGTCAATGGCACGGTGTTTGTCGCCGATGGGGGCCAGACCGCGCACTGAAGCGTCACGCGTTGGAAACGTGAAAAACGCCAGAGCGGTTTGATCCGCTCTGGCGTTCTATATGAACAAAGCGTGTCTTACTCAAAATCTACGCCCCGGACGCGCTGTCCTCGACAGTAACGCTGGCCGTCATCCCCGCCGCAAGCGCCATGCCGTCAGGCACCTCATCAATGCCGATGCGCACCGGAATACGCTGCGCCAGACGCACCCAGGTGAACACCGGTTCCACCGAGGGCAGGCCCTGCGCGTTGGAGGCGGTGTTGCTGTCGGCGATGCCTCGGCCAAAGCTTTCGATATGCCCCGACAGGTCGTTGCGCGTGCCCATCAGGCCGATGCGGACGGGATCGCCCACCTCGATCCGCGCCAGTTGGGTTTCGCGAAAATAGCCGGTCACCCGAAAGCTGTCGGCATCCAAAAGCGCCACCGTCGCCGTGCCCGCCATGGCATAATCGCCCTGACGCAGATGCAGGTTGGTGACATAGCCCGTCACCGGCGCGCGCACCGTGGTGCGTTCGAGGTTCAGCTTGGCGACATCCAGCGCCACCTGCGCGCTGCGATAGGCGGCTTTGGCGGCGGCGGCTTCCTGGGCGGCTTGCTCGGCGTTTTCCTGACTGGTCGAGCCCTTCTCGCGCAGGGTCGCATGGCGCGTGGCCTGCGATTGTTTGAAGGTCATGGTTTCGTGCGCGGTGTCGAGATCGGCCTGCGCCGCCTTGAGCGCCAATTGAAACCGCTCCTCCGAAATCTCGAACAGCACATCGCCCGCCTGCACCAGTTGGTTGTCGGTGACATAGACGGTCTGGATCGGCCCGGAAACCTCGGGCGCGACGCGCACCACATCCGCGGTGACCTTGCCGTCGCGGGTCCAGGGCGCGTTGACATAGTAATCCCAGAGATGATGCCCAAGCACCAAAGCACAGGCAAGCACGGCAGCGGTCAGGGCAAATCCCCCGGCCTTGAGTTTAAGTTTCGACATCATGATATGGTTTGCTCCAGACACAGCATGACGGTTCCGAGAACCGTGAAATAAAGGGCGACATCGAACAGCGCAGGGTGCCAAACGTGTCGGTAAAGCCCGATGCGCGCCAGCCAGGCGTGCAGCAGCCGGTAGACGAGGTAACAGCCGAGTGCTGCAATCAGCAGCGTCGGGATGAAGACGCCGAAAAGGTCGATATCCGGTTTCATGCGATCAGACTCCGTGCGGGACGCGTGAATGTGGGTGGGGCCAGCCCCGGACAGGCACCGCTGCGCAGACCGACAAGCGCGTCGCGCAGACGTGAGGACGCAGGCCCCGCCTCGAAAAGCACCTCGTTCAGACAGCGGTCGAGGGCCTCGGCCACCGCCTCCTTGCGCTTGGCAAGCCCTGCGGTGCCCTGTTGATAGTGCGTGGCGATCTGATCGAGCAGATCGTCCAGAAGTTTGTCATCCCGGCGTGGCATTTCGCGCCGGATGCGCTGCAGTTCGAGCACCGTGAGACCGACGCGCAGATCGCGCAGGATGTCGTTTTCCTGCACCTCCGAGCCCGCTGGCAAAAGCGCCAAACGCGGCGCGATCAGACCCAGCCGGTCGGTCATCCGCCCGGCGATCAGCTCAGGATCGACCCGGCGCGTACCGGAGGCCACATCGGCCACCGCCCGCCAGCCGGAGTGCAACAGCCGCGCGGCACTCCATTCGGTGCTGACCGCACGCACCGTCGCCAGTGTGATCATCGCCAAAGCCACACCGCCGAAGGTCGCGAGGCTGGCATTGGCGAAAGCGTTGAAATTCGTGCTCACCTGGTTGTCCAACGTCAGCATGTAGATCAGGTTGACGCTGATCTGAAAGCCCATGAGCCAAGTGGCAGGCACGGCCAAAAGCACACCGGCGGGGATCAGCACGAGCCCCAGGGCAGCGGCCAGCGCATAGAAACTTCCGACCATCGGCATGATGGCGAATTTGTAGAAAAAAGCGGCACCCAAGGCGATGAGCATCAGGGTCACAACCTTACGCAGCACGGGCGTCGCATTGTCCATCGCTGCGAGAACGCAGCACAGGATGGTGCCGATCTGCGCAATGCCCGCGCCGTAGGACCAGCCGGACCAGATCCAGATGCCACAGCCCACCAGCGTGACGATGACCACCGAAAGCGCTGAGCGCAGCGCGATGCCGTAGTCGATGTGCAGCTCCCGCCCCTGCCGGTGCCGGGTGGCGAGCGTGCGGCGCAGCGTGTGGGCTTCGCCGGAGGAGAGATCGGAGCGCAGCACTTCGCAATCCGCCCAGACCTCGACCAGGTCCTTGAGCCGCCCGGTCAGACGCAGCGCCAACAGGACATCCCAATCGCGCGCACGCTCTTCGAGATGTGCCCTGTCCTGATCGATGTCTGCCAAAAGCGCGTCGGTTTCCGCCTTGGCGGCGGAGAGATCAAAAGCACCCGGCGTCAGCCAATGCACCACCCGCTCCAAGATCGAGCTGCGATCTACAGAGGTCGGAGCATCGCGGCCCAGAGCCGCCAGAAGGTCCTCGATCTCGGAGAGCAGGGGCAGCACCGCGATCATCCGCTGTTGCAGCGCGGCCATGCGGTCGGCCATGACGCGCCCCGCGGCACCTTCGTGATCGACCTGATCGGTAAAGCCGCGCAGCGCCACCGCATCGGCGGCCAATTTGTGGCGCTCTTCGCGCAGCACGGCGTTGTCGGCCTCGCCGGTCAGCACATCACGCGTGAGCTTGCGGGCGTTGTCCAACCAACCTTCGACCCGATGCGCCAGCACTGGTCCGGCCTGTTGCGGAAAGACCACCCGCGAGATCACCGAGGCACAGAGGATGCCTATGGCGATCTCCTCGACCCGCGCCACGGCCACATCGAAACTCGTGCCCGGCACCTGCACCAGCGTGAAGCCACTGAGCGCCACCGTATAGCCCGCCAGCATGAAGACATAGCTGCGCGGCGAGCGGTCGAGCATGCTGACGAACAGACACAGCCCGCACCAAAACGCGATCCCGAGGCTCAAGAGCAGCGGCGAGAACACCAGATTGGGCACCAGAACGACGATCATCACCGCACCCAAAACGGTGCCCGCCAAACGGTAGACGGCGCGCGAGGTGGTGCCACCTGACAGCGGCGTGGCGACGATATAGACCGTGCCGATCGCCCAATAGGGATTGGGCAGACCGCATTGCAGGGCGATCCAATAGGCCAGAATGCCCGCCCCGAAGGTCTTGAGCGAAAAGAGCACATGCTCCATCCGAATGCCGCCAGGGACCATCATTTGGATTTCGACCTGTCTTCGAGGCTATCGAGCACGGCGGAGACTTTGCTCAGAAGTTTGAGCGTCTGGGACAACTCTTCGGGCGCCACCTCGGCCAAAAGTTCCTGCCGGAGTTCGCGGGCGATGCGGTCGGCACGGGCGCCGAGGGCGAGGCCGTCGTCCGTCAGTTCGAGAAGTTTGGCGCGCCGGTCCGACGGGTCCTCGACGCGCCGCAGCAGCCCGCGCGTCTCCAGAGAATCGAGCAGGCGCACCACGCCGGAGGTCTCAAGCCCCAGCAGCTGCGCCAATTCGTTTTGCCGCATCGACGCGCTGCGTTCGCGCCAAAGCACAAGGATCGGCAGCGCGGTCGCGTCCGACAGCCCCTCCTTGGCCAGACGTTGCCCAAGAATGCGCCGCCAAACCTGCCCCACGGCGGGGATAAGACGGCCAAGCTCTTCGCTCGGGTCTACCCCTTTCGGGGGGACGCCTTGGATCATCATCCTAATCTCCTGTGTCTTGTGCGACATCCGACGGCCCCGAAACCATTGCGGCACGAGTCGTCGATTATTGGTGATTTATCATTTGATGATGTATCATCTAAATATACGAAGACAAGGCCCGCGCATATTTAGATGGTTCGCGCTTGCACAGCGATGGTTCTCAGATGTGACACGTCATGCGGGACGAGGCCGCATGACGCAGCCGATCACATATTTGCGCGACGGTTGAAGCGCAGCGAGGACACGAAAGACAGCGCGATGATCGTCGCCCCCAGAAGGCCGGTGACGACCTCAGAGATATGCACGAGGCTTTGCGCGAACATGATGACCGCGAGCGCAAGGATGGAATAGAAAGCGCCGTGTTCGAGAAAGCGGAACTCATTGAGGGTTTCCTTTTCCACCAGCATGATCGTCATCGAGCGCACATACATCGCACCGATGCCGAGGCCGATGGCGATCAGAAACAGGTTGTTGGTCAGAGCGAAGGCGCCGATCACGCCATCGAAGCTGAAGGAGGCATCGAGCACTTCGAGATAGAGAAAGGCGCCGAGACCGCCGGCCCGTGCGGCGCTTTGAATTTCGGCTTCGGCATCCAAAACATGGCTCAGCGTCTCGACGCACATGAAGACCACAAGCCCCATGATCGCAGCTTTGAAGAACGTCGCCTGTTCGTCCGTGCCCAGAAACAGTCCGAACCCCAGAACCAGCAAAAGCACCGTGCCATAGGTCACGCCCTTGATCGTCCCCATGGAGCGCAATTTGCGTTCGATCCGGCAGATCCAATCGATTTCCTTGGCCTCATCCATGAAGAACGACAACGCCACCATACCCAGAAACGCACCGCCAAAGGCCGCGATGGAGAGGTGGCTCTCGTCCATGATGCGCGCATATTCCTGCGGCTCGCTGATCGACAGGCGCAGGGCCTCGACCGGCCCGACCCGCGCGGCGATGGCGACGATGGCCAGGGGAAAGATGATCCGCATCCCGAAGACAGCGATCAGGATGCCCCAGGTCAGAAACCGCTGTCGCCAGACCGGCGTCATCGTCTTGAGTTTATTCGCGTTGACGATGGCATTGTCGAAGGACAGGGAGATTTCCAGAACGGCCAGCACCGAGCCGATCATCAGGAATGACAGGGCCGATGACAGCGTTCCGTCATAGCGCCAGCCAAGCCAGAAACTTCCGACCAAACCGATAAACGTGACCAAGAAGGCCCATTTGAAGTAGTGCAAAGCGTTTGTCATGAAGGGCTCCCTCGGCAGGAGCTGCGACGGCACATCCGTCGCAGCCAAAGTAAATGTCAGTCAGTTGTGCGCAGGGTTCGGATGAAGAAATCAATCAGCCCCTGTTCGATCTGCAGGGTGGTCATCGTGTCCTCAATCGAGTGCCCCAGCCCTGCGACCCGCAGAAGCGTGGCGTCGACGCCCGCGTCGGTCAGCGTCTCGTAGAAACGTTCGCTTTGCGTGACCGGCACGATGGCGTCGGCCGTCCCATGGATCAGCAAAACCGGCGGATCGCCTGCATCGACATGGGTCTCGGGCAAACCGGGCGCCACCGCGTCTGCATTGGCCGGGTCACCCGCCATCAGACCGAAGTGCTGATTGATGAGGCTCAGACCGTCGCCCGCCATTTCGTCGGGATAGATCGCCGGATAGATCGCGGCGATGGCCTGCACGGCGGCGCTCTCCCCCTCGCCCCCGGCGCCAAAGGCCGTCTCGTCGCTCAGCCCGGCCAGAAGCGAGATATGCCCACCTGCGGAATTGCCCAAGATGCCGATGGCCTCGGGATCGATGTTCCAGGTTTCAGCATGGGCGCGAATATACCGGATCGCGCGCTTCACGTCCTCCTGTGGCGTGGGGAATGTGACCTCACCAATGCCGCGATAGTCAACTGCCGCCACGGCGAAACCCGCCTCAGCGAGCGGCACGAGTTGCGGCAACACACGGCTGACCTCGACCGGTTGCCAGCCGCTTCCCAACACGAAGACAATCACCGGCGTGGGCGCATCTGTCACCGGGCGCAGCAGATGAAAATAGAGGGCGTCGCGTTTAAAACCGTGATCGTTTTGCGCGAACTGGATTTGAGGCAGGAAATCGACCGGCAGACGCGTGGCATATTCGGGGGTGATGTCAATGATGTCGGCTTCAGCCTTGAGACCAGTGACCCCGAAAAGGGCTGCGATCAGCGCCAATCGCCCACAGTTGGACAGTGTTTTCCATGTCAGCATTTGCCTCACGATGTGTCGTGTCATTGAAATTTCCCCTCCTTGGAAATCCAGTTGGGGCGCGGCGGCGCCCTGTGCCATCCCGCGCCACAAAATCAGCCTCAGCCAAGCGCCAGACGCGCGGCACGGCGGTCGGCCTGGACGTCCGGGTCGGAATCGAGACCTGCGGCCAAAAGCCGTTGCGTGTATCCTTGTTGGGGCGCTTCGAAAATCTGCCGCACAGTGCCCTGTTCGACGATCTCCCCGCGCTTCATGACCAAAACCCGGTCAGCGAAGTCGCGCACGACCGGCAGGTCATGGGCGATGAAGATAAACGCGATACCAAGGCGGTCGCGCAGCTCGCCCAAAAGCGCGATCACCTGCGCCTGAATGGACACGTCGAGCGCGGAAACCGCCTCGTCGCAGATGATCAGATCGGGTTCGAGCGCCAAGGCCCGCGCAATCGCGATCCTCTGACGTTGGCCGCCGGAGAATTGATGCGGATAGCGCAGCGCGTGATCGGCCTGAAGCCCGACCTGCTCTAAAAGCTCCTCGACGCGCGCCCGCCATTTTGCTTTCGGCAGGATGTCGGGATGGATCACCCAAGCCTCGGAAATAATGTCGTACACCGACATATGCGGATTGAGGGATTGGGTCGGATCTTGGAACACCATCTGCAACTGACGCCGCAGCTTGCCCATCTCTTTCGGGGATTTCGTGAGAATATCCTCGCCTTTCCACATCACGGTGCCGCCCGAGGCCTCCTCCAAACGCAACATCAGCCGCGCAATCGTGGATTTCCCGGAACCGGATTCGCCCACCACGGCCAGAGTTTCACCGGCATGCAGGTCGAACTCCGCGCCCTTCAGGGCATCGAAGGCCCCATAGGTTTTCTTCAACCCACGCACCTTAAGGATCGGCGTTTTGCCCTGTTCATGGACGCGCATCGCGCCCTTGCCGGGAGCGGCGGCCAAGAGCTTGCGCGTGTAGGGATGCTGCGCGTTGTGATAAAGCGCGCGCGGCGTACCGCTCTCGACAATCCGCCCGCCTTCCATCACCACCGCACGATCGGCGGCCTCGGCCACCACGCCCAAATCGTGGGTGATCAGCAAAAGCCCCATGCCGGTCTCTTCCTGCAATTCTTCCAACAGTGACAGAACCTCGGCCTGCACCGTCACATCGAGCGCCGTGGTCGGTTCATCCGCGATGAGAATGTCGGGTTTGAGCACCAAAGCCATTGCGATCATCAGGCGTTGCCGTTGCCCGCCGGAGAATTCATGCGGGTATTTGCCCATCGACTCCTTGGCGTTCGGGATGCCCACGCGCTCCATCAGCTGCAAAGCACGCTCATAGGCTTCGGTTTTCGAACGCCCGTGCGCCATCGCGGTTTCAGCGATCTGCCAACCAACCGGATAGACCGGATTGAGGTGGCCCAGAGGGTCTTGGAAAATCATCGAAATCCGTTTGCCGTTGAGGCGACGCCGGTCTTCCTCGGAGGCTTTCAGCAAGTCCATGCCGTCGAAGAGAATTTCGCCGCTGGTGATCTCACCCGGCGGCATGTCGATCAGGTTCATGATCGCAGAGGCCGAGACCGATTTGCCCGACCCGCTTTCCCCCAAGATCGCGAGAGTTTCGCCGCGGTCGAGATGCCACGAGATGCCATTCACCGCATGAACGATGCCATGCGCGGTGTGAAACCGGACGGAAAGATCACGGACTTCGAGAAGATGATCAGCCATTCTTATTCCCTCCGATTTCAAGACGCCAGCGCTGGGTCGGATTGAGCGCAACGCGCATCCAGCTCGACAGCAGGTTCAGGGACATGGTGGTCAGGATGATCGCGAGACCCGGCCAGAACGCGAGCCACCACGCGTTGGTGAGATACTGACGGCCTTGGCTCACCATGAGGCCCCAAGTGACCTCCGGTGCCTGAATGCCAATGCCCAGAAAAGACAGCGCGGATTCCGCCAGCATGACAAAGGCGAAGTCGAGCGTGGCGATGGTCAGAAGCGTCGGCAGGATCACCGGCAGGATATGTTTGAAGATGATGCGGCGGTTCGAGGCCCCCATGACTTTGGCGGCTTGGACGAACATCCGTTCGCGCACCTCCAAAACCTCGGCACGGGTCGTCCGCAGGTAGATCGGGATGCGTGTGATCGCCAAGACAAGCACGAGATTCCCGATAGAAGGCTCCAGCATATAAAGCACGATGACGGCCAAAAGGAGCGAGGGAAAGGACATGATCACATCGGCCAGACGCATGATGACTTCGCCGGTCCAGCGCCCGGCATAGCCCGCGATCAGCCCCAAAGTCGCACCGACCGTCAGAGACCCAAGCACCGCCCCCGCCGCAATCACCATGGTGTTTTGCGAGGCAACAATGATCCGGGCCAAAAGCGGCCGCCCCAAAGCATCCCCGCCGAGGATGTAGAAAAACCCACGCGACAGATCGAAGGGCGGCGCATTGCGCGCCCGCAGGTTGGTTTTCGTCGTCATCTCCTCGAGAGACATCGGACCGAAGAGAGCGCCCAGAAGCACGACGAGCAGAAAGAGCATCGCCATAAAAGCCAGCTTATCGGCCCAAAGCATGCGCAGAATGCGGCGCAGGCCGGTCGCCCCGGTGGTTGCCGTGACGGGAGGGGTCTTGGCGGCATCGGTGGCGGTATCGGTGGTGGTCTCGCTCATGCGTCCCTCCTCAAGCCCGGATACGCGGATCGAGCAGCGCATAGG
The DNA here is from genome assembly GCF_020524585.1 of Celeribacter naphthalenivorans. GTDB lineage: Bacteria > Pseudomonadota > Alphaproteobacteria > Rhodobacterales > Rhodobacteraceae > Celeribacter > Celeribacter naphthalenivorans. The sequence continues at coordinate 90,829 of NZ_JAIVLK010000010.1, forward strand.
CGATGTCGATCAGGATATTCATGATAAAGATCGCGATGGCCGTCACCATGATGGCCGCCAGGATCACGTTGAAGTCGCGCTGAAGGATCGAGTCGATCATCAGCTTGCCGACACCGGGAAAACCGAAAATCGTCTCCACCACGACCGCGCCATTCAAAAGCGCCGCCGCCTGATCGCCGATCACGGTGATGACCGGCAGCATGGCGTTGCGCAGCGTATGGACGAAAATCACAGGGCGGTTCTTGACCCCCTTGGCGCGCGCGGTTTTGACATAGGGCGCGCCCAGCGCATTGATCATCGACCCGCGCACGACCTGCAAAATGAGACCGAAGGGGCGGATGAACAGCACGGAAATCGGCAAAATCCAGTGCCAGACCGATCCGGTCCCCGAGGTCGGCAGCCAGCCGAAAGTGACGGAAAACAGAACGATGCCGACGATGGCGATCCAGAAATCCGGCGCAGAGGCTCCGATCAGCGACAGCACCGAGGCAAAGCGATCGAAAGGCCGCCCGACCTTAAAGGCGGCGATGGAGCCGACGATGATCGCGGCCACTGTCACGAGCGCCATGGTGATCACCGCCAGTTGCAGCGTCCAGACGAAGGCTTCGAGAACCACCTCGATGGCGGGACGTGCCTTGCGCAGGCTGTCGCCGAAATCGAGATGGATCAAATCGGAGAGATACCGACCGAACTGGACCAGAACCGGGTCGTTCAGCCCATGGATCTCCCGGAAATTCTCCCGCATCGCCTCAGAGGCATCGACCGGCAGATACAGCGCGGCCGGATCGCCCGTCAGGCGCGACAGGAAGAACACGAGGACGATCAGGACCATCAGCGAGACAAAGCTCGACAGCGCCCGTTTTCCCAGCATCTTTTTCATGTGTCTCTCCGTCTTCAACGTGAGACACGCATGAGGGGAACGCCCCATGCGTGTCTCGGGAGGCAGGGCTTACTTCACACCGATTTCGGCAAGTTGAAGTTGGCTGTTGGTCGCGATGGTCGGGGTGAAATCAACTGCTTCACCCACGCGGGCGTGGCCCACCATATGGAACAACAGGACGTCCGCCACGACATCGTCATGCAGATAGCCGAAGAGTTCCGACCAAAGCGCCTCGCGTTCCTCGCCGGTGGCGGCGGTCGCTTTTTCGATCAGTTCATCGGCATGGCTGTCGTCGATACCGGACTGACGGCCATCGGAATGGTACTTGAAGTACATCGAGAACACCGGATCGCCCCGCGAGTTGTCGTGCTGAGCGCCCACGAGGACCGGCTGATCCTGCACATAGGGTTTCGAGTAATATTGCTCGTGCTCAGCCACTTCGACCATTTGCAGACGGACATTGAACCCGGCCTCGGAGAGCATCGACTGGATCGCCTCATAGGTCTCCGTCGCGCCGGGGAAGTTGCCCGTGCGACCGACCAGCAGGATTTCAGTGTCCACCGGCACGCCATCTGCCTTGGCCTCCTCCAAAAGCGCCTTGGCCGCATCGACATCGTAGTCCCAGGCCTTGGTGTCCGGGTTCCAGCCCAGCGTGGTCGGCACGTTGATCGCGGTGGCCACTTGGGTGCCCTCGGCCAGAATGGTGCCGATAAAGGCATTGCGGTCAATGGCGAGGTTTAGCGCCTTGCGCACGCGGATGTCGTTCAAGGGCGCCATGGAGCTGTCGACCCTGAGATAGGTGGTCTCCGAGTTCGGATAGGCCATATCCATGTCGGTGGTCGCATCAATCGCGGAAATCGAGGGCGCGATATCGGCCTCTCCCGTCGCCACCATTGCGGCGCGCACGGACGGATCGGAGCGGAAGGCATAGGTCGCTTTGGTCACGGCGGGCTGTTCGCCCCAGTAATCCTCGCGGCGCTCAAGCGTGATGCTCTGTCCCGGCTGCCAATCGGACAGGACATAGGGGCCTGTGCCCACCGGTTCGCGGGTGAATTCGATCGGCGTCTCGGACGGCACGATGGTCAGCAAAGACAACAAAAGCGGCAGGATCGGCTGGGCCGGATCGGTTTTAAAGTCGATGGTCAGATCGTCCACCACGCTAGGCGTGATGTCGATGCCTTCGTAGTAGCGCGAGATTTCGCAGGTGATCTGATCGCTGCCCGCGCGTTCGAAAGAATGCTTCACATCGGCGGCATCGAAAGCCGTGCCATCGGAGAAGGTCACGCCCTCGCGCAGATGGAACCGCCAGGTGGTGTCATCCACCATTTCCCAGCTTTCCGCCAACCGCGGCTTGAGACCCTCATCGCCGCGCACGTCAAGCTCGGTCAGGGTTTCACTGATGTTGCCAAGCACGATGCGGCCGATATTGGAGCGCGTCGCCATGCAGGGCTCGACAAGATCGGGCTCTTCGCCGAGCACGATGGTCACATTGGCCTCCTGCGCGAAAGCCGGGCTTAACGCCGACGTCGCCAGTAGCACCCCGGCAAGAAGTGTAGACTGTTTCATATTTCCTCCCTGAAAGCAGATTGCTTTCTCAACTCCCGAGCGCCTCCACGCTCTCTTATGGGCGCAGCCCGCAATTCAATGCATCACCGCCTCCCGCGGCCTCTGCGCACCCTCATTATTGGTAAAGTTGAAAACTAAAGTCAAACCCCCAATTTTGCCCGACCCAAAATTTCATTTAATTGATTGTTTTTAAATTGAATTTATAAATCTCAGACCCAACCCAAGCCCCTTGCGGCTGCGCAAAATACTTTCACAACTTGACAAGTTGCACATTAATCTGATCACTTGTCATGCAAACCATCTGGGGAGGAGACCCGCATGACGCCGAAAGACATCGCTGAAAACATGGACGGATTGCTGTCATCGCGCCCCGATGGCCAGTGGGCGATTCTCCCGGCGGAGACGATTCAGAATCATGCGGCTTTTCTGGCGTGCCTGCCCGATGGAGCACTGGCCTGCGCTTGGTTCGGAGGCACACTTGAGGGCAAATCGGACATCTCCATCTATGCGACCATTCTGGAGGAAGACGCCCCCCAATGGGGCCCCGTAGCACAGCTGACCGACGACCCGGATCGCTCCGAACAAAACCCCGTATTGTTCACGGCCCCGAATGGCAAAATCTGGCTCTTCAACACCGCACAACCTGCGGGAAACCAAGATGAATCACGCGTTTTCATGCGTCCGATCATACGCGCGGGAGACCGCCTGACGTCTGGCGAGAAACGCGACATCGGCCTGCCGAATGGCACTTTTATTCGCGCGCGCCCCTTCGTGCGCGACGATGGCGCCTGGGTGCTTCCGCTGTTTTGCTGCAACCCGCGCGACGGCATCCGCTGGACCGGCGCCTTCGACACAGCCGCCATTGCGGTGAGCACGGACGATGGTGACAGCTGGTCCGTGACGGCGGTCCCCAACTCGCCCGGCGCAGTACACATGACCCCCGTCGCACTGGAGGGTGACGACATGGCGGCCTTTTACCGCCGCCGCCAATCGGACTTTGTGCATCGCTCCGAAAGCCGGGACGGCGGCCGAAGCTGGAGCGCGCCTGCCCCGACAGATGTGCCGAACAACAACAGCTCCATTGGCGTTGCCCGCCTGACCGACGAGGTGCTCGGCATGGTGTGCAACCCCATCTCCGCCGCCGAATCCACTTCTCGCCGCGCGTCGCTATATGACGAGCTCGAAGAGGAGGACGACCGCCCCGAAGGCGAAGGATGCCGCCCGATTTGGGGCGTCGAGCGCGCGCCTTTGACGCTTTGCCTGTCCGCAGATGGCGGCAAGACGTTCCCCACGCGCTACACCGTCGAGACGAGCGCGGGCACTTGCCTGTCGAACAACTCCATCGACGGGCACAACAAGGAACTGTCCTATCCCGTCCTCTTGCCGCGCGCAGATGGCGGACTGGACATCGCCTATACGCTCTACCGCCGCGCCATCCGGCATGTGCGCCTGAGCCCCGAGACCGTGGCCGACCTCGTCGCCCAAACCGTTTGAAAGGAGCGCAACATGTCGACCATGGATCGCCTTATCACCATCCACCAACCCAAACGCCTTGAGATCGGCGTTGGCGCCGCCGCAAAGGTCGGCGATTGGGCGCAGTTTTCCAAACGCCCGCTTGTGATCGCCTCTGGTCCGACCGCCACTTATGTCGAGCGCCTCGGCCTGTCTGGCGATATTCTGATCATCGACAACGTCCCGCCCGAACCCGACCTTCCGTCCTTCAACGCCGTGCTGGAGCAGGCCCGCACCCATGCGCCCGACCTGATAGTCGGGCTTGGCGGCGGCTCGGTTCTCGATGTCGCCAAACTGGTCGCCGCGCTTTGGGACGGCACCCAAACACTCACGGAGGTGGTCGGCCCGAACAAGGTCGCCGGGCGCAACACGCCGCTGGTCCAGATCGCCACGACCGCAGGCACGGGATCGGAAGCCGGCATCCGCGCGCTGATCACTGACCCGGAGACGAAATCGAAACTGGCGGTGGAAAGCCCGTATCTCATCGCCGATCTCGCCGTGCTCGACCCGGAACTGACCTATTCCGTCCCGCCCGCCGTGACGGCGGCCACCGGCGTGGACGCCATGGCGCATTGCGTTGAGGCCTTTACCAACATCAACGCCCACGACCTGATCGACGACTACGCCCGCATGGGGTTCGGACTTGTCGGCAAATACCTCAAACGCGCGGTCGAGGACGGCACGGACAGCGAAGCGCGCGCCGGGATGATGCTGGCCTCCTATTATGGCGGCATCTGTCTTGGTCCGGTGAACACGGCGGCAGGGCATGCGCTGGCCTATCCGCTCGGGACGCGGCTGTCCTTGCCGCACGGATTGGCCAATGCGATCATCTTCCCGCATGTTTTGGCCTTCAACCAACCCGTTGCTTCCGCGAAAACCGCAGAGGTGGCCGGGGCGCTCGGGCTGCGCAATGTCGGCAGTCAGGAGGCGCTGAAAGCGGCGGCTTTCGAATTCTGTCGCGATCTTGGCATCGAAATGCACCTCAAAGCGCATGGCGCAGAGGAGCAAGACCTTCGCACCTGGGCAGAGGAAGCCCACGCCATCCGTCGCCTGATGGACAACAACCCGCGCGAAATGAGCGTCGATGAGGTTCACGCCCTCTACCGCGACGCATTCTAAGAGCTTTCCACCACAAGAAAAAGGCGCGCCTGCCTCGCAGGGCGCGCCTATCATGTGATCCGCCCGACCTCACATCGAGAGATCGAGCATTCCCCCGCCAAACAACCGTTCCCGCGAGTGAATGATATGCCCCCGCATGACGCTGCGGGCGCGCTCTGCGTCGCGGTCCTTGATCGCCTCATAGATGGCGCGATGCTCGCCCAGAACATGCTCCAACGCCGCCGCCCCATCGGACATCAGCGCGTCGCCGTGCATTTTCATGCCGACATAAATGTGGTCGCGCAGCGCCTTCAGGGTTTCGGCGTAATATTGGTTGTTCGAGGCCCGCGCGATCGCGAGGTGAAAGGCGAAATCCGCATCTTCGCGGTGCAGGCGCGAGCCGGTCGCATCCGACAAAAGATCGAGCGCACGATCCATGTCATCGAGCACCTCAGCATTGCGGCGCTGCGCAGCAAGCCCGGCAGCATCGACCTCGACCGTCAGGCGGAATTCGTAGCACCGCTGAATGTCGGCGATGGTCTCGACCGGCGTATAGCCCAGTGCAGGCTCACGTTTGACCCGCACGAAATTGCCCGCCCCCTGACGCGAGACGATCAACCCCTCTTCGCGCAATTGCTCCAGCGCCACGCGCAGCACCGGGCGCGACACCCCGAATTGCCCGGAAAGATCCTTTTCCGCCGGAAGCTTTTCATTGGCACCGTAATCCCCACGGGTGATCCGGTTCTTCAACGCGGTATAGACCTTTTCGGACAGCGGCGGCCGCGCCGTGCGCGAGCTTGCCTTATCTACGTTTTGCTGGTCCATATTGCCCTCACCGCCCGCTCATCGTTTCTTTTACAACACATCTTTTACAAGTCCGGCCAAAAGCTCCGGCGCACCGAAACCGCCCGATTTCGTAACGACCTGCATGTTTCCCCAAGGCATCCGCACCTCACACAACGGCAGGCCCGGCCGCAACTCGGCTGTCACTTGTAAACTGTTTACCCCCAGCCGGTCCAGTATGGCTTGTGCAGATTCTCCACCACAGATCAGCAGAGCTGCGGGCCGGGCACGCTCCGCAAAATGTGCCACGCTTTCGGCAAAGCGCCGCGCAGCCTCATGTCCTGACAACCCACCCCCGCCATCGGAGATCGACAACACGAGAGGCCCCTCAGAGAGGTCGACATCCCGCACCTCACCATCCGGCGCATCCAACACGGTCACCTCGGACGGCAACCGCGCGATCTGCGCCAAGGTCACCGGATCACGCGATCCGTTTGCGACCATCAGAGGGGCGCGCAGACTTGCCACAGCGGGCGCCGAAACACCGGCATAACGCGCCAGCGCAAAAGACAGACCCCGCGCGCCAACCCAGAGCACCTTGCCCTCCGAATGTGCGACAAGCCGGTCCAGATCGGCGCCACTTGCACACTCAGGCACATCCACAGGGGTCTTGAAACATCCCGCAACATTCAGCGGAACCGAGACCCCCTCCCCGACCAGCATTCCCCCTTCGACGCGGCGCCCCATCTCGGGAATCGCCGGACAGGCGACGAGGCGCGCGCCATCGAACCATTGCGCCATCGCCTCGGTCTCCGCAGCGATATTGCCCTTGAGACGCGAGTCGACTTTTTTCATGACGGCTTTGAAAGATCCGGGATGCAAACCGGCCAGCGCAGACACCACCCGTGCCGCCGCCATCTCCGGCGCCACCTCTCGGCTTGCAGTGTTCACCGCCAGAACATCCGGCAAGACATCCGGCATCAAAGCGAGCACCTCGGACACCGCCTCCGGACTGCGCGCGACAACCACCCGGCGCCCCAGGGCCGCAAAGCCGACCGCCGAGTCGAGCGCACCGGTCAAATCATCCGCCAAAATGAGCGCTTCCATCTTCATATTTTACCAATTTTGAACATGTTTTCACCAATCATACATGAAGAAACAAAATAAAATCCACTTATTTTTAAATGTTTACATCAAAAACCCCTCACCCCACCGCCAAGTTGTTGAAACATATTTACCTATAGGTTACTCGTTATCACAAGATCGCCACCCCGAGGAGGAGGAAACATGAGCGAACCAGTTGTCATCACGATGGGAGACCCCTCCGGCGTCGGCGCAGAAGTGACGATCAAGGCCCTTGCCGACCGCGACGCGGCCATGCGCGCTCAAACCATCGTCATCGGTGATCGGGACACGATGGAGCGCGCCGCAAAGGTCTGCGGGGTGTCGCTTCCGATCCTGTCACCCGAGGACGACGGCGACGGTATTCGCGTCGCACATGTCGAGATCGACGGACTTCCCGGCGCCTTCGGCGTCCTGTCTCCGGCCTGTGGCGAGGCCTCGTTTCGCTACATCGAGCGCGCTGTCGAGATGACCATGGCCGGGCAAGCCTCCTGTATCGTGACCGCGCCGATCAACAAGGAAGCGTTGAACTCCGCAGGGCATCATTACGACGGCCACACCGGCATGCTCGCCCATCTCACGGGATCGAAGTCTTCCTGGATGTTGCTGGCCTCCGAGCGTTTGAACGTTGTGCATGTGTCGACCCATGTGTCGCTCAAGGATGCGATTGAACGCGCCAAACCCGAACGTGTTCTGGAGACCATCCGCACCGGCCACAAACATCTCAAGCGCATGGGTCTTGAAGCACCGCGCATTGCCGTCGCCGGGATCAATCCGCATTGCGGCGAGAACGGATTGTTCGGCTCGGAGGATGATCTCTACATCGCGCCCGCTGTCGAGGCGGCCCGCGCCGAAGGCATCAATGTGCAGGGGCCGATTTCGGCGGACACGGTGTATCACCGCGCCTATCAGGGGGCTTTCGATCTCGTCATCGCGCAGTACCACGATCAGGGTCACATCCCGATCAAGCTCGTGGCCTTCGACACGGCGGTGAATGTCTCGCTCGGCCTGCCGATTGACCGTTGTTCCGTCGACCACGGCACCGCTTTCGACATTGCAGGCAAGGGCATCGCCAAGCACGACAATATGCTCTGCGCCCTCGATTACGCGGCCAAGATGGCCACTGCCAAAAGGACCTGATCCATGCCTGAACAAAAAGAAGCCTTCGTCGCGCTCGTCACCTGTTTCAACGAAGACGAGACAATCAACTATGACGCCACGCGCGCGCAGGTCCGTCGCCAGATCGAAGCGGGCAACAACATCATGTGCGCAGGCACCAATGGCGATTTCTCCGCGCTGACCTTTGACGAAAAGGTGCGCCTGTGTGGCGAAGTGGTGGACGAAGTTGCGGGCAAAGCGAAAGTCATCGTCAACGCCGGGATGCCCGCCACCTATGAGACCAAACTTCTCGCCCGCGAATTCGACCGGATCGGCGTCGATGGCATCGCGGTGATCACGCCGTTTTTCATCGCCTGCACCCAAGACGGGCTGATCCGGCATTTCACCTCGGTCGCGGATGCGGTCGAGACGCCGATCTACCTCTACGACATCCCCGCGCGGACCCAGAACCACATCGAACCGGAGACCGCCCGCGTGCTGGCCGCGCATGGCAATATCGCCGGGATCAAGGATTCCGGCGGCGCGCAGGACACGCTTGAGGCCTATATGGCCGTCGGTCGCGACAGGGACGATTTCGACGTCTACTCCGGCCCGGATCAATTGGTGCATTGGGCGCTGACCCATGGCGCCAAGGGCTGTATTTCAGGGCTTGGCAATGTGTTGCCGGATGTTCTGGCTCAGATCGTCTCCTGTGTGAACGCAGGCGACGAGGCAGGTGCAGCTGCGGCGCAGGAAACCTATGCGGCCTTCCGCACTGATCTGTATAAATTGGGTTTTCCGCCCGCTCTGGTCAAACGCGCGCTCTATCTGCGCGATCCCTCCGTCGGCGCCTCACGCCAGCCCGCGCTTTTGCCGAGCCCTGAGCAGGACGCAGAAATCGACGCCATTTTGAAAAAATACGGGCGCTGAACTTTCGGGCGCGCAAGGCCGCGGCGCGTTTGGGTCGTGACCTTGCCAAAATTCTGGCCATACTGGACATCTGAACGATTGCAGTGTCTCGGAAGGACATGAGGATGGATGCGCCCGACCAGAATCTGATCACCGATGTGCGCGGGGTTCTCGTGGGAAATGCGGCCTCCCCGACGTTGAAATCGGGGGTGACCGTTTTGACCTCCGACACGCCGTTCACGGCCTCCGTCAGCGTGATGGGCGGCGCACCGGGGACGCGTGAGACCGACCTTTTGGCCCCCGACAAATTGGTAGATCGGGTGGATGCTTTGGTGCTGTCGGGCGGGTCCGCTTTTGGGCTGGAGGCCTGTGGCGGGGTCGCAGAGGCGCTGCGGCGTGCCGGGCGCGGCTTTCAGGCGGGCACGATGTCCGTTCCGATTGTGCCCGGTGCCATCCTGTTCGATTTGATGAATGGCGGCGAGAAAGACTGGACCCAAAACCCCTATCGGGAGCTGGGCGAGGCGGCCTATCGCAATGCGGCGACGACATTCGCCATCGGCACCGAAGGCGCAGGCTACGGCGCCCTGACGGGGACATTGAAAGGCGGATTGGGGTCGGCCTCGGCGCGCGTGGGCGAGATCACGGTTGGCGCGCTCGTCGCCGTGAACCCGGTGGGGTCGGTGACGCCGGAAAACTCCCGACATTTCTGGGCCGCCCCCTTTGAGCAAGGCGGCGAATTCGGCGGCCTCGGTGCCGATCCGCGCTCAGGACACAGCGGCGCGCCCTTTGGACACAAGATTGCCGCGCTGCAACAAACCAATACCACCATCGCCATTGTCGCCACGGATGCCAAGCTGACCAAGGCGGAATGCTACCGCCTCTCCGTCGCGGCGCATGACGGGATCGCCCGTGCGATCGTGCCGGCGCATACGCCCTTCGACGGCGATTTGGTGTTTGGCCTCTCGACGGGGATTGTCGATCTGCCGGAAGACCGCGCCACGACTTTGGCGCATATTGGGGCTGTGGCCGCAACCAGCCTTGCGCGCGCCATTGCCCGCGGGGTCCATGCCGCGCGTGCCGAGGCGGGCGATCTCTTGCCGTCATGGTCTGACGCCTAACCCCGCCCTTGCAGGCACAGCTGTCGCGGGAATGCATCACCTTGCCCGCAAGTGACATCAAGGACTTTTCAGAACCGCAACACTTGCCCTAATCAGGCGAGAGATTTTCACCCGCAACAGACAGGAGGGTAAGACATGACCGTATCCATCAAAACATCCCTTCCGCAGGATCTGACGCGGCGCTGATCCCCTTTTTGGGGTTTCCCAACATCGTGTCGATTCCTCCGCGACCTGTTTCGGTCGCTTCTTTTGCTATGGAAAGATCAACGATGGGCACTCCCATTTTCGGGGAGCGGGACGCCGTGCGCGCCCACATCTCCAAATTTTACAATCGCGCGACCTGGATCGACGGGCGCGCAGAACACCAACTCGAACAGGTCGCGGGCTGGCCCGGCATGCAAGCCGTCGCCGGATTTCCCGATCTGCACCCCGGTCGCTATGGCCCGGTCGGCGCGGCCTTTCTGGCCGACCGCATCTGGCCCCAGCTTGTCGGGCCGGATATCGGCTGTGGCATGGCGCTGTTTCGCCTTGAGATGCCGCGCCGTCGCCTTAAACTCGACAAGGCGGCGCGTCGTCTCGCGGTGCTGGAGGACGGGGTGGACCCCGATCTGGCCCGCGCCGCTCTGGACGCTGCGGGCCTGACGGGTCTCATCGCCCCTGACGCGCTTGGCACCCTTGGTGGCGGCAATCATTTCTGTGAAGTTCAGGTGGTCGAGGCGGTCTTCGATCCGGCGCAGACTGCTCTGCGCAAAGACGACCTGTGCCTGCTGGTGCATTCCGGTTCGCGCGGGCGCGGCGCCGGGGTTTTTCAGGGGGTGAGCGACAGCTGGACACAGGGCTTTGCCACTGGCAGTGCGGCGGCCACAGATTACCTTGCCCTTCATGACGCGGCCACCCGCTGGGCACGCGTAAACCGCGACCTGATTGCCTCCGCCGCCTCTGAAGCGCTGGGAAGTGACGCGCAGCTGATCTGCGACACGGTGCACAATCATGTCGTGCCGCAATCCGATGGTTGGCTTCACCGCAAGGGCGCGGCTTGCCCGGATCAGGGCCTTGTGCCGCTGGCAGGCTCGCGCGAGACGCCGAGTTTTCTGCTTCAGGTGCCGGATCTGGTGCCCGAGGCGCTTGGCTCCGTATCGCATGGGGCCGGGCGGCGGTATGATCGCACCTCCATGCATGGTCGCATCCGCAAGACGCGCTCCGATCTGGCCGCTCTGACGCGCACGCGGTTCGGCGGGCGGGTCATTTGCGGAGACCGGGACCTGCTTTTGGAAGAGGCCGGGCAGGCCTATAAGGACCCGGAGCAGGTGCTGCAAGACCTGTCCGGTTTCGGTCTCGCCCATGCCCTCGCGCGCCTTGTGCCGCTTGTCACCTTCAAGACGACAGGGGGTGCAAAATGAGCGAGCGAGAAGCCCTTCTGCTGTCCAGCGGCAATGGTCCGGGCGAGTGCCGACAAGCCGTTGCGCACCTGCTGTCTTGGCTGACGGCAATGGCGGCCGAGAGCGATGTCGACCTCGATGTCTCCACGCGAGACGCCCCGCACGGACCGGCCTCCGCAGTGGTGATCCTAAGCGGCCCGCGCGCCGGAGATCTGGCGCGTCGCGTCGAAGGGGTCATCCTGTGGCGGTGTCAAAGCGAACTGCGCCCGAAACATCGGCGGAAAACCTGGTTTGCGCAGATTTTCCGTCTGCCGGGCGCCAGGAAAGCCGCCGACATCGACCCTGACACCGTCGAGATGCAGGCCATGCGCGCCGGTGGCCCCGGCGGCCAGCATCAGAACAAAACCTCAAGCGCCATCAGGGCGCGCTGGACCAGTGCCGAGGGCAAGGTCTACGCCGTCGTGGTGCGCGACAGCCGCTCACAACACCAGAACCGCCGTCTGGCGCTGGACCGTCTGGCCGCCCTCGTCGCGGCAGAGCAGGCTGAGGCCGAGGCTTCGCATCGGGGTGAGACTTGGGCGCTTCACAACCAGCTCCAACGCGGCGCCCCGCGTCGGATTTTCGAAGGGAGGCAGTTCAAAGAAACGCCATGACGGGCCGATATGGGCGCACAGGGCTCAACTGGCCCTGACCTGCTCCCAGTCTAGGCCGTATTTCGCAAGGTATTTGCGCAGGCGGTCCGCGTCATTGGTGGAGGTGCGGCGCGTGCGGGACTGGGCGAAGAGCATGCGCCCGGCCTCGCTCAGACTGGCACTTTGGCGACAACTGCGGATCACCGCAGCCAGTTGCGCGCGGTCGAACAGATCGATCTCCTCGGCCACTCGCCCCAAAAGCTCCGTCAAAAGCTTTTGATCGGCGTCACGTCCAGAGGCGGACCACAGCGCCCTCAGGCGGAGGATTTCCTCCTCGACCATGGGGCGGGTGATCCGTCCGCGCGCCGCCAAAATGCACATCCGCCGCACCGAGGCCCCGAAATCGCGGAAGTTTCCGGGCCAGAGCGTCGCCGGATCCCGGCAGAATTTCAGATAGCGGGCGCGGGCGTCGAGGTTGAATCCGTAATGCACGCCAAGCTCCTTTTCCGCGCGCGCCAGCTCATGGATCAGGTTGGGCTCAATATCTTCGCGACGCTGACGCAGCGGAGGGATTTCAAAGGTCCAGGCTGTGAGCCGGCTCAACAAATCCTGACGAAACAGGCCGTCGGCCGCCAGTTTGCGCAGGTCGCGGTTCGCGCCTGCGATGACCTGAAACTGGCTTGAGACTTCATAATCCGCGCCAAGAGGATAGTAGCGCCCGGTCTCGATGGCGTGCAGGATCACCGCCTGCTCGCGCAGCCCCAGCTCGTCAATCTCATCGAGGAACAACACGCCACCGTCCGCCTCACGCAGCAACCCGTTGCGTTCCGAACCGGCCTGCCCCGTGTAGCCACGGCGCTGCCCAAAGAGCATGGCAATCCCGTCAGGTCCGGCGAGCGTGGCGCAATTTACATGCACCAAACGGCCTTTGATCATCCGTCGGTCGAGTTTCAGCGCATGGATGCGCTCGGCCAGTTGCGTCTTGCCCGTGCCGGTTTCGCCCAGCAACAGGATCGGCGCCTTGGTCGCCCCAGCCACATGTTCGATCTGTGAAATCAGACTGTTATAGGCAGGATTGCGGGTGTCGATGCCGCCTTTCAAAAGATCGCTATATTCCTGCGAGATCAGATCAAAGCGATGTTGCAACGCATTATAGCGCCGCAGGTCCAAATCGATGATGTCGAGTTTCGCGGGGAGATGATCCTCACGCGGCGGCCCGGTTTGCAACAGATGCGCCGGGACGTGACGGCTTTCGGCCAAGAGGAACCAGCAAATCTGGGCCACATGCGTGCCGGTGGTCAGATGCACGTGATACTGTTCGCGGTCCTCATCAAATCCATAGCCTCGCGCGAAATCAAAAAGCTTGGCGTAGACCTCTTCGAAATCCCAAGGGTCTTCAAGATCGAGCCGATTGAGCACCACCTCGGTGTCCGGGCTGGCCGCTTCGATCTCGCGCTTCACCGCATGGGCCAAGCGATTGAATTTGTGGTCATGAAGCAGTTCGAGCCGATCCACGTGAAAGTCTTCATGGGCGACCAGCGATGGTGTCGGCTTCCAGCGCCGCCTCTTTCCCGCATCGAGCTGGGTGCCTAGAAATCCGATGACGACGTTACGCATGATATTATTTTATATAAGTTACGATTTTTTTATATCGTATATGAGAACAACCGCAACGCAAAACCCTTAATTAATCAAATTATTTCAACACCTTAATCTCATCCCGTTTCTTCTTCGAAGTGGGGCCGCGCAACAGCGACAAAGGGCCATCGAAAGAGTGAAGAGAAAAGAACGGGCAAATCCGTGTCCGCTGCACCGCCGGGGGCCAAGGGCCCATTCCCAAAGCCCCCGGCACCAACTTCAGACAGAGACCCTAAAGTTTCCGCCCGAAAGGACGGCCCAGATGACCAAGTACATGACCATAGCCGATCAGGCACAGCGTGCCGCGACGGAGCTCTATCGGCGCAAATTCTATTGGGGCACAGCGGGTTCCGAAATCGCCGTGCTGCATACTATGCTGTCACACCTCTCTCCCGAGGAGCTGGTTCAGGCCGAGCGCGATTGTCGGCAGGCGCTGTACGGCGCGAAATGGCGAAACCACCCGCAAAAACTCCCGCGTTCCTCCGCGAAACGTTCCCCCCTCCTGCTCTCCACATCCGAAAATGGATTTCTGCGCGAAAAAGCCCTGCGTGTCATGGGTCCGAAACCCGGTGATCTCGTCACGGCAGTTTTCCTGATGATCCGCAGCAACGATTGGGTTCCGCAGGTCCGTCAGGTGGCGACAGACAGGCTTGTCGCAATCGTGCCGCAACTCAGCACGCCGCAACTACGCCAACTGCTGCCTTTCGCCTTGCTGCGCATGCAATATTGGCAACGAAGCGCAGGGGCCGCCTTCAAGGCGCTTCGCGAGCACGCCGATTGGGCGGAGACCTTCTACGCCTTTTTGAGAGAGGCAGATCGCGGCCCGCTGTCCCGGCTGATGCGAGCAGAGATGCAGTTTGAGACGCTTGACCCTTACTTGGTCAGACTGGCCACGGAGGCGCGCTCGACACAGGTGCGCGCGGTAGCAACCGAGGTGCTGTTGAACGGCGAGGCCAAATTGCGGGTCAGATGGCGCAAAAAATGGATCAGCAAATGGGACAACTTTTACCGCTGGGATCCGGTGGTTGAAATGCGGCCCATCGCGGCCCCCCCTGACGTCGCTCTGCAGGTGCTGCTCAGTGCCGGAAATGGCACGACCCCATTGCGCAAGCTGGCAGCGGACACCTTCATCCGGCTTGGCCCGCAGATCGCTCCCGATCTTGCTGCCCGCCTGATGAAAGACCGCACCCCTTCGGTGCGCCGCCGCATGGAATTTGTGACCCGAAAATGGGTTGAAAAAGAGACATTGATGACTGGATAGAATGATGACGAAAGACATGACATTGACCCCGATCACCGGGACAGATCTGATCGCATGGGGGCATCTCCCCGGGGCGCAGTTTCCGGCGCTTTTGGAGCGTGCATCTCTGATGCTGGCCGAGGGGGCAAACCCGGAGGACATTCGGGCGGTGCTTGAGGTCGAGAAGCCGAAAGTGCTGCCGAAAATCCCGCTTCACGCCACGGGCGCTGTGCCGTTTCATGAGAACATCCGCGCAGAAACCCCGGACGAAGAGGACAACGTCGCCAAGGTGCGCGAGACCATGAAGGTCCTGATGCGCACGCCCACCGTGGTGAGCGGGGCCGTGATGCCGGATGCCTGCCCGGCGGGGCCGGTGGGGACCATTCCGGTCGGCGGGGTTGTCGCGGCGAAAAACGCCATTCACCCGGGGATGCATTCGGCGGACATCTGTTGTTCGGTGATGATGACCGATCTGGGGGATGCGGACCCGAAAACCGTGCTCGATGCGGCGCAATCGGTGACGCATTTCGGGCCCGGCGGACGGCGCAATGGCGCGCGGTTCACCACATCCCTGAAGCTTCTGGACGCGTTTCGCGAGAACCCCTTTCTGAACCATCCGAAAATCATGCGGATGGCACAGGAACACATGGGAACGCAGGGGGATGGCAACCATTTCCTCTTCGTCGGGCGGTCGCGCAACACCGGTCGCGTGGCCATGGTCACCCACCACGGCTCGCGCGGGCCGGGGGCCGTGCTCTACAAACTCGGCATGGATGTGGCGCAGAAGTTCCGCAAACAGATCTCGCCTGAAACGTTAAAACAGAACGCCTGGATTCCGGCGGACAGCGCGGAAGGCATCGCCTATTGGGAGGCCCTCCAACTCATTCGCAAATGGACCAAGGCCAACCACAACGCGCTCCATCAGGCGACGGTCGAGGCCGGGCGTCTGGGGGATGTCGGCGAGCGGATCTGGAACGAGCATAACTTCGTCTTCAAACGCGGTGATCTCTATTACCACGGCAAGGGGGCGACGCCCGCCTGGGATCACTATGCGCAGGATGCGACGGGGCGCACGCTCATTCCGCTCAACATGGCCGAGCCTGTGCTGGTGGTGCGCGGGAGCGATGCCGGGCACGCGCTTGGGTTTAGCCCGCACGGCGCTGGGCGGAATTTTTCGCGCTCCGAACATCGTCGCCGGATGGGCGAGGTCACACCGGAGGAACAGCTCAAGGCGGAAACCTCCGGTCTCGACGTGCGGTTTCACGCCGGAGGCATCGACGCCTCCGAACTGCCGTCGAGCTACAAAAGCGCCACCTCGGTGGTCGATCAGATCAAGGATTACGGTCTGGCCGAGATCGAGGATTACATCGACCCTTACGGCTGTGTCATGGCCGGCGATGTGCCGCCCTTTTGGATGACCCGCAAGAAAGCGCGCAGATAAGTCGAGGCAGGAGGGATGTGATCCCTCCTGCCTCACTTCTAAAGCGGGCATCGCCGGAAAAACGGCATGCGGTCGGTGTCCAGAAGCGCCTTGTCCGCCGCGAAAAGATCGGCGTAATGCAGGATCAACACCTCCCGATCCGGGCCACGCAGGGGGGCATGCGTCGCATGGGTGGCCACGGCGGCGGTGATCTCTTCGCCGACCCCCAGTTCGGCCAACAGCATGGCCGCCAACACCCCGTGCGGAATGCGCAGTGACACCGGAGTTGCATGGTCCTCCCCTGCCCGACGATCCATCAACAGGGGCTTGTCCAGATCGTGCAGGAGCAGGATCGCCACCAGACGTTGCCGGTCGATCTCCCACCCCCATTGCCGCGCCGCCATATCACTGAGCGCCAGCCCGGCCTCAACGACATCATTGGTGTGATCCACCAAACGGTCAGTCGAACCATGCGAAAACGGCACATCGAACACCGTGTCATAGGAGGAAGAGGCCACCACGCTGCACCAGGCGCAGAGCACCTGATCCCGCAACGCGCCCTCAAGCTCGACCAGACGCGGAAAGGCCTCTGACAGCAGCGCCACCTGTTTTTCATCCGGAATTTCGATCTGATAGCTTTTCATTTTTCAACTTTCGGTTCAGGTTACATCTGTCTTCGGGAAAAAAGTTTCAAAGCCGTGCGCCTTGCCTCGGACACGCAGCAACACCACAGGGACACAGGATGAACGACGCCACATTGGAAAGCCGGATTTATCAGGTCTATGCGGAGCTTAGCCCCTCTGAGAAACGGCTGGCCAATGTCATGCTCGAACATCAGATGGACATGCCGCTCTACACCGCCTCCGAATTGGCGGCGAAGGCCAGCGTGTCCAAAAGCACCGCCGCGCGGCTGATCCGGGTGCTCGGCTATCGCAGCTACCCGGAGGCGAAACGCGCCATTCGGGCCGAACAATTCTGGGGCTCGCCGCAGAGCGGTCTGTCGGATCGCGCGCCAGAAGACGGCGACACGCTGCGCGCCGAAACGATGATTGACACCGACATCGAAAACATTCGCCAGACCTTTGCCGCCCTCCCCGAACAGCGCCTCACCGAGGCCGCTGAGCGCATCGTGGGCGCAACGCGGGTCTGGATCATCGGGCTGCGCAGCGGTCACGGATTGGCCAGCCATGCGGCGCATTACCTGACGCTGGTGCGCCCGGACGTGCATCTGATCGACGTCGGTTCGGGGTCTTTGTCGCATGACGTCGGCAACATGCGGCAGGGTGATCTGTTGATCGTCATCGCCTTTCGCCGCCGCCCCAAGGTGCTTGTGCCCCTGCTCGAAGCGGTGCGAGATCTGGGCGGGCAAACGCTTTTGATCACCGATATGAGCGCGGGCGCCAGTGCGCGCACCGCCGATCTCACCCTGCGTTGCCGGACCCAAAGCCCGGCGCCGTTCAACAGTTTCACGGCGGCGGTGACGCTGATCAATCATCTGGCCTGGCAGGTGCATGGGCTTCAGGGCAGCGCCGCGGCGGATCGGTATCGCCATATCGACCAGCTCGTGCGACGCCTCGACAATGTGTCCACCCCCCAGACCAAAGACGGCTGATCTCAGTCCAACAGAGACAGACGCGTCGGACGGGCCCAGACCCCGACCCGCGAGGTCTGCGCCCCCTGTCGGGCCAATTGACTGGCGAGACCGACCGCCGCACCGACCCCCTCGATCACCGGCACGCCGTGGCGGTGTTCCAGCGCCCGGGCGAAATCGGTCATCCCGGCACAGCCCAACACGATGGCCTCGGCCCCCTGTTTCAGGGCCTGTTCGATGTGCTGCGAAATCACATCGCCCGCGCCGGTCGCCGGATCGTGCAGCGCCAGAACCGGGATGTCACTGGCAAGCACCGCAGAGCAGCGCTCGGCAAAACCGTAGCGCCGCACATTGTCGGAGATCACCGGCACGGAGCGCGACAGGGTGGTGACCACGGCAAACCTGTGCCCGAGGAGCGCCGCGATATGCATGCCCGCCTCGCCGATGCCCACCACGGGCGCGCTCAGACAGGCGCGCGCGGCATCGAGCCCGGTGTCGTCGAAACAGGCGATGACATGGGCTCCCGCGCCGTCGACCTCGGCCCTGCGCATCTGCGCCAGCATGCCGGGCACGGCCAAGGCGCCGTCAAAAGGCCCCTCGATGGCCTCGGGGCCCTGCGCGGACTGACCGGCAAGGATCTCGACATCCGGAGCCGCCGCCGCGCGCGCCGCGCGGGCGATGCCTTCGGTCATCGAGGCGGTGGTGTTGGGATTGGTGACGGCCACACGGATCATGCCACACCTCCGACGTTCAAAGACAAGCTCGGCGCGCTGTCGATCAGGTCGTCATAGCGGATCGACGTTTCGGTGAGATGGGCGTCGGCAATGCCCTTTTGCCAGCGCGCATAGGATTTTTCCCCGATGCGCGGGCTGGTCCACATGTTCATCTCGCGGTACAGATCGACCACCTCGCGCGCGATCTCTGGTGCGATGGCGGGAAAGGTCTCGGTGAGAAAATCCTTGAAACTTGCGGCTTCATGGGCATTCACCCAAGCCATACCCCGGCCCAAAGCGCGCATGAAACGCGCGCGACGATCGTCGCCTTCGGGCACGCCCTCGGTGTAATAGACGCTCCACGGAATATCGCCGCCATCACGGGCAAAGACCGCCGCCAGCTTGCCTTTTCCCGCCGCTTGATACGCCAGCGCGCCCGGCAGGTCGATCAACAGAAAATCGCCCATACCACCTGCGAAACAATCCTGAAGGATGCCTGCGTCGAGGTCCTGAATGAAATTCACCCGCGCCGGGTCGATCCCAGCCTCGCGCAGCATCATCTTGAGGTAGATGCCGACACTCGCCCCGTTCGAACCTTTCATCAAAACGGTGCGTCCGACGAGAGAGGCGGCGTCGAAGGCATAGGACGCCTCGCGCCCCACCAGAGCCAGCGGCGCGCGGTTCGAGATCTGGGCGAAGGGCACAAGGTCCCGGCCTTTGCCGTTAAACCTACGACCGTGAAACATCGAAGGCACCCAGATGCCACCCAGCGCGGCCTCGGCCTCGCCGTCCCGGATGTGATCGAGGACAAGGTCCCAGGGGCGCGGCACGACCTCGGAGACATCGAGGCCTTCGTCTTTGAAATAGCCCTGCCAGACGGCCACGTAATGCGGCAGGTAATTCAGGCTGTGGCCGGTGGCGGAGACAAGAAAACGATCCATGGTCTTATCCTTCAAAAGCAGGCTCGGGTGTGGACACCACGGGGGTTGCGGCGACGTTCTGGCCGCTGGATTTGTCGAACCAAACGACATCGCCCGCGTCGTAATCGAGACCGCAGGCCTCGCCATGAGCAAAGCCCGGATGCCCCGGCGTGCGCACGAACACCAGATCTTCGGTGCTGATCCCGCTCACATCCGCCGCTTCGGCGCCCAGCCGACAGCCCAACACGGTTTCCGCGCCGAGACGTTCGATCACCGCCACCCGTGCCGGAAGTCTCCCCGCGCCCGGCGCCGTCAGGCGGAGCTTTTCGGGACGAATGCCAAAGATCGCGCTCGTGGCCCCTTTCGGAGCACCGCCGTCATGCTGCCAGTGGCTGTCGCCCTCGGCGTGCAGGGTCTGGCCCGCGACCTTGACCGGCAAGAGGTTCATCGGCGGCGCACCGACGAAGCGCGCGACAAAGGTGTTGGCCGGTGTGTCGTAAATCTCGTCCGGGGTGCCGATCTGTTGGATATAGCCTTGGTTCATCACCACGATGCGGGTCGCCATGGTCATGGCTTCGACCTGATCGTGGGTGACGTAGACGAAGGTGCGTTTCACCTTTTGGTGCAGCGTCGTGATTTCGGAGCGCATCTGGGTGCGCAGTTTGGCATCGAGGTTCGACAGCGGTTCGTCCAAAAGATAGAGCGAGGGATCGCGCACCAAAGAGCGCCCGAGCGCCACCCTCTGACGTTGCCCGCCCGACAGGCTGGCGGGGCGCCGGTCGAGAAGCGGGGTCAGTTCCAGTTGCTCGGCGATCCGCTCGACCGCGTCGGCCACCTCCGGCTGGCGCATCACCTTCCAGCGCTGCACCATGTTGACGAAGGGGATATGATGCCATTTGCGGAACCGGTCCATGACCAGAGGAAAGGCGATATTCGCCCGCACGGTCATATGCGGATAGAGCGCGTAGGATTGAAACACGAAGGCGACGCCGCGCTGTTTCGGAGTCCAGTCATTGGCCAATGCGCCATCGAACAACAGCTCGCCGCCGGAAATATCGGTCAGCCCGGCAATCATCCGCAACAGCGTGGACTTGCCACAGCCGGAGGGCCCGAGCAGCACAAGGAACTCGCCGTCCTCGACGCTGGCGTTAAAACGACGGATGACGGTGGTGGGGCCAAAGGATTTGGTGATCCCTTTGAAATCAATCTTGGGCATGGGTTACCCTTTCACTGCGCCGGAGGTCAGGCCTGCGACGATTTTGCGTTGAACGAGGAGGAAGAAGGCGACAGCCGGGATCGAAAACACCAGAGCCGCCCCCATGACCGCCGAAAGCGGGGTCTCATATTGGCCGATGAAGCTGGCGAGGCCGACCGAGGTGGGCCAAAGTTCACGGTCCATCAGGAAGGTCGCGGCAAAGAGGAATTCGTTCCAGCCCGCGAAAAAAGAAATCACCGCGGCGGCGGCCAGCGAGGGCGCGATCAACGGAAAGATCACAAAGCTGAGGATGCCAAGGCGCGGACAATTGTCGATGATCGCACTTTCCTCGACCTCATAGGGAATGGCATCCATCGCGCCTTTGAGGATAAAGGCCGCCACCGGCAGGGAAAAGCCGACATTGGCCAGCACCAGCCCCCAGAGGTTGTTCAAAAGCCCCAGCGTGATGAAGATCGCGTAGAGCGGCACGACGATGAGGGCCTCGGGGATCACCTGTGTCATGAACAGCAGAAAACCGATGGCACCGCGGCCCTGAAACCGAAACCGGCTGAGCGCGTAGCCCAGAACGGAGCCGAGCGTGAGGCTGAACACGGTTGTGCCCGCCGCGATCAGCCCGGTGTTCATCAGCCAGCGCAGGATCGGCACCTGCGCCAGTTCGCTCAGAAGTTCCGGCAGGTTGCCGAGCTGGGGCCAGGGCACCTGACCGGTGTTGAAGAGCTGCGAATTCACATTCAGCGCGGTGGAGGCCATCCAATAGACCGGAAAGCCTGCAAAGGTCGCGAGGATCACGATCAGAAGACCGCGCGAGAGGGACAAAAGAGGATTGCGTTTCATTTCGACATCACCCGCGCCCGGCGGCGCTCGAAGATAAAATGGACGAGAGCGACCAGCAGCGCGAGGACCAGACCGACCGCGCCATAGGCGCTGGCCAGACCAAGATCGTAATCCTCGAAGGCGGTCAGACGAATTTGCACCACAAGCGTGCTGGTCGAGCCGATCGGCCCGCCCCCTGTGAGCAGGTAGATGATCTCGAAGCGACGGATCGACCAGACGGCGACCAGAAGCGAGACGAGCTGCATGGTCGGCAAGATGTAGGGCAAGGTGACATTGCGGAACACATTGAGCGCATCGGCACCATCGACGCGGGCGGCTTCGCGCACCTCATCGGGCACGGATTGCAGCGCCGCCAGCATCACCAGCATGACAAAGGGCGCCACCTGCCAAACGGTCACGATCATGATCGACGGCAACGCCATGTCGATCGACGTCAGCCATTGCACCCGCCCGAGGCCCAGCCATTCGGTCAATTCATTGGCCACCCCGGAAGGTCCGTTGTAGATCCAGAGCCAGATCAGCGTGGCCGCCACATTCGGCACGGCCCAGCCAAAGAGCAGCACGGCACGCACGATGGTGCGCCCCGGAAAGGGCCGGTTGATCGCCAGAGCGGAAATGGTGCCAAGCCCGACCCCGAAAATCACGGTCAAAAGCGTGTAGACCACGGTGACATGCAGCGAGGTGTAAAATTGCGGGTCGGCCAGCAGGTGTCGATAATTTTCGAGCCCGATGAAATCCCCCTTGGTGGGGTTCATGAGCCGCGTATCGGTCAGGCTCATCCACATCTGGCGCAGAAGCGGCCAGAACATGAAGACCCCGAGATAGGCGAGCGGGACCGCGACAAAGGCATATGGTACGAGGGCCGTCAGGCGTTGGCGCGATATGGTCGGTGTCGACATGTGTCGCGGTCCTTCTCAGTCTTACGTCAGATCAGTTGAAATCGGCGGAAATGTCCGCCTGAGCCTCGGCCAGTGCCTCTTCGGCGGTTGCCGCCCCCAAAAGCACCTTTTCAACCCCGGTCATCACCGGACGCATGATCGAGGTGGTCTCAAGCTCATAGCCCGGGATCAGGGTCGACCGCGAGGTTTCCGCCAATTCGGCGAAGGCCGGCGCCCAGGGGTTGGCCGCTTCGAACTCTGCTGTCACCGGCACATCGGTGGCCAGAGCATCCGGGCCAGAGGCCTCACGCAGCGCCTGTTGCCCCTCATCGGTCAAAAGCCAGGACAGGAATTCCTTGGCCACCTCCGGGTGATCGGAATGCGTGCTGACACCGAGGAAAATCTGTTGGTGTGCGCCCGGATGCGGGAAAGGCAGCGGCGCCGCACCGAGATCGCTCGACGGCATCGCACCGCCCGAAGCAATGTTCAAAGAGCCGCCGGAATTGTCGATGGAAAAGGCGACCTGTTCTTCTTTGAAGCGGGTGCGCTGGGTGCTCATCGGATCGCCGATCGGCATGATGCCGGAGGCATAGGCGGCCTTAAACGCCTCGACCGCTTCGACGGCTTCCGGCGTGTTGATGGTCAGCTTGCCCTCGGCATCGACCCAATCGACGCCGTAGCCATAGGCCCAGTTCTGGAAATCCATGAACCACGCGCTGAATTCATTCATCGAATGACGGCCGGTAAACCCGATGGCGCCTGTCGCCGAGGCGGCTTTTTCGGCATTGGCGATCAGCCCGTCGATGTCCGTCGGCACCTCGGCGCCCGCGGCGGCAAGGACAGATTTGTTGTAGATCAGCGCATAAACGGCACGCTGCCATGCGATGCCGAGACGGGTGCCGTCCACGACCCCGTTTTCATTGGTGGCGTTCAGATTGCCGACGCCTTCGGTCACATCGTCGAGCGGCACGAGGAATTCGGCCCCGGCGAGGGTGTAGAACAGGCCCTCCTGCACGATCATGATGTCCGGCCCCTGCCCCGCGCCCATCTCGGTCATGAGACGATCCGGGTAATCCTTGGACGGGATCGCTTCTTGTTCGAGCGTCACATCGGGATGGGTTTCTTCGAATTTCTTGATCGCGGCCCAAAGGTTCTGGCCGCGCAGGGCGTCAAGCCATTGCGAGTTGGCGATGACAAGCGTGGTTTCGGCCTGAGCGCTCATCGGCGCGACCAAAGCACCGGCGGCCAGCGCCACAGACAGGGCGCTCGTCATCAGGGAACGGCGGGTGAAAGACATGTGGATTTCCTCTTTGTTGGACGTTTTATAGTCGTTCAGGGGCGGCTCAGACGCTGACGCGATGGGCCGCGAGGGGGACATGACGGGAGAGGTTCTCTGCCCCGTTATCCGTCACGAGATAGCAATCTCCGATGTTCGCCCCCGCCTTGAGCGGATCGAGCCATTGGGAGTGCAATACAAAGGTCATGCCCTCTTCGAGTTTGGCATGGTTGTTGGATTGAATGTTGTAGGGCGGCATTTTCGGCATCGACACCGAATGGCCGACATTCGGGTTGTGCGGTCCTTTTGTGGCAGGCCAGACATGGTTGATCCGGCGCCCCTTCGCTTCCCAATCCGCATCGGGGACATACTGGGTCGGGACACGCAAAGGGGCGCCGTTTTCGCCGGCCTGCCAGTTGTAAGGCATGGTCCGGCTGTCTGCAGAACTGAGATAGCCGCGCGCGATATAGGGCGCGAAAGAGGCATTGGCGATGTCGGAAATCAACGCACCGGGACGCACCAGAGCGGCGGCACATTCGACGCCCTCGGCACACATCTCCAACACCTCTTCCTGGTCGTCCGTGATGTCGCCGACGGCGATCATCCGGGCGATCTGGGTCGAATACCCGTGATATTGCACAGAGGAGATATAGAGGTTGATCAGATCGCCACCCCGCACGACATGGCCGTAGGGTTTGCCGCAATGGGTGCCCCAGCGGTTGATGCCGATTTGATAGCCATCGCCGGTCTCGCCGCCCCGCGCCATTTGCGCGAAGGTGAAGGCGGCGTAGATTTCATGGTCGGTCACGCCGGGACGGATCACATGATAGGCCGCCTGCATGCCGATGCAGGCCAATTCGGTGGCGGCGCGCACGACGGCCTGTTCGGCCTTGCTCCGGCGGCGCTGCATCCGGTCGATGGCCTCATGCGCCTTGGCGAAACGACAGCGCGGCAGCTCTTGTGCCAACCCCTCCCAATAGGGTGCGGAGGTCGCATCCCCGACCAGACCGATCTGGGCGGATTGAAACCCGGCGCGGATGAGATGCGCAGAGACCGCCTCGACCACCCGGTCGACACCGCGTCCGGGGCGGTTGTAGGTTTCGCGACCCCAGGTGCCGACCTGCCATATGTCATCGACCAAAAGCGGCTCACCGACCGGCGGCAGCACCACCGAGCTTGAAAAGATCGTGTAGAGGCTGAGCGGCTGATCCGTGTCGGTCGGAATGATCAACACGCCTTCGCGGGCCCAGTCGCAAATATAGCGCAGGTAGGAGTTCGAGGTCTTGTAGGACCCGATGCTGTCGCTATGCACCACCACCACATCATGCCCCGCCGCACTCGCCTCCTGACGGATACGACGCAGGCGGTCCTCATATTCGCTCTCCGGCAGGGGATCGACCGGCTGGAATTCGAAATCCGGCTCGAAACCGTCGAGAAGGCGCTCCATCCGGGAGAGATTTTGCGAGGCAGTGGCCGTATTCGTGAGGGTCATGATCTTGGGCTCTTCTTTGTGGGGCACGCCGCGAACACCGTGCTTTGCACCCTCAGTTAAGGGGCCGAACCCGACGCGCCTTCAAGCACTGATCGGGAATTTCGACCGGCTTGCACAAAGTTTCCGCAGCTGTTCGAAGAGGTGATTTTGACGACTTTTGCCTGCAAATTCGGACCAAAAATCTCACATGTGAAAATCCAATAACCATCTTATTTCAATGCAAATTTTTAGAAATAAACGCCACATTCCACAGTGATGATTGAAACTTTTCAAAACGACGAGGAACTTTTTTCCCAAAACCCTCTTTGGCTCATGATGATTTATTCATCACATCTAAAACACGATCGGCCCCACGGCGTCGCTCAGCGGCATATTTTTGCAGGAGATGATAGTGAGTTTGGCGGCGCGGAGACGCTGGCGCGCCTTTTACCCAGACGGCACAGGAACACACCCGCGCACTGAAATGAAAAGCTCAGCTCAGGTCTGTTTGAAACACGAACCGGCGGTCCAGATGGAATTTGACGACATAGCCGATGGCCAATCCCAGGATTGCACCGACCTCGCGCGCCATGGTGCTGTGCCAGATCGCCCAAGCGCCCGCTTCCATGCCCCAGAAAATCGCCGTCGTGATCAACCCCATCGCCGTATAGAGGCCAAATTTGCGGCCATGCGCCCGCGCCCCGGTCTCGACGTCGAAAAAGATCCAGCGCTTGTCGAGGAGATATTTCACCACAAGCCCGATCCCGGTGCCGAGGATCATTGCAACGAACAAGCCCTTGGGCCAGATGCCCAACACCATGCGTTGCGCACCGAGATTGGCCAGCGTCGCCAAAATGGCGAACCCGGCATAGCGCAGCACCAGCGCAGAGGTCGACAGATGCGCAAGCGTCGTCACAGCGAGGCGCCCGCAAATCCGGCGCCGAGGATGAGCGCAAAACAGATCAGGCTGACCCGATCCTTGGCGGCGTAAAGCACCGGATCGTCGTTCATCTTGCCACGATGCGTGGTCATCACCATGCGGCTCAGCCAGTAGAACAGCACAAGACAAGCGCCCCAAAGATAGCCGGGCTGGGTGTAAAGCTGTGCGACTTGCGGCGAGCTGATATAGAGCGCCATGACCAGCACGGACACATAGCCGGAGGCCAGCGCCATCATCGCAACGATGGGCACGTCATCGACATGATAGCCGCGACCATGGGCTTTAAGCTTGCCGGATTTCAGGCCATCGACGAGTTCGGCCTGACGTTTGACGGCCGCAAGCGAGAAGAAGAAAAAGATCGAAAAGGCCAGAAGCCAGACCGACATCGGGATCGCGGAACTGGTGCCGCCCGCGAGAATGCGGATGGTGTACAGCCCGGCCAGCGCAAAGATGTCGACCACAAGCTGACGCTTGAGGCGCAAAGAATAGGCCATGGTCAGGACATAGTAGACCACCATGACCTTGAGAAACGGCAGGCCGAGCCAGATCGCCGGGATCAGCCCCGCAAGCAAAAGCGAGACGGCCATGACTGTGCCGCGCGCGATGGGGATCGTCCCCGCCGCAAAGGGGCGCAGGCGTTTGCGCGGATGCGCCCGGTCGCCTTTCAGGTCCAGCAAATCATTGAGAACATAGACGGAAGAGGCGATCAAACTGAACGAGGCAAAAGCAATGAGCGCTCTGAGAAAGATCATCAGGCTCAGCTCATGCGCGGCCAGCATCGGAAAGAAAATCAGGATGTTTTTGAGCCATTGATGCGGGCGAATGGCTTTGAAATAGGGGGCAAGGTCCCGCGCGGGGCGGTCGAGATGCTCGATCGGGCCATCGCAGGTCACCTTGGCTTTCAGCTCCGGTTTGGCGTTCACGGTGATCGCCCCACCTGCCTTGGACCAGATCGCCAAATCCGCCTCGTGATCGCCCATATAGGTGAACCCGCCCGCGCCGTAGCGCGCCACCAAAGTGTCGGCCTTGGCCGGGCCTTTCAAGTTTGCCGCGCCATCCGAGCCGATTACATCGTCGAACAGACCGAGATGGGCGGCGATCTGATCGGCAAGCGCCTGATCTGTCGCGGTGACAAGCGCGGTGCGCCCGCCGCTCGCGCGCCAGTCCTTCACCCGCGCCAGAACCCGGTCGTCATAGGGCAAAGTGGTGACATCGACACTGGAATTCTGCGCCAAAAGCCGTTTGAGCGCGGCCTTGCCCTTGGGCAGGGTCAGAGCGGCCCGAAACGGCAGTTTCCAATCGCCCGCAAAGCCGGACCAGAAACTTTCATACAGCATATCGGACCGAAGCAAGGTGCCGTCGAGATCGACGACGAGGGTTTGAGAGTCCTGTTTCAAAACAACTTTCCGATCGGCCACATCACGTGGCCAGAGACTGCAAGCGGCACATCGGGGTGTCAATGGCGAAGCGCCCTCAGGCGCGTATTGGCCATGCCGTTGTGGCCTTCATGCCCGCGCCGTCACCGCCCGAAATCCTCCCGCGAGCGCGCCGGTGTGGTCCGGCACATCTGCTTCACATGGGCGGGGTCTGTGCCGGTGCCAAAACTGCTGATCCGCAGCAGCCAGAGAAGAATTTGAAACATGATCTTTGTCCTCACACTGTCAGGCAAAACGCTTTGCGCCCGCGACACAAAGCACGGTGATCGCGGTGCAGGCGACCATCTGCCATGCGATGGGCTCGCGCAGCAAAAGCGCCGCTAGGAGAAGGCCGAAGAACGGTTGCAGAAGCTGCAATTGTCCGACCTGCGAGATGCCGCCAAGCGCCAGCCCGCGATACCAGAACACGAAGCCCAGCATCATGCTGAACAGGGCGACATAGCCGAGGCTGATCCAGCCGGGGGTCGAAATCGTGCTGAAGGTCGCGGGCCATGTGAACAGGCTGAGCGCAGCCATCACCGGCAGCGCGATCAAAAGCGCCCAAGAGATCACCTGCCAGCCCCCCAAGCGCCGCGACAGGGTGGCGCCTTCGGCGTAGCCCAAACCACAGACGACAATCGCCGCCAGCATCAAAAGATCGCCTTTTGAGGCACCGGCCGCGCTCTGCATCAAGGCAAAGCCCGAGACGGTCGCCGCGCCTAGGAGCGAAAACATCCAGAAGGCGGCTTTGGGCCGCTCGCCGCCCCGGATCACGCCGAAGATCGCGGTGGCGAGGGGAAGCAGGCCGATAAAGACGATGGACCGCGCCGCGGTGATGGATTGCAACGCCAGCGCCGTCAAAAGCGGAAAACCGATGACGACACCCAGAGCGACGACCCCGAGAGGCGTCAGGTCGCTTCGGTCGGGACGGCTTTGGCGCAGGGCCAAAAGGCACAACAGACCCAAAACGGCGGCGATCACGGCGCGGGCGGAGGTCAGGAACAACGGCGCGAAATCCGTCACCGCCACGCGGGTTGCGGGCAACGACCCGCTGAAGATGAGAACGCCAAGGAAGCCACTGCCCCAGCCTGTCAGTTTGTGATCCATGTCTGTGCCATCGGTCGTTTCGTGATTTTCTTCTGGGTATGCGCGGGAGGCCGTTGTAGACAGAGACAATCCCGTACAATTTCATAGAACTGTATGGGGGCTATGAGCGGTACAGTTGCGCAAATCAGACGGAGGCTTGGCATGGCAGGCACGAAGACAGATCATCTGATGCAGGTTCTGCGCGACAGGATTGCCACGCGCACACTGGGGCCGGGGGATCGCATGCCGTCGATCCGGCGCTTTGCCGAACAGATGCACGTGTCGCCCTCGACCGTGGTCGAGGCCTATGACCGGCTCGCCGCCGAAGGGGTGATCAGCGCGAAACGTGGCTCCGGCTTTTATGTCTCGAACAGCAACCTGCCGCCGATGAAACTCGCACAGGCGCGCTCGCCTCAGGCGCGCAATGTCGATCCGTTCTGGGTGTCGCGCCAGTCGCTCGATGCGCGTCCCGGCGCAATCCAGCCGGGGTGTGGCTGGTTGCCGGAGGACTGGATGCCAGAGGAGGCCCTGCGCAAGGGCTTGCGTGCGGTGGCGAAAAGCGAGGCGGCGATCCTGACCAATTACGCCTCTGCGCGCGGCTCGATGGTGCTGCGGCGCAGCCTGCTTGGGCGGTTTGCGGAAGAAAATCTGAATGCCACCGCCGAACACCTCATGCTGACCGCCTCGGCGTCACAGGCGATGGATTTGATCTGCCGATTGCTGTTGCGGCCCGGCGATACGGTGCTGGTCGACGATCCGGGGTATTTCAACTTTCGGGCCCTGTTGCGGGCGCATCAGGTCAAGATCATTGGCATTCCCTACACGCCACAGGGGCCGGATCTGGCGGCATTCGAGGCCGCATTGGCACAGGCGCCACGGCTCTACCTGACCAATTCCGCATTGCACAATCCGACCGGCGCCACCATGTCGCCCCAGGTCGCGCATCAGCTTTTGTCGCTGGCCACGGCGCATGAGTTGACCATCGTCGAAGACGACACATTCGTCGATCTCGAACCGGAGCCTTCGCCCCGGCTGGCCGTGCTCGACGGGCTGAACCGGGTGCTCAGGATCGGCGGGTTTTCCAAGACGCTCTCGGCCTCGGTGCGCTGCGGCTATATCGCCGGGCGGACCGATTGGATCGAGGCGCTGGTCGATCTACAGGTCGCAACGAGTTTTGGCGGTCCAAGCCCGGTGGCGACCGAGTTGCTGGCCCATGTGCTCACGGGGGGCATCTACCGCAAACATCTCGCCGAGTTGCACCGCCGTTTGGCGGGGGCGCGCAAAACGGTGGCCGCAAAGCTGGCGCCTTTGGGGATCACGCCTTGGGTTTCGCCGCGTGGCGGGTTCTACCTCTGGTGCCGCTTCCCCGAAGGCTGTGACACGGGCGTGATTGCACAACGGGCGATGGCGGAGAATGTGGTGCTGGCCCCCGGCAACGTGTTCAGCCCCTCGCAAATGGCGACGCGTTTCATGCGGTTCAACGTGACGCAAATGCGCGATCCTCGGGTCTATGAGGTGCTGAAGAGGGCCATGCCTGAGCCGGAATGACATCACAATTTGATCCCTTTCAGACGCAACGCGTTCAAGATGACCGACACCGAGCTAAAACTCATCGCCAGCGCCGCAATCACCGGTGAAAGCAAAAGGCCGAAGGCCGGGTAGAGGATGCCCGCCGCAATCGGTACGCCGGCCGTGTTGTAGGCAAAGGCAAAAAACAGGTTCTGCCGAATGTTGCGCATCACGGCTTCGGCCAGACGACGTGCCCTGAGAATGCCCGTCAGATCGCCTTTCACAAGTGTCAGCCCCGCGCTTTCCACTGCGACATCCGCGCCGGTGCCCATGGCGATGCCGACATCGGCGGCGGCCAGCGCGGGCGCATCGTTGACGCCATCCCCCGCCATCGCCACCCGCGCGCCGGACGTGCGCAGCTCTTCGACCAGCGCGGCTTTGCCTTCGGGTGAGACCTCCGCGCGCACCTCGTCGATGCCGAGCCGTTTCGCCACCGCCTCTGCCGTGCGTTTACTGTCGCCGGTGGCCATGACGATGCGCAGCCCTTCTGCGTGCAGGGCCTTGATGGCTTCGGGCGTCGTCTCCTTGATCCGGTCGGCCACGGCAAGGATGCCGACGACCGCGCCGTCTTTGGCAAGATACATGGCGGTTTTGCCCTCGGATTGCAGACGTTCCAGACCTTTGCTCAGAACACCGGGCTCTGCGCCTTGGCCCTGCATCAGCGCTGCGTTGCCCAAGGCGACCTGTGCGCCGTCGATCATGGCGGTCACGCCCTTGCCGGTGATTGCCTCAAAGCCGGTCGCCTCGCGTTTGGGCGCCTCCTTCGTGCCCTCAAGGATGGCCTCGGCAAGAGGATGCTCCGAGCCACGCTCAAGGGCGGCGGCGTAGGATTTCAGTTCCTCTTCCGAAATGTCTTTCGCGATGACATCGATGAGCGAGGGTTTGCCCTCCGTCAGCGTGCCAGTTTTGTCCACGATCAACGTGTCGACCTTGGCAAAGCGTTCAAGCGCCTCGGCATCCCGGATCAGCACCCCCGCCTGCGCACCGCGCCCGGTGCCGACCATAATCGACATCGGCGTCGCGAGGCCCAGCGCACAGGGACAGGCGATGATCAGAACGGAAACCGCCGCGACCGTCGCATAGCCCAGCGCGGGGCTTGGCCCGACCGTGAGCCAGACCAGGAAGGCGACGATGGCGGTGACGACGACAGCGGGTACAAAATAGAGCGACACACGGTCGGCCAGCCCCTGGATCGGAGCACGGGAGCGCTGGGCCTGAGCGACCATGGCGACGATACGAGACAGCGTTGTTTCTGACCCGACCGCCTGTGCCTCCATGACGAAAGAGCCGGATTTGTTGAGCGTGCCGCCGGTGACGGCATCGCCTTGTGCCTTTTTCACGGGCACGGGTTCGCCGGTGATCATGCTTTCATCGACGGAGGAGCTTCCCTCGACGATTTCCCCATCCACAGGAATGCTTTCCCCCGGACGCACGCGCAGCCGATCCCCGGTTTGCACTTCGTCGAGCGGCACATCTTTTTCTACATCTTTTTGCCCGTCCTTCGTGACAAGCCGCGCGGTTTTCGGGGCCAAATCCATCAGCGCCCGGATCGCATCTCCGGTGCGTTCCCGTGCGGTCAGCTCCATCAACTGGCCAATAAGAACCAGCACCAGAATGACCGCCGAGGCTTCGAAATAGACCGGCGGCAAGCCGTGGGCACTGAGCATATCCGAAGGGAACACCGATGGCGCCAAGAGCCCGACGAGCGAAAACAGATAGGCCGCGAGCGTGCCAAGCGCGATCAGGGTCCACATATTGGGAGACCGGTTCACCACGGATTTCCAGCCGCGAATGAAGAAGGGCCGCGCACACCACAAAACCGGCGTGGTCAGAGCGAACTGAAGCCAGAGAAACGGTTTATGACCGATCCACTCGGCAAAGGGCAGTCCGACATGGCTGCCCATCTCTAAGACGAAGACGGCAGCGGCAAGCGGGGCCATGATCTTGAACCGACGTTTGAAATCAATCAGTTCCGGGTTCGGCCCGCTGTCCGCAGAGGGCGTCATCGGCTCCAAAGCCATGCCGCATTTCGGGCAATCGCCGGGATGATCCTCGACAATTTCCGGATGCATCGGGCAGGTGTATTGCGTGCCCTCCGGCATGGCTTTCGCCTTTGGACGCGCACCGAGGTAGTGCTCCGGGCTTGTCTCGAATTTCTCCTGACAGCTCTCTGAGCAGAAATAAAACCGCTCCCCATCGAGCTTGGACATATGCGCCGCGCTGGCGCGATCCACCGACATACCACAGACCGGATCGGTCGCAGTGATATAGGCCTCAGGCTTGGCCTCGAATGTGTCGCGGCAGCCACTGGAGCAGAAATGATAGCTGTGACCACCGTGTTCGAGATGCGGTTTGCCTGCCGTCGGATCGACGGTCATGCCACAGACCGGATCACGGATCACATCAGATGCGGCATGGTGGTGATGGTCGTGCGAAGGATGGGGCTGCGCTGTCATGATTCACTCCTGATCGTGTCGGTTTCTGACCTCGCCGTCTCAGATAGGGCCTCCAGCAACTGGAGGGTCAAGGGGGCATGTGTGGATTTATCTGACCGTTTTGGATGGCGGAAAATCCCCAGCTCCTCAGATGAATCTGGCCTCAAGCGATGTGATTTCAAATGTGCCGCGCGCAGTGTCGGTCACCGCGGCTTGATTTCAGGCTTCACATCGACGTGACTTTACCCTCCAGCTGGTGGAGGGTTTATAAGACATTCAAAGGAGATTTACGATGAACATCGGACATGCTTCGGCCGAAACCGGCCTGCCCGTCAAAACGATCCGCTATTACGAAGACATCGGCCTCGTCTCTGCGGACCGGGCCGCGAATGGCTATCGCGATTTCGATGCGCCTCAGATTGCCCGGTTGCGGTTGTTGGCGCAGGCGCGATTGATGGGGTTTTCGCTCGAAGAGTGCCGCGCTTTACTGGCCCTTGAGGCAGACCCCACGCGACATAGCCGCGACGTGCGAGACCTGGCCGAGCAAAACCTCATATCTGTCCGCGAGAAAATCGCCAATCTTCAGGCCTTGGAGGCGCGCCTCACCGATTTGATTTCGAAATGTCACGGCGATGAGGCCCCCGATTGTGCGATTCTGGATGGGCTAAGCACCTCGGCTTCAACCGCGCGTTGACCAAGCGCGTGCCACACGCCATGATCGACATTGAAAGCCACGGAGACCCTGTTTGTTCCGCCTCGTCACCCTCTTGCTCATCGGGTTGCTGACCCTCTTCTCTGCGCCCCGCGCAGGGATGGTGCATGAGATGTCCGAGGCCAAGATGACGGGCGCGACACAAACGGTCGCAACTGCCGCGCAGCATGGAGTGCATCATCATGAGATGTGCCCTGACTGCACCCACACCACCTCTGATGCGGCCCCCATGGATGGCCCCTGCCCGCATGGGGCGATCTGTGTGCTGTTCACGCCGGGGCTAAGCCTCGACTATACGGTGAGCCGTGTGCTCCAACCGGTTGGGTTCCCGCCCGTCCCCGCCGCAAAGATCATGGCGCGGGCGCCGACGATGGACCTTCCGCCGCCCCGTATCGGGATCTCCCTCGCCTGAACTCTTCTTTTGGCGCGTCTCTGCGTCTTGATCCGATACGGAAACATCATGAACAAATTTATCCTGCCCCTGGCCGGTGCCGCTGTTGTGGCGCTTGCGGCCTATGTCTTCTTCAAACCCGAACCCGCGCCGATGCACGCCCCTGCACCACTCGCCTCCTCCTCGCGCCCGGCCGAAGGCGCTCCGATTGTCGCCGTCACGCTGCCGGAGGCGCTCTCCGCCAATGCGCAAATCGGCAAACGCGCCTTCGATGGCGTCTGCGCCGCCTGCCATGGGGAGAACGCCGCAGGCAAAGAGGGGTTCGGTCCGCCCTTGGTGCATAAAATCTATGAGCCGTCGCACCACGGAGATATGTCTTTCCTGATGGCCGCAGAGCGCGGCGTGCAAGCGCACCACTGGCGGTTTGGCAACATGCCTCCGCAAGAGGGCGTCACGCCGGGCGACGTGAAGGCGATCATAGCCTATGTCCGCGCGTTGCAGCGCGCCAATGGGATCAACTGAGATGACCGGTTTCTAGACGCCCCGTTGTCAGGTCCCCGGCGGAACGGCCGCCAGGATCTAATCCCAAACCTGCCCCAGATCGCATCTGAGAGGGAGCAGATCGTGACCTCGGTTTGGCGCGGCGACACTTTGGATCGCCGCGCCATTCCCCCTCATTTGAAGAGGGAAAAGGTCTGAGCGCCACGCATTGCCAACAGACGACCCAGAAAGCCTCTCCGGAAGAGACCTCCAGCGGACAATCTGGCCGTTTCACCTGTCGCCGGTGTCCAACATCACTTCAAATCCAGCCATCGCCATCTCGGCATGCGCAACGTCACGGAATGAAATCAATGTCTCGTTATCGAGATCGACCGCCATGCCCGTGATGGCAATCGCCCCCAAGAACGACCCGTCGCTTTCGAACAATGGGAAAGCGATCGACGCAAAGTGTTTGTTGCGCTCCCCACGCGAGATGTAATAGCCGCGCGCTTTCGTGGCGGCATATGTGGGCGTCTCGGGTTCGGTGTAAGCGAACAAAAGCTGCGCCGCCGCGCCGCCTTCGTCCAGTGACACACTGCCGCCGACATCGATGAAATACCGAAAATCCTGATAGGCATGGTCGCGCGCCAGACAGGTGCGTTCATTGCCTGAACGGATGAAGAAAGAGGTCGTCTGCTCGACCCGCGCACTGATCCGCGCGATGGGCGGTTCGATGCGGGACATGAGATTCGAGGTCGCCTTGAAAATGGAAGACAGCCGGAGATTCGCCGGCCCCGGCGAATAAGCGCCGTCTCCGTTCTTCTCCAGAAAGCCCCATTGCACCAAAACTTTCAACAGCCGGAGCGCGGTCGCTTTGTCGAGACCCGAGAGTTCCGCAAGCTCTCGTAATTGAAGCCTTTTTCTTCCCATAGAGAAGAGCGACAGCAGGAGCAAACCGCGATCCAGAACGCCTGAGGGTGGCTTGGTGTCTGTCATGAATGTGACCTCCATTTTCACGAGAGCGTTGACAGGAAAAAACCTCGCTGTTTTACTGAATAATACATGTTTCATTGAGTGAAACAAGGAGGAGGAACGCATGACGACAGAATTTTATTCTGCAGACGATGCAAAACATCGGATGGAGATGGCGAAACTGGCGCCCAAAGACTTTGACGCCTGGATGACGCTGAACAAGATCCCCGGGGAGGACAATGGCGCGATCCCACCGCGCACCCGCGAGATCGTGGCGGTGGCCGTGGCGCATGCCACAGGTTGCCCCTACTGCATCCAATCGCACGTCCAGAAAGCCAAAGCCGCAGGCGTCACGAAAGCAGAAGTGGCCGAGGCCGTTTTGCTGTCGGCCGCACTCTGTGCCGGTGCGGCGGCGGCCCATGGCGGCCTCGCGATGAAATTCTACGGCGACGACCTCTGATCCCCCGATCGCCACACGATACTGACTTGAAAGGATAACGGATGAGCGTATCCGTCTTTGACATGCAAACCATGTGTCACCTCTGGAGCACTCCGGAGATGCGCGACGTGTTTTGCGAAAACACCCGCCTGCAAAAATGGCTCGACTTCGAACGCGCCCTTGCCGAAACGCAGGCCGAGCTCGGCCTCATTCCCGCGGAGGCCGCGACGGAGATCGCAGCCGCCTGCGACATTTCTAAAATCGATCTGGCCGCGACCGCCGAGGAAACCCGCCGGATCAAGCACACGCTGGTCCCGCTTCTGCGTCAGGTTCAGAAACAACTGAGCCCGACGGCATCGGAAAACCTGCATTACGGCGCCACGACACAGGACGTGGTGGACACCGGGCTGATCCTGCAACTCAAGGACGCCCACGCCATCGTCACCCGCGATCTGGCCGTCATCGGCCGCGAATTGGTGCGTCTTGCGGGCGAACATCGCGACACGGTGATGGTCGGTCGGACGCATGGCGTTCAGGCCCTGCCGATCACCTTTGGGCATAAATGCGCGATCTGGCTCGACGAATTGTCGCGTCACGCCGAACGCCTGAGCCAGGCGGAAAGCCGTCTGTTTGTCGTCATGCTCGTCGGCGCCGTCGGCAGCCAGGCCAGCTACGGCCCGCGCGTCGCAGAGATCGAAGCCGGTGTGGCCAAGCGCCTCGGCCTTGCCGCCACGGACATCAGCTGGGCGCCCTCGCGCGACCGGATTGCGGAATACACCACGCTTCTCGCGATGATCGCCGCCACGCTGAGCAAGATCGGCAACGAATTGTTCAACATGCAGCGCAACGAGTTCGCAGAAGTTGAAGAGGGCTTCACCGAAGGGAAACTCGGTTCGTCCACCATGCCGCACAAACGCAACCCGACCGCTGCGGAAAATGTTGCCATGCTGTCGCGTTCCGTGCGCTACTCTGCCACGATGATGCTGGAAGCCATGGTGCAGGAACATGAGCGGGACGGCATCGCATGGAAATCCGAATGGAAAGCCGTGCCGGAAACGCTTTTGGTCAGCGGCGCGATCCTGTTCCAGGCCGGCGCGCTTCTGAAAGGTCTGCGCATCGACAAGGACGCCATGAAGCGCAATGTCGAGATGATGCAGGGCTATCTTCTGTCGGAAAAAGTCATGCTCGAACTTGGCAATAAAGTCGGCAAGAACACCGCGCATGAATGGCTTTACGAGGCCTCGATGAGCGGCATCGAAAAAGGTCTGAGCTTTGCCGAAGCGCTGCGGGCGCACGAACATATCTCCGATACGTTCAGCGATGACAGCGTGTCCGAACTGACCCGCCCGGAGGCCTATCTGGGCGCCATCGGCGACAGCATCGACCGCGTTCTGGCGCGCGAAAAAGACGCGGCCTGGCTCGCGGCCTGATCAGGAATTTTCGATGCGCGATTGGAGGAATCGCGCATCGGGATACCGGCCAAGCATACCCGTGACAGGTGTTCTGCGCGGCCGGAAATTCGAGAACGATGATCCAAGAAACGTTCTCAATTAGAAACGCAAGAGTGAAACTAACGTGTTAATAATGCTTGGTTTTTCGGGATAGAATCCCCGCACTCGTGTCATGACTGGGAGGAACAAACATGCATGCACATACACTGAAAACCGGCGCGGTCGCGCTCCTTGCCCTCACCATCGCCGCCCCTGCGATGGCATTCCCGGACAAGCCGATCGAATTGGTTGTCCCCTTTAGCCCCGGCGGCGGCTCCGACGTCTCCGCACGCGTCTTTGCGCAATGCATCGAACAGCAGATCGGCGAAAAGGTTCTGGTGAAAAACATCACCGGCGCGCGCGGCAAAATCGCCGAAGTCGAGGTGCGCGATGCACATGCCGATGGCTATAAACTGCTCTGGGCACACCAAGGCATGGACA
Organism: Celeribacter naphthalenivorans; assembly: GCF_020524585.1. GTDB lineage: Bacteria > Pseudomonadota > Alphaproteobacteria > Rhodobacterales > Rhodobacteraceae > Celeribacter > Celeribacter naphthalenivorans. Next base: position 128,493 of record NZ_JAIVLK010000010.1, read on the forward strand.
TGGGCCTCGCCACCGGGCGTTCGGATTACAACTACACCGCCTTTGCCCCCGTCGCGACGACCGTGGCGATGAACTATGGCATCTTTGCCGGCGCCAAAAGCGGCATCGACAGCGTCGAGAAACTGAAGGCGGAAGTGTCGGCCAATCCCGGCAATTACACCATCGGCACGGCGCTGAACGGGTTTTCGCATTTTGCCGCTCTGGACTTTCTCGATCAGGCGGGGGTGAGCAACGATGACGTGCGCACCATTCCGATGTCGGGCGACAAAACGCGGATCGTGGCTGCCATTCAGGGCAACCTCACCCTCGTTCCGACCGCCGTCGGCGCGGCGGCTCCCTATGTCGACTCGGGTGATCTGACCTCTGTCGCCGTGCTCTCGAAGGACCGTGATCCGCGTCTGGGCGAAGCGCTCACCAGCATGGAACAAGGTGCAGACAGCACCTTCCCGATGTATTTCACGACCTTCGCTCCCAAGGACACGCCCGCAGAGGTGGTGACCACTCTGGCAGAGGCCTGGATGGCCGCCGCCAACGATCCCGACTGCCAGGCGCAGCTGCAGAAACAGTCCATGACGGTCGACGCCGCAAGCGGCAGCGAACTCGATGACATTCTCGCCCAGCGCTACCAGCGGATCGAGGAACTCGCCGACAAGTTCAACCTGACCGAAGTCGACGGCTGAACGACTTGATTGCCGCGCCTTCGGGACGCGCAATCGAACGGGCCCGCCTTTTGGCTTTCCGGCGGGCCCGCCCTTCCTCACTTTCGAAAAGGTGGCGCGATGCGTACCACAGACCTTCTTTTCTCGGCGGTCTATCTCTGTGTCATGCTGATCGGCTTCACGCAGATCGGCAATCTGACGGAATTCAGTGCCTCAGGCATAACCTCCGCGAAATTCTATCCGCAACTGGTTCTGGGCCTTGGCCTGTTGACCGGTGTGATCGAAACCGCCCGGACCCTGATGTCCAATATCTATGCCGAGCAACCGGATTTCGCGACCACATGGCGTGGCGCGTTTCGCCCGCGTCGCCTGCTGCTTTTGGGGCTCTTCGTTGTCTATCTCCTGAGCATGAAACCCGTCGGCTTCATGGTGTCGACCGCAGCCTTCTGCTTTGTCACCACGGTTTTGCTGGCGCCGGTGCGCAACCCCAAACTCGCCGTCGTCGCAGGTCTGGTCACGCTGGGCACGCTCGCGCTGATCTACCTCCTGCTTGTCGTCTATCTCCAAGCTTTCCTGCCCTGAGGACCCGAAATGTATGACTTGATGCTCGTGGGCGCCTCCCACGTTTTTCAACCCTGGACCTTGCTGGCGATCATGTGCGGTGTCGCGGGCGGGCTTGTGATCGGGTCGATCCCCGGTCTGACCTCGACCATGGCCATCGCTTTGATGGTGCCTTTGACCTATGCGATGGATCTCGAATTCGCGCTGCCGCTTCTTATGGGCGTCTATTGCGGGGCGATTTCCGGCGGTCTCGTCGGCGCAATCCTTTTGAACATCCCCGGCACCCCCGCCTCTGCGGGCACCTGCCTCGATGGCTACCCCATGGCGGCCAAGGGACAGGCGACACGGGCGTTGGCACTGGCGGTCTATGCCTCGATGATCGGCGGCACCCTGTCGGGACTTGCCCTCGTGTTGATCGCACCGCTACTGGCAAAAGTGGCCCTGTCCTTCGGGCCATGGGAATATTTCGCGCTGGTCGTATTCACCTTTTTCTGCATCTCCGCGATGACCTCGAAAGGGCGCGCCGTCAAAGCCTTCATGGCGGCCTTCATCGGTTTGGCCCTTGCCCTCGTCGGCCTGGACGAAGCCTCCGGGCAGACGCGTCTGACCTTTGGTTTCACCGCCTTCGAATCCGGCTTTTACGAACTGCCCGCCCTGATCGGCCTCTTCGCGATCCCGCAATTGCTGGCCGACACGGATGACATCGGTCAAAAGGGCAAAGTCCTCAAGATCGACTTTCAGCTTCGCACCTTCCTCGGCACCTTCCGCGAGGTGATGTCCCACAAGCGCGATTTGCTGCGGTCGAGCTTCATCGGCGTGATCATCGGCATTCTGCCCGGCGTCGGCCCCGGCCTCTCCAACATCGTCGCCTATAGCCAGGCCAAACGCGCCAGCAAAACGCCCGAAAAATTCGGCACAGGCGAATTGGCCGAAAGCGTGATGTCCCCGGAGGCCGCGAACAACGCCTCGATGGGCGGCGCGCTGATCCCGATGCTGACGCTTGGCATTCCGGGCGACGCCTCGACGCTCATGATGCTGGGCGCCTTCATGCTGCATGGCATCGACCCCGGCCCGCTGTTGTTCCGCGATCATGGCGATCTGATTTGGGTGATCTTCATCGCCTTCTTCGTGGCCTTCGCCTTCTGTACCGTCCTCTATCACTTCTTCATCCCACTGACGATGAAAGCGATTTCGGTGCCGCGCCAATATGTGATCCCGGTGCTGCTCATCCTCTGCACGGTCGGGTGCTATTCGCTCAACAACCGGATGTTCGATGTCTACTGCTTCTTGGGCTTCGGGCTTTTGGGCTACTTCCTGCACATCGCACGCGTGCCCGTTCTGCCCGTCATCCTCGGCCTCATTCTGGGGCCCATGGCCGAAGAACAGCTCAGCCTCGCTCTGGCCTTTGGACAAGGCTCCGTCCTGCCCTTCGTGACCCGTCCGATTTCCGGCACCATCTTGCTCGTGGCTGTGCTGTCGCTCGTGTTGCCGCCGATCCTTGGCCGCTTCCGCGCCAAGACCACGATCGATCCCTCCTAATCTTACAGACTTACGTTCCAAGGAGTTCTTTAAATGACATCGCTCATTTCCCCTCAGGACCTGATTGCCCGTCTGGGCGATCCCGACCTCATCCTTCTCGACGCCAGCTGGTACATGCCCGCCGATCCCCGCGATCCCGAGGCCGACTTCGAGACCGCGCATCTTCCGGGTGCCAAACGGTTCGATTTCGACAGCAAGATCAAGGATCACGGCAGCGACCTGCCGCATATGATGCCCACGCCCGAAGCCTTTGAGGCCGCCGCCCGCGCGCTCGGGATTTCTGCCACCTCGCAGATCGTGATCTACGATGGCGCCGGGATTTTCGCGGCCCCGCGCGCGTGGTGGATGTTCAAAGCCATGGGTCATGACGCCGTCAGCGTGTTGAACGGTGGCTTTCCGGCATGGACCGCCGCAGGTGGCCCCATCGAGACCGGTCCCGAAACCGCCGCGGCGCCGGGTGATTTCACCGCCCGCCCCGCAGCCGAGCGCCTCGCCTCCGCCGAAGACGTGCTTGAGGTCGTCAACGGACAGGCCGATCAGCCGACCGCCATCGTCGACGCCCGAGGCGCGCCCCGGTTCGAAGGCAGCCAGCCGGAGCCCCGCCCCGGCCTGCGCTCCGGCCATATGCCCGGCGCCCGCAACATTCCCTTCGATCAGGTTCTGAGTGACGGCCAATATCGCGACGCCGAAGATATTCGCCGCATCTGGGCCGCCGCCGGTCTGCCCGATCAGGGGCGGATCATCGCGAGCTGCGGCTCTGGCGTCACGGCCTCCGTGTTGGCGCTGGCCGCCGAATCCGCCGGGCTTCCGGTGGTCACCGTCTATGACGGCTCTTGGTCGGAATGGGGTCAGGACAGCCGCCCCGAGCTTCCCGTCGCAACGGGCGCCGCATGAGCGCGCCCGAACTTGCCCCCCTCGCCGAGTTCGTCGCAGGCTACACTGTAGATCCTGAGGACGCTGCTCTGGCGAGCCGCCTGCGCAGCACGGTCCTCGATTGGGGATCGGCGGCGTTGGCGGGCACCGGGCACCCGTTGTTCTCCGCCTATCAGAGCGCCTTTCTCTCCCCCGCAGAGCAAGGCCCGCTGCGCGTGATCGGCACGCCCGGGCGGCACCCTCTGATGGCGGGGGCGATGACCAATGCCGCGCTCAGCCACCTCTGGGAGGTCGATGACGCCCATCGCGACGCCACCAACCATCCCGGCATCACGGTGCTCCCCGCTGTGATGGCCTTGGCCGAGGTCCATCGCCTCGATCCCGCCACCGTTTGCGCCGCCATCGTGGCGGGGTACGAGGCGGTGATCCGTGTCAGCGCCCATCTCGGCGCCGCGCATTATGCGATCAATCATTCGACCGCCACCGCAGGCAGTTTTGGGGCCGCCGCCGCCGCCGCGCGGGCCTTGGGGTTCACCCCGGAACAGACCCTGTCCGCCTTTGGCCATGCCGGCACACAGGCCGCCGGTCTCTGGGCGCTGTTGGATGACAACTGCACAGAGTCCAAAGCCTTTCATGCCGCCACGGCTGTGCGCAACGGGCTTCAGGCCGCGCAACTGGTGCAATCCGGCCTCCCCGGTGCGCCGCGCATTCTCGAAGGTCCGCGCGGTATGCGTGCTTCATGGCATCTCGCCGACACGGAGGCCGCATGGCTCACTCCGAACGGCACGCCACTGATCCATACCGTCACCATCAAAGGCTGGCCGGTCTGCGGCCAAATGCATTCCGCCCTCGATTGTGCCGCCGATCTGGCCAAGCGGTTCCCCAAAGACGCTGCCGCACGCGGTCCCGTCACGGTGCGCCTGCCGGACAGCGCCCTCGCGATTGCCGGGCGCACAGCTCCAAGCACAGTGGCCGAGGCGAAATTTTCCACCAGCTTCTGTATCGCCGCGACGCTCTGTGGCAAGCCGCCGAGCCTTGCGGGTCTCACGGAGGCGCTTTTGGCCGATCCGGAGATTCATCGCCGCGCCGAGGACGTCACGCTTGTCGCCGATGCCGCCATGACCGCGCGTTTCCCCAAGGAACGTCCCGCCGAGGTTTGTCTTGAGACCCCGTCCGGCCCGCAGAGCGTCAGCCGCAGCTTTCGGCGCGGTGATCCCGAGGCGCCTTGGACCGATGATGCGATGACCGAGAGGACACAGGATGTTCTGGCGCTGACCTCTTGGGAGACACGGCCAGAGGCCCTGATCGCATGGGCCGATGCCCTCGTAGCCCTGGCGCCCGATTGGACAGCCGACAGCCTCCACGATGCGCTTCATGCCGCCCGGTGACGGCGCCACAAAGACCACATAAACCACAGGAATCCCCCGATGACCGCCCTGCCCCAGATCGATCCGCAGACATTCGAGACATTGAAAGACGCGTTGCGCGCGGCCCTGCCTGAGGCTGCCGTGATCACCGATCCCGACCGGCTCGCGGCGCTTCTTGCAGAAGAGCGTGACCTGTTCGAGAGCAGCGCCACTTTGGCCGTGGCCCCCGCCACGACAGAGGAGCTGTCGATTGCCGCGCGTCTGTGTCATGCCCATGGGGTGCCGATGGTGCCACAGGGCGGCAACACCGGTCTCGTCGGCGGCGCGGTCGCAAAAGGTGGCGAGGTTTTGGTGTCGATGACGCGGATGAATCGCATTCGTGCCGTCGATCCGATCAACTACACGATGACCGTCGAAGCCGGGGCCATTCTCGCCGATATTCAAAACGCGGCCGCCGCCGAGGGCTGTCTCTTTCCCCTGTCTCTTGGCGCGGAGGGCAGCTGTACGATTGGCGGGAATATCGCCAGCAACGCGGGGGGAATTGGCGTGCTGAAATACGGCAATGCCCGCGAGTTGACCCTCGGGCTTGAGGTGGTGTTGCCGGATGGTCGCATCTGGAACGGCATGCGTCCTCTGCTCAAGGACAATTCCGGTTTCGCGCTCAAACACCTGTTTATCGGCAGTGAGGGCAGCGTCGGCTTTGTCACCGCCGCCATTCTCAAACTTTTCCCCGCGCCCGCAGAGGTCCAGACCGCGTTTTGCGCCCTGCCCTCGCCCGATGCGGCCCTTGGGCTTTTGTCGCTGGCCCGTCGTCTGAGCGGTGATCAGGTCACGGCCTTTGAACTCCTCTCGGATTTCGCCTGTGGCATCGTTTGCGAACATGCCGGGGGCGTCTTTCCGCTCTCCGAGCGCGCGCCGTGGTATGCCGTCGTGGAACTGTCCACCTCGCGGGAAGGCTCCGATCTGCGCGAGGTCTTCGAGACCATTCTCGAGCAGGGCTTTGAAAGAGGTTTGATCGCGGACGCTGTCGTTGCGGAATCTCTTGATCAGCGCGACCGTCTCTGGGCGCTCAGGGAACGCACGCCCGAGGCGCAAAAACGCGCGGGCGGCTCGATCAAACACGACATTTCCGTGCCTGTCAGCGACATTCCGGCCTTTATCGCCAAGGCGACGCAGGCCGTCGAAGACTATATGCCCGGCATTCATCCTTGCGCCTTCGGTCATGTCGGGGATGGCAATGTTCACTTTAACTTCACCCAGCCCGACGGGATGGACAAACAGGACTTTCTCGCCCATTGGGACCCGATCAACGAGATCGTCTACCCGATTGCCATGTCGTTCAACGGCTCGATTTCCGCGGAGCATGGGGTCGGATTGCTGAAGGCAGATGAGATTTCGGCCTATCGCCCCGAGATCGAAACCGAACTCAATCACCGCCTGAAAGCCGCCCTTGATCCGGCAGGCTTGATGAATCCGGGAAAATTTATTGGCAAGGGGAAGGCCCAGAGTTGAACAGACCACTTGGCCGATCCTTGCCCCTGAAGACAGGTCTTTCCCCCAACCTGCCGCCTGCCCCCGCAGCACGCGCGCTTTAGCTGGCGCGAGGCAGGTTTCGTGTTCACAGATGACGCCGGGCCTCGATTTTGTCGCGGCGGGAAGGTCGGTCTTCTCGCCGCGACAGGGTCCTTTCGGACGAAAGCGGTTTTCGTTTAATCTGAAACAGATTGAGCGCCTCAAGTTTTTTGAGAAACGCTTTAAATGGTCATATGGCGTTCGACCATTTCATCGGACAGGGCGTCGATCTTGCCTGCCTCGACCACCCGGCCTTTTTCCAGCATCGCGAAACTACTCGCCGCACGGCGCAAAAAGCCGATGTTCTGTTCGACCAACACAACGGTCAGGCCGAGATCATCCTTCATCCGCAAAATGACGGCTTCGATTTCCTCGACGATCGACGGCTGAATGCCCTCGTTCGGCTCATCGAGCAACACCACATCCGGCTCCGCCGCCAAGGCCCGTGCGATGGCGAGCTGTTGCTGTTGCCCACCGGAGAGAACACCACCGGGACGGGACATATTGTCGGCAAGATAGGGAAAAAGCTCCGGCACGATCTCGGGGATGCTGCGTTTTCCGGCCCGGTTGGCGAAGGCCCCCATGAGGATATTTTCGCGCACGGTGAATTCGGGGATGATCCCACGCCCCTGCGGCACATAGGCGATGCCAGAGAGCGCGCGCTCATGCGTCGGGCAGGTGATCAAGTCCTTGTCGGACAGGCGGATTTGGCCGGAGCTGTCATCCGTCAGCCCCATGATGGTTTTCAAGAGCGTTGTCTTGCCTGTGCCATTGCGCCCGGCGATGCCGGTGATCTCGCCTTTGGGGATCGACAGGGTGATGCCATTGAGCGCCTTTGAGCGGCCATAGTAGCTTTCGAGATTGATCAGATCGAGCATCAGGAAATCCCCTGTTTTCCGAGATAGGCGGCTTTGACGTCGGGATGGTTTTCGATGAAGGCCACATTGCCTTCGGCCAGAACCTTGCCGAGGTGCAACACGGTGATGCGTTCGGCGATGTCGCGCACGAAGGCCATGTCGTGTTCGACGACCAAAAGCGTGTGTTTACCCTTGAGGCGGTTGATGATCTCCGCCGTTTTCGCGGTCTCGCCCGCCGTCATCCCCGCCGTCGGCTCATCGAGCAAAATCACCGACGCGTTCTGGATCATCAACATCCCAAGTTCGAGCCATTGGGTTTGCCCATGGCTGAGCACGCCCGCTTCTGTCTCCGCCTCCTCCGTCAGGCCAATGAGATCGAGCGTCTCGTCAAGGCGCTCTTGCGCCTCCGTGTCCAACCGCATTTTGAGGTTGGCGAACACGCCCGGTTGCCCGGATTGCGCCACTTCGAGGTTCTGGCGCACGGTCAGGCCCGAAAACACCGATGGAATCTGGAACTTGCGCCCCACACCGGCGCGGGCGATTTTATGCTCGCGCTGATTGGTCACGTCACGGCCATGGACATAGACGCGGCCTTCGGTGGATTTGGTCTTGCCGGAAATCAGGTCCATCAACGTGGTCTTCCCGGCGCCATTCGCCCCCAAAAGGACACGCAACTCGCCATGGGCCACCGCCATGGACACGCCGTCCACCGCCCGGAACCCCGAAAAATCGACGGCCAAGCCGTCCAGCTCCAATGCAACGGCACTCATTGGTGTGCCTCCTCTTTCTGAACGGGCGACAGTTTGGGCGCGCTTTGCAGTTTGGACATGAGATCATGCGCCAGCCCGGAGAGGCCTTTCGGCAGGTAGATGACGACGATCACAAAGACGAAACCGATGATCAGTTTCCACGCTTCGACAAGGCTTTCGGTCTCGGAGACCCGCGCTTCGAGCATGTTGATCAGGATGGCCCCGATACAGGCCCCGAGGATCGACCCCCGCCCGCCGACAGCGGCCCAGACGACCATGGTCACGGAGAAGGACAACTCAAGGAACGAAGGCGAGGCGAATTCCGCCACAATCACGTAAAGCATGCCCGCAAGCCCGGAAATCCCGGCCGAGACGGCGAAGAAAAAGCTCTGATAGGCCGGCACGTCATAGCCCAGATAGAGCGCGCGCGTGTCGCTGTCCCGGGTGGCCTGAAGAATGGTGCCCGCGCGTGTGGCGACCAGCAAACGGGTGAGCGCCAGAACGATGATCAGAGCCACGGCGACGACCATATAGGTCACCTTGCTATAGGGATCGAGTTCGACGCCAAAAACGGTGAACCAACCCAGATCCGTCAGACCATTAAAGCCGTTCGTGAGAGGCTGGGCGTCCGTCACGATAAGCCGCGTCAAAAGCACCAGCGCCAGCGTGATGATCGAGACGAACACGCCCGAAATGCGCTGACCAAAGATGATGCGCCCCATGATATAGGCAAACACCGCAGGAAGCACGACGGCCACGATCAGGCCAACCCATTGCGATTGAAACGGAATCCAAAGCCACGAGCCGGGCGTGATGCAACACAGATCGGTCGGCGCACCGGGTTCGGCGTTCCAGAGCATGAAATCCGGCACAGGCGTCTCGGACCCTTGCTGCATCGAGGTGTAGCTTTTGAGCTTGAGCGACATCGCCATGGCATAGGCGCCGATGCCGAAGAAAAGCCCCTGCCCGAGGTTCAGAATACCCGCATAGCCCCAAGTGAGCGCGACAGCCGCGCCCAACATGCCGTAACAGAGGTATTTCGCGACCCGGTTGAGCCAGAATTCGTCCCCGATCAGAGGCAGCGCGAGAATGACAATCGCAAAGGCCAGATAGGCCCAGACACGATAGGAAGAGAAAAGCGTTTTCATATCAGCGCCCTTTGAATGTGAAGAGCCCGGCAGGCTTGATCAGGATGACGCAGATCACCACGGCAAAGACCGCAGCTCGCCCGATGATGTCGTTGGAGACCATCGCGACAAGCGCGTTGAATTCGCCCAAGAGACCCGAGGCCGCGATGGTGCCAAAGAGGCTTCCGACGCCGCCGGTGACCACCACCATAAAGCCGTCCACAACCATGGTCGCGCCCATGTCGGGGGCCACGGTTTTGAAGCCTGCCATCAAGACGCCCGCGACGCCCGCAAGGCCCGAGCCCAGCGCGAAAGTGATCGCATTCGTGCGTTTGACGTCGATGCCACAGGCGGCGGCCATGCCCGGATTGCGAATGATCGCGCGGACTTTCATGCCCAAAGATGTCCGATACATCACCGCCCAAGTGGCGACGGCCAGCACCAGCGTCATCGCGACGATGAAAATTCGGTAGGCGTTCAGGTCTTGTCCCAAGATCGACACCGTGCCTTGCAACGCCTGCGGCACAGGGACGTTTTGCAGACCAGAGCCCAATCCTTTGACGTGAATTCCAAAAAAGCTCAGGCCGAATTCGAGGCGGATCGCCTGTTGCAGGATGATCGCAATGCCCCAAGTGGCCAGAAGCGTATCGAGCAACCGCCCGTAAAGCCGCCGCACCACAAGGCGTTCGATCACCAGACCGATGAGCGCCGTGACCACAAAGGCGATGGGGATGGCGACCAGAAGATTGGCCCCAAGCCAGATATTGGCCAGAACGGAGACATAGGCCCCCAGCATGACCATTTCGCCATGCGCCATATTGATAATCCCCATCGCGCCATAGGTCACAGCCAGACCGAGCGCGACGAGGAGAAGGATCGAACTGAGGCTGAGCCCGATAAAGAGGACGTCAAACACGACTTCCGTCTCCTTGTCGAAGTTTCTTTTGTCATATTAACCCCGCGGACGCGGACGCCCGCGGGACAGGGGAACAGGTTTCGCGGCTTACAGCTTGGAACTGTCGAGCCCTTGCGCCGTGCAGAACAGGTTGTCGGCGGCCTCACCATAGGCGGCGTAGGGCAGCGGCTTGATCGGCTCGGGATACTCGTCGACGATTTGCGATTGGCCGTCTGCGGTCCATTGCCCGATGCGCGGCGTGAGCCAGCAGTGCAGATTGTCTTCGTCGACTTTCACATCGCCGCCGGGGGCCGCATAGGTCTGGCCGCGCACACCTTCGCGGATCGCTTCGGCGGTGGTGTCCTGCGAGGCCTCGATGGCCTGTTTCCACAGGAAGACCTGGAAATATGCGGCTTCGAGCGAGTGATAGGTGGTCGCCGCCGGATCGCCCACAAAGGCACGATAGCGTTCGATGAAGCTTTTGTTGGCCTCGGTCTCAAGCGACATGAAGTAGGGGAAAGAGGTGTAAGAGCCCGCCGCATATTCCGGCCCCATGGCGGCGATCTCGATCTCGGAGGTCACGGTCGCGCAGATCGGGATGTCTTCGTGGCTCAGACCCTGGTTGATGAACTCGCGGTAGAAGGAAATGATCGAGTCGCCCACGACATTGGACAGCACGACATCGGCGCCCGATTCCTTGATCTTGTTGACCATGACGGCCCATTCGGAATGACCCAGTTCGAGATATTCGTCGGCCACCCATTCGGCACCGCCCGCCTCAATGAGACCTTTGGAGACTTTCGCCATCTCGCGCGGATAGACGTAGTTCGACCCGACGATGAAGAATTTCTTCTTGCCGAGTTTTTCGATGATCCACGGGATGTAATTGCCGAGCTGCTGGTTCGGCACGGCGCCGGAGTAGACCACATTCGGCGAGCATTCGAAGCCCTCGTAATGGGTTTGATAGAACAGCATGGCGTTGCGGCGTTCAAAGATCGGCAGCACGGCTTTGCGCGACGCCGAGGTGTGACAGCCGAAGACCGTGGACACACGATCCTTGATCACCAGTTTTTGCGCCTTTTCGGCATAGGTTTTCGGATCGGAGGCACCGTCTTCGGTCACCACTTCGATCGGGCGGCCCATCACGCCACCGGCGGCATTGATTTCTGAGGCGGCCATTTGCACGGCGGAGGCGAGCATCTTTTCGACCACCGACAGCCCGCCGGTCTGCGAATAGAGCGCCCCGACCTTGATCGCGTCTCCTTCGGCGAAAGCGCTGCGCAGATAGCCCGGCATGGCGAGCGTTCCGGTGGCCAAGGCGGCGGTGGAGAGGAACTGACGACGTTTCATGTTCATGTGTGTTTTCCCTGTTGACGGATGCAACATTCAGCCCGCTGGGGCCTTGACCCCAGACACAACAAGCCTTTGTTACAAATGAAAAAATGCGTCGACGACATTGTCGAATGCAAAACGCCCGCATGATCCGAAAGGGATCAAAACGGGCGTCTTTGCCTATGGGTCTATCGGCGTGAACCGATCAGGGAGATGGCCAGAAATCTGGGGATCATCCCTTGTGTGAGGAGAGACTAGCGCGACGTTGAACGCGCTGACAAGTGCTATTCTGTTCGCCGTTTGCTGATATTTTCATCGCTTTTGGCGGCTTTTCCGGCTTCCCGCGCGTCATAGGCCTCTACGAATTCCTTGGCGAGCACTTCGATGGCCACACGTTGCCGCATCGCCCGCGCGCGAAGCTCGCGATGGGCCTCATCTTCGCGCAGTTTGAGCTCCGCCATGAGAATCGATTTCGCCCGAAGAACGAGCTGATCGCCCTTGACCTTGCGTTTGTAACGACGGGCATCGCGCGCCAGATCTTGGGTGCGCTTCCATGCATTTCGGGCAATCGCGAGGTTGGCCAAAAGCCCGAAAGGTTTGATCGGACGCCCCAGAACCGCCATCGCGCCGCTTTCCAAAACCAGTTGCAAGGTCGCCGGGTTTTCATAGCTGACAATCGCCAGAATGGTCGGGCTCGGGTTCGGGATCGAACGCACGAAATTGCGCAGCTCTTTGTGCTCATGCCCTTCGATGGACAGGATCAGAATATCGGTGCGCGCGGGCAATTTATCCGGCACCGGCCAGATCAGTTGCGGCGAACACCCAATGCGGCGCAGGTGATCCGTGAGGGCGATCCCCTCTTCGTCCATCGGGTGCAACACGACCACCGAAAGATTGCGAAGCTCTTTGAGAAAAGCGTAAGACATCGTTTTCCCCTTAATTGCCGACCAGAGACATCAGATCGGCCACTTCGTCGTCGGAGGCGCCAATCACATCGACGAGGTAGGGATCGGGCGCGACACGGCGTGACGGGCTATTGACGATTTGGTACGGGCTATTTTCCCGAATGCGGGCAACGCGCGGCCAGAGATGTGTGTGATTGGTCAAACGATCGATCCGCACCGGGCCTTGGGGGGCATCGACTTCGACCTCGTAGAGCGCGGGCAAAAGCCGGTCGATGTGATCTTCCCCGGCCAGAGCCAAGGCTTTGGCGAACAGATGGACCGAGTAATAGGCCGCTTCTGCGGGGGCCGTTGCGGGCAGCCCGCCAGAGACCTCGTGAAACGCCTTGATGAACCCCAAGGCGGACGGCACCTGTAAGCTGTCGAAGAAAGGCGCGGCGATGATATGCCCCTCCGCAGTGCCGGGTTTCATGCGCATGACATCGACCTCAGACGTGGACTGCGAGGCGATGGGCATGGTTTCCGGGTCGAACCCCGCCGCTTTGAAGGCCTCATAAAATTTGACGATGCCATCGCCCACGATGGTCGAATAGATCATGTCGGGCTGGGTTTCATAAATCCGGTTGAGGATCGGTTTGATGTCCTCGTCGCGCAGATCGAGCGGCACGAAAATCTCATCGAGAACCCGCCCGCCTTTCGAGCGAAACAGATCGGCGACGATGCGGTTGGATTCATAGGGGTAGACGTAATCCGACCCGACCAGAAAGATGCGTTTGCCGCAGGTTTCCAGCAAGTAATCGACCAAAGGCACGGAGTTCTGGTTCGGGGCCGCGCCGGTGTAAATGCAATGGCGCGAATATTCGAAGCCCTCGTAGAGCGTCGGGTAGAACATCAGCGCATTCTGGGATTCGATCATCGGCAGCATCGCTTTGCGCGTGCTCGACATATGCCCGCCAAAGATCACCCGCACCCCGTGGTCCCGGCACAATTCGTGGGTCATGTCACGATAGTTGCGCGGCCTCGATGCCGGGTCGCGAAACAGCGGCAAAAGCGGTTTGCCAAGGACACCGCCCTCCGCATTCACTTCCTCCACAGCCAGCTTCACCGCCATGACCTGCGTTTTCTCGACCGTCCCCGTGACCCCCGTTTCGGACATCACGACGCCAATCGGCCAGACATTTTCCATCGTCAAATTGACCCCCACAAAAAACAAAAAGCGGCCCTATCCAGAAACGCGTCTGGAAAGAGAGCCGCCCTGCTCAAGGTTGAATAGCCCTCAGACAAATCGAATTCAGATCGAATGTCAAACGGCGATTTTTAAAAGATCGCATGTGGTGCGCCTCCCGTCATCACAGGACATTTTCGATCTTGACCAGACCGCGACAAGATATCAGGATCAAAGACATCATCGGTCCCCTGCCCCTCTGCGTCAGGCCACCGAACACCACCTAGACCCTTGGTCTCAAAGGGAAATCATGCCTTCCAGATGATTTCCTCATACTGACAATGCCGTCAGACTCTCTCACTTCGATTGTCGTTCGACCCCTTTGGGTGACCTGCACGGTTGCCGGCATGTCGCATGACGATCTCTCGTATTTATGCTGTCCGGTCTCCATTGGCCGGGCCATGGCGGCGCTGTGCCTGGCGCCGGGAAAGGACCGTTATGACGACGACCAAAGAGACACTCGATCTGACCGCGCAAGCGTTGGGCGAGCTGACGATTCGCGACATTCAAGAGGGCCTCCAGAGCGGCCGTTACAGCGCCGAAGCCCTGACCAAAGCCGCAATCGCACAGATAAAAGCGGTGAATGGCACATACAATGCGGTGATCTTTGAAAACGAGGCGGCGTTGGAGACCGCAAAAGACATCGACCGGCGTCTTGCGGCCGGAGAAGAGCTTGGCCCTCTGGCCGGTGTGCCCATTGTCGTCAAAGATCCGATGGACATGAAGGGCTTTCCCTCGACCGCCGGGTGGCGGTTGCTTCATGCGGCCTCGGGCGGCGTCGATCTGATGCCCGAGCGTGACAGCCCGGTGGTCGCGCGGATGCGCGCGGCGGATGCGGTCATCCTAGGGAAAACCAATGTGCCGATCCTGAGCTGGACCGGCACCCACGCCAATGACAGCTGGGCTGGCCCGACCATCAACCCCGCCATCGAAGACCGCGCCCCCGGCGGGTCGAGCGCGGGGACTGCCGCCGCCGTCGCGACACATATGGCCGTCGTCGGCCTGGCCGAAGAAACCGGCGGGTCGATCCAGAATCCGGCCTCCGCGCAGGGCCTTGTGGGCATCAAACCGACCATTGGCCTCGTGCCGAATGCCGGTGTGGTTCCGCTGTCCGGCAACCGCGATGTCGTCGGCCCGATTGCCCGCACCGTCGAAGACGCAGCGCTTTGCCTCGACGCCCTTGCGGGGTTCACAACCGAAGACCCCAAAACGCTGGCCTCTGTCGGGAAAATCCCGGCGAGCTACGCGGACGGCCTGTCGAAAGAGGGGCTGAAAGGCAAACGTCTCGGTCTTTATGGCCCGGGCTGGCGTCCGAACCAGCTTTCACCTGAGGCCGCCGCGCTTTATGCCCGCGCGAAATCGGAATTGGAGGCGGCAGGGGCCATTCTGGTTGAAGACCCCTTTGCCGGGACGGAATTTTCCAGCCTGCGCCAAGTCACGCCGGGCACGCCGTTCTTTGACGGGCGCGGCCTCGAGTCCATCGCCTATGACATGACGATGTACCTGCGCCGCCTCGGGCCGGATGCGGCCCTCAAGACGTGGGACGAATTTGTGGCCGCGACGGTCTCGGAAGACCCTTTCGAGAAAGGTGCGATCCTTGGCTATCTCTACGAGTTGGAAGATTTCCGCGAAGCGATCAAATCGCCGGAAACCCCGCCTGCTCTGCCCGAGTTCACCAAGCTCAAAGCGGCGTATCTGGCGCTGTTGGACGAGGTCTTTGCGCGTCATGATCTGGACGGGCTTGTCTATCCACAGATGCTTCAGGAACTGCCGGGGCTGCACTCGGGAGAGGCCATCCTTGAGACCACGGTGGGGGAACTCAACATTGCGGGCATTCCCGGCGTGACAGTCCCGGCAGGCTATTACGCCTCCGGCGCCCCATTCGAGCTCATTTTCCTTGGGAAACAATGGTCTGAGGCGCTTTTGATCCAATGTGCCTATGCTTACGAGCAGACCACCAAACACCGGAAACCCGCTCTTTAAAGTCGCCTTCCACACGCAAAAACACCTCAAGCTGGCCTGTTCTTTGGCCGAGCTTGAGGTGGCCTGTTGCTCTGTTCACGGATGACAAATTGAGCTTTCAGAGCGTTCTCAGACTGCCCGCCAAGGGGGTCGAAAAGACAAAGCCTCTGTCCGCCGCAGCGCAGCGGTGTGAAATAAATTTCATCGTCTAGGATTTATTGACAGGCACGCCTCCCGACCCGCATGCTAACGGCACGAAACGCCGGAACTCGCTTGAGGAGAATGCGAACCGGCTTAGGGAGGACATCCGATGAAGATCAAATACCTTGCGGCGGCAGCCGCATCTCTAGTCGTGGCCGCAGCATCGACCGCCACGGCCCAGGACGCCGATACCCCCTGGGAGGAAAGCCCATTCCGCTGTGAGCCGGGCGAGACCTACGTGATGAACGTAATGGTCTCCGGCGTGGAGTACTGGTTCCCCGTCTACGAGATGTTTAAACAGGCCGCGCACCAATTCGGCTGTGAGGCGGATTACACCGGCACGCCGGAATATGACGTCAACAAACAGATCGCCAGTTTTGAACAAGCCTTGGCCAAACAGCCGGCTGGTATCTTGTTGCATCCGATGAACCCCGACCCCTTTGTCGAGCCGATCAATCGCGCGACAGATCAGGGCACAGCCGTCGTGACCTTTGCCGCCGACAGCCCCAATTCCAAACGGGTTTCCTACGTGACCTCCGACAACGCCCGTGAGGGACGTGTGGCCGCGCAAGAGATCGCTGAGGACATGGGCGGGTCCGGTCAATACGCCGTGCTGGAGAACCCCGGACAGGACAACCACGACCGCCGCGTTGCTGCCTTTATCCAGGAAATGGAAGACAACTACCCCGATATGGAACTCGTAGGTCGCGCCTCGACGGGGCAAGACCCGAACAAAGCCTATCAGGCGGTGCTCTCTCTGGCTCAGGCGAACCCGGAGCTGGGCGCAGTCTTTATGCCCGAAGCCTCCTCGGCCATGGGCGCGGCGCAGGCGGCCAAGGAGGCCGGTGGCGACATCCGCGTGATCTCGGTGGACGTGAATGCCAGCGTGCTCGACATGATCAAGGCAGGCGAGATGTTCGGCGCGATCAACCCCAACCAAGGGACACAGGGCTACTACGGCTTCCTGCTGTTGTGGCTGGCGAACCACCCGGAGCTGATTGATCCGATGAACGATCATGCCGAGGCGGGCTTCAATCCGATGGGCATCCCGGTGCTCGACAACGGCTATTCGGTCGTGACGCAGGAGAACGCCGACAGTTTCTATTGGGACAAGTATCTCAAGAAACGCGGCACCCGCGGCATCGAGGGCTAACCCTCGATCAAAACCGCGCCGCCACAGACCGGCGCGATCCTTCCGACGGATCGGCTCCCCCCGATCCGTCGGTCTCCCCGCATATTTCGCTCGCCTATCCCGGAGGCCGCCATGCCGCCCCTTTTACAACTCAGCAATATCGCCAAAAGTTTTGGCCCCGTGAAAGCCCTTCGCGACGTCTCCTTCGAGCTGCGTGCAGGCGAAATCCATGCTCTCGCGGGGGAGAACGGCGCGGGCAAATCCACGACGATGAAAATCGTCGACGGCATCTTGCAACCGGACCGGGGCGAGATCCGCATCGATGGCGAGCCCCGTCGCATCCGTTCCCCGCTTGAGGCTCAGGCCTTGGGCATCGGTTTCGTGCATCAGGAGATTGCACTTTGTCCCGATGTCAGCGTGGCCGAGAACATTTTCATGAGCGCCACCGCGATGCAGCGCGGCTTGATGAACTTCGCCGCGCTCGAACGCAAGGCCAAGACGGTTCTCGCGGAGCTCTGTGACATCGATCCGGCCATCAAAGTCGGCGACCTGAGCATTTCCAACCAGCAGCTTGTCGAGATCGCCAAGGCGCTGACATTGGATGCGCGTATTCTTATTCTCGACGAACCCACCTCCGCGCTGACCGAGAGCGAAACGGAAAAACTGTTCCGTATCGTGCACCGCCTGCGACAGCGCGGTCTGGGCATTATTCACATTTCCCACCGCATGGCTGAAATTTTCGAACACTGCGACCGCGTCACGGTGTTTCGAGACGGTGAATACGTCACACGCCTGAACATTCCCGAAACGACACCCGAAGAAGTGGTGAACAACATGGTCGGGCGCGAAATTTCGCATCTCTATCCCGACAAGGCGACACAGCCGCCGGGCCGCCCGCTTTTGGAGGTCGAGAACGTGACCTGTTCCCATTTGAAAGGCGTCTCACTGACCCTGCGCGAAGGGGAGATTCTCGGGATTGGAGGTCTCATGGGGGCTGGCCGGTCCGAGCTTGCCAAGGCGATCTGTGGTCTGCGGCACAGTTCGAAGACCCTGCGCCTGATGGGGGAACCGGTGAGCATCCCCGATTTTTCCGCCGCTCTGGACCACGGGATGGTGTATGTCTCCGAGGATCGCAAAGTCGAGGGGCTCTTTCTCGATCTGCCGATTTCCCAGAACATTTCGTCCCTGCGACTGAGCCAGGTCACCAAACGGGGGCTGGTCAACCGTGCCGCCGAAACCAAACAGGCCGAGCAGCTGGGGCGTCGCCTGCGTCTTAAGGCCGGCAAACCCGAAGACCCGCCAAGCACCCTGTCGGGCGGCAATCAACAAAAGGTCGCGCTGGCACGGATGCTCTCGGTCAACCCGCGTGTGGTGTTTCTCGACGAACCGACGCGCGGCGTCGATGTGGGCGCGAAATCCGAGATTCACGCCATCCTGCGCGAGCTTTGCGACCAAGGCGTCGGCGTCGTCGTGATCTCGTCCGAATTACCAGAACTCATCGGTCTCAGCGACCGGATCGTTGTCCTGCATGAGGGCAAAATGAGCGGCGAACTGAACGCCGCAGAGATGACCGAAGAGGCGATCATCCATCTCGCCTCGGGACTGCACAGTCAAGGAGACGCAGCATGAGCGAGACCAGCCTTTCCGGCGGAATGACCGAAACCCGCACCCCCGGCGTCCTGCGCAGACTCGCTGGCATGCGCGAGATGGGGCTTTTGTGCATCATCCTCTGCCTCTGCGTGGTGATGAGTTTCGCCAGCCCCTATTTTCTCACATGGTCGAACTTTCGGACCATCTTTCTGAGCTTCTCGGTCGAAGGCATCGTCGTGATCGGCATGACGGTTTTGTTGATCGTCGGCGGGCTCGATCTGTCGGTCGGTTCGGTGGTCTGTCTTGCGATGGTCGTTGCAGGCAAGCTGTTTCTGATGGGCGTCGATCCCTGGCTGGCCTCGGCGGCGGGCGTGGGCGCGGCTGCGGCGGTGGGCGCGGCGATGGGCCTCTTTGTGGTCCGCATCGGGTTGTCGCATTTCATCGCGTCGCTCGCGGCCATGGTGATCGTGCGCGGGCTATGCCTGCTCATCACCAAAGGCACGCCGCTTTCGCTGTTCAGCCTCCCGCCCGAGTTCAAATTCGTCGGCCAGGGAAGCCTTGGCGGTCTGCCCGTCGTTGTGGTGATCTTCGTCGTTCTGGCCGTCAGCTTTGACTTTCTCCTGCGCCGTTCCGCGCGGTTCCGGACGATTTTCTACACCGGCTCCAACGAAAAAGCCGCCGAATATTCCGGCATCCGCACCAAACGTGTGATCTTTTGGGTGACCGTGCTCTGTTCGACCCTGACCGGCCTCGCGGGGGTGATCTTTATGGCCCGCTTCGGGTCCGCAACACCGCAATTCGGCGTCGGAATGGAACTCAACGTCATCGCAGCGGCGGTGATCGGGGGCGCGTCGCTCAAAGGCGGGCAAGGGTCCATTTTCGGGGCTGTGCTCGGCGTGGCGCTTCTGTCGCTGGTGACATCTTCGCTCATCCTGCTCGATGTCAGTGTCTACATGCAGGACATGATCAAGGGCTTCATCCTGCTTGCGGCGGTCAGTTTCGACCACCTCATGAACAAGCGCGGCAAACGGGGCTGAGCCATGGATCACCCTCAGGATCTCGCACAGGTTCGGCGCATCTTCACCGCGTTGACGCTGCACTACGTCGACAAGCTGACGCAGGCTCAGATCGCCGAACGCATGGGGCAAAGTCACTCCACGGTGAACCGTATGATCAAGGCGGGTCATGATATGGGAATGGTCGAGATCTCGATCCGCTCTCCCTTTCAGGATCACCTCGAGCTCGAACACGAGCTTGCCGAGATTTCGGGGCTGCTTGAAGTGGTGATCGAGCCGACCACCTCCGACAATCCCGAAGCCGTGCTGGCGCGGGTTGGGGCCGTCGCAGGAGAGCTCCTTGCGAGCAAGCTCAAACCGGATATGACCCTGTGTTTGACGGGCGGCAAAGGCGTCAGCGCCTGTGTGGCCGGGCTGCGCCATGTGACGCCTCTGGCAGGCATGAAGGTCGTCCCGGCAACCGGGCTCGTGCAGGGTAAACATTACACGGATGTGAACCACGCCGCCGCAACTCTGGCGCGCGCCTTTGGCGGCGAGGCCATGCAGATGCTCTCGCCGATGTTCGCGGAGACTGAGGAACAACACGCCATGATCACCGGCATGAAAACAGTGTCCCGCGTCATGGAAGCGGCCCGCGCCGCGGATATTGCGCTCGTTGGCATCGGCGGCTTGCGCGAAAAGGCGACCTCTTATTTCGATCTGCATCGCGACGTGCCCGCCGAGGAAAAAGAGCTCTACGCCTCTGGCGCTGTCGCGGAGCTGATGGCGCATGTTCTCGACCCGCAGGGGGCTGTGACCGACTACGTGCGCAACCGGCTGGTTGTTGCCATCTCACCGTCCGATTTGGCTAAAGTG
The DNA here is from genome assembly GCF_020524585.1 of Celeribacter naphthalenivorans. Lineage (GTDB taxonomy): Bacteria > Pseudomonadota > Alphaproteobacteria > Rhodobacterales > Rhodobacteraceae > Celeribacter > Celeribacter naphthalenivorans. Next base: position 148,907 of record NZ_JAIVLK010000010.1, read on the forward strand.
CCGATCAGCATCGGCGTCGCAGCCGGACAGGAAAAGGCCGAAGCCATCTGTGCCGTGGTGCGCGGCGGCTACATCAACACACTTGTCACCGATGAAGCCACCGCCCGCTCTGTGCTGGCGCGCCTCAAGGAGCTCTCATGACCCTCTCTATCGTTCCCCCCACGACCCGTTCCGCACGGCTGGATGCCATGCACGGCGCCACGCCCAAGGTGTTGGTGATCGGCGGCGGCATCAACGGCGCAGCGGTCTACCGCGAACTGGCGCTCAATGGGGTCTCCGTCATGCTGGCGGAAAAATCGGATTTCTGTGCGGGGGCGTCCTCCGCCCTGTCGCGCATGGTCCACGGTGGGCTGCGCTATCTCGAGAATGGCGAATTCGATCTGGTCCGCGAAGCTCTCGATGAGCGCAATCGCCTCTTGAAGAATGCCCCGCATCTCGTCCGCCCTCTGCGCACCGTCGTGCCGATCGACAGCTGGGCCTCGGGCACATTGAATGCGCCGCTGAAATTCCTCGGATTGTCACAGGCGCCGTCGCGGCGCGGTGCTTTGCCCTTGAAATTAGGCCTGTCCTTTTACGACATCTACACCCGTGGCAAGGGCGGCTTGCCGAAACATGCCTTTTGGTCGGGACGGAACGCAAAGGCGCGCTTTCCCTTCCGCCCCGAGGTGCGCTGTGCCGCCACCTATTACGACGGTCAGGTCAGCCACCCGGAACGCATCGTGACAGAGATGTTTGAGGACGTTGCCCGCACCGGAGCGCATGCCGTTGCGCTCAACTATCTCGAGGTGACCGAGATAGGCGCGGAAGTCACGCTGCGCGATGGCCTCGACGGGCGCGAGATCGCCTTGCGTCCTGAGATTGTCATCAATGCGACCGGCGCCTGGATTGACCGGACGAACGCCCGCGCCGGGGTGCAAAGCGACATGGTGCAGGGCACAAAGGGGGCCCATCTGGTGCTCGATCATCCCGAATTGCGGGACATGCTCGGGGACGACATGGTCTATTACGAGAATATCGACGGGCGGATTTGTATCATGTTCTGCCTGCATGGGCGGGTTCTGATCGGCTCGACCGACATTAAGGTCCCCGATCCAGACGCGGTGCGCTGCGAGGCCGATGAACAGGCCTATATTTTGGAAGGTCTGTCCTGGGTCCTGCCGGGGATGACGGTGCGGCCCGAACAGGTCCTCCATGTGTTTGCCGGGGTACGCCCCTTGCCGATCAGCGGGGCGGGCACCACTGGCCAGATTCCGCGCGGACATTTCAACCGCTGGACCGAGGGCGACGTGCCGATCCTGAGCATGATCGGCGGCAAGTGGACCACCTTCCGCGCCTTCGGTGAATTGGCCGCAGATGAAGCCATGGCGCGCCTCGGCATGAGCCGCACCTCCGGCACACAAGAGCGTCCCATCGGCGGGGGCGCGACATTTCCCGAAGACCCGGCACGCTGGTGCGCTGACGTTGCCGGGCGCTCTGGCCTGTCTGAGGGCCGTGTGGAGGACTTGCTCCATCGCTACGGCACGCTTGCGGAGGCGCTGGCGAAGACCTTCGCAGGCGAAGAGATGCTGCCCGGGCTGCCCGGGTATTCGGATGCAGAGATTGAGTACCTGATTGCGCATGAGCAGGTGGAAACCCTGTCCGATCTGGCGCTGCGCCGAACCGTCTTGGCGCTGGCGGGCGCGCTTGATGCCGCAGCACTTGAGACGCTCGCGGATCGGCTCGCGCATGTCAAAGGCTGGACGGATGCAGAGCGCACGACGCATCTGGAGGAGTTTCGCAACCTGTTGGTGAGCAAGCACGGCGCCGATGCCACGCGGATCGGCCTGCACAGCAATAAGGAGGTCGCGGCACAATGACGGGGTATTTCATCGGCGTGGACGCAGGCAACACCATGGTCAAGGCTGCGCTGTTCGATGCGACGGGCCAGATGTGTGCGGTCGCGTCGCGCGGCTCCGAAACCCTGCAACCGGAGCCGGGGTTTGTCGAACGTAGCCCCGAAGGGCTATGGGACGCGGCCTCGGGCGCGATACGCGATTGTCTTGCGCAGTCGGGCCTGAGCGGGGCAGAGGTGCTTGCGATCGGGGCAGCGGGTCATGGCAACGGGCTTTACCTGATGGATGATGCCGGTCGCGGGCTGATCGGCATACAGTCGATGGACAACCGGGCCGAGGCCTTGGCAAGCCAGATCGCCGCCGCGCATGGCGAAGACATCCTGAGCCGCGCCCAGTCGCGCCCCTGGCCTGCGATGACCCCGGTGCTCTTGCGCTGGCTGCTCGAGAATAAGCCCGACCTTTTAGCCCGCGCGCATCGGGCGGTCCTGTGCAAGGATGTGATCGTGCACGGGCTGACCGGGCGCATGGGATCGGATATTTCGGATTTGGCCGGGGCCGGTCTCCTCGCCCTCCCCGCCTTGCAATACGACGACGCCCTCTTGCGTCTCTATGGCATCGAGACCTTGCGGCATCTCCTTCCTGACCCCGCGCAAAGCGACGCGGTGGTCGGTCACGTGTCCGGCACGGCCGCTGAGGCGACGGGGCTTGCCGAAGGCACGCCGGTGGCCGCCGGTCTGTTCGACGTCTTGGCCTCGACTTTGGGCGCGGGGACATCGCAGGCGGGCGAAGCGTCGATTGTGGCGGGAAGCTGGTCCATCAATCAAGTTTTCACACGAAAGCTCCCGGATCATCCCCGCGCGCTCCTTGCAAGCGTCTTGGGCCGGGACACCTGGGTCAGTTGCGAATGTTCTCCGACCTCGGCGGCAAATCTTGAGTGGTTTGTGCAAACATTCCTGAAAGATGAGGCGCAGGCGACCGGTGAGGACCCTTTCGCGCTGTGCAACCGATTGGCCGCCGAGGCCGATCCAGAGCGCGATCTGCCGGTGTTCCATCCCTTTCTCTATGCCGGTCCGGTCCCGGGCGCGCGCGCTGGGTTCAGCGCAATGGGCGCCTGGCATTCGCGCGGCGACCTTGTGCGGGCACTCTATGAGGGGGTTGCCTTCGGCCATCGTGCGCATTTTGAAATTCTCGATCCGAACCGGCGCTTTCGCACGGCCACCCTGTCGGGTGGCGCGGCGAAATCAAAGCTCTGGGCCCAGATATTTGCAGATGCTCTGGGGATGACCCTGCGCTTGTCCGATTGCACCGAGACCGGCGCACGGGGCGCGGCCATTGCCGCCGCCGTGGGGGCCGGCGTGTTCGAGAGCTTCGACGCGGCAACGCGCGTCATGGCGCATCACACCTCCGAAATCACGCCCGACCCCGTCGCACAAGCCCAGCTTGACGACAGATACCGGCGCTGGTGCGCCTATCGCGACGCCCTGATGACGGCTTGGACGCCGTCCAAAGGGCACGACTAAGACCCTATACAGAAACAGAAAAGGACATCACATGGCTGATCTCGACGACATTATCGACGGCAAAGATTTCGGGCTGAACACGCCTGCAAAGAACGAAGCGTTCTTTCTCAAAGGTGCGGGGGCCTATGACTGGGGCATGCAGAACCGGCTGGCACGGATTTTCCGCCCTGACACCGGGCGCACAGTGATGCTGGCCTTTGACCACGGGTATTTCCAAGGTCCGACCACCGGTCTCGAACGGGTCGACATCAACATCGCCCCGCTTTTCGAACATGCCGACGTTCTGATGTGTACGCGTGGCATGCTACGCACCTCCGTGCCTGCCTCCACGCGCAAGCCCATCGTGATGCGGGCCTCCGGCGGCAATTCCATCATGTCCGAACTCTCAAATGAAACCATCGCGGTCGATATGGAAGACGCGCTGCGCATGAACGTGGCGGCCATGGCGGCACAGGTCTACATCGGCTCGGAATTCGAACACAAATCGATCACCAACATCATCAATCTGATCGATCGCGGCAACCGCGTCGGCATGCCGACTCTCGCGGTGACGGGCGTTGGCAAAGATATGGCGCGTGATGCGCGCTATTTCGGCCTCGCGACCCGCATCGCCGCCGAAATCGGGGCGCAATACGTCAAAAGCTATTTCGTGGAAGAGGGGTTCGAGAAAGTCTGTGCAGGCTGCCCGGTTCCGATCGTCATCGCCGGCGGCAAAAAAATCCCCGAAGCCGAGGCGCTTGAGGTGGCCTATAAGGCGATTGATCAGGGTGCCGCAGGTGTTGACATGGGCCGCAACATCTTCCGCGCGGGCGATCCGGTGGCGATGATCCAGGCGGTCAATGCCGTGGTGCACGATCTGCTCCCTGCGAAACAGGCATTCGAGATGTACAACGATCTCGCCAAACGCAAGACGGCCGCCTGACGGCCTATGAGCGACGCCGCCGACACGCTTTCGGCGGCTCCTCTCGAAAGCGCGGACAGTTTGGGCGACACCCCGAGTTGTCGCAACAAGGCGGGAGAGACCTCCACCACGCTCATGCCGGAGGTCGGTACGCCCAAAAAAGAACGCCCGCCAAAACTTGGCGGGCGTTGCTGTTTCAAGTCCTCGAAAGGGAGCGATCAGAAGGTGAAAGCCACTTCGAAGGACAGACCATAGCTGGAAACATCCGTGTCGCCGCCCAGGCCATCAACAAAGGCAGAGCCGGAGGACCGGACACCCTGTCCGTTGTCATAGCTCAAGCCGACATCCACGCGGCCACGGTGGCCTTCGTCTTCGGTGATATAGGCGCTTGCGGCGCCGCTGCCCTTGGTGTGGCTGTAGATGCCGGAAATCCCGAAATCGAGCATCAGCTCGCCTTGGGGCACAAGGATCGGCACCTCGAAATCCAAGCCTGCGGCCAGCTCGGTGAGGGTCACCTTTTGCTCAGGCACAGTCGTGCCGCCGCTGACATAGGCGTTCTGGCTGTCGCTGACGTGGCTCAGGGTCAGGTTGGGAACGAGGGTCCAGCCCTTGTCCATCTCGACACGCCCCTGTGCCCCCAATGAGGCCAGCATACGGTCGCCCGTGAAGCTGCCGGTTTGACCGGAGGACAGGGTGATGTCGTTGTCGGTCTCGCCGAACAACAGCCGCCCATCGACAAAGAACGGATGATCGCCGATCTGCGTGGCAAAATACGGGCCGACGAGCCAACCGGTGCCTTCAACCTTGGTGCCTTGCACGTCCTCTTGTTCGGCCATGTCATATTGCACCATCGCGCCGATGATCGTGCCAGAGGACAGCTTTGTGTGGTAGCCGAGAGACGCGAGGCCGTAGCTCATGTCCTCGGTGTCGCTGTCGGACCAAGACCCGGACACCGCCATCCAAAACGGACCGTTTCCGCGGGAACTGAGCGCGAACTCACCGCCACCACGCGAGACGCTGACGGAGGCATTGCCGCCGTTCTGCCCGGTGACGAACCGGGACACGTCCGGCTGGTTCTGGATCAGACTGCGGGCACGTCCTTGCAAAAACTGCGCGATCGCTTCGCTTTGCTCTGCCGAAGTGTCGAGCTGCGCGATGGCCGAGGCCGCAACGGACCGCTCGCCCGTCATGTCACGCGCGGCGCCCTCCGCCACCGACACGGTGACATCGCCGCGATCATCCGGCGTGATGCTCGCTGAATAGACCGCCCCGCCCCCTGTGAGCGCGCCCATCGTGGCGTTGGTGAGGGAAATGTCGGAGGCCTCGAACCCGGTGACCGTCTCTGTGAAGGTAAAGGTTGCGACGAAACTCGCGCCTCGCGTGATCGTCTCCGGAACGCCCGAGATTGTCAGGCCCGGCGCAACGCCGTCGGGCACGACGGAGATGATGTTCGAAGCGACGTTGTCATTGCCTACCGCATCAAGCACGGAGCCTGCCCGCAGCTGGATCGTTTGCGCAAAATCCGTCCCTGTGGCCTGAAGCGTGTAGCTGTCGCCGCTGCCGGAGAGGGAAGAGAGATCGACATTCGCGGTGGAAAAATCGCCCAGATCGAGACCGGTCACATCCTCATTGAAAGAGATCGTCACCGTGTAGGGCGTGCCCGGGAAGTCCGGTGTTGCCGTCAATGTTGGCGTCGGATCGGTCAGATCGGCGGTGTTGGTGACGGCTGTCGCCGCCTCGTTGCCAAGCCCCGCCGCATCCGTCACGGCATTCTCAGCGAAATTGACCGTCACGGCGCCGTCTGCGTCGGGCGTGATCGTCGCCGTGTAGACGGTCGCGCTGGATTGTTGCAGGTCAGAGGCCGTGCCATTGCTGACCGAAATAGTGCCCAAAGCCAGCCCCGTCACCTCTTCGGAGAAGGTCATCGTCAGCGTGAAGGGCGCATTCACCAGACCGCTCGGCATATCGAGCGTCACTGTGGGACGGGTCACATCCGCCATGGAGCTCACCGTGTTGGAGGCAGTGTTGCCATTGCCCGCCGCATCCGTGGCTGCGCTTGCAGGCACCGACACGGTGACTGTGCCGTCGGCATCGGGCGTCACGGTCACCGTGTAGACCTGTGCTGAGACGGTTTGAAGATTCGAGGCCGTGCCGTTCACAACCGTGAAATCACCAAGCGCAAATCCGGAAATGTCCTCATCGAAGGTCACGGTCACATCAAAGGGGCCGTTCACCTCAGGGGGGATCGCGGAGAGCATAGCGCTTGGCGCCGTCACATCCCGCGTGCCCTCGAGTGTTGCGCCTGTGCCCGAATTGCCGGCGCGGTCAACGACGGCGGCATCCGCGACAGCGACCTGAAACGCACCTGTCGAGCTGAGGGTCAGATCGGCGGTATAGGTCGACCCACTGCCGCTGAAGTTCGAGAAAGAGCCGGTGCCTGAGCTGAGGGTCAAATCGCTCACGTCGAAACCGGTCACGAGTTCGGAAAAGGTGAAGGTGAGCGGGATCACAGACCCGTTGGTCGAGAAAGAGGATGAAGAGGTGATCGACAGCGTCGGGGCCATATTATCAAAGTAGTAGCCCTCTTCGGCATCAATCCCTGTGAAATCGGTCATGGCGTTGCCCGCCAGGTCGAAGATAGAGGCGTTGCTTAGTTTAAGCTGCACAGAGTTTGTGCCATTTGTCGGCGGAACATTGAAATAAAGTCTAATACGATAAACGCTGGGCGATATGGTAATTCTAGAACCTGCGGTCAAACGTAAGCCGGGCTGGTTAAGTTCTAAGGAAACATCTTCAAGGCCTAGGTTGGTGACGTCTTCGGTGAAGGTGATCTCCCATGTAAGTACCGTCTCGCTGGTATACTCGCCCACAGGATCATAGCGTGTGATCGACTGGATGCGTGGCGGCGTGGTGTCCGTCGCCTGCGCGTGGGCTGTCTCAGTGAAAGCGATGATGCAACAGAGCGCGACCAAAGCCAGCGACATGTGTTTTAGAAAACGTCGTGCGGTCATTTTCTTCCCCATTTATTCCCCATAAATTCGGAGCATGAAGAAGAAACAACATACCCCAATGGTGACGCAGTCGGCCAACCGCGTCGCATACATTGGGCCAGTTGCTTGCGACGGAAAGGCGTAAACGCGCCTTCGGATCATCCCAAAAGCCGACATCTTACCGGTGAGGCCAATTGCACCGGAGGTTCTCAAGCCTCGGCAACTTCCTTCTTTGACGACAAAAGAGGAAGTCCCTGTTGAAATGTTTAAGAAAAAACATTGGCCTATGCAGCATTTCGGACACAACGCTGAGGGGCCGTTGGCGCCATTGACGCGACATGGACATTTCGCAAAAGATCACGATGGCCCCTCAGAGCGAGTGAGCCATTCAAAGGGTTATCCCAGCACGACCTGCGGCTCGAAGCGCCCGTTTACGCCGGTCACAACCTCGAACACACAGCCCTCTCCGGCGCGCGGATCCCTCAGATCTTCGGTCGCGGTTGTGGCGAAGAGCGTGCGAGCCCCCTCCCCGCCAAACGCAGGGCAAGACGGCTGGCGGGCGGGCACAGGGTGCTCGGACAGGAAACGGCCGTCGGGCGCATACCGCGCAATGCGGGACGCCCCCCATTGCGCATTCCACAGGCACCCTTCGGCATCGACCACCGCACCATCGGGGTTTAGCTCTTCGTCGGTCAGGTCGATGTGAATGTGCGGGGCCTCACAGGGCCAGCCGCTCGTGTCTAGCGCCTGACGCATGATCCTGTGCGTTGTGGTGTCCGCGAAATAGGCGGTGCGCCCGTCGGCGGAAAAGCAGATCGCATTCGGGATGGTGATCCCGGAATGCAATTTGCGCAACTCCCCTCCGAAATACCGATAAATCGCCCCCGCCCCCGGCTGTGCCTGTTTGCCCATGGTGCCGATCCAAAACCCGCCCATCGGGTCGGCGCGCCCGTCGTTCGAACGGGTCACCGGATCGTCGGCCTCCAGAGCGATCAGCTCGACACAGGCCTCGTTCCGCAGATCAAACAGCATCAACGCAGTTTCGGAGGCGATCAACAGCCTGTCACGGTCCACCCAACCCGCCGCAGAGACATGCTCGTCGAACTGCCAGACCTCAGTGCCCTCCGCGCCACGGCAATGCAGCCGCTTGCCCATGATGTCGAACCAAAACAAAGCGGCCCGTTCGGGGTGCCACAAAGGCCCCTCGCCAAGCTCGCAGATACGGTCGTCATACATGGTGGCACTCATTGGGGTCGTCATGCGGGGCTCCTCAGGTGTAGCAGGCATCAAAGGCCGCGACGATTTTCTCCGCTTTCGCGCGGACACTCAAAGGGGTGTCGTCCGGTTTGTAAAGCGCCGTGCCGATGCCGAACCCTGCCGCCCCTGCCGCATGCCATTCGGCGAAGTTCTCCGCACTCGCCCCACCCACAGCCAGCATCTCGCAGCCCGAAGGCAGCACGGCTTTGATCGCCTTGAGCCCTGCAGGACCGATCAAAGAACCGGGAAAGAATTTAAGCCCGTGCGCGCCCGCGTCCAAGGCGGCGAAGCACTCGGTCGGTGTCATGACGCCGGGATAGGACAGCATGCCCGCGGCCCGCGTCGCGCGGATCACCTCGGGGTTCATATTGGGCGAGACCACCAATTTGGCACCGATCTGCGCCAGCCTTTCGACTTCCGCCACAGAGAGCACCGTGCCTGCCCCGATGGTGGCCCGATCCCCAAAGGCCTCGATCAGCGCCGCGATGGAGGTGAAGGCCTCCGGCGAGTTGAGCGGCACCTCGATCTTGGTGATGCCTGCGGCGATCAGCTCGGCCGTGACGGCCCCTGCATCGGGGGGCGTGATGCCACGCAGGATCGCGATGAGATTGCGGCTCATATCTGGGTCTCCGATGAGAGGTTCCGTGAGAAATCCGGTGAGAAAACAGTGTCGAATGCAGCGCCAAGGCCCAAAAGGGACAGCGCACTGCCGGACTGACAGTGGGCCACCGTGCCCAGCGTTTCAAGCGCGGATCGGTAAAGTTCGGCAAGGCTGTCGTCGCCAATGATGGTGACCGAACGGCCCAGCCAGCGCGCGCGGGTGGCGGCAAGCTCTTGTCCGATCAGCAGGCCCGACAAACGGCTTTTGGCCATTTCCGGGCGCAGTCCGGCGACAAGCCCCTCCGCACGCAGGGAAAAGAGCGCGGCGGTCAGACGCTCGGGCTGCTCCACGGCCTCGCGCACGGCGGCACTAAAACTGGGCATCGACAGAGGTGCATCGCTTTCGACGCTGCGCCGGAGCACGGATTGCCGCGACAGGAGCGCGAAAAGCTCTCCGGTCATGACCGTGCAAAAATCTTGGATCGTGCCATCAGAAACCTGCACCCATTTGGTGTGCGTGCCCGGCAGACAGAGCGTCCCGTCAAACGCGGGGTCATTCACGAGAAAGCCCGCGATCTGGGTTTCCTCGCCGCGCATCACATCGGCGGGCTCCGCTTGGCTGACACCGCCGAGAATGCGGACATCGAGACGGGCGTCTTGTGTCGGCACGCGGGTCGCTTCGGGCGCAGTCAGCCGCGCTGGGGTCGCGCGATACGGTGCCTCGCACCAGCCGTCACGCGCCCCCGCCATGCCGCAAATCAGCACTTGGGTCGGGCCATCCTCAGCCAGCAAGTCTTCGGCAATCTCAAGAAAGGCAGGCTCGAACGCCTCGGACGAGAGCCTGCCCATTCCTTTGTCAGACCGCCGTTCGACCATCGGCGTGCCCGCCGCATCGAGCGCCCAAAGTCGCAGCGCGGAGGTTCCCCAATCGACGGCGATCCGTGTTGTCATGGCCTCACACCAAGTCCTTGGGCAAAACATCCGTCGGAATGTTCTGGTAGCAGACGGGGCGCAGGAAGCGGCGGATGGACAGGGTGCCGACGGAGGTGGCGCCGAAGTTGGTTGAGGCCGGATAAGGCCCGCCGTGCACCATGCTGTCGCAGACTTCGACGCCTGTCGGGAAGCCGTTGGCGAGCACCCGGCCCGCCTTGCGTTCCAGCACCGGCAAGAGACGTCGTGCGAGTGCCGCGTCGCCCTCGTCGAGGTGCAAAGTCGCGGTGAGCTGGCCGCTAAAGCTGCGGGCGACGCGGTCCATTTCGTCTGCGTCCTTGGCGACGACCACGAGCCCCAGAGGGCCAAAGACCTCTTCGGACAGCGCGGCATTGCCGAGCCAGTCGGAGGCGGCCACTTTGAAGAGGAACGGCTTGGCCTCGCGCTGGTCGCACATGTTGGTCAACAAATCCTGAACCCCCGCCTGCGCGCCGATCATCGCCGCACCGGAGCTGTAGGCCTTGGCGATGCCGTCCGTCAGCATGACCTGCGCGCCTTGCTCCGACAACGCGGCCCGCGCGGCCTCGACAAAGGCGTCGGCCTCCTGGCCTTCGATCACCACGGCGATGCCCGGGTTGGTGCAGAACTGGCCCGCGCCCATGGCCAGCGAGCCCGCCCAGCCTTTGCCAAGCTCTGCGCCACGGGTCGAGATCGCCTCGGGCAGCATGAACATCGGATTCACGGACCCCAGCTCGCCGAAAAACGGGATCGGAACCTCACGCTGAGCGCAGAGATCAAAGAGCGCGCGCCCCCCTGCGAGCGATCCGGTAAAGCCCACGGCGGTGATCAGCGGGTGTTGGACCAAAGTTTGCCCGACGATGCGGTCATTGCCCTGCACAAGGGAGAAAACGCCCTTGGGCATGCCGCAGGTTTGGATCGCGGCATGGATGGCTTCGGCGATGATCTCGCCGGTGCCGGGATGCGCGTCATGGCCTTTGACGACGACAGGGCACCCGGCGGCCAGTGCCGCGGCGGTGTCGCCGCCTGCGGTCGAGAAGGCGAGCGGAAAGTTCGAGGCGCCGAAAACGGCGACGGGACCGATGGGGCGCTGCATCATCCGAAGGTCAGGACGCGGCAGCGGCTGACGATCCGGGAGGGCTTCGTCATGGCGGCGGTCGAGATACGCGGCGCTCAGGATGTGGCTTGCAAAGAGGCGCAGCTGGCCGGTGGTGCGCCCGCGCTCGCCGTTCAGACGCGCCTCGGGCAGACCGGTTTCCTGCGTGCCGATCTCGGTGATCGCCTCGGCGCGGGCTTCGATCTCATCCGCGATGGCGTTCAGAAATGCGGCGCGGGCCTCTCGGGTCGTGTAACCATAGTCCCAAAACGCCTCTTCGGCGGCGTCACACGCGGCATTCACATGCGCCGGCGTGCCCTTGGAAAAACTGAGCGACGGCCCCTGCGCGGGAGCCGATTGAAAGCGCGCGTCACCGGCAACCCAAGCGCCTGCGATGAGATGGTTGCCATGCGGGGTGAATGTCATGTCTTGTCCTTTCAGAAGATCGGAAGAGTCGGGACTTATTTGCCCCAGCTCAGAACCAGCGGATCGAGCGGCTTCAAAAGCTCAATCAAACGCGTGCGAATGGCGGGATGCAGCGGCGCGACGGGGTGACGGCACATCTCCGATTTGATGACGCCGCCCTCGACCATCGCGGCCTTGCACGACTGCCAACCGCACTGACGGTTTTCGTGATTGATCGCCATGGCGACGCGGCCATAGGCGGCGGTGGCCTCCTCATGGCGGCCCGCATGGAAATGGGTCAGAACGGGTTTGATCTGATCGACGATCATGCCCGAGGTCATCGAGCCGGTCGCGCCCGCGTCGAGATCCGCCAAAAGCGTGATCGCCTCTTCGCCATCGAACGGCGCTTCAATCGCCTCGCCGCCCTGTTCGATCAGAGCGCGGATTTTATTCGCGGCACGCGGGCATTCGATTTTGAAGAGTTTGACCATCTCAATCTCTTTCGCCATCCGCACCAGAAGCGGCACGGAGAGATCGACGCCCGACATCGGCGCGTCCTGCACCATGATCGGAATGCCGACATCCCCCACGGCGGCGAATTGTTCAAAGGTCTGCTCCGGCGTGCCCTTCAGCGTGGCGCCATGGTAAGGCGGCATCATCATCACGGCCTCTGCGCCAAGCGATTTGGCGAGACGCGCGCGTTCCACAGCGATCTGCGTGGCGTAGTGCGAAATGGTGACGATCACCGGCACACGGCCAGCAACATGTTCAAGCGAGAGGCGCGTGAGCACGTCGCGTTCGGCATCACTTACCAGAAACTGTTCGGAGAAGTTCGCGAGGATACAAATCCCGTCGGCGCCTTGGTCGATCAGGCAGTCCAGAACGCGTTTCATCCCGTCGAGATCAAGCGTGCCATCGTCATTGAACGGGGTCGGGGCAACAGGCCAAATGCCGGTGTACTGGGTCATGGTATGTCTTTCGGATTATTCGATGAAAGGCTCTACAGTCGTGCGCCGACCGAGAGAGAGGGCATCGCAAACATGGATCATAGGGCGCAGGTCCATATCCACGGCACCGCGCGTCAGAAGATGGGCCATTTTCGCGTAAAGCCGCGGGTATTCGCCCGCCAAAGGGTTGTCGTCGTCGAGCGCCTCGTCGACGCCGTCGATCCGGATGCGGGCGCCGCCATCAATGAGCGTGAGCGTGCCTGCGGTGGTGACCGCTTCGATGGTCCAGATTTGCTCGCCCTCCTGACGGAAGTCGAAGTCGGCGGTGACAGAGGCGCCTTCGGGATGCGCGAATGTCAGCTCCGCCGCAATCGGCGTCTGGCAGTTTTCGGGCACCAAAAGATGCGCGTCCGTCAGGTGAATGTCATGCGGAAGGATTTCCGTGACAATCGAGAGCGCATTGATGCCCGGATCGAAGACCCCCATGCCGCCTGGTTCCCAAATCCACGCCTGACCGGGGTGCCACCGGCGCACGTCCTCTTTCCACGTCACCTTGAGAGAGGTGAGGTGTTTGTCCGCAAGCCAGGCTTTGGCGACGGCGACCTTATCCGCCTCGCGCGAATGCCATGTGGCAAAGAGCGAGACGCCATTCTCGCGCGCCAGCCGTTCCAGCGCGTAGCACTCCGCCAGCGTGGCGCCTGGAGGTTTCTCCAGCATGACGTGACGCCCCGCGCGAATGGCTTTGGCGGCGACCTCAAAACGCGGCACGGGCGGCAGGCAGAGGGACACGACACGAATGTCATCGCGCGCCGCAAGCAGCGCATCGATGTCGTCAAAGTGCGCGACGCCCTCGACCTTGCCATGCCGCGACACCGTGGCCGACAGGGTAAAGTCGGTGGAGGCGGCGATCGCAGGGACGTGTTGGTCCACCGCGATCTTGCCGATCCCGATGAGTGCAATATCCATCAATGGCTGTCCTTTCCTACGTCATTGCCGCGACAGCCCTTGAGAAAGTCGAGATCGGCGCCTGTATCGGCCCCCTCGACATGCTGTTGGTGCAGCCAGGCGTAGCCGCTTTCGGGTGCGCCCCCGAGCGGTTGCCACTCGGCCAGACGCGCGGCGAGGTCTTCGTCGGAAATATCGAGGTGAAGGCGACGGTTCGCCACGTCCAACTCAATGAAATCGCCGTTCTGCACCACGGCCAAGGGACCACCGGCGGCGGCTTCGGGTGAGGTGTGTAGCACAACCGTGCCATAGGCCGTCCCCGACATCCGCGCGTCGGAAATGCGCACCATATCGGTGATGCCTTTCTGAAGCACTTTCGGCGGAAGCCCCATGTTGCCGACCTCAGCCATGCCCGGATAGCCTTTGGGGCCACAGTTTTTCATGACCATGATGCAGGTCTCGTCAATGTCGAGATCCGGATCGTTGATCTTGGCTTTATAGTCGTCAATGTCCTCGAACACGACCGCGCGGCCACGGTGTTGGAGCAATTCGGGCGTGGCGGCGGAAGGTTTGAGCACCGCGCCTTTCGGGGCAAGGTTACCTTTGACCACCACAATGCCACCCGACTGGGTGAGCGCCTGATCGGTGGGCAGGATCACGTCTTCGTTGTGGTTCTGCGCGTCCTTGACCTCGTCCCAGATCGAAGCGCCGGAGACGGTGAGCGCATCCTTGTGCAAAAGCCCGCCTTCGCCCAAACGTTTGAGCACCACGGGCAGACCGCCTGCGTAAAAGAACTCTTCCATCAGATACTTGCCCGAAGGCATGAGGTTGACGATGGTCGGCACCTCGCGTCCGCAGCGGTCCCAATCCTCGAGCGTCAGGTCGATGCCCACACGCCCCGCCATCGCCAAAAGATGGATCACGGCGTTGGTGGAGCCGCCGATGGCCGCATTGGTGCGGATCGCGTTCTCGAAGGCCTCTTTGGTCATGATGTCCGAGGGTTTCAGATCGTCCTTGACCATCTCGACGATGCGACGACCGGACATTTGCGCGATGACGCGGCGGCGGCTGTCGACGGCAGGGATCGCGGCGTTGCCGGACAGGGCCATACCAAGGGATTCCGCCATCGAGGCCATGGTCGAGGCCGTGCCCATCGTGTTGCAGGTGCCCGTAGAGCGCGACATCGAGGCCTCGGCTTCGAGGAATTCGTCCTGCGTCATCTCGCCCGCCTTCACGGCCTCGGAGAATTTCCAAAGATGCGTGCCGGAGCCGACGCGTTCGCCTTTGTAATAGCCGTTGAGCATCGGCCCGCCGGTGACGACGATCGACGGGATGTCACAAGACGCCGCCGCCATCATCAGAGACGGCGTGGTCTTGTCGCAGCCGACCATCAGAACCGCGCCGTCCATCGGCTGGCCGCGAATGGTTTCCTCGATGGAGAGCGCCGCGAGGTTGCGGAACATCATCGCGGAGGGGCGGAACGTGTTCTCGGAGGCGGAAAACACCGGCACTTCGACCGGAAAACCACCGGCCTCCCAGATGCCCGCTTTGATCTTCTCGGCCAGTTCCTTCATGTGCACGCCGTTGCAGGGCGACAGCTCGGAGAAGGTGTTCAGAATGCCGATGATCGGGCGCCCGTCGAACAGATCATGCGGATAGCCCTGATTTTTAAGCCAGCCGCGGTGGTAAATCGTATCGCGGGAATTGCCGCCATACCATTCCTGAGACCGCAGTTTGCGGGGCCATTTTGCCGGTTTGAATGCCATTGGAGTGTCCTTTCAATGACAGGCTCAGGCCTGTTTGTTCTTGTTGTAGACGTCGAAGAAAACGGCCGCGAGCAGCACAAGGCCTTTGATCACCTGTTGGTAATCGATGCCGATGCCCATGATGGACATGCCGTTGTTCATCACACCCATGATAAAGGCGCCCACCACGGCCCCGATGATCTTGCCCGAGCCGCCCGACATGGAGGCCCCGCCGATGAACACCGCCGCGATCACGTCAAGCTCAAGCGCAAAGCCCGCTTTCGGTGTGGCGGTGTTGAGACGCGCGGCAAAGATCATGCCCGCCAGCGCCGCCAGAACGCCCATGTTGACGAAGGCGAGGAAGGTGAGGCGTTCGGTCTTGATCCCCGACAGTTTGGCCGCCTTTTCGTTGCCGCCCAGCGCATAGATGCGGCGCCCGATGACGGTGCGCGAGGTGATGAACGCATAGACCATGATCAGCACGCCCATGGTGACGACGACGTTGGGCAGACCACGAAAGGTGGAGAGTTTGAACATCAGGAACACGATCGCGGCAGAGATGATCGCGATGCGTCCCCAGAACAGCCCAGCCGGTTCGTCCGCGATGCCATATTGCGCGTTGCGGGCGCGGGATTTGAGACCCATCTGGATCACGGCGGCGGCGCCGAGCAGGCCGAGGGCAAAGGAGAGCACGTTGAAGTTGCGCGCGCCGAAAATTTGGGCCAGCCCCGTGCCCCAAGCGGCGGGAAAGATATCACCGACAAAGCCGGTGGAGAGGATTTGGAACTCGCGGGGGAACGGGCCGACAGACTGACCTTCGAGGAGCCAGAGCGACAGGCCACGGAAGACAAGCATCCCCGCCAGCGTCACGATAAAGGACGGAATGCGCCAGAAGGCGACGAAATACCCCTGCGCCGCGCCGATCAGGCCACCGACCACGAGACAGATCGGCATGGTCACGGAGACCGGCATGTCCATTTCGACGATGAGCACGGCGGCAAGTGCGCCGACAAAGCCCATGACGGAGCCAACGGAAAGATCGATATGCCCCGCGACGATGACGATCAGCATGCCGAGCGCCATGATGATGATATAGGAGTTCTGAAGGAACAGGTTGGTGATGTTGACGGGGCGCATCAGCGTGCCGCCGGTCACGATCTGGAAAAAGGCCATGATCGCGATCAGCGCGAAAAGCAGACCGTAGTCACGCATATGGCCGGCCAGATGGGCTTTGATGCCTTTCTGAGAATTCGTCATTTTGATGTCCCTTATTCGTTGACGATGAGCGACATGATGCGCTCCTGGCTGGCTTCTTCGGCGGACAACTCGCCCACGAATGCGCCTTCGTTCATCACATAGATGCGGTCACACATGCCGAGCAGTTCGGGCATTTCCGAAGAGATCATGACGACCCCTTTGCCCTCGGCGGACAGCTCGTTGATGATCGCGTAGATTTCGTATTTCGCGCCGACGTCGATGCCACGGGTCGGCTCGTCGAGGATCAGAACCTCGGGCGCGGTGTTGAGCCATTTGGCCAAGACGACCTTTTGCTGGTTGCCGCCCGACAGGTTGCCGACTTTCTGGAACACCGAAGGCGTGCGGGTGCGCAGCGCCTCGCGGTATTTCTCCGCCACCTGCGTTTCGGCGTGGCTGTCGAGCACGCCCTTGCGCGACACATTGTCGAGTTTGGCGAGCGTGGTGTTGAACCGGATGGTTTCATCGAGCACGAGGCCAAGATGTTTGCGGTCCTCGGTCACATAGGCCAGTCCCGCATCGATGGCGCGCGGCACGTTGGACACATCGACCGGCGCGCCATGCAGCTTCACCGTGCCGTCGATATTGCGGCCATAGCTTTTACCGAACACGGACATGGCCAGTTCGGTGCGCCCGGAGCCCATGAGCCCCGCGATGCCGACAACCTCGCCCGCGCGCACGTTCATGGAAATATTCTTGATGATCTGGCGCTCGGCATGTTCGGGATGCCAGGCGTTCCAATTCTCGATTTCGAGCAACATCTCGCCCGCTTTGCGCTCCCGTTCGGGATAGCGGTCGGACATATCGCGCCCCACCATGTCGCGCACGATGTCGTCTTCGGAGAGACCGGCCTTGGCGTCGAGCGTGGAAACCGACATGCCATCGCGGATCACGGTGACCGTATCGGAGACATAGCGCACCTCGCCCAGCTTGTGGGAGATGATGATCGAGGTCACGCCCTGCGATTTCAGCTCAAGCATCAGGTCCAGAAGCTTTTGCGAGTCGTTTTCCTGAAGCGCGGCGGTCGGCTCGTCGAGGATCAGCAAGCGCACGTCTTTTGAGAGCGCCTTGGCGATTTCCACGAGCTGCTGTTTGCCGACGCCGAGGCTGTCGATCAGCGTGGTCGGGCTTTCCTTGAGGCCGACTTTGCGCAGCAACTCTTCGGTGCGGCGGTTGGCCTCGTGCCAGTTGATCACGCCCCCCTTCGCAGTTTCGTTGCCCAGAAAGATATTTTCGGCAATCGAAAGCTGTGGGACAAGCGCAAGCTCCTGGTGAATGATGATGATGCCACGGTCCTCGCTGTCGCGGATGCCGCGGAACTCGGCGAGGGCGCCGTCGTAATGGATTTCCCCATCGTAAGTGCCAGCCGGGTAAACGCCCGAGAGCACTTTCATCAGGGTGGATTTGCCTGCGCCGTTTTCACCGCAGATCGCGTGGATTTCTCCCTCCGCGACCGTCAGGCTCACCTTGTCGAGCGCTTTCACGCCGGGGAACTCTTTGGTGATGGAACGCATTTCAAGAAGCGCGGTCATGCTGATCTCTTGTCCTAGAAAAGACCCGCCCGCATGAAGATGTGCGGACGGGTCGAGGGAGGATGGCTTACTTGACCTGATCTTCGGTGTAGTACCCGGAGCCGATCAGGATCTCTTCCCAGTTGGAGGCGTCGACGGCGACGGGTTCCAGCAGGTAGGAGGGCACGACTTTGACACCGTTGTCATAGGTCTCGGTGTCGTTGATTTCCGGCTCGGAGCCGCCGAGAACCGCATCGACCATGCCCACGGTGACTTTTGCCAGCTCGCGGGTGTCCTTGAAGATCGTCGAATATTGCTCGCCTGCGAGGATCGACTTGATGGATTGCAACTCCGCATCCTGACCCGTCACGATCGGCATTTGCAGATCGCCGGAGCCATAGCCCACGCCCTTGAGCGAGGAGAGGATGCCGATGGACAGACCATCATAGGGGGCCAGCACGCCGTGCACCTCTTTGTCGGTGTAGTTGGCGGACAGGATGTTATCCATCCGCGCCTGCGCCACAGCGCCGTCCCAACGCAGCGTGCCGACCTTGTCCATACCCATCTGGCCGGACTGAACCACGATGGAACCATCGTCGATCAGCGGCTGAAGCACGCTCATCGCACCGTCGTAGAAGAAATAGGCATTGTTGTCGTCCGGCGAGCCGCCGAACAGCTCGACATTGTAGGGGCCATCGCCAAAGCGGGCTTTGAGGCCTTCGACCAGCGAGGTCGCCTGTTGCACGCCGACTTTGAAGTTGTCGAAGGTGGCGTAGTAGTCGACGTCGCCGCTGTCGCGGATCAGACGGTCATAGGCGATGACCTTGACGCCCGCAGCAGAGGCATTCTCGAGTGCGTTCGACAGCGTGGTGCCGTCGATGGCGGCGATCACAAGCGCGTCGACGCCTTTGGTGATCATGTTCTCGATCTGGGCGAGCTGGTTGGGGATGTCGTCCTCTGCGTATTGCAGGTCGGTCGTGTAGCCAGCGGCTTCGAGCTCCTTGACCATGTTGTCCCCGTCGGCAATCCAGCGCGCCGAGGATTTGGTCGGCATGGCGATGCCGACAAGGCCGTCAGCATAAGCCGCGGACGCGAAAGCAATGGCCGCGGTCGCCGCGGTCAGCATGGTTTTGATCTTCATATTGTCCTCCCGTTGGGTCCAAGCGCTCCGTTCTCCCGCGCTTTGGTCCCGACATTTTCAATACGACCCGTCTCCACAGGTCAGCCCCAGACCTAAAAGAAAGTTTACATCACTGTAAAATGAGCTTATCGACTACATACATACCAAAAATGTTATACTGAAAGAATGCGAGATGCAGTTCGTTCGGACATTCAAGCCTATACATCTAGAGTTTTTGTTGAAGATTCAGGAAGTTGGTCAACTACAAGTCGCCGCGCACCTGCTCAACATGACCCAACCTGCCGCGTCGCGCATGCTCAAAGATATTGAGGAACGCTGCGGCACAACGCTTTTCAAACGCACGCCCAAAGGGATGGAGCCGACGCCCTCTGGCGAAGTTTTCATCAAACATGCGAGAATCGTGTTGGCGGGGCTCGACTCGCTTGAGAAGGAAATCATCGCCCTGGCCACCGGCATGGCGGGCGAGGTGCGGGTCGGCTCGGTGACAGGGCCTGCGATTGGCGTTCTCATCCCCGCAATGGAAATTCTACGCGAACGCGCGCCGAATATTTCCGTCACCATCGACGTGGCCCCCTCGGTCGATTTGGTGCGTGGATTGGACGAAGGCAAGTTCGATTTTGTTATGGCCCGCGTCCCACCGACCCATGACAGCCGCGATCTGCATGTGCACCCTGCACGCAATGAACAAGTGCGGCTCTTGGTCAACGAGGTACACCCGCTGTTGTCGCACTCGAATGTGACGCTTGAGGAACTGTCGCACTACCCGTGGATCATGCAGGAACGCGGCTCGCCCATCCGGGAAGCCGTGGAGACCAGTTTCTACGCAGCAGGGCTGCCGCCCCCTGCGCGGGTGGTGAACTCCTCGTCCCTTCTCATCGCCTTGGCGCTGCTCAAAGGCACCGACATGATCGCGCCGCTGTCCGAAGAGGTCACCGGATTGATGACCAGCGAGGGACTGGGTGCCAAGCTGCGGGTGATCAACGTCGCTGTGCCGATGACCGTCTCCCCCTATTTCATCATTCGCGACCGGTCCCGAGAACTCACCCCGGCGGCCACGCTGCTCTACGAGCAACTGCTGGCGGAAATTTAGCACCCTGCGCGACACGAAGGCCGCGGATCAAAACCTTCTGTGTTGGACGCGCCGTCTTATGCCCATAGCCCGACAGAGCCGCCCCCTTAACGGATCGCACATTTGGCGGGAGCTGCCGAGTTTGGCGCGGATTCCCGCCCCCTTGGCCTCACTCGATGGATAGAGCCTTAAAAAATTGCTCCGCCACGTCATGCATTCCCGACATGAACAGCAAGCCTTTCTGACCCAGCTGCATGCCAGCTGCATGATGTTCAGCCACACAGCTTATGGCCATGGATAATCCGCAACGGTCACCCCCATGGCGGCAAGTTCATCCACCACGAGTCGACGGTAGGCCACCACATCGGGCACCGGCTCGGCGCGGCGGCGGGTGACTTCGTCTTCGGTGAAGGGGACGGCCGGAGCGCCGCTCTCGGTTTCGCCCCAGACATCGAGCACATAGTTCATCACCTCGGCGATCTCCCGATCATTGAGAGACGATCCGACCACGCCGGGCACATGCATCATATAGGTGCGGCCCAGTTCGGTGCCCGCAATATAGCCGACACTGTCCGGAAAGGCCGGGATGTCCCCCTCTGTCGTACCCAAGCCTTCGAACCCGTGACAGCCCGCACAGCGCAAGATGTAGTTTGTGTGCGGGCTACGCGTGGGTTGATCGGCGGCTGCAAGCGCGGCGGGCAGCAGTGCGATCAAAACGCTCAGAGATTTCAAAAGAGGCATGCTCATTCCTTTCCGTCCAAGGACTTAATCGACAGCGGGGCGCATGGCCCGCAGATCGGCATGAGAGGGACGCGCCTCTCGCGTGGCATCGAGAAGGGCCTGCGTCATGACGCCATCGGTCTCGCCGAGCGTTTGAAGCACCCAAGTGCCGATCTCGACCAGTTCCTCGTCGGTGGTGCTGGCCACGGGCGGCATGATCAGGCCGATGTACATCTGGCCCTGCACCTCCAGTTTGCCCGCCATCCCCGAGACCACCACACCGGCGAGATAGTCGGGCGCGGTGTCGCCAAGAGCCTGCCAAAAGGCGGGGCGGTTCAACGGCGGGGCGAGGCCAGGATTGCCGATGCCGCCCGTGTTGTGGCAGGCGGCGCAGTGAATATCGAACAACTCCTCCGGCGTCTCTGCCGAGACCGGGAGGGTGAGGAGGGCCGTGGCAATCGCCACAGCCCCCGTGAGTGTCGTCAAAAGGCGCACGTCAGATTACTCCGCCAAGCCCACAACCACGGAAACCGTGCAGTGGTAGCCTTTGTCGGTGTTCGCCATGCACCAGTTGATGTCGTTGTATAGCCCCATACGATAGCCCGGACGTTCGCCTTCGGAGGTGTAACAGAAGGCTGCGGAATCCACCGGCGGCTTGCCGCAACAGTCATTGTAGGCGACGAGGTAGTCCTTGCCGTCATCGGGGTTCGAACAGGTGCCGACCCAAGACACGGAGGAGGCAGACGAGCCCGGAGGACATTGCGTCAGAGAGCCGCCAGAGGTGGAGCAAAGGTTGCCATCAAGGGCACAATGACGCCAGTAGGAGCATTCGTCTTCCGGCAGCTCAGAGGCGTTGGCGCGACGGTCGAAGGGCAGGATCGGGGTCGCCACGGCGGCGCCCAGAACCGAAGCCCCGGCCTTTGCCATAAAGCTGCGGCGGCCAAGGTTGCGCGCGGCGGTGCGGGCACCGGTTTCGACGCTTTTGTCGAGGGTCTTGAGAAGTTTGTCGATCAGTCTGGTCATAATCAGATCCTTTCGGAGGAAAATTGAGTGGCGCCCATCTGGTGAGCGACCGCAGCCTGGTAAGAGGGGATGCCGGTCTCGGAGGCGGTGAACAGGCTTTCGAGCTGTTCACGGGAGTTGACGAGACCCTTGGCGCGCACCTTGCCGTCCGGCCCGATGAGCACGGCAAAGGGCAGTTTTGCGACCTTGAAGGTCATGCCGAGGTCGGAGGAGAGCGCATATGGGAAGCTTTGCAAATGCTCCGCCTCGATGAGCCGACGATGCGCCGCTTCGCGCCCGTCGGAGGCCAGCGCGACATCGAGCCAGCCCTGTTCATCGTCCCGGATCGATTTGATCGCGGGCAAAAGCGCCTTGCAAATCGGACAGGTGGTGGAGAGGAAGAACACAAGCTGCGCCCGTCCTTCCGGTCCGCCCAGTGCAAATTCCGACCCGTTGAGATTGGGCAGGGTCATCTGCGGCACGGTTTCGCCAATGTCCGGTCCGCTGTCCGAAATCATCGCGCCGACCGGAGAGACCCGTTCGAACAGGATGCCGATCTGGCGGGCGAGCGCGAAGATGATCGCGATCTGCACCAGCACGACAACCCACAGGGCGATGTTGGAAAAGATAAGTATATTCATATCGTTCTGTCCTCTCTCATCCGGCCTGCCGGATGTGGGGGAGATGGGAGGCGAGTTTTTCCGCCACGCCGTAGATGGCGAAAAGCGTGATCCCGGCGGTGATCGCCATGATCGCCCCCATCGCACCGAGCGGCCCGGTGGTGATCATCGCGACGGCCAACGCCATGACGGTCAAAACGGCATTGCGCCCGAGGGTGAGGCCGGAGACGATCTGCGGCGTGCCACCGCAGCCACAGTCGATCTCCGTCTGCCCGCGCAGCAAAGCCGCCGCCATCAAAGCGCCGTAGCCCAGGAACAAACCCGCCGCCATCAGCCCGCCGAAGGGGCGGGCGAAAGGGAGCAGGAGTGCGAGAACGGTGAGGGCCTCGGCCCCCATCAGTCCACGCACGATCAAGGGCACCATATGACGCGGCACAAGCCCATAGCCCTGCGCAAATCCCACCGTTTCATAATAGGCCTGCCACTTGTGCCAGGCCGCGCGCGCCAAGACGAGCACGAGAAAGCTCGTCAGGGTTGCAGAGGTGAGGTGCGACAGGTCTCCCATCAGCGATCCAGCTCCATGACGGTCGGCCAGCCAGCGATGTTGAACTCTTCGGCCACCTCAAGGAAAACTTCGTCGCCCATCTCGACGGAGTAGAGATAGACTTCGCCTTCCTCATTGGCGCCATAGAGCATCGGCTCTTCGGTCTGGGTCACGATCAGCCCGTTTTCGTGATGCGCGGCGGCGCGTCCGACAACGGTTTTGCTGTCCATATCCACGGCCCAGATTTGCTCGGCGCCGTTTTTGTGCGACCCGTCATAGGACCCGGAGTGCATCAGCACGAAAGCGGTGTTGGTCGGCGCGTTATAGGCGATCAGCTCAGAGCCGGAGGGCGCCCATTTGCCCAAAACGCCTTCGGTGAGGGCGATGGTCTCGGACAGGACCGGCACCTCGCCGCTGTCATCGACGACATAGAGATTGCCGTTATAGGACACGTAAACGAGGGTGTCGCCCACGCGCACGCCATTAGTGAAGAGCGCGTCGTCATCGACGTCAAAGATCTTTTCCGACTTGCCCGGATCGCCAAAGGTGCCATCGGCGGCATAGGAATAGGTTTGGAAGGTGCCGTCGCCACAGATCGTGGTGAATTTCATGCCAGAGGTCGAGGGGAAGATGCCCCAACAGCCCGGCGTCGGAATTTCAGCCAAGGCGCTTCCGGCGGCAATGTCGATCACCGACACGGAGGTGGCGGGTGTCGCGTTTTGCGCCAGCGCATAGGCCTCATCGGAGGACAGCGCCAACAACGCCGGCTGGCTTTCCACATGGGCCATTTTATCGCCGAACTCGAATTCGCCTTTGATCTTGAGCGTATCAACGTCCCAAGTGTGGAAGACGTTGGTGATCGAGCCATAGGTGTAGCGTTCAAAATAGACCGAGGTGGTATACATCGTCTTGCCATCGGCAGAGAGCACCATCTGTGCGGTGGTGCCCGGACCCATGTTGCCCTTCATCGCAAAATCTTCGGCGCCCAGCACGTTGATCGAGGACGGGCCTTTCCATTCCTGAGAAAGCACGAACAGATTCGGGCCTTCGTCGATCGTTTCCTTGACGGTGAGGGTTTCGGGTTCAATGGCGTCTTGCGCGAAAGCCGATCCGGTCAACGCAACAAGCGCCACGAAAGCGGCGGTTTTAGATTTCATCATCTGTCTCCTGGTGATGGTCTCGCGATCAGCTTAGGCGCTGGCAGTCAGCCCGCGCTATCCGCTTTGCTCCGGCTATTTCGCTCATAAAATATGCGTCGCGTGAATCTCGCCGTTTTCGGCGCCGACAAACTTGACGCGCCCCTTCCCGATGCGTCTTGAAGGAAGAAAAACATTCAATATCGGACGCTTACCATGCACACATGCCTCAAGGCCAAGACCCTCGTGAAAGAGGTGCAATATGACAGTTTCGTCGATCAAGAGCGTGGTCTCGACGGTTGGAAACAGCTCTATCGGCAATTGTCTCCCGGGGCGTTCGAGGGGCATATCGCGGCATTGGACTGGGATGAAATCTCGCTCTACCGCGAGACAGTGAACCAAAAGATGGAGAATTTCTATCGCGTCCCCGAAGGCTCCATCTGCGTCGGATTTTCGCTTGGAAAACGGCTTTCCATGGCGGGACAGGCCAATGCGATTGGTGCGGGGACCGGCATGATCCATGTCTCAGACGAAGAGTATCACATCTTCACCGACAGCCATGCGGATTACATCATGCTCACCCTGCCCGAAAACGCCCTGTCGGAAGAGGTCGCAAGAGGGTCGAACCCCATTCCGCCGCAGGCCAGCCATGGCCTCGCGGACTGGATGTTGACGCTGATCGAGAGTGCACGGCAGGGTCTGGCGCAACAACCCGTTCTGGATCTGGCGCCGGATCTGTTGATCGACCGCATATCGCTCTGGGCGCGTGACGCCACGCGACACCGCCTGCGCAAATCCCCGCGCGGGTTGATGTCGGATATTCTGGCGGCTTGCGACACGCTTCCGTTCGAAAAGCTCAGCGTCAGCCATTTGTCAAAACTGTTGGACCGGGACCGGGTGCTCCTGCGCGCCTGCTGTTTGGAACGGACGGGGATGACGCTTGACGACTTGCTCAAAGGGCGCCGCA
The DNA here is from genome assembly GCF_020524585.1 of Celeribacter naphthalenivorans. Classification (GTDB taxonomy): domain Bacteria; phylum Pseudomonadota; class Alphaproteobacteria; order Rhodobacterales; family Rhodobacteraceae; genus Celeribacter; species Celeribacter naphthalenivorans. The sequence continues at coordinate 174,057 of NZ_JAIVLK010000010.1, forward strand.
TGAGCGAAGTGCATCGCCGCCTCCGCATGTCAGACCCGCGCGCTACAAAAGTGTCGGATGTGAGTATGGAATTCGGCTATTATCATTGGGGAAGGTTTTCCCAAGCCTATCGTGCCATGTTTGGCGAACGCCCCTCTGACACATTGCGCCGTGGCGCGCCCAAATGTTGCTGAGACGTGAGCATCAGATCACTTGCTCGGATGAGATGCACGCATAGGCATAGCGCGGAAACAGGTGTGTGACGGAGCGAAGATCAAGGCCTGACCGGGATAACGCGCTCTGCGCCCTGACAGACCTTGGCTTGTCGAATGGCGCATGTGGTTTCATGCTGGAGAGTGGTCGGTTGACGTGATCGTGGTGCTTGTCGCGTTTGTCTCTCGCGCACGGCTGACAAGAGCGACCACGTCGGTTGCCACGGCGAGGATGTTGGCTCGCGGCGAGACCGCGACGTAGATCGGTTGCCAGTCCGGCGAGAACTTGTCCTTGAAGGCCCGCAGACCCTCGAAGTTGTAGAACTGTCGCCCGTGACGATAGACAAGCGCTCCGAGGCGGGTCGACAACGCCGCGCCGCGCCGTGCGTCAAGGCCCGAGAGCGGGGCATTGCCCAACGAGAATTCCGCGTAGCCTTGGTCCGCGAAATGCAACAGCAACTCGGTGAACAGGAACTCCATCAGCCCAGAGGGCGCATCGTCAATATGGCGCATCAGGTCGATTGATGCCTTTTGCCGCGCCTCGGTCAGCCACAGGTTGGCAAAGGCCACGATCCGCCCGTCAAAACGCACCACGGCGATCGGCGCGCGCGACAACACGGCAGGGTCGAAGGCCCCGACGGAAAAGCCCTTTTCCTCCCCCGCTTTGGTTTTCAGCCACGCGTCGGAGATCGCCTTGAGTTCAGGCATGAGATCCTCGGCGAAGGGCGGCGTCAGAACCTCGAAGGACAGCCCGTCGCGCAGAGCACGATTGTGTGCCGTGCGCAGTTTCTTGCGGGCGGGGCCTTCCAGCGAGAAATCCCTGAGCGGCACCACGGCCTCCTCGCCCATCTTGACCAGCGCAAGACCCATCTCGAGCCAGAGCGGAATCCTCTCGGCTCCGACCGAGTAGAACACCGGTCGGGCATTGGCCGCATAGGCTGCGTCCTGAAAGGCCCAAGCCAGCGCGGACAGTTCAGACGGATCACCGAAAGGTTCGTGCAACGCGATCCAGCTCCGCCCGCGGATGCGATACATCAGGGCGCTGCGCCCACTGTCCGAGAACATCAGGCATTTGTCTCCCGTCAGGGCAATATTGGCCTCGGGGTCAGGTTGAGACATGACAATGGCACGGACCTTTTCGATCTCGTCCAGCGTCGGCAACTCGTGCGACATCTGCCCCGGACGCAGGGCAAAGACCAAAAGCGACAGGCCCAGAACCGACATGCCGACCAAGGCGGCCCTGAGCGCACGAGGGGCACTCTGGTCGATGGCGAATTGCCACCACAGCTCATTGGCGTAGGGCGTCGCCTTATGGGCGAAAAACAGCGTGGCTGCCAGCGCCGCCATGAGGCCGAGGATCACCACCGCCCAACGGGGGCTGAATGCTTCACGTGTCAGACGTGTGGTGCGAAAGAACTCGGCCTTCGTCGGCCAGAGGATCAGCAGGGCGACACCGAGAAACGCGGCGCGTTCCACGTCGAGCCCATTGGCCAGGCTGGCGACGATGCCCGCTGCCAGAGCCAACATCGCCAACCACCATGCCCCCGCCACACGGCGCAGGAGCCCGTGTGCGATAATCAACATAGCCGCTCCGAGGATACTGGACAGCAATGCGCCACCTTCGATCACCGCCAGTGGTGTGAGGACTTCGAGCTGTTCGGCCAGTTCCGAGGTCGGCGGGATCAGCGTCGACATCATCAGGAACGCGCCCGAGGCCAGCATCATGACCGACATGGCCAGCGGCACCAGCGCGCCGACCGAGCGCGTCACCGGAGCCAGCACGGGCATCACCTTGCCGGAGGCCATCCGCGCCTCGGTCAGCGCCATCAGCACCAGCGACAGACCGAAGGGCAGAAGATAGTAGATCACGCGATAGAGCAGCAGGCCGGCGGCAACATCGGCGACAGGCACCGAGGCGGGCAGCGCCGCGACCACCACGGTCTCAAGCACCCCGACACCGCCCGGCACGTGGCTGATCACCCCCGCCATCACAGCCGCGGCATAGACCGCAAGGAAAGTGGCAAACCCGAGATCCGAGGGCGGCAGCAACAGATAGAGCGTCATGGCGGCCAACAGCAGGTCTAAGGCTGTAAAGAGAAACTGTGCCGCCATGAGGCGCGGCGCAGGGGCCTTCAAGGTGATGCTCCGCACCGTGATCTGAGAGCCGCGCACGGCGATCACAAACAGCAGACCGACGGAGAGTGTGACCACCACCACAGACAAGCCTCGCACCATCCCCGGTGCCAGCGGCAAGAGATGCCCCAGCGCATAGGGATGGACGGCCAGCGCGCCAAAGCCGATGATCGTCGCGCCGAACCCAAAGGAGACCGAGGCAAAGGTGGCAATCGCCGCGATGTCCTGCGCCGTCAGCCCCAGTGCGGAGTAGATGCGATACCGCACCGCGCCGCCTGTGATCAGGCCTGCACCGATCGTGTTGCCCATGGCATAGCCGAGAAAACTGCCGAGCGCGATCACGGGCTTGGGCAGATCCTTTTCAATGTAGCGCAGCGCCGACCAGTCATAACCGATCAGGGCCGCATAGCTGGCCAGCGTTGCCAAAACAGCGAGAGCCAGCACATGCCACGGCGTGGCCCGCGCGACGGACATCACTTGTTTCAGGTCGACACTGGCCAGAAGATGGTGCAGCGACCACGCCCCCGCCGCGAACAGGCCAAGGGTCACAATCCAAGGCAAAAGCGGCTTCAGGCGGTGCAGGAGACTGGGGGGCTGTGCGGTGTCTGTCATGGCCTATCCTATGCCCTACGATCATGCCGCCTGCGGCTTTGTAAAAGGTCAGGGAAACATTACGATTTCACACCCTTTTGGCAAGGCATGCACGATCTGTGGCGGGCATACGGCCATCCTCGCAACATCCTGAGCAACGTTCACTGCGCTGCCCCTTCTGCCCCCGCAACGACTGCCACGTCGGTGACCGACTGCCCCCTCTCGACGCCTGCTTCGACCTCCTGATCGCTCATACGTTGCGGCTATACTTCGCTTCGAGCCTATCCCTTGTCGCTTTATCGAGGAGATGGAGACGGCTTCGATTGTGCGCCACGTCTGCGTGCTTTACTTTCGCGGCGATCGGATTGCTCATGACACGCGGAAGATACTGTGTCTCGTAATCCTCAAGCGGCTGTTTCGTCATCGCAGCTACGGCGTCTGCGATCTCCGGGCCAAACCGCTCCGTTAAAATTTCCATCGACACCAGGCTGCGATCTGCACAGTCTTCCAAACTGTCATGCAGCAGGCCAACAATCTCGAATTTCAGCCCAAGATGCGCCACAGCGGCCGCAACTGCACGTACATGCTCTATATAGGGCACTCCAAGCTTATCGACCTGACCCGCGTGAGCTTTCTGTGCAAGTTCGAGTGCAGCAATGCGAAGATTTCCGTCCATGTTCTGAGACATCAACTATCCTTTTAGAGGTAAGCCAAAACCTTTGCGCGCATTGTCGGGCGGGTTTCCCACTTTGGGTCAACCAGCAGCATGACAGGCGCGAATGACATTTTGTAGGGGACTGTACAGCTGATAGGATAGCGTCCTTAGTGCAGTCGACAATGCTGTAAGTGCGCACAGTTCCAAGCTAAAATCGATTTCCGGAAGTTTGCTGCACGCCGCACGCATGTCCCGTTTGTGACTTGCTTAAGATCGGCACATGCGTTTCACCCCCGCTCATGACGTAGTAGGCTCCATTTTCCCCTTGAGTTCAGCCTGCGCAAAACTAGGATCACCCTCATTCATTTATTTCATTCCGGTATTCCCACATGTCTTTCTTTTCGCAAACCTCCCGCATGGGTCGCCTGACCACCGCACTTGGCGAGGACGTTTTGGTCCTGATGCGCTTTGAGGGCGAGGAGCGGATCAACGGGGTGTTTAGCTACCACGTCGACTGTCTCGCCTCCGCCGATGATATTGATTTCGATGCGCTTTTGGGCACGCACGCCACCGTCACGCTGCGCACCCATGACGGCTCGGACAAGCCTTTCGATGGCATTATTTCTGAGGCGCGCTGGATGGGCGCGGGCGAGAATGGCCATCGGTATCGGCTGACGCTCAAGCCGTGGTTCTGGCTCGCGTCGCTCCGTCGCAACCAGCGGATTTTCCATAATAAAACCGTGATCGACATCCTCACCGAACTGCTCGGCGCCTATGCTTCGGCGGGCAAGATGGAGACCCGGCTGACGCTCGAGTATCCCGAGCTCGAATACACCGTTCAGTACCGCGAGAGCGACATGGATTTCGCCGCGCGCCTCATGGAGCGGCACGGGATTTCCTATCATTTTGAACAGGATAGCGGCTCGCACCTGATGGTTCTGACCGACATTGTCGAGAGCCATGCGACCATCGGCGAGCGCCCGTTCAAGCCCTATGACGGCCACCATCAGGAAGAGATCGAGCACTTCTGGGAATGGCGGCCGGCGCGGCGGATCACGACGGGGGCTGTGCGGCTCACGGATTACAATTTCAAGACGCCGACCGCGGCGATGGAAACCAATTCTTCATCTTCTTCGAGCTATGCTCAGGGCCAGATCGAAAGCTTTGACTGGCCGGGGGATTACCTCGACCAGGGCCGTGGCGATGTGGTCGCCCGGCTGCGCTCAGAAGGCGAGACCGGCCAGGACCGGCGCTTTGAGGCGCAGGGCGATATTCCTGCGCTTGGTGCGGGGCTACGAGTGACGCTTGGCGGCGAGCCTCTGCCGGGCACGGGAGAGGACTACCTCTGCCTTGTGGCGCATCACAGCTACACGTCGGACAATTACGGCTCCGGCGGCGAAGAGGGCGACGGCTACGCCTACACCGGGCGCTATGTTTTGCTGCCCGCCGACGCGCCTCTGGTTCCGGAACTGAAGACCGCGCGCGCCGATGTGAAGGGGCCGCAAACGGCGGTCGTCGTGGGCGATGGCGAGATCGACTGCGACGAATACGGGCGCATTCTGGTGCAATTCCACTGGGATCTGGACGCCGCCTATTCGATGCGCTGCCGGGTGTCGCAATCCTGGGCCGGTAACGGCTGGGGCGGCATGGTGATCCCTCGGATCGGCATGGAAGTCGTGGTCGAATTCCTCGACGGCGACCCGGACAAACCGCTGGTGACAGGGTGCGTGTATAACGGCAAGAATGCGGTGCCGTATGATTTGCCCGCGAACAAGACACGGAGCACCTTCCGGACGGATACGCATGAGGGCGAAGGGTTCAACGAGCTTCGATTTGAGGACAAAAGGGGTGAGGAGGAGGTGTTCCTTCATGCTCAGAAGGATCGCAATGAGAAGATTCGCAACAATCACACGGAGCGGATTGATCATAACTGGGTTCAGAGCATTGGTGGTTTCAAGGGAGCTGAAATAGCCAGAAGCTCCTCAGAAGTCGTTAGCATCAGCAAAAGTGTGATCGTAGGAAAATCCCCACGCCACCCACATCTCGATAAGCGTTTGGAGAGCGATCAGGGGATTGGTTCTCTTGCAACCAACACTGGCTTGAAAAACTTTTTTTGGCCCCCTTCTGGCTGTATGCAAACTCAAATTGAATTTGACTCAGAAACGACTGTTGGGCGGCTTTTTTCTTTAAGTGCAGGCGAGACCGTGAAAATCAATTCCCCAAAATTTGACGTTACGACAGCACAACAGTTGACCCTGACATCGTCGGTTTCAACAGGCGTGAATGCGAAAAATAGCCTTTCTTTAAACGGCGGGGACCAAGTCATAATCTCTTCTGGAAAAGCCCGAATTGTTCTTAGCAAGGATGGAACTATTGCTCTGAAAGGAACCCAGTTACTGGTCCAAATGGATGGAGATACCGAATTTGTAAACGGCTCAAAATTCTCCATTGTTGCTGCAAAAATTAATTTGAACTGAGAATCTTAATGGCTGATAAGCACTATTTCCCTTACGGAAAAGATTTGCGGCATCCTGAACGGTGGCTAGGTCGTTATGATACAAAATCCCGATATTGGCATGCCACCTATATAGGTGGGTGGCCCGTTGGGGCATTCCTAAATGGGCATACTATTGCGTTGTTCGGAACGGAATCCCTAAGCGCAGCAGTTGTGACACTTTTTAGCTATGGCTTACAGGGCACGCTTTCACCAGGAAAAGCCGTTAAATGGGCGCGGGGTGCTAGCAGAACAGCGGGCGCACCTAGCCGCATCTCGAAAGATATCGAACAGAGGTCAGAGGAACTTCAGAAACGGCAGGCAATATCCGGCAAACTGCATAAAGCACCGAAGTTCATCTCCGAAATAACTGAACTGAACTCTGCAATCGATATTTTCAACGTATGCCAAGGATACGGAACAACAGTGCGGTGCGATATTCCGATGAGTTTAGCCGATCTCGACGGAATGTCCGGAGGTATCGCTGGAGGTGAAATTGAAATGATTGGCGCTGCATCAATCTATGCGATTACAGGGCAAAAAGTTAGCACCTCTCCTTTGCGGACATCCAATTATTTTGTCGATCAGCAAGTCTATAATATCAAGGGTGGCTTCGTTGGTATTGGCGGAGGTATCGCGGGAGGCATCTGGAAAGTTAGAGAATTCTACGATGGCTCGACACTAAACGATCCTGACAATGACCGCCCTCTTGAAGTAATCCGCGCCGGCGATCAGGAAACAATCCTAGAGAAGAACTTTGGTGACGTGACGAATGTTGGGTTGGATGAGAAGCCATACTATCGTTATTACGATTCTCCCGAATACATCAGACATTTACCCTCACTTTATGCGTCAATTCCTGACAGCATCATCGAGCTCGGAAATATGTATGCGGAAGAACAAAAGGTATTGAACCCATGAAGAAATATTTCTCCGTTGTCGTGTTTAGCTTCTCTATGGTCAGCACAGCCTGTTCTGAAGAAACAAAGCTGGTTCCTTTTGCAATCTCAGCGGAACAAGACAGTGCCGAAATTGAAACTCTGCTCATTGAACATGACATGTGTAGTGTAACCAAACCTACCGACAGTCTCTGGGAAGGAATTGAAAAAATAGATGCTAAAATTGGGCATTCCGATTGGGCATGGACCTGCTCAGTAAATTTTTCTGAGCATGTTTTAAGAAAGGTATCCGTCGAAAAATGGGTTAAGCCAGGTCGACAGAAAGTTTTAGCTGCCGCAGGCGACATAACACATAGCGGTGTAAATGTACTGGATACGGTTCCAAAACTGCAGACAGAGTGGCCGAGCGGTGCGTTTAAATACTACGAGACTTCCTTGCGGGTTCTTGCAGAAAATTATGCATTTTCTGTAGATAGAGGGGTTGGTTTTGTCGGCCTGGATGGCCGGTATATGGCATTCAATCCTCCGCTCGAAAAAAGTAATACAGCAAATACTACACAATATAGATGTAGGAGTATTGTTGGAATCTGTGTTTCCGGCTTCTTCGTCGCCAATGGTGAAATTTATCCAATGATTTATAGACCTTAAGCATAATGTATCTCGAACAAAATTTTCGTCCGGCATTTATCTGGTTCGTGCTTCAAAAGAATGCCGCGCACTGGAATGATCAGTTTTTTAATGGAGCACTTCCCGAAAACCTAGTGCCGTTGGACATGGAAGACAGAACTTTTTTAAAGGAATTGCAGTCGTATAATTCTAAAAAATGGTTGTCGCTCTGTGATGCTCTCGGCCCGACCGTCTACGGCGCGATCGCCCTCTCCTGGTGCAAAGACGCCGAGCTTTCACAGGTCTGGGAAGGCTGGCATGCCTCCGGTTTCCCCCTCAAACCAAGCCCCGAATTCGAACGCCCTGCCCGCTTCATCAATCCCACACTCATGCCGGTGAGCGACAGCCTGCATGACATCCTCAACGCCGAGGCGCGCAAGCACGAGGACTCCGAAATCCACACCCTCGCCATCTGTGCCCGTATCGCCGCCGTGCAGGGGCCGCTCAAATTCGACATCCCGCTCGACAGCCTGAAAACCGCCCCGCCACAGATCGCGGCGTTTCTTAAATCGCGGATGCTCGAAAAACCGGATCGCACAGCGGAAGAGAACGCCCTGATCGCGACATGGTCGGCGACGGTCAAGGGCACGGAATTCGACATCTGGGAGAGTGCATAATGCCAGCAGCAGGACGCAAGGGCGACACAGGATCGGACCACGACGGCTTCCCGCCGACGCCCGCCACATCGGGGAGCGGGGACGTGTACATCAACGGCAAACCTGCGCTCCGACAAGGCGACAGCTTCGCGCCGCATTCCAAACCCAAACACCCGGCGCACGGGCGCAGCCTCTCGGGCGGGTCTGGCACGGTGTTCATCAACGGCAAACCGGCTGGCCGCGTCGGTGACGCGATTGATTGCGGGGGCAGTGTGTCGAGTGGGTCGGGGGATGTGTCGATTGGTGGGTGAGAAAACCTAGGTCACATCGGTGTGCGCCCTCACGCAATTCTGTCCCAGAAAATTGAAATCTTAGATGACATGATCGATGGCTCGAAACTGTAACCGACCCTGAACTGCAGATACAGATGGATCACGACGCATTTGCGGAGAACGGCATTGGACCAGGTCCGGCGCGCGGTTCAGCCTGCCAATGAGCGTTCACTCAATGTCGAAATCCGGCAGGGTCTTGGTGAGCTTGCTCATATCGACCTCCGCCAAAAAGCGTGAGCGCGGCGCTGGCAGCGTGCTTCCGTCACTCAGACTTATTCGATATCCGTTCGCAGCCTTATCGACCTTCGTGATCTGACTGTACGCGATCCAATAGCTTCGGTGAATGCGTGCCCCCAGATCTTTGGGCATCTTGTCGGCCGCACCCGACAGGCTGATCCTCGCAATCCGATTGCCTGAATCGGTGGTGCAAATAAGGACGTAGTTCTGCTGTGCCTCAATCTTTACGATGCTTGCGGCGTCAAGCGTTTCCGCCCCCAGCGTGACAAATCTCGAGTGCGCGCCTTCTGGCCTCTGATCATCCTGCGTGGCGTGCGCAGCCGGGCTGGCTTTTGGGGCATGTTTCCGCATGTCCTTCAAAGCACTCGGAATGACGAAATTGCCGAGGACCGTCAGCAGCATTTCATTGATGAAACTATTGAACACGACCTGAAAGAAGAGAGACTTTAGTTTAAGCGGTTCGCCTCCCAGAAGGTATGTGAACCAATACCAAAACGGGGTCGTGACAGTGACCAAGACGATTACTAGGCCAATCGACCAGACGACGACCGCCCTCTTGCGCCGCATTAGGTATGCGTAGAGTTTTAACGAGAGCATGAACTCCAACCACCCGAACACGACCGCCAAAGTGAGTAGAATAAAGCGCTGCATGAAGGGCAGAGTGTTGGCGTTGTCCCAAGGCGCAAGTAGGGTAAATATCATAATAAATGAGAGCATCGCGATCAGAATGAAGCGATGCGACAGGAGCGTCAGACATTTATCCGCCCCAAATGTCACTGACGTTCCATTTAGGTACTTAAGAGTTATCTGCACGGGCGGCTTCTGCGCGGTATCCATCTGGCTCACTTTAATTGGCTTGAAGATTCTCACAACTGGCGATGCGTGCGTTTCAATGCGTCAGCTGGGTAAGTGACACTATTCACCCAAATGTGGCGAAACAAGGAGGGTTTAGGGGGAAACATCGTGATGCGTCGTCATGCCGACCAAATCGCATCGCCCAGAGACAGCTCATGTCTGACACTTTTCGCCACGACCTGGCACAACACGCCGCTCAGAGCCTACCACCTCATTCAGTGAACTGCTTTCACGTTTCCACCTCGGCTTACGCCACATATCCGACAGCAAAAGTGCGCCCGCTCTTTCGTCCCTTCGTCCCAAAGTTCGTCCCTTTGCCCCTTAATCATCGCGTCGAACAGGAGGTTTGTGAAGAAAGTCATGGATCGACTTTTCGATTCCGGTCGCAGCGCGGCGCGGAACGCAAAGGCGAATGGGGGCGAAAGCCAGCGCGCGACATCTGCAAGCCCAGATGACGGTGCGAGTACGCAAGTAAAGGGGTATGTGACTATGGCGTTAACTCAAGTTCCTACCAATGACGGCAGCGGGGTCACCCTTGTCACGTCCTCGTTGGATCTGACGAGCGGTGCGGTCTACGGTATCACCGAGGGTGATTTGCAAAGCTTCGACATCGATGCCAACAACGACGGCTGGAATGCGTCCGGCGAAACTGTCGTCGTGAACGGTGTCGAAACAACCATCGTGAACATCTATGCCGTCGACGTCGAGTTGACACTGACAGATGGCACGGTCATCAATTGGGACGTCTATGGCTCCCCGGAGAATGCCCGCGTCCTCGAGTTGGAAAACGGCGATTACCTTTGGTATCTGGCCAGTGTCCCGCCAGAATATCAAAACGCAGTCATCGACACTTTCGAGGTTCAGTCAAGTTGGTTGCTGAGTGTGGATTATCTCGGACACTATACTCCGTACTCGATCGACCTCAGCGACGGCCTCCCTGACGGCATTGTCGAAGGCACTGAAGGCGATGACTTTATTGATGTGAGCTACTTGGGTGACCCCGAGGGCGACATGGTCGACAACAGAGACAACACGGGGGCAGGTGTCGACATCGGAGGCGCCCCGGGATCGCATGACGACCTGATCGAAGCCTATGGCGGCAACGATACCGTCTATGCCGGCCGGGGAAATGACTGGGTCTACGGCGGCGACGGAAATGACACGATTTACGGTGAAAGAGGCGATGACACGCTCTATGGCGAAGCCGGAAATGACACGCTCGATGGCGGTTCCGGCGATGACATTCTCGATGGGGGCACCGGCGATGATGTTCTGACCGGGGGGGCCGGAAACGACACGTTCGTCGTCGGTCCGACGGACTCGGGTCATGACATAATCACCGATTTCAACACCGGGAACTCCGGGCCGATCAACGATGGCGACCAGTCCAACAACGACTTTGTCGATCTGTCCGCCTTTTATAACCAGGAAAACTATGATGCCGCCGTCGCCGCGGGGGACATTGATCCGACTGTCATCAAGAACCCGCGGCAATGGATGCGCGCCGACCAAGACGACGATGGTATCTTAAACGACATCCATGCTTGGGGGGCGGGGAACAGTCTGACCATTGAGAATGGCGGTTCTGCGGTGTCCGGGACCGATCTGACCTGGGACAACACGAATGTCATCTGCTTCGTGTCTGGGACGCTGATCACCACCGCATCTGGACTGGTTCCGGTCCAAGACCTCAGCCCCGACGATCTGGTTTTGACGCGTGACCATGGCTTCCGTCCGGTGCGCTGGATCGGGTCGACCAAACGCCCGGCAACGGGCAAGGTCGCGCCCATTTTGATCCCTGAGGGCACCTTGGGCAACGCGCGCGATCTGATGGTGTCACCGAACCACCGGATGCTGATGAAGGGCGCAGAGGTGGAGCTGCTCGTGGGTCACAGCGAAGTTCTGGTGGCCGCAAAACACCTGCTGGACGGCAAACATGTGCGCCAAGTCGAAGGCGGGACGGTCGAATATTGGCATATCCTGTTCGACGACCATGAAATCATCCTCGCCGAAGGCGCCTGGTCGGAAAGTTTCCACCCGGGCAAAGAGGGATTGGGCACCCTGTGCGAAGACACGCGGGCGGAAATCCTGGAGCTTTTCCCGGAGCTGGACGCGGACCATGCTGATGCCGACAGAACCACGGCCCGCATGGCTTTAAAAAGCCATGAAGCGGCCTTGCTGCGTCCGACCATCGCGCATGGTCACATGGCGCAAGGGGCAGCGTCATGTTGGTGAAAGGGGCTCGTATTCAGTGCGATCGCGATGGCCAAAGCAAAGCGGTTGAGGACTTGGCTGTCGGCGACCGGATTTTCGATCCGGTGCTCAACAGCCGCATCGCGATCGTGGACATTCTGTCCCGCACGATCCGCTTCACCGAAGGAGACCGCTCTTTGCACGCCGCTCTCTGGCCGCTGCGCGTTGGGCCCAGCGCCTTAGGGCCAAACATGCCGCAAGACGTTGTGCATGTTTCTCCGGGGCAAACCGTTTTCTCGGCGGCGGGCAAAGAGAGCCCGAACACACTTGAGCAATGCAGCGCCTTGGAGCTGGCAGAGCAATCGTTTGATGTTCAGACCTGTGTCATGCATGAGGTCGAGTACATTGCGCTCTTTACGGAGCTGCCGCAAATCATGAACGTCAATGGCTTGCTGCTACAGAGTTATTCTTATGTCGCGCTCTACGTGAGCGACGCACAGTGCAATTTGCTCCGACAACGCGGCGGGCACTCTCCGTGGGGTACGCTATGACCGAGCGCACAGATCCCGAGAACCGATATCGTTTGAGTGAAACGGTCAGCGTCGTCAACATCAGTGGCGATCTGCCGGGGCCGGAACATTGGTTATGGAACGCGCCAAGCCATCCCCCGGCCAAGCCCGCTTTTGAGGAGCCTGCGGCATTCCCTGTCACCGCATTCGATCTTTTCGGCCTCGACGATGGTGCAGCCAAGGATGACACCGTGCAAACGCGCCAATCGTCTCGTCGCAGGCGGTGAAGGACAGCGACAGAGCCTTCGTTTCTAAGCCGCTGAAATTCCGGAATTCCTCTCTCTTGCCCCCTTTCACCGGAGAGAGGTCTGCAGGCCAGGACCAACAGCACCCCATCATGCCCCCCAAATAGTGATGAGGTTGCATCGGAGCCCGCTCCGGCCTGGCCTGCTTCATATCAATGGCAATCGATACGCCGCCCAAGGATGTTGCGGTATTTTGTGATCAGGAGGACCATATGGGTTTTACGAGTACGGTCAGAAATCTGAAAAAACGACCTCAACAGGATCATGTGCCGAAAATGATCCGGAAGGTTTGGTTGGCCCGAGACTGTTTTGATGCCGCACATTCAGACCCGATGAAGCGGTCGAAGCAAAATGTGGCGTCTCATGATCGGGAAACCTGTCTGCTGCACGGCTCGGAGCATCTTCAGACCCGCCTGCATCCGTGCCTCCCGGAAATCTCCGGGAACACCCGAGCCATCAGATTGATCCGCCGCGTCTGGTTCAATGTCACCTTCGACGTTGCCCCGTCGATTTTCCTGGAAACCTCTCTTTCAGATCTGGGATGGCAAATCGAACTCTACGACATCTCCTGTGAGGGCTTCGATATTTCTGCGGAAATGAAAAGATGTAACGATTTGGAAGCGCTCGTCATCCCGTGGAAGGCCGTCGGCTTTCTTCAATCCGGACCGGATGCAGCACGGTAGAGAAATCCCCCTCAGCCCCATGTCTCTCAAAGTCTGAAAGATCCCACCTGCCGTCAACTTTGGCGACAGCAACACCGTCTCGTGTCACTCGTATAAGGAAAATTCCATGTCAGCGGTTTCCCGCAAAATCCTCTCCGCCCTCACCCTGATCGGACTTGCCGGTTGTTCCGGCTTTCTGGTGGACTACACGCCGATCTCGCCTGAGACATCCAGGGCCTGGACCGTCACGGCCATCCATGTCGATGTCCCTGAAGACCTGAAGGTCAACACGATCAATATCATGATCCCCAACGAAGATATCGTCTGGTACGGCGATGGCCCGGGAGACAAACGCGCGCAGGTCGCGGAGATCCTCGAAGAGGGCCTCTCCCAAGGCAGCAAAACGCTCAAAGGCCCGGTCCCCGTCGTTTTTGACGTCGAGTTGGTGCAGTTCCATGCGCTGACCCCAAGAGCCTTTCACAGCGCCCCCTCGGGGACGGGCGTGGAAAGCGTCCGCTACAAGATCGAAGTGCGAGATGCCCGAACCGATGCAGTGATCGTCCCGGAGCAGCTGATCGCATCCGACGGCCGCGCGCTCGTCGCGGTAGATGGTGGAGAGGACGGGATCGCCGAACGCAAACGCATCGTGGCGAAGATCGCGGAGACGACCCGAGGTTGGCTTGGTATTGGCCGGGATAATCGCACTGAATTCGAGCGGCTGGGACGATAGCGCCCACACCAGCGCGCTGACCACACGCTCTGTTGGTCGAAAACCTGACCACAGATGGCGCCTCGAAAACGCGGTTGTCCGAGGCGCTTCGGGCGGCGGGTCTGGTCGCCGAGGACCTATGCTGTTCCAATACAACATCTTTCCTGAGACCCGCGATGCGATGGCGCAGGCGGGCCTCAGGCTCCATGCGCTCGCGAAGTGGCAAGACATTCGCGAGCGCATGATCGTTTTACCGCAGCCGAGCGTGACATGATCGCCGAACTGGTGATCGTGCCATGAGCCCCTTCCTGACCCTCGAGGGAAAGTGGGCCCTCGTCACCTCCGGTACACGCGCTGCCAGAGGCGACAACCGCCTATGCCGCCGCAAAGGCGGCCCTGTCCACCTACAGCAAAAGCCTGTCGAAGCAGGTCTCGCCAAAGGGTGTGCGAGTGGTCCGGGTCTCTCCGGGCTGGATCGAAACTGAGTCCTCCGTCGAGCTGGCCAAACGCCTCGCGACGGAGCACGGAGTTGACGTGGAAGCGGGTAAGCGCATGATCATGGACTCGCTGGGCGGGGTGCCGATCGGGCGTCCGTCAAAACCTGGCGAAATCGCGAATCTGGTCGCCTTTCTCGCGTCGGACCGCGCGGGGACCATAACAGGCACTGAATACGTGATCGATGGCGGAACCGTGCCGACAGCGTGATCACCCTGACCGCCCCGCCCCAGCTCCGGCACCGTACCAAAGGCCCTGCGAGTAGACCAAGGATGCTGAGGGCAGCGGTGCTCGCCCACTCAAAGATGGAGGGGATTGTGCGCCACCTTGACGTCCAACATCAAAGCTGCGCGCGCCATCTTGGAAGAGCTGGAACTCTAGGGCGTCGGGACGGTCGGGAACGGTCGGCCCGAAGCGGATTTTCGGGTAAAATGTAGAGAATGACCGCTCTCGTCTACGAGCGGAACGCACCGGATTCAGTGAACCACAACCCGCTTTTTGCGCCTCACCAGGCCCGGGCCCGCTTCTCCGGGGGCAGCCACATCGGATCACCTTCGACTATGCCATAAGTCTCATAGAATGCGTCCACATGCTGGAGCGCCGCGACCGACCGGTAGTAGTCTGGCGCATGGCCATCGTTGGTGACGATGGTATGCAAGAACTGATCCGTCTGCTTCGACGCCCAGAACTGCGCCCAGCCGACAAAGCAGCGCTCGGCAGGTGACATGCCGTCGATCTCGACGTTTTCCTCCGGGTGCTCTTCGAGGTAGACCTTCAGCGCCTCGTAGCCGAGGGTGATGCCGCCCACGTCGGCCATGTTCTCGCCCACGCCGAGCGCGCCGTTGATGTTGAGGCCCGGAAGCACTTCGAAAGTGTCGGCCTGTTCGACCAGCTTCTTCGCCTCGACGATAAAGGCCTCGGTGTCTTCGGGGGTCCACCAGTCGCGCAGGTTGCCCGTCGCGTCATACTGGCGTCCGCTGAAGTCGAAGCCGTGGGTCATCTCGTGCCCAATAACCGCGCCGATCCGGCAGAACTTCAACGGCGCGTCCATGTCGGGCGAGAGGGCCGGTGCCATGGTGATTGCGGCCGTGATTTCGAACCCGTTGATCTGCGGTGTGTAGGCCGCATTCATCGCGATCGGCAGGGTCGATTCACCGTTGAACTCCTCGTGTTCGGGCGGGCGGGTCAAATTGTCGATGGTGCGCTCCATCTCGAAGCGACCGAGGGCGATCATGTTGGCCACCGGGTCGGGGCCGATCTCGACGCCGCTGTAGTCGATCCAATTGTCCGGGTAGCCGACCTTGTAATAGAAACTGTCGACCTTGCTTAGTGCTTCGGCCTTGGTGGGGTCGGACAGCCATGGGCTGGTCTCGATCCGGTGGCGAAAGACGGCCTTGATCCGCTCAACCATGTCGAGCACGTCTTCCTTCGTGCCGTCAGGATAGAACTGGTCGACGAAGACCTTGCTGGCCGGGTGCCCCATCTTCTCTTTCAGGAGATCATAGACCTGTTCGGAACGAGATAGATCCGGGCGCGCGCCGACCAAGGCCTCGAAGAGATCGAGCTTCGGTTCGCGAAGGGCCGTGTCGAGAAAGGGCGCATAGTTCTGCACGATCCGGTAGGCCATGTAATCCTTCAGATCATTCAGGGGCGTCTCACGCAGAACCTCGGACAAGCGGGGCAGCGCGCGGGGTTGGAACATGACGAATTCGTCGGGCTGCTCGAAGCCGACCATCTCCAGATAGAGCGGGATGTCGATCTCGGGCACCTGGGCGGCGGCTTCGTCGAAGGGCAATTTGGCGGAACGCATCTTTGGGTCCTTGAACTCTTCAGGTGTCAGGAAACCGCTGTAGAGCGCCGTTTCAATGGCGATCGAGTTGTCAGCGATCCGCAGGGCGTCTTCCGATGTGTAGCCCGCAATCTCCATCAGTTTACGGATGGAATCATGATAAGGGATCAGCGCGCTGTCGCCCGGTTCGGCGCGCAGAAGCTCAAGGAAGTGACGGTCGATCCCGAAGGCCTGACCGACCGCGTAAAGGGCGAACTTGCCGCTGTCCTCCGGATCCTGCCCCGGACCGAACATGGCGAACAGGCCCGGACCTGCCGTTGCCGCCTGTGACGCCATGAAAGGCGTGATATCGGACAATGAGGAGATCGCGTCGATTTCGTCCAGCATCGGCCTGATCGGATCTATCCCCGCCGCGTCGATCGCCTCGACATCCATGAAGGCGTTGTAGAAATCACCAACTTGCTGGGCGGGGGACCCTTTTGGCTGATCGCCTGCGGATTTGCCTGCCTCGGCGGCGGCGAGGGCGACCTGCTTGGTCAACCGGTCGTTCATGATGGTGAAGATACCGTAGGTGGGAAACCGTGCCGGACGCTCGACTCGATCCATCCATCCGCCTGCCGCATAGCGATAGAAGTCCTGACGGGGATCGGCGCTGCGATCCATATTCTCGACCGAGAAGGCCAGCTCATCTGGCGTCGGGGCGAGCAGTGTTTCCTGTGCCTGCCCAGGGGCGGCAAGTGCGCAAAGCGCGGCGGTGGTCAAAAGCGAACGGATCATCGGGGTCTCCCTGGTCACTCTGAGGCATTGGTTTCCGGCGGTCGGCGACGAGGTGGAACACTGCCGTCACCGCAAATGCAGGCTTTCTGAACGTCATGGCGCCAATCTCGCCGTCTTACGCTGTAGTCCGCTCTTGAAACTGCCTCGCCGACCAAAGGGCGTATTTTGGTCTGGTCTTTTTTCGATGCGTCTGAATTGTGACGCGATCCAACGTCAGACAGCTATCCGCCAAAGAGGATCGCATCCGGGAGTTCGTAACGTTCTGTTCCGTTGATCGAGATGATGTTCAGATCGCCCGTGCGGTCCTGAAACACCTGCATGCCCGGATCGCTGCCAACCAGCCGCCCTTCGCGAAAATCGAGGTAACGTTCCCCGCCCGACGGGAGCGCCACCCACACGCTGGCCGTCCCGCCAGACCCGCGAGAGACGCGGAAGGTACAGGTCGCCATCGGTTGCCCGACCGCCAATGCGCAGGGGATCATGCCAGAGGCCTCGCGATTAGGTGTGGACGCGGTCGCCGCCTCTCTTAGGTAGCGGCCCGCTGCCCACCCCCTCAGGGGTTGATCGCCCGGCATCTCAATCTCGCACCATTTCGTCTGGCCGTTCATGCGGCAGCCAAGGTTGCGAACCCGGTCGCCGTTGCCCAGTTGACCGACCACCGGGTTCGAAGTTCCCGGTCCGGAGCGGACGTTCAAGAGATCGCCCCCCGCCACGCCAGCAACGGACCACCAGTCCGGCCCTCCGGCCAGACCGTCGGCATAGTCGCTCGACGCAGTATGGGCTGGCGCTGCGCCGCCGATGCCGATGTTCAAGGTGAAATCTGCGGTTTCGTTCCGCCGGGCCGCGCTTCGCATCAGATAGACCCTGATGCGATAATCTCCATCCGCCGGTAATGCACCGGAGAAGCTGTTACCGCTGGTCGACCCGATGAAGATCGCCGCTGGATCGGTGCCGCGCATGACGTTGAAATAGGCCGACGGGTTTGTCGGCGCGAAATCCACTGTCATGACCTGACCGGCCCGAGCGCCAAGGATGTAGTCGACGATCTGCGACCCTTCGATCCGGCTTTGAATTGTCGTACCACTGGTGCCCGAGGCAAAGGACACCCGTTGCTCCGATATCGGTTGAGCAGCACCAATTGACGGTGCCACCAAGGCGAAGATAATCAGAAAAAATGTCGAAAGTTTCATGTGAACCTGCCCTCTGATAGTCCAGAACGTTGGAGCTGGCCCACGACGCAACCTTCACTCGGGCCAACAGCAGTCTTGTTCGCACGGTATCATGGTTTCATGGATTTACCTAACGAGAACCTTTAGTCGCGGTGTGTCATGCCCGGGGGGAGCTCTGGAACTCGGTCCGACGGAGGTGCCAGAGCCATTCATCCAGCGCCAGAATGGGACACTTCGCAGCCTGAACGCGCAGGACAGGCGCTGATCGCATTCCGTCTGCACATCAGTCCTGTTTTTTTGCGCATAGGGATAAGGTCGCGCTACGGCGGCAGAGGCAACAATAGCCCCGGCAATCATAACGCCTGCAACGCCAGTGGCCCTCATCGTTCTCAAACAGAAATTGTCATGTTGGCAATTAAGCGCACCCCGGTATATTTGCGTCCATATCCGCGAGAGAGCGGGACGTTGCATTTAAAATCTAGGGGCGAAATGATCGTATTTTCCGCTCAGTGTGAAATTTTATTGGAACGGAAAAGGGTTTGGACACAGACCTATTGTCCGGCACCGTCTCCTCAGGCGATGGATACCCTGCTTCGCGCACGACTTGACTCTATCGGCGGGCAGCTGCTGTTTATGAGCACGCCTGAAGCCGTCGGCATAGAGGCTCTTAAATTTAATCCAGAACACACGGCAATCAATGGAATATGGATCGATGTGTTGGATCGGGCAGACGGTGCCACAACATTGGCTGGACACTGGCTGGGCTTCGAAGACGAGCATCTATCCGTCTCTCCTTTGGATTCACAGTTTGGCGTGTATCCAACACGATCTATACCACCTGAATTGAGCGAAGCGCTCTCTTGCGAGCCCCTCCATCTCTATGGCTTAATATGCGCTCGAAAGGTCGATAATCTGGACCTGCGCTTGAGCCGTGGCTCCACACCGGCCTTATGCCTATACGAAGGTGAGCAGCGCGAAAAATTCGCAAAATCTGCACCATGGCTGGTCGCTCTCGCAGAGGACGACGCGTTTACACGTTCGCTGTTTACAGATGCGCCCGACAAGCCCTCATTCACCAGCTTGTGGCGCAAAGACCCTGTCGTAATTTTACGCAGTTCGCTCGAGATCGGTGATCTTGCCCGCCACCTGAAAAGGTTTGTCCGGTTGCAGGATGATAGCGGGGATTGGCATTACTTGCGATACTGGGAAAGCGATGCCTTCAGCGCCTTCGTCGATTGGCTACATTGCAACCCGTCTTTTTTGCGCAAATTTCTGACGACATCTAACGGCGAAGATCAGACCATTGATAAAATTGCGATTCCAGACAGCAACAGGTCCAGTTGTCGCGTCATAACTTACCCGCGCACAGCCCCCTCAGCGCAGGCGGCAACGCCGATTATTGACAGCAATCTCAAAGCGCGACTGGCCCAGGTCAACCGCGTGCGCAGTTTTCGCACCTGCTGCGACTATCTCCATAAAGTACTGCATCGCCGGACCCCTGAACGAAGCGGATTGGATGCAATCTCAGAAAACTATATGCGCGCTGCCTGGGTCGAAAGTTATGGTCTCGGGATGACGAGCGAGCTTGGCCGATGTCGTCTCGCTGTCGCGATGACGAGACTGGGGCACAGGTTCCTGGATGATCCCAAATACATGAGTGTTGGACTGTCACGACATGCGTTAAAACATGACACAACGGGTGAGACGTTGTTCGATACCTTGAAAGAGATCGAGCCTGTCTTGTTCAATCTGGACAGGGTACGCATGCGCGAGATGATCGACGATGGTGCTTTTGCAAGTTTTGCAGCTCTGGAACACTGGTTGCGACATAACGATGGGCGCGCGATGAACCTCTGGGGCGACAGCTTCGATGATATTGTTCGCGCGACGCTGAATGCCTCTGTCGAGGAACCAAGTACAATAAGTGCTTTCTTCGCTTACGTTTACGGTGCGGGATACATGAGCGACCCTTTGCTTGAACCGGAATTTTTGCAAGACCTCCAACGCGTTTAGTTTTAAACAGAGGTTGTTACCGAGTGTGCCGCCATTTAACGAGAAAGGTCTTCTTCATGGAAGATGAACTGGTAGACCCCGCAGACGATCCGGAGACCGAGCTTTCTCCGGTCCCGGAAGGCACCGAGGGGATGTGTCCCGGCCCGGTTGTGTTTCCGCTTGCCGAAGGGGCTGACGCGGACGGTTGGTCGGATTTGTTCGGTTACCCTGGCGAGCATGAGACAGGGTCGATTTCGCTGGGCCGACTGATGCAAAGTCAGGACCCCGAAATGCAGTTTATTTTCGACGTCTACGACGAGCTTGTTCGCCAGAAAGGCGGCGAAGACAGTGATGCCGCGATGGATTGGCTCACCAACTTCTTTCCACCCCGTCCCGAAGTTGGTGACCGCAGAACTCATTATTGCGTGCTGGTCTTTGAAAGCGAGGGATTGGAAATCATCCGGGGATCAGGCTGGTTTACCGATAGCCCCGACAACACCCGCCTGGAGACACCGGGTCTGATGGATGATGCCATCTATGAGATCAAGGTGTCGATGAGCCTTCAGGTCGATGTCGTCGCGCGATGGGGGCGGCACACCCGCGAGATCAACCCGATCGGCGACGCCGCAGGCGTGGCGCGTTCCATTATTCGCTTTGTAGATGAGGCTGCCCGGCACCGAGAGAACCGCCTCGCCGATTTGTTCGCGTTGAATATCGTTTCGGTCTTTATGGGAGTTGGCATCGGGACTGCTGCGCTGCGTGTTGCAACAACCGTCGGAGCACGTCTGGCAGCCTCCGCCGTGATCCTGTTCGAGACATCGCAGGGGGTGGAATACATCACGGGATATATGGGCGGGCGGCGCAGTGGCTATAATCCGCTGCGCGAAACCTTCCGGTATCTTGGGCGGACGAGCAATGGGCGTTCTGGCGAACAGACAGGAGAGATCGTGTTCAATACACTGAACATCGTGATCGGCTTCGGCGGCAGGGTCGGGCTTTTGGCGGGTGGGCTTTATGCGACAAGATCGGCCATTCCGACGTCTTGCACCCCGGCAGAGGGCGACATCGATATCATTGATGCCGAAAGCATCCCCCTTGAGGCGCAGTCTCGATAGTCATGGCAAAGTTGAATGTTCTTAGAAACGGCTCTGTCCGCTCGACCGCCAACGGTGCGACGTTCCGCCGGTTGACCGGTATCGCTGCGCGCCTGCGTAAAGGTTATTCCGTTGAAATCGCGCCCTATCCCTCTTCGTCCGGCAAATGGCTGGTGCGCGTCGTCGCTCCGACACGCGGCTCCACTCAGGGGATGACCACAGTCGACAGCTATTACGAGGTTATCGCCCGCAATCAGGCCGAAGCCGAGCGTTTCATCAAGACCGACGGTTTGTGGGGCGGCGCATTGGCGGAACGGGTGTCCAAGACGATCGGTGATATGGGGGAGGCGCATTTTGTCTCCCGTTTGCGAGGGGCCGGGATTTTTGACTCGATCTGGGGCAAGCAAGTGCGTTTCACTGACGTGCACCAGTTCCAAAACGCATCGGGCCACGGCGTCGATGCAATTGCCCGTGTTGCCCATGCGGCACCCCCGCCGCCCCCGAATGTCGGCGACTTCGTTGCGTTCGAGATCAAATCGACACTGGGGGTCCGAGGTCGCCCTCCCAGCATCGGCACAAGTCAAAAAACACCGACGCCGTTGGACTATGTAAGGGGCCGCTTGGAGCGGGCAGGCGGGGCCCCTAACTACCCAAATCCTAGTAAGGCTGACCGAAGATTTCTTAGAGCCGCTATAGCTGCTGCTCATGGTGGTGGTGCGGGTTTTCATCTTCGCAAAGGTGAGGTTGTCATGGACCATGCCGGCAATCTATCTTCGGCGGGCGGTCGGCCGGCAATTGCAACAAAAACCTGGTAGGACATATGACACTCGAACCCAAATATACCGTTGCGGAATTGCGCGGCTTTCGCGCTGGAACACACCGCCAATCCGCTCAAAGGGCCTTGAAAATTGAGCTTATGGATCTTGAAGACTTCACCTCCCAAGAAGACGATGACCTAGGCATCGCTCTAGTTAACTTGGAGGGCGCAATTGTGTGGCAGAGCCGCGTGGCGCTGGATGACTATTTGTTCGCGCAGGACGATATTGCCGATCTTCTCCCGCCCGATTTTCAAGTCGCCCGCATGGCATTTGCCCTGCGCCTGACACGATGCCGTGATTGGCTTCATTTCCGTCCTGAGCTGGGACCGGACATGGCCGCAGTTGGCGGCTGTATCGTGGATCTGATTGCCATCGGACAAGCGGCCAATGCCGCGGAACTGTACGAGGTGTCGCGTCAGGTTCTAGAAGAGACCGGCTATGGTTGGCAGGTTTTCTGGCGCAATCGGAGAGGAACCAAGCCCGAGATTCCGGATGAGGAATTTCCCACGCAAAAGCTACTGCCATTTGCGCATGAGCTGATCGCGGCACAAGCGGGCGAAGAGATCGATTGGGAGGCGCTGTTTCTCGAAACCGAGCCCGGATACATCGCCGCCGCGCGCAGCGTGATGTCCACAGATATGGCCAAGGTGAAAGCCGCGGTTGACGCGTTGTGTGATCTCCACATCACGTTCACGACACCGAACCCTGATGGCAATCTCCGGGCCTTGGAGGGATATGAGATCGACACATGGCATCACATGCTATGGCCAACCACGGTATTTGCCTATTTACGTGTCCGGCAGGCCCATGGCCTTGAACTGCCAGCACTGGATCACCCTTTGCTGCGCCAGACCATGGGACAATTCCCTCCCCGCCCGTTCAAAACGCAGGAGCTGCCTGAGTGGTACCTAAACGCGCTCGAAGCGCTGGGCAAGGCTGACCCCAGCCTTTCAGACCTTCGGGCTTTAGTCACGCGTGAGAATACCCTATGATTCTGAGTATTTTGGAGGTGAGGTGCCTCTAGATTTGTAGGCACGCTTCCAGTTTCCTTTGAACAAGCTAGCTCATATTTCACCCCCTAGGCGTGTTATGTAAAATAGCCCCCAGCACATCAGCAAACCTTTCCCCTTTCATATGCCCGGACATATCCGCTGGTGCATCTGATCGTCGGAATTCCCTCCCAGTCAAGACGCCGGGCAAGATGGATCGCGGCCACATTTTCCAGATCGGCCATTTGGCCCAGCGTGATGTATGAAGCCTCAAATCGCTTGATGCTGGCTTTGGTTATATAGAACCTCTGAAAATTCGTATCCGGGTTGCGGCGCCGAATTTGCGTCAAATAGCCTCCGTCCCTAAGCCTGCGCACTGCCACAACATTGAGCTTCAGATAACTGGCAGTCTCACACAGGGAGAGGTCCCGCGACAGCAAGACCTGTCTTTTTCCCAGTACCGCGTGGGACGCGATCTCCAGGGCGAGCAGACCCCTTCCTTCACCACGCCGAACGTCCCCCTCCAATCCACCGCCGTAGAATTCCTCAATGAGTTGAGGAAGGGCGAACCTTTGGGAACGACAAAACTCGCGAAGCGGCATAAAGTCCCCGGCCCCTGCCTCCTTCGGCAACAAAGCAACGCGTGCGAGCAAAGCCGCAACATCGGCGCGGTTCACATAGCGTAATGCCGAATTGATGCGGATCGCTCTTAACACCCCCAAAGCATGGAGCTGCTTAACATGCTCTCGCCCCACGCCAAGAGCCTCTCCTGCCTCTGACAAGTTCATATGCCCTGCCCAACATCAATGCGTACATCTGTTCTTCTCAGGGCGACGTCCTCGCTCTCGCCCTTCATATGTCCCAACAGTTTCTTCAAGAACGTCACACCGAAACCGGACCGCAACCGCGCCTCCTCCATAGTGAGCCAGATCTCTCTCTCAGGCCGCTCTCCGAACACCTCCTTGTCGAGCGGCACCGGATAAGTTTGAAAGATATGCACCCGGGTCAGCGGGATGAGACTTTTCAGCGCGGGCTCTTCCCGCATCTCCCAGAGCCATTCATAAAAGGATCCCAAATCCGCAGTGTAGTAAGGCCGCTCGGACTTGCTCTGCCGACGTAACTGCAACAAAGCCTGAACATAATTCTCCGGCCCATAGCGCAGCGCCGCAAAGCCAAGCTCGCAAAGATGTCGTTCATCTTCCATCGTCAATTCAGGAAGCGCCAGTTTCATTCGCCCCGACAGCGCCGCCCCCAGAGTCAGGCTGGCGCGATAGAGATGCGTCAAATCAAAATTTTGTAGCCAGTCATCGGCCCCACTGCCGGCCCAAATGCGCGTCCGCGCATAGGTTTCAAATTGCGTCGCATGTAAGAGATCCGGTTTCTCTGCGGCTCGGGCAACAGTTTCAAAATGCTTGATGACCTGCCGCGCAAAATCATAGGTCACATGCGAATGTCCGGCCGACGGCAAAGTGATCAAAGCACAACCATGCTTTTCACATCGACCAAGGCAACGCACCGACCACTCCAAGAGCTGGTACAGCCCAGCCACCCCATGGGTTTCCCATGCCTCCATCACGCATTGCGGACAAAGAGCAGTCGTTGTCTTTCGAAACACCCCCGTCGTCGCGGTTGTCCGGCCAATCTCGTAATGTCCATTGAGGATTTTACGCGCAGCCCCTTGGCGCAGATCATCCAACGCAAAACCTGTTAGCCAGGACAAGCGCTTCAATTGCTCGTCATAACCTGAACACAGTTGCGGCCAGCGCATGCCCAGGTCAGTCGACAAATCTCTCGCAGTTGTTTCATAGAGCTGTGCGGTCCGACTGACATAGCCCGAGGGTGTCTCCCCCTTGAGCAGGGGGAGAGTGGGTATGAGATGAGCACCCATCATTGATCCTCGGCACCCGGGTCATCGCCGAAAATGAGACGCGGATTGATGCGTGCAAAATCCTCGGCAATAAATGGGTTCATCGCGTCGATGGCAGCGTTGCGGTCGTGATAAACATCCGCAAAATGCTGAATGCCCAGCTTTGCCTCCGTTCCCTCTGAGAACAGCGCTTTTGTCACCGCTTGCACCGTGATTTCCGCCATGAGACCAAACTGATAATCCGCTGCATGTATCAATCTTTGAGCAAAGAACTCATTGCGTACAGAAGCCAGCGCCTCGATCTCAGCCCGGGCCGCATATTTCTGGACAATATTGAGAACCGGGGCCACATCACGAATGCCATGCAACCGCCCGATTTCGACGGGGTAAAGGCGGCGTGCCAACTGCGGGTCCTGATTCACGATCTTCTTGAGGTCGGGCATACCAGAAAGGATCAAGCCCGTAGGCCATACCGAGTTTTCCATCAAGGACTTGAGCGTATTCACAACCGACTGGCGTTCTTTATCCGTCTGATGGCGTGCCAAATCCTGTGCCCCGTCAAGGCCGAGAAACAAGGTTCCACGGAGCTTGAGCTGTACTTTGACCTGATCCCATATCGCGGGCCCTTGCTTATCCCCTGAATACGGATAACCGAGCGCCCGCAACGTCGATGCCCCGACGTGTTTCATCGTCGCCGGACTGGGCACCTGCAAACCAATATATTCACAGATTTCCTGTGTCGGGTCCGTACGTAAGACCCCGCTATACTTACGCGTGAGCTCACGGATCGCCGTTGTTTTTCCGCTGCCCGATTGGCCTACCAACATCAGACCACGCGTATTACTCGTAACCCCGTCTGTCATATCCGCCCGCCGCTGCTCAATCAACTCGCCAAGGCGCTCGTCCAGAGCCCGGAAGGATGGCGTCGGCACATAGAGAGCTCGCAGCCCCTGTACAAGTTTTCGCACTTTCGGAGAGTGCGCAGGTTTAGAGGTCGTTGTCGTCATTGTCGTTTTCCTCATTTAGTATGTCAGGATTGGTATTCGGCTGGTCGTCATCGAGTTCGTCACTAAAGGACCAGAACTCGACAGGCGGCTTGGACGGATCGTCCAGAACTGGCCGTTCTTCCCGCAAAGGTTCAGGAATGTAGGGGATTTCATCGGACAGAAATCCGATGATCTCAGGGGCACCGCTCTGATCCTGCAACAAAGGACCCGCTTCAGGGTCCCGCCCGAGCGACAGCCCCCAAAAGGTTTCGCGCTGCGCACGCCGGATCTGGTCCTGCGTCAACTTGATTGAGCCGAGCTGGCGCATTGCGCATTGCTCCGCGTCGATCTCCTTGATGCGTTTGATTGCGCGGTCCACCACGCCTTGGGTCAGGGATGCTGCATTCCGGTTGTTCTGCCGAAGTTCAAAAATCGCACGTTCCCAAGAGGCAAATGATACCCCCTCCAAACCGTCGATCTGGGCGGCCAATGTCGACCAACCACTCTCATTTCCCCGCTCCAGCCAAACGGAGATGTGGCCCATGTCCTCCGGGTCGATACGGATATCGACCGTCTGCTGGCCATACTTCTGAACATGCCTGGCAAGACGGTCAGAATGATAGTTCACCCCATTGACCAGCACGCCATGCCGCCCAGTTTCGCGCGAGAAATGCACACCCAAAATATGCCTGAGCTTGTGATTGCTCATCGCAGGGGACCAGCCGAATTCCGCAATCAGCCGATCCCACATAAGGTTGGGGGTCGCATACTCCAGCTTGCGGTGCTTGCGGTTGTGATACACATCAACCACAAAGCGCACCAAAAGCTCGACGATGCTCTCTGCAGTGTGCACCGCATATTTTTCCGACGGGTAATCTCCCCGCTCCTGCGGGTTCGAAAACGTTCGTCCGGTTAGATAGGGCATCAACAGTGTCGCAAGAGAACCAAACACACGCTCCACACGCCCCCGAAGCTTGGGGATACCTGCCGGGAGCACAGAGTAATCAATTCCCAAGTCCGCAAGCGCCGCCTTGAACTCGACATTCACAAAGGCCGGGCCATTGTCGACAGCAACATGATAGAGATGGCCGTGCTGACGCCACGCAGTTTCGCATTTCAACTGACGCGCAAGCTGGGTCTTGTCGCGCATCGCCATCCACAGCACCGCTTTCGCATCGTCTGCCGACGGGGCGGTGGAGAGTTTCAGGCCCAATATGCTGCGCGTGGCCGTATCGAATGCAACGCAGACCCAATACCGCCCCACCTGCACATCACGCAGGCTGTCTTGGGTGATATCGACAGCGGCCTTTTTCAGGATCGCCATCAAGTCAAGTTCCCACTCGTCCATCTCGATGCGGAGCAGAGGGGCTTGCAGTTTGATCCCTCCCCCATGAGCACCGAGCTTGTTCTGGGCAAAGGCAACACCTTTGCGAGCGGCCAGAACCTCGAATTTGTCCAGATCAGAAATCCGGCGTTCAATCGTACTCTTGGAAACCTCGGACAAGGGGGCCTCCCCTGCCAGCGCTCGCACGCGGTTCTTGCTGCGCACCTCCGCATTTACCGCGTCATGGACCTGTGCCGGAAAAATCTCATTGGGATGCAGATAAGCCTCTAGTTCGCGCTGAATGATCGCTTCGACCTCGGCATGAACCCGTTTGGCATTCTTGCCGTTGAAGGTCGACTTTTTGACAAAGCCCATCGGATCTTTTGATTTTTGCCACTCGCGTAGCATTTCCATCGCGGCAGTACGCCCCGGTGCCCGGCGGATTTCCACACTGTCGAAAGCCGCGCCAGGCGTCGCCTTCTTCAAGCCTGCCTTCAGTTTTTCGGTGACGCGTTTCTCGAGTTCAGGACGAAATTCCGCCCAACGTTCCGCAGACCGATTGAACCAGCCCTCCTCTTCTGCCTCTTCCATGACGATGCACCAGCATTCTTTCCAGAAAGCTTCGAGCTGTGTTTTGAGCGGAAGGCGAGAGAGCAACGCCCTCCCTGCCCGCGCGCGGCGTGCAACCTGACGGCTTTCAAATTAGCCGTATTCTATGGAGAAACTGCCTGCATCGATGAGTTCTGCCAATTCCTGATGGGTCAATGAAATCGGCGCTGAGCGCCCATGCAGCGGTGCGATCTGAATAAACAGATCGCTGACTTTATGGACAATCTGGATTTCTCCCCCCGCGACGATGGCATCGCAGGGGGTGACATTGATCTGGCGTGCCCAGTCTTTCATGACAGCCCCTTTCTTTTTGAAACAATGGTGTTGAGTGTGATGCGCTCACTGGTATTGGCCTGAAGCTCGCCAGCGTAGATCGCACGAAACACGGACCGAAAACCGCGAGCCGCCAAACCTGTCGGCTTGATGAGTTCACAGATTGCTATGTCGCAGGAGAGCTTCTTGATTTGCTCCGCGATGATCCGATCAGCCTCATCATCCGAACAGCGCCGGAAGAAGTTCAGAAGCTCTGCATTCTGCACTTCGATCCGGTGCCGGTTTCGCTCTGTGACCAAGCAGACCCGATCCGCAAAGCCGATCGGCAGATCGCGCCGGATCGCGATCAAGGTCGCACTAAACTTCAGCCTCTCGACTAATTCTTCGGGCTTAACCGCGATGGCTGCGCGGCTACCGTCTCGGAATTCCTTAAGGAAGTCGAAACGATGAGTACGCCGCCGCCCGTCAACGTCCGTATAGCTGACCGGCGTCGGCTGATCGTGCAGGTTCCACAGGTCGGGTTCGGCCTTCGTTATTT
Organism: Celeribacter naphthalenivorans; assembly: GCF_020524585.1. Classification (GTDB taxonomy): domain Bacteria; phylum Pseudomonadota; class Alphaproteobacteria; order Rhodobacterales; family Rhodobacteraceae; genus Celeribacter; species Celeribacter naphthalenivorans. Next base: position 202,804 of record NZ_JAIVLK010000010.1, read on the forward strand.
TGATTGTAGTTGCATACGAGCATTCAACAGAAAGGCAGCAACAAAAGCGAGAAGAAGAGGCGCTGACCTATTGGTGTCGCGCTCTCGCGAAAAGCGTTGGGATGAGACAAGTCGAATTGCATGACTTCCTCGCGACGCGTTGTCCGGCGAGCTTCCTTTGCGAAAATTTGGGGTCACCTTGGCAAATTTCATCCACACCATCATGTGGCCATGGCGGATGTGTTCCGGAAGCCGACCAATAAGAGCAACCAAATTTCAGCTGAGTGGTTAGCTTTACCTCGCCCCTCCCGAGTTCACCTAGGAGCCGCAGCAAAGACGCTGACCGCGTCCCGTCTGCACATCATTCCTGATTTCTCGCGAATGGGGATAAGGTCGCGCTTGGCGGGAGAGCTGGATTTCGGCGATTTGGGTCACGAAACTGACGATCAGGTCGTTATCAAATGACGTCCAATATTTGGTAAGTGGCGGACCGAGGAGGATTCGAACCCCCGACCCCTTGATTCGTAGTCAAGTACTCTATCCAGCTGAGCTATCGGTCCACTGGAGGCGGGGAATACATATAAGCTCGGAGGGGCGCAAGAGGCATTTGTCAGAAAAATGAAAAAACATTCGTCAAATGCATTTCCCGCTCATCGTGCAGGCGCTTGTTCCTTTTCTCGCGAGGCCACCCCACGCTGGGAATATCCCTTCGGCAGGTGGATGGCGAAGGCCGTACCGCTCTCGTCGGAGCGTTCCAGTACAAGCTGGCCGCCGTGACCGCGCACCAATTCGGCGGAGATCGCGAGGCCGAGGCCGAAGCCGCCTTTGCGCGTGCCGCCTTGGAACGGCTGGAACAGGTATTCGCGGGCGCGCGGCGGCAGGCCGGGTCCTGTGTCGATCACGGAGAGCACCCATTCGTCCTCATCCTCGCGGCCCGCAACGGAAATCTCACCATGATCGCCGGTCGCCATGATCGCCTGACGGGCGTTGCGCACCAGATTGGAGAGCACGCGGTGCATCTGTTCGGGATCGGCGCGCACGACCATGGTGGCGGGGATGTCTTCGGAGAAGGACAGATCGAAATCGCCGATGGAAAGTCGCTCGCCTTCGATCACCTCGCCCACAAGTTCGGCCAGACGCACGCCGGTGAGCGTTGGCGCAGGCTCCTCGGCCTTGCCGAAGGCCAGCGTGGTTTCACAGAGGTTCACGGCGCGCTGGATCGAATTGACGAGCTTTGGCGCGGAACGGGTCACGGCGGGGTCTTGGGACATTTCCAGCCGGTCGGTGAACAGCTGGGCCGTGGTCAGGATGTTGCGCAGATCGTGCGAGACTTTGGCGACCGCGCCGCCAAGCTGGGCAAGACGTTCTTTTTGCCGCAAAGAGGCCGTCAACTCGGTCTCCATGACCTTGAGCGCCACTTCGGCTTCTCGCAGTTCTGCGACCTTGGCGGAGGGGGTGATGATGCGGCGGGCGTCTTCGGGCGCTTGCGTGTAAGACGTCATCGCCCCCACCACGCGTTTGATCGGCCGCACCAAAAGCGCGCGCACCGCGAGGAACAACAGGAACGCCGTGATGAAAGAGATCACCGCCGACAGGATCAAAATCCGCACCCCGTAATCAATCATCGCCATGCGCAGGGGCGCGGTCGGCAGCGTCACCTCGATCAAAAGCCCCGCCTGTTTGACCGGATCGCCAATCACCCGGATCACGCGCTCCTCGGGATCGAAAAGCGTCACCATGGCATCGCGGATCAGCTCAAAGGCTGTGGCCTCGCGCAGATCGTAGGTGGCGTGAATTTGGTCCGGGATCGGCGAGGACAGGACCAGTTGGCGAATCTCATTGCGGCGCAGCACGACGTTATAGACACCCGCATTCGCCAAAAGCTCGTCTTCGAGGTCCATATCGAGGCTGTCATTGGCCAAGAGCGCCAGAGAGGCAATCTGGGCGCGTTCCAGACGCGACAGAAGGAAATCTTCGCGAAAACGTGCGACAGAGGGCATGAAAATCATCACCTCGGCGGCCATCACGAAAATGACTGTCAGGATCAGAAAGCGCCCGGACAGGGTGTTGATGAAACGCGGTAACGTCATGGCTCCTCTTCGCCGCATGGGGCCGCCCGTCAGGGCACAAGTCTCTGAATTGTCTTGACGATCGCCTTGACCTTGCGGCTGTCGAACAGTCTTGGGGTAAAATAGGCACTCACGGCGCGTTTGTTAAGTTCGGCCAATGTGGGATAAGGCGCGACCATCCCCGCGATTTTGCTCATCTTGAGTTTGAGCGAGCAAACGAGCGACCAGAATGCAATCAATTCGCCCGCGTCCGGCCCCACGATGGTGACGCCGACGGGGCGGGATTTGACCACCATGAGTTTGATGAAACCGGGACCAGACCGCGCGGTCGCAATCGCGCGATCATTGCCGGAAACCTCGGCGCGGACGATTTCCAGCTTATCTTGGTAAGCTTCACGGGCCTGCGCCTCGGTCAACCCGACCTGCGCCAGTTCGGGACTTGTGTAGGTGGCGTGCGGGATGTGATGCGTTGCGGCCTTCGCAGGCAGCCCGAACAAAAGCGCGCGCACGATGACGCCAGCCTGATAGCCCGCCACATGGGTGAATTGCATCCCGCCCGCCACGACATCGCCGATGGCATAGACCCGGCGATTGGAGGTGCGCAGGTTGGACCCGACTTTGATGCCGGTCTTGCTGCGATCCACATCGGCGTGTTGCAGGCCCAGATCGTCGCAATTCGCGCGCCGTCCTGTGGCGACCAAGAGATGCGAGCCTGTGACGGTCTGCCCATCCGACAGGCCGACCGAAATCGCACCATCCGCACCGGACACACGCTCAGCCCTTGTGCCTTCGATCAGGGTCACGCCTTCGTCTCGCAGCGCGGCTTTGACGATCTCGGCGGCCTCCGGGTCCTCCCGGCCCAGCGCGTCAAACGCTTCGATCACCGTCACTTTCGCCCCCAGACGCCGATGCGCCTGCGCCATTTCCATGCCGATCGCGCCGCCGCCGAGGATGATGAGATGATCGGGACAGGCCGTCAGCGACCAGAGCGTTTCATTGGTGAGATAGGGCACGGAGGCGAGGCCCTCGATCTCCGGCACACGCGGGCTTGAACCGGTAGCGATGACAAAGCGACGGGCCTTGATGGTCACACCGCCCGCCTCCACCGTCTTGGGCGAAATAAACCGCGCCTCGGCTCGGATGACTTTGCATCCCAGGCCCTCAAACCGTTCCTGACTGTCGTGCGGGGCGATGGTGGCGATGCTTTGGCGGACATGCGCCATGGCGTCCGGGTAGCTCATGCCAGCACCTGCGGCATGCAAGAGCGCCTTTGACGGCACGCAGCCGGTGTTAAGGCAATCGCCGCCCATCTCGCCCTTTTCAATCAGAACAACTCGCGCGCCCATCTGAACCGCACCGGCCGCGACGGACAACCCGCCCGAGCCCGCGCCGATCACACAGATATCCGTCTTGAGTTTGCTCATGTCGCCTCCTTGCGCTCCCGCCAAGCCTTCCACAAAATCGGCAAAAGCGCGAGCAGGCAAAGCCCGAGCAGCGGGAAAAGGATATGTGGCTCAAAGATGATGCCGAGATTCGGCGTCTCGCCTGTCTCGAACACAATGCCAAGCCCCGCCCCCACAGACGTGTAAACCAATGCGCCCGGAATGATGCCCAGCGCGGTCGAGATCACGAAACGCGAGAAGGGCACGCCGAATAGTGCGGGCAGGAGATTGGCGACGAAGAACGGCACCACGGGCAGGAAGCGGATCAGTAAGAGCATCGACCATTGGTTCTCGTCGATGCCGCGTTTGATCTTGTGAATGCGCCCCTCCGAGGCGTCGATCTTGCCCGCCAGCCAATCGCCAAGCCCCCAGCGTGCGGCGAGGAAGAGGATGGAGGCACCAAGGACAGCGCCGGACATGTTATACAGCACGCCGGGAAACGTGCCGAACAGAAAGCCGCCGGTCAGCGTCGCCACTGTCGCCCCCGGAAGCGACAGCGCCACGATCACAGTATAGCAAAAGATGAAGAGAAGGACGGCCAGACCGGCATGACGCTCGGTATACGCCACCAGCATCGCGCGATTCTCGGAGAGCGCCTCGAAACTCAGGTGATCGCGCAGCAGGACGGCCAGACCGAGGGCCAGACAGGCCAAGAGGCCCAAAATCCAGACATGACGTTTATCGGCTTTATCCTGCACGTGTGCCCCTGTAGAGATGCGATTTGCGGCAAGATGGGGCGTGATCACGCCTGTGGCCAGCATTTTGCAGCCTCTTCACGGCTCAGTGATAGGCTGTCATGAGATTTCGGCGCCGCAAGGCCCATTGTTACAGAATTTTGTTTTCGAATTCTGGCGCATGAGAATTGACAACAGACCGAAGGCCTCCTATTGGCAGGGCTTCGAACGATTACTCGCCTTCGAATCCCTTTGTCATGCCACGCGGTCTCTTGGCCACCCGGTTTGATGTTTGGGGGATTTGGGCCCCAACGCAACCGATGGAGATAGCGCGATGAAACGCACCTATCAACCGAGCAACCTCGTCCGCAAGCGCCGCCACGGCTTCCGTGCGCGTATGGCCACCAAAGCGGGCCGCAAGGTTCTGAACGCTCGCCGTGCTCGCGGCCGCAAGTCCCTGTCCGCGTAATTCACGCTTTCGGGACGGCCTGAACAGGCAAAGCTGATGACACCGCCGAACGCACCCAAGGATCAGGCACATGCCGACGCCAACGGGTCGCAGTCGGCGGTTTTGTCATGTTCGAATGATGAAATTACCCTGACCACTCTGGCCAAACGCAACGACTTTCTCAAAGCCGCCCGGGCCCGTCGCCAGGGCACGGCAAGCTTTCTATTGCAGGGGCGGAGACGTTCTGAGGACGAAGACGTCAGCGGCATTCGTGTCGGCTACACCTGTTCCAAAAAGGTCGGCAATGCCGTCGCCCGCAACCACGCCAAACGACGCCTGCGCGAAGCGGCGCGTCTCTTGATCCCGGACCTGGGGCGTGACGGTTGGGATTATGTGCTGATCGGCAAAAAGAGCGACACGAGCGAGCGGCCTTTCGAGCTTTTGCTCAATGACCTCCGATATGCGTTGAAAAAAGTGCATGGCGAGACGAAAGGAGAGCGCGAATGACGCCTCTGGCCTTTGTCGTCTCCCTGCCCGTCCGCGCCTATCGCCGCATTTTTTCGCCCTTCGTCGGGCACAATTGCCGGTATCAGCCGACCTGCTCGGCTTACGCGATGGAAGCGCTGGAAAAACACGGCGCCCTCAAAGGCTCCTGGCTGACCATCCGCCGCATCGGGCGGTGTCACCCGCTGGGTGGCATGGGCTATGACCCGGTGCCGGAGCCTAAAGGATCCGAACGCCACAAGGAGTAGGGCATGTTTTTCGTCGGCATAGAAGAACCTCTCCAGCACAACGAAGTGCTGGACCTAGGCTTGCCTGATGCGCTTCAAACTGATTGCTCGGTGAGAACGGTCAACGATACCCCCCTTCAACTAAACCGTTACACATTCTTTCAAAAAAAGGGACACGACCGCGAGATCGTGGGCCAACTGAAATGGGATGTTTTCCAATCTCTATATGAGACTCTCACGGCCGCATTTTTCTGGAACCGCAAGCGAAATTCTATGTCGGACATTCCAGCACTCGTCCTCGCCAAAAGATTTGAAAAAGAAGGATGGGCCGTACAGGAAGTCGAAGGAATCTTTTCCGCGACAAGTGTCGTGGACTTTCCGACACTGTCACAAATGGAAGCTATTCCACACGACCATTGTGAATGGATCGGCGTCGCATCAGATCAGCCGATACCATCGACACACCTCATTCTGTCGCGAAGTTATAGGAAATTGCTGGTCCATGCGACGAGGCCACCAGATAGAGAGACACTTGAGCGTCTAACCACCCGTAAGCTAGGCCTTCTCCATGCCCCCGCATTCGAGTGGCGAAAGCGGTCTTTCGTCTTTGTGACACCCAAGCGCCTCCATTTCGATGAGCTCTCGAAAAAGTATGCTTTTGAGAAATTTTTCACCGGCGCGGACGCATACCAAACGCTTCTCTATGCACCATAGCTTGCATTCGCTTGCTTTGCCCTTACGAAGCCACTAAATCCTGGCCATGCTTGACGATCTCGACGACATCCACCCGCTGTTCCACGGCGCCCCCTCCACCACGGAGTTCAAAAAGCTGCGCAAGCGGATCATCCGCAATGTGCGCGAGGCAATTGAACAATACGGCATGGTCGAGCGTGGCGCGAAGTGGCTTGTGTGTCTTTCGGGCGGCAAGGACAGCTATACGATGCTGGCCGCGCTCTATGAGCTGAAATGGCGCGGCATGTTGCCGGTCGAACTGGTGGCCTGCAATCTCGACCAGGGCCAGCCGGGGTTCCCTGCGACGGTATTGCCGGAGTTCTTGGAGCGGATGCAGGTGCCGCATCGCATCGAGTATCAGGACACCTATTCCATCGTCATGGATAAAGTACCACAGGGCCGGACGTTTTGTGCGCTCTGCTCGCGTCTGCGTCGCGGCAATCTCTACCGAATCGCACGTGAAGAGGGCTGTACCGCCGTGGTGCTTGGTCACCACCGCGACGACATCCTTGAGACGTTTTTCATGAATCTCTTCCATGGCGGGCGCCTGGCGACCATGCCGCCGAAACTGGTAAACGAAGAGGGCGATCTCTTTGTCTACCGTCCGCTGGCGCATGTGGCAGAGGAAGATTGTGAGAGATTCGCCCGTGCGATGAACTACCCGATCATTCCCTGCGATCTCTGCGGCTCTCAGGACGGCTTGCAGCGCCAACAGGTCAAGCAAATCCTTGATGGCTGGGAGAAAAACAGCCCCGGACGCCGTCAGGTGATGTTCAAGGCGCTGACGAACATCCGGCCCTCGCATATGATGGACCCGAAGCTGTTCGACTTTCTTGGCCTTTCGTTAACGGAGCGCCCTGAAACGGAACCAAATACAGAAAATTCTATTGAAATCCCAAAGTTGCGTTAACCGCACGACTACTTTCTTGGGTCAATGTCCCCGGTGTTGACGGTCAATCGACCATCCACGACACCAGCAATGACTCGGGACAGGACGCATGCAAAGAACCATCGCCGACACGCTTAGCCGCCTGCGCGATGCCCTGACGGGGCCACATACCATCGCCTTTTTGCCAGCACTTTGTCTTGGCGCCTATTGGTATGGCGGGGAAAACATGCTGGTGCTTTGCGCCCTTGCTCTCCCGGCACTTGCAGCGCTGCTGAACCTTGCACCAAACCTTGTGCGTCGCGACACGGATCAAGCCCTTCAGACAACGGATGGCTTGACCCGACTCCCTCTGCGCGCTCGTATTTTGCATACGCTCGATCAAATCCTCGATTCGCGCGATGTCACCGGGCGCACGACTGCCTGCCTTGTTCTCGAAATCGACGACTTCCGTGGGATATGCTCCACATTTAGCGACCCGGCCGGTGACACGATCCTCAAAACCGCCGCGCGCCGCATTCAGGACGTTCTGCGTGAACATGATACCGTTGCTCGACTGAATGGTCCGCGCTTCGCGATTGCTCTGGCGCCGGTCCGTTGTGCCGATCTGGAAACATTGATCCAGCTCTCTTCGCGCATTCAGGCCGCTTTGGCTGAGCCCTATTCGATCGATGCGACGAAAATTTTTGCGACCTGTTCTGTCGGTTTTTGTATGCCCGGTCGCGCGCCGGCTCACTCAGGGCAGGCCTTCCTTGACGCCGCCGAAATCGCGCTGAGCGATGCGCGCCACAATGGCCCCGGCTCCATTCGCGCCTATTCGCCCAACCTCACCCCCCGCACACTTGAGCACGGCAGCCTGAGCGTTGATCTGGGGGCAGCCTTGGAAAATGGCCAGATCATCCCTTGGTTCCAACCGCAAATTTCCACCGACACGGGTGAAGTCTCCGGTATGGAGGCGCTCGCACGCTGGGCGCATCCTGACCGTGGCATTCTCACCCCCGGGCAGTTCATGTCCGATATCGAAGAACTCGGCCTTCTCGAGCGCCTGAATGAGATTGTGCTTTATCACGCACTCATGGCGATCAAGACATGGGACAAAGCCGGATTTCACATTGCCTCCGTGGCCGTCAACTTCTCGCCCACTGATCTGGCCAACCCGAAAATCGTCGATAAAATTCGGTGGGAACTGGATCGGTTTGATTTAGAGCCGTCCCGATTGAGTGTCGAAATTCTCGAGAGCGTCATCTCTTCTTCGGACAACGACACGATCAGCCGCAACATCTGGGCGCTCAAGGAAATGGGGTGCGGTATCGATTTGGACGACTATGGCACCGGCCATGCCTCGATCGCCAATATCCGCCGCTTTGCCGTGAAGCGGATCAAGATTGACCGTTCCTATGTGACACGCTGTGATTTGGACCGAGACCAGCAGAGCATGCTGGCGGCCATTTTGACCATGGCCGAACGCTTGGATTTGGAAACACTGGCCGAAGGTGTGGAAACCGTGGGCGAACACGCCATGCTGGCCCAGCTTGGCTGCGATCATGTCCAGGGTTTCTCCATTTCGAGACCGATGTCTTTTGAAAAAACACTCGGTTGGATGGACAGCCACAAACGCAAATTGGCCCAAACGCCGCAAATCGGACGCCGCGCCAGCTGATCACTTTGCCGCATTTTCCAAAAGAAATGGCCGAAACTGCTTGACGTCAGGCCCTCTGGAAGGTTGAACCACCCGAGACTGAATTCCAACAATCGGGCGGCCTAGATGGACGATCAAAACAAGAACCTGATTCTTGCCATTGTGCTTAGTGGCATCGTGTTACTCGGGTGGACAATTTTCTTCCCGGCGCCAGAGCCCGTAACGGATCCGAATGCTCCGGCCGTCACGCAATCTGCGTCGGATGCCACAGGTGCGACACCTGCGCCATCGGCAGACCCGGCGAGCGATGCTCAGGGCGCGGTGAATGAAACCGCCGCTCAAACCGCAGATGCCCCGCGCATCGCCATCGACACGGCCCGCCTGATCGGTTCCATCTCGCTTGTCGGCGGTCGGATCGACGATCTTTCGCTCAAGGATTACACCGTCGACATCGACAGCGATGAGTTGGTTAAGCTTTTGACCCCCGTCGGGACCGCGACGCCTTATTTTGCGTCCTTTGGCTGGGCCCCGGGTGGCGCACTGAGCCTTGAGGACGTGCCTGGCACCAACACGCTGTGGTCGGTGGAAAGCGGTGAGACGCTGACCTCGGAGACCCCGGTGGTCCTGGTCTGGGACAACGGCAAAGGCGTGACCTTCCGCCGTACGATCGAGGTTGATGAGAATTTCATGTTCTCGGTGACCCAGTCGATCGAAAACGCCTCCGATGCCGCAATTCGGGTCGCCACCAACAACGAAATCGTCCACCTCGGCAAGCCCGAGAACCTCACGCGCCTGCTGGTGCATGAGGGCGCCATTCGCGAAAGCAATGGCACGCTGGAAGAAATCAGCTTCAAAAGCGGTTTTCTGAAAACCAAATTCGACGAGCTGAAAGCCGACCCGCGCTGGGGCGAGCATGCCGAGTTGGAAGAGGTGTCGGAAAACGGTTGGATCGGCTTTACCGATCACTACTGGATGACCACGCTCATCCCGAATGCGACCGACGCCTTCACCTCTGTCGTGACCTATCACGAAGCCAGCGACACCTATAAAACCGTCGCGCGCTATCCCGCCGTGGATATCGCCGCAGGCAGTTCTTACGAGGTGTCTTCGCGCCTCTTCGCGGGCGCCAAGCAATGGGAAACCATCCGCAACTACGAGCGCGAGGGCGGCGTCTACAAATTCAGCGATTCGACCGACTGGGGTCTGTTCTTCTTCATCACCAAGCCGATCTTCCGCATCCTGCATGCGCTGAACGGGCTGATCGGCAACATGGGCTGGGCAATCATCCTTCTGACGGTGATCATCAAGGGCATTATGCTCCCGCTCGCTTATAAATCCTACGTCTCCATGGCACGGATGAAAGAGCTTCAGCCGGAGATGGAAAAGCTCAAGGAAGCCGCGGGCGACGACAAAGAAAAACTCCAACGCGGCATGATGGAGCTCTACAAATCCAACAAGGTGAACCCGGCCTCCGGCTGTTTGCCGCTGTTGCTGCAAATCCCGGTGTTCTTCTCGCTCTACAAGGTGATTCTGGTCACCATCGAATTGCGGCACGCGCCCTGGGTCGCATGGATTCGCGACCTCTCCGCGCCGGACCCCAGCTCGATCCTGAACCTGTTTGGCCTCCTGCCCTACGCGCCGCCGGAGCCCGGTTCGATGCTCGCCTTCATCAGCCTTGGCGTGCTCCCGATCCTCTTGGGCATCTCGATGTGGCTGCAACAGAAATTGAACCCGGCGCCGACCGATCCGTCTCAGGCGATGATCATGGCCTGGATGCCCTGGGTGTTCATGTTCATGCTCGGCAATTTTGCCTCGGGTCTGGTGCTCTACTGGATTTGCAACAACACGATCACCTTCATCCAACAGTATCTGATCATGCGCAGCCACGGCCACAAACCGGATGTCTTTGGCAACATCATGCGCTCGCTCAAACTCAAGAAAAAGGACGCCTGATCAAGGCGTGATCCCGATGGATTTACAATTTCCCATCGCTGAACCAGATGCGGCGGCCCTCGAAAAGGGCCGCTTGCTGTTTGCGGGCGAAACCGATTTTCTCAAAGGCGTCGTCGCCATGGATGGCATGCCGCCAGACGACCGCATGGAGGTCTGCTTTGCGGGCCGGTCCAACGTCGGGAAATCGAGCCTGATCAACGCGCTGACGGGCCGCAAGGCGCTTGCACGCGCCTCGAACACGCCGGGCCGGACGCAAGAGATTAACTTTTTCACCTGTGCCGACAGCCATTACCTCGTCGACCTTCCCGGCTACGGCTTTGCCAAAGCGCCGGTGAAAACCGTCGAGAAATGGCAGCGGCTTTTGAAAGCTTACCTGTCTGGCCGCGCCACCCTGCGCCGGGCTTTCGTGCTGATCGACAGTCGCCATGGCGTGAAAGAAGTGGATGAGGAGATCATGACGCTTCTCGACCGCTCTGCCGTTCCGTTTCAAACCGTTCTGACCAAGGCCGACAAGGTCAAGGAAGCCGAACGCGCGAGGGTCATCGAACAGGTCCGTGGCGCCGTGTCGAAACACCCGGCCGCCTACCCCGAATTGATCGTGACCTCGTCTGAAAAAGGCTGGGGCGTCGATGTTTTGCGCGCGGTGATCGCCACGCTTGTCTGAGCCGCTTGGCCTCAGGCCGGGAAAATTGTATTGAGGTTCAAACCCTCATCTGGATTCCCGAAATGAAGAAGCAAGACATGAACCGAGATTGGATCGCGACCGCCCGCACTCTTTCCCAAGCGCTGCCTTATTTGCAGCGATACGAAGGCGCGACTGTCGTGATCAAGCTGGGCGGTCATGCGATGGGCTCGGATGAGGCTATGGAAGGCTTTGCCCGCGACGTCGTGCTGATGCAGCAGGTTGGCGTGAAGCCGGTGGTCGTCCATGGCGGCGGCCCGATGATCAATAAAATGCTGGCCGATCTCAACATCCAGTCCGAATTCGTGAACGGCAAACGGGTGACCGATAAGGCGACCGTCGAGGTCGTCGAAATGGTGCTCTCGGGCCTCGTCAACAAACGGATCGTGCAGGCGATCAACGGTCAGGGCGGGCGCGCTGTCGGGATTTCCGGCAAGGACGCGAACCTGATGGTCTGTGAGCAAACCGATCCCTCGCTGGGCTTTGTCGGCACGCCGGTGTCGATGAACCCGTCGATCATCAAAGAGCTTGGCGACGAGAACCTGATCCCGGTGATCGCGCCGGTGGGCGCAGGTCGCAATGGCGAGACCTTCAACGTCAATGGCGACACCGCAGCGGGCGCGATTGCAGGCGCGCTGCACGCCGATCGCCTGCTGCTTTTGACCGATGTGTCGGGGGTGAAGGACGGCAATGGCGAGGTGTTGACCTCGCTCAGCTCGCAACAAATCAAAGACCTGACAGAGGCCGGCGTCATCGCGGGCGGCATGATCCCGAAAACCCAGACCGCGCTCGATGCGCTCCGGGACGGGGTGCGGGCCGTGGTGATCCTTGATGGGCGCGCGCCGAATGCCTGTCTTTTGGAGCTTTACACGGAGCATGGCGCGGGGTCGCTCATTCGCGACACGCAGCCGCGCGTGAAGCCGTCAAAGAAAAAATCCTGATGCCCCGCCGTCTGATCCTGATGCGCCACGCCAAATCGGGATGGGACGATCCCCGATTGGACGACATCGACCGGCCATTGAATGCGCGCGGTCAACGCAATGCCGTCACCATGGGCATGTGGTTGAAGGACAAGGGATATATCCCCGATCAGGTGCTGGTCTCTTCGGCCGTGCGCACCCGCGAAACGCTTGAACGCGTCACGCGCGGGCTTGAGTTTTGTCCGCAGGAGACGGTGCTGGACTCGCTCTATCTCGCCTCGGAACACCGCATCATGAGCGCCTTGAAACAGGCGACGGGCGATTGTGTTTTGGTGCTCGCGCACAATCCCGGCATCGGGGAATTTGCGGTCAATTTTGCCTCTCATCCCCCGCTGCACCCGGATTTTCTACGCTATCCGACGGCGGCGACGGCGGTGTTCGATCTCAAGGCTCCGACTTGGGCCGAGGCGCGGCTCGGAGAGAATGAGGTGGCGGATTTCGCAATCCCCCGCGAATTGGAAGCCGCAGACTAAAAAAGGGCGCCGCAGCGCCCTTTTGTTTGGTCTGATGACCGCTCTCAATGACCGAGAATCTGCGACAGGAACAGCTTCGTGCGCTCCGATTTCGGGTTGTTGAAGAACTCTTCCGGCTCGTTCTGTTCCACGATCTGGCCCTGATCCATGAAGATCACGCGGTTCGCCACCTGACGGGCAAAGCCCATCTCGTGGGTCACGCAGAGCATGGTCATCCCCTCTTCCGCCAGCTCGATCATGGTGTCGAGCACCTCCTTGATCATCTCCGGGTCGAGCGCCGAGGTCGGTTCGTCAAAGAGCATGATCCGAGGTTTCATGCAGAGCGAGCGGGCGATGGCCACACGCTGTTGCTGACCACCCGACAGCATGCCGGGGTATTTATGCGCCTGATCCGGGATTTTCACCTTTTCAAGGAAATGCATCGCGATCTCTTCGGCTTCGCGTTTCGGCGTCTTGCGCACCCACATCGGCGCCAGCGTGCAGTTTTCCAGAATGGTCAAATGCGGGAAGAGGTTGAAGTGCTGAAAGCACATGCCGACTTCCGAGCGGATCTTGTCGATATTTTTCAGGTCCGAGGTCAACTCGGTCCCATCGACGATGATCTTGCCCTGCTGGTGCTCTTCGAGCCGGTTGATGCACCGGATCATCGTGGATTTACCGGAGCCCGACGGCCCCGCGATGACAATCCGTTCGCCCCGGTTCACGGTCAAGTTGATGTCACGGAGAACGTGAAATTCGCCGTACCATTTGTTCATATTCGTGATCTGAATGGCCACCTCATCGGAGACGGTCATGTTGGAACGGTCAATGTGACGTTCGACAGCTTGAGACATGGTCGTCTCCTTTCTTAACGATGATCGGTGCGGAGCTTGCGCTCCAGCCACTGAGAATATTGCGACATGGCGAAACAGCAGATCCAAAAGACCAAGCCGATGAAGATGAACAGCTCCCAATAGATGCCGTTCCACGCCGCGTTGGCGCGGATGGCGTTGGAAAGACCCAGCATGTCGTAGATGCCGATGAACATCACCAGCGTGGTGTCTTTGAACAGGCCGATAAAGGTGTTCACGATGCCCGGAATGGAGATTTTCAACGCCTGCGGCATGATGATCAGGCGCTGTGCCTTCCAGTAGTCGAGACCGAGCGCATCGGCTGCCTCGTATTGGCCTTTCGGCAGAGCGGCGAGACCGCCCCGGATCACCTCGGCCATGTAAGCCGACGAGAAGAGCGTCACCATGATGATCACCCGTAGCGTCAGGTCAAACGTCGTGCCCGGAGGCAGGAAGTAGTTCAACAACAGCGAGGCGGTGAACAGAAGGGTGATGAGCGGCACGCCGCGGATGAACTCGATGAACCCCACACAGATGGTTTTCACGATGAACAGGTCCGACTGACGGCCAAGCGCCAAGATGATGCCGATGGGCAGCGAGAGCGCGATGCCGGAGATGCCGATGATCACACAGATCATGAAGCCACCCAAGTCGCGGCTCTGGACCTCTTGCAAATGGCCCAGGGGTGCGACGGCATTGAGGCCCCCGACCACCGACGGGCCGATGAACAGCCACCAGATCAGGGCGACGGCAACAGCGGCAATCGTCGAGAGCGCCATGGAGCCGAAACGATCCACAAGCTTGAACGCTACGCCACCGAGGATGAAACCGACAGCGACCGAGGTCACACCCCAAATCGTGCCGCCCCAGACCAGCCACACGAGCAGGAAGGGGAAGGCCATGGTGAGATAGAGCATCTTGCGCGGCACTTTGTCGAAGAGCACCGGCGCCAGAGAGGCCAGCATCAAGACGAAGGCCAAATTGGCGCGCCAGTATTGCGTCTCCGGGTAGAACCCGTAGAGCAGCTGGTTCCAGCGTTCCGTCAGAACCGCCCAACAGGCGTAATGGGTGTTGCCGAAGCGCTCAGTGAGGATGGTGCGGCATTGCTCCAGAGAGGTCGCATCCCAGACGCCACCGAAAAGCCATGGAAGTGTTCCGGCGAGGATTTTGTAGATCACGAAAATCGACACAATCGTCAGGATGGAATTGAACCAACCGGAGAACAGGTTCTCGCGGACCCAGCGTGTAAACCCGACCTGAGAGCGTGGCGCAGGCTGCTGTTCCAGCATCTCCTTGCGCACATATGAGAGGGAGTTTGTGTTGCTCATCTCAGCGCTCCTTCAGTCTGACGGATTTGTTGTAGACGTTCATGCCCGACGAGATGAGCAGGCTGACGATCAAATAAATCAGCATCATCAAGAGCATACACTCCAACTCCCGCCCCGTGGTGTTGAGCGTGGTGCCACCCAACGTGGACCGGAGGTCCATATAGCCCACGGCCAGAGCCAGCGAAGAGTTCTTCGTCAGGTTCAGATATTGCGAGATCAGCGGCGGGATGATGACCCGAAGCGCCTGCGGCAGGATCACTAGGTTCATCGTCCGCGACGGGCGCAGGCCGAGTGCGAAAGCGGCCTCGGTCTGACCCTTGGAAATGGCAAGGATGCCGGAGCGCACGATTTCGGCGATGAAAGACCCGGTGTAGAAACTCAGCGCCAGCCACAAAGCCAGCATCGAGTTGCGCATGTGAAGACCACCGCCGAAGTTAAAGCCTTTCAGCTCCGGGTACGACAGGGTGATCGGACGACCCATCACGAAATAGACGAGGATCGAGGGCACGAAAAAGATCGCCAGCTTGATCCAGAAATTCGGCAGGATTTGCCCGGTCGTCTCAAAGCGACGTTGGGAATATTTGCCGAACGCCCAGATGCCCAGAAGCGACAAAAGGAAAGTGATGATCACAAAAAGCGATCCATCGCCCCAAACGGGCGCCGGGATATAGGTGCCACGATTGGTCACCGCCACACTGTCCCAAAGCCACATGGAGGCCGCCGGATCTTCGCCCCGAAAGGCGCGCGGCGCGGGCAAGGCTTCGGACAGCACGGCCATGAAGGCGAGAATCCACAAAAGCACCGGAATGTTGCGGAAGCTCTCGACGTAAAAGGTCATGATCCGCGCCGTCAGCCAGTTTTTGGAGAGGCGCAGAACCCCCGCGATGACCCCGATGATCGTCGCAAGGATACAGCCCAGAACGGCAATCAGAAGCGTGTTGAGAAGCCCCACCAATGTCGCCCGCCAATGCGGATCGTCAGAGGTGTAAGGAATGATTTGTTGGTTGATGTCATAGGCCGCACGATTGAACAGGAAACCGAAATCGATGTCCTTACCCAAAGCCGAAAGGTTGATGATCGTGTTGCGAATGAGAAATGCCGCGATCAACATGAACGCCAGCATCGCAATCACCTGAATGGTGATCGAACGATACCGCGTGTCATAGATCAGCTGGCTCAGCCGAAAGCCATGGTCTTCCGGCGTGTTTGTCGCTGTCGTCATGAGTGACGGTCCCCTGTTTAGATATAGCCCCACTGCCGCCCGGATTTTTCCGTTCGCATTTTTGATGGTCTTGAAGTGAGCAGAGCCAGAAAGGCAAAGGGCGCGGAGTGTGATCCGCGCCCTTCCCTTTTGTCAGTCTTAGCGGAAGGGCGGCGAGTAGATCAGGCCGCCTTCGGTCCACTGGGCATTGAGGCCGCGAGCCAGACCCACCGGGGTGTTCTCACCGATGTTCTTCTCGAAGCTTTCGCCATAGTTGCCAACCTGAGTCAGGATGTTCAGAGCCCAGGCGTTGTCGAGACCAAGCATCGCGCCCAGTTCACCTTCGACACCCAGAAGACGGTTGATCTCCGGGTTTTCAGTGCCATTGGCCAGTTCTGCCGCGTTTGCGGAGGTCACGCCGTATTCTTCGGCCGCGACCATGGCGTTCAAAGACCAGCGCACGATGTCGCCCCAGTTGTCATCGCCATGACGCACGAGCGGGCCGAGCGGCTCTTTGGAGATAATCTCCGGCAGAACGACATAGCCTTCCGGGTTCTCGAAGGACGCGCGCGAGGCGGCCAGAGCGGAGGCGTCGGTGGTGTAGACGTCGCAAGCACCGGCAAGGAACTGCGTCTGAGCTTCGGTAAAGCTTTCGACCGGAACCGGCTCGTATTCCATGTTGTTCACACGGAAATAGTCAGCAAGGTTGAGCTCGGTCGTGGTGCCGGTTTCGATACAGACGGTCGCGCCGCCCAGCTCTTTCGCGGAGGACACGCCGAGATCTTTCGGCACCATGAAGCCCTGACCGTCATAGTAGTTCACGCCGACGAAGGTGTTCTTCAGGTCGACGTCACGCGAGAAGGTCCAGGTGGTGTTGCGGGCCAGCATGTCCACTTCGCCGGACGCCAGCGCGGTAAAGCGCACGGCGGAGGTCAGCGGCGTGTATTCCACGGCTTCGGAATCGCCCAGCACAGCAGCAGCCACAGCCCGGCAGACATCCACGTCAAAGCCAACGAATTTGCCGTTTGCATCCGGAGCAGCAAAGCCCGGAGTGCCCGGGTTCACGCCGCATTTCAGAACGCCACGCTCTTTCACGGCAGCCAGCGTGGAGGAATCTTGAGCCATCGCAGTGCCGGCAGCCAGACCTGCCAGCGTCAGCGCGCCAAGAAAAACGGATTTTTTCATGTTTACCTCTTCCTGATAGTGCGCCGTTTGCGGCGCTTCTTCTCCGACCCTCCCTGTTGGGCCGGGGGCGATATCGAAATGAGCAATTGCCCTTTCAATGAGCTTAGTTTGGGAGGATTCATTCCAGAACGTCAAGACCACGATCACGTTTCAGCATGGTTACGCGGCGTTTGATCAAATTGCTCGCAGGAATGCGCGGGAATTAAACGCCCAGCGGCTGCAAGCGCCCTTTAATTGACCACGCGGTAAAACAAAGCCGCCTGAACAAAGCTTTGGCGCTTGATTTCAGCGGCCTCAGCGGCCTCTTCATCCTCGCCCCATTGCTCGATCTGGTAATCCTCATCGACGCGCGAGAGCCGCCAGGCTTCCTCAGCGTCAAGATGCCCCTCCGTCACGGCAAAGCCCAAAATCAAAGAGCCCGAGAGGCTGACGAGGTCATGAAAAGCGGCCAGTTCAAAGGCGGTGAACCCGTGGGTCTTGTCGCGCAGAATCGCCAGAGCGGAGGCAGATTGCGGTGCATGCATGATGCCCGTCCGCGTCTCCAGCCGCGCCCCAAGCGCGCCTTCTGCCCAATCGAGCAGCGGGTCCCAGAGATCGGCTTGGCGGGCGACCAGTTCCTGCGGATGCGCGGCGCGGTAGCACAAAAGATCGCTGTCGCCATAATCCGCCAGCATATCCGCCACCTCAGCGTGCTGGATCGACACCTTGTCGATCGCCGCATTGGCGCCACGAGTCGCGGGCATGGTGTTCGGGTCGATCACGCCGTCCTGCGCCTCCCATTCCGCCGCGACAAGATCGGCCAGCGCACGGGTCGGCAGGATCAGCGGCACCTTCGCAGGCGTGCGCACCGGACGACCATCGAGATGCACCTCAAAGCCCTCCTGCGCCTCTGCCACAACCGTGTCTTTCCAGAACCGTTTCGCTGCCCACTCTGCCACGTTTTAGCCTTTCCAATTCTCATCAAGCGCGCCGTCGAGCTGGTCGAAATGATCCAGCACCGTGACCGCGCCCGCGCTCAAAAGCGCCTCTTTGCCATGATAGCCCCAGCGCACGCCGATGCCCCGCACCCGCGCCGCGCGCGCCATTTCCATGTCATAGGTCGTGTCGCCGATCACAACCGCATCTTCTGCCGCGACACCGCAGTCCATCAGACAGGTCAGCACCATTGAAGGATGCGGTTTCGACGGGTGATCGTCCGCGCTTTGCGTCGACATGAAGAGATCGGCGAAGTCCCATTCTTGCATCAGCGCATCCAAGCCGCGACGGCTCTTTCCGGTCGCAATCGCCAAATAAAGATCGTCCCGCGCGCCAAGGCGTCGAATGGCCTCTTCGGCGCCGGGATAAAGCGGCGAGGCGGCGGCGCCCTGCGCCAAACGGTGCTGTTGAAAGGCGTCTTTATAGGCCTCGACCATCCGCGACAGCATGGCCTCATCGGCCTCAGGCGCCAGTTCGCGCATCGCAAGCGGCAGGGACAGGCCGACAATCGACAGGATCGCGTCACGTGTCGGCGTCACAAGGCCAGCCGCCTCGAAGGCCTCCGCCATGGACAGCACAATATGTGCCTGACTGTCGACGAGCGTGCCGTCTACGTCAAAAATGACAAGCTTCATCCACGAAGCTCCTCAAAGGGATCGTCGGCAGCCAAATCCTCGGTCCAGCCAAAGGTCTCCCAACTGTGCTCCATATGCTCCGGCAAGGGCGCGGTTACGGTGATCACCTTGCGGGTCGCCGGGTGTTCAAAGGTCAGGCTGCGCGCGTGCAGGTGCAGTTTCTTCGAGATGATGCCGCCCAATTGCGCGCCCCAGCCATCGCCGAGGTTCTCCTGCCCGGAGCCGCCATATTTTCCATCGCCGATGATCGGATGCCCGATCTCCGCCATATGCGCACGAAGCTGGTGGGTGCGGCCGGTGATCGGCTCCATCGCGACCCAAGATGCCCGCGCACCAACCCGGTAGAGCGTGGCGTAAAGCGTATGCGCACGTTTCGCGCCTTCGGTCGCGTCGATGTCGCGCGGGTGGACGGCGATCATCTTTTCGCCCTCGCCCGATTTGCCACGACCGCGCGCCTTCACCAGACCGTATTTGATCTCGCCAAGATAGGGCGTCGGCACGCCCGCAACCAAGGCCCAGTAGATTTTGCGCGTGTTCTTGTGACGGAAGGCTTCGGTCAGTTTCGAGGCCATCGCCGGCGTCCGCGCCAAGGCCAGCACGCCCGAAGTGTCCTTGTCGAGCCGGTGTACGAGGCGCGGTTTTTCCGGGAATTCGCCCTGAAGTGCGGCAGACAGCCCATCGACATGGCGCGTCTGTTTCGAGCCGCCCTGTGTCGGCAGCCCTGCCGGTTTGTTGATGACGATGATATGCTCATCCTGATAGATCACCGCATCGCGCATCATCTTGGCGTCCGCCGCCGAGATATTCGTGGTATCGCGCTTCGGTTTCGGCGCATTCTCATCCGGCAGCGGCGGCACACGGATTTCCATACCCGGCCCCACCCGCGTGTTGGATTTCGCCCGCGCGCCATCGACGCGGATCTCGCCCTTGCGGCACATCTTTTCGATATTGCCCTGGGTCACCTGCGGAAACATTTTGCGGAACCAGCGATCAAGGCGCTGCTCCGGTTGATCCTCTTCGATGGTGATCGTCTGAACCCGGCTCATGCGTAGAAACTCCGTGCGGAATAAAGGCCGAGGGCGATGCCGCCAAGGGCGAGGAAAAGCGTACCGATGACATAGGCGGCGGCGATCCCGTAGTCGCCGCGTTCGAAAATGGTCATCGTATCGAGGGAAAAGGCCGAATAGGTGGTGAACCCGCCCAGCAGGCCAGTCATCAACAAGGGCGCGAAACGGTTGCCGTTTTCATGCGCCAGCACCACCACAAGCACGCCCATGAGAAATGAGCCGAGGAAATTCACGAACATCGTGTTCCAAGGGAAACTCTTGCCGAAAAGATGGGTCATCCCCAATCCCGACAAATAGCGCGCCGAGGCGCCGAGGGCGCCGCCCAGTGCGACTTGTATCAAAGGTGCCATTGCGTGTCTCCGTCTCAGACCCTGCCATGCGGGGCAAGGCGCGAAATGTCAAGTTTTGCCGGAGTTTTTGCGCTCGGCCCGCAGTTTTTCAAAGTAGGCAACGCGTTTTGACAGGTCGCGTTCAAAGCCGCGCTCCACCGGTTTGTAGAACTGTGTCCGGGGCAAGGTGTCGGGGAAATAGTTCTGCCCGGAGAATGCATCCTCAGCGTCGTGATCATAGGCATAGCCCGCGCCATAGCCCTGTTCGGACATGAGTTTCGTCGGGGCATTCAGGATATGTTTTGGTGGCGGTTCCGACCCGGTTTTGCGGGCGGCTTCGCGCGCGGCTTTGAAGGCCGTGTAGACCGCGTTGGATTTGGGCGCCAACGCCAGATAGACCACCGCCTGCGCCAGAGCCAATTCGCCTTCGGGCGAGCCCAAACGTTCGTAGCTTTCCCAGGCATGAAGTGCCACGGTATGGGCTTGCGGATCGGCGAGCTGGATGTCTTCGATCGCCATCCGCAACAGACGCCGCGCGAGATAGCGCGGGTCTTCGCCGCCCTCCAGCATCCGGTTGAACCAATAAAGCGCGGCGTCCGGGTCCGATCCGCGCACGGATTTATGCAGCGCGGATATCAGGTTGTAATGCTCGTCACCCGATTTGTCGTATTTCGCAGCACGGCGCATCAACCGTTTGCCAAGCTGCTCCGGGTCCAGCGGATCGACCACTTTCCACGCGGCGATCTGTTCGATCAGGTTCAAGAGCGTGCGCCCGTCGCCATCAGCCATCTCAAAGAGCGCGCGCCGCGCGGCCTCGGTCAGAGGAAGCGTCTTGCCAAGCTCATGCTCCGCGCGCTGCGCCAGCTGATCCAAATCCTCTGGCGTGAGCCGCGTCAGCACCATGACCTGCGAGCGTGAGAGCACAGCGGCGTTCAACTCGAAAGAGGGATTCTCAGTTGTGGCGCCCACAAGCAGGATGGTGCCGTCTTCCATATGCGGCAGGAAACTGTCCTGCTGCGCCTTGTTGAAGCGATGAATCTCGTCGACGAACAAAAGCGTGCCCTGCCCGTTCCCGCGCCGCAGTTTCGCGGCCTCGAAAACTTTGCGCAGCTCGGGGACACCGGAGAAAATCGCGGAGATTTGCACGAAATGCAGGTCGGTTTCATCGGCCAGAAGACGCGCGATGGTGGTCTTGCCCACACCGGGCGGCCCCCAGAAGATGATCGAGGACAGCGAGCCAGAGGCCAGCATCACGCCCAAAGGCGCATCAGGGCCCAGCACCTGTTGCTGGCCAATGACTTCGGACAGATGCTTCGGGCGCAAACGGTCCGCCAAAGGGCGGTGCGCGGTGCTCGGGTCCGGGGCGGGATCATCTTTTGAAAACAGGTCAGCCATGGCCGGAGATTACGCCGCCATTCAGGCGGGCGAAAGAGGTTTCGGGGCCGAACAGGCAGCGTTTCGGCCCCGATTTCCCAAGCATCGTGTCAGTGCAGTTTGTTGATGAGATTGATCCGCATACAGGCGTTGCGCGCACCGCCGATGTCCATCACTGGACCGATCACGTCGATGTCGAGCCCAACACGACGGCCCCAGCGGTTGCCATTTTCAGGGATCAAACAAATGACCGAGGTCGCGCCAAGTTCGCGCGCCGAATTGGTCATTTCACCAATCAGGCTCATCTGGACCCGCATCCGTTGTTTCGCAGGCACGCGCGGCGACACGAAAATCCGGCTGGATTCCCAGACATGCTGCGCCACCGGCGCCTCTTCGAACAAAAGATTTGTCGGGATACTCTCCAAAAGTCCGCGTTGAGCATCGCGGATCATATAGGAATAGATGCCACATTTCGTGGTCGTGGGAGTCAAACGGATACCGGCCAACACTTCGCCAAACTCGTGAACCGCGATCCAACGGGATGCGGGAGTATCATACTGGTCATATTCCATGCCGTCTGCCTGGGGCAAATCCCACTTCGCGTGCTGAATGAACGTTTCGTGTCTTGCGCGAAGCATGTTGGCGAAAAGATCGCCATGGTTGTGCAGATTAGCAAAAGAAAGCGTGGTCGTTTGCATGGTACGTCTCCGGTGTTGGTTGATTTCTTCAACGCAACGCAGGAGCGAGTACCGTCATAGCAGCTTGATCTCCTTGGCTTTTTGAATGGCCTCTGAGGTGGTCCGGGCCATGAGACGTTCTCGGGCAGAGACAAGTCGCGCTTTGAGCGCGCTTTCAGAAATCCCGAGCTTGGCCGCGGCTGCTGCATGACGATCACCGCCTGCGATGCACCGGAGGGCCTGAATTTGCGCCTGCGTCAAATCTGTTTGAGGTTCTGAAATTTCATGCAGGGTGCGCACGATCGTGGCGATTTTACTGATTTCCTGATCGGTAAACTCGCGGTCAGACCTTGCACATCCGACGATTGATCTCGACTGAACCGGTCCACAGGACACGGCAACACCAAAGTTCAGGCCGAATTCGGCGGCCTGCCTCCATATTTTGAATGGATCGGGGAGTTCTATTTCGCTCCACCTTATTGCCCCTTCGCAAGACAATCCCCATGCGATCATCGGGTCCCTCAGCGCGTAAGCGTTCACTGCATAGTGTTCGAGCCATTTCGGATCGTAATTTGCCTCAGAAACAATTGGGGCAGCGAAACGAATATGCAGCCCAGCGGAATACCCGGCGGGCGACATGGCTCGGAGTTGAGCAAACTGGCGATTCAGTTCCGTAGTGTCAGACATTGAAAATACATTCTCTTACGAAAGGTGTGACAACCTATAGGCGATCACTAATCTAAGATTTAAACCACAGAGTCACTTTTGGGAAGCCCAAATAGAACAACTGGTAAAAAGTGACAGAAAACAACGGCAATTTGCCCCGTTTTTACGCGTTTCCCCGCCCCCTTCCGCCTCGCCCTGTCCCAACGAAAAAGCCCCGCTCTTCAGCGGGGCTTTCGTATTCGATCCGGTAGAGACTGAAAGATCAGTCTTCGGCAGCCAGAGCAGCGTCTTCGGCCTCAAGGCGGGCACGATCAGCGGCGCCTTTGGCGGCCGGGTCGCGGTCCACGAGCTCGATGATCGCCATCGGAGCCATATCGCCGTAGCGGAAGCCGGCTTTCAGAACGCGGGTGTAACCACCGGCGCGCTCGGCATAACGCGGGCCGAGAATTTCGAAGAGTTTGGCGACGTCTTTGTCTTGTTTCAGCTGAGCGGCAGCCTGACGACGGGCGTGAAGATCGCCACGTTTGCCGAGCGTGATCAGCTTGTCCATGATGCGCTTAAGCTCTTTGGCTTTCGGCAGCGTGGTTTTGATTTGTTCGTGCTCGATGAGCGAGCCAGCCATGTTGGAGAACATCGCTTTGCGGTGTTCGTGGGTCCGGTTCAGGCGGCGGTAACCTTTAGCGTGACGCATTGTATTTCTCCTAATTCAGGTTTTTACTTTGTCTGGTCGGCGATGCGTGTCACCGACTCTCCTTGGGGCGAATGCCCGGATGCGTCCCCTTAGTGCCTTAAAACGCTCTTGTAAACCTTATTTGCAAGACGAATGGAGCAAAATATACTCCTGCTCTACCCTGTTTCCTGCATCGCACCAATCGGTTAACTATTCTCCGCCATCGTTCATATAGAGGATCTCATAGCCCGGTGATTATTCATTTCATTCACGTCGGAAAATGCGGAGGAGAGTCGGCGCTTGACGCTTTGAAAGGCTCAGGAGCAAATGTCATCGCCTATCATGTTGGCGATGCGAATATACGCCTTCAGCAATGTATTTTCGCCCCCCCGCCCTCAAGATCAATTTGTTCTCCTCCTGCGTGATCCCGTCGATCGCTTTATCTCAGCGTTCGAGTGGGATTTGCATTCAAAAAGCCGCGATGGAACCGGTCGCGATCTAAAAAATCGGGTTTGGCAAAAGATTTACGACAGGTTTAAGACGGCAAACGATCTCGCTGAAGCCCTGTCTTCAAGCCAACATGCGCGGCGCGACGCAACTCAATTTGCGATGACGCAAAGTCAGCTTCATATGGCTTTCGACCTCGGATGGTATGTGCCACCACTCGCCGCATTGGCTTTGCCAGCAGGGCGCACACATGTCCTTCGCACACATCGGCTCTCCGAAGATATGCTCGCTTTGTCAAAGACGCTTTGCCTCACAACTGGTGATGTCCCGCGCACCAAGAATGATTACAAACATAAGCTTCCACAAGATCGCCTCACTCACGGAGGGCTATCAGATCTGGGTCGGCGGAACCTGATCGCCGCGAGACCGGAAACGACGCAAACTCTCGAGGTCATCCATAACCGCCTCCCCCAAGACGATGCGCTCACATTCATGTAAAAAGGGGAGGAGCATCCACTCCCCCCCTTTTTTTATTCTGTCCGAAAAAAACTCAGAACTGGTCTTCGAATTTCTTCGCCAGGTCTTCGATGTTCTCAGGCGGCCACTCTTCGACATCCATGCCGAGGTGCAGGCCCATGCCGGACAGAACCTCTTTGATCTCGTTGAGCGACTTGCGACCGAAGTTCGGGGTGCGGAGCATCTCGGCTTCGGTTTTCTGGATGAGATCGCCGATGTAAACGATGTTGTCGTTCTTGAGGCAGTTCGCGGACCGGACAGACAGTTCCAGCTCGTCCACTTTCTTGAGAAGCAGCGGGTTGAACTCGAGACCATCGTCTTCTTCCTGACGACCAGCCGATTCCGGCTCGTCGAAGTTCACGAAGATGCCCAGCTGATCCTGAAGGATGCGCGCAGCAAAGGCCACGGCGTCTTCCGGGGTCACGGAGCCGTCGGTTTCGATTTTCATCGTCAGCTTGTCATAGTCGAGCACCTGACCTTCACGGGTCGGCTGCACGTCGTAGGACACTTTCTTGACCGGCGAATAGATCGCGTCGACCGGGATCAGGCCGATCGGCGCATCTTCCGGTTTGTTCTTGTCGGCGGAGACGTAACCTTTGCCGGTGTTCACTGTCAGTTCCATGAACAGATCGGCGCCATCGTCGAGGTGGCAGATCACGTGATCCTTGTTCAGAACCTCAATGCCAGCGGATTCAGAGATGTCACCGGCGGTGACAACCATCGGACCCTTGGCGGAGATGGAAAGACGCTTCGGCCCTTCGACTTCCATGCGCAGGGACACGCCTTTGAGGTTCAGAATGATGTCGGTGACGTCTTCACGCACACCAGCAACAGACGAGAATTCATGCAGAACGTTGTCGATCTGGACGGAGGTGATGGCCGCGCCCTGAAGCGACGACATCAACACGCGACGCAGCGCGTTGCCCAGCGTCAGACCAAAGCCGCGCTCAAGCGGTTCGGCAACGAGGGTGGCCTGACGCGCGGGTTCATTGCCCGGCTTGACGTCAAGCTGTTGCGGTTTAATGAGCTCGGCCCAATTTTTGTGGATCATGCTGGTGCCTCCATTCTTGTTCTAACGCCCATGTCCTAAAGCGAAAGAACGCCCGAGGGGTCTCTAAAACGCACAAAAGGACCGCGGGCACGAAGACCCGCGATCCGAAATTTATACAGTCGATTACACGCGGCGACGCTTCGGCGGGCGGCAGCCGTTGTGTGCAATCGGGGTCACGTCGCGGATGGACGTGATGTTGAAGCCGATAGCGGCCAGAGCGCGCAGAGCGGACTCACGGCCAGAGCCGGGGCCCTGAACTTCGACTTCGAGGGTTTTCACGCCGTGATCCTGAGCTTTTTTACCAGCGTCCTCAGCAGCCATCTGAGCGGCGTAGGGCGTGGATTTCCGGGAGCCTTTGAAGCCCATGGTGCCAGCGGACGACCAGGAGATCGCATTGCCTTGCACGTCGGAGATCAGGATTTTGGTGTTGTTGAAGGTGGAGTTCACGTGAGCAACGCCTGCGGCGATGTTCTTGGAAGCCTTCTTCTTTGTCGTACGACGGGTATCGCGTGCCATTGGTCAGTTCTCCCCTTACTTCTTCTTGCCTGCGATGGCCTTTGCCGGGCCTTTGCGGGTGCGAGCGTTGGTGTGGGTACGTTGACCGCGAACCGGGAGGTTACGACGGTGACGCAGGCCGCGGTAGCAGCCGAGGTCCATGAGACGCTTGATGTTCATTTGAACTTCACGGCGCAGGTCGCCTTCCACGGTGTAGTTGGCGTCGATGTGCTCGCGGATGGCGAGAACTTCGGCGTCAGACAGCTCGTTGACGCGACGGGTGAGGTCGATGCCAACAGCTTCGCAGATAGCAACGGCAGAGGTGCTGCCAATGCCCGTGATGTAGGTGAGCGCGATCGGAACGCGCTTCGCGGTCGGGATGTTTACGCCGGCGATACGTGCCACGTTATTTTCCTTTCGTTGCGGTTCCGTAGTCCCGGAACCTTTTTTCACAACGGAAGCTCGCGGGACAAAACCAGCGAGCCACAGCTGAATTCAGGTGATGATTGAAACAGGCACTTCGGGATGAACCGCCCGCATTCGAATCTTTTACCCCAAAGGGGATGGGTTGCCATAGAGGCTATTCGCCGGAGGGTCAAGGCCTTCCGGCGAGAGAAACGGTCAGGCAAGCGCCTTTGCAATATCTGCGGAGACCTGATCCATGCTCTGAAGCCCGTCCACGGTCTTCAGATCGCCTTTGGCGTAGTAGTAGCCGATCAGCGGAGAGGTCTTTTTGTAATATTCCATCAGGCGGATTTTGACGCTGTCTTCGTTGTCGTCCGCACGCGCCTCTTTGCCGGCAGCAACAGCTTCGGCGGCACGGTTGACGATGCGCTTCACCAGCGTGTTGTCATCCACTTCCAACAGGATCACCGCCTCAAGCTGTGCCCCATTGCGGGACAGAAGCTCGTTCAGCGCGTCGGCCTGGCCCAGCGTGCGCGGGAAGCCGTCGAAGATGAAACCGGCGGCATTGCCGACCTTGATCTTCTCTTCGATCAGACCGATCACGATCTCGTCGGTGACAAGTTGACCGGCATCCATGATAGCCGCAACCTTTTTGCCCATTTCGGTGCCGGAGGTCTTTGCTTCACGCAGCATATCCCCGGTCGAAAGTTGCACCATGCCTCGCTCCTCCACGAGACGTTGCGCCTGAGTTCCCTTGCCCGCGCCCGGCGGTCCAAGCAGAATAATGTTCATCGTCTTGCTGTCCCTCTTTTGCTGCGCTTCCTCCCGCGCAGCTGAGATTTCTCGATCAGCCCCTCATACTGGTGCGCCAGCAGATGGGACTGGACTTGTTGAATCGTGTCCATCGTCACCGATACCACAATCAACACCGAAGTGCCGCCAAAATAGAAGGGGATGGCGAGCTGGCTCCGAAGAATTTCCGGCAGCAGACAGACTGCGGCCAAATAGGCGGAGCCGATCACGAGGAGACGGGCCACGATGTAATCGAGGTGCTCCTCGGTTTTCTTCCCCGGACGGATGCCGGGAATGAAGCCGTTCTGGTTCTTCAGGTTCTTGGCCACGTCTTCCGATTTGAAGGCGACGTTGGCGGTGTAGAAATAGGCGAAGAAGACGATCATCGCCGTGAAGAACAGAAGGTAAAGCGGTTGCCCCGGGCCGAAGTAGGCAAGGATCGTGGACATCACCGGACCGACATCAGACTGACCGGAGAAGGTCGCGATGGTGGTCGGCAGAAGCAACAGGGACGAGGCAAAGATCGCCGGGATCACGCCCGCCGGGTTGACCTTGATCGGCAGATGCGAGGACTGCGCGTCATAGATTTTCATGCCCTGCTGGCGGCGCGGGTACTGGATATGCACCTTGCGCAGCGCGCGTTCCATGAAGACCACAAAGGCAATCACGGCGACGACCATGGCAATCACGATCAGCGTCACGAAGGGAGAGATCGCACCGGACCGGCCAGAGGCAAAGAACTGAGCCAGAGCGCCCGGGATCTCGGCGACGATGCCGACGAAGATGATCAGAGAGATACCATTGCCGATGCCGCGGTTGGTGATTTGCTCACCGAGCCACATCAGGAACATCGTACCGCCAACCAGCGTGATCACCACGCCCGCGCGGAAATACCAGCCGGGATCATGAGCCAGATTCCCGGCCTCCAAAGAGGCGGCGAGACCGTAGGCCTGGAACAGCGCCAGAGCGACCGTGCCGAAACGGGTGTATTGGTTGATCTTCTTGCGGCCCGCTTCGCCCTCTTTCTTGAGGTTCTCAAGCGAGGGCACCATCGAGGTCAGAAGCTGCACGATAATGGAGGCGGAGATGTAGGGCATGATGCCGAGCGCAAAAATCCCCATCCGACCGAGCGCACCGCCGGTGAACATCGACAGAATGCCCCCGATGCCCGATGCGGCCTGTTCCATAAAGTCACGAAGCGCGTTGCCGTCGATCCCCGGCACCGGGATAAAGGTGCCAAGACGGTACACGATCAAAAGACCGATGGTGAAAAAGATACGCTGGCGAAGCTCCTTGGCCTTCCCGAAGGTGCCCCAGTCGAGGTTCGCCGCCATTTGTTCTGCTGCGGATGCCATTAATGGTCTCTCTATTCACGACAGCGCCGCCCGACCGGCTTTCCGGGGGCGGCGCTTGGAAAACTCAAACCTGATGTAAGGGGCCAGGCCCCTCGTCACAAGTCTTATTCGGCTGCCGCGTCGGCCTTGACGGCCACGGTGAGCGAGCCGCCTGCTTTTTCGACAGCTTCAACGGCGGATTTGGAGGCGCCGGTGACGGTGATGGTCAGTTTGGATTTGACATCGCCTTTCGCCAGAACGCGGATACCGTCCAGCTTACGACGCACCAGACCGGAAGCCACGAGGCTGTCTTCGGTCACGTTGGCGGCGTCGAGTTTGCCGGCTTCGATGAATTTCTCGATCAGGCCGAGGTTCACAACAGCGAATTTCGCGCGGTTCGGCTTGTTAAAGCCACGCTTCGGAAGACGCTGGTAGAGCGGCATCTGGCCGCCCTCGTAGCCTTTGATGGCCACGCCGGAACGGGATTTTTGACCTTTGATACCACGGCCACCCATTTTACCTTTGCCCGAACCCGGGCCACGGCCAACGCGCATGCGTTTCTTAGTTGCGCCTTCGTTGTCGCGCAGTTCATGCAATTTCATGTCGCTTCTCCTTGCCGGATGTGCCCTCCAGCGACGGAGTGGGCAACCACGGCTTACATGTGTTGATTCTTATGGACCTAGGAGTCCACCGGGGGCGTATAGACGCTTGATGCTTTGCGATCAAGCGCCCTCATGGATTTAGTGACAGTGAACCTGCCCCGTCGATGTTTGCATATGGCAACATTGGCCGGGAGGAGACGATTTCCGGCACCCACCCCCATGTGCCATCTCGGTTTCCGCCACGGCGGGAGCGAGTGTGGCGGTTGAAGCCGTAACGGGCGCAGCCATCAAAAAGGGAAAAGTCATAAGACAAAGAATGCGGGACATGGGCCGACCTCAAAAAGTTAACAAATGGTTAACCTTCATCGCATGTTCCACATTTAAAGCAAGACCTTTCCCCAAAAACCAAAACACCCCGCAGTGTCCTGCGGGGTGTGTGTCTTGTCCAGAGGCCGACGTGCTTGCGCCGCGCCCGCGTGTCACTCTGCGGTGGCGCGCAGGTATTCTTTCCAGGTCGGAACGGGGCCGGCATGCCAATGGGCACGCATCGCGCAAAGACCGTCGAAAAGCGGACGCAGAAGCGATTGGAAGGAGGCGGCGAGCATGGTCAGATCCTTTGTCGTAGGTCTATCTAAGCGTTGGCTCAGATGCGTGCAGCGGTGCCGCGAGCGATGTCCATGATGTCGGAACGGCCCAGACCGATGTCGGCCAGTTCGTGATCCGTCAGAGCATTCAGCTCGTTATAGGTTTTCGCGAAAGCGCGCTGACGAGCAAAGCTCAGGCGGATGCCTGCGATGATGTCGCGAACGGTGTCGATCAAACCTGCGCCAGCGGCGATGCGGGCCGTGTCATTGTAGTGTGCCATGGTGTGTTTCCTTTTGCAGGGACCGTATGTCCCGCGAATCTGTATGTTTGGTTCTCTTTAGGAGCACGGCTCATGTAGAGGGGGACGCCAAATATGACATCCCCCAGTTTTTGCGACTCTGCTATGCACAAAATGCATGCAGTTTTTAAACTGCCGTTAATTTATGCAGCCCTCTGGTCATTGATGCCGGCTGGGATGGGTCTCCATCCAATGCACCCCTGGTTCCGACAGATCGAAAGCGGACAGATCGAAGGCGGGGATGCTGGTCATGAAGTTTTCGAACCAGTCATGGAACGCTTTGACGAGAATATTCATTTCAGGCTCCTCTCAGGTGATCCGGCTGCGCGCCGGGGATGAGGAAACTCTGCGCCCGAAATCTTAACAGCCACCAAACCGAATGGGACCGAAACAGGGCCTATCGTTAGACTTTGTCCGACCTCGTTTTTAGAACATAGCGCCTTGAACGGATTGTGCGATCTCAGTCATGCGATCCTGACCGTAAGGCCCGACCAGCGCGGAATGCCAGATGCCGCCTTGCCAATGCACCCTCGTCAGCGAGTCGGTCGCGCCATAGCGTCGCGCGCTCTTGGCCCGATCCGCCGTCCGGATGCATCACCTCGACCGCATAGAGCTCTTGGGCGGTTGAGGCAATTTGCAGGATCGCAGCATTGCCTCGCCCTCGCAGATCCTCAAATCGGCGGAGAGGGCATCCCCTCCCCGCCTCGCATGAACCCGGACCAGACGGTCGCGAGCCATTCGTGAACTCCATTACGGGCGCGTGATATGCCAGACGTCGTTGAGGCCCTCTCCGGTCATAACGCTCGGATTTTCGGCCTTGATCAAAAGATAGAGCAGCTGGCCCCTATAGGCGACCTGTTCGGTGCCATTTTTGCGCGAAATCAGCGCATATCCACTTGTCAGGTCCATACCCGCTTCGCCGAGCTTGCCAGTCACCACAGGTGCATCGACGGCAGAGGCGGAGGTGGCACAGGCGGCCTGAACGGCGGTGTATGGCAGGGTCTTGAGCCTGTCCGATCTCCCAAAAACAGCGTCTGCTCGGGTCCAGACATGAGAGATACAGTGCGAGAGGCAGCGTTATTCCCGAAGGTTATGATTTTTTTCAAAAGAAAACGCCCCACCAAAAGGCAGGGCGTTTCAAATCTTGGTGCCGAGGCTTATGCCCCGGACCGGGGTTCACCCACGCTCTTCGACGATTTCGACGAGGTGCGGGATGGATGCGACCATGCCACGGATGGAAGGCGTATCTTCCAGCTCGCGGGTTTTGTGCATCTTGTTCAGGCCGAGACCGACGAGGGTCTGGCGCTGTTTGGCGGGACGACGGATCGGGGAGCCGATCTGTTTCACAACGATGGTTTTAGCCATGTCTCAGTCTCCTTACGCGTCTGCTTCAGCGGCTTCAGCAACCGGAGCATCGTCCTTGCGGAGGATGTCGGCGACTTTCTTGCCACGGCGCTGAGCCACGGAACGCGGGGAAGCCTCTTTCTTGAGACCGTCCAGCGTGGCGCGGATCATGTTGTACGGGTTCTGGGAGCCAATGGATTTGGCAACCACGTCCTGAACGCCGAGCATTTCGAACACGGCACGCATCGGACCACCGGCGATGATACCGGTACCTTGCGGTGCGGTGCGCATGACGACTTTACCAGCGCCGTGACGACCTTCGACGTCGTGGTGCAGGGTGCGGCCCTCTTTCAGAGCGACGCGGATCATCTGACGCTTGGCTTGTTCGGTGGCTTTGCGGATGGCCTCGGGGACCTCTTTCGCTTTGCCTTTGCCGAAACCAACGCGGCCTTTTTGGTCGCCCACAACCACGAGAGCAGCAAAGCCGAAACGCTTACCACCTTTCACGGTTTTGGACACACGGTTGATCGCGACGAGACGATCGGCGAATTCCGGGGTTTCTTCGCGTTCGCGACGATCCCGGCGGTTTTCACGTTCTGCCATAGAACTTTCCTTACAAAGGTAGCGCGTTTCCCAAAGTCATAGGGGCGCTGTTGAACTCGATCCTGGTGGTGGCCTGTGAACACAGGGCCCCGGATCATCGGGAAGGGGAGCTTTCGCCCCCCTCCCTCAAGTCTTAGAACTTCAGACCACCTTCACGGGCAGCGTCGGCCAAGGCCTTCACTTTGCCGTGGAAGAGGAAGCCACCACGGTCGAAGTAGCACTCTTCGACGCCGGCTTTCTTCGCGCGCTCTGCGATCGCAGCGCCTACTTTGGCGGCTGCTTCGACGTTGTTCTTGCCGACCACACCGAAATCTTTTTCGAGCGTGGATGCGGAAGCCAGGGTTTTGCCCTGAACGTCGTCGATCAGCTGAGCGCTGATGTTCTTGTTCGAACGATGGATCGACAGGCGAAGCTTGCCGACATTGTTCTTGCGAAGTTTGTTCCGAACGCGCAGGCGGCGTTTCAGAAACAGGGTCCGTTTGCTGTTTGCCATGATGAGCGTCCTTACTTCTTCTTCCCTTCCTTGCGGAAGATATACTCGTCTTTGTATTTGATGCCTTTGCCTTTGTAGGGCTCGGGCTTGCGCCATTCGCGGATGTTGGCCGCGACTTGACCGACGAGTTGCGGGTCGGAACCCTCGATGGTGATCTCGGTCGGTTTCGCGGACGTCACGGTGACGCCAGCGGGAACCTCAAAGTTCACCTCGTGGGAGTAACCCAGGTTGAGTTTGAGCACGTTGCCCTGCATCTGAGCACGATAACCAACACCGTTGATTTCGAGCTCTTTCTTGAAGCCGTCGGACACACCGGTCACCATATTGGCGACCATGGTGCGGGACATGCCCCACTGCTGGCGAGCGCGCTTGGATTTACCACGCGGGGTGACGGTGACGGTGTTGTCTTCGACAGCAAGAGTCACATCGTCCGTGGCGGTGAAGGAGTGAGTGCCTTTCGGGCCCTTCACTTCGATGGTCTGGCCGGACACAGTGGCGGAAACGCCGCTGGGCAGCTCGACCGGTCGTTTACCAATACGAGACATCGAGAGACCTCCTTAGAAGACGGTGCAAAGCACTTCGCCACCAACATTGTTGGCACGAGCGTTTGCGTCCGACATCACACCCTTCGGGGTGGAGACAATCGACACACCGAGGCCCTGACGGACCGACGGGATGTCCTTGACACCGAGGTACACGCGACGGCCGGGTTTGGAGACCCGTTGCAGTTCGCGGATGACCGGGGTGCCTTCGAAGTATTTCAGGCTGATTTCAAGGGTCGGGTGACCGTTGACGTCGGTGCCTTTGTCGTAACCGCGGATGTAACCCTCGTCGAGCAGCACGTCCAGAACCCAGCCACGCAGCTTGGAAGCCGGGGTGGACACGGTGGATTTGCCACGCATTTGAGCGTTGCGGATACGGGTGAGCATATCGCCGATAGGATCGTTCATATCTCTGCCCTCCTTACCAGCTGGATTTCACGAGGCCGGGGATCTGGCCGAAAGAGCCGAGTTCCCGCAGCATGATCCGGGACACCTTCAGCTTACGGTAGTAAGCATGCGGACGGCCGGTCAGCTGGCAACGGTTGTGAAGACGGGTCGCCGAGCTGTTGCGCGGCAGTTCTGCAAGCTTCAGGGACGCGCGGAAACGCTCTTCCATCGGCTTCTCTTGGTCGTAGATAACCTCTTTGAGCGACGCGCGCTTAGCGGCATATTTTGCCACCAGCTTCTCGCGCTTGCGCTCACGGGCGATCATGGATTTCTTAGCCATGTTCTCTAAACTCCTCGCGCGATCAGCTGTTGAAAGGCATGTTGAAAGCTTTCAACAGGCTCTTTGCTTCAGCGTCGGTTTTCGCCGTGGTGGCGATGACAATGTCCATGCCCCAGGTCTCATCGACTTGGTCGAAGTTGATCTCGGGGAACACGATGTGCTCTTTGATGCCCATGGCGTAGTTGCCACGGCCGTCAAAGGATTTGCCGGACACGCCGCGGAAGTCGCGGATGCGGGGCATTGCAATCGTGATCAGACGGTCGAGGAATTCGTACATACGGTCGCCACGAAGGGTCACCTTCGCACCGAGCGGCATGTCTTCACGAACGCGGAAACCAGCGATGGATTTCTTGGCTTTCGTGATCAGAGCCTTTTGGCCGGCGATCGCGGAAAGATCTTCCTGAGCGGATTTCGCTTTTTTGGAATCTTTCACAGCTTCAGCGCCGCAACCGATGTTCAGAACGATTTTGTCCAGACGCGGGATCTGCATGTCGTTTTTGTAGCCGAACTCTTCTTTGAGAGCGGCACGAATGCTGTCCTTGTACGTCGCCTTCAGACGCGGGGTGTAATCGGTGGTGTCGAGCATCAGATCACGTCTCCCGTGGTCTTGGCAAAACGCACTTTCTTGTCGCCTTCAAATTTGAAGCCGACGCGGGTGGCTTTGCCGTTGGCGTCCAGAAGCGCGAGGTTGGAGAGGTCGATCGGCATGGCGACCGGACGACGGCCCCCTTGATCACCTTGGGTCGCGCGGGTGTGACGGATGGCGATGTTCACGCCTTCCACGATGGCTTTGCCTTTGGACGGCATCACAGAGGTGATTTCACCCTGTTTGCCTTTGTCCTTACCGGCAAGCACGACGACCTTGTCGCCTTTACGCAGTTTCGCAGCCATTAGAGCACCTCCGGTGCCAGCGACACGATTTTCATCATGCCTTTTGCACGCAGCTCACGAACCACCGGCCCGAAGATACGGGTGCCGACCGGCTCGTTGTTGTTGTTGAGGATCACGGCCGCGTTGCGATCGAAACGGATCGCGGTGCCGTCTTCACGACGGACCTCTTTGGCGGTGCGCACGACGACGGCCTTACGGACGTCACCTTTTTTCACACGGCCACGCGGAATTGCTTCCTTGACCGACACCACGATGATGTCGCCCACGGAGGCGTAACGACGGTGGGAACCGCCGAGGACCTTGATGCACTGAACTCGGCGAGCGCCAGAGTTATCAGCGACATCCAGATTGGTCTGCATCTGGATCATTTGGTTTCTCCCGACCTTTGGGGCGATCTGCAGTGATCGGTGCCCCCAGGGTTTCGATTAAGCTGGGAGGAGGCTTGCTCAATCAGAGATTAAACGAGCACTTCCCAACGCTTGGTTTTCGACTTCGGTGCACATTCCTGAATACGGACGGTGTCGCCGACGTTGAATTGGTTGTTCTCATCGTGAGCCCGGTATTTTTTGGACTTACGGATGGTCTTTTTCAGAACCGGGTGCTTGAAGCGACGTTCAACGGACACGGTAACGGTTTGTTCGTTCTGGTTCGAGGTGACAACACCTTGCAGAATACGTTTGGGCATAGGTCTGTCTCCTCTTACTCTGCTGCTGCAGCTTTTTCGTTCAGGATCGTTTTCACGAGTGCAGCTGCACGGCGTGCCTTACGAATCTGAGCGGTGTTTTCGAGCTGGCCGGTGGCCTGCTGAAAGCGCAGGTTGAAGGATTCTTTTTTCAGGTTGGCGAGCTCGGTCTTGAGCTCGTCCGGCGTTTTCGCACGCAATTCTTGGGCGTTCATACTCGCCTCTCCTTGGGTCCTGGTAGCACCGGAATGCGCCCTTTTGGGGGTGACATTCGGCCCGGTGGGTTATGTCAATGCACACGAATCCCCTGAACGGGAATCTGTGAGATGCTGCTCTATAAGGGTGTGGGGGTATGGTGGCAAGGGAAACTTGGGGTTTTCGCCGCTTTTCCCCTATGTACCTGCGCGCTTGAGGAACCGCGTGATCGCGATGATCCGCAAGACGGCGACCACGACGATAAGAATGTCCAAGATATAGACCAACATGGGTTGAACGAGCACGTAGGTTGTCAGCACATTCGACATCCCGACTTCGCTCATCCCCATAAAATCGGCATATCTGTAAATGAGAGACTGCGCGCCGAACAACAGAGTGATGATCAAGCTGTCCCGCCATGTCGCGAACAGCATCGCCCATTTCGGATCGAGTGCCCCGGCCTCTTCCGCTTCACGCCCGCGCCCGTAAAAGGCGAAGGCAACGACGACAAGCGCCAGCCCTAACAACAAAGCCCCCAATGCCAAAGCGTAAAAGGCATGTTTGAAAGAGGGCGACGTCAGCATGTTGAACCAGTATTCCGTGTAATTCATTTGGGCCTCAATAAATTGCTTTTTGACTATTGGCTTCGCCGGGGCGCCGATGTCACCGCCCCAAATACTGCTCCAGCCGCTCCGGGATTTCGCGCAAAAGCGGGTAGAGCCTGCGGTCCAGATCGCGGGCGGTCTTTTGATATTCTTCGCCGAGGCTCTCGTCCACGTCCGTGCGTCGCTCGATCTCCTCATAGACGCCCACGAAGGTGTCGATCTCCCGCGCCGCCTCGCCCAGTCCCAGCGGCTCCAAGGCCGGAAGGGCGTCGCGCACCGCCGCGGGCTCCATATTGCTCACGCCTTTGTCCAACCCGTCGTCCAAGAGGTAGAGATAGAGCCTATAGGCGCGGTAACAAACCAGCGCCTCGGCGGGCACCTCCGCCTCAGGGTCTTTGCGAAACACCTCGGACACGCCCTCATAGACCTGGACATGCATGGGCGCCTTCTTGGACCGGCGCAAAAGCCTGCGCGTGGCCCAGAGGATCAGGATCGCACCGACAAGAGCCAGAGCAATGGGGAGCGCGAGGGAGGTGGAGTTCTGTGTCATACTGCGTCTACGGGCCTGTTGCTGCGCTACGGCCCGAATGCGGCGGGCAGCGTCATTTTTTCACGCTTCTAGCCCCTGACAGTGGGCTGCGGCAACGCTGTTTCTCGTCGGGAGCCATGCGAAATTCACCGAAGCTCTTCCATTCAATCTCAGCGCACGTGAGTTTGGGCTTCTGTTTCTCTGGACAAATGCGTGCCGTCACGCACGGCGGCTCCCTCCGCCAAGCGCGACAGCAATGCCCAAGAGCAACCCGAGCAATACGGAAAAGGAAAAATCCAGAACATGGAGATCATTGATTGCAATGGCTCTCGATAGGATCGCCCCCAAGATCGTGACTGTCATGACATTCGCAATTGGCCTCGGCTCTTTGACCCTCAAGAACAAAAACGCCACAAGGATAAACGGCAAAACGGCAATGGCTCTTTCGCTCAAAAGCATCGCTTGCTGCCAGAACTCGGTCTCACCGGACGTCATATGTGCAAGCGCCTCACGGCAAGCTGATGTTTTTGTGTCTGAGCACGCACGATTGTAATCTGCAAAAGTCTGTAAGCGCTCCGCACGCAGATCACGCGTCAAAAGGACTTGCCCGTAACGCAAAGCAGACGGCAACAAAAACGCCGTAATATATGTGAGAGAGCCAAGAAGAAGCCGTTTGAAATTCATAAGCCTCCTTAGCAAGGCGCCACCATATCACCAAGCATATTCCAGACGCCCTGCCCCTCGCCAAGTCAGCCCCAGCGCGTTATGACAGGCCAAACCCGTCTAAGGAGGCTCCCTCATGGCCGACATCGAATCCCTCTTCGTCACCCGTCTCTACAAAGCGAAACTGAACGAATTTTCCCCGACCGTGGTCGAAGACGAGCTGTTCGACAGCTGCTATGCCATCGCCGAGGATGACGAGGCCGGCCAGCGATGGTGTGATGACAAGGGCTATCCCGGTTACACCTCCTATGCCTCGCTCACCGATCTGCCCTGGCGGTTCCCGATCTTCAAGGACATCGTCGAGAGCCTCGATCAGCACGTCGCGAAATTTGCCGAAGACCTGCAATTCGATCTGGGCGAGCGCAAGCTGGTTCTGGAAGATCTCTGGATCAACATCCTGCCGGAGGGCGGCTATCACTCCGCGCACATCCACCCGCATTCGGTCATTTCCGGCACGACCTATGTCGCCATGCCGGACGGGGCGTCCTCTCTGCGGCTCGAAGACCCGCGCCATGCGATGATGATGGCCGCGCCCGCGCGGATCAAAGATGCCCGGCGCGAGATGCAGAATTTCATTTACATGGCGCCGGAAGCGGGCGACATCATGCTTTGGGAAAGCTGGCTGCGCCACGAGGTGATGATGAACCAGTCGGAGTTCGACCGAGTGTCGGTGAGCTTCAACTACAAATGGGGTGAGTAAGCCGGAGCTGCGCAAGACCGTGATTTGGCGCGCCCCACGCCGACACGGCGCAGTTTATCCCTCAAGCCCGCGTGACCTTTTGCGATGCCCCCAGTGCCGCAAATGCGCCAGACCGCCGGGACGGTCTTGCGCAGGTCTGGCGGCCTGCGGCCTTGTTCCAGACCATTATCTGCGCTCCAACGCCTTCTCGATCCGCTCCAAGCGTTTGACCACGTCGTCCCGGTAAATATCCGTGGCGGCGTGTTCTTCTTCGACGTGGGCGTCTTGCATTGTCGACACGATCAGACCGACGACGAGGTTCATCACCGCAAAAGCCGTGATCAAGATGAAGGGCACAAAGAACAGCCAGCTCTCGGGATGTACCTCCATCACCGGGCGCACGATGCCCATCGACCAGCTTTCCAGCGTCATGACTTGGAACAGGGTATAGAGCGAGGCACCCAGCGTGCCGAACCATTCGGGGAATGTCGGCCCGTAAAGTTTGGTCGCAATCACAGACCCGATGTAGAAGATGATCCCCGTGAGCAGGAACACCGAAGCCATCCCCGGCAGCGCGAGGATAAAGGCCTCGACCACCCGGCGCAGGCTTGGCACCACGGAGACGACGCGGAGCAGTCGCAGGATGCGAAGCGCCCGGAGCACGGAAAGCCCCGCCCCCACCGGCGAGAGCGAGATGCCGACGATGGCGAAGTCGAACAGGTTCCACCCGTTCCGAAAGAACCGCAGTCCCTGCGCGTAGATTTTCGCCAAAAGCTCCACAACGAAGACGCTCAGACAGATCATGTCGAGCATTTCGATCAGCCAGCCGACCCGCGCCATGAGCCGCCCTGAGGTCTCCAGACCGAGGATCACAGCGTTGAACAGGATCACCCCCATGATGAAATGGCGAGTTATGGGACGGTCGAGGATGTGGGAAATCTGTGCGCGCATTTTTGTCTCGTTTCGGGCTTTGGCCTTCTGATATGGCGACCGCTGCAAGAGAGACAAGAGGCTTGATCCGTGATTTTGCACGCGCAGCATAGCCTTCTCTGATCAGGGGGACCTCTATACGCTTCGCCGTCCGTCACAACACGCTTTACCACCCTTCCGCGCCCATGCGTTTGGCGTGGCGTCCACGTCGCGCTCTGCCCGCGCCGGATCAGATCGGGACCATACCGATCGAGGGCGGGGACTGGGGCGATGGGGTGACGTCGGAGTTGGGGTTTCGGTTGGAGATTGAGGTGGGGTAGCCATAAAATGGCTTTTGCTCACCTTTCATTCTTGAATGCTCAGGGATCATTCTTAGCTCTAAGTTAGCATTTAAGTAGGGAGTGATAAAATGCCGAAAAACACAAAACAGACCTCATCTAAAATTGCCTCACAAGCCTCAAAAGTCCTGCGCAGCAAAAGTTCATCCGCCAAAGAAAAAAGCCTCGCAGCTTCGGCTCTCGCTCAAAGCGGCACCGGCAAACAAACCGGGAAAGCTATGGAAGGCAAAGCCGCAAAAGCTGTATTTGGAAAGCATAATAGCAAAACAGCACGCGAGCTGGGTGGCTCAGTGCTTTCTCAATCCAATAAAGCGAGATGACAAAAACCCCCGCCAATGTCTCAGCGGGGGTTTCTTAATTTTTAACCGGGCATGGTCTCATCGTTTCTTTGAAACGACTGCCACATGCGCGTGACAGTCCGCTTGCGCGGACCGCACGTTCACCAGTCTTCGCGAACCACGGTGCGGGTTTTGATCGGGAGTTTCATCGCGGCAAGGCGCAGAGCCTCACGAGCGACTTCTTCCGAAACGCCGTCCAGTTCGAACATCACGCGGCCGGGTTTGACTTTGCAGACCCAACGGTCCACGGAGCCTTTACCTTTACCCATACGAACTTCGACGGGCTTTGCGGTCACCGGGGTGTCCGGGAAGATACGGATCCAGACACGGCCCTGACGCTTCATGTGACGCGTCATGGCACGACGTGCAGCTTCGATCTGACGCGCGGTGATGCGCTCGGGCTCAACGGCTTTGAGGCCGAAGGTGCCGAAGTTCAGATCGGAACCGCCTTTTGCCTCACCGTGAATCCGGCCTTTGTGCATTTTGCGGAATTTTGTACGCTTTGGCTGAAGCATGTCTCAGACCTCCTTAGCGACGGCCGCCGCGGTCACCGCGAGGTGCCGGACCGGCTTGGGCTTCTTCGGCGCGACGGTCACGAGCCTGCGGGTCGTGTTCCATGATCTCGCCTTTGAAGATCCAGGTTTTGATGCCGATGATGCCGTAAGCGGTCGATGCTTCAGCATGCGCGTAGTCGATGTCTGCACGCAGGGTGTGAAGCGGAACGCGACCTTCGCGGTACCATTCGGTACGCGCGATTTCAGCACCACCAAGACGACCAGCGACGTTCACGCGGATGCCGAGGGCACCCATACGCATGGCGTTCTGCACGGCGCGCTTCATGGCACGACGGAAGGACACACGACGCTCGAGCTGTTGCGCGATGCTTTCGGCCACGAGTTGGGCGTCGAGCTCCGGCTTGCGCACTTCAACGATGTTGAGGTGCAGCTCGGAATCGGTCATCGCAGCGACTTTCTTGCGCAGACCTTCGATGTCTGCACCTTTCTTGCCGATGATGACACCCGGACGGGCGGTGTGGATCGTGACGCGGCACTTCTTGTGCGGACGCTCGATGATCACACGGCTGATGCCGGCTTGTTTGCACTCTTCCTTGACGAACTCACGGATTTTCAGGTCTTCGAGAAGAAGATCACCGTAGTCCTTGCTGTCAGCGTACCAGCGGCTATCCCAGGTGCGGTTGACCTGGAGACGCATGCCAATCGGGTTAACCTTATGACCCATTAGTTTTGCTCCTCAACTTGACGCACCTTGATGGTGATTTCCGCGAACGGCTTCATGATCTTGCCGAAACGACCACGGGCACGCGGGCGACCGCGCTTCATGGTCAGGTTCTTGCCGACCCAAGCTTCGGCGACGATGAGTTCATCGACGTCGAGACCGTGGTTGTTCTCGGCATTGGCAATGGCGGACTGAAGGCATTTCTTCACGTCCACAGCGATACGCTTGTTGGAGAAAGTGAGGTCCGTGAGGGCCTTGTCCACTTTCTTACCGCGGATCATCTGAGCCACGAGGTTCAGTTTCTGCGGCGAAACGCGAAGCATTTTGGTTTTGGCCATTGCTTCGTTGTCAGCCACGCGACGGGGATTTGCTACCTTACCCATGACTTATTTCCGTTTCGCTTTTTTGTCTGCGGCGTGACCGTAGTAGGTGCGAGTCGGTGCATATTCACCGAACTTCTGACCGATCATGTCTTCCGAGACGTTGACGGGGATGTGCTTCTGACCGTTGTACACACCAAAGGTGAGGCCAACGAACTGAGGCAGAATGGTGGAACGGCGGGACCAGATCTTGATGACCTCGTTGCGACCGCTCTCGCGAGCTTTTTCGGCCTTCTTGAGGACGTAAGCGTCCACAAACGGGCCTTTCCAGACAGAACGTGCCATATCTTAGCGACCCTTCTTCTTGGCGTGACGCGAGCGAATGATGAGCTTGCTGGACGCCTTGTTCTTGTTGCGCGTTTTCGCGCCTTTCGTCGGTTTACCCCACGGCGTCACTGGGTGACGACCACCAGAGGTCCGGCCTTCACCACCACCATGGGGGTGATCGATCGGGTTCATAACCACACCACGCACGGAGGGACGGATGCCCTTGTGGCGGTTACGACCGGC
The DNA here is from genome assembly GCF_020524585.1 of Celeribacter naphthalenivorans. Lineage (GTDB taxonomy): Bacteria > Pseudomonadota > Alphaproteobacteria > Rhodobacterales > Rhodobacteraceae > Celeribacter > Celeribacter naphthalenivorans. Next base: position 244,699 of record NZ_JAIVLK010000010.1, read on the forward strand.
TTTACCGATGTTCTGGTTGGAGTTGTCAGGGTTGGACACGGCACCGACGGTGCACATGCATTCCTGACGCACGAGGCGCAGTTCGCCAGAAGAGAGGCGGATCTGGGCGTAGCCACCGTCACGACCCACGAATTGGGCGTAGGTGCCGGCTGCGCGAGCGATCTGACCACCTTTGCCGGGCTTCAGCTCGACGTTGTGGACGATCGTACCGATCGGCAGACCGGAGAACGGCATGGCGTTGCCCGGCTTCACGTCAGCTTTGGCGGAGGCGATGACTTTGTCGCCGACGGCCAGACGCTGCGGAGCCAGGATGTAAGCCTGTTCGCCGTCTTCGTATTTGATGAGCGCGATGAACGCGGTGCGGTTCGGGTCATATTCGATCCGTTCCACGGTTGCTGCGACGTCAAACTTGGTGCGTTTGAAGTCGACGATGCGATAGAGACGCTTTGCCCCGCCGCCTTTGCGGCGCATCGTGATCCGTCCGGTGTTGTTCCGGCCGCCGTTCTTGGTCAAACCCTCGGTGAGAGATTTGACCGGACGCCCTTTCCAAAGCTCCGAACGGTCGATCAGAACCAACCCACGTTGGCCAGGCGTCGTCGGTTTATACGACTTGAGTGCCATAGTTTCTGTCTTCCGTTTGCTTTGGGTCATGTATTGTAGCTCGTTTGCTACGACCCGTTTTCGTCTAAGGCCGGGGGCTCTCGTGACTGTCGTCTGGCCCTCGTCCCACACAAATCACGGGCCCCAAGAACGAATCCGGGGCCGTGAGATGGGCGGGGTATAGTGGGTGTTGCGGGGGGAGTCTAGTGCGGAGTGGAAATAATCCACTCTGGGTGGGACTTGAGCGCGAGCGCCTGCCCTCTGGGTGGGGCATTCACCTTTTCAATGGCGCTTTTTGCCTGCCAATTGCCGACAAGACAAAACAGGCGGGGCAGCATCTCAGAGCGACAAGATTAGTCCGACCAGCGCCAAAACAACGCCCACAACCCACTTCCATTCTGACTTCAGGAAAAACCACACAGATCGAGCCAATTTGGCGCTCCAGTGAAAACGCCGCGTTCCTCCGATCACAACCAATTTGCTGCGAGGGTCGTTCTCCCTGAAAACGTATGCGCCACACCACCAGAGCTCAATCTTTTCACGGACCTTAAGAAGCAACATTGAAAGCTGAACACCTCGAAGCGCTGTTGAACTACCTGAAGACAATAGCCAAACTGTTAGACACAAAAAAGCCCCCCGGTTCTCACCGAGGGGCTTCTTCATTTCAAACCTATCTCTAAAACTTAGAGACCGGTGGTCACGTCGATGGCGTTGCCGTCTTCGAGGGTGACGTAGGCTTTTTTGACGTCTTTACGCTTGCCCGGCTGACCGCGGAAACGCTTGGTCTTACCTTTGGTGACAACCGTGTTGACCGCTTTCACCTTCACACCAAAAAGCTCTTCAACAGCTTTTTTGATCTGCGGTTTGTTGGAGTCGATGGCGACTTCGAACACCACAGCACCAGCCTCGGAAGCCATGGTGGCTTTCTCGGTGATGATCGGCTTGCGGATCACGTCGTAGAGTTCAGCTTTGTTGGTCATTTCAGGCGAGCCTCCAGAGCTTCGACACCTGCTTTGGTGATCACGAGCGTGTCACGTTTCAGGATGTCATAGACGTTGGCGCCAATGGTCGGCAGCACGTCGACGCCAGCGAGGTTCGCAGCCGCAGCTTTGAAGTTCGCATCAACGTCAGCACCGTCGATCACCAGAACGCGTTTCCAGCCCTGCTCCTTGACCGCCTTGGCGAGCAGAGCGGTTTTGGCTTCGGCGAGTTTCGCATCTTCGATAATCACGAGATTACCGGAGGCGGCTTTTGCCGAAAGAGCGTGACGCAGACCGAGCTTACGGAATTTCTTCGTAAGATCGTGGCCGTGCGAACGCGGGGTCGGGCCTTTGTAGATACCACCTTTGCGGAAGATCGGCGCCTTGCGGGACCCGTGGCGTGCGCCGCCGGTGCCTTTTTGGCGATAGATCTTCTTGGTGGAGTAGGACACTTCCGAGCGGGTCTTGACCTTGTGGGTGCCCTGCTGCGCGTTGTTGCGCTGCCAGCGAACCACGCGGTGCAGAATGTCTGCACGCGGCTCAAGACCGAAGAGAGCCTCGTCGAGGTCCAGTTTGATCACGTTGAAAGTCATGCTTCACCCCCTTCTGCCGGAGCTTCTTCAGCCGGAGCTGCAGTTGCTTCAGAGGCAGCGGATTTCAGAGCAGCCGGGAGCGGCGCGTTCTCGGGGAACGGCTTTTTCACGGCGTCTTTGATGGTGACCCAGCCACCTTTGGAGCCCGGAACAGCGCCTTTGACCATGATCAGACCACGGTCGGCGTCCGTGCGGACAACCTGGAGGTTTTGGGTGGTGACACGGGCAGCACCCATGTGACCGGCCATCTTTTTACCTTTGAACACACGACCCGGGTCTTGACACTGACCGGTGGAACCGTGGGAACGGTGGGAGATGGACACACCGTGCGAGGCACGCAGACCGCCGAAGTTGTGGCGTTTCATGGCACCGGCAAAACCTTTACCGATGGAGGTGCCGGAAACGTCAACGAACTGACCTTCGAAGTAATGGTCAGCGGAGATTTCCGCGCCAACTTCGATCAGCTTGTCTTCGTCCACGCGGAACTCGGCCACTTTGCGTTTCGGGGCAACATTCGCCGCAGCGAAGTGACCACGCATCGCTTGCGAGGTGCGTTTTGCTTTTGCGGAGCCAGCGCCGAGCTGAACGGCAGTGTAGCCGTCTTTCTCGGAGGTGCGCTGAGCGACCACTTGCAGGTTGTCGAGTTGGAGAACGGTCACAGGAATCTGTTTGCCGTCTTCCATGAAGAGGCGGGTCATGCCGACCTTCTTCGCGATAACACCAGAGCGCAACATATCTGATTGCCCCCCTTAGACTTTGATCTCGACGTCCACACCAGCGGCGAGGTCGAGCTTCATCAGCGCGTCCACGGTCTGGGGGGTCGGGTCAACGATGTCGAGCAGACGCTTGTGCGTGCGGATCTCGAACTGATCGCGGGATTTCTTGTCGATGTGAGGACCACGGAGAACCGTGAACTTCTCAATCTTGTTCGGCAGCGGGATCGGGCCACGGACCTGAGCGCCAGTGCGCTTTGCCGTGTTGACGATTTCCTGGGTCGACGCATCGAGCACGCGGAAATCAAATGCCTTCAGCCGAATACGGATGTTCTGGCCTTGCATAGCATTGCCTTTCTTAGGCTTATTGAGGTTGAGAGGTCGAAACGGCTTATTCCGTCCCCACGTCGAACCTTATGAAGCGAGGTCTCAAGGTATGAGCGAATCCCTCTTCATGCGTTCTCCCCAAAGAGAACTCGCGGGATATAGAGGGGTAGCCCCTCTCTGGCAAGCCTTTTCCCCTCATTTCCTGAGATATTCCAAAGCAAGGTTCTCCACCTTTTCAAACGACACCTCAAACCATTCGGTTCCCGTGCCGCCGAGGATACGCTCTTTGTCAAATTGTCCGTGAAGAAAGCCTTCTAAAGATACGGCATCATTCGTCCGAATTATATAACGCAAAATCGGTATCCCCGGGTTACCCGTTCGATATTGTTGAAAAATGCGTCCGAGCACTGCGCCAATATCTGAACTTACATGTCTCCCAATTTTGCAACATGGGAACTTGGCCCGATCCAAAATGCTGTCAGTGTAAACATAGACGCATTCTGCTCCGTCCCCGAATATTTTGGTCTTTTCCGAGGATTTTTTTCGCTCCTCTATCAGACGGCTATTCCCACCATGCTCTATCTCCAGATTGCCAGCTTCTGTAAGAGCGTAAACATCTGTTTTCCAATTCGTCAGCGCGTCCGTTTTCTCGTCGAAATCAACGGCACCTCCGCGTACTAGCCCATTTCCGAAAAGGCACCTAATGGCTGCATCCCGAATATCGTCGGCCCACCCCTTTTCGGTGTCAAAGCTAAACCCCGCCCCCAATTTGGGCGTGTATCGCTCCAATGCTTCGGCAAGCGAAATCGGCAGAGTGCCTCGCTCAGAGTCAACCAAAATGAAACCCATAGCTTTTTTCTGAAGCGGCCTCATTTCTCGAACCACTTGGGCATGCCCCATTAAACGCCTCTCCAATTCTTAGCCCCTTTCCTAAAGTACTAAATAAAACAAAAAGGGCTCCACTTTCGTGGAGCCCCTCTCAATAGTCAAATCCGAGCTAATTAAGCGAGGATTTTGGACACAACGCCCGAACCAACAGTCCGGCCACCTTCGCGGATCGCGAAGCGGAGGCCTTCTTCCATCGCGATCGGCGCGATCAGCTCAACCGTGAACTTCAGGTTGTCGCC
>NZ_JAIVLK010000011.1 GCF_020524585.1 Celeribacter naphthalenivorans
AACCAATAAATACCGATAAGTAACAGATAGTTAAGCGCCTCCCCCGGGAGAATTTTGTCGTTTCAAATTGCCGAAACGCACACAGCCAAAATCAAAATCGCATACATAGTGGCAGGCCGGCAACAAGCTTCCCTCACGTCACCTCCGCGCACACCAAGGTGTATGTCTTTGCGTCTCCGCACAGCTACTATGACCGCGAGTGATATTGTGAATACGGGGGAATGGGTGTGAACACCTATTATCGAAAAATTAAGCAAACAGCAGGGTTGGCTCTGTTTGGAGTTTTGGCAACGGCGGGCGCGTCGCAAGCGATGAATGTCAATAATGTCCGCCTTTTTACTGACGGCGACTGCGGTGGATCAAGCCCGTCGACCTTTCTCATCAGCGTTCAGGGAAACGCCGGGGAGTTTCCAGATCAGGATGTTCTGATCGATTTTGGTGGAGGTAATACGCAGTATTATGACGCCCATATGTGGTATGTCATGGATGCCACGAACAAGATCATCGGCACCACTTACGGGAATAATTTTGCAACAAATACAGGAGTCTACGGAGACTCCTTCTTCTCGGTCAACATGCGTCCGTCGGTCACAGGCAACTTCACCGTTGCGCTTCAGGACGAGGCGGATGGCACGGCGGATCAATCCCTTGGCGCGACTTATGTCGCGGGTTCGGGACAGCGGGCATCGACGTCATTTAACGCCGCCGCACTAGACGCGGATTGTGTGCCCTCTGCGCCGTCAGACAGCGAACAACCCGTCGTCACAGTCCCCTCGAACATCACTGTCTCGACGGATACGGGCGTGGCAACGGCCGTCGTCAACTATGCGACGATCACGGCGACCGACAATGTGGGTGTGACCTCTGGGCCGACGCTGACCGCGGGGCTTGCCTCCGGGGCAGCCTTCCCCCTCGGAACCACCACGGTAACCTATGAGGCCTCGGATGCCGCAGGCAACACCGGCAGTGCCAGCTTTACGGTGACGGTCGAGGACAATGAGGCGCCTGTCATTCGCCCGATCGCGCCTTTGACACTGGAGGCCGAGCCTGCGGGAACGCGCCAACTCGGTTTTTCCACCCTTGTCGATGATAACGTCGACACGGGTTTGGTGCCGGTGTTCTCATTGAATGGTTCTGTCATCACAAGCCCTTATGCCTTCCCCATCGGGACCAATGTGATCAAAATAAACGCCACGGACACGGCAGGAAATGATGCGTCCGAGGTCGAGTTCATCTTTACCGTGACGCCCGGCACGCTTCCGGATGCGCCAGTATTGACCACCTCCGACATCAACGCCAACCGGTCGATGACAATCGCGGGAACCGCTGTTGCTGACGGTCTCGTGACGGTCACATTCCCGGACAGCACCAATCAGCAGGTGACCGCCACAGGAGGCGTGTTCTCGGTGACATCTGCAGCGGATATGCAGGGAGGGACCGTCTCTGTGACGGTGAAGGATACCCGCGGATACACCTCGCTGCCGGCGACGGTCGATCTCTATCCTGATTACGTTCAGCCCACAGTGAGCTTGAGCACGGCAGCGGCTTTGACGTCCGGACCCTTCGAAGTGACCGCCAGCTTTAGCGAAGATGTCACGGGGTTCGACCTGTCACACGTCGTGGTCGGAAATGGTGCGGCGTCGGCTCTGATCTCTGACACCGCCTCGAGCTATCGCTTCACCGTGACGCCCGCAGCGGATGGTACGGTGACGGTCGATGTGACCGCTGCCGCCGCGCAGGATGCGGCGTCGAACGATAGCTTGGCGGCGACGCAGTTGAGCGTGACTTCGGACAGCACAGCGCCGACGGTGACGCTCTCGGGCCCGGCAACTCCGCCGTCCGGTCCGTTCGAAGTGACTGCCAGCTTTAGCGAAGACGTCACGGGGTTCGACCTGTCGCATGTCGTGGTCGGCAATGGGGCGGCGTCGGCTCTGATCGCGGACACCGCCTCGAGCTATCGCTTCACCGTGACGCCCGCAGCCGATGGCGTGGTGACGGTCGACGTGACCGCCGCTGCTGCGCAGGATGCGGCGTCGAACGACAGCTTGGCGGCGACACAGCTGAGCGTGACTTCGGACAGCACAGCGCCGACGGTGACGCTCTCGGGCCCGGCAACTCCGCCGTCTGGTCCGTTTGAGATGACCGCCAGCTTTAGCGAAGACGTCACGGGGTTTGAACTTTCTGATGTTCTGGTGACGGCTGGTGTTGCGTCGGCCCTCATTGCGGACACCGCCTCGAGCTATCGCTTCACAGTCACGCCGGATTTGGGCGCGCCTGTCGTGATCGACATCGCAAGTGGCGCGGCAGAAGACATCGCCGGGAACCTGAGCGAAGCTGCCTCGAGTTTTATCATCGACACGGCCTCGCCCTTGACTGTGTTTGACGAGAATGAAGAGGTCATTCGCGAGATCGTTCAGAGCATTGCCGTTGCCTCCACCCGCGAACGCCTTTTGGTGCGGGAAGGTATGATGGCCGATGCCCGGGGGCGCTTTATCAGGGATCGCTCCGGGAGCGGGGCTGAAACTTCGCGTGGCGGGTTTAATGGCTCTGCTACAGACGGCTCTGTGATGATGAGCGGGTATTACGGTCTGAGCCACGGCGACGCCGACGGTGGGGTTCGCCGGTTGGTGTTCGGCGAGTTCAATATCAGCAAAACCAGCGATGAGATCACCACGGGCACGCTGTCTGGGACGGCGGCTTGGGAAAAACTGGTCTTTGGCAAAACGCTGGCCGGTGTGTTCCTCTCTGCCGATGTGAGCAACGCCAACATCGATGCGACCTTTGAGGGCTCTCAATTGTCCTTCGGCGCGAGTGCCGGGGCCTATGCCGTGACGGAGTTGCGGGAAAATCTGTTCCTCGACGGCTATCTGTCCGTCGGCATGGGGACGCATGATCTCGATATGAGCAACGGCATTCTGGACCTCTCATCGGAGTATACCACCCGAAATGCCGAGGCCGGTGTGACCCTTTCTGGCACGGTGGACGGCAAAGGGTTCCAGCTGCGCCCTGCGCTTTCGGCGTCTTACGGATATGTCGATCTCGGCAATATCGGGATGACGGGCACGGCCTATGGTCTGGTCGATGACACGCTTGTCTTGGATGCGGGCCATGTCTCTGTGGGGCGTTTGAGCTTTGTCCCCGAATTCATCGTTCCGCTTGATGGCTTGAGTGCCGAGCTGACCCAAACCTCTTTTGCGCTTCAGCCGAAGCTGAGCTGTGAGTGGGTCGATATGGGCACAACAGAGGAAGATTGCGGTGCCGGGCTAGGCCTGTCGATCATGTCTGTCGATACCGACAGTGGTGCCCGGTTCAACGCCGAATACGCCTATGAAAAGATCGGATCGGTTGAAACCACATCGGTTAGCATGAAGCTGGTCTTCGAATTCTGATCGGTCTGAAATAGGTCCTGAAAATGAGAAACGCGCCAGAGATAATCTGGCGCGTTTTTTTGTGCGTGTCCCCAAATGTCGTTCAGCCGAAGGGGATATGTGCTGGCCTGTCGCGAGAACCGGCCAGCGTCCGTGGGATCACCCCTGCGGCAGGGCGTAGGCGATCAGGTAGTCCCCGCGATCCGGCGACTGACGGGCACCGCCAGCGGAGATCACGATGTACTGACGCCCGTCTTCCTGAGACACGTAGGAGATCGGCGTGCCTTGCGAGCCAACCGGCAGGCGGACTTTCCAGACCTCTTTGCCGGTCGCGCTGTCAAAGGCACGCAGCCAGTAGTCTTGCGTGGCAGCAAAGAAGACCAGACCGCCCTGCGTCGACAGAGACCCGCCGATGGTCGGCATGCCCACAGGCATCGGGAGACGCATCTTCATGCCGAAGAGAACCGTGTCCTGAACCGTGCCAAGCGGCGCTTCCCACGCAACGGACTGCGTGTCGAGATTGACAGCGGTCAGCGTGCCGAACGGCGGTTCCTGACAGGGAATGCCCAGCGGCGAGAGGAAGCGGTTTTTGTTGACGGAGTAGGGCGTGCCTTTGAGCGGAACGCCACCCATCACGGTGTTAACGGCTTCGGAGCCATTGGAGGCCGCAGCATCCGGGTCCTGTTCCATCATATGCACCCAGAGGCCCAGACGCATGTCGTTGATGAAGATGGTGTTCGCGGTCGGGTCATAGGACAGACCGCCCCAGTTCATCCCGCCAAGCGAGCCCGGGAAGGACAGCGAATAATCGGTGTCCGGCGCGGTGTAGAGACCCTCGTAGCGATAGCCTTTGAAAATCACACGACACATCAGCTGATCGAACGGGGTTGCGCCCCACATGTCTTTCTCGGTCAGATGCGGCGCACCGATTTGCGGCATGCCAACGGAGAGCGGCTGTTTCAGGGCGTATTTCTCGCCCGGAATGGTCGCCGGTTTGACGTCGATCTCTTCGACCTCGGTCAGAGGCTGACCCGTCGCACGGTCGAGCACAAAGATCTGTCCGGCTTTGGTGCCAAAGATCAGCGCAGGTGTACCTTTGAAGTCGATCAGCGTCGGCTGCATCGGCACGTCAAAGTCCCACAGATCGTGGTGCACGGTCTGATAGACCCATTTCTCGTCACCGGTGGTGGCATCGAGGGCGAGGATGGAGGCGCCGTATTTCTCGTCTTCCGGCGTGCGTTCCACACCCCAGAGGTCGATGGCGGCGTTGCCGACCGGCATGAACACGGTGTTGCTTGCCGCGTCATAGGTCATCGGCGCCCAGACGTTCGGCGTGGACCGCGTATAGGCCGAGCCATCGGCAGGCGCATTGCGATCTTCGGGGTTGCCCGGATCGAAAGCCCATTTCATCTCGCCGGTGATGGCGTCAAAGCCACGCATTACACCGCCCGGCATATCGAGCGCCACGTTGTCGGCGACACGACCACCCACAACGATGGTGGAGCCCGCGAGAAGCGGCGGAGAGGTCAGCGAGTAGAGCGGCGCTTGCGCGTCCCCCAGACCCTGTTTCAGGTCGATCATGCCCGCGTCACCAAAGGTTTCGCAAAGCGCGCCGGTTTCGGCATCCAAAGCCACGAGCACCGCGTCGATGGTGTTCATGTAGATGCGTCTCTCACAGGCAGCGCCTTCCGGCAGGTTGAACGGGGTCACAGGTGTTGCGCCTTCGACGGTCGGCTGTTCGAGCGGAATAGACGTGTCGAGATAGGCCAGACCGCGACACCGCACCCAGGTGCGGGTGTCGGTCGGGAAATCATGACGCCAGTTCTCTTCGCCGGTCGTCGCGTTCACGGAGATCACGATGTTATTGGGCGAACAGAAATAGAGGTCTTCACCGACTTGCAGCGGGGTGCCCTGATCCTCGGAGCCGCCGCCATTGGGGGAGTCCGGAATGTCGCCAGTGCGGAAGGTCCAAGCGATCTCAAGCTCGTCGACGTTGTCGGGCGTGATCTGATCCAGCGCCGCAAAACGCGTGGCGTCGGGCGTAGAGCCATAGCTGCTCCAGTCCGTCGGCGCGCCTTCGGCGACGGGTGTTTCCCCCGAAGCGATCTCGAAATTATGCTGGCCATGCGGCTGGAACATGCCCCAGACCATGCCCAGAACGACAACCAGAGACACCGCGGCAATGCCGAGGAACGGTCCCGTCATCGGCGCACGACCGGCGCGTTTGAGCGTCAGCGGGTGCAGCGCCATCATGAGCATGAAGATGATCAGGAAGGTAAAGATCCGGGCGTGCAGCGGCCAGAAATCGAGGCCCGCTTCCCAGAACGCCCAAATCACGGTGAGGGCAAAGGCGATGACGTAGATGAATGTGCCGCTCGGCGAGCCGCGCATGATCTGAACGCCGGAGGCCACAAGTGCGAGGCCCATGAGCAGATAATACCAGCTGCCGCCGCGCGTGATCAGCATCACGCCGCCACCAGCCAGCCCGAGACCCACCAGCGCCAATACTGCGCCAAGCAGGACGAGCAGCCATGTCCATGACTGCTTCGAGGAGGTTTCTTCGGTCATTTCGTTTCCTAAGAGACAGTGTTTTCACTGTTATCTGAACCGCGTCGAACGATCGCCCCTCCTCCCCAAGACGATCACGTGGCACAAATGAACACCGCGCTCTTCTCACGTGCGGCAAGTTGCCTCAAGGTCAAGAAACGAACATTGGTGTGCGCTAACATGCACATGTTAACGGATACCTGTGCGGAGACGGGACGCAGCCTCTCCTGTGGAGGGGCGTTCGCGCCCTACCCACGCGTCGCAATCGAAGAGATGAAGCGCAAAGCTTTTCTCATCTCCCCGAATGCGGGACGCATCTGGGCTTTCAGACGGTGTGCTGTCATTTGGTCAGGATCAGCTTTCCGGCGCGGGTGATGCGCAGGGTGTAAAGCTGGCCGTCCAAATTGATCTGGCGCGTGCTGCCATCGGCAATCAGGCTGCGGGCATCGACGGGGGGAAGTTGACCGGCGTCTGCGGTCATCGAAGTTACATGTGCGTTCATATCAGAGGCCTTTACGGTCTTGTCGGTTTCATCGGTCATATTGACCCGCCTGCCTTGCGGGTGGGCGGTGCGTTTATCGCGCGGTTAAAATCACCAAGACTGGCTGGACGTGTCTCGTCTCTGCTTGCCAAGGATGCCGCGCTGTCCACGCGACTCGCCGAAATGCTTCGGTCCTTGTCTCTGGATATTAAACCTTAGTTTTTCTGTCAACTTTATCTGTAGGTGAAATTTTAAAAGATCTCGGAGAGCATCGCGTACACAAAAGGAAATGCGATTAAATTTAATATTGACGGAAGTGTCATTTCTAATGTTTGAAAGATATAGACCAAAGTGCATATCAAGGCGACGGCCAATGTTGCGGCCGCGAAAATGTCAGGAGACGGACATGATCCCGCGAAAGACAGTTGGAAAAACAGTCGGATGGCTCGCGATGGCGTTGCTGCCCATCTCCGCTTTCGCGGAAACGCCTGTGGTCGTCGAACTGATCAAGGCTCAGTCGCACCCCATCGAACAGGAATTGCGATTGGTGGGATCGGTCGAGGCCTCCGACAGCTTTCCGGCGTCGTTTCGGCGCGGTGGCCAGATCGACGTGTTCAACGCCGAGATCGGCATGCATTTCAAAGCAGGCGAGGTGATCGCCCGGATCGATCCGACCAATATTGTGGCCGAGCTGGACGCAGCCGAGGCCAATCTCGATGCCGCAGAGGCCGCTCTTGTTCAGGCGGATCAGGCGCGCACCCGTGCTCAGAGCCTTTTGGATCGCGGCGTCGGCACACAGGCGCAATATGACGAAGCGCAGCAAAGCTATCTGGCCGCAAAAGCCACGCGGGATCAGGCCGCAGCGCTTTTGGAAACGGCGGAACAGGCTAATGACGACACGATTCTACGTGCGGATCGCGACGTGATCGTAACGGATCGTTTTGTGGACCTTGGCGAGGTGGTCTCCGCCGGCAAAGCCGTGGTGCAGCTCGCGCCAGAAGGCGACTTGCAGGCCATTTTCCTCGCCCCCGATGCGGCCGGTCTGTCGCGGATGCGCGGGCGCGAGGTCGAGCTGGACCCGAACGGCCCGCTGCCGCCTTTCGTCGCGACGGTCACAGAGGTTTTGCCCGTCTTGAACGCCACCGGGACCGTCGAAATCCGTGCCGATATTCCGGTCGAACGGACCGAAGACATCCCCATCGGCACGTCGATTTCCGGTCGCGCTGCGGTCATGACGGACACCCGGATCGTTCTGCCCTGGACGGCCCTGAGCGCCAATGCCGAGGGGCCAGCCGTCTGGCGGGTCGACCCCGTTGGTTTCACCGTCTCCCTGACGCCGGTGACGATTGCGGGCTATGACGATACGCAAATCGAATTGTCGGATGGGCTGAATGACGGCGATCTTGTCGTCGGTGCCGGATCGCATCTTTTGTATGACGGGCGTGCCGTCCAGACCATGGAGGCGACACAATGAAAAGGATCGTTTTGAGCCTTTGTCTCTGCCTCGCCTCGCCAATGTTTGCCGCAGGTTCGGCTCAAACCTCCGAAGTCGTGGTCGAGGGGGTGCGCCCGGTCGTCACGGAATTCATTTCTGCAAATCCAGTCGAAGAGCGTCAGTTCTCCGGCGTGATCCGGGGCGAAGATGTCGCCGCTCTGGCGTTTCAGACCAGCGGGCGTTTGGCCGCGATGAATGTCGAGGCGGGGGACCGGATCAAGGCGGGGCAGGGGCTTGCGACGCTGGATCAGATCACGTTGGCGCAAGATGTTGCGGTGGCTGAGGCGGCTCTGTCCTCGGCCGAGGCGCAGGCGGAATTTGCGCAGTCGCAATATGATCGTGTTGCGGCGCTTTTGGCCCGCAATGTCGCCACCACGGCCCAGATCGAGGCGGCGCGTGCCGCCCGCGATGCCGCCGTGGCTCAGGCGGAAAGTGCCCGCGCCGATCTGGTCCGCGCGCGCGAGGCGGCTGGCTATGGCCAATTGATCGCGCCGCGTGACGGCATCGTTTTGAGCACGGATGTCGAACCGGGCACGATGGTCAGCCCGGGTGTAAGCGTGATGGAAATCGCCGACCCTATGGGGCGTGAGGCGATCATCGATGTGGCGGAAAGCTTTGCCACGATCATCCCAGCGCATGCGCGTTTCACGGTCTATCACCGCGCCGAAGGCGTGGCGCCGGTCGAAGCGGAGCTGAGCGTCATCGAACCTGTTGCTGAGACCAGCCTCGACACGCGGCGGCTGCGTCTGATCCTGATCGACCCGCCGGAGGACTATCGCATCGGTACCTTGATCACCGCGAGTTACAACAGCGACAGAGCGCCCGTGATGACCCTGTCGCAAACGGCGATTGGCGGAACGGCTGAGGCACCGGGCGTTTGGCGCGTCACGACAGAGGGCGACACGCGGGTCGCGCATTTCACACCCGTCACGTTGGGTGCCGAGGTTGGGGATCGCATCGTGATCACAGAAGGCCTCGCAGAAGGCGATGAGATCATCACGCACGGGGTTCACGGATTGGAAGACGGCCAAGAGGTCGGGGAGCGTTTGCAATGAAGGGGTTCAACCTGTCCGATTGGGCGCTGGGGCATCGCTCCTTTATCTGGTTTCTGATGATCGTCGCGGTGATCGCTGGCGCCTTGAGTTACATGCGTTTGGGGCGCGAAGAAGACCCGTCTTTCACCGTCCGCACCATGATCGTCACCGCCAGCCTGCCGGGCGCGACTGCCGAGGAGACCGTGACGCAGGTCACCGACCGGATCGAACGCAAATTGCAGGAATTGCCGACGCTCGATGGCACGCGCTCCGTGACCTATCCCGGCATTTCGATGGTCTATGTCGACCTGCGCGACGATGTGCCCAATAGCGAGATTACGCCGTCCTGGACCCGCGTACGTCAGATGATGTCCGACATTCGCCCTGAATTTCCCTCGGAATTTCAAGGCTTTTCCTTCAATGACGATTTTGGCGATGTGTTCGGCACGATCTATGCCTTCACCTCCGACGGGTTCCGCCCGGAAGAGGTGAAAGACTATGTCGAGGACATCCGCGATGTGGTGCAAAGCCTCGATGCGGCGGGCAAGGTCGAGCTGTTCGGCACCCGCGATCAGGTCATTCATCTCGAATTCTCCGCACTTCGACTGGCGGCCTTTGGCCTCGACGCCGGTGCGGTGCTGTCCTCCCTGTCGGCGCAAAACGAGATTGTGCCTTCGGGGATGATTTCCACCGAAGACGAGAACATCCTGCTGCGTGTCACTGGCCAGTTTGACACCGTTGAGGCGCTGGCCCAGGCGCCGTTGCGCTCGGGCGATATTTTCTTCACGCTTTCGGATGTCGGCGAGATTTCCGAGGGCTATGATGATCCCCCGAGCGAACTCTTCCGTTTCAATGGCGAGCCCGCCATCGGGCTCAAGATCGGCATGTTGGACGGCGGCAATATCCTCGATTTCGGCGCGGAACTTGACCGCACGATGATCGAGCAGGCCGCGCTTTTGCCGATGGGGATCGAGATGCATCACGTCGCCGATCAGCCGAAGGTGGTGGACGACTCCGTCGGACATTTCGTTAAGGCGCTGATCGAGGCGGTGGTGATCGTTTTGGCGGTGAGTTTTGTGTCCTTGGGCATGCGCGCGGGCTTTGTCGTCAGCCTGACGATCCCGCTCGTGCTGGCACTGACCTTCGTGTTCATGGAAATTCTGGGCATCACGTTGCAGCGGATTTCCCTGGGCGCCTTGATCATCGCGCTGGGCCTTTTGGTCGATGACGCGATGATCGCGATCGAAACGATGATCTCGCGGCTCGAACTGGGCGAGGGGCGGCGCAAGGCGGCGTCTTATGCCTGGACCTCGATTGCCTGGCCGATGCTGACCGGCACGCTGATCACCACGGCGGGGTTCATTCCCATCGGGCTTAATAGCTCTCAGGCGGGCGAATACACCCGCACGCTGTTCTATGTGATCGCGATTTCTCTGGTGCTGAGCTGGATCGTCGCGGTGCTCTTTGCGCCTGTGCTGGGCGCCACTTTCCTACCGAAGAAATGGAAACATCACGATGGCGAGGCGGGATGGCTGCGGCGTCGGTTCCACGTCATGTTGCGGCTGGCGATGCGCTATAAAGTCCTCACCGTGCTTTTGACATTCGTGGTGTTCGGCCTCTCGGTCGTGGGGATGACCAAGGTCGAGCAACAGTTTTTCCCAAGCTCGGATCGCCCCGAAGTCGTGGTCGATGTGACCCTGCGCCAGAATGCAAGCATCTACGCGACCGACAGCACCATCGCCAGTTTCGAGGCCTGGCTGAAGGATCAGGACGAGGTGGTCTTTTGGACGTCTTACGCTGGAACGGGTGCGCCGCGTGTTGTGTTGACGCTCGAATCTCTCACGCCCGGCCCCAACATCGGCCAGCTTTTGATCATGACGCCCGATCTGGGGGCGCGGGATCGGTTGATTGCGAAAATCCGTGCCTATTCCGAGGCGTTGCCGTCGGCGGAATTTTATCCAAAGACCTTTGAGATGGGGCCGCCGGTCGGCAAGCCCGTGCAATACCGGGTCTCCGGGCCGGACTATGCCGAGCTGCGCGATCATGCGCGGGAATTTGCGGCGGCGATTGCGGCGGATGATCGGCTGACGGCGATTGCCCTCGATTGGAATGAGCCGACGCGGGTGGTGCGGGTCGATCTCGATCAGGCGCGTTTGCGGCAGTTGGGGCTGACCCAGTCCGATGTGGCGGGCGTTCTGTCGTCGCTCTTCGAGGGCTCGACGGTGACCCAAATCCGCCAGAACCGCGACCTGATCAATGTCGAAATCCGGGGCGCCGAAGAGGATCGGAAAACACTCACTGCGCTGGAGAACCTGCAATTCGCCAACACCCAAGGCGTGGCCATCCCGCTGTCCTCCATCGCGACGCTCGATTGGGTCACCGAACAGCCGTTGATCCGACAAGAGGACCGCGCGCCGGTGATCACGGTCAAGGCGGCGATTGCCAATGACGATTTGCCGGCCACGATTGTCGATGATCTCGCCCCCATCGTGGCGGAGTTCGCCGAGACATTGCCGCGCGACTATACGGTCGAGGTCGGCGGCACGGTGGAAAGCAGCGCCGACAGTCAGGCGCCGATCATGGCGGTGATGCCGATCATGCTGCTGATCATTCTGACGCTGACGATGATTCAGGTGCAGAGCTTCCGCCTGATGTTCGTCGTCATGGCCGTGGCACCATTGGGGCTGATCGGTGTCGTTGCCTCGCTCTTGACGGCAGGGGCGCCAATGGGCTTCGTAGCACTACTTGGGGTTTTGGCCCTCTTCGGCATCCTGATCCGCAATTCGATCATCCTCATTCAGGCCATCGAGGATTTGCGCCGCGAGGGCAAATCGCGCTGGGCGGCCGTCTTTGAGGCCTCCGACAGCCGCGCGCGTCCGATCCTTTTGACGGCCGCAGCGGCCTCTTTGGCGCTGATCCCGATCTCGCGTCAGGTGTTCTGGGGGCCGATGGCCTTTGCCATGATGGGCGGCATCATCGCGGGGACGTTGATCACTCTTTTGTTCGCGCCCGCGCTCTATTGCATCGTGTTCGGCGTCAAACCTGAGGCGGAGTCCGGAGTGGAGACATGAACGATATGCCCGAGCAACAGAAAGAAGATCACCGCACGCGGGTCGGCCAAGAACGGCGGCAAAAGACGCTGGATCGGTTGATCGAAGCCGCCATTCTGGTCTTTGCCGAACGCGGCCTGAATGGCACGGTGATCGACCATGTGGTGAGCCGCGCGGGCGTGTCGCGCGGGACGTTTTACAACTATTTCGACACGATCGAAGATGCATTGGAAACGGCGCGGATTGCGCTGGGCCGCGAGGTGGTTTTGCTGGTCAAGGATTCTGCCGACCTGAGCCAGCCGCCGGCGGAACGCATTGCCCATGGCATTCACGTGTTCATCGAGATCGCCCGGCGCAATACTTTGTTTCTCGAATTCACCGCGCGTCTTGGGCGGCGCAGTTTCAGTTTCGCCGCTGTGCTTTGTGAAACCGGGCCGCGATTTATCTCCGACGGGATTGAGTGCGGTGCGTTTCAGGATGTGCCAGAGAGCCTGATTTTCGACATGCTCGAAGTCGGCACCATCGCGATCCTGCGGCGGATCATGGCGGGCGAAGCGGTGGATGTAGAGGCTTTCGTGGCGGCCATGCTGCGCGTTCTTGGGCTCGATTTTGAGAGCTCTGTTGCGGTGGCAAAGCAGGCCGTGCCGCAAAGCCTGCCCGACATTCCTGAGGATAGCCTGTTGGCGCGCGGCAATGCGGCCTGGCTTGGCTCGCACTAAACGTTTAGCTCGTGTGTTGCTGCATCCGGCCCATCGCCTGCGCAAGCGCGGTGGCCGCCCGCACCCCGTCGATCAGCACCAGCCCGGTTTGCGCGGAGAGCACCGCGTGATGCGCCGACATGCCCGCACAGCCGAGGATGATCGCGGACGCGCCCGCATCGCCCATGCGTCTGATGTTCTCGGCCAACCGGTCCAGCACTTCGGGGCGGCCCTCTTCGACGTCGAGCACTGGAATGCCGCTGGCTTTGACGCCGAGGCACGGACCGCTGAAGCCTTGTTGTTGGATGTTCCCTTCGATCACCGGCACGGAGACGTCGAGCGTGGTCACCACGCCAAAGTTTTGCCCCATCAAAAGCGCCATGTGATAGGCCGCCTGTCCGATGCCGATCACCGGGCAATGCGCCTCTGCGCGCATCTCATTGAGGCCGGTGTCGTCGAAACAGGCGATGACGATGACATCGACGCCCTCGGCGCGCGCTTTCGGCAAAAGCGCCATTTGCCCGGCCAGAGCCGCCGCGCCATCTTCGGGGCCTTGAATGGCGGGCGGGCCATCATGGTTGGTCCAGCCGAGGATGTCTGCCTCCGGCAAGGTGGCGCGGGCGGTCGCCACGACGCTCTCGGTCATGGCCTCGGTCGAATTGGGGTTGAGAAAGAGAATCTTCACGTTTCGGCCCTCAGACACCTTTGCCCGCATCCGACCCGAACCGGGCGCGGCGTTTGCCCAAGATCCAGACGGTCAACAGGAACGCCCCAATGATCAGCAATGAGAACAGCGTGGTCATCGTGCCCAAAGCATAGATCACCGGCGTGGTCACATTGGTCGTCATGCCGAAAATCTCCAGAGGCAGCGTGTTGTAGGAGCCTGCAGTCAAAAGCGTGCGCGCGAATTCGTCATAGGACAGCGTGAAGCCAAAGAGGCCAACCCCGATGAGCGAGGGCGCGATGATCGGCAAGACCACATAACGCACGGTTTGCCAAGGGGAGGCGCCTTGGTCGCGGGCGGCTTCCTCGAAGGATTTGTCGAAGCGGTTGAATACGGCGAACATGATCAAGAGACCAAAGGGCAGGGTCCAGGTGAGCTGCGAGCCAAAGCCCGAGGTGGCCCAGTGAATTTTCAACCCGAACTGGTTGAAGATCAGGCCCACGCCCAAAGAGATCAGGATCGAGGGGATCACCAGCGAGGCAATGATCAGGTAAAACAGAATGCCGGAGCCTGCAAAGCGTTTGCGGAAAGCAAAGCCACCCATGACAGAGACCACAACGGTCGTCACCATCACCATGAGGCCAAGCGCAAAGGAGCGGCGGAAACTGCCCCAGATGTCGCCCACGGCTTGTTCCTGAAACAGTTCGCGGAACCAGTTGAGCGAAGTGCCCTGCATCGGAAATGTAAGCCCTCCGCCGGGGCCCTGGAACGACAGGATGCCGATGGTCAGCGTCGGGCCGTAGAGGAAGAGGATGAACAGCCCAAAGAAGGCGGTGAGCACGTAGAAGGATTTGGATTTCTTTTCCATGGCTCAGAGCTCCTTACGGATGTCGACGAAGCGCAACAGGATGCCGATCACGATCAGGACGGTGATCAAAAGGATCACGGCGGTGGCCGCAGCAGACGGATATTGCAGCAGGGAAATGTCGTTCGAAATGAGCCGCCCGACGTTGGCCTTTTGCGACCCGGACATAAAGCGCACGGTGATGAAATCGCCCATCACGAGGGTCAGAACAAAGATCGTGCCGATCATGATGCCGGGCTTTGTGAGGGGCAAAATCACGTGGGTTAGAGTCTGAAATCCGCTGGCGCCATTGTCGCGGGCGGCTTCGATCAGGGAATGATCAATCCGCGTCATCGTGTTGAAAATCGGCACGACCATGAAGAGCGTGTAGAGGTGCACAAAGGCAAGGATCACGGAAAAATCGGAATATAGAAGCCATTCCAAAGGCTGATCGATCACGCCCCAACTTTGCAGCATGGAGTTCGCGATGCCGTTACGCCCGAGAAACGGAATCCACGAAATCATCCGAATGATGTTCGAGGTCCAGAACGGGATGGTGCACAAGAGAAACAGCGCGATCTGCGTCGTCTGGTTCTTGATGTGAAAGGCCAGATAATAGGCGACGGTAAAGCCGATCGCGAGGGTCAGCGCCCATGTGATCGCGGCATATTTAAAGGTCGCGAAGAACACTTTGTAAGTCACCGGAGAGCCGAAGAGGAATTCGTAATTCTCAAGCGTAAACGCCGGGATGATCGAAAACTCGGTGGCCTGCCAGAAACTCACCACCACGATGGTGATGATCGGCAGGATCAGGAACCCGATCAGGATCAGGGTCAAAGGCGAGGCCTGAAGCCAGCCCTGGATGTGACGGTTCTTGAGCATCGTGTGCCTTCTTCTGTCTCAAAATATCCCGGGGGAGGAGACGTGCAGGCATACCGCCTGCACGGTGGAGGGGGCAGCGCCCCCTCTTTACATTAGGACGCGATGAACTCGTTCCATTTGCGAACCATATATTGGTTCTCGTCCATCACAGCGTTCCAGCAGGCCACAGCCCCCATGCGGTCGTAGAACGACCCACCATCGCGCGTGTCGCCCGCTTGGGCCAGCACGTCGCCGGTCGGGGAGGTGATGACGTCGGTCGCGGGCTTGCCCTCGAACCAGTAGCCCCATTCGTTCTCGGTCATGAAGTCTTTCGAGGTTTCCGGAACTGCGGAGTAGTAGCCCTGACGCATCAGATAGCCGCCGACCCAACCGGAGAGATACCAGTTGATGTATTCGTAGGCCGCGTCGAGTGCCATGCCGGAGAGCGAAGAGGACAGGCCGATGCCGCCGCCCCAGCTCCGATAGCCCTCTTTCAGCGGCTGGTAGACACAGTCGATGCCGCGCGATTTCACCGCGGTGATCGCCGGCGACCACATGGATTGGATCACAACCTCGCCCGAGGCCATCAGGTTCACGGACTCGTCGAAGGTCTTCCAGAAGGCGCGGAACTGGCCGTTCTTTTTCGCCTCGGTGAAGATCGCCATGGTCTTGTCGATCTCTTCGCGGGTCATGTTGCCCTTGTCGCCATATTGGATCTCGCCCATGGCTTCGCAGACCATCGCCATATCCATGATGCCGATTGAGGAAATGTCGAGGATCGAGGCTTTGCCTTTGAATTCCGGGTTCAAAAGCTCGGTCCAGCTTTCGATCGGACGACCGATCAGGTCGGGGCGGATGCCCAGCGTGTCCGCGTTGTAGATCGTCGGGATGAGGGTCATCCAGCCGGTCTCTTCATCGGCAAATGAGGTGCCGCCCGGGCCATCGACGAAGCCCACGGAATGCGGTGCTGTGCCCTGCGCGATGGTGCTCTCGGGCGTCAGTTTGCCGCTGCGGAAAATGCCGACGATCTTGTCGTAATTGGCGATTTTCGAGGTGTCCATGGCCTGAAGGTTGCCGGTCGGCCAGACTTTCTTACAGATCCAGTATTCGATGTCGGCGATGTCAAAGCTGTCGGGCTGGGTCGCGGCGCGCTGGGTCACGGAGTCAGAATCCAGTGCGGTCATCTCAAGCGTGAAGCCGAGGTCTTCTTTCACCTTATTGGCCAC
This sequence comes from Celeribacter naphthalenivorans, assembly GCF_020524585.1. Taxonomy (GTDB): domain Bacteria; phylum Pseudomonadota; class Alphaproteobacteria; order Rhodobacterales; family Rhodobacteraceae; genus Celeribacter; species Celeribacter naphthalenivorans. The sequence continues at coordinate 16,269 of NZ_JAIVLK010000011.1, forward strand.
ATCGTTGAGGTTCGACACGCCGGTGCCGAATTGGCGCAGCGTGATGTCCTTGATTTCCTGGGCCCAGACCATCGGCGCCGGAAGAGCCGAGGCGGCAACGGCGGCGGCACCGCCTTTGAGCACGGCACGCCGAGAGTAACGCATTTTAGACATGTAAGTTCATCCCTTGTTGGAGTGGTTTTTATCAGGCTTGGAGGCGGTGTAGCCGCCCCTCGTCCCAAGCGAGGCTCACCGCATCGCCCGGATTTTTCGGATTGGAAAAGAAGGTGCTTTCGGGCACGAGGGCCAGCACCTCTTCGCCCGCTTCCGTCATCGAGGTCATCGCCACATGGGCGCCCTGATATTCGACGGAGGTGACGGTGGCGGGCAGACCTGTGTCGCCAAGCTTTACCTCATCGGCGCGCAGCGCGACCTTGGCGCCATCCAGAGAGATCACATTGTGACCGCCCATGAACCGCGCGACAAATTCGGTTTTCGGCGTGTTCCACACATCGCGCGCCGGACCGGCCTGTTCGATGACGGAATTGTTCATCACCACGATCTCGTCAGCCAAAGCCAAGGCCTCGTCCTGACCGTGGGTCACGTGCAGGAAGGTGATGCCCAACTCGCGTTGAATGCGTTTCAGCTCCGCACGCACCTTGATGCGCAAAAACGGATCGAGCGCGGAGAGCGGTTCATCGAGCAACAGGACGCGGGGCTTCGTCACCAGAGCGCGGGCCAGAGCCACACGCTGTTGTTGGCCGCCGGAGAGTTGTGCCGGAAGGCGGTCGGCGTAATCGGTCATATGCACCAGCTCAAGCATCTCGCCCGCCGCTTTGTGGCGCTCCGCCTTGTCGACACCTTTCATGCGCAAGGAAAACGCCACATTGTCGCGCACGTTAAGGTGCGGGAAGAGGGCGTAGCTTTGAAACATCATCGCCGTGCCGCGTTTGGCGGGCGGCAGATGCGAAATGTCGAACCCGTCCAAGAGGATCGAGCCGTCGGTGACGCTTTCATGTCCGGCGATCATCCGGAGCGTCGTGGATTTGCCACAGCCCGACGGGCCCAAGAGGCACACATAGGTGCCATTCCTAAAGACGTAATTGATCGCGTCCACGGCGGTGGTGTCGCCATAGCGCTTGGTCAGTGCCACGAGTTCCAGGTCTTTACCAGAGCGCATATCTCACCTGCTGCTTGCGTTTCGATGGGTTTACGCTTGTCCGGTTTTTGTCTGAGCCGAAGTTTTTTTCGCAGTTGCAGCGCCGCTGGGCATAAAATGCCTGCTGTTTGTGCGCTTCGTACATAAGAGTGCATTAATTATGCGCTAAAATCGTATACAATGACGTAAACAATATTATTTCCCTTCCAGACTTGAGAATCGGAAGCGAGGGCGGAAACTAGGACAACGGTCGAGTGTGAAGGATAAAAACATGCAGGGTCAGGCGGATCAGAGGGAAAGCGGGAGCGCAAGGGTCGCGGAGAGCCTTGCCATAGCCATCCACGAACATCGCCTGTCGCCGGGCATGAAGCTGAGCGAGGACGAGGTCGGTGAGATTTACGGCGTGAGCCGCACCGTGGTGCGCGCCGCGTTGCAGGAACTGGCCCATGACCGTCTGGTCGAGTTGAAACGCAATCGCGGTGCCTTTGTCGCGCAACCTTCCGTCAAAGAAGCGCGCGAAGTTTTCGAGGCACGGTCTCTGTTGGAGCCCCGCACCGCGAAATCTGCGGCTGAACGCGCCACGCCCGAAGACATCAAAATTCTGCAAAAGCATATCGACGAAGAACATGCCGCGCTGCACGCCGGCGACACGGGCCGCGCATTGCACCTGTCCGGCATGTTCCATGTCGAGATCGCCCGCATCGCCGATCAATCCACTGTCGCCGACTTCATCGCCCAGCTGGTGTCGCGCTCGTCGCTGATCATCGCGCTCTATTGGCAACGGCGCACGGCGCTTTGTGAAAGCCATGCCCATGATGCACTGATCAAGGCGCTGGCCCGCCGGGATGGCGCTGCCGCAGAGGAATTGATGAAACATCACCTTCTGGACCTTTTGACCTCGCTCGATCTGCGCGATCAGCCGTCTGTGCCGAAATCCCTGAAAGAGGCGCTCAATTGATCCTGCGCGGCGCAAGCCCCGCAGAGGTTGCGACGATGCTCGACTGGGCCGCCGAAGAGGGGTGGAACCCGGGGCTTGAGGATGCAGACGCCTTCGCATGTGCCGATCAGGACGGCTTCTTTGTCGCGGAAAAGAAAAGCGGCTTGGCGGCGGCGATTTCTGTCGTGAACCATTCGCCGGGCTTTGCCTTTCTGGGGCTTTACATCTGCAAGCCGAAATATCGCGGACGGGGCATTGGTCTCAAGCTTTGGAGTCACGCGCTTGAGCACGCAGGAGCGCGCACCGTGGGCCTTGATGGCGTGACGGAGCAGCAGGCAAATTATGCCAAATCCGGCTTTGAGAAAACCGGCGCCACCCTTCGCTTTGAGGGGCCTGTGCCAGAGGTGACCTGCGAGGGCCTGCGGGGGCTTGGTCCGCGTGAGGCCGCCGATCTCGGTCAGCTCGATCTTTTGGCCAATGGCTTTCTGCGTCCTCGGTTTCTGTCCTCCTGGCTTTTCGACACGGAGACCCGCCGCACCGTGGTGTTGGACGGGCCTGACGGTCCGGTCGGTTTTGCCACCGCGCGGCTCTGTCGTGAGGGCTGCAAGATCGGACCTCTGATTGCACCTGATGCCGAGGCGGCTTTGGCGCTGATGTCCACTGTGGCACGGGCGCTGGGCCAGACCCGCGCCATTCTGGACGTGCCGAGCGTGCAGGGTGCGTTTTGCAATCGCCTCGTGTCGCTCGGCTGGCAGGCCACTTTTGAGACCGCCCGCATGTATCGCGGCACGCCGCCACAGCCGGGCCATCCCGAAACACTGTTCGGTGTGGCGACGCTTGAGCTTGGCTGATGGTATTCGCTCTGCCATAAGGCGCGCAGCAACCAGCGTGACGGAGGGGCGATGTTCGATCTGGTGATCTTCGATTGTGACGGCGTTCTGATCGACAGCGAGGTGATTTCCGCGCGCATGTTGATCGACGAATTGGCCGGCTTTGGGGTCGAGATCGACGCGGAGTATGTGGCGCGGCATTTCCTTGGGCGCAGCTATCCGGTCGTGATGCAACAGATCCGCGAAGAGTTCGGCCTGACCTTGCCGGAGGGATTCGAAGCCGCCTATCGCGCGCGTCTGATCGCGGCCTTTCAACAAGAGTTGCGCCCCATCCAAGGCGTGCGTGAGGTGATCACAAGGCTCTCCGTACCCTATGCTCTGGCCACAAGTTCAAGCCCGCCGCGTCTGGCGGATTCGTTGCGCATCGTGGGCTTCAGCGATCTTTTCGAGGGGCGATGCACCACCGCCTCTGAGGTCTCGCGCGGCAAACCTGCCCCTGATCTTTTCCTTTTGGCGGCTGAGAGAAACCGTGTCCCTCCAAGCCGTTGCCTCGTCATTGAGGACTCGCTTGCGGGGGTGCAGGCGGGATTGGCGGCGGGCATGACCGTCTGGCGTTTCACCGGCGGAAGCCACCTGCGCGGGCTTGATTTGAGCGGGTCAAACGGGGCGGAGCCGCATCGCATGTTTGCATCATTCGCGGATTTCTTTCATTCTGCATCGCATCTTTGCGGGGGAATATCCGGGTCATGACCAAAGGAAATGTGCAAGGCTGTGTCGAGGACAGCGATGTCTCGCCGCGCGATTTGGCGGCCCGTGCAGCGTGGCTGTCCTTTGTCGGCGGGATGACGCAGGACCAGATCGCGCAGGAGCTGGGCATTTCCCGTCAACGCGCACAGCGGCTTGTCGCGCGCGCCTCTGCCGAGGGGTTGATCCGGGTGCGGATTGACCATCCGATTGCGCGCTGTCTGGAGTTGGAGCGTGATCTCAAGGACCGGTTTGGGTTGGAGGCGGCCTGGGTCTCGCCGGGGATCGGGACGGGGGCCGATCCGTTGATCGGGCTGGCGCCCTTTGTTGCGCCGGTGTTGGAACGGTTCTTCGAGGACACGCAGTCAAAAACCTTTGCGCTGGGCACCGGTCGGACGCTCAAGACCGTGGTCGAACATCTGCGCACCGTCGATGGCGCGCATCACAAGCTGGTGTCGCTCATTGGCAATGTCGCGCCGGACGGCTCTGCCTCGTTTTACGAAGTCATCATGCGCTTTGCGGAAAAGACCCGCGCCAAGCATTACCCGATGTCCGCCCCGGTCTCGGCGCGCGATGATGCGGAGCTGGTGCTTTATCGGTCCCTGCCGCATGTGAAGGCCTCGCGTGCCTTGGCGAAATCGGCCGATCTCGCCATCGTCGGCATCGGACAGATGGGCGATGACGCGCCGCTTTATGTGGACGGGTTTCTGACCGCTGAGGAGCTCACCGATCTGCGGGCCGCAGGGGGTGTTGGCGAGATTTGCGGGCATATTTTCGACGGCGCTGGTCGCTACCTCGATCACCCGGTGAATCACCGCATGGTCGGGGTGCAAGTGCCGGTGCAGGAGATGCCGGTTTACTGTGTCGCGGCGGGCGACTCCAAGCTTCCGGCGCTGCGTGCGGCTCTGGGCGGAGGGTTGTTGGCCGGTGTTTTCACCGATGAGCGCACTGCCAGGGACTTGATTTCCCAATAAGATTTTCCAGAACAGATGACATCATGGGCGTTTTGGAAAAGCGTCTTGACAGAAATGCGCACATAGGTGAGCATTAGTTCATGATATGGGCAAATGCTCAAATCTAATGGGAGGATATCATGAACACGACTTTCCGCGCCCTCATGGGGGCGTGTGCTCTTGCTGCATTGGCGACAGGGGCCACTTCCGAGACCATCACGGTCGCCACCGTCAACAACGGCGACATGATCCGCATGCAGGGTCTGATGGATGATTTTTATGCCAAACATCCCGACATCGAGGTGGAGTGGGTCACGTTGGAGGAGAACGTGCTGCGCCAGCGAGTGACGCAGGACGTGGCCACCAAAGGCGGCCAGTTCGACGTCATGACCATTGGGACCTATGAGGTGCCGATCTGGGGTGAGCGTGGCTGGCTTGTGTCGCTGAACGATCTGCCGGAGAGCTATGATGTCGACGATCTGTTGCCTGCGATCCGCGACGGTCTGACCGTCGACGGCGAGCTTTATGCCGCGCCGTTCTATGGCGAAAGCTCGATGGTGATGTATCGCACCGACCTGATGGAAAAAGCCGGACTTGAGATGCCGGACGCACCGACCTGGGCCTTTATCAAAGAGGCCGCCGCCGCGATGACCGACAAGGACAACGAAGTCTACGGCATCTGCCTGCGCGGCAAGGCAGGCTGGGGCGAGAACATGGCGTTCCTCTCGGCGATGGCCAACTCCTATGGCGCGAAATGGTTCGACATGGATTGGAAGCCGCAGTTCGATAGCGAGGCCTGGGCCAACACGCTCAACGACTATCTTGAGTTGATGAACAATTACGGTCCTCCGGGCGCGTCGGGCAACGGGTTCAACGAGAACCTCGCGCTGTTCCAGACCGGCAAATGCGGTATGTGGATCGACGCCACCGTCGCGGCCTCTTTCGTGACCAACCCGAATGACAGCCAAGTGGCCGACAGCGTCGGTTTCGCGCAGGCGCCGGACAATGGTCTTGGCCCGCGTGGCAACTGGCTTTGGGCGTGGAACCTCGGCATTCCGGCGGGCACGCAGAAAGTCGATGCGGCGAAGGCCTTTGTCGAATGGGCGACGTCGAAAGACTACACCGAGCTCGTCGCGTCCAAAGAAGGCTGGGCCAATGTACCGCCGGGCACGCGTCAGTCGCTTTACGAGAACCCGGAGTATCAGAGCGTGCCTTTCGCGAAGATGACGCTCGAGTCCATCCTGTCCGCGGACCCGAAGAATCCGACTGTGGATGAGGTGCCTTATGTGGGCGTGCAATTCGTCGCGATCCCGGAATTTCAGGGCATCGGCACCGCTGTCGGTCAGCAATTCTCTGCGGCTCTGGCCGGTCAGATGAGCGCCGAACAGGCTTTGGACAACGCCCAGAAACTCACCGAGCGTGAGATGATGAAGGCCGGATACATCAAGTAAACCGTCCTCCTCGCGGGCCGGTTCCCCCAGTTCCGGCCCGCATTTTTCCCTCTGATCGCCGAGGCACATCACATGGCCACGAAACATTCTCGCATGAGCGCGCGGCTCATGATCTCGCCCGCTGTTCTTTTGCTTTTGGGCTGGATGCTGATCCCGCTGTCGATGACGCTCTATTTCTCATTCTTGCGCTACAACCTGTTGATGCCGGGGATGGAGGAATTCACCGGGCTCACCAACTATCGCTTTTTCCTCACGGACCCTGCGTTCTTTGCCGCGCTTTGGAACACGATCGCGCTGGTGGTTGGTGTGCTCGTGGTCACTGTGATCGGCGGCATCCTTTTGGCGCTTTTGCTCGATCAACCGTTTTTCGGTCAGGGCATCGTGCGCATTCTGGTCATCGCGCCGTTCTTTGTCATGCCAACCGTCTCGGCGCTGGTGTGGAAGAACATGTTCATGAATCCGGTGAACGGCCTCTTCGCCCATGCCGCCAAGGCGCTTGGATTGCAGCCCTTTGACTTTCTGTCCTCGGCGCCGCTGGCCTCGATCATCGGCATTGTGAGCTGGCAATGGCTGCCCTTTGCGACGCTGATCCTGCTGACCGCTTTGCAGTCGCTCGATCAGGAACAACTCGAGGCGGCCGAAATGGATGGTGCGCCGTGGATCAAGCGGTTTTGGTACATCATGCTGCCGCATCTGGCCCGCGCGATCACCGTAGTGATCCTGATTCAGACGATTTTCCTCTTGTCGGTTTTCGCCGAGATCCTCGTGACCACCAACGGCGGTCCGGGCACGGCGTCCACGAACCTCACCTACCTCATCTACATGCAGTCTCTGCTGCAATTCGATGTGGGCGGTGGGTCCGCCGGTGGCGTCGTCGCCATCATCCTCGCCAATATCGTTGCGATCTTCCTGATGCGGATGATCGGCAAGAACCTCGACGCGTAAGGAGGCGATCCCATGGCACGTTCCGTTTCGACCCGGCGCAAACTCATCACCACCGTCTTCGCCTGGGCCATCGGCATCGCGATCTTTTTCCCGATCCTCTGGACCATCCTGACCTCGTTCAAGACCGAGGCCGCCGCCATTGCTGATCCGCCGGTGTGGTTCAATTTCCATTGGACGCTGGACAATTACGCCACGGTGCAGGAGCGCTCGAATTATTTCCGGCACTTCATGAACTCGGTGATCATCTCCGGGGGCTCGACGCTTTTGGGTCTGATCATCGCGGTGCCCGCCGCATGGTCGATGGCCTTCGTCCCCGCCAAGCGCACCAAGGACGTTTTGATGTGGATGCTCTCGACCAAGATGCTGCCGCCCGTCGGCGTGTTGGTCCCGATCTATCTGTTGTTCCGCGACCTTGGTCTTTTGGACACCCGCATCGGTCTGGTGATCGTTCTGACGCTCATCAACCTGCCGATCATCGTCTGGATGCTCTACACCTATTTCAAGGAAATCCCCGGCGAAATTCTCGAAGCCGCGCGGATGGATGGCGCCAGTTTGCGCTCTGAAATCATCCATGTGCTGACGCCGATGGCGATCCCCGGCATGGCTTCGACGGTGCTGTTGAACATCATCCTCGCGTGGAACGAAGCGTTCTGGACCCTCAACCTGACCGCTGCGAAAGCGGCGCCGCTGACGGCCTTCATTGCCAGTTACTCAAGCCCCGAGGGCCTGTTCTACGCGAAGCTGTCCGCCGCCTCCACCATGGCCATCGCGCCGATCCTGATCATGGGCTGGTTCAGCCAGAAACAACTCGTCCGGGGCCTGACCTTCGGCGCTGTGAAATAATAAGAAAAGGACCTTCGACATGGGACGCATCACACTTGATAAAGTGCGCAAGGCCTTCGGAGATATCGAAGTCATTCCGCCGCTGGATCTGACCATCGAGGATGGCGAATTCGTGGTCTTCGTTGGCCCGTCGGGCTGCGGGAAATCCACTTTGCTGCGGCTGATCGCGGGGCTCGAAGATGTCTCCGGCGGCCAGATCCGTATCGACCGCGAAGACGCCACCAACCTGCCGCCCGCCAAGCGCGGTCTGGCGATGGTGTTCCAATCTTACGCGCTCTATCCCCATATGTCCGTTCGCAAAAACATCGCCTTTCCGATGAAAATGGCGGGTCTGCCGCAGGACGAACAGGAGCGCCGGATCGAGGGAGCGGCCAAGGCGCTCAATCTCACCGATTACCTTGACCGCAAGCCGGGGCAGCTCTCGGGCGGCCAGCGTCAGCGGGTCGCCATAGGTCGCGCCATCGTGCGCGAACCGGCGGCGTTTCTCTTCGATGAACCGCTCTCGAACCTCGATGCGGCGCTGCGGGTGGGGATGCGGTTGGAAATCTCCGAGCTGCACAAACGCCTCGCCACGACGATGATCTATGTGACCCACGATCAGGTCGAGGCCATGACCATGGCCGACAAAATCGTCGTTCTGCGTGCGGGCAATATTGAACAGGTCGGCTCGCCCTTGGAGCTCTACAATCGTCCCCGCAATGTCTTCGTCGCGGGCTTCATCGGCTCGCCGAAAATGAACCTGATCACCGGAGCTGAGGCGGCCAAACATAATGCCACCACCATCGGCATCCGGCCCGAACACCTTGCGATTTCGACCGAGGGCGGCGCGTGGAAGGGCGAGATTGGCGTGTCCGAACATTTGGGCTCTGACACCTTCTTTCACGTGACTGTCGAGGGTCAGGTCGAGCCTCTGACTGTGCGGGCCTCCGGCGAAGTGTCTTTGTCCTATGGCGACACCGTTTGGTTGACGCCGAATGAGGCCAATCTGCATCGGTTTGACGCCGAGGGGCTTAGGATCGCATGACGCGGCTTGTCGGGAAACTGTCGGGTAAAACTGCGCTCATCACGGGGGCGGCGCGCGGCATCGGGCTGGCCTTTGCCAAGGCCTATGTCGCCGAAGGGGCGCGCGTGGCCATCGCCGACATCGACATCGAGCGCGCGCGTCTGGCCGCGACCGAGATCGGCGCGGCGGCGATCGCGGTCGAGCTTGATGTGACGGATCAAGCCAGCATTGATCGCGCTGTGTCAGAGACTGCGGAGCGACTCGGCGGCATCGACATCCTGATCAACAACGCCGCGATCTTTACCGCAGCCCCCCTCGTCGAGATCACCCGCGACGACTATGACCGCGCCTTTGCGATCAACGTTTCCGGTCCGCTCTTCATGATGCAGGCGGTCGCGAAACACATGATCGCGCGCGGGCAGGGAGGCAAGATCATCAACATGGCCTCGCAGGCCGGGCGGCGCGGCGAGCCTCTGGTGGCGGTCTATTGCGCGACCAAAGCGGCGGTCATCAGCCTGACCCAATCGGCGGGGCTGAACCTCATCTCTCACGGCATCAACGTTAACGCCATCGCGCCCGGCGTGGTGGAGGGCGAACATTGGGATGGGGTCGATGCGTTCTTTGCCAAATATGAAAACAAGCCCTTGGGACAAAAGAAAAAAGAAGTCGGCGAGGCCGTGCCTTTCGGGCGCATGGGCCGGGCGGAGGACCTGACCGGCATGGCCGTGTTCCTTGCCACGCCCGAGGCCGATTACATCGTGGCGCAGACGTATAACGTCGATGGCGGCCAGTGGATGAGTTGAGCGGATGAGATGAGAAGGACAAGAAGATGAAACTCTCGAATGCCACTTTGAAAACCCTGCCTGACGCGATCAAACGCCCGGAGTATGACCGAAGCGCGCTCACGCCGGGCATCGTTCATATCGGTCTCGGCAATTTCCATCGCGCGCATCAATCCTGGTATCTGCACCGTCTGATGCAGATGGGGCTGGCGCAGGATTGGGCCATCGTAGGCGCCGGTGTGCGGCCCTATGATGAGGAGATGCGCCAGAAATTTGTGGCGCAGGAGTATCTGACCACACTGATCGAGCTGGACCCTGCGGGGTCTTCGGCGGAGGTCGTGGGCGCGATGATCGACTATGTGCCGGTCGAAGAGGGCAATGGCGCCCTGATCGAACGCATGGCGCAGCCCGACATTCGCATCGTCGCGCTTACTGTCACAGAGGGCGGCTATTACATCGATCCGGCGACCAAAGGGTTTGACGCCACGCATCCGGATATTGTCCATGACGCCGAAAACCCGTGGCGCCCGCGCACGGCTTTTGGTGCGATTGTCGCGGCGCTAAAGCTGCGCCGGGAACGTGGGGTCGGGCCTTTCACGGGGCAGTCCTGCGACAATCTACAGGGCAACGGCGAGGTGTTGCGTCAGACGGTGGTCTCGCTCGCCAAGCTGTCCGATCCCGATCTGGCGGAGTGGATCGAGGCCGAGTGCAGCTTCCCCAACGCCATGGTCGATTGCATCGTGCCCGCGACCGGGCCGCAGGAGTTGGAGTTGGTGCAAGACTTCGGCATCGAGGACTCTGTGCCCGTCACGCATGAGAATTTCCGGCAATGGGTGATCGAGGATAATTTCTGCGCGGGCCGTCCCGATTGGGACAAGGCGGGCGCGGTGTTCTCCGAGGATGTGCACTCTTACGAGACGATGAAAATTCGTATTCTCAACGGCGGGCATCAGGTGATTGCCGCGGTCGGCGAATTGCTTTCCGTTGCGACGATTTCCGGCTGTATGACGCATCCTCTGATCGGCGCTTTGTTCGAAAAAGTCGAGCGCGAGGAAATCATGCCCCATATCGCGCCGGTGCCGGAGTTTACGCCAGAGACCTATGTCACGTTGATCAAAGAACGGTTTTCCAATCCGAAGATCATCGACACGACGCGCCGTGTGGCCTTTGACGGCTCGTCGCGGCAGCCGGGCTTTCTTGTGCCGTCGATCCACGCCTGTCTCGCAGGGGGGATTGCGCCGGAGGGGCTTGCGCTTAGCTCTGCGCTTTGGGCGCGCTATTGTTTGGGGGCACGCGAAGATGGGACCGAGATTGCGCCCAATGATCCGTTCTGGTCGGATCTGACGGCGCTGGCGGCCAAGGCCAAAATCGACCCGAAAGCTTGGCTTTCCATGCGTCACATCTATGGCGATCTGGCGGAGGAGCCGCAGTTTGCGGAGGCTTTCGCGCGCTGGCTTTCGATGATCTACCGCGAGGGTGTGGAGGCGGCGCTCAGCTCTTATTTGACCTGAGCGCGCAGAAGCCGCACCAAATTGGCCGCCACGAACAACAGAGCAGCAACGCAAACGATGGTCGGGCCGGTCGGCGTGTCAAAGGTGAATGCACTTTGAATGCCGCCCAGGACGGAGAGCACGCCGATCACCATCGCGATGGCGGCCATGCGCTCGGGCGTGCGCGAGAAGGTGCGCGCACTTGCGGCCGGGATCAACAGCATCGCGGCGATCAACAGCGTGCCGACCACTTTGATGGCGACCGCGACGACGAGGGCCAAGGCGAGCGACAGGATCATCTGTTCGCGCTTGGGCGAGATGCCGGAGGCATAGGCCAAATCGGGGTTCAGCGTCGCGGTCAAAAGTGCCGACCAGCGCCAATACAACAGCCCGACGACCAAAGCCGCGCCAAGCCAGATCACCAAAAGATCGCTGCGCCCGACGGCGAGGATGTCGCCAAAGAGATAGGCCATGAGATCGACCCGAACGCCCGGCACAAAGGAGACGGCGACGAGGCCGAAGGCCAGCGAACTGTGCGCCATGACGCCGAGGATCGTGTCCATGGCAAAGCCCCGACCCGAGAGTGCGGAGACGGTCACGGCCATGATCAGGGCGATGCTCAGAACACCGGCGAAAATCGAGATGTTGAAAGCCAGTGCCAGAGCCACGCCCAACAAGGCCGCATGCGCCGTGGCGTCGCCGAAATAGGCCATGCGCCGCCAGACGACGAAACAGCCCAGAGGGGCGGCGGCCAGAACGAGGCCCAGCCCGGCCAAGACCGCGCGGACGATGAAATCATCCAAAAGGCTCATGCGCTTTCCTTATGTGCTGTGTCGTGATGGTGGTGATCCGAGGTGTGATCATGATCGCAGGCATCGTGGTCATGGTCGTGGCGATAAAGCGCCAGCGCGCCATGGGTGCCGGTGCCAAAGAGCGCGCGGTATTCTGGCGCGGAGGCGACATGTTCCGGCGCGCCGTGGCAACAGACATGACCGTTGAGACAGATCACGCGATCCGAGGCCGCCATCACGACATGGAGCTCATGCGAGACCATGAGCACGGCACAGCCTTTTTCGCGGCGCAGCCGCTCGATCTGGCTGTAGAAATCGGCTGAGCCGGGTTGGTCGAGGCCTTGGGTCGCTTCATCCAAAATCAACAGATCGGGATTGGTCAAAAGCGCGCGCGCCAAAAGCACGCGTTGAAATTGCCCGCCCGAGAGCGCGGTCATCTGATGATGGCAAAGATGCCCCGCGCCCGCGTCATGAAGCGCGGCATGGGCGGCATCATCGCTCACGCGCTTCGGCAGCGACAGGAACCGGCGCACGGTCAGCGGCAGGGTCGGATCGATATGCAGCTTTTGCGGCACATAGCCGATCTTGAGGCCTTTTTTGCGGGTGATCTTGCCGATCTTGGGCGAAAGCGCCCCGATGATGACCCGCAAGAGCGTCGATTTGCCGGAGCCGTTCGGACCGACGATGGTGACGATCTCGCCGGGCTCGATGTCGAGCGAGACCTGATCCAGCACCTGACGTCCGCCGAGATGCAGGCTGATCGTGTCTACGGAAACGAGGCTCATTTCGGGTCTTTCGCCTGATCGTTCGCGAGGCAATTGGGGCAGGTGCCCTCGGCCTCGAGCACCGCGCGGCTGATGCGAAAGCCCGTGGTGTCGGCGATCTGGTTCAACAGGCTGTGCGAGGGATCGGTTTCCGCCTCGGCCACCGCATCGCAGGTGGTGCAGATCAGAAACGCCGGGGTGTGAATGTCGCCCGGGTGCGCGCAGGCGATAAAGGCGTTCAGCCGCTCGATCTTATGGGCAAAGCCGTTCTTTGTCAGAAAGTCGAGGGCGCGGTAGGCCACCGGTGGCTGGCTGCCGAACCCGTCTTCGGCCAAGCGGGCCAGCACGTCATAGGCGCCCAAAGCACGGTGTTCTTCGAGCAGGATTTCCAAGGCACGTTTGCGCACAGGCGTCAGTTGCAGCCCGGCCTTTTGGCAGGTCCGATCCGCCTCGGCGACGGCATCGGCGACGCAATGGCTGTGATCGTGCTTTTGAAATCCGATCGGGTTCGGGTCCATAGGGCTGTGCTCCGTAAGGGCGCGAGGCGCGGGGGTGGGTCTTTGAGGAGACTCGTGACAGGAGGACTTGATATGTTATCACCTGTGATATATCAAGCCCGTCACGTAATAACATAACACACCAAATCCTGAGGCCAGAATGTCCCTACGTTCCTCCCTTTTCTTTGTTCCTGTTCTCGCGGGCGCACATTTCGCACACGTCACCGCCGCGCAGGCCGAGGTCCCGAATGTCGTGACCGACATGGCGCCGATTCACTCTCTGGTCATGCAGGTGATGGGCGATCTGGGCGAGCCTTCCGTCTTGATGCCGCAGGGCGCCTCGCCGCATGGCTATGCTCTGCGCCCTTCCGATGCGCGCGCGGTGCAACAGGCGGATGTCGTGTTCTGGACCGGCCCGAAGATCGAACCCTGGCTCGATGAGGTGATCGACGAGATCGGCGATCAGACGCTGTCCGTGCCGCTCGCGAATGTCGAGGGGGCGACCGTGTTGGAGGTCCGTGAAGGCGCGACCTTTGAGCGTCATGTGCATGGCGAGGATGAGCATGATCACGATCATGATGAGGCTGAGGCGCATGACGATCATGATCACGACGACCACGACGATCATGGGCATGAAGAAGAGGCGCATGATGACCACGACGATCATGCGCATGAGGCGGAGGATCACGACGACCACGATCACGACCACGACGATCACGCGCATGAAGACGAAGGGCATGATGATCACGATGGTCACGACGACCATGATCACGCTCATGAGGGCACTGATGGTCACGCTTGGCTCGACCCGATGAACGGCCGGGTCTGGTTGGGTGTCATCGCGGAAGAGCTTGCCGCGCTCGATGCGGAAAACGCGGAAACCTACCGCGCCAATGCCGCCGCCGCCCAAGAGGCGCTGGACGTGAAAATCGCGGAGATTCAGTCAGAGATGGCGCCGCTCTCCGAGATGAATTTCATCGTCTTCCACGATGCTTATAACTATTTCGAAAACCGTTTCGGTCTGTCGGCGGCAGGTTCGATCTCGATCAGCGACGCCAGCGCGCCGAGCCCCGCGCGCATTCGTGAAATTCAGGACAAGGTGAAAGAGATCGGCATCACCTGTGTGTTCTCCGAGCCGCAATTCAACGCGGGTCTTGTCAACACCGTGCTGGACGGCACCGAAGCCAAAAGCGCGGTCATCGACCCGCTGGGCGTCGACCTGACGCCGGGGGCCGGGTTCTATGGCGATCTGATGGACTCTCTGGCGGGGGCCTTCACGGCCTGTGCCGAAGACTGATCTGATCTGAGAAAAAGGTGAAAAAAAGGGCGCGGGGCTTTGTCTCGCGCCCTTGTTTGTCCGGGGGGCGCACTTTACATCCAAGGACATGAAACTTCGCATCCCTTTCCGCAATGGCCCGCCAAGGGTCAATGTCGTGCGTCTGAATGGCGCGATCATGACCCGTCAGGGCGGTTTGAACGACCAAAGCCTTGCGCCCGCAATCGAGCGCGCCTTTCGCAAGGGCAAGCCCACGGCGGTGGCGCTGTCGATCAATTCTCCGGGCGGCTCGCCGGTGCAGTCGTCTTTGATCGCGGCGCGGATTTCGCGGCTGGCGGCGGAAAAAGAACTGCCCGTCTATGCCTTTGTCGAGGATGTCGCGGCCTCGGGGGGCTATTGGCTGGCCTGTGCCGCCGATAAGATTTTCGTCGATACAAGCTCTATCGTCGGCTCGATCGGGGTGATTTCGGCGGGCTTTGGCTTTGATCAGCTGATCGCCAAGCACGGGATCGAACGTCGGGTCTATACTTCTGGTAAATCGAAAAGCCAGATGGACCCGTTCCGCCCGGAAAATCCCGAAGATGTGGCGCGGATCAAAGGGCTTCAGGAAGAAATCCATGAGGCCTTTATCCAGCACGTCACCACGTCCCGCGCCAAACGGCTCTCGAAAGAGGTCGAGCTTTTCGATGGCGCGTTCTGGACCGGGGCGAAGGGGGTCGAACTGGGCCTTGCGGATGGTCTCGGCCATCTCGTGCCGAAGATGAAAGAGATGTACGGCGATAAGGTGCGTTTGACGGTGTTCGGGCCGAAACGTCCCCTGCTGCGCCGCTTCGGGACTGAACTGGCCTCCGGTCTGACGGCGCAGGTCGAAGAACAGGCGCTTTGGGCCAGGTTCGGGCTCTGACGCCATGATGTTCAAGGTTATCAGCGTTTTCCTGATCTTCATGATGGTTTTGGCCATCTTCGGACGGCTGCGCTTTCCTGGACAGCAAAAACTCAAAGACATGAAATGCCCCCGCTGCGGGCGTTACAAGATAGGCAAGGGCGCATGCGCCTGTGAAAAGGGCAAACCCTGATGGATTTCATTTACGCGGTCGCCGGTTTGGTGCTTTTGCTCGTGGCGGGCGACATGTTGGTGCGTGGCGCCGTGAACCTGTCTCTGCGACTTGGCATTCCGGCGCTGATCGTCTCATTGACCGTTGTGGCCTTTGGCACCTCCGCGCCGGAACTTCTGGTCTCCGTCTCGGCGATTTTCGATGGTGTGCCGGGGCTGGCGCTGGGCAATGTGATCGGCTCGAACACCGCCAATGTCTTGCTTGTGCTGGGCATTCCTGCACTGATTTCGACGCTGCATGTGATCGACAATTCCACCCGCGCCTCCTACCTTCAGATGATCGGCGCGACGGTGCTTTTCATTCTTTTGGCGATGCGTGGTCAATTCGACTGGATCGCCGGGATTGTGCTTTTGGTCGCGCTGTTCTCGATGATCGGCCATGCGATCTATCAGGCCCGTTGTCACCGCGTGGCGCAGCGCGATGTCGAGGAAGAAGAGGTCGAAGGCGCCGATCCGGATATGCCTTGGACAAAGATCATCGGTTTTCTCGTTGCCGGTCTCATCGGCCTGCCTTTGGGGGCGGATCTTCTCGTCGATGCCTCGACCAATATCGCGCGGGCTTTCGGCGTGTCTGAAACCGTGATCGGCCTGACGCTTGTGGCCCTTGGCACCTCCTTGCCGGAGCTTGCGACCACGGTGATGGCGGCGCTCCGCAAACAAGCTGATGTGGCCTTTGGCAACGTCATCGGCTCGAACATGTTCAACCTTTTGGGCATCATCGGGGTGTCGAGCCTTGTCGGGACGCTTCCGGTCGATGCCGAGCTGATGGATTTCGACATCTGGGTGATGCTCGTATCTTCGATGATCCTCGGTGTGTTCGTGCTCAAACGCATCGACATCACCCGTCTTTGGGGGATCGTCCTTTCCGCCCTATATGTCCTCTACGTTTTGGCTGTTCTGAGCTGAGGAGAGGATTTTGCGGGACAAAAGAGCGCTTGTGACCGGGGCGGCGCATCGGCTTGGCCGGGCTATGGTTTTGGCCTTGGCGGAGGACGGGTTCGATGTCGCGGTGCATTGCAACCGTTCGACGGAGGCCGCAGGGGCGCTGGTTGCGGAACTGCGCGGCATGGGGCGCAAGGCCTCTGTTTTACAAGCCGATCTTTTGGATGAGGCACAGGTTGAAACGCTGGTCCCGCGTGCGGTCGATGCCTTGGGCGGGCCTTTGACGCTTTTGGTGAATAATGCCTCGATTTTCGAACAGGACAGCCTGCCGGACGTGACCCGTCAAAGCTGGGATCGGCATATGGAAAGCAACCTGCGCGCGCCCTTTGTGTTGCTGCAAGCCTTCGCAGCGCAGGCGCCCGAGCCGGTAGCGGACGCGCGTGGGCGACCCGTGGCGCAGGGCCTTGTGGTCAATATGATCGACCAGCGGGTGCGCAAGCTGACGCCGCAGTTCATGAGCTACACTCTGGCTAAATCCGCGCTCTGGGCGCTGACCCAAACGGCGGCACAGGCATTGGCGCCGAAGGTGCGTGTGAATGGCATCGGGCCGGGGCCGACCCTACAGGGCGCGCGCCAGTCGGATGAGGCCTTTGCCACCCAGCAAAGGGCCACGCTTTTGCAACGTGGCGTGGACCCCGAGGACATCTGTGCGGCACTGCGGTATCTGTTGGGTGCAAGCGCTGTGACTGGGCAATTGATCTGCCCTGATAGCGGTCAACACCTGGCCTGGGAAACGCCCGATGTGGATGTCGCAGAGTGACCCAGCGGCAGGCTGTTGCGAAAAGTTTTGCACCTTGGGCCGATTTGTTTCAATTCCGTTACTAAAATGTAAATCATTTCAATGATTTGCGAGGGTCTTGAAAATATTTATTTTAAAATCAATAGCTTAAAAATGTGACTGTTTTTTGGGCAAACTCACGAAAGCGCATGGAAACAAGGGAAAATCGCGGTTCACGAAAACTTATCGGCAGGGTTATCCACAGGAATCGTGGATGAGTTTCCTCTTGCCCCCAGTGCGATAAGATTGCAGCCAGAGACGGGAATCAGAGACAGGCAGATGAGCGAAGAGACGACCCCAAAAGAAAGCGCTTTGGAGAGCACAGAGGTGAGTCCGGAGATGAGCAAAGACATCCCGCGCGGTCACAAGGTGATCGACGCCTATGTCAAACAGCTCGACGGCTCGCCGGGCGTGTATCGCATGCTCGATCCCGAACATAACGTGCTCTATGTCGGCAAGGCGAAGAACCTGAAGAACCGGGTCTCGAACTATGCGCGTCCGCATGGCCATTCGGCGCGGATCGCCAAGATGATTTCCGAGACCTCGCAGATGATGTTCCTGACCACGCGGACGGAAACCGAGGCGCTTCTCTTAGAGCAAAACCTGATCAAACAGCTCAAGCCGCGCTACAACGTGTTGTTGCGAGACGATAAGTCGTTTCCGAACATTCTCGTCACCCATGATCATGAGTTCCCGCAGATCACCAAACACCGCGGTGCGCGCAAGCGCAAAGGGTCCTATTACGGCCCCTTCGCCTCGGCCTCCTCGGTCAATCGCACGCTGAACCAGTTGCAAAAGGTGTTTCTGCTGCGGAACTGTTCGGATGTGGACTTTGAGTCTCGCACGCGGCCCTGTCTGCAATATCAGATCAAGCGCTGCACCGGGCCTTGTGTCGGCAAAATCTCGAAAGAGGATTACGCCGAGCTGGTGAATGAGGCGGAGCGGTTCTTGCAGGGGCGGCACTCTGGGCTTCAGGAAAAACTGGCGCATGACATGCAAGAGGCCTCCGACGCCATGGAGTTCGAAAAGGCGGCGGGGCTGCGCGACCGGATCCGGGCGCTCACCAATGTGCAGACCGCCCAAGGCATCAACCCGCGCACGGTGGGCGAGGGCGATGTGATTGGTTTGCATATGGAGGGCGGGCAGGCCTGTGTTCAGGTCTTCTTCATCCGTGCGCATCAGAACTGGGGCAATAAGGATTTCTATCCGAAAACCAACGGGGCGGAGGCCGAAGAGGTCTTGGCCGGTTTCATCGGCCAGTTCTATGAGAAACGCGATCCGCCGCGTCAGTTGATCCTGTCGCATGACATCGAAGAGCGCGAGCTGATGGCCGAAGCGCTGTCGGAAAAAGCGGGCAAGAAAATCGAAATCCTCGTCCCGCAACGTGGCGAGAAACAGGAGCTTGTCGCCTCTGCGCTGCGCAATGCCCGCGAAAGTCTCGGTCGGAAAATGTCCGAGGGGGCGGCGCAGGAGAAACTGCTCGAAGGGCTCAAAGAGGCTTTCGACCTGCCGCAGGTGCCCGCGCGCATCGAGGTCTACGACAACTCTCATATTCAGGGTGCGCATGCGGTTGGCGCGATGATCGTCGCGGGGCCGGAAGGTTTCATGAAGAACCACTACCGCAAATACGACATTCGCGGTGACGACATCACGCCGGGCGATGACTTTGGCATGATGAAAGAGGTGCTGACGCGGCGATTTAAACGCCTTTTGAAAGACGACCCGGATCGTTCCAAAGGTCTCTGGCCCGATCTTCTGTTGATCGACGGCGGCGCGGGGCAGGTCTCTGCCGTGCATGAGATTATGGTCGAACAGGGGGTCACAGATGTGCCGATGATCGGCGTCGCCAAGGGCATCGACCGCGATCAGGGCAAGGAAGAATTCCACCGCATCGGCCACCGCGTCATGGCGCTTCGGCGCAACGATCCGGTGCTCTATTTCATCCAGCGGATGCGCGACGAGGCGCACCGTTTTGCCATCGGCACCCATAGGGCGAAGCGTTCGAAAGCCATGGGGCTTACGCGGCTCGACGAGGTGCCGGGTGTTGGCGCGACCCGTAAACGGGCGCTTTTGGCGCATTTCGGCTCGGCCAAGGCGGTGTCGGGCGCGAACCTCGCCGATCTTAAGGCCGTGGACGGAATTTCAGAGAAAGTGGCCCAGACCATCTACGACTTCTTCCATGAAAACGGATGACGGGGTAAGGAGAGAGCCATGACATGGAACCTGCCCAATATCCTCACCGTCTTCCGGCTGCTTTGCGCGCCGGGGGTGGCGCTCGTTTTTCTGATCCTGCCGCGCCCCGTCGCCGATTGGGCCGCGCTGATCCTGTTCGCCTCCGCCTCGATCACCGATTTTCTCGACGGCTATCTGGCGCGCAAATGGGACCAGATGTCAAAATTCGGCGCCATGTTGGACCCGATCGCCGACAAGGCGATGGTGGTCACGGCGATTGCGGTTCTGACCATGTTGCATGGCGCGAATGCTCTGATCGTCATTCCAGCCGCTTTCATTTTGCTGCGCGAGACCTTTGTGTCTGGCCTGCGGGAATTCTTGGGCGATACTGCCGGGACTTTGAAAGTCACGAAACTCGCCAAATGGAAAACCACGGCTCAGATGGTCGCCATCGCCGTGCTCTTTGCCTATGGGGCAACCGCTATGGCGCTGCTCTTTACGCTGGGTCTCATGATCTTCTGGATCGCCGGGATTTTGACCGTGATCACCGGCTGGGACTATCTGACCAAGGCCATGCCATACCTGCGAGATCATCATGAAGATTGAGGTGCTCTATTTCGCATGGGTGCGCGAGCGCATCGGGGAGCCGCGTGAAACGGTGGAGACCGAGGCCGCGACGGTGATGGGTCTGGTCGAGGAGTTGAAAGCCCGCGAGCCGCGCTATGATCTGGCATTTTCCGATCTCAAATCCCTGCGTGTGGCGCTGGATCAGGAATTGACCGACTTCGATGCGTCCCTGGCAGGCGTGCGCGAGGTGGCGTTCTTTCCGCCGATGACGGGCGGGTGACGGGTGGCTGACATGAAGATTTCCGTCCAGTCCGAGGATTTCGACCTTGCCCAAGTGCTCAAAGGCTTTGGCAAAGCGCCCAACACAGGGGCGACCGTCAGCTTCACCGGGCTGGTGCGCGATGACACCGGCATGCTGGAGCACATGGAGATAGAGCATTATCCCGGCATGTGTGAGGCGGCGATCACCACGATTGCGGAAGAGGCCGCCACGCGCTGGTCGCTCACCGATTGCCTCGTGATCCATCGCTACGGCCAGCTCCGCCCCGGCGATCAGATCATGATGGTCGCCACCGCCGCCCGCCACCGGGTCGAGGCCTTTGAGGCGGCCGAATATCTCATGGATTACCTGAAATCCCGTGCGCCTTTTTGGAAAAAAGAAGTGACGCGCGAGGGCGCCGATTGGGTCGCCGCGAAAGACGCCGATGAAGAGGCATTGAACCGCTGGTGAACCCGCAGATTTTAACCAAGACAACGACCGAGAAACCAACCATGACCAAACGTATCGCGCTTTCAAGCGACCATGCCGCCATCGAGCTGCGTCAGGCGATTGCCAAACATATCACCGAGCTGGGCTATGAGGCCGTCGACATCGGCCCGACCACGCCGGAGAGCACGCATTACCCGAAACACGGTCAGGCGGCGGCGGAGCTTGTCGCCTCTGGCGATTGCGATCTGGGCATCATCCTCTGTGGCACCGGCCAAGGCATCATGATGGCCGCCAATAAGGTCAAAGGCATCCGTTGCGGTGTCTGTTCTGACAGTTTCTCCGCCCGGATGATCCGGATGCACAACAACGCCAATATGCTGTCCATCGGCGCGCGTGTGGTGGGCGAGGGCCTCGCACTCGACATCGTGGATGCTTATCTCTCCGCCGAATTCGAAGGCGGCCGTCACGCCACGCGCGTGGACATGATCGAAGCGGACTAAGTCACGCCCAAAAGAGAAAACGCGGGGGAATTACCCCGCGTTTTGCCGTTCGATATAGGCGCGCAGCTCTTCGGCTTCGTGACGCGCCTCCCGCAGACCTTCCATCGCGGCGCGCAGTTCCGCATCGGTTTGATTGGCCTGAGTGGTCAGCTCGGATTCGCGTTGCTGATAATAGTGGATCGCCTGATCGCGCTGTTCCTCTGCCTCGTGCAATTGCTGCGCCATCGTGTCGAGATCGTTCATCTCGCCCTGACCCACACGCACAAAGCGGTGGATCAGCCAATGCGCAAACCAGCCCAGCAAAAAGGCGATGAAAAGCACGACCGCAGTCGCGATGATCAATTCGGTTCTGTTCATTCTTCGGTTTCCCCGTCGTCCTCAGGCGCGGCATCCGCACCCTCTGTCGTCGCATCCTCGGCCTCAGGCGCCGCATTTTCCCCCTGCGGTTCCTCAGACGTTTCCTGTTGCGCCTCGTCTTGCGGTGTTGCCGTTTCTGGCTCTTCCGCGTTCAGCAATTTAAATTCGATCCGACGGTTCGCCTCGCGCCCCTCTTCGGTGCCATTGTCCGCGATGGGTTGGCCTTCGCCATAGCCCTGCGCGGTAAAGCGCACGCCGGCCACACGGCGCATCAGAAGCCCGTCGAGCACGGAATTGGCGCGTTGGGTCGAGAGGTTGAGGTTCATCTCCTCGCCACCTTGGCTGTCGCTGTGGGCGCCGATCTCCATTTCGACGTCTTCGCAATCTTTGAGCGCCTCGGCGATCTGGTCGAGGGTCTCATTGGCCGCATCGTTCAGCTCGGTCGAGCCGGGATCAAACACGATTTTGCTCGCCGCGATCCGCTGGTTGGCGCGCGCCACGCATTCCTGCGGTGTCGGCAGGTTCAGCACCGGATCGAGTTTCCGCACGTATGTGACGTCGATGGTGAATTGTTCGCCGTCGCCCAGTTTCGCAGACAAAAGACTCGCGATCTCGGCGCGGGCGTTTTCGTTGCCGGTCTCGCCGCGTACGGTCACGAGGTCCTCGGTCATGGTCGCGGAGCCTCGGTTCAGTTCGGCCAGCGCCTCGATGGCGGCCATGGCGCGCAGGGACCAGCCCTCGGGCAGGCTGTCGTCAACACGCATCGCGGAATAGACCGAGGCGCTGCCGAAGGCGGCTTTGGCCAGCGCTTCTGTCGCGGCCTGACTGCGCTCGTCGGCGATGCGGCCACGGAGTTGCGTCTGGCCCTCGGGGGAGCGGATGACGATGAACTCGGGGCGGGCTTCTTCTTCGGCCTCGGTTTCCGCCTGCGGCAGGCTGCTGTGAAGGGTGAAGGTGGCGGGCAAGTCAGCCTCCAGCTCGCCCACGACCCTGTCGAAGAGCGACGTGGCGGTGCCCTCTGCGGCGATCAGGCTGACGTCGCCGTCGGAATAGGTGATGCTGCCTTGGCCCAGATCCTGAAGCGCGCGCATGCCGGTTTCGACGGCCGACGCCCATTGTGATGTCGGCGAACCGAGGCCGATGGTACAGGTCGGATTTTCGATGCCTGCGGCTTTCGCAGCGGCCAGAATGCGGGCGTGACCCGACGGCGTTTCGGCGACACAGGCGTCAAAGCGCGGGCCGTTTGCGTCGATGATAAAGCGCACGGTGAATGGCGTGATCACGGGACGGGGGGCGGCCACGTCGATGGCCACCGGAAGCGTGTCGGGCAGGGCGCGGATCAGGGCGCGCTCAAACGTGATCTTTTGATCCTTGCTGTCGGCCAGAGCCGTGAGCGTGATCCCATCGGCGGCGATGGAGATTTTCGAGCGCGGCAAAAGACCGATTGCGGTGCGGCCGAATTCGGTGGCGTCGCCCCAGTTTTCGGGCACCGGATAATCCGCCTGTTCCAGAAGATCGGCGACAGAACCTGTGCCGCTCGCGCGTTTCAGGGCCTCGATGAAACCTTCGCGATCCCAACCGCTGGGCACCAGACCGATCAGAGAAATGCCACTGTCGTTGCGCAGGATCTCGATGGAAAACCGCGGCGCGGGGATGGCCTCTTGTTGCACGACGTTCATCACGTTGATCACGCGGGAGGGATCGACCACATGGCCGGCTGCGCGCTGGGCCGCCAGTTGCGTCTGTTCGTCCGGCGCGGTGCCGGTGAGCACGATTTGTAACCCGTCGCCTTCGACATCCACCCAATCATAGCCACGCATCGCCAATTGGTTGTCCACGGCTTTGGTCGAGGTGGTCTCGATCACGGTGGCCCCGATGGCGGCGGCCCCGAGGCTTAGGATGAGGCCCGCGATGAGGGCGGCGAAGACGGGTAGGAATTCTGAAATGCGCATCAGGGAACAAGACGCCTGTTTGTGACTTTGGCCTTTGTCTTAGGGGGTTCGGCGGATTGCTGCAATCAAAGGAAGACCGCGATGGCAAGAAACAGCGCAGCCAAGAGCCCTGTGTCACGGTTCGCGCGGAACAGATAGAGGCAGCGATCCGGGTCTTCGGTGTCGAGCCGCGCCATCTGCCAAGTCATGTGCAGCCCCATCGCCCAGGGCGCGCCAAGCCCCACGACGAGCACCAAAACCGAACGGTCTGCCAGCGCCTCGATGATGCCTGCGGCCATGAGCACCACGGTGATCACGAGAAACCGTTTGAGCCAGCGCGGGGTCTCATCGCCAAAGCGGCGCGCGGTGGATTTCACGCCGATGAGGGCATCGTCTTCCTTGTCTTGGTGCGCATAGATCGTGTCGTAAAAGATCGTCCAGGCAATGCCCGCGAGATAGAGAAACACAGGCGCGGTGGTGAGTTTGCCCGCGACAGCGGCATAGGCCAAGAGTGCCCCCCAGTTGAAGGCGATGCCGAGGAATACCTGCGGCCACCACGTGAATCGCTTGGCGAAAGGATAGATCGCGACGGGCAAAAGAGAGATGACGCCCAAGAGGATCGCGAGCTTGCCGAAGGTCAAAAGGATCAGACAGGCAATGAGGCTTTGCACGATCATCCAAGTGGCGGCCTGTTTGACCGTGACCTGCCCCGAAGGAATCGGGCGGCTTTTGGTGCGCTCCACCTTGTCGTCGAAATCCCGGTCGGTGATGTCATTCCATGTGCAACCCGCACCGCGCATCAACCAAGCGCCCAGAGCGCAGCCGACGATGATCCAGACCGTGCGCAGGCTCAGCGTGCCGACCTCGGCCGAGGCCAAAAGCGCGCCCCACCAGCAGGGAATGAGCAACAACCACGTGCCCACGGGCCGATCCGCCCGCGACAGCCGCAGGTAGGGACGCGTGGCGTGGGGCGCAAGCCGGTCCACCCAATTGCCCTTCACCGCATCGGCCACTTGTCCGTTCATCTCTGGTGTTGGCTGCTCATCGGTCATATGTAATGTCCATGGTTGAAGCGAAAATCAGGCTCTATGTAGATCACCCGCTGGCAGTGGGGCAATCCATTCCTCTGGAACGGGATCAGGCGCATTATCTTTTTGGCGTGATGCGCCAGGGGGAGGGCGCCTTTGTCGCACTGTTCAATTCCCGCGACGGCGAGTTTCTGGCCGAGGTCACGCAGGCGGGCAAGCGTGGCGGTGAATTGACCTGTCGCGAAAAGACTCGCGAGTTGCAGATGCCGCCCGATCTCTGGCTCTTGTTTGCGCCCATCAAAAAGACGCGCACCGATTTCATCGTCGAGAAAGCCGCGGAGATGGGGGCGAAACGGATCGTGCCTGTCGCGACAGACTTCACCAATTCCGAACGCATCCGGCAGGACCGGTTGCAGGCCCACGCCGTTGAGGCCGCCGAGCAATGCGGCGGGACTTATGTGCCAGAGGTAGCTGATCTGGTCAAACTCGACCGGCTTTTGGCCGATTGGGACGCGGAGCGACAGATCATGTTCTGTGACGAGACGCTTGTGGGCGCAGAGGAAGCACTTGGCGATGTAAAGGGTGGCAAATGGGCCATCTTGATCGGGCCAGAGGGCGGGTTCTCAGAGATCGAGCGCAAGCGCCTGCATGCGCTTCCCTATGCCCATGCGGTGTCTCTCGGGCCCCGTATCCTGCGCGCCGACACGGCGGCGGTCGCGGCGCTGACCATCTGGCAACAACAGCTCGGAGACTGGTGATGCGCCCCGAGGTGAAAGCCCTGCTCTGGCGCTGGCGTGAGGTTGTCGTGGCGCTTGTGGTCGTCGCACTCATGGGGCTTTGGGCTGCGTCCTCATTCGGCGTCATGCGCTGGATCGCATTTGCGTTCACCGCGCTCTCCGTCATTTTCGCCATAGCGGCCATTCAGCGCGCCCGGTTCGACCGAGGTGGCGGGGGCTTTGGTGCGGTCGAAGTGGACGAAGGTGTCGTCTCTTTCTTTTCTCCTCTGACGGGCGGGCAGGTCGAGATCGAGGCGCTGACTGCCGTCACCCTCATTCCCACTGGAAAGGGTCATGCGCATTGGCAATTGGACGCCCCCGGACAGCCGCCTTTGACCATTCCGGTCAACGCTCACGGCGCCGAGGCGCTGTTCGATGTCTTTGTCACGCTCGAAGGCCTTGAGACCGAAAAAATGCTGCGCCAAATCAAACAGACGCCGGATCATCCGGTCGTGATCTGGCGGAAACGCACAGCGGTTCTTCACTGAGCGCAAATCACAGAAGCTGCAGGCCGCATTGACTTCGCCGCCCGCATCGCACAACTGTACCCGAACGATTTGCAACTCTTTCGGAGCACCTTCCCCCATGTCTATTCCTCAATCCGGCGGCGGGCCGATCGAAAGCTATGACGATCTCGTGGGTTATCTCGCTGATGGCTGCAAGCCCAGAGAGCAGTGGAAAATCGGCACCGAGCACGAGAAATTCGGCTATTGCGAAGATGCTCTGAAACCGCTGCCCTATATGGGCGATCGCTCGATCAAGGCGATCCTCGAAGGGTTGCAGGACCGCTATGGTTGGAACCCGATTTTCGAGGGCGAGCACCTTATCGGGCTTGAGCTGAACGGTGCGAATATCTCTCTGGAGCCGGGTGGTCAGTTGGAACTGTCCGGCGCGCCTTTGGACACAATCCACCAGACTTGTGACGAGGTGAACGAACACCTCAAGGAAGTGCACACGATCGCTGACGAAGTGGGCGCGCGGTTTATCGGGCTTGGCATGGCGCCGACCTGGACCCATGACGAGATGCCCTTGATGCCGAAAGGCCGTTATAAGCTGATGGACTCCTATATGGCGACCGTGGGCGAGACCGGCAAAGACATGATGCGCCGCACCTGCACCGTGCAGGTGAACCTCGATTTCGCCTCCGAGGCCGACATGGTGCAGAAATTCCGCACCGCTCTGGCGTTGCAACCCGTCGCGACGGCGCTCTTCGCCAATTCGCCCTTCAAAGAGGGCAAGCTCAACGGTCACAAATCCTGGCGCTCGCGCATCTGGCGCCACCTCGACGCCTCGCGCACCGGCATGCTGCCGTTTGTGTTCGAAGACGGCATGAGCTTTGAGCGCTATGTCGAATATGCCCTCGATGTGCCGATGTATTTCGTCTACCGCGACGGCAAATATATCAACGCGCTGGGCCAGTCCTTCCGCGATTTTCTGAAAGGCGAGCTGCCCGCGATGCCCGGCGAAAAGCCGACGATGTCGGATTGGGCGGATCACCTCACGACCTTGTTCCCCGAAGCGCGGATCAAGAAATACATGGAAATGCGCGGCGCCGATGGCGGCCCGTGGCGTCGTCTTTGCGCACTTCCGGCGTTTTGGGTCGGGCTGATGTACGATCAGAGCGCACTCGATGCGACCTCCGATCTGATCAAGGGCTGGACGCCCGAATTCCGCGAAGAACTGCGCGTGGCGGCCTCCGTCGATGCGCTTCAGGCCGAGGTTGGCGGCGTTAAAATGCTCGATCTCGCGCGCGAATGCGTGTCGATTGCCGAGGCGGGTCTCAAGGCGCGTGGACGTGCGGGCGCGGGCGGTATGGTGCCGGACGAAACCCATTTCCTGAGCGCACTTAAGGACAGCATCGAAACCGGCCAAGCGCCCGCAGACGAGCTGATCGCGCATTTCGAAGGCGACTGGAACGGCGACGTGACCCGCGTGTTTGGCGAATACAGTTATTGATCAGAGGGGCCTCAGCCCTTCTGACCGATCTTTGTTTCCGTCCCGGCCTTGAGCCGCGCGATGTTCTCGCGGTGTTTGTAGAAAATCAAGCCGGTCAGGATCAGCACAAGAATGGCACCATGCAAATGGTAGAAAAACGCGGTGTAGATCGGCGCCAAAAGCGCGGCGATCAGGGCCGAGAGGCTTGAATAGCGCGTGATCACTGCCACCAAAAGCCATGTGCCACAGGCCAAAAGCCCGACAGGCAGGGAGAGCGCCAAAAGCGTGCCGAGGAAGGTTGCAACGCCTTTCCCGCCCTTGAACCGCAAGAACACGGGATAGAGATGCCCGAGCATGGCAAACAGCCCGGCGATGCCGACCAGTTGTTCGCCCAACAGCGCCCGCGCCAGGATCACCGCCAGAGCACCTTTGCCGCTGTCGCCCAAAAGCGTCAAAAAGGCCGCCAATTTATTGCCGGTGCGCAGAACATTCGTCGCGCCAATGTTGCCCGACCCGATCTGGCGCAGATCGCCCAAACCGAACAGCCGTGCCATGACGATGCCAAAAGGGATCGAGCCCAAAAGATAGGCCAAAAGCGCGGTGATGATCATCAAGAGAAGCGTCATGGGCATTTCCTTGGTTTAAACCGTCTCTCAAAACTTGAGGTACTCAATTTTTGAGAGACGGTGCGACATCCCTACAGTGTGGTGACGTTTTTCGTCAAACCCGAAGCGGGATCAACGAAAAACGCTTTAAATACTCAAAATCGGATGCGACGGCGGGGCTCAGCCGTCGAACACCTGCATCCCATCGACCCAAGTGCCTTTGACAATGCCCTGCATCCGCGCGCCATCAAAGGGGGTGTTCTTGGATTTTGACCGAAGCTTGAACCGATCCAGCACAAAGGGCGCATCCGGGTCGAAGAGCACGAGATCCGCAGGCGCGCCCTCGGACAGTCGCCCGGAGGCCAACCCCAAGCGTTTCGCCGGGTTCAGTGCCATCGCGCGGAATAGCTCCGGCAGGGTCAATTGGCCCGCATGATAGAGGCGCAGCGCGGCGGGCAGCAGTGTTTCAAGACCCACGGCCCCGGAGGCGGCCTCTTCAAAGGGCAGACGCTTACTCTCTTCGTCCTGCGGCGTGTGCATCGAGGAGATCACATCGATCAACCCGGAGGCCACGGCCTCGACCATCGCCAAACGATCGTCTTCGGAGCGCAGCGGCGGTTTGACTTTGAAGAACGTCCGATAGTCGCCTACGTCCAGCTCGTTGAGCGTCAGGTGGTGGATCGACACGCCCGCCGTTACATCAAACCCGTTCTGTTTCGCCCGCTCCAGCGCCGGAAGTGCGCGGGCGGTGGTGATCTGGTCGAAGTGATAAGAAGCACCGGTCATCTCGATCAGCGCCAGATCGCGGTCGAGGCCCATGCGTTCCGCCATCGGCGACACGGCGGGCAGACCGCGCAGGGCCGCGAATTTGCCGGAGGTGGCGGCGGCGCCGTTTGACAGACCCGGGTCCTGCGGGTGGCCAATCACCAGCGCGCCACAGGATTTCGCGTAGGTCAGCGCGCGCTGCAACACTTTGGTGTTCTCGATGACATGATCGCAATCGGTAAAGGCCACGGCGCCCGCGTCGCGCATGAACCCGATCTCGACCATCTCACGGCCCTCGCGGCCCTTGGTGAGAGCGGAGAGGTGTTTGACTTTGACGATGGCATCAGAGGCCGCGCGGCGTTGAACAAATTCCAACACCTCGGGCGTGTCAATCGCGCTCAGCGTGTCGGGGCGGGTGACAATCGTCGTCACCCCACCCGCGGCGGCGGCGCGACCGGCGGAGGCAAAGCTTTCCTTGTGACGCTCGCCGGGTTCCGAGACTTTCACACCCAGATCGACGATCCCGGGGGCAAGGCATTTGCCGCCACAGTCAATCGTCTCGCCCATCGGCGGCGTGCCTGTGCCGCTTTCCGCGATGACATCGCCTTCGACGCGCAGCCACCCCAAACTGTCGGTCTGGGCCTCCGGGTCGATCAGGCGGGCATTGGTGAAAATGGTCATACGGAGCCTTTCTGAATATCGCGGATCAGCCCGTAGACGGTGCGGGCATCGGGGATAAGAGCAAACGCGGGCGTGCTGTCGAATTGTTCACCGACAATCGGCTCTGCGCGGGTGTTGAAACTGATCGTGCCTGGGTCTTGGCCGTCGAACTCGACCCCCAAAGAGGGGCGCAGGTCGAGGGCCAAAAGGGTCTTGCCGGAGAACGGCATGTCGCTTGCGAAAAACGCGCGGCGGGAGCTGAGCGAATACCATGTGCGCCGCGCGATGAAAGGGCCGAGGAGCAAAGGCGCAAATGCCACGAGGAGGCCGGTGACGAATTGGAACAGGCCGAAAATCCAGAACCCGCCTGCCGCAAAAGCGCTCACCATCCAAAAGAGGGCAAATCCCGCAAAGATCACGCCGAAAAACGCAAACGGCAGGCCGGGGCCACGCCATTGGATCTTCTGATCCGGCTGGCCTTGCCAGAGCACCCGCTCATTGGGGTGGAGGATATCCGCCCAGCCCTCGGTCATCCGCCGATCCAGACGAAGACGGCGACAAAGATCGCGAGGAAGATGAGAACGAAGGTCGCGACCATGCCGGAGATGCGCGCCGAGGATTTCGCCGGTTTGCCCTGCGGCAGTTGGCCTTTGGCGCTGTCGCTCTCGATCCCGATCACCGGCGGGATGTCGAGGGTGGTGCCATAGCGCCCGATCAGGGCGAAGGGCGGCTCCGGCGCAAAGCGGGTGTCTTTGTCATTGAGCGCTTTGGCGTGGATCAAAAGGAGAGAGCCGGTGAGCGCATCGAGGCGGGAGGCGTCCTCGCCAATCTCAAACCCGCTGGCCTCAGAGAGATAGCGCGCAAACCCATAGTCTCGCATGCTCTCCAGATCAAAGCGCTCGATGTTGGCCATGTCAGGCGTGGCCCAAAGGCCCAAAGCCTCGGCCAGCTCCTCGGTGCTCAAAGCCTCAAGCGCCTCGAGAGGTCCCTCGTAAGAGAAGGCCCAGATCAGCTTTTGCCCGGAATGGGGTATGACGAGCGCGTCGCTCACACCATCACCCCCGCCTCTTCGCGCGAGGCTTTGAGGTTGCGCGCGAGCAAATCCATCGCCGCCATGCGTACGGCGACGCCCATTTCGACTTGTTCCTGAATCACAGATCGGTTGATGTCGTCGGCGATGGTGCCGTCGATCTCGACACCGCGGTTCATCGGCCCCGGGTGCATGACGATGGCGTCGGGTTTGGCATGCGCCAACTTGTCGGCGTCCAGCCCGTAGCGGTAGAAATATTCCCGCTCGGACGGGATAAAGCCGCCGTCCATGCGCTCTTTTTGCAGGCGGAGCATCATCACCACATCGACGTCTTTCAGGCCCTCGGCCATGTCGTCGTAAATCTCGCAGCCAAACTCGCGGAACTGCTGCGGCACCAAAGTGGGCGGGCCGACGAGGCGCACGCGGTTCTCCATTTTGCCAAGGAGCATGAGGTTCGAACGCGCCACGCGAGAGTGGGCAATATCGCCGCAAATCGCGATGTTGAGACGGTGCAGCCGGCCTTTCGCGCGGCGGATCGTCAGCGCATCGAGCAAAGCCTGCGTCGGGTGCTCATGTTTGCCATCGCCCGCGTTCAGCACCGCGCAGTTGACCTTTTGTGCCAGCAAATCCACAGCGCCCGAATGCGGATGGCGCACCACCAACAGATCGGGATGCATGGCGTTCAAGGTCAGCGCCGTATCAATCAGCGTCTCGCCCTTTTTGATCGAGCTGGCCTGCATCGCCATGTTCATCACATCGGCGCCAAGACGTTTGCCCGCAAGCTCGAAAGACGACTGCGTGCGCGTCGAGTTCTCGAAGAACATGTTGATCTGGGTAAGGCCCTTGAGGGCGTCGGAATGTTTGTCGGCCTGACGGTTCAGGTCGACGTAACGCTCCGCCACATCGAGAATGGTGGTGATCTCATCGGGATGAAGCGGCTCGATCCCCAGAAGGTGTTTTTGCCGGAATGCCATGTGAGATGCCCCCTATGTGCTTTGCCTCCGCTTATAGAAAAGCACGCGCGGGCGGGCAATGCGCCATTCTCGACTTTTACGCGATTTACCTCCTCGTCCGGGCCTTGTAGCTTGGCCGTCATGGAGACTCAGATCGACTATTGGGAGGCGCACGCTCTTTTGGAGTGGCAGATCGAGCTTGGCGCGGCCGAGGCGATCTCCGAGACGCCTGTCAATCGCTATGAAATCCCGGAAAAAGCACCGAAACCTGCGGCTGCAGCCCCGGGCGCCCCGCAGGCCTTCGTGCCCGAGAAAACGGAAGATGCATCCGAGATCGCGTTGAAGCTGGCGCAATCGGCGGGGAGTTTGGAAGCGCTGCGGGAGGCTTTGGAGGGTTTCGAGCTTTGCGATCTCAAACGCGGCGCGCGCAATGTCGTGTTCTCGGACGGCAATCCGAAAGCCCGCGTGATGATCGTCGGCGAGGCGCCGGGGCGGGACGAGGACATCAAGGGCAAGCCCTTTGTCGGGCGCGAGGGGCAGCTCTTGGACAAGATGTTCGCGGCCATCGGTCTGGATCGGACCTCACCTGACTCTGAACATGCGCTTTACATCACCAACCCTATCCCGTGGCGTCCGCCGGAAAATCGCGATCCATCGCCCGCGGAGATCGCGATGCTGAAACCGTTTTTGATCCGCCATATCGAGCTTGCCGATCCGGATGTGATCGTGCTCATGGGCAATTGGGCCTGTACCGCGCTTCTGGGCCGTGCCGGGATCACGAGGCTTCGGGGCCAATGGCAAAAGGTGCTGGGCAAGCCTGCCATGCCGATGATGCATCCGACCTATCTTTTGCGCACGCCCCTAGCGAAACGCGAGGCCTGGGCCGATCTCTTGGACATTCAGGCCAAGCTGAAATCATAGGGCATCGCCCTTCACCGGAGGCATCATGAGCCACATCGACGACACCCTCGAATTTATCCCCGTGCGCATTGCGGTTCTGACCGTCTCGGATTCGCGCAGCTTTGCGGATGACAAATCCGGCGACACTTTGGTCAAGATGATCGAAGAGGCCGGGCATGTGGTGGCGGATCGCAAGATCGTCACAGATGACCGTCCGCTCATTCGTGACACGCTTCAGGCATGGATCGACGATAAAGACGTCGATGTGGTGATCTCCACCGGGGGCACGGGGCTTACGGGCCGCGACGTGACGGTCGAGGCGCATCGCGATGTCTATGAAAAGGAAATCGACGCTTTCGGCACGGTCTTTACGATTGTCTCGATGCACAAGATCGGCACCTCCGCTGTGCAATCGCGGGCCACGGGCGGCGTGGCGGGGGGGACTTATCTGTTCGCGCTGCCCGGTTCGACCGGGGCCTGCAAGGATGCGTGGAACGAGATCCTGAAATTCCAGCTCGATTATCGTCACAAGCCCTGCAATTTCGTCCAGATTTTCCCTCGGCTCGACGAGCACAAGCGTCGCAAGTGACAAACAATTCCGTGAGTTGACAAAAAACCGCGCCGGAAATCGGCGCGTGCATCGTATGCTTCTCAACCATGAGCGAGGTGTTGACGCCTCCAAGCAATTGACGCCAGCACAAAAGGCCCGCCTCTATGCGATTTCTCCGCCGTTCCCTGATTGGGTTGTTCCTGACCTGCGCCACACTTGCCCTTTTGGTGGGGGCCGGATATCGGGTCTACTCGGCCTATCAGGCCCGTCTGGCCGCCGAAAGCATGCCGCCGCAGGTGCGTGAACGTCAGTTTGCGGTCAATGTCACGGAGGTGGTGCCGCAGCAGCTCACCCCCATGCTCACCAGCTACGGTCAGATCGCCGCGCGCCAAAGCCTTGAGCTGCGCGCGCCGGATGCAGGACGGATTGTCGAGCTGTCCGAGGCCTTTGAAGAGGGCGGCGCGGTCAAGGCGGGCGAAGTGATCCTGAAAATCGACACCGAAGACGCCGATGCCGCGCTGCGCGTGGCACGGGCCGATCTGTTGGAGGCCGAGGCCGATCTGCGTGACGCCGAACGTGCCCGAACGATTGCCGCCGACGATCTGGAGGCCGCCCGCGCGCAGCTCGATCTGCGCAAGGCCGCGCTTGATCGTCAGCAAAGCCTGTTCGACCGGGGCGTCGGCAGCGCCAGCTCCGTGGAGGAGGCCGCATTGTCCCATGCCGCCGCCGGTCAGTCCGTTTTGTCGAAACGTCAGGCTCTGGCCGATGCGGAGGCCGCCGTCGACAGTGCGAAAACCTCCGTGCTGCGGGCCGAGATTGACCGCGACAACATGCAACGCACGCTCGACGATATGACGGTCACGGCCGCTTTCGATGGGGTGCTGAGCGATGTGTCTGGCGCGCTGGGCACGCTTTTGAGCACCAACGAGCAATTCGCCACGCTGATCAATCCCGACGAGTTGGAGGTGGCGTTTCGCATTTCCACGGAACAATACGCCCGGCTGGTCACCGACCGCGCGCGCCTGCCGCAGATGGATGTCACCGTGACGCTGGATGTGGCGGGGCTGGATCTCAAGGCCCAAGGCCGCGTCGTGCGCGAAAGTGCCGCCGTCGCGACGGGGCAAAGCGGGCGGACACTTTATGCGCGGCTTGACGATGTGCTGGGCTTTCGTCCCGGCGATTTCGTGACCGTGGAGCTGGAAGAGCCGGTGCTTGAACGCGTGGCCTTGGTGCCCGCATCGGCTGTGGGCGGCAACAACACAGTGCTGGCGGTGACCGAACAAAGCCGTCTCGAAGAGATGCCCGTCTCCGTGCTGCGCCGTCAGGGTGATGATGTGATCATCGGCACAGAGGGCTTGGTCGGACGTCAGGTCGTCGCCGAGCGCTCGCCCTTGTTGGGGGCGGGCATTCGGGTGCGCGTGAACGGTGCTCAAGAGGCGGGACAAGCCGCGGCTCAGGGCGTGGCACAGGGCGCTGCCGAAGCCGATATGATCGCCCTCTCTGAGGACCGCCGCGCCGCGCTTTTGGCCTTTGTCGCCAGCGCGGACGACATGCCCGAAGAGCTGCGTGTCCGCGTTCAGGAACAGCTTGCCGCGGACCAGGTGCCTGCCGATTTGGTCGAGCGTCTCGAACAGCGGATGGGGAGCTAAGCCATGTCTGTGCAGGAAGCGGGGTTGGCGAAGGCAAAAGGCATTCTCTCCTATTTCACGCGCCACCGGACGGCGGCGAACCTTGTGTTGGTGCTTTTGATCTGTGCCGGTCTGGCCGCGATCCCGCAGATGCGGTCGCAGTTTTTTCCGGATGTCGTGGTCGACAGCGTGCGCGTCTCGGTCGCTTGGGACGGTGCGGGGCCTGAAGATGTCGACAATGGCATCGTGCAGGTGCTTGAGCCCACGCTTTTGGCCGTCGAAGGCGTGCTGGAATCGAGTGCCACCTCGATTGAAGGGCGGGGCAATATCACGCTGGACTTCGAGCCGGGCTGGGATATGCAGCGCGCCGCCGATGATGTGAATGCGGCCATTGATACAGTGACCGAACTGCCCGATGGTGCCGATGATGCCCAAGTGCGCTGGGGCGGTTGGACGGATCGCGTGACCGATGTGGCGATCACCGGCCCTGTGGGGCTGGATCAGCTGGCGCGGTTTGCGGACGAATTGGTCGCACGGCTCTTTACGCAGGGTGTGACGCGGACGACGATCTCGGGCGTCGCGGCCTCTGAAACCATCGTGCGCGTGCCGACGCTGAGCCTGATCGAACATGACGTCTCGATGGAAGAGATCGCCAATGCCATCGCTTCGGCCGCCGATACTAGCCCGGCGGGCAATGTCGGCAACGGCGGCGCGCGGGTGCGCACGGGCGTCGAGAAACGCGGGGCGGCAGATATCGCCAGCATCGTGCTGCGCAGCAATGACGACGGCTCGCAACTGACCATCGGAGATGTGGCCACCATCGAGGTCAACGGCGTGGACCGCAACGAAGCGTTTTTTGTGGGCGACAATCCGGCGGTGTCGGTGCAGGTGGCGCGCTCTGATATGGGCGATGCGATCGGCATTCAAAGCATTGTCGAAGAGGTCGCCGCCGAGATGGAGTTGACCCTGCCCGAAGGGGTGACGCTCGATCTTTACCGCACGCGGGCGGAGTCGATTCAGGGCCGTCTCGATCTGTTGCTGTCGAATGGCGCGATGGGTCTGGGACTTGTGCTGATCCTGCTGTTTCTCTTCCTCAATGCACGCACGGCGATTTGGGTCGCGGCGGGGATTCCGGTCGCGATGCTGTCGGCCATCGCGATGATGTATGCCGCCGGTCTGACGATCAACATGATCTCTCTTTTCGCGTTGATCATCACTTTGGGGATCGTCGTGGATGACGCCATCGTGGTGGGGGAACATGCGGATTTCCGGGTGCGCCGTTTGGGCGAGGGCCCCGTCGAGGCCGCAGAGAATGCCGCAAAACGGATGTTTGCGCCGGTGTTTTCCTCGACCGTGACCACTGTGATTGCCTTCTTTGGCCTGACCGCCATTTCGGGGCGTTTCGGGGATATGATCTCCGACATTCCCTTCACCGTCATCGTGGTGCTGATCGCCTCTCTGGTCGAGTGTTTCATCATTCTGCCCAATCACCTGAGCCATTCTTTGACCGCGCAATCGCGGTCGCATTGGTATGACTGGCCTTCGCGTCAGGTCGACAAGGGCTTTCGGGTGTTTCGTGAACGTCTGTTCCGTCCGCTGGTCACTTGGTCCGTCAAACTGCGCTATCCGGTCGTGGCGGGGGCTGTGTTGCTCTTGGCCATCCAGATCTCCTTGCTGATCTCCGGTCAGGTGCAGTGGCGGTTCTTCAACTCGCCGGAACAGCCGGTGATCACCGGCAACTTCGCCATGGTGCCCGCCGGTCTCCGGGGTGATTCCATCGCCATGGCGCAGGAGTTGCAGCGCGCGGCCGAGGCCGTTGGTCAGCGCTATGAGGACGAATATGGCACCAATCCTCTGGTCTATGTGATCACCCAGATCGGCTCGAATGCCGGGCGTGGCCTGTCGGGGACCAATGGCAAAGAGGATTACCAACTGGGCGGCATCACGGTCGAATTGATCGACGCCGACCTGCGCCCCTATTCCTCCGCCGCCTTCGTCAGCGATCTGCAAGAGGAGGTGGTGAACCATCCGATGGCGGAAACCGTGTCCTTCCGGCGCGGGCGGTTTGGCCCCGGCGGCGATGCGATTGACGTCGATCTCTACGGTGCCGATTCCGAGACGCTGAAGGCCGCCGCAGAAGAACTTAAATCCCGCCTGTCGCAATTCCCCGAAGTCTCCGCCCTCGAAGACAACCTGTCTTACGACAAGGAGGAGCTGGTGCTCGAGTTGACGCCACAGGGCGAGGCGCTGGGCTTTACCATCGACGCGTTGGGCTCGGTTCTGGCGCATCGTCTGGGCGGTATCGAGGCGGCGACCTTTCCCGAAGGCGTGCGCACCGCGAGCATTCAGGTCGAAGTGCCCGAAGACGAGCTGACCGCCGACTTCCTCAATCGCACCCAGATGCGCGCGGCCTCGGGCGCCTATGTGCCGCTTTCCGATATTGTCACCGTTGAACGCAAGACCGGCTTTTCCACCGTGCGGCGCGAAAACGGGCTTCGGATTCTCACCGTCTCCGGCGATATGGACGAGGGCAATGCGGCGCGTTCGGCGGAGCTTCAGGATGAAATTCGCAATGAAATCCTGCCCGAGCTGGACGCGCAATTTGGCATCACGCACCGGATTTCCGGGCTCGCGGAGCAGGAGAACCGCTTTATCTCCGACGCCTTCCTTGGCCTCTCTGGCGTGCTCCTGGGGATTTACCTGACGCTGGCGTGGATTTTCTCGAGCTGGACACGGCCTGTCGTGGTGATGTCGGTGATCCCCTTTGGCCTCATCGGTGCGATCCACGGTCATGCGATCTGGGGCGTGCCTTTGTCGATGTTCTCCATCGTGGGGCTGATTGGGATGACCGGGATCATCATCAACGATTCCATCGTTTTGGTCTCGACCGTGGATGAATATGGCCGCGATCGCGGGCTGATCCCTGCGGTAATCGACGCCGCCGTCGACCGTTTGCGACCTGTGATGCTGACCACGCTGACCACGGTTTTGGGTCTGGCGCCGCTGCTTTATGAAAGCTCGGCGGATGCGCAGTTCCTCAAGCCGACGGTGATCACGCTGGCCTATGGTTTGGGCTTTGGCATGGTGATCGTGCTGATGCTGGTGCCGGCCATTTTGGCGATGCAGCTTGATGTGGCGCGTCAGGTGGCGGCGTTGCGGCGCGGGCTGTTCAACCCGAAACGCACGGGCACGGTGGGCAAGGTTCTGATCGGCGCGACCGCCTTTTCGGCGCTGTGGTTCGTGATGACCATCGGGCCGGTGGTGTTGCCCGGTGTGTTGCCGATGCTCTTTGGCTCCGGCAGTTTCGGGTCGGCTTTGGTGTTGTTCTTGGTCGGGCTGATCGCGGCGTTCGCCTCGACCTATATGGTGGTGGCGGGCATGCGGGTGCGGGACGGACAGAAAATCTGACCCGTCTCGCGGCTTTTAAAGTGTTTGGAGTTTAGCTTCCGGTGCAGCCCTGCGCCTCATAGGCGCGCCCGCCGCCGATGACGGAAATGGTCAGCGCCGAACGGTCGATGAAGAACGGCTGGGCCTCCGCGGGCACGAGATCGCTTTGCACCTCCACCGTGCCGCCTTTACGCTGCATCTGGGCCTCGGACACCCAGACGGAATGGTCGGGGTGTTCGATCACGGCGACCGCATCAGATGGCAGCGACGGCAGGTTCAGATGTGCGGTCAGGCGCATGCCGTCGCGCAGAGGTGCGGCGTCGCATTTCACATTGGCCACAGGCGTCGGGCGATCCGCCAGCGCCGCCTTGATCTGATTGTTCATGGAGCCTTTGCCCTCAGGCGTGAGCGTCGCGTTTAATTGCGCCTGCATCGGCATGCAGATGTCATTGCACACGCCCAGATCCATCGTGCCGTTTAGCCGAATGGCACCATTGGCCTCGGGCACCAGTTCAATCGGCAGGATCAGCTCATGCTCATAGCCGAGATACCACATGCCATTGTCGGAGAAGAGTTCAGGCACCGGCCAGTGCAGCTCCATGTGGGACAGGTTGTCGGAGCCTGCGAGATTGAAACTCGGGGGAATGCCGCTTTCGCCGGGGCTGCGCCAATAGGTGTGCCAGCCGGGCGCGAGGCGAATGCGGATCGCGGCCATGCGGTGCCCGTTGTCCATCTGCCACCCGGGCAGAATGTCGATCCGCGCCATATCTGAGGCCTCCTGCGCATGTGCGGCAGGGGCGGAGAGAGCGAGGCAAAGAGCGGTGGCAAGCGGCGCGAAAGGTGTTTTCATAGGTTCGATATAAGGAGAGAGCAGATCGTTACAAACTCACATTTGGACGATCTGGCCGTGAAGAGGGGCATTCTGTTGCGCAAATGTCTGCCTCTGCGTGCTGGCTCTGCGCCCTTCCGCGTCATTTTGCGCAAACATCTGCGTGACGAAGCCTTGCACCTCCCGGCACATTGCGGTGATGTGGGCCTATGGAACCCGTTTCTTCTGATTTGACAGGCAAGCTCCTGATTGCAATGCCGGGCATCGGCGATCCGCGCTTTGATAACGCGGTGGTTTTCATGTGCGCGCATTCCGCCGAGGGCGCGATGGGGTTGATGATCAACAAGCGCTCCGAGGAAATCGCCGTGGCCGATGTCCTCGATCAGTTGGAGATTCGCCCAAGCCCCGATATGCGACCCTTGCCCGTTCATTTCGGTGGGCCGGTCGAGGTCGGGCGCGGGTTCGTGCTGCATTCGACGGATTATGACGCCGATCATGCCTCGATGTCGGTGAGTGAGGGCTATGCCATGACCGCCTCGCGCGAAATTTTGCGTGATATGGCATTGGGGGGCGGGCCTTTGGATCGGCTCTTGTGCCTCGGCTATGCGGGGTGGGGGCCGGGTCAGCTTGAGGGCGAGATCGCGCAAAACGGCTGGCTCAGTTGCGATGCGGATCACGACATCATCTTTGCCACGCCCGATGCGCAGAAATGGGAAGCGGCGCTGAACTCTCTGGGTGTCAGCCCCGCGCTTTTGTCCGTCGACGCCGGGCGCGCCTGATCGCGCATCGCCGCGCAGGGCTCCGTGACGCAGCGTTCGGGTTGGGACGCGCAGAGGGGTTCGTTAGTCTCATAGACAAATTTGCGGTGACTCATAGGCTTGCTAAACTGTCCCGCTCAGGAG
Organism: Celeribacter naphthalenivorans; assembly: GCF_020524585.1. Taxonomy (GTDB): domain Bacteria; phylum Pseudomonadota; class Alphaproteobacteria; order Rhodobacterales; family Rhodobacteraceae; genus Celeribacter; species Celeribacter naphthalenivorans. Next base: position 55,731 of record NZ_JAIVLK010000011.1, read on the forward strand.
GAGACCCATATGACCTATCGCGCGCCGGTTTCGGATTATCAGTTCATTCTCGATCATATCGTCGATTTCGCCTCCGTCCTGGAGAGTGACAGTTTCGAAGATGTGGATGCGGAGACCATCGCTGCGATCCTGTCCGAGGCCGGCAAGCTTGCCAGCGATGTGGTCGCGCCGCTGGACCGTGGCGGCGATCTGACGCCTGCCGCGCTGTCCGACGGAGTGGTGAAAACCTCGCCGGGCTTTGCCGAGGCGCATGGTCAGATTGCCGAGGGCGGTTGGATCGGCATGCTGGCCGATCCTGAAAATGGCGGCATGGGCCTGCCTTTGACGGTGGCAACGGCGGTCAATGAGATGATGTCCGGCGGCTGTCTGTCGCTGTCGCTTCAGCCTTTGATGACCCAGGGTCAGATCGAGGCGCTGGAACACCACGCCTCGGACGCGATCAAAGAACAATATATCCCAAAGCTCATCTCCGGCGAGTGGACCGGGACGATGAACCTGACGGAATCGGGCGCCGGTTCGGATGTTGGCGCGCTGCGCACCAAGGCGGAGCGCAATGATGATGGGTCTTACACCATCACCGGCCAGAAGATTTTCATCACCTGGGGCGACAATGATTTCTCCGAGAATGTCTGCCACCTCGTGCTGGCGCGACTGCCCGATGGGGCGCCGGGAACGAAGGGTATTTCTTTGTTTATGGTGCCGAAAATTCTGCCGAATGAGGATGGGTCTTTGGGCGAGGCGAACAGCCTTCATGTGGTGAGCCTCGAACATAAACTCGGCATCCACGGCTCGCCGACCTGTGTCATGGCCTATGAGGGGGCCAAGGGCTGGCTCGTGGGCGAAGAACATCAAGGCATGAAATGCATGTTCACCATGATGAACAACGCGCGTCTGGGCGTCGGTGTTCAAGGCGTCGGCATTGCAGAAGCCGCCACGCAAAAGGCGCTGGCCTATGCGGAAGACCGCGTTCAGGGCAAATCGCCGCTGGGCCGCGAGGGCGCGGGGATCATCGACCACGCCGATGTGCGCCGGATGCTGGCCTCAATGCGCGCGGATACCTATGTGGCGCGCGCGATTGCACTGGCCTGCGGTGTGGCGCTGGACCTTGGGCGCACGGACCCGGACCAACAGGCGCGCGGCGCCTTTCTCATTCCGATCGCCAAAGCCTTCTCCACCGACATCGGGCACGAAGTGGCCCAGATCGGCGTGCAGGTGCATGGCGGCATGGGGTTCATCGAAGAGACCGGCGCGGCGCAATATGCTCGCGACGCGCGGATCACCTCGATCTACGAGGGCACGAATGGCATTCAGGCGATGGACCTCGTGGGCCGCAAATTGATGGACGGCGGGGACGCGGCCTTTGGGATTTTGGACGAGATCGAGGTCTTTGCCGAAGCCGCGCGGGCGACGTTGCCGAACCGCGCGAAAGCCGTCTGGAACGCCGCCGAGACGCTGCGCGAAGGTGTCGAGGCGATGCTGGCGCTGCCGATGAACGACCGATTTGCGGGCGCCGTCCCCTTCCTGCGCGCCTTTGCCCGCGTGTTGGGCGGCTATTATCACCTCAAGGCCGCGATTGCCGAGGGTGGCGATGGTCCGCGCGCGCGGCTTGCAGCTTTCTACATCAACCGTATGCTGCCCGAGCACACCGCTCTTCTGGCGCAGGCGCGTTTGGGGGCGGAGGATATTTATGCCTTGGCCCCAGAGGACCTGACTGCCTGATGACTGACCCGATCCGCACGCCCTTCGAGCCACCAGAACTGGGGGGCGTGGTCGAGATCGAACCCGGCGTGCTCTGGACCCGGATGCCATTGCCGGTGCCGCTGGCCCATGTGAATGTCTATGCCTTCGATGAGGGTGACGGCTGGACCGTGGTGGACACCGGTGTCGACACCCGCAAAAGCCGTGGGCTTTGGGAGGCCTTCATGGCGGGGCCTCTCGGCGGACGACCGATCAAGCGGGTGATCGTGACGCATCACCATCTCGATCATGTCGGTCTCGCGGGCTGGCTGATGACCGACCATGGCGCGGAATTGCTCACAAGCCGGACCTCCTATCTCATGGCACGTATGTTGCGGCTTGATATTCAGGACGCTCCTACGCCTGAAATGTGTGATTTTTGGCGGTCCTGCGGCATGTCGGAGGAAGTCTACGCCAAGCGTCTTTCCGAGCGCCCCTTCAACACCGCCGACGCGGTCAGCTCGCTGCCCTTGGGCTACACGCGGTTGCAGGACGGCGATGAGATTGAGATTGGCGGGCAGATTTGGGATATTCGCACCGGCGACGGCCATGCGCCCGAACATCTGACATTCTGGCGTCGTGACGGGGCTTTGGTCATCGGCGGAGATCAGCTTTTGGGTGGGATTTCTCCGAACCTCGGTGTCTCCGCGACCGAACCCTTGGCCGATCCGGTGGGCGATTGGATTGCCTCTTGCGAGCGTTTCGTGCCCCATGCGCGTGACAGCCAGTTGGTGCTCACCGGGCACAAGCTGCCCTACACCGGCCTGCCCGCAAGGCTCAGCCATTTGATCGACAACCACCGCCACGCTCTGGCGCGTTTGACCGAAGTGCTGTCGGAACCGCGCACCGCTTGCGACTGTTTCGATGTGCTGTTCAAACGTCCGATCAAAGAGGGCGAATACGGGCTCGCGATGGTCGAGGCCATGGCGCATTGTCGTCACCTCGAACGTCAGGGCGTTGTGACTGGACGCCTGCGCGAAGATGGTGCCATCCTGTGGCAAACAGGAGCTTAAACCATGCCCACGCACACATCAGACGAGATTCGCACCACCGCCGAAGCCCATGAAGAGGCCGCGCTGCCGCAGGCCCGTGTGGTCCATGCCGACCCGGAGACCTGCACGGCGGAACAGAAACCCCTGCCCAACGCCATGGTGCGCAAGCCGGTCGAGGAGAAAAGCGCCGCCGAATGGGCCTATGAGCGTCTGATCCTTTATATCCAGAATTTTGAGGAACAACTCGACAGCGAACATGAGATCGCCATGGGCTTTGCCGGTTCCGACACCGGCGTGATGCGGATCGAAGGCATTGGCTTTTTCGATCCCGACATTGTGACCTTTTACGGTTCGGACGAGGCGGGGACCAAGACCCAGCTCATTCAACACGTCACCCAACTGAACGTCATGCTGCGCGCGCTGCCGAAACAGGCGCCGATGGCGCCGCCCGCGCGGATTGGCTTCCGTCTTGTGGCCGATCTGGAACAGGAGCGCGATGTTGAAGAGGCAGAAGGTGACGCCAAGGCGTGACAGGTGTTTGTGAATCGTCTAATTCATAAGAAAACACCCAAACCGGGAGGAGAAACGCACAATGTCAGACCACAAACACGGCGAAATGGATATTTCCGTACAAGAAAAGACCTTTGATGGCTTCATCAAATGGTCGATCGGGGTTGCAGCCGCGTCCATTATCGTTTTGATCATCGCTGCCGTCTTTAACGGCTAAGTTACCACATAGGCCAGGAGCCGAAACTTTGCACATCTTGCATCGAGCCTTTTGGCTCCTGTCGCTTGTCGTTCTCACTGCATGTGGGGCCGCTGAACCGAAATGGGCGCCCGATACGGAGGTCGCGCGGTCGCATTACGTCCACGGCGCGCCCTATCAACTGACGCTTTTCACCGTGATCAACAACCGCCATGGCGGCGGGGGGCATTCGGCACTCATGGTCAATGCGCCGTCCGAGCGGTTGATTTTTGACCCGGCGGGCACGTTTTATCACCCGCATCTGCCGGAGCGGAATGATGTGCATTTCGGCATGAGCGATCCGGCTGTTGCCTTTTACATCGATTACCATGCGCGGGTGAGCTGGCATGTGGTCGAGCAGACCATCGAGGTCAGCCCCGAGGTTGCCACTCTGGCGCTCGCGAAGGTGCAGGCCTACGGCGCCGTGCCCAAGGCGATGTGCGCCAGCAGCGTCTCGGAAATTCTCTCCGGCCTGCCGGGGTTCGAGGGGACGCCGCGCACCATGTCGCCGAAAAAGCTGATGCAATGGTTTGCCGAACAGCCCGGCGTCACCGAGAAAAAGCACTACGATGACAGCCCGGATGACAACGGCCGGCTCATTCAGGCGCCGCCTCTGTTGCTGCCCCGTGGTGGGGCTTAACCCAGAAACGCGCCGAGACCGAAGAACAGGCCAAGCCCCGTAAGGATCGCCCAGAGCACGTTCTTGGTCCAGACCCCGATGATGATTGTCACGGCTGCGCAGAACAGGCGCAGCGGATCGGTGTCGGCCTTGGCCCCGATCAGCATCGGTGCGACCACGGCGGGCAACACCGCGACAGGCGTGTAGCGCAAGAGGCGCAACAGCCACGCGGGCAGGGGGCGATCCCCCACCAGACCCAGAAAAGAAAAGCGGATCAGGAAGGTGCCGATGGCCATTCCGATGATGATGATCCAGATTTGCGTCGGGCTTGCCTCGATCATGCCGCGGCCTTTCTCTTTTCCATCCAGCTTTCCACCTGCGCCCCCACCAAAAGCGCGACCACGGCAGCCACCAAAAGCCCGGTGCCATAGGGCATGAAGCTCAGCGCCAGCACGAGCACGACGGAGGTCAGTGCAGAGGCGACATGCGCCAGCGTCTTGAGCATCGGGGCGACGACGGCCAGAAACGTGATCGGCACGGCGAAATCGACGCCAACGTCGGTGGGGATCATCTCGCCCAAAAGCGCGCCCGCCAGCGTCAAAAGATACCAAGCGATGCCGATTGGAATGGCGACGCCAAAGAAATAGCCGAGTTTCTCGGAGAGGCTGAGATCGGGCTCTTTCTCGAACTTGATGCTCGCCAGTGCATAGGGCTGATCATAGAGCATATAGGCGGCAAAAGCGCGGGTCGCGAGCGAGGCCTTGCCGATATGCGGCGTGAAAGCGGCGGAATACATCCCCATGCGCAGGTTCACGGCCAGAGCGGTGGCCAATACGATCACGGTGGGCGCGTTTTCAGTCATGAGCTGAAGCGCGGCCAATTGCGCGGAGCCGGCGATCACGAGGATAGAAAACCCCATGACCTCGGCGACATTGAGGCCCGCTTGGGTGGCAATCGCGCCGAAAATCGCGGCGAAGGGCCAGATCACGATGTGAAAGGGCAGGCCGTCCTTGGCCCCTTTGAGAAATTGCTGTGTGGCGGGTGAGTAAGACATGAGATCAACGTGTTAGGAACCGCTGCACCCTAGGGGACGGGCGCAGCCTAGGCCAATGGCGAAATGTGAAGACGGGCTTTGCGAATGCTGATGGTCGCGGCTTAGTCGAAAGTGCCGGTCACACGGCCCAAAAGCATGAAGGCGCGTGCAGTGCGGCAATCCGACAGGGCGGCGATTTCTTCATCCGTGGCGGTCTGTTCGAACTCGGCAAAGGTCTTGTCGAATTTGCGCAGGAAATGGTGCACGGCATCGCGGAAAATCGCGTCCTGTTTCATCCGTGCGGACGCCAGCGCCAAAGACGACCGGTCCCGTACCCCGCCCAAAGAGGCGACAGCATGGCCGCGCTCGCCCTTGGCAAAGCGGCGCCAAATCTCGGGTTTGGCACGGTCAGGGCGCAGATCGTCCATATAGATGCCGTCTTGCGACAAAAGCGTCAGAACGTCTTGGGCGGCATGGATCAACTGGCTGACCTTGCGATCCGACAGGGCGCGACGAAGTGCCCGAAAGCCCTCTTTGTCCTCGGCGGTTTCCGGGAAATTCATCGCCTTGATGAAATCCGCGACCGACAGCGGCGGCGCGAGGCTTTCCGAAGGTGTGCCAAGTGCCAGAGAGGCCTGATCCTCGATCAGCGCAGGCGCGGGTATCGCAAGCTTGTCCTCGGCGGGCGTCTGGCCCGGGCGGATCGAGGTGAATGTGGCGAGCGTGCTCTCGGTCTTGCGTTGGGCTGCGGCGATCTCTTCGAGTTTCTTCTCGACAGTGGCGTTCGAACCGCCCTGTTGCCCGGACAGATAAGCTTGCCGCATGGCGGAGATCGCGGCCTGCAAGCGGCGGCTCTCTTCGCGCATCGTGACAGAGGCCCGCACGGCCAAAGCGCCGACCCAGATCATCGCAATCGGCATGAAGATCGCAATGATCATCATCACGAAGCGGATGCTGTCGAATCCGCCTTCGCTTGTGCCTGTCCCAACGATCATAAAATAGCCCGCCGTCATGGCCAGCCACACCAGCGACAGGATCGCGGCGATCATTTCGGTCGCGGTGATTTTCGATGCATCTTCAGGACGCTGATACACACCGAGTTCGATTTTTTTCGGGCTTTCGTCTGCCAAGCTGGCCTCCACGACCGCGTTTTCTCGATCAGATATACGCGATCTTGAGGATTTCGTAGGCTTTTTCTCCGCCCGGGGTGCGAACCTCGACACTGTCGCCTTCGTCCTTGCCGATGAGGGCGCGCGCCAGCGGCGATTTGATGTTCAAAAGCCCGCGTTCGATGTCGGCTTCGTGTTCGCCGACGATCTGATAGGTCTTTTCCTCATCCGTGTCCTCATCGACGATGGTGACGGTGGCGGAAAATTTCACGGCACCCGAAAGTGTTTTCGGATCAATCACATCGGTCAGAGACAGGATGCCCTCGAGCTCCTTGATCCGGCCTTCGATAAAGCTCTGTTTCTCGCGTGCGGAATGGTATTCGGCATTCTCCGAGAGATCGCCAAGCTCGCGGGCCTCCGCAATCGCCTGAATGATCGCCGGGCGCTCCACGGATTTCAGTTTTTTCAGCTCGTCGTTCAGCGCGGTATAGCCCGCGCGGGTCATGAGAATCTTTTCCATAGGGCCACTCATCTGCACGAAAAAAGCACTGCAGTGACCTGTCGGGGTCTCCGCGTGCTTGTGTTGTTTCAGTTTGTCGACCTACCTGACCCGGAATGCGGGGGATTTTCAAGGGGGTTTTCTGGAACGCGTCAGAGACTTTTGTTTCCTCATTTCGCAAAATTCCCGCCCTGCGGCCGTAATTGTGCCCAATTGAAGATGCATCTTGCGAGAAAATCCAAATGCCAAAGGGGCTGCGCGTGATCGGGTTCGCACGATTTTCTTTTGTCTTTTTTCTCTTCGCCCTCGTGGCGACGGTGCTGATCCGTGGCACGACGGCGCATATCCCCGGCATCGTCGGCTTTTCCATTTCGACCATCGTATACATGGGCGCGGGGCCTTGGGTGATCTGGACTTTGCCTTTGTTCGGCTATTTCGCGTGGAAACACCCGCGGCGCTTAGGCGAGGCGGCTTTGGGATTCGCGGCGACCGTCGCACTGGTCTCCGGCTACACGTTGTTCAAGGCGGTGATCCCGACCCTCGTGCCGTTTTGGGCCGATCCGATGCTGGCCGGATGGGACCGGATGCTGCACGGCGGGCGCGATGCCTGGCAGGTGGCGCATGATCTGCGCGGCTGGATCGACACGGATGGTGCGGCCTTCACCTATTCCGGTCTCTGGGGCGCCTTTGCCTTTTCCTTCCCCATGCTTTTGGCTCTGGGCGACAGCGATCCGACGCGCAAAGCCCGTTATCTGAGCCTCTATGCGCTGTCTTGGGTGCTGCTGGGCAATGTCATTGCGACTGTGTTCGCCTCCGCCGGGCCGATCTATGCCGATCTGGTCACGGGCGGCGATCACTTCGCGCCAATGGTGGCGTCGCTGTCCGATCTGACCTTCCCGGGCACGTCCGTCGACCGTGTGCAACAGGCGCTTTGGGCTCAATATATCGAAAAAGGAGGTGCGCAACTTGGCGGCTCCGGCATTTCGGCTTTTCCGTCGATGCATGTGGCGATGGCGACGATCTGGGCGCTCTATGTGTCGGAACGTTCGCGGTTTTATGCCCCTGTCGGCATCGCCTTTGCGGCGACGATTCTGTTCCTCTCTGTCTATACAGGATGGCATTACGCGGTGGATGGCTACGCATCTGTGCTGTTCACTGTCGCAATATTTGCCTTTTTGCGAGTTTTTATGCGTCGTAGGGCCCTCGGGACGTCACGAAAATCGACAGCGCAAATTGACCAAGCCCTCGCATAAAGGTTACTTAGGCCAACAAACGCCGCCAGAGCCAGGGAGAACAGATATGTCAGCAATCGAGCGTGAGGCGATGGAATATGATGTCGTGATTGTGGGGGCTGGTCCTGCGGGTCTGTCTGCTGCGATCCGGCTCAAGCAATTGGACGCCGATCTGAGTGTCGTCGTGTTGGAAAAAGGCTCCGAGGTGGGCGCGCATATTCTGTCCGGTGCGGTTCTGGACCCGGTGGGTCTGAACGCTTTGATCCCGGATTGGAAAGAGCGCGGCGCGCCGATCACCACTGAGGTGAAAGAAGACCATTTCCACGTGTTGGGCGAGGCCGGGTCGATCCGCATTCCGAACTTCCCGCTGCCGCCTCTGATGTCGAACCACGGCAAATACATCGTCTCGATGGGCAATGTTTGCCGCTGGATGGCGGAGCAGGCCGAGGAGCTGGGCGTCGAGATTTTCCCGGGCATGGCGTGTTCCGAGCTGGTTTACGGCGACAATGGCGAGGTCAAAGGCGTCGTCGCAGGTGTCTTCGGGCTTGAGGCCGATGGCACCATCGGGCCGGACAGCGAGCCGGGGATGGAGCTGCACGGCAAATATGTGCTGATTTCCGAGGGCGTGCGCGGGTCTCTGGCGAAAGAGATCATCGCGAAATACGACCTGCAGGCCGGTCGCGACGCGCAGAAATTCGGTCTCGGTATGAAAGAGATTTGGGAGATCGACCCGGAGAAGCACCGCGAAGGCAAGGTCTGGCACTCGATGGGCTGGCCTCTGGGGTCGAACGCGGGCGGCGGTGGCTTTGTCTACCACGCTGAAAATAATCAGCTTTATCTGGGTTTCGTGGTTCACCTGAACTACAAGAACCCGTATCTCTTCCCCTATATGGAATTCCAGCGCTTCAAACAGCACCCGCTGGTGAAGGAGCTTTTGGAGGGCGGCAAACGCGTGGCTTACGGCGCGCGGGCGATCTCCGAGGGCGGCTATCAGTCGATGCCGAAAGCGGCCTTTCCGGGCGGGGCTTTGCTGGGCTGTTCCGTCGGCCTCGTCAACGTGCCGCGGATCAAGGGCAACCACAACGCGATGCTGTCGGGCAAGGCGGCGGCGGAGCACGCCTTTGCGGCGATCCAGGAAGGCCGCTCCGGCGACACGCTCGAAGGCTACGAGACCGAGCTGCGGACGGGCGCGGTCGGCAAGGATTTGAAACGCGTGCGCAACGTCAAGCCGCTCTGGTCCAAGTTTGGCCTCACCGCGTCGCTGGCGCTTGGCGGGTTCGACATGTGGACCAACCAGATTTTCGGGGGGTCTCTGTTCGGCACCGTGAAGCACGGCAAAACCGACGCGCAATCGACCGGCAGGGCCGAGAAATTCAAACCGATCGACTATCCCAAACCCGATGGCGTGATCTCGTTCGACCGGCTCACCAACGTCTCCTTCGCGGCGACCAACCACGAAGAGAGCCAGCCCTGTCACCTGAAACTCAAGGACCCGCAGGTCGCGATTGACGTCGATTACAAACAATACGGTGGCCCGTCGCAGCGCTACTGCCCGGCTGGCGTCTACGAATATCTGACGGAAGAGGGTGAAGAGCCGAAGTTCGTGATCAACTTCCAGAACTGCGTGCACTGCAAGACCTGCGACATCAAGGAAACCAGCCAGAACATCACCTGGACGGTGCCCCAAGGCGGCGATGGCCCGAACTATCCCAACATGTAAGCCTCTCACGGCAACGTGTTTTCCAAGACCAACGACGGGGGCCAACACGGCCCCCGTTTGCATTGCGGTGCGGCGGTTTGGCGGCTAGTCTCAGGGCCACGCAGGAAAATGTCCGAGGAGACCACAGGTGACACAACGCAGCGGCCGCATGATTTCCGCCCTTACGGCCATTGGCCTCTTGCTTGGAAGCAGTGCCGCGCTTGCGCCCGCCTCCGCCGTGGCCGATGCAGGCCCCTATCTGGCCGCGCGCCAGGCGACGATGGACCGCAGCTTTCAGGATCTCGTGACCTATGCCACCCGCGCGTTGGTGACGGATCCGAAAAATCCCGTCCTGCTCGAATCCGTGATTTCGGCGCATATTTCCATGGGAGAATTCGACGCCGCGAAAGGCTATTCCGCGCTGTTGAACCAGATCGAACCGGGCAACCAGATCGCCGCCATGGCCGAGCTGACGCTTTTGGCGCGCGATGGCGATTACGACGGTCTCATCGCGGCTCTTGAAAATGGGCAAAGCATCAGCACCGTGGTGGATGGCCTCATGTTGGCTTGGGCGCATATCGGTCAGGGCGATATGTCCGGCGCTTTGGAATTGTTCGACGAGGGCACCGGTCTCGGCGAAGGCTTCGAACATTTTGGCGCGTATAACAAAGCTTTGGCTCTGGGATTGGTCGGTGATTACGAAGGCGCGTTGGCGATCCTGACCGAGGACGGCGTGCGGGATGCGCGGACCTCTGTGCTGGCGAAGGTCGAAATCCTCAGCCAGCTTGAGCGCAATGGTGAGGCGCTTGAGGTCTTGAACGGTGCCTTCGGCGAGGGCGTGTTGGACCCGGAGCTTGAAGAGATGCGTGCCGCTTTGTCTGCGGGCGAAACCGTGCCGTTCAACGTTGTGCGCAGCGCCAGCGACGGCATTGCCGATGTGTTCTTCGCCGTGGCTGCCGCGCTCGATGGCGGGCTTGATGACGCCTACACCCTGCTCTACGCCCGCATCGCCGAGGCGCTTCGCCCGGATGAGGCCGCCTATGTGCTGAACGTGGCAGCACTTTTGGAGCGTCTGGGAAATTACGATCTTGCCACCACAGCCTATGACAGCATTGCGCAGGACGATCCGGCCTTTCCAATTGCAAATCTCGGACGCGCCGAAACCCTGCGCGCGGCGGGCAAGGATGAGGCCTCTTTGGAGGTGCTGCGGCAACTGACCAAGTCTTACCCCGAGATGGACAATGTCCATATTGCTCTGGGCGATGCCCTGCGCAGCACCGAGCGCTACGAAGAGGCGGTGGAGGCCTATTCCGTGGTGATCGACCGGCACCAGCCGCCAACGCGCGGGCTCTGGCCTCTCTATTTCACGCGCGGTACGGCCTATGAGCGGCTGGGCGAATGGGAGAAATCCGAATCCGACCTGCGTCAGGCTTTGGCGCTCGAACCCGATCAACCGCGTGTGCTGAACTATCTCGGCTACTCGTTTCTGGAGCTGAAAACCAACCTCGACGAAGCGATGGAGATGATCCGCAAGGCCGCCGAGGCGCGGCCGCAAGACGGCTATATCACCGACAGCCTTGCCTGGGGTCTCTACCGTCTGCGCCGCTATGAGGAGGCCGTCGAGCCGATGGAGCGGGCTGTCGAATTGATGCCAGTCGATCCGATCATCAACGACCATTTGGGCGATGTTTACTGGGCCGTGGGCCGGGATCGCGAGGCGCGGTTTCAGTGGCACCGTGCCCTGTCGTTCGAGCCGGAAGAGGATGAGGCGGATCGCATTCGCCGCAAGCTCGACGTCGGGCTGGACCGCGTTCTGATCGAAGAGGGCGAAGAGCCGACGCGGGCAGGGCAGGACGGCTGATGACGGTCAAGGTTTTCGCGCCCGCCAAGATCAACCTGACGCTTCACGTCACCGGCCAGCGCGACGATGGCTATCATCTTTTGGACAGTCTGGTGGCCTTTATCGATTTGGGCGATCAGGTGACGGCGACGCCCGCCGCCACCTCGTCGCTGACTGTGACCGGCCCTTTTACCGAGGGCGTGCCCACGGATGGGACAAATCTGGTGATGCGCGCGGCGGAGCTTGCGGGAGCGCCGATGGAGATGGTGCTCGACAAACACCTGCCGCCTGCGTCTGGCATTGGTGGCGGATCGAGCGATGCGGCGGCCACTTTGCGGGCGGCCGCGCGACTGGGTGCGACGCCGGTTTCAGCGGAAAAGGCCCTGTCTTTGGGCGCCGATGTGCCCGTATGTCTGGCCGCAAAGCCGGTGCGGATGCGCGGGATCGGCGATGATTTGACGTCCGTGACCATGCCTGCGTTGCACATGGTGCTGGTCAATCCGCGTGTCGAAGTGTCGACACCGGAGGTGTTCAAGGCTTTGGCAAGCAAGGAAAATATGGAGATGCCGGGTCTCTTGCCTGACTGGCCCGATAGCCTGTCCTTCATCGATTGGCTCGGCACGCAGCGCAACGATCTGGAACGTCCTGCGGTGAAACTTGTGCCTGAAGTGGCGGCGGCGCTCACAGCTTTGGCCTTGGCGCCCGGTGCGCAGATGGTGCGCATGTCGGGCTCGGGTGCCACTTGTTTTGCGCTGTTCGAAGAGCGGTACAAGGCCGATGCTGCCGCGTTGCAACTGGCCGAGGGCAATCCCTGGTGGTGGGTGAAATCCGCCAGCACGATGCCCGGATGACAGGCTAAAGCGTTTTTCGTTTAATCTGAAACAGATTGAGGGAAAAACGTTGCCACACTGAATTGATATTGCTCTGTTTCTCAGAAAAATTGAGTGCCTCAAGTTTTCTGAGAAACGCTTTAGGGGATCGTCAGATGTTCAAACGTTTGCGTCGCCAGCCGGTGCCGGACATCACATTCACCTCTCGGAGGTCGCAAAGCCTGCCCAAACCGGACGAGGATTTGGCCGTTGTTGGCGATATTCACGGCCAGCTCCGCTGTCTCGATGACATTTTGAATAAGCTTGCGACGCAGGCGCCGCGGGCGCGCTGGGTCTTTGTTGGCGATTTCATTGATCGCGGCGACCACAGCGCAGAGGTTCTGACGCGGCTTCGAGAAATCGAGGTGGAGCGCCCGAACACGATCTGCCTGCGGGGCAACCATGAAGACATGATGTTGCAGTTTCTGGTGGCGCCGGACGCGGCGGGGAACCGTTGGATGCGCCATGGCGGGTTACAGACCATGGCTAGTTTTGGCGCCTTCGAGCTTGGGATCGAGAATTCTGCCGAGGCCTTGGTGCGTGCGCGGGATCAGCTTTTGGAGCGGATGCCGGAAGGGATGGCGATTTGGTTGGCGGAAAGGCCGTTTTCTTTCCAAAGCGGCAATGTGGCCGTGGTCCATGCCGGGGCGGACCCGGACAAACCCATCGCGGAGCAGGATCCAAAGGTTTTGATGTGGGGGCACCGGGGTTTTCGGCGTCAGATGCGGTCAGATCAGGTTTGGATCGTGCATGGCCACACGATTGTCGAGATGCCGCAGGAGCGCAACAGGGTGATTTCCATCGACACGGGGGCCTATGCCACCGGACGACTGACGGCGGCGCTCATCGCGGATGGCCAAGTGGAGTATTTGCAGAGTGCGCTTTAGGCCTTACAGCACGGCTTTTGCGACATCCTGATAGGCGGCTTTCACCAATGAGAGCGCTTTTTCCTCGCTCTGAGCCTGAGCATAGATGCGGAACTCCGGCGCATTGCCCGAGGGGCGCAGGTGCAGCACGTCGCCACTGTCGAAATCGACGCGCAACCCATCGGTGAGGTCCATCGCGGCAATCGTGCCGAAGGGGGCGAAAAAGCCCGCGCGCGTGTCATTGTCGGCGATCAGCCCATCGAGAAAGACCTTCGCCTTGTCGCGGTCAATCTCCTGCACACGGTCGGCGGCGGTGAAGCAGGGCGGCAAGGCGGCGACTCGTTGAGACAGGCTTTGCCCGGCCTGTTTTGCGGCCACCAGAGGGGCGAGGATCGGCAGAATGCAGTCGCGGGTCGGAAGGGGCGACAGCGGGGCTTTGAGCATCGCCTCGAAGCCCAAAAGAAAGCCGCCATTGGCCTCGAACCCAACGACCTCTGGATGTTTGGCCTCGGCCATGCCAGCGATCACGAAAGGCGAGCCGATCTTGGTCAGGATCACCTCGTCGAACTCCGGCAGGCGGCGCACCATGTCGTTGGAGGAGACCGGCGTGACCACAGAGTTTACGCCCAGAACCTGCGCGCTCAGCACGCCAAGAATGTCGCCGGGAATGACCTTGCCGGTCTCATCGGTGAGCATCGGCCGGTCGGCGTCACCATCGGTGGAGGCGATGGCGTCGAGGTGATTGTCCTGACACCAAGCGCGCAGTTTCTCGCGGGTCTCGGGATCGACGGCTTCGGTGTCGACGGGGATGAACGTGTCGGAATGGGCCAGCGGCACGATGTCGGCGCCGAGGCCGGTGAAAATGGCTTCCATCGTGTCTCGGGCCACGGAGGAATGGCGGTAAACACCGATTTTGAGGCCCTTGAGGGCATCCGGACCAAAGGCGTCGATGTAGCGCGCAATATAGTGCGTTTCGGCCTCTGGCGCCTCCTGATAGGTGCCTTGCGCCTTGCCCTCATAGCGGGATTTTTGCGCATAGGCCGCGTTGATCGCCGCCTCGTCGGTTTTCGACACTTCGCCGTCCGCAAGGTAGAATTTCAAACCGTTGCGATCCGCCGGAATGTGGCTTCCGGTCACCATGATCGCGGGGGCTTTGGCCGCCATGGAGGACAGCGCCAGCGCTGGCGTGCCAAGCGCGCCGCAGTCGATGACATCCACACCCGCAGCCCGCGCCGTGGCGCAGATGGTCTCGGCGATGCGCGGCGAAGAGGGGCGCAAATCCTGGCCCACGTAAAGCGTGTCGGGTTTCACCGTGCTGAGGAAAGCATGCACATAATCCGCAACGAGCTCATCCGTCAGCTCGGTGACAAGCCCGCGCAACCCGCTGGTGCCGAATTTGGGAGCCATCTTGTTTACCCTTTCGCGCCTTGGCCGCGGGAATAGACGTCCTCGTAGCGTATGATGTCGTCTTCTCCGACGTAAGACCCGGTTTGCACCTCGATCAAAACCATCGGCACTTTGCCGGGGTTTTCCATCCGGTGGACGGCGCCCAGCGGGATGTAGACGGATTGGTTTTCGGTCACCAATTGAACTTCGTCATCGACGGTGACACGCGCGGTGCCTTCGACCACGATCCAATGTTCAGAGCGATGGAAATGGCTTTGCAGGCTGAGCGCCGCGCCGGGGTGGACGTGGATGCGTTTGACCTGAAACCGCCCGCCGACCACGAGGCTTTCGAACCAGCCCCAGGGACGGTGATCCTTCGGGAATTGCGTGGCCTGATCCGATCCTTTCGCCTTGAGCGCGGTGACGGCTTTTTTCACGTCTTGCGCGCGGGACATGTCGGCGACCAGAACCGCGTCATTCATCGCGATGGCCATGATGTTCTCAAGCCCGATGCCGACCACTTCGAGACGGTCGCTGTCGGAGCGAATAAGGCTGTCTTTACAGTCGATTGCGGTCGCATCGCCGGAGGTGACGACGCCGTTCTCATCGGGGCCCGCTTCGCGCCAGACCGCGTCCCAGCCGCCCAGATCGGACCAGCCACCGTCAAAGGGCACGACGGCGAGGTTGTCGGCCTTTTCCATCACGGCATAGTCGATGGAAATGTCTTCCGCCCCGGACCAGGCCTCCGGGTCGAGACGCAGGAAACCGAGATCGACCTGTGCCATGTCCACGGCCTCCGTGACGGGGGCGGTCAGGGCTGGAGCGTATTTTGTGAAGGCGGCGATGATGTCCGTCGCCTTGAACAGGAAAATCCCGGCGTTCCAGAGGAAGGTGCCTGCCGCGACCATTTCGGCGGCGCGGTCCGCGTCGGGTTTCTCCACGAATTGTTTGAGATCGACGGCGGAGCCAGTGGCGTCCGGTTCAGCGGTCAGTTCGAGATAGCCATAGGCGGTTTCCGCGTGCGTCGGCTTGATCCCAAAGGTCACCAGTTTGCCGGCCTCGAGTGCAGCCAGACCTTTTTCAATCGCAACATGGAAGGCGGCGACATCGGGCACGACATGATCAGACGGTGCCACCAGCATGATGGCATCCGGGTCTTTTTCGACCAGATAGAGTGCTGCGGCAAAGATCGCAGGCGCGGTGTTGCGCCCTTCAGGCTCGATCAGGATAGCACCGGGATCGATGCCGATGGCGGAGAGTTGTTCGGTGACGATGAAGCGAAAGTCTGAGCCTGTGAGCACCGTAGGGGGCGTAAAGTCCAGCTTGCCACTCGCGCCGCTCAGACGTTTGGCCGAAGCCTGAAACAGCGTTTGTTCATCGACCAGTGGGACGAATTGCTTTGGGTAACTCTTTCGCGAAAGAGGCCAAAGCCGAGTTCCAGAACCGCCGCACAAAATAACCGGTGTAATCAATGGCATTCGTTCGTTCCCTGATCCGCAAAAGTCGTTACCTACTCTCTCTCTGATAGATGTGTAACCTGTGTGAAGTCTAGGAGAAGTCGCGTTTAAGGCGAGTGATCTTGCCTCTGCGTTAAATATGCCCAATTCGTAGAATGCATGATCACAAACTCTACGAAACTGCACTTTCAAATCTGGCGGCGTTTACGTTTTGGGGGGACGAATATGTGGGTGGGGTCGCGATCATGCCTCACCGACAGCGCGCTACGCCTTTTCGGATGACTTCCGCGCCGGAGATGCGGGTGACGTTGTAAATCTTGTAGCGCGCCGTGGTCATGTACCATTGACGGAGCGGCTCTGGGAAATGTGCGGCGACCATGTTTGACCAGTGATCGAATTCCGCAGGGCTCAGTTTGGTGCCAAGCCGGTAGGGGCCGTGAAAGGCAAAACTGGCCCGGGGCGACACGCAGACATTGTCGGCGCCGAGAAACATTGTGCAGCTCGAGACGCATTCGCCGCGGCGGATTTCGACCTTTTGTCCAAGGCGGTTGATCTCCGCGATTTCATTATACCGCGCCTTCACGCTTCCGCCCGGATCGCCGGTGATGACAATCGTTGCGCCCGGTTGATTTGACCGCGACTGTGTTGCGTCGGCGGAGGTTCCGGCCAACATAAGGGCGATAAGAAACAGATTTACGCATAGGACGGCAAAGCGCGTGACGGTTTTGATAAGCATGGCAACACCCCTGATGAAAACATCGGGGTGTTCTTCCCCAGCACCGACGCGGATCGGTTCAGCATGGAGTACAACAGAGAAGGACTAAGGAAGTGTTGAGCCCGCTGCGTGTTAGGCTCTCACATGCAAAAGGCACCCCGAAGGATGCCTTACGCACAGCGCCATATAAACGCTTTAGTTCGTGGTCGACGTGGTGGCCGTCGTGGATGTGGTGGAATCCGCGCTTCCGCCACCTGCGAGAGCCGCAACACCGGCCGCTGCGAGGGCAGGCGCGATGAAGGGCACAAAGTTCTGCACATCGCCCACAGGCGGAAGAATGATGCAAGCCGGGCTGTTGGCGTTGGCTGCGAGGCTACAATCGATTGGAGAGGTGGATTGCGCCACCGCGTTGGTCGCTGAGAGCGCGAGGGCTGTGATCGTCAGGAGGGCATATTTGGACATGATGAACTCACAATTTTCGAGGGAGGGCTCCCCCGTACAGCAGGGGAATCTAAATCGTCTTTAGGTTGAGTGTACGCGATTTATCGCAAAAATGCATGAGGAAAGCTTTAATTCCCGCTTTTTTACCGAAAACGGAGGCTTTCAGGCAGGGCGCGTCACATGAACGGCTCAATTCCTGAGCCTGTTGCTTACTCTTTCCCCAGTCGTAAATTCAATCACGTCACCCGTTTGCCGCATTGGCCCCGATCGAGATGATGGTCGGCGTGATTTGATCGATGGTGCGTTTCCACCGTGTGACCGGTTGCTCGGCGATGAACACGATGTCATTCGGGCGCAATTCAAAGCGGGTCGCCAGAGCCAGTGCAGCAACATTGCTGGTGTCCAGTTTCCAGGCCGTCAGGGAGTCGAATTCCATCGGATCTGCGGAGCTGCGCAGGACATAGACTTGGCGGGGGTCTGCCGAGCTTGTCGCGATCCCTCCTGCGCCCTCATAGAGTGCATCAGCGAGGCTGGCCTGACGACCGAGCGGAAGATCGAACCGCCCCTGTGTTTTCACCTCGCCGGTCAGGTAGACATAGTCGCGGTCCGTGGCATCGAATTCGGTGAGCGCGCGATAGTTGTTCCGGGCTTCGTCAAGCTGGGCGCGCCGCAGGCCGACCTCTGCCTGAAGTTGGGCGAGGGCCGTCGAGCGTGCGCCTTGGCGATATTGCGCGAGCTGGATTTGCTGCGCGAAATAGGCGGAGGCCTGATCGAGTTGATAGGTGTCGTCGACGAAAATGCTGTCGCCGGGCTGAAGCACGATTTTCTTGATGCTGCTCTTGGAATAGAGTTCCTCAAGCGGGATTTGGTAGATCGTCCCGTTGCGATAAAGGCGCACGGAGGTGTAATCGAGATTCGTCGCCGTCGTGCCGCCTGCAGTGGCGAGCGCTTCGTCCAGATAAAGCGGGGTCAGGGTGATCGGGACCACACCAGGGGTGCCCACGGCGCCGCCGATCGAGACTTTCTTGGAATTGAACTGCGAGACTTCGAGGCTAAAGGTCGGTTCGATCTGGGCGGAGACCAAGCTTTGGAACAGTTTTGCTTCCGCCTCTTCAAGCGTCATGCCCGCAATGGACACACGCCCGACATCCGGGATTGCGATGCTGCCATCGTCTTGTACGGTGTAGCCCTGACGGCTGTTTTGCGCCGCCAAAAGGCCTGTCAGTTCCTCGATGGAATTGCCGGACGGCGTGGCCAGAAGGATCACATCGCCGACGCCGATCTTGTAGGGTTGTAGGGTGACTTCCGGCGGAAGACGGGTCTCAAGGGCATTCGGGCGGGTCTGAGCCGTATAGGCCGGCTCGGGTACTGCGCCGGTGCCACGAAGGCCGCCGCCTGTGCCGCTTGTCATGTTGAAAACTGCGGGAAGCTCACGCGGGGAGTAGGATGATCTGTTGGCGACAAGAACCGACTGGGGCGTCACGTCCATCACGCGGACTTTTGCTTCATCCGTTGTTCCCGCGACAACGCGCTGACTCTTGTACACTGTCCCGCAGGAGGAAAGCGCTAGGGCGGTAAGAATGGCGACTGCAATACGCATGGATCTTGCCCCTATGTGATCTTATCGGTGTGACAATTCATAGCCAAAAAACGCCTTTCAAACCATTCGGTTTCGATAGCAAAATCGTGGAAGAGGCTTCTGCGCATCACATCCGTGTCCTTAAATGTGTGAAAATTTAAGCAGCATGATCAGTTTGTATAATATTTGCTGCCATAAGCTCCGTAAGCCCCGTAGCTGTCACCGTAGCCATACTCTCTCATGCCTTTCGGATCGATCTGGTTGAGCACCAGCCCGTTGATGCGGACCCCGACCATTTCGAACATGCGCAGGGCGTCCCGTACCTGTGTCTTGGACGTTTTGTCCCAATGCACCGTGAGCAGGAGCGTATCGGCGAGCTGAGCCACGACACGGGCATCCGGCACCACGAGCACGGGCGGCGTGTCGATGAGCACGATGTCGTAGGTCGCACGGGCGGTGTCGATGAAGGTCTTGAACTGTTGCGACGAGAGGATGTCGGCGGCGTTCGCATCGGTTTGCTCGCTGATGAGAATATCCGCGCCGAGCATCGGGTCGTGGATGGCCGCCTCGGTCAGGGTGGTTTCCCCCGAAAGCACGGCCATCATGCCCTTGGCGTCCTTCACGTCGAGATATTGGCTAAAGACCCGGCGCCGAATGTCGCCTTCGACCAACAGGACTTTTTTGCCGAGCCCAACGAAATTCTGCGCCAGTGCAAAGGAGACCGTGGTTTTCCCCTCACCCGGCAAGGCGGAGGAGAGCATGATGACTTTTGGCGATTTGTCCGGGCTGGTCAAAAGCACGGATGTGCGCAGGTTGCGCACGGCCTCTGCGGCGGCGGACGTGGGTTTCGTGGCCAGATACTCGAGCGCCTGTCGGCGGTTCGATGTGGGCAAAAGCGGCAGCTGTCCCATGACGGGGAGGCCGGTTTCCTCCTCAAGTTCGGAGGGCTGACGATAGCCGTTCTGGCGCATTTCTCGAAGCAACACGCCGCCGACGCCAATGATGGTGCCGAGCAGGGCGGACATGACCAGAATAAGCGATTTGCGCGGTTCAGAAGGGCCGTAGGGGAGGACGGCATTCGACAAAATACGGCTGTCTGCCCGCTGAATGCCCTCTTGGGCCGAGGTCTCTTTGAGGCGGCTCAGGAAATATTCATAGAGCAGACGGCTGGCCTCGGCCTCGCGTGTCAGTTGCTGAAGCTGGATCAGCTCATCGCTTTGCCGTGCGATATCCGTTTCGCGTGCACTGACGCTTGTCATCAGGGCCTGAACCTGGGCCTGTGTCCGCTGAACCTGGACATCGGCGAGATTTAAAATCTGGCGGAAACGCGCCTCGAACGCGGGGCTGGGTCCGTTTTCGCGAAAGATCGTTTCAAGGCGCGGATCGTCCGCCAGCGCGATTTTTTCTTCGGGCGATGCGTCTTGTGCGTTTTCCAAGGCGCTCAAACGTTCTGTGTCCGCGGTCAGCGAGGACCGAAGCGCCTGTAGCCGATCGCGCAGCTCTTTCAGCTGACGTTCGAGGGCCTGCACGGTTTCTATGCTCACCACTTCTGAATTGGAGGAAAATTCCGCGACGCGGGCTTCGGCCTGTTCAAGCTCGATCTTGAGGTCTGCAACGCGCGACGTGAGCCATTCGGAGGCGTCGCGGGTCGCTTCGAATTTCACATCCATCTGATAGAGAATGTATTGTTCGGCCATCGTGTCCGCGAGCAATGCGGATTTGGCGGGGTTTTCCGTCTCCAGCGTGATTTGCAGGACATAGGTGTTCGGCAGGTTGCGCACCGAGATCCGGCTCAAAAGCGCATTGATCGCGCTGGTGACCTGTTGCTCTGCGCTCGGCGTGACCGGTGTCGTGCCCGTCACGAGGTTTTTGAGTTTTGTCTTGAGGCTCAGCGGGCGCAGTGCGCCGTTGAATTCGGGGTCCTGTGTCAGATCGGCGGCGTTGACCACGCGTTCGAGAAGTCGACGACTTTTGAGGACCTCGACTTCTGTGTTGATGGCTTCGGATTCGGCGCCGAGGCTCGGCAGGACAGCGCCAAGGTCGATCAGTTGATCCTGTGCCGTATCGAGGAGGACAACGGATGTCGCGCGATATTTCGGGACGGCGATTTTATAGGCGTAAAAGGCCCCAAGTGCCGTGAAGAGTGCAACGCTCACCAGAATCCAAAGTCTTTGGCGCCACATCGTCCTCAGAATGGCGCCAAGATCGATCACATCATCTTCGGCAGACGCGTTTTGCGGAGCTTGTCGTATGGGGCGATCTAGGGACACGTTTTTCTCATTCACTGCAATTTGCCAGTACTCTGCATGTTTGCTGTCATTTGGCGCAAACTCATGCGACTTTCGGGTCTTGGTTTCGGTTATACCATGGCGGGGCGGTCTCTGCCTTTAAAACGATCAGGAAATCAGTGGATTTCCGCTTATTTAGACCGAAGTTGATCCAGGCCTTGTGCGAGGAACCAGGCGTAGGTTTCTTCGATGCCCTGCCCCAGAGGGATTGTGGCTGTCCAGCCGAGGCGGGCCAGACGGCTGACATCCATCAATTTGCGCGGGGTGCCGTCGGGTTTCGATGCATCGAAGTCCAGTGTGCCCTCAAAGCCGGTGACACGCGCCACGGTTTCGGCCAGCTCGCGAATGGTCACATCCGTGCCGGAGCCGACGTTGATGTGGCTGAGCATCGGTTCGGTTTCGCGTTGATAGGTTTCGTCGTCGAGATCCAAAACAAAGAGCGAGGCTTCAGCCATATCGTCGACATGCAGGAATTCGCGCATCGGTTTGCCGGACCCCCAGACTGTCACACGCGCGTCTCCCCGCTGGGCCGCTTCGTGAAAGCGACGGATCAAGGCGGGCAGGACGTGGGAGTTCTCCGGGTGGAAATTGTCGCCGGGGCCATAGAGGTTTGTGGGCATCACAGAACGGTAGTCGACACCGTATTGCCGGTTGTAACTTTCGCAGAGTTTGATCCCGGCGATCTTGGCGATGGCATAGGGTTCGTTCGTGGGTTCGAGCGTTCCGGTCAAGAGCGCGTCTTCGCGCATGGGTTGAGTCGCCAGTTTCGGATAGATGCAGGATGACCCGAGTTGCAAAAGCTTTTTCACGCCCGCTTCATAGGCCGCGTGGATCACGTTGCACTCGATCATCAGGTTCTCGTAGATGAACTGTGCGGGGTAGCTGTTGTTGGCGATGATGCCGCCCACTTTTGCCGCCGCCAAAATGACCTGATCGGGCTTTTCCGTTTGCATGAAATGACGCACGGAAGCCTGATTTGTCAGGTCCAACTCGTCAGATGTGCGGGTGATGAGGATCAAATCTTCGCCCTCGGCCTGCCGGTGTTGCAGGCGGCGCATGATCGCTCCGCCAACCATTCCGCGGTGTCCGGCGATATAAATTTTCTTCGTCATCGATTGCTCTCGTTCAGCTGTTGAAAAGTCTGAATTTTAGGCGCGACGGCAAGAAAAAGTTTCACAACCGACGCGTGTGGCGATCTTTCTCCTTACTTGCGTGACATTTTTTCTGCAGTTGCACAAGGGTGGTGTATTCTGCGCTTGCATAATGGTGACCTGTGCTGCGTAAATACCAAAGTGTCTTAGCGTCACCTTGGGGGTGCTAAGGTCGCATATCAACCCTTGGGCGCGCGCTGGGTGGTCCTTTCTGTAGCTTGAGAAAGCGGTGGTGATTTGAAAGTACAATGCCTCAGTTTGAACTATGCGCCGGAAGAAATCGGGATTGCGGTTTATTCGACAGGGTTCGCGCAGGAGATGTCCGCGCGCGGGCATGATGTGTCGGTGCTTTGTGCGCATCCTTATTACCCGCAGTGGCAACTGCGTCCGGGTTGGCCCAAATACGGCTATCGAGTGATCGAGGCCGGGGAGGTGGGGCCGAAAGTCGTGCATTGTCCGCTTTATGTCCCCAAGGTGCCGACAGCCAAAACCCGGATGCTGCATTACGCAAGCTTTGCCATGACGGCGTTTCCCCGCATGATTTCGGATGCCCTCCGGGGCCGCCCCGATGTCATATTTGTGGTCGCGCCGTCGCTGGTCTCCGCCGTGACGGCTTGGGTGACGGCGCGTCTGACGGGGGCGAAGCTTTGGCTTCATATCCAGGATTTCGAGGTCGAGGCCGCCTTTGCCACGGGGGCAATTGCGCCGGAAAGCCGTCTCGGTCGGGCGGCGCGGGCGTTTGAGGCCTGGATGATGCGCAAATTCGATGTGATCAGCTCCATCTCCGGGCCGATGCTCGATAAATTGCGCAAAAACGGCATTCCCGAAGAGAAGATTTTCGAATTCCGCAATTGGGCGAACCTGAAGAAGGTCAAGGTGATCGAAGGCGTCTCGCCGATGCGTGCCGAGCTTGGGATCGAGACGGACTACGTGGCGTATTACTCGGGCAATGTGGCGGCGAAGCAGGGATTGGAAATCATTCCCGAGGCGGCGCGGCTTTTGGCGAAGCGCGATGATCTGACTTTTGTGATCTGTGGTGAAGGACCTTTTCTGGAGACGCTTAAGCAGAAGGCAGAAGGTCTAAAAAATATCCGCTTTTACCCGCTCCAGCCCTTCGAAAAACTGAGCGATGCGTTAGGCATGGCGGATGTGCATCTGCTGCCGCAGATTGCGGGGGTGGCTGAACTGGTGCTGCCGTCTAAACTGACGAATATGCTGGCGTCTGGGCGCCCTGTTGTCGCCACCGCCTATCCGGAAACGGCTCTCGCCCAAGAGGTCGAGGGCGCAGGCCTTGTGACGGAGCCTGGGAATGCGATTGCTTTTGCTGAGGCGATCGAAGCACTTTTAGATGATCCTGAGCAACGTCTCGCTTACGGTCGCATGGCGCGGACAAGAGCTTTGGAAAACTGGGATATGTCGGCGATTTTGGACCGGCTCGAAACGCGAATGACACATCTCGCCGTTAGGCGCGTATCTGTCGAAGACGTCTAAGTACCACTGACATGCGCTGTAAAACCTGAAGGAAAATGAAACAGATGAAAAAGGCACTGATCACCGGCATTACTGGTCAAGACGGCTCCTATCTGGCGGAGTTTTTGCTTGAGAAAGGCTATGAGGTTCACGGGATCAAACGTCGTGCCTCTTTGTTCAACACGCAGCGCGTAGATCATATTTACGAAGACCCGCACACGGATAAGGCGCGTCTCAAGCTGCATTACGGCGATCTGACCGATACCTCGAACCTCACGCGTCTGTTGCGCGACATTGAACCAGACGAAGTCTATAACCTCGGTGCGCAATCCCACGTTGCCGTGTCTTTCGAGGCGCCGGAATACACCGCCGATGTGGATGCCACCGGCACGCTGCGTCTCTTGGAGGCGATCCGTTTTCTGGGGTTTGAGAAAAAGACCCGGTTTTATCAGGCCTCGACCTCGGAGCTGTTCGGCAAGGTGCAGGAAATTCCGCAGAAAGAAACCACGCCCTTCTACCCGCGTTCGCCCTATGCCGTGGCCAAGATGTATGCCTATTGGATCGCTGTGAACTACCGCGAAAGCTATGGCATGTACGCCTGTAACGGCATCCTGTTTAACCACGAAAGTCCGCGCCGTGGCGAGACCTTCGTGACGCGCAAGATCACGCGGGGCCTGTCCAACATTGCCATGGGGCTTGAGCCCTGTCTCTACATGGGCAACATCGACGCGCTGCGCGATTGGGGGCATGCCAAGGACTACGTGCGGATGCAGTGGATGATGCTGCAACAGGACGCGCCCGAAGATTTCGTGATCGCCACCGGGGTGCAATATTCCGTGCGCGAATTCATCACTTGGACCGCGCGGGAGTTGGGGATCGAGCTGGAATTCTCTGGCGAGGGCGTGGATGAAGTTGCTATCGTTTCTGGGGTGACTGGCGATAAGGCGCCCGCGTTGAAGGCGGGTGATGTCATCATGCGCATCGATCCGCGCTATTTCCGTCCGGCTGAGGTGGAAACTCTGTTGGGGGACCCGACGAAGGCCAAGGAAAAACTCGGCTGGGTGCCGGAAATCACCGCGCAAGAGATGTGCGCAGAGATGGTTGAAGAAGACCTGAAAGCCGCCAAACGTGTGGCGCTTTTGAAAGAGCACGGGCTGGACTTACCGGTGTCTTTGGAGGGGTAGGGTGACAGATTTGTCGACCGGCATGTCTCGTCTCAGTCCTGCGTTTCAGAGGCTGGTTCATGGAACCGGCGCCAATCTTCTTGGCAAGATTTGGATCATGATTGCCCAACTCGTTGCCGTGCCTGTGCTGTCGAAAGCATGGGGCGTGGATGGGTTTGGTGTCTGGCTTATGATCTCGACGATCCCGACCTATTTGGCGCTGTCCGATTTCGGGCTTGGCGTTGCGGCCGGTGTGGATTTGACAGCCTCGATGGAGCGGGAGGATACGGGGGCTGCCGTCACCGCTTTTCAAACCGTGTGGAGTTTTTTGACGCTGGTGACGGTTGCAATCGGGCTGATCTGTGTGGCGGGCGCCTTTGGGTGGGCCGCGCTCTCTGATCAGGGACCGCAAGGCCCCTTTGGGCGCGATGAGATCGCTTGGTCGATCGCCTTTATCGTCATGGCCGCTCTTCTGTCCATGCAGATGAGCATTCGCAAAATCGTGTTTCAGGCCACGCATAAATATGCTTTGGGCACTGCGGTGTTCGATGCGCTCTATTTCGCGGGCTCGCTTGCGGTGCTGATTGGGGTGTTCTTGGGCTTTGGTCTCATCGAGGCCGCCATGACCCAATGCATTGCGCGGTTGATCAGCCTTGTTCTGTTCTCCCGCCTTCTGGTGAAACGCGAGCCGTGGAGTCGGGTCGGTTGGAGGCATGCGGAAAAGGCGACGCTCAAACGCCTGTTTTCGCCGTCACTGTCCGCCTTGACCCTGACCATTGCAAATTCCTTCGGGTTGCAGGGCGTCGTGTTGACCATCGGCTGGGTGTTCGGCCCTGCGGCGGCGGCGGTCTTTGCCACGACCCGGATGCTGACCCGGATTCCGATGCAGTTTTCAGGGCTTTTGACACGCGCCAGCCTGCCTGAGCTGACCCGTTCTCAAGTGGCAGAAGATCATGCGCTGACGGCCCGTTTGATGAAGTTGAACATGGGGCTTACACTTGGTGTCATGATCCCTGCTGCACTCGCCCTCTTTCTGATCGGTCCGACAGTGATTTCCGCGATGTCGCATGGCGAAATTGTGCAAAGCCGTCTCGCGTTTGGTCTTCTGGGGCTTGCGGCGGCGTTTTGTGCCGTCTGGATGACATTGGGCACGCGCCTGATCGCCGTGAACCGCCAGTCCGAATTCGCCTTCCTCGCGCTCGGCCTGTACCTCGCCTGCGCTCTGATGCCGTATGTCTCGC
Organism: Celeribacter naphthalenivorans; assembly: GCF_020524585.1. Classification (GTDB taxonomy): domain Bacteria; phylum Pseudomonadota; class Alphaproteobacteria; order Rhodobacterales; family Rhodobacteraceae; genus Celeribacter; species Celeribacter naphthalenivorans. Next base: position 81,862 of record NZ_JAIVLK010000011.1, read on the forward strand.
CGAATACGATTGTCCCGGTGCTCGTTGCCTTGGTCGTGGCGGATGCGGCGATTGCTTTGAAGACTATGAGGGGGGCCTAACGGTGGTATATCTTCTGGTTTTCGGCTTGGAACTCCTCTTGTTTGCAGAAGCGGCACGCAGGCTGCATTTGGCTTCGGCTGCGCTGATGACATTTGGCTATATCATTGTTGCGCAAGCTTTCTTTTTATACAGTTCCTTCACGTTCTCTGGCTCATCCTTCTCCGCGGGTAGCCTTGGTACGTTTTACTACAGTCCTGCGTTTGGCGTTTTGTTTTATGGGGTGCTTTATGCATTCATTTATGCGGCCACTCTCGGGATTCAGCAGGAAAAACGTCTGAACTACCAAAAGCTTTCGGAAATAAAGCTGAAAAAGATCTCTCAAATATTGTATCTGCTGATGTTCTTCATTTTGGTCATTCGACTGGGCACGATCGATCTCGGTGTGTTGTGGAGGAATAATACCTACCTCCTGATTGGCAGTTCGGAAGGAATGAGAGTTGGGGGCGCGATACCCGATCTGGCGAAATCAAGCCTCGGCCTTTTGGGGGTTTTGGTCGCGGCCTTAGCGACTGCAAATTATTTGAAGGGAAATTCGGGAGCCGCAATCCTCGGTTTTTTGATGGTTGTTCCCAGCCTGCTGATCTCTCTGGCGAGCGCGTCACGGTCGTCAGGGATGATCTTTATCGCCATTGCGATCAGTTTGCTTTTATTTGGATCATCGCCGCGTCACCGTCTGGCAGCATTGGCTGCATTCTCCCTTTGCGTTCTGATGTTTGTGACTGCGCTTCACGGACGTTCAACCGGAACTTTTGGCATAGCTGCGATCCCAACGCATTTTATTCTGTCTGATGCCGCCCGAGATGTACCGATCTGGAGGATTTTTGTCGGTTCTGTTGTGCAAGGCATTTTCGTCACAACCGACTCTATCCGGTTCGATGCAGAGTTTGCAGAAATATATAAAATCCTTTCCTTTTCTCCTTTTCCATCTTCAATCGACGGTTTCGGAAGTATTCGGACAAGCCATCAGGTAAGGCTTCATCGGTATGTGCCGATGAGTGCGATAGGAGAAGTCTATCACTTCGGGCTTTTGTATATCTTTATCTACGGTTTGACTTTGTTCCTCCTGTATCGAGGAAACGCCAAACTCGATGCGTCAAAAACACCTGTGAAACTGCTCGCAACGTCCGTGTTCATCACGCTTTTCTTTATTGTGGCTCAGACTTACCCAATGCGAAATACCTATCGCCAGTTGCTCATCGCGTTGCTGCTTTTAAACTATGAAAGCATCTTGCGCCCCATACGTCGTTTTCTTGTGAAGGCTAGTCGATCAGGAGCGCGCGCATGACCCGCATCGCTTTTCTCTGGGACAACTTTGGTCCGATGCATGCGGATCGGGTGGATGCCGTTGTTCGACAGTTGGATGGGCGCGCGACATGTCTTGGTGTTGAAGAACGGAAGCACTCCGAAGAGTATGACTGGGTCAGTGAGACACGGGACAGCTTCGAAAAAATCACCCTTCACGACGGGGCAGGCGCGTCCAAAATTCGCAAACTTATCGCGCTGATCAAACTTTCTTTGCGGTATCGCGGGACAAGCTGGTTTCTGTGCAATTACGAGCGCCCGCATGTTGCCGCCTTTGCGTTCTGGCTAACACTGACCGGACGACGGCCTTACATCATGGGCTGCGCGAAGTTCGATGATCTGCCACGAAAACCGGCGCGAGAGCTGATTAAGAAACTCATCCTCCTGCCTTACAAGGGGGCGCTTGGGTCGGGCATTCGCACGCGAGAGTATTTTCGGTTCTTGGGCGTCACTCCGATTGAGGGCGAATATAATACGCTTTCGGTGCAGCGTATTCGCGATCTGGCTGGCAAACCCGCAGCCCCCGAGGGCATGCCCTTTGCGGAGCGCCACTTCACCATCGTCGCGCGGTTCATTCCCAAAAAGAACCTGATGTTGGCTCTTGAGGCCTACGCGCTTTATGCGGCGAGGACGCAGGCGCCGCGCAAGCTGCACCTCTGTGGCAGTGGGCCATTGGACGCGGATATCAAGGCGAAGGTCGAAGACCTCGGTCTCACGGATCATGTGGTGTTTCGGGGCTTTGTGCAAACCGATGAGATTGCCCGGACGCTGGGCGACACACTGGCGTTGATCCTGCCGAGCATTGAGGAACAGTTCGGCAATGTGGTGATCGAGGCGCAGGCGATGGGGGTTCCCGTCATTGTGAGCGAGGTCTGCGGTGCGCGGGATTTGCTTGTGCGCAACTGGCAGAACGGGTTCGTTTTCGAGCCTGACAACGCGGTGGGTCTGTCGCGCTATATGGCGCTTGTGGGCGAGGACGAGGCCCTGTGGCGCGAACTGAGCATCGGGGCCGGACAGACCGCGGAAATCGGAGATGTGGCCTCTTTCGCGCGGGCTGTCGAGGCGCTCGTGTTTCGGGGCGAGGTCTCACCATGACGGATCGTCCGCTTAAGATCGTTTTGATCCTTCCGACCATCACGCGGGGCGGGGGCGGTGTGTCCGAGGCGGCGCGGCTTTTGGCCTGGGAATGGGCACAACGAGATGACACTGAGATCGAAGTTGTCACTCTTCGCTCAAATGGCTTTGAAGAGGCGCGGGCGGATTGGCCCGATATTCCGATCCATACGTTCGAACGCCATCGGCTGCGTGGGTTCGGTTATGCGCCGGAGATGACGCGGTTTTTGAAGGCGCAGGACTACGACATCGCTCATGTGCACGGGCTTTGGATGTATCATTGCCTTGCTGCGCTGCGCTGGAGTGAGACGCATCAGAGGCCCTATGTCGTGACCCCGCACGGGATGTTGGAGGCCTGGATTCTCGCGCGTTCCAAGATGCTGAAAAAGGCGGTGTCTTTGGCGTTTCATTCCCGGTTTCTGAAGCGGGCAAGTCTGTTTCATGTTTTGACGACGAAAGAGACCGAGGACGTCAAAGCCGTGGTGCTGGAGGCCAAGGTGCTTGTGGTGCCGAATTTCGTACCGACCCTGCCGCGCGCCACCCAACGGCCGAAATGGTGGCGGCCTGAGATGGAAGATCGGCGGGTGCTGCTTTTCTTTGGTCGGATACATGACAAAAAAGGCTGGCGCGAATTGGTTTCGGCCTGGGAAGCGCTGTCGGCGTCTGATCCGGGGTTTGCCGACACTGTCCATCTGGTCTTTTGCGGCTGGGTCGATGCCGTCGCGGGCTTTGAGGCGAAGATTTCCGAAGTTGAAAACACCTATCGGAATATCACTTTCGCGGGCCCGCAATATGGTGAGGACCGGCTTTTGAGTTACTCGGCAGCGGATGCGTTCATCTTGCCGTCCAAGAGCGAGGGCTTGCCGATGAGTATTCTGGAGGCCTGGGCGATCGGCTTGCCGGTACTGATGACAGAGGCGTGTAACCTGCCGCTTGGATTTACGCAGGATGCCGCGATCCGCATTGGCGAAAGCGAAGAGGCGCTGCGCGAGGCCTTGCGTGATTTCAAGGCGCTTCCTGAGGCGCGGTTGAGGCAGATCGGCGACAACGGACAGAGGCTTCAGCAAGACGTGTATTCGGCCAAAGCCTGTTCTGAAGCGTTGCGCATGGCCTTTTCTGAGATCGCCAAGAAAGAGGCCGTTTGATGCACTCCATCACCGCCATCATCCTCACCTTCAACGAAGAGCAGCATATCGAACGCTGTCTCCGGTCGCTGGATGGCGTTGTGGAACGTGTTTGCGTGATCGACAGTTGCTCAACGGATCGCACCGTGGAGATTGCCGAGAGCCTTGGGGCGGAGGTGGTGCAAAATCCGTGGAAGAACTACGCGACGCAATTTCAGTTCGGTTTGGATAGCTGTGACATCGCCACGGACTGGACCATGCGCATCGATGCTGATGAGTATCTGGAAGACGGGCTGAGGACCGCTTTGAAGACATGGCTTTCCGCGCCCAATGAGGCGGTGAATGCGCTTTACCTTCGGCGCAAGATGGTCTTCCTCGGGCGCCCGATCACGCATGGTTTTTTCTATCCGGCGATGATGCTGAGGGTCTGGCGCACGGGCGCGGGCCGGATTGAGCAACGCTGGATGGACGAGCATGTCATCGTTGAGAACGTTCAAAGCGAAACCATTGAGGGCGGCGATCTGGTGGATCACAACCTCAACGATCTGTCGTGGTGGGTGGCCAAGCACAACGGCTACGCGACGCGGGAAGTCTATGACATGGTGGAAATCATGGAGCGGGAGCGGACGACGAAAGACGCGGGTATGGAGACGATGAGCGGTCAAGCCGCGCGCAAGCGTTGGCTCAAGGAAAAGGTCTACACGCGCATTCCCTCAACACTGCGGGCGAGTTTGTATTTTGTCTATCGCTACATCTTCGGGCGTGGGTTTCTGGATGGGAAAGAGGGGTTCTTCTTTCATTTCCTACAAGCCTATTGGTATCGCACTCTCGTCGAGGCCAAGCTGTTCGAATTGGAAAAACGCGCCGCAGATCGGGGGCTGACGCCCTATGAGCTTTTGGTGGAAGAGGGTGTGTTGTGAGCCGAAAGGGCGCTGTCGTAGAAGCGTTCCAGGTCGCAAATTTTGTCGGCCCAATTGTATTTGGCCGCGAAGCTGCGCGCTGACGCGCTTATCGTGTTGGCGTGTTGATCCAGGAAATCGCAGACCTGTGCTGCGGCCTGATCCATATCCCTGAAATCAACGGCGATCCCGGCGCCAGAGCTGTTGGCGAACTCCGACATGGGCTCAGCATCTCGGCAAATGATGCCGAGACCTGCGGCCATTGCCTCGATAAACGTAAGGCCAAAGCCCTCATATTCTGAAGCGGAGGCGAAGACGCCCGCCTGCGCCATCGTGGCTTTGAGCGCGGCATCATCCATGGGGGGGCGCAGGTCGAAATGATCTGGCATGTCCAAATCCGCCAGACGTGACTTCAATATGTTTTGCATATCGTCGAACGGACGCCCGGTGATCGTCAGATGGATGTTGTGACCGCGATCCGCACAGGCCTTGACCAGATCGACAAGCAGGTCTGGACGTTTGTTCTGGGAAATGCGGCCCCAATAAATCCAACGATGCAAGTCTTTCTCAGAAAGCGGCTGCTGAGGCGCAAAGGCTGCGACGTTGATGCCATTTTCGAACAGTTCAATGTTGTCGGCGTAGAGGGATGCGTGGGCAAAATCGCTTTTGCTGGCGGCAAGCACCGAATGGTAAGATTTCAAAAGACGCGGGAAGGCCAGTTTCTGGTGTAGCGTCTTGAACTGTGAAAGATTTTTCGTATGCCCGTAAAACCCGTGGGAGCTTAGAACGCGAGGCAGGATGCGTGCATAAAGCAGGACCGACCCCGTAATCGCCATGAGTTGCGGATCATGAACATGCAAAATGTCATACTCTTTGGCAATCTTGCGAAGTCCTGGCGCCAATCCGAGCAGACGATGCCCCAAAAGCGGGATCCGGTAGATCGGAAAGTCACATTCTTCATCGCGGTCCTGACCTTGCGACAGGCCGGTTTCAAGATGTGCGACGGCAACGTCATGTCCGCGTTCTTTCAATTCGCGGCACATGTTGCGTATGACGGCTTCGATGCCTCCAACATTCGGGTAATATGTTGGTGTCACATGAAGTATTCGCATCAGGCAGTTTCTTTCCAGTCGATCAAGCGCTCCTTGATCCGCTTGGCCGGATTGCCTGCATAGACACTCCAGGGCTCAAGGCGCCCGTTCACAACCGCACGTGCGCCGATGACACAGCCCTCGGAGACGATGGTTCCCGGCCCGACAAAGGCTTCTGCCGCGACCCAGGCATGAGGACCGATTTCAATTGCGCGTGTGATCAAGGGGTGATCCCCTTTCGTGTAATCATGCGTGCCGCCGCAGAGGAAGGCGCGTTGCGATACGATCGTGCTCAGATGGAGCCGGATGGGTGCCATGTTGTAGCATTGCACCCCGTCAGCCAGAATGCAGTGAGAGGCCATTTGCAGGTTCGGAGGATACCAAACGCGCGCTGAGCCTCTGACATCCGAATTTCCTTCAATCGTAGCGCCAAACGAACGCAGGAGGAAACGGCGCCACGGTGCGAATTTTTTCGGAGTCCAACTTGCGAAAAGCAACCACGTGATCGACCAAATCGCACGTAGAGCTTTGTGTTTGAACGAAAAATAAGCTCGATTGGCAGGCAGGGTTACCTCTTGGGTATTGTTCATTCTGTCAGGCCGTACTGGTTTCATACACACGGTCGAAAGGCGTGCCGAGGGCGCGGAAATGATCGAAGTCTTTCGCATAAAACCGTGCAATGAAACGGTCAAATGCCTCAAGGTCGCGGTCGTTGAGACCATAGCGTACTTCAGGTTGCAGATTTTCGCGCGCAGTGTCCGTTTTGCGGCTTTTGCGCAAAAGAGACATCGCCGTCATCGCTCCAGGCAGACGCCGCAGCAACTTCTTGATCGTGTTGTTGGACAGGATGGCCCCCACCGGGCCTCCGACAGAAAACTGCTCACTGCTGTTCTCACGGGCAAAATGGAGATCGCGGCCCAGAATGTTCGAAATGTCTGCGGCAAAATCCTTGAAGGCGGAGACGGGATAAGGGCGAATGTCCAGATTTTTTGCGTCGGCGCGTTCCGATTTCAAAAAAATCCACTGCGGGCGAAAAAACGCATATTCGTGATTTTCCATGGCATTTTCTGCAACACCGAGGGCATCAAGCGCCTCAAGAAGCTTTTTGAAAAAGGCGCTGCGTTTGGCTTGATCGGCGAAGCGAATGTCCACATCGCCGTACATTTTGGAATATTGATTTACCGCCGCCAGAAAACGACTTTTGGGGTCGCGGTACAGTGCAAAAAAGGGCAGTGAAAGGGTCGTCTGCCAAATGTCCGGGTAAAAATGCGCGAATTCATCAATGCCGATATGGCTGCGATCAATGATGCGCTCTCCGGTCAGCGGATCGGGATAATTGTTGGCAAAGTCGAAAGGCGTATCGCGCAGGGGTTCAAGAACATCTCGCACAGAGGTTCCCGCCACCTTGGGATTGTGCATGAAAACAAAGCCGAGTTCGCGCGATACAATCATGGGCAGGTAGATCCTTTTTTGCGAAAGCCTATGGCAGATGGGTCTCCTTCCCCGAACATTTCGCGTTTCGCGGGTTTTGTCTAGGTTCGATTCCTCCAAGGCAGGGTTTCTACTCAAGCCGCATGGGGTGCGAGTAGAAACCCCTATGTGAGAGGCCATTTTTTAGGCGCCCTACGTATCGCGCCTCAGTATTGTTGTTGGAGAAATGAGACCAGTGCAGACCGGTCTGCCGCAGGGTTGCTCGCTGTTATGATCGCGCCATAAAGCCTGACATTTGCCATGTAGCCTGTGGTTGCGGGATTGCCAAAGAGGAAAAAGTTTGTGTCTGCGAGGGTCACGGTATTCGTGCCGTTCGCCGAACTGGATGTCGTTTGCTGTACGCCATTCAGATAGAAACGTGATTGCGCATAGGTGTCGCCCGTCGTTCTTTCCCATGATCCGACGGCGTCGACGCCCGCAGTGGCGGGGACAAACAGGTTGTTCCCGTTGTTATGGCGCCAGCCATAATTTCCCGTCCCGAATGTCGCCGCCAAGGCACCATTGCCGACCCCGAGATCAAAGAGACGAATGTCGTCTTTGGCCGTGTTGTTCAGGATTCTATGCGCCGAATGAAAGCACAATGAGGGATCGTTCGTAAGGCTCAAATGGGCTTCGAGGCGGCCGGACACACCATCGGACACAAGCCAATGTGCGGCACCATCGGTGCGATAGGTCGGGCGCGCTGTCGCTGTGTTTTGTTTCAGGTCATACCCGTTTCCGCTCTTGTCGCGCATCGCGCCGACCGGCTGGCCATCCGCCGTCACGGGGATGGTCATCGCGGCATCCTGAAAGAGCGTCGTCAGGTCGCTTGGGTTGTACCATGCGATCAGCCCACTCACGTCTGTCGGGGAAAATCCGACTGAGGTGCGCTGTCGCATCGCGCACCCCATGAGGCCATAATCCAGTCCAAGCATGTTTTTACCCCACCATAAAGGCGTGGATGCCCGTGGCGGTGGTTCCGGTGGCGTTCACCCGGCGGACCCCAACCGGAAGAATGGCAAAATCTGCGACGGCCACCGTCCGGGTTTCCCCTTTTTGCGTGACGATCGACAGATTGCCTGCGCCTTCGACATAAAGCGCGACGGCCACCGTCGCGAAATCCACGGTGTTGGACGGCGTAACCGGGCTGAGATCGATTGCCGGACCGTTCAGAGACGGGGCGCGGTTCTTAAAGGGGTCAGACATTGTAGGGTCCTTTGCTCATGGTTCAGGCCAAGCACATCGCAAGCCGAGACTTCGATGCGGTTCGCCCAAGAGCTAAAGAAAATCCTTTATCAAACATGAAAACCAGCGCGCGTTGGGCACGCAACACGCTGCAATTCTGACACAGGTCTAAGCAGAGTGGCGCTCAACTTAAGGTTGGGGTTCACAGGGGGGCTTTATGATTTATGCTGCAATGCAAAATCATCGCGTGTGGGTGGAACCGTGACCGTATTGCATAAAAGCCTCGGACTTTCGACCTCTCTGCTTCTCCTGAGTATCGGCGCGGCGCATGCTCAGGATGTTGATCTGCGCTTTCCCGTCTCGGAATTCGGCACGCCCGGCCTGATCGACATGCCGACCGGCGAAGTCTTTGAGGACGGCACGTTGCTTTTGTCTTCGGCCTTTCACAGCGGCGTTCAAAAATACACCCTGAGCTTCCAGCTCACGCCCCGTATCTTTGGCTCCTTCCGCTATGCGATCGTCGACAGTTTTGATGGCGGCGATGGCGCGCGCTATGACCGCAGTTTCGATTTTGGCTATTTGCTGGCCGAGGAAACCAGGCTGCGCCCCTCTATGGTCGTTGGGCTTCGCGATTTCGGGGGCACAGGCGTCTATGGCTCTGAATATGTCGCCGCGACCAAACATTTCATGGACGACCGTCTTTCTGTGACAGGTGGGATCGGTTGGGGACGTCTGAGCAGCTATGGTGGGTTTCAGAACCCTCTGGGCGTCATTGCGGATGAATTCAAATCGCGCCCTTTTTCGGGCACCGATACGGGTCAACTTGACTTGGACCAGTGGTTCCGAGGCGATGCAGCCCTGTTCGGTGGGCTTGCCTATCAGCTTAGCCCGCGCTTGTCTTTTGCGCTCGAATATTCCTCCGACGCCTATGAAACAGAGGTCGCCAACGCTGGCTTCGAACATAAGACGCCGATCAATGCCTCGCTCTCCTACGGGTTCGAGAATGGCGGGGCTCTGACGGTTTACGCGTTGCATGGCTCCGAGGTCGGGTTCTTGGCCAGCCTTCCGGTTCATCCGCAAAACCCGAAATATAGCAGCGGCATTGAAGACGCGCCGCCCGCACTTTTGCCGCGTCGCACAGCCGCCGCCATGTCTTGGGATGAGGCCAGCATTCAAACCCGCGAGAGCCGCACCTATGCCGCACTCGAAGCGGAGGGGATCGCTCTTGAGGGCATTTCGGTTGCGGGCAGCACCGCCACCGTGCGTTTCGTCAATGGGCGCTATCCCGCCACGGCTCAGGCGCTTGGGCGCACCGCGCGGGTGTTGGCCAATACCTTGCCAGCGGAGATCACGACCTTTCGTCTCGAAGCGACCGCGAACGGCATGACCACCTCGCGGACCACGCTGCGCCGCTCCGATCTTGAGGAGTTGGAATACGATCTGGACGGCACATGGCGATCTTACACCCGCGCACGGATCGAGGATGCACCGCGCACGGAAACCCAATCTATCGCAGGGGTTTATCCGAAATTCGATTGGCGTCTCTCGCCCTATCTCGACCCGGCCCTGTTCGATCCCGATGACCCCATTCGCGCCGATGCGGGGCTTCAGGCTGAGGCGTCCTTTACCCCGATGCGGGGGCTGATCTTCTCCGGCACGCTGCGTCAGCCGCTCGTTGGAAACCTCGATGAAAGCACGCGCCCCTCGAACTCCGTTCTGCCGCATGTGCGCACCGACAGCGTGTCCTATGCGACGCAATCCGATCTTGAGATCAAGCATCTGACGGCGGAATATTTCTTTCGCCCCGGCACCAACCTCTTTGGCCGCGTCACGGCGGGCTATTTTGAAACCATGTATGGGGGTGTCTCGGGTGAGCTGCTTTGGAAGCCCGTCAATGGCCCGCTCGCGCTGGGCGCTGAGCTCAACTATGCCAAGAAGCGCGAGTTCGATCAGCTGTTCGGCTTTCAGGAGTATGACATCGTGACCGGTCATGCCTCTGCCTATTATGATTTCGGCGGGGGCTATCTGGGGCAGGTCGATGTCGGACGTTACCTCGCGGGCGACTATGGCGCGACCTTCTCCTTGGATCGCGAATTCGACAACGGCTTCCGGGTCGGTGCTTTCTTTACCCTCACGGACGTGTCCTTCGATGACTTTGGCGAAGGCTCTTTCGACAAGGGGATCCGTTTCACGGTGCCGATCGACTGGCTGAGCGGCACGGCGACGCAAGGCGGCTATGGCACGACCATCCGCCCGGTTCTGCGGGACGGTGGTGCGCGTCTCGATGTGCGCAATCGCCTTTACGAGGTCGTTCGCGGCTCGCAAACCAACGAGTTGGAAGACCGTTGGGGCAAATTCTGGAGATGACCGACATGTGGCGCCGCATCCCTCTTGTTGCTGTTCTTTTGACGGGTTTGGCGGCCTGTTCCTCCAATCCTGAGGACAGCCGCTTGCTCAAGGACTATTTTCAAGGCGCCGATGAGGCCGAGCCGAATGCCGCCTTTGTGGCTGCGCGTGACGCCAATGCGCCGACCTATATCGGCTCGCTGCAAACGCAGGAGAACGCCTATACGTTGTTCGCCCGGCAAACCACCAATGCCAAAGGTGAATCCACCTGGGTCTCTCCGGACAACCTGTCTCTGGGGATGGTCGATGGCATGATCATCGCGACCCGTGGCTTTGGCGATGATCAGATGGCCGGGGATGCGCGTCAGACACTGGCTGCGCTCAAAACGGGTCAAAATCGGATCACGGAGCATTTCGTCACCCGTCTCGACGGCGACAATCAGGCGCGCACGCTCGCCTTCCGCTGCGACGTGGCATTCCAAAAACAGGATGCCGTGCAGCTGAGCGAGGCCTACACCGCCAATACGGATTTGTTCCTCGAGACCTGCCGAAACGGTGAGACGGATTTCGTCAATTTCTTTTGGATCGAACGCGGCAGTCGTCAGATCGTCCAGTCGCGGCAATGGATCAGCGACGAAACCGGCGCCTTGGCGCTCCGTTTCGTCAAGTAATCCCTCCGTTAGCGGACGCGGGCGACCACGTAGTCTGCGATGTCTGAGAGCATTTCGACAATCTCGCCATTGGGCAGGGCCTTGAGCGCGTCCTTGGCTTTCGCGGACCACTCCAACGCCACATCGCGCGTGTCTTCCAGCGCGTTGTGACGGTTCAGCAGAGCAATCGCATGGTCGAGATCGCCTTCTTCCTGCTTGCCCTTCTCGATGGTCCGCACCCAAAAGGCGCGTTCTTCATCGTCGCCTTTGGCGATCGCCTTGATCAGCGGCAGGGTCAGTTTGCGTTCGCGGAAATCGTCGCCGATGTTCTTGCCGGTCTGCTCGGAGCCCCAGTAATCCAACAGATCGTCGACGATCTGGAAGGAGATTCCAAGCGCATCGCCATAGTCGAACAGCGCTTTGACCACCGTCTCATCGGCCTCGGCGAGAACGCCACCGACCTCGGTCGCCGCAGAAAACAGCGCCGCCGTTTTGCCACGCACGACTTGCAGGTAGATGCTCTCATCCGTCTTCAAATCCTGCGCTGCGGTGAGCTGAAGCACCTCGCCCTCGGCAATCGTCGCCGAGGCGTTCGACAGGATTTGCAACACGCGCATATTGTCCGCGTCTGTCATCAACTGGAACGCGCGGGCGAAAAGGTAATCCCCGACCAGAACCGAAGATTTGTTGTCCCACAACAGGTTGGCCGTCGGACGCCCGCGACGCTGCGCGCTTTCGTCCACCACATCGTCATGCAACAGCGTTGCCGTGTGGATGAACTCGACCGTCGCGGCGAGATGGACGTGATAGGGACCGTCATAGCCACAGGCCTTGGCCGCCGCCAGCGTCAGCATCGGGCGCAGGCGCTTGCCGCCCGCCTCGATCAAATGCGCGGTCACTTCGGGGATGCGGGGCGCGTGTTTCGAGGACATGCGCTCGCGGATCAGCCTATTCACTGCGTCCAATTCCGGCGCCAAAGCCAGGGCCAGTTTCTCATGCGGCTTGACGGCAGCTTTCTCCAGATCCACTTTCTCCAGCCCCATGTGCGATCCCCCGCTTGCTCTGCTCGACAAACCTTTCGGACTGCCGTTAAATCAATGTGATGAAACAGCTTCTCCGCACCACCGACCCGACCCAGATCGTTTATGCCAAAGCCCTTCTGTCCGGGGAGGATATAGACTGCTTTGAAATGGACGTCCATATGAGCGTCCTTGAGGGCAGCATCGGCATTTTGCCGCGCCGTCTCATGGTGCGCGACGAAGACCTCACTCAGGCGCGGCGCATCCTCAGGGACAATGATTTCGAATTGGAGGATCTGTGAGCACGACAGCCGATCTGAGCTGTGACGCTTTTCTGGGTGGTCTGCTCAACATCCATCAACCGATCAAAGGGTATCGTGCCGGGGTCGATCCTGTGCTTTTGGCCGCGGCCACGCCTGCACGGCACGGTGAAAGCGTGCTTGAGCTGGGCTGTGGGGCAGGGGTCGCCTCTTTGTGCCTGCACGCCCGCGTTGAAAATCTGCGCCTGACTGGTGTGGAGCTTCAACCTTTCTACGCCGATCTCGCGCGCCGGAACGCCGAGGAGAACCGCGCCGATCTCACTGTTTTCACGTCAGATTTACGGTATTTGCCGTCAGAGCTGCGCGCCCAGAGTTTCGATCACGTCATCGCCAACCCGCCCTATTACGAGCGCAGCCGCTCGACGGCGGCCGAGGATGCCGGGCGTGATCTGGCCTTGGCCGGAGAGACGCCTTTGGGGGACTGGGTCGATGTGGCGGCGCGGCGGCTCAAACCGAAGGGCTATCTGACCATGATCCAGAAAGCGGATCGCCTGCCGGAGCTGATCTGCGCGATGGAGGGCCGCTTGGGTTCGATCCGGGTGCGCCCGGTCCAGCCCCGTGTCGGGCGTGTCGCCGAACTGGTTCTGATTCAGGCGCGTAAAGGCGGCAGGGCTGCTTTTGTCCTCGAACCAGCTCTTTTGATGCACAAAGGCGTGCGCCATGAACACGATGGCGAGAGCTACGCAGACGATGTGTTAACGATTTTGCGAGATGGCGCTTCCTTGCCGTGGTCACATTAAGGTTTTGGCAATATTTCGCATGCGACCATCCATGCGTCACATTGTTCCAAAAACAGACCGTGACACGACTCAAAATCTATGGTGCACTTGTTACATAGCTTTTACAAAGCTGTACCTTAACAGAGAGGAGAAGACATGAGCTTGACGTCCCACATCGAGGAACTGAAGAAAAAGCACAAATCCCTCTCGGAGGCCGTCGAACACGCCCAGCGTTCGCCAGGTTCCGATGGCCTTCGGATTGCCGATCTGAAGAAACAGAAACTCCGTATCAAAGAAGAAATTGCCCGTCTTTCCACGACCTGAGGCGCTTTAGGATTGGGTCTGGCGGCTTTGATAAGCGGCCAGTCCTGCGCCCGCTGTGATCAGCAGGGCCGATACAATCAAGGTGGCGCGGGGTTCAGCGATCTTCGCGCCGACCAAAACAAGCGTGGACAGCAAGGGTGCGGCATAGGACGCGGTTCCCAAAAGCTGAATATTTCCGCGCTTCACTCCAATATCCCAGACATAAAATGCGGCACCGACGGGTCCCAGCCCGAGCGCGATCATGCTCGCCCAGCCAAGCTGGGTCGAGGGCCAGACCGTGTCCTCCAGCGCCAGATGCGCGATCAGGGACAGCACGGCCGTGGCGAGGCAATAGATCGTGACGACCATGCTCGACACCGATTGAAACCGGCGCGAAATCACCGAATAGCTCGACCAGGTCAGCGCACAGGCCGCCGCAAGCAGGTAGCCCAGCGTATAGTCCCCGGCAAAAGAGGCGCCTTTCGCAACGATGAGTGCCGCGCCAAGGAACGACACTGCCGCCCCGATCAGATGCAGCGGGCGCAGGTGTTCTCCCGGCAGGAAACCCGAAAACAGTACGATCAGCAAAGGCCAGAGATAGGCGATCAGCCCGGCTTCGGCGGGCGGCGCGGCTTTGAGGGCGGAAAAATAGAGGAAGTGGTAGCCAAAAAGGCCCACGGTGCCAAAGGCATAGATCGACAGAGGCACATCACGTAGCTCATGCCAGCGTTTGCTGACGGTGGTCCAAATGACCCCGATCGCACCGCCGATGGCAAAGCACACCGCATTGAGTTGCAACGCGGGCACTTCTCGCGCGCCGACGGTGAAAAGGGCCAAAAGGGCCCATAGCAGGACGGCGATAAATCCGATGGCGGTGGCTGTTGTTTTTGTCATGCCGGCGATTAAGGCGGATTTTTTCGGGAGAGCAATAAAAAAGGGGCCGCAATCCTGCAGCCCCAATCGCTTATGGCTTTTGCAGTCCCTATCAGGTCAGATACTGACCGCCATTCGCGGTGATGGTCGAGCCGGTGATGAAGCCCGCCTCATCGGAGGCCAGGAACACAACGCAGCGCGCGATGTCTTCCGGCTCGCCCAGACGGCCCACCGGGATGGTCGAAATGATCGACTCGCGCACTTTTTCCGGCACGGCCATGACCATTTCAGTCGCGATATAGCCGGGGCAGATCACGTTTACGGTGATGCCCGCGCGCGCGCCTTCCTGCGCCAATGCTTTGGTGAAGCCGATGTCACCCGCTTTCGCGGCGGAGTAGTTGGCCTGACCGAATTGGCCTTTTTGACCGTTGATCGAGCTGATGTTGATCACGCGGCCAAACTTGCGTTCACGCATGCCGGGCCAGAGCGGGTGGGTCATGTTGAACACGCCCGACAGGTTGGTGTCCATGACCTCCTGCCATTGCTCGCGGCTCATCTTATGGAACGGCGCGTCGCGGGTGATGCCCGCGTTGTTCACCAGAACTTCGACTGGCCCGAGGTCTGCTTCGACCTTGGCGATGCCGTCCGCGCAGGCGTCGTAATCGGCGACGGACCATTTGTAGGTCTTGATGCCGGTTTCTTCGGTGAACTTTGCAGCGGCTTCATCGTTACCCGCATAGGTCGCGGCCACGGTGTAGCCCGCGTCTTTCAAAGCCATGGAAATAGCTGCGCCAATCCCGCGTGACCCCCCGGTCACAAGAGCGACTCTCGACATGATACTCCTCCTTATCAATGGTCTCTTGGCAATCTTGTTATTAAATATATTCTGCAATCGCAACAATATTGCTTATGCGCTTGCAGAATATTTTCAATGCGTCGCCGCGGCCTCTCATAGAGAGGTTGGATGAAGGGGCCATGACGGCCCCCTCAAAATCAATCGCGCTCGAGGCAGACGGCCACCCCCATGCCGCCGCCGATGCAAAGCGTGGCGAGGCCTTTCTTGGCGTCGCGGCGCTGCATTTCAAAGAGCAGCGTGTTGAGGATACGCGCCCCGGAGGCACCGATCGGGTGACCGATGGCGATGGCGCCGCCGTTGACGTTCACGATGGCCGGGTCCCACCCCATATCCTTGTTCACGGCACAGGCCTGAGCCGCGAAGGCTTCGTTGGCTTCGACGAGATCCAGATCTTCGGCCTTCCAACCGGCTTTTTCGAGCGCTTTGCGGGACGCAAAGATCGGCCCAACGCCCATGATCGACGGGTCGAGGCCGGCGGTGGCGTAGGAGGCAATACGTGCGAGCGGCTTGATGCCGCGTTTCTCGGCATTCTCCGCAGACATCAAAAGCGCACCGGCAGCGCCATCGTTGATGCCGGAGGCGTTGCCTGCGGTCACGGTGCCGTCGCGATCAAAGGCAGGGCGCAGTTTTTGCATGTTTTCAATCGTGGCACCGTGGCGGATGTATTCGTCTTGGTCGACGACGATGTCACCTTTGCGGGTTTTCACGGTGAAGGGCGTGATCTCATCGGCAAATTTGCCCGCTTTTTGGGCGGCTTCAGCCTTGTTTTGCGAGGCGAGAGCGAAATTATCCTGCATTTCGCGGGAAATCTGCCACTGGCTGGCGACGTTTTCGGCGGTGATCCCCATGTGGTAGCCGTTGAACGCATCCCAAAGGCCGTCCTTGATCATCGAATCGATGAACTTCATATCGCCCATCTTGTGACCCGCGCGCAGGTTGGCGACATGGGGGGAGAGGGACATGTTTTCCTGACCACCCGCGCAGACGATCTCTGCATCACCCAGCATGATATGCTGTGCCGCGAGCGCGATGGTCCGCAGACCGGAGCCGCACACCTGATTGATGCTCCAGGCTGCCGATTCCTGCGGCAGGCCAGCGTTGATGTGGGCTTGGCGAGCCGGGTTCTGGCCTTGGCCCGCGGTCAAAACCTGACCGAGGATGGTTTCGGACACTTCCCCTTTTTCAATGCCCGCACGCGCAACAAGCGCCTCAAGGACACAGGCGCCAAGCTCATGGGCTGGGGTGTTGGCGAAGGAGCCGGAAAAACTTCCGACGGCGGTCCGTGCTGCGGATGCGATAACGACGTTGGTCATGGTGACAATCTCTCTCCCATTGCTTCAAGGGGAGATTGCCCAAAGGGCGTGAAATTTGCAACAAAGTTGCGCAACTCCCCGCGTCAGGTCTATGCTGCATGCGCAGCATAATCAACCTTCATCAAGGCTCCGAGGCGCTTTGCCGCCGTTTTACATCCTATGCTCAGCCAGCTTTCCGTTGTTCATCGCGATTGCGCCAAACCGGATCGATGGTGGCCGCACCAAAATAGTGACCCTGCATGCAATCGATGCCGATTTCCGTCAGATATTCTGCATCCGCAGAGTTTTCGACGAATTCGGCGACCGTATACATGTCAAAATGTTTCGCGACAGAGACCAGCGCCTGAGTGAGCACTTGGTTGTCCGGGTTCGAGGCAATGCCACGAATGAACTCACCATCGATCTTCACGATGTCGAAATAGAACTCCTTGAGATAGCGAAAGGCCGTGTAGCCAGCGCCGAAATCGTCCAAGGCAAATGAGATCCCCATTGCCTGTAACTCCGACATGAAAACAGACACCAGATCGGGCATGACCATGGCCGAGCTTTCCGTGATTTCGAGAATCAGACGCTCCGCAATGGTCGGCCCCTTGGCCAGCCCCGCCGCAAGTGTCTCTTTCCAGCGCGGATATCCAATGGAGCGCGCGGACATGTTGATCGCCAGACGCAGATCGGGATGTTCGTCGAGGGCGCGCAGGCCAAGTTCGAGGGCCAGACAATCGAGCACGCGGCCTGTCTCGGTGGTTTCGGCCACATCAATGAATTCGCGGGCGGGAATCACGCGTCCGGTTTTATCGAGCACGCGGATGAGGCCCTCGTAAAAGGCGGGACGATCCGGGCGCAAGGTCTGAACAATGGGTTGATAGGCCAGCATCACCTGCTTTTTGCGCAAGGCCTCCTGAACCATCTCCATGGTGTTCCGATCCCGGCTCGCAATCGCTGCGGACAGCGGGCTTCCCAAATCGTTATGGTCATAGAAAGAGTCGTTCATCCCGTCACCTTGTATCGCATTCGCATTCCAGTCTTGAATTTGAACGGTTTGGGATAACGGCGGGTAAATTGTAGGTTTTTATG
Organism: Celeribacter naphthalenivorans; assembly: GCF_020524585.1. Classification (GTDB taxonomy): domain Bacteria; phylum Pseudomonadota; class Alphaproteobacteria; order Rhodobacterales; family Rhodobacteraceae; genus Celeribacter; species Celeribacter naphthalenivorans. The sequence goes on from NZ_JAIVLK010000011.1 coordinate 99,600, forward strand.
AGAAATTTCGTAAATTTCTTATCAATTGCCTAAGGCTTTGAGATTCATGGATTTTTGTCCTTGGGCGCAGTGATCGGTACAATATGAGACAGATTTACGTAGAATTGTCGGTTCAATATGTCGCAGCTACCCGTCGGGAATGCGCATGTGTAAAGAGACGTCTTTTCGTGAGAAATGTTGGGCTGGGTCGTCGAACTTAACCAGATAGAAAGCAAGCTTTGGTTCTCTGTTGCAAACAGGACAATGGGAACTGACATGTCGCTCCAATATTCCACAACCAGCTTTGCTGCACATAAAGACGAAGCTCCATTTGAAATCGAAGAGCTGTTTTTTTCGCGAACGGACGAACGCGGTGTGATCGCCGCCGGCAATGAGGTCTTTCGTCGGGTGTCCGAATACTCGTGGGGGGAACTTGTTGGCGCGCCGCATAAGATCATTCGTCATCCGGATATGCCCAAGGGCGTTTTTTACATTTTCTGGGAGCGAATCAAAAAGGGGCTGGCCACAGGAGCCTATGTCAAAAACCGGGCCAAAGATGGCCGGTATTATTGGGTCTATGCCATCATTTCCCCCATTCAGGGCGGTTATGTCTCCGTGCGGCTGAAACCGACGTCGAAAGTGTTCGACAGTGCCAAGGCCGCCTATGCCGACATTTTGAAACGAGAAGAACAAGAGGGCCTTACGCCTGAACAAAGTGCCGCTGCGATCCGGGCCAAGTTACAGGAGATGGGGTTTCCGAGCTACGGGGCCTTTAGCTCCTATGCGATCGCTCAGGAAATGCATGCCCGCGATCATGCGCTGTCGCGTTCAGAGGACAGTCGCCTGCAAAGTCTCAAAAATCTGCTGCCGACGCTGAAATCCTTGGACGAGCAACAGCAATCCCTGTTCGCGTCCTTTGCGAAAATTCGTGGAATTCCATCGAATATGCGAATCGTGGCGTCACGACTGGAACCCGCTGGCGGGCCGATCTCTGCCATTTCACAGAATTACCGGCTGATGTCCGATGAGGTGACGAACCATCTGGGCGGGTTTCGGGTCGAAACCGAAAACAAAAGCCTCTCTGAATCCGTGATCTTGCGGGTGTATCAGGGGCTTTTCATGATGGCGGCCTCGCGTCTTCAGCGAGAGGTTAAAACCGTCGCCTCGGAGGCTTTGTCCCGCGGTACGGAGAAAGATGGATTTCAGCAAGAAGTGGAAATCCTGACCAAGCTTCTGGATGAGTATACGCTTGAGGCGGGACAAGTTTTGATGTCCGTTTTCAATGATGTGACCGCTTTGACGCGGTCCGCCAAGGACCTGCGACAGTTGGTGACCGGGTTGGATTCGATCCGTGTTCTGTGTCGGGTAGAGGCGGGGCGCCTTGGGGCACAGTCGGTCTCTCTGACGCCGGTCATTGACCAACTCGACACGTTTCATGTCGAAATTGACAAGACTTTGGAGCAGATTCTGGAGCTTGCCGATAAAATCAAAACATTGGTCGAAGCGGCCATGCCGCGCAGTTTCAACGGGACACTGCAGTATCAGGCGACTATGGCGCGTCGATAACATATGTCATGAGCGCTTGAGCGGAGGGGGAAAACCACTCCGCATCACCGGTCATGCGCGCGATCTCCTTGCCTTCGGGAGAAATCAGGATCGAAACGGGCAGACCCAAAACGCCCATCTCACGTGCCATGGCGCCTTTGGCGTCGACGCGCAGGGGGAGGGTCTTGATTTCTGCCTTCTCAAAAAAGCTTTTCAGGGCCGGGACGGGATTGTGACCTGTGGCAATCGGCAAGACGGTCAGGCCGCGCTCACCAAATTCCGCAGATAACGCATCCAGCGCGGGCATTTCCTTGCGACAAGGGGCGCACCACGTGGCCCAAAAATTCAAAAGCACATACTGCCCCTGATACTCCGCAAGCGTTTCTTCATTGCCGTCAAGATCCGTAAAGGCCAGCGTGCTGACCTCTTTCGGCTCCGTATGGAACCCTAATTTCTGCATGCTGCCTTCGCGCAGAGCCATCGCGGCCTCGATGTCGAGCGCGGTGGCAGGAATTGCACCCAGGCTCAGGGCCGTATAAAGGGTGGCGACAATCAGCTTTTTCAACATGCGGGACACGTCCATGACCGATAAGAAATCAAACGCGATGTGGGGCGGCCGGTTCGCTGCCGGACCTGACGCCATCATGGAAGCGATCAACGCCTCCATTGATTTCGACAAACGGCTGGCTTCCCAAGACATCGCAGGCTCTCGCGCCCATGCGGCAATGCTCGCCAAACAGGGCATCCTCACTGATACCGATGCCGAGGCCATTCGGGAAGGCCTGCTCACGGTTTTGTCAGAGATCGAAGCGGGCGAGTTCACCTTTTCCACAGCACTCGAAGACATCCATATGAATGTCGAAGCGCGCCTCAAAGAGATCATCGGCGAGGCCGCCGGGCGCCTGCACACCGCGCGCTCGCGCAACGATCAGGTGGCGACCGATTTCAAACTCTGGACACGTGACCAATTCGACGCCGCCATCGCTGGCGTTGAGGCGCTGATCCGGGCCTTGATCGCTCAGGCAGACAAAGGCGCCGATTGGGTCATGCCGGGCTTTACGCATCTTCAGACCGCGCAACCTGTGACCTGGGGCCACCACATGATGGCCTATGTCGAGATGCTGGGCCGCGACCTGTCGCGCTTCAAAGACGCCCGCACCCGCATGAACGAAAGCCCGCTGGGCTCAGCGGCTCTTGCGGGCACCGGCTTTCCGATTGACCGTCACATGACGGCAGAGGCGCTGGGCTTTGATCGCCCGACGGCGAACTCTCTCGATGCCGTGGCGGACCGTGACTTTGCGCTGGAATTCCTGTCCTGCGCCTCGATCTGTGCCATGCATCTGTCGCGTTTCGCCGAAGAACTGGTGATCTGGTCCTCGGCTCAGTTCCGCTTTGTGACGCTCTCGGATCGCTTCTCCACCGGCTCGTCGATCATGCCGCAAAAGAAAAACCCCGATGCCGCCGAGCTGATCCGCGCCAAGATCGGGCGGATTTTTGGCGCCAATGTCGCCCTCATGACGGTGATGAAAGGCCTGCCTTTGGCCTATTCGAAGGACATGCAGGAAGACAAAGAGCAAGTTTTCGACGCAGCCGACAACCTGATGCTGGCTTTGGCTGCGATGACCGGCATGGTCTCCGACATGACCGCCAATATCGACAACCTGCGGGCTGCGGCTGCCTCCGGTTTCTCAACCGCGACCGATCTGGCCGACTGGCTGGTGCGCGAGGCGGGGCTGCCGTTCCGCGATGCCCACCACGTCACCGGCGCGCTCGTCGCTATGGCGGAGAAAAAAGGTGTCGATCTGCCGGATTTGAGCCTTGAAGAGATGAAATCCGTTCACGACGCCATCACGACGGGCGTTTATGACGTCTTGACGGTTGAAAACTCTGTCGCTTCTCGCACAAGCTACGGGGGGACCGCGCCCGCACAGGTGCGTGCTCAGATCAAGCGTTGGAAAGAGGTGCTCGGATGAAACGCGTTGTAATGTCTTTGATGATGGCGCTTGGGCTTTCCGCCTGTGGTGTGGCTGGCGAGCCGGTGAAACCGGATGTCGGCATGTCGACCACTGTGGGCGTGAATTCGAAAGGCGGCGGCTTCACGGATACCTCCATCAATATCCATTTCCCGGCCAATTAAAGTCCTGCGTCGGACACGCTTATCGAAAGACCACCACTTATGGATCACTTCCTCTACAAGAACGGCGTGCTTTACGCCGAAGATGTCCCCGTGTCCGAAATCGCAGCCCAGGTCGGCACGCCGTTTTATGTCTATTCCACGGCGACGCTGACCCGGCATTTCACCCTCTTCGACGAGGCGCTGTCGGGGATGGATCACCTCGTGTGTTTCGCGATGAAGTCGAACTCGAACCTCGCCGTTCTGAAACTCATGGGCGAGCTGGGTGCGGGCATCGATGTGGTTTCGATTGGCGAATATCTCAAGGCGAAAGCGGCGGGTCTTCCGGGCGAGCGCATCGTGTTTTCGGGCGTTGGCAAGACGCGATCCGAGATGCGTCAGGCTTTGGAAGGTGGCATTCGTCAGTTTAACGTCGAAAGCGAGCCGGAACTTGAGGCTTTGAACGAGGTGGCAATCGCGTTGGGCGTTAAGGCCCCCATCGCGTTGCGCGTCAATCCGGATGTCGACGCCAAGACCCACGCGAAAATCGCCACCGGAAAATCCGAGAACAAATTCGGCATCCCGATTGCCACCTGTCGTGAGGTTTACGCCCGCGCCGCCAAGATGGATGGCATTGATGTGGTCGGCATCGACGTGCATATCGGCTCGCAGCTGACGCAGCTTGAGCCTTTTGAGCTGGCCTTCACCAAGGTTGCCGAGCTGACCGAGGCCCTGCGTGCCGATGGTCACAATATTCGCCGTCTCGATCTGGGTGGCGGGCTTGGCATTCCCTACGAACGCTCCAACGAAGCGCCGCCGCTCCCCGTCGAATATGGCGATGTGATCCGGCGCACGGTCGGCCATCTGGGCTGTGAGATCGAGATCGAGCCGGGGCGTCTGATCTCCGGCAACGCGGGCATTCTCGTGTCCTCCGTCATCTATCTCAAACATGGCGAGGGGCGTGATTTCCTGATCCTCGATGCGGCGATGAACGATCTTGTGCGCCCCTCGATGTATGACGCCTATCACGACATCATTCCGGTCGTGGAACCCGAAGCCGCCTCTGATCAGGCGCCGCTCGACATCGTTGGTCCGGTTTGCGAGACGGGCGACACCTTTGCCAAAGCGCGCAATATGCCGAAACTCAGCGAAGACGATCTGGTCGCCTTCCGCTCGGCGGGCGCATACGGCGCGGTGATGGCATCGGAGTATAATTCCCGTCCGCTCATTCCGGAGGTTCTGGTGAAAGGCGATCAATTCGCTGTCATCCGGCCGCGTCCGACCTATGACGAGATGATAAATCGCGATAGCATCCCTGTGTGGCTCTGATGCCTGCGCGGTTCGGCGCGGGTGTTTCGAACTAAAACTGAACCGCCGAATCGAGATGCATGGAACCTGACCGCGACCCAGCTCGACACCTGACGGAGACACTCGATCGCCCGCTTGCGCGGCGCGTTTCTACTGCGCTGCGTGCGACCGGGGCGGGGCTTGTCGTCGAGCGTCTGGCGCAGGCTTTCTGGCCCGCTTTCTCTCTCGTGGTTTTCGCGGCGGGTCTTGCTATGTTGGGCGTGCAAGACGCGCTTCCGCTTTGGGCGCTTTGGTCCGTGCTCGCCGTCTTTGGCCTCGCACTCATCTTGTCTCTTGTCTTCGGGCTGCGTCGTTTGCGGCTCCCGGCACAGGGAGAGGCCATCGCGCGCGTGGATGCGCAGCTGCCGGGGCGACCGTTGCAGGCGCTTTCCGATCACGCGCTGTTCGGCGCGGGCGACACCGCCTCCGAGGCGATCTGGACCGCCCACCGCACTCGCATGATCCAAAGGCTTGCCCCGATCCGCGCCGTCGCCCCGACGCTCAACCTTGCGCCGCGCGATCCGTTTGCGCTTAGGCTCATCGCTTTGACGACCTTGGGCATGGGGCTTGTGTTCGGCTCGTTTGAGCGGATGGGTTCCGTCACCGATCTCGGCGACACGAGGTCTGAGGTCGCGATGGGGCCGATTTGGGAAGGCTGGGTGCGCCCGCCCGCCTATTCCGGCAAGCCGACGCTTTATCTTGGCGACCTCGATCCGAATTTCGAGGTGCCGAAAGGCGCCGATGTGACCCTGCGGTTTTATGGCGAAGACGGCGTGTTGACCCTGCGCGAAACCGTCTCTGGCGATGCGCCTGCGGATCGTCCTGATTTTCAAATCGAACAGCCCGGCGAGATCGAGATCGACGGCCCCACTGGGCGGCTTTGGGATGTGGCGTTGCAGCCGGATACGCCCCCCGTGGCCGAACTCACGGGGCCGATGACCCGCGCGCCTTCGGGCGAAGCGCGACAAGATTTCCGCCTCACCGATGATTTCGGCATCAGCCGCGCCATCCTGACCATCACCCGCGATCTCGACGCGACTGCGCGGCAATATGGCTATGTCCTGCCGCCCGAACCGCGCGATGAGATTTCTGTGCCTGTCATGCTGCCGCAAACCGGGGATCGTCGCGAGATCGAGGGGCTGATCGCGGAAAACCTTGCCCAGCATCCTTTCGCGGGGTTGCCCGTGCGCCTGTCGCTGAGCGCTTGGGACGAGGCGGGGCAGGAAAGCACGGCGGCTCTCGCGGAGAGCATCCTGCCGACGCGGCGGTTCTTTGACCCGCTGGCGGCGGCCATCGTGGATCAGCGGCGCGAACTTTTGTGGAACCGTGAAAATGCGGCGCGTGCGGCGCAGGTGCTGCGCGCGGTCTCGGTCAACCCGAGCGAAATGTTTGACGAGATGACCAGTTACATCCGCCTGCGTGAGGTGATCGGTCAGATCGAAGGGCGCGATGGGCTTTTGAGCGACGCGCAGGTCGAGGACATCGCTGCGACGCTTTGGGACATCGCGCTGGAGCTGGAAGACGGCGAGTTGAAAGAGGCGTTGGCCCGTCTGCAACGTGCGCAGGAACGCCTGAGCCAAGCGATGCGCGACGGCGCCACGCCCGAAGAGATCGAAGAGCTGATGCAGGAGCTGCGCGAGGCGACCCGTGATTACATGCAGCAACTGGCCGAACAGCAGGGCCCCGAAGACGACGGCACGGACATGCCGGATCAGGGGGACCAAGGCCAACAGATCACGCAGGATCAGTTGCAGGAGTTGATTGACCGCATTCAGGAGTTGATGGAGCAGGGCCGCATGGCCGAGGCGCAGCAGCTCATGGATATGTTGGCTGAAATGCTGGAGAACATGCGGGTGACGCAGGGCCAAGGGCAGGGCGGCCAGGGCAATCAGGGCATGCAAGGCCTGCAAGACACGCTGCGCGATCAGCAGGAGCTGAACGACGACACCTTTTCCGATCTGCAAAACCAGTTTGGCGAGGATCAGCCCGGCCAAGAGGGGCAGGGTCAAGAGGGACAGGGGCAAGAAGGCCAGAGCCAAGACGGGCAAGATGCGCCGTCTGGTCAGGACAGCGGCTCAGAAGGTCAAGGCCAGAGCCAAGGTGAAAACCAAGGCGAAGGATCTGGCCGGGAGCAGGGCACGCTGTCCGAACGGCAACAGGCCCTGCGCGATGCACTACGCCAGCAACGCCGCAATCTTCCCGGCGGGCAAAGCGGCGACGAAGACAGTCTCGGTGGGGCTTTGGACCGTGCGGATCGCGCCATGGAAGAGGCCGAGCGGGCGCTGCGCGAGGGCGATCTCTCCGGCGCGCTCGACGGTCAGGCCGAGGCGATGGAGGCGCTGCGTGAAGGCATGCGTCAGCTCGGGGAACAGCAGGCGCAGCAGCAACAAGATCAAGAGGGTCAAGACGGCCAAGGCAACGCGGGCGGCGAGCCGCAGGGCCGCGATCCCTTGGGGCGCAGACCCGGTGACACGGGGCGTTTTGGGTCCGACGATGAATTCTACGAAGGCGAGGATGTCTATCGTCGCGCCGAAGAGCTTTTGGACGAAATCCGTCGCCGCACCGAGGATCGTGAGCGCACAGCAGAAGAGCGCGATTACCTCAACCGCCTGCTCGATCAGTTCTAACGCGTTTTATTAAGTGCCGCTGATCTGGCCCAAGAGCGCAGTCAAACGCGCGCTGGCACCAGAGAGAAGCTGATCCAGCCAGCCGCGGAATCCATTCGCCAGAATGATGTAAGACTCCATCACACCCGCAAGAGCAGGCACTTTGGAGGCGATCACGGGCGCGAGCAGATACAGCAGGACAAGCACCACCGCTGTCAGCACCAGCGTCAAAAACACACTGCGAAATCCCGAACGTTCAGCACGGCTGCGACGGGTGTCTTCGTCAGGGACCGTGCCATCTTCATCCCGCTCGGACGCGGCGCTGAGTGTCGAATTGATTTCCTCGATGTCGGGCAAAAGATCACGCCGCTTGCCGCTCGCGGCCGCGACGCCACCGGCGATGATGCCGGGGTCGGACGGGTCCAGCCCGCGCAGACGCGCCATGCGGTCACGCAGGCTTTTCTTGGCCGCGTCCTGTGACGGTTCTTCCAGCCCGAGATCGGGTTGGGTTTCTAACGTTTCGCCTTCGCTATGGCGCATGGACTGATCGAATTCGACCTCGGCGCGCAGGATGTCACGCACGCTGTCCTTCAGAGCAGAACCCGGTTGCGCGGCGACTTCGGGTTCGTCCTCATCATCCTCTTCGAACGGCGGTGCGACAGGTTCCTCGATCGCGTCAATCTCATCGGCCTCAAAACGCTCTGGCTCAGAGGGCATCTCTACAGGGGCCGGTTCGTCTTCGGGGGCAGGCTCCGTTTCGGGCAAGGCCTCGGCCTGTGTCAGCGCCGAGACAGCATCCTCAATGTCGGCTTCGCTTTCGTAAGCTTCGGCCTCCGGTTTGGCGTCTGCACTGTCCGCAAGAGCGTCCTTCTCCTGCGTCAGGTCATAGCCAAGCTCATCGGCCAGCTCATTGTCCATATGCGCAGGATTCTGAAACCAGGTGTGCCCGCAGTTTGAACATTGCACGTCACGGCCCGTGTCGGGTATGACACGCGCATCGACCTCATATTGAGCTCCGCAATTGGGACAAATTAACCGCATTTCTTCCCCTGCCGCACAGATATGCGCGTGCTCCCCCAAGCATAACCGCGCTGTTTTTCGGAATTCTTAACGTTCAGAGGAAGATTGTCCATGTTTTTGCGACAGTTGCATTGAAAGGTTTTGACCAGTGAGGCAAAACTGTCGCGAAGAAGCGACGCTAAACGGGATGGGTTCGCAGAGGTGACATGTGATCGAGTTTCATGATGCAGGCTACGGCTACGGAGGGCGAGAGCTTTTGACAGAAATGTCCCTGACGCTGGCGCCGGGGTCGTTCCATTTTCTGACCGGACCGTCGGGCGCGGGGAAAACCACCTTTCTCAAACTGTGTTACCGTGAGCTTGAGGCCACCGCCGGTCGCGTGTCGATCTTTGGCGAAGACACCCGCCAGATGGAACGCGATGAGGTGGCCGAGCTGCGCCGTCGGATCGGGGTTGTGCATCAGGATTGCCAATTTCTCGACCATTTGAATCTTGCTGACAATGTCGCTTTGCCGCTGTCCGTGTCGGGCCGGGAGCGCGATGATCGGGATTTGGACGATCTGTTGAACTGGGTCGGCCTGTCGGATCAGGCCAAGGCGCGTCCGCCCGAATTGTCCGGCGGCGAACGTCAACGTGCCGCACTTGCGCGCGCCGTGATCATGTCGCCTGAGATCATTCTTGCGGACGAACCCACCGGCAACGTCGATTGGGAGATGTCCCTGCGTCTGTTGCAATTGTTGATTGAACTCAATCGCATGGGCAAAACCGTGGTGATCGCCACCCATGACCTGCATCTCATTCGTCAGGCCAAGGCGCAGGTGCAGGCCCGCGTGTTGCGGATTTCCAATCGCCGCATCCAACAATCGGGGGCGGATCTGTGAAATCCTTTCTCTTGTCCTTCCTGAATTTCAACGAAAGTGCCTCGGGTCGCGTCGTGCCGCCCTCCGGGTTCACTGCGCAACTCACTGTGATCACGGCGGCGGCCATGGGGTTTCTCGCGGTCTTCGCACTGGCATTGTCCATGGCGACGGGGCGTTTGGCAGATCGTTGGGGCACCGAACTTGCCCGTGGGTCTACCGTGCGCATTTCCGCCCCTGCCGATCAGATCGAGGCGCAAACCGAGGCTGCGCTCAAGGTCTTGGAAACCACGCCGGGCGTTGCCGAGGCGCGGCTCTTGACCGCCGAGGAAGAGACCGCCCTTTTGGAGCCCTGGTTTGGCCCTGATCTGCCGCTCGACACGCTGACTTTGCCGGTGCTGATCGATGTGCAGGAGACCTCTGACGGCTTCGATGCCGAAGGCCTGCGTCTGCGCCTGGCGGGCGAAGCCCCGGGTGCTGTGCTTGACGATCACACCCGTTGGCGTCGGCCACTTGTGCGCGCCGCCGAGCGTCTGCGGCTTTTGGGGGTGGTGTCGCTTTTGTTGATCGCGGGCGTCACCGGTGGCATGATCACACTGGCCGCCAATGCCGCTCTTGCCGCCACGGCGCAGGTCATTCGCACCCTGCGTCTCGTCGGTGCCACGGATCGCTTTATCGCCAGTGCCTTTGTGCGTCGTTTCACCTTCCGTGGGTTTTCCGGCGCTGTCATTGGCACGGTCTTCGGGATGATCGCCGTCGCGCTTTTGCCAAGCGCCGATGAGGCGGGCGGCTTCCTGACGGGGCTCGGATTTTCCGGGATGCAATGGCTCTGGCCTCTGTTGATCCCCGTTCTGGCCGCGCTCGTGGCCTTTGTCGCCACGCGGGTGGCCGCGACCCAAACTCTGAGAAGGCTGATGTGATGCCCTATCCGATCCAGTGGATTTTGTCCCTGATCTTCGTGATCCAGATGTATCTGGCGATGGCCCTTTTGGCGATTGTCTTCACGCCTCTGGCCATCCTCAAACGCGACTATGCCTATCTCGCCTGTCGCACCTATTGCCACTGGGTCCGCCTCTCCGCGCGCTGGCTCGTGGGTCTCAAATCCGAAATCCGAGGCGAAGTTCCCACCGATGAGGTGCTGATCGGCGCCAAACATCAAAGCTTTTTCGACATCATTTTGATCGTTTCGGCGGTGCCGCGTCCAAAATTCATCATGAAAAAGCAACTCGTCTGGACCCCCATCGTCGGCTATTATGCCAAGCGCATTGGCTGTGTCGCCGTGGATCGTGGCAAACGTGGTCAGGCGATCAAGAAGATGATCGCGGATGTGAAATCCGGCGCCTCTCTGCCCGGTCAGCTGATCATTTTTCCGCAAGGCACCCGTGTCGCGGCGGGCGCGCATCTGCCCTATAAGATCGGCACCGGCGTGCTCTATGAACAAACAGAACAGCCGCTCGTGCCCGCCGCCACCAATGTTGGCGTGTTCTGGCCGCGCCATGGCGTCTATCGCAAACCGGGCCTCGCGGTGGTGGAATTCCTGCCCCGGATCGACGCCGGGCGCGAGATGAAAGAGGTGATGGCCGAGCTGGAGACCACCGTCGAGACGGCTTCGGATCGGTTGATGGCCGAGGCGGGCTTTGAGGGGGCGGTCAAAACGTCATAGATCAGTGATCTTGTTGCGCTAGATGGTGGGCATGATGAAATACGTCACAGACATCTCCACCCTCGAAGCCCTCTACGGCACACCGGGTCCCGCAGCCACCGACAAGATCGCGCGCCGCATGACGCCGGAGTTTCGCCTCTGGCTGGACCGCTGCCGCTTTTGCATCCTCTCCACCGTCGGCCCCGAAGGCACGGACGCCAGCCCACGTGGCGACAAAGAGCCGGTGCTGCGCGAATTGGACCCCGGCACGCTCGCGCTGCCCGACTGGATGGGCAACAACCGCATCGACAGTCTGCGCAACATCGTCCGCGATCCACGCGCCTCTTTGATGCTCTTTGTGCCCGGCTCGAACAATGTGGTGCGGATCAACGGGCGGGCCTTCGTCACGCTGGACGACGATCTTCGCCAATCCTTTGAAGTGAATGGCAAACATCCCCGCTCCGTCATCGTCTTTGAAATCTCTGAGATCTACACCCAATGCGCCCGCGCCCTGATGCGTGCGGGGTTTTGGGAGGGGCGCGACGACAGCGAGGGCTTGCCCAGCGTCGGGCAAATCCTTGCGGCCCTCACTGACGGTCGGGTCGGAGGACAAGCCTATGACGAGGAATGGCCCGAACGCGCCGCCAAAAGCATGTGGTAACAAAAAAGGCCGCGCAAATCGCACGGCCTCTTCATTGCAGATCAAGTACTCAAAATCTGGTTTACGCAGCCAGACCCTTAGACCCCATCTCAAGGAACTTCTTGCGGCGGTCCTTGAGGATGGTCTCCGGTTTTTTCTTTTGCAGCGGGGCGAGCATGGCTTCGATCGCCTTGCCCACGGCGGCAATCGTGGCCTCGCGGTCGCGCTGTGCGCCGCCCAGAGGTTCGGGGATGATCTGGTCGATCACGCCGAGTTTCTGCAAATCCTGTGCGGTCAGGCGCAGCGCCTCGGCGGCCTCGCGCATTTTCTCGGCGTCTTTCCAAAGAATCGAGGCGCAGCCTTCGGGCGAAATCACCGAGTAGACCGAATGTTCGAGCATCGCGAGCTTGTTGGAGGACGCAAAAGCAACCGCGCCACCGGAGCCGCCCTCGCCAATGATCACGGAAATCATCGGCACTTTCAGTTTGAGACATTTCGCGGTGGATTGCGCGATGGCCTCAGATTGACCACGCTCTTCCGCGCCTTTGCCCGGATAGGCGCCGGGGGTGTCGACCAGCGCGATGACCGGAAGGCCAAAACGGTCGGCCAAATCCATCAAACGAATGGCTTTGCGATAGCCTTCGGGGCGGGCCATGCCGAAATTGCGCTCGATGCGCGATTTGGTGTCATGGCCTTTTTCCTGACCGATCACCACGACCGGCTGGTCGCCAAAGCGTGCCAGACCGCCCATGACCGCATGGTCATCGGCGAAATTCCGGTCACCCGCCAGCGGCGTGTATTCGGTGAACAGCGCTTCGATATAGTCCTTGCAATGCGGACGATCCGGGTGGCGCGCGACCTGACATTTGCGCCAGGGCGTCAGGCCTTTGTAGAGGTCCTTGAGCATATCGGCCGCTTTCTTATCCAAAGCGGCGGCTTCTTTTTCGACGTCCATCTCTTCGTTGCTGCGGGCAAGGGCGCGCAATTCTTCGGCTTTGCCCTCGATCTCGGCCAAGGGTTTTTCGAATTCGAGATAGTGAGTCATGCGGACCTCCGAACGGTTTCGACCCCGTATATGGCTATTTTCGCGCGCGGGTGCAACTCAGCAAGAAAATACTCCGGGGATTGCCGTCTCGCATGCTCGCAAATCTGCGAAAAGAAACGCCCCGAAGCTTGCACTCCGGGGCGTTATCGCCTCAACGACCGTGCCTCCCCGCACGGACGGAGGGGATTAGCTTTTCGCGATCAATTCGGATTGGGCCACGATGACCTCGGCCTGTTTGATCGAGGCGATGTCGACCAGTCGGCCTTTGTAAACGGTCGCGCCTTCGCCATTTGCCTTGGCCTGTTCCATGGCGGCGAGGATTTCGCGGGCTTCGGTGACGGCCTCCTCGGAGGGCGTAAACACCTCATTGGCCAGCGCAATTTGTTTCGGGTGGATCGCCCATTTGCCGACCATGCCCAGCGTTGCGGAACGCCGCGCCTGCGCCCGGTAGCCCTCGTCATCGGAGAAGTCGCCAAAGGGGCCATCGACCGGCAGGACGCCGTGCGTGCGACAAGCGGCAACGATGGCGGCCTGCGCCCAGTGCCACGGGTCGGAGTAATGCCGCGTGTCGCCGTGCAGCATGTAGTAATTCTCCTGCGTGCCGCCGATGCCGGTGGTTTGCATGCCCATCGAGGCCGCGAAATCCGCCGCCCCAAGGCTCATGGCGACGAGACGCGGAGAGCTGGCTGCGATCTCTTCGACATGGGCGATGCCGGCGGCGGATTCGATGATGACCTCAAAATTGATCTTTTTCGTGCGGCCCTTGGCGCGCTCGATGGCGGTGACCAGCGCGTCGACTGCATAGATGTCTTCGGCGCAGCCCACTTTCGGGATCATGATCTGATCGAGCCGCTCGCCCGCCTGTTCCAAGAGGTCCACGACATCGCGATACCAATAGGGCGTGTCGAGCGAGTTGATCCGCACGGCCAGAGTTTTCTTGCCCCAATCAATTGTGTTGATTGCCTCGATGATATTGGCGCGGGCGACATCCTTGTCCGAGGGTGCCACAGAATCTTCGAGGTCGAGATTGATCACATCCGCCGCGGAAGCTGCCATTTTCGGGAAGAGTTTGGTGTTCGATCCGGGGCCGAACAGCTGGCAGCGGTTCGGGCGATCCACGGGGGTGGGCTGGAGTTGGAAGGACATTGGCGCTCCTCTCGCAATGATATTTCCAAAATGTCGAATGCATTGTTATTATCTTGCGCACCATGTGGCAAGGAAGATTTTGCGCCTGCGGCATATCCCGCGTCGAGGCTGAAAATAAAGTTTTCAAACTGCTTATTTCCTGAACAATGTAATTATTATCCCAAAATATATACTATGCACGGGATATTCTCCCATTCCGTCAGCTTCTCTGACGCAAAATCCGAAGCACCTTGCATCGAATCTCGGTCACTCTGGGTCAAACGCAACCGGAGTGCTGCACCATGATCGAAACACCATATCTTCTTTTCCTCGGCGACGCCCCTGACCAACTGGCTGCGAAAGTGGCGCAAGGGATCAAGGACTGGCGCCCCGAATTCGCCCTCGGCCAGTTCCGCATGGAAGGCTGCAAAGCCGATATGAAGCTGCCGGATATGGACCTGAAGGCGGCGAAAGCCGCAGGTGCGAAGACCCTGGTCATCGGTGTCGCCAACCGCGGCGGCGTGATCAGCCAGGCATGGAAAAAGGTTCTGATCGATGCGCTCGAAGAAGGGTTCGATATTGCCTCCGGCCTGCACAACCTGCTGCGCGAGGAAGAAGACCTTGTGGCGGTCGCCAAGACCTTTGGTCGGACCCTGCACGATGTGCGCATCCCCTCGGTGAAATATCCGATCGCCAACGGTGTGAAACGCAGCGGCAAGCGCTGTCTCGCCGTCGGCACCGATTGTTCCGTGGGCAAGATGTACACCGCCCTCGCGATGGATAAGGCGATGCGCGAAAAGGGCATGAAATCGACCTTCCGCGCCACTGGCCAGACCGGCATTCTGATCACCGGCGACGGTGTGCCGCTTGATGCGGTGATTGCCGATTTCATGGCGGGCTCCATCGAATATCTGACGCCGGACAACGATGAAGATCACTGGGACCTGATCGAGGGGCAGGGCAGCCTGTTCCACGTGTCCTATTCCGGCGTGACCATGGCCTTGGTGCATGGCGGTCAGCCGGATGCGCTGATCCTCTGCCATGAACCGACCCGTGAACATATGCGCGGCCTGCCGGGGTTCTCGCTTCCGACGCTTGAGGCGCTGCGCGATATGGCCCTGCCGCTGGCACAGGTGGCGAACCCGGACTGTAAGGTCGTCGGCATTTCGATCAACACCCAGCACCTCTCTGAGGAAGAGGCACTCGCTTATCTCGCCAAAGTCGAGGAAGAGATGGGCCTGCCCGCCGTCGATCCGTTCCGTCAGGGCGCGGGCCGTCTGGCCGATGCTTTGGCATCACTCTAAAACCAAAGGGCGTCTTCGGGCGCCCTTTTCACAAAACAGGCCCAAATTCAGGACATTCCTATGCCCAAGCTGACCGTCGCTGCAGAGAGTTTTCGTCTGGCCGAGGTGTTCACCATCTCGCGCGGATCGCGCACCGAGGCCAAGGTGATCACGGTGCGCGCCACAGAAGGCGATCAGACCGGTTGGGGCGAATGTGTGCCCTATGCGCGCTATGGTGAGAGCCTCGAGAGCGTCGCCGCCGAGATCGAGGGCCTGCCCGAAGACATCACGCGGGCGACTTTGCAGGAGGCGCTCTCTGCGGGCGCCGCGCGCAATGCGGTCGATTGTGCGTTATGGGATTTGGAGGCCTCCAAGGTCGGGAAACGCGTCTGGGAGATGCTCGACCTGCCTGCGCCGATCCCGATGATCACGGCCTATACGCTGTCGCTGGCTTCTCCCGAGGAGATGGAGCGTTCTGCGGCCAAACACGCGCATCGGCCGCTGTTGAAGATCAAACTCGGCACGCCTGACGACATGGCGCGGCTTGAGGCGGTGCGGCGTGGCGCGCCGACATCGAAGATTATTGTCGATGCGAATGAGGGTTGGACTGCCGAGGTCTATGCAGATCTCGCGCCGCATCTGGTGCGGCTTGGCGTGCAGCTTGTGGAACAACCCTTGCCCGCGGGACAGGACGATATGTTGGCAGAGATTGAGAGACCCCTTCCGGTCTGTGCCGACGAGTCCTGTCACGACCGGGCGAGCCTGCCGGATCTCAAGGGCAAATACGATGTGATCAACATCAAGCTCGACAAGACCGGCGGGCTCACCGAGGCTTTGGAGCTGCGCAAGGCGGCGCGCGCCGAGGGCTATGGCATCATGGTCGGCTGTATGGTCGGCACCTCTTTGGCGATGGCCCCCGCGATCATCGTGGCGCAGGGCGCGCGCGTGGTGGACCTTGACGGGCCATTGCTTTTGGCAGAAGACCGTCCCGAACCTTTGCACTATGACGCGGAGGGCGTTCACCCGCCTCTGCGCGCGCTTTGGGGCTGATGAGAGGGCGGAAGCCCGTATGTAAGGAGAACACCATGACCCGCACCGTTTACGTGAACGGCGACTACCTGCCGGAAACCGAGGCAAAAATTTCCATTTTCGACCGCGGGTTCCTGATGGCGGACGCGGTCTATGAGGTGACCTCTGTCCTGAATGGCAAGCTCATCGACTTTCAGGGCCACGTCGCCCGTCTTCAGCGCTCGCTTTCCGAGCTTGACATGGTGTCGCCGGTGACGATGGACGAGCTGTTGGATATCCACCACCAGTTGATCGAGAAAAACAACCTCGAAGAGGGCGGGATTTACCTTCAGGTGACCCGTGGTGCGGGCGCCGACCGCGATTTCGTTTGGCCGGACCCCGAAGAGGTGAAAGGCGGCATCGTGCTTTTTACCTTTGCCAAGAAAATCACCTCGAACAAAGCGCTCGATGAGGGCATCAAGGTGATCTCCGTCGAGGACCTGCGCTGGGGCCGTCGCGACATCAAGACCACGCAGCTTTTGTGGCCGTCCTACGCCAAGATGCAGGCCAAGAAAGCCGGTGCGAGCGACGCGTGGTTCGTCGAAGATGGGTATGTGACCGAGGGCTATGCCAACAACGCCTATATCGTCAAAGACGGTGTGATCATCACCCGCGAGCTGTCCAACGACATCCTGCATGGCATCACCCGGACCGCGATCCTCAAGTTTGCCAAAGAGGCGCAGATGAAGATCGAGGAACGCCCCTTCACCATCGAAGAGGCTCAGGCTGCGGATGAGGCTTTCGCGACCTCTGCCACGGGCTTTACACAGCCGGTGATCGAGATCGACGGTGTGACGGTCGGCACCGGCAAACCGGGTCCGGTGTCCACGCGCCTGCGTGAGATTTACATCGACGAGATGCCGAAAACGGCGCTGTGATCCGATCTCACAGTGATCTAATGCAAAAGGCCCGCACGTGTGCGGGCCTTTTCTTTTAGTCGGTTTCGCCGCTGAGGCATCCGTTTTCGGAGATGTCCTGACGCCATTGTCGGGTGCGCAGGGTGTCGATGTCTTCGAACTCGGCGCAGACTGTAAAGCTGCCGTCGTCTTGCGGCAGGTAGCGGTAGCCTTCTTCGGGCAACAAAGCCGCCTCGGCCATATTCAGGGAGCAGGTCTCCGTGTTGTCCAAAGTGGCAGGCAGTTCACCGGCTGCGCGCGCGAGGCATTGGGCCTGGCTTTGCAGAGCGATCAAATCCCAATAGCGTTGATCGTCGCGTTTCTCGATCCGCCCGGCCTCCGGACCGCCCACCGTGAGCAGCCCCGCGACCAGAACGCCCGCGACAAGGACGGTGAGCGCCACCTGCGGCCAAGGCTTAGTGTCCATCTTCGGCATCCTTCATGGCGCCTTGGAAATAGCCGAACACAGTGCCCGCGACGGCCGCGACCAACACAAGCTGCGCGATGAATTCAAGCGTCAACTCGCCATTCAAGAGCGCATAAATGGCCCCCAAAAGATCGCCCAGAAGCGCGATGGAGGAAAAGAACAGGGCGCTGTAGCCAAACCATTTGCGAACGACGGAGCGCTTGTGGCTTGGGTCGCGGGCAAGCTTGCGGGACTCCGAGCGTTGCATCAGCATGAACAGCGGGAAGAACACGATCAGTGCCGCGATGGACCAGCGCATGGAGCGGTTGCTCAAAGAGGGGCGCGGCGTGTCGGAGAGCCAGCGTTTGATCAGGTCGAAGCCGAGGTCGACGATGTGCCAAGCGGTCATGCTCAGCGCGACGAACATCAGCGCGTAGAAAAAGGCTTCCCGTGCAGAGACATAGGGGCGCGGACGCGGCACCGGCGGGATGTGATCCGTGTCGGCCCAGGCGCTCAGAGCCTCGCGCACTTCGCTATCGGCCCATCCCGCCTCGCGCAAGGCGGTGGCGATGTCATCGCGGCTCTGGCCGGAGATCAGCGCCTCGCGGGTGAATTGCGCCAGTTGCTCTGCGGGCTTCATTCTTTCAATTCTTTCCCGACATTCTCGGCAAAGGCTTTTTCGAAAGCGGCCTGTTTCTCGGGCGAGGCCTCGGTCTGGCTTTGCGTCTTCCAGTCGTCATAGGGCATGCCGTAATATAGCTCGCGCGCCTCGTCTTTCGACATCTCGATGCCGCGCTCGCCTGCGGCCTCCTGCACCCAGCGCGACAGGCAATTGCGACAGAACCCGGCGAGGTTCATCATGTCGATGTTCTGCACATCAGGGCGTTTGTTCATGAGGTGATCGCGCAGCGTGCGAAAGGCCGCCGCTTCGATCTCCACCATGGTTTTCTCGTCAATCTCGGGCATCTCTTATCCTCTCACGCGTTTCGCATAGGCGGGCGCATTCATGTCGCGCACATCGACGGACAGGCTGCCGACCGTCGGCATGATCTTGTCCATCGCCTTCAGGACAATATCGGAGAGCCGGGCCTTTGTCTCGTCATCGCGACCCGCCAAAAGATAGAGCGTCGCATGGGCGAAGGTATCGGGTTCGGTGCCGATCTTGAAATAGGGCTGCGGCCGGGCGCGGGTTTTCAAGGCGGGGGCGTTGATTTCCACGTCGAGAATGAGCGCGTCGAAGATGGCTTCGCAGAGCGCTTGGATGTCGTGGCTGCGCTCTAGGCCTTCGGAAAAGTCGATGACAACATGGGGCATGGGTTACAATCCGGTTTTATTCAGGGTGTCGGTGAGGATGGGCGCCAAGAGCGCAGCCCAATGGGCCTGGCCTTCGGGCGTTTCAATGAGATCGGAGCGCAGCTCGATCAACAGGTTCAATCGCCCGTGATGCAGCGCATGGCGGTCGATGGCATCCCCCGGCAGGTGGCCGTCATAGGGTTCGTTGTCGCCAATGACCAACCGCTCGCCGATCTTTGCGGCCTCGGCGTGCAAGGCCTCGGAGGCTTCGAGCGCAGCGATGAAGGGGGCGGTAAAGCGTTTGTCGTAAGCTGAGAGAATGCCGATCTGCCAAGGGCGGCGCGGGCGGTTCTTGAGTTGCGGCGTGAAGCTATGGATGGCGCAGATCACCACATCGTCGCGCGCGGCGCAGATCGCCTCATAGGCGTCATGATAGGGGCGATGAAACAGCGCGAGACGCCGTTCGACCTCGGCCGCATCAGCGTGGCGGTTGGCGGGAATGATGGTCCCGTCATAGAGTTTCATCACCAAGGTCGGATCATCCTCGCCCCGGTTCGGGTCGATCACGAGGCGGGAGAAATCCGTGTGGATCATCGGGCTGTCCAAAAGGCGGGCCAACTCGCGGCTCACCCCCAGCGCGCCGATGTCATAGGCGATATGACGTGCCATGTCGTCCGCGCCAATGCCAAGATCGGGACCGATCTCCGGGGGGACGCGATTTGTGGCATGATCGCAGGTGACAAGCCAACGTCCGCTTCGATTTTCACCAAGAGCATGATAAGAAGGGATTAAGGTCATTTTTGCGTCACCTTTCGCTTTCATATCTCCATTAAGCGGTTTCTTGGCGGTGTGCCAGTTGTCATGCGCTAACATTTACTGCATAGAGAGCGTGGCCCGCGAAAATGATGCGATGGAAAGAAAAGGACTATCGGCAGATATGAGACGTCTTCGGAATGTAAAAATCGTGGCCACGCTGGGCCCCGCATCCAATGATTACGACACCATCCGCGCCCTGTCAGAGGCCGGCGCCGATGTGTTCCGTTTGAACATGAGCCATGGCGATCACGAGGAAATTCGTGCCCGTCACGCCATCATCCGCAAGATCGAAACCGATCTCGGTCGCCCCATCGCCATTCTGGCGGATTTGCAGGGGCCGAAATTGCGGGTCGGCAAATTCGGCTCTGGCGCGCATGATCTCGAAGAGGGCGACAAGTTCCGCCTCGATCTCGACGATGCGCCTGGCAACGGGGTGCGCGTGCAGCTTCCGCACCCGGAGATTTTCGCGGCCTTGCAGCCGGGCTCCTCGCTTTTGGTCAATGACGGCAAAATCCGCCTCAAGGTCGAAGACTGCGGTCCGGATTACGCCGATTGCGTGGTCACCGTCGGCGGCACGATTTCCGACCGCAAAGGTGTGAACGTGCCCGACGTGGTGCTGCCGCTGGCGGCTCTGTCGCCGAAAGATCGCAAAGATCTCGAATTCGTCTGCGAGTTGGGCGTGGATTGGGTTGCGCTGTCCTTTGTGCAGCGTCCCGAAGATATGCTGGAAGCCAAGGATCTGGTGAAAGGTCGCGCTTCTGTTCTGGCGAAGATCGAAAAACCTGCAGCTGTCGATGCTTTCGAAGACATCCTCGCGGTGTCCGATGGGATCATGGTGGCCCGTGGCGATCTTGGCGTCGAATTGCCGGTACAGGCCGTGCCGCCGATCCAGAAACGCCTGACGCGCCGCTGTCGCGCGGTGGCAAAACCGGTGATCGTCGCGACCCAGATGCTGGAAAGCATGATCGAAAGCCCGATGCCGACCCGCGCCGAGGTCTCCGATGTGGCGACTGCCATCTACGAAGGCGCCGATGCGATCATGCTGTCGGCAGAATCCGCTGCGGGTAATTATCCGATCGAAGCCGTGACCACGATGAACAACGTGGCCGTGTCGGTCGAAAGCGATCCGGTCTACCGTGATGTGCTCGACGCATCGCGCGCCGGGATCAAGCGCAACACCACCGCCGACGCCATCGTCTCGGCCGCCCGCGAGATCGCGGAAACCACCGATGTCAAAGCAGTGGTCTGCTATTCCGAGAGCGGCACCACCGCCGCGCTCACGGCCCGCGAACGTCCGCATGTGCCGATCATCGCCATGACCTCGCGCCGCAACACCGCGCGCAAGCTTTGCCTCTATTGGGGCATGCATTGCGTGATGACCGGTGAGGTGGAGCGCTTCAAAATGGCCGTGGTCAATGCGGCTCGCGCTGCGCGCACCTCGGGTTTTGCGACCGAAGAAGACAAGATCGTGGTGATTGCGGGCATTCCGTTCAACCAGCCGGGCTCGACCAACATTTTGCGGGTCGCGCCCTGTGAAGAGCGGCTGATCTTCAACACCGATCCGGAATAACGGCACGGTCACGTGGATACGGATTTCCTTCTTGTGGTGGGCGCGGGGCTCATTTTGCTCGCCGTGCCCAATGCCATCAAAGCCTACTCCGAGGTGCGGTCCCCGCGGGTCGCGACCGGCATGGTCGTGGCCGGCGGCGTGATGTTCGTCTCGGCCCTCGTGCTGCACCCGGAGGGCTACCGTTTCGAGGATATCCCGGAGGCTGTTCTGCGCGTGATCTCGAGAATCCGGTCTTTTTTCCATGCGTGAGCATCACAAGGCTTGCTAAATGGTCCTATCGGCTGTAATGGCAGCCGCTCATGGGGCGCGTCCGGCGATATGGCATGCCGAGTCGCGCTATAAACCATCGAACCAAAGGAGATGGAAATGCCTAAGATGAAGACAAAGTCGAGCGCCAAAAAGCGCTTCAAAATGACCGCCACTGGCAAGGTCAAAGCGGGTCAGGCCGGCAAACGCCACGGCATGATCAAACGCACCACGAAATTTATCCGTGACGCACGTGGCACGACCACGCTCTCCGCACCCGATGCGAAGATCGTGAAGTCCTACATGCCCTACAACCGCTAATTAGGGAGAGAGACACATGTCCCGCACCAAAGGTGGTACCGTTACCCACGCCCGTCACAAGAAAGTTCTGAAGGCCGCCAAAGGTTACTACGGCGCCCGTTCGCGGAACTTCCGCACCGCAACTCAGGCCGTCGACAAGGCGAACCAATACGCGACCCGCGACCGTAAGGCTCGTAAGCGTAACTTCCGCGCCCTGTGGATCCAGCGTATCAACGCTGCCGTGCGTTCGCATGACGAAGCGCTGACCTACTCCAAATTCATCAACGGCCTCGCACTGGCTGGCATCGAAGTGGACCGTAAAGTCCTCGCCGATCTCGCCATCCACGAGCCGGATGCGTTTGGTGCCATCGTCGATAAGGCGAAGGCCGCGCTCGCGTAAGCTCTCTAACTTTCTAGAGAACGAACATTTTTGAAGCCGCGGACCTCATGGGGTCTCGCGGCTTCTTGTCTTTTGGGTCTCCCGTGGTATCGAGGCGGGGACCAATGAATACGAGGGGTTCAGATGATTGAGCTGAAGAACAAATACCTCACCGCGATCTTGCAGGCGGGAGATGAGGCCACTCTTGAGGACATCCGTCTTCAGGCCGTCGGCAAAAAGGGTGAAGTGGCGCTCAAGATGCGTGAGCTGGGCAAGATGAGCCCGGAAGAGCGTCAGGTCATGGGGCCGCAACTCAACGCCTTGAAAGACGAGATCAACTCCGCGCTGGCCGCCAAGAAGGTCGCGCTGGAAGACGTCGCACTGGACGCGCGTCTGGCCGAGGAATGGCTCGATGTCACGCTTCCGGGCCGTCAGCGTCCGCAAGGGACGATCCACCCGATCTCTCGCGTCTCGGAGGAAATCTACGCGATCTTCGCCGATCTCGGCTTTGCCGTGGCCGAAGGCCCGCAGATCGAAGACGATTTCCACAACTTCGACGCACTCAATATCGCGCCGAACCACCCGGCGCGCCAAGAGCATGACACCTTCTACATGCACCGCGCCGAGGGCGACGAGCGTGCGCCGAACGTGCTGCGCACCCACACCTCGCCGGTGCAAATCCGCTCGATGATCGCCCAGGGCGCGCCGATCCGCATCATCGCGCCGGGCCGTGTGTACCGGTCCGACTACGACCAGACCCACACGCCGATGTTCCACCAGGTCGAAGGCATGGCCATCGACAAGGACATCTCCATGGCAAACCTGAAATGGGTGCTCGAAGAGTTCTACACCGCGTTTTTCGGCACCAAGGTCAAAACCCGCTTCCGCGCCTCGCACTTCCCCTTCACGGAACCCTCCGCCGAGGTGGACGTGCAGTGCAAATGGGAAAACGGCACCGTGACCGTGGGCGAGGGCGACGATTGGCTCGAAGTCTTGGGCTCCGGCATGATGCACCCCAAAGTCCTGACCGCTGGCGGCATAGACCCGAAAGAGTGGCAAGGCTTTGCCTTCGGCATGGGGATCGACCGTCTGGCGATGCTGAAATACGGCATCCCGGATTTGCGGGCGTTCTTTGACTCTGACCTGCGCTGGCTGCGTCACTATGGGTTTAGCGCTCTGGGCACGCCGACGTTGGCGGGGGGAATTCACGGGTAATGCCGCTACAAAATTCCAAAATTGATGGCGCGTGGGATATGCGTGTCGGAGTTGCTGACCCGGACGCAGTTTTATTCTCTGACTATGGAATCGATAGTTCCAAGTTGCGTAAGACAGCCGAGAAGGCAGTTCTTCAGAGCAAAACAGTGCCGGTCTATGCGGTAGATACCGAAGGGCAAGCCGCGTTCGTTATTTTGGAAGAGATTTCGATGGGTATCTATGCCCTAGGAGTAAAAAAATGAAATTCACACTCTCCTGGCTCAAAGAGCATCTGGAAACCGAGGCGAGCCTCGATGACATCCTTTACGCGCTGACCGATCTCGGGCTTGAGGTCGAAGGCGTCGAGAACCCGCGCGATAAGCTTAAGGGCTTTAAACTCGTGCGTGTCAAAGAGGCCGTGCAGCACCCCGACGCCGACAAGTTGCGGGTCTGTCAGGTCGAGACCGACGAAGGCATGACCCAGATCGTCTGTGGCGCGCCCAACGCCCGTGCGGGGATCACCGCCGTTTTGGCGAAACCCGGCATGTATATCCCCGGCCTCGACATCACGATTTCCGTCGGCAAAATCCGCGGCGTCGAGAGCCATGGCATGATGGCGTCTGAGCGCGAGCTGGAGCTGTCGGACGAGCACAACGGCATCATCGAGCTGGAAGACGGCGAGATCGGCATGGAGTTCGCCGACTGGCTGGCGAAACATCAGCCGTCCAAAGTTGATCCGGTGATCGAGATCGCCATCACCCCGAACCGTCCCGACGCCTTGGGCGTCCACGGCATCGCCCGCGATCTCGCGGCGCGGGGTCTTGGCACATTGAAACCGCTCAAAGTTGAAACGGTCGAGGCGAAATTCCCGAACCCGATCTCGGTGGAGATCACCGAGGCCGCGAAAGACGGGTGTCATGTGTTCGCCGGGCGTCTGATCAAGGGCGTGAAAAACGGCCCCTCTCCCAAGTGGTTGCAGGATCGTCTGACCGCCATCGGCCTGCGCCCGATTTCCGTGCTGGTCGATGTCACCAACTTCTTCACCTACGACCGCAACCGCCCGCTGCACGTCTTTGACGCGGCGACAGTGGAGGGCGGTCTGGTGATCGACCGCGCGAAAGGCGGCGAGGAGTTGCTGGCGCTCGACGAGAAGACCTACAAAATGCCTGAAGGCGCGATGGTGATTTTCTCCGGTGGCAAAGTGGAGTCCATCGGCGGCATCATGGGCGGCGAAGAGACCGGCTGTACGGATGAAACCACGGATGTGTTCGTCGAAGCGGCGTTCTGGAACCATCTCGACATCGCCAAAGGCGGCCGTGCGCTCAAGATCAATTCGGACGCGCGTTACCGCAACGAGCGCGGCATCGACCCGGCCTACAACATGCAGGCTCTGGACGATGCCACCGCGATGATTTTGGAACTTTGCGGGGGCGAGGCCTCTGAGGTCGTGATCGCCGGTGAAGTGCCGGACGTGTCGCGGAGCTACAAACTCGACACCGACCGGGTGCAATCGCTCGTCGGCATGGACATCCCAGCGGCGCGTCAGGTCGCCATTCTGGAGGCCTTGGGTTTCGTGATGGACGGCGATATGGCGCAGGTGCCGAGCTGGCGTCCTGACGTTCTGGGCGAGGCCGATCTGGTCGAAGAGGTCGCCCGTGTCGAAAGCCTGACGCATTTGGAGCCGAAGCCGATGAAACGCCCCTCCGGCGTGGCGAAGCAAATCCTGACGCCGATGCAGGTGCGTGAATCTTCTGCGCGCCATCAGGCGGCAGGGCTTGGGTTCAACGAATGCGTGACCTACAGCTTCATCGACCAGAAATCGGCCGAGCTTTTCGGCGGCGGCACGGATGCGGTGCGTCTGGAAAACCCGATCTCTTCCGAGATGAGCCACATGCGCCCGGACCTTTTGCCCGGTCTTTTGGCGGCGGCGACGCGCAACCAAGCGCGCGGTTTTGCCGATCTGAACCTGTTCGAATGCGGCCCTGCGTTTTTCGGCGGTGAGCCGGGCGAGCAGCGTGCGCAAATCTCCGGCCTGCGGGTCGGCGCGACGGGGGCGAAAGACGTGCACGGCGAGCGCCGCAGCTACGATCTCTATGACGCCAAAGCCGATGCGGAGGCCGTTTTGGCCGCCATCGGCGCGCCCGCCAAGGCACAAATCCTGCGCGACACTTCGCCGTGGTTCCATCCGGGCCGCTCGGGCAAAATCTGCCTCGGGCCGAAAAAGGTTCTGGCCGAATTTGGCGAGCTGCACCCGAAGGTCCTCAAGGAGATGGGCGTCAAAGGCACCGCTGTGGCTTTCACCGTCTACCTCGAAGAGGCCCCGATGCCGCGCGGCACTAAAATCGCACGGTCGGCGTTCTTCACCAACGATCTGCAAGCGGTCGAACGCGACTTTGCCTTTGTCGTCGACAAGGGCGTCAACGCGCTTGATCTGGTGAACGCAGCCGGGGGCGCGGACAAGGCGCTGATCGAAGAGGTGCGCGTCTTTGACGAGTTCATCGGCGGCTCTCTGGGCGAGGACAAGAAATCTCTGGCGATCACCGTGCGCATTCAGCCCACGGGCGGAACGCTCAAGGAGAAAGACCTCGAAGAGCTGTCGGCGAAGATCATCGCCAAGGTCGAAAAAGCCACCGGCGGCACGCTGCGCGGCTGAGGCTCAGGCCATTAGACGGAAAAGAAACGGCGCCTCAGCGGGCGCCGTTTTTTAATGGGATGATGATATAGGGCACATCGCGGGTCACATCGGGGTCTTCGAACCGATAGGGCAGGGTGGCCATGGTCACCGGGCCAAGCTCGGTGGTCTCGGGTGTGAGACCATGGATCGCAAGTTTGCGCGCGATCTTTTCAGGCTCATCGATGCCGATCACGACAATGCGCTCCAGATCATCAGGGATTGAGCCGCCGGGTTGCGCCGGCAAAGCGGTCCATGAGGGGCGCAGATACTTCAAGTTGCCGGGATAGTAGAAATTGAAACTGACGACTGCGGGCGGCATGGCGCCTTCGGGCAGGTCCTGTTCGATGCGTTGCGCCAGAGCCTCGATGTCGAGAGAGTCGCTGCCCGCGCCGCGCAACCGCGTGTCGGCGATGGCGACAATGATCAAAAGCGCAAGACAGGCGCAAAACCGCAGGAAATTGCGCAAGATACGGGGGCTAAGCGTGGGCGCGACCCAAAGCATGAGGCCAAAGGCGAAAGAGATCAGCAAGGGGATGAGCCAGCGCGCCTGAACGTCTGTGACGCCAAAGCCGATCACCGGAACCGCGACGATGGCCAGACCCGCGAGGCCTGACAGAAGCATCCAGCGTGCGAGCAAGGGCGCGGGACCGATCACAAAGATGCGTCGCCCATAGGGAAGGCGCAGACAGATCAGCGTCAGAAGGAGCAGGATGAGCCCGGCCAAGGTTTCCAGCAGCATGGTTGTGACACCAATGAGCGGGCGCGGCAGGGCAGTCAGGTCGGAGGGTCTGTAAAGCGTTTCACTGGTCGAGGTCGCCATATCCGGATGGGTCAAAATCCACCCCATGGGCAAGGCCAGAATAGCACAGGCGATGAGCAGTGTCAGAAGGAGATCTTTGCGCCAGAACACCCGGCGCAGTTCGGGAAAGGCGCCAGCGGTCAGCAAAAGAGGCAGGGGGAAGAGCCAGTAGTTATACTTCGTAATGCCGCCAAGCCCGAGTGCGATTCCGAGAAGAACGGCATGAGACAGCCTGTGCTCGTCTTTTTCCGCAGCCTCCAGACGCCGCGCAAAGACATTCATCGTTGCCGCGATCAGGGCCAGCATCGCGATGCTGTGAGACCCGGCGCGTTGCCCTTCCCAGGAGACATTCGGCAGCAACAACAGCGACAGCGTGACCAGAATGGCGATCCTGACGGGCAAAAGGCGGCGAAACCCATCGAATGTCAGAGCATATGTGACGAAAAGCAGGATGTTTTTCGGAAGCGCGATGGCAAAAGTCGTGGGGCCGAAGAGGTCGAAGGCGAGGGCCTGAAACCAGTTGTAAAGCGGCGTCTGCGGGCCATAACCGAGACGATAGTCCTGCGCGAGGACGAACATTTCCGCTTCGTCGTACTCGAAGGTGCCACCAAGGAGCGTGCGCAAAACGGTGTGAATGGCAAAATAAGCGAAGAGGATGAGGAAAAAGGCGTTGGCGTCTCGCCGGTCGTGCGAGGTCTGCGCGCGTGTCATCATCATTGGTCCACGACCCCAAGGAGCACGCGCAACGGTTGGCTGCGCTCGCTATGATGGAAAGGCAGGTCGATTTGCTGACCGCTGACATAGTTGGCCTGAGCTGCATGAGGCCAATCCACTCGGGCGGCCAGCTCTTGCAGGGAGGCGTCCGTCTTTGAGGAGCGGCTTATGAGCAGAATATGCTCCGTGGTTTCCGCGCGCGCGGAGGCCGGAAGGTCGGAGCGGATGATCCACGTCGGTCTGATCCGGGCAAGATTGCCGCCGACGTAGAAATCCGCGACGATCAGCGTGTCCTGCGGGAGGTTCATCTCTTCGATCTGCGTTGCAAGCGGGGCAAAGTCGAGGTCGCGCCGGGCGCCTTCTTTGTAGCGATCAAGCGACAGCCCTGCGATCACGAGAACCGCCAGAGCGGCGAGTGTCGCGCTATAGCCGATGGCGCTGCGCCGTGACAGGCGAGGCGTGAGCCAGAGGAACACGCCGATCACGAGGGGGAGCACAATCGGCAAGAGCCAGCGCGGCGTGATGTGCCCAACATCGGCCAGCCAAACGAGGATCAGCCCAGCGATGCCCAGAATGACAAATGTGCGCAAAAACAGTGTGGTCACGATATGCGATCCCTCGGCCGATCCCATGACGGCCTCGGCCTTGCGCGAAAAAACCCACAACACCCCGGCCACAAGCGCGGGCAGAAGGGTGAGGATCAGGACCCCCTGAATATAAAGGGAGCCCCCTTCCGGGATGATCTGTTTCGTGTCACCGGACATGTCCATTTTGCCGACGGAGGACAGGGAGAGATCGGGATTTTTGGCCATCCAAAGATAAGGTCCAGCCACAATCACCAGAGCAATAAGAGGGGCAATCAGCGTCCGGCGCGTGAGCATGCGGCGGGTCTGGGCGAGGCTCAGGGTGGCCAAAAGCAATCCGACTGGAATGGCCCAGAAATTATACTTGGCGATCCCGCCCAGCCCAAGCGCCACACCGAACAACACCCAATGCCGCAATTGGCCGGTCTTCAGAGCCCAAAGATAGGCGGCGAAACTCGCGGCGATCGTCGCCAGCAACATGTTGGAATGTGTGGTCGCGCGTTGTGCTTCCCAGGCAATATCCGGGATGAGGAACAGAGAGACTGTCGTCAGCGCTGCCACGCGCGCCGGGACAAAGGCACGTAAGCCGAGAAATAGACAGGCGTAGGTGGCCCAGAGCAACAGGTTCTTGAGCAGGGACAAGGCGAAAAGCGTGTCGCCAAAGAGCGCAAACAAGACGGTTTGCAGCCAATTGTAGAGCGGCAATTGCGGCCCGTAGCCCCATTGCAGGCCCGGTGTCATCAACAGCATCTCTGCCTCATCGGTTTCAAGCGCGCCGCCAAGGATCAACCGCAAGGCCAATTGCGCGAGGAAATAGGCGGTGATGACCGCGAAAAACAGACGCGTGATACGGTGCGTGTCCGCAGGGTGGGAAAGGCGGGCCGAGGATGTCTCTGTCATGGCTGCTCTCTGAGGAGATTTTCGCTCACCCTAAAAGACTTTGTAAAAAAGCTGAATCGCAAATTTCCGGCGATGGCGGGGAGAGGCCTCCGAAGCCGATGGCGCGTGCGACGGCGCCGGATGTGCCTCTCTTGTTTTTCAGGCCTTACTCCGGGCGCGGCGGAATGTTGTTGGCCTTGGCCACCGCAGGCCGCGCATAGAAGCGCTCGACATAGGCCGGTACGTTTTTCAGATCGTGATAGCCCACAACCTCTTTTGCGCCGTAGAATTCCAGCACGTTGATCCAGGGCGCGATGGCCATATCGGCGATGGAGTAGTCGCCCATGATCCAGTCGCGGCCTTCGAGGCGCTGTTCGAGGACGTTCAAAATCCGTTTGGCCTCGTTGATATAGCGATCACGTGCGGTCGGGTCTTCCATCGCGGCGCCTGCGAATTTGTAGAAGAACCCGAGCTGGCCAAACATCGGCCCGACGCCGCCCATTTGGAACATCAGCCATTGGATCGTCTCGTAGCGGGTTTTCGGGTCTTTCGAGAGGAATTTCCCGGTTTTCTCAGCGAGATAAATCAGGATCGCACCGCTTTCGAAGAGTTCGATCTGAACGCCGTCCGGCCCGTTCGGGTCGATGATCGCGGGGATTTTGTTGTTCGGGTTGAGGGCAAGGAACTCCGGGCTTTTGACATCGGCGTCGGCGAGCGTCACGAGATGCGCCTCGTAGTCGAGCCCCATTTCCTCAAGCGCGATGGAGATTTTGACCCCATTGGGCGTGGGGTAGGAATAAAGCTGTAGCTTTTCCGGGGTCTCGGCAGGCCAGCGGGCGGTAATCGGGTGGGTGACGGGCTGGGGCATTCTGAACTCCTTGAGGGGCGGATGTTGCGTGTGTCTGGCTTCAAACTATTGCTTTTGCAGTTTAAAAAAACCGCTGCACATGTGCGCCATTGTGCTATGCAATGTGCAGAGCCGTCTCTCGCAGGTGCGGCATCCTTCTCTAAGTTGTGTGGGGCATTCCAAATGTTAAAAGAATTCAAGGCGTTCATCGCCAAGGGCAACGTCATGGACATGGCTGTCGGCATCATCGTCGGCGCGGCGTTCACCGCCATCGTCAAATCCATGGTCGATGATCTGATCAACCCGATCATCGGGATTTTCACCGGCGGTCTCGATTTCACCAACCGCTACGCTGTGATTTCCGGCGATGTGGCGGCGGGCACCTCTTTGGAGGCGGCGCGCGAAGCGGGGGCGTCGATTTTCGCCTATGGCTCGTTCTTCATGGCCGTGATCAACTTTTTCATCATCGCTTTCGTGGTCTTCATGCTGGTGCGCTACGTCAACAAGGTGAAATCTTTGGCCGAGAAACCGGAAGAGGTTGTGCCTGAGGTTCCCGCCGGTCCGTCCGAGCTTGATGTGCTGATCGAAATTCGCGACTCGCTCAAAAAGTAAGTCGCTTAAGTTTCTGAAACGAAAGGCCCGTTGGAGAGATCCAACGGGCCTTTTTGCTGGCACCTGACGGCGACCAGCATCGGGGACACATCTCTAATACGCAGGCGCGTTCGGTTTCCGCCGCCGCTTGTCGTAAAAAAATAAACGTGAAAGATTATGGTCGAAATGACCGCGTAATCGGGAGAAATGCGCAACATGACGAAGCTCGATGACACAGATCGCCGCATTTTGCGCATTTTGCAGCGGCGTGGCCGCATTTCGAACGCCGATCTGGCGCAAGAGGCCAATGTGTCGAGTTCCGCCTGTCATCGTCGCGTGCAACGGTTGGAGGCCGAAGGGATCATCCGCGATTACGTCGCCCTTCTGGACCCGCGCCATCTCGATCGCCGGGCGACCGTCTTTGTCGAGGTCACTTTGACCAGCCAGGCGGACGATATTCTGGCCGCTTTCGAGAAGGCCGTGCGCAACATGCCGGACGTGTTGGAATGTCATCTCATGGCCGGCAAAGCGGATTACATCCTCAAGGTGGTGTCCGCCGACACCGACCATTTCGCCGAAGTGCACCGCCAACTCGTACGCCTGCCGGGGGTTCAGACGATGCAATCCTCTTTTGCCATGCGCACGGTGTTCAAGACGACGGCCCTCCCGGTTTGATGCCGGTTCAACTGGCTCACGCAACCGGGATTTGGCGAAGCGCTCTTCCCTATGGTAAGGCTAACACAAGCCGCGTTTGGGAGGAGGCGGCGAAAAATGCGCACAAGTCACGCTGATCACATCATTTCTGCGGTCGAATCAGACACGGTCGGGACGCGCCTGACCGCGAGTTGGCGGCGCTCGATGAAGAAACACGGGCTTGATCCGACCCGCACGCCGCAGCCAAGACGGTTCTCCGATCTCGAAATCCAGGAACGTCGCGCGCGGCTCGAAGGCTTTATGGATTTGGCCACGCCCAAGCTCGATCACCTGTTCCAGATGGTCGGCAACACCGGCTGTTCCGTTTTGATGACGGATCGCGACGGGGTCATTTTGGATCAGCGCTCGAAAGATGCCGACAGCGACACGTTTCAGGCCTGGGGCCTTTGGGCCGGGTTCGATTGGTCGGAGCAATCCGAGGGCACCAACGGCATCGGCACCTGTATCGCCGAAGGCCGTAATGTCATCATTCATCGCGATGAGCATTTCATGAGCCGCAACACCGCGATGTCCTGTATGGACTCGCCGATTTTCGGCCCCGACGGCGAATTGATCGCGGCGTTGGATGTGTCCTCCTGTCGCGCCGATCAGACGGAGGCCTACGCCCGTCTGATCGCGGGCGTTGTGGCGCAAACCGCGAAACAGATCGAAGCGGAGGCGTTCCGCGCGGCCTTTCCAAAAGCCCGGATCATCGCAGGGCCAGAGGATCGCCCCGAGGGCGCTGTTTTGCTCGCTGTGGATCAGGACGATCTCGTGATCGGCGCCACGCGGGCGGCGCGTCGGGCCTATGGTTTGGGGCTTGGTACGGTGATCGATCCGCGTCCGGCCTCTGATATTTTGGGGCGCGACAGCTCCGTCTCCGCCCTCGAGCGCGCCGAACGCGCCGCGCTCAAGCGGGCCATTGCGCGGGCGGGCGGCAATATGTCGGCTGCGGCGCGCGAACTTGGGATTGGACGCGCAACCCTTTATCGCCGGATGAAACGGCTCGGGATCGGCGAAAACGGCGAAAATTAACACGCACCTGTCTCAGAGGTGAGACATTGCTGCGCTGCGTCTACTAAAGTCGGGGGTGACCCGAGTGATGTGAGCGGTCACCTTCGAAGAATAGGCTGACGTGGAGGACGTCATGCCAACACTTGAGGAGGACCCCATGAACGTACAAACCGAAGCCAGCGCAAAATATGCGTCGCCTTTCAAATCCCGCTATGACAACTTCATTGGCGGCAAGTTCACCCCGCCGGTCAATGGCCGCTATTTCGACAACACCACGCCGATCACCGGCGAAAAAGTGTGTGAAGTGGCCCGTTCTGACGCGGCTGACATCGAATTGGCGCTGGACGCCGCCCATGCCGCGAAAACCGCTTGGGGCCTGACCAGCGCGACGGAACGCTCCAACATCCTGTTGAAAATCGCCGACCGCATCGAGGAGAACCTCGAAATCATCGCCACCGCTGAGACCTGGGACAACGGCAAGCCGATTCGGGAAACCATGGCGGCCGATATTCCGCTCTCCGTTGACCATTTCCGCTACTTCTCCGGCGTGCTGCGCGGTCAGGAAGGCACGATGTCCGAGATCGACGCGGACACCGTGGCCTATCACTACCACGAGCCGCTGGGCGTTGTGGGGCAGATCATTCCGTGGAACTTCTCCATCCTGATGGCGGCGTGGAAACTTGCCCCGGCTCTGGCTGCGGGCAACTGTATCGTGATGAAACCGGCGGAACAGACGCCTGCCGCGATCATGGTGATGATGGAACTCATCGCCGACCTGCTGCCCGATGGCGTGCTCAACATCGTCAATGGCTACGGCGCCGAAGTCGGCGCACCTCTGGCCCGTTCGCCGCGCATCGCGAAAATCGCCTTCACCGGGTCGACCGCAACAGGCCGCATGATCATGCAATACGCCACCGAGAACCTCATTCCGGTGACGCTTGAGCTTGGCGGCAAATCCCCGAACATCTTCTTCTCCGACGTGATGCGCGAAGACGATGCCTTCCTCGACAAGGCTGTCGAAGGCTTCGTGCTCTTCGCCTTCAACCAAGGCGAGGTCTGCACCTGCCCGAGCCGCGCGCTCATTCAGGAAGACATCTACGAAGAGTTCATCGAACGCTGTATCGCCCGTGTGAAAGCCATCAAGCAAGGCGATCCGCGCGACATCAACACCATGGTCGGTGCGCAGGCGAGCTCCGAGCAGCAGGAGAAAATCCTGTCCTACCTGACCATCGGTCGCGAAGAAGGCGCCGAAGTGCTCGTGGGCGGTGACGCGGCCAAGTTCAACGGCGATCTGGCCGGTGGCTATTACATCCAGCCGACGATCCTCAAAGGCCACAACAAAATGCGTGTGTTCCAAGAGGAAATCTTTGGCCCGGTTGTTTCCGTGACCACCTTCAAGGATGAAGCAGAGGCGCTTCAGATCGCCAACGACACCATGTACGGCCTCGGCGCCGGTGTGTGGTCGCGCGATATGAACACCTGCTACCGCTTCGGGCGTCACATTCAGGCCGGTCGTGTTTGGGTGAACAACTACCACGCTTACCCGGCCCACGCGGCCTTCGGTGGCTACAAACAGTCGGGTGTGGGTCGTGAGAACCACAAGATGATGCTCGATCACTACCAGCAGACGAAAAACATGCTCGTCTCCTACAACCCGAACAAGCTGGGCTTCTTCTAAACCCAGCTCCCGCTAAGCCCGGGTTCCGGGCTTATCCCGGGGCATATGCGCATACCTCCTCCCCCCTTGGGTGCGCATATGCCCCGCTTTCGAAAGTCGGAACGATGCCCCTTGATCGCGTGATCCTCACAGACGCCGCCCGCAGCCTTCTCGATGAGATTGTCGCGGAGCATGGTCCCGTGATGTTCGTGCAGTCGGGCGGATGTTGCGATGGCTCGTCGCCGATGTGCTTCAAGGATGGCGACTATATGATCGGTTCGCGTGACATCAAACTGGGCGAAGTCGCAGGCGCGCCGGTTTGGATTTCAGAGAGCCTGTTCGAGATTTGGCGGCACAGCCAGATGATCCTGGACGCCGGTCCCGGCCATGGCGCGGGGTTTTCGCTGGATACCGGACGCGGTCGCTGTTTTCTGTCGCGCTCTCGTGTGTTCACGGATGAGGAATGGGCTGAGATCGAAGCCGCTGAGGCCTGATCGCCACTTGATGCGCAGCTCTCCCACGTATTAGCTCGAATGCCCGGCACATGGCCCTGACGGTCTTTTTTTTGGTAGAAATACTCATATCACGCGCTCGGCAAACCACTTCCCCATGCGGCTTTCTGTAGACTCCCGCGCCCAAACCCGCTAAACGGCGCTATCTTGCGCCTGTGTTTGGGCGCCCATACGGATTTCCCCTGATGCTGACGCCTCTCTCCGACGCCCTCGCCGAGCGCGGGTTCGACACTTTGACCGACGTGCAAACCGCCGTCACCGCCCCCGAGCTTGCGGAGGCGGATCTTTTGGTGTCGGCCCAGACGGGTTCGGGCAAAACCGTGGGCTTTGGTCTCGCCATCGCGCCGACGCTTTTGGGCGACGCTGAACGGTTCGATCATGCCGGAAGCCCGCTGGCTCTGGCGATCGCGCCGACGCGCGAATTGGCGATGCAGGTGGCCCGTGAGCTTGAATGGCTGTACGGCAAGACCGGCGTGCGCATTTCGACCTGTATCGGCGGCATGGATGCCCGCACCGAACGTCGTAGCCTCGAGCGTGGTGCGCATATCGTGGTCGGGACGCCGGGCCGTTTGCGCGACCACATCACGCGCGGTGCGCTGGATCTCTCCGACATTCGCGCCATTGTGCTCGATGAAGCCGACGAGATGTTGGATCTGGGCTTCCGTGAAGACCTCGAATTCATGCTGGGCGAAGCGCCCGAGGACCGTCGCACGTTGTTGTTTTCGGCCACTGTGTCGAAATCCATCGCCGAGATTGCAAAGACCTATCAACGCGATGCCGTGCGCGTCACCACGATCAGCGAGCGTGAACAGCACAGCGACATTTCCTATCAGGTGATCCAATGTGCGCCGCGCGATTCCGAGCATGCGATCATCAACCTGCTGCGCTATCACGACAGCCAGACCTCCATCGTGTTTGCCAACACGCGCGCTGCCGTCGCACGTCTGACCGCGCGGTTTGCGAACCGTGGGTTTGCCGTCGTCAGCCTGTCGGGCGAGCTGTCACAAGACGAGCGCAGCCATGCGTTGCAGGCGCTGCGCGACGGACGTGCCCGTGTGTGTGTTGCCACCGACGTGGCCGCGCGCGGGATCGACCTGCCCAATCTGGAGCTGGTGATCCACGCCGATCTGCCGACCAACACCGAAGGTCTGTTGCACCGCTCCGGTCGGACGGGGCGCGCCGGTCGCAAAGGTATTTCCGCCCTGATCGCGCCGGATAACGTCTCGAAAAAAGCCGCGCGCTTGTTGAAATGGGCTAAGATCGATGCGGAATGGAAGTATGCTCCGACCGCCGAGGAAATCCTCGCGCTCGATGAGAGCCGTTTGATGGACGATCCGGCTTGGGCGGCTGAGCTGACGGAAGGTGAACTGCAATTCGCCGAGAAACTCCACGACCGTTTCACGCCGGAACAGATCGCGGTCGCCTGTCTGCGCCTCTATCGCGCGGGGCTGTCCGCGCCTGAGGAATTGAACGTCCACACCGCGAAACGCCCGCAAGACCCGCGCGCCGAGTTCGGCCCGTCGGCTTGGGTGTCGCTGTCGGTCGGGCGCAATCAGCGCGCCGAGCCGCGTTGGCTTTTGCCGCTTTTGTGCCGCGCAGGGAATCTGGAGAAAGCCCAGATCGGCAAAATCCGCATGGAGGACGATGAGACCTTTGTGGAGCTGAAAGAATCCGCTCTGACGGGCTTCATGGATCACCTCGGTCCCAATGCGTCGCTCGAAGATGAGATCACCGTGACGGCTCTTCCGGGCGCGCCCGCGTTTGCGCCGCGTCAAAGCCCGGGCGGACGTCCCGGTAAAGGCGCTCCGAATAAGCGCTTCGACAAACCGCGTGGGAATACCTCGTCTCAGGAGTATCTCGAGGGGCAGGAACGTTCGCCGCGCTCTTTTGACAAAAAGCCCGCCGCCAAGAAGCCCTATGAGAAAAAGCCCCGCAAGGAACGCGATGATGCGGTTCATGCGCCTGCCAAGCCTGCGCGTAAACCGCGTGCTGCGGGTGCTGCTCCGGCTGGGGCCGGTAAACCCAAGGCCAAGTTCGAAAAGCCCAAATTTGACCGCTCCAAACCGGCAGGCAAAAAGCCGCATCGCAAAGGGGGCAAACCGCCCGCACGCGGTGGGGACGCCACGCCGCGTCGCAAGGGCTGAGGCGCGGCCTGATCGAAGACAAAAACAAACCCCCGGAGCGAAAGCTGCCGGGGGTTGTATTTTTATATATCCCGTAAGGGATCGTTCGAAACGTCGAACTCGCTCTTAGAGCATGCCTTCGCGCTGAGCTTTTTTACGAGCCAGCTTGCGGGCACGGCGGACGGCCTCGGCCTTCTCGCGCGCTTTCTTCACGGACGGCTTCTCGAAATGTTGCTTGAGCTTCATTTCACGGAAAACGCCTTCGCGTTGAAGTTTTTTCTTCAGAGCCCGGAGGGCCTGATCGACGTTGTTGTCACGAACGCTAACCTGCATGTGGTGTCACCACCTTCCTAAGTTAGATTTGCAAAAATTGCAGGAAGTGGCCGTATAGCAAAGTCATCCTAGCTTGTCTACTATGCCCGAGACCGTGAAGGAGGACAAAGACATGCCAACCACCGCTTATCCCGATCCGACCCGTGAAAAACTGCTCGATGCGGCTTTGATTCACGTGGTTTTCGACGGTTGGGGGCCGGAAACCTTTGCCTCTGCCGTGGCTGATTCGGGGGTGTCCGAGGCACTGGCCAAGGTCGCAGCCCCGCGCGGATCGGTCGATTTGGCGGCGGCCTATCACAAACGCGGCGACCGGGAGATGGTGGCGGCGTTGGAGGCGGCAGACCTGTCGGAGATGCGGTTCCGTGACCGGATTGCCCATGCGGTTTGGATCCGGCTGCAATCAGTTGATCGCGAAGTGGTGCGGCGCGGCATGTCGCTTTTCTCGCTGCCGATCTACGCGGCCGAAGGCACACGGCTGGTGTGGGAAACGGCGGATGCGATCTGGACCTCTTTGGGCGACAGTTCGAATGACGTGAACTGGTACACCAAACGCGCGACGCTGTCGGGGGTCTTTGCCTCAACTGTGCTGTTTTGGCTCGGCGACGACAGCGAAGGGTTTGTCGACACCAAGGCCTTTCTTGACCGTCGCATCGACGATGTGATGCAGATCGAGAAAGCCAAAGCCAGGGTGCGGGGCAACAAAGCATTGTCTGCCATGTTCGCGCTGCCCAATGCGGTCTTGTCGATGGTCAAGGCGCCTGCAGGTGTGGGCCGCAGTGATGTGCCGGGCACGCAGAGTGCGGGAGATGTGGCACAATGAGTTTGCCAGAGATGATGCGTGCGGTCGAAATTTCCGAAGCGGGGGCCCCTGAGGTTCTCAAACCCTGCACGCGCCCTGTGCCGAGGCCCAAAGCCGATGAGATCGTCATCAAACTGGCCTATGCCGGGGTGAACCGGCCTGACGCTCTGCAACGTGCGGGGCTTTATAACCCGCCGCCCGGCGCATCGGACCTGCCGGGCCTCGAAGGCGCGGGGGAGGTGGTCGCCGTGGGCGCTGCGGTCAGCGATTGGCGCATTGGCGATCAGGTCTGCGCGCTCTTGCCCGGGGGCGGCTACGCCGAATATGTCGCGACGCCTGCGGCGCATGCTTTGCCGGTGCCCAAAGGCATGTCTTTGAAAGAGGCTGCCTGCCTGCCCGAGACATTTTTCACGGTCTGGTCGAATGTCTTCATGCGTGGTGGTTTACAGGCCGGAGAGCGGTTTCTCGTGCATGGCGGCTCGTCCGGCATCGGCACGACTGCGATCCAGCTGGCACGGGCCTTTGGTGCGCGGGTGTTTGCCACTGCGGGCTCAGCGGAGAAATGCAAAGCCTGCGCAGGGCTGGGTGCCGAGCGCGTGATCAACTACCGCGACGAGGATTTCGTAGAAGTGGCGAAAGCCGAAGGCGGTATGAACCTGATCCTCGATATGGTCGGCGGTAGCTATATTCCTCGAAACATCAAGGCACTGGCGATGGAAGGCCGCTTGGTCAACATCGCCTTCCTGCAAGGCTCCAAAGCCGAAGTGAATTTCGCGCAGGTGATGATGAAACGCCTGACGCTTACCGGCTCGACGCTGCGTCCGCAATCGGATGAGGCCAAGGCCAAGATCGCCTCGGCGCTTTTGACCAAAGTCTGGCCGCTCATCGAGGCGGGGCAGGTCGGCCCGGTGATGGACAGCACCTATGCCTTGGACGATGCCGCGAAAGCGCATGCGCATATGGAAAACGGCGCGCATATCGGAAAGATCGTTCTCGAAATTTGAGTATTTGAGGCACAAAGGAAACCGCCTCGTCTCCTTTGTGCCAGAAATACTCAGTCGATGGCCTCAAAAAGCGCATCGTCCAGCGTGCAGTCCCGGGTGACATCCGCGCCGCATTTGCGCGGCTCCAGATCGCGGGTCAGGCAGACGCGGACTTCTTGGATGCGTGAGGCTTTGCAGGTCACTGTGATCTCATTGGGCTCAAACGCGGGGTTGTCCTTAAGAAAGGCGTCTTCAATCACGGAGGCGGGGAGTTTCACGTCGTCTTTGAGTTTGCGAAACACCTCGGGGCGGGTGATGCGGTTGTAGGCTTCGCGTGAGAGGGCAAGAAAGTCTTGCGACGAGAGGCCGGAGCAGCGGCCGTGTTTCTTCCATTGATACCAAGCCGCCCCAGAAGTGCCCATGATGTCGGCCATGGCGGCGGTTTCGCGTTTCGACGGATCATGGGCGGTGGTGTTGCAATAAGATGGCCAGCCGCGCTCGTATTGCGGCCAGAGACCGTGCAGCACCCAGCCGAAGTCCTGATCGCATTGCGGCGAATTGCGCGCCTCGCCTTCGAGCGCACACCATGTCGGAGACCAGGACAGCGCCAGCACGTAATAGTCGAAATCCCCCGCAGGTTCGCCATCGGCGAAACCCGGCGTGGCAGTCAAAAGTCCAAGCCCCACTAGGGCACTCACGATGCGGTGACGCATTTTCTCTTTCCTCTTTTCTCGATCCGCACTATACAGCGCCCAAGTTCCCCGACAACGAGAACCGTCCCCAGCCGGGGAAAGCCCTTTGAGGCGACGGGAAAGGTGTATCCGGGGAGAGCCGCATTTTTAAGGAGTGTGACCCATGGCAAAACCGATTATGGCAAAGGCCACCGCTGTTTGGCTGGTCGACAATACCACGTTGAGCTTCAAACAGATCGCCGATTTCTGTGGTCTGCATGAGCTGGAAGTTCAGGGCATCGCCGATGGGGATGTCGCGGGCGGCGTGCGTGGGTTCGATCCGATCGCCAACAACCAGCTGACCGCAGACGAGATCAAAACGGCGGAAGAAAATCCGCTGCACCGCTTGAAGCTCAAGTTCAACGCAGCCGCTCAGGGCGAAGAGAAACGCCGTGGCCCGCGCTACACGCCGCTGTCGAAACGTCAGGACCGTCCGAATTCGATCCTTTGGCTGGTGAAATTCCACCCGGAGCTTTCTGACGGCCAGATCGCGAAACTCGTGGGCACCACCAAGCCGACGATCCAGTCGATCCGCGAACGCACCCACTGGAACATCGCCAACATGCAGCCGATCGATCCGGTGGCTTTGGGCCTGTGTAAACAGACCGAGTTGGACGCTGCGGTTCAAAAAGCGTCGAAAAACCTCGCCGCTGGTATGACGGATGACGAGCGTCGCAAGCTGTTGTCGACCGAAGATTCCCTGTCTGCAGATGCGGACGAGCCGAAAATCTCGACCGCGATTTCCGGGCTGGAGACCTTCTCCCTGTCTCAAGACGACGAGGACGAGCGCGACGAGAGCGTGCCGGATGCCGACAGCTTCTTCAACCTGCCGGATTCGGATGACGAGGACGACGACGCTTAAAAGGCGCCTCCTCTGTAAAAGCAAAACCCGGAGCCTTGGCTTCGGGTTTTTTGTTGTTGGATGAGGTTTTAGAGGCGTTTGCGGGCCGTGAGCGC
Source organism: Celeribacter naphthalenivorans (assembly GCF_020524585.1). Lineage (GTDB taxonomy): Bacteria > Pseudomonadota > Alphaproteobacteria > Rhodobacterales > Rhodobacteraceae > Celeribacter > Celeribacter naphthalenivorans. The sequence goes on from NZ_JAIVLK010000011.1 coordinate 139,859, forward strand.
GGCGGTGATCGTGCCGTCGTCGAGGTAGTCAAGCTCGCCCCCGACCGGCACGCCCTGCGCCAGAGAGCTGATCTCGCAGCGGCCTGACAATTCGTCGGAAATGTAATGCGCCGTGGTCTGGCCATCGACGGTGGCGCCAAGCGCAAGGATCACTTCGCGCACTTGCTCATCGGCCACACGCTGGACCAACAAGGGAATGCGCAGCTCCTCCGGTCCGATGGCATCGAGCGCCGAGAGCGTTCCGCCCAGCACATGATAGCGGCCTTTGAACACGCCCGCGCGCTCCATCGCCCAGAGATCGGACACATCCTCAACAATACACAATTCGCCATTGGCGCGCCGATCGTCGGCGCAGATGTCACAGAGATCGCCGGTGCCGATATTGCCGCAGCGCAGGCATTCGCGCGCGCTGTCGGCGACCTGTTGCATCGACTGCGCCAAGGGCTGCATCAACCGCCCGCGCTTCTGGATCAGGTGCAAAACGGCACGCCGCGCCGACCGAGGCCCAAGCCCCGGCAAGCGCGCCATCAGATCAATCAGATCCTCGATGTCCTGCCGTCCGCTCACGTTTTAGAACGGCATCTTGAAATCAGCCGGAAGGCCAAGGCCCTCGGTCAGGGATTTCATTTCGGTTTCGGATTTCTCGGCGGCTTTCGCCTGCGCATCTTTGATCGCGGCGAGGATTAGGTCCTCGACCACCTCTTTCTCATCGGGATGGAAAATCGACGGGTCGATGTCCAGCGCCGTGAGTTTGCCCTTGGCGGTCGCAGTCGCTTTCACAAGTCCTGCTCCGCTTTCGCCCACCACGGTCATGGTGTCGAGCTTTTCCTGAAGCTCGGCCATATCCTTTTGCATTTGCTGGGCTTTTTTCATCATCCCGGCCATATCGCCGAGGCCGCCGAGGCCTTTCAACATCACGTTTCTCCTAAATCCATGTGGGCCGCGTTCACTCTTCGAACGGGTCCCATTCATCTTCGACTTCCTGAAGCGCCTCAGTGGCGGCCTCAGAGGCAATTTTTTCCGGGGTGCGAACATCGGAGATTTTCGCATCGGGGAACAGCTCGAACACTTTCGCCACGATGGGCTGTTGCATCGCTTCGGCACGGAGCGCCATCTCTTCGGCGTGTTCGATCTCGTAGATCGTGCGGACGTCCTCGGGGGCCTCCGCGATGGTGATCATCCAACGCACGCCGGTCAGGCGGTGAAGCCGGTCGGCCAAGCGTGGCGCGAGGTCCTGTGCGGCTTTGCCCCAAGGCTGAAACTCGATCCGCCCCGGCGCGTAGCGCGCAATGCGCATGTTCTCTTTCGCTTCGATCAAAAGCGTGCCGGCGCGGTGTTCTTCGAGCAGGGCGACGACGCTTTCGAAACTGGTGAAGCGGGCGAGAGAGGCCTCGGGGGCCAGTGCCGTCGCGGTCGCGGCGCCGGACGACATGGTCGCTCCGTGGACCGGGCCGCGGGGTGCCCCCTGTGCGCTTCCCTGCGCATGTGTCGTGCCGCCACCCGCAGGCGCGCCGCCTCCCGCCGGACCCGAAGGCGGCCGCGGCGGCGGGTTTTGTTCGTTCAACTTGCGCACCAAATCTTCCGGCATCGGCAGGTCAGCCACATGGGTGAGCCGGATGATCGCCATTTCAGACGCCATCATCGCGTTGGGTGCGGCGGAGACCTCTTCGATGGCTTTCAACAGCATTTGCCACATGCGCGACATCACCCGCATCGGTAGTTTCTCGGCCATCTCCAACCCGCGCGCGCGCTCGTCGGGGCCAATGGTGGGGTCTTCAGCGGCGGAGGGCGTGATCTTGATCACCGACACCCAATGGGTGATTTCCGCCAGATCGCGCAGCACGGCCAGCGGGTCGGCGCCGTCGGCATATTGCCCGCCCAATTCCTCAAGTGCACCTGCGGCATCGCCGCGCATGATCATGTCGAAAAGATCGAGCACACGGCCCCGGTCGGCGAGGCCCAGCATGGCGCGGACCTGATCGACGGTGGTCTCGCCTGCGCCATGGGAAATCGCCTGATCCAAGAGCGACAGCGCGTCGCGCACAGAGCCTTCGGCGGCGCGGGTGATCAGGGCAAGCGCGTCTTGCGCCACCTCCGAGCCTTCTTTGCCTGCAATCGAGGAGAGGTGGTTCATCATCACCTCCGGCTCGATCCGGCGCAGATCGAACCGCTGACAGCGCGACAGCACCGTCACCGGAACCTTGCGAATCTCGGTCGTGGCGAAGATGAATTTGACGTGGGCGGGGGGCTCTTCGAGGGTCTTCAGGAGCGCGTTGAACGCACTCGTGGAGAGCATGTGCACCTCGTCGATGATGTAGATTTTGTAGCGCGCCGAGGCCGCCCGGTAATGCACCGAATCGATGATCTCGCGAATGTCGCCGACACCTGTGCGCGATGCGGCGTCCATCTCCATCACGTCGACATGACGCCCCTCGGAAATCGCGACACAATGCTCGCAGACGCCACAGGGGTCTGTTGTCGGCATGCCGGTGCCATCGGGGCCGATGCAGTTCATGCCCTTGGCGATGATCCGCGCGGTGGTGGTTTTGCCCGTGCCGCGAATGCCGGTCATGATAAACGCCTGCGCGATCCGGTCGGCGGCAAAGGCGTTTTTCAGGGTCCGCACCATGGCGTCCTGACCGATCAGATCGACAAAGGTTTCCGGGCGATATTTGCGCGCCAGTACCTTGTAGCCGGTGGTGGTGTCGGTCATGCGAGGGCCCTTTTCTGTGTTCCGCTCTAAGGTAAGGGCGGGGACCTCTCCCCGCAACCTCATTTCAGAGCTGCTCACTCGCCACGCCGGGCCTTTTTCGCCTTCATCGTGGTTTTCACCATTTTGGAGAATTTCCGCCCCCGCTCGCGGGCTTCTGCGATGGTCTCGGAGTTGCGGGTGTCCTCGTCCACCAGCTTGCGCCAGCGCTCGACACGGTCGGGATCGAGATCTCCGGCCTCTACCGCGCGGCGCACGGCACAGCCCGGCTCGGTCTGGTGTTGGCAGTCGGAGAATTTGCACTCTGTGGCGAGGTCCGTGATGTCCTCGAACAGCGTCGCGATGCCCTCGGAGGCGTCATGTAGCGCAAGCTCCCGCATCCCTGGCGTGTCGATCAGCCAGCCCCCCGCATGCATCCGGTGCATCGAGCGCGCGGTGGTGGTGTGCCGCCCCTTGGCGTCGTCCTCGCGGATGTCGCCGACCTCGATGTCTTCGCCGGTGAGGCCGCGCGCGATGGTGGATTTGCCCACGCCGGAAGAACCGACCAAAGCAATCGTCTGACCTGTGCCGCAATAGCGCTCAAGCCGGGCAATGTCCTCGGGCGACTTGGCGTTGATCAAGAGGACTTCGGCGCCGTCATAGAGGGCTTTGGCGCGGTCCTCGTAGATCTCTGCGGGCATGTCCTCGGGCTTGTCGGCCTTGGTGATGACGATCACTGGCGTGGCCTCTGCCTCAATCGCGATGGCGAGGTAGCGTTCCAGCCGCGCCTCGTTGAAATCGAGGTTGCAGGACGTGGTGATGAACAGCGTGTCGATATTGGCGGCGATCAACTGTGCCTGCGCCGCGAGGCCCGCGGCTTTGCGGGAGATCACCGTCTTGCGGTCCAACACGCGGATCAGCCGTTCGCCATCGGTGAGGGCAAAATCGCCCACGGCCATGTCGGTCGCAACATGATCGCCCGTAAGCGCGATTTCGCGGCGCTCCAGATCGGGTGTCAGCGCCACGACGGAGCGGCGGCGCACTTCGGAGAGGCGCACGGGCGTGAGGGATTCGACTTCGGTGAGATCGAGCTGGCCGTTGAAAAACTGGGACCAGCCGAGGATATTGAGATTAGATGTCATGAGACTGCCTTGCAAAACGCGAAAGGGCTTCCGCGCCGAACGGGCGGCGGAAGGGAACGGTTTCGGGCAGTCCGATGATGGGAATAGGCCTTAAGCGGCTGCCCGAGGGGCGGTAGCGACAATCATCAATTTCCTCCTCGGCATGCAGTTAAGGTTTAGGTGAGAGGCTGGACAACGACCCAAGCGGGGCTCGTTACGGCTGCTTCCTTCCGGACCTGACCGGGTTGGCGAGGCGCTCGCCCGCGCCAACCTCTCACGGCGTTACATAATGATGACAGTACGGGAAAGCAAGAGGGCGGTTCAACTGCCGAGGCGTCTGCGTTCGTCGCGCAAAAGTCCCGCAAGTCGGTGAAAGTCCGCGCTCCGCGCCGAGCTTTTGCGCCAGGCCAGAACCACTTCGCGCGGTTTGGTGCCGAAAAGCGGCGTCAGGTGAATGTCGGTGTTGCGCGTGACGCCGGCATCAATCGCCAGCTGTGGCAAAAGCGTGATGCCGAGGCCCTCTTCGACCATGGCGACGAGCGTCGGCAGCGATGTGGCCGCAAAGGTTTCGTCCTGTTTCGCGTGGCTCTCCGGGAAGGCCGAAAGCGCGTGACGTTGCAGACAATGCCCGCGCTCCAAAAGCAAAAGCGTCTCATCGTCCAAATCCGGCCCACCGATCGGGCGGTCAGACAATAGCCGGTGCCCCGGTGCTGTGGCCAGTTGGTAATCGTCCTCGAACAGGCTTTCCATCTCCAGATCGCCGGTCTCAAACGGCAGTGCAATCAGGATCACATCCAGCCGCCCGGCGCGTAGCCCCGCGATCAGGTGTTCGGTCAATTCCTCGCGCATGTAGAGCCTCAGATCGGGATAATCCTGACGCAGGCGCGGCAGCAGGCGGGGAAAGAGAAACGGCCCGACCGTCGGAATCGTGCCGAGTTTCAAGGTGCCACGCAGCGTGCCGGATTGGCTCTGCGCCAGCTCCACCATGTCCTGTGCCTCGGCCAGCATCACGCGGGCACGCGCCGCGATCTCTTCGCCCAGAGGGGTCATCAAAACGCTGCGCTTGGTGCGTTCGGCGATGGGGGTGCCGAGGATGTCTTCGAGTTCCTTGAGACCTGATGAGAGGGTCGATTGCGTGACGAAACAAGCCTCGGCAGCACGGCCGAAATGCAGCTCATCGGCAAGAGCGGTGAGGAAGCGAAGCTGGCGCAGGGTGGGCAGGTTCATTGATCGAATTTCTCAATTACTTTGATCTTTTTTATTCGTTTCAACAATGAATTCGCAAGAGCTATCTCTGTGTCATCGAAAGGGCGGCGACGCCTTGGAGCGAAAAACACATATAAAACAAAGGATAACGATATGACCGATCACATCGAAACCATCACGGGCCCGCAGTTGAACAAACCCGCCCCGGCGTTTGAGGCACTGACCACCGATGGCGTCAAAACCCTCGACGATTATAAGGGCAAATGGCTGATCCTCTTCTCCCACCCGGCGGATTTCACGCCCGTGTGCACCACGGAATTCATCGGTTTCGCGGGCAAGCAAGATGAGTTCAACGCCATGGGGGTCGAACTGCTGGGCCTGTCCATCGACAGCCACTATTCCCACATCGCCTGGATGCTGAACATCAAGGAAAACTGGGGTGTCGAGATCAAATTCCCGATCATCGCAGACCTGTCGATGAAAGTGGCTAATGCTTACGGCATGATCCAGCCGGGGGCTTCGGACACGGCGGCGGTGCGGGCGACGTTCATCATCGACCCGAACGGCATCCTGCGCGCTATGGTCTATTACCCGATGAACGCGGGGCGGTCTGTGGATGAGATTCACCGCCTCGTGGTGGCGCTGCAAGCGGCGGATGAGAACAAATGTGCGATGCCGGAGAACTGGAAGCCGGGGGATGCGGTGATCGTGCCGACCCCGCCGACCGCCGCCGCCGCGCAGGCGAAACTGGCCGAGGCACCGGAAGGGCAGAAGGTTGTGGATTGGTACTTCGCGACGCGTCAGCTCTGAACGTTCATGCCGAATGAGAAGGGGCGCCAGATCGGCGCCCCTTTTTGATCTTATCCCCGTGGACGTTCCGCGCACTATCCTTGCGGGCGTTCCGCCCAACCGGCAAAGATTTTCTCCAGCGCCACTACGATGTAGTAAAGCAGGATGCCGAGGAAGGCCAAAGCGATCAGCACGGCGAACATCAGCGGGTAATCCGCGTTGATCTTGCCGCTGTCGAACAGGTGCCCGAGGCCTTTGCCGTGCGGCTCGACGATCTCCATCAGGTTGGTGCCGATGAAAGCCAGCGTCACCGCGACCTTCAACGCGCCGAAGAACTCCGGCAGGGTTTTCGGCAGGGCAATTTTCCAGAAAATCGTCCATTTCGAGGCGCCGAGAGAGCGCAAAATATCACGATATTCCGGCTCCAAAGTCGACAGCCCGATGGAGACCGCGACGGAGATCGGGAAAAAGGAAATCATGAAGGCGATGAGCACGGTGTTCAGATCATGCTGGCCAATGAGAATGAGCGCAATCACCGGCACGACGGTGGCTTTCGGAATGGCGTTAAAGCCGACCAAAAGCGGATAAAGCGCGTCGCGCATGGTGCGGGAAAAGCCCATGATCATGCCGATCAACGTACCGAAGACAACGGCGACCAAAAGCCCGACGACGGTGCGCCAGAGCGTTTGCCATCCGTAAATCAGGAATAGATTCCAATACTTTGCATAGGCCGGGATCAGGTCGGAGGGGGAGGCCATTTTGTAGTTCGGCCATTGGTTCACCCAGACGATGAATTCCCAAAAGACGAGGAAAATGACGATGGCGATCATCGGCGTGGCGATCTTGCGGAAGGTTTTCATTATGCTGCCTCCTCGTCTTTCGCACGCCCTTGCGCGATCTCGATCTGGTGGCGCAGGCGGTGCAAAATCTCGGTCGCCTCGGGGGTGTAAATCACTTCCAGATCGGTGCGCCCATCGAGTTTGACGTTCTCCACATGCTGGGTCGTCGCCGGACGACCCGAGAGCACGATGACCTCATCGGCGAGGTAGACGCTTTCGCGCAGATCATGGGTGATCAGCACGCCGGTGAACGGCTCCTCGGCGCGGAGCGCGTGCATGGTCTGCCAGAGGTCTTCGCGGGTAAACGCATCGAGCGCGCCGAAGGGTTCGTCCATGATCAACACGTCGGGCTTGTGCACGATGGCGCGACACAGAGAGGCCCGCTGACGCATGCCGCCGGACAGCTCAGACGGGCGTTTGTCCTCAAACCCCTCAAGGCCCACAAGCGCCAAAAGCTCGCGCCCGCGCTCCTCTTTTTCGCGTTTGCTCATCTTGTTCGGCACGATCTCTAGCGGCAGCAACACGTTCTGAAGGATCGTCCGCCATTCCAGCATCACCGGGTTTTGAAAGGCCATGCCGACGGTCGAGCGCGGGCTTGTCACCTTTTCACCATGGAGCCAAACCTCGCCCTGATCCGGCTTCATCAGCCCGGCGATGAGCTTCGTCAGTGTGGATTTGCCACAGCCGGACGGCCCGACCACGGCGCAGAAATCGCCTTCGGGGACGGAGATGTTGAGGTCGTCGAGAACGGGCAGGGGGCCGTTGTCGGTCTTGTAGGCGTGGGTCACGCCTTTGATGTCTATGAGATTTGCCATTTTGTCCGCTCTTTTTGCCCGCATGAAAACGGGCGCGAGCCTCTTTGAGGTCCCGCGCCCGCCAAAGTCTTCGCGGTGGATTACTTCAGCATGCGCGCGTCAGTGGCGGGCAGGTAATCTTCGGTGAAATAGAGGCTCGCGTCAGGCTCTGCGTTGAACTCGTAGACCATTTTGAGCTGCTCAAGCGAGCCGGCAAAGCGCTCCGCATCGATCCCGCCCATGCCGTGTTCGGCGACGTAATCGGTGTAGACATTGCCCTCAAGCGCCAGTTCGAGACGGCGGGTCTCAAGGTCCAGATCAGAGGCCGGGTTGTACTTGATCATATATTCGACCGAGGCCTTCGGATCGGCCATGGCGTCTTTCCAGCCCATGGTCACGGCGGAGACAAAATCTTTGACCGCGTCCGGGTTCTCAGAGGCGAAATCGGTGTTCACAATCAACACGTTGCCGTAAAGGTTCACGCCGTAATCCGACATCATGATGGTCGAAATGTCATCTTCCGGCACGCCGAGGCGCACGAGGTTCAGGAAGGACGAAAAGTTAAAGCCAGTGACGGCATCGACCTTGCCCTCGGCCAGCATCGGCTCGCGGGTCGGGAAGCCGACCGGCTCGACAGTGATCGCCTCCATGTCGAGATCGTTCTCGGCGGCAAAGATCGGGAATTGCGCCCATGCGCCATCCGGCGGCGGCGCGCCGAGGATTTTGCCTTCGAGGTCTTTCGGAGCTTCGATGCCCAAAGATTTGCGGCCGACCACGGCGAATGCGGGTGCGTCATAGATCATCATCATGCCGATGACCGGCGCGCCGGGGTTTTGGTCGAGGAATTTTACGAGGCTGTTGATGTCCGCCATGCCGACCGGAAACGCGCCGGTGGCGACTTTCGGAATGGCGTCGAGCGAGCCTTGGCCTGCGGAGATTTCAACGCTCAGATCAGCGTCGGAAAAATAGCCTTTTTCCAGTGCGGTGAAATAGGGGGCCGCGGGGCCCTCGAATTTCCAGTCGAGCGCGAAAGGCATCGCGGTCTCGGCGGTGGCGGCCGTCGCGGTCAGCGCAAAGGCAGCCATGGTGGTGATGGATTTGTAGAGCATGTTTTTCCCCTGAAAAATTCCCTGTGTCATTCCGGCTCAGAATGGCGTGCCATTCAGGCGCCTGCGAGATTGAGGTTCACAATGATGTATACAACCTTAATGCCTGCGTAAAAAAATGGCGGAAAAAATTTATTTGCCCATTTGGTAAACAAAAAACGGCCACGTGATGTGGCCGCTTTGTCGATATGCGCTCAGGTCGGCCAATTCGGCTCAGAGCGTGATGCGGAATTGTGCGAATCCGTCTGTGCCTTCGCCCGCGTCCTCAATGGTCAGGCCTTTGAGATCAGAGAGATGCGTGCGCGCCGCAGGTCCGGTTTGGAACAACACGGTGGTGTCGCCCAGAGGTGCCAGCGACCAGTTGTTGTCGGCAGTCGGATTGACGGTGCCTTGCTCGACGATATAGCGCACGATGATGTCGCGGTTGGTGTCCGGTCCTTCGAAAATCACCGTGGAGCCATCGGCGCCGGGGAAGGTGCCGCCGCCGCCCGCGCGGTAGTTGTTGGTGGCGACGATAAACTCCATGTCGTCGGTCACAGGCGCTCCGTTGAAGGTCAGGTTGACAATCCGCGAGGCGTCCGGGTTCAGCGGCTCGCCGTTGGCATCGAACCGCGAAGGCTGTGAAATGTCGATCTGATAGTCCACCCCGTCGATCACGTCGAAATTGTAGGAGGCGAAATTGGGGTTCAGCAGAACCGCATCTGTCGCGCCTTTCTCGACCTGATTGAACATGCCTGCGGAGCGCTCCAGCCAGCCTTTGAGCTGGGCGCCAGTGATGCGTACCGCGCGGATCGTGTTCGGGTAGAGGTAGAGATCGGCGACATTTTTGATCGCCACATCGCCCGGCGCCACATCGGTGTAATATTCCGGGCCGCCACGACCACCGGCCTTAAAGGGCGCCGCGGCGGAGAGGATCGGCAGGCCTTCGTGCTCCGTGCCTTTCATCATCTCGCCGATGTACCAAAGCTGGGCGTTTGAGACGATCTGCACCGACGGGTCATCGGCAACGAGCGCGAAATAGGAATGCAGCGGCGCATTGGTTTTGCCAACGGCGCGGCGCACATAGGCCAGCGTTTGGTCGTGAATGTCCTGCACGGAGGCCAGAACCGGCTCAACACTTTCCACCAGCGGCGTGATCGAGCGATCTTCTTCGCGGCGCGAGATCGGACGGGTCTCGACTGCGCTGGTCACCACACGCCAGGCTCCGCCTTCATATTCCAAAAGCAAATCCATCACGCCCAGATGCGAGCCCCAATAGCCGCCCATCACGGCGGGTTTGCCATGGATCAGACCCTTTTGGCTGTCGACGGCGGCATAGCCATCGTAGGTCGGAGAGGGGAAGACAAGGTGCGAGTGGCCTGTCAAAAGCGCATCCACCCCGTCGATTTCCGCAAGCGGCACGGAGGCGTTTTCCATGCCCTCGGTATGCTCTGCAGAGCCAATGCCAGAGTGGTTCAGCGCGATGATAAGATCGGCGCCTTTTTCTTTCATCTCAGGCACATAGGCGCGGGCGGTCTCGACGATATCGCGGGCGTTCACATTGCCTTCGAGGTTCTTGCGATCCCACATCATGATTTGCGGCGGCACGAAACCAATGAGACCGATCTTGATCTTATGTGTTTCGCCCGCGCCATCGGTGATCTCGCGATCGAGGATCACATAGGGCGGCAAAAGTGTGACGTCTTCGCGGGGCGTGGCGCCCATTTCTTTGACGACGTTGGCGGAAATCACCGGGTAATTCGCGCCCGCCAGCGCCTTCATCAGAAAATCGATGCCGTAGTTGAATTCGTGGTTGCCCAAGGTCGAGGCGTCAAATCCCAGCGTGTTCATCGCAGTGATGACCGGGTGCATGTCGCCCTCTTTCATGCCGCGCTCATAGGCGATGAAGTCGCCCATCGGGTTACCCTGCAAGAAATCGCCATTGTCCAACAGCATCGCATTGGTCGCCTCGACGCGGATGTCATTGATATGCGCGGCGGTGCGGGCGAGGCCGACCGTGTCTACAGGCTTGTCGGCGTAATAGTCATAGGGAAACACATGAACGTGCAGGTCCGTGGTTTCCATAATCCGCAAATGGGCCTGGTTGGCGCTGGCGCGGGCCGAAAAGGGATGAAGAGCAATCAAAGCAGTTCCTGCGATTGTGCCGGACAGAAAACCCCGGCGATTTATGTGTTTTTTTAGATGGTTCATCTGGCTACTCCATGTCTTGATACGGTGCCTGAGTCTGAGGGTGATGCGACCATCTTTCCGCCACAAGACAAAGATGTGACGTTTACGAATTTACCATTAGAAAACAGTCAGGCAATCCATTTTGGGTTGCCATTTGGGCTAAGCGCGCAACCTTAAATTGTATTATTGTTTTTTGTCGCAAAATGGCAACAGGGAATCTGTGTCGCGATTGCCGAAATGTCGGGGTGTCTTGGTTCCGACGGGCAACCGGGCATAAGCCAATCACATGAAACAGGATTTGGTGCCGCTTGCTGGCGGAGAATTGAACAGAGCTGCGCATCTGAGGGCCAAGGCCGACGTGATGCGGGGGCAGGTGGATGCACTTGTGATGCCGATCTGGCGCGGGCATGTGCCGACGGATGCGGAGGGCGCCTTGGCGCTGCTCAGTGCCGCGCGCTTTGATGCGGCTGAGGCGCAGGAGCTTTTCCTCGGCCTTCTGCCCGGCGGTCAGCCGGTTTTTGCCCACGATGTCAGTGCCTTCGAGCCACTGGTCGCAGATGACGATGCCGCGCGCCCTTCGCCGTGGTCGAGCGCAAGGCTGATGTTTGCGGAACTGGACGGGCTGACATTCCGCGATCTGCGGGCGGTGATGACCACGCTCACGCCACTTGAGGCGGAGATGGCGGGCACGGCGCGGGGACTTTTCGAATGGCACCGTAGTCACGGGTTTTGTGCGGCCTGTGGCGCGAAGTCGGACATGTCTCAGGCCGGCTGGCAGAGGGACTGCCCTGCTTGCGGGGCCTCGCATTTCCCGCGCACCGATCCGGTGGTGATCATGCTGGTGACCCGTGGCAATTCCGTCCTTTTGGGGCGCAATGAAAATTGGCCGGAGCGGATGTATTCCCTGCTTGCGGGCTTCGTCGAACCGGGCGAACCCATCGAGGCGGCCGTGCGGCGCGAGGTTTTCGAAGAGGCAGGCGTGCGTGTCGGCAAGGTTTCTTACGTCACCAGCCAGCCTTGGCCCTTTCCGGCGTCTTTGATGTTGGGCTGTCGCGCGGAGGCGGAGAGCACGGAGATCATCATCGACCCGGTGGAGATCGAAGACGCCCGCTGGGTGCGGCGTGAAGAGTTGGCTCTGGCGATGGCTGGACAGCACCCGGAGATTTCCCCCGCAAGAAAAGGCGCCATCGCGCAAGTTCTGATGGCCAAGTGGCTTGCGGATGATTGGGAATAACGGAATAACCTATCTGCGGAAGGTAACAGGTGAGCAGGCATGAAATTCTCGACGCGTCAGGACATTGAAGCCCCGGCAGAGTTTGTTTTCGAACATTTCACGGATTTCGAAGGGCTCGAGCGTCAGGCCATGCGCCGTGGGATCGAGGTGGCGCGCAAGTCGCCGCATCAGCCGCGCGATGTCGGAGCTGGCTGGACGCTCAAAGTGCCGTTTCGCGGTAAGATTCGCGACCTCGATGCCGAGATCGTCGAATGCGACGCGCCGAACATGCTGGCCGCGACGGCGGTCTCCGGCGGGTTGAATATGGAGATCAAGTCCGAGCTTGTGCCCCTGTCGCCGCAGCGCACACGGGTGACCATCGGCTATGAGGTGCGGCCCAAGACGTTGTCGGCGCGCATCCTCGTGCAATCGGTAAAATTTGCGAAAGCGACCCTGCAGAAACGCTTTGAGAAGCGGATTAAGAAATACTGCGAACACCTGTCGGAGCAATATCAGGGTGCGCCGAAGCGCTAAAGCGTTTCTCAAAAACTTGAGGCACTCAATTTTTGAGAAACGCAGCAATATCAATTCAGCGTGGCAACGTTTTTCGCTCAATCTGATTCAGATTAAACGAAAAACGCTTTAACCCTGTTTCGCTTTGGGAGTCTCAGGTCCGGCGCGGGTCGGCCGGGTAGACGCCCAGAATTTCCACCATTTCCGTGAAATAGCGCAGCTCATCCAGCGCCAGGCGGACGTTGTCGTCCTCCGGGTGACCTTCGATGTCGGCATAGAATTGCGTCGCGGTGAAGACGCCGTCGACCATGTAGCTTTCCAGTTTCGTCATGTTGATGCCATTGGTCGCGAAACCGCCCATGGCTTTGTAGAGCGCGGCGGGGATGTTGCGGACACGGAACATGAAGGCGGTGACCATCTTGTCGGCGCGGCGTTCATAATTCGGCTCGCGGGCCATGATCAGGAACCGCGTGGTGTTGAGTTTGTGGTCTTCGATATGACGGGCCAGAACATCGAGGCCGAAAATCTCGCCCGCAAGCTCGGAGGCAAAAGCACCGATTGCGGGATTGCCTTCTTCCTTGACCGACCGCGCGGCGGCGGCATTGTCGGACCAGTTGACGGTGGTGATGCCATGTTCGCGGATAAAGCCACGGGCCTGTCCCAAAAGCACGGACATGGCGCGGGCGGTTTTGATGTCGGAAATCTGTGTGCCGGGAAGGCCCAGAAGGTTCACATGCACCCGCACAAAGGTCTCGTCGATGATATGCAGACCGGAGTCGGGCAAAAGATGATAGACGTCCTGCACCCGGCCATAGGTCGAATTTTCGACCGCGATCATGCCGAGATCGGCGGCACCGGAGCGCACGGCCTCCATCGCGTCCTCAAAGGTCGGGCAGGGCAAGGGGTCGTAATCGGGACGGGCATCGGCGCAGGCTTGATGCGAATAAGAGCCGGGTTCCCCCTGAAATGCGATGCGAGCGGCCATTTTTATCCCTTTTCCTGCGTTTGAACTGCGCTAACTTGTCCGGGTTTCGGTCTTATACCTTGAAATGAATCATGGGAAGCGGGTAGATATCGCGCGACGAACCTATAGGAACGGAACGCAATATGTTCAACACTATGACCCTTACCAAGATCGTGGGCGGCGTATGCGGCACATTCTTGATCTTCCTTCTCGGCAACTGGGCCGCCACTTCCATCTATGCCATGGACGCCACCGGACATGACGGTGAACAGGTTCAGGCCTATGTTATTGCCACCGGCGATGACGATGCTGTGGAAGAAGAAGCGGTCGAAGTGAGCTTTGACGAACTTTTGGCTTCTGCCGATGCGGCGAAAGGCGAGAAAGTCTTTGGCAAATGCAAAGCCTGTCACAAGATTGACGGTTCGAACGGTACGGGGCCGCACCTCGATGGCGTGTTCGGGCGTGCGCTCGCCGCAGTTGGCGACTTTTCCTACTCGGACGCAATGGCGACCCATGGCGGCGTTTGGGATGCTGAGGCTCTGAACGCCTATCTGGAAAGCCCGAAAGACGCCGTGCCGGGCAACAAGATGTCCTTTGCCGGTCTGAAAAAGGTCGAAGATCGCGCCAACATCGTGGCCTATCTTCAGTCGATCTCCGGCTAAACGACGCTCTCCGCGCATCGCGTGCAGATTATGAGACCCCCGCTGGCCGCACCAGCGGGGGTTTTGTTTTGTGCAGAGCTTGGGATCGGCGCCTTCGATCACGTAAATTCGAGCGCATGTAACTTGCATCCCGGTGGTCCGGCACATTACCGTCTGTTGCAAGACACCCTGACGTCCTCAACGCCTCCCGGAGACCCGAATATGATCCAACGCCCCTTCGCCCGCGTCTTTCCTCTCATGGCAACGCTCGGCCTTATGTCCGGGGCGGCCTTGGCCCAGGAGGCTCAGAACGCTGCGGACAGCGATGGGGCCGACAAGATCATCACCTCGACCTGGTACTCAGACTGGGATGAGGCGAAATATGCCGAGCCTTTCGATCATCTCGATTACGTCAATCCAGACGCCCCGAAAGGCGGCGAGATCATTCTTGGCACTGTGGGCACTTTCGACAGTCTGAACCCCTTTTCCACGCTGTCCGGCACGCCCGCCTCTCTGTCGTCTTCGATGTATGAGCGTTTGATGGTCGGGACCGCGGATGAGTATAAATCGGCCAGCTATTGCGTGCTTTGCGAGACCATCGAATATCCGGAGAGCAAGGATTGGGTGATTTTCCACCTGCGTGACGATGTGACCTTTTCCGACGGCACGCCGATGACGGCTGAGGATGTGGCCTACACCCACAATAAATTCATCGCCGAGGGCACGCCGTCCTGGCGCGCAGGCGTGTCCGCTATGATCGAAAAGGTCGAGGCGCTCGATGAGCACACCGTCAAATTCACCTTTCAACCGGACATTCCGCGCAGCGGCTTGATCGGTCAGGCGGGCGCGACTCTGGTGATGAAAAAGGCGTGGTTCGAAGAGACAGGCCACCGGCTCGATGAAAAGCGCTATGAGACCTCGCCGGGCACCGGGCCCTATATGCTGACCTCTTATGATCCCGGCCAATGGGTTCAATACACCCGCAATCCCGACTATTGGGGCGCGGAGCATCCGTTCAACGTCGGGCGCAACAACCTAGACACCATTCAGGTGACCTATTTCGGCGATACCATCGCGGCGTTCGAGGCCTTCAAAGCCGGGGACATCACCTTCCGCCAGGAAAACTCCTCGCTCGTCTGGGCGACAAATTACGATTTTCCGGCGCTTGAGAATGGCTGGGTGAAAAAGGAAACCCTGCATAACGGCAGCATTCCCGGCGCCACCGGGTTCCTGTTCAACTTGCGGCGCGAGAAATTGCAGGACCGCAATGTGCGTTTGGCGCTGGGGCTGATGTACAACTTCACCTGGACCAACGAGACGCTGCAATACGGGTTGTTTGCCCAGCGTGAAAGCTTTTGGCAAACGCCGGAGCTGATGGCGACCGGCCTGCCGGAGGGCAAGGAGCTTGAAATTCTCGAAGGCGTCAAAGACGATCTGCCCGAGGCGATTTTTACCGAAGAAGCCTTTTTGCCGCATAGCTCCGGCGACCGCTCTTTGGATCGTCGCAATATGCGTCAGGCCACGGCTTTGCTGGCAGAGGCAGGTTACACTCCGGGCGATGATGGCAAAATGCGCAATGCTTCGGGCGAGGTCCTGTCCCTCGAAATCCTGCATTTCAGCCCGACCTGGGATCGGCTCATCAAACCCTATGTCGAAAACCTGACCGCGCTGGGCGTGGATGCCCGATACAACCGGATCGACCCGAACCAATATCAGGCTCGTAAGCAAAGCTTTGACTACGACATGATCTTCGACGGCTATTCTAATGGCTTCGAAGAAGGCGCCGGGTTCTTGCAAAAATACGGCTGTGAGGAAGTGGACGATATTTTCAACCCGGCGGGCTATTGCAACCCGGCGATTGAAACGATCGGCAAGGAAATCCTGAACGCCGAGACCTATGAGGACATGGCGGCGATGGTCAAAGCCGCTGACCGGATCATGCGCTATGATTATTTCATCGTGCCGGCGCATATGAACGACAGCTATTGGGTCGCCTATTACGACATGTATGAGCACCCCGATGAGGACACGATGCCGCCGCTCGATCTGGGGTTTTTGGATTTCTGGTGGGTGAATGCCGACCGCGAAGCGGAATTGCGTGCGGCAGGCGCGTTGAAGTAAAGACGCTGAGAAAACAATAAAGAGCAGGACGGTTCATGGGAGCCTATATTCTACGGCGTGTGTTGTTGATCATTCCGACGCTGATCGGGATCATGGTGGTGAACTTTGCGCTGACGCAATTCGTGCCGGGCGGTCCAGTCGAACAGGTGCTTGCCAATTTGCAGGGCGAGGGAGACGTGTTCGAGACGATCACCGGCACCCAAGCCGATGCGGGCAGCGCGAATACGACCGAAAACACCGCCTATCAAAGCGAATACGCCGGTGCGCGGGGCCTTCCGCCCGAGTTCATTGCCGATCTGGAACGGCAATTCGGCCTCGACAAACCGCCGCTCGAGCGTTTCCTCACGATGATGTGGAACTACATGCGCTTCGATTTCGGAGAGAGCTATTTCAAATCCGAGGGCGTGCTCGATCTCGTTTGGGACAAGCTTCCTGTGTCGATTTCCTTGGGGCTTTGGGCGACCCTGATTTCCTATATGGTTTCCATCCCTTTGGGCATTCGCAAGGCCGTGCGTGACGGCTCGCGTTTTGACACATGGACTTCAGGCATCATCATCGCCGCCTATGCGATCCCGAGCTTTCTCTTTGCGATCCTGCTTTTGGTTTTGTTCGCGGGGGGGTCGTATTGGCAGATTTTCCCTCTACGCGGTCTGACCTCTCCCGATTGGGATCAGATGTCTGTGCTGGGCAAGATTGGGGACTATTTCTGGCACATTGCCCTGCCGGTTCTGGCCTCCGTGATCTCGTCCTTCGCGACGCTCACGCTTTTGACCAAGAACTCCTTCCTCGATGAAATTCGCAAACAATATGTGGTGACCGCTAAGGCCAAGGGGCTGCCTGAATCCCGCGTCCTCTACGGCCACGTCTTCCGCAATGCGATGATGATCGTGATCGCGGGCTTTCCGGGGTTGTTTCTGGGTGTGTTCTTCGGCGGATCGGTGATCATCGAGACGCTGTTCTCTCTCGATGGTTTGGGGCGTCTGGGCTATGAGGCCGCTCTCGCACGCGACTATCCGGTGATCTTCGGCACGCTGTTCTTCTTTGGCCTCATTGGTCTGCTGATCGGGATTTTGTCGGATCTGATGTATGTCTTTGTCGACCCGCGGATCGACTTTGAGCGGAGGGACACATGAAGATGTCCGAACTCAATCGCCGTCGCTGGCGGAATTTTAAATCGAACCGCCGCGCCTATTGGTCGCTGATCATTTTCTCGATCCTCTTTGGCCTGTCGCTCTTTGCCGAGTTCCTCGCGAACGACAAGCCGATCCTCGTGCAATATCGCGGCGGCTATTACATGCCGATCTTCAAATTCTACCCGGAAACCGAGTTCGGCGGCGATTTCAGGACCGAAGCCGTCTATCGCTACCCCGAGGTGCAATGTCTGATCGAGACCGGCGGCATGGTCGACTGTTTCGACGATCCCGAAGCCTATCTCGAAGACGCCCAAGATGGCGTGGTCAATGGCGAAGAGATCGAGAAGGGCTGGATGGTCTGGCCGCCCATTCGCTATTCCTACAACACGCAGGTCGAGGGACCGGGGGCCGCGCCCTCGCCGCCGACGCGGCAGAACTGGCTGGGCACCGATGACACCAAACGCGATGTGGTCGCGCGGGTGATCTACGGTTTCCGCCTGTCGATTTTCTTCACCCTCGTGGTGTCGCTGGCCTCCTCGCTCATCGGCGTCATTGCGGGCGCGATTCAGGGGTTTTTCGGCGGACGCACCGATCTCATATTCCAGCGCGTGTTGGAAATCTGGGGCGCGATGCCCGCGCTCTATGTGATCATCATCCTCTTCGCCATATTGGGACGAAGTTTCTGGCTTTTGGTCTTTGTCACCATCCTTTTCGGCTGGACCGCGCTTGTCGGCGTGGTGCGGGCCGAATTCCTGCGGGCGCGGAATTTCGAATATATCCGCGCGGCGCGGGCCTTGGGCGTTGGCAACTGGACGATCATGTTCCGCCATATGTTGCCCAATGCGATGGTGGCGACCTTGACCATGCTGCCCTTCATCGTGACCGGCAATATTGGCATGCTGGCCTCTCTCGATTTTCTGGGCTTTGGCCTGCCGTCCTCGGCGCCCTCTCTGGGTGAGTTGACGCTACAGGCGAAACAGAACCTTCAGGCGCCTTGGCTCGCCTTCACCGCCTTTTTCACCTATGCCATCATGCTCTCGCTTCTGGTCTTCATTTTCGAAGGCGTGCGGGATGCGTTTGACCCGAGGAAGACCTTTCGATGAGCCTTTTAGAGTACAAAGACCTGCGGGTCGGCTTTCGGCAGGACGGCCAGGTGGTCGAGGCCGTGAAAGGCGTGTCTTTCTCGGTGGAGAAGGGCGAAACCGTGGCGCTCGTGGGCGAATCCGGTTCCGGCAAATCGGTGACGGCGCTGTCCTGTGTGAATCTCTTGCCCGACACGGCAGTCACGCAAGGCTCGATCACCTATCAGGGGCAGGAGCTTGTCGGCGCGTCCGAGAAAGAGCTGCGCAAACTGCGTGGCAATGACATCAGCTTTATCTTCCAAGAGCCGATGACCTCTCTCAACCCGTTGCATACGTTGGAAAAACAGCTCTCCGAAGTGCTGCTCATTCACCATGGCATGACGGGTGTGGCTGCGCGTGAACGTGTGATTGAACTGCTTACTCAAGTCGGCATCCACGAGCCGGAGAGCCGTCTCAAAGACTATCCGCACCAACTGTCCGGCGGACAGCGGCAGCGGATCATGATCGCCATGGCCTTGGCCAATCGCCCCGAGTTGCTGATCGCGGACGAGCCGACCACTGCGCTCGATGTGACCATTCAGGCGCAAATTCTCGAACTTCTGGCCGAGCTGAAACAAAGCCTCGGCATGTCGATGCTTTTCATCACCCATGACCTGAACATCGTGCGCAAATTCGCCGATCGGGTCTGTGTCATGAAGAATGGCGAGATCGTCGAGACCGGTGTCACGACAGAGATTTTCGACAATCCGCAGCACCCCTACACGCAGATGCTTTTGGCCGCCGAGGCCACCGGTCATCCCGATCCCGTGCCCGCCGAGGCCGAAGTCGTGGCGGAGACCAAAGACCTGCGCATCTGGTTCCCGATCCAGCGCGGGTTTCTGCGTAAAACGGTGGGCTATGTGAAGGCGGTGAATGCCGCGACGCTCTCGGTCCGGGCGGGGGAAACCGTGGGGATCGTGGGTGAATCCGGGTCGGGGAAAACGACGCTGGCGCTCGCCATGATGCGGCTGATTTCCTCGCAAGGGCCGGTGGTTGTGCTGGGCCAAGACGTCCAGGGCTGGTCCAACCGCAAACTCCGCCCGCTGCGCGCCGATATGCAGATCGTGTTCCAAGACCCCTTTGGTTCGCTGTCACCTCGGATGACGGTGGAACAGATCATCGCTGAGGGGCTGGGCGTGCATCATGTCGAGGGGTACGCCTCCAATGAGCAGGCGGTGATCGACATCATGCGCGAGGTCGGCCTCGATCCCGAGACCCGGCACCGCTATCCGCATGAATTCTCCGGCGGTCAGCGTCAGCGCATCGCCATCGCCCGCGCGATGATTCTACGCCCCCGTCTGGTGGTTCTGGACGAGCCGACCTCTGCGCTCGATATGACGGTTCAGGTGCAGATCGTCGAGCTGCTGCGTCGTCTGCAGGTCAAGCACAAGCTGGCCTACCTGTTTATCTCTCACGACCTGCGTGTGGTGCGCGCGTTGTCGCATCAGGTTCTGGTGATGAAACGTGGCGATGTGGTCGAGATGGGCACGGCGGAAGAAATTTTCGAGGCGCCGAAAGAGGCATACACTCGGGCTTTGGTCAGTGCTGCGCTCGATCTCAAGGTGGAAGAGGGCGCGGGCGTCTGACGCCTTGCCTCTTCCTGTGTCGGACATGAAAAAGGCGACCTGCAAGGGTCGCCTTTTTTGTATTCTCTGCGTTGGTTTCTGACGATCAGGACGGTCCAACCGTCGAACATTCCGTGCCACGGGCTTCTAGGCGACGACAGGTCATCGCGGCCATATCCTCTGTCATGCCGAGGAAGTTCGCGTCAAAGCCACGGTTGGTCCGTACCACTTTGCGCAGCGCACCATCGAGCATTTCGATCTCTGTCAGAGCGGTCTTCAAAAGCTCCTTACGCGCGGCATATTCGGAATTATAGGTGCCGATGTTGATCCCCCAATAGCGGTTGCCGGAGGTCGAGATTCGCGTGACGATTTCCGGCGCGACCTCTGGCACCACAGCCGAGGCCATTGCGGTTTCTGTCGGCATGAGGGCTGCGGCTGTCGGCTCAACTGACGCAAGCTGGATCTGCTCCGGGCGGGGCAGGGGGGAGATGCTGGGGGCAGCCGTAGCACTGGCCGCGACAAGGGTCGGCGTCGGCGCCTGCTGCGCCCGCGCGGTTTCTGCCAGAAGCGTGGTGGCCTCATCGGCGGCGCTGGTCGCGGCGGCCAGAAGAGCGGCCTCTTCTTCGGCCTTGGCAAGCGCATTGAGCACATCGTCAGAGGCGGCGAGGAGCATTTGCTCCTCCTCCGGTGCCAAGCCTTGCAGCGGGCGCGGTTTCGGCAGCGGGCTCGACGTTATCTTGATGTTCACGCGAATGACCTTGGAGGCCACGCGCGGATCGTCTTGGGTGCCTGCGACCATGACGGCACCGCCGACCTTGCCGAGATAGGGCGGTCTTGCGGGTTTCGAGACGGCCACGCGGCTGGGCGCACGTTTAAAGCCCAAATCCATCAGCTCCGTCACTTTGGCGTTGCGCGACACGGTGGAGCGCCCGCCGAACACGGTGGTGATGATGCGCTCGTCGCCGCGGTGCGCAGACGCCACGAGGTTGAACCCGGCGGCCGAGGTATAGCCCGTCTTGATCCCGTCCGCGCCGGCGTAGGAGCTTAAGAATCGCGAATTGGTATGGGTGACGGTGCGCACGCCGGCATCGGCGGTCTGGCGCGAGAAAATGTTGTAATATTCCGGGTAATCGTAGAACAGGTGACGCCCCAGAACGGTCATGTCACGGGCGGTCGACAGGTGACCGGCCTCCGTCAGACCGTGCGCGTTCTTGAACGTCGTGCGCGACATGCCAAGTTCCTTGGCGGTGCGGTTCATGCGGCGGGCAAAGGCGGCCTCAGACCCTTCGATGGCTTCGCCGATGGCGGTGGCGGCATCGTTGGCGGATTTCACGGCGGCGGCACGGATGAGATAGCGCAGCTTGATCTGCTGGCCCTGCTTGAGGCCAAGTTTCGACGGCGGCTCAGAGGCGGCATTGCGGGACACGGTGACCAAGTCGTCCAGCCCGATCTCGCCATGTTCAATGGCCTCAAACGCGATGTAGAGCGTCATCATCTTGGTGAGAGAGGCCGGGTGCAAGCGCGTGTCGGCGTTGGTGGCATGAAGCACCTTGCCGTTGCGGGCATCCATCACGAGGGCCGCATATTCGGCCGCCATGGCGCGCGACGTCACAGAGACCGTCACCGCGAATGCGATCAGTAGGAGAGGAAAAATACGCCTTGAAACGGCACGCAGGATACCCCGCGCTTGCACGTTGCTCTTCATGATAACTCTGCCTCGTCATGCCGGATCATTTCGCCCAGCTTATTGACGTTAAGGTAGCACAAGCTTTCGTGCGAGAAAACAATGAATTTTCAAGGGTTTTCAGAGGGTGCTGACTTGCAACGCCAAATGTGGTGTGTCGGGGCTATTGTGCTACCAAATCAGGCGGTGTTTGGGCTCAAGTTTTTTGAATCGCCTCAATGAGTGCGGGCAATTCGGTCAGGCGCGGCAATTCGTGAAAGCGCGGATGTCCGGCTGGCGCCTCTGCGTGTTCGATTTCCCAAGTGAAATTATGCGGCACGAAAACACCCCAGGCCCCGGCCTCAATCGGCGGAATCACGTCGGATTTCATCGAATTTCCGACCATCATGGCGCGTTCGGGGGCGACATTGTGGCGGGCGAAGATTGTGCTGTAGACGGCGGGCGTCTTGGCGGAGACCACCTCGATCCCATCGAAAAGTTCGCCCAACCCGGATTGCGCCAGTTTGCGCTCCTGATCCAAAAGATCGCCTTTGGTGACCAAGAGAATCTCGTAGTCCTCGGCCAGCGCGCCGACGGTTTCTTCGACGCCCTCAAGCAAGTGAATCGGATGGCGCAGCATCTCTTGCCCCGCAGAAATCAGCTCTTGGATCACAGAGGCAGGCACCCGTTCCTCGGTCACCTCAATCGCGGTTTCGATCATCGAGAGGACAAATCCCTTGATCCCGAATCCATAGGCCCCAAGGTTGCGACGTTCGGCGGCCAGAAGCCGCTCAGAGAGATGATCGGGCTCGGTGAAATCGGCCAGTAGGGCGGCAAAACGCTCCTGCGTCATGCGGAAAAACTGTTCGTTTTCCCAAAGCGTATCGTCGGCATCAAAGGCGATTGTGGCGAGTTTTTCGGTCATCCGGTCGGCGCTCCTTTACCGGTTTGGGCATAACGCTCTTTATTCATGCGCAAAAGGGGCTATATATCGGCAAAGGTGAACCCAAACCCCAGAGACGCGACAATCGGAGGCCCGAGTGATCCTCGCACCGCAGATGATGGCTGACAATGACGACCGTTCGGATGAGGACGGCGATGTCGGTCTTGCGCTCAAACCCAAGCCCAAGACAAAGCGCCCGCCGCTTTACAAGGTCATGTTGCTCAACGACGATTACACGCCGATGGAGTTCGTCGTGCTGGTGCTTGAACGATTCTTCGGCATCGGACATGCGCAGGCGACCGAGATCATGTTGACCGTGCACAAAAAGGGCCTCGCCGTGGTTGGCGTGTTCCCGCATGAGATCGCGGAGACCAAGGTCACGCAGGTCATGGATTTCTCCCGTCGCCATCAGCATCCGCTGCAATGCACCATGGAAAAGGAATAGGCGTTTCGCCTTTCTGACATGGTGTCCCCGCGTCTCTCCCTTCTGCTAGACGGAGCCGTCCCGGCCCGTGTCGTGGTCTATAGACCGCGCTCCGACGCTGAACTTTCCGCGCTAAAAGGTGCTGAGGTGCAGATCGTGCAGGGCTTTAAACCCGATGTCGACGCCTTCAAAGCGCAAGGCTATGAGGTCGTGACCGAAGCAGACGGTCAATTCGATCTCGCCATCGTCGCGGTGCCGCGGGCCAAGGCCGAAGCGCGTGCCTTGATTGCCGATGCTGCCCTGCGCGCGGATCAGGTCATCGTTGACGGGCAAAAGACCGATGGCATCGACAGCATTTGGAAAGACATCAAGAAAAGGGTCGAGACCCAGGTCGTCTCGAAGGCGCATGGCAAGGCGATCCGGTTTTCGGGTGGCGCGTCGGGTGGCGATTTCTCGGACTGGGCCAATCCCGGCCCGCTTCATTTGATCGAGGGCTTTACCACCCGTCTAGGCGTCTTCTCCGTTGACCGCATTGACAAGGCGTCCGAGGCGCTGGCCGAGGCTTTGCCCGCGAAACTTCCCCCCCGCATCGCCGATCTCGGTGCGGGCTGGGGCTATCTGTCCCGCGCGATTCTGGCGCGCGAAGGCGTGAAAGAGCTGCATCTCGTGGAGGCCGAAGCCGCCGCCATCGCCTCCGCCAAAGACAATATCACGGATGACCGCGCGCAGTTTCATTGGGAAGACGCCACCAAATTCAAACCGCCGCATCTCTTGGACGCGGTGATCATGAACCCGCCGTTTCACACCACGCGGGCGGCGGACCCGGCGCTGGGTCAGGCCTTTATCGCGGCGGCGGCCGGCATGCTCACGCCGCAGGGCCAGCTTTGGCTGGTCGCCAACCGGCAACTGCCCTATGAGGCGACACTTGCCTCTCTCTTCGGCACGGTCGATGAGATTGCCGTCACCGGCGGTTTCAAATTGCTTCACGCTGCGAAACCCCTTCGCAGAGCGGCCACAAAACCCTAAGGTCGCTGTTAACGGAAACAGGGAGTCTCTGATGAGCTTTTCGATTGAGGGCAAGGTGGCCATCATTACAGGTGCCGCCAATGGTGTCGGTCTGTCCGTCGCGCGGCATTTTCTGGAACAGGGCGCCTATGTGATGTGCGCCGATATGGATGAGGCCAGCCTGATCGCCGAATATGGCGAAGAGGCGGAGGCCGAAGAGACCAAAATGGCCTATTTCGCCGGGGATTTGCGCCAAAAACTGACCATCGCCAATCTGCTTTCTGCGACGATTGATGCCTTCGACGGGGTCGACATCCTCGTGAATGCCTCGCGTCAGGTGTTGATGAGCGATCCTCTCTCGGTCGAGGAGGACAATGTTTCCGATCTTCTGGAGCAGAACCTGATGACTTCGCTGCGTCTGACGCAACAGGTGGCGAAATGGATGATCAAGAACTCTGAGAAATCCGATGACGACGAAGGCTTGGTCGGCTCGATCGTCAACCTGTCGTCGATTGCGGCGCGGCGGTGTCAGCCGGAGCTTTTGGCCTTTTCCATCTCATCTGCGGCGGTCGATCAGATGACCCGTGCCATGGCCGTGTCTCTCGCGCCGCATCGCATCCGGGTGAATGCGGTGGCCTTCGGGTCGGTGATGAGTTCGAGCCTCAAGGACAGATTGGCCGAAAACCCGGATTTTCGGGGCGAGATTGTGTCAAAGACACCCCTCGGCCGCGTCGCCCCCGCCTCGGAAGTGGCGGAGACGGTGCAATATCTGACGTCGGATTGTTCCGGGTTTATGACCGGGCAAATCCTGACGGTCGACGGTGGCCGGACCCTGGTGGATCCGGTGCTTGCGCCCACGCACTGAGCCTTACTCAGGATATTGAATTTTGCAGGAGTCGACGGCGGCCTGCGCCTGAACCGAAAGCTGCGCCTCTTTCTTTTTGAGAGCGGCGAGTTTTGCGGCCTCGGCATCGAGGTCGATGGATTTTGGCACGCGTCGGGTTTGGATGTCGGGCTCACGGCAATAGATCGCCTTACCCTCATCCGTGGTGCCACAGCGGCGAATGTCGTAGTCGACATATTGTTTTTCGACCAAGGCATAGCCGCGTGACAGATTGCCCTCGGCTTCGGCGATAAAACCTTGCACCTGACGCAAATCTTTGGTCGCGCGCGAGATGCACATCTGTTGTTCGGAACAGGCCGCGAGAAGCGGCACAATGGCGAGGGGAATGAGCCAACGCATAACGAGTCTCCTTTTGACATTCTACGCCACCATAGCGCCTTTCCGCCGCAGGGGAAGGGAACTTGCCGCCGCCACAGGATTGCTGTTACCTCTGGCATGCTGCGCAGAAAGAGAAGGACCACGCCGGATGAGCCACGAGATGACGACCGAAAAAGAACGCGCGAGCGCGTGGTTTCGCAACCTGCGCGATCAGATTGTCTCGGCTTTTGAAGCCCTCGAAGACACGCAGTTGAGCGGTCCTTTCGCCGGGCATCATGCGGGCCGGTTCGAGGTGACCGAGACCGAGCGCGAGTCGGAAGACGGCTCGGACGCGGGCGGCGGATTGATGTCCGTCATGCGTGGCGGGCGCGTGTTTGAGAAGGTCGGCGTCAATGTCTCCACCGTTTACGGTACTCTGGGAGAACGTGCCCAAATGGCGATGGCCGCGCGCAAAGGTTTGCCGGGGATGAAGGACGATCCGCGGTTTTGGGCGGCGGGCATTTCTTTGGTCGCGCATATGCAGAACCCGCATACGCCCGCTGTGCACATGAACACCCGGATGTTCTGGACCCCGCATGGCTGGTGGTTCGGGGGTGGGTCGGATTTGAACCCCTGCATCGAATATTCTGAGGACACGGCGGCGTTTCATGCGGTGCAAAAAGACCACTGCGACGCGCATGATCCCGACTATTACCCGCGCTTCAAAGCCTGGGCGGACGAGTATTTCTACATCCCGCACCGGGGCCGCGCGCGGGGTGTCGGCGGCATTTTCTACGACGATCTCAACACAGGAGATTGGGAAAAGGATTTCGCCTTTACCCAAGACGTCGGCCGCGCCTTCCTTCCGGCTTTTCTCGGTGTGACAGAAAAACGCCGCGACATGCCGTGGTCGGAGATGGACAAAGATCGCCAACTCGTCCACCGGGGCCTCTATGCCGAATACAATCTTGTCTATGACCGGGGCACGAAATTCGGGCTCGAGACCGGGCACAACCCGGATGCGGTCCTGATGTCCCTGCCGCCGATGGCGAAATGGGTGTGATCTGAATGTTCGGCGAGGGGCTCTGGGCTTTTCTTCTGACCTCTGTGGCGATTGAAGCGACGCCGGGGCCGAACATGGCCTATCTCATCGTGCTGGCCGCGATCGAGGGGCGCCGCGCGGGCTACGCCGCAGTCGCCGGTGTGGCACTTGGGTTGTTGATCGTCGGGGTCTTGGCGGCGATGGGAGTGGCGGCTTTGATCTCTGCTTCGCCCCTGGCGTTTCAGGTGCTCAGATGGGCTGGCGTCGCCTATCTTTTGTGGCTGGCTTATGACGCCTGGCGTCCGGAAAAGGCGGAGCCCAACGCCTTTGCGGGCAAAAACGCCCGCTATTTCCGGCGCGGGTTGATCGTCAACCTGCTGAACCCGAAGGCGGCGGTGTTTTACGTGGCGATGCTGCCGCAATTCGTCTCGCCGGGTGGGCCGATCCTGACACAGACCATAACGTTGTCGGTGATCTATGTGGCGGTGGCGACGCTTGTGCATCTGAGTCTGGTGACGCTCGCCGATCTGGCGCATGGCACTTTGACCGATCCGAAACGCCGCCAAATCGTGAGACGCGCGATGGCGCTCGCTCTGGTCGCCATCGCCCTGTGGTTCGCGATCAAAACCGCCTGATCAGACGGTCTCTCTCAACGTCTCAATCATCAGGCTGACGTTGTCCGGGTCCGCATCCGGCGTGATGCCATGGCCGAGGTTGAAAATATGCGGGCCTTTCGAGAAGGCCTCGCGCACATGGCGCACCTCGTCGATCAGGGCCTGACCGCCTGTCACCATATGCGAGGACGCCAGATTGCCCTGCACGCAGCCGTCCACCTGCACATGTTCGGCGCCCCATTCGGGCGTCACGGAATTGTCCAACGCAACGCAATCGACGCCGGTTTTCTTGTGGAAGCCGATGTAGCCGTCGCCCGCCTCGCGCGGGAAACCGATCACCGGGATGTCGCCATGGCGGCGCTTCAATTCGCGGGTGATGATCCGCGCTGGCTCGACTGCGTATTTCTCGAAGGCATCGCCTTTGAGGCTTCCCGCCCAGCTGTCGAAGATTTTCACCACTTCGGCACCCGCACGGATTTGCATGTCGAGATATTCGATGGTCGAAACGGTCAACAGGTCGATGACTTTCTCGAACAAGGCATTGTTGCCTTCGCGGAGCGCATGCGCAGGTCCCTGATCCGGCGTGCCACGGCCCGCGATCATATAGGTCGCGACGGTCCAGGGCGCACCCGCAAAGCCGATGAGCGTCGTTTCTTTTGGCAGCTCGGTCGAGAGGATTTTCAAGGTCTCATAGATCGGCGACAGCTTGTCGTGGATGTCGTCCTTGCCCTTGAGCTTGGCGAAATCCGCATCTTCGGTGATGGTCGAGAGGCGCGGGCCTTCGCCGGTGACGAACCAGAGATCGGCACCCAAAGCCTGCGGCAGCAAGAGGATGTCGGCAAAGAGGATCGCGGCGTCAAAGCCAAAGCGCCGGATCGGCTGCAAAGTCACCTCGGCGGCCAGATCGGAGTTGTAGCACAGCGACAGGAAGTCCCCGGCCTCGGCCCGCGTCGCGCGATATTCCGGCAGATACCGCCCGGCCTGACGCATCATCCAGATCGGCGGAACCTTTTGCGTTTCGCCTTTCAGAGCTTTCAGGATCGTCTTGTCGGTCATCTGGGCCTCCCATTCATGCTGCCCCGCACTGGTCCCTGCCTTGCGCGGATTTGTCAAGCGCACAAGGCACTTTCCCCGCTTGTCACTTCTCTTGTTGTCAGGCCGATCTGCCGCAGGTAAGCCTTGGCCATGACATTGACGCTTCCGACCCCCGCTCAACCGCTTAAAATCGGCACCCGTGGCTCCCCGCTTGCGCTGGCGCAGGCCTATGAGACGCGCGCGCTGTTGATGCAGGCTTTCGATCTGCCCGAAGCGGCGTTTGAGATTGTCGCGATCTCCACGCGGGGCGACCGGGTACAGGACCGCGCGCTGCGCGAGCTGGGCGGCAAGGGCTTGTTCTCGAAAGAGATCGAAGACCGGCTGTTGAACGGCGAGGTCGATATTGCGGTGCATTCGACGAAAGACATGTCGGTGGAACAGCCCGCGGGGCTGGTGCTCGGCACGTTTTTGGAGCGCGAAAACCCCTTTGACGCCTTCATCACGCTGGATGGCAAGGCGCTTGCCGATCTGCCGCAGGGCGCGACCGTTGGGTCGTCGTCCCTGCGCCGCAAAGCGCAGCTCTTGAACAAACGCCCCGATCTCAAGGTCGTCGAATTCCGCGGCTCGGTTCAGACCCGGTTGACCAAACTCGAAGAGGGCGTGGCCGACGCCACCTTCCTCGCCATGGCTGGGCTCAACCGTCTGGGCTATGACGACGTGCCGCGTCAGGCAGTCACCGCCGAAGAGATGCTCCCCGCCGTGGCGCAGGGCGCGATTTCCATCGAACACCGCGAGGCTGACAGCCACATCGCCGAGATGCTCGACGCGCTGCACCATGTGCCGACGGGGCAGGCGATGGCCTGTGAACGCGCGTTTCTGGCGAAACTCGACGGCTCCTGCCAAACCCCGATCGCGGGTCTGGCGCAGATCGACGGCGGCACCCTGCGTCTGCGTGGAGAGATTTTGCGCACGGATGGCTCGGAGAGCCTGATGGATGAAATCTCCGGCCCTGTCGAAGATGGCGCGGCGATGGGCGTCGAACTGGCGACGAAGCTCTTGGAACGTGCGGGCGCCGGGTTCTTTGACTGGAAATAACGCTTAAGCCCTTTCGCCCGGAACCAAGCCGCAGGCGCCGGGCGAGCGCCTGCCCGTTCCGGCGGTCTGGCGCTTTGCGACTTGAGTACAGAGTTCAAGCCTCTTTCGGATGACGCTTGCATAAAGTGCTTCAGATATATGCCGGAGCGCCAGCCCACGGTCAGGCGCGCGCCTTGTAAGCGATAGTCCTGATCGGCCTTTCTCAGGGCAGCGTTTTACCCGGATTCAAAATCCCCTTCGGATCGAAGGCCGCCTTCACCGCGCGCATCATCTCCAAAGCCACCAGGTCCTTGCGCCGCCGCATCGACGGCAGTTTCGACAGCCCGATGCCATGTTCGGCAGAAAAACTGCCGCGCATGTCTTTGACGATGTCCTCCACTGCTTCCATCAACGGATCGGCCAGATCATCCGTGCTCGGATAGACCGTGTAATGAATGTTGCCATCGCCCAGATGGGCCACGACACAGGTGCCGAAACCGGGATCGAGCGTGCGCAGCGTGGTCTCGGCGCGGCTCAGGAAGGTTTCGATCTGATCCAGAGGCACACAAAGATCGTTGATCACCACGGGCTTGATCGCCACCGAAATCTCCGCTGCCGCCTCGCGAATTTCCCACATCACACGGCGTTGCGCCTCGCTCTGTGCCAGTGCCGCATCAAGCACCAGCCCCTCTTCGAACATCTCGCCCAGCGTCTCTTCGAGATGCGCGGCGAGCGGCAGCTGGCCGGTCTCATCGGCCGTGCAGTCGCGCGCCATGGTCGAGGCGATTTCGAGGAAAATCGTGTGATCCTGATCATGGCCCAAAGGCGGGGTCAGGTCGGCGCGGAAGCGTTTCAAATTCTCCATATAGTCGCGCGGCATATACTCAAACGCCTCGACCATGCCGCCGGTGCGGGTTTGTAGCGCATTGAGCAGATCGAGCGCAGCAGACAAGTCCGGCACGGTGACCATGGCGGAGGCATAGGCCAAGGGCAGGGGCGCGAGTTTCACCACGGCGGCAGTGATCACGCCCAGCGTGCCTTCGGAGCCAATGATCAGATCGCGCAGGTCGTAGCCCGAATTGTCCTTGTGCAGCTCGCTCATGAGATCGAGCACACGGCCATCGGCCAAAACGACCTCAATACCAAGGCAGAGGTCGCGGGTGTTGCCGTAGCGCAGCACATTGGAGCCGCCCGCGTTGGTGGCCAGAGTGCCGCCGATCCGCGCGGAACCCTTGGCGCCGAAGGTCATTGGATAGGTCAGGCCATGCTCGGCGGTGGCCTCGTGCAGGTTTTGCAGGATCACCCCGGCCTCAACCACAGCGAGGCGCGCCTCGGGACGGATTTCGCGAATGGTTTGCATCCGGTCGAGAGAGAGGACCAAGGCACCCTCCGCTGCGGTGGCCCCCGTCAGTCCGGTGTTGCCGCCCATCGGCACAACGGGTGTGCCGGTCTCATGGCAAAGGGCCAGAATGGCGGAGACCTCTTCGGTCCGGGCGGGGCGCACCACGGCCAGCGGGGTGGTTTCATATTTTCCGACCCAATCGCGACCATAGGGCAGGGCATCCTCGCCCGTGAGCACATGCGGCGTGATGGATTGAAGGCGGGAAAGAATGTCCATGGTCGGTCTCCGGTTGCTCTGCCGGGTGTCTTTTATATCTGCGGGGAAGGCAAGGGGCGGACAGCAAAAGACCCGCCATAAGCGGGTCTTTGGTAGGGGCGTGAAGGGGGGGCTTAGACCGCCGAGGAATGCTGTGCCTGTGTCATGTCATAGGCATCGAAATGCCGGGCGATCATGCGGGTCAGAGGCCGCGCCTCTTCGCGAATGACGATGCGCTCCGGCGAAATGTCGAGCATCTCGGGGAAGGCCTCTTGCACGCTGGTCGCAAAGGCGTTGAACTGTTCGGCGGAGAGGCCGAAATTCTGTGCGAGCTCTGCGGCTTCGACGCGGAAGTCGCACATCAAGGCCTCGATGATGCGCCCGCGCAGGTGATCCTCTTCGGTGAACACATGACCTTTCGCGATGGGCAGTTTTCCGGCGCGCACCTCGGCCTGATATTTCGAGGTCGAGGGCTGGTTCTGCGCATAGCCATGCGGGTATTTTGCAATCGACGAGGCGCCGACGCCCACCATGGTCGGGCATTTGTCGTCGGTGTAGCCTTGGAAATTGCGGCGCAGCTTGCCGGTGCGCAGTGCCACCTCAAGCCCGTCGCCTTTCTTCGCGAAATGGTCGATGCCGATCTCGGCGTAATCGTCCCAGACAAAAAGATCGCGGGCGATGTTGAACAGATCAAGCCGCTCTTCGGGGGTCGGCAGCGCGTCGGTCGGGATCATGTTCTGCCGCCGGGCCATCCACGGTACATGGGCATAACCGAAAAGCGCCACGCGGTCGGGCGAGAGCGACAGAAGTTTCTGCACGCTTTCGGAGATTTTCTCGGGGGTCTGACCGGGCAGACCGTAGAGAATATCGGCGTTCAAAGACCGGATGCCGCGTGCGCGGAGCCCATCCACGGCGGCTTTCGTCGTCTCATAGGACTGGATGCGGCCGATGGTTTCCTGAATTTGCGGATCGAAATCCTGCACGCCGATGGAGGCGCGGTTCATCCCCGCCTCGGCCAGCGCATCGAGACGCGCGTCGTCGATCTCGTTCGGGTCGACCTCGACGGAGAACTCATAATCCTGCGCGAAAGGGGCCACATCGCGGATCGCGGCGGAAAGGTCCGCGATCATCTCGGCTTCGAGCAAAGTCGGCGTGCCGCCGCCCCAATGCAGGTGACCGATCTCGATGCCCTCGGGAAGCTGGGCCTTGATCAGCGCCAATTCCGCCTTGAGCGTTTCGACATAGGTGGCCACGGGCCCCGCCGTGCTCGTGCCCTGCGTGCGGCAGGCGCAGAACCAGCAGAGGCGCCGACAGAAGGGGACATGCACGTAGAGCGAGATTGGCTGTGCAGAATCTAGGGTATTAAGCCAGCCTTGCACATCCTCCGCAGAGGTTGTGTTGCCAAAATGCGGCGCTGTCGGATAGCTCGTGTACCGTGGCACACGGGCATCGAAGAGGCCGAGCTTGCGGAGTTGCGTGTGTTTGTTCATAGGGATACGCTCTAGTGAATCATAGGTCTGGCGCATTGACCCAGATCAAGAATTGCGAGCGCACCGATGAGCGACATGACATTTGACCACAAGGAATGCGGTTCCTGCCCGATCCGCCACCGCGCCGTATGTGCGCGATGCGAAGCGGATGAGCTCGAAGAACTCGATGCGATCAAATATTATCGCTCCTATGAGGCAGGCCAGCCGATTGTCTGGTCCGGGGACCGTATGGATTTCGTGGCCTCCGTCGTGACCGGCGTGGCGTCCTTGAGCCAGGCGATGGAAGACGGGCGGACCCAGATGGTGGGGCTTTTGCTGCCGTCGGATTTCCTTGGACGTCCGGGGCGCGATGCGGCGCCTTATGATGTGGTCGCGGTGTCCAATCTGACGCTGTGCTGTTTTCGGCGCAAACCCTTTGAGCAGATGATGCTGCGCACGCCGCATGTCAGCCAGCGCCTGTTGGAAATGACGCTCGATGAATTGGACGCGGCGCGGGAATGGATGTTGATTCTCGGGCGCAAGACGGCACGGGAAAAGATTGCTTCTCTGCTGGCCATCATCGCCCGGCGCGAAGCGTCTCTTGAGCTGACCACCGCCGGAGACGGCATGGATTTCGAACTGCCGCTGACGCGGGAGGCGATGGCGGATTATCTCGGGCTGACGCTGGAAACCGTGTCGCGGCAAATCTCTGCGTTGAAACGCGATGGGGTGATCACGCTTGAGGGTAAACGCAAGGTGGTGATTCCCGATTTCGATCGGCTTCAGATCGAAACCGGCGATGACACCGATGGCGGTTTGATGATCTGAAACGGGTCGACAAGACAGCATAAAAAAACGCGCCCTGAGGCGCGTTTTTCTTTTTAGGTCAATGAGATGTCAGTGCGACATCAGCACCGGAAGCTCGGCAAGCTCGAGCATATGTCGGGTTGCGCCACCCAAGATGGATTCGCGGAACCGCGAGTGGCCGTAGGCGCCCATCACCAGCATGTCGGCGTCCTTGTCGGTCAATTGCCGCATCAACACGTCGGAGACGCGGGGCATGGTTTTGGCCAGAACGGAAACTTCGGCACGCACGCCATGACGCACGAGCATCTGGCACAGGGTGCCACCCGGATCGGAGCGGTCGGGCCCGTGTTGCGGCGGGTCGATGATGGTGATGTCCACCAGATCGGCCTTTTGCAGGATCGGCAGAGCGGAGCGCACGGCGCCCAGAGCCTCGGCGCTTTCGTTCCAGGCCACGACCACGCGGTCGATGTTCTCCGGGACGTTCACGCCATCGGGGACGACGAGCACAGGCACATGGCCGGAGAAGAGCGCGGCTTCGAGAATCTCTTCGTGTTCATGGCCGCGACCGGCGCCATAGGGGCGGGGCAGGACGACCACATCGGAGAAGCGCAGGAAATGCGCGAGCTGCGGCGTGAGGCCAGCCATTTGGGCCGTCACCGGATTGGAGACCCAAGGGATTTCCTCGGCCTTGAGGTAAGCGTTGACCTCTTCCTCGATTTTTTTGCTGTCGGCCTGCGCCTGTTGCAGGTTGTCCTGCAGCGCCATGGCGTTGGTGCCAGCGTAATAAAAGCCCGGCTGTGTCCGGTCGAGGCCGAGGCAGATCACGTCGAGGTGCCCCTCTTCGCGTCGGGCCAGAGCCACCGCTGCGTCAAGCGCATGACGGTCGGCGTCCATATTGCAGATGATGGTTGTGATGGTCTTGAAGGGCATGTCCGCCTCCATTCGCGTATCTATCGTTTCTGAACAGATCATGAGTCCATTCAGAGAGTATCGCATTGATTGAGATCAACAAAAATACCCCTCTTTACGGTTTGTGCACGCGAAGGTTGCATTTTGTCTTTGTGAAATCGCCGAGAAGGGGCAGAATTGTCCTGCGAACAGGACTGCGGACAGACCTGCGACGGATCATCGCGGTTCAAAAGAGAGAGACTGGGAATTTAACGCAGAAAAATCCTAAATGTGAGTGTTTTGACTCAGATCAAGGCTGGTCACAGAGATGTGAGACAAACCGCTCACTGTCGGCACCCGTGGGTCGAATGCGGGACGACTATGCCCAGAGAACAGGGCGAATGAACGAAGGGACGCAACATGTGGAACTATATCAAGCTGGCAGTGCTGGGGATCGCCGTGATTCTCTTCGGCCTTGCCGCCAACTACGGGCGTGATTTTGCATATCAAGTGCATGCGCTCATCTTTATGGCCGCTGCAGCCATCACCTTTATCTACACCCTGCGCACGACGGGTGACGTCAAACCGGCTCCGACCGGCTATCTTGACGGCGTTGTGCGCGCCGGTGTCATCGCCACCGCCGGCTGGGGCGTTGTGGGCTTCCTCGCGGGGACGTTCATTGCCTTCCAGCTTGCTTTCCCGCAGTTGAACTTCGAGTTCCTGCAAGGATACGGCAACTTTGGGCGTCTGCGCCCGCTGCACACTTCTGCGGTGATTTTCGCCTTTGGCGGCAACGCCTTGATCGCGTCTTCTTTCTACGTGGTGCAGCGCACCTCGGCGGCGCGTCTTTGGGGCGGCGGCCTCGGCTGGTTCGTGTTCTGGGGCTATAACCTTTTCATCGTCCTGGCCGCGACCGGCTATCTGATGGGGGTGACCCAGTCGAAAGAATACGCTGAGCCGGAATGGTACATCGACCTCTGGCTGACCATCGTCTGGGTGGCTTATCTGCTGGCCTTCATGGGCACGATCTTCAAGCGCAAAGAAAAGCACATCTACGTCGCCAACTGGTTCTACCTGTCCTTCATCATCACCATCGCGATGCTGCATATCGTCAACAACCTAGCGATCCCGATCTCCTTCCTGGGCTCGCGCTCGGTCATGGTGATGTCCGGCGTTCAGGACGCGATGACACAGTGGTGGTATGGCCACAACGCTGTGGGCTTCTTCCTGACCGCAGGCTTCCTGGGCATGATGTACTACTTCGTGCCGAAGCAAGCCGAACGTCCGGTGTTCTCCTATAAACTGTCGATCATCCACTTCTGGGCGCTGATCTTCCTCTACATCTGGGCCGGTCCGCACCACCTGCACTACACCGCGCTGCCCGACTGGGCGTCGACGCTGGGCATGGTGTTCTCCGTGATCCTCTGGATGCCGTCCTGGGGTGGGATGATCAACGGTCTGATGACGCTGTCCGGCGCATGGGACAAACTGCGCACCGATCCGGTCATCCGTATGATGGTGATTTCCATCGGCTTCTACGGCATGTCGACCTTTGAAGGTCCGATGATGTCGATCCGGGCTGTGAACTCGCTGTCTCACTACACCGACTGGACCATCGGTCACGTGCACTCCGGTGCTCTGGGCTGGAACGGGATGATCACCTTTGGTGCTCTGTACTTCCTCGTGCCGCGTTTGTGGAACCGTGAGCGTCTCTATTCGCTCGGTCTGGTGTCCTGGCACTTCTGGCTCGCCACCATCGGCATCGTGCTCTACGCCGCGTCGATGTGGGTGACCGGTATCATGGAAGGCCTGATGTGGCGCGAAGTCGACAGCCAAGGCTTCCTCGTGAACGCTTTCGCCGACACCGTGTCCGCCAAACATCCGATGTATGTGGTGCGTGCTTTGGGCGGGGTGCTCTACCTCACCGGCTCGATCATCATGTGCTACAACCTCGTCATGACCGTGCGTCGCAGCCCCGTGAAAGCGGTGGAAGCTGCTGCCGTGCCGGCCGAATAAGGGAGGGTTTCGAATATGGCTCTCATTGATAAGCATAAGATCATCGAAACCAACGGAACGCTTCTCATGGTTGGCGCCCTTTTGGTCGTCACCGTGGGCGGGATCGTCGAGATCGCTCCGCTGTTCTACCTGGAAAACACCATCGAGGATGTAGAGGGTGTACGCCCCTACTCGCCCTTGGAGCTCACCGGTCGGGAAATCTATGTGCGTGAAGGCTGCTATGTCTGTCACTCGCAGATGATCCGCCCGATGCGCGACGAGGTGGAACGTTACGGTCACTACTCGCTGGCGGCGGAATCGAAATACGATCACCCGTTCCAGTGGGGGTCCAAGCGGACCGGACCCGATCTGGCCCGTGTGGGCGGTCGTTATTCGGACGCCTGGCATGTGGATCACCTCACCGACCCGCAATCCGTGGTCCCGGAATCGGTGATGCCCAAATATGGCTTCCTCGCGGATCGCTACATCGATGGCGAATACATCGAGGATCTGTTGTCTGCGCATCGCATCGTGGGTGTGCCTTACACCGATGAGATGATCGAGGTCGCGAAAGAAGACTTTGCAGCTCAGGCTGACCCGTGGGCCGACACCGATGGCCTTCTGGAACGCTACCCCGGCGCTGTCGTGTCCAACTTCGACGGTCAAGACGGTATCACGGAAATGGACGCCCTCATCGCCTATATGCAGATGCTCGGTACTCTGGTCGATTTCTCGACCTTTACGCCCGACGCCTCCCGCTAAGGAGTTGATGAGATGGATTATCACATCCTTCGCGAATTTGCCGACAGCTGGGTGCTTTTGGCCATGTTCCTGTTCTTTGTGGGCGTTGTGATCTGGGCGTTTCGCCCGGGCTCCCGCAAGGAACATCGTGACACGGCCGACATCATCTTCCGGCATGAAGACAAACCCGCCGAAAAGGAGGCGAGGACATGAGCAATAAGAAAGACGTGGAAACCACGGGCCATTCGTGGGACGGGATCGAAGAACTGAACAACCCGCTTCCCCGTTGGTGGCTTTACACCTTCTATCTCTGCATCATCTGGGGCATCGCCTACACCATCGCCATGCCCGCATGGCCGCTGGTCAAAGGCGCCACCACCGGGATGCTCGGCTGGTCGACCCGCGCCGAAGTGGCCGACAAGATCGCCTCTTTCGAGGAGATGAACGCAGCCGTGAACGCCGAACTGGCCGCCGCCGACATCACCGCGATCGAGGTGGGATCGGACGTGCACAACTATGGTGTGAACATGGGCGCTGCCGTGTTCCGGGCCAACTGTTCGCAGTGTCACGGCTCGGGGGCGGCTGGCAACAAAGGTTACCCGAACCTGTTGGACAACGACTGGCTTTGGGGCGGCACCATCGACGAGGTGGCATATACCGTGCAGCACGGTGTGCGCAACGAAACCGATGAGGCCCGCTACTCCGAGATGCCGAAATTCGGCGCCGACGAGTTGCTGACCGATGAGGAAATCGATCAGGCCGTGGCCTTCGCCATGTCCCTGTCCGATCCCGAAGGCGACGGCACCAACCTCGTGGGGGGCACCTATGATCTCGAACTCGCGGCCGCGGGTGCGGAAGTGTTCGAAATCAACTGTGCTTCTTGTCACGGCGAAGACGGCACGGGTGACATCTACCAAGGTGCTCCGAACCTGACCGACGCCATCTGGCTCTACGGTGGCGATCACGACACGGTTTACGAGACGGTCTACTACGCCCGTTTCGGCGTGATGCCGGCCTGGGGCCAGCGTCTGTCGCAAGCCGAAGTGAATGCAGCCGCGCTCTACGTCCACCAGTTGGGCGGCGGCCAATAACACTCGAATCCGGGCGGCAACGCTCGGGTTGCGGCACCGGCCCTTGATCCTGTTCGCGCGTTTCTTCGGGGTCGGTGTCCACAAATTTTGAAAGCCGCGGCACCTCAGCGCCGCGGCTTTTTCTATTGATTTTTTCTTCGCGTCGGGAGGTGTGAGGCAGCATGTCGCAGGAAAAAGGCGTGTTTTTGATGCATCTTTGCTCGAGGGTCACAAAAGTTTGATTCACATCAAAGCTCTGTAAACCCTCGCCCGCAATAAGGTGAAAACGCGAACAGTGTGAAAAGGCAATGCTCCATGAGCTCTACCGACACCCCCCCCGAAGAAAAACTTTACGCCTCCCGCGAGCCGGTTTTCCCGCGTCGTGTGAAGGGCAAGTTTCGGAACCTCAAATGGATCATCATGGCAATCACGCTGGGGATTTATTACCTCTCGCCGTGGATTCGGTGGAATCGGGGGCCTGAGCTGCCGGATCAGGCGATCCTGATCGATCTGGCGCATCGTCGTTTCTTCTTTTTCTGGATCGAGATCTGGCCGCATGAATTCTATTTCATCGCGGGTCTGTTGATCATGGCGGGGCTTGGCCTTTTCCTGTTCACCTCCGCCGCCGGTCGGGTGTGGTGTGGCTATGCTTGCCCGCAAACCGTCTGGACGGACCTTTTCATTCTGGTCGAACGCTGGATCGAAGGCGACCGCAATGCGCGTCTGCGTCTGCATCGTCAAAAGAAATGGGATTTCCGCAAAGTCCGCCTGCGGGTCGTCAAATATATAACCTGGATTCTCATCGGTCTGGCGACCGGCGGGGCCTGGGTGTTCTATTTCACCGATGCGCCGACGCTTTTGGTCGATCTGGTGACCGGGCACGCCCATCCCGTGGCCTATCTGACCATGGCGATCCTGACCGCGACCACCGTGTTCTTTGGCGCCATTGCCCGTGAACAAATCTGTATCTACGCCTGTCCTTGGCCGCGTATTCAGGCCGCGATGATGGATGAAGACACGCTGGTCGTTGGCTACCGTCACTGGCGGGGTGAACCGCGCGGCAAACACCGCAAGGGCGCAGGCGCGGAGAACCTCGGCGATTGTATCGACTGTATGGCCTGTGTGAACGTCTGCCCGATGGGCATCGATATTCGCGACGGGCAACAGCTTGAGTGCATCACTTGCGCGCTTTGCATCGACGCCTGCGACGAGATGATGGAGAAGATCGGCAAGCCGCGTGGCCTGATCGACTATATGGCGCTGACCGACGAGCCGCGTGAGATTTCTGGCCAAGAGCCGAAGCCTGTGTGGAAACACATCTTCCGCCCACGCACCATTCTTTACACGGTGCTTTGGTCCGGCGTTGGCTTTGCTTTGCTGTTCGCGCTGTTCATCCGCGCCGACATCGACATGACCGTGGCGCCGGTGCGCAACCCGACCTATGTGATGCAATCCGATGGTGCGATCCGCAACATTTACGATCTGCGTCTGCGCAACAAGCATGGCGAAACCCGCGAGTTCCGTGTTAGTGTCACAGGCAACGATACTCTGACGGTGACGTTGCAGGATTCCGACACGGATGCGGGCGACACGATCCCGGTGAATGCCGATGAAATGCGGATTGTGCGCGCCTATGTCGAAGCCCCCGCAGGGTCTGAACCGGCGATGTCCGACCGCACAGAGTTCACCTTCTGGGTTGAAGACGACGTGTCCAACGAACGCGTTTCCGTCGACTCGGTGTTCAATGGGCGAGGGCAATAAACATGGCACGCGAAATCACTGGAAAAGAGATTACCGGCAAACACGTCCTCATCATCACGGTGTCGGCCTTTGCCATCATCATCGGTGTCAACATCTTCATGGCCGTTCAGGCCGTGAAGACCTTCCCGGGCTTGGAAACCGCCAACTCCTACGGCGTCTCCCAGACCTTCAACCGCGACAAAGAGGCTCAGGAAGCCTTGGGTTGGACGGTCGAGGCGGTGGACGATCAGGAAAACCTTTTTGTCTATATTCGCGATGCGGAAGGCAACCCCGTCGAGGTCGCCGAGATCAGCGGCACTCTGGGCCGCGCGACCACCGTGGTGGACGACCAAGACCCCGAGTTCGTGTTCAATGGCGAGGCTTACGTGGCCGAAACCGGCAAGCTGGCTGAGGGCAACTGGAACTATCGCATGGTCGCCAAGGCCGTAGATGGCACGCATTTCACCCAGCGCATCGTCATTCATGTGAAGCGCTGAACGCGGGAGACCAAGCATGTCTGAGGTCCAAATCTCGGCCTGTCCGGCCTGTGTCGCCGCCCCCGCGGCCGAAGAGGCGGCGCATGCGCGTGATGTGCGCGACACTCGGTTTGTCCTGTCCCTGCCTGCGATCTATTGCGCGGCCTGTATTTCGGGCGTCGAACGGGAGCTGACGAAACAGCCCGGCGTGCGCGCAGCAAGGGTCAACCTGACCCTGAAACGCGCGCAGATCGAGGCCGACGAGGACGTCTCTGTCGACACGCTGATCGGCGCGCTGACACGTGCGGGATACGAGGCCTACGAGTTGGACGCGGGCGCAATCTCCGCGACCGAGACCGACAAGAAAGGCCGCGCCATCCTGACCCGCATCGCGGTGTCGGGGTTCGCGATGATGAACGTGATGCTCCTGTCCATCGCGGTCTGGTCCGGCGCCTCAGATGTCACCCGCGATATGTTCCACTGGATCTCCGCCGCCATCGCCTTGCCCGCGATCGCCTATGCCGCGCAGCCGTTTTTCGGCTCCGCCTGGACCGCGCTCAAGGCCAAGCGCCTCAATATGGATGTGCCGATCTCGCTCGCCATTCTCCTGGCGGGCGGCATGTCTCTGTTCGAGACCATGGAATCCGGGCGGCACGCCTATTTCGATGCGGCTTTGTCGCTGACCTTCTTCCTGCTGGCCGGGCGCTATCTTGATTACCGCACCCGCTCTGTGGCGCGCTCCGCCGCCGAAGAACTTGCCGCCCTCGAAGTGCCCCGCGCCACCCTGGCCGACGGCACGGTTGTGTCGATCACCGATCTGGCAAAGGGCGCGTTGGTCCGCGTCGTGCCCGGCGCGCGGGTGCCGGTGGATGGCATCGTCGTCGAAGGCGCCTCCGAGTTGGATCGCTCTTTGCTCACGGGCGAAAGCCTTCCGGTTGAGGCGGGTGTGGATACCATCGTCTCGGCAGGCGAGGTCAACCTGACCGGCCCGCTGGTGGTGAAGGTCACCGCCGCGGGCGAAGACAGCTCGCTGCACCGCATGGCCGATCTCGTCGCCATGGCGGAAACCTCGCGCAACAAATACACCTCTCTGGCCGACCGCGCGGCGCAGATTTACGCGCCTGCCGTGCATCTTTTGGCGCTTTTTGCCTTTGTCGGCTGGATGATCGGCACGGGCGATGTGCGGCATTCGTTGAACATCGCCGTTGCGGTTTTGATCATCACCTGTCCCTGTGCCTTGGGGCTTGCTGTGCCCGCCGTGACCACCGCCGCCTCGGGACGGCTGTTCCGCTCCGGTATGTTGATCAAATCCGCCACCGCGCTCGAGCGTCTGGCCGAGGTTGACACGGTGGTCTTTGACAAGACCGGCACCTTGACCGAGGGCAAGCCGGAGCTGTCGAACCTCCGCGAGATCCCGCCGCATGCGCGTGGCGTAGCGATGGCCTTGGCCGCGGGTTCCGCGCATCCTTTGTCCGCAGCACTTTATGACGCCACACGTGCCGCCGATGTGATCCCGGCCAATGTGACGAACATCCGCGAGGTGCCGGGGCAGGGTGTCGAGGGCGAATTGAACGGCGAACCTGTGCGTTTGGGCCGCGCCACTTGGCTCGGCGCAGAGGCCCTGTCGCAAACCGCGACTTATCTCAAGATTGGCGAGGAAACCCCCGTCGCTTTCGCCTTTGTCGATCACCTGCGCGACGGCGCCGCCGAGGCGGTTGCCGCGCTGAAACGTCAGGGCAAGGATGTGGTCCTGCTCTCCGGCGATGCGCCCGCCGCCGTGGCCGACATCGCTCAGCGGATCGGCATCGAAGCCTGGGATGCGGAATGCCTGCCGGAAACCAAAGCCCTGCGCGTCGGCGAATTGACCCGCTCGGGGCGCAAGGTTTTGATGGTCGGCGATGGCCTCAACGACACCGCAGCACTTGCCGCCGCCCATGTGTCGATCTCGCCGGCCTCTGCTTTGGAGGCGACGCGCGTCGTCTCCGACATGGTGCTCTTGGGCAAAACGCTGGCCCCTCTGGGCGAGGCCACGCAGGTCGCCGTTTCCGCCACCAAGCGGATCAAGGAAAACTTCAACATCGCGACGCTTTACAACCTG
This sequence comes from Celeribacter naphthalenivorans, assembly GCF_020524585.1. Taxonomy (GTDB): domain Bacteria; phylum Pseudomonadota; class Alphaproteobacteria; order Rhodobacterales; family Rhodobacteraceae; genus Celeribacter; species Celeribacter naphthalenivorans. The sequence continues at coordinate 181,725 of NZ_JAIVLK010000011.1, forward strand.
ATCGCTGTGCCGATTGCCCTGGCGGGGTTCGCCACGCCTTTGGCCGCCGCCTTGGCCATGTCGTTCAGCTCGATCACCGTGTCGCTCAACGCTTTGCGCCTCAGAGGAAAACCATGAACGTACTCGTCTATCTCATCCCGATCTCGATCTTTCTCGGCGGGCTTGGGCTTGCGGGGTTCTTCTGGTCGATCCGCTCGCGGCAATATGACGACCCGGACGGGGATGCGAACCGCATCCTCACCGGCGATTATGACGATCACCCAAAGCCCTGAACGACCTCACTCGCGCGCCAGATCGGCGAGTTCGGCAACCTTCGGCCCCATCGCCTCGACAATGACCGAGACGCCGGTTGCATTCGGGTGAATGCCATCGGGCTGCATATGGGTGTCGAGCATCTGTTCCCAAGGTGCCAAATCGGTGAGCGGTTTCAGGAAACCTTCGAAATAGAGTGTGCCGAACTCTTCGGCCAGTTCCGGATAGATCGCATCGAATTGTGCTTTGTATTCGGCACCATAGTTGCCCGGGGCCTGCATGCCGACCAGCAGAACGGGAATGTCCTTCGCCTCTGCCGCCTCCAGAATGCCGGTCAAATTGGCGCGCGACAGCTCCGGTGACAGACCGCGCAACAGATCATTGCCGCCAAGCGCCACGATCATCCCGTCGATATCCGGCGTCAGCGTCCAATCGACTCGGCTCAGCCCGCCCGCCGTTGTGTCGCCGGACACACCCGCATTGACGATGGTCGTCTCGGCCTCATGCGCGTCGAGCCAGCGTTGCAGCTGTGCAGTGAACCCGTCCTGTTGGATAAGCCCGTAGCCTTGCGTCAGGCTATCGCCCAACGCGACAAGACGCACAGGCTCAGCGGTGGCCATCGCGGGCAGGCTCATCAAGACAATCTTGACCAAGATGAGAGAGAGACGGTTGCCGAGGCGGCGGGCCGCCCCATATGTGACAAAGATCAATAAGATACCTCCTCAAGGACCCATCATGACAGAGCCGATCATCGCCACCCAAGACATCCAGCTGTCTCTGGATGGCAATGCGGGGCCAGTCGACATTTTGCGCGGCATTTCGCTGGAGGTCAAACGCGGCGAGACGCTTGGGCTTGTTGGGCCGTCTGGGTCGGGCAAGTCGTCGCTCCTCATGGTTTTGGGTGGGCTGGAACAGGCCAGCGGCGGTCGGGTGTCGGTGCTCGGGCGCGACCTGAGTGCTATGAACGAAGATCAACTGGCGCAGTTTCGCAGGGATCATATGGGGGTGGTGTTCCAGTCTTTCCACCTCATTCCGACCATGACGGCCTTGGAAAATGTGGCGATCCCGTTGGAACTTGCAGGTGTCACGGATGCGTTCGAGCGCGCGCGGGCGGAATTAGAGGCCGTGGGGCTTGGTGCGCGCGCAGATCATTACCCGGCGCAAATGTCGGGCGGCGAACAGCAACGTGTCGCCTTGGCGCGGGCCTCTGCGCCGCGTCCGGAATTGCTTTTGGCGGATGAGCCGACTGGCAATCTCGACGGCACGACAGGCGAGGCGATCATGGAGCTGTTGATGGGCTTGCGGGATCGTCATGGCGCGACCTTGGTGATGGTGACGCATTCCCCGGAACTCGCGGCGCGCTGTGACCGTGTTGTGCGGTTGCGCGACGGTCGGATTGATGCGGAGCCACAGGCGTGAGCACGCGGCTGGCATGGACCATCGCCCGGCGCGAATTGCGCGCGGGCGTCAAGGGCTTTCGGGTTCTGATCCTCAGCCTTCTGTTGGGTGTCGCGGCGATTGCGGCGGTGACCTCTGTGCGCGACGGGATTTCCAAAGGCCTCGCCCGCGAGGGTGCCGCACTTTTGGGCGGCGATGCGGAGATGGAATTCACCTATCGTTTTGCCAGCGAGGACGAACGTGCCTGGATGGATGACCATTCTCTGGCGCTTTCCGAAATTGCCGATTTCCGCTCGATGCTGGGCGCGGGGGAGGAACGCGCGCTGACGCAGGTGAAAGCCGTCGATGGCGCCTATCCCCTGATTGGCACGGTCGGGCTTTCGCCGGATATCCCGCTGTCTGACGCACTGGCCGGTCAGGACGGTGTGCCCGGCATTGTGCTGGATCGCATGTTGTTCGAACGGCTGGGCCTTGAAATCGGTGACCGTGTGACCTTGGCCGATGTGCCCTTTGTCGTCATGGCCGAGTTGACCCGCGAACCGGATGGCGCGGGTGCGGGGTTCTCGCTTGGGCCGCGCAGCATCACCTCTCTGAGCGCCTTGCAAGGCTCCGGCCTTTTGGCGCCCGGCACTCTGTTCGAAAGCGCTTATCGGCTGAACCTGCCGGCCAATACCGATCTCGATGCGCTCAAAACCCGTGCCGAGGCCGAGGTCGCTTCCGGCGGTTTTCGCTGGCGCGATTCCCGCAACGGTGCCCCCGGCGTGAACCGGTTCGTGGATCGGCTCGGCTCCTTTCTGGTGCTCGTCGGTCTGGCGGGGTTGGCGGTCGGCGGCGTCGGTGTCTCTGCCGCTGTGCGCGCCTATCTGGATCGCAAAATCTCGGTCATCGCCACGTTGAAAACCCTTGGCGCCGAGCGGCGCACCATCTTTCTCGCCTATGCGTTTCAGATCGGCACATTGTCGGGGTTTGCCATTCTGGGCGGGCTCATTATTGGGGCCCTGCTGCCGCTGCTCGCCTTCCCGATCATCCGCACGCTTCTGCCGGTGCCGGTCGAGGCGACGCCGCATCTCATGCCCCTCGTTGAGGCTGCGCTTTACGGTCTTTTCGCCAGCGCGATTTTCGTGCTTTGGCCCCTCGCGCGGGCCGAGCGCATTCGTCCGGCGGCCCTCTATCGCGATGCGTTTTTCGGTCTGAAGGGCTGGCCGCGTTGGCCTTATCTTGTGGCGATTGTCCTGCTGATTGCCTCACTCGTGGGTGTGGCCGTCAGTTTTTCCGACAGCAAAAGCCTTGTGCTCTGGGCCTTCGCCGGGCTGGCCGTCGCCTTCGTGTTTCTCGTGTTGGCCGGCCGTGCCCTAAACGCGATTGCGCGTCGCCTGTCGCGTTGGCGGCGCGCGCCTCTGCCCTTGCGTTTGGCGCTTGGGTCCATCGGCGGGCCGGGGGGCGAAGCGGTCTCTGTCGTGCTGTCCCTCGGGCTCGGTCTCACGGTGCTCTCCGCCATCGGCCAGATCGACGCCAATATGCGCGGGGCCATTGCGCAGGAGCTTCCGGAACGCGCACCCTCCTATTATGTCGTTGATATTCAACCGGATCAGATCGACGGTCTCACCGCGCGGGTCACGGGTGATCCCGGCGTCAGCCGGTTCGAAAGTGCGCCGATGCTCAGAGGTCTGATCACCCAGATCAACGGTCGCGATGCTCAAGAGGTCGCGGGGCCTCATTGGGTGCTGCGCGGAGATCGGGGCATCACTTACGCAGAGTCGCCGCCAGACAACACCGAGGTGACCGAAGGCACATGGTGGAACCCAGAAGACAGCACGCCGCAGATCAGTTTCGCCGCCGAAGAAGCCGCAGAAATGGGTTTGAAACTCGGCGATGAGATGACAGTCAACATCCTCGGGCGCGACATCACCGGGACGATCACCTCGTTTCGCAATGTGGATTTTTCCGGCGCAGGCATGGGCTTTGTCTTGACCATGAACCCCGCCGCCCTCGCAGGCGCCCCGCACACCTGGATCGCGACGATCTATGCCGAAGAAGAGGCCGAGGCGCCGCTGATCCGCGATCTCGCGCGCGCCTATCCGAACATCACCACGATCCGCGTCCGTGATGCCATTGACCGTGTGGTCTCCGTGCTGCAAAGCATCGCAAGTGCCACAACTTTGGGTGCGATTGCGACGCTGGTGACCGGTGCCGTGGTTTTGATCGGCACGGCGGCGGCGGGCGAGGAACGTCGGCGCTATGAGGCGGCGGTGTTGAAAACCTTGGGCGCGCGGCGGGCGCGGATTCTGACAAGTTTTGCGTTGCGCGCGTTGATCCTTGGGTTGGGCGCGGGGCTGGTGGCTTTGATCTCTGGCGCGACGGCGGCTTGGGCAGTGCTTCATTTCGTGATGGAGGCCGATTTCACCCTGTCGCTCGGGGCCGCGCTTTGGATCATTATGGGCGGTATTTTTGTGACGTCTTTGACATCGCTCTTGTTCTCATGGCGCGCCATGCGGGTGCGCCCCGCACGTGTGTTGCGGAGCGCAGAGAGTTAAATCACTGGTTTAGTGTGCGGGCAAAAGCGCCTTGGCCACGGCATTGGCGATCACTTGTTCCTCGTCCGTTGGCAGGACGAAGACAGGCGTGGCGCCTTTTGAAATTCGTGTTGCGTTTTGAGCGTTGGCTTTGGTGTCGGGTTCGATGCCCAAAAAGCCCAGGCGTTCGATGATCTGGAGGCGGATGTTCGGCGAGTTCTCCCCGATGCCGCCACAGAAGACGAGCGCATCAATGCCCGAAAGCGTCGCCGCCATGGCACCGATCTCGCGTCGAACACGGTAGACGAAATACTCGACAGCATCTTTGGCGCCCTGTGCGTCCGAGGCTTCGAGCACCTGCATGTCATGGCTGATGCCCGACAGGCCCAGAAGTCCGGATTCGTAATAGAGCATGTGGGTCAGCTCCTTGGCTGTCATGCCCTCTGTCTCCATGAGATACAAAAGGATGCCGGGGTCGAGGTGGCCTGAGCGGGTGGACATTGGAATGCCATCCAGCGGCGAAAATCCCATAGAGGATGAGATCGACACTCCATTGTTGACCGCGCAAATCGACGCGCCACTGCCAAGGTGACACATGATGATCCTTTTGCCATGCAGCTCGGGATGGTCGCGCACGAGCTGATGCGAGACATAATCGTAGCTCAGCCCGTGAAAACCGTAGCGCTTCACGCCCTGTTGGTAATATTTGCGCGGGATGGCGTAGATGTCGTTTTCCCAAGGGTGGTTGCGGTGAAATGCGGTATCGAAACAGCCGATTTGCAAGGCGTAAGGGAAGGCCTCCTTGGCTGCGTTGACCGCCGACAGGTTGTGCGGTTGGTGCAGTGGCGCCAGCGGGTTGAACGTCGCCAGATCGGCCAGCACGTCTTCGGTCAGTTCCGTGGGCGTGGCACGCAGGGGGCCGCCATGGACGATCCGGTGCCCGACGCCCGCGACGTCTTGGCCATCGAGCAGGGGCGTGATTTCGGCCAAAATAACCTCAAGTGCTTGGGTTTGATCCCGCGCGTCGATGAGTTTTGTGTCCGTCGGCCCGCCGGATTTGAATTTGAAACTGGGGGTCGATCCGATGCCCTGCACCAGACCTTGCGCCAGACAATCCGGCGTTTCGCCAGAGGTGTAGAGCGCGAATTTAACCGAAGAAGAGCCCGCGTTGATCGTGAGAATACGTTGGCCCATCAGGTGATCTCCCGCGCGCGCTTGGCGTGAAGGGCCGCCACGGCGCATGAGGCCAAACGCGATTTGTCGCTGTCGGAGCGTGAGTTCAAAACGATCGGGCAGCGCGCGCCGATCACCACACCGGCAGCTTCTGCATGGGCAATGAAGGTCAATTCCTTGGCCAGCATATTGCCGCTTTCAAGGTTCGGCACGATGAGGATTTCGGCATGTCCAGCGACACCGCCTTTGAGCCCTTTGGTCTTGGCGGCGGTCAGGCTGACCGCATTGTCCATGGCGAGCGGGCCGTCCACGATCCCGCCTTTGATCTGGTCACGATCCGCCATTTTCGAGAGCGCCGCCGCGTCTAATGTGGATGGGATTTTAGGATTGACGGTTTCGACGGCGGAAAGGACGCCCACTTTCGGGGTGTCGATGCCGAGGCTGATCGCCAGATCGATCGCGTTTTGCACAATGTCGACTTTGGTGGGCAGGTCCGGCGCGATGTTGATGGCGGCGTCCGAGACCATCAACAGATGATCGAGGCCGGGCACATCCATCACGAAAATATGGCTGAGCCGACGCCCGGTTTTGAGGCCGCCATTCGAACTGAGGATGGGGCGCAAGAGATCGTCGGTGTGCAGGTGGCCTTTCATGATCGCGCTGGCGCGGGCTTCGCGGACCATGGTGACGGCCAGTTGCGCGGCTTCGCGATGAGTGGTGCAATGGATCAACTCGATACCATCGAGTGACAACCCAAGTTCTTTCGCGGTGCTGCGGATTTTATCTTGATCACCCAAGAGAATGGGCGTGATCAGATTGTGTTCAGCCGCCATCATGGCGCCGCGCAGCGAATTTGGCTCTTCCGGGGCGACCACGGCCATACGAGTGGCGGGGAGATCGGCAGTCATTTCGAGCAATTTGTCGAAGTGTCGATGGCTTTCGACCGTCAGCCCGGGGACATCATGAATGTCGAAACTCTCATGTGTTTCGGGGGCGATCACTTCGGCTTCGCCTTCGACCAAGAGAGTGCCATCGGCGAGAGAGACCGACGTTTCGAAAATCGCACTCCGGGCATCGCCTTTATGGATCAGTTTGACTCTGGCGATCAGTTCATCGCCTGCATGAGCGCGACCGAGAAATTTCAGGTTCTGAGATTTATAGAGCGTTCCCGGGCCAGGAAGGTTGTTGCCCAGCACAGCGGATATGAGAGAGCCGACCCAAAAGGACGGCGCGACAGCCTCCGGTTTGCCATCCTTGTCGCCATCTTCGCGCGGCAAGTGCATTGGATTGAGATTGCCTGAGGCATGGGCGAAGACATAGAGGTCATCTGCGGCGCATAGGCGTCGGACTTCTGCTTCCATTCCGACCTTGAGCTGATCGAATGGGACGTTCTGAAATATGGTCACGTGCAATCCTTGCTGTGCTGGAATTCTCGACTCTGGATCATTGCATCCAAGCGCCGTGTATCTTCCTTGAGACACATCAAGGTTTTATCCAGATTTAATGACGTGAGAACATACCCAGATTGTCTTTTCTGCATGTGATGTCATTTAGGGACAAAAGACAGGCATCTGCGTATTTTGGCATCACCACCTTTCGTCTCTGACTGGGCTATGAGGCCAAGGACACAGTACCTGTCTCATCATCCAGAGGCATTTGGTCTCTGCCTGTGTCGTTCAAAACAAACTGTGCGACAATATCGTTGAGCGTCGAGGCCTCATTCGCCAGCGAGAAGCTTGCGGCGGTCGTTTGTTCGAACATGGCCGCGTTTTGTTGCGTGGTCTGATCGAGATTGGCAACGGCGCTGTTGATCTCCGAAATGCCGGCCGATTGCTGTTCGGCTGAGGTGGCGATTTCGGCCATATGGGTGGAAATGACGGATACATCCTGAACAATGGAGCGCAGAGCTTCGCCCGTCTGATCCACAAGGGTCACGCCCCGACCGACTTCTTGCCCGGAGACAGAAATCAAAGAATTGATCTCACGCGCGGCTTCCGAAGATCTTTGTGCCAGAGCGCGAACTTCAGAGGCAACGACGGCGAAGCCTCGACCGGCGTCTCCCGCGCGTGCGGCTTCGACGCCGGCATTGAGAGCCAGAAGGTTGGTCTGGAACGCGATATCGTCGATGACGGAGATGATTTTCGAAATCTTCTCAGAGGAATCCGAGATCGCGTCCATAGCGGAGATCGCTTGCTGTACGACGGTGCTTGCATTTTGCGCATTGGCCTTTGCGCCATTCACTGTGTTATTGGCGGAGGCTGCGCCATCGGCTGCGGATTTGACGGCGGCGGTCAATTCGGTCAGAGCAGAGGCGGTTTCACCCAACATCGAGGCGGCGCGTTCCGTGCGCTGCGACAGATCATTCGCCGCATTCGAAATTTCGCTCGAGTTGGTGTGGATCGTTTGCGAGGTTCCTGAGAGTTTTTCAACCACGGACCGCAGGGACAGAACGGCCGCATTGTAGTCTTGACGCAGCTGTTCATAGCCATCTGGGAAGACCTGGTCGATGGTCAGCCGCACGTCGCCTTTGGACAGGCGGCGCAGGCCATCGGCCAAAGCGTCGACGACCATGGTCTGCTCGGCATGCCGTGCTTTGCGCTCTGCTTCGGCAGCGTCTTCGAGTTTGCGGCGTTCGGCTTCTGCACGGGCTTCCTGTTCTCTTTCCCGACGTTCTTGTTCAATTTTACGGTCTTGTTCTGCGGCTTCGCGTGCTCGTTCGTCTTCTGCGGCTTGGGCCTTCGCTTCGGCTTCTTTTTGTTTGCGCTCGGCGGTTTCGGCCTCCATGCGTTCCTTTTCTACAAGGTTGTTGCGGAACACGCTGAGGGCGGAGAAGAGCCGTGCAATCTCACCGTAACGTCCGCCGACGCGTTTGATTTCGGACATTTCCCCAACGGCCAGACGTTCTGTGCTTGCCGTGACGGCGCTGAGCGGTCGCATGATGAAGAGATAGGTCAGAATGGGGGCCGCCAGGACAATCGCAATGGCGAAGGCTGTGATGCCCCCCATGGTTTTCGACGCACCCTGTGCGGTCGACATCAAAACCTGGCTTGCGGACGAGATGTCGGCAATGGAATCGCTGGAGATTTGGACGACGATCTCGGAAATGTCCAACAAATCCTCAGAGACGGCGGATGTGGCGAGAAAACCTTCGCTCCGTGCGGTCAGCGTTTTGAGGCGCGTGGCGAGCAAGCCGGTGTTCGGGTCCACCTGAGCCAAAACGGAGGACAAGATCGCGTGGAGCTCTTTGGGCAGCTCGGCGATATCTGCCTCGAGTTTGGGCGTGATCTCATCAATTTCGAATTGCAGGGCCTGAATGTAACCGCTGTTGTTGGAGGCGGCACCTTGCATGGCTTTGATCAGAACGGTTTTGATGGTGGTGTCAAAGCGGGCCAGATCCGTGATGCGACGCACATCCGTGTCCAAAAGACCTTTGAGCACCTCCTCATTGGTGTCTAGGGCCTCGGCACTTTCCTTATCCAATGTGAACAGTGTCTGCTCAACAATGCTGGACACTTGGGCGTCGAGATCGTTTTGAGCCGCATGCAAAAGACGTGCGCGGATTTTCATTTCGGATGGCGACAGGGTCAGGAATTCTCCCGGGAAAGCCAACGCGTCGCGCAGCGTGTCGACATATCCTTTGGCGGCTTTGTTCTTTTCCATATCGTTCAAGATTGCGTCGACACGGGTTTGTCCCGCGAGGGCCTTTTCATGAAGCTCAGCGCGCAAACCGAAATCATTGGTTTCAAGCAAGGCCTGGGTCAGCCCGACGGAGAGATTAAGTTCAGCTTTCAGCATCAGGGCGAGTTTGAGCGCATCGACATCGCGTTTGAGCAATTGGCTCAGGTTGCGGCTTGATTTCGAGCTGGCGGTGTTTCCCGCCATGAGCAGAGAAAAAGAGGCGCCCTCAATGCGGCTTTGCAAGTCATCGCTCAGGGTGCGGGCATCCTGACTCAACGCGGCGAGCGCCTGCATATTCAGTTTTTGTGCCTCAAGCTCTTGCGCGCGCGCCTCTTCCAAGGTTGCGAGATTGGTGGTGAGTGTCGCCATTTCTGCATCCAGCCCGGGATATTTCGTGCGATCGACGTTTTGCATGTGGCTCTGGAGATGTGCGCTGGCCTCTTCAACATCGTTCAATGCCGTTTGGATCGCCAAATGCGAGTTGGTGATCAACAAAGTGTTCACGGTGTCTTTGAGGGAGGAGACAGCATTTGAAATTTCAGAGGCGGTTTCGAGAGGCGGAAGGGACGAGGTGACCAGATTTTCTGCTTCATCGTTGATCGTGGAGATCAAGGAGCCGGAGACGAGAATCGCCGCCAAAGTGGTGCCCACCAGTGCAAACAAGATCCCGAGAATTTTGGCTGCGACAGAGCCGAAAATGTTGCCAATACGATGTTTTATGTCACGCGTCGTCGTCATCAGATCCAACACTTTCCAGTCGTTAGTTTCACGTCGGTTTGCGGTCCGGGCGTCGAACCGATCGGATGGATCATGGCAGCAAGCCCCTAATTTTGTGTTTAGAGCCTTATTTTCTGGCACAACCGGAGAGATGGGCGATGGATTCGTACTCACGCATCTGCGGTCTGGGAGGATTTTGGCGACGCGCAGCAAAGCGTCATTGGTCGCTTTGGTTGATTAAAATTTAGGCGGAGCTCGCGGCCCGGCTCATTTGCGCGCCGCTCAGATGTATACAGTCTTGTGTGCGTGTTTGGGGCAACTCCAGACTTCTTGTGCGGTGCGAGGGGAACCTCCGGCCTCAGGGTTTCAGATGGATCACCACCCGCCGCGGGGACATGTGCGAAAGCCTCTATGGTCGAAGCACAAGAGATGTAAATCTTCAACGCTGCATAAGGGGGTTGTTGGCGTTTTATCCATAAAAAACAAAAGACTGGATATCTCATTCGTGAGAGGCGCGATAGCTCTGCGGCTTCCAACAAGGGAACATGGAAGTGAAAACTCAATTCAAAGCCACTCTGGCCTCTGCTCTGTTTGCAAGCACCGCGATTGCCTCTGGCGCCATGGCTGCCGACTGCCCGGTGAAAGTGGGCGTGCTGCATTCGCTGTCGGGGACGATGGCCATTTCGGAAACCACGCTGAAAGACACCATGCTGATGCTCATCGAGGAGCAGAACGCCAAAGGCGGCGTGCTCGGCTGTGAGATCGAAGCCGTCGTGGTCGACCCGGCCTCCGACTGGCCGCTGTTTGCCGAGAAAGCCCGCGAACTTCTGACCGTGCACGATGTTGACGTGATGTTCGGCAACTGGACCTCCGTGTCGCGCAAATCCGTGCTGCCGGTGATCGAAGAGCTCAACGGCCTGCTGTTCTACCCGGTGCAATATGAGGGCGAGGAATCTTCCAAGAACGTGTTCTACACCGGCGCTGCTCCGAACCAACAGGCGATCCCTGCGACGGATTACTTCCTCGATGAGCTTGGTGTTGAGAAATTCGCTCTGCTCGGCACCGACTACGTCTATCCGCGCACCACGAACAACATCCTCGAAGCCTATCTGAAAGACAAAGGCATCGCGGAAGAAGACATCTTTGTGAACTACACCCCCTTCGGCCATTCCGATTGGTCCAAGATCGTGGCGGACGTTGTCGCACTTGGCGCAGACGGCAAGAAGGTTGGCGTGATCTCCACCATCAACGGCGACGCGAACATCGGTTTCTATAAAGAACTCGCCGCGGCTGGCGTGTCTGCCGATGACATCCCCGTCGTGGCCTTCTCCGTGGGCGAAGAGGAGCTTTCGGGTCTCGACACCTCCAACCTCGTCGGTCACCTCGCGGCCTGGAACTACTTCATGTCCGCCGACACGCCGGAAAACGCCGCCTTCATCGAGGCTTGGCATGCTTTTATCGGGGATGAGGCCCGTGTGACCAACGACCCGATGGAAGCGCATTACATTGGCTTTAACATGTGGGTGAATGCCGTCGAAGCCGCCGGCTCCACCGATGTCGATGCCGTGCGCGCCGAGATGTACGGCCAGGAATTCCCGAACCTCACCGGCGGCACCGCCATTATGAATGTGAACCATCACCTCTCGAAACCGGTGCTGATCGGCGAAATCCTTGCCGATGGTCAGTTCGACATCATCTCCCAGACCGAAGAGGTGCCGGGGGACGCATGGACCGACTACCTGCCGGAGAGCGCGGTTCTGGTCTCCGATTGGAAAGACCTCGGCTGTGGCATGTACAACACCGAAACGGAAACCTGCGTTCAGCTCAAATCCAACTACTAAGCTGACCTGATGCTGCTGGAGAGGGCGGTTTTCGCCCTCTCTTCCTCCCGCTCGGAAAGACATTTCATGCTTCGCAGCCTTATTGCAGCTTGCCTGCTGATGCTGTCCTGTAGCTTCGCGGCACAGGCGCAGGACCGAACCATTCAGGATGTGCTGCAAGAGCACGCCGAGATCATTTCTCAATCTTCACGTCGCACCATCGGTCCGGCGATTGACGCCATCGCGGGCTCCGGCCTGCCGGCCGCGCAGGATGTGTTACAGGCCTGGCAAGCCAGGGACATGTGGCAACGCACAAGCGACGGGTTGTTTTTCAAGGCGGAGCGTATCGACAGTTCGACCTATGATTTGATCGATTTTGCCACGGGAGAAAGTGTTGGTGCCGCCACGAAAGACGATCTCGAACAGCTGAAGCCGAACTCCGGCATCCGTGCGATGATCGGCGCGGCTTTGGTGCAGTTTCAACTGAATGCGCCCGATCCTGACCTGCGACGTGAGGCGCTTTTGGCCATTCAGCGCAATGGCGAAGCCGCGCATCTTGCTCCTTTGCGGGCCTCGATTGAGGGCGAGACCGATCCTGCGATCAAAACGCTCAAAGAGACCGCCGAACGGCTTTTGACCATTTCTTATGACCCCGATGACGCCGCGCGGGTCGAAGCCATCGAAGGTTTCAAAGGGTCGCTTTCATTGGACGCGCGGGCGGCCCTCAATCCGGTGATTTCGACCAAGATCTTGCCCGCAGAGGGCCTGTCCGAGGCGGCCAATGTCAAACGCGAGTTGCGCGCCGGGTCGCGTGATCTTTCGGTTGAGGCGGCGTATGATCTCTTGGTCTCCGCAGGCGTGATCGAGACCCAGCCGAGTGTATCCGAGCGCAAAGCCGCCCTCGAAACCCATGTCGAAAATGGCGCCGTCGCAGGTGTGCCCTTGGCCGATCTGAACACGCAAGAGGCCCGCGACCGGGCCTATGCCGCGCTGGCGCAAGAGGGTTTTGTGCCCGCCTTCGATCCGAATTTCACGATGGAGGCGGCGGTCACGGGCGTGAGCTTTGTCGAGGTTTACGATGAGCCGTCACAGGCGGTCACCGGGGCGGCGGAGGGGACGCTTGCGTCGATCAACCGTGCCGTGGGGCTGAACCAGTTTTTCGATCTTTCTCTCGATGGCCTGTCTCTCGCCTCGATCTATTTCCTCGCTGCCATCGGGTTGGCGATCACCTTTGGCGTCATGGGCGTGATCAACATGGCGCATGGCGAATTCATCATGATGGGGGCCTACACCGGCTATGTCGTGCAACAGATCGTGCCGGATTACACCGTCTCGATCCTCCTCGCGATCCCTCTGGCCTTTGCCGTCACCTTTGCTGCCGGGGTGGCGATGGAGCGGCTGATCATTCGCTGGCTTTATAACCGGCCTCTGGAAACGCTTTTGGCGACCTTCGGTGTGTCCATCGCGCTGCAACAGTTGGCGAAAAACATTTTCGGCACCCAGGCCCGCCCGCTGACCTCTCCGGGGTGGCTCGATGGCGCGCTGTCTTTCAACGATGTGGTGTCGATTTCTTACATTCGCATCGCGATCTTCATCCTCGCGCTGATCTTCCTGGGCGTCTTCCTCTTTATCATGAAGAAAACCCGTCTGGGCCTTGAGACTCGCGCCGTGACGCAGAACCCGCGTATGGCCGCCTCCATGGGCATCAACCCGGACAAGGTGAACATGCTTACCTTCGGCCTCGGGTCGGGTATCGCGGGTATCGCCGGGGTGGCCATCGGGTTGTACGCGAAAGTCACCTCCGAGCTGGGCTCTGACTATATCGTTCAAAGCTTTATGACTGTGGTCGTCGGCGGTGTTGGCAACATCTGGGGCACGCTTTTGGGCGCGACCATGATTGGCTTCCTGCAAAAGGGCATCGAATGGTTCAACCCGTCCAATACGTTGGCGGCCCAGACCTATATGATCGTCTTCATCATCATTTTCATTCAGTTCCGACCCAAGGGCATCATCGCTCTCAAGGGCCGGGCCGCTGGCGATTAAGAGGGATTAAAGACATGACTATGTTCAAGAAAAACCCCTCCCTTATGGTGTTCATTGCGCTCCTCGCGATCTTCACCCTCGCGGTCACCTTCATGTCGGAGGCCTATGGCACCGGCGCGCTTTCGACCTCTTTCGTCAAGACATTGGGCAAGACGCTCTGCCTCGCTCTGGTGGCCATCGCGATGGATCTGGTCTGGGGCTACACGGGCATCCTGTCGCTCGGACATTTCGCCTTCTTCGGGCTGGGCGGTTATATGATCGGCATGTGGCTGATGTATGCACGCACCGAGATCATCGTGATCGAGAGCATGGCGAATGCGCCCATTCCGCCCACGCCCTCGGAGATCTCGGACGCCATCGGGACGCAGATTTTCGGTGTCGTCGGCTCGTCTGATTTCCCATTGATCTGGAGTTTTGCGCATAGTTTCTGGGCGCAGATCGCCTTGGTCGTATTGGTCCCCGGCCTTCTCGCGCTGGTCTTCGGCTGGCTGGCCTTCCGCTCGCGGGTCACGGGCGTTTACCTCTCGATCCTGACCCAAGCGATGACGCTGGCGCTCTCGCTCTACCTGTTCCAGAACGACAGCGGCCTGCGTGGCAATAATGGTCTTTCGGGCCTGCAAAACCTGCCCGGCGCGGATGCGATTTCGCAGGACAATATCTCGATCTGGTTCTTCTGGGCCTCGGCCTTCGCGCTTCTGCTCACTTACCTGATCGCTGCCTTCATCGTCTCCGGCAAATTCGGCTCCGTCATTCGCGGCATCCGCGACGACGAGGCGCGGGTGCGGTTCCTTGGCTACTCCGTCGAAGGCTTCAAGCTTTTCGTCTTCACCCTCACTGCCGTGATCGCGGCCATCGGCGGTGCGCTCTATTATCCGCAAGCGGGCATCATCAACCCCGCCGAGATCGCCCCTATCGCCTCCATCTATCTCGCGGTCTGGGTCGCCATCGGCGGACGGGGCCGCATCTACGGTGCGGTGATCGGCGCGGCTTTTGTCTCGCTGGTCTCGACCTATTTCACCGGCGGGCAGGCACCCGACATCAGCCTCGGATTTTACACGATCAAATGGGTCGATTGGTGGTTGGTGTTTCTGGGCCTGTCCTTCGTTTTGGTCACCCTGTTCGCACCGAAAGGCATCGGCGGTCTCTTCGATCTGATCACGGACCGCATGTCGCCGAACCGGCACGGCGTGCCGCTTGGCCCTGACAAAGGCAGCCTGCGTGAAGAGGAGGCGGAGAAATGAGCAATACAGGCACACTTCTGGAAGTCTCCGGCATTTCCGTCTCTTTCGATGGGTTCAAGGCGATCAACAACCTGTCCTTTGCTATTGGTCCGGCTGAAATGCGCGCCATCATTGGACCCAACGGGGCGGGCAAGACGACCTTTATGGATATTGTCACGGGCAAGACGAAACCCGATGAGGGCAAGGTTCTCTGGGGCGAGCTGTCGCGCAATCTGATCGGCATGAACGAGGCCAAGATTGCCCGCGCCGGAATCGGGCGCAAGTTTCAGCGCCCGACGGTGTTCGAGGATCAGACCGTGTTCGAAAACCTGCTGATGGCGGTCAAAAACGACCGCAATCCGCTCAAGGTTCTGTTCTTTCGTCCGAAGTTCAAGGATTTGGCAAAGGTCGAGGAACTTGCCGCCGAGATCGGTCTGTCCGATCAATTGGAGCGCAAATCCGGTGAGCTGTCGCACGGACAAAAGCAATGGCTGGAGATCGGCATGCTTTTGGCGCAGGACCCGAAGCTATTGCTGGTCGATGAACCCGCCGCAGGCATGACCTTGGGCGAGCGCGAACATACGACGGATATCCTGAAAGAGGCCGCGAAAACCCGCGCCGTGGTGGTGGTCGAACACGATATGGAGTTCGTCCGGCGGCTCGACTGCAAGGTGACCGTGCTGCATGAAGGATCGGTTCTGGCAGAGGGTTCGCTTGATCACGTGACGCAAAACCAAGACGTGATTGACGTCTATTTGGGCCGATAAGGAGAGACTACCATGCTCGATGTGAAAAACCTCTCTCTCCACTACGGCGGCTCGCAAATCCTTTATGACGTGGACATTTCGGCCGAAGCCGGAAAGGTCACATGCGTCATGGGCACCAATGGCGTGGGCAAGACCTCCTTGCTCAAGGCGATCTCCGGCACCCAACCGCGGTCTGGCGGCTCGATGATGCTCGACGGCGAAGATGTCGGGCGTGTGCCTGCGCATGATTTGGCGAAGAAAGGCCTCGCCGTGGTGCCTCAGGGTCGGATGATTTTTCCGCTTTTGACAGTGAAGGAAAACCTTGAAAGCGGGTTCACATGTTTGCCGAAATCCGAACATTTTATCCCCGATGAAATCTTCGAGCTGTTCCCGATCCTCAAGGAGTTCATGCACCGGCGCGGCGGCGATTTGTCCGGCGGGCAGCAACAGCAATTGGCCATCGCCCGCGCGTTGATCATCAAGCCAAAGCTTTTGCTTCTGGATGAGCCGACCGAGGGGATTCAGCCCAATATCATCCAGCAAATCGGTCGCGTGATCTCGCTTTTGCGGGACCGTGGCGACATGGCGATTGTACTGGTCGAACAGTATTTCGAGTTCGCTTACGACCTCGCCGACAGCCTTGTTTTCATGGAGCGGGGGCGCGTGACCTCGACCCATGACAAGGCCAATATTTCCAAGGAAGAGGCGGCTAAGGTCTTCCGCATCGCCTGAAAAACTCCCCTCCAATCAATAGCTTCCATTTTGGCGGCGCAGCAAGTTTGCCGCAGTGCCGAAATGGACTATTTGATAAAAACGCATTGCCGAAACCGGTTTCGGAGTTTCTTGTGATGAGGAGGAGGCGAATCAGGTGAGGTCAGACGTAAAACCGGATCGACGCTCCCGCGACAATGCGCGGGTGACGATCACCGATCTTTCTCAGGCGCTCAGTCTGACGAAGGGAACAGTCTCCCGTGCGTTGAACGGGTATCCGGATATTTCCGAAACCACCCGCATTCGTGTCATTCGTGCTGCACAGGCGATGGGCTATCGTCCTTTGAGCCAGGCGCAGGCGATCAAGACAGGGCGCAGCTGTTCTTTGGGGCTCGTGATCGAGCTGTCCGAACATGACGCCCACGCGCCGTTTCTGGCCGAATTCCTTGCCGGATTGACCCAAGCCGCCTCTGCTGAGGGGTGGACGCTCACCATCGCGACCTCTGAGAGTGAGGGCGATACCTTGCGGATCATGCGCGACCTGATTTTGCACCGCAAAGCCGATGGCTTCATCTTGCCGCGCGTATTATGGGATGATCCGCGCATCGCCTTTCTGGATCGCGAAAATGCACCGTATATTTGCTATGGTCGCAGCAAAAATCACGCTGAGACATCCTATTTTGATGCGTTGAGTGAGGCTTCCATGGCCGAGGCTGTGACGTGGCTGGCGCAGCTGGGGCATGAGCGGATCGCTTATATCGGCTCTGCCAGCCATTACGCCTATTCGCATCTGCGCCGCGACGGTTATCGCGCGGGACTTGAGCAGGAAGGCTTGGTGTTTGACCCGGCCTTGATGATCGAAGAGGTGCTGGACCCGGAAGAAGCCGCCAAGGCCACGCGTCAGGTGTTGGCGATGGCGCGTCCTCCCACTGCTATTCTCTGCGCCACCGATACTCTGGCGCGCGGGGTCTATGACGTCGCCCATGAGATGGGGCTCAAGATTGGCTCGGACCTTTCGGTCATCGGCTATGACGGTTCCCCCGAGGCGCAGGCGATGTGGCCACGTTTGGCCACCTTTGCTGTCGACAACCGCAAAGCCGGCGCGGCTTTGGGCGCGATGCTCATGGCGCGGGTGCGCGATCTCAATGCACCGCTTCAACAAGATCTCATTGCCGCAGAATTTCGTCCGGGAGGCTCGACGGGCCGTCCGGACAAGACGCCAGAAGAACTGGCGCATCATGTGATCCGCCTGTCGGTGGATCGCAGTCGTAACGATTGAATGCATCAACTCAGGGAGAGAGCGATGACACTGAAAAAACACATCCTTTTGACAACGGCGGCGACCGCGCTTGCGTTGACCAGCTTTGCGGCAAGTGCCGACACGTTGCGGTTCTGGACCACCGAGGAACAGCCGGATCGTTTGGCGAAACAAGAAGAGATGGCCAAGGCGTTCGAAGAGAAAACCGGCACGGCCGTCGAAGTGATCCCGGTGACCGAGGCCGAGCTTGGTACGCGGGCCACTGCCGCCTTTGCTGCGGGTGATTTGCCGGATGTGATCTATCACACGCTGCAATATGCGCTGCCTTGGGCCGAGGCGGGGATCCTCGATATGGATGCCGCCACCGACGTGATCGAAGAGTTGGGCGTCGACACCTTCGCCCCCGGCGCTCTGGGCATGGCGGCGATGGACGACGGCTATGCCTCCGTGCCGGTCGATGGCTGGACCCAGATGATCGTCTATCGCAAGGACCTCTTCGACGAAGCGGGACTTGAGGCGCCGACCTCTTATGCCGCTGTCGAAGCGGCTCTTGAAAAACTCCACAACCCGCCGGAAATGTATGGCTTCGTTGCCGCGACCAAAGTGGACGAAAACTTCATGTCGCAGGTGTTGGAACATGTCTTCCTTGCCAATGGTGTGAGCCCGGTGGACGAGGGTGGTTTCGCGCCTTTGGATGAGGCGAAAACCACCGAAGTGCTTGATTTCTATAAAGCCATCGCCGAAGCCTCGCCTCCGGGTGATCTCTATTGGGACCAGTCCCGCACGCTCTACTTCTCCGGAAATGCGGCGATGATCATCTGGTCGCCCTTCATCCTCGATGAGCTGGCCGGTCTGCGCGACAGCTCGCCGCCCACGATCAACGACGATCCGACCTCTGGCGAATTGGCCTCGAAAACCGGCATCGTGACGACCTTCTCCGGTCCGTCCAACCCGGACGGCGCGGCTTGGGGTGACATCCGCTATTTCGGCATCACGTCGGATGCGGATACGGATGCTGCCGAGGAATTCGTGATGTATTCCATGGATGAGGGCTATACTCAAACTCTGTCCATCGCGCCCGAGGGCAAATTCCCGGTGCGTCGTGGCACGGCTGATGACCCGGAGCTCTTCGCCAAGGCATGGGCAGAGCTTCCCGCCGGTGTGGACCGCAAAGCGCCGCTGGGCGATCTTTATGCGCAGGACATGATCGACGAAATCGTAGGCGGTCTCGACGTTGCTCAGCGTTGGGGTGTGACCGAAGGTCAACTGACGCTCGCCTCCAAGATGATCAACTCTCAGGTCATCAACCGCGTGGTGCGCGAATATATCGACGGTGAAATCGACGCGGCGGCGGCCGTGGCCGAGATGAACGCCGAACTGGGCGCGATCGAATAAGCGCCTTTCGGGGGTGCGGCTCACGCGCCCCCTAACTTTCAGGACAGACAGGGAGTTTTCCATGTCGGACATCGGACCTCCGCGCGGGGCCGGGCCTTTGGCCCGTTCCGAGGCGCGCCTTGCCTGGGGCCTTTTGACCCCTACGATTCTAGCCGTTTCACTGGTCGTGCTTTTGCCGCTTTTGGCGATCTTCTGGATTTCCGTGAAACCCGTCTCACTGTCGGATTTGCGGGCGCCGGATACGGTCGTGCGCGAAGACCTGCGGGGCCGCCCTGCGGCGCCGGGTGATGAGGCGACGCTTCGATACCGGCTGCGCAACTCCTCTCCGAGTTCCGAAATCACGGGCGTGACATTGGAAGACACATGGCCAGAGGGGCTGACATTAGCGGGGGAGTTGGACCCGCGTTGTGAGATCGCAGAAGGGATTTTGTCCTGTGATCTGGGCGATTGGGAGGGCGGCTATCGTGAGACGCTGAACATCCCTGTCGTGACCGAACAGGCGTGGTTCGACACGGTGGGCGATGTCGAGGACACGCCGGTAGAGGTCAATGGCAAGGCCTCTTTCGTGCTCACCAACAATGAGTTCACTTTGAAGAACTTTGTGTCCGTTTTTGACGGAGGCGAGTTCTTTTCCGTTCTTGGAGTGACCCTGTTTTACACGGTCTTTGGCACGGTGGGCGCGCTGGTCATGGGGCTTTTCGCCTCCTTGCTGCTCAATCACTCTTTCAGGGGCCAAGGCATTTTGCGCGGACTTTACCTCTTCCCCTACGTGGCGCCGGTGATCGCCGTGGCCTTCGCGTGGATTTTGCTCTTCGACCCTTTCTCCGGCTCCGCCAATGCGCTTTTGGTGCAGATGGGGGTGATGGATCAGGCGATCAACTTCTTTGGTGAACGGCCCCTGGCGCTGATCATGGTGACGCTCTTCGAGATTTGGCGCTATTTCCCGCTGTCGTTCCTGTTCATCCTCGCCCGGATGCAGTCGATCTCGACCGATATGTATGAGGCCGCCGATATGGATGGTGCCTCGCCGTTCCAGCAGTTCTGGTATCTCAGCCTGCCGCAGCTTTTGGGCATTCTCTCGGTGCTCTTCCTGTTGCGCTTTATTTGGACCTTCAACAAGTTCGACGACATTTTCCTTTTGACCGGCGGCAACGCGGGAACACGAGTTTTGACCGTGAATGTCTATGAACAGGCCTTTGCAGTGTCGAACATCGGCGCGGGTGCTGCGGTGGCCGTGGTGATCTTTGCCTGTCTGCTGCTCTTCTCCGTGTTCTTCTTCAAATTCATGTCGAAGGAGGAAGGGCTATGAAACACCTCCGTTTTGGATATCTCACCGGCCCCGCCTTGGGCGTTTTGTGGACGTTCGTCATCGCGGTGACCGTTGCCGTGGCGATGAGTTTTGCCACCGGTGAAGCGTTCCGACCCTCTCTGACGTGGTCCGTGATCTTCGGCATTCCCACTGGATTGGCGCTTGTCTGGGGCGGGACGACATTCGTCGCCTCCGCTCTACTCACTGTGGCCTATTTCGTCACCTTGTCGCTTGGGATCGGGCCGGTTCTGACTGGCAATGTCTCCTTGGTCGCGCGCGTGGCGGCGGCTCTGTTCATGGGGGTCGGCATCGGCTGGCCACTCAAGGTCTTCGTCGAAGAGCTGACCATGGGCGCTTTGACCCGGCATGAGTTTGAGGATGCGGTGATCCGCACGCTTAGGGGCTTTGGCTATATTTTCTTCACGGCCATCGTGGTCATACCCTTCTATGTGATGGTGATGACCAGCCTGAAAAATCAGGCGCAGCTGATGCAGAACCCCTTGGATTTCTCCATCGATCTGTCGCAGGGCTGGGGCCTCTTCCGCTCCTATGTCGAGCTGATCACGGAGTTCAATTTCGGCTCCTATTTGTGGACGTCTTTCTACATCTCCGTGCTGACCGTGTTCATCACGCTGCTGTTCGCGATCCCCGGTGCCTATGCCGTGGCGCGGCTTCGGTTCCGGGGGCAGGCGGCGTTTTCGCGGTCTATCCTCTTGATCTACATGGTGCCGATGATCGTTCTGGCGCTGCCGATTTACATCGCGTTTTCGATGATGGGGCTGCGCAATTCGATCACCGGCATCGTCATGATCTACCCGGTGACGACGATCCCGGTGGCTTTGTATATGCTCCAAGGCTACTTCCGCGGGTTGCCCGCAGAGATCGAAGAGGCGGGCCTGATGGACGGGCTTTCAAGGCTACAGGTGATCTGGAAAATCACCCTTCCGCTCAGCCTTCCCGCGCTCGCCTCCGTGTCGCTTTACGTCTTCATGATCGCGTGGAACGAGTTCCTCTTGGCCTTCATGCTCTTGGATGATCCGTCGAAATTCACCCTGACGCGCGGCATCGCCTCGCTCAACTCGTCAGAAATTCCACGGCAACACCTCATGGCTGGTTCGGTGATCGCCACCGTGCCGATCATGGCGCTGTTCTTGGGGCTGGAGAAATTCATGACCAAGGGTCTGACGGCGGGGAGTGTGAAAGGATGACGTTTCAAAACCCCATCGACCAAGCCGCCCGCGATGTCCTCTTGGGCAATGATCGCGGCGGCTATACCATCCCGACGGCGCGGCTTTATCCCTATCAGTGGAACTGGGACAGTATGTTTTCCGCTTGGGGCTATGCGACCTTCGACATGGCGCGAGCCTGGCAGGAGGTACATCTGCTGTTCGCCTCGCAATGGGACACCGGCATGGTGCCGCATATCATTTTCCATAAGGTCGACCCGGATTATTTTCCGGGGCCAAAGGTCTGGGGCGCGACCCATGAGCCGCCGACCTCGGGCATTTCGCAGCCCCCCGTGGCCGCGACGCTCATTCGGAAAATCTATG
The DNA here is from genome assembly GCF_020524585.1 of Celeribacter naphthalenivorans. GTDB lineage: Bacteria > Pseudomonadota > Alphaproteobacteria > Rhodobacterales > Rhodobacteraceae > Celeribacter > Celeribacter naphthalenivorans. The sequence continues at coordinate 203,508 of NZ_JAIVLK010000011.1, forward strand.
AGAAGAACCCTGAGGCGGGGCTGTCGCATGTCAAAACGCTCTATCCGAAACTGGTCGCCTGGCATGATTGGTGGATCAGGGAACGCTGCAAAGACGGGCCTGTCGCGATCATCCATCCGTGGGAGAGCGGGCGGGACAATTGCCCCGATTGGGACCTCGGCATGGAGGGCATCGCGATCAATGAGGATGACCCCTATCTGCGCCGTGACACCACGCACGTGAAGGTGGAGGAGCGCCCGCAGAAATGGGATTATGACCGCTATCTGGCGATCCTGGCCTTTGGGCGCTCCGTGAATTGGGACGACCGGGAGATGGTCGAGAACGGGCCCTTTCTGATGGCCGATCCGGGGATCACCTTTGTGCTCTTGCGGGCCTTCTCTGACCTGATCGCCTTGGGGCGCATCTTGGGCGAGGATGTAACCATATTGCAGGCGCAAGAGGCGCAGCTCCGCGAGGGGTTAGACAAGATGTGGAACGCGGAAAAAGGCTGGTTCGATGCCTATGACATGCGGACCGGAAAATTCGCCAATGTCTTGGGATCGGGGGCTTTTCTGGCCTATCTCGCGGGCGTGTCGCGTCCCGCGCTCGATGCCCATTTCGCGCGGATTTGGGACAAGGTGTCCTACGGCATCCCCTCCGCCGACCCGGACAGCGAGCGGTTCGAACCGCGGCGCTATTGGCGTGGGCCGACATGGCCGGTGGTCAATTCGCTCATCGCCATGGGGCTCAAGGACATGGGCCGCACAGAGGCCGAAGCGCGGCTTCGCGACGAGACAGCCCGCCTCATCGAGGGCGGTGGGTTTTGGGAATATTACGATCCGATGGATGGCACGCCCTGTGGCGGGGCCTCCTTTGGCTGGACGGCTGCCGTCTGGCTGACGTGGTGCGGTCAGACCCGTGCCCCGCAACAGACTGTGAAGGAGTAAGCGATGTCGAGCATTGAGCTACAGGCCGTCGAGAAATGGTTCGGCGACGTACAGGTGATCAAGGGCGTTGATCTCAAGATTGACGAGGGCGAATTCATCATTTTCGTGGGGCCGTCCGGTTGCGGCAAATCCACGCTCTTGCGGATGATCGCGGGGCTGGAAGAGACCTCTCGCGGCAAGATTTTCGTGGGTGAGCGTGACGCCACCGCCGAGCCGCCGTCGAAACGCGGTCTCGCGATGGTGTTCCAGTCTTACGCGCTCTACCCGCATATGTCGGTGCGCGATAATGTGGGCTTTGCTCTCAAGGCCGCTGGTGAGCCGAAGGATGTGATCAAGCAAAAGGTCGACGAGGCCGCGCGGGTTTTGAAGCTCGACGACTATCTCGACCGCCGTCCGAAAGACCTCTCCGGCGGGCAACGGCAACGTGTCGCCATTGGCCGCTCCATCGTGCGTGATCCGACGGCGTTTCTCTTTGACGAACCGCTCTCGAATTTGGACGCAGCGCTGCGGGTCGAGATGCGCTACGAGCTAGCGAAACTGCACCGCTCGCTGAAATCCACGATGATCTATGTGACCCACGATCAGGTCGAGGCCATGACGCTCGCCGACCGTATCGTCGTGTTGGAGGCCGGTAAAATCGCGCAGGTCGGCTCGCCGAAAGAGCTATATGAACGCCCCGGCAACCTCTTCGTGGCGCAGTTCATCGGCAGTCCGAAAATGAACGTCATTCCGGCGACCTCATTGGGGCTGGGCGACAAGGGCAAAGACCTGGGCATTCGCCCGGAACATATCGCCATCGTCGCGCCCGGCGAGGGCGATCTCGATGGCACGGTGGATGTGGTCGAATACTTGGGCGCCGACACCTACATCATCGTTGATGCGGAGAATGGCGCGGGGCAGATGACCATTCGCGATCTGGGCGATGCGCCGCATCAGCCGGGCGAAAAGGTTGGGCTTAAATTCGGCGAGGGCCGCACGCATTTGTTTGATGAGGCCGGTTTGGCGATCCGGTAAGTCATTCAACCACTAATGAAAAACGGCAGGCTTTGCGGCCTGCCGTTTTGTTTCTGCGCTGCCCGGGATCAGAAATCCCAGTCTTCGTCCTCGGTCGCGACCGCCTTGCCGATCACGTAGCTGGACCCGGACCCGGAGAAGAAGTCGTGGTTCTCGCTGTCGGGGCTGAGGGCGGCGAGAATGGCGGCGTTCACCTCGGAGACCTCTGGCGGGAACAGCGCCTCGAAGCCGAGGTTTTGCAGCGCCTTGTTGGCGTTGTAATGCAGGAAGGTTTTGACGTCCTCGGTCAGGCCGATCTCGTCATAAAGCTCCTCGGTATATTGGTTTTCGATCTCGTACAGTTCGAACAACAGGCTATAGGCATAGTCCTTGAGCGCCTGTTGTTCGGCCTCCGGCAGCTTTTCCAGACCGCGCTGGAATTTATAGCCGATGTAATAGCCATGCACCGCCTCGTCGCGGATGATCAGGCGGATGAGATCGGCGGTGTTCGTGAGCTTCGCGCGCGACGACCAATACATCGGCAGGTAGAAGCCCGAATAGAACAGGAAGCTTTCGAGGAACACGGAGGCGATCTTGCGTTTTAGCGGATCGTTTCCGGGTGCGTAGGTCTCAAGGATCGCGCGCGCCTTGGCTTGCAGATGCGGGTTCTCTTCGGACCAGCGGAAGGCCTCGTCGACCTCTTTCGTCGAGCACAGTGTCGAGAAGATCGAGGAATAGGACCGCGCGTGGACGGCCTCCATGAAGGCGACGTTGGTCAGAACGGCCTCTTCATGCGGCGTCACCGCGTCGGGCATCAGAGACGGCGCACCGACTGTGTTCTGGATCGTGTCCAAAAGCGTGAGGCCGGTAAACACCCGGATTGTCAGGGTTTTCTCGAAATCCTTGAGCGTCGCCCAGCTCGGAATGTCGTTCGACAGTGGCACTTTCTCCGGCAGCCAGAAGTTTACCGTCAGACGGTTCCAGACCTCGAGGTCCTTGTCGTCTTCCAAGCGGTTCCAGTTGATGGCGCGCGGGATGCGCAGATCGGTCATATCTTTCATAGTCTTGGCTCCCCTTACAGCGTGCAGGACACGCAGCCTTGCACCTCGGTGCCCTCAAGGGCGGCCTGACGCAAGCGGATGTAATAGATGGTCTTGATGCCTTTTTTCCACGCGTAGATCTGTGCTTTGTTGATGTCGCGCGTGGTGGCCTCTGCCGGGAAGAACAGCGTCAGGGACAGGCCTTGATCGACGTGTTCGGTCGCGGCGGCATAGGTGTCGATCAGGGCTTCCGGCCCGATCTCATAGGCATCGCGGTAGTATTCGAGGTTCTCGTTGTTCATGAAGGCGGCCGGGTAATAGACGCGGCCGATTTTGCCCTCTTTGCGAATCTCAACTTTCGACACAATCGGATGGATCGAAGAGGTCGAATTGTTGATATAGGAGATAGACCCGGTCGGCGGCACGGCCTGAAGGTTGCGGTTGTAAAGCCCGTCCTTCATCACCGCCTCTTTGAGGTTTGCCCAGTCTTCGCGGGTCGGCAGGTCCATGCCCTCGAACAGGGATTGCACCTTCTCGCTTTCCGGCAACCAATCGCGGTCGGTGTATTTGTCAAAGAAGCTGCCATTGGCGTAGTCACTGTCGGCGAACCCCTTGAAGCTCTCGCCATGTTCGCGCGCCAAAGCGTTGCTCTCACGGATCGCGTGATAGGCAACGGCGGCGAAATAAACGGAGGTAAACTCGACGCCTTCGGGGCTGCCGTAATGGATGTGCTCGCGGGCCAAAAAGCCGTGCAGGTTCATCTGGCCGAGGCCGATGGCATGGCTTTCGTCATTGCCGCGACGGATCGAGGGCACGGAGTCAATCGCGGACATTTCCGACACGGCGGTCAGCGCGCGCACGGCGGTGCCGACGCTCTGGCCCAGATCCTTGCCGTCCATGGTCTTCGCGATATTCAGCGAGCCGAGGTTGCACGAAATATCTGTGCCAAGGTGGCTGTAGCTCAGGTCGTCGTTGAATTCGGAGGCCTCGTTGACCTGCAAAATCTCGGAACAGAGGTTCGACATGTTGATGCGACCCGCAATCGGGTTCATCCGGTTCACCGTGTCCTCGAACATGATGTAGGGATAGCCGCTTTCGAACTGAATTTCCGCGATGGTCTGGAAGAAGGTCCGCGCGTTGATCTTTTTCTTGTGAATGCGTTTGTCGTCCACCATCTCCTCGTATTTCTCGGTCACCGAGATTTCAGAGAAGGGCACGCCGTAGACCTTTTCCACGTCATGCGGGGAGAAGAGATACATGTCGGCGTTTTTCTTGGCGAGCTCAAAGGTGATGTCGGGGATCACCACGCCCAAAGACAGCGTCTTGATGCGGATTTTTTCGTCGGCGTTTTCGCGTTTGGTGTCCAAAAAGCGCATAATATCAGGGTGGTGCGCGTTCAGGTAAACGGCACCGGCACCCTGACGTGCGCCCAATTGGTTGGCGTAGGAAAAGCTATCTTCCAACAGCTTCATCACCGGAATGACGCCCGAAGACTGGTTCTCGATGCCTTTGATCGGCGCGCCGTGTTCGCGGATGTTGGTCAGAAGCAAAGCCACCCCGCCGCCGCGTTTCGACAGTTGCAGCGCGGAGTTGATGCCGCGACCGATGCTTTCCATGTTGTCTTCAAGACGCAAAAGGAAACAAGAGATCAACTCGCCACGGGATTGCTTGCCTGCGTTCAGGAAGGTGGGCGTCGCGGGCTGGAAACGACCCGACAGCATCTCGTCCATGAAGGACAAAGCCAGTGCTTCGTCGCCGCGCGCCAGAGCCAGCGCGGTCATCACCACGCGGTCCTCGTAGCGCTCAAGATAGCGCTGCCCGTCGCGGGTTTTCAGCGTGTAAGACGTGTAATATTTGAAGGCGCCGAGGAAGGTCGGGAAGCGGAACTTCTTGGCGTAGGCGTCGTCCCAGATCTTGCGCATGAAGTTCTTGGAATATTGATCCAGAACTGCCGCCTCATAGTACCCTTCCTCCACGAGATAGCCGAGCTTCTCATCGAGCGAGTGAAAGAACACCGTGTTCTGGTTCACATGTTGCAGGAAATACTGACGCGCCGCCATGCGGTCGGCCTCAAAACGGATATGGCCGTTCTCGTCGTAGAGATTGAGCATCGCGTTGAGCGCGTGATAATCCGTGGTGCCATTCAGGCCTGATTTTTGGCCACTCTTCAAGCCATCGTCGAGCATGGCGCATCCCCCATTTGTGCGAGGCCGAGGTTCCGGCCCATTTTTTCCAATCCGGCGCGAACCCGCGCGATGTCGTTGTCAAATCCCGCAAGCTCGAATTTGTACAAGAGCGGGACATTGCATTTCCGGGCGATCACATCGCCCGCGCTGGCAAACAAAGTGCCGAAATTTCGGTTTCCGGCCCCGATCACGCCACGCAGCAGCGCGCGGGTGTCGGGATCGTTCAAGAGGCGGATCACTTGTTTCGGAACCGCGCCGCGCCCCTCGCCATCCGCATAGGTCGGACAGATCAGGACAAAAGGCCGGTCAATCACCGGCCCTGTTTCCTTCGGGGAGATCGGAATGCGTTTCGCCGGAAGGCCGAGCCTGTCGACGAAGCGCACCGTGTTCTCCGAAGTGGAAGAATAATAGACGATATCCGGAAAGCAGGTCGGCAGAGACGCCTCTGGACACACGTCTGACATCGGATCAGGACAGGCGTGCGATCATGTCGGGACGAAAGCCGGACCAGTGGTCGTCACCGGCGACGACAACAGGGGCCTGACGGTAGCCGAGGCCGGTCACGCGGGACATGGCGTCGTCGTCTTGGGTCAGGTCGATCACATCGTAGCTGATGCCTTTGGCGTCGAGCGCGCGCGTCGTGGCGGTGCATTGCACGCAGGCGGGTTTGGAGTAGACGATGATGGTGTCAGTGGCGGTCTGGGCGGTCATTGCTCTTTGTCCTCTTGTGTCGTGCCGAGGACAGCGGACCCCCGCGCCCCCGAACCCTCCGTTCGTGGTTCTGTTCCGCTTTGGCAGGTCTCCTGACTTCGCGGATCATGGCTTGGCTGGCCTTCCCAGAACCCCTTTCAAAGGGCGGCCCCAGTGGCATTTTCAACCTCGCTCACCGCTTACAGTTACGGGGGTAGCGCCGGATTTACACCGATCTTCCCTCTTAGCCACCGACACGAGTCGATGGAACCGAAGCAACATCATATAGCTTCCTGAGGGGGTCCACTGTCAATATGTAGATAGCGCTTGACAGGAATTGAATCGGTGAAAGTTATCGGCGCAGGTCTTGGGTGATCTCAATCGCCAAATTTTGCAGCGCTTGACCCGACGCGCGGGCAATGCCTGCGGGGCTGCCATCCGGCAACGGCACAGAGATATCGAACCGTCTGATCCGTTCTCGCACAACATGGTCATAAGAGGAAACCGCAAACTGACCTTTCAGGACAAATTGTCCCTCTGATTGTCCCTCTGTTTGTCCCGGTGCGCGCGCCACCATATCGGAAACCTGCACATGCACGGCGGCCTGGGCAGGCGTCTCAAGCGGCCAGGGCTCGGCGGCGACCGTTGCGGAGCCGCCGCGTGAAATGGCCTCCGCCAGACGCAGGGTCACAGCCCGACGCGGTTCATCGGCCCAGAGCGCATTGTCCAAAGGCGTCAGGGCACCATTCGCCCCTTCGATCAATATCTGCGACTCTTCGGCATAGGCGGGCAGGGAGACCTCGCGCATCTCCAGCGTCGACACTTGCATCCGCACCTGAGCGGTGTCGGCCGTGGTCGTGGCGGGTGCGCTGTCGATCAGATAGCGCGGTTCGGTGCCGCCACATGCGGTGAGGGCCAGAAGGGCGAGGGGGAGAAAACGAACCATATCGATCACCGTCCAAACAAGAGGGAATTGGGATTGCGCTCGATGGCGCGGGCGAGTTTGCTGAGCGCTTCGGCGGCGGCGCGCACTTCGCGCAGCGACGAAATCGTCTCGCGGTTGAAGCTGGATTGCGACCCGTAATCGGACAGGGTGCGCTCCGCCTCGGCCACAAGCGCCTCGATCCGCCGTGACAGCTCCGGGAGATTCGCGGTGGCATCTTCAACCGCCGAGGCGGCTTCGCGCGCGGAGGCCAGCGTGGCATTGGTGTTCTCGATCAACCCGCCTTCGCGCAATTCGGCCAAGGCCTCGCGCGCCTCATCCAGAGCGCCCGTGAGGCTGGCCGGAAGCGCGCGCATGTCCGGCGTGTCGATCAGCCGATCCGCGCCTTCGAGAAAGGCGGAGGCGGCAGCCAGGAATTGTTCGACCTCAAGCGCGTTGGCTTTCTCGGTGAGCGCCTGCAAATCCGCGATCAGAGCGGGCAGGGTCTCGGTCGCCGTGTCGATATTGGCCGCGACATCCGTGACAGAGGTGGCGGCCTCTTCGGCGGCGTCGAGAGCAGCGACAAGGCGGTTCACCGCATCGGCCTGACGCAGCTGTTCGGCGACGGCGCGCAGTTCCGAGACGGCGGTGTTCAGCTCTGCGGGCAGGGCTTGGGTCTCGGGGCTGCCAATGAGGCCACGCGCGTCATCCAAAAGTGCGACAAAGGCATCGGGGGCGGCGCGCAGGTTTTCATCCCCCGCGAGGCTTTCCACGGCGGCCAATGTGGCGATGGTCTGATCCAAAAGTTCCTCGACCGGCAGATCGTTCACCCGTTGCAACAGACCCTCAGCGGTGGCGCCCATATCCGGCAGATCGGAGGCGACAGAGGGCAACAAAGGCGCAGTTTCCGCGAAAATGCCTAGCGTATCCGGCGCGGCATCGGGCAGTTCCACCAGCTCGACCACGAGGGAGCGGCTAAAGATGCTTTGCGTCGCCAAACGTGCGCGCAGCCCGTTTTTGACCGCATTCGAGAAAAAGGCGATCACCTCGGACGCAGGCGCCTCCGCCTCGAGGCCCAATCGCTGCGGATCGATGGAAATCACCGAGCGCAATACGACCTCTTGCGTGTTGTTGCGCTCTTCGATGAAGGCGCCAAGGAAGGAGACAGAGCCGATCTTGACGCCTTTATAGACCACCGAGGAGCCTGCCGTCAGGCCGCTGACGGATTCGTCGAATTCCACGGTCAGATCGACCGGGTTCTCGATTTCTTCGCGAAACACGCTGGCGCGCGCGGTGTCTTCGTCGTCGTAAAGATCGAACACTTGCCCGCTGCGGATCGGTTCGCTGCCGGAGACCACCGTGTCAAAGGCGATGCCGCCGCGCACGAGGCTGGCAATCGAGCCGACCGAGAGGTTTAGCCCGCTGGGGCCGATGTTGACCGAAAATCCTGAGACCTGCCAGAACCGCGCAGCACTGGTCAGGCGGCGATCATAGGGCGCGTTGATAAAGGCATCGACGATGACGCCCTCGCCACTGTCCATCAGGCGCGGGGTCTCGATTTTGCCAACCTCGATGCCTTGGTGAAAGATCGGCGCGCCGGGGGTGAGCTGGCTGCCGGAATCGGTGCGCAGCGTCACTTTCGTGCCGCGCATGCCGGGCAGGATCAGCGGTGTTTCCTCAAGGCCGGTGAACTGCGTGGCTTTCGCCTCGGGCACAGGGTCGAAAGCGGCTTGAATATAGGCGCCCGAAAGCACGGTGGAGAGACCCGAGATGCCGCTGGCGGAGACCTCAGGCCGGACGATCCAGAATTGCGCATCTTCGGGGAGAGAGGCCGCAACGGTCCGGTCGATCCGCGCGCCGATGACGACGGAGGCCAGATCGGGCGCGAATTTCACCTCCTCAACGATGCCGATTTCCACGTCGCGATAGCGCAATGTGGTCTCATCGGCGGTGATCCCTGCCGCATTTTCGAACAGAATTTCGATCCGCTGACCGCGCTCGGCCCAGCTTTGCCAAGCGATGAAGAGCGTCACCACGAGGGCCGCCAAAGGCACCAGCCAGACATAGGAAAGATTGCGCCAAAAGCTGCGTTTGGGCGGTGAGATCACCATGTCTGCGGGCCCCGTGTCGGGCTTTTGCTCATTTGTGTCACTCATCTTCCAAAGCATCCCAAATCAGGCGTTCATCGAAACTCAGGGCCGCCATCATGGTGAAGGCCACAGAGAGCGCGAAACTGATCGCGGCGATCCCCGGTGTGATCGTCGCGGCGAAATCCAGCCTTACCAGAGAGGAGAGGATGGCGACAACAAAGACATCGATCATCGACCAGCGCCCGATGAATTCAACCACTTCGAACAGCAAGTGACGATGATGCGCCGACATGCGGACCCGCCGCGTGGTGGTCAGGCCGAGAAAGGCGATGGCGATGAATTTGGCGACCGGAATGATGATCGAGGCGACAAAAACGATGGCGGCCACCCCGTAAGAGCCATGATGCATCAGCTCGACCACACCGCCGAGAATGGTGTTTTCGGTCGTATGGCCGAGGCTGGCGGTGGCGAGCATCGGGTAAAGATTGGCGGGGATATAGACCACTATTCCGGCGATCAGCCAGGCCCAGACCTTTTGCAGATTGGCGATGTCGCGCGCATGAAGTGCCGCGCCACACCGGCCACAGACCGCCGCAGAGGGCAGGTGCACCTTGCCGCATTGCGTGCAGCCGACAAGGCCCGCGTCGCGCGCGGTCAGGATGTGCGGCGGGCGTCCAGCGTTTTCCAAACGGTCACTCTGCTCATAAAATTATCTTTCAACACGGTCACGATGACCAAGGCCACGAAGGCCCAGAACGCAGGCCCCAAAGAGACATGCGCCAGCCCCGCCACTTTGACCAGTGCCACGGCGACGCCGACGATAAAGACCTCCGCCATGGCCCAGGGCCTGAGCGCTTCGGCCAGACGAAAGGCGCTTGCGGCATGACGCGCGGGGCGCCAGCCAAAGGCCATCGGTCCCAACACATATAGAAGGGCGAGGAATCTTGTCACGGGGAGGATCACGATCAGCGCCGCCATGGCGATGGTCAAGGGGGCTGTTAGCCCGGTCGCAAAGGCCATCACCGTGTCTAAAAGCGAACTGCGTCGCACCATGCCCGCCGCGCCCAGTTCCAGAAACGGAAAGAACACGGCGGCGATCATTAAAATGAGCGCGGCCAGAGCCAGCATGATGATCCGGGTCATCGCCAAGGGGCGTGGCGCCTCGATCACCGTTCCGCAGCGCGGACAAGAGGCGGTGTCGCCCATCGCCACATCCCGGTCGACCAGCAAAGCGTCGCAGGCCGGGCAGGCGATCATCCTGTCGGGGTCGATGTCTCGATGGGAGGGCGCGGGCGCTGACATGCTGTGATGTTACCCGCAACTTGGGCCGACGAAAAGCGGTTACGCGGGGACGTGGGGAAAGCCAGCTCGCGGTGGGCTAAGAAGCCCGCCGCGTGAACTTTTGCAGTAGGGAAAAGAAATTCAGCACTTGAGGCTTGCGATTGTCGAGACGGGCGTGGGCCGTGAGGCTGGTGCCGGGATTATGGCCTTCGTAGGGGCGATAGGTGACGCCGGAGCGCGGCGAATGCGACACGCTTTCGGGCACCACGGCCAGACCGACGCCGACGGCCACGAGTGAGATCGCGGTTTGATAATCCTGTGCGAAAATCTGGTCTTTCGGCGAAAACCCTTCCTCGGCGCAGGTGCGCAGGATGAAATCCGCAAAAGACGGGCGCGGGCGGCGCGGGTAGAGCACAAAGGTCTCGTCTTTCAACGTGTTGAGCTGCACGGGCTTGGTGCTTCGGGCATGGGTGGAACCATCGGGCAGCGCCAGAATGAGCGGTTCGCAAAACAGTTGTGCGGAGCGCAGCTCTTCGGCGCCGGACAGATGCGGGCGGGCGACTGCGATGTCGATGTCGCGTTGGATCAACGCGCGCTCAAGATCGGCATTGTTCATGGACGACAGCGACAGATCGACATTCGGGTAATGCGAGCGAAAGGATTTGATCAGCGTCGGCAGCGGGCCGTGGGTCGCGGAGCCGACAAAGGCAATTCTGAGCCGCCCTGCGCCGCCTTGCCCGATCTGGGTGGCCTCGCGGTAGGCGCTGTCGAGATTGGCGAGAATGTCGCGGGCGCGGTCCAAAAGCACCTCGCCCGCCTCGGTCAGGCGCACTTGATTGCGGCTGCGGTCAAAGAGTTTGACGCCCAGCTGATCTTCGAGTGCGGCCACCTGACGCGACAACGGCGGCTGCGCCATGCCGAGGCGGGTGGCTGCGCGGCCGAAGTGCAATTCTTCGGCCACGGCGATGAAGTATTTCAGACGTTTGAAGTCCAAGAGAGGCCCTCTGGCAGCCCCTTCAGCCCATTTTCGCGAGCGCTTCGACGAAATGCGGACGGAAGGTGGCGGGGTTTTCACTCATCGGAAAATGCCCGATCCCGTCCATCACGGCAAGGGTGGCGCCGGGGATCTGATCCGCGGTGCGTTTGGCATCTTCGGGCGTGCAGGTCATGTCGTAGGTGCCGACCATGATGTGCACGGGTTTGTTCGACGTGTCGATGCCGCCCAGTTTGCCGACGAGGCTGTCGTCCTTGGTATAGAAATTCAGATCACCCCGGAACACGCCCGGCCCCGATTGCATGAACATCCATTGGGTGTTCCAACGTTCGGCTTTCGGCCCCTGCGGCGCGATATTGGCGGACACCAGAGCGGCCCCCATTTCGCCACCATGCGCATCGGGGCGGTGGAACCAGTCGATGTCATACCACGCCGGCTGAAAATCCGAGGCCTCGATGGCGATGAAGCCCTTGAACGGCTCCGGGTTGTTGAGCGCGAGTTGCAGCGCGATGCGCCCGCCCATGGAACAGCCCGCGTAGATCGGGTTTTCCAGCGCCAGCGCCTCGACCAGTTTCAACACGGTCTCGACATAGACCTCGGTCGTCAAAAGATATTCCTCTTCCTCGAACCCTTCTGGCGGCAGGCTTTTGCCGTGCCACGGCATGTCGGGGGCGATGAAGCGGTAATTGGCGGTCAGCTCCGCATCGTTCATGATGTGACGCCACTGGCGGCTGTCGGCACCGGCGGTGTGGAAACAGATCACCGGTTGACCTTGGCCCGCCTCCTCGACAAAAACGCGGTAGCTGCGGCCTTGGACCTCGATGGTCACATAGCGGCCGATGATCGGTTCATATGCAGGTTGCGCGCTCATGCTGCGGCCTCCTCTGGGCGACCAAGCGCCATGAATTCTTTGAAGAAACGCAGGTTTTTCACCAGCACGAGAATGTCGCCTTCGATCCGGCCACGCCCGGTTTTGACAAAGCCGAAGATGTCATGAAACGACGGCTCCGGGATCGGCTGCCAGAATTTGTCGAGTGCCTCGCCATCGGTGCGGATCGCAAACCGCCAGGGCGTCTGGCGGCTCGGCCCTTCGGTCACGCGCTCCAGCGCGCCACGATGAAAGGCGAGGTAATATTCGTTGCCGTCGATCTCAATCAGGACGGTTTCGGAAAACAGCGCGCCGAGCCGCTTGAGGTGCGGTTTCTCGGCCAGTTTCCGGCCCATGTCCTCAAAGCGGACACGCAGATCATGTGTCATGTTTGGTCCTCAGTCTTTGCGGGCGTATTTTTCGATCAGGTCGAGATCGGGCGTGACGCCCAGACCCGGACCGTCCGGCAAATGCACCTCGAAATTCTCGTATTTGAGCGCGTTGCGGCAGAGATCTTCGATCAGGATTTTCGGCCCGAAATGTTCTGTGCCCCATTCGAGCGCGGGAAGCGTGGCAAAGGCATGCAAATGCGCCGCCGCCCCGACCGAGCTTTCCAACAGACAACCGCCATAGAGCTGCACGCCCGCCGCCTGTGCGATGCCTGCGACTTGTTTGAGCTGATGCACGCCACCGTGTTTGCACAGTTTCAGTGACAGAACGGAGCCCGCCGCGCGGGCGCAGCCATCGAGGGCCTCTTCCAGTGTGAAAACGCCCTCATCCATCATGATCGGGATCGGAGAGCGTGCCGAAATCCGTGCCATGGCGGCCATTTGACCGGCGGGCAGAGGTTGTTCCACCAAGCTCACGCCAAGATCCGCGAGGCGCGGCAGGTAGCGGATGAAATCGGCCTCGGACCAGCCTTGGTTCACATCGGCGATGATGTCCGTGCCCGTCGGCAGGGCCTTTTGCAGCGCCGCCAAACGGTCCAGATCGGTTTGCGGATCGGCAAAACCCAGCTTGATCTTAAAGCGGTTGAACCAACCTTTTTCGATCATGCCCTGCGCCTCTTCGACCTCTTGGGCCGCGTCACCGGAGGCCAGCGCCCAGATCGCAGAAAAGGACGTGCGCCGCGCGCCGCCAAGAAGCACATGTGCGGGCACGCCAAGGCTCTTGCCGGTGGCATCCAAAAGCGCGGTGTCGAGCGCGGATTTCGCGGCGTAATTGCGCTTGCAGGCCTTGGCCATGTCACCGGCGGCGGCTTCCAGCAGGCAGGCCGGTTTGCCGATCAGCGCGGGCGCCAGATAGGTGTCGATATTGGCTTTGATCGCCTCGACGCTTTCCTCGGCCCAGCGCGGACCACCCAGTGTGGAGGCCTCGCCAAAGCCCTCGACACCGTTGTCCAAAGTGACGCGGACAAAGACATAGCCCTGATAGCTGATGGAGGTGTTCGACAGCTTGTGTTTGCGACGGGTCGGGGCCTCAATGATCCAGGAAGTGACGGCGCGAATGCGCGTCGCCTCCATTAGGTCTCCCTGGGGGTGGCCGGTGAGCGGTTGTGCGGAAAGGGGGGTGTTCATGGCAATTCCCAGATGTTCAATTGGTGAAACAGCACGGGGAAGCGTGCCGTTCCTGAGGAGGAAGGGCCGAAGCCCATCCAAAGGGGGTATCGGGTCACTCGGCAGCGACGCCTTCGACGAGCGCGTTGTCGCGGATCACGAAGTCGAAGGTCATCACGAGATCGGTGTCGGCACCCTCTGGGGCTTTGACCATCTCGCCGATGAGGTCTTCTTTCACGGCAAACACGCTGTCGTTGTCGAGATATTCGGTCGTGCTATCATAAATCTGCGAGATCAGGGTCTTATAGCCATCCTTCATGATCATGAAGTGCACGTGACCGGGACGCATCGGGTGGTGGCCCATGTATTTCAAAAGCTCACCGGCGGCGCCGTCATAGGGGATCGGGTAGGGCACCGGGCGGATGGCGACGAATTCATATGCGCCATTCTCGTCGGTGATGAAGCGCCCCCGCAGGTTGAAGTCCGGCTGATCCGGGTCCTGCTGTTCGTAGAGGCCATTGGGGGCATCTTCCCAGACGTCCATGGTCACGCCCGGCACCGGGTTGCCATCGGTGTCGCGGATCGTGCCGGAGACTCGGACGGTTTCCTGACCTTCGAAATCCTTCTGGATGATCGAGGCACCTTTCGGAAGCACCGGCGGGTTCTCGCGGTAAAACGGCCCGAGCACGGTCGAGATGGTCTCGTTGTGCGTCGGTTTCTTGTCGAGCATATCGGCCAGCACTTCGACGCCGATGATGTCGGAAATCAGGATGAATTCGTTGCGCGCGTCGCTGGAAATATCGCCGGCGCGGCGCATCCACTCCATGGCTTCCAGCCATTCGTCATAGGTCAAATTGACCTCTTTCATGAATTCATGAACATGTTTGAGCGCGGCTTTCATGATTTCCATGTTGCGCGCCGGGATGTCCGTATCCATGGATTTGATAACGGCATCGGTGATGTTGTCGATTGTGATATTGCGCATAATGACTCCTCCCGTCGGTAAAGCTGGCGGGGAATCTGACGGTGATCCACCTCTTTCTCAATGCCTTGCGGGATATGTCGTAATACCCGTGAGGTATCACATTGCTTGAAATTAAATCTCTTGGGTAAGGCAATGTGCCGCAGCCCGACGCGCAACTGTGCCGAGAGGTTGGACAAAATCGGTCGGGAGTGATTGCGGGCAGGCCAAACGAAATCGACGCGCTTGTGGCCGCGCGAGGTATCCGTCTGAGATGTAGGGGATATGGTAGCGGAGGAGGGACTTGAACCCCCGACACGCGGATTATGATTCCGCTGCTCTAACCAACTGAGCTACTCCGCCGAAGTGCCGCGTAGGTAGACGGATCGGCTCAGAGGGTCAAGAGGGAAAGTGACCGAAAATCGCAGATTGGCGACGCGGGCACAAAACTAGGCCGTCTTAACCCTCTATGACCTCCCATGGCGTCTCGAGCCAATGCTCCTCCAAGTTGGGGGTGGCGCCGATTCTGTCGATGACGGCGAACAGGCCGTTGCCGGACAGAGGGGTCAGGACGCCGTGCCATGTGCCCTTATGGAAATTGATCGCCTGTGTGCCGTCACTGACAAAAGCGTGGGGCGTGGCGTCGGGGCCATCGGCGACGATGATCAGGAACGGATCGGCAGACATCGGCACAAAGCACTGCGAGCCCTCCGGGTGGCGTTCGATCAGGTCGAGCGCATAGGGAAAGCTGCGCAATTCGGCGTGAAACACCGACACACCGACACGCCCGCCGGTGTCCGGGGTCACATCGACCAAGGCGCGGTCGTGGTAGCGTCCGCATTTGCCTTGGTTGATGATCTTGTCCGGCGCGCCTTTGGCGTCGATCACATCGCCGTAGGGCGCAAAGGCCTCCGGCGTGAGCGGTTTTGTGGTGATGCTGCGGGTCATCCCAGCTCCAGCTTCGGATGACGGTTCACGTCTTTATAAAGCAGGTAGCGGAAAGGGCGTCGACCGGCGGCGTAGCAGGCCTGCGGGCAGAAGGCGCGCAGCCAGAGGAAATCGCCCTCGGAGACCTCGACCCAGTCTTGGTTCAACAGATACACGCCACGCCCCTGCAACACGTAGAGTCCGTGCTCCATCACGTGGGTTTCCGCGAAAGGAATGGTGCCGCCGGGCAGGAAGGTCACGATATTGACGTGGAAATCATAGCGCAGGTCATGCGGATCGACGAAGCGCGACGTGGACCAATAGCCCGAAGTGTTTGGCATCTCGATCGGCGGCTTTTCCATATCTGCGGTGACAAAGCTTTCGGGCGCATCAATCCCCGGCGCGGGTTCGTAGCGTTTGCGAATCCACACAAAGGTTGCGGGCGTGTCGTTGTCGTTTTGCACGGTGTATTTGTCCCCCGGCGCGACAAAGACATAGCTGCCGGGCTCAAGCTGATAGGCCCGCGCGCCGATGGTGATGCGCATGTGACCTGCAAGGACAAAAAGCACGCATTCCGCCATCGGATCGGGTTCCGGGTCGGTCGAGCCGCCGCCGGGCGAGACCTCGACGATCAGTTGCGCGAAGGTTTCGGCAAAGCCGGTCATCGGACGGGCCAGAACCCAGGCGCGGGTCTTGTCCCAGCCGGGCATGTAACTCACGACGATGTCGGACATCACGCCATGCGGGATGACGGCATAGGAATTGGTGAACACGGCGCGTTCGCGGGCGTGGTTGTTTTGATCGGGCAGGCCGCCCGTGGGGGCGCAGTAGGTGTATTCGTAGCTCATTGGGGTCTCTTAGAAATCCATGTCCTTCAAGCGGTGCCACGCGATCCGTTCGACCTGCTGACAGGCCGTTTTGAATTCTTCGTCTCTGGAATGCTCCAGTCGGGCGTGGAAGGCCGCGAGGATTGTCTCCTTGGTATTGTCTTTCACGGCGATGATAAAGGGGAAGCCGAATTTTTCGGTGTATTCGCTGTTGAGCCGCTCGAAGGTGGCGCGCTCGTCGTCGGTCAGCGCATCAAGGCCTGCGGAGGCTTGTTCCGAGGTGCTCTCAGCGGTGAGGCGTTTGGCCTGCGCGAGTTTTCCGGCCAAGTCGGGATGCGCGATCAACACGCCGTCCTTTTCGGCGAGGGAGGCGGAGCGGAAGGCGCGGCAAAGCGCAGAATGCACGCCAATCCAGCTGTCATGCGCGGGCCCAAGTTCAAGCCCCCAAGCGCGTTCCGCCACCCAAGGGGAATGCTCGAAGATACCGCCGAATTTTTCGACGAATGCCTCTTTGGACATCTCCGAGGGCTTCGCCTTGCGCTGATGCGGGAGGGTCGCGGCCCAATGTTTCGCGATGTCGATGCGCCGGGGCGTCCAGACATCGTCGAACCCCTTGATGTACTCGATGAATTTCTTCAGTCCCGCCAACTTGCCCGGACGGCCAATAAGGCGGCAATGCAGCCCGATGTTCATCATCTTGGGCGTGCTTTCCGAGCCTTCGGCATAGAGCACGTCGAAGGCGTCCTTGAGATAGGTAAAGAACTGTTCGCCTGTGATATAGCCCGGCGCCGTGGCGAAGCGCATGTCGTTGGCTTCCAAAGTGTAGGGGATAATGAGTTGGTCACGATCCCCGACCTCCAACCAATAAGGCAGATCGTCGTCATAGGTGTCGGACACATAATCAAACCCGCCCTCTTCCGCGACCAGACGCACAGTGTTGGCAGAGCAGCGCCCGGTGTACCACCCATAGGGCCGCTCGCCAGTGACTTCCTCGTGGAGGCGCACGGCCTCGGCAATCGCCGCGCGTTCCTCTTCCTCGGGCATGTCCTTATGCTCGACCCATTTGAGGCCATGCGAGGCAATCTCCCAACCCGCGTCCTGCATCGCGGCGACCTGTTCGGGGGAGCGTGCGAGGGCAGTGGCCACGCCGTAGATCGTCACGGGAATGTCGGCCCCGGTGAACAGGCGATGCAGCCGCCAGAACCCGGCGCGCGCGCCATATTCGTAGATCGATTCCATGTTCCAGTGGCGCTGACCCTTCCACATGGCCGCGCCTGCAATATCGGACAGAAAGGCCTCCGAGGCCTCATCGCCATGCAGGACACAGTTTTCGCCGCCTTCCTCATAGTTCAACACGAATTGCACCGCGACTTTCGCACCACCCGGCCACTGTGGATCGGGCGCATGGGCGCCATAGCCAGACATGTTTCGAACATAACGCGGTGGATTTTTCGGCATTTCCTTTGGCCTTCGTGTTTTTTGACTAATTGGTAGGCTTGTGAATATCGAATACTCTTTTGTATGCAATCTGGCGAGAATGATTGTTGCCGCGCTCAAAGCTTTCCGACAGTCTTGCATGTAAACGCTAACAATTTGGGCAGCTTCTCCATGACGTCCGGTTTTTTAACCACACATGTTCTCGACACGGCAAAGGGTCTTCCGGCTGAAGGGATCGAAATTGCGCTGTATCGCGTGTCCGGCAACAGCCACACCAAAATCGCCACAGCCGTCACCAACAGCGACGGACGCACCGATGCGCCGATCCTACCGGCGGAGAAATTCCAAACCGGCACTTATGAGCTGGTCTTTTTTGCTGGGGACTATTTGAAGCGCACCGGTCAAGTGGGCGGGCAGCCGGGCGAAGAGCCGCTGTTCCTCGATCAAATTCCGATCCGCTTCGGGATCAACGATCCTGACAGCCATTATCACGTGCCGCTTTTGCTATCGCCTTTCAGCTATTCGACCTACCGGGGGAGTTAAGATGAGTTTATTGCCAATTTTCTGGGAATGGGCCGAATTTGCCCTGCGCTGGGTCCATGTGATCACCGCGATTGCGTGGATCGGCTCGTCCTTCTATTTCATCGCGCTTGATCTGGGCCTGCATCCGTCTTCCGACCGGCGCCAAGGCGTCGCTGGCGAAGAGTGGCAGGTCCATGGCGGTGGTTTCTATTTCATCCAGAAATACATGGTCGCACCGGCGCGCATGCCCGAGGACCTCATCTGGTTCAAATGGGAAAGCTACGCCACATGGCTCTCGGGCGCGGCGCTTATGGCTGTGGTCTATTACCTTGGCGCCGAGCTGTATCTCGTCGATCCGAACGTCTTGGAAATGGCGCCTTGGGTGGCGGTGATCGTCTCCATCGTGTCGCTGTCGATCGGCTGGATTCTCTATGATCTTCTGTGCAAATCGAAGTTCGGCGATGACAACACGCGGCTGATGATCTTTCTCTATATCATCCTCGTGGCGATGGCTTGGGGGTATACGGAGATCTTCTCGGGCCGCGCGGCGTTTCTGCATCTGGGCGCGTTTACCGCCACGGTGATGAGCGCCAATGTGTTTTTCATCATCATTCCGAACCAGAAAATCGTTGTCGCCGATCTCAAGGCCGGGCGCACCCCCGATCCGAAATACGGCAAAATCGCCAAGCAACGCTCAACCCATAACAACTACCTGACCCTGCCGGTGTTGTTCATGATGCTGTCGAACCACTATCCGCTGGCCTTTGCGTCGCAGTACAACTGGATCATCGCCGCGCTGATCTTTTTGATGGGTGTGACGATCCGGCATTTCTTCAACACCATGCATGCGCGCAAGGGGATGCTGTGGTGGACCTGGGGCGCCACTGTCGGTCTGTTCCTGATCGTTATGTGGCTCTCGACCGCGGGGATTTATATGCAGGACGACGGCGAAGACGAGGCCGCCCTTGGCCCGTTGGCACAGAAATTCGCCTCTGCCGAGGGCTTCGAGGATGTGCATGACATCGTCGTTACCAACTGTTCGATGTGCCACGCGAAAGAGCCCTATTGGGAGGGCATGGCCTCTCCGCCAAAGGGCATTCGCTTGGAGACCACACATGAGGTGGCGACGCTGGCAAAAGAGATCTGGCTTCAGGCCGGGGTGACCCATGCGATGCCGCCGGCGGGCAGCTATATGTATCTCGATGACGACAGTCGTGCGGCCATTCGCAAATGGTACGAGGGCGCGCTTTAAGGTGAGGCGGACAGAGTGAGGCGGGGAGGTTCCCCGCTTTATTTTTTAGAGAACTGCCAGCGTGTTTCCTGCCGGTAGGTCTCATCCGGGTCGAGCCGGACAGAGGGAAATTCGGCGCGGTTCGGCGCATCCGGCCAGCCCTGCGCCTCCAGCGCCACGCCGCAAAAGCCGATCTCCGGCACGCCACGATGACCGGCGAAATTGCCGCTGCTGATGGGGGCAGCGTCAAAGACCTGTAGCCCCGGCTCGGTCGTGTCCATCCGCATCTCAACGCCAGAGGTGCCGCGCAGAACGGCGGCGGGCTTCATCGCGCCGCGCGTCTCGGCGAGGCAGAAATTGTGATCGTAGCGCTGGGGGGCGGAAGGGCTGAGCACGCGCCCTTCGCGCAGATCGAACGCGGTGCCTGCGACGGCTGTGATCTCCGTCGGGATCAACCGCGCATCAATGGGCAGGTAGCGATCCGCAAAGACCTGCAGCACATGCCCTTCCGTGGTCGGCGTGCCGTCCAAGGTCCAATAGGCATGATTGGCGAGGTTTATCAGCGTCGGCGCATCCGTCGTGGCCGTCAGCTCAAGCGTCAATGTGGCGGGCGCCGACACCGTATAGCGCGCGGTCAGGAACCGTTTGCCGGGAAAACCGCCCTTGCCATGGGGCAGTGTGAGGGTGAGCGTCAGCGAGGTCGTCGTCAGGCTCGCGATGTTCCAAATCTCGGTGTGAAGCCCGTGCTCCCCGCCATGCAGCGTGGTCGGGCCTTCGTTGGCGTTGAACTCCAGGGTCTCGCCGTCCAACTCGGCCTGCGCCTCCGCAATGCGATTGGCAACCGGGCCGACAATCGCGCCGAAGTAAGTCATCGGCCCGTTCTCATAGGCGGCGATGTCAGAACTGCCCAGCGTCAGCCCATAGGGGACACCGCGCAGCCGCACGTCGTTGAGAATGGCGCCATAGGTCAGCACCGTGGCCGAAAGATCGCCCGCCGACAGGGTGATCGCATGGACGGTACGCCCGTCTTGGAGCTTGCCGAATTGTGTTTTCATCCCGTGATCCGATCTTGTGCCAGTTGGAACCCTGCGCGGTACATTGCAGCCTCATTGGCTGCGATGAAAGGGACGAATTGACTGTCGAGCGCGATGCGATAGGGGGCGCAGGTCTCTGCTGCGCCAATAAGGGCGACGGATTGTCCGAGCCAATAGGCGCGTGTCGCTGCCAATTCCGCGCCGATCAGCGCAGCCGTAGCGAGAGACGCCGCCTCGGCTTTGCTCATCTCGTTTTGGGACATCTCCGCCTGTGCGCTCGCCAGCCTCATGGCGGCGTTTTCCGGGCGGGACATCGTGTCGGAGAGCGCGTCTTTAAAAGCGTCCTCATCCGTCAGGGTCAGCCCCACATCAAGCGCGCTCGACACCATCGCCCCGGTCAGAAACCGCCGCATGGAGACGATCTCTTCGGCACTCACATGCGTCCAGAGCGTGCTTTGCGCGCCGGGCAAACAGAGGATGCCATCGAATTTGGGATTGAGCGCAATGAAACCCGCCATGGCGACCTCTTCGCCATGGGTCACGGTCAGGGGATTGGTCTGCGTCAGCGGGGGGATCGTGCCATCTGGCACGCTCTCGGGCAGGGCCGTGCAGGGCAGGCTGCGGGGCGGTGTCTTCGCACCGGCAATGAGAGACGGGCGGGTGTCTTCGGCGAGGCCTTGGGGCAGCGTCATACTCTGGGGCGCGGCCTGTGGATGATCCAAGTCCCAGAGCAATAGCTCTGTTCCCGTCCAAAGACCTGCTTCTGCCATGATCTGCGCCCTCCGCCCCTCGTGTTCCCCCTTTATCGCGTGGCGTGGAAGGTGTTGCAATGGGCCGGAGGGCGGCAAGTCCGGAACGGGATCAGGATTTGAGCGTTGCCGGGTAGCCTGCGTTTTTCAGCGCGACCAAAATCGCCTCGTCGCCCGCTTCGGAAAACACGTCGATCTCGCGCGCGTCCATGTCGGCGTCAATTTCAACCGTGTCGT
Organism: Celeribacter naphthalenivorans; assembly: GCF_020524585.1. Lineage (GTDB taxonomy): Bacteria > Pseudomonadota > Alphaproteobacteria > Rhodobacterales > Rhodobacteraceae > Celeribacter > Celeribacter naphthalenivorans. The sequence goes on from NZ_JAIVLK010000011.1 coordinate 224,979, forward strand.
CGATGGCCTCAAGGGCTTCGGTGATCGAGGCCTTGCAATGACCACAGCTCATGTCGGGGACGGAAAATACGGACATAATGTCGCCTTTCTGAGAGAAATTGTCGGAGAACGCGGGGCCGCACTCGCCTTCACGCATTCATTGCCTTACATATGTAGCCGATCCTGATCCAAAAGCCAGAGCGACAAAATGCACACCACCCGCCTGTCCGTCGAAGGTATGACCTGCGCCTCTTGTGTGGGCCGTGTCGAACGCGCGCTCAAGGGCACTGAAGGTGTCGAGACCGCCAATGTGAACCTCGCGACCGAGACGGCGGAGGTGTCGTTTGGTGATGCGGTGAAGGTTTCCGATCTCGTGACGGTTCTGGACAAGGCGGGCTATCCGGCGCGGGTCGAGGAGCTGGTGTTCGATGTCCACGGCATGACCTGCGCCTCCTGTGTCGGCCGTGTCGAACGCGCTTTGGCGCAGGAAGAAGGCGTCACGGAGGCCGTCGCCAATTTGGCGGCGGAGACGGCGACGGTCACATTCCTGAGCGGTGTGCAGGATGCCGAGAGTCTGACAAAAGCGATTGCCAAAGCGGGCTATGAGGTCAAGCCGCGCATCGACCGCGAGGCTGCGCCGGAGAACCGCAAAGCCGATGAGGCGCGGGCGCTCAAATCGAAACTGATCCTCGCCGCCGCACTCACCTTGCCGATTTTTATCATTGAAATGGGCGGCCATCTGATCCCTGCGCTGCATCATTGGTGGATGATGACTGTGCCGGAATGGCTCTGGCGTATGGTGCAATTTGCTTTGACCGCTGTGGTTCTGGCCGTGCCGGGTCGGGTGTTTTTTGCCAAAGGCATTCCGTCTTTGTTGAAAGGCGGGCCGGATATGAACGCTTTGGTCGCGCTGGGCGCCGGGGCGGCGTTTCTCTATTCCACCCTCGTGACCTTTTGGCCGCAAGCGGTGCCGATGGGCGCGCAGAACGTCTATTTCGAAGCCGCCGCCGTCATCGTCACCCTGATCCTTCTGGGGCGTTTTCTGGAAGCGCGGGCCAAAGGCCAAACCGGCGAGGCCATTCGCAAACTCGCGGGCATGCGGGCCAAAACCGCGCGGGTTGAACGCGACGGCGAGGTGATCGAACTGCCCATTGAAGAGGTCGTCGTGGGCGATGTGTTGCACCTGCGTCCGGGCGAAAAGATCGCTGTGGACGGTAAGGTGCTCTCCGGCGACAGCCATGTGGACGAGGCGATGATTTCGGGCGAGCCGATCCCGGTCGCCAAGGCCGAAGGCAGCGCGGTGATTGCCGGTACGGTGAACGGCGAAGGTGCGATGACCTATGTGGCCGAGAAAGTCGGCGCGGACACCATGCTGGCGCAAATCATCCGCATGGTTGAGGAGGCGCAGGGGTCCAAGCTTCCGATCCAGTCGATGGTCGATAAGGTGACGATGTATTTCGTGCCTGCCGTGATGGCGCTGGCCGCCGTGACCGTGGTGATCTGGTTTGCCGTCGGGCCGGAGCCCGCGCTGGCGCATGCCTTGGTCGCAGGCGTTGCGGTGCTGATCATTGCCTGTCCCTGTGCCATGGGGCTGGCGACGCCGACCTCGATCATGGTGGGGACGGGGCGCGCCGCCGAGTTGGGTGTGTTGTTCCGCAAAGGGGACGCGCTGCAAGCTCTGCAAGAGGTGAAAGTGATTGCTTTTGACAAGACCGGCACACTCACCGAAGGCCGCCCGGATGTCACCGATCTGGTGACGCTGGCGGGCGATGAAGCTGCACTTCTGGCAGAGGTGGCCGCCGTCGAGGCGAAATCCGAACACCCGATTGCCCGCGCCATAGAGCGCGCTGCCAAGGTCCGTGGGCTTAACCTGCCGGAGGTGGGCAAAGCCCGCGCGATTGCGGGTCACGGGATCAAGGCGGAGATCGGAGAGGTCGCGCTTTTGGTCGGCAACATGCGTCTGATGACCCGCGAAAAGATTGATGTCACGGCCTTTGAAGCGCCGCTTGTCGAACTGGCCGATCAGGGCCGCACCCCGGTTCTCGTGGCGCGCAATGGCGTGGCCGCGATGGTCCTCGGCATTTCCGACCCGATCCGGCCTGCGTCGCGCAAAGCCATTGAGGCGCTTCATGCGCGGGGGATCAAGGTGGCGATGGTGTCCGGCGACACGCGTCGCGCGGCGGAGGCCGTGGCGCGCGATCTGGGCATTGATCATGTCGAGGCCGAGGTTCTGCCGAAAGGCAAAGCCAAAACCGTCGACGCCCTCAAAGAAAGCCAAGGTGCCGTCGGTTTTGTCGGTGACGGGATCAACGATGCGCCTGCGCTGGCCTCGGCGGATGTGGGCATCGCGGTCGGCACCGGCACGGATGTGGCGATCGAGGCGGCGGATGTGGTGCTTATGGGCGGCGATCCGAGTGCAGTGGTCACCGCCGTGGATGTCAGCCGCAAAACCATGGGCAACATTCGTCAGAACCTGTTCTGGGCTTTCGCCTATAACGCCGCGCTCATCCCCGTGGCCGCCGGTGTGCTCTATCCGTCCTTCGGGCTGCAACTGTCGCCCATGCTGGGGGCTGGCGCGATGGCGATGTCCTCCGTTTTTGTGGTCTCCAATGCGCTTCGGCTGCGTCGGATGCGGGCCGCTCTCTAGGGCAGAGCAGGCCTTTGTGCGTTTCTGGAGTCTAGATTTGGGAAACTATGCTATATTTTGCAAAATCGGGTACAGCCTGCCGTTGATATTGTGGTATTTTTGCTGAATTCGTGCTGGCTGCGGCATTTCTCCCCTAGCGAGCGAATCACTTTTATGTAATCTGACCTCGAAACAAACAGGAAATCGCGCCGTATAAAATGAAGCGCGTTTAACCTATCGAGCAAAAGTGAATTGGTACGATGTTGGGCATTCAATATTTCGTCCGCGATAGCGCGGGCTCTATAACTGCGGGCACACTTTCCCTTTCTGGTCCCAGTGAAACCCTTTCGGTTCAGGCCGTCGAAGATATCTCCCTCAACATGTCGAGCGCTGCGATCTCTGGTTATGTGCGCCAGGGCGACGACCTCGTGATCGAGTTGATCGGCGGCAAGACGATCGTGCTGGACGGCTATTTCGACGGCGAACATGAGCTGTTGCTGTCCGAACATGGCACGATGACCCGGGTCGATTTCATGGCCGAGGGTGAGGGCGATCTCGTCGCGAGCTATATGGACATCGATCTGACGGGCAAATGGAGCGAATACGACCAGCTTGCCTTCCTCGATCTCGAGCGTGTCGAGCCGGTTGTCGCGCCGATCGCGGCGGCGGGTCTTGGGTGGCTCGGTCTCGGGACTGCGGCCGCCGGTTTGGCCGGTGTCGCAGTGGTGGATGATTTGCTTGATGGTGGCGGCAACGGAGGCGGCGGCGGTGGCTCTACCCCCGACACGACCCCGCCGGATGTCAGCATCCTGTCGGGCGTCGAAAGCACCGATGACTATGTCAACGGCGAGATCTACGATGGCGGCAGTTACACGATCTCCGGCGAGGGCGAAGTGGGCGCTTCTGTTACGGTCGAGATCAACGGCACGTCGCAGACCGTGGTGATCGGCGAGGACGGCACCTGGACGACCACCTTTGACAGCAGCACCATCGACACTGGCGAATACACCACCGGCGTGACGGTGACGGCCATCGACGAGGCGGGCAACACGACAACTGTGACCGACACGTTGGTCGTCGACACCGAAGCCGAGGATTTGAGCTTTGACACCGTCGAGGGCGACGATGTCGTGAATATCGCTGAGGCCAGCGACGATGTGGTGATCTCCGGCCAATCCGAGGCTGGCGCCACCGTGGTGGTCGAACTGGAAGGTCAGACCTTGCAGACCACCGTGGCCGAGGACGGCACATGGTCGGTCACCTTCGACGGCAGCACCCTGCCGTCCGGCACCTATGACAGCACGGTCACCGCGACGGTCACCGACGCCTATGGCAATGCCGCGACCTATACGCATGACATTCTGATCGATTTGGAAACCAACCTGACCGTCGATGGCGGCACGGGCGGCGACGGCATGGTCAACGCCGCAGAAATGGCGGCGGGTGTGACCCTGACCGGTACGGGCGAGGCGGGCGCCTCCGTCACCGTGACGGTCGAGGGCGTGAGCCGCACCACCACTGTGGGCGAGGACGGCACCTGGTCGGTGACCTATGAAACCGGTACCCTGCCGGAAGGCACTTACAGCACGGAAGTCACGGCCACCTCCACCGATCTGGCGGGCAACAGCACCTCGGCGACCGGCATGTTTGACATCGACACCGTCACAGGCGTCGCCATCGATGCGGGGCATTCCGGCGGTGATGAGACCGTGAATCTCTCCGAGAGCCAACAGTCGATGAGCTTTACCGGCACCGCCGAAGCGGGTGCGACCGTGGTCGTGACGCTGGCCGGTGTCTCCGTGACGACCGTCGCCGATGCCTCCGGCAACTGGACCGCGAGCTATGCGGCGGGCACGCTTTCGGGTGGAGAATACGACACCACTTTGACTGCCGTCTCCACCGATGCGGCGGGCAATACGGCGACCACCACCAGCGTGGTTCATGTCGACACGGTTGCGGGCCATATCACCCTGACCACGCCCATTGAGGGCGACAATGTCATCAACGCCGCCGAGGCCTCCGATGGCGTCTGGATCACCGGCACGGCGACGGCGGGCGAGACGGTCACCGTGACGCTTGCGGGCGTGTCCCATACGGTCACTTCGACCTCGGGCGGCACCTACGCGGCCTTCTTCGCGGCCTCCGAGATCGTGTCCGGCGAATATGACAGCACCGTCACCGCGACGCTGACCGATGGCGCGGGCAACTCGACGACGGTTCAATCCGCCGTGGAGATCGACACCTATGTGTCGAATTTCGCGGAAACCGGCATCCAAGGCGGCGCCGATGGCGTGGTCAATGCCGCAGAGGCCGCCTCTGGCGTGGCGCTTTCCGGCACCGTCGAGGTTGGCTCCACCGTCATCCTGTCGTTCCAAGGTCAAACCTACATGGCCGCCGTCGATGCGGCTGGCAATTGGAGCGCGACGCTCCCGGCCGCGGCCCTTCCGTCCGGCGAGGGCGCGGCCAATGTCACCATTTCGGCCACCGACCCGGCGGGCAACACCTCGTCTCTGACTGAGACGATCAGCTACGACACCTTCGTCAATGCTCTGGGCTTCTCGGGTGATGCCAATGGGGATCAGTTCCTGAACCTGGCGGAGATGCAATCCGGCGCGACGCTCACGGGCTATGTCGAACCGGGCTCAACCGTCTATGTCACCTTGGGCGGCGTGCGCCGTCTGGCCTCTGTGGCGCAGGACGGCCATTGGACCGTGTCTTATGCGCCGGGCGAGATCGCGGAGGGTTCTTACGAGGCCAACGTGTTGATCGAAGCCACGGATGCGGCGGGCAACACCCGCTCCGAGACCTCCACAATCACCGTGGACACTGAAATCGAGGCGCCTCTGGTCGAGTCTGTCACGCGCGGCGTCGATGGCGTCCGCTCGATCTCGATCTCCGAGACCGATGATGACATCTCTGTCTACGCCTTGGACGAAGACGGGTCCTCCTCTGAGATCAGCCATGCGGATTACGATCTCGGCTCTGAGACGTTGCTGAACTTCGGCTCCAATGTCTCGAACGGCGACCAGATCGTGATCGCCTCCGAGGATGCGGCGGGCAACAGCTCCGACACGCTTCTGGTGCTCGACACCACGAATGAGCGCCCTGACGGGGCCTATTTCGAGGTCGACATCGACAATGCGGGGCTTGAGCAATTCGATCTCGGTGCAATCGATCTGCAATTCGTCAACGGGGGCGAAGTGACGCTCTCCGCCGCCGATCTGGATCGTTTGATCGGTGAGGAAGGCACCCTGACCATCCATGGTGGCGAAGACGACCGCGTGGTGCTCGAAGGGGCGTCGGTGACGGGGCAATCTACCTCGATCGACGGGCAGACCTACGACATCTACACGCTGGGCGATGATCAGGTGTTGGTCGATCACGATATCGAGGTGGTTCTGCCGTAAGAGCAAAATTTGGCGGGGGAACATGCCCCGCCAGACCGAAGGCACGTGGGGGCATAGGCAATGACAGTTCGGACACAGCTCAGCATCCTGATCGGTGCGGCGATGTGCCTGTCGGCCTGTGTCGGCTCCTCCGGCATGCTGGGCGGGCTGTCTGACATCAAACCTGTCGCCGCTCTCAAAGGGGAAAGAGCTGTCAGTGACAGCTCGACCCCAAGCCTGACCGCCGCCAACACCGACACGAATTCTCCGATCATCTCCGATCTTCTCGCGCGGCGGTCCGTTTTGCGGGATGGCTCTGCCTATGATCAGGTGGCGGGGGCGGTGCTCTCCACCTCTTCGGGGGTGGCCGAGGCCGAATTGCGCGCGTCCAAAATGCGCGCTGTCGCCCGGTCCAAAAACTGGCTGCCCACCATCGGTCCCTCGATCTCGCTCGATGCGTTGGGGCAGGTCGCCGCCGGACTTTTGGTCGATATGACGCTTTACGACAATGGCAAGCGCCGCGCCGAACGCGCCTTTGCCGCCGCCGACGTCGAGGTCTCTGCCGTCGCTCTGTCGCAGGACATGAACGACCGGCTCTACGAGGGGCTGACGCTCTACATCACCATCTCGGAGGCGCGCGAAAAGGCCGGCATGGCCGAGCGCGGACTGGGCCGGATGCATGAGTTCAACCGCGTGGTGACAGAGCGCGTCAAAGGCGGTGCGTCGAGCCTGTCGGATCAACGCGTCGTGCGTTCGATCATCTCCGAAATGGAACATGAGGCGCGCACCCACCGCGAGGCCGAAGACAGCGCGCAGGCCGAATTGACGGCGCTGACGGGTGGCGCATCCTTGCCCCTGTTGGATCAAGCGACCGGGGTGGCCTTGCCGCCGTCGGGCCTGACCTCTCTTGACGTTTTGCGCTCTGAGGCCGAGGCCAAACGTACTGTCGCGGAAGCCCAGGCCGAGCGCGCCGCCATGCTGCCGACACTCAGCGCCTCGACGCTTTTGGGGCAGGGCAACAGTTCGTCTGTGGATTATGCGGGTGCGGGGCTTGGCCTTGGCACATCGGCCGAAATGGAAGCCAGCCGCGCGCGTGAGGCGGCGGCGACGGCCGCCATCTACAAGGCGCGCGAGACCGCAGCACGGCGGGACGCACGGCTCACCAGCCAGCTCACGGCGCTGCACCGTCAGGAACGCGATGCCGCCGATCTGGTGCAACAGACCCGCGCCAATTACCGCATTTTCCAAGATCAATTCGAAGCCGGACAAAAATCCGTCATGGATGTGCTGAACGTCTACGAACAGATGATCCGCGAAGAGTTGAAACATATTGATTTAAAATATGAAATCGCCCTGACCGAGTTGGAAATCGCCCGCGTCAACGGGGCTTTGGCAGATGGGGCGTCGATTTGAACAAAGCCCCGAAACTCGCCTTTAAACTCACTTCCGCAAAGCCTTCGGTGCCGGTGGATGTGTCGAACGAGGTCAAAGCGCCGAAAGTGCCTTTGACGGTGCATCTTGGCGCGCCGAAAACGGACGTGAAACCGGCCCCGCGCCCCGTGCCCACGCCGACATTCGCCGATCCATTGGCCGAGAAAAAGCGTGCTGCCAAAGAGGCCCTGCGCGCGAAAGCCGCAGAGGCTTCTGCCGAAGCCCGTGCCCGCGAAGAAGCGGGTGCCAAGGCGCGAGAAGAAGAGCGTTTGGCGCGGGAGGCCGCCAAGGCCGAGCGGTTGCAAAAGGCCCGCAAGGCTGCCGATGCGACCCGTAAACCGAAACGCGATGCGGCAGAGGTCAAGGCCGAGGTGAAAGCCGCCGCCCAAGTGCGGCAGGTGGCGGCGACACAGGCGCAAGCTGTTTTACCCCCCGAAGTCCAGGAGCCTGCACCAGCCTCTGCACCCCAAGAGGTGGTTGAAGCGCCCGCACCGCGCGTGGTCGAACGTGCTCCAGAGCCTGCGCCGCTTTCCCAACCGGTTTTCTCGCGTCGCCACATCCAGCGCGCCGAGCTTGTCGCGGATATGGCCGCTCAATTCGGTCAACGCGCGATGGTGTCTGACCTGTTGGAAAGTTTCGCCGATCAGACGGGCGAAGATGTTGCACCCGAGGCGATGGCCCGGGCTTTGAAGATGACCGGCCTTCAGGCCGAGGTGAGCCGCCCGACATCTTTGAGTGCCAAGCTTTGGCCCGCTCTGGCCTATATGTCCTCGGGGCATGTGGTTTTGGTTCTGAAACAAAAAGGCGAGGTTCTGACCCTCTTCGATCAGACCGCACCAGACCAACGCGCCGAAGTGCCTTTGGCCGAATTCGCCCCGTTTTTTGCGGGTGTGGCAGTGCGGGCCGGCAAGTCACTTGAGACAATCGCCGCCAATTATGTGCCGGACCTCTCAAAACAGCATTGGTTTTGGGGCCAATTCAGGGCGTTCAAACGCCAGATTGGCGAGATCGCTCTGGGCTCTCTGGTGGCCAATATGTTGGCCGTCGCCGTCGCGATGTTTTCGCTCCAGGTCTATGACCGGGTGATCCCGCATCAATCGCAGGCGACGCTTTGGGTGCTGGCACTGGGGGCCACTTTGGCCATTGGCTTTGAGGCGGTTTTGAAACTTGCCCGCTCGCGGTTGATGGACGGTGCCGGGCGCCAGATCGAGATGCGGGTGCAATCCATGTTGATGCAGCGCCTCTTGGGGATGCGTTCGGATGCGCGTCCGACCACGCCGACAGGGCTATTCTCCGCGATGCGAGAATTCGGCTCGGTGCGCGAATTTTTTACCGCTTCCACCATCGGTTCCTTCGCCGATATTCCCTTTATTTTCCTGTTTTTCGCCTTGGTGGCGTCTATCGCCGGACCAGTGGTGATCATCTTGGGTCTAGGCGCGGTGATCATGGTGGTGCCGGGCTATTTCATGCAAAAACGTATGATGCGTCTGACGCAGGAAACCCAAGGTGCCTCGGCCAAGGCCACGCGTCTGTTGCATGAGGCGGTGTTCGAGTTGGACACGATCAAGACCCAGCGCGGCGAAGAGCGCGTGCGTCGGATTTGGGACGAGCTGAACCTTTTGTCTGCCGCGAAATCCTCGGAACAGCGCAAACTGGCGGGGGTGCTCACCTTCTGGTCGCAAGCGGTGCAGCAACTCACCTATGTGCTGGCGGTCGTGGCCGGGACCTACCTCGTGTTCGCGGGCGAATTCACCGTGGGGACGATCATCGCCACCGGCATTTTGACCTCGCGCACCTTGGCGCCTCTGACACAGCTTTCGGGCACGATGGCGCGTTGGACCAATGTCAAAACCGCGCTCGATGGGTTGGACGCGATTGCGACCGCGCCGCAGGACGCAGGCGAGGATCGCACCTTCCTGCGTCGCGCTGAGATCACCGGCGCCTATGCCCTGCGCGAGACGCAGTTTCGCTATGACCCGGAAGGCGCGCCGACGCTGGATCTCCCTGCCGTCGATGTCAAACCGGGACAGATCGTGGCGGTTCTGGGCGCCAATGGGTCGGGAAAAAGCACATTCCTGAAACTCCTCGCGGGGCTTTATGCGCCGACGCAGGGGCGTATTCTGCTCGATGGCGCAGAAATGAGCCAGATCGAGCCACGCGACATTCGCCGCTCTGTCGGCTATCTCGGCCAGGACGTGCGGCTCTTTGCCGGGAGTCTGCGCGACAACCTCAATCTGGGCGGTCTGGAGCGCGACGACGACCGGCTTTTGACCGCTCTGGATTTCGCTGGGCTTGGGGCTTTTGTGCGTGGCCATCACCGGGGGCTGGACCTCGACATTCGCGATGGCGGGGAGGGGCTTTCGGTCGGTCAGCGGCAATCCATCGGCTGGGCGCGACTGTGGTTGCAAAACCCCTCTGTGTGTTTGCTCGATGAACCCACCGCGGCCTTGGATCAAGCGCTCGAAACCGCACTTGTGACGCGCTTGAAGGGCTGGTTGTCTGGCCGCACCGCCGTGATCGCGACGCATCGTATGCCCATCGTCGGGCTGGCGGACCGCACCATGGTGTTCAAAGACGGGCGCATGGTCGTCGATGGGCCGCGCGATCAGGTCATGGCGCATCTTTCCAAAGGCCAGCAAGCGGGCGGGCACGCGTAATGGTCACGCTCGACGACATGCTGGATCGCGATATGGATCGTCCCGGCTGGGTGATCCGCATCGTGGGGCTGATCGTGTTGGCGTTCCTGCTCTGGGCGGCGATTGCGCGGGTCGATGAGATCGTGCGCTCCGACGGTCAGATGATCTCAAGCTCCCGCCCGCAGATCGTGCAGAACCTTGAAGGCGGCATCCTGTCTGAGCTTTTGGTGCATGAGGGCCAAGAGGTCGCGCAGGGGCAGGTGCTTGCGCGTTTGCAGGGCACAGAATTTCGCACCTCCGCCGATGATCTTCAGGAAAAACTCGATGCTTTGCAGGTCCGTCAACTTCGGCTTGAGGCGGAGATGGCGGCTGAGGGGACTTTCGAGGTCGAGGATGATTTGGCGGCCCGTGCCTCCGATGTCCTGGCCTCCGAGCAGGCGCTTTTGAGCGCGCGTTTGGCCGATTATTTGGCGCGAAAAGAGGGCGCTATGGCGGTTCTCAAACAGGCGGAAACCGAGCGATCTCTGATGGAGGATATGCTCCAAAAAAACGTGGTGTCCCTCATCGAAGTGACCCGCGCGCGCAAGGCGCATTCTGACGCGCAGCTCAAATACAATGAGATCGTGACACAGGCCGATTTGCAGCGTGCCGAGGATTATTCCGACACGCTCAAGGAAATTTCTTCGGTGAAACAGGCGCTTACTTTGGCGAATGACCAATTGGGCCGCACCGTGATCACCGCCCCTATGCGCGGGATCGTCAACAATCTGACGGTGACCACCATCGGCGGGGTGATCCGTCCGGGCGAGGAATTGGTCCAGATCATTCCCGTCGACGAAGAGCTGTTCATCGAGGCGCAGGTGCGGCCCGAAGACATCGCCCATGTCGAGCCGGGCCAAGACGCGACGATCAAGCTTTCGGCCTATGATTACACCATTTACGGCGCGCTCAAGGGCAAGGTTCAGGTGGTCTCCGCCGACACGTTCAAAGACGAACGCGACCCGAACGCGCAGCCCTATTACCGGGTGACGGCCTCCGTCGATCTCGACAGCCTCACGGAACGGCAACAGCAGATTGAAATTCGTCCGGGCATGCGCGCGCAGGTCGAATTGCACACCGGCTCGAAAACCTTTCTGCAATATCTGCTGAAACCTCTGTATAAATCACGTGAGGCCTTCCGCGAACCCTGACGGATCGCTAGGCTGCTGTCATGATGACAGATATTCCCATTCGCGATGCCGCCACGGTGGTTCTCTTGCGTGACGGCGCAGAGGGGCCTCGGGTGTTGATGGGGCAACGGGGGCGCAGTGCGGTGTTCATGCCCGGAAAATTCGTTTTCCCCGGCGGTGCCGTGGATGCCGAAGATTTCGCGGCCCCCGTTGCACTGGACCCGCAAACTCTGCGCCGTTTGTCTGTGGAGGCCTCGCCGGAATTGGCGGCGGCTTTGGTGGCCGCGGCGGTTCGGGAATTGCGCGAAGAAACCGGATTGTTGCTCAACGAAACCCGCGAGGCGGAGTTCATCTTTCGCGCCATCACGCCGCCGGGCCGCCCACGCCGGTTCGATGCGCGGTTCTTCCTGATCAAGGCGGAGGACATCGCCAATGACCCGGATGATTTTTCCCACGCCGAGGACGAGCTGTCGCATTTGCAATGGGTGACGCTGGAGGGCGCGCGGGCGTTTGATCTGCCCTTTGTCACGCGGGTTGTGCTGGCCGAAGTCGAGGCGGCGCTCCATAAGGTGCTGCCACCGGAACATGTGCCTTTTTTCGATCATAGGGAGGCAATCGGCAAAATTCGTGCGTTAAGTTAACCTACGCGGGCGCATTGGCATCCTGCAAAAGCCGTTTGTGTTTGCGCATTTCGGTCAATGCATCGCCAAAAGTGCGGATGCCTTTTTCCTCTGCCATGCGCAGCAATTTGATAAACACAGCCGCCGTCGCAATCGTGTCGCCCATCGCGGTGTGACGCGCCTCGGGCGGGATTTTGACGCCCAGACGTTTGGAGATCGCGTCGAGCGTGTGTTCTTCGGACTGACCGAACACGATGGCGGACAAAAGCACCGTATCCAGCACCGGATTGGTGAATTTCGCCCCGATCTCGACTTCGTGACGGCGCAGGAATTCCAAATCAAACGGCGCGTTATGGGCGACCAGAACCGCACCTCTGGCAAAGCTGTGCAATTGCCGCCCGGCCACGTCAATCTTCGGCGCGTCCTTCACCATGGCGTTGGTGATGTGATGCACCTCCGTGGCGGATTTTGGAATATTACGGCCGGGGTTCACGAGCTGGTCGAGGGCCTCGTTCTCGATCACCTTGCCGTTCACCACACGGAGCGCGGCGATCTGGCAAATCTCGTCGCCTTGGGAGGGCAAAAGCCCGGTGGTTTCCGTGTCAAAGACCACATAAGACAGGTCCGAGAGCGGTGTGTCCATCAACTCTTTCGGCGGGGTTTTCGAGAGAAGATCAAAGTCATAGGTCACTGCACGGCGGCCATCACCCAGAGTGCGGCGCAAACGGCGCGCTTCGCGGATCGGCAGTTTCAGAACCGCGCGCGATGCGCGTCCGAATTCGGGCCAAATCTCTGTGCCATGCGCCTCCAAAATATCGCGTCCGCTCATATCGACGAGGCCCACGTCGAGGGTCTCAGAGAGCCAGTTTTCCAACAGATCGACCGACAAGGGATCGCCACTCCATCCCAGCGCCAGCATCGCGCCTCCGCCCTCGTCGCGGCTGATCAGAAAGGACAGCGCGCGACCGCCGGTGCGGGTGATCTGGCGGGCGATATGGGACAGAAGCGTGATGATTTGAACCGCATCGAGCGTGAGCTCCAGGGCGTCGGAGGCATCGGCAATCAGGGCGATGTCATCCTGTTGCAACTGCGCGCTGAGCGCATCGCACAACTCGGCGCTGCGCACCTGTGCCATCGGCCACCAGTTCGCTTTGCCTGCCTCATATTCATGATCGAGCGTCGCAATGACGCCTGTGAGTTTTGCCATCTCATCAACAAGCGCGCGATCGAGACGCGGATCGCTGCGCAGGCTGTCGTCGGCTTCACGGGCGGCCAGCGTGGTTTGCAGCGAGGCGATGGAGGGGCGCAGCGTCGCGAAGAGGCGCGACAGGAGTTTTTCGCGCTCGGCATGGACGGTGAGATCGGAGGTCACATCATCGAGCGTCAGCACATAGGGCGGCGTGACGTCGCCCTCATTCGGCGCATGCATGAGGCGCATGCGGGCGGAGAGCACCTCGCCGCCATGTGTGGTCGCGACTGTCAAGGGCAGCACATGCCCATCGCCACCTTCGCCCGCACAAAGCCGCGCATAGGCCGATTGGATCGGACGCGCGCGCAGGAAATCGAAGATCGAATGATCGAGACCGGGGGCGTGATCGGCGGACAAAAGATCGGCGGCGGCACCGTTGTAAAAGGCGATCTTGTGATGGCCGGAGACGAGCACGATCCCAAGCGGCATCTCGGCGGAAAGCGCCGTGAGTTTCTCTTTTTCCTCAATGAGCCGCGTGGTTTCTTGGGCGACGCTTTCGGCCAGTTTGTTGCGTGTGGCGGTGAGGTTTTCCGTCACCGCGCGGGCGGCGGGCGCGAGATCGCCCAGATAGCGCGCGGTTTTCTCGTCGAGAGAGTCATCAACATCGGCATGCGCCCGGGCCAGCATGCCGCCCGCAAGCCGCTGGATCGGGCGGGCGAGGTGTTCGTCGAACAGAAACCAGACCCAGGCCACCACGGCCAAGGTGGCAAAGCCCGCGATCACGCCGGCAAAGACAAAGCCGTCGATGGCGCCGGGGTTCTCCATGCGGGCAAAGCCGAGGTAGAGCCCGATGGCCTCACCGGAGATCGCAACAACGGCGAGAAAGGCGAAAAACAAAAAGACCCGAAGCCGCAAAGACCACTGTTCAATTTTCATGCGAACCTCCTGCGATCAGGCGGGCGACGGAGCCCAAAAGATCACTCATGGCAAAGGGTTTTGTCAAAAATGCATTGGCGCCCATCGCCACACCTTTGCGCTGTTCGGCCTCTGAGGCGCGCGCGGACATCATCAGCACGGGGATATGCGCCAATTCGGCATCAAGGCGCAGCCGCTGGCAGACCTCATAGCCCGAGAGCCCCGGCAGCGTCACATCGAGGAGCACGAGATCGGGCTTTTGCGCGCGAATGTTCGGCAGGGCCTGATCGCCACTGGAGACACGCAAAAGCTCATAGCCCGCGCGGGTCAACAACACCTCGATGGCGATGGCGATATTGTCCTCATCCTCGACCAGAAGGATGCGCTTTTGATCTGCCATGTGTTTCCTCCCCTCAGATGGTGCTACCTCAAGTCATCGCAGGCCGTGCGCAGGATCGGGTCATTCTCGTTCATGTCATACCATGTGGCGCCCGAGAGATCGCCCTCCGGCAAACCGACCGTATCGGCGCGGCGCGACAGCAGGCAATCGAAGACCACGGGCACGATGGCGCTGTCGGAGCGGCGGGTGAGGAGGTACATGTCGGTTTTCACCATCGCGCCGTCGACTTTGGCGCCTACTTTGTCCAATGCGATGAATTGCGTGGTGACCGGGAAAAGATAGGTCCAGGGGCGCCAGGCTTGACGTTTCTCAACGGTCATCGCTGTGACTGTACTGTCGCCAAGCCCTTGTTCGGCGCGCGAAAGCCACGAGTAATCCGACCAGATCGTAAAGGCCAACATCGCGAGGCCCGCCGCCGCAGGCATCGCCCATTTCGGCATCGGCAGACGCAACAGCTTTTGCAGCCCAAGGATGATCCCGGCGGCACCTGCGCCTGCGGAAATCGTGGCGATGAATTCGAGAAGCATGGGGGTTGACCCTTTTTGTTATGAGCGCGCGGAGGATGATCCGAGCGAAGATTGCATGGTGCGCACGATGACAAAAGCATCGCGCAGGTGGGAGCGCTCAAACGCCGGAAGCGCCGAGGGGCTCAGGAAATTGTCGGGCTTTTGGCCAGTGCGGACCTGTTCGGCCTGATGTTCGAGGCGGGCGGTGGCGATCATGTCATAGGCGGCCAAGAGGTCCTTGCCGCCGGTCTCGGAAATCACGCCCGCCTCAATCGCGCCTTCGATCCGCGCGCGGGTGTTGGCCACAAAGAGCTTGCCCTGAAGCGCATAGACCCGGCCCAAATCAACAAGTGGCACGACGCCGTTGGCTTTCATGTCGATGTGATTGCGATGCTCGCCGGATTTGATCGTCGCAAATCCGCGCAAGAGGCCCAAAGGCGGCGTGTGTTTCAAAGAGTTCGAAATCATATGCGCGACAAAGATCGAATTCTTCGCCGCAGCCTCCAGCGCAGTTTTCTGCAAGGGTGCGAAGAGGCGCTCCTCGCCTGCGATGGGGCGCAGGTCGTACATGACGGAGGCCAGCATCTGGGCCTCATTGTCGGGGGCGGCGATCCATTTGTTGAAATAGCCCTCCCAAACCGAGAGGCGCTGGCACCAGCGATCCGCCATGGCCATCATATCGCCCGGGCAATAGACATAGCCGCAGGCGTCCAAGCCGTCGCAGACAAAGCGCGCCAGCTTGCGGAAATAGTCCATGTCGGCGTCGGTTGCCGCGTTGTCGATGATCAGGCAATTGTCCTGATCCGAGACGCCGGTCTGTTCGCGCCGACCTTGGGAGCCGCAGGCGGCCCAGAGGTAGGGCACGGGGGCGGGGCCGAAGTCTTCTTCAGCCATTTTGAGCAAACGCCGCGTGACGATGTCGGCAATGTCGGTGATCTTGCGGGTCACCACGTCATGGGCCAGATGGCTGCCGACGAGCTGCATGAGAAACTCCGGCAAGCGCGCGGTGACGGCGGCCATATCGGCGATGCTCTCGGCCTTGCTCAGATCGAACACCATCTGGGTCTGGCTCGATCCGAAAAACCGGGTGATGTCGGTCTGGGTGACCATGCCGACCAGCTTGCAGCCTTCGACAATGGGCAGATGCCCGATGTGGTTTTCCAGCATGACGTGGATCACATCGGTGCCAAGTGCGCCGGGGGTGAGCGTGATCGGGTCTTTCGCCATGATCGCAGAGACGGGCAGGGCGGTGTCGCGGCCCTCGGCCAAAACTTTATTCGTCATGTCGCGGACAGTGACGAGGCCCAAAAGACGCTCGCCTTCGGTCACGGCAACCGAGGACACTTTCGCGTCCCGCATCAGTCGCGCGCACTCGGCAATGGTGGAGGTTTCCGCACAGGTCACGGGCGCATGGGCCATGAGATCGGAAACATGTTGGGTCATAAGGCCCGAGGCGGATTTGGGACGCGCCTGGCCGCGATTGAAATAGCGGGCAAATTCGGGGTTCGCGGAGACTTCGGATTTGAAGGCCTCGGGCGTGAGCAGCAGGACCGTACAGGCGGAGGCCGCCGTCGCCGTGGTCGCCGCCACGCCATCGCGCAAAAGCCCGCGCTCGCCGAAATGGTTCGACTTTTGCAACAGCGACATCTGCGCGCCATTGGCGTCGCTGATTTCGACGGAGCCGTCCTTGATCAGATAGAGACCTTCGAGCAATTCGCCATGGGCGTAGATCACCTCTCCTTCGGCATAGGTCTTGCGCGAAAACCCGGTCGCAAGCTCGACCAAGTCATTTTTCGGCAGCACGTCATAGGGGTGGGTGATTTGCAGGAAGTCGATGATCTTGGATGTGGCGCTCATCGCTGGCCTCCCGAAAAAAGCGGTTAAAAAAGGGCGCGGAAGATGACCCCCCGCGCCCAATATGAAGATGGACTGGCGGTGACGCCAGCCCAAACCTTTTTAGTGGTCGACGGCTGCACCGGCACCGCGCGGGATGCGGATGCTTTCCACCAGCTCCTGAATTTCCGCCGGCGGCTCGTCGGTGGCATTGGACACCACGAAAGCGACAGCGAAGTTGATCAAGGCGCCGACAGCCCCGAAGGAGGTCGATTTGATCGACAGCAGCAGCGGGTCGGCATCGGTGAAGGAGTTGGTGCCCGTGATGAAGAACCAGCCCTTGTGCAGGAAGATGTAGATGATCGTCACCACAAGACCGGCGACCATACCGGCCACGGCACCCTTGTTGTTGATGCGCTTCGAGAAGATGCCCATCATCAGCGCCGGGAAGATCGACGCGGCGGCCAGACCGAAGGCGAGCGCCACGGTTTGCGCGGCGAAGCCCGGGGGGTTCATGCCGAGGTAGGTTGCGACCGCGATGGCCACAGCCATGGCGATCCGTGCGGCCATCAGCTCGCCTTTTTCCGAGATCGACGGATTGAGCTGCGACTTGATGAGGTCATGCGACACAGCGGAGGCAATCGCCATCAACAGACCGGCAGCGGTCGAAAGTGCTGCGGCCAGACCACCGGCGGCAACCAGTGCGATCACCCAACCCGGCAGGTTTGCGATTTCCGGGTTTGCCAGCGTGATGATGTCGTTGTTCACCGTCAGTTCGTTTTCGGCAGAGGCGTTGTACTCGATCAGGCCGTCAGCGTTCTTGTCGTCAAAGGCGAGAAGGCCGGTGGTTTCCCAGTTGCGCACCCAGTCGACCCGGTTGCCCTGATTGTCGACGCCTGCTTCGATTTCGGCGAGCGAAAGCGCCGCTTCCGAAGTGCCGTTCGGGTAGAAGGTGTCGATCAGGTTCACGCGCGCCATGGCCGCAACAGCCGGAGCCGTGAGGTAGAGAAGCGCGATGAAGACCAGAGCCCAACCAGCAGACGAACGAGCATCAGACACTTTCGGCACGGTGAAGAAGCGCACGATGACGTGCGGCAGACCCGCTGTACCGATCATCAGCGACATGGTGAACAGGAACATGTTCAGCGTGGTGTCGCTTTGCTTGGTATATTCGGCAAAGCCGAGATCCTGCAGCATGCCATTGAGCGTGGAGAGGATCGGTTCGCCGGTGCCGACATGGTCGGAGAACAGGCCGAGCGGCGGGATCGGGTTGCCGGTCAGCTGCAGCGAGATGAAGATCGCCGGGATGGTGTAGGCGATGATCAGAACGACGTATTGCGCGACCTGCGTGTAGGTGATGCCCTTCATGCCGCCGATAACCGCGTAGAAGAACACGATGGCCGCACCGATCAACAGGCCCGTGGTCTTGTCCACTTCGAGGAAGCGGGAGAAGGCCACGCCCACACCGGTCATCTGACCGATCACATAGGTGATAGAGGCGACGATGAGACAGATCACGGCGACGGTGCGCGCGGTTTGGCTATAGAACCGGTCGCCGATGAATTCCGGCACGGTAAACTTGCCGAATTTGCGCAGGTAGGGGGCCAAAAGCATGGCGAGCAACACGTAGCCGCCGGTCCAGCCCATCAGGTAGGCGGAGGTATTGTAACCGCCGAAAGAGATGATCCCCGCCATGGAGATAAAGGAGGCGGCAGACATCCAGTCCGCGCCGGTGGCCATGCCGTTCAGAACGGGGTGCACACCCCGGCCAGCAGCATAGAATTCAGATGTGGAACCCGCGCGGGCCCAGATCGCGATACCGATGTAGAGCGCAAAGGTCGCGCCCACAACGATCAGGTTGAGGGTAAACTGATCCATTGGTGATGCTCCTTATTCGTCCACGCCATGTTCTTTGTCGAGTTTGTTCATCTTCGCCGCGTAGGCGAAAATGAGCACGAGGAATACGAGGATCGAGCCTTGCTGGGCGAACCAGAAGCCGAGATCCGTGCCGCCGATCTTGATGCCCGCAAGCATCGGGCGCAGCAGAATGCCGAAGCCGAAAGAACAGATGAACCAAATCACCAAAGAGATGCCGATGATCCGCTTGTTCGCTGACCAATAGGCATTGTTTTCTGAATTATCCGCCATGAGTGCGGTCCTCCCTTTTGTCCCTAACCCGAGAGTCGTGAAAACCAGTCGGGCCTTTTAAGTCACGACCCCCGCCTCCTCGCGGGACCCGCCCTTTTTTGCCAGATCAGCTCAGGTGTCCGGTCCTGCCGGTCCTTTGGCTGAGAGGCGCATCACCCCTCATTTCGTGGGGGTGATGCTAATAGCCTACCATATCTGCGAAAATGTCACGCAGATTTTTGGTAAAGCGAATTCGCAATCAGCTCCTCGACGACAGCAGGCTCAGCCAGCGTGGAGGTGTCGCCCAAAGACCCGGTGTCGTTCTCGGCGATTTTGCGCAGGATGCGGCGCATGATTTTGCCGGAGCGGGTTTTCGGCAGGCCGGGCGCCCATTGGATGAAGTCCGGTTTGGCGATCGGGCCGATCTCGGTGCGGACCCATTTCTCCAGCTCGACGCGCAGCTCGTCGGTCGGCTCCACATCGTTCATCAGCGTCACATAGGCGTAGATGCCCTGGCCCTTGAGCTCATGCGGCATGCCGACGACCGCAGCTTCGGCGACTTTGGCGTGGGCGACCAGCGCGCTTTCGACCTCGGCCGTGCCCATGCGGTGGCCCGAGACGTTGATCACGTCGTCGACGCGGCCGGTGATCCAATAGTAGCCATCCGC
>NZ_JAIVLK010000012.1 GCF_020524585.1 Celeribacter naphthalenivorans
GCGCAACGGGAGGTGAGAAGGGTGTGGTAAACTCCAAACAGAACCGCGCGCTGAGTTTGGCCTCTGGCGCCAAATCAGCTTCTTTTAGCCATGGGTCAGGCCCTGGCCCGCTTGTCGGCCGAGAAACGATCACAGAGCCGCCCGACGACGATACGGGGCCTGTCATCATGAAGAAACACGTTCCCGCAAAACTCATTTGTATCTCTGTCTTTCTGCTTCTCGTTCACGCCGGGCCAATAGTCCCATGAATGAGGCAAGAAGATTTAGTTCGCCCGTTTTTGCGGCATGTGTCAGGCTTCTCAAATAGCCTCCGGGGGATGCAACAGGGTTTTTGGGATCGCTGGTTTTTGCGTCGGTTATGAGCGCCGCAATGATCGCTCCCATCAGTCCCATTTGAGCTATTGCGGCCTCCCATGCTGTTCTGTTTGTTCCCAACTCAGAAAGGCGGGTCCAAGCGCCGACCTCGATCTGATAGAGACCCGGATTAGGATCCGGCTGCCCACCGTTTGCGATGTCAATGTGCATTTTCAGCTCGTCGGATGCGAGTTCGTAAACCATTCGATTAGAAACACGCGGTATAGTTTTATGATTGTGTTCGTCGTTGGCTCCGACATTCTTTTTTTCTTCGCAACGCGAGGAGCCGTGAGGCTCTGAGCCAATTGAATTTATGTCCGAGGATTTATCCTCGGTCATTTTATCCTCGCCGTTGGCGTTACAAGACAAGATATTATCTTCGATTTGGTCTTGTATATGGCACCCGAAATGATTTTCGGGCTGACCAGAAATATTCTTGGGGATTTGAGCGAGCTTGTTGAGTTTCATCAACAGGGATTCAGCCTGTTCTACATGCTCTTTTAGCGCACCGAGAGAGAGACTAATCAGCTTGTCCGAGCGCGGCCAGCTTTTGAACTCTTCAAGGCACTCAAGTGCGCCTTTAGCAGTGCGGGATTTTGACGCCAACACTGTGATCGTGCCCTTTACATGCCTGTACAGTCGGGACCGTGCGCCCCGCAGCTCGTCGTGCTCTTTCTTGTCATCGGCATCACGCTCCAACGCGTCGAGCATGTCGGGCAGGATATTGAGGCCGGGGGTTAAAAACAGACCGAGCCGCTTGCGGCGGCATCGTGCTCCATTGGCGCCGACCCGTCTCTCGATCAGACCGATCCTTTCAAGTTCGACCTCGTGATTGTGCAAGGACCGCGGAGTGATCCCGCGCCCAGCAATCAGCGTTTCTTGCTTCGAGAAGCAAAAAGGTTCGGCGTGAGGGTCCGTGAATTCGCCCGGAGGAACGAGATCGAAGATGATTTCTAAGGTCCGGACGCAGCCCGCAGACGCACCACGGAGCTGTGCATATTGGGTGCATAGCTTTCGATAGCGATCTCGGTTCCAGCGCTCAGGTAGGCCGTTATGGTAGCGTTGTTGCGCACCCTTACGGGCGGCAGAAATATGTTGGAATGACATGCTCTGTCCTCGTTTTGTTGGCGAGGCATCAACCGGCAATACAAATTTATTCGCGAAAACCGCGTTTTTCTCTTGTTTGCGATGTGGGGGAGGTGCTACAAACTACCTAAATTTCGTGAAGGTACATCAGAGTTGGCGCTCTGGTTTGTAGATCCCCCCCCGCCGGTTTCCTCCGCGCGGGGGTTCTCTTTTATTTGTTTGGGTTTCCTGCTCCGATTCCTTTGTTACTTTGGTCTTGTATACTGCGTTTGGGCGACGAAATGTAGTCATGAACACGAAACATAGTTCAGCCAAACTTGAAGATCGCTATATGATGGGTGCTCATAAGGGAAGCCATCGTGCAACCTTTACCAAGAAGATTAAGCGCATTTTCTCGAACCGGCCTGATCAGACTTTTGTATAGGAAAGACACGATAGACAATCACGCCGGGCTCCAGCGGCACTTTCATATGTGTTACACCAACTTTCTTCAAAATCGCAGATAGCGCGGCGAGTGACTGGAACGTCCGCACTGTTGGTTTCGATGGAGAGTAGAGCACCGCTTTGGTCTGTTCGTCTATTGGTGAAGAAAGCTGAAATTCTATTCTACGCCGCAAATTTGGTCCTTTTGTCTCATTCATCGAGATTTCAATAAGCCCACTGGACTTCAACAAACTCGTGAAAGCTTCTTGTCCAACAGGAATATTAATCATGAGAACCTCCACACATTCACTTAAACAGAGAATTTAGAATTCCGACACAAACGTGTATTGCGGCAAAACATGTTTTTGCGCCCAAACTCTGTTTAGCGACCGTTACTGAGTATGCAAAGACAAAAAATTTCCTGAAGGCAACATTAATACATTGCCGAAATTAAAGTCTCAGAGGGAGATCTTGCGATATTCAGGCAGAAAAATGGAATTTCACAAACTGTTTGCCTCACCAGTTTTTGAAAGATTTTAGCCAAAACACAGTCTTGGTTTGATAATGAGTCTAGCTCACGAACATTGTTTAAAGTACAGACAATGTATTGAACCCAAAACGTCATGAAGCGAGGGATAAAATGAAGGGTGCGCCGGGGATCGTCTGGGAAGCAGGAATAGACGATGAAATTGAGGCAGGTGCTAAAGTCACCTTTCTAGCTTTGGGGCCAGAGGATACCTCTCTTGATAGCGTGGAGGGCTGGTACGTCGTCCTCGAAATGCCAGACGGAACGATGAAGTTGCTTGTCAAGCAAAAGGTGTTTGGGCCCCGCCTTTTCAAGACTTATCCTGGCATTTCTGCGTTTGCTAAAGATCATTGCAAAGATTGGGCATCTATCACTCTACCATTGGTTCCCACAGTGAGAAGCGAAAAAGAGGTTTGGGAATTTATTGAAAATTCAGGGAATTCGAGGCCAACAGTTCCAACGAAAAAGAGGAAATTCTAGAATTCGTCCTGAGTAGATACTCAGTTAAAAATCAAAACTGAGTTTTGATTTAATACTTTGTTTTGGCGCAAGACTCGTTTAGGGTGCTCATCGTCGGTATTGACCGACCAAATTTGCACAGACTTATGAACGAGGTTCAAAACATGAAACTTTTGAAAAAAATTGCTGCCGTTTCTGGCGCAGTCATCTCTCTTCTTGCCCCCGCTGCAGCGATGGCGGCGGGTGCCGACACCGGCGTTGAAGCTGGGTTTTCCGAAATCACTACGACCCTGACAACCCTGCTGACCGGCGCAGGTGGTTATCTCGTCTTGATCATTTCCATCATCGTGGCTGCTGTCACGCTCATGGCAACGGGCCGTTGGACTTACGTCATCACCGCCGTCGCCGTTTCCCTTTTCCTTGGCTACGGCCTCAACATCGTTTCCTCGGTTGGCGGCGTGACCGCGACGACCGACATGGTTCCCGTTGCTTCCGTAACCACTGCGGAAATCCCGGTATCCTAATCCCCCAAAGACACTCTAACCGCGCGCTATGGCGCGCGGTTTTCAACGAGTCTGTCTGCGCTGGAGGTAAGGATGCAGGAGAACGTAATTCGAATTGAACAACGTCTACAGGAACAGGGTCGTATCCTGATTTTTCCCATCGACGAAGGCTTGGCGCTCCTCGCCCCCTTCGGCGTGGCGCTAGCGCTTCAAGCAGCATTGCTAGGAATTATTCTGGGTCTCGCCAGCTATTTGATCTGGAAGAGGCTCAAAGGAGACGGCGGTATTGAGGCGCTTCTTGCGATGCTCTACTGGTTCCTCCCCAAAGAAATCAGCCCTCTCAAATCATGGCCCGATAGCGCCGTAACAATGTGGAGGGGTTAATGAACTTCGCAACACTTTCAAGCAAAATGAAAGCCGCACAAAGAGCGCGCAACGGTCTAGCACTTGTCCTCTGTGTTTCAATCGGCACGAACATGCTTCTTGGCTATAGGATTAGCCAGGAAAACACACAGGTTATTCTTATTCCTTCGCGTGTTTCCGACGGGATGGTTGCGCGTGGCGCCGCTGACGTTCGTTACATTGAAGCGCTTAGCCTCGATGCCGTTTACGCGATGTATACAGTTTCACCTGGCACAGTTGCCTATGGGAGAACTGTGATCGAACGCCTCTCGTCGGCCAGCGACAGAGCAAGGCTTTTGGACGCCTACGACGATATTACTGAAGACATTAAGAGGCGACGTATCTCCACCGTCTTTAGGCCCGGAAAAATTACGCATGACCTGTCGCGTCTCCAAGTGATCGTAGATGGCTCACTCGCAACCTACCTCGACACCACTGAAGTCAACGCGACACGGCGGCGTATCAAGATCAGCTTTGTGGAGGAGGGTGCTTCCATTCGCCTTTCCCGCATCGAACTTGTGGAAATTGAAGATGAATAAATTGATACTTGTGGCCTGTTTCGGAGTTTTTTTCACATCTCCAGCGACTGCCGAACAAAAACTCTCTGTTGACCCCAATGGAACTGTGAAGATCGCTGCATCGGTCAACGATGTAACCCGGATCACTGTTCTTGGAGACCGTATTCGACGCATCATCAAAGATGAAACATCCTTCCAGGAAATGAACGACGAAACGACTGGCGATATTTTTCTCCGCTATGCGGGTCCGAAAGACAAACTCGTTCCTGAAACGGGCTACATCATCACCGAAGCCGGAACGACAATCGGATACGAAATTACCCCAAAAGCAAACCTTGATGCAGAGACGGTTGTCATCAACGTAAAGGGGCAGCTCGCACCGCAGGAAAGCAGAACGTCCGCCGGAGGCTCAGCACCCACCGGAGGTTTCGAACTCGCAGCAGGAGAAGCCGGGGGTGGCTACGCGTCGCAACTTGTCGCCGTGGCTAAAGCTGCGATTGACAAGCATATCGGTGGCAAGGCCGCGCCAAACCGTGGTCATGGGACAGTCATAGCTTCCGAAACATCCTCAGGAATGCGCGCCCGTGTCCTCGTCGCCAGCGGCGGATCGAAAGGGAAATACGTGCGGCCACAAGATTTCTACAACTCCAAGACGCTCGCCGTCTGGGTCCAACGAAACAGCCTAGCGCCGCGTCAAAGCGCTTGGGTCATTGTCGTGGAGAAACACTGATGTCGGATGCTCGCAAAAAACAGCAATGGATTATCTTTGGCGGCGCCGGGGCTGTATTGCTTCTTGTTGTTATTGTTCTCGGCCAAGCGATGAACAATAAGCAAGCCGCGTTTCGCAGCACGTCGAGCGGCACAGTGGACGAAACGATCATTGCCGATCGCACGTCGCAGGCCTCACCAGAATTGAGTTGGGCGCGGCAGAGCCGCGACGAATTGGACAATCTCAGTCGCACAGTTACTGAACTTACAAACACGATCACCACGATGTCGGAACAGCAAAATTCGCAGCTCCAAGAGATGCGGACGCAATACGACGAAGTGATTATTCAGCAGCAGGCCGAGATTAATGCACTCAAAGAAGGTACCGCAGCAGTTAGACCGGCTCCTGAAGGTGCAGTTCTTGGAGGGAATGGGGAAAACTACGGTCAAGAGTTTGTGACCGTGAATGGTCGCACACCAATCGCAGGGTCGAACCAACCGGGAAGCTCTGCGACGGCTGGTGCGCAAACGACCGTCCAACCGTTCGGGGCAGGGTTCGCAAAAGACTTCACCCTCGCAGAAAAGCCCAAGGCGGAAGCGGAAGAAGCCGCAGACATCTCTAACAAAGTCAAAGACCTGCGTTCGTATATTCCTGCCGGGAGTTACGCCCCAGCGGTGGTTATCTCGGGCGTAGACGCCTCGACTGGCGTTACATCCCGAGATGACCCCGTCCCGGTCCTCGTTCGCATTACTGGACCTGCGACGACCGCTGCGGCGGGATCAGGAACGGGCCGTAAAATCAACATCACAGGTTGCACGGTCATGGGATCGGCGCGTGGCGATCTGTCCTCTGAGCGCGTCTATGTGCGGCTCACGACTTTGACGTGTCTCGGCAAGAACAACCAAGTGATCGAAACGAATGTTGCCGGTCTTATAGCTGGATCGGGCAAGGCCGGCGTTCGCGGGCATGTCGTAAGCCGTGAAGGGAACCTTGTACGCAACGCAGCTATGGCAGGTGCTTTGAGTGGCTTCGCGGACGCTGTGTCCAGCGCCGCTTCTATCGCTAGTGCCAACGACGAGGCGGACTCGGTAGGAAGCGTCATGGCTGGCGCAGCGGGAGGCATCATCGGTGGCGGCACAGGCAACGCCGCGAACACTTTGGCCGAATATTACATTCAACGCGCTGAACAATATCAACCCGTCGTGTCCCTTTATGCCGGAACTGACGTCGAAGTTGTCTTTATGGAAGGGGTAGCCCTGCAATGATTATTTCTAAGAAAAACTCCGTCTGGTCTTCGATGGTAGCGGTAATGCTTTTGGGCGGATGCGCCGCAAGCAACACGGAGCGGGACTTCCTCTGTCCGGTGCAAGATGGATCGCCTTGTTCAACAATCTCTGCGGCAGATGTCGGCAATGGCTCAATTCCCACGCCTGTGCGCGAGCAAGGAGCTGACACCCTGAACAAAGACCTCTCTCAACAACCTTTGGGCATTGGCACTGGGAAAGGCGCACAAAGTGCCACCGGAGGTACATCATTCGGTGATGGAGGGTCTCCGTACTACGCTGCAAAATATCGCGTACCGGAAGAAGTAGGCACGCTCTGGATTGCACCCCACCAAGACAATGACGGGTTGTTGTATGAAGCAAGCTACGTCCATTTTGTTGTGCGCGAACCTTACTGGGCTTCCAAATGAACATGAAAGCATTTTTCCAGAGCTTGTTCGATGACCCTGATTGGAGCGAAGATCAGCCGGAAGCTTTAGCTCATGATGTCATAGCGGACCTTCTCCCTTACCGTGTTTATGATCCCGAGACAGAGTTGTACTTTAACGAGTTTTCGACGGGTTTCATGATCGAAGTGAGCCCTGTTGTCGGGTCGGACGAGGCCGCGTCGAACCTTCAATCCGTTGTCAACGCGAATGCGCCAAACGGTGCAACCATACAGTTCCTCAACTGGACCAGCCCCGACATTGACGCCCAGTTGATCAACTGGGCCAAGCATCGATTGACAGGGGATGAACTGGTTCAAGAAATGGCGCAGCGGCGCATTGCGCACCTGCGAGCTGCGCGCTTCGGCACGGATCATGTGATCAAGGCATTGCCGCACCATCGCCGCGTATTCGTGGTCTGTTGGCTTGACGGAGATGCAGACCTTGGCAAACAAAAGGAGCTTCGGAACTTCCGTCGGGCGCTCTATGCCGTCTTTGGCGGCGAGCAATATGTTTCGCATGTGGGACCGGGAGCCTTCCTGAAATTCATGTCCGAAATCCTGCACTGTCGCGGCATTAGCGGCCTGTCGGACCAAGAGTACAATGATCAAGAAGCGCTGAACCATCAACTGCCGGGAGCCGGGCTGCACGTCCATAGATCGGCAATTGGTCTGATGGGGGAGCCGAACATGTCGGTCGCCAGCGCCACAGTGCGGCGCTATCCGAACCAATGGCAATTTGTCTTGGGGATGCTGCTGAACGGTGTGCCCGAAAGGATCTCGGATCGACCGTCGGGACCAGTGCTTGTGTCCTTCACAATGCGCGTCCGATCAAAGTCCGATTCCACGGGGTTCCTGACAAAAAAACGCGCCGGGCTGCAACACACAGCAAGCACGCAATTCGCGAAATTCTCACCGAACCTAAGTGAGAAGATGGAAGAGTTCGAAAGCCTGAACAACCAGATCGAATTGGGCGAAAAACTGTTGGACACGGCCTATGTCGTGAGTGCTTACGCGCTCGGCGGGCCGGACGATGCACGGCACGGCTTGGCCGAAATGGCGAAAATCTACAGGTATGCGGGTTTGGTGTTGGAAAACGATACCTTCGTCCAATTGCCAATCTTCCTGTCCGCTTTGCCTTTCACCATCCACGGAAAACGGATGGATGACCTGAAAAAGCTTCAGCGCATGAAGATGTTGAAGACCGAAGCCGCAACAGCACTGGCCCCGCTCCACGGGGAATGGACCGGCTCAGGCAACGGCAAAGGGGTGCTCCTTCTTGGTCGCCAAGGACAGATCATGGATTGGGATAATTTCGACTCTGACGGCAACTATAACGTCGCCGTGGTTGGAAAATCCGGCGCCGGTAAATCGGTCTTCATGCAAGAGTTGATCACCTCGATCTATGCAGCGGGCGGCAAGGCCGTTGTGATTGACGATGGGTATAGCTTCAAAACGACCGTCGAAATCATCGGGGGCAAATTCGTCGGGTTCGATGGGTCGCAAGCCATTCGCTTGAATCCGTTTTCTATGCTGTCGGCGACAGACATGCAGCAAGACGAATATCGTGCCGAAGCTATCGAACTTGTCACGCGCATCATTGCCTCTATGGCCGCGCTCGGCGACGGCAAGCAAGGCCGTGTGGAAGACCTCGAAGAAGGGTTCATTTCCCGCGCGGTTGCTGAGCTTTGGGACAGCAAGGGCGGCGAGGCGGAAGTCACGGATGTTTGGAACCGTCTCAAAGAAATGGCGGAAGATGATCAGCGCCTTCTCGATGTGGTGGTGAAACTCGAAGCCTTCACGGTACATGGCCCGCACGGGATCTATTTCAGCGGCCCCGCAAACCTCTCTCTGGACTCGGATTTCACTGTTTTCGAGATGTCGGACATTAAAGGGCAAAAAGTGCTCCAAGATGTCGTCCTTCAGATCGTCATGTTCCTGGGAACAGAGCTGATGTTCAAAACAGACCGGGCTACGCCTGTGGCGATCCTGATTGATGAGGCTTGGGATTTGTTGCAGACCCATGCAACGGCCAAGTTCATCGAGGGCGTGGTGCGGCGGGCGCGGAAATACACCGGCGCGCTAATCACGGGCACCCAGTCTATTGACGACTATTACAACAACGTCGCCGCTGAAGTTTGTTTGCAAAACTCAGATTGGACAGTTCTTCTCGCTCAAAAGCCGGAAACAATTGATCGGTTGATTGCTGATAACCGGCTTTCGGTCTCGCCGCATATCGCTGGGCAATTGAAGTCCGTGCAAAGCGTGAAGGGGCTTTTCTCAGAAATGGGTGTCAAGGGCCCGAATGGGTGGTTCTTCGGTCGCCTCTTGCTCGATCCGTTCAGCTTGGCGGTTTACTCGTCCAAAGGGCAAACAGTTCAAAAAATCCGACGCCTCAAAGAACAAGGCTACACGACGGTCGAAGCGATCCGAATTCTTGTTGAGGAAGGCGGTGTCGAATGAGGGTCAGAACAGTCACTTTCAAACGTCCGCGCGATGAGAAATTTGCGCCCCAAAAGACATGGGGAGAGATTGCCCGAGAGACAATCGCCACTGTCCATAAGGGCCTGCCGGAAGACACGCCGTTGATCATCCGCAGGAACGCGATCGACGCCGCATATCCGTTCTCTGTGCGCAAACACTACCCCTACAAAATCTGGTGCCGGGAACGGCGGAACTATCTCGAACGGTTTGGTCACATTCCGGAAAATGCAAAGCCGCAGAAGAGCGAAGGAGAACCCCAAAAATGAACTTTACACGGGTAGCAGAACTCGCGCTGACATCGCTTTTCAGCATCGCGATCACGCTAGGGATTGTCATTTATTCGCAGCCCCAAGGGCTTCCGACTGGCATTGTCACGCTTGATGCAACCGAGGCGGTGCTGTCGTTTATCCAAGCCGGGGCGCGTGAGCTTGCGGACGCGGATTACGAAACCGAAGCTCTGAAGTACCAAGCGGAACTTGAGGCCGCCATTGCGCGCTTTGCTGAGGCAAACGACGTGATCGTTGTGAACTCGGCTGTCGTGCTCGCGGGCGCTCCTGATGTCACGGACTACGTGACGCGGGAGGCGATGCAGCAATGAGGATGAAAGGCTTCCTCAAGTGGAGTTTCGTTGCAATCGGCAGCATGTCGGCCGCGATTGGTTTTTGGGCTCTGCATGATTTACGGATCACGCTCAACGGCTCGGACTCCTTGCCGGAAAACGCATTTGTCATGTGGACGTGGCCGCAAGTCATCTGGCGCGGTGCAGTGATTAGCGCTGTACCGCCGGAGGCATATGCAGAGCATTTCGAAGGGGTTTATTTCACAAAGCGCGTCATCGGGAAGCCCGGCGACCTGATTACACATGATGGTGGAGCCCTTTGCGTCGAAACCGACGAAAGCAAAATCTGCTTCAAAGCCATAGAGCGAGAAGGGCAGGCATTTGCACCTTTGACCGCAGAAGGCGTCATTCCAGCCGGAATGTATGCCGCCTTTGGAACCACTGAAAACTCACTCGACAGCCGATATTCCACCGTGGGGCTCTTTCCGAAAGAGAACATCATCGCTGTGGGCGTAGGAGCAAACTGGATACCTCATTGGAAGGAGATCAAAGCATGGTCAGACGCGCGTGGATCGTAGGAGGTTTAAGCATTGCTGGGGCCGCTTTGGTGGCCGGTGCAGCGGCTTCCAAAGACTTTGGTGTCTATGGAACACTGTTCCCTGTGACTGAACCTGACTTTCTTCAAGAAATCATCGGACGCTTCCAAACGATGGAAGAGACGGGCGAGCTGAAGGAAATGGAGCGGGCAATGCAGGCGCGCACCCGCGAGTACATTGACCGACCTACAGTTGGCGCACTTCTGCCGCCAGCTGAAGAGTACCGGGCCTTCGAGTTCGATCCATCTATCACGCTGGATCGCGACTTGATGGATCAAAACGGGACAGTGTTTGCCAAAGCAGGCACACGGGTCAACCCGCTTGCATACTCAGGCTTTAGCAAAAGAATTGTCGTGATCGACGGAGACGAAGAGGCGCAAGTGAAGTTCGCCCTCTCCGAAGGCAATGAGATCGACACCTTGATTGTGATTGCCAAAGGGGCACCCCTCGATCTGAGCAACAATCACGGGCGACGGTTTTGGTTCGACCAACAAGGGGTCATCGTTGCGCGCTTTGGCTTGGAATACCTGCCGAGCGTCATCACGCGCGCCGATCCGGTGATGTTGATTGAAGAAATCCCCGTTGAAAAGGTGACAGAATGAAAAAGCTCGCGAAACTGATTGCGCTTTCTTTCACGCTCTTACTGGGCGGAGAAGCGGCAATTGCCAAATGTAATGCGAAGTTCCTGAACCCGATTACCGAAGTCTGCTGGGACTGCATTTTTCCAATCTCTATTGGAGCCATTCGCGTTCTCAACAAAAGGCCGGACACGTCAAACCCGTCATTGCCAGTCTGCCTTTGCCCCGGCGTACCGCCCCGTATTGGGCTTGCAATCGGTCTTTGGGAACCGGCGCGGCTCACAGATGTTGCAAATGAAGCCGGTTGCTTTGTGAACATGGGGTTCAAGGCTGATCTTGGCCTGTTCTCAATCGGTAAGTCCTCCGTCACCAGCCAAGACGGCGACCAGACGGGCAGCAAATGGCAGTCTCACTATTACTACTATCCCCTGATTTCTTGGCTCGGGACCGTTGTAGATGGTCTATGCCTTGAAAGCACGGCGTTCGACATCGCCTATATCAGCGAATTCGACCCGCTTTGGCAGGACGCCGAACTAAACACGCTGATCAACCCCGAGGCAATTCTGTTCGCCAATCCCATTGCGCAAGCGGCGTGTTCTGCGGACTGCGTTGCGACATCGAGCGGCAATCTGCCGATGGACAGCCTCTTTTGGTGCAACGGGTGCCAAGGTGGGATGTACCCGATCCAAGGGGACAGCAATGCGCACTATGGCGGCATCCAAGCATCGGAGACCGTAACCGCAAAAATGATCGCCCGACAGCATAGGCTAGGGTTAGCGCGCACGACATCATCGAGCGGATCGGCGCTCTGCACACCATCAGTCTCGCCGATCATCAAAAAATCCCAATACCGGCTCCAAGTCACACGCCCGAGGGCAAAGACAAGTGGCCGGTATGCCTGCGGGCCGCTCGGGTCCAGCACGCAATTTGTCGATTCAATGAGAGAATTTCCATACAAAGGGGAGAGCTTCGGATGGCTCATGTGGCGCAAGCGCAATTGTTGCGCACTTTGATTACAGCTGGCTTTTGCTCTTTCGCAGCCTTCGCATTCGCGCAAGAAAACGAGACAGAGGTCGCCCCAGATTATGCACCGGGAGCGACCGGCATCATCACGGCGCCTATCGCAAGAATCGTCAGAGATGCAGAAAAGCGGGGCGATGAACTGGCGGAACAGCTGACCATTCAATCCGCTCAAGAAGGTGTCGAAATTGACGACCTTGAGGGCATCCGGACACGCGCGCTCAATGACCCGCGTGTGAGAAAACTCTTGGGCGTTGAAGACGACATCAGCGCGCAAGGCGACGAAGAAAAGTATGGGGAAACAGAAGCGATCCTGTTTGCTTCGTTTTCCATGCCGAAAGAGTCGCTTCGCCAGATGATGCAGGAAGCGACACAATACGGTGCAACCATCGTGTTCCGTGGGTTCGTAGACAATTCGGTCTTCGAAACACGGGCAAAGCTCGAAGAAGTTTTCGAAGACGATGAAATCGGGGAAGCCTTCGCCATTGATCCTACGCTGTTCCGGCGTTTCGAGGTTAAATCGGTGCCTATGGTTGTCGTCCTTGGCGAAGAACTGGACGTGTGCGAAACGCCCAACTGCGAAGCCGATGCAATGCCCCTGCATGATCGTCTTCTTGGTAACATCCCGCTTGAAACCGCGCTGCGCATTATCGCGGCCGGAAACGGTGATGCGAGCGACGTGGCGAGTGGACTTCTTGCGGGAGGTCAAAAATGAGTTGGCGTTCCTCTCTCCACCAGATCGCCCTCTCCTTTGTTCTGGCCGGGACGACTGGAGCGAGCTTTGCCGAAGACATCGACCCGACACAGCGCGCGAAAGACATAGGTGCGACCGTTAGTCTTGGCAGCGGATCGTCCGTGTTCACCAATTCGACCGTAACCGAAACTGTGACCCCCTATGGAGGCACCGATGTAGAAGAAACCTCGATCAACGGGAACAACATCGAGAGTCGCACGAATGAGCAAGTCATTTCCGGTAGCACTGCGTCTGAGGCCTATCAAAACATCAACGACAGCTCTGAACTGCGACCGGACTATGATCTAAATACAGATTATTTCGGAATACAGGCCGGTGATGCTGCGACTATTAATGCTGAAGAAATCGCCGGCCAATATTTTAGCAGCTCTGAAACGGAGAATCCTGCCTGCAACTTTGACGAGTTTAGCGTGCTGGAACCATTCGAGCGTTATTGCGACGTGCACGCTAATCTCGAAGAGAAGACATGTACGATTGAACGCGTTGTGGAAGTCGATCGCCGCGACGACTGGCAATGCGATATTGCTCAAACTGACTTAACCGTAACCTGTGAAGTCGGTGATGACGGAGAATGTGACATTGCCGACTTACCGGAGGGTAACCCTGGCAATCAATGCACGTTTATTGAAGAGCGCTGCACGGTATATGACGATGAGGTGCTTAGAGAACCTGCAATTGGATCGGTGGGCCCCGACAACTGGTATTCTTCTTACACCAATAGTTTCGTTTATCCAGGTACTGCAAATTATATCGAAGGGATTAATTGCGGCACATTAAATGCAGGCGTGTGTTCAGAGGGGCTTTTTGCTGCTTCGTTTTTGGTCTGGGATAGAAACATTATCATAAACGGATATTCATCCTCAGCTCCAATGGCTTACACCACCTTCGACGAAACAGGTTATTATAATCCCGCCGATGGTTGGACTTATCATGTTGATACTTCGACCTTTGTTGGTGGTGATATGATGCTGCCGCGGTATGCCATTTATCGGACTAAAACAGGAGATGGCGAGTGCATTGAGAAAGAGCGCGACTATATTTGTCTTGCAACCGATCAGTGTGAAAGCCTGCGTGAAAACGAGCTCTGCGAACAAACCGGAACCGATTGTCTCAGCGAAAAAGACGGTTTGTGTGAGCTTGAGCGACTAGACTACAGCTGTTTCAATGACCTTACGAACCATACGCCGGCAACACTTGTTGAAACCGAAATCCTGCGTGTCGAAGATTTTTTGATTAACCAGTGCGACCCAGATCCTGCCGAGGAAGGGTGCATTGTTGAGGAATTGACCTGTACTGTTGGTGAAGAAATTCGCACGGTCATGGGTTTCCCGGTGTCGAGGGATTGCTGGGAGTACGAGCAAGCTTACACCTGTCTGGGTGATAGTTCGACGGAGTACACCGACTGCACACCCTTCAGGGAAGATGAGACATGCGAGGTCATCAGCGAGACGTGCCTGACTTATGGCGAAGCCGACGAGACAGACGGCCTTGAACCCGATCAATGTGTGCATTGGGAATATGGGTATCGCTGTGGTGGCGGCATTGATCTTCCTGAAAGCTGCACGGCAACCAACGTTTGCGTTGGGGATTTGTGTGAAGGCATCACCGATGAAGCGAACACAGACTTTGGTGAAGCTGCTGCGTGGCTAACACTTCTTGATGAAGCTGCAAAAGACAGCGAAAAATCCATTGATTTGCAAAATGTCGAGCTGTTCTCAGGAACCGCCCGTAAATGCAAAGTTGGTGCTGCCGGAACAATCAACTGCTGCAAAGATAGTGGTTGGGCCAACGACATTCTTGGGGATTGCTCGACAGAAGAGCTGGCCCTGATGGATCGCATCCAAGCTGATGCGGCTAAATATGTTGGAACCTATTGTAGCAAGCGTGCTCTGGGAGTCTGCCTTCAGAAAAAGAGGTCCTACTGTACCTTCAATTCTCAACTCGCGATGGTTTTCCAGAAGGAAATCCACAGATTGACCGAGACCTCGTGGGGGTCAGCAAAGCATCCCTCCTGCGGCAGTCTTTCTCTAAGCCAAATAGATGAACTCGACTGGGATCAAATCGACCTCTCAGAAGCGTTTGAGAATATGTTCAATGACGCAGATGTGGAAACGTCAGACACCGTAACGGAGTATCTTCGGGATCGCTTGGAACTGGCAGCCGACGCGGTAAAGGAGGCCGACTAATGAACCGGAGACACTTCATCACAGGATTGGCATTGGCGGCAATGAACGGTCAAGGCATTGCAGCGGAAGACTACCAAAAGCCGACGGTGGGCCTGATCTTTATCGGGGCAAGTTGGTGCCTCTATTGCAAAGCTGCGGCGAATGCCTTGAATGCTGCGGCGGCTCCCGTCGAGCTTCCAATTCTGGTCGCCTCACAGGACGGAAAACCTATCCCGCCTTTTCCCGACTTTGTTCTCGCCGAGGGGCACCCCCTAGCTTCTGACGTCGTGAAAATTCCGACATTATTGTTCGTTCATGTCCCGTCGCAGACGATCTTTGGAAAGATCGAAGGCTTCCGAAACCCCAGACGATATTTGACGCGAGTTAAGCAAACGCTGCTTTCCGGAAAGGAGGCGGGCTATGTTTGAGAACAAGACCGCCTTCAGCTTAGCCATAGCAATCACTGTCGCGAATGTAGCCCCATCGCAACCCCTTGCCGCCGCGAATGGGGGCGAGTTCGGATATTGTGGGGATCGAATCCAAACAGGTTGGAACTTCTATTGCGATCCGCCAGAGGAAGAACCGGCGCCGGAACAAACAGCGCCGCCACCCGTGGCGGAAGAAAAACCAAAACCGGAGACTGAACCCGAAGCGCCGCAAAAGACCTATACGGAGCAAATCGAAGAATACCGCAAGCAACTGGACGAGATTAAGTATCGTGCGGTGCTAGACCCAACGCCGGAAAATGTTCAAGCGTACATGGAAGCTCAGCAACATATGAGCAAACAAGCCGCGGCCTTTACTGACCAGTGGCAACGCGTCCTCTTTAAAACGCCTGAACTCGACATCAACACGCGCTTTCCGATGACGCAAATGGGCGGCGCGGTCTATCAAGACCAAATCCGCGTAGCGCGGGAGAACTCTCTGAAGCAAGCAGCTGCGAACCTGGGCTTCATGGTGATTGTCGAAGACAGCGCTGTGTGCGGCCTTTGCACACCGCAGCTCGAAGTCATCAAAAGGATGCAAGCGAACTTTGGCATCGAGCCGATTGTGGTCACGGTAGACGGGTCATTCCATCCTCTCTTTCCGAACGCGGTTGTGGACACGGGCCAGCTCAACGCATTCGGCTTGGCAGATGTTCCGCGTCCGACCGTGGCACTTGTTGAACCAAGATCCGGCATTGTTGAGCCGATCGGCTCAGGA
Source organism: Celeribacter naphthalenivorans (assembly GCF_020524585.1). GTDB lineage: Bacteria > Pseudomonadota > Alphaproteobacteria > Rhodobacterales > Rhodobacteraceae > Celeribacter > Celeribacter naphthalenivorans. The sequence goes on from NZ_JAIVLK010000012.1 coordinate 16,047, forward strand.
CTTCTTACGGAAGATACGATTTTAGAGCGCGTCCATGTTGTGACGCAAATCCCTGCCGGTGATCGGTATTAGGAGTAAAAGGCATGTTGAAAAAAATTGTTACAGCACTCTCGATCGTTTCATTTTTGGGATGTAGCACCGCACCGTCCTATGCAGATGGGCTTGTAGGAGATTTACAAGACTTTTGGGAACGTACAGGGGGCGGTGTGAACGTCACCCGACCTCAAGCATACAACGGTCAAATGGGGGGATATGTTACGCTCGGCTCGCTCTATGTGCGTAGTAAACCCCGAAATGCAAATATGATGAATATTCAGCTCCCTTCTGTCCGGGCAGGTTGTGGAGGCATCGACATTTTTGGTGGCTCGTTTAGCTTTATTTCCAAAGAAGAGATGATCTATCTCATGGAAGCAATCATGCAAAATGCTTCTTCATTTGCTTTCGAGCTTGCCCTTGAAAGCCTATCACCTGCGGTGGCCGAACAAGTTTCTAAGTTGCGCGATCTTCTTCAAGAAGTAAATGCCATGAACATCAACAGTTGTGAGGCTGGACAGATGTTAGTCGGCTCGCTCTGGCCCAAAATGGATGGTGCATCGCAGCACATTTGCCAAACTGTAGGGGGGATGAACGGGAAGTTCGCCGATGCTGTCGCTCGCCGTCATGGTTGCGGTACGGGGGGGCTTCAAAACGAAACTCTCAGCGAAGCAGAAGGTGAACTTGCAGACCAAGTTCCGATTAATATTAATTACGCTTGGCGGGCAGTCAAAAAAAACGGGTTTTTGGCATCCAATCCGCAGATTGGCGAGTTGTTCATGTCAATGACAGGAACCATTGTCACGACAGCACCGGCGAACGATGACGAAGGACCTCAGCATCGGTCAATTTCACCTCGGGCTTTCAGTCCAGAAATGCTTTTGGCTTTGGTAGACGGTGGTACAATTCCAATCCTGAAATGTGACGATTTTGATCAATGCCTCGAACCCTCTTGGACAGATGTTACCCTTAATCACGAAGATGCCTATTTCTCGCGCGTTGAAACGGTGATCCGAGCTATGTCGGACGCAATCCGCGACGACACCGCACTGACCGAAGAAATGATCGGGATCATCGGCCTTACTTCCGCTCCTGTTTATGAAACTCTCAAAACAGCCCGCGCATATAAATATCAGTTCGTAGATGACGAAATTGCGCTTCTGTCGGAACTCGTCGCCGTAGAATTGGCGATGCTGTACATGAACGAAACGCTCACCGAAATGAGCCGCAGCGCCTCTAACGTGGATACTTTCGGAGACATCATTCGTGAATTCCAAGAAACAATTCGGCAAACCCAAAATGGCTTTGGATCGATGCGCAGGCAAGCCGCAGAAAAATACAATGATGCACTTTCGGCTATTGAAAAGTTGCAACTCCACAAAGCTCTGCTGACGGCGGGAAGTTCTGCCAAATTCGCTTCTATGATGGGGCAGGGTGGTTGATATGGAATGGGAAATTTTCACCACAGGCGGCGGCTACTATTTACAAGACGTTTTCAACATGCTTGCGGCCTATACTGCGTCAGGGAATTTTAAGAACCTTCTCGCTATTGGCTCGATCATTGGCATTGGTTGGATGTCTTTGCAATTATCAATGGGTGGGAGTATCGCTAACGCGGGCAAATATATTCTCACCATGTTAATTGTGATGATGTTCACTCTCGGGCCGAAATCTCGCGTTGTGATTATCGACAAGACCATGGGGACGATCCCGATTTATGGGATTGTCGATAATGTGCCTACTCCTGTCGCAATGCTTGGTCATTACACGTCTGCCGTGAGTTATTATCTGACTGGGCAAATGGAAACATTACTCTCCACGCCGACGGATCTCACATATCAGAAAAATGGAATGTTGTTCGGGGCCTCGCTCTTGGCGCAGGCCGCAAACTGGCGCGCCGTGAGCCCTATTATTCATGAAAATACCGTGAACTTCTTCCAGCAATGCGTGATCGACGCGACGAACCTTGGTCACATGGACGTCGAATTGATCTCTACGAGTGGGGATCTTGAAAGTGTTATCACCGCAAACATGCCTGCTTCGCTTGCCTATTACGATGTAGTTACGAAAACTACGCGGATTTGTTCGGAAGGGTGGAACGACGTTAAGACAGCCGTCAACGGCCAGGTCGATGCGGTGTTAACGCGAAAAGCCGCGAGCTATTTCCAAGGTACTACATCGACTGGCGCGGCAAATATTAACCGTCTGAAAGGTACGCTCGAAGATTTCCAAGGAATGATGGCTATGTCGTCGGCGTCATCGGTTCATACCATCAAACAGGCAATGCTTGTGAATGCGATGGATGACAGTCTGACACGTTTTATCGCGAACTCGGGCAACTCGGCCGCGATGGACATATACCAAGTGTCCCGCGCGGATATTCAAACTAGATCGAGCTATGCCGCGATTGGGGCTAATGCCGCCAAATGGGTGCCACTTCTCAAAATCGTTTTTGAAAATCTTTACTACGCCGCATTCCCAATGGCAGTCATGATGATGATGACCCCGCTCGCTCCGACCGTTTTGAAAGGTTATGCTGGTGGCTTCGTCTGGATTGCAGCATGGGAACCACTTAGTGCGATTTTGCATTCCATTGTGATCAAAGCAGCTGCTGGGTACTATCGAACCGCTGGGGCCGTCACCTCCGACGGAACAGTCAACGATGTTGTAGTTTCGTGGTCAAATCACTTCGGCATTCGAGCGGTAGAGCAAGACGTAGGCACCGTTGCAGGGTTCTTGATGATGTCAGTGCCATTTCTTGCGACGGCGATCCTCTTTGGCGCAAACAAGATGGTTGGCATGGCAACCTCTATGCTCAACGTAAGCCAGGGCGCGGCCATTGAGACCGGTCGTGAAGCTGCGACCGGTTCTATCTCTCTTGGCAATATGTCGATGAACAACTATGCCGCGAACAAGGCGAACATGTCCTCTATGCTCGACGTGAACCGACATTCTGCGGTTGCTCCAAACGGTTCTATAGTGACCCAAAACGGCAACGGCTTCATGAACTATAGTGCTGGCACTGCGGTAGGTTCAGGCGCAATGTCCGCGCAGGTCTCTAAAGCGGTACGCAGTGAGATTGCCACACGAGCAGAAGAGTCACGGACATTGGCAGAAAGTGCCGCCAATGAGCTTGGTACCTTCATTTCCAATGGTGCGTCTCAGCTTACAAGTTTTGGACAGAACGTCCTTTCTGGTAAGGGAACACAAAATGGAACCAGTTGGGATGTCACAGATCAATCCAGCCTGAGAGCAAGTGAAGCGTTTAGAAAAATCGAAGATTTCGGCAAGCAAAACGGGGTCTCGACAGAGACGGCGCTTCAGGCAGTGCTTGCTGGGAGTCTTGGCTACGGTGCAGGTGGCCCTGTTGGCCCTCAAGCAAGTGCCTCCCTTCAAGCACAAGGTGCACTGCGAGGAGTTTCCACAGAACAATTTAGCCAGCTTTCTAAAGCGGCTACTGAAGCTGGCCTTAGTGATGACCTTTCGCACATCATTACAGCCAGAGAGAGCCAAGCGACTTCGAGCTCAAGTTCTCAGCAAATCAGCGCAGGAGAGGAACGCCGATTCAGCTTGGATGAAGGTGAGCGTTTGGCGCAAACCTTCATTACCAGACAGGACGAAGCCAAAACCTTTGGCGAGGCGCTTAGTCGTATTGAAAGTGGATCGTCGAATATCGACACAAATCTCAACCAAATGATTGCAAACGAACTTCGGAGCCGAGGAGAAAACCCGCTTGAGGTTGCTCAAATTATCAATCCGCAAACGCCAGCACAAGAACAGCACAGCCGAGAGATAATCAGTGAAGTCGTCGATGATTTTGTAAACGGTTATGTTGGTTCGAAACCCATCGATCAAACCGGCAGCTATGTGGCGAATTTCAATCCATCAGATTTTGTAAAGCAACCAGCAAGAGAAGCACAGTTTATCAGCCCCGACGGAACGAGTACAAATGTAGATCTTGATGGCGAGAGATCAAAAGCAACCGCGACATATGAAACGACAAAAGGTCTCAATCATGAAGAGTCCGCAGCTCAATTCCAAGGCACAATTGAACGAAGAGAAACACTTAAGGCTGAAGCTAGCCAAACTGTAAATCAAGCTCAAAATGGTCTTGATAGAAATCCTGCGGAAGCAATGTGGGGTAGGGTCACAAATTGGCTAAACATTGATTCAGGCGAAGAAGCAAAATTGAGAGCCGCCCACCCTGAAGCATGGACCAGTCCAGGGGCCGCCATGGACTACTACGGCAGCAACCCAGATAAGTTCCAGGGGGTAGTTGGCCGCCCTTTCGTTGATGGCGACGATCTCCCCTCGTCGCCAGTAAACAACCAAGCCTCGATCTACCCGGCGCCGATGCAGCCTATGGCAATGTCTCCAAGAGACCGTGATATTGCTATTCGCACAGTTCTTGGGGAAGCCGCCGCAGAGAGTGCGGAAGGACAAGCTGCCGTTGCATTGGTTATTCGGAACCGCGTTGAAGACACGCGATTCCCAACAACAATTGAGGGTGTTGCACTGCAACATAAGCAGTTTAGCGCATGGAATAGTGACGCATCCGGAAATCATTTGGTGACCAAATATAATCCAGGTGATCCGTCCTATGAAAAAGCGGCATACATCGTCGATACTGTGATGGGCGGGCTTGTCCAAGATTTCACACAAGGAGCGACACACTACTATTCACCGGCTGGCATGAACGACTTGGTGGCAAAAGGGTATCAGAACAACGCTATACCCACCTGGCTCAGAGATGAGACAGAATCTAGGAACGCGCCTCCTGTGCGCATCGGAGGCCACGTATTTACGGGTCAGATTAAGAGTTAAAGAAGTGCTCAGTTAGCCCCGAGTGTCTTCATGCACTTGGGGCGAAACCTGCGCTTGTGGAAACATAAATTCATATTCAAAGGAACCAACAGTCATGCGGTCCATGCGAGGACCATTGACATCCGTTAGTTTTCCGGCAGGCGTGAAATACAGGATTAACGCGACAAAACCAAACCATGCGCCAAAAATAAACCATGCTGCATTTAGTGAAATACCCAGCACAAAAAAAGTCGCTGCAATCAGCGCAGCATACTTCGACATTTTCAATGATTTAATCTTTGCAGCGGACATTATTCTACCCTCATAAAACTGGGAAAAGATCTTAGCACAAAAAGAGAACAAAAAATAGCCCTTCAGAATTTTCCGAAGGGCTGTCGAAATTTCGTTGGAGGCTGCATAGCCAAAACAGTCTGAAGAGCACTTAAAAACTTGCTAGCAGCCCTTCTCGAATTTGACCTTCTCCAGCTGGCCGATCCGCTTGGCAATGAGCATAGTGTCATTGACATCCTTGAGCTGTTGAGTGCTCGATTCCTGGGACGCAAGCGCCGAAAGTGCGTTACCACCGTAGTTCGCAGCCAGAGACGCGTTGCGAATTGCGGTGGCAGAGCCTGCATTCATTATGGCGTTGCCGCCGACCATTGTGGTGCCCATTCCAACCACGCCGTTGATCAGAGACGCTTGCTGCTGCCGGGCACGCTGTTCCTTTTCGAGCACGGAGTACCGCGCGTACAGGTTTTCTACACGCTGATGAACTTCCTGACATGAAAGAGCATAATCAGCTTTTGAAGGCGGCTCATTGGCTTGCAAAAGGCCGGATACGGCCATGTTTGAAGTGGTCATGTTAGATGCCGTTCCTCCGGCGACACACCCTGCGAGCGTAAGAGATGCAATAAAAACTTTTACGACCTGAGCGAGTTCAAAAAACGGGGTCATGAGATTGATCCTTAGTTGTCAATTTTACATAAAACGAATTACGCGGCTACTGTGACCGTATGGAAACTCGTTAGTTCGTAGTTGTGATTTTGGAAATTCGGGCTTCAATGCGGGCGGCATCCATCATCCCCGAAACCACCCCGTCATTGAAAACGAATGCGGGTGTCCCGTTGATCGAAAGAGCCTGTGCCAGTTTTTTGTTTTCAATCAGCGTCGAAGTGATGTCATTTTCCTTCCCACGGGAGACAAGGGCCTCGTAATCAAACCCAGCGGCACCCACCAAAGCTGCAAGCGTAGCGGCATTCAGAGCGGAACCACGATAGTTCAGCATGTCATCGTGAAACTGCACATATGCCTCATCTCCATGTTCGGCCCGGATAGCCAGTGCAATACGGCTAGCATCCTCAGAAGTTTGACCCAAAATCGGAAATTCCTTCAGAACGAAAGAAACATCGTCGCGATTTTCGAGAATTTTATGAAGTTCCGAAGCGGCGGCTTTGCAATACCCGCATTGATAGTCAAAAAACTCAACAATTTGGATTGGTGCCGTAGGGTTTCCTTTGATCGGTGAGGAGCTGTAGAAAAGTTCCTGCTCATAAGAACGCAGACGCTCCATTTCGCGCTTGGCAAGTTTCTCTGTCTCTTGACGCTCAAGGATTGTGAACACTTCCAAAACCACTTCGGGATTGTTCAAGAGATATGCACGCACTTGGCTGCCAAACTCCTGTGTGTATTCAGGTGAGCCCGTCTGATCTTTCGAGTTTTCGGCAGCGGCAGGAAGCGCCCCTCCTATAAAGATTGCAGTTATCAGCGCTCGTTTCATCGTGAAACGCATCGAAACTTCCTTTCAATACCTAAAAACAGTTTGTATTCAAAACTCAGTATTAATGTAATACTTAGTTTTGATCCAGAAATTAGTTTTAGCACCCAAAAGGGAAGATCCATGATCCGCAAGAATCAATCCACGAAATTCGTTCGCGGAGGCCAGACAACACAACACTGGTGGCGCATGGCAGCGCAGGTCATTCGCACCTCGCTCTTTATGGCAGTTGGCGCGTTTACGATCACCTACGGGGTGCTTGTCGCGGTGAATTACGAACTGCCCTATATGCGAGAAACGTTCACGAGCTGGACGGCAAATTTCAACGTCGCATCAGGCAAGCCTGACAAAGAAATTTCCTACATGGATCACACTGGCAAGCGGCGAACACGCACCTCACAAGCGATTTCACAAGACCTTCAAATGATTGCCGTCGCCGAGGAATATTCAACCAATTCCAAGAAGTTCGCTTTTTATGCCTCGATACCTGCCGCATTTGTGCTTGTGCTAAGCGCATTGATATTCGCATGGGTAGGCCGCGGCCTTGGCGAAAATGAGCATGTGCGTGGCTCACGGCTTATCGATCAGGAGGAATTGGCCCGCTGGTCAAAGCAAAAGTGGAAGGCATATCGCAAGCGCTTCGGCCGCAATGTCAAAAAAGGTCCGCAATACACCGTGGCCTCGATTCCTTTCCCACCAAACGCCGTCGAAGCACAGACCGGAGTTTTCGGTACGGTTGGTGTCGGTAAGACCAACGCCCTCAAAGAAATGCTAATCATGATCCGTGAGCACTCCGGACGTGCGATTATTTATGACCGGATGGGCGGCCTCCTTCGCGATTTTTACGATCCCGAAACTGACATCATTATCAATCCATTTGATCAGAGGTCTGCTGTTTGGTCGCCCTTCCTAGAGGCAAATACGCCTGAAGCGTTGGCCCAGATTGCGGAAGTGATGATCCCGCAAAAACCTGGCACGAACGATCCTTTTTGGTCTCAGACCGCGCGTCTTGTCTTCGAATATGCCGCGCGGTCCTTGATCAAAGGAAAAAACCCGACAAATGCGGATCTTCGACGGGCGATTATGACGATTTCGGCTGATGAACTCGAACAACTTCTGGCCGGCACACCGGGGGCGCACTTCTTTGGAAAACACGTCGAAAAAACGTCTGCATCCATCCGCGCGAACATGATTGCAGAACTACGCTTTCTCGAATTTCTCCGTGATGATGGGGAACCTTTCTCGATCCGCAATTGGGTCAAATCGAACAAGCCTGGATTCATCTTTTTAACAGGCGATGCCGAACACTCGGCCGCAACGAGAAACATCATCTCAACAATCGTGGAAGTCGCGGCGAACGCACTGATGACATGCGAAGAAACGCGCGATCCTTCGTTGTGGTTCTTTCTCGATGAGGTGCCTTCCCTCAATCGTCTTCCCTTCCTCGTCTCCAAGTTGGCGGAAATTCGACAATTCGGCGGGGCATTCGTCCTTGGGTATCAGGTCTACTCACAGCTCGAAGACATCTACGGCGAGAAGGGTGCACAATCCATTGCCGGGACGCTGAACAACCGACTTGTTTTCAACACGCCTGATGCCCGAACCGCAAAACTGTTCTCTGAATCATTGGGCTTTGAGGACGTTCTAGAACAACGGGAAAACCTCAGCTTCGGTGCTCATGAAAGCCGCGATGGGGTGGCGTTTGTGAGCCAGCGTGTCGAGCGCCCCATTGTGACTGCTTCAGAAATCCAAGCCCTACCCCAGTTCGAAGCCTTTGTACGGTTCGCATATGATGCACCCACGGCTAAGGTGATGTTTGAGCCTGTCAGTGTGCCGCCAAAAGCCGAAAAGCTGGTCCCATATACCGGCAGCGGTTTTGATTTGGATGGGATGGACCCGAAAAAAGCCCCCTCGCCTGAAACAAGCCAAGAGTCACTATCCTCGCACTACGCCCCTGACCTTCTGAACGAAGTCGCCGAAGAACGGAAAACAAAGTTCGAAACATGGACACCTCGCCAACAGATTGACGCTTTCGAGCGCTGGCGAACGAAAGGGGCAACTCCGGCCTATGACACTTCGACGGAGCGCATGGTTGCGCCGCTCACTGGCGTACCTGACGACCTTTTATGGGACCACTACTACAGGCAGCGCTTGGAGGGCATAGAAACTCCGCTCTATCGCCTGACGCCCAACCTTGGGGCGATGGTCTCAACACGATCACATCAAAGCCCAAAGCATGAACATGAAAAGAACGTTCCCTCTTACGCGGTGACGCGCCAGCTCGCCGAACAAGGCGAAATACTGTCGGCTGAGACCGAAGAAGTGGAGTTCGACACTGCGCCTCTCTCCCCTACCCCATCAGATGACCCTCTTGAACAGGCGATGGACGAACAAGGAACACTGCTATGATGTCTGCAAGCAACGTTTCTGGAGGTGCGGCAGCGAGCGGATATTACAAAGCCGAAGGGTATTACATCGAGGGTAGCCCAGAAGCTGAAGCGGCAGCCAGCTGGTTCGGGAAAGGGGCTGAAGAATTGGCCGACAAAGGTCAGTCCGAGTTTTCGGGCCGCGTCGACGATCAAACCTTTTCAGCTATGCTTGAGGGGCATGCTCCGCCGGTCGAAAAAGATGAAAAGGGCGACTGGAAAGAAGGGCAAACACTTGGTCGCTTCGTCAATAGGGAACGACAACACAGGCCCGGAATAGACCTCACATTTTCAGCCTCCAAATCCGTGTCTATCCTAGGTCTCGTTGCGGGAGATGAACGTGTGATCGCGGCACATGACGACGCGGTGAAAGCTGCTATGAGCTACGTCGAAGATCGCTTCGTGACCACGCGCCGCGAAGTGGATGGGAAAATTGTCAAAGAGCCTGGCAAAATGGTGGCAGGGCTTTTTCGACATGACACGTCGAGGGCGCTCGATCCTCAATTGCACACCCATGCCGTCATTCAGAATATGGTTTTAAAGGACGACAAATGGACGGCCTTGAGCAATGAGGAAATATATCGGAACAAGATGCTGATCGGCGCGGTCTATCGCAATGAACTGGCAATGAACCTCGAAAAGGCCGGCTTCGATGTTAGACGACAAGGAAAAGATGGGATCACGGAAATCAAGGGCGTCTCCAAAGACTTGATGGAAGGGTTTTCGAAGCGGCGTAAAGAGATCGAGGAAACGCTGGACAAAGACAATCGCACTGCAACGGCGCAAAACAGTGCATGGGCCGCGCTCGCGTCGCGTCCAAACAAACGGCATGGTGTCGATCGCGGGGAACTTCGCGAGGCTTGGCAGCAAGAAGCGAAAGCCCTTGGTGTCTCATTAGATCAGTTGAAAGAGGTGAGCGATCGAGCCACACACTCACTTGCCACACGACTGCCGGGCGTCACAAAAAAAAACGGCATTGAAAGCGCCCTACCCCAAAACCCCGCGAACACGTTGGTCGAATATGCGATTGAGCACGTTAGCGAAAGAAGTGCTGTTTACTCTCAAGGCGACATTTTGCGCACGGCCCTCAATCGGTCTACCAAGGCCGGCATTTATCAGCTCGAAAATTCGATTATGCAAAAGGAACAGGAGGGACGATTGGTCCCCGTGCATGTGCATGATTGGAAGGAGAGAGAAGTCACGGAAACGGTACGCGGTGAAGGTTTCACTGGCAACATCGTTAAAATGGGTGCGGCACCCTACCAAAATGACCCTAAAAAGCGCGATTCCTACTTCGTCACGGTCAGCACGCCAGCGGGAGACCGAACGGTTTGGGGCATCGGCCTAGAAAAAACCCTGACAGAACAGAAAGCAATCGTCGGCAGTTCGGTTCACCTGACTGTCGGGGGCCAAACGCCTATCCAGGTCAAGAACGAAAAAGGCGAATGGGTAGAAGCGCACCGCAATGAATGGACGGCCAACGTCATCGAGCGGGAACCCAACCCCGAATCCAAAACTGTAGAACAAGAGCGACAGACTGTGCGCCTCTATACCGACGATCAAACCTTGGCGCATGAACGCATGGCGATCAGGGAGTTTCGGAAGGCTTCGAAAACGAGTGGTGTAAAGCTGTCAGCTCGGAGAAATTCGGCCGGTCTCGTCGAGAGATCAGGAGAAAAAATTCTCGAAAGAGCGCTGGCAAAGTCATCTCTGAGCGACGGCCAGAAAGAAGCGGTCATTATAGGGCTTACGGGGAAAGGTCGTTTCAGGGCTGTTCAGGGACACGCGGGGACCGGAAAAACCTACATGCTGGAAACGCTTCGATCTCATGCTGAAAAGAACGGCTATCAAATGGAAGCGCTGGCGCCTACCAACAAAGCTGTCGGAGAAATGGCGAGCGTCGCTGATACGCCAACAACCGTCGCAAGCTTCCTCTTACGAGGGGCATCCCAAACAACGGGGGACGACAAGAGCAAAACCATTCTCCTTGTCGATGAGGCGGGGATGCTCAGCACCAAAGATATGCGAGCGGTCTTAGAGGTCGCCAATGCCCAAAAATATGCCCGAGTGATTTTGGTAGGCGACACAAAGCAGCTTTCAGCTGTCAGCGCAGGTTCGCCGTTCGCGCAACTACAAAAGGCTGGTCTTCCAACGGCAATGATGACGGATATTCAGCGCCAACGGAATGAAGACACGAAAGCTGCCGTTCTCTTTGCCATTCGCGGTGAAGTGAAAGCCGCCTTCGAAAAGATCGGGGACATTCGAACACCTGGGGAAGATCGAAAAATCCCGCAGGAGATCGCTCAGACATGGCTCAACCTGCATAGCGAAGTGCGCGAAAGAACCGGCATCGTCGTGCTGACAAACAAAGTACGCGAGGCCGTCAACAAAGAGATCCGCGAAACACTGAAAGACGAAGGCCGGATCGCGCGGGAGGACATCCAGCTAAAATCATTGACACCCCTCTCCTTCACGAAAGCCGAAGCCAAAGACGCGGCGAGTTACAAAGCCGGGGACATTGTTCAATCACTCGCAAAAATCGCTGGACTTGAAAGAAACGGCCTCTACCGAGTGACCGATGAAAACGTCAAACGAAACACAATCACAGTCATGCCGGAAAAGGGTGGCGAACCTATCGAAGTGAGGCTGGGAAATGGACAAGACGCGAAAGTTGCAAGCCAACTCGTAGCATATCAGGAGACGCCACGCGAATTCGCGGTCGGGGATCGCGTAAAATTCGCGATCACGGATAAAGAAAATCGGGCAATCAATGGTCTGCGAGGACAGATTACGGAGATGTCAGACGCAGGCGTGAAGGTCAAAAGTGACAAAGGAGAAGAGATTTTCTTTCGATCCGATAGCCTTGCTGCCCGAGGTCTGGACCACACTTATGCGGCCACCGCGCACGACTTTCAGGGTGCAACCGTCGAAAAAATTATCGTTGGAATGACCGCAAATGAACATTTGAGTGACCAAAAGTCGTTCTATGTGAACATTTCGCGCGCCAAAGATACTGTCACGCTGATCACTGATAAGCCTGATGACCTTGCTGACAAGATCGAAAAGAACACGGGCGAGCGCCCTACGGCCCTCGATGCTTACCTGCAAAAGCACAAGGACGATCATGAGAAGAAAATGGCAGAACAGGCCCCCTACCCTGCCAAAGAGCAAGAACGTGATGCTGGCAACGTCTCGGAAATCCTTCAGCAACAGCAGAACAAGATGAAGGCTGCGGAGCGGTCAGACATCACCAATGACCAGACATTGAACCAAACACTCACAGAAATTGAACAGAAGCAAATTCAAAAAGAAGGACCGATTAAATGAGGAAAGACAATCTCACGGACAAATTGCGCTTCGTCCTCGGACCTGAAGCCCGAAACATTGCGCTACGAAACACTCCACCTGGGCAAGTGCCGAGCGCCGAACATCTCGAAGCCGGGATCGCGGCACTGATCCAAGACCGCACCATTGAAAAAGAAGTCAATCGACGGCTTCAGGAGGAATTCGACAAACTCAACGGACGTATGACCCAGCTGGTCACGGGACAAAATTCGGCCATGCGCGGCCTGATGATGACGGTCGGGCAAGTGGTGCGCGAGCTGAGTGTGATCCGTCGGATTATGATCATCGCAGGAGCTACGAGCAATGAACAGGCCGAACGACTCTATGAAAAAGCGGAACCTGCGCTGGTAGAACTGCGGGCAACAATGGCGCTTTGGCGTCAACGCGAAGGCTTGGAGATACCCGAATTCTCCTATGACGAAGAGACACGGGTGCTGGATCAGATGCTTCAAGCGAGCACGCTTGAGCGCGAAGAAAATGAATTGGAGCGCGACGATGACGAACGCTAAAACGGCATTTAGCCCCCGTGGCAGAGCGTGGCACAGGCGTGGCACAACATGGCACAAGAAAACTAACCCACTGAAAACAAAGAAAAACAAGAGGTGCCGGGCCTTATGGACCAAAATCGCCGAAAAAGCCTTTATTTATAAAGGCTTGAGGCTAACGGGCAGCTTGCTGCGTCAGGTGTGTAGACTTCCATCCGGCACGGATGGTCACAGGAGTGTGAAACGAAGTGCCCTCCCGCTCGACGGCGCAAGCGGCAGCTTCCCTCTTCCCCCCTTCCATCTTGGAAAATCGCGCGCTTGGATTTGGAACACCGCGACCGCGACCCTGCTTTTCATGACCCCCGCGATCGCGGTCGCAAACGGGTGGACCGAAGGGCAAAGCAATTGGACCGGCGGATCATCCTTCGAGGTAAAACCTGAGATAATCGCCCTGCCCTCGCCTGGTTCATCTTTCTATACTGCCCCTAATGATGTGTCGTCCTTTGCGAGTAAAAATTTCGCTCTCATTTCACCTGGTGGATCACAGGGACGAAAAGAATTCGTAATGCCGAAAGAAACTGATGAGCTTGGGAAAATCCGGGCCCTGATTCAGTACGCAGAAAGTTCAGCGCATGGTTATGATGCAATCCAGCATAGAGCTAAGATCAGACCGGAGAAAAAGCCCACACAGATGACATTCGCGGAAATTTTCGAATGGATTGAAGCGACACCAAATCAACAGCATGCAATTGGGCGCTACCAAATCATTCCTAAAACGCTCAGCTACCTTGTAGACCAAACAAAAGTGGATCTGGGTGTGACCTTCACTCCAGCGGTTCAAGACGGATTGGCAAATATACTGATCGTAGAAGCAGGCTATGCGGAATTTATTTCCGGCCAAATTAGCTTAGACCGCTTCATGGACAATCTTGCTGGGGTGTGGGCTGGTCTACCTCTCAAAAACGGCAAATCCGCCTATGAAGGCCTTGCGGGGAACAGTGCGACAGTGACCCGAACTTTTTACAAAGAACAGATGGTGCGAATTTTCCCCAGTAGGGCCTCATGAATGCCGATTAGCTACCCTGACACCTAAAAAGCGCCAAAAGGCCCGTATCGGCGAAAAAATGGGGGTCTGCGAGCAAGTGGCTCCCCCTACCCTACCCCATCCCGCACAGAAACGCGGGGAAGTTACCGAAATCCTTAATCAACCTCGGCACCACCGGAACTAACGCAAGCGCCGCACCACCGGAACTAACGCAAGCGCCGCACCACCGGAACTAACGCAAGCGCCGCACCACCGGAACCAACGCAAGCGACGCACCACCGGAACTAACGCAAGCGACGCACCACCGGAACTAACGCAAGCGACGCACCACCGGAACTAACGCAAGCGACGCACCACCGGAACCAACGCAAGCGACGCACCACCGGAACTAACGCAAGCGACGCACCACCGGAACCAACGCAAGAGACGCACCACCGGAACTAACGCAAGCGACGCACCACCGGAACCAACGCAAGCGACGCACCACCGGAACTAACGCAAGCGACGCACCACCGGAACCAACGCAAGCGCCGCACCACCGGAACCAACGCAAGCGCCGCACCACCGGAACCAACGCAAGCGACGCACCACCGGAACTAACGCAAGCGACGCACCACCGCACCAAACGCTTGACACGCATGAAACGCATTGGCATTTTCTACTCAGAGCATTTTGGAGAAGAAAACATGAAGGTTATCACCGCATACAGTCATAAAGGCGGCACAGGCAAAACGACCGCGCTTATGATGCTGGCCTCCGCAATCCAAGCGAAGGGTCAAACCGCATTTCTGGTTGATTGCGACCCGCACCAATCATTTGCCGCGTATCAAGCGCATAGTGGAGACAGATGGGCCGATGGGTTCGATGTCGCATACATGCATTACGAGGCAACTTCGCTTGTCGATCTCGAAACAGCTTTGGTTGAAGCCGAGGATAGCGGCAAATATGATTACTGTCTGCTTAACCTGGCCGGGGTAGACCATCCCTTTAACCAATCGTGCCTACGATATGCAGAATTGACGCTTTTGCCCTTCGCGCCTTCCGCGCTCGACCTGATGGAATTGCCCGGCGCGCTTGAAATTATCAAGGATCTTGCCGAGACTGGCGAAGTCGGCGCAGCTCGTGTTGTCCTCACAAAAATGAAAGCTAAAATGGATGCGGCTCAAAAAAGTTACATTGAGACTGCGCTAAAAGGCTTCCCGATGCTTGAAACCGAAATCAAGGACAATTCCATTTTCCGCGATTTGGTCATGCGCGGCCTCTTGGGCCGCAGCATTGAAATTTACGGACCAACCGCAACCGGCCTTGAGAAGATGGAAATTCAGCGCATGGAAGCGGCTCTTGATCAATGCAAAGATTTGCTGGCCGAAGTCGATGCAACAATTCAGGCAGAAGAGGAGGCGGCAGCATGAAGAGCAAAGGATTGCTGACAGGCAAACGACCCGATCCTCTGAGCTCTTTCAAGAAAGCACCTGTGCCGTCAGAGTTGGAGAATAGACGGGCAGCTGACGCACCTAAACCGGCGCCCGCAAGCCCTGCAACCAACAAAGCAAAGGCGGAAACAAGACCTAAACAAGTTTCGCAACCAAAGCCTGTCTCAGAACCAAAACCCACGACGCAACCTAAAGAACAATCGGTAAAAGCGAGTAAGCCCGGCACCACGACCCGCAAAAGCCTTTTTTTGGAACTCGACCAAAAGACTGTTGCGAAAATCGACCGACTGCTAGGTCAGCTGAGTGAGCAAAGTCGCACGAACGCGAAACGCACCATGATTTTGCAGTTCAGAGCTTATGTCGAAGCCAAGACACCCGAGAGGGTAATCTATTCACCTGCGGAATCTACAAAGTATCGTATTGATATTACTGTAAACGACGAGCTGAAGTCCAAAATTCTGAATGTTGAGGCGCAAAGCCCATTCGAGCCTGATGGAACAGTCCTTGCCCGCTACTATGCTTCACATTTTGCGGACTTCATCGAGGCGATAGCCGAGTAATTTAAAAGGGAAGGGGCCAGGAGGCCCCTTTCTTCTTTATATCAATTTGAGTTTCATCCGCTCAATCCTTCGATGAACGCTCAGCCCGATATGCCATGAAAGCCTGACGGTCCAAATGTGCAAACGCCAAATTACTTTTGTCCGCAAGGTGACGGAGATCACAAAGCGCATATTGAATAAGCGATGCAGCGTCGCCGTCACAATCTGGGTACGCTTCACAAAGCGCCGCGAAAATTTTGGCCGATTGATTATCAGGGACGTTATTTGACATCATGCGTCCTCGCTTTCGATCGGGTAAGCCGTGATAACCGATTTCTCGGCCGGAAATTTTACAAAGAGAATTTCAACGCTTTCGTTAGTATTGGTGCAACTCCGAATGCCAACAAGTTCGTTGTGCTCTTCGCCCTCGTCGTCCGACCAATTTGCAAACACATCATGGGTTTTAAACCCAGACTTCATGACTTTTCGCCCCATGTCTTTGGCTCCTGATTTTGATGTGGGGGGGGAAGGCCGCTTACGCGGCGGCCTTCAATTCTGCCATGCGCTCTGTGAGCATCCACATTGCGCGATTGAGGGTTTTGGATTGATCGATCCCTTTCACCTCGCGCGTGGTGCGGCGTGCGATCCGGCCCTGAGCGTCTCGGATACGGCCACGCAACCCGCCTTTGATGGTGTTTTCCTGCACCACGTTAAAGGCGGACCAAAGATCGGTGCCACGGTCTGCGTGACGGCGTGGCGACAACAGGTCGGAGGCTTTGACCGGGGCGTCTTTGGCATCCTCGCCATAGGCTTCAGGAAAGCGCAGCATGTGAGCCGCATCGGCCAAAATCTGGCGCTCGCTGTCCTGCAAGGTGATGGATTTGAAACGCTCGACCTGATCGGCAATGATCGGCGCGTCTTCAAGCACGGTGTATGCGCCTTCGATGACTTCATGGGCCGCATTTCCGCTATGACGGACTTTCACATCGTTGAACGTGTCACCAACCATGAGGCCATTGGCACAAACAAAGCGGAAAAAACCGGGGATCATCTGGTAAGACGATGTACCGTCATTTGCATTCACCAAAATGATCTCGAACGCTTCACCTTCGGCGTTGGTGATCGAACGGTGGCGCAAGCGCAACATGTGCTTGGTGAACGCCTCTTTCCCCGCGATACGGGTGCGGGCTTGCTGGGCAAAGAACGGGTCAAAACCTTCGACGCGCAACTCGTCCAGAACTTCGATGGTTGAGATAGGGGCGAAACGCTCCGAACGGCTTTCATGTGCCTCGCTGGCAAAGATCGACGGGACATGGGCGCGCAGCTCTTCGTTACTCAAGGCTTCACCGGATGCAAAGCCGCCGTTGGACATACCGCGCATATAGCGATTCATGTAGCTCATAATCTACTTTCCTTCTGTGGTGATGGTGGGGGCCTTTCCGGCCTCTCCTTATGCATTAACATTACTGTATTGCGACGACCTAAGCCAATGTTTTATTTGCTTTTTTCATGAATTGTTTTCTTGCAATGCTCTTCCCTGTGCGTTTGCTTCGAACCTTGAGCTTGGGAGCACAAACGGGCCGCCGCGCGGCCCAAACAAACATGGACCGCCTGACCCAAAG
>NZ_JAIVLK010000013.1 GCF_020524585.1 Celeribacter naphthalenivorans
GGCGACAACCTGAAGTTCACGGTTGAGCTGATCGCGCCGATCGCGATGGAAGAAGGCCTCCGCTTCGCGATCCGCGAAGGTGGCCGGACTGTTGGTTCGGGCGTTGTGTCCAAAATCCTGGCGTAAGCCTAATTCGCTTTAGCGAATGGTTGAAAAAGGGAAGGCTCCGCTCCGGCGGGGCCTTTTCTTTTGTGAAGGCGTCCTGGAAGCCAAGGCCGGAGACCTCTTCTCAAGCCGCCGCCTTCACAGCCCAGCCTGCAACCAATCCACGCCTCAAAATCGACGCCGTCATATCCAGAATCGACTGCGCTCCTGCGATGTGTCGACGTTCCATCAAGCCCTCTGCCCGCACCGTGTCGAACCGGGGTCGATAGCCCAATTCGTTGAGGTTGGCCCGAATGTCGCCGTCGAACAGCCCCATGATCCGCACGAGCCAATCCGGCGCGCTCCGCAGCGGCAGTTTTGACCGCAGCTCCGGGTAGGCCTGCGCTACGGTTTCGGCGATTTCGCGCACAGACATGGGCTCTAAGCCTGCCGGATGGCGTTGCCCTTCAGAGCTGGGGGCGGTCATCGCTGCGACGTGGATGCGGGCGAGGTCGCGCACGTCGGAGATGTTCAGGTGCAGGTTGGGCGCCATCGGAAACCCACACTTTACGCGCGCTTCAAAAATAAAGACGAGCTTTTCGCAGCCGTGGTGCTTTGTGTGATCGCGCAGCTCGAAGAGGCGGTCGCAAGCGAGTTGGCAAAGGAGGGCAGTGTCACCGCGCGCGTCTCCGGCGGCATTCGTGGCAAATATGCGGTGCTCCATGAGATGCTGGGCAATTCGCCCTATGCGGAGGAGCTGATCACCGCGCCGAAACGATTGGTGAGCGATTCCTTTGCGGCCTTTGAGGCGCGTCTGCGCCAACGCATCGCGCGAGTGATCGCGGAACAAGCCCCGGAGGAGGCGGAGCGTCTTGCGCGGCTGGTCATCGCCAGCGCCGATGGGATCAACCGTCTGGGGGCGGGGCCGGAGGCGATTGCGGCAGATATTGACCTGATGGTGTCCAAGCTTCTGGCCTGAGTGGTGGGCGGTCAGACGAATTCTGTGGGTGCGGTTGAAAACGGGCTTGCAAAGGCCGCATAGCTTGTCTATCTCCACCCTCGGCCTTAGGGGTATAGCTCAGCTGGTAGAGCGACGGTCTCCAAAACCGTAGGTCGCGGGTTCGAACCCTGCTGCCCCTGCCATTTCCTCCAATCTCGATACGATCTGAGTGTGAGATGTGCTGTCGGGCTTGAAATTACCGCGCGGCTCGCGTATCTGCGCCGGGTACTCAAAGCATCAGGACAACAAGATGGCCACGAAAACCAATCCGCTTCAGTTCATTCAGCAGGTGCGCGCTGAGGCGTCGAAGATCGTTTGGCCGACCCGTCGCGAAGTGATGCTGACCACTGTGATGGTTTTCATCATGGCCTCCCTGACCGCGACGTTCTTTTTCCTCGTCGATCTCCTGATCCGCAACGGGCTTCAGGCCTTCCTGAACCTGTTCGGGTGATCCGGCGCCTGCTATAAGGGCCTCGAGGAGGCCCGTTATGGCAAAATTTTTCGACAGCATTCCAAATCCTCTGCGTCGCATGGTCGAACGTCAGAGGATTTTCTTTGTCGCCACGGCGGCGGCTGGCGCGCGGGTGAATGTCTCGCCGCGGCCCACCGCGGAGACCCTGCGGATCACCGGGCCGAATGAGCTGATCTATCTCGATATGACTGGCTCCGGCGCAGAAACCGCCGCGCATTTGAAGGCGGACGGGCGCATGACGGTGATGTTCTGTTCCTTTGAGGAGCAGCCGATGATCGTGCGGTTTTTTGGCACGGGGCGCTCGGTGTTCAAGGGCACTGAAGAGTATCAAACCCTGCTCGACACCCATTTCGACGGGCAGGAATTGCCCGGCGCGCGTCAGATCGTCGTGCAGACCATTGAGCAGGCGCAAAGCTCCTGTGGCTATGGCGTGCCGTTCTTTGAGTACGAGGGCGAGCGCTCGACCCTGAAAGACTGGAGTACGCGCAAGGGCGACGCGGGGATCGCGGACTACCTCGAAGAAAAGAACCTTGTGTCGCAGGACGGGTTGCCGACGGGTCTGGAAGAGGTCGCAGAGGCCCTAAAGGGTTGAACTTACGGCCCTGAGCGTATAGAGCGAGCGCACTCCAAGAGACGGGCGTGCAGCGATTCGAGTTGCGCGCCGCTTTATTGTTTCGGGGAGTTGCGCGTAAGCGTTTGGAATTTAACGACATCCGGTCCGAAGGGCCGGTGAGATGAAAAGGCAAAGGCACCATGGCGAAGCGTTGGTATTCGGTGAGCGTTCTCTCGAACTTCGAGAAAAAAATCGCCGAAGCGATCAAGACGGCCGTGGAAGAAAAGGGCCTGCAGGATCAGATCGAAGAAGTTCTGGTGCCGACCGAAGAGGTCATCGAGGTGCGCCGGGGCAAAAAGGTGACGACCGAGCGTCGCTTCATGCCGGGCTACGTGCTTGTGCGCATGGAGATGACCGACCAGGGCTATCACCTGATCAACTCGATCAACCGCGTGACCGGGTTCCTGGGTTCTTTCGGCAAGCCGATGCCGATGCGTGACAGCGAAGTAGAGGCGATTCTGGGCCGTGTCCAGGAAGGCGCCGAGGCCGACGCGCCGCGCAGCACCATCACCTTCGAGGTGGGCGAACAGGTCTCTGTGGCCGAGGGCGCCTTCGAAGGCTTCGATGGTATGGTCGAGGAAGTGGACGACGCCAACCAGCGTCTGAAAGTTTCCGTGTCGATCTTTGGCCGGGCGACCCCGGTCGAGTTGGAATTCACTCAGGTCAACAAGACGGCCTGAGCGAGCGCCTGATTTTTCAGGCATCACTTGTGGGAGAGGCGGTCCGCGCGCGGATCAAATCAGACCACACAACGTAGTCGTCGCGAAACGCGTTTCGTGACAGTTGAAAAGGAAAAGCCAATGGCTAAGAAACTCGCAGGTACGATGAAACTGCAAGTCCCCGCCGGTGCAGCGAACCCGTCCCCGCCTGTGGGTCCGGCGCTGGGTCAGCGCGGCATCAACATCATGGAATTCTGTAAGGCGTTCAACGCCAAGACGCAGGATATGGAGCCCGGCGCACCGTGCCCGACCGTGATCACCTACTACTCCGACAAATCCTTCTCGATGGACATCAAGACGCCGCCGGCTTCTTATTACCTCAAGAAGGCTGCTGGCCTTAAGCCGGTCGGCAAGCGCAACCGCCCCAAAGGCGCTACTCTGCCGGGTCGTGAGACCGTTGCTTCCGTCACCATCGCGCAAGTGCGCGAAATTGCCGAAGCCAAGATGAAAGATCTGAACGCCAACGACATCGAAGGCGCAATGCAGATCATCGTCGGCTCCGCGAAATCCATGGGCATCGAGGTGAAGTGATGGCGAAACTTGGCAAACGTACCGCTGCTGCCCGCGAAGCTTTCGCTGGCAAAGAGAACATCTCCGTCGAGGAAGCTGTTGAGTTGATCAAAGCCAACGCGACCGCAAAATTTGACGAGACCGTTGAAATCGCGCTGAACCTCGGTGTTGACCCGCGCCACGCTGACCAAATGGTCCGCGGCGTTGTGTCCCTGCCGAACGGCACGGGTAAAACCGTCCGCGTCGCCGTGTTCGCTCGTGGCCCGAAGGCTGACGAAGCAACCGCTGCTGGCGCTGACATCGTGGGCGCAGAAGACCTGATGGAAACCATCCAGGGCGGCACCATCGAGTTCGATCGCTGCATTGCGACCCCGGACATGATGCCGATCGTTGGCCGTCTGGGTAAGATCCTCGGCCCGCGCAACCTGATGCCGAACCCCAAAGTTGGCACCGTGACCATGGACGTCAAAGCGGCTGTTGAAGCTGCCAAAGGCGGCGAAGTGCAGTTCAAGGCGGAAAAAGCTGGTGTTGTGCACTGCGGCGTTGGCAAAGTGTCCTTCGACGCGGCCAAACTTTCCGAGAACATCCGCGCCTTCGTGGATGCCGTTCAGAAAGCCAAACCGACCGGCGCCAAAGGCACCTACATGAAGAAGGTCTCCGTGTCTTCGACCATGGGTCCGGGCGTGTCCATCTCCGTGGACTCCGCGACTGGCAATTGATCTGAGAGATCAGGTCTGACAAGTTTGAAAGGCGCTCCGTTTGGGGCGCCTTTTTTGATTGGTTCGATGTTTCGGATGGCGAGGGATTATGGCGAAGAAGGCGCAAAGGCGCAGGCAAAAAACATATGAGCCCTCGCGCTTTCTGACGGGGGCGCTGCTGGGGTTTACCTGTCTGGGGTTGGTCTTTGCGCTGATCGGCATGCGCATCTTGATGCATCCGTCTCTGTATCTTGAGCGTGCGCGCGAGGTGCCGGTGGAGATTGTTGCGATCTTGGATAAGAACACCATGCAGGCGCGTCGGGCCTCGTTTCTCAAGCTGGCGGCGTTGAATGCGGAAGGGGAGCGTGTCGTCTACTACAATAGCTACGCGCGACTGAGGTGGCCCTATCGCCCGCGGCAGGTTGTGGAGGGCTACATCGACGACGCGAGTGGTCGCATTGAGACGCCGCTGACGCTTTATGGTGGCAGTCGGCTTGGTGGCGGATTGTTTTTTGGGCTTGGCAGTCTTGCTGCCTTCCTTTGCGGGGCGGTCTTTGTCTATGATATTCGAAATCGGATCCGTGTGCGGCGGCTCGGCGACAGGTGAGGGGCTTACCCCTTGCGCTCCCCATTAATCTCCC
This sequence comes from Celeribacter naphthalenivorans, assembly GCF_020524585.1. Taxonomy (GTDB): domain Bacteria; phylum Pseudomonadota; class Alphaproteobacteria; order Rhodobacterales; family Rhodobacteraceae; genus Celeribacter; species Celeribacter naphthalenivorans. The sequence goes on from NZ_JAIVLK010000013.1 coordinate 4,738, forward strand.
CTAAACACCATCCTGCATCCCAGCGTGCGATTCGTCGTGCGCTGTTTTGCGTTTCGTCCTAGACGGTGGGTGTCGGCAATCTGGTTGACATAATTCCTGCCTGAGACGGGAAAGACGATAAGTTTCCAAGGTATTCCCTTCGTGGCATTCCTCGGGCGACTTTGGCGCAGCCCCGTATACGGACTTCGAGCCTCGCCCATAAGGGCAAGGTAGAATTGAGCCGGGAGGGGCGACCCTCCCATACTTGGAGTAAAACTGTGGATAGAGCACAAAAAGAAAAGGTGATCGACGAGCTCGGTCAGATCTTTGAAAGCTCTGGCGTGGTCGTGGTTGCACACTACGCAGGTCTTACGGTTGCTGAAATGCAGGATCTGCGCGCGAAAATGCGTGACGCAGGTGGTGCAGTTCGCGTTGCCAAGAACCGGCTCGCCAAAATCGCCCTTGAAGGAACGCCGAACGCACCGATCAGCGATCTTCTCAATGGCATGACCGTCCTCGCCTATTCCGAAGACCCTGTCGCAGCAGCGAAAGTGGTCGTCGATTACGCCAAAGAAAACGAGAAACTGCAGATTCTCGGTGGCGCAATGGGTGGCGAAGGTCTTGACGCCAACGGTGTGACCCGTGTGTCCAAAATGCCGTCCCGCGAAGAGCTTCTGGCTCAAATCGCGAGCTGCATTGGCGCACCGGCCTCCAACATCGCAGGCGCAATTGGCGCACCCGCTTCGAACATCGCGGGCATCCTTTCCACCATCGAGGAAAAGGCTGCCTAAGCATCCTTATGAACCTGCGTGGAGGAACACACCTCACGTTGGAACACACTTAAAACGAACGGAAACAGTACAATGGCTGATCTGAAGAAACTTGCAGAAGAGATCGTTGGTCTCACCCTTCTCGAAGCTCAAGAGCTGAAAGAAATCCTCAAAGAAGAATACGGCATCGAGCCCGCTGCTGGCGGCGCTGTGATGGTTGCCGGTGCTGCTGGCGACGCTGGCGGTGCAGCTGCTGAAGAGAAGACCGAATTCGACGTCGTTCTCAAAGACGCTGGCGCTTCCAAAATCAACGTCATCAAAGAAGTCCGCGGCATCACCGGCCTGGGCCTCAAAGAAGCCAAAGAGCTCGTTGAAGCTGGCGGCAAAATCAAAGAAGGCGTCGACAAAGCCGAAGCTGAAGACATCAAAGGCAAGCTGGAAGCAGCTGGCGCCACTGTCGAGCTGGCCTAATCGCCTTTGGTCCTGTAGGACCATACAAAATTATGGCTGGATCCGGGGTTTCCTGGGTCCAGCTTATATCGTTTCTTAGAAAACGGTTTAACCTGCCTCAGAAAAGACCTTTCGCGAAAGCGTCATGAAAAAGGTCTTTTCTCAGGAGAGGTTCAAAGGTCGGGAGCCCCCTTTGGGACGGGGGCAGGAATAGACCGAACCCTCTGTTTCGTCAGGGCACATCTGCCGGCGCCCAACGGTAGACGTCGCTCGCGAAAATTCGAAAGGTTTAGACGCTTATGGCATCGTCCTTCCTCGGCCAGAAACGGCTCCGCAAGTATTACGGCAAAATCCGCGAAGTGCTTGAAATGCCGAACCTCATCGAGGTTCAAAAATCTTCTTACGATCTTTTTCTGAAATCCGGTGACGCCTCCGAGCCGCAAGACGGCGAAGGCATCAAAGGCGTGTTCCAGTCGGTCTTCCCGATCAAAGATTTCAACGAGACCGCTGTGCTCGAGTTCGTGAAATACGAGCTGGAAACCCCGAAATACGACGTCGAGGAATGTCAGCAGCGCGACATGACCTATTCCGCGCCCCTGAAGGTGACGCTCCGTCTCATCGTGTTCGATGTGGACGAGGACACCGGTGCGAAATCCGTCAAGGACATCAAAGAACAAGACGTGTTCATGGGCGACATGCCCCTGATGACGCCGAACGGCACCTTCGTGGTGAACGGCACCGAGCGCGTGATCGTGTCTCAGATGCACCGCTCCCCGGGCGTGTTCTTTGACCACGACAAAGGCAAAACCCACTCTTCGGGCAAACTGCTGTTCGCCTGCCGCATCATTCCCTACCGCGGCTCCTGGCTGGACTTCGAATTCGATGCGAAAGACATCGTCTTCGCCCGTATCGACCGTCGCCGCAAACTGCCGGTCACGACGCTGCTCTACGCGCTTGGTCTCGACCAAGAATCGATCTGCGATGCCTATTACAACACCGTCGAGTTCAAGCTCGAGAAGAACAAAGGTTGGGTGACCAAGTTCTTCCCGGAGCGTGTGCGCGGCACCCGTCCGACCTATGACCTCGTGGACGCAGCCACTGGCGAAGTGATCTGTAAAGCGGGCGACAAGATGACCCCGCGCGCGGTGAAGAAAATCATCGACGCTGGCGAGATCACCGAACTTCTGGTGCCCTACGAGCACATCATCGGCAAATTCGTTGCGAAAGACATCATCAACGAAGAAAACGGCGCGATCTATGTCGAGGCTGGCGATGAGCTGACCCTTGAGATGGACAAAGATGGCGACGTCATCGGTGGCTCCCTGCGCGATCTTCTGGACGCGGGCATCACCGACATTCCGGTGCTCGACATCGACAACGTCAACGTTGGTCCCTACATCCGCAACACCATGGCGGCAGATAAGAACATGAACCGCGAAACCGCGCTCATGGACATCTACCGCGTCATGCGTCCGGGTGAGCCGCCGACCGTTGAGGCCGCTTCGACCCTGTTCGACAGCCTGTTCTTCGATTCTGAGCGCTACGATCTTTCCGCCGTGGGCCGCGTGAAGATGAACATGCGCCTTGATCTCGACGCGCCGGACACCATGCGCACGCTGCGCCGTGAGGACATCGTGTCCTGCATCAAGGCGCTCGTTGAGCTGCGTGACGGCCATGGCGACGTGGACGACATCGACCACCTCGGCAACCGTCGTGTGCGCTCTGTTGGCGAGCTGATGGAAAACCAGTACCGCGTGGGTCTTCTGCGTATGGAACGTGCGATCAAGGAACGGATGTCCTCCGTTGAGATCGACACGGTCATGCCGCAAGACCTGATCAACGCGAAACCGGCCGCCGCCGCCGTGCGCGAATTCTTCGGCTCCTCGCAGCTGTCGCAGTTTATGGACCAAACCAACCCGCTCTCCGAAGTGACGCACAAACGTCGTCTCTCCGCGCTTGGGCCGGGCGGTCTGACCCGCGAACGCGCTGGCTTTGAGGTTCGCGACGTGCACGTGACCCACTACGGTCGTATGTGCCCGATTGAAACGCCGGAAGGTCCGAACATCGGTCTGATCAACTCGCTGGCCACCTTTGCCCGCGTGAACAAATACGGCTTCATCGAAACCCCCTACCGTAAGGTGATCGAGGGTCAGGTGACGGACGAAGTGCAATACATGTCCGCCACCGAAGAGATGCGTCACACCGTGGCTCAGGCCAACGCGACGCTCGACGAAGACGGCAAGTTCGTCAACGATCTCGTGTCCACCCGTCAGTCCGGTGAACACGCGCTGAACCCGCCGCTCAACGTCGACCTGATCGACGTGTCGCCGAAACAGCTGGTCTCCGTGGGTGCGGCTCTTATTCCGTTCCTCGAAAACGACGACGCCAACCGCGCTCTGATGGGTGCGAACATGCAACGTCAGGCCGTGCCGCTTCTGCGCGCCGAGGCGCCGCTCGTCGGCACCGGCATGGAAGCCAAGGTTGCCATCGACTCCGGTGCCGCCATTCAGGCGAAGCGTGCGGGCATCATCGACCAGGTCGACGCGACCCGGATCGTGATCCGTGCGACCTCTGATCTGGAGTTGGGCGACGCGGGCGTGGACATCTATGGTCTGCGCAAATTCCAGCGCTCGAACCAGAACACCTGCATCAACCAGCGTCCGCTGGTGAAAGTGGGTCAGACGGTCGAGAAGGGCGAAGTGATCGCCGACGGCCCGTCCACCGATATGGGGGAACTGGCGCTCGGTAAAAACATCATCGTCGCCTTCATGCCCTGGAACGGCTACAACTACGAGGACTCCATCCTGATCTCCGAGCGCATCGCGCGTGACGACGTCTTCACCTCGGTGCACATCGAGGAATTCGAAGTCGCCGCTCGTGACACGAAGCTCGGGCCGGAAGAGATCACCCGTGACATCCCGAACGTCGGTGAGGAAGCTCTGCGCAACCTCGACGAAGCCGGTATCGTCTACATCGGTGCTCACGTTGAGCCGGGAGACATCCTTGTCGGGAAAATCACGCCGAAGGGCGAAAGCCCGATGACGCCGGAGGAAAAACTCCTGCGCGCCATCTTCGGTGAGAAAGCCTCTGACGTGCGGGATACCTCGCTGCGTGTGAAGCCGGGTGACTACGGTACGGTCGTGGAAGTCCGCGTGTTCAACCGTCACGGCGTCGAAAAAGACGAGCGTTCGCTGCAAATCGAACGTGAGGAAATCGAACGTCTGGCGCGTGACCGCGACGACGAGATGGCCATTCTGGACCGCAACATCTACGCGCGTCTGAAAGACCTGATCATGGGCAAAGTGATCGCGAAGGGTCCGAAAGGCGTCAAACCGGGCGTGACCGTCGATGACGAACTGCTGGGCATGCTGTCCCGCGGCCAGTGGTGGCAGCTCGCCCTCGAAGACGAGGATGACGCAACCATCGTTGAGGCGCTGAACGCTCAGTATGAGGCTCAGAAACGTGCGCTTGAGCACCGTTTCGAAGACAAGGTTGAGAAAGTCCGTCGTGGCGACGACCTGCCGCCGGGCGTGATGAAAATGGTCAAAGTCTTCATCGCCGTGAAGCGCAAGCTTCAGCCGGGTGATAAGATGGCTGGTCGTCACGGCAACAAAGGTGTGGTCTCGCGCGTCGTTCCGATGGAAGACATGCCGTTCCTCGCCGATGGGACCCCGGTCGACTTCTGTCTCAACCCGCTGGGTGTGCCGTCGCGTATGAACGTCGGTCAGATCCTCGAAATTCACATGGGCTGGGCCGCACGCGGTCTGGGCATCCACGTGGATGACGCTCTGGCAGAATACCGTCGTTCGGGTGACATGACCCCGGTGCGCGATGCGATGAAATTCGTCTATGGCGAAGAAGTTTACGAAGAGGGCATCGCCGGCATGGACGACGAGCTTCTCATCGAGGCAGCATCGAACATCGTCAACGGTGTGCCGATCGCGACCCCGGTCTTCGACGGTGCGAAAGAGGCCGACATCAACGACGCTCTGCGCCGTGCCGGTTTCGACACCTCCGGTCAGTCCGTCCTCTTCGACGGTCGTACCGGTGAGCAATTCGCCCGTAAGGTGACGGTTGGTAAGAAGTACATGCTGAAACTTCACCACCTCGTCGACGACAAGATCCACGCCCGTTCCACGGGTCCGTACTCCCTCGTCACCCAGCAGCCGCTCGGTGGTAAGGCGCAGTTCGGTGGTCAGCGTTTCGGGGAGATGGAGGTTTGGGCTCTCGAAGCTTACGGTGCCGCCTACACCCTGCAGGAAATGCTCACGGTCAAGTCGGATGACGTGGCCGGTCGTGCGAAAGTCTACGAGTCGATCGTCAAGGGCGAAGACAACTTTGAAGCCGGCGTGCCGGAAAGCTTCAACGTGCTTGTCAAAGAAGTCCGCGGCCTCGGCCTCAACATGGAACTCCTGGACTCGGAGGGTGAGGAGTAAGGGCGTCCGCGCCCTTACCCTCCCTCCCTTTCCGAGACAATCTGAGGAACTCACAAGATGAACCAGGAACTCACAACCAACCCGTTCAACCCGCTGGCGCAACCGTCGACGTTTGACGAGATCAAGGTCTCTCTGGCGTCCCCGGAGCGCATCCTGTCGTGGTCCTACGGGGAGATCAAAAAGCCCGAGACCATCAACTACCGGACCTTCAAGCCGGAGCGTGACGGTCTGTTCTGTGCGCGGATTTTTGGCCCGATCAAAGACTACGAATGTCTCTGCGGCAAATATAAGCGCATGAAATATCGCGGCGTTGTCTGCGAAAAATGTGGTGTTGAAGTCACCCTCCAGAAAGTGCGTCGCGAGCGCATGGGCCACATCGAACTGGCCGCTCCTGTCGCGCACATCTGGTTCCTGAAATCGCTCCCGAGCCGGATCGGCCTCATGCTCGACATGACGCTGCGCGATCTGGAACGCGTGCTGTATTTCGAGAACTACGTGGTGATCGAACCGGGTCTGACGGACCTCTCCTACGGTCAGATGATGACCGAAGAAGAGTACATGGACGCGCAAGACCTCTACGGCATGGATGCCTTCGAGGCCGACATCGGCGCCGAAGCGATCCGTAAGATGCTGTCGAACATCGACCTTGAATCCACCGCAGAACAGCTGCGCGAGGACCTCAAGGAAGCGACCGGCGAGCTCAAGCCCAAAAAGATCATCAAGCGTCTGAAAATCGTGGAATCTTTCCTCGAATCCGGCAACCGCCCGGAGTGGATGATCCTGACCGTGATCCCCGTGATCCCGCCGGAGCTCCGCCCGCTGGTGCCGCTCGATGGTGGCCGTTTCGCGACCTCCGATCTCAACGATCTCTACCGTCGCGTGATCAACCGGAACAACCGTCTGAAACGCCTGATCGAACTGCGTGCGCCGGACATCATCGTCCGCAACGAAAAGCGGATGCTGCAAGAATCCGTCGACGCTCTGTTCGACAACGGCCGTCGTGGCCGCGTCATCACCGGTGCGAACAAACGCCCGCTGAAGTCGCTCTCCGACATGCTGAAGGGTAAACAGGGTCGTTTCCGTCAGAACCTTTTGGGGAAACGCGTCGACTTCTCCGGTCGTTCGGTCATCGTGACCGGCCCGGAACTGAAGCTGCACCAATGTGGTCTGCCGAAGAAGATGGCGCTCGAACTGTTCAAGCCGTTCATCTACTCGCGGCTGGAAGCCAAAGGTCTGTCTTCGACCGTGAAGCAGGCGAAGAAGCTGGTGGAAAAAGAACGTCCGGAAGTTTGGGACATCCTCGATGAGGTGATCCGCGAACACCCGGTGTTCCTCAACCGCGCGCCGACGCTGCACCGTCTTGGTATTCAGGCGTTCGAACCCACGCTGATCGAAGGCAAAGCGATCCAGCTGCACCCGCTCGTTTGTTCGGCCTTTAACGCTGACTTCGACGGTGACCAGATGGCCGTTCACGTGCCGCTGTCTCTCGAAGCTCAGCTCGAAGCCCGCGTCCTGATGATGTCCACGAACAACGTGCTGTCGCCCGCCAACGGCGCGCCGATCATCGTGCCGTCGCAGGATATGATCTTGGGCCTCTACTACATCACCATGCAGCGTGATGGGATGAAGGGCGAAGGCATGGTCTTCTCCGACATCGAAGAGGTCGAATATGCGCTGACCGCTGGCGAAGTGCATCTGCACGCCAAGATCACCGCACGGATCAAGCAGATCGACGAGCATGGTCAGGAAGTTTGGGAGCGTCACGAGACGACCCCGGGCCGTCTGCGCCTCGGCACCCTGCTGCCTTTGAACGCAAAAGCGCCGTTCGCCTTGGTGAACCAGCTTCTGCGGAAGAAAGACGTGCAGCGCGTCATCGACACCGTCTACCGTTACTGCGGTCAGAAAGAGTCCGTGATCTTCTGTGACCAGATCATGTCCTTGGGCTTCAAAGAAGCGTTCAAGGCCGGCATCTCGTTCGGCAAGGACGACATGGTGATCCCGGACACGAAATGGACCATCGTCGATGCGACCCGCGATCAGGTGAAAGACTTTGAACAACAGTACATGGACGGCCTGATCACCCAGGGCGAAAAGTACAACAAAGTTGTCGACGCCTGGGCCAAGTGTAACGACAAAGTCACCGAGGCGATGATGAACACCATCTCTGCCAGCAAGCGTGACGAGAACGGCGCCGAAATGGAACCGAACTCGGTCTACATGATGGCTCACTCCGGTGCACGGGGCTCCGTGACCCAGATGAAACAGCTGGGCGGCATGCGCGGCCTGATGGCGAAACCGTCGGGCGAGATTATCGAAACGCCGATTATCTCGAACTTTAAAGAAGGTCTGACCGTGCTCGAGTACTTCAACTCGACCCACGGTGCCCGTAAGGGTCTGTCGGATACCGCTTTGAAAACCGCGAACTCCGGTTACCTGACCCGTCGTCTCGTCGACGTGGCGCAGGACTGCATCGTGCGCGAAGTCGATTGTGGCACCGAGCGTGCGGTGACGGCAGAAGCGGCTGTCAACGACGGTGAGGTCGTGGCAACTCTGGCTGAGCGTATCCTTGGCCGTGTGTCCGCCGACGACGTGTTGCGTCCGGGCACCGACGAGGTGCTGGTGTCCAAAAACGAGCTGATCGACGAGCGCAAAGCCGATGCGATTGAAGAGGCGGGTGTTGCCTCCATGCGCATCCGCAGCCCGCTGACCTGTGAGGCCGAAGAGGGCGTTTGTGCGGCCTGTTACGGTCGCGACCTTGCCCGCGGTACGCTGGTGAACCAAGGTGAGGCCGTCGGCATCATCGCGGCTCAGTCCATCGGTGAACCGGGCACGCAGCTGACGATGCGGACCTTCCACATCGGCGGCGTGGCTCAGGGTGGTCAACAGTCCTTCCAGGAAGCCAACCAAGAGGGCAAGATCGTCTTCCGCGAGCCCAACCTGTTGGAAAACAAACATGGCGAGAAAATCGTCATGGGCCGGAACATGCAGCTCGTCATCGTGGACGAGAACGGCGTGGAACGTGCCTCCTACAAGCTGGGCTACGGCACCAAGGTCTTCGCCGAAGAGGGCAAGACCGTGTCCCGCGGCGAGAAACTCTTTGAGTGGGACCCGTACACGCTTCCGATCATCGCGGAGAAATCCGGTAAAGCGAAATTCGTCGACCTCATCACGGGCCTGTCCGTGCGTGACGAGACCGATGACGCAACCGGCATGACGCAGAAAATCGTGATCGACTGGCGCTCCGTGCCGCGTGGTGGCGATCTGAAACCGGAGATCCTGGTCCTCGGCGAAGATGGCGAACCGATGCGCAACGAAGCGGGCAACCCGGTGACCTACCTGATGTCTGTGGACGCCATCCTCTCCATCGAGGACGGTCAGGACATTCAGGCCGGTGACGTGGTTGCGCGTATCCCGCGTGAAGGTGCGAAGACCAAGGACATCACCGGTGGTCTGCCGCGTGTGGCCGAATTGTTCGAAGCCCGTCGCCCGAAAGACCACGCGATCATCGCCGAAATCGATGGTTACGTGCGCTTTGGCAAGGACTACAAGAACAAGCGTCGCATCTCGATCGAACCGTCGGACGAGACCAAGGAAACCGTCGAATACATGGTGCCGAAAGGCAAACACATCCCTGTGGCTGAAGGCGACTTCATCCAGAAGGGTGAGTACATCATGGACGGCAACCCGGCCCCGCACGACATTCTCGCCATCATGGGTGTCGAGGCTCTGGCCAACTACATGATCGACGAAGTGCAGGACGTGTATCGTCTGCAAGGTGTGAAGATCAACGATAAGCACATCGAAGTCATCGTGCGCCAGATGCTGCAAAAGTGGGAAATCTCCGACTCCGGGGACACCACTTTGCTCAAAGGCGAAGCGGTCGATAAGGTCGAGTTCGACGAAGCCAACGCGAAAGCGGAAAGCAAAGGCGGGCGTGCCGCGAAAGGTCAGCCGATCCTTCTCGGGATCACCAAGGCCTCGCTGCAAACGCGGTCGTTCATCTCCGCGGCCTCCTTCCAGGAGACCACGCGGGTGCTCACCGAAGCGTCTGTCCAAGGCAAGCGCGACAAGCTGGTGGGTCTCAAAGAGAACATCATCGTGGGTCGCCTGATCCCGGCCGGTACGGGTGGCGCGACACAGCGCGTCCGTCGCATCGCCGCCGAACGCGACAACGTGGTGATCGAAGAGGCCCGTGCAGAGGCCGAAGCCGCCGCCCAACTCGCCGCTCCGGTGATGGACACGGACATGAGCTTTGGCGACGACACTCTGGTCGTGGATACGCCGGAAGGTTCCTCTGACGACTAAGTCGATCTGATATGAAATGAGAGAGGCCCTGCGGAAACGCGGGGCCTTTTGTTTTGGGGCGGGTACAGGGGCTGCGCTAAGGTAGAAGGATGTAGAAAGAACGGAGGCAGGACATGCGGATCGGGGTCATTGGATGTGGAACAATATCCAGCGCGGCGGTGCAGGGGATCGCAGGCGACGGGCATGAGATCACCGTCTCGGACCGCAGCGCGCATCACTCAGCCCGGCTCTCCGGCATGTTCGACACTGTGCAGGTGGCGGACAATCAGACCGTTGTGGACAAAAGCGATGTGATCTTTCTGGGGTTGATGGCCGAAGTGGCCCCGGATGCTCTTGGCGCCTTGAGGTTTCGTGCGGATCAGAAGGTGATCACCTTCATGGCCGGGCTGACGCTCGACGAGGTGGAAGCGTTGGTGCGTCCGGCGCGAGCCGTGGCGATCATGATGCCCTTCCCGGGGATCGCCGAGGGCGGCACACCGATCATGATGTATGGCGACATCGCGGTCGTGACCGAGATTTTCGGCGCGCGAAACAGCATCTTTCCCGTAGAGACTGCCGAGGAGATGGCGGCCTATCTTTGCGCACAGGCGGTGCTGTCGCCGGTCGCGCGCATGGTGTCGGATTCTGCGGAGTGGCTGGGCGAACGGGTGTCGGACAAGGCGCAGGGCGAGGCATTTCTGCGCGAGCTTGTCGCATCGAACCTGTCGGGACAGGCCTGTGCCCCCTTGATTGAGGCGCTTAACACGCCGGGAGGCTATAACCAACGGCTACGCCTCCATATGGAGGCGCAAGGGATGGAGCGGGCGCTGAAATCAGGGTTGGACGACTTGCTGTGAGGCGTGGTGCTGTGAGGTGAGGGGCTAAAGCAGCTTTAAAAAACGCAGCTCAATGTTGAGGGCATTCCACCTTGCCCAGAAGGATCGATCTCATCCGTTTGGCCTCATCTTGGTCCGGAGCCGTCATTTGGAACATCCCACCGTAAATGGCGCTTTGCAGATAGGGTGACACAACCGTCGCACCGCAGACCCGAACATCTATCGTTTCGCCAACGCGGTCTTGGCTAAACGACGCAAATTCCTGCGCTGCTTCGTCATCAAGTGTGATGGAAATGACGTAATGGGTATCGTTTGTGTATTGGTCCTCAGGGCTGAGAAGCTTCGCGCTTTTAATTTGGTCGGAGTAGACAACCAATGAGGTCGTATCTTTTGCGACGAATGAGACTGCGGGTTTTGAGGGGGTGCACCCTGAAAGGACGGCGACGAATAGAAACGGGAAAAGGCTACGCATAAAACTTCCTGAGGTATCATCGACATGTGACTGTCGCGAAGGGGCTTATAGGTACTGCTGATGCTGCTGCCAGCGCAAATCTTCTTTTGCGTCAAAACCATGCACCGCCGCCAGCCGTTCGAGGTAATCCACGCAACATAGATGATGCAGGCGCAAGACATCGGGCAGGGCGGTCAGCTCCGCATGGGCCGCATCGAACCGAGCCGCATATTTCAACGCGCTTTGATCCTCTGTGTCATTGCGGTTTTTGCTGTTGAAAAAACTTGAGGTATAGCGGTTCTTGTTGGCCGCCGATGAGGGGGTGCCCTTTTTCAATGCATAGCTTTCACGCGTGCGCGTGGCGTAGTGGTTGAGCTGGGCATAGTCATGGGTGATCCATTGCGCGCCGGTTTTCATGATCGGGCTGTCTTTCGGATGATAGCTCCGCATGGTGCGGCCATCGCAGCGTTTCAGGAGATTGGGCGCCACGCCCCAACGCCCCTCGCCACGCCAGCCTTTCGGGGAATGAATGCCGATGCGCCAGAACGCCTTTGGCTCCCGGACCAATGTCTTAAAGAAGGCATTGCCCGGGTGGAGGCTTTCGGAGGCGAGGGTAAAGCGGCGATGGGTCGGCACATCGTCCCATGAGAAATAGCCGCTGTCGCCAAAGCATCGCCAATGGATGCCGATGGCATGGGTTTGCGCCATGTCGAACGCATCGAACAAATCTGGCAACAGGCCGTCGCCTTTGTGGATCACGAGAAACTCGTCCACGTCGATGTTGAACACCCACTCCGCCGCCCGGACGCGCGGGTGTTCGGACATCTGTTTCAGATAACTGCGTTTGACGGGAAGATCGGGGTCAGGCGTATAGGCAACGGCCGTGAGAAGGCCCGCCGCATCGAGTGCCTGCAACAGCGCCGGGGAATGGTCGTCGCAATCGTTGTAGAACACCACAAGATGATCGAAGCCCAACATGCGATACCAGGCGACCCATTCCAAAATGAACGGCCCCTCGTTGCGCATGGTCGTGGTGACGAGACGCTCTTTCACGGCTTGGTCATTATCCTCTGAACTCCGGGGTCAAACATGACAGCCACTATGCATGCTGCCTGTTTGTGGGCAAGCCCGACGCGAGCCCTCTTCACGTCCCCTCTTCACGCGGCGCAAAAGCGATGATAGCGGAGAAGGGAAAGGGGCAAGCATGCTCAATCTCTTGTCGAAATTGCCGGACAATACGCGCGGGGCGGTGATCATGTCGCTCTCGATGGCGGCCTTTACCACCAACGACAGTTTCATGAAGGGCGCCTTGGCGGAGGTGCCTTTGTTTCAGGCGCTGTTCCTGCGGGCCACATTGAATTTCGTGATGCTCTTTGCCGTGCTCGCGCCGATCATCGGCCCGGTGCGGTTCAATTTGTCGCGTCAGGATTGGACGCTCGTTGTCATCCGCTCGATGGCCGAGGTGGGGGCCGCGATGAGTTTCCTGACGGCGGTCAGCCATATGCCCCTGGCCAATGCCACGGCGATCATGCAGACCATGCCTTTGTCGATCACCATCGCCGGCTGGATGCTGTTCCGCGATCCGCTGGGCTGGCGCCGCATGGTGGCGATTGGCGTGGGGTTCGCAGGCGTGTTGTTGATCGTTCAGCCGGGCACGGATGGGTTCAGCGGCTATGCGCTCTTTGCGGTTCTGGCGATGCTCTGCGTCACGCTCCGGGACATCATCGTGCGCAAGATGCATCATAGCGTGCCCAATTCGACCGTGACCTTCGGGGCGATCACTGCCGTCTGGATCTGCACCGGGATTGCGTCGATCGGACAGGGCTGGGCGCCCATGGACCTCAAGGCCGGGGCGCAGATTTTCAGCTCGGCGGCCTTCCTGATCGTGGGCTATGTCTCTTCGGTGGCTGTGATGCGGGTGGGGGAAATGTCCTTCGTGTCGCCGTTTCGCTATACGGCGCTGGTCTGGGCCTTGCTGATCGGGCTTTTTGCCTTTGGCGAATGGCCCAATGGCTTGGCTTTTGCCGGTGCCGCGATTATTGCAGGGACAGGGATTTACACCGTCCTGCGTGAGGCGCGTTTGCGGCGACGCGGGGGATAACGGCGCATCAGACCACAATCCCGGCGCGAGTGTTGACAAGCGCGTCGACTCTCCATATACGGCGAGCCATCCGGCACCAGGGGGACGTCCCCGCCCGCCGACTTCTAAATCGTAGTGATCAAGATCAGGGCAATTTAAGGCGCACTGATCCTCTGGGAACTCACCGCGTCGTTCACCTCGGAATGGGAACGATTGCGGGTTTTCGTGCTATTTGGACGCAAGTGGTACATCGAACATCGTAATCGCCCCGGTACGGCCATCATGGACACGACCGAGGTTCACAAAAATCTAGGAACGGGATACCCCTATGCCAACGATTCAACAGCTGATCCGCAAACCGCGTCAGCCCAAACGTAAGGTTTCCAAGTCGCAGCACTTGGAGCAATGCCCCCAGAAGCGCGGCGTCTGCACGCGCGTCTACACCACCACCCCGAAAAAACCGAACTCCGCTATGCGGAAAGTCGCCAAAGTGCGCCTGACCAACGGTTTCGAGGTCATCTCTTACATCCCCGGCGAGAGCCACAACCTTCAGGAGCACTCCGTGGTTCTGATCCGTGGCGGCCGTGTGAAAGACCTTCCGGGTGTCCGTTACCACATCCTTCGTGGTGTTCTGGATACCCAGGGCGTCAAAGACCGTAAGCAGCGTCGTTCGAAATACGGCGCTAAGCGTCCTAAATAAGGAGATCACGGAATGTCCCGTCGTCACGCCGCTGAGAAGCGCGAAGTTCTGCCCGACGCCAAGTATGGCGATCGCGTGCTGACCAAATTCATGAACAACCTGATGATCGACGGCAAAAAATCTGCCGCCGAGAAAATTGTCTACAACGCGCTGACCCGCGTCGAAGACAAGCTGAAAAAAGCGCCGGTTGAAGTGTTCCACGAAGCCCTCGACAACGTGAAACCCTCTGTTGAGGTTCGTTCGCGTCGTGTGGGTGGTGCAACCTACCAGGTTCCGGTCGAAGTGCGCACCGAGCGCCGCGAAGCTCTTGCCATCCGTTGGCTGATCAACGCGTCCCGCGCTCGCAACGAAAACACAATGGAAGAACGCCTTGCCGGTGAGCTGCTTGACGCGGTAAACGGTCGTGGCGCCGCTGTGAAAAAGCGCGAAGACACCCACAAGATGGCCGACGCGAACAAAGCGTTCAGCCATTACCGCTGGTAACTCAACTCAGGCCTTTAGGACCGAACACCAATGGCACGCGATTATCCCCTCGACCGGTACCGTAACTTCGGTATCATGGCGCACATCGATGCAGGTAAAACCACCTGTTCCGAGCGCATCCTCTTCTACACCGGCAAGTCCCACAACATTGGTGAGGTGCACGACGGTGCGGCCACCATGGACTGGATGGAGCAGGAGCAGGAACGTGGTATCACCATCACTTCCGCTGCGACGACCACCTTCTGGGAGCGTACGGAAGACGGCGAGACCGCCGAAACACCGAAGCACCGGATGAACATCATCGACACCCCCGGCCACGTTGACTTCACCATCGAAGTCGAACGTTCCTTGGCCGTGCTTGACGGTGCCGTTGCCGTTCTCGACGCCAACGCTGGCGTTGAACCGCAAACCGAAACCGTGTGGCGTCAGGCTGACCGCTACAAGGTTCCGCGGATCGTGTTCGTCAACAAGATGGACAAGATCGGTGCAGACTTCTTCAACTGCGTTCGCATGATCGAAGACCGCACCGGTGCGCGTGCTGTTCCCGTCGGTATTCCGATCGGTGCAGAAAACGAACTTGAAGGCCTGATTGACCTCGTCACCATGGAAGAGTGGCTGTGGCAGGGCGAAGATCTGGGTGCATCCTGGATCAAAGCTCCGATCCGCGACTCGCTCAAAGACATGGCCGACGAATGGCGTGGTAAGATGATCGAAGCCGCCGTCGAAGAAGACGACGACGCGATGATGGCTTACCTCGAAGGCGAAGAGCCCGACGTGCCGACCCTGCGCAAGCTGATCCGTAAGGGCACCCTGGCTCTGCACTTCGTGCCGGTTCTGGGCGGTTCTGCGTTCAAAAACAAAGGTGTTCAGTCCCTGCTCAACGCCGTGATCGACTATCTGCCGAGCCCGCTCGACGTTGTCGATTACATGGGCTTCAAACCGGGCGACGAAGAAGAAGTTCGGAACATCGCACGTCGCGCCGACGATGACATGGCCTTCTCTGGCCTGGCGTTCAAAATCATGAACGACCCCTTCGTTGGCACCCTGACCTTCACCCGGATTTACTCCGGTGTGATGAACAAGGGCGACACTCTGTTGAACTCCACCAAAGGTAAGAAAGAGCGTGTCGGTCGTATGATGATGATGCACTCCAACAACCGTGAGGAGATCGAAGAGGCATTTGCAGGCGACATCATTGCTCTGGCGGGTCTGAAAGACACCACCACGGGTGACACGCTTTGCGATCCGAAGGACCCGGTGGTTCTCGAAACGATGACTTTCCCCGATCCGGTGATCGAGATTGCTGTCGAGCCGAAAACCAAAGGCGACCAAGAGAAAATGTCCGCAGGTCTGGCGCGTCTCGCTGCCGAAGACCCGTCCTTCCGCGTCGAAACCGACATCGAGTCCGGTCAGACCATCATGAAGGGCATGGGCGAACTTCACCTCGACATCCTCGTCGACCGTCTGCGTCGCGAGTTCAAAGTCGAAGCCAACATCGGTGCACCGCAGGTGGCCTATCGTGAGACCATCTCTCACGAGGTCGAGCACGCCTACACCCACAAGAAACAGTCGGGTGGTTCGGGTCAGTTCGGTGAGGTCAAACTCATCATCTCCCCGACAGAGCCGGGCGAAGGCTTCTCCTTCGAATCCCGCATCGTTGGTGGTGCCGTTCCGAAGGAATACATCCCGGGTGTCGAAAAAGGCATCAAGTCGGTGATGGACTCCGGTCCGCTCGCGGGCTTCCCGGTGATCGACTTCAAAGTGGCCCTCATCGACGGTAAGTTCCACGATGTGGACTCCTCCGTCCTCGCCTTCGAAATCGCTGCACGTATGTGTATGCGTGAAGGGATGAAGAAAGCGGGCGCGAAACTGCTTGAACCGATCATGAAAGTCGAAGTGATCACCCCGGAAGAATACACCGGCGGCATCATCGGCGATCTCACCTCCCGTCGTGGTCAGGTGCAGGGTCAAGACACCCGCGGCAACGCCATTGCGATCGACGCTTACGTGCCGCTCGCGAACATGTTCGGCTACATCAACACCCTGCGTTCCATGTCTTCGGGCCGCGCGCAGTTCTCGATGCAGTTCGACCATTACGAAGCTGTGCCTTCGAACATCTCGGAAGAAATTCAGGCCAAATACGCGTAAGCGTGGCCGGAACCCCAACATCGGGGATCAGGTTCGCCTGATCCCCAAACTGAATGACATAGGAGGCCATTATGGCTAAGGAAAAGTTTGAGCGTTCGAAACCGCACGTGAACATCGGCACGATCGGCCACGTTGACCACGGTAAAACCACCCTGACGGCAGCGATCACCAAATACTTTGGTGACTTCA
>NZ_JAIVLK010000014.1 GCF_020524585.1 Celeribacter naphthalenivorans
ATAAATACAATAATTGACCACTATTATGTTCTTATTTGCACATATGGAATTGCGTGATCTTGGGGATTAAATCGCAAATGTCGCACGCATTGCCGCGCAAGCGGGCAAAAACTCAATAATTTTACACATTGTTCCTTTTTGAACATAAGTGTGAGGTTCTGGCATCTTCCAACCAGAATTCATCGCGAGAGAGCCATCTCTGAGGTGGTCGGCCCGCTTGTGACCGCACCCGAGACCGCCCCCATAGAGGTGGGGTTACAAAACGGATACAAAACCGTCACCTGAACGACATTCCCTTTCGTCACACCGCGCGCACAGATATTGACGAGGGACGTCTCATGAAAAAGAACCTGCTGCTTGCGGCCTCTGCTCTGGCGCTTTGTGCGACCGGGGCCTCTGCCGATATGACCTTCAACCGCATCGCCTCTTTCGCCACGCCGGACAATATGGCCGAGGGCGAAGACCGTGCGCGTGAAACCTCCGCCGAGATCATCGCCGCCTCGGAAGACGGCATGACGCTGATCTACACCGACAGCCCGCTGGGCGTTGTGGGCCTCATCGACATCACCGATCCGAAAGCCCCCAAGGCGCTTGGCAACATCGCAATGCCGGGTGAGCCGACCTCCGTCACCGTGCGCGGCATGACGGCCTATGTCGGCGTGAACACCTCTGAGGATTACGTCAACACCTCCGGCCAGCTCGTTGTGGTCGATATGGCCAAGATGGAAATCATCGGGTCCTGCGATCTGGGCGGTCAGCCGGACTCGATCGCCGTGTCGAAAGACGGCTCGTTCGTGTCCGTGGCGATCGAGAACGAGCGCGACGAAGATCTGGGCGACGGTCGCACCGGCCAGCTGCCTGCGGGTTTCCTCGATATGGTGTCCGTCACCGAGAGCGGCTGTTCCGATGTGAAAACCGTCGAGCTGACCGGCCTGACCGAAATTTCGCCGGAAGACCCGGAGCCGGAGTTCGTGGACATCAACACGCTTGGCGAAACCGTCATGACGCTTCAGGAGAACAACCACCTGGTGGTGATCTCCAAAGATGGTGAAATCCTGAACCATTTCTCCGCAGGCACTGTGGACCTGACCGGGATCGACACAGTGGACGAACGCGGCGCGCTGATCTTTACCGATGAGCAACTGGGCCGCAAACGCGAACCCGATGCGGTGAAATGGATCGACGACGACCATTTTGCCATCGCCAACGAAGGCGACATGGACGGCGGCTCGCGCGGCTGGACGATTTTCAACAAGGACGGCTCTGTCGTCTATGAAAGCGGCGCGTCTTTTGAACATGCGCTCGTGCAAATCGGCCACTACCCAGACAAACGCTCCGACGCCAAAGGCGTTGAACCAGAGAGCATCGAAACCGCCGTGTTTGACGGCACGCCTTACGTGTTCGTCGGCTCCGAGCGCGGCTCTGCCGTGGGCGTCTATAACGTGTCTGACCTCACTGCACCGGTGCTGGAACAGCTCTTGCCCTCTGGCATCGGGCCGGAAGGTTATGTCGCGATCCCGGAGCGCAACCTGTTGATCTCCGCCAATGAGACCGATCTCATCGAAGACGGCGGCGTGCGCGCTCATGTCATGATTTTCGAGCGTGCCGAGGGCGAGCCGATGTATCCGACGCTGACCTCTGAGGGCGCGGATGAGCTGATCGGTTGGGGGGCTATTTCTGGCATGGTCGCGGGCGACGACGGCATGATCTACGCCGTCAACGACAGCTTTTATGGCTATCAGCCGACGATCTTCACGATCGATCCCTCCGCGAAACCGGCCCGCATCACCAAGGCCCTGCGCGTTGTGCGTGCCAATGGCGATGCCGCGCAGAAACTCGATATGGAAGGCATCACGCTCGATGGTGAAGGCGGGTTCTGGGTCGCCTCCGAGGGCCGCACCGACCGCGTGATCCCGCATGCGCTTTATCATGTGAACGCGGATGGTGAGATCAAAGAAGAGATCGGCCTGCCGGCGGAACTGATGGCCGTCGAGACGCGCTTTGGCTTTGAGGGCATCACCAAGGTCGGTGATACGCTTTGGATGGCCGTGCAGCGCGAATGGGGCGATGACGCGAAGCACACCGTGAAACTCGTGGCATATAACCTTGAGACCGAGGAATGGGGCGCCGTCTCCTATCCGAAAGCCGCGCCGGACACCGGCTGGGTCGGCCTGTCGGAGATCGTCGCGCATGGCGATTACTTCTACGTCATCGAGCGCGACAACCAAATCGGTGCCAACGCCGTGACCAAGAAAATCTACCGCATCCCGGCCTCCGAGATGGTGCCTGCGCCTTTGGGCGGCGAGCTTCCGGTGGTCTCCAAGGAAGAAGTGCGCGACCTGATCCCGGACCTGAAATCCTTCGGCGGCTATGTGGTCGACAAGATCGAAGGCCTCGCGATCACGAATGAGGGCGAGATGTTCGTCTCCACCGACAACGACGGCGTGGATGACAGCTCGGGCGAAACCTTCTTCTGGTCCATCGGATCGGTTGAGTAAGCCAACGTTTTTGAAAACAGAGACGCCCGCCAAATCGGCGGGCGTTTTCTTTTGTCTATAAATATCCCGGGGTGCGGGGCAGAGCCCCGCGAGACGCCTTAGACCTCGGTGGTGGGCTCGCTCTCGATCACCTTGGTTTCCACCGTGTTCGGTCCGGCAATCTCGATCCGGCGCGGTTTCAGAGCTTCGGGCACCACGCGTTTCAAGTCGATGTGCAGCATGCCGTTTTCATGCGACGCGCCGGTGACGCGAACATGTTCGGCAAGCGTGAAACGGCGTTCGAAGGCGCGGGTGGCGATGCCGCGGTGGAGATAGGTCTTGGCCTTTTCTTCGTCGCTGTCGGCTTTGCGCGCGGTGATCACCAGCGCGTTTTCACGCTGCTCAATAGCGATGTCTTCGGTCGAGAACCCGGCCACGGCCAGCGAAATGCGCCAGGCGTCGTCGGAGGTTTTCTCGATATTATAGGGCGGGTAGCTGGGCTGGCTGACCTCTTGGGTCAGAACGCGGTCCATCAGATCGGCGATTTGATCGAAGCCGACGGTGGCACGGTAGAGCGGTGCAAGATCAAAGTTACGCATGGGTATCCTCCAGTGAGCGATTCCAAAATGGGATGCCTTCCGACGCGCGGACAGGCGATATGCCGGACCCAAAAGAGGCGTCCGACATCAGGGATCTGGGGATCGGGATGTGCGGTTTCAAGAGGGGCGCGAGGCCCCGCGCCGTTCAGTGACCTGTGACGCCCACAACGAATTCTGTCTGGGACAATGCGGGCAAGGGCTCATTGCTGGCCTTTTGAAAATGGCTTTTCCCGGTGGAGGCCATTTGCAAGAGATCAGACAGGGCGCCATCGAGAGAGGTGCCAACAGACACACGCCCGCCCCGGAATTGCGCCTTGGCGGAGACCACGGACACGATGCGCGGCGTGGGGCCAGACATATCGAAGATCGGCGCCCCGGAAGAGCCGAAATCCACCTCGCAAGAGGTCACAAGCACACCGCCCTGACGCGCCATCACATGGCAGACTTCCTGCAAAGACGGGGTTTCCGCACGGTCATGAGCATAGGAGACAACCCCAACGGACTGACCTTTTTCCGGACGCGCAGAGATCGCGAAAGGCCGCACAGAGGTGGTGCGTACCGGGCGGTCCAGTTCGATCAGCGCCACGTCATGCACCAGACGGTCATGAAGATCGCCGGAATTGAGCGCGAACTCCGGATGCACGTAGATCGCCTTGGCGGCACGGTAAGCCTGCGCTTGGCCATTGCGCCACCCGGCCTTGAAGGTGATGTCCTGAGGTTTGTGCGGCTTGTGATTATCAATGTCGAACATGCAATGCGCGGCGGTCAGGACCAGCGTTTCGGTGATCAGAGCCCCGGTGCAGAAACTGCGCCCGGCAAAATCGAGACGCCCGACGGCCTCCCAGCCACGGCTGTCATCACCGGTTTGAAAGGCCTTAAGCGTGCTGTCCGCCTGCGCCTGTCCTGCCATGAGGAGGATAAAGAAGATGGTCAGCAATTTTCTCATGGCGGTCCTCAAGTCCTGTGCCCTCTCGAGGTATAGAGGGTTCAAGGCGGGATTATGACCGATTCGAGAACAATTTGGGCGGTTTTGGGCCACCTGTTGCCCAATCGAGCAATTCGACAGTGTGCACCACCGGCACATTCATCCCCGATCCGATCTGCATGATGCAGCCAATATTGCCCGCAGCCACCACATCTGGGGTCTTCGCCGACAAGGTTTTGATTTTCCTCTTTTTCAGATTTTTTGACAGCTCGGGCTGCAAGAGGTTGTAGGTGCCTGCCGATCCGCAACACAGATGGCTGTCCTGCGGCTCGACCACCTCGAAGCCGACGCGTTTCAAAAGCGTCTTGGGATGTGTCTTGATCTGTTGCCCGTGTTGCAGCGAACAGGCGGCGTGATAGGCGACTTTGAGGTCTTGGTGGCCCTCGGGCAAGTCGAGCTGCATCAGCACTTCGGAGACGTCCTTGGCCAGCGCAGCAACCTGCGCCGCCTCATCGGCCAGCTCAGAGCTGCGGAACATATGGCCGTAATCCTTCACGGTCGTGCCACAGCCCGAGGTGTTGATCACGATGGCGTCCAATCCATCTCCTTTGATCTCCCGCATCCAGGCGCGGATGTTTTTGGCGGCTGTTCCGTGGGCTTCCGCCTCCTTGCCCATGTGATGGGTCAGCGCCCCGCAACAGCCCGCGCCCCTCGCCACCACAACCTCACAGCCCAACCGCGTCAAAAGCCGGATCGTCGCATCGTTGATGTCCGTATCCAGCGCCTTTTGCGCGCAGCCGGTCATCAAGGCGACTCTCATTTTGCGTGCATTTTGGGCCGGAAACACCTGTGCATCGTCATTGCGCGACGGGGCCGGAATGCGGGCAGGCGCCATCTCCAGCATCGCTTTGAGACGCGGATCGGGCATCATATGACGCAATGGCCTCGCAATTTTTGCCCCCAGCAAAGCCACCCGAAACCGCCCCGGATAGGGCAAGATTTTCGCCAGCGTCCAGCGCAGCAGCCGATCCATCAGGGGACGTTTGTAGGTCTTCTCGACATGCACCCGTGCATGGTCGATCAGATGCATGTAATGCACGCCCGACGGACAGGTGGTCATACAGGCCAGACAGGACAGACAGCGATCCAGATGTTTTACGATCTTGGCATCGGCGGGCCGGTCGTTCTCCAACATATCCTTGATCAGATAAATCCGCCCGCGCGGGCTATCCAATTCGTCGCCCAGCACCGCATAGGTCGGACAGGTCGCCGTGCAAAACCCGCAATGCACACAGGCCCGCAGGATTTCATTGGCGCGCTTGATCCCGGGGTCGGTGAGCTGCTCTGGCGTGAAATTCGTCTGCATCAGCGCATGCCTCTGTTGAATTTGCCTTCGGGATCAAACTGTTGCCTCAAGCCCGCGCTGATCCGTTCGATCGTGGGGGATTTCGGCGGGAACACGCCCAAACGGCGTTTTGTCTCGCCAGAGGCGCGCACCAATGTCGCGTGTCCGCTCGTCAACTTCGCCCGCACATCCGTGCCCGCTTTGGTCAAAAGCCAAAGCCGATTGCCGCCCCAGTCGAAGATCACATCCTCGGGCTGAACCGCCTCAAGCACGCGGACTGCCTCCGAAGGTTTGACGGACACAGACCAAACATCGCCGGGCCTATCGTGAAGCACCGTCACATCCCGAATGCCGCGCCAGATCGGATCGCAGATCTCTGCGCCCCAATGTTCCACACCATCACGACGCAAGAGCGCCTTCAGACGCTCAACACGATAGCGCAGCGAAGTCTCGAACCCTTCAAGCCGGAGCAAAACCTCGCCGTTTTGCCACGCTGCCCCAGTCAAATCATAGGGCTGACCCAACATCCGGGAAAGGATCGCTATCGCCTCCGCCGCATCACATCCCGGCACCGCGAGCGTGACCACCGTCTCAGGCAAAGGCTGCACCTTGAGGCTCACCTCCGTCATCACGCCCAGCGTGCCTTGGCTCCCGGCCATCAGCTTGACGAGATCAAGCCCGGTGACATTCTTCATCACCCGGCCGCCATTTTTCACCACCTCGCCGCGCCCATCTATAAAGCGCACCCCAAGGCAAAAATCGCGACAGGCCCCCACCGCCACGCGCCGTGGTCCCGACGCATTCGTGGCCACAACACCGCCAAGCGTGCTCTCGCCCTCACACCCTAAAAGCCTGCGCAGATCCGGCACGTCAAAGGCCAACCTCTGCCGCTCCGAGGCCAAAAGCGCGTCAATCTCGTGTAAAGGCGTCCCCGCCTGCGCCACCAGCGTCAGCGTCCCCGGCTCATAGAGCGTCACGCCGTTCAGCCCCCGCGTGGACAGGTTTTCGCCCTCAGCCAATCCGATCCGCCGCGTCCCCCCGCCTTCGATGACAAACGGCCCGGCGCCACGGATGATCTCGACCAAATCGGCTTCGCTTTTCGCAGTTTCCTTTGCTGTCAAAATACTCATGCCCCCGCCCTCCGCGAGGCGCTGACGTCCAGCGGAAACACCTTCGCCGGGTTCAAAATCCATGTCGGATCAAACACATCCTTCACCGCCATCTGCGCTTCCAAATCGGTGGGCGCGAATTGATGCGTCATCAATTCGCGTTTCTCCACGCCCACGCCATGCTCCCCCGTCAGACAGCCGCCCGCATCGACGCAAAGCTTCAAAATCTCTGCGCCGAGCCGCTCGGCGCTTTCCAATTGTCCCGGTGCGTTGGCATTATAAAGAATGAGCGGATGCATATTGCCGTCACCCGCGTGGAACACATTTCCGACCATATGGCCATGCTCGTCGCCAAGTTCCGCGATGCGTTTGAGCACGGCGGGCAGAGCGCCGACCGGGATCGTGCCATCGAGGCAAATATAGTCGCCACGTTGCCCCATGGCGCCAAAGGCGGACTTGCGGCCCAGCCAGATGCGCGCGCTTTCCTCCGCACTTTGGCTTTCGCGGATCGCGACCGGAGTGTGCCGCTTGGCGATTTCGATGATCCGCGCCAGCTGGTCGTTGATCTCCTGATCAGAGCCTTCGACCTCGACGATCAAAAGTGCCTCGCAATCGGGGTAGCCCGCCCCCGCGAACTCTTCGGTGGCGCGAATGATCGGGCGGTCCATGAACTCGATCGCCACAGGGATCAGCCCCGAGCGAATGATGTCCGCGACACAGGCCCCCGCGACCTCGTTGCTATCAAAGCCAAAGAGCACAGGTCGCGCACCTTCGGGTTTCGGAAGGATACGCAGGGTGGCTTCGGTCACCACGCCAAGCTGCCCCTCGGAGCCGCAGATCAGGCCTAAAATATCGAGCCCGCCCGCGTCCATTTCCGCGCCGCCGATCTCGACCACTTCGCCGTCGGCCATCACCATGTTGACACCCAAAAGATTGTTCGTCGTGACGCCGTATTTGAGGCAATGCGCGCCGCCGGAATTCATCGCGATATTGCCCGCGATGGCACAGGCCAATTGGCTCGACGGGTCGGGGGCGTAGAAAAACCCTTCGTCTTCCACCGCCGCCGTCACGGCGAGGTTGGTCATGCCGGTCTGCACGCGGATGTAGCGGTCAGAGGTGTTGATCTCCACCACATCGCGCAGGCGCGCCACGCCGAGGATGACCGCATCTTCCGAGGGCAAGGCGCCGCCAGCCAGCGACGTCCCCGCGCCGCGCGGCACCACCGGCACGCCCATCTCGTGACAGATCGCCATGACGTTTGAGACTTCTTCCGTGGTCTCCGGCAGCACCGCCAAAAGCGGCGGACAGCGATAGGCAGTCAGCGCATCGCACTCATAGGCTTTGAGCTCTTCGGGCGCCTCAATCAGTGCATCCTTGGTCAAAATCGCCCGCAGACGCGTCGCGAGTTCCGATTTGCGGCGAAGAATCTCCGGCTTTGGTGCAGGCATGTCCATGGCGCTTTTCTCCCCTATTGGTCAATTTTTATAACCAATTTTTAGATGTGACAAGCGCGGCGCGTTTGCGTAATGCTGCACCCATGGAACTCTTTGATCACCTTCAATATTTCTCCCTGCTCGATGCTGTCGCCGTGATTTACCTGATCGCGGCTTGGGGTGTTTTGGGCTATGTGATCGAAAATCCGCCGAAAAAACGCGTCTCCACCTCCGTTCTGGTCGCCGATTATCGGCGCGAGTGGATGGTGCATATGATTTCCCGAAAGCCTCGGATTTTCGATGCGACCGTGCTGGCGACGCTGCGCGAAGGCACGAGTTTTCTCGCCTCTGCCTGTCTCATCGCCATCGGTGGCGGTCTTGCGGCGATCTCCAATGCCGAACGTTTGAGCGCTGTGGCCAGCGATCTGGCGATTGAGGCGCCGAAGATCATCTGGGAGGTGAAAATCCTTTTGGCGCTGTTCTTTATCACCAACGCGTTCTTGAAATTCATCTGGTCGAACAGGCTGTTCGGCTATTGCGGCGTGGTCATGGCCTCGGTCAGCAATGACGAGGCCGATCCGCAGGCCCTGCCGCGTGCGCACAAGGCGGGCGAGTTGAACATCACCGCCGCCCGGGCGTTCAACGCAGGCATTCGCGGCATCTATTTCGCGCTTGGCGCGCTGTCGTGGCTGTTGGGTCCGGTCGGACTTTTGGTCGGTGGCAGCATTGTCATCTTCATCATGCTGCGCCGGGAATTTGCCTCGACCTCTCGACGCATTCTGATGCGCGAAGAGGTCTAAGCCGCTTTGACAGAGAGGGCCTCGATGCCCTGCGCGATGTCTTCAGCGACCTGCGCGACGCGCCCCTCCGCATGAATCCGCTGCGCGTAGGCGCGTAGACCGATCAGCTGTGTCTGAATCTGACCAGCGAGCCGCATCGGATCGGCGCTTGTGGGCAATTCGCCCTCGTTCTGCGCTTGGCGCAGAACCTCGGTCAGGGCCGCTTCCATTTGGTCGATCAAATCTTCGGCGAGGCCCCGAAGGTTCGGGTCGTCATCGGGCATTTCGAGGATGGTTTTCACCAACATGCAGGCCCGCGACGGCACTTCAGCCCGGTTTTGGCCGCCCAGCAAACGGATGTAATCCGCGATCCCTTTGAGCTTTGAGCCGCCCTTCGCCATGACCTCCGCCAGCCCCGCCTGCGTGCGCCCCGAGTAGAGCCGCAGCGCCTCGGCATAGAGGCCCTCTTTCGATCCAAAAGCGGCATAGATCGAGCCGGGGCGCATATCGAGCGCGTTCTCAAGATCTTTGAGCGAGGTGGCATGAAACCCCTTGGCCCAGAACAGGTCCATCGCGGATTTGAGAACCTTGTCGCGGTCATATGTTGCCTGTCTCGCCATCTCGTGCCTCAAATTTGAGTGATCGCTCAAAATATATATTGAGTGATCGCTCAAGTAAATTAATGTCAGGTCATATCGCAATTGAGCAATTGCTCAAGAATCAAAAGGACCGACCATGATCGACTTTACCGCCCACACGATTGACACCGCTCCTGAAGAAAGCCGCGCCACGATGGAGGAGGTGAAATCCGCCTTCGGACGCGTCTCCGGCCTCATCGCCGTCATGGCAGAAGCACCGGCGCTCGCGAAATCCTATTGGCAGCTCCATCATACATTTATGACCGAGACGACGTTTGACAAGGATGAGCTGACCGTCATCTGGCAGACCATCAATGTCGAACATGAATGCCACTATTGCGTTCCCGGCCACACCGGCATCGCGAAGAAGATGAAGGTGGATGATGCGATCACCAACGCTCTGCGCGATGAAACGCCTCTGCCGACGGCGCATCTCGAGGCGCTCAGGGCGTTCACGCTTCAGATCGTGCGTCAGCGCGGCAAGGTTACGCAAGACCAGATGCAGGCGTTCCTCGACGCGGGCTATACCAAGCGGCACATCCTCGAAGTGCTGGTCGGGACCGCACAAAAGGTGATGTCGAATTACACCAACGCCATCGCCCAGACCCCGGTCGATCCGGCGATGCAGGCCTTTGCCTGGGAAAAAGCCACGCCCGCGCTGGTGTGATTTCCGGTGTGATCTTTTGGGGGCGGCATCAAAACCGCCCCTCTTCTATTTTAGGAACAAAATAGAGAAAGTCATTCAACACCTTCGCCATATCAAACCCAATCGGCCATCGATATACCTCTCCTCAACGAAACGCCGCGCATCGCGGCTCTGAATGAGGACAAGACAATGATCGACCTTTCTTCCAATCTCCTGGGCTTCGCTGGCGCCGGCTCTGTCACCGCAATCGCACTCGCTGCTCTGCTGCTCCGCGTCTCCCTTGGCGGGCTGTTCCTGGCCCACGCTTACCTGAAATACTTCATCTTCACCCCCAAAGGTGCCGCTGGTTTCTTTGCCTCTCTGGGTGTGCCGGGCTGGTTCGCCTATATCACCATCGCCGCTGAAACGCTGGGCGGCATCGCCCTGATCGTCGGCTTCCAAACGAGCCTCGTCGCTCTGCTCCTGATCCCGACTTTGCTGGGCGCGGCCATCCTTGCCCACGGCAAAAACGGCTTCTGGTTCACCAATGAGAACGGCGGCTGGGAATATCCGGCATTCTGGGCGGTGGCTCTGTTTGTCCAAGTCCTTCTGGGGGGCGGAGCACTGACTCTGACGCACTAACCATCTTCTTCAAGACGGAAAACGGCCTCGATCTTCGGGGCCGTTTTCGTATGTGCACTCAGGTTACCTGCGGCCCTCTCTAAGCCAAGCCGCCACCGACAACCCCGCCAAAAGCACGAGCCAGACCCAACCGGGAAGGAGAGGCGAGAGCCGGGTCGATTGCGTCACATAGGCCTCACGCGGGGTGATGCCGAACCAACCGCGCCCGGCGGCGACGCGGCCCTCTTCGACCAGACGCAGACGCGGCACGCCATCCGAGAGCGCAAAAGTGCCGCCGCCCGAGGTGCGGATTACGGAGGCTAGTTTATCTCCGGTCGCAATAGTTTCCTCGAACTCACGCGGCGCGGAGGGGCCAAGCACCATGACGGCGGTCTGATCACCTTCGGACAGACGATAAAGCCCCATCTCACCGCCGGTGACCTCAGCCACATAGCGGCCCGGCACGATCTCTTCCATTGGCACAACGGACACAGTGCCATCCGGCGCCTCGACGGTCACGGAACGCGCGCCCTCGGTGAGGCTGCGGCGGGTGATGGTCAGCGTGTTGCCCTCGGCGGTGGCGGTCAGGGCCTCTTCTTCCAGCTCCGGTTCCTTCATCATCCAATGGGCCAGACGGCGCAACAGTTCAAGCTGCGGCCCGCCGCCCTCGACGCCGCGCGTCCAAAGCCAGGCATGATCGGAGCCAAGCACCGCGACTCGGCCCTCGCCCACCCGGTCGAGCACCAACAAAGGCCGCCCATCGAGACCGGACATCACCGTTTCACCCTGTTCATCGGGCTCAAGTTCGACCTGACGGAACCACCGGCCCCAAGCCGGCTCATCCTCGGCAAAGCGCAAACCGCCTAAGCCCTCGGTCACCGGGTGGCGCGCGCCCAGATCGGTGAGGCGCGGCAGGTAGGGATCTTCGATCACGCGGCCGGTGGGGGAGACCGGGATGACCCGCGCCAAAGGCGAGCGATAAATACTGTCGGCGGAGGCAAAATCCGGCCCCGCGGCGAACAAAACGGCGCCGCCGTTTTCCACGTAGCGTGCGATGTTGTCGAGGTAGGAGGCGGGCAGGATGCCACGCAATTTGTAGCGGTCGAAAATGATCAGGTCGAAATCGTCGACCTTCTCCATGAACAGCTCCCGCGTCGGGAAGGCGATGAGCGACAGTTCAGTGACCGGCACGCCGTCCTGTTTCGAAGGCGGGCGCAGAATGGTGAAGTGCACGAGATCGACGGAAGGGTCGGATTTCAACAGGTTGCGCCAAGTGCGCTCGCCATTGTGCGGCTCGCCGGAAACCAGCAAAACACGCAGCCTGTCGCGCACGCCGTTGATCTGCACCATGGCGGAATTGTTGCGCGTGGTCAGCTCACCGTCTGCTTCGGGCAGGGTGAATTGGATCACATTCATGCCCCCGTGCGGCAGCATCAAAGGCACCTCGATGGAGCGGCCGACGGGGATGGTGAAACTTTGCGGCGCTTCGCCGTCGATGGAGACCAAAAGCGGGCTGGTCGCGTCTTCATTCGGCACGGCGCCCTGATCCTCGACACGGAGTCTCAGCACGACCTCTTCGTCCATGATCGCAAAACTCGGGGCGCTTTCAATGACCAGACGACGGTCCCAATCCTGCGGCTCGCCTGTGAGCATGAGATGCACCGGCGCGGGGAAGTCAGGCGCCAGTTCGACATCGTGAAGCTGGCCGTCAGAGAGCAACACCGCCCCCGCCAACCGCCCGCGCGGCTCGTCGGCCATGGCCTCCGAGAGGGCGGTCATCAACAGCGTACCGCGATTGTCGGGCGCATCGCGCAGCGTAATTTCGCGCAGTTCCGTGTTGGGCATGGCGGTGATACGCGCTTCCAATGTGGTGCGCGCGGCCTCAATTTGGTCTGGCCGCGTCGAGAGGTCTTGTGAGGCGCTTTCGTCGACCACGAGGAATACGATGTCGGTCAGCGGATCGCGCATTTCCTGTTTGAGCGACGGCCCCGACAGAGCGGCCAAAACGCCCAAAGCCGCCAGCGCTCGCAGGCCCCAACCCGACAACCCGCGCCAAGCGGCAAAGGTGATCAGGACAAAGGCGATGCCCGCAAAAACGGCCAGCACAGGAAGCGGAATGAGCGGGGAAAAAGTGAGATCGCGGATCATTGGCCCAACCTGTCGAGCAACGCAGGCACATGGACCTGATCGGATTTGTAATTGCCGGTCAGCACGTAGATCACCAGATTGACGCCGAACCGGTAGGACAATTCGCGTTGGCGCTCGCCTGACAGGCCACGCCCCACCGGCAAGAGCGGAAAGCCGGTCTCATCCAGCGCCCAAGCCGAAGCCCAATCGCCACCACCGATGATCACCGGCGTCACATTGTCGTTGAGGTTGCGAAACGGCATGCCCTCGGCGCGGGTGCTGTCGGGCGCGGCCTCGACCCAAAGCGTGCCATCGGCGTGACGTCCGGGGAACTCGCGCAAGAGGTAAAACGCGCGATTGAGCACGTGGTCTTCGGGGATTTGTTCGAGGGCGGGAATGTCGAGAGAGGCGGCAAGCGCTTGCAATTTCGTACCGTTTGGCGTCGCCGCGCCAAAGCCCGCGACATCGGCATCGCGCGTGTCAAAAAGGATCACGCCCCCGGTGCGCAGATAGGCGTTGAGTTTGGTGTAGGCGGCCGCCGAGGGCGTCGGTTGGCTCGCCGTCACCGGCCAATAGAGCATCGGAAAAAAGCCCAGAGGATCGGTTTCCAGATTGATCCCGATAGGCGGCGCAGGCTCGACAGAAGTGCGCATGGTCAAGACGTCGGAAAGACCGGCAAGACCGGCCTCGGAGACGCGATCCAAGGCGGCATCGCCGGTTTCGACATAGGCCAGCGCCAGTTCCGAGGAGGCACGCAGAGCGAAATCATCGTCCAGCTCTTGCGCTTTGGCATCGGGGGCGATCAGCATCGCGCAGAGCAATATGGGAAGCGCCCGCGCGCCGAACAGACGCCCGGAAAGCCAAAGCGAGGCCAAAAGGTCTGCCCCCAAAAGCGCCAGAGCCAGCGTCAAAAGGAACGGTGCGAGGGGCCGTTCGCGTCCGGCTTCAACGCCCAAAAGCGTCACATCATTGGGCCAGCGCATCTGCGCAAGCGTATCATCCGCGGCCATCACGTTGAGCGCCCGAAGGCTGTCGCGGCCCTGATAAAGCCCCGGCGGCGTGGCCAGTGAAGCGCGCGCCGTCACAAACTCCTCGCCCGCGACGGGCGGCATGGCGGCGGCCTCGTCGAGACGCCCGAAGCCATCCATCACTCGCACGGGCTGAAGGCTTTGCCCCGCCAAATCCTCCACCTCCAAAACCGCCGCCCGCGAGGTCACAGCCAAACGGTCGAGCATCTCGACGAACAGGCCCGACAGGGGCAGCGTCGACCATTCGGCATTGGCGGTGACGTGGAACAACACGACCTGCCCTTGGCCGACAGGTTTGCGGGTCACCAAGGGCGTGCCGTCTTCCAGCGTGGCGATCACGCGATTGGCCAGTTCTGGGTCGGGTTGGGCCATGACTTGGGCGTTGATTTCCACGTCCTCGGGCACCGGCAGGCCGTAAAAGGGCGAGGTCTCCGCAAAGGGGCGCAGGCGTTTCGGCTCGCCCCAACTCATCGCACCGCCCAGCGTCCGCCCGCCTGCGCGCAACCGCACCGGCATCAGCGGGTCGTCCTCGTCGCGCGCCACATCGGAGCCCGCCAGGTTGGGCCCGGCAAAGCGCAACAACATGCCGCCGTCGTTCAGCCAGTCCAACAAATCGGCCACTTCGCCGCCCGACAGCTGTGCAACATCCGCGAGCACGATTACATCGGGATTGGCCATGATCAGATCGGGCAAAGCGCCCTCGATCACATCGGCTTCGCCCGCGAGAGCCGCACGCAGATAGTGGAGTTGTGACAAAAGCTGAAGCCCTTCGCCGCCTTCGCGCACCACGACCAGACCGACCTCGCGGCGTTTGAGACTGTCGTCGGTGAGACGTTTGGCGCCTGCGGAGGTTTGACCTTCGATTTCGAACCGCGTGACCCGCGCACGGAGCTCCGGCGGCAGGTCGAAGGGCACTGTGACGCGGGTTTCGCCGCCCGGAAAAGTGACCTCACGCCGGTCCAGCACACGCGGCACGCCCGCCGGATCGGGGCCATGGGCCAGGATCACCACATCGCGGTCGCCACCTGCATCGGCGCGCAGCACAGGGACGGAAATCCCCGTGTCGGTCAGTTCCAAAGGCCCAAGCGCCATCACATCACGAGGGGTTTCGAAAACGGACACCGGGCCGAGGCTTTCGAGATCGGCCAGCACATCTTCGCGTCCGGTGCGTGCCAAACCGTCCGACAGCCAGAGCGTTTCGACCGCCGAGGGCATCACGGAAATCACACCGCTCAAAGCCTCCATATCGGGCTCGAAGGGCGCGGGAGAAATCCCGGCGAGACGTGGGCGCCAATCGGCAGGGGCGAGAAAAGTACAGCCTTCGGTCGGCAGGTCGGTGGCGGGCAAGATGCACACGGTGCGCCCGTCGGCTTCGGCCTCGTCCAATGCCTGCTCCACGCGCCCGATCCGCAGCGACCAATCGGGCGCGGAGGCCCAGCTTGCGTCCAGCAGTACCAAAAGCGGACCGGAGGACCCGCCACGCTCCACACGCGGGTTCAGAACCGGGCCCGCGAATGCGAGGATCAGCGCGGCCACCGCCACCATGCGCAGCAGCAAAAGCCACCAAGGCGTGCGATCCGCCTCGACCTCTTCATCCTTGAGCCCCAGCAAAAGCGCCACGCCCGGAAAGCGGCGCCTGATCGGCGCGGGCGGCACGGCGCGCAGCAAGAGCCAGAGGATCGGCAGGGCCAAAAGCCCCAGCAAAACCCAAGGCGCGGTAAATCCGATGGGGCCTAAAATCCACATCAGCGCGGGCCCTCCAAAGCCTCGTAAAGCCACAAGAGCGCGGTGAGATCGGAGTGATCCGTGTGATGCGTGGCAAAGCGCCAGCCGGCATGATGGGCGATCTGACTGAGGCGATCCTTGCGCTCGGCCAGCCGTTCAAGGTAGCGGGTTTTCAAATCAGAAGCGCGGAGCGTTTCATGCATGATGCCGCCGGACATCGAGGTGAAAACCGTGCGCCCGCGATAGGGAAAAGCCTCTTCGGCGGGGTCGAGAATTTGGTAGAGCATGCCGGAAATGCCGCGATCCGAGGCGGCGGCGACAGCCTCTTCGACCGCCTCAATGGGCCCTAGGAAATCGGACAGGAAGACGGCGCGGGCGTTGGGCAAAAACAGCGTCGCATCGGGAGCGCCGTAGTCGGCGTCTGTGCTCTGTGCCAGCCCTTCGGCAATGCGCCGGATTTGCAGCGAGCCGATCCGAGGCGGGGTGCCGAGTGAGGCCAGAGCCACCCTCTCGCCGCCTTTCATCAAGAGGATCGACAAGGCCATGGCCAAGAGAGCCGCGCGGTCGGATTTCTGTGGCACCTTGGCGTCTGAGGAAAACCCCATGGAGGCCGAAAGATCGACCCAGAGATGCACCGATTGCGCCGCCTGCCATTCTTTTTCGCGCACGAAATGCCCGTCAGACCGACCCGAGCGACGCCAGTCGATCGCACGCCCCGGATCGCCCGCCTGCGCGGGACGGTATTGCCAGAACTCATCGCCCATCCCGGATTGCCGCCGCCCATGACCGCCCATCAGAAGCGTGCGCGCGAGCTGTTCGGCGCGGGCCTGCAAAGGCGGCAAGGGCGCGCTCAGAGACTCGGCGCGGGCGCGCAGGCCTTTGTGGTTGGGGCCTTTGTGGGCGGAGGCGGAGGGCTGGGTCACGCGGCGGACCGCACTTTCAGGGCGGTCTCAGAAACACCCGCAATGATCGCGCCCAAATCATCTCCACGTGCACGGGCCGCAAAGGTCAGAGCCATGCGGTGGATGAGTACGGGACGCGCCATGGCCAAGACATCTTCGGGGCTGGGCGCGAGACGACCATCCAACAAAGCACGCGCGCGGGTCGTGAGCATCAGGGCCTGCGCGGCGCGCGGTCCTGGCCCCCAAGCGACGGAGGCATTCACAGCCTCGGGTGCTTCGGGTTCATTCGGACGACAGGCGCGGACGAGATCGAGAATCATCTCAACGACCTGTTCCCCCACCGGCATCTTGCGCAACAGCGCCTGCGCGCGGATCAGTTCGTCGGCGGTGAACACCGCGTGGGCTTCGTCCTCGTCGGCACCGGTGGTGGCGATCAGGATGTCGCGCTCGGTGTCGCGGTCGGGGTATTCGACGTCGACCTGCACCAGAAAGCGGTCAAGCTGCGCCTCGGGCAGTGGATAGGTGCCCTCTTGTTCCAGCGGGTTCTGTGTGGCGAGGACGTGGAACGGTGCCTCGAGATCATGCGGTTGACCGGCGATGGTGACGGATTTTTCCTGCATCGCCTGCAACAGCGCGGATTGGGTGCGGGGGCTGGCACGGTTGATCTCATCGGCGAGCAGGAGCTGACAAAACACCGGGCCTTCGATGAAACGAAACGCGCGCGATCCATCGGCCGCGGTTTCCAAAACTTCGGAGCCAAGGATGTCGGCGGGCATGAGGTCGGGGGTGAATTGCACCCGCGCGCCTTTCAGGCCCATCACGGTCGAAAGCGTGTCGACAAGGCGGGTTTTGCCCAAGCCCGGCAGGCCCAAGAGCAAAGCGTGCCCGCCGCAAAGCATGGAGGACAGCACCAGATCCACCACGGTTTCCTGACCGATAAAGCGGCGGGTGATGGAGGCCTTGGCCTCGTTCAATTTCGCGCCCAGGGCTTCGATCTCGGCGACGAGGTCGGTTTCGGTCATCACATACTCCTCACTTGCCAAGCACTTACTTAGCGGGTCGAACCATGCCACTATTAGAAACGTGTCAGGTGCAAAGCACAAATGACAAAAGGTTTAAGAGGAGATTTTCCATGTCCGTGTCCGCAGAAAGCATCGCGAGCGCCGTAAAAGCCGCCAAGTCCCGCGGATTGCCGCCGGTGGACAAATGGAACCCGCCGTTTTGTGGCGATCTCGACATGCGGATCGCGCGGGATGGGACGTGGTTCTACCTCGGCACCCCCATCGGGCGCGCACCTTTGGTGCGGCTGTTTTCGACCGTGTTGAAACGCGAGGGCGACAAGTTTTTCCTCGTCACCCCGGTCGAAAAAGTGGGAATCACCGTCGATGACGCGCCGTTTCTGGCGGTGGATTTCGAGGTGGAGGGGACGGGTCCCTCGCAAAAGCTGACCTTTCAGACCTCGGTCGGCGATACGGTGATGGCCGATGCGGAGCATCCGATCCGGGTCGAAACGCGTGACGGCGAGCCCGCGCCCTATGTCGAGGTGCGCGCAGGGCTTGAGGCGCTGATTGATCGCAAAAGCTTTTTCCGACTTGTTGACCATGGTGTCACGGAGGCGATTGACGGCGAGGATGTTTTTGGCGTCTGGTCAGCGGACACGTTTTTCGAAATCGCCAAAGCGACTGATCTCGCCTGAACCACCCGGAACTGATGCCCAAATTCGCCGCCAACCTGTCGTTTCTTTTCAAGGAATACCCCTTCCTCGAACGCTTTGCTGAGGCGAAGGCCTGTGGGTTCAAGGCGGTGGAGGTCCTGTTTCCCTATGATGAACCGGCCTCAGAGGTCGCGAAACGCATGGCCGATCTGAACCTCAAGATGGTGCTGATCAACGTGCCGCCGCCGAATTACACCGGCGGCGAGCGGGGCTTTGCCGCCGTTCCGGGGCTGGAAGATCGGTTCAAACGCGACTTCAAACGCGCGCTCCGCTATGCGGAATTCCTAGGCGCACAGCACATGCATATCATGGCCGGGAAAGCGAAAGGTGTGGTGGCGCTTGAAACCTACAAGCGCAATCTGAAATGGGCCGCGCAGGAAGCGCCCAATATGAGCCTCACGATCGAGCCGATCAATGAGGGCGACATGCCGGGCTATTTCCTCAGTGATTTCGATCAGGCCGTCGAGATTCTCAACGAGGTGGCGGAGCTGAACCTCGGGCTGCAATTCGACGCCTATCACGCCCAGATCATCACCGGCGATGCCATGGCGGCCTGGGACGCATATGCGCCCTATGTGCGGCACATCCAGATCGCCGGGCCGCCCGACCGCCACGAGCCGATCAAAGGTCTGATCGATTTCCCGGAGTTTTTCCGGCGCGTCGATGAGAGCGGCTATACGGGCTGGATTTCGGCAGAATACACGCCAAAGAAACGGACCGAAGATGGTTTGGAGTGGTTCCGACAGGCGTCAAGCTAGGCGCTGCGCTCCGTCCGCCCCTCCAGCACAGCCCGCACCGGGCGCTTCGACCTCCAGCGTGGAATGCGCGATGGAGAACCGCTCGCGCAGAACGCTTTTCAACTCAGTCAAAACAGGCGTTGCCTCACCCGAAATCACCACATGCGCCTCGACCGAGGTGCGACGTTCGTCGATTTGCCACAGGTGAATATGGTGCACGTCTTCGACACCCTCGACCGCCGCCATGGCGACGGCAACATCGTCGGCCTTGGTGTCCGTCGGCGCGCCTAGCATCAGGATGCGGATCACCGGACGGATTTCTGCGAAAGATTGCCACAGTATATAAAGAGCGATGGCGATGGTCAGCAGCGGGTCGATCAGCCGCCAATCCCAGATCAGAATGACCACGCCCGCGATGATCACCGCCACAGAGGTCGCCGCATCGGCGAGGTTGTGAAGGAAAGCGGCCCGGATGTTGAGGCTGTCTTTCGACATCGAATAGGTCAGCGCCGCCGTCACCAGATCGATGATCAAGGCGATGAGCGCCACGATCACCACGGTCCAACCGGCGATTTCCGGCGGATTGAGCAGGCGAGAGACGCCTTCGGCAAAGAGATAGACGGAGATGATGATCAGCGAGGTGTAGTTGACCATGGCGGCGACGACTTCGGCGCGACCGTAGCCGAAGGTCATGGTGCCGTCGCGCGGCTTGCGGGCAAT
The DNA here is from genome assembly GCF_020524585.1 of Celeribacter naphthalenivorans. Taxonomy (GTDB): domain Bacteria; phylum Pseudomonadota; class Alphaproteobacteria; order Rhodobacterales; family Rhodobacteraceae; genus Celeribacter; species Celeribacter naphthalenivorans. Next base: position 19,505 of record NZ_JAIVLK010000014.1, read on the forward strand.
CTTGCGCGCACCGAACGCGATCACGAGGGCGATCGCATCGGACAGATTGTGAATCGCATCGGCGATCAAAGCCATGGAGCCTGAAACCACACCGCCGACGATTTGCGCCAAAGTCAAAAGGAGGTTGACCGCAATGGCGCCCGCGACTCGGGCATCCCCGGCGTTCGGGTCAATGTGATGGTGGTGGCTATGGCTGTGAGGCCCGTGGGGATGATCATGTGACATGCGCCCATCCTGCCTCAACGGGCGGCCAATGCCAGCGGAAAGTGAAAAGGGCTGTGTATAAGTTGATCCGCAGCATGTCTGACGTTCTCGTGACCCCCTGAGTCTCACGCAACAGACCGGCAATTCCCGTGCTCACCGTCCCTCATATTTTGCACATATGCACAAGTTATGCGGTTCAATTCCTCAATAAAAGATCAACTGTATACATATGAACACAGAAATAGCCCCTAAAATCCATACTTGTGTTCAAAAACAAACAATGCGCAAAAAGAGGACGAAATTGGCCGCATTCAGTGGCTGATCACGCAAAATCACATCAAAATATAAAATCCTCCCAAAAATGTGATCTGCATCTACGCACATTATAATGTTTGTAAACCCGATATTC
>NZ_JAIVLK010000015.1 GCF_020524585.1 Celeribacter naphthalenivorans
AAAATTCGAACACGCGCCGTTTATCCGAGCAATTCAAGCCAAAGGAAAATTGCGAAAAATAAACATAGCAAAACACCTAATGAAAAAATCGAAACTGCATAGCCGGAAACATCTTGACTGGTGACAACGGGCTCCTCGTCGATATGTGACGGGGTCTCTAAGCGCGTTTACTGTTCCCCATAACGACCTCGAAAAATGACTTTCGAGACGCAGTGCCTGGTTTGCGGCCTTAGAAAGGTTGATTGGTTCTACGCCAATCTCACCTTTCCAACCCTACTCAAGCTTGCAGATTGCCGGTTTGTGTCATCCCGGACGCCATATAGCCTCCATCTACCGTCAAGACCTCGCCATTGACAAAGGACGCGGCAGGGCTTGCGAGATAGGCTACGGCCTCTGCAATATCTTCCGGCTGCCCGAGGCGGCGGGTCGGTGTCATGTCCAGCACACGAGACCATGTTTCTTCACTGTAAGCGGCGCGTGTCATCGGTGTCTCTATGACCCCCGGCGCAATGGCATTGGTGGTGATGCCACGCGCGCCGAGTTCAAGCGCAAACTGCCGGGTAAGCCCCAGAATGGCGGCTTTCGACGTGCCATAAGCCGTGCGCCCGACACCGGCCCGCAGACCGGAGATCGAGGCGATATTGATGATCCGCCCATAGCCGCGTGCCGCCATGCCGCGGGCGATATGCTGGCTCACAGTGAAGGTGCCGGTGACATTGACCTCCATGACCTTGCACCAGTTCTCATGGGCAAAATCCAGAAGCGGCTCCACGAGAATGAGCCCGGCGCTGTTTACAAGAATGTCGATGGGACCAAGTTCGTCTTCGGCTTTGGAAACCACGTCGGGAAGTGCGGTCGCATCCGCAACATCGTGGGCGAGAGCAATCGCTGTTCCACCCTGAGCTGCGATCTCGCGGGCGACCTCTTCGGCGGCCTCTGGGCGCAGGTCGGTGACGGCCACACGGGCCCCCAACGCTGCCAACCGCAGAGCGCTTGCCCGCCCGATACCTGAGCCGCCACCGGTGATGAAGGCGATGCCGTAATCCGTTCGTTGTGTCATAGGAAATCTCCTGAGTTATCGGGCCATCATGGTGTCGGGCAGCCAGGTGATGATCGACGGGAAGGCGAAGAGCAGAACGATAGTGACCATCTCGATCGCCACGAACCAAAGCGCGCCCCGGAACACATCCGGAAGAGGTGTATCGCGATCAATGCCCGCGATCACAAAGCAATTGAGGCCCACGGGCGGTGTGATCAGTCCGATCTCGCACATTTTCACGCAAAGAATGCCGAACCAGATCGGATCGAACCCAAGTCCCGACACAGTAGGAAACACGATGGGCAAGGTGATCACCATCATCGAGAAGGCATCGAGAAACATGCCAAGCGGGATATAGAGCAAAAGGAGCACCGCAACGATCAGATGAGGCGGAATACCGCTTTCGGTGATGGCGCCTGCGATCATCTGCGGCACCTGTACGAGGGTCAGGAAAAAGCTGAAAATGCCCGCGCCAATCATCGTGAAGAGGATCATCACCGTGGTGGTGGCGGTCGAGCGGAAGCTTTCGGAAAGCGCAGTGCTCAGACGCCCGCGCGCCGATTTCGCGAAGACCAGCATGAGCAAGGCAGCGAGCGCACCGATGGCACCGGCTTCGGTGGGCGTAACAAACCCGAGGTAAATGCCGCCCAGTACGATCACGAACAGGACGAGCACCTGCCAGGCCTGCGTCGTCGAGGACAGACGCTCTCCCCAAGAGGCCTTGGGGGCTCGGGTGGAGTGATGCTGAACCCGATGGCCGATCAAGGCGACACCGATCATGAAGGCGACCGTGGTGATCAGGCCAGGAACAAAGCCCGCGATCAACATTTTTCCGGCGGAGACCTCGGTCAGGGCTGCATAGAAAATCAGCAGGACGGATGGCGGGATCAGAACGCCAAGCACGCCACCTGCAGCCACGGCCCCTGACGCGAGGCGCGGATCGTAGCCCTTCTCCTTCATCTCCGGGATGGCGACCGCCCCTACAGTAGCCGCCGTTGCCACCGAGGACCCCGAGGTCGCGGCAAAGCCTGCCGAGGTCAGGATGCTCGCCATCGCCAGCCCCCCCGGCAGGTGACCTACCCATTTGTTGGCGACATGGAACAGGCGTTTGCCGACCTGCGCATGATGCGCGAAAGCCCCCATGAGGATGAAAAGCGGGATGACCGTAAGCGCGTAACTTGCTGTATGGCTGAAGGAAAAGGATTTGAGCCGTGCCAACAGGAAGCCCAGGTTTTCCACCATGACGATGCCGAAGGCACCGGAGAGGGCCAGCGCGGCAAAGACCGGGGTGCCCAGAGCCATGAGGAAAAAGATCAGCCCGACGGCGAGCAAGGTGATGAGTGTCACATCCATTGTCGATGTCCTGTGAAGTGCAATGTCGCGGTCCCGGTGACATGCGCCGGGGCCTTTTTCTTGGGGCGCGTTTCTTGGGGCGCGCGCGGCTCAGTGCTGGGGCTTGTCCCCGGCGCTTGGAGGCACGGTGTCGAGATGCGGCTGCGCGATCTGTTTCAGTGCGATGCGCAGGCTGTGCAGGGCGGCTTGCAGCGCAGCAAACCAGAGCCCTGCGGCCACCGCGATTTTGGCCCACCAGATCGGCACCTGGAAATAGCCCCAACGGAATTCCCGGATCGAGAAGGAATAAGCCGCCTCCTGTGTTGCCGGCCAGGCCAGCATCAGAAAGGTCAGCGCAGCAAACAGCCAGGCAAGCGCCGTGCAACCACGCGAAAACGGTCCGGGCAGCGCATCGGTCATCATGGTGACACGGATGTGGCCGTCATCGAGCAGGGTCGCGCCCAGCCCCATGAAAACCACCATCACCATGGACATTTCCGTCATCTCGAACAGCCCGGGCACAGCGCGCCCGAAGGCGGCGCGGGCCACCACATCCACTGTGATGGCCACCATCATGAAGGCGAGGAACCCCAGCGCCAGCCATGATGTGATCCGGGCGATCCCGTCGAGCAGGCGGTTCAGCCACGCCAGCATCAGCTTACAGACCCGCCGCGATTTCGACCGGGCGCTTCATTGTCCCGGTGCCTGCGTGGCGCGCGATCGCCTCTTCGACCACCGCCTGCATGGCCGCCCCGTCGATACCGTTGGGCTTGGCCACGGTCTCGATCCACTTGTTGACCTGTGCGGGCTGAACAAGCGCCTTGGTCCGGGCTTTTTCCGCATCCGAGAGTGCGGAGAGCACCACGCCTTCGGCCTGCGCCTTCTGCACGTAATCGGCCAGCACCTTGTTGTAGATTTCGGCAAATTTCCCACCATAGAGCTCATCGGCCAGATCGGTGCAGATCTGTTGGTGCTCTGCAGGGAGGCCCTCCCAGACGCGGCGGTTCATGATCGTGACGGCGGGGGCATGCGGACCATCGCCGATGTCGTAGAAATTCGGGGCGATCTCATGCAGTTTGTAGGCAACGGCGGTGACGAAATCGAAGCCGTAGACCCCATCGAGAACCCCGCGTTCGAGCGCCTGATAAACCTCGCCCGCCGCCATCGGCACGGCAATGCCGCCGAGGCTTTCGATCACATCGGTGGCGACGCCGTAGCCGCGGATTTTCTTGCCCTTGATATCGTCGATCGAGGTGATCGGATCACGCATCACCAGAGGCGCATAATTCCAGTTGGTCCAGTAGAGCACCTTGCTGCGATGACGCTCTTCCCATTCCTGCCGCAGCGGCGCGAAATTCTCGTAGACGTCGCGGCACACGAGTTGCAGCTCATCCGCGCGCTCCATGCGGAAATACCATTCAAGGCCGCGTGTGACCGGCAGTTCGGCCTGATAATAGCCCGGCGCGATCAGGGTCATTTCGCTGGTGCCGTCGCGCACCGCGCCGAGATGTTCGCCGACCTTGTTGAGGCTTCCGGCCCAGTAGTATTTGACGCCGATCTCGCCATTGCTGCGATTTGCCAGTTCTTCGAGGAACCAGCGGTCGACCCAGGACGGACCTGCGGTTTCGCTCACATAGCTGTCGAATTTCAGCGAGGTTGCGGCATGGGCAAGACCGGGCAGACCCGAGATCAGCCCCGCGCCTGCGAATGCTCCTGTGGATTTCAGAAAGTCACGTCTTTTCATGGGTATCTCCTCCGTTGGTGCCGGGCTCCTCCTGCCCGGAGATGTTGTGTATTTATGCCGGTGTCGGCGCATGTCCCGTGCGCGTTCTCAGCGCGGTTTTCAGAACCTTGCCGTAGCTGTTCTTCGGCAGCTCGTGGACGAACTGGTAGCGTTTCGGACGCTTGAAAGCGGCGATCTGCTGGCGGCACCAGCTGTCGAGCTCAGGCTCACTGGCGCTCTTGCCGGGTTCGAACACGACATAGGCCACGACCTGCTCTCCCCAATCCGGCTCCGGTTCGCCAATGACGGCGATCTCGAACACGGCCGGATGCGCCAAAAGTGCCTCCTCAACCTCGCGCGGATAGATATTTGTGCCACCTGAAATAATGACATCCTTGGAGCGGTCAGTGAGGTAGAGAAAGCCGTCTTCATCGAGATGGCCCAGATCTCCGGTATGCAGCCAACCGTGTTGCAAGGCTTGCTGGCTGGCCGGTTCGTTCTGCCAATAGCCGGTCATGACGGTTGGCCCCCGGACACAGATTTCCCCGGTATGCCCCGCAGGCAAAGCCTCTCCATCGGAGCCCAGAACCGCAAGTGTGACAGCCCCCTGCGCAATGCCGACAGAGGCGCGCCTCGCCTTCCAGCGCGGGTGAGTCTGATCTGCGACGAGATCGCGGGGCAGGACAGAGATGGTCATGGGGGTTTCGCCCTGACCGTAAATCTGCACAAAGCGCGGACCGAAACAGGCGAGAGCTTCGTCAATGTCATGGGCATACATCGGCCCGCCGCCATAGATGATCGTACGGATGCCCGTGCCGTCGTAGCCCTGTTGCTTTGCCGTGGCGATCAGCCGTTTGACCATCGTAGGCGCCGCAAAGAACACGAGATTGCCACGGGTCTCGGCGAGCGCAATGATCTCGGCGCTGTCGAACCCAGAGGACGCAGGGATGAGATGCGCCCCGCCTGCCCGGATTTGCGCGAACATGTAAAGCCCCGCGCCGTGGGACATGGGAGCGGCGTAGAGCATGTGATCCTCGGGGCATGCCGCATCGACATCGAGCGCATAACACAGAGTCATCTGCCGCAGGTTGTCATGGCTGAGCATGACCCCTTTGGGCGTCCCGGTGGTGCCCGAAGTGTAGAACAGCCAAGCAAGTTCCTGTGCTCCAACCGACTTGGGCGGCGTGAATGTGTCCAGCTCAGGCACCGGCGCAGCGAGCCTCGCCTCGGCGACATCCTCCTGCGTCGCGAAAACAGTGCCGCTCTCCGTCAAGGTCAGCGCCGCCCTTGAATCGCGGATGATCCACTCGGCTTCGCGGGCATGCAGTTTGCAATTCACCGGCACGACAACGGCCCCGAGCCACCAGCAGGCATGTAGCACCTCGATGTACTCGGGCGCATTCTTTGCGAAAATGGCAACCCGGTCGCCCTTTGCGATCCCATGCTCCGCATGCAACCAAGCTGCACGATTGCAGACGGATTGCAAAAGTCCGTGATAGGTCTGGCGCAGGCTGTCGCCGTGATAGAGCGCCGGACGGTCGGGCCATGACAAGGCCGTTTGATACAGCCAATTTGCGATATTCATTGTCTTCACAAGTCCCAAATCATCTTCAGGCGCGATCGGCTTGCAGAATCGTCGCGTAGTTGGCGACGGCCGCACCACCCATGTTGAAAGCGAGGCCCCATTCCGCACCCGCGCGTTGAATGTCTCCCGCACGTCCGGTCAGTTGCCGAAAGCCCAGAGCATGCATCGACACGCCGGTGGCGCCGACCGGATGGCCTTTGGCCTTCAGCCCGCCAGACAGGTTCACCGGGGTACGCCCGTCCGCATATACCGTGCCCTCATCTAGGGCCCTTACCCCCTGCCCCTTTGGCGCAAGTCCCATCGCTTCGTAGATCAGAAGTTCTGCCGGGGTGAAACAGTCGTGAACCTCTGCGAAATCCAGATCTGAGACCGTGATCCCGGCTGCGTCATAGGCCGCGCGAATGGCGCGTTCCGGCCCTTCGAAGGCCACGAAATCGCGGCGGCTCATCGGCAGAAAGTCGGACACATGTTCGGCGGCGGCAATCCGTACGCGGGCAGCGGCGTCCCCGGCATGGGCATTGGCAGCGCTCAAAACGATCGCAGCGGCACCGTCCGTGACCAGAGAGCAATCACTCAATCGCAGAGGCGGTGCGATCAGCGGGTTCCTCTCGCTCACCTCGCGACAGAACTCATAGGTCAGCGGCTTATGCATATGCGCCAACGGGTTTTTCATCGCATTTTCATGGTTCTTCGCCGCAATGCGCGCCATCGTGTCCAGCGGATCGCCATAGCGCGCCGCATATTGGTCTGCCGCAATGGCAAAGACTTGCGGAAAGCTCAGAGCGGCCTCGTTCGCATCATTTTGATACCCCGCCCCGGCCAGAGCCGTCGTGACATCCTCTGTCGACCTATGGGTCATCTTTTCTGCCCCGACGACAAGGACGTTCCGCGCCCGGCCTGCTCGGATGGCGTTCAGTCCGGCGTGAATAGCGGCCGCACCAGAGGCGCAGGCGTTTTCGCACCGAGCGGCAGGGGTATAGCGGAGGTCGGGATGCGCCTGCAAAACGAGCGAGGAGGCAAACCCGTCGGGAACGAGTCCGGAATTGAAATGACCGAGAAAAATGGCATCAATCTCAGAGGGAGGAATCTGTGCCTCCTCAAGAGCTTCACGCGCTGCCTCAACGATCAGCGTTTCGAGCGTGGCGTCGAGGCGACCAAACCGGGTGTGGCCGGAGCCGGTGATATAAATGTCGTGGGTCATGTAACGTCCTCCCACGACAAACGTGATGCAAAAAACACATGGTAGCCATTCGTAGAACTACGTATAAAAATACGTAGTGCCTACGTAGATGCAAATGCAGCGAAAGGAAAACCCGATGGATTTCGACCGGATATCTGAGACCGACCTCAATTTGACGGGTTTCATGGATGCTCCGATCGGCCTCATGGTCCTGTCAAATCGCAAAATTCAGCGCGTGAATACGGAGATGGAGCGCATTTTCGGCTGGACCCGTGACGAACTGGAGGGGCAATCGATCCGCATCCTCTATCCCTCCAGCGTCGATTATGAAAAGACAGGCACCCGCTGGCGGCGTTGGCTGGACGGCCGTCCGCGCTACACAGACGAGCGCTTCATGCAATGCCGTAGCGGTGAGATCATCTGGACCCGAGCGTCAGGCCGGACACTGACGCCCACCGATCCCTTTCGGCTGATGGTTTGGACGTTTGAGCATCTGGAACATCGCCCTCCAAATTCCGCCACATTGACGCCCAGAGAGCGCGAAGTCGCCCGACATATCGTGAACGGGTACACCAGCAAGGAAACCGGCCTGGCGATGGGAATATCCCCCCGAACCGTAGAGGTTCATCGCAGTTCTGTGATGAAAAAGCTGGGGGTGCAAAATGCTGCGGAACTCGTTGCGAAAATGATTGTACAAAACTGACAGGAGCCAGTCTGTGAGATGCAGGACCGGCGGCAATTATTGGGTTACATCGCGCCCCTAGATACAGCGATGAAAACTTGCATCGGCCGTGAGCGAGAACGGGTAAAGGGCCTATTTTAAAAATCCAGTGCTCGATCGAAACGTAAGTTACTGATTCAATTTTCTATACCAGTTGTCGGATTGAGCGACGATGGGACCGAGACAAGAAGTACAGGTGGCCCTTTTCTACGAGTTCTCACTTGAAGATCAAGTTCCCAAAGATCAACTGCTCCGCTCGATTTCTCGGTTCGTCAACATGGATCGCATCCGCGGCCATCTGACGGATTTCTACAGTTACATCGTTCGCCCATCCGTGAACACCGAGCTTTTGATCCGGATACTGTTGGTGTGCGATTGCTTCGGTAACAGGCAGAATTACAGAAGTTTGACAAACACAGAAATCGCCCTGGGGGATGATGCAAATCATATAATTCGTGCAGCTATCGGGAATTTTAATTTGCAGTAACGCTACACCCTTCAAAAGTGTTGTGCGCCCCGTTTCACGTCGACTGATTAGAAACAGATGCAGAATATGAGTCAGGTAATGACATAGTCAGAAGCTTCTTTCTCTAACTGACTTTTAAAGGCTTCGACTGCTGGTGTTGGCGAACTGTCTTTTCGCCATGCCAGATGCAACTCCCGTGTGACAACAGGATTGCGCAAAGGACGAAATGTTAACATTGGGTCGCTTGGGTCGGGCAAAGCGAGGCTTGGAAGAGGAGCAAGGCCGATACCTTCTCGTACCATTGATAGAAGCGTCGAGGGGTTCACCGCCTCATAGGAGACTTTATTCTGTAGTATCCCCGCAGGAAGGCCATGTTCCAGTTCCAGCCGAATGCCGGTTGTAGCGGCCATCATGACGAGCCCCGCATCGCGTGCTTCAGCCCAAGAGGCAGCCTCTCTTTCTGCAAAACGATGATCTCTGCGCATGACCAATGCGAAACGGTCCGTCAAAAGCGGAACGGCATCGAGATCGGAAAGATCAGGTGGTTCATTGGCAATCGCCAGATCAACGTCCCCTTTGCGCGCCATATCCATGCACCGTCCTCGGGGTTCTTCAAAAATCTTAATGCTTATTTTCGGATATTTGGTGCGAAACGCGTTGATAGTTTTCGGGACAAGGCGAATTGCCACAGACGGGACGCAGGCGATATTCACCTGCCCGCGCTCGATTTCCTGCCACGCTCGCATGTCCGATATCTGACGCGTGAAATCCGCGATGATGCGCTGCGCCCCCGGCAGAAACTCCTCACCCATACGACTCAGCATTACCTTGCGGGTTGTGCGATCAATTAACCGAATGCCTAAATCCGCCTCAAGTCGCTGAATAATTAAACTTACCGTCGATTGCGACAGCCCGCAGGCCTGTGCGGCATGGGAGAAGTTCTGGGTCTCTGCAACAGCCACAAAGACCTGTAAATGCTTAATTTCTACATTACTTATTGTCATATTCAATATATATATCGAATTACAATTAATTGACAATGAAAAGCAGCCAAGAAATCTGATTGCCATCCACTTAGCCACAGGTCGAGTAAACGACCGCGCATCAATCAGGGAATACACCATGCTCAACAGACGTTCTTTCATCGCTTCCGGCCTGACTGCCGGGGCGGCATTCTCTACGGGTGTCCTGCCGGCTTTTGCCAACACCTCCGTCACCGTCTCGGAAGCTATTCGGACGGCCATGTATGCTCCGCTTTATGTCGCTGCGAACCTTGACCTCTATAAAAAACATGGGCTGGACGTGAATGTGCAAACGGCGGGCGGCATCGCGCTTCCGATACCGATGATCCTGTCCGGGCGCAGCCTCGTGGGCGTCACAAGCCCCGGCATGTCGGTGAATGCGACGCGCGAAGGAGCCTCCATCAAGAATATCGCCAAAATTGTTGGCGGTGTGTCGATGTGGGCGATTGCCAAGCCGGGTTCCGGGATCTCCACAATCGAAGACCTGAAGGGCAAAACCATTGCAACGCTGAAATTCCCCTCCTCGACCATTCAGGTTCCGACCTACGCGATCCAGAAAACTTTGGGGATGACACCTGAAGAGGCCGGGATCACGTTCCTCGAATTGCCGCCGGGTGCGCAGGCAACAGCCGTGAAAGATGGCCGGGCCGATGTTGCCACCGCCTTTGAATGGGATGTCTCCGTTGGGGCGCGCGACTTCGGACTGGAAGCTGTGTTGTCGCTGGCTGATGTGATCGGGCCGACCTCCTTCACGACCGCCATGGCCACCGAAGAGGCGATTGCCAATCATCCAGAAGAAATTCAAGCATTCTGTAACGCCATTGCTGAAGCCATGACTGCCATGCATGCGGACCATGGTCTTTTGGCAGCGACCGGCGCGGAGTTCTTTCCGCAGGTGGATCAGGACATCATTGAAAGCGCTGCGGGGAACTTCTTTGCCTCTGGTGTCGCAATTCCGACCACTCCGGTGATCTCTGAAGACGAATTCGCAAGCGCCATGTCGCTTGAATTGGGTGGTGGCTCAATTTCCGAGGCCCTGCCTTTCGAACAAATGGTCGACAACCGCTTCGCAACAGCGGCGGCCGCAAAATACGGAGCCTAATCTATGAAAGATAGCCAAACACCAATGATCGCAGGGGACCAAACCGCCCCTGCGATCAAATCCCAGCCGGAACCGCTTGGGATGAACCCGGAAGAAACGGCGATTGTCGTCGTCGATATGCAGAATGGCTATTCCACCAAAGGCGGCTACGTCGATCTGCGCGGCTTTGATGTTTCCGGCACCCGTGCGGTGATCCAGAACATTTCCGATACGGTTGACCTCGCGCATCAGCTCGGGATGCCTGTGATCTTCCTGCAAAACGGCTGGGACCCAGAACTCAAGGAGGCTGGCGGCGAAGGCTCCCCCAACTGGCATAAATCCAATGCGCTCAAACTAATGCGTGAAAAGCCCGAACTCAAAGGCCAGCTTCTGGCCAAGGGGGGCTGGGACTATGCGCTGGTGGATGAACTGACCCCCGGCCCGGATGATATATTGCTGCCGAAAACCCGCTATTCCGGGTTCTGGAACACGCAGCTCAATTCCATCCTACGCGCTCGCGGCATCAAGAACATCGTGTTTTGCGGCATTGCGACCAATGTCTGTGTTGAGACCAGCATCCGCGACGCGTTCCACAACGAATTCTTTGCGGTGCTTCTCGAAGACGCCTGTCACCAGTTGGGTGACGACATGATCCGTGCCGCAAGCATCTACAATATCAAGACGTTCTTTGGTTGGGTCGCGACCTGTGCCGACTTTGCCGAATACGTTTCTCTTACTCAAAAGGAAACCATCGCATGAATGATCGCGTGCTGATCCCCGCTGGTACTAGCGCTCCCCTTGGGCCGTTCTCGCCCGGCATGATGGCTGACAATGTCATCTACACCGCTGGCATCCTGCCTTTTGACGAGAACAACAATGTGGTCCATCCCGGCGATGCCGCGGCGCAAACCCGCCATGTTTTCGAAACCATTCGCGGCATCCTCGCCGAAGCCGGCGCCGGGTTTGAAGACGTTGTGTTCAACCATGTCTTTGTCGCCGATTTCGCCGATTACGCCGCGATCAATGCGGTTTACGCGGAATATTTCCCTGACACAAAACCCGCACGCTACTGTGTACAGGTCGGTCTGGTGAAACCCGAGGCCAAGATCGAGATTGCCACGATTGCGCATAAAAGAGTTGCGTCATGAGCCTTACAGACACAACATCGCCGCCTACGCAGCGCGAGCAGACCGCATCGCGCGGTCAAAATATGACCGGACCGAAGTGGAAGGATGTAACGCCTTCCACGCTCCAGATCCTAACATGGCAGATCGGGCTTTTGGTCGGCTTGCTGGCCCTCTGGGAACTCGCCGTCAGCCTTGGCTGGATCGAGGTCTATATCTATGGTCGCCCAAGCGGCATTTTCACCAAAGCGGTAGACCTGATCGGCAGCGGCGCACTCCTACGCGACAGTGCCCTGACCGCTTTCGAAGCCGTCAGCGGCTTTATCATCGGGACCGTGACCGGCTCTGTTCTTGGGTTGGCGCTCTGGCTCTCCCCCATGGGGGCTTCAGTGCTGCGTCCCTATATGATTGCGCTGAACGGCCTGCCCAAAATCGCGCTGGCGCCTCTGGTCATTATCTGGTTCGGCATCGGGCTCGGATCCAAAATCGCGCTGGCCACCCTTATCACCTTCATTGTCGCCATGATCGCGGCCCAACAGGGCGCGCGTGAGGTGGACAGTGATCTGGTGAAACTGATGCGCTCGCTTGGCGCCACACGGTTCAAGACCTGGCGTACAGTAATCGTGCCGGGAGCCATGCCGTGGATCGTTTCCGCCTTTCGTCTCAATGTCGGCTTTGCGTTGATCGGGGCCGTTGTCGGCGAATATATCGCCTCGAACAAAGGTCTTGGCTACATGATTTCCTATGCTGGCACGCTCTATGACCTGAATTCGGTCTGGCTCGGGATTGCCGCTCTCATGGTTGTAGCCTTGCTCATGTATGCGGTCATCGACTGGTGCGAAGCGCGGTTCAAGCAACGATAAGGAACTGAAAAATGCCAATCGCATATAATGGCAGCGTTGCACTGCATTACGAGGTCAGAGGTGAGGGGGAAACGCTGCTTCTGTCAAGCGGGCTTGGCGGCTCGTGTGACTATTGGGCACCCCAAATCAACGATCTGAGCAAAAAGTTCCAGGTTCTCACCTACGATCATGCCGGATGCGGGAAAAGCGCCCGCGCGGTCGGCCCCCGCAGCGTGACGGACTTCGCTCTGGACATGAAAGCCGTGCTCATGGCCGCTGGCGCATCCCAAGCGCATATCATGGGGCACGCTGTTGGCGGCATGATGGGGTTGCAACTTGCGCTTATGGAACCCGATCTGGTGCAGAGCCTCGTCATCGCCAATGGCTGGGGCGCACCTGATCCGCATATCAAGCGATGCTTTTCCGTTCGGAGCAATTTGTTGCGCGATAGCGGCGCAATCGCCTATGTCGAAGCTCAGCCACTTTTCCTTTATCCGGCCCCGTGGATTTCAAAACGCGATGCGCAATTGCGTCAGAATGCACGCCATGCCCCTGATCACATGCCGGTCGAGGCCGATCTTTTGGACCGCATCGACGTGTTCCAAAACTTTGAGCCTTCGGACATGGCCTTGCGGACCCTGTCTGTTCCGGTTTTGTGTTTGGCGACAGCCGATGACATGCTTGTCCCATGGACGGCCAGCAAAGCTCTGGCGGACCGTCTGGGTAATGGCCATTTCGTCCTGTTCCCGGATGGCGGACATGCCTCAAGCCAAACGGACCCCACCACATTCGATGCCGCTGTGGCGCGATTTCACGATGCCTATGCAAAGGAACTTTCCCTATGACCGCAATTTTGACAGCCGACCAGGTCGGCATGGTATTCGAGACCCCCGGCCGCAACTCCGTCGAGGCAATCCGCGACATCTCCTTCGAGTTGCATGCAGGCGAAATCATTGCGCTGATCGGGCCATCAGGATGCGGAAAGACAACTTTGTTCAACATCATCAGCGGCTTGCTGGAACCCAGCCGCGGCAGATTCACGGTCAACGGCGGTAAGAATGGTCAGTCTGTCGGCTATATGCTGCAAAAGGATCTTTTGCTACCATGGCGCAGTGTGATCGACAATGTGGTGCTCGGACTTGAGGTTCGCGGTGTGGATAAATCGGCCTCCTACCCCATCGCCAAACGCCTGATCGAAGCTTACGGTCTGGCCGGTTTCGAGAATGCCAAGCCTGAGACCCTATCGGGCGGGATGCGGCAACGCGTGGCCATCATGCGTACACTGGCCTTTGACCCAGCCGTGGTGTTGCTCGATGAACCCTTCTCGGCGCTGGATTTCCAGACGCGGACCTTGCTGCAAACCGATGTGGCGCGGATCATTGCCGAGAAACAGAAAAGCGCAATTCTGATCACGCACGATATTGGTGAGGCCTTGACCATGGCGGATCGCGTGCTTGTTTTGTCGCAACGCCCCTCTACGGTGGTTCGGGAACTGGTAATCGATATTCCGCGCGATGCGCGCGATGCCGTTGCCCTTCGGTCGGACCCGCGTTTCAACGACATGTTTATAACCATCTGGAACGACATACAGAGCAAAGCAGCAGCGTGAGCTGTCTGGCAGATTTACCGCGCGTATAATCCTGCGATCTCTTTGACAATGTTTGTGGCGTCCCATGCGCGGTTCGGCCATATCTGAATATTTCGTGCTTGCGGCAGTCTTGCCGTAGGCACACAAGCACAGATTTGTTGTTCCATGTTGCTATCAAAGAATGGCAGCAGAAACACAGTGAGGCTGGTACTTCGAATTGGGAGTTATAACTGAGTCCACTTTATCCGAGCTGTTCGCAAAGCCACCTTTTATTGATCGGTTCACCAGACCGGACATTGGCGCACATGCTCCGAAAACTCGCTTTAGCTCACACTGCCGGACTTCACTCTACAAAGTGCTGTATGATGGTCGAACGGCCGGTCTTGTGAGGCTGCACAGCAGAAAAGGCGTCTGTGATGAACGACAGGGTAATCCCCCCCCGATTTTAGTGGGATGCGGCAGTAGAATTTTCTCGGCAGGATGAACGAGGAGATTCCGATGAAGAAGACACGTTTCACCGAAGCGCAGATCATGGGTGTGCTACG
>NZ_JAIVLK010000016.1 GCF_020524585.1 Celeribacter naphthalenivorans
CTTTGGGTCAGGCGGTCCATGTTTGTTTGGGCCGCGCGGCGGCCCGTTTGTGCTCCCAAGCTCAAGGTTCGAAGCAAACGCACAGGGAAGAGCATTGCAAGAAAACAATTCATGAAAAAGGCAAATAAAACATTGGTTTAGGTCGCCGCAATACAGTAATGTTAATGCATAAGGAGAGGCTCTTAGAGGTAGTGTGATGTCTCGGATTTTCTTTCTCATTTTTATTGCCGGATATTCCGGGTGGCAAATGCCACGCTTTTTGCGTCGGATGATTGCGCGATCAGAATTGCATCGGGCATGGTTCCTTGGCGCCACTGGGTTTTTCGAACAGGACGGGACGCGGTTTGGTCTCGCAAATCCGTACCGTGATGAGATTTTTGACGAGGTTTTTCATGATGAATGATCATTCGACATCTCAATTGGGTACAGCGGAGCCGACTGTACAATCGGATCAGACGATTAATCATAAAGGCAATCCAAAAATTGAGAAGTTTGGTGTGGGCCCAAACTGGATGCAATTTGCTGAAGAGCCAGAACTGAGAAGGCTAGCTAAACTTCATATCCGCATAGAGCGCAAAACAGCCGCATTGCAGGCTCTTACGAAAGAGAGACAGACCATTATGCAACGGTGTATCCGCCGTATGCGTCGTCTGTCAGGTAAGGACAAATCGCGATGAAACGTGTTTGGACATCCGTACAGCTCTTTATCGCGTTCTATAAAGACCCAAGAAATCGCAAACGAAAAACACCTCATGTCTGGCTTCCAAAAAATGCAACTGCATGGGTCACGGACAAGGCCGTGAAAGATCAAGAAGCTTTTCTTGATGTGAAGGGTGAGGAAGGTCAAAGGGATGTGCAGATTAAATTTCAGCCCGATCAAATTGTGCTTCGGCGTGATCAGGGGCTTGATTGGTCTGGCATCATAGTCACAGATGATCGCATTCGCATTTTTGTTAATGATCACTGGATCGAGGTGCGCGGGGATGGGTCAGTGAAGCGTCAAGCAGAAACTGCGGCCGTGTCAGATTTTACAATATTGGACGCAGACGGATCTCTGTTTCACTGGACAGAAGACAGGTCCGTCGCTGTTTCCCCAAGTGGCGCACAGGTCACCATTACAAATGAAAGCGAGAGCATAACTTTCACGCCAGACGGCATTATCAAGCACGGAGAAGTTTAAATATATAATGGATTAGGAATATCATCGCATTCTAATCTTCTCGAAAAATCCAGACAGGACAATGAAGAATCTGCCATTCATAATGGATGTTAAAAAAAGGAGATATGCCGCAAGCAAGAATCCAGCAATTGGGCTGAAAATGGTTCCCCAAGCGCAAGCCAATATAAGGATGATGATTCTCACAGAATTAGATTAGGATTATATATAGCCCCAAGGCAATAAATTTTGAAATTTTTTAGTTTTTTATGTATTATCTTCAATATATTAGTTGGATTTCTTTCGTTGAATTTCGCCTATTTTCATTTCGTTTCGTGCCAAAAGAAAATTCTCGATTCATATGCCGACACAGAAATGTGAACAGGCGTGTGAAAATGGTCACCTTTGAAATTTGGTGTAGCACGGGTGTTTAGAGATATTTGGCGCGAATAAGGAGAGCATGAGATGCAATCAATTTTACCAGAAGATGTCGAAGGAAATACGTTCTCTGAAATGCTTCATTCGTTTCGAAAACTCAAAATTTCGATGTCTGAGGTACTGAAGACAGACGGTGATATTCTGCAAGTCTTTGAGGTGTCTGTGCTCATGGATGGCGAAGCGGATAGGATCGAGACTGGTATAGCGTGTCAGCCGCTTATTTTTACCTCCTTCAAAGATTTGATTTCGAATTTGAAAAGTCTTGGTCTGGACGCGGTTAGTTTGCCGCTATTGCCTGGAGAAGTGATCTTTTCGACGGAGGTTGCTTTAAAGGTCAGTGATAGTTCTGACCTAATTCTGGTTGGATGATGAGCGCAGAAACATTTTAAGTTGTTCTCCGGTTCTAGTATTTCAGGCTAGGCAGCACACGAGTTAATTTCTTCCGCCACCGCGCTCGAATAAGGATGCAGCCCAGTCTTAATAAGATTGGGCTGCTGCGGGGGTAATCCTCGAGCTTAGAAAGCAAATACATCACCCAACTATTTGTTGATGATCACGATGTCATCGTTGAGGCTCTTGATAGAGCTTATGGAGACTTATGAGCTCAGAAGAGTGCGAATTTCGTAAATTTAGCAACGATATTGATGGAGAGGACACAAAGGGATATAGGAAATACGCGTTTGGTTTCTGTTTGATATTTTTACAGCCCAGGATCTACTAGCCAGGCGTGTATCGATTTTGTAATGACAGAAACATACGGAAAACAGCGTGAAAAAAGTTCGTTTCCACTATATTCCTCCCCCTTGTGATGAGAGTGATTTTAAAGAACTTTTTTTGCGAATGGCTCGTCTCGGCGCCGGGCTCCCATTAGACAAAGATGGAGCAACACTGAAGGTGTGGACGCCTGAGCTTTTAGCCAGTGCGATCGAGTCAATTCCTGAAAACAAAAAGGGGATTGATATTCGGACTGTGCAGATGTGGTTTCAGGATACAAATGATGCAGGTATTTCTCCGAAGAACATTCGCTGGCTAGCAGTGATATTTGGCTGCGGAGATCCTGAAGCGACCCGCTTGTGGCAAAAAGAGCTCTTTGAATCCCGTTCGCGTCTTTTTGATCGCCGAAAAAACGCACGTTCGAATGATACGAAAATTGCGAATAAGGAGAAGCAGCAAGAGCAGGGTTCTCTCAAAGGAATTGTCGGAATTTCTATTGGTATGTTCGCCACCCAAAATGCGCTTATAATACCAGCCATTCTGTGGACTGGCTTCGGTGTTTTGGCATTTCTGAGCTTCATTGCCGGCGTGGAGAGTGTGACCTATTCCCCTTATGCGGGGATGGATAAGCAGATCGGTTTTCTTTGGGCACCCAGCTGGACAGTTTTGCCAGTCTTTATTTTGCCGGCAATTGCACTTCTTGTTTCGAAAATACTATCGCTTTGGTCTGGCATAGGGAGGCCGTTATTCAATAGTACCGTGACGGGAAAACTTTCACCCTGGGAAGAAAAGGCGTCGGGTTTTAGGTTGGCGTTTACCGTCACTTTTTTTGCGAGTTTTGGTATTATATTCGCTCTTCAATGGGCTGGTGTTTACCTTCAATCATACCACGCCGGTAATAACATGAACTTAATGGTCGATTGGAATATCGCGGCACTTGTGCGGCCTGAAGCAATCAACGCTATGAGCAATATAATCCTCTCATTTGTTGCATATGCCTACTTTGGTTTTGTGATGTGGGTGTATTTCAATAGTTTGCTGATTTTGTATCTCGTCTGCGATGATTTGGCCGATATGACAACAGAGCGATGGAACATTGAATTAACGGACAAACAGCGTGCCGCAATTAATGACATCTTTCAGGATATTTTTCGCGTAATTTTATTGGCCGTGGTTTTGTGTACGTTTATCCGCCTCCAATCGACATACCTAATTGTGGATGCGCCAAACATTTTGTCGTGGCTGTATCGAGACGCTAGCTCGATTTTCGTGGGCGAAGGCGTAGCTATGCTCGAAACCAAAGCAATTGCTAGATTTACAAGCTTAATTCTAGTGTTTTTGAGCCTGTTTGTTTTCACAGCATGTGTACAGAGAATTAGAAATACAGGCTTTTTTGCAGGTTCATTTTCACTTTTTTGGAAAGGGTCTGTACTGACTATCATGACCGTAAATTTGCTTTTAGTAGGTAATGTGAACGGTTTCACTTGGTTGCTTCTGTTCAGCTCTTTGTTGGGCATATATGCAATATTTGACACTGATCTAAAGGGATTTCGATCCACTCTTTAAAAGTTATGGGACAAATGAAAAAAGCACCATTTTCAATAGGAAAAGAAACCGAAGGAAATCATTTTGTTGGATCGGCGTATTGGGTCGAGGCCAGCGATGGCGTGCAAATCCGTATTGGTAAATGGGTTCCTACATCTGAATCTAGAGGCACAGTTCTTATCTGCCCTGGCCGTACCGAATACATCGAAAAATATGATCAGACTGCTTCTAAATTGGCCCATTTTGGATACGCATCAGTTGTCGTGGACTGGCGCGGTCATGGCCTATCTGATCGGATAGCAAAGAACCCGTTTGTATGTCATGTGGACCGGTTTTCTGATTATCAACTCGATATTCATGAGATGATCAAATTTGCCAAATCAGAAAGTCTCCCTGAGCCATTCTTCATGCTGGGTCATTCGATGGGTGGATTGATAGGGTTGCGAGCCCTTACGAACGGACTTCCTGTCGCCGCAGCTGCATTCTCTGCGCCGATGTGGGGCTTGAATTTGTCCAGCGTGGAGAGATCAGTTGTCTGGCCGCTAACCTATGCGGCTAAATTGTTTGGCAATGAAGAAGCATTTGCTCCGGGTGGAGCGGCGCAACAAGAGGTTTGCTATGTTGCTTCAGTACCATTCGAAGGCAACAGGTTAACAAGCGATGAAGTGATGTTTTCTTACATGGTAGATCAGGCCAAGCGTTTACCTGAATGCCAAATTGGCGCACCTAGCATGGGGTGGCTTTTGGAAGCGTTGAAAGAAGAGCGAGAATTAAAAAAAATTGAATCACCAAATGTCCAGGCTGTTGTGTTTCATGGTGACAATGAGGTGCTAGTGGATACTGGCACAATACGTGAACGGATTCAAAATTGGTCGGCCGGAAAACTCATGGTTATCGAAGGCGCACGCCATGAAATATTATCGGAACAGCCGGATATTAGAACATTAGCGACTAACTTTATGGTCGATCTTTTCCAAAGCGTTGCGAGATAAGTGAAATAGTTTTGGCATCAGCTGCACGCGCGCAGCAAATAGAACACAACGCGCGCGCAAGAATTTGATCCCGCTGATTCTGCGAAGGCTTAATTAAATGCGATTGCTCTTGTTTGGCTCTGGAGGAAACGCGGGGACTGCGTGGTCCTCGCGCCATGCTCGTAGTTCGGCGTTGATAAAATCTTCAAGCTCATCCGCTGAAACCCCCTCCTTGAGCGCTTCAATCATCGCCAAAGCTCCATGATGATAGCCGCGCCGAAAGTGTGCTTCATGTGGTCCCTTAGGGGGATCGGATTGGACCGGCATAAGTGTGCTCATTTCAGTGCGCCTCATTCTTGTTCGTCGGCAATGTCGTTCAGTACGTGTGAAATTGAGACAAGCTGATCTTTCATTGCCTCGGCTTCTTCGCATGGGACGAAGATGACTTTTATGCCGTCAACCTCTCGTGTCCTGGTCGCCCATGTGAGCTTGTCAGCGATGTTAGCGGCATTCAAAGCGTGCTTTCTAAGTGTCATTTTTTTCACCTTTCTCGGAAGAGTCTTTCAATTAACAAACTCATCAAGTTGGCCGGATTTGAACAAGCCAGACTCCACAAGCATTGTGGCTAACACACCGACTTCAGCTGCAAACGCACGAGAGCGAATAGGCAAATCCTCCACTTCAAGGTCGCAAACGATCAGTATTTCCGCGAGATCCAGACCAAAAAGAGGAATGATCGTGTCAATATCCGAAATAGAGAAACCATCAGCTCTTAGCATATGCTCACCTGATTCTCCTGATAAATCCGGTATACACACCCAACCAGAGCTGTCTGAGATCATCATAACCGGCTCGTCATCCAGAAATGCAACATAAGTCATGCCTTTTTCTTGTGTCGCAAATTCGCTATGAAAGTCGCCCGCAAAAGACAATCTTGGTCCCAAATTTTCCACCCACGCCGCAGCGATAGCAAGACGATCCAGCATGAACTCAATGGCGGGATCTGTGTTGGGTGTCATCCCTTTCGATCCAAGCTGATCCTTGATAACACAAGCATCAGAGATTCCCTTAAGGAAGTCAGATATCTTCTTATCATCTGCTTCAAACAGGAACCGTATTGTGTCGAAATGATCCAAGGTTAGAACCCAATCATCACCAAAACGCTGGTGTTTGGCGGCGCTGCTCCTTAAATTCAACATCTTGCTCATCGAATTCTTGATGCTGCCAACACCAATTTTGTCACGCCCAAGCAGACGCAAATCCCTCAAAATGCGGCTACCCATCTGCTGACGAAACGTCGTTGTTCTAAAGTCCTCCAAACGACGCTCTTTAAACAGTATGGCCGCTTCTGGAAAGATTGAAACAAACCGGCTCATATCGAAGCGTGGACCTGATAATGTAATTTCCGTAGGAAGCGCTAGATCATTGCAGATTGCAGCCTCCAAATCTTCCTCAAAAGTCGCACACACAACTTTCGAGATCACGCTACAGCATTTCCCAAACTCCTCCGCGCTCATCGGAGGAATGCGCACTAAGATCGGAAAATAGTCGTTGTCGTAAATTAAGTCCTCAAGATTGAACCAGTCGCCTTGAACAAGAAATCTGTCGTCTGAAGGCGGCAGTTCGTTTATGCTTGGCAACGGTTCTTCATCAATAAACTCTTCGTCAAAAAACTCTTCATAGACTGAACAGTCATAACCGAGTTTTTTCAGCGCACTAACGAAAAATTCGCAACAGGTCTTGACGACATCCTCCACACCATTGTCAGCAATTGCCTTATCGAAATCACCTGTGACAGGCTGTCGCCCGACTGTGCATGTCAAGACCCCAGAATATTTAGTATCAATCATTCATCCGTACCTCTCTTGGAATGGTTCACGATAGCTTTGACGGCACGGCGCCCGTGCCAACTTGTGAAATTTCTTTGTTGTGTTTTTCGATATATTTCAACGCGGATTCATGGTCTGTGAATTTCATCGCCTCATCGAGCTTTCCGGTGCTCTTTAGGCCGGTCTTGTCGAGAACATGGGACGACGGCGTGTCAAATGAGATTACATAGTTCATGTGGGGGGGCGCCTTTCTTGGAATGTGTCATTGAACATCCGTCAGCGAGGATCGCATAAGACGCCGACGTTGTTGAATTGTTTCATTTCGAAGCTTGTCGTAGCGATCCTCAATCGCTTTAGTCTTCCGCTTTATCACGAGCGATACAATCAAGCATGCAGTGAGAACGATCCACGCCGATAATGTCCAAGGCTGGAAGGTTTGCAGGTTTTCCAAAAGGGGTTCATCCAGAAAATAACTTCGGGCGAGAAGGTAGCCGTTTGTAGGGACAACCAAACCGTAAAGAGGCCAAGCCTCTAGCCTACTGGCAATTTGCAAGCGGTAATCTATCTCTTTTTTCAGAGCTTTTTCTTCTGATGTTGGCTCCATGATTAACTCAATTTCGCACGCAAGCTGCTTAAGAAGTGGAGAGTTGGCAAAAGTTTGTTGTCGCTGAGAAGGCAAATTTTTACGGAACATTTTTCTCATGACGTTAAACATCCCTCCGATAGTTGTTGCTTCAGGCTTGGTTAAGAACATTCAGTAGCAAATTTCTTGGAAATCTCACTCTCGGCAGCAATGTAACCGTGACGAAGATCATTAGCTTCGCGCCTGCCGCAAAGAGAACACACCGCTCGCGGTAGAATTTGATCCCGGAGACCAGCTTGCCGGGGCAAGGTCGCGCAGTGACCGCAACGGCAATAAATCCATGTCACGTCTCGCCCGGCCATGCTGCACCTCAGTTGGAAGTCTTGTAAATAATCCTGGCGCCATGCTGGATCGTCAATTCGTGGCCGGCAGGAACGTGCGACACCCGTTGATCATATTCCGGCTTGGCTAAGGCGAAGCTGTCGAACGGTAGATCGAGGACAATTTTGCCGTCCTGGTCGCGGAGCACTACCCGATGATCGCAGTGTGATTTTCCCATCTCTGCACCTTTCATGGAAGCCAAATCAGCCTTCGCGTATTGCTGGATTAGAAATCCGACAAATACCGACGCAGGCATATTCAATGCTGCGGCCCGATGTTCCACCCAATGCCGCTCAACTGGTGAAAGGCGGAGGGTTATGGCTTGCAGAGTTCCATCGTCGGCGTCTGCATCAAACGCAGGCAACGGCTCTGAAACAGCATCCCGCAACATCTGTTGCAGTTTGGTTTCTGCTCCATCATTCATGATCTCAGCGATAACCTCTCTAATTACAGTGTGAGTTGGCATTTTCAGAGGCTTTGCAACGTGATGAAGCCAAAATTTTGCAACGCCACGAAAGCGAGCGGTAAAGGCTGGATTGGAACCGTGAAGAGCCTTCTCGATCTCGATTTCCGGCACAGGGCAAGCGACGGCATCGCTCAGAAGTTCTGAAAGGGGCGTCATACGAATACACGGATGGCGCGAACCCCGCCAAGATCGAGAAGTTCAACGAAGGGAAGTGCCGCCAGTTTATCGAAGATCCCTTGGCGGTCTCGTCCCGGTTCAAGCTCTCTCTTTGCAGCCTGTCGAACCTCGTGCTCCGTGTAGGCTCGGACTCCCCTTTTTCGCGCAACAAGAGCCATATTGTGAGCGATTTCAAGCGCCACCGAAAGGTCGCTATCGAGCGGCGCATGTTTCAGCTCGCGATAGCTCTCAATGTTCTCAGCGAGATCAAGCCACCCTTCCGGTGAGACAGTAGTATGTGTGAGTGGGACCGTATTCATGTTATGCACCTCAATTGGAATCTGCTTCGATAGCAGAAATGACTTCCTCAATACTTTCGTTGACGACAAACGACGCGCTTTGTTCTTCAACACCGTCGATCAGGTCTTGAGGGGAAACACGCGGCCCATGAGCTGCTGTCGTCACGATTAAGGTCTCTCCGTCTAGGTTAGGCTTCACAGCAATGATGTGTTGCTTGGCGAGATAAATAGGAAATTCGCCCTGATTGAATTTGATCATTTTGCACCTTTCATGGAAGTGTCGGACGCACGGCGCGCGCATCGACAAAATGGACGGCAATTGCATCTGATCGCCATCCTTTGACAATTTCGAGCTGATCGTGCGGCAGGCAGGACAGCGCCTCGGTCGCTACCTGCCTTTCAGCGATGCCCGTCAGGAGATTGACCCCTCCTCGATGACAGAGACCTTGCAAATCCGCCTCGATGACAGTCCCCCGCAGGCTGTCTCTGAGGCAGTCGGCTGCCGGGCCGGAAACCGTAATCGCATCACCGGGCACCAGCTCCAGCATGTTCTCGGCGGTTCGCTTCAGGGCCTCAATTTCAATTGCCGTGTCGCTCGCTGTTGAGTCTATCGAGATCATTTGTCCGCACCTTTCTTGGAAGTATCACTCTTCATCGCTAAATTTCCAAAATTCTGGTGGGCCCAATTTTTGTTCCGAATTATCAGTTTTCGAGTTCCGCCGGTTCACAGGTTTTTCTTGATCGTGAGATGCAGCTTTTAGCCCTGCTTGAAATGCTTGCTCCAAGCCTCGCGCGATCTCTCCCCCAGGGTCACTGTTGAACCCGTACTTTCGGCGCTCCTTATGCTTGCCAATCACAAGTCGTCCAAACTCACGGAATATTTTTGCTCGTGTCGCTTTATCGGCGTCTTCGACTGCACTGTCAGAAACGAAGCTTGCTGCCATCTTCAATGGCACAGCCTTAAGCCGTTCTTGAAATGGATGGCCTTTAATTGATCTACCCATCACCATCACCCTTCTTGGAATGGTTGATCATTCGAACGCATCAAAATCGGAATCCAAAAGGTCACTTGGAATTTTCCTTCTCATTGATATTTGCTCGGTTTTTTTTCTAACTGGCCTGTTGCCAAATTTTTTCTTTAAATAATAATTAGTAACATTGAATCTTCGACAAATATCCGTGACCGAAACGCTCAGATCATAGAAGTAGAGTTGTTCAATTCTATGAATTTCAACATGATCAACATGAGCACTCAAATCATCTTCGGCATAGATTTCGGGCCAAAGCACATGGGGCGTCGTCCCGAGTTTATTCGCAATTGCGTCGGCAACCCGTAGTGAGCGCGATCTCCCATTACTTACCGCAGTCACTGTTGTATGCGACACACCAAGAGACCTTGCGATCTCCGAAAATGAACTCCCCTTAAGCGCTAGCTTATGCCGGATGGTCAAATGGCGTTTCTTCGTATTGTTCATTGTCGGCCTCACTCGCCCTGGGGGGCACCTTTCTTGGAATGGTCTTTTAGAGCTGAGCTTTCGTAAAATCTGCTCCCCTTGCCCGACAACAGAACTTGGCCGCAGCCCGCACAATCGACGGTGTAACGATCCCTGTCTGGGTAATCTGTGAAGCTCACCACGTTAACTGCACCGCAGTCGTCGCAAATATGGTCCTCTGTCGATTGGAACAAAGCCATTAGTCCGCACCTTTCATGGAATTCTCAACCATATGAAGCTATTTCAGCTAAAGCGCTGTCGTGCATTTCTTGATCAACATGAATTGACCCTATCAAACTCTGACGCTCTTCTTTTGTTAAGTCCTCGAAGAGGATGCCTTGATCAGAAGCATTCTGAACGGCCTTTGTTTGTTTCATTTCCTCGATGAGAGAGACGTAGAAAAAATTTGAAGTTTCATCATCTGGTTTTGTGCCAGATAACCTAAAATACTCACGCCACCATTCTGGTTTCGGGACGGAGTTATTTTCTGTTGTGTTTGCGGAATCTAGATGAGCGCGGACCTTTTCTAGGCGTTTAAAGCGCAACTCAAAGAACCATGATATTAGAAGTATGATTATAGGTATAGGAACAACAAATAATATATTGGGAAAAGATGCGTTCATTTTTACTCACCTTTATTGGAAGTTTCGTGGTTCAGTTCCGAGGCATCAAGCACCGCAGCCGCAGCCCGCAAATCGTCAGCATTATTGTAGAGCGTGGACTTGCTTACGCCTTCGATCCGTTTCGCGATCTCCACA
This sequence comes from Celeribacter naphthalenivorans, assembly GCF_020524585.1. Taxonomy (GTDB): domain Bacteria; phylum Pseudomonadota; class Alphaproteobacteria; order Rhodobacterales; family Rhodobacteraceae; genus Celeribacter; species Celeribacter naphthalenivorans. Next base: position 10,790 of record NZ_JAIVLK010000016.1, read on the forward strand.
AACGATAATCCTTGGCGCATAAGGTCAACGACTTCGCCCCATTTCTCGTGCTCAGGGCCGAAAGGATTTTGCCACCCCAATTTCGTTCCCCTCGCGCGACGCGCCGCCAAACCCGCTTTTGTCCTCTCAGAAATCATGTCTCTCTCGAACTGAGCAAACATGCCTATCATATGAAACATGAGCTTCCCTGAAGCTGTTTCAGTGTCGATGTTCTCGGTCAAAGAAATCAGACGTGCCCCACGCTCTCGGAGAAGATCCGCTGTCTGAATCAACTCAGACAAATTGCGACCTAGCCTATCGAGTTTCCACACAACAAGGCCCGCTCCTGGGCGCATAGCCTTCATTGCATTCCTAAACCCTGACCTTCCAGAGATCGTTTTGCCGCTCGCTCGATCTGTCAAAATTCTGTCGCGCTCGACGCCAAATTTGACCAGCGCATCAATCTGCATATCGAGGCTTTGGTCTTCAGTCGAAACGCGGGCATACCCGAAAAGCAAGGATGGTTTCTCTTGTGTCATTGCTTTGAATTAGCACAGTTTGACACACTCGGAAAGAACATTTGGAACGATAAGTTGGAATTATCTATTGCAATGAAATAAGTGTTGGAATAGTGTGTTGGAAATAGGGAGAGCAAAGCTGCTTTCCAATTCCAACTAATGCCCGGAGGCCGAAATGAACAACGAAGCATGGCGCGCATTTGCTGGCGATTTTAATTCGATGACGGACGCCGAGATCGAGACTGAAACCCAGATCGCGCAAAACCACATTGATGAAAACGAGGCATGGGTTGAGGCAGTCGCGTCTTGGAAGGCCGCAGGAAAGCCCCGAACTGACTTCGATCTTCAAGATGCCATCCTCAGCAAGCCGGGTGAAAGCCTGATCGAGACGGTCAACGCCGCTCGCGATGAAAATTCCAACTAACGCCGGGAGGCGAAAATGACTTACGAAATCAAATTTGAAGATCAGGGTCAGGATTTGTTACGGATCACTTGTGACGAGGCAACCGGAGAGATCAAATCGGCTGGCCCATATCACAATGATCATTATGCGGATGGTCAGCATTTTGTTGATGTTGGTCAGCTCACAGACAATCGTATGGTTTGGTACATCGGTCGTGATGGCTCGAAACAATGTTTCAAGTGGCCCATGGTTAAGCTGTCACTTAACGGCGAAACGCTGGCCGCCGCATAATTTCAACTTACGCCCGAGGAAAGCATTTTGAAAAATCTTTTGACCAAAATTGACGATTTGATGTCGCGTCCCGCAGTGCAAGTCTCTGTCGCTGTTGTCTTCAGTTTTATTCTAGGGGCTGTAGTCTTGTACTCGGTTTACGACGCTGTAAATGAAATAAAGCACGGATCGACATGGATGGGTGACCCTTACGATGCGTCTATGTTTCCCCTCCTGCTTGTGATGAAGCTGTTAGGGTCGCTTGTGAAATTCGTTTTGTGGGGCGTTGTGATCGTTGGCGCGGCACTTGTTCCGACTATTCCGTTCTTCGTCTTATACGACCTTAGAAAGGGCCTCAAATGAGCGAGATCACGCCGTATATTTTGTATCTCCTTCTCTGGGCGATAGTGCTTTTGGCCTCTGTTCTTCCATACATTTTGGCACCTTTCTTCATGGGTGCATTGGTCAGGTTCGTTCCTGAGCTGGAGGAATTGCGCCCGAAGTTCAGAGTGATGTTTCTTCTTCTTGGGCTTGGGATTTTTGCGAAGCTTGGGGCCGCTTTGATATTTGCGGAAAGATTGGCTTCAGTGGTTAGCTTTCTGGGAACAACACTGTTCGCGGTTGCTTGTACTCTAACGCTCTACATAGCCTTTCAATCCTACAAAATTGGGCAACGTGAGTGAAGGATGTCTAATGTCCACACTGCTATTCGATAAGGATGATTTGCCGCGAGAGCCGCGCACCATTCGGATGCGAGTTAAAGATGCTGGCAGCGGTATGATCAGGTTTAAGTGCAGTTGCTGCGGTCACGACACTGGCTGGATCGAGGACCGCTGGACTGTAACAGAAAATCAGCGCGGGCTTCCTTGCCCATGCTGTAATGAAACTTCCAAATAACGCCCTAAGGAGGCTGATATGACCGAAGAAAACCGCTCGCCGGAATGGTTTAGAAACACGGGCTTACTGTTCCTCGCTCTGTCGGGCGTAAGCTTGGCCTTCGCTGTAGTCGGCAAGAAAATGGCTTTGAACTACCCGGACTATGCGGCGGCGTTCAGCGCGGGTAAGTATCTGATGGTGGCGGGTTCTGCCTTTGCTCTTGTCTGCGCCTATCTGTTTCTTTCGGTCTACATCAGGCTGCGCCGCGAAAGCGACCGTAATTCTTCCACCTGAACCCCCGGAGAAAAATTTTATCCTTTGTGGTGAAGGATTTTAACTGGCCTCGCTTTTTGTAGCGGGGCCATTTTTTGTTTTCGGGGAGGTTCTGTGTTGCCCGATCGAGGCGGAACCTCCGGCCCCGCCCCGTTC
>NZ_JAIVLK010000017.1 GCF_020524585.1 Celeribacter naphthalenivorans
GCGCCGGTGTCGCCCGTTGCGCCGGTGTCGCCCGTTGCGCCGGTGTCGCCCGTTGCGCCGGTGTCGCCCGTTGCGCCGGTGTCGCCCGTTGCGCCGGTGTCACCCGTTGCGCCGGTGTCGCCCGTTGCGCCGGTGTCGCCCGTTGCGCCGGTGTCGCCCGTTGCGCCGGTGTCGCCCGTTGCGCCGGTGTCGCCCGTTGCGCCGGTGTCGCCCGTTGCGCCGGTGTCACCCGTTGCGCCGGTGTCTCCCGTTGCGCCGGTGTCGCCCGTTGCGCCGGTGTCTCCAGTTGCGCCAGTGTCGCCATTTGAGCCGTCACTTCCTGACGACGCTGCAGCAAGCCCGATAGCTCCAGCCACACCCGCAGCTGCAAAAATGGCTTCGTTTGCCACCATTCCTTGACCAAGCCCGGCCGAAGTAAGCGTTGCTACGTTGCCGTCAAGTCCGGCAAAAGAGCCGTCTTGGAACAACAGGCGACTTACTTCACCTTCAGCACCTTTGACGAAGAAGTCCTCGACAAGGATCTCATCACCATTACGCAATTTAACGGTCAGGTCGTTGCCCGCCTTGGCATAGTTTTGAATGTCTTCTTTGCTCACCGGTATTTGGATATCTTTCGGTGCATCCGCAACTAGACGGGTGATTTGCATGATAACTTCCTTTTTGATGGCTTCAAATTTTTATGACCGGCTCAAGGGGAATCGTACGTGCAATATTCTTTCTCGAATCTGGCCGTTTAGCTGTCGAGTATCACAATTGCGCCCTCTGAATATATACTTATGTTAGTATATGGAAAACTTTAGTATAAACAATATGCATAAATACATACTTAAGTATATTTAAAATGCCTCAGCTCGTCGTAGTCAAGTTCGAAGCTCTGGGAGGCTCGAGTGGTTGTGGAGGATCACTCTGGGATTGTGGGGCGAGACTTCCTTTGGTTCCCTCCGTTGTGCAAATCCTCAAATCTGTCCCACAGGTGAGGACGTCAGACATGTTTGCATAAGCATAGGACGACCTGTCAGTCGGGCATCGACAGTTGCCAGTAGGACCAGCGATAACGTCCCAACTGCGATCGGTATCAGGCCGAACCAGAACCTCCAATGCGCGATGGGGGCGCGGACATGGCTGCAGTCATGGCCACCGCTCCAGCGGACGACAAGAGCAACAAACCAGTGCCAACCCGATGAGAGCACCAAGCCACGCGCGTAGCGCCTCTCTGGCTGGTGCGCGGCGAGTGATCTCAGAATACGCAATGCGATGCCTTTACGGGAAACTTCACCGGTTCGTAAAAAGGTCAACCTGTAGAACACGTGCAGAAGATAAGGAGGATGATCCTGCCATTGCGATATCGAAATGGCGCGGCACGGTCATGCACCGCACCCGTCTTGCTGCGCCCGCGCGGCAAAATCCCGCCAGGGCGAGCAATTTAGCTTGGTATTCATAAAGGTGCTCCAGTTCAGGGGGCTGCAATCCCGTAGGTCAAGACTTGGAACGCACCAGTGAGCGCAGGGCGGCCGGGATTTTGGCGTCTCGACTTGCCCACTTGAGGGAAGCCTGACAAGCTTGCGGTCTTGAGTGTCATAGCACACCGAGGGGCCCGCCAGTTGTAGGAACCTCTGCCTGAGGCGAATCCTCGGCTATGCGCGGACGCTTCAGGACATCATCAAGTTCAGCCCTGGGCGCGAGTTCTTCTTCTCGAAAACGATCAGCCTGTTTCCGAGGGTTGTTCTGTCATCACCTCTTGCGAGCTGACTGTGCTTCGACTGATGCACCGCCGTCATCGAGCAGAGAGAAACGCACCGTCATGCGGTTGTCCGTGGAGCCATCGTAGGACCACTCTGTGCTGCCGTCGTCTGTCACGGTTTCGAGGTTGTCGGACGGCACCTTGTAGCCGATTTCTTCGGCAAGTCCCGCGCGCAGGCTCTCGATCCCGCCCGGCGCAAGCGCGGTCGGAGGGATCACCACACGGCACAGGACCTCTTCGTCGGTCGCCGACAGCTCGAGCGTCGTGCCGTTCGGATGGTCGTAGAAATCCATGCCGTCGCGGTCGTCGCGCTCGGTCATACCGGCACCGTGGCGGGCCATCATGCCCGCCATCATCTTGCTCTGAAGGCCGAGCGTATCGAGAACGCAGGATTGGCCGAGAAAGCTGAGGTATTGATCCCAGGATGTCAGCGTATCCTGGGCCGAAGCCGCAGGGGCCGACAGGAGGGCAGAGGCGAAAATCCCTGCTGATGCAATCCGTTTCATCGCTCTACCTCTCAATCCGCCGTGTGCTCGATATCGAAGGTCATGAAGACCTTGCAGTCGGACAGCCCCATGGAAGCAAGCGCCTCGGCCCCCATCATCGCGCCGATGAAAAGGTCGACATGGGCGTCGATCCGGGTTGGTGTCAGAATTTCCGCCCCGACATCAGCCGCGACCTCGGCGGGGCCGCTTGCGACCGCGAACAATTCACCCTCAAAGCTGTTCGGGCCGGTCCGGTGCCAGTCGATGCGCTGTCCTTCGCCGTTCATGAAGTCGAAGGCCTCCGGGTCGAACTTTCCGCCCCAGTCGAAACGACGCGTTTCGTTCTGCGCATCCAGCTGGCCGGAGCTGCGGAACATGGCCTCCATCTGCGCCGGGCAATTCGAGAATGTCTGGTCGCGCGACGCGACACGCCAGAGGCCGTCCCGGGGCACGATGCCCGCGTCATCGTCCGGGAAGAGTGAGATTACCATCTCCTGACCGTCGGTGCCGGGGGCGAAGACGGGAATCGGATCGGTCACATGGCCCACGTCATTCGGCAGAAACAGCAGTCGCGGCATCGGTTCCTGGCCGCCAAACATTTCGTTCACCTTCTCGGGGGCGAGCTTTGACAGCGCGGCCGCTTTCTGCCCCTTCACGTAGACGATCGAGACCTGGCCGGGCGTGACTTCCTGTCCAAATAGCACACCGGCATCGGTCTCCGAGATCTGCGCCGCGCCACGGGCACAGCCGTTCTCCAACGAGCAATAGAGAACCGGCGCGGGGTTTTCGGCGCGGGCGGCAGGCGCCCAGAAGAACAGGGCGGCACAGGCCCCGCGGGACAGGATCTTGAGTGTCATGGTCATCATCTCGCGTCCTGGGCGCATGTCATTCGAGTGTTTTCAGGGTCTGGATCAGCGTGGTCATGCCGATCATGGCCGAGGGGTCGTCCGGCGTGAGATTGCAGAGTGTTCCCACGGTGCTCGGCAGGCAGAGCAGGCCGTCCGTTATGTCCGCAGGCGCATTCAGCGCCACCTGCGCATTCGTTCGGGTGTCGAAAAAGTTGATCCGCACCGGCGCTTCGGGACCTTCGTGATAGGGCAGGTCGGTGGCCCAGCCATAGCGGATGAAGAAGCCGACGCCGGTCTCAGCATCCTCGATGACGCAGCCTTCGGCCTCCTCGCAGAAATAGGCGATGTCGTCTTGCGGGGCGGGCACCTCTGCGTCGGACTGTGGGTCGGACGGCGCGGCGGGCTCGTCGGCGGGCGCCCGATCCGGCGTCTCAGAGGCGGTGGTCACGTCATCTTTGGTGACGTCGTCCATGGAGGCGGCGCTTACGTTCTCGCTCTCGCCCTCGTCAACGGGCAGCGACCAGTCGGGCGCATCGGCGGAAACGGTGATTGCCTGCCGGAACAGCATAAGGCGTTCGGAGGTCGAGGCCCGCCCGTTTGACGGATAGCTGCCGATATAGCGAATCTCGTAGCTGCCGGGGGCTTCGGGGGCGGTCAGCGTGGCCTCGCGGCTCTCCATGCTTTCCTTGGTGTAGGCATAGCTGTACTCGGAATACCCGTCCGAGGCATAGACGCCGTCGGTGCCCGTATCGACAATGTCGATCCAGTCGTCCGGGCCGCCAGGGCCGGACCAGCCGAGCGGGAAGGTCGCGCCGGGCCGGATCGTGTCGGGAGCGTTGAAGGTGATCTGAGCGGCGCTGATCGTGACGGGTTCGGTCACGAGGATGGCGTCGCCGTCCGATCCCTCGACGATGTAGCGCAATTCATACGACCCGGGATCGAGGGGCATGTGGATGGAGACGGGGCTGCTGCTATCGACCCCATAGGCTTCGAGCCACGGGTCGATGCCCGAGGCCCCGGCGTGATAGATGCCGATGAAGTCCCCGGCGCCCGCGGGGCCGCCCCATGCGACACTGATAGTCGCTCCCTGACCCGCGACATCCGGGGCGTCGAGGAACTTGTCGATATCTACCACCGCAATGTCCCGCAGGGCGAGCGTGCGCTCGGTCCGGCCTTGACCGATGCTGGCGCGTTCCTCTTCCGTAAGGGGTTGGACGTAGCGCAGCACATAGGTGCCAAGGTCGGCGGGCAGCGTCAGCGTGACCTTGTCCTCTCCTGCGGTGACGGGCGCGGAGGTGAAGGAATGGGTGCCGGCGCCGTCGAAAGGCGCGATGTCGATATAGTCCCCGGCCCGCGCCGGTCCGGTCCAGGTGATGTCGATCGCCGTGGCGCGTCCGGCGGTTTCGGTCGCGTCGAGCGTGGCCATGGGGGCCGGGGGCAGGGTGCCCGTGGTCTCGGGCGCCGGAGTGCTTGCAATCGTCTGGTTCAGCGCCGTGCGCAGGGCGGTGGCATCCCTGGCTTCGATATAGCGACCGCCAGTTTCTGTCGCGAGACAGGAAAGCGCGGCACCCTCTTCCCGGCTCAGACCGAAGCCCACGACATGGGCGGTGAAGTCGACGCCACCGGCTTCCAGCTCGCGCGCGAGGGCGCAGGGATCCCCTTCGCAGGTCTCGATCCCGTCGGTAATCAGGATGACCGTCGCGGCCTCCTCGGTTGACCGCAGGCCGATCGCGGCCTGGCGGACGGCTTCGGTCAGGGGCGTCTTGCCGAGGAAGCGCATGGTGTTGGCCGATCCCAGAACCTCGGACACCGTGCCGGGCGCAGGCGGCACCAGCAGCTCGATATCGCCGCAGTCACCTTTGCGGCGATGGCCATAGGCCAGCAGGCCAAGTTCACGGCCCGGGGGGACATCCTGCAGGACCTCGGCCAGGGCCTCCTTCGCGATCTCGAGCTTCGGACGACCGTCGATTTGTCCCCACATGGAGCCAGAGCCATCCATCACGATCACTGTCCCGTCATCCTGCGCGGCTGCGCCCTGCACCAGTGTCGCCAGAATGGCGGCGCCTGCCCATATTGTTTTCATCCTGTCTTCGTTCCCTGTCGCCCAATCCTCTGCATGTCCGGCAGGCCCTTGATGCGGGCCAACGTCCGAACGCGGCGACCTTATGAACTCGGTTGGACAGCGTCATACTCCAGATGGTGTATGGCTGGTGGGGCGGGAGTCGGGCTTAGTTCCGGTGACGCGAGACCAGGTCGATGATCCGGTCGATGACCAGATCCGTCTGCTGGTAGATCAGGAAAGCCGCCGCATCGGGCACGGGCTCTACCTGGATTCGCGGGTTCAGAGCCCTGAGCGTATCGTAATCTTCAGCGTGGTAGATGCCGTCTTCTGTGGGGATCAGACAGTGCAGGTCGATGTCCAGTTCTGCGAGACCTTGCTCGAAATTTGTCTGATACAGCTGAAGGTCGCGCACGAAGGCCACGTGGCCCTGGGTCAGCATATGTCCGGCGGCATCGCGCAGCAGCGGGGCGAGATTGGGGTCTTGGCAGCACTTCATGTCGACGGGGCAATCCTTGTAGGCCCGTTCCAGATACCAATCGACGCCATGCTGCTGCATCATGCGATGGCCGAGCTTGGCGATCAGTTCGGCCAGCCAGGGCGTGCTGCCCGCGAGCTTCAGCATCGTGCGCTGCATGGCCGGCAGGCGCGGCACGGCGTGGCGGTTCAGCGCGCCGGTGAAACCGATGGCCATGAGCGCACTGAACCGCGAGGGGGTCAGCCCTTGCGCGGCCAAAAGCGGGGTGATCCCTTCAGACATTCCGATCCCGACGCAAGGGCCGCCGATTTCATGGTCGAGGAACGCATCGAGCGCGGCAAGGTTGTCCGCCTGCGCATCGAGGTCCTGATGCAGGGTGGAATTGCCGTACCCCGGCCGCGACAGGGCATAAAGTTTGATGCCTGCGGCCTTCAAACGGTCCTGCGCCTGCGCCGGAAGAAGGTAGCCGATCGTCAGGCCCCGTAGCAGTAGGGCCGGTGTTCCATCCTCGGCCCCCATCCAGGTCCAGGCGATCCGGCGTCCATCGGACAGGGTAAGCTGCCGTTCCCGCTCCATGGGATCATGCCAGACCGGGCTTTCGCCGCGCCGCCCCAGAAGGTCGCGGCTGGCCACCATGGACAGCAGCCGCATCAGGTCGATGTTCGAAGGGGCCGCGGTCTTGGCCTGAATGGCCTTGATCTGGGTGCGGACGGTCAGGACCGAGACTCCGCGCTGCCGCGCGATTCCGTCGATGTTGCGCAGCTGGAAGAACAGGCGGGCGACCTCGCTTTCGGCTTTGCTGAGGCCGAAGGCCTGTTGCAAGCGTTGAGCGACCGAAGGGCTCCATGCCACTTCGAGCGAGCGGATGACCATGTAGTCGCCGGTCTGACCGGGCAGGCGCAGGGTGTAGCCTTCGGCCAGGAAGGGCGTCGGATAGGCATCTGTGTCATGTGGATAGATTGTCAGGATTGCCTGTCCCGCATTGCCCTGGTCGATGGCCGTGCGTCGCAAGGCCGCGAAATCCTGCAGCGATTCGACGCCCAGGATGGCTTCGTCGAAAAAGGCCCCCTGATGTGTCGCGAAGGCCAGCTCTCCCTCGACGTTGGACGTGGCAACGCGCCCGTCGGGAGAGAGCACGATGGCAGGTCCCGGGATGTCCGAGACCGCCCGCTTCAGCGGATCGTTCTCGGCCGGGATTTCAAGCGTCTCGAGTGTCTTGCGCGCCAGCAGGAGTTGCGACAGCAACTGCCGTGACATGCCCAGCCGGACGTCGCTCTGTCGGTCAAGCTTGTCACTCCAGTTGGCGATCATCTCTTCGAAGGCGGTCTCGTCGATGATGGAGCGATAGGTGCTCGCCACGATCTCCATGTCGATCGGATCCGTCTGATACCCCTCGTCGTCGAGCTTCCACGACTGAGCGGAAAACAGGAACCTCTGGTCAGCAAGAGACTTGGAACTGAGTGGGCGTGGCATGGTGGAAACTGAATGAGACAAGGAGCTTTTATTCAGTTTCTCTCAGATCGTGTCGTCAACACAAGTCTGGTAGTGCTGCGTAGATTGTTCTGTGTGTTCTGTCGGTGAGTTTTTGTGGAGGGACAGGACGGAGAGGGGTAATCCCCCCGTTTTTACTGGGGCTTGGTCTTAGAGTTTACGCGGCCATTCTCAGTTTCTGTGCGGGTGTCATCCCGCCGTTGCCCATGTTCGGGCGCTCATTGTTGTAGGACCAGA
>NZ_JAIVLK010000018.1 GCF_020524585.1 Celeribacter naphthalenivorans
GGTTGGATGGAGTGATGTGCAGAGGTTCGACGTCAAGGTTATGATGGTAACATCATTTCAACTTGAGAGTTTGATCCTGGCTCAGAACGAACGCTGGCGGCACGCCTAACACATGCAAGTCGAACGAGATCTTCGGATCTAGTGGCGGACGGGTTAGTAACGCGTGGGAACGTACCCTTCACTACGGAATAGTCCCGGGAAACTGGGTTTAATACCGTATACGCCCTTCGGGGGAAAGAATTTCGGTGAGGGATCGGCCCGCGTTAGATTAGTTAGTTGGTGGGGTAATGGCCTACCAAGACTACGATCTATAGCTGGTTTGAGAGGATGATCAGCAACACTGGGACTGAGACACGGCCCAGACTCCTACGGGAGGCAGCAGTGGGGAATCTTAGACAATGGGGGCAACCCTGATCTAGCGATGCCGCGTGAGTGATGAAGGCCTTAGGGTCGTAAAGCTCTTTCGCCTGTGATGATAATGACAGTAGCAGGTAAAGAAACCCCGGCTAACTCCGTGCCAGCAGCCGCGGTAATACGGAGGGGGTTAGCGTTGTTCGGAATTACTGGGCGTAAAGCGCACGTAGGCGGATTAGTCAGTCAGAGGTGAAATCCCAGGGCTCAACCCTGGAACTGCCTTTGATACTGCTAGTCTTGAGTTCGAGAGAGGTAAGTGGAATTCCGAGTGTAGAGGTGAAATTCGTAGATATTCGGAGGAACACCAGTGGCGAAGGCGGCTTACTGGCTCGATACTGACGCTGAGGTGCGAAAGTGTGGGGAGCAAACAGGATTAGATACCCTGGTAGTCCACACCGTAAACGATGAATGCCAGTCGTCGGCAAGTATACTTGTCGGTGACACACCTAACGGATTAAGCATTCCGCCTGGGGAGTACGGTCGCAAGATTAAAACTCAAAGGAATTGACGGGGGCCCGCACAAGCGGTGGAGCATGTGGTTTAATTCGAAGCAACGCGCAGAACCTTACCAACCCTTGACATCCTGATCGCGGATTAGAGAGATCTTTTCCTTCAGTTCGGCTGGATCAGTGACAGGTGCTGCATGGCTGTCGTCAGCTCGTGTCGTGAGATGTTCGGTTAAGTCCGGCAACGAGCGCAACCCACATCCTTAGTTACCAGCGGTTCGGCCGGGGACTCTAGGGAAACTGCCCGTGATAAGCGGGAGGAAGGTGTGGATGACGTCAAGTCCTCATGGCCCTTACGGGTTGGGCTACACACGTGCTACAATGGCAGTGACAATGGGTTAATCCCAAAAAGCTGTCTCAGTTCGGATTGGGGTCTGCAACTCGGCCCCATGAAGTCGGAATCGCTAGTAATCGCGTAACAGCATGACGCGGTGAATACGTTCCCGGGCCTTGTACACACCGCCCGTCACACCATGGGAGTTGGGTCTACCCGACGGCCGTGCGCCAACCTTTTGGAGGCAGCGGACCACGGTAGGCTCAGCGACTGGGGTGAAGTCGTAACAAGGTAGCCGTAGGGGAACCTGCGGCTGGATCACCTCCTTTCTAAGGATGATCCTAGCAGATTGGCTTGCCAATCTCGTGGATCACTTAGCAGCTACTTAGTAGCATAGATCAACAATAGTTGGTCAAACTCGGCCAGGCCGTCCTCATATCTCTTCGGAATTCCAAGCAGCCTTCGCGGTTGCTTCTGGGGCCTTAGCTCAGCTGGGAGAGCATCTGCTTTGCAAGCAGAGGGTCATCGGTTCGATCCCGATAGGCTCCACCAGGTTATGATCGGCCACCGGTAGCGTTGCCGATCCGGATGGGTCGGTAGCTCAGGTGGTTAGAGCGCACGCCTGATAAGCGTGAGGTCGGAGGTTCAAGTCCTCCTCGACCCACCATCCTTTAAGATTACATCAGCAAGCACTGATCCAGTGTTTGCTCGTCTAATCTTAGACGACGTCCTCAAGTAGCCGAATAGGCGGTAGGACAACTATCTGACATCGTATAGAGAGATAAAATTGCAACATCGTTGGTTGCCCAAGTGTGGGTTAAACCTCCGTCGCTTCCGAATGGAAGGCAATCTCAACCCCCTTTCCTCGGGGTTTTGACTGTATCGCGGCGTGAAAAGATGATGTTGCCCAAGTCAAGTAAACTAACCAAGTTGCAGTTCTGCGGAATTGCAGCGCGTTTCCGATCCCATACAAGATCGGAAGCGGGAAAGTATGCTTTTGGTTCAGGAAGCATAGCCTACATCTTACCAGCTTGTAGGCTCGCAAGACGCAAGTTTTGCTCTTTCTGGATCAAATCAAGCGCGAGAAGGGCGTTTGGTGGATGCCTTGGCAGTAAGAGGCGATGAAGGACGTGATACTCTGCGATAAGTCATGGGGAGCTGAGAATAGGCTTTGATCCATGAATTTCCGAATGGGGGAACCCACCTGACAGTTTGATATTGTTGCTTCGGCACTCAATATCTTGCTGAAACAGGTACTTTTAACCTGAATACATAGGGTTTTAAGAGCAAACCCGGGGAACTGAAACATCTAAGTACCCGGAGGAAAGGACATCAATAGAGACTTCCCTAGTAGCGGCGAGCGAACGGGAACCAGCCGAGCATGAGAAGTGACTAGAACAGATTGGAAAGTCTGGCCATAGCGGGTGACAGCCCCGTATAGGAAGCTTTGATTGACGTATTAAGTAGGGCGGAACACGTGAAATTCTGTCTGAAGATCGGGGGACCACCCCCGAAGGCTAAGTACTCCTTACTGACCGATAGCGAACCAGTACCGTGAGGGAAAGGTGAAAAGCACCCCGACGAGGGGAGTGAAACAGTTTCTGAAACCGGACGCCTACAAGCAGTCGGAGGGACCTCGAGTCCTGACGGCGTACCTTTTGTATAATGGGTCATCGACTTGGTCTTACGAGCAAGCTTAAGCCGTTAGGTGTAGGCGTAGCGAAAGCGAGTCTTAATAGGGCGAATGAGTTCGTGGGATCAGACCCGAAACCGAGTGATCTAGGCATGACCAGGATGAAGGTAAGGTAACACTTACTGGAGGTCCGAACCCACACCTGTTGAAAAAGGTCGGGATGAGTTGTGCCTAGGGGTGAAAGGCCAATCAAACTCGGAGATAGCTGGTTCTCTGCGAAATCTATTTAGGTAGAGCGTCATCCGAATACCCCGGGGGGTAGAGCACTGGATGGGTAATGGGGCCCCACAGGCTTACTGATCCTAACCAAACTCCGAATACCCGGGAGTACTAGATGGCAGACACACTGCGGGTGCTAACGCCCGTAGTGGAGAGGGAAACAACCCTGACCTCCGGCTAAGGCCCCTAATTCATGGCTAAGTGGGAAAGCAGGTGGGACGACCAAAACAACCAGGAGGTTGGCTTAGAAGCAGCCATCCTTTAAAGATAGCGTAACAGCTCACTGGTCTAGATAAGTTGTCCTGCGGCGAAGATGTAACGGGGCTCAAGCCATGAGCCGAAGCCGAGGATGCCGTAAGGCATGGTAGCAGAGCGTGGTGTGATATAGCTCCATGTGTCCTTAATTCCTTCGGGAATATTGGACACAAGGAGCTTTCTGTGAAGCGGGCGTGTGAACGATCCCGTGGAGAGATCACCAGTGAGAATGATGACATGAGTAGCGACAAACAGGGTGAGAGACCCTGTCGCCGAAAGTCCAAGGGTTCCTGCTTAAAGCTAATCTGAGCAGGGTAAGCCGACCCCTAAGGCGAGGCCGAAAGGCGTAGTCGATGGGAACCAGGTTAATATTCCTGGGCCAGAGAGAAGTGACGGATCGCAAAGGTCGTTCATCCTTATCGGATTGAATGGGCGGCTCAGCGGTCCCTGGAAATAGCCTCTCGTTAGATCGTACCCTAAACCGACACAGGTGGACTGGTAGAGAATACCAAGGCGCTTGAGAGAACTATGTTGAAGGAACTCGGCAAAATACCTCCGTAAGTTCGCGAGAAGGAGGCCCAGTTTCTACGCAAGTATTGGCTGGGGGCACAAACCAGGGGGTGGCGACTGTTTACTAAAAACACAGGGCTCTGCGAAGTCGTAAGACGACGTATAGGGTCTGACGCCTGCCCGGTGCCTGAAGGTTAAAAGGAGAGGTGCAAGCCTTGAATTGAAGCCCAGGTAAACGGCGGCCGTAACTATAACGGTCCTAAGGTAGCGAAATTCCTTGTCGGGTAAGTTCCGACCTGCACGAATGGCGTAACGACTTCCCCGCTGTCTCCAACATAGACTCAGCGAAATTGAATTGCCTGTCAAGATGCAGGCTTCCCGCGGTTAGACGGAAAGACCCCGTGCACCTTTACTACAGCTTCACACTGGCATCAGGCACAACATGTGCAGAATAGGTGGTAGGCTTTGAAGCAGGGACGCTAGTCCCTGTGGAGCCTCCTTTGAGATACCACCCTTGTTCTGCTTGATGTCTAACCGCGGACCGTTATCCGGTTCCGGGACCCTGTGTGGCGGGTAGTTTGACTGGGGCGGTCGCCTCCCAAAGAGTAACGGAGGCGCGCGAAGGTTGGCTCAGAGCGGTCGGAAATCGCTCGTTGAGTGCAATGGCAGAAGCCAGCCTGACTGCAAGACTGACAAGTCGAGCAGAGTCGAAAGACGGCCATAGTGATCCGGTGGTCCCGAGTGGAAGGGCCATCGCTCAACGGATAAAAGGTACGCCGGGGATAACAGGCTGATACTGCCCAAGAGTCCATATCGACGGCAGTGTTTGGCACCTCGATGTCGGCTCATCTCATCCTGGGGCTGGAGCAGGTCCCAAGGGTACGGCTGTTCGCCGTTTAAAGAGGTACGTGAGCTGGGTTTAGAACGTCGTGAGACAGTTCGGTCCCTATCTGCCGTGGGTGTAGGATACTTGAGAGGAGTTGCCCCTAGTACGAGAGGACCGGGGTGAACGATCCACTGGTGGACCAGTTGTTATGCCAATAGCAGTGCTGGGTAGCTATGATCGGAAAGGATAACCGCTGAAGGCATCTAAGCGGGAAGCCCCCCTCAAAACAAGGTATCCCTGAGGGCCGAGGTAGACCACCTCGTCGATAGGCTGGAGATGTAAGTGCAGTAATGCATTCAGTTGACCAGTACTAATTGCCCGATAGGCTTGATTTGATCCAGTAAAAGCAAAACTTTTACAAAATCAAAATCAAAAGCATACACAAACACTTACTTGACTTGGCTCTTTATTCGGTTTGGTGGTCACAGCACCAGTGAAACACCCGATCCCATCCCGAACTCGGCCGTTAAGCACGGTTGCGCCAATGGTACTGCGTCCTAAGACGTGGGAGAGTAGGTCACCGCCAAACCTAATAAAGAGCCAAATATCTCTCTAAACGATACCAAATTCCCCACACGAACAAAAATTCGCCCGTGGGGCATATCGCCTCAAAGCGCAACACGCGCAATAGGCCACACATCGGGCTCAGCGCGCAGCGCACTAGCCCAAAAGTGTCGCGGGATGGAGCAGCCCGGTAGCTCGTCAGGCTCATAACCTGAAGGTCGTAGGTTCAAATCCTACTCCCGCAACCAATAAATACCGATAAGTAACAGATAGTTAAGCGCCTCCCCCGGGAGAATTTTGTCGTTTCAAATTGCCGAAACGCACACAGCCAAAATCAAAATCGCATACATAGTGGCAGGCCG
>NZ_JAIVLK010000019.1 GCF_020524585.1 Celeribacter naphthalenivorans
CCGAACCGCCCCGTGCGGGCCGTGCGACCGAGTGAGAGGTGACAGGCAAGCGAGCCGAGGGAGAGATGTGTGCGCCCCTCTGGGATTTGCACCCCCTGCCCCTTTGGGTCAGGCGGTCCGTGTTTGTTTGGGCCGCGCGGCGGCCCGTTTGTGCTCCCAAGCTCAAGGTTCGAAGCAAACGCACAGGGAAGAGCATTGCAAGAAAACAATTCATGAAAAATGCAAATAAAACATTGGTTTAGGTCGCCGCAATACAGTAATGTTAATGCATAAGGAGAGGCCAAAAAGGCCCCCGCCGTCACCACAAGAGGAAAGTAGATTATGAGCGACTATATTGCATCCGCCACCTATTCCCCCGAGGACAACAAAATCCGTCTTTACCCCTTCTCGCGCCTCGATAAAGAGACTTTTGCACGCGTGAAAGAAGCGGGTTTCAGATGGGCGCCGAAACAAGAACTCTTTGTTGCGCCGAAATGGACCCCTGCCCGCGAAGACTTGGCGCTGGAACTGGCGGGCGAGATCGAACCCGAGGAAATGACACTGGCCGAGCGGGCGCAGATGAAGGCTGACCGGCTGGACGCTATCGCAGACAAACGCGCCATGGAGGCCAGCGCCTACCATCGCCGCGCCAACGAGCTTTCCCGTGCTTTCGACATGGGCCAGCCTATCCTTGTGGGGCATCACAGTGAGCGGAAGGCACGCAAGACGCAAGAACGCATGCATAACGCCATGGATAAGGCAGTGAAGGCGCACCGGCAGATTGATTACTGGAACTATCGCGCCCAAGGTGTCGAAGCATATGCCAACATGAAAAACAAACCCAGCGTTCGCGCGCGCCGCATAAAAACCCTTCTGGCTGAGTTGCGTGATTTGCAGCGCACAATCAACGCCGCGCACAAGGCGCTTGAGCTTTGGGAGAAGGTGGAAACCCCGGAACAGATCACCGCATTTCTTGGTCATGGTGCATCGCTCGCACGCTATGGCCTGTGGAGTGACGTTGAGAGCGGCAAGTGCGATCCGTTCGAAGCAAAGGCCGCAGTCATGGAAGGTTGCCGCCAGATCATTGAAGGGCCGAAGCGGGCGCGCTGGATCGCGCACACGCTCAACCGCTTGAGCTATGAGCGCGAAATGCTGGGCGAGGTGCCGCGCTTCACCGGCGAAATCACCCCGACCATTTTGCAAATGTTCGTGCGCGAGCATGGCGCAGACAAGCCGAAGGGGGCAAAGATTGATGAAGACCTTTTCACCGTCGAGTGTGACGCACCCCTTCCGCTGCACATCGGCGACGGTAAGTCTCTCGAACTTTCCGGCGACGAATGGCGCGACCTGATGCAGTCTTGCGGTTACGTCCCGCCGGCGAAGAAACCCGCAAAACCGCCGATCCTCAATTTCAAAGCGCCGAGCGGCAAAATCTCCGTGATTAACCCACACCGCCGCGAGGCAGTGGATTTGCCGCAGATCGAAATGACAAAGGCAGAATATGCCGCAATCTATAGCGAGCAGCGCGGCACCCGGCTTTCATCTTGTGGCAATTTCCGCGTGCGGATCGCGCCGAACCCAAAGCATGACGGGCCGCGCTACATGGCCGGATGGGCTGCAATCATGATCACCGACCAAAAGCAGCATGAGGCACCCGCGAGCTTTTGGGACTACGAGAACGCACGGGAGGCCGCAGAATGAACCGCCCGAGCATTTACAGCCGTCCGAATAAGCCACTGACAATCCCCGTGCGAAAGCGCGGGGAGGTTTCCCCGCTCGAAGAGATCAAGGCACCCGAAATCATCGCGGTTGACCGGGCAACAGAATGCCACGTCACGCCTGACGATGTCGCTGCGCGTATGGTCGAATACTTGGGGCCGGTTGGTGACTTTATGACGCTTGAACCAGAGGCAGGAACGGGCCAGCTTATCCGCGCTCTTTTGGCATCCGGCCACAGCGCTTGCGAGCTTTGCGCCGTTGAGCGTCACAACAGCCTGTTTCAAACCCTATACAAAATCGAAGGAATTTCCGGCGCAGGTCTTGTAAATGCGTGCTTTCTCGAATGGTCCGAAGAGGTGCAAGGCCGCGTTTTCTTTCCGCGTATCGTCATGAACCCGCCTTTTCGGGAGGTGCGAAAGCACATTGCGGCAGCGCTTTCGCTTTTGGGGCGTGGCGGTCACGAAGAACCCGCAACGCTTGTGGCCCTCGTTCCGGTTACGTTTGAACACCCCGAGGCTGAAGAACTGGAGATTTTGCCGCCTGAGACCTTCAGCACAGCCCGCGTACATACAAAAATCATCAGAATTCGCCGCGCCTGAGACGCGGCCACCATTTAGGAAAAGACACAATGCCGCTTATTCCCCTGACTGTGACCGAGCGCGAAGGCCGTGCAATTCTCGCCGCGTTGACCGCTTTGCAAGACGAAATCGCCGCAACTGAGCTTGATGGACACGAATTCGCTTGGAGCACGTCAACCACCGACGACGGACGACTAGACCCGCCGACATGGGATGACATCGACCAGCTGGCCGCGCGATTGCGCGATCTGCTTTGAAAACGCCGGGAGAGAGGTTGCACAATGTACCACTGGGAAACACACCTTTACACCTACGCCGTAGCTGTCACGCAGGGCGCAAAAATCAGACCAGAGAACCTTGAGGGAATGCGCCGGAAAGCACTCAATCACGGCCACACGGAAGGGGAATGCATTGCCGTTGCCGCCAATCCCTCTCCCTATATTCGATCCGGGATTTTGCCGGGTTTGACCATTGGCGAGGCGTGACACAATGCGCGATCTGTTCCCCAAGACAATCGACAAGAGCCAGAACGGTGCAACGTGGTGGCGTGGTGCATGGGAATGCCGCAACTGGAACGGCTATTTCCAAGAGCGTGAGGGCGGCACAGGCAATTGGTGTTTTCGAATCCCGTGGTTTTCCAATGACGACAAATCTTGCACGGTTTACGTCATTGCCGCCGATGGAGAGATAACCAAGCGCGATGAAATCCCGATCAATGACGCCGGGGAAATTCTGATCCGGGGCAAACGATATGGCCGGGAGTTTTGGCATCACTGAATGGCCCGCAACCTTTGAAAATGCCTCGCCTTGAGCGGGGCGTTTTTGTCTCAGACGGTCACTTATGGTGATCACGGTCTTGGTGGCCTGTGGGGCCAGGACTAAAGCCCTGCCCCCACAGGACGGGCGCTATCCGCGCGGAAGCCGCTTTGCGGCTCGATGCGATGCATTCATTTGTGACCAGCTATTAACCCGTTACACACTAAAGCGCGTAACGGGGCTGCTCTTTTCTATTTGCACCAAGATCGTCGTTTGCCCCCGTCATATGGCCGTGCAAGTCCCTCTGATATGAGTATGGTGCCTAACTCTTTACCTCCGACATAAAGTCGCCCGAGTCCGCGGTCATACTTGTCGCGTCCTGGGAGCATAACAAGATCGACAGCTCCAGCGTTTTTGACGAGTTCTCGGGCCCGCCGAGTTGCCTCATCGCCAAGGGCTTTCTCGTAACTGCATTGCGCATTCCGGGTCTCTGGCGTGTCAAAGCCGACCAGTCGAACCCGGTCCCGCGCCTCTCCGATCGAGGCCGTATCTCCATCAATCATGTAAACAATGTCGCTTCTGATCAGTTCCCCAAACGCTGGCATTGCAACGAGGAGGAACGCTGTCGCTAATTTCCACATTTCAAAATTCGTCTTCTTCTCTAAAGCCGCACGAAGACCCGCGCGGGATACGGGCGTCAGAGCCGCCCTTTGCGTTTCAAGTGCCACGTTTCTACCGTTGGTCAAAGTTCGAACAGGACCAGCTCACCGTCTCCTGCGATAGCATCGTCCTCTTCATGACCGATTTTACACCCTCCCAGTTCGTCGATGCAATGTATGGTCAAAACGTGTGTTGCCGTCTTTGCCTTCTGGGTGTTGTATGCAGACATTGGGATCTGTTTTTCCCCCGTGTTTCTTAAAGATGTAATCTGGGCCGGGTCAGGATGTGACCGCCCCCACTTGTGGGGGCTTCAAGAACAATTTTCCCCTGCCTGCGGCATTCCTCGCGGAACAAAATTGTTCTTGATCACATCCTTTAGCCCCGGCCCTTTTAGATCACATCGAAACACAGGAGAAAAACCATGTCCAACTTCTACACAGTCACCACCCCCGTCGAAGGCAAAGACGGCAACACACGTTTCCGCCAGATCGGCGTTGCTTTTCCGAACAATCGGCCGGGTGCAAAATCGGTCATGAAGATCCAGCTCGACGCCCTCCCCCTCAACGGTGAGCTGGTCCTGTTCGAACCCAACACGAACGAAGACGAACCTGTCATGGAATGAAACGCAAAGGGCGGCTCTGCCGCCCTTACGCATGTTATCACATGCTCAATCCCGCGCGGGTCTTCGTGCTCGCGCACTTCTCAGATGATTGGTCTAATGGCTCGCGGTGGATTCCGCTTCTAAAAGGCCCAATGTTTCCTTGAGCTTCCTTTGCGTCTCGTCCGTTGGTGTGCGCTTGCCTTGCTCAAACAAGCAAATAGTTCTGGGCGCACAATTCGCTTCCGACGCTAATTTCGCCTGGCTCAAACCAAGTTCTTGCCGCACAATGCGACATTGCTCTCCCGTCAGAATATTCGTCTTATGCCGCCCTTTCGATCCGGCAGCATTAAGTTCGACACCCATCTTTTTCAACCGCCAACGAACCGTCGAAACTGCTATTCCAGTAACGTCGGCAACTTTCGTCAATGATCCGCTTTCACGATACTTTTCCGCCAATTCGGGCCATTCTTCAGGTGAATCAGTCATACCTATTCCAACAATGTACTCTATTGTTAATAGACCAGTTGAAATGATAAACGTCAAGGATTTGTAGAAAATGAAAAGCCCCTCGAAAGGGCTAGCTTCCGAAGGGGCTTTGCAAAAGTTTCGCGTCCTTTGCACCTCCTTCATGACCTAGATTTAGAGACCCGTCAACCGCGCAGAGCGTTTCTGCGGGCGGACTAAAGGTTGATGGGCAAATCCCGCCCCTTCGCTAACGCTCTTGTGCGAGACCGCCGCTCTAGTCGCTTCGCTCCCGAAGCCTAAGCTCCTGCCTCTCCCTGCGCCCCGATGCGTTGAGCGTCGTCTCGTGCCGAGCCAACGCGCAACGCGGGCGCATGGTCGTTTCAGAAGCTTAGTCTTCGCCCGTTCGGGTGACGATCTGCTTTTGCGCTGCGCAGCCGGCAACGCCGTCTTTGCGGCCCAGGGGGGATTCGGACAAGCCGAACGCCCCCTGGGGGTGTCGGTTTGCACGATGTCTCAGCTCGATCACCTGTCACCACACTCGG
>NZ_JAIVLK010000020.1 GCF_020524585.1 Celeribacter naphthalenivorans
AACGGGGCGGGGCCGGAGGTTCCGCCTCGATCGGGCAACACAGAACCTCCCCGAAAACAAAAAATGGCCCCGCTACAAAAAGCGAGGCCAGTTAAAATCCTTCACCACAAAGGATAAATTGAAAGGGCTTATTCGTCACATTTTGAATAGTCGTCTTCGCTGGGCCAAGTGATCGCATCCATCGCGGCAAGAGCGGCCTCGATGTCTTTTTTTGCTTTCACAAGCTCCGCACGACGCGCTGAAGGATCATCGAGGACACCGGCGCCATTGAGAGAACGTCCTTCAAAATGCCGGAGACCATCGAGGACGGCATCCACTTTCGCGAGCACCATATCGGTGCCTTCAGCTGCGTGCTCGATCACTTTCATCATGCTCTCCATTTCACCGCTTTTCATATTCATAACTCAGTTCGTCGGATCTGTTTTCCTTGCGATCAACCAAGACTGCAAGTGGAGTTGGTGCAACTCTAAAGATGGCTGTGGGGTTGTTTTTGCTAAGAAAGTTCATGAGACTATTCGCATCATCCCAATTACGGCTCGCAAAACCTCCGCTTACCCAAATCGGAGAATTCGGGCTTACATCCTCCGAAATTTTAAATTCTTGGACATCCCAATATCGCGGCTGATGTTCTCGGCTATAAATCAGCGCGTCAATTCGGGCAGCTTTCATAAAATAGAGTGCGAGAAATAAGAGGCCCAATACGATTGCGAGCAATACCCCAATCACAACATCCCACGGGTCAAGGCCGAAAAAATTTCCCATGATCCCAGAGAAAGCAGCCCCCGAGCCCGCAAACAGAGATGCAAACCCGATGGTTTTAAATGTTTCGGCCCAGGTCGCCTGATACTCAGGCCGTTGCTCTCTGTCATATTTAGTCATTAGAAATTTCCATAAAATCGTTGTTTTGGAATGGATCAGTCATTCATGATCCCGCAGATATATTTTAGCTCTGCATCTTCTTCACGATAGCGAAGAAGGCGGAGAGTTGAGAAGTACCGCATCCTTTCCACGCGACGCAAAAAAATAGTGCTCAGAACCAAGTGCCATATGGCCGTGCGGCGCTTCTTGCTAATATCTCTCAATCTCCACTGTAGAGACACATAAAGATCAGTTTCTTTCATGTCTGGCCCAGCTTGCGTCAGGTTGAAATGATGAGGCCAATCGAAGCCACGAGCGGCAAAAGCAATGTGAACATGATCGCCAGAGCCCGCGGCCAGCCGCCCTCCGCCGCAACGCTGTCTTGCCAGCGCCAGTAACCGGCCAACTGCGCGACCATCAGCCCAATCGCGGCCAAAAACAACACGAGGCCATATCCAAAAGTAATCGTTGTAGCCATTTCAATGCTCATGGTTTTCTCCTCTGCCCTCGGGGAGTTAGTTGGAATCTTCAGGAAGCAGAGCAGCCAATCGTTTCTGAGCGAAGACAACCAGAGCCTCTGCATCATTCACTGCATCAACCGGATCACGTTGCAACAAGTCGGCTTTAGCCTGTCTAAGCCAGTGCGATTGCGTTGCTTCAATTTCATTGTTTGGTGCCATTTCAAATCTTTCTTCAAAATTGGCGGGCGTTTTGTGGAATTTCGTATTGGGGCCGCTCACGCGGCCTCCAAGGCATTAAGATCGGTGCGAAGCTGCGCCCGCATTTCAACCTCGATCTGAGCTGCGCGATCTGCGACTTTGTGGGCCAATGCACGGGCCGCGCCAGACAAAATGACGTTGAGAACTTCGCGTTCGGCTTCCTCCGGCGTATCTGCCACATGGCTGATAACCTCAGAGGCGTTGCGCGTAATGACATACTCCTGACCACCGGGAACACCCTTGCGCGACTTGAAGAGGCGACGAGCATCAGGGGCGGAAACGCCAATGATCCGCCGATTTTCAATGTCGCTCACGAGACTCTTTTTGTTCTCGGGGCGAGTATAGACCGACTGGTGAAACTCGACTGTGCAAAAGAAGCGGCCAGTCCAGCGGTCATTCTCAAACTCTTCGCCAGCATAAACCCGTACAGAGACGCCATGTGCGGCGGCGGCGGCTTTTGCGTGGTTGGTGATTTGGTCAATCATTGTTTTCTCCTGCACCTGCTTCGGCGGTGCGCCCGTGTGCCCGTGTGCCCAGATGGGCCTATTGTGGAATGTGGTGTTATTCGGCGCGGCGCAACTCTGCCTTCATGTCGCTGATCCGCGCTGCGAGAAAATCGTTGTAGGCAGAATAGCCAGCTTCCCGACAAGAGACCAACTCAGCTTCGCGGCGGGCAACCTCAGCTTTCAGCTTGGCGATTTGGCTTGTCTCCATGATCGCGCTCCTTCGGGCGTCAGTTGGAATTAAGTTGTGATGTGCTGATAGGCTTCTTGGGCCAGCGCATCGAGGTTATCCCCAACGAGGCAAAACCGTCCATCAGAGGCGTCATCAGTCGGATAGGGATCGCCATCCTGCAATTGCTCCGCAACCATGTACTTCCCTTCGAAAGCGCGGTTCATGTTTGGGTCGCGCTCCCCCACTATCCACCCCATTTCTTTCAATCCATTGATAGCGGTCATAATGTCCTCCCGGAGTCAGTTGGAAATTTTGGAAAGTTCAGTGATCAGCGGCGGCAATTCCACGACTGTCCGCCAGACCACATGAAGGTCAATGTCGAAATATCCGTGCGCAATCCTGTTCCGCATTCCGCGAATGCTGCGCCACGGGACTGACCCATTGGTCTCTGCAAAATCCGCGTGATCGGAGACGATCCGGCTCGCTGCTTCTCCGACAATCATCAGTGACATGATAACCGCTCGCTGCGTCTTGAGATCGGCAAGGAAATCATCCTCGCTCATACCCTCGGTGAAGGTCACAGCATCGGTCGAACCCTGCACCATCTGCGCGAGATAGTCGTACAGCCTGTTTTCGACGCTCATACCGCCACCGCCAAGCGCAGCACATCGGCTCTGATATGGGGCGGAAGATCGAGCGGCGTCCTCACATCGACGCGAACCCCGAGCGCTTCTTCGAGGGCGTCTTGTAAGCCCCCGAGGTCTAAAAGAGTCGTCTCGGGTAGAGGCTCCACCAGCACATCGAGGTCGCTACCCTCGTGATCGCTCCCGTTGAGCACGGAGCCGAATATCCGAGGGTTCACCGTGCGGTGCATCTCAGCAAGACGTCGGATCGTTTCGCGACCCGAAGTTAGGGCTTGGGATGGTGTTGTTCCCGTCATTCTGGCCTCCTTTGGCCTCTTCTCATATATTAACAATAGAGTATTGTTCCGACCTAAGCCAAAGGTTTATTCGCCTTTTTCATGAATTGTTTTCTTGCAATGCTCTTCCCTGTGCGTTTGCTTCGAACCTTGAGCTTGGGAGCACAAACGGGCCGCCGCGCGGCCCAAACAAACATGGACCGCCTGACCCA
>NZ_JAIVLK010000021.1 GCF_020524585.1 Celeribacter naphthalenivorans
AACGGGGCGGGGCCGGAGGTTCCGCCTCGATCGGGCAACACAGAACCTCCCCGAAAACAAAAAATGGCCCCGCTACAAAAAGCGAGGCCAGTTAAAATCCTTCACCACAAAGGATAAATCTATTTTGGGCATCGTTTGAGGCGACACCCATGCTGATCTGTTGCCACGAGATCAAAAGGCAAGCAATTCATTTTGAGACGCCCCACATGAAGACCATGCAAAAAGTCTAAAAGATATACGGGATCAGCGGGGTAAGGCGCGCAATTCCACGCATGACGCACCAAAGCTCTTTCATTGTTGGACAGTTCGAACATTTTGCGCCTTGCCTCGCGCCAACGCTCTGCACGCCTGTTTCGCGCCTGAACCTCTGTCTTACACCATTTACTCGCTCTCTCCCTCATCACTGCGTCTTCGTTGGTCTGAGCCTCCGCCACCAGTTCGGCCAAAAGGGGAAGAGCTTCGCGCTCAAGACGTTGTTTTCTGCGCAGCGCTGATCGCTTTCGGTTTGTGTCGTTGAATGGATGCCGAGGGAAACGCTTAAACCTCATAGAAGCCTCTTTTTTTCATAGGGCGGGGCACTTTCGCACCCCGCCCATTGGGATTATTCAAAGCAGTTGGGAACCCATGCCGCGACACGAGCCTTTTGCTCGTCGGTCAGGCCGTGGTGATCCTGAGCCTCCGGCTCATTGAACAGGTTGTGCATCGTCTTGCACTTCTCGCCCTTCTTGAACTTCACAAACTCAGCGAGCGCTTTGCTGTCGTCGGACAGGTCCAAAAGGGACTGGAACAGCCCGTCAAGCTGGCCTCCATTCAAACGCTTGAAACAGTTGGTTTCGGAAGGCGTCCAGATTTCGCGAATGTCGGCTCCAACTTCTTCCATGATCAAAGCCATGAAAGGCTGGCGCTGGGTTTTAAAGCGATAGGCCAGCGCTGCGGTGATATGACCATTGCGCAGTTTCTTCCCGGCGCCCCGATAGGCTGCGAAGCCTTCGACTGGCGACATCCGGCTCAAGTCATACATCTCTTCAAGCGCCGCTTCCGCTTTGTCGTCATGTTCACCACCGAGACGCGGATCGAGGACGAAATTGTCCGCGACATCAGGCTTGTTGATGTCCCGCGTTCCGTGGCCCATGCCGAAAATCGAGGACGTTCCAGACGAAGCCGGAGACATATCGAAGGCAAACAGGTCCAACAAATATTCCGATTTCCGCAGGAGCGCAGTTTGGGTCGCAGCCAAACGGATTGCCACCATATCATCAACGAACTTTTGGGAAAACGCCGGCTTCTCTTTGACCTCTGCTTTAACTTTGTTCACTGCCTTGATGACACCTGCGTCCACTGCCGCTTGCTGATCTTCCGCCTTCACATATGCCCCAGAGAACACAAGCGCACCGTCGTCATTGACATAGGCAACCACACCCGCAAGCGCTTTCTGAGCGTCGGTATAGTGACCGTCGAGGATCGCTTGCAATGCATCCAGTTCAGCCCGGTCCGCGTCGGCCAGTTCGTCGTCATGATCAAGTTCTGACAGCTCGTCGTAACGTTCAGTCTGTTCAACGGACAGGACTCCGGGAACCCGGCGAATAGCCTCATATTGCTTAAACGGCGTGCTCCATGTGTCCAGATAATGATTTTCATGGGTATCCACCCACTTCCAGCCAAATTCCTCTTTCGCCTGTTCGGCGGCGTCTGCCAGTGCCTTTGCAAAGCAGGTTTCGAGAATATCGGGGCTGTCAAAAATGGCCTCTTCCGCGAACAGATCGCCTCCAAGAATGCCGCCCGCATCCTTGTAAGTTTCTTCTCCCACAAACTTCGCTTTACGGTCAGAGCCGCGCACCATGTTCGGCTTGAGCATATTCTTGATGTTGTAGTCGCTGTAATTATAGCCGCGAATGCGCTCCAACACCTCAAGACTGCGCTCCGCGTCGTCGGAGATGGTGAAACAACCTGCGGCGCTCAGGGTGATGTCGCCTGCATCCAACGCTTCGATCACGGCTTCCGGCAGTTTATACAGGGCAAGGCGGCGGTACACATGGTTTTCAGTCACCGCAAAAGCGCGGGCGATAGCTTGGACAGGCGAGCCAGCGTTGCCCATTTTGCCATATGCGCGGATTTCTTCGGCAGGGCTGAGATTGCGCCGGGCCACGTTTTCCGTGTTCGCCCAAAGGCGGGCAGTTTCTTCATCAGGGGCAATTTTGACGGTCGGAAAAGCCAGATCGGGACGTACTTCGGCAAGGTCCGCATGCTTGCTCGCGAGATGTTGCAACCCGCGAAGGCGGCGACCGCCCGCAACAATACCGATCCGGCCCTCAGAATCGGGGAACCCGGCCATGTTCTGGATGATCCCTGCCGCCCAAAGGCTTTCGCCCATCTCTATGACATCGGCCTCCGAAACCTCCTGCCGTGGGTTGAGGTCGGAAACATAAAGCTGGTTCAGCGGGGCTTTGATTTCGTCGGCGGTGATAGGTTCAATTTTCGACATTTTAGTTACCTTGTCTGTGGTGAAGATGTTTGGTAGTTATGCCCCGGCCTAGAAAGCCGAAGGCGTAGGGATACTAAATAACCCCGTGCTGGATCAGGAAGCGGCGTCCTATTCCAAAGTGATCGCCCTTCCTGAGAAGCGCCCAAGCCTCCATGAGACGACGCTGTTTCAGTTCTTTGCTCAATAAATTCACCGTCCATTCTATGATTGATTGATTGATGGGAGAGGCAACACTGCCCTTCTCTTGCACCGATTACTCTTCACTGTCTTTTGGAAGCGGGGGGAGCGAGAGACTGCTTTTGAGAACAAACCCCGTTCCATCACAGTGAAGGCATTTTGAGATACCGTCCCACGCATACCCTGAACCATCGCAATACGAACAAAAGGCTGCGTCAATTGGTTCGAGATCACTAACAGAGCTAGACATTTGAATTTCCTTTCCGGCCTCTCCTTATGCATTAACATTACTGTATTGCGGCGACCTAAACCAATGTTTTATTTGCCTTTTTCATGAATTGTTTTCTTGCAATGCTCTTCCCTGTGCGTTTGCTTCGAACCTTGA
>NZ_JAIVLK010000022.1 GCF_020524585.1 Celeribacter naphthalenivorans
GCCTGCTTGGTGGCGACACGGGTGGTCTGCTCGATCCGGTGACGGGCCTCGTGGACGGCTTGCTTGGTGGCGACGCGACGGGTGGTCTGCTCGATCCGGTGACCGGCCTCGTGGACGGCCTGCTTGGTGGTGACACGGGCGGTCTTCTCGATCCGGTGACGGGCCTCGTGGACGGCCTGCTTGGTGGCGACACGGGTGGTCTGCTCGATCCGGTGACGGGCCTCGTGGACGGCCTGCTTGGTGGCGACACGGGCGGTCTGCTCGATCCGGTGACGGGCCTCGTGGACGGCCTGCTTGGTGGCGACACGGGCGGTCTGCTCGATCCGGTGACGGGCCTCGTGGACGGCTTGCTTGGTGGCGACACGGGTGGCCTTCTCGATCCGGTGACGGGCCTCGTGGACGGCCTGCTTGGTGGCGACACGGGTGGCCTTCTCGATCCGGTGACCGGCCTCGTGGACGGCCTGCTTGGTGGTGACACGGGCGGTCTGCTCGATCCGGTGACAGATATTGCCGGTGGTCTTCTTGGTGGATTGTCTGTCTTCGAAGAGGCGTAATGTAAGCTAAGAAAATGAATATAGGTCGCCCTCGTTTGCCGGGGGCGACTTTTTTCTTGGAAAGACGGTAAAATGACAATTTGTTTGAATATGATCGTCCGAGACGAAGCGCATGTTATCGAGAAAACACTAAAGAATATCTGCAGCGTTTTTCCGATCACCTACTGGGTCATTTCGGATACCGGATCGACTGACAACACCCCCGAGATTATAAAGAAGACATTTCAAGAGCTAAAAATACCCGGCGAGCTGACGGAAGATACCTGGGTGAATTTTGCCCACAACCGCAATAAAGCTCTAAAGAATTGCAGCGGAAAATCGGACTACGTTTTGTTCTTCGATGCAGACGACTGGATCGAAGGAACGCCCGAGCTCCCTGTATTGAGTGCAGATTTATACAGCTTAAAGATGGAGAATGAAGGCCGCACACGGAGATATTCGCGCCCTCTTCTCGCAAGAAACTGCGGCGAATTACGCTGGAGAGGCGTCGTTCATGAATTTATTGAATGGCCCGGAGGTAAGCGTGAGACCTTGGAGGGAGAATACGCCATCATTTCAGGTCGAACCGGTGCGCGTAGCATTGATCCGGAAAAATATATGAAAGATGCATTGCTTTTGGAGCGAGCGATACAGTCGGGTGATGATCCAGACCTTACTCCCAGATATGCATACTATTGCGCCAACAGTTGGCGGGACCATGGAGACGCAGATCGAGCGCTTAAATGGTATGTGTTAAGGACCAAGCTATCGGGATGGAAAGAAGAGACCTACATGGCTTTTCTTGAAGCTGGCCTGCACCTAGAAAGAATACATCGAGCTGATCTCGCGTTGGATTTTTTTCTGCGGGGTTATGACTTAGTGCCGGACAGAGCTGAATGCCTCTACCATGCCACCCGGTCGCTGAGACACAGGGGGCAGTTTCGCGCTGCATTGATTTTGGCAAAAGAGGCTATCTGCATTTCGAAGCCTTCTGGGAATAGGCTTTTTATAAACGATGCAATTTATGATTTCTGGCTCGCTTATGAGCTTCTGTTTTTGACGGGGAAAGAGGGTGGGAACCCGCGAGATTTGCCCCATTATGAGAAATTCATGGCAAGTAAAGCGCCTCAGTCGAGCAAAGATTCTTTGGTACAGTTTTCGTGACAGTTGAAGTGCTCCGGTAATCCCCCCGTTTTTACTGGGGCTTGGTCTTAGAGTTTACGCGGCCATTCTCAGTTTCTGTGCGGGTGTCATCCCGCCGTTGCCCATGTTCGGGCGCTCATTGTTGTAGGACCAGA
>NZ_JAIVLK010000023.1 GCF_020524585.1 Celeribacter naphthalenivorans
GCTTCGGCGACTTTGGCGTGGGCGACCAGCGCGCTTTCGACCTCGGCCGTGCCCATGCGGTGGCCCGAGACGTTGATCACGTCGTCGACGCGGCCGGTGATCCAATAGTAGCCATC
The DNA here is from genome assembly GCF_020524585.1 of Celeribacter naphthalenivorans. Taxonomy (GTDB): domain Bacteria; phylum Pseudomonadota; class Alphaproteobacteria; order Rhodobacterales; family Rhodobacteraceae; genus Celeribacter; species Celeribacter naphthalenivorans. Next base: position 117 of record NZ_JAIVLK010000023.1, read on the forward strand.
CGCATCGCGGCGGCAGCCGTCGCCGGAGAAGTAGTAGCCTTTGTACTGCTGGAAATAGGTCTCTTGGAAGCGTTCGTGATCGCCCCAGACGGTGCGCATCTGGCCGGGCCAGCTGTCCTTGATGCAGAGCACGCCTTCGGTCGCGGTCTCGGTCAGTTCCTCGCCGGTGGTGGCGTCCAGAATGACCGGCTGCACGCCGAAGAACGGCTTGGTCGCGGAGCCCGGTTTGGTGGCAATCGCGCCCGGCAGCGGCGTCAAAAGATGCCCGCCGGTCTCGGTCTGCCACCAGGTGTCGACGATGGGGCAATTGCCTTTGCCGACGACCTCATTGTACCAGTTCCAGGCCTCCGGGTTGATCGGCTCACCGACGGTGCCGAGCACTTTCAGGTCGGAAAGATCATATTTTTCAACCCATTCGTTGCCCTGACCCATGAGCGAGCGCAGCGCGGTTGGCGCGGTGTAAAACTGGTTGACCTTGTGCTTTTCGCAAACGGCCCAGAAGCGGCCCGCGTCGGGGTAGGTCGGCACGCCTTCGAACATCACGGTCGTCGCGCCGTTGGCGAGCGGACCGTAGACGATGTAGCTATGCCCGGTGACCCAGCCCACATCGGCGGTGCACCAGAAGACGTCGCCGTCGTGGTAATCGAAGACGTATTTGTGGGTGAGTGCTGCATAGGCGAGGTAGCCGCCGGAGCTGTGGACGACGCCTTTCGGTTTGCCCGTGGAGCCCGAGGTGTAGAGGATGAAGAGCGGGTCTTCGGCGTTCATCGGACGCGGCGGGCAGTCGGGGGAGGCGTGTTCCATCAGATATTTGACATCGACATCGCGGCCCTGAACCCAGGAGATCTGATCACCGGTGTGTTTGACGACGAGGCAGCGGACCTTGTCGGAACAGTGCAAAAGCGCGGCGTCAGTGTTGGCCTTCAACGGCGTGCGACGGCCGCCGCGGGGTGCTGTGTCGGAGGTGATGACCAGCTTCGCGCCGCAATCGTTGATGCGGTTGGCGAGCGCGTCCGGGGAAAATCCTGCAAAAACAATGGAATGGATTGCACCGATGCGGGCACAGGCAAGCATCGCGTAAGCGGCCTCGGGGATCATCGGCAGATAGATCACAACCCGGTCACCGCGCATGACGCCCTGGCTGAGCAGCACGTTGGCCATGCGGTTCACCTTGTCGGAGAGCTCCTTGTAGGTGATGTGCTGGGCGGGCTCATCGGGATCGTCCGGCTCGAAAATGATCGCGGTTTGCAGGGATTTTTTCGACAGATGACGGTCGATGCAGTTGGCGGAGACGTTCAAGACGCCGTCGGCATACCATTTGATGTCCACGCGCCCGAA
>NZ_JAIVLK010000024.1 GCF_020524585.1 Celeribacter naphthalenivorans
GGGTAATCCCCCCCCGATTTTAGTGGGATGCGGCAGTAGAATTTTCTCGGCAGGATGAACGAGGAGATTCCGATGAAGAAGACACGTTTCACCGAAGCGCAGATCATGGGTGTGCTACGCCAGATGGAAGGCGGCGTGCCGGCGGCCGAGCTGTGCCGCGAACATGGCATGAGTAGCGCCACGCTGTACAAGTGGCCGGCGAAGCATGGTGGCATGGATGCGAGCCTGATTTCGGAGATGAAGGCGATGGCTGAGGAAAACCGCCGCCTGAAGCGCATGTACGCTGACGTCAGTATGCAGAATGACCTCCTCAAGGAGGCTTTGGGAAAAAATGATCCGGCCAGCTCAACGCCGAGAGCTGGCCGTGAAAGCGGTGGCGATGAAGGGCGTCAGCATCGCATTCGACCATTGTCCTTGGACCGATGGCGGACATGGTCTCATCGTGTCGGGCGTTCGATGTCAGCGAGGCATGCTATCGATATAGCCCGAAGCTCGATGACGAGAACGAACAGATTGCCGATCTGCTGCTCGGGCTGACGAAGGCAAAGAAGACCTGGGGCTTCGGCCTGTGTTTCCTCTACATGCGCAACGTCCAAGGATGAGCCATTGGAACGCCATTGGTCCGAGAGACAATGGCGAATGCTGGAACCACAAGCGCGTGTACCGGATCTACCGCGAGCTGGAGCTGAATCTGCGGATCAAGCCGCGCAAGCGGCTGAAGCGGGACAAGCCCGAGGCCTTGGAGGTGCCGGAGGCTGCGAATGATGGTCCATGGATTTCATGGCTGATCGACTTGGAGATGGGCGCCAGTTCCGCCTGCTGAATGACGAGCCATTGTCCGCCATTGGTCCGAGGACAATGGCGAGTGACGACTTCAACCGTGAAGGTTTGGGCATCGAGATCGACTTCTCGCTCCCCGCCGAACGCGTCGTCCGGGCGCTGAACCAGATCATCGAATGGCGTGGCGCACCGAAGACGATCAGGGTCGACAAAGGTCCGGAATACATCAGCGGTACGCTCATGGAATGGGCCGAACACAAGGGCATCGCCCTGGCCCACATCCAGCCCGGAAAGCCGCAGCAGAACGCTTATGTCGAGCGCTACAACCGGACGGTCCGGCATGAATGGTTGGACCTACACATCTTCGAAAGCATCGACGAGGTGCAGCAGATTGCCACCGAATGGCTCTGGTCCTACAACAATGAGCGCCCGAACATGGGCAACGGCGGGATGACACCCGCACAGAAACTGAGAATGGCCGCGTAAACTCTAAGACCAAGCCCCAGTAAAAACGGGGGGATTACC
>NZ_JAIVLK010000025.1 GCF_020524585.1 Celeribacter naphthalenivorans
TATTGGAATAAACCCACTCACTGCGGAATTGAGCATCGGAGTTGAAGAGACCAAAATTTCTGTCGATGCTGAAGTGCTCAAATACCTCCAATGGCTTCAGATGCTTACGATAAAGCAGCCAAGGACTCGATGGTCGGTATCTGCCTAAATTCAGGACATGATTTTGGATATCAAAGCTTCTAAATCGCACGAACTCTCGAACTTCCTTCTCGATAGAAACCACGACTCTGATTTGCCCTCCAAACTCCTCTCCACTCCAACTTATAATTTGCTCCTCTGCCGCAAAGTGCGGCACCGTGGCTTCGATCAATCGGACGATTTGTGTCATACGGATGCTCAATTGGGGCTCCATATCTTAGATAAATAGCATATGGCGCAAGGGCACTGACGCCACCTGCCCCAAACAATAATGAGAAGAAAATTAAGCCGGAAATTTTCCTCAATTCAGGAGACGTCGGAGAGTCTGCGTATCAATTCATCAGTTTTCGAAATCGATCTGCGTTATCTCGCAGCATGCATTGCAACTCTTCGTCACCAAGAACGCGCCCCCAAAGATATCCTGCCGCTACGATGCTTCCTTTTGGAAAATCTGCTTTTGCCTCAACCCGGTAAAAACGCGACACCGTGCGTGCGATTTTGGCATCATGGTCGAGCCATACGAGATCAGATGTGGAGATCAACGTATTCCCCAAGAGTGGGTGGTCGGTGGCATTTCCAAACATGAAGATCCGACCCGTTGGCACCTTTACAGGCACATATCCGGTCAGAACCGGAGCTGCTCCCAAGTTAAATTTATCGCGCCGCTCCACCGCATCAAGAGCCTGATTGTACAGAGAAACAAGCTCAGTCGTATACCTTCGTGCCAAAGTAGCACCCTCCATGATTCATCCGAACGGCACAGGCCGTCGCATCATTAGATTTTCACGGGACGGAATAGGTAAAATCTGAACTGTGCGACATGGCAAGAAGAACGGAAGCGCCATATGTCTAACAATGCATGCACGCGCAACACGAAACATCTTTGCGAAAAATTACGAACAAAATTCGAACACGCGCCGTTTATCCGAGCAATTCAAGCCAAAGGAAAATTGCGAAAAATAAACATAGCAAAACACCTAATGAAAAAATCGAAACTGCATAGCCGGAAACATCTTGACT
>NZ_JAIVLK010000026.1 GCF_020524585.1 Celeribacter naphthalenivorans
ATTTATCCTTTGTGGTGAAGGATTTTAACTGGCCTCGCTTTTTGTAGCGGGGCCATTTTTTGTTTTCGGGGAGGTTCTGTGTTGCCCGATCGAGGCGGAACCTCCGGCCCCGCCCCGTTCGGCCTTGCGCTGCCCGCGCAGGGGGCCGCGATTGCGGCCTTTGGGCCCTTGCCGGGATGTGGCACCCGGCGCCCCGTATCGTCGTCGGGCGGCTCTGTGATCGTTTCTCAGCCGACAAGCGGGCCAGGGCCTGACCCATGGCTAAAAGAAGCTGATTTGGCGCCAGAGGCCAAACTCAGCGCGCGGTTCTGTTTGGAGTTTACCACACCCTTCTCACCTCCCGTTGCGCTGTGGGAGGCGCTGTCCGGCTCGAAGGGTGCTGCGGCCCGGCCCGGGGCCGGGCTGGAAAACTCCAAACAGAACCTGAAGAAACGGAGATCCGCGCGATGCCGCGCTGATCCCTCGATTTTTGAGACTTCGCACCTTCGGCGCTGCGCAGCCGGCAACGCCGTCTTTGCGGCCCAGGGGGGATTCGGACAAGCCGAACGCCCCCTGGGGGTGTCGGTTTGCACGATGTCTCAGCTCGATCACCTGTCACCACACTCGGACGCGGCCTTTTCGCATGTGGCAGCTCGTGCCGCCGCCGCCAAGCGCGAATTTCCCCTGCCCCTGCGGGTCATTCCTCGCGCAACAAATTCCCGCTTGTCGTCGTCGTCCCGAACCGCCCCGTGCGGGCCGTGCGACCGAGTGAGAGGTGACAGGCAAGCGAGCCGAGGGAGAGATGTGTGCGCCCCTCTGGGATTTGCACCCCCTGCCCCTTTGGGTCAGGCGGTCC
>NZ_JAIVLK010000027.1 GCF_020524585.1 Celeribacter naphthalenivorans
CGCCACCAAGCAAGCCGTCCACGAGGCCCGTCACCGGATCGAGCAGACCACCCGTGTCGCCACCAAGCAGGCCGTCCACGAGGCCCGTCACCGGATCGAGCAGACCGCCCGTCGCGTCGTCACCAAGCAGGCCGTCCACGAGGCCGGTCACCGGATCGAGAAGGCCACCCGTCGCGTCGTCACCAAGCAAGCCGTCCACGAGGCCGGTCACCGGATCGAGAAGACCGCCCGTCGCGTCGTCACCAAGTAAGCCGTCCACGAGGCCCGTCACCGGATCGAGAAGGCCATTGGTGTCGAGGCCAACAAGACCTCCGACGACGCCCACGACGTCTTCAAGCAGGTCGACGATGTCGTCCAGAAGATTGCCTACTGTATCGAGCGCGGCATCGCCGGTGTCGCCCGTTGCACCGGTGTCGCCCGTTGCGCCGGTGTCGCCCGTTGCGCCGGTGTCGCCCGTTGCGCCGGTGTCTCCCGTTGCGCCGGTGTCACCCGTTGCGCCGGTGTCACCCGTTGCGCCGGTGTCGCCCGTTGCGCCGGTGTCGCCCGTTGCGCCGGTGTCACCCGTTGCGCCGGTGTCGCCCGTTGCGCCGGTGTCACCCGTTGCGCCGGTGTCACCCGTTGCGCCGGTGTCACCCGTTGCGCCGGTGTCACCCGTTGCGCCGGTGTCACCCGTTGCGCCGGTGTCGCCCGTTGCGCCGGTGTCGCCCGTTGCGCCGGTGTCACCCGTTGCGCCGGTGTCGCCCGTTGCGCC
>NZ_JAIVLK010000028.1 GCF_020524585.1 Celeribacter naphthalenivorans
GCGGTCGGTATCGTCGGCAATGTCGAGGGGCTGGGCCTCGAGGAGGCGGGCGTGAAAATCGACCGGACGCATGTCGTGACGGACGAATTCTGCCGCACGGGCGTCGACGGATTGTTCGCCATCGGCGACATCGCGGGCGCGCCTTGGCTGGCGCATAAAGCGTCGCACGAAGGCGTCATGGTGGCCGAGCTGATCGCCGGTGAACACCCGCATCCGATCAAGCCGAACTCGATCGCGGGCTGCACCTATTGCCACCCGCAGGTGGCCTCTGTGGGGCTGACGGAAGACAAGGCGAAAGAGGCGGGTTACGAGATCAAGGTCGGCAAATTTCCCTTTATTGGCAATGGCAAAGCCGTCGCGATGGGCGAGGCCGAGGGTCTGGTGAAAACCGTGTTCGACGCCAAGACGGGCGAGCTTTTGGGCGCGCATATGGTGGGCGCCGAGGTGACGGAAATGATCCAGGGCTATGTGATCGGGCGGACTTTGGAGACGACGGAAGAAGAACTGATGAACACGGTCTTCCCGCATCCGACGATGTCGGAAATGATGCATGAAGCGGTGCTTGCAGCTTACGGACGGGCGCTGCATATTTGAGGGG
>NZ_JAIVLK010000029.1 GCF_020524585.1 Celeribacter naphthalenivorans
AGAGCGGAACCTGCGATGATCGGAATATCGTCGCCCGGGAAGTCGTAAGCGGACAGAAGCTCACGGATTTCCATTTCGACGAGCTCGAGGAGCTCTTCGTCGTCAACCTGGTCCACTTTGTTCATGAACACGACCAGAGCCGGAACGCCAACCTGACGCGCAAGCAGGATGTGCTCGCGGGTCTGCGGCATCGGGCCGTCAGCTGCGTTCACAACCAGGATACCGCCGTCCATCTGGGCCGCACCGGTGATCATGTTTTTCACGTAGTCGGCGTGGCCGGGGCAGTCGACGTGTGCGTAGTGGCGGTTCTCGGTCTCGTACTCAACGTGAGCGGTCGAGATCGTGATGCCGCGGGCTTTCTCTTCCGGCGCGCCGTCGATTTGGTCGTAGGCTTTGAAGTCACCAAAGTATTTGGTGATCGCTGCCGTCAGGGTGGTTTTACCGTGGTCAACGTGGCCGATCGTGCCGATGTTCACGTGCGGTTTCGAACGCTCAAACTTTTCCTTAGCCATA